>NZ_PEND01000004.1 GCF_002844195.1 Halegenticoccus soli
AACAGAGCCAGATCCTCGAAGCGCAGGGCGACGCCATCTCGACCGTGCTGCGCGCGAAATCCGCCGAATCGATGGGCGAGCGCGCGATCATCGAAAAGGGGATGGAGACGCTCCAGAGCATCGGCGAGGGCGACTCCACCACGTTCGTCCTGCCGCAGGAACTCACCTCGCTGGTGGGCCGCTACGGCAGGCAGCTCTCTGGAAGCGACGTGCAGGATATCGAAGGGCTCGAAAGCCGGGGCTTCGACGAGGAGACGCGCGAGATGCTCGGGCTCGACAACATCGAGGAGATCCTCGGCGAAATCGACGAGGCGGCGGAGATGGACGTCGAGAAGCTCGAACAGGAGGCGCAGGCGGTCAAGGCCGGCGAGGGCGTGGACATAAAGAGCGCCGAGGAGGTGCTCGAAGAGGCCGAGACCGCCGAGACGACCGCCCCCGGCGACGGTTCGCGTTCGACCGCCTCCGGCGGGCGTCCGGGCGGATCGAGCGCGGACGCCGACGGCGAGGAGACGGAAAAAGAGCTGGAATAGCGAAGCCTTTTCTTTCCCGGGTCGCGTAACCCGAAGCAGATGCCCGAGGGAGTCGACGAGGACAAGCGGGCGACGCTCCGGCGGTTCGCCGCGCTGGGCGCCGCGACCCCGTTCGTGGGGTTCGGCGACGGCGACGGTTCGCGCGAGGGGAGCGACGTCCGCGACGCCATTCTGGGCTACCTCGCGACGACGCCGGGCGCGCACTTCTCGAAGCTCCGCGACGACCTCAAACTCGGCACCGGCGAGACGCAGCACCACCTCCGGCGGCTGCTCTCGGACGGCGCGATCGAGTCGCGGCGCGACGGCGACTACCGGCGCTTCTTCCCGTCGAACCGCTTTTCCGAGTTCGAACAGGTCGCGCTCGGCTACCTCCGGCGGAACACCCCGCGGGGGATGCTCATCCTGCTCCTGCGCGACCCGGACGCGACCGGGAGCGACCTCGCCGCGGCGCTCGACGTGTCGCGGGCGACGGTGAGCACCTACGCGAAGGAACTGGAGGACGCGGGGCTCCTCAGCAGGGAGGACGGCTACGCGGTCGTCTCTCCCGAGTCGGTCATCACGCTCTTGATCCGGTACGCCGACTCGTTCGGCTCCGACGCGGTCTCGTTCGCCGCGGAGGCGGATCGGTTCATCCGGTTCGATCCGTGAGCGGAGGGCCGTCGAGCGTCAGTCGGGGGGTTCGATCGGCGGCGTCCCGAACAGCGATCCGCCGCCTCGTCGGCGGACCGCCGCTCGGGCGCTGGTTCACACGCTGACCTTCCAGGTCGTCCCGGAGGAGTATCCCCACTTCTCGACGGTGATTTCGAAGTCGCCGTTGAGGATGGCGCGCATGTTCGCGCCGACCTCCTTGGCGGTCAGCCCGAGGTCCTCGGCGATGAGTCTGGATTTGAAGTACGTCCGCGTCTCCGCGTTCTCGCGGAGGTACCGCAGGATGCGCTCTTGTTTCTCCGTCAGGTCGGTCGCCGCGGATGCGGTCGCGGTCGCGCTCATACCTCAGTAGTGGTAGGTTCGGCTAATATGGGATTTGGTACGAGCGGTTAACACACCGGAGTCTTGCGATTTCTCGCGAATCGGGTGGTTCCCCCGTCCCCCCGACGCCCGCGTTGGGTACGGTCGCCTAACAGCCGATCGGTCCGCCAGTACGCGCGCCTAGCGCCGGGTGTTATCTCGCCGCAACCGCCCGAAGCGCGTTCCTCGGGGGCTAACGTGCCAGCTCTCGGTCAGAATCTTCTTACGTCTGCCTCCCGGACCGATGCGTTATGAGCAGCCCGGCTGCGGAGGGCGTCGCCGACGCGTCGCGGGTCGACGTGAGCGTCGTCCTCCCTGCCTACAACGAGGAGCGAACGATAGAGCGGACGGTCCGGACGACGCTCTCGGCGCTCGGCGACTTCCTCCCGGAGGGAGCGTACGAGGTCATCGTCGCCGAGGACGGCTGCGACGACCGGACCCCCGAGATCGCGGATCGGCTCGCGGAGCGGGATCCCCGCGTCCGGCACTTCCACAGCGACGAGCGGCTGGGCCGCGGGGGCGCGCTCGAACGCGCGTTCGACGCCGCCCGCGGCGACACGCTCGTCTACTTCGACACGGACCTGGCGACCGACATGAAGCACCTGGAGGAGCTCGTCGAGCGCGTCCGGTCGGGCGAGTACGACGTGGCCACGGGTTCGCGCTGGATGCCCGGCCGCGAGGCTGACCGACCGCCGAAGCGCAGCGTCCCCAGCCGGGCGTACAACGGGCTCGTCCGGGTGTTCCTGCGCTCCGACCTCCGCGACCACCAGTGCGGGTTCAAGGCCGTGAGCCGCGACGCGTTCGATCGCCTCCGGGACGACATCGAGGACAACCACTGGTTCTGGGACACGGAGCTGCTCGTGCGCGCCCAGCGCGAGGGCCTGCGCGTCGCGGAATTCCCCGTCGATTGGACGCCGAAGGGCGACACGAAGGTCGACCTCGTGCGCGACGTGCTCGGGATGGGCAGCCAGATCGGTCGGACGTGGTGGCAGCTGTCGGTCCAGCCGCGAATCACCCCGCAGGTGACCGCGGCCGCGGGACTCCTCATGACGCTCGTGGCGCTGGCGCTCATGAGCGTCTACCTCGATCCGCGGGCCGTCCTCGACGAGATGGCGCGGGCCAACCCGGCCCTGATCCTCCTCGCGGCGGCCGTCTACGTGATCTCGTGGCCCATCCGCGGCGTCCGCTACCGCGACATTCTCGGGGAGCTGGGCTTCCGCGAGAAGGTCGGCTTCCTCACCGGGGCGATCTTCATCAGTCAGACCGGCAACCTCGTCTTCCCGGCCCGCGCCGGCGACGCCGTGCGGGCGTACGTGGTGAAGGCCCGCCGGGGCATCCCCTACCCGTCCGGCTTCGCGTCGCTCGCCGCCGAGCGCGTGTTCGACCTGCTGTCGCTCGTGGCGCTCGCGGGGGCCGTCCTCGTCGGCATCGCCGCGACGGGCGGCCTCCCCGACCTCATCGCGGGCATCACCGGGAGCGGTTCCGTGGGCGACGTCGAGCGGCGCGCAGGGCGCATCGCCGCCTACGTCGCCGCCGGCGTCGGGTTCGCCGCCATCGGCGCCGTCGTCGCCATCGTCGCCAGCGCCCGCTCCGACCGGAGCTACGTCCGGCCGGCGATCCGGCGCATCAGCTCGGACTCGTACGCAGACTACGTCGCGGGCGTCATCGAGCGGTTCGTCGGCGACCTCCAGCGCGCGGCGGGGACCCGCGAGGCGTTCACCCGCGTCGGGGTCAGCAGCCTCCTGATCTGGACGCTCGACGTGTTCACCGCGGTCGCCGTCCTCCTCGCGCTCGGCGTGCGGCTGCCGGTCGTGACGCTGCTCGCGGTGAGCTTCTTCGCCGTCAGCGTCGGCAACCTGGCCAAGGTTCTGCCCCTGTCGCCGGGCGGGATCGGCCTGTACGAGGCCGCGTTCACGGTGCTCGTCGTGGCGCTCACCACGATCGATCCCGCGGTCGCGATCGGCGCGGCGGTGCTCGATCACGCGGTGAAGAACGTCGTGACGGTCCTCGGCGGCGTCGGATCGATGGGCGCGCTGAACGTGTCTCTCACCGAGGCGGTCGAGGAGAGCCGCGACGTGCGCGAGACCGCGGAGCCGACGCAGGACTGACGCGGCGATCACCTTTTTATCGACGTCAGCGAATCACGCGGTGTGTACTCCCGCGCAAACCTCGACGACCTGGAGAGCCGAGAGATCGACGGCGTCGAACCGTCGCTGAAGGCGGTCGGATACGAGCTCCGCCCCGAGCGGATGCGTCCGAGCGTCTGGGCGTTCGAGGCCGGCGAGTCGAACAACCGACACTACCAGCGCGAGCAGGAGGAGCTGTACCACGTCCTCTCCGGCCGGTTCGAGATGGCGGTCGACGACGAGACGTTCGAGATCGGCCCCGGCGAGATCGTCGTCGTCCCGCCGGAGGCGGAGCGACAGCTGACGGCCGTCGAGGCCGGCGAGGTGTTCGTCGTCGGCGCGCCGAACGCGAAAGATGACGGCGTCGTGGTGGAGGAGTGAGTCGAACGCGGTCGGGGACGGGGTAGAGTTCGACCGAGGGAGAGGTCGACCGAGACAGAGTTCGAACTCAGCCGTACAGGTCGGTCACGAACGGCCCGAACGCCCCGGCGGCCGCCGCCGAGAGCGCCGCCTCCCGGTCGATCCGGCCGGCGGTGAGCGCGCCCGCCGCGCCCTGCTTTTTCGCCACGTCGTCCGTCCCGAGCACGTCGTCCATTACCGGTCCGAGCTCCTCGCCGGCGCGGATCCGGTCGGCGATCGATCGGGGGAGTTCGAGGCCGGGGCCGGCCCCCCGCCCCGTCCGCTCGCCGTCGGTGACGGCGGCCCACATCACGAGGTACAGCCCCTCCGCCCCGTCGAACGTCGCGACGCCCCCTTCGACGCCGACGCCGTAGTCGTACCCGCCGGCGTCGAGGACCCGCCGCGCCCGGTTCTCCGCGCCCGCGACAGTCTCGGCGTGGCCGACGGGCTGTTCGCTCACGCCCGATTCGACCGGGACGGACTCGACCGTCGCGTCGCCGTCGACGACCGCCTCGACGGCCCGTCGCTTCACCGGATTCCCGCTGCCGACGCCGATTCGCATACCCGGTCGTCCCGGCCGACGGCCTATCGCTCTGTCGGAATTCCCCCGTGGAGGGCGTCGGCGAGCGCCTCGATCCCCTGGATCAGGTTCGGGCTCGGCTGGTTGAGGAGCGCGTTGTCGAGGACGTGGATCTCGGCGTCGACGTTCCAGTCGCGCTCTGCGACGACCGACGGATCCACCCGATCGCCGCGGCCGCAGACGTGCAGGACGACGTAGTCAGGCGCTTCGGCCTCGACCTCGGCGGCGCTCACCTCGCGCGAGCGCGCGCCGGGCTCGACGAACGGGTAGGAGCCGCCCGCGGCGACCGCGGCGTCGGGGACCCAGTTGCCCGCCGCCATGGGCGGGTCGGACCACTCCTCGCAGTACACGGTCGGTCGCGGCCGACCGGCGACCCGCTCTCCCACCCGATCGAGCCGCTCGCGCGCGCCGGCCGCGAGGCGCTCGCCCGCGTCGGGGCGGCCGATCGCCCGCCCCAGGTCGGCGAACGACGACAGCACGTCGTCGAGCGTCGCCGGCTCCGCGTGGTGGACCCGATAGCCCCGCCCGCGGAGTTCGTCGCGAATCTCCGCCTGGAGCGCGTCGCAGGTGCAGACGAGATCGGGATCGAGGTCGGCCACCCGGTCGTAGTCGGGGTTGAGCCAGCCGCCGACGATCGGTCGATCCGCCTCGCAGTGGGTCGTCACGCCGACGAGCGCGTCCGCCGCCCCCATCGCCGAGATGGTCGCGGTCGCGCTCGGAGCGAGCGAGACGATCCGGAGTCCGTCGGTCACACCGTTGTGACGGTGCTCCGAGGACAAATACGCTCCGCCATCGCTCGTATTTTTAGCGTTTGCTATTCAAAACCAAAGAACGTCGTTTCGGCGCTCGATTCGACGGAACGCGCGCAAGACACCAAACGATTTAAATACCTTTCGACCCTCTTTCGCCCAAGGAACGCTTCCGGTTTTTTCAGGGCATTCGCCCCCGGCAGCACCGGCCGTCCCATCTATGAGTGAAAAGACGCACACACAGACGCGAACGAACGAACGAGAGTCCACGCGCGGCGAGGCGCTTCAGTGTCCCGAATGCGGGGGACACGTCATCGCCGACGAGGGCCGCGGCGAGACGATCTGCGCCGACTGCGGCCTCGTCGTCGAGGAGGATTCGGTCGACCGCGGTCCCGAGTGGCGCGCGTTCGACGCCGCCGAGAAGGACCAGAAGTCCCGGGTCGGCGCGCCCACGACGAACACGATGCACGACAAGGGCCTGTCGACCAACATCGACTGGCGGAACAAGGACGCCTACGGCAACTCCCTCGGCTCGCGGCAGCGCCAGAAGATGCAGCGGCTGCGCAAGTGGAACGAGCGGTTCCGCACGCGCGACTCCAAGGAGCGCAACCTCAAGCAGGCGCTCGGCGAGATCGACCGCATGGCCTCCGCGCTCGGCCTCCCCGACAACGTCCGCGAGACCGCCTCGGTGATCTACCGCCGCGCGCTCAACGACGGTCTCCTGCCGGGGCGCTCGATCGAGGGCGTCGCCACCGCCTGCGTGTACGCCGCCGCCCGGATGGCGGGCGTCCCGCGCAGCCTCGACGAGATCACCGACGTCTCCCGCGTCGAGAAGAGCGAGGTCGCCCGGACCTACCGGTACGTCGTCCGGGAGCTCTCGCTCGAAGTCAAGCCCGCCGACCCCGAGCAGTACGTCCCGCGGTTCGCCTCCTCGCTCGGCCTGTCGGACGAGGCCGAACACCGCGCCCGCCAGCTGCTGAAGAACGCGAAGGAGAAGGGCGTCCACAGCGGGAAGAGCCCGGTGGGGCTGGCGGCCGCCGCCGTGTACGCGGCCGCCCTCCTGACGAACGAGAAGACCACGCAGGCCGCGGTGAGCGAGGTCGCCGACATCAGCGAGGTTACCATCCGCAACCGGTACCACGAACTGCTCGAAGCGGAAGAGAGCCTCGGCGTGGCCTGAGCGGGCAGAGAGCGACGCGACTTTCGGGGATCGCTTCGTCCCCGCTCCGGCTCGGCTCGGGATTCGGGTCCTCGGTTCCGTTTTACGAGGTCCAGTACGTGCGCGTGAGCAGCACCAGCACGGGGATGATCTCGATGCGGCCGATCCACATGAGGAACGTCATCGCCAGCTTGGTGCTCGTCGGAAAGTCCGTGAACCCGGCGAACGGGCCGGCGATCCCGAACGCCGGCCCGATGTTGAGAAACGTCGCCGCCGCGGCGCTCATCGCCTCGAACTCGGTGAGCGACAGCCCGGCCCGCGCGCCGTCGGCGACGATGAACACCGTCGCGAGGAAGAAGATCACGATGCTAAGCAGCGTGTACCCGTAGATCTGATTCACGGCGTCCTCGTCGACGACCTCGCCGCTCAGCCTGACCGGCCGAACCGCGCGCGGGTGAACCGTCGTGAAGAGCGTCCGGCGGAACGCCTTGAGGACGACGAGCCAGCGGAGCGCCTTGATGGAGCAGGTCGTGCTGCCGGCCATCCCGCCGGTGAACATACACAGAAAGAGGACGTTCTTGGCCGCCGGCGACCACGCGTCGAAGTCCGCGCTCGCGTACCCCGTGGTGGTCACGATCGACGTCACCTGAAACAGCGAGTGCCGGAGGACCTCCTCCGCCGTCAGGTCTCCCTGCGCCGGATCCGCGACGAGAAGGGCCGCGACGACGAGCGTGAAGAAGACCAGTACCCCAGATAGAAGTGTAACTCCTCGTTCCGCCGGAGGCGCGAGAACTCCCCGCGCGTGACCTGGTACAGGAGGACGAAGTTGACCGCACCGACCGCCATGAGCGGGACCGTCGCCCACTGAACCGCGGGCGAGAACGCGGCGATGCTGTCCGCCCGCGGCGAGTAGCCGCTCGTCGAGACGGCGGTGAAGGCGTGTGCGACCGCGTCGTACAGCGTCATCTCGGGGGCGAGCCCGGCGAGCCGAAGCCCGTAGAGGGCGCCGACGGCGAGGAGCGTCAGCCCGAGGTAGAGCTTTCCGAGGAGGGCGGCGGTTTCGGCGATCCGCGGGGTGAGCTTGTGGAGGTCCCGCGTCTGCGTCTCCGTCTCCATGAGCTGCGCGCCGCCGTACGAGAGCGTGCTGAGGACGGCGATCGCGAGGACGAGGATCGAGAGCCCGCCGAGCCACTGCAGCAGCGACCGCCACAGCATGATCGCCCGGGAGTGCGCCCCGAAGTCGACGACGACGGTCGCGCCGGTGGTCGTCACCCCGCTCATGCTCTCGAACAGCGCGTTCACCGGGTGCGCGAGCACGCCGTTGCCGGCGAGGACGAACGGCACCGCGCCGACGAGCGCGAGCGACAGCCAGGTGAGAGACACCATGAGGAACGCCTCCCGTCCGCCGAGGTCGGGGTCGGGGTCGAGGCGCTCCAGCAGGCCGCCGAGCGCGACGGCGACGGCGATCGCGGCCGCGAACGGGGCGACGTCCTCGCGGTCGGCGACCGCGACGAGGAGGGGCAAAAGGAGCGGGCCGGCGCTCCACTTCTGGATGGTCCCGACCGTGCTGAGGCTCGCGCGCCAGTCGACTCGAACCGCCATCGGCGTTCGTCCCACGCGGGGACCACACGCCGTTCGCGAAAGAACGCTTCGGTCGACCGACGAGCCGACCGCGAGCCGTGGGCGAGCCGAGGGCGACCCGCGAGCCAAAGACACTAGTCGCAGGCGTGCGCAGAGGCCGGTGATGCAGACGGAACACGCCCTCCGCGTCGGCGACGCGGCCGAGATGAGCGCCGTCGCCGACGAGTCGGTCGAGCTGGTCGTCACGTCGCCGCCCTATCCGATGATCGAGATGTGGGACGACCTGTTCGCGTCGCGCGACCCCTCGATCGGGGCGGCGCTCGAACGCGGCGACGCCGAGGCGGCCTTCGAGCGGATGCACGCCCAGCTCGACGCAGTGTGGGACGAGGTGGTCCGCGCGCTCGTCCCGGGCGGCATCGTCTGCGTGAACGTCGGCGACGCCACGCGCTCCGTCGGCGGCGGCTTCCGGCAGTTCCCCAACCACGCCCGGATCGTCGACGCCCTCACGGAGCGCGGCCTGCGGCCGCTTCCGGACGTGCTCTGGCGGAAGCCGACCAACCGGCTCACGAAGTTCATGGGTTCGGGGATGCTCCCGCCCAGCGCCTACGTCACCCTCGAACACGAGTACGTCCTGATCTTCCGGAAGGGCGGAACCCGCGCGTTCCCGGCCGGCGACCGCGCCCGGTACGAGAGCGCGTTCTTCTGGGAGGAGCGCAACGAGTGGTTCTCCGACCTCTGGGAGCTGCAGGGCGAGGGACAGTCGCTGTCCGACTCGACGGACCGAGAGCGGTCGGGCGCGTTCCCGCTCGAACTCCCCCTGCGGCTGATCCGGATGTACTCGCTGTACGGCGACACGGTGCTCGACCCGTTCGCCGGCACCGGAACGACGGCGCTCGCCGCGATGCTCGCGGGGCGCAACTCGCTGGGGCACGAACTGGACGCCGACCTGATCGCGGCGTTCGACGAGCGACTCTCCGACCTCCCCCGGCGCTCGCGGGAGCGGATCGCGGCGCGGCTGGACCGGCACCGGACGTTCGTCGCCGGGTGCGAGGAGCGGCCTTCGTACGAAGCGGTCCACTACGACTTTCCGGTCGTCACGAAGCAGGAGCGGCGGATCCGGCTGTACGCCGTCGAGTCGGTGAGCGAGAGGGCGACGCCGACGGACGATCGCGGCTCGCGGTACGTCGTCGAGTACGTCCCCGTCGACGGGGACTCGGCGGCCGACCACGGTTCGCCGGTCGACGACGGCTCGGCGGTCGACGGTACGTCGCCAATCGACGGCGACTCGCCGGCCGGATCCGGCGGCTAACGCTGCCACGGGGGACAACCCTTTGCGTCCCCGGCGCGGGGGTCGACGTATGGATCTGGACTTCGACTCGTTCGTGCTCGCCGCCAGTGCGGCGGACCTCGGCGAGGAGCCCGCCGCGCGCGAGCGCGCCGACGCGATCGAGTTCCGGATGGACCTCGCGGCCGACCCCCTCGGCTCGCTCGCCGACTACGACGGCGACCTGCCGATCATCGCGACGAACCGCGCCCGCTGGGAGGGCGGCGAGGCGTCGCCCGACGGGCGGCTCGCCGCGCTCTTTCGAGCCGCGGAGTTCGACGCGGTCGCGGCGATCGACGTGGAACTCGCCTGCTTCCGCGCCGACGCCGTCCCGCGGTCCGAAGCGCCCTCCGTCGACTCCGGCCGCGCGGCCGACCTCCGCGCGCACGCCCGCGACCGCGGCGCCGCGGTCGTCGTCTCCGTCCACGACTTCGAGTCGACGCCCCCCGAGGCGGACCTGCGGGACCTTCTCTCCGCGGCGGCCGCGGAGGGCGACGTGGGTAAGCTCGCGGTCACGGCCGCCGGACGGGCCGACGCGCTCGCGCTCCTGTCCGCGACGCACGGCGCGACGGCGGCCGGCGAGCGGGTGGCGACGATGGCGATGGGCGAGGCCGGCCGGCACACGCGGGCCGTCGCGCCGGTGTACGGCTCGAAGATCGGCTACGCGCCGGTCGATCCGGCGAAGGCGACCGCGCCCGGGCAGTATGACCTCGACACGCTAGCCTCGCTCGTCGAGCGGCTGTCGTGATCGGCCTCGCCGAGGCGCGCCCGCGGAGGATCGCCCGTCGCGGCGGACAATCCCGAATGTTAAACACTGTGGCGACTAACACGGCGTAAGACATGGCAGACACACGACGGCGGGCCGTGATCGCCGCGCTCCTGGGCACCCTCGGCGCGCTCGCCGGCATCGCGGGGTTCGGTCACGTCTACCTCCGGGAGTGGCGGCGGGCGATCGCCTGGTTCCTGTTCGTGCTGGGCGCGAGCATCCTGCTCATGGTCGCGTTCGTCGATCCCGAGGTGCTCGCCACCGACCCGATGTCGATCACGGCGGACGACCTGCCGATGACCGTGATCGGGCCGATCTTCCTCCTGCTGTCTTTGAGCATCTTCGACGCGTACTACGTCGGTCGCCGCGGGAACAGGGGAGGACGCGGCGACGACGACGGCCACGCCTGTCCGCACTGCGGCCGGGAGGTCGACGCCGACCTCGATTTCTGTCACTGGTGCACCGAGCGCCTCGACCGCGCGGTCGAGCCGACGGACGGAACGGACGGAACGGACGCCGACGCGACGAAGTAGCCGACGAGGTGCGAAGCGGGCGCGGCCGGGTTACGTGGCGGTAGAGGGGGGGGGGTCGGGTTCAGTGACGAGAGAGGGATGTTGAGTGACGAGAGAGGAACCGGGCGCGCCGACTTCGTCGCGCCCGATCAAGTAACGGCGACACTCCCTCGGACGGGGACCGAGGGGCGGTCAGCTCACTTCTCGATGATGCTCTCTTCGACCGCCTCGCCGAAGTGCCGCGCGGTGTCCTCGTAGTAGACGAGCACTTCGTCGCCCGCTTCGAGGTCAGTCACCGCCTTCCGGCCCTCGCTGGTGGCGACTTTGATCGTCTCCGCGTTCTGGAGCAGCGTCTCGACCCGATCCTCGTCGTCGTCGGTCTCGACGCGCGCCTGGATCCGGAACATGGGGCGCTTTTCGATCTTCACCCGGCCGACGATCGCCTCGCGGGTCCGCCCCTCCGTGTCGACGATCTGCACCTCGTCGCCGCTTTTCAGCTCCGAGAGGTACTTCGTCCCCCCGCCGGGCGTCCGGACGTACGCGTGGACGGCCCCCGCGTTGACGCGGAACGGGCGGGAGGCGACGTAGGGCGACTCGGCGGTCTCCGCGTGGACGAAAAACAGGCCGCGACCCATGCTGCCGACGAGCATCCCCTCGTCGTGCTCCATGAGCGAGCCGGTGTCGACGCAGACGCGGTCCGCCATCCCCGTCCGGTCGACGGCCGTGACCTCCGCCCACCGGAGTTCCAGCGTCTCGCGCTCGGTCGCGTCGCGCACCTCGACGGTCCGGCGGATCTCGTCGGGGTCGTCCGCGTCGAGCAGGACGCCGTCGGCGCCGAGTTCGAGCGTCTCGAACGCCGTCTGCGCCTCCTCGGCGTCGGTCACGCCGGCGATGAGCTCCGTCTCCTCGCCGATGCGGGCGATCAGGTTCTCCAGGGGGATGATCTTCCAGTCCTCCCCGATCACGATCGTGTACTCGGCGTCGGCGGCGGCCTCCTCCGCGAACGACTCGTACTCCTTGTCGATAATGCGGACGTACGCCCCCTGCGCCCGGTTGTCGTACCGGCGGAGGGTCGTCAGGTCGGCCGATCCGGCGAAGTCCGGGGGGAGGGTGACCGTCCCGTCGCCCTCGCCGCCCTTGCCGACGACGTACGCGTCGGCCGTCGCGTCCGCCTCGGCCGCCTCCTCGCCCTCCGCGCCCCCGTCGACCCTGTCGATCAGCCCCTCGTCTTCGGCCTCCATGACGTGGGCTTCGAGGTCGGTCAGGAAGGCGGCGACCTTCACGTCCCCGAGTTCCCGGACGCGGGCCACGTCCGACTCGTCGACGAGCACCCAGTCGACGCCCGCTTCGAGCCCGGCCGTGATCCGCTTTTTCCTCGTCTCCCAGTCTCCGACCGCGTCGTCGGCTTTCAGCCACACGCTGCGTGTCATTATCGGTGGCACTCGGCGGCACGGCTTGAACGTGGCGGATGACACAGATCCGGTGGAGCGCGGCGGGGCGAGGGGACGCGACGGTCAGCAGATCTGCCAGCCGCCGTCGACGTGCAGCAGTTCGCCCGTGACGTACCGGGCGTCGTCGCTGGCGAGAAAGAGCGCCGCGCCCGCCACGTCCTCCGGCGTCCCCGCCCGCCCCAGCGGGATGGGTTTCAGAAGCCCCCCCGTCGCGCCCTTCTCGGTCGCCTCCTCGGTCCACCCCTCCGCGAACTCGGTGGCGATCTGTCCGGGCGCGACGGCGTTCACCCTGACGCCGTGCTCGGACAGTTCGAGCGCCGCGCCGCGGGTGATCATCCGAACCGCCCCCTTGGTCGAGTCGTACTGCACCTGCCCCTTCTGGGCGAGGTTCGAGCTGATCGACGCCGTGTTGACGACGCGCCCCGGCTCGCCGCGGTCGAGCATGTCCTTCGCCGCCGCCCGAACGCCGAAGTAGACGCCGCGGACGTTCACCGCGTGGATGCGGTCGAACTGCGCTCTCGTGATATCGAACATCCGGCCCGGGATCTGGACGGCGGCGTTGTTCACCATCACGTCGACGCCGCCGAACTCGCGCGCCGCCTCGACGACGGCCTCGATCTGGTCCGGGTCGGACACGTCCGTCTCGACGTACTCGGCCTCCCCGCCCGCCTCGCGGATCACCTCGTGGGTCGCCTCGGCCTCGTCGAGGTCCTTCGGCGCCTCGCGGACGTCCGCGACGACGACCGTCGCGCCCGCCTCGCCGAACCGCCTCGCGATCTCCCGGCCGATGCCGGAGCTTCCGCCCGTCACGATCACCGTCTCGTCCGCGAAGTCGTAGGTTACAGACGCCATGCCCTCACATCTCGCTCCGGGGTCAAAAACGCCGACCCGGAGGGGGATGGCGACGGGGGCGCGCGCTGGCGGCCGGAGATCGCGCGCTGGAGGTCGGTGGTTGCGCGCGGGGGATCGAACCAGGGTTACGCGCTGGGGTCGCACCTCCGACTGCGCCTCGGAGGTGCGTTTCGGGGTTACGCCTCGGCGGACAGCCCCGCCCGACCGAGCGCCTCCTCCGCGCTCCGGTTCTCGTGGACGACCGCGGAGACCGCGCGCGCGATGGCCTCGGGGTTCTCGTGCTGGAAGATGCTGCGGCCCATCGAGACGCCGGCCGCGCCCGCGTCCATCGCGCCGCGGACCATCTCGACGGTGCGGCGGTCGGTGCCGCGGCTGCCGCCCGCGATCACCACGGGCAGCCGCGTCGACTCGACGACGTGCCGGAAGCTCTCGGCGTCGCCGCTGTAGGCGGTCTTGATCACGTCCGCGCCGAGCTCCTCCCCCAGGCGGACGGCGTGGCCCAGGCTCTCGGCGTCGTGTTCGTCGACGCCGGGACCGCGGGCGTAGGTCATGGCGAGAACGGGCATGCCGAGCCGCTCCGCGTCCTCGGTCACGCGCGCGAGGTCCTCGATCTGCCCGGGTTCGTGGGTGCTGCCGACGTTGATGTGAAAGGAGACGGCGTCGGCGCCGGCGCGGACGGCCTCCTCGACGGTGCCCGTGACCCGTTTGTCGTTCGAGTCGGGGCCGATGACGGTCGAGGCGTTCAGGTGGACGACGTACCCCTTGCCGTTCTTGTGGGGGTGAACGCGCGGGGCGATCCCCTTCTGGGTGAGCACCGCGTCCGCGCCGCCGCGCGTCACCGCGTCGATGGTTCCTTCGATGTTCTTGAGGCCGGTGACGGCCCCGAGCGTGATTCCGTGGTCCATCGGGACGATGAGGTACCGCCCCTCTGTGGAGATGCGATCGAGTCGAGAACTGATTCCTGCGTCGGTGATCATGGTATGTGAAACTGTGACAACACGCGGTTATGTGCGTTCCGGATGCGGTACACGTTGCTCCGCCCCGCGTCGCGCGCCCGCCTTCAGCTCGCGGGCCTTCTCTTCTAAGCGCGCGGCGACGTCGCTCGTGGCGGCGTCGTTCTCGTGCCCGTCGGCGACAATGTCCACGAGGGCGCTCCCGACGATAACCCCGTCGGCGCCCGCGGCGACGACGCGCTCGGCGTGCTCGCCCGTGGAGATGCCGAAGCCGACCGCTTTCGGCACGTCCCAGTCGGCGAGCCTCGCGAGGCTCGCGTCGGTCTGGTCGGACACGTCCGCCCGCGCGCCGGTCGTGCCGAGCCGCGCCTGCACGTAGACGTAGCCCGACACCCGCTCCATGATGCGCTCCAGGCGCTCGCCGCGCGTCGTCGGGGCGACGATGAAGATCAGGTCGCGGTCGTGGGCGTCGCACGCCGCCCGGAGCGGGTCGCTCTCCTCGGCCGGGAGGTCCGGGACGACGAAGCCGTCGATGCCGACCTCGGCGGCGCGGCGGACGAACGGTTCCGGCCCCCGCTCGTCGCCGAAGCGGTAGATGAGGTTGTAGTAGGTCATGCAGACCAGCGGCGCGTCGACGTCCAGCTCCTCGACGAACCCGAAGAACCGCTCGGGGGTCATCCCGGCCTCCAGCGACCGGACGACGGCGCTCTGGATCGTCGGCCCCTCGGCGACGGGCTCCGAGAACGGGAGGCCGAGTTCGATCACGTCCGCCCCGCCGCGGGCGAGCGCCTCGACGTATTCGAGCGACGACTCGTAGTCCGGATCCCCCACCGCGAGGTACGGGACGAACGCGGGGCCGGCGGCGAAGGCCTCCGGGACGCGGCTCATCGGAGTCCCCCCGTTCCGCCCGCGAACACGTCCAGGTCGGGGGCGTTCTTGACGTCGCGCTTCGCCGTCTCCTCGATCACCGATTCGAGGTCCTTGTCCCCCCGCCCGGAGACGTTCACGATCACCGTCTCGCCGAGGTCCTCGCCGGCGTCTTCGAGGTAGCCGAACGCGTGCGCCGTCTCCAGCGCGGGGATGATCCCTTCGAGCTGCGAGAGCCGGTGGAACGCCGAGATCGCAGCGTCGTCGTCGACGTTCACGGGCGTCACCCGGCCGGCGTCGACGAGGTGGGCGAGTTCGGGACCGACCCCCGCGTAGTCGAGGCCCGACGAGACGCTGTGGGACTCCATGATCTGCCCGTGACGGTCCTGGAGGAGCTTCGTCCGCGCGCCGTGGAGGACGCCCTCGCTGCCGGTCGTGAGCGACGCGGAGTTGGGCGCGACCCCGGCCTCCTCGTCCACGTCGAGGCTGCTGCCGCCGGCTTCGACGGCGTAGAGGTCGACGCCCTCGTCGTCCAGAAAGCGCGCGAACGCGCCCATCGTGTTCGATCCGCCGCCCGCGCAGGCCAGGACGCTGTCGGGGAGGGTGCCCGCCCGCGTTCTGATCTGCTCGCGGGCCTCCTCGGAGATGACCGCCTGGAAGTCCCGGACCAGACTCGGGAAGGGGTGCGGGCCGACGACGGAGCCGATGACGTAGTGGGTGTCCTCGACGTTCGTCGCCCAGTCGCGCATCGTCTCGCTGATCGCCTCCTTGAGCGTTCCGCGGCCGACGGAGACGGGATTGACCGCCGCGCCGTTGAGGCGCATGCGGAACACGTTGGGGCGCTGGCGGTTGATGTCGCGCGTGCCCATGTACACCTCGCAGTCGAGGCCGAGGTGCGCGCAGGCCATCGCCGTCGCGGTGCCGTGCTGACCGGCGCCCGTCTCGGCGATGATCCGCTCTTTGCCCATGTACTTCGCAAGGAGCACCTGCCCCAGCGCGTTGTTCAGCTTGTGCGCCCCGCCGTGGACGAGGTCCTCGCGCTTAAGGTACACCTCGCGGCCGTAGCGCTCCGAGAGGCGCTCGGCGCGCTGCAGCGGCGTCGGGCGGCCGCCGAAGTCGCGGAGCCGGCACCTGAACTCGTCGAGAAAGCCGTCCTCGTTTTCCACCGCGTACCGCTCGTAGGCGTCCGCCAGCTCCTCGATCGCCGGCATCAGCGCCTCCGGCACGTACTGTCCCCCGTAGTCTCCGAATTTTCCGTCGTTCGTACTCATGCGTTCCCGCCTCCGTCCCGCGGCGTCTTCGATCGATCGTCTCCTCGACGGGCGCGCTCGGCCCGGACGAACCGTTCGGTGTTCGCCCGCACGTCCCCGTCCATGATGGCGGTCCCGACGAGCAGGGCGTCGGCGCCCGCCGCCCGCATCCGCCGGGCGTCGGCCGGCGTCGTCACGCCGCTTTCGGCGATCAGGGTCACGTCCTCGGGGACCGCCGGGGCGACCGCCTCGAACGTCCCGAGGTCGACCTCCAGCTTCGCGAGGTCGCGGTTGTTGACCCCGACGATGCTCGCCCCGGCGGAGAGCGCCTCGCGCAGCTCGTCGGCGTCGTGCACCTCGACGAGCGCCTGAAAGCCGCGCTCTTCCGCCGCGCGGAGTAAGGACGGGAGGTCGTCGACGAACCGCGCGATGAGCAGGACGAGATCCGACTCGACGAGGTCGAGCTGATCCTCGCGCACGACGAAGTCCTTGCGGAGCACGGGGACGTCCACCGCCTCGCGCACGCGCCGGAGGTTCTCGACCGATCCGCCGAAGTGCTCCGGCTCCGTCAGCACCGACAGCGCCGCGGCGCCGCCGTCGACCATCGCCTCGGCGAGTTCGACGGGGTCCTCCTCGCGCCGCCCCTCGGTCGTGGGGCTCGTCGGCTTGACCTCCGCGACGATCGGCACCCGGCCGTCCGCCTCCGCCGCGGCGATCGCGTCCGGCAGCGACCGCGCGGCGATCGACAGGCGCTCCTCCCCGCCCGATCGCTCGCGCGCGGCGTCGAGGATGGAGCGGACCGCGGGCGCCATCGATCCCTCATTAGCGTTCATCGTTGTACACTACTGTGCTGTTTTGGACATAAGGCTTGCGTCCGAGGCTCAACTTTCATGGGGGAACTGCGCGACGGTACCGACATGGACGACACCGGCATCTACGCCCGCGAGTCCGCCGCGCTCGGTCGAGCGGTCCAGATCGGCGTCGCGAGCGGCCGCGTCATCAGCGTCTCGTTCCCCGAGTCGGTCCCCGAGGACGCGGAGTCCGATCACCCCCTGCTCGACCGCGTGTTCGACTACGTCGGGGGTGCCGAGGACGACTTCGAGGACGTGGCCGTCGCGCTGACGGTCCCGACGGAACAGCGCCGGGTGCTCGACGCCGTCCGAAACGTGCCCCCCGGCGAGACGGTCTCCGTCGAGTTGCTCGCCCGCGCGGCCGGGCTGGACGCCGACGACGAGGGGGACCTGGCGACGGTTCGGGAGGCGCTTTCGGAGAACCCGACGCCGATCTTCGTCCCGGATCACCGGGTGCGGGACGCGTCGGGCGCGACGCCACCGGACGTGGCGGAGCGGCTCCGGGCGGTCGAGTGAGAACGCGCGGAGGCCGACCGCGTTCACCGCCGAAACCGACGCACGAGATACAGCCCGAGTCCCACCGCGAGCAGCAGGTCGGAGGCTGCGCCGGCGGCCGACGCGCCGGTCGCGAGTTCGATCCCCTGGGCGACGCCGGATCCGGCGAGCGTCGCGGCGGTGAGGATCCCGACGGGGTCGTCGCCCCACCACGTGAACGCGAGGACGCCGAACACCACCATCACGACCGCGAACGCGACGTCGACGGCGAAGAGCGCGAGCGGATCGCCGGTCGCGCCGGCGTACAGCACGAGCGCGACGTACCCGACGACGAGAGCAATCTGCGCCAGCGTCAGCGGATCGCTGAGGTCGAAGCCGGACGGGGATGCGGACATACCGGAACGCACGACCTCCTTCACCTTACGCGGTGGGTTCGGCGAACCGCCCGCGCTCTATCTCCTCCTCGTCTTCCCCCTCACGCCCGTTCGAGCGCCGCGGCCCCGAACGGGACGCCGAACCGGTCGCACCAGATGCTCACGCCGTCGTACTCGTTCGGGTCGACGTCGTCCGGCAGCCGCTGGACGAACGTCCCGACCTTCGTGCTCTCGCCGCCGTCCGCGCCGCCGTCGACGAGCACCCGCGTCCCGGCCGCGACCTCCTCGCCCGTGTCGGGGTCCGACGAGGGGGTGAGGTAGACGAACACGTCCGGTCCCTGGGTCTGCTCGTACTCCTCGAAGAGGAGGAAGTAGCCGTCGCCGTCGCGGTACAGCGTCACGGTTCCCGAGACGTCGTGGCCGGCCTTGCCGACGAACGTTCCGGTCTTCAGCGCTTCGGCGTCGTCTCCGACGGGCGATTCGTCCACCGCGGTCACTCGCTCGGGGACGAACAGTTCGGCCGCGAAGACGCCGCCCGCGGCGACGAGGACGACCGCCAGCGCCCCGACGAGGATGGTCCGCCGTTCCATGGGTGGTAGAGGTTCGCGCTGGTATTCTCCGTTGGTCGGTAGTGCGCGCACCGTGCCCACACCGCACTCGGCTCGTCGACGGACTGTCGTGCTCGTGTTCGTTCCACGCCCGCGCGGCCGTCGAAGGGGCCCTCGGCGTTTCGGGAGTCCCGCCGTCGTCGAACCCCGGCTACGACGCCCACTCGACGTCGAGCGCCTCGTGGACGACGAACTCCAGGGCGTTCACGAGGTAGTGCGCGACGACGACGACGAGCAGGCTCCCCGTGAGGACGAACGCCGCCGCGAGGACGAAGCCGAGCAGGCCGGTGACGACGACGCCCGCCGGCCCCTGCGCGCCGTGTCCGAGCGCGAACGCGGCGGACGAGAGCACCGCGAGGAGCCACGGCGAGAGGCCGAACCCCGCGCTCAGCGCGCCGACGAGCGCCCCGCGGAACAGGAACTCCTCGAAGCCGGCGATGATCGGGAGGACGACGAGGAGCAGCACGGCCCACCCGGCGAGCGTGTCGGGCGCGAGCGCCTCCCGGAGCTCCTCGGACCGCCCCAGCCCCCACCGATCTCCGACAGACGCGCCGACCTCGTTCAGCGCGTAGAGGGCGATCCCAAGACCGATCCCCAGCGCCAGGGACGTCGGACCGACCGCGTCGGGGGACGCGCCGAACGCCCAGGCCGGGATCTCGGCGTACCACGCCCCGGCGAGCAGCAGGGCGCCGAACAGCCCCTGCGAGAGCGCGACGTTCGCCAGGAGCGCCCCGGTGGAAAACTGCGCCGCGGGCGGCGTCGGAGCCGCCGGGTCCGGCGAGGCGGCGTTCCGGGGGCCCGCCTCGGCGGGTCGGAAGCGGTCGGAGTCGAAGCTGTCACCGTCGAAGCGGTCGGAGTCGCCGCCGCTCGGTGCGGGCGTCCGCTGCGTTTCGCGCGGAGAGTCGCCGTCGGCTCGGCGGTGGTCGGGACGGTCGTGATAGTCGGGATGATCAGGACGGTCCGGACGGTCACCGGCCGGACGGTCGGGACGGTCGGAACGACGATGGTCAGGACGGGACCGGTCAGAACGATCGGGACGATCGAGACGGTCGGAGCGGTCGCCGTCGTGGACGAGATCCTGCGACGCGCGCGCCAGAAGGAGCAACAACCCGAGGACGACGCCCGCGAAGCCCGCGAACGTCGTCCAGTCGGCCATCGACGCTTACTGGGGGCTGGGGCTGCTCGGTCCCTTGCTCACGCTCTTGTCCGAGAGCGCGGAGCCGGTGATGCTCTTGAGCCGGTCGACCAGCGAGTCCTTCTCGGGTTCGCCTTCGAGGGCGACGTCGAGCACCTCGCTGATGTGGCTGACCGGCACGATCTCGATCATCTCCTTGTACTCGTCTTCGATCATCACGTCCTGGAGGTTCGCCTTCGGGATGATGACCGTGTCCATGCCAGCCTTCGCGGCGGCCTCGATCTTGTGGGTGACGCCGCCGACCGGGAGCACGTCGCCGCGGACCGACAGCGAGCCGGTCATGGCGATGCTCTGGTCGATGCCGACGTCCTCCAGCGCGCTGATGACCGCGGTCGCCACGGTGATGGAGGCGGAGTCGCCGTCGACGCCGCTCTGCCCCGCCTGGACGAACTGGATGTGGATGTCCTTCTCGGAGATGTTCTCGTCGGAGAACTTCTTGATGATGGCGGAGACGTTGTCGACGGCCTCCTGGGCCATCTCCTTCAACTGGCCGGTGGCGATGACCTCGCCGGGGCCCTGCGAGGGCGTGACCTCGGCCATGACGGGCAGGACGATCCCAGAGTCCTCGCCCATGACCGCGAGGCCGTTGACGCGGCCGACCACGTAGCCCTCGTTGACGGAGAGCTCGTAGTCCTTGCGGCGCTGGATGAAGTCGTCCGCGAGCTGCTGTTCGATGCTGCGCGAGCGACCCTTCGCCTGCAGCACATGCTCGCGGGTGACCACGTCGGCGCCCTCCGCGCGGGCCATGTCGCCCGCGACGCGGACGAGCCCGCCCAGGTTCCTGAGTTCGAGCGTCAGGTGGCCCTTGCGCCCCGCGCGGCGGCGGGCTTCGAGGATGACCTCCTCGATCGCCTCCTCGGAGAAGTCGGGCAGGCGGCCGTCCTTGGCGACCTCCTGCGCCACGAACCGGGCGTACTTCCGGCGCATCTCGGGGGTGTCCTCGATGGTGTCGTCCATGTACACCTCGTACCCGTAGCCCTTGATACGGCTGCGGAGCGCGGGGTGCATGTTCTCCATCGCGTCGAGGTTCCCCGCCGCGACCATGATGAAGTCCGTCGGGACCGGCTCCGTCTGGACCATCGCGCCCGAGGACCGCTCGGACTGGCCCGTGATGGAGAACTCGCCCTCCTGGATCGCCGTCATCAGGTGCTGCTGGCTCCGGATGTCGAGCGTGTTGATCTCGTCGATGAACAGCACGCCCTTGTTCGCCTTGTGGATGGCGCCGGGCTCGACGCGGTCGTGGCTCGGCGTCTCCATCCCGCCGGACTGGAACGGGTCGTGGCGGACGTCGCCGAGCAGCGCGCCGGCGTGGGCGCCCGTCGCGTCCTCGAACGGCGCCGTCGTCGTGTCGGCGTTGTTGACGATGAGGTTCGGGATCATCGCGTCGCTGCTGCGGCTGCCGTAGCGGAACGCGAGGTAGATGATACCCGCCGCGAGGATGCCGAGCAGGATCTGCCCGGCGATGATGAGCGAGTAGCCCAGGACCACCGCGATGATGATCCACATGAGGAACGAGCGCATCTGGTTGCGCTTGCGCGCCTCCTCCTTGTGGGCCTCGACGATCTGCTCGCCCTTGCCCGCGGGGACGGTCCGCACCTTCGGGCGGTTGCCGTCGTCCGGGTTGTGGTAGACGAGCACGTCCTGAAGCTCCTCCTTCGGGAGGAGTTCCGCCATCGCCTTCGCGAGCATCGACTTCCCCGTCCCCGGGGAGCCGATCATCATCACGTGCCGCCGCTGCTTCGCGGCCTTCATGACGACGTCGCGGGCGTGTTCCTGCCCGATCACCTGGTCGACGAGTCGGTCCGGGACTTCGATGTCGGCGGTCGAATCGACCATCAGTCCGCCGAGGAGGTCGTCCTCGTCGATCTCGTCCGCGACTTCCGCCTCGACTTCGACCTCGCTGCCGAGGTCGTCGAGGGTCGGCTCGTCGGAGGCGGACCGCTCGTCGTCTCCCCCCCGGTCGTCCGGTGCGGGAGCCCCGTCTCCCCGGTCGCCCGATGCGGGAGCCTGTTCGCCGCCGTTCGTGAGTTCGTCGGACACGGCCTCCTCGCCGTCGTCCGGCTGCTCCGAACGGTCGGGCGTGTTCGCCTCCTGCTCCGGGAGGCTGTCGTCGTTGTCCATGTCGTTGCTCATAGAACTATGTCGCTACATAAACGGTGGGTCGCGCAACTGATATACTTTCTCCCCCAGGACGAGCACGCCACAAGCACGCGTACTGACGTGTCGGGACTCCTACTCCCGGAATTCGTTGCCGTAGTCGTCTCGTCGTTTTTATAAATGGGCGTGCGAAACAGACGTGGTATGCGGGGGTTCTACATCGGCCGGTTCCAGCCGTACCACAACGGCCACCACCACATGGTCGAGGCCATCGCCTCGGAGGTCGACGAACTCGTCCTGGGCATCGGGAGCGCGGGTGACTCGCACACGACGCGCAACCCGTTCACTGCGGGCGAACGTATCATGATGCTCACGAAGTCGCTCGCCGAGTTCGACCTCACGACGTACGTCGTCCCCATCGAGGACCTCGAACGCAACTCCGTGTGGGTGAGCCACGTCCAGAGCATGAGCCCGACGTTCGACGTCGCCTACTCGAACAACCCGCTCGTCATCCAGCTGTTCGAGGAGGCCGGCGTCGAGGTTCGGCAGTCGCCCATGTTCCGCCGCGAGGTGCTCGAAGGGACGGAGCTGCGCGAGCGGATGATCGAAGGCGGCGACTGGGAGGGCCTCGTCCCGGAGCCGGTCGTCCGGGTGGTCGACGAGATAAACGGCGTCGAGCGGATTCAGCGGATCGCCGACTCCGACGCCAACGGCGACACCGGGACCGACCCCGAGTGATCGGCCGTGATCACCATCGCTTCCGACTTCGGCACCCCGTACCCCGCGGCGATGAAGGGCGTCATCCTCCGGCGGACCGACGCCCGGCTCGTCGACGTCGCCCACGACTTCCCCCGGCAGGACGTGCGCGCGGCCGCGTTCTGGCTCCGCGAGGTGCTGCCGTACTTCCCCCCGGCGGTCCACCTCGCGGTCGTCGACCCGGGCGTCGGCACGGACCGGGCCGCGGTGGTGGTTCGCGCGGGCGACCACGCGCTCGTCGGCCCCGACAACGGCCTGTTGCTCCCCGCCGCTCGACGGATCGCGGCCGAATCAGCGGGGTCCGACGGCCGGAACGACGGCGAGGGTGACGTGGACGACGGCGACGAGGACGAGGCGGGTAACGACGAGGTGGAAGTGTTCGAGTACGCCTACGAGGACCCGGACTCGGCGACGTTCCACGGGCGGGACGTGTTCGCCCCCGCGGCCGCCGAGGTCCACGAGGTCGGCGTCGACTCGCTGGAGGCGCTGGACGCGGTGTCGCCGGCGTCCGAATTCGTCGACCTCGCACTCCCGGAGCCGGCGGTCCGCGAGGACGACGAGACGGGCCGGGTGCTCGCGGTCGACGGCGAGGTGCTCGTCGTCGACGACTTCGGCAACGCGATCACGAACGTCCCCGGCGCGCTCGTCCGGGGACGCGACGCGGTGACCGTGAACGGCGAGCGCGTCCCGGTCGGGGAGTCCTTCGCGGCCGTCGGGGCCGGCGAACGGCTGGTCACGGTCGGCAGCCACGGGTACGTCGAGTGCGACGTGAACCGCGGTCGGGGCGACGAGGCGTTCGGCCTCGCGCCGGGCGACGCGGTGACGATGCAGTTCGACTGAGCCGGGCTGGCGACTCAACTCGACCGAACTGGGCCGAGGACTCGACTCGATTGAGCGACCGTTCGGCGAAGATCCGATCCGTTCGGTGAGTGCCGAGCGTCAGATGACGACGACCGGCAGTTCTTCGACGACCTCCGAGTCGGTGTCACCGGTGTAGAGAGCCGAACAGTCGTACAACTCCCTCGCCACTCCTCGCTCTCTACCTCTCAGTCTCGCGCCACACTTTCTGTGACTTCTTTCCGTCGCGTCGCTACGGGCGTTCCACTCGGGTCGAACAAAAATCGGGAATCGCTTCCGCGAGGGTTACTCGGCGGCGATGACGTCGTCGATGCGGACGATCATCGTGGCCGCCTCGGTGGCGGACTCGACGGCCTCGCGCTTGACGGCCGCGGGGTCGATGATGCCCCGCTCGACGGGGTCGCCGATCTCGCCGGCGCGGCCGGTCGAGATGATGCCCGCGCGACCCTCCTTCTCGTACAGGGCGCGCAGGTCGACGAGCGCGTCGATCGAGTCCATGCCGGTGTTCTCCGCGAGGGTGCGCGGGAGGCTGTCGACCGCGTCGGCGAACGCCTCGACCGCCAGCTGCTTGCGGCCCTCGATGCCCGCGGCCGCGCTGCGGACGTGGTCGGCGATGGCGATCTCGGTCGCGCCCGCGCCGGGGACGACGCCGCCCTTGTCGATCGCGGCGATGACCACGTCGACCGCGTCGTTCATCGCGCGCTCCAGCTCGTCGACGACGTGTTCGGTGCCGCCGCGGAGGAACAGCGTCACGGCCTTCGCCGCGGAGCCCCCCTCGACGAAGGTGAGCTCGTCGTCGCCGTACTTCTCGACACGGACGCTCTCGACGTGGCCGAAGTCGGCCTCGTCGAGGTCCGACAGCGAGCCGAGGCGCTTCGCGCCGGTCGCGCGGGAGATGGCCTTGGCGTCCGACTTCTTCACGTTCTTGAACGCGAGGATGCCCGCGTCGGCGAGGTAGCCGGCCACGCGGTCGTCGATCTTCTTCGAGCAGAAGACGACGTCGACGCCGGCGTCGGCGAGCGTCTTGGCGTAGCCGCGGAGTTCGCTGTCCTCCGCCTCGATGGCGGCGTTGAGCTGGTCGACGCTCGTGATGTTGTACTCGGTGTCGACCTCGCCCTTGCGGACCTCGAGCTTCATGTCGAGGACGGCGACCGTCGCGTCCTCGACCCGCTCGGGCATGTTGTCGTTCGCCGGCTCCTTGTCGATGATGACGCCCTCGACGAGTTCGGTCGCGCTCGAACTCGCGCCGGTCTGCGTCTGGACGTGGATGTCGTCGCGGTCGATCCGCCCGTCGTCGTCGGCGACCTGCCGGACGGCGGTGACGACCTGCTTGGCCAGGACGTCGGCGGTCACGTCGCCGGTTCCCTTCCCGGTCATGCTCGACTCCGCGACCTGTTCGAGGGTGTCGTCGTCGAGGTCCGCGGGACTCGACGAACCGTCGTCGTTGAGGTCGACGTCGAGCACCTGCGCGTCGATGGCCTCCTGCGCCAGGCGGGCGGCCTCGTGGTACCCCTCGACGATGACCGTCGGGTGGAGGTCGGAGTCGAGCAGGTCCTCGGCCTGCGCGAGGAGCTCGCCCGTCAGGACGGCGGCCGTCGTGGTCCCGTCGCCGACCTCGTCCTCCTGCGTCTCGGCGACTTCCACGATCATCTGGGCCGCCGGGTGCTCGATGTCCATCTCGTTGAGGATGGTCGCGCCGTCGTTCGTGATGACGACGTCGCCCGACGAGTCGACGAGCATCTTGTCCATCCCGCGCGGCCCGAGCGTCGTCCGTACCGCGTTGGCGACGGCTTTCCCGGCTCGGATGTTTGAGTCCTGCGCGGCCTGGCCGCGGGTGCGCTGGCTACCCTCCGCGAGGATGAACAGTGGTTGCTGCATCTGTGTTGCCATGATGAGTAAACCTCACCGGATCCAAGGATTGCGGTTCTATATATACTTTTCCATCCGTTTCGATGAAACCCCCGGACGCAAGCAACCACGCCTGCCTGTGACTCGCTCGCCTCCGGCGCGGTCGCGGGAGCCGTCGTCGACGGAGGGGCCCCTCGTTGACAGCGGGTGGCTAGTATTCACCTCAGGGCCCAGAACCCACCTCAAAGTATACATAACGTCCGATACATGTCGGGCGTACGATGCTGGAACTGGAGCACGGCTTCCGGGTGGTCGACGTGCGCGCGCGGCTCGACCCCGATGCGAACGACGTGGCGACTCACGGGCGGGAGATCTCCCCGGAGCGGCTGGAGCGCGAGATGCACCAGGCGGGGGTCGTCCGGGCCGTCGTGTCGCCGGGGCCGCGTGAGTCGGGGGAGGGGTACCTGAGGGCGAACAACGCGGTCGCCCGGCTGAGCGTCGACCGGCCGTTTCTCGCCTTCGCGCGGCTCAACGGCGCGAGGGACGTGGCGCGACGGCCGACCGCCAGGCTTCGAAACCTCGCCGCCTCCCGGCAAGCGCACCACGCCGCCCCGGACGACGTCGAGCGATACGCCTACGACGACCGCTTCCACGGGTTCGTCCTCGATCCGGCCGCGGACGGGTTGCCCGACGACGAGGTGCTGGACGAACTCGACGCGGTCGGCCTGCCGGTTCTCGTGCGCGCCGGCGAGCGGTTCGCGCCGGACGCCGCGGCGGAGACGCTCCTCGGGCGGTCGTTTCCGGTGGTTCTCACGAGCTTCGGGGGGTTCCCGCTGAACCGGGAGTTGATGAGCGAATCGCTCGACCTGCTCGACGAGCACGACCAGCTCCACCTGGACACGAGTTTCGTCGGCTACCGATCCCTTCTGGAACGCGGCCTGCTGGAGCACCCCGACCGGATTCTCTTCGGCAGCGGCGTCCCGGACGCGCATCCGAACGTCGGGGTCATGGAGATTCTGACGTTGAACGTGCCGGAGGACGCGATGCGGCGCGTCTTCTCGAAGAACCCCTCGCGGGTCGTGCCGGGGCTCGGACCGGGCGAGGAGCCGTAGTTCGACCTACCAGGAGCCGTCGTCCGTCTGCCGGATGAGACTGATCCGCCGGACGAGACCGGTCCGCCGGGCGAACACGATCCGTCTGTTCGGTCCCTTCACCGCCGATCGTATCTCGCCGCCCTCACCGCCAATCGTACCGCGCCACCGCCCGGTCGGCCCGCTTCGAGAGGCCGTGCGGGTTCCGCGCGGTGGTTCTGTCCCGTGCTCGTGCGACCAGCCCGTCGGAGGCCCCGGTGGCGATTCCGGCGACCACGTCGCGGCCGGTGCCGAACCACGTCGTCGGTGCAGCGTTGCCGCCGACGACGTCCTTCGCGGTGGAGACGGCGTCGCTCGCCGCGTGCGAGAGCGTCCGCCGCACGACGGTCGGCCGGAGGCCGTAGTTCTTCACGAGGCGGTAGGTCAGCGCGCGGTACTTCCACCCCCAATCGTGCTCCTCGACGCCTCCGTCCGCCTCGTACTCGCGGCGGACGCACATTCTCGGCTGCCACCTCACGGTCGCGTCCATCCCGGCGACCCGGTGTGCGGCGTCGCGCGCCCCGCCCGTTTCGAGGTACTCGTCGAAGCCGTCGATCGCGCCGAGCGTCTCGGCCCGGAACGCGACGTTGTTGCCGCTGAAGTACGTCACGCGCCGGTGCGCGATCTCCCGGCGTTCCGGCTCGTCTGTCGTCATCCCGACGCGGAGCGTCTGGTGGGTCGGCCCCGTGACGACGTCGGCGTCCGCGAGCCCCTCGACCACGGCGCCCAGCCAGGACTCCTCGATCACGAAATCCTGGCCGAGAAAGGCGATCGCGTCCCCCGACGCGGCCTCGATCCCGGCGTTCCGCGCGACGTTCAGCGTCCGAGCGGAGATCTCGACGAGCACGTCGACGTCGTCGCGCTCGCGTACCATCCCGGTGGTGCCGTCCGCGGACGGGCCGTTGACGACGACGATCTCGGCGTCCGGCGCGTACGCTGCCAGCGAATCGAGGCTGGCCGCGAGGCGATCCCGCCCGTTCAGGGTCGGGACGACTACCGAGAGGTCCATACGGGGACGTATACGACCGAACACTTAAATGAACGCGTCTCGCGTTCTTTCCTCCTCGCGCCTCCTCGATCTCGCGCTCCCCCCGGTTTCTCATTTTCTCACCTCCTCCCTCTCTCGCCCTCTCATCTTCTCGCTCTCTCTCTCTCGGCCGATCTCCTTCTCGCTATCCCGCCCGGTCCGCGGTGGGTCGGTGGTCCGGTTGCGATGCGGACGGGACGACACCCCCACCCCCCTGCTTCCGGATAAATAGGGGAAGAGGGTAGACCGACGGGAGGACGCTCGGAGTGGCTCGGTGGCGAGCGTAGCTCGGGGACCCCCGTGTTTCCGGATAATTTCCAGGATAGCTTACGATCGCCCGGTTCGTCTCTCTCATCTTCTTACCTCCTCCCTCGTCGGCTCGCCGTCGGTTTCCCGCCCGGTCCGCTACCGGACGGTTTCTCGGAGCGCATTATGCGGAACCAGGGGGGTCCCCCCGTCCCTCCTGGGCGGAACGAACACGGTCGAGGCGAACCTATCCGCCGTTCGGCCGGAGCGGTGGCGAGAGCGCGCAGTTGTGACAAGGAATCAGACGGACGGGGAACTGGACGAGCGGTAGAATCGGAGACGCGGCGGATCGGGCGAGCGATGGAATCGGGAGAGCGGCGAATCGGACGAGCGCGCGATCGTCGGTCGGCGGCAGACGACGGACGGCCGACGGCGGCGCGCTCTACGTGTTCAGGAAGTAGACCTGCTTGCGGGCGTCCTTGAAGCTGTAGCGCGACCCGACCAGATCCGAGTCCTCGAGCCGGTTCAGGGCGTACCGTACAGTGCGGTCGGGGAGCAGGGACTCCTCGGCGAGTTGCCCCTGCGAGAGGGGGGCGTCGGTTTCGAGTACTTTCGCGACGAGTTTCGCGCTCGGGGGAAGTTCGCGGAGGCGGTCGCGGAACTCCTGTTCCGAGAGGCGGTCTTCGTGGTTGGGTTCTGCGGTGGTACTGGTGCTCATGCCCGTAGTGTGAAAACCCTGCGTGGTAAAGGTTAGCTACATATGCGACAAAAGGCTGAAGATTCCTTAAAGTCCTTATATCTGTCCTAACTGCCGCTCCCCTCGTACGTTTTTACGCATCCACCCCGATAGTTCGTGTATGATCCCGGAGTCGCACCGAGAGATATTCGAGAAGCAGTCGTTCGCCCACCTCGCCACGCTGATGCCGGACGGCACGCCGCACGTCACCCCCGTCTGGGTCGACCAGGAGGACGGGGAGTACGTCCTCGTCAACACCGCCCGCGGTCGGCGCAAGGAGAAGAACGTCAGCCGGAATCCGAAGGTCGGCCTGTCGGTCGTGGATCCCGACGATCCGTACCGGTTCGTGTCGGTGCGCGGGGAGGCGACGCTCTCGGAGGAGGGCGCGGTCGAGCACATCAACCGGCTCGCCCAGCGGTACATGGGCGTCGACGAATACCCGAATCTCGGCCAGGAGTCGGGTCCGCGAGTCATCGTCAGAATTCCGACCGAGGATATCGTCACCGGCGGCGACTGATCCGCGATCGCCGACTCAGTGTTCGAGCGTGTCCGTGTCTGGGTCGTCCCCGTGCCGGCGATACCGCCCGAGCAGGCGCTGACACTCCGGGCAGTGAACCAGGAGAACGCCCGGTCGCTCGTGTCGGATCAGTTCCGACGGCTCCCGCTCCGCCCCGCAGTACTTGCAGGTGGGCATGCCGAACGGTACGCCGGTCAGTCACATAAGCGCAGTCTCGACGGCGGATCGACGACAGGATCAACTCTATCGACGGCGGAATCGACGATGGGGTCGACGACGGATCAACGGTGGAATCCACGGCGGGTCGACGGCGGGTCGGTCCCCGGCGCGAGATTCATCCAATACGCCTTTAATCCTCGGGCGAGGATCCGTCAACAACGTGAAAGGGAAGGAGTGGTACCAGGCCGACGAGATCGCCGAGGAGTACGACGCCAAGCGCTTCTCGAAGGGCGGTCAGCTCATAGACCACCGGGAAAAACAGGCGGTTCTCGAAGCGCTCGGCGACGTCCGGGACAAGCGGGTTCTCGAGATCGCCTGCGGGACCGGCCGGTTCACCGTCATGCTCGCGGAGCGGGGGGCGGACATCGTCGGACTGGACATCTCGTCGGCGATGATGGCGCAGGGTCGGCAGAAGGCTCGCGAGGCGGGCGTCTCCGACCACATCGAGTTCATGCGCGGGGACGCCGCGCGCCTGCCGTTCCCCGACAATCACTTCGATTCGGTGTTCGCCATGCGATTTTTCCACCTGGCTGACACGCCGGCGAAGTTTCTCGCCGAGATGGCTCGCGTCTCCCGAAATCAGGTGTTCTTCGACACGTTCAACCGATTCAGCACGCGCAGCGTTTACAACTGGCTCCTGCCCATGGGGTCGCGGCTGTACGCCAGAACCGAGGTCGAGCGGCTACTCGGAGACGCCGGCTTAGTGCTGGCCGGCGAAGACCACGACTTCGTCCTCCCGTACGGGTTCTACCGGGAGATTCCGAACGGGCTCGCGGGACAGTTCAGGGATCTCGACGCCACGCTTCGGGACAGCGCGATCGGCGAGAAACTCGCGTCCGTCTCCTACTGGGACGCTCGCGTCCGCTAAAAAAGCGCAGGTCAGAAGTCGTCGTCGATGATCTCCCCGACCGCGAAGTTCGATTTCACCTCGGTGATCTCCACCTTCACCCGCTCGCCGATCTCGGCGTCGGGGACGATGATGACGTAGCCGCGTTCGACGCGCGCGATGCCGTCCCCCTGCTTGCCGATGTCCTCGATCTCGACGTATCGAAGCTCTCCGACCTCCACCGGCGGCTGCGGCTCCGTCGACGCGCCGCTGCCGCCGCTGCTGGCGCTGCCTCCCTCGCTCGCGGCCGCGGCCTTTCGGGAGATGAGCGCGACGCGGTAGACTTCGCCCGCGTCGATCGAACCGGTGTCGACCTCGCGGCGGGGAACCTCGACTACGTACTTGTCGTCTTCCGCCCGCACCTCAGCACTGAACAGACACAGGAGCTTATCTGAGATTTCCAACGTGCAGACCTCCGGTTTGTACTCGGTTTGCGTGGTTAAAGGTGTACCGCCGCCAGACGGCGTCGCTGCGGCGCTCGCCGTGCCTGTCGGCGCGACCGCGCCGATCGTTCCTGCCGCGACTGCCCCGCCCGTGAGTGACTGCTCCGCCCGTCGGCGACTGTCGGCTGCTCCGCTCGTTCGAGCCTCAGCGCGCGTGCGCCGTCCCGCACCGCCGACGTGCGCTCACTCGCGCCGCCTCCGCGCCGTCCCGTCGGATCGCGGCGTTCCGTCGGCTCGCTTCGCGCCCTCGGAGTCGTGGACGACGACTTCCCCGGGCTCCGCCTCGGCCGGGCGGTACGCGTCGCGCACGGCGATCGCCTCCTCCAGTTCCCGGACGGCGCGCGCCTTCAGCGCCTGCGCGAGATCCTCGGCGTCGGCGCGGGAGATGTCGCGACCCAGGCCCTCGCACTCGTGCGCCCGGACCACCCCCTCTTCGTCGACGGCTTCGCCCATCGGCTGACTCGTCCCGCCGAGCGCTCCGTCAGCGCCTTGCGCTGACGCGCCCTCGCCCCCTTCGCTCGCGAGGACCACGCTGAAGGGGTACGTCTCGCAGATGAGCGGCCGATCGTCGTGGACCGAGCAGGCGCCGACGCCGTCGGCGTTCTCCTCGTAGAACGTGCAGTCCCCGCAGGAGTCGGTCTGCAGCGCCCACTCGAACGTCTCCCCTTCGAGATCGCCGTCGGCGTTTTCGGAGAGTCCGTACGGCATCGGGCGGGCGACGTCGCGCCAGTCGTAGTCGGTGACCGACTGGAGCTCGCGCACCTCGTCCGGAAATACCGTGGCCGTGTGCGGTTCGCGCTCTCCGTCCGGCGCGTCTTCGGTTTCTTCGGTTTCTTCGGTTTCTTCGGGGTCGTAGCCCTTACAGCACGCCCCGCAGCGGGTGCACTCGAAGCCGATGGACTCGATCGCGTCGGCGAGGTCGGAGACGCGGAGGTCGCGGGCGCGGTCGAGTTCGGCTTCCAGGCTCTGCATTCGTGTGGTGTGCCCTCGGGGACGCGGGCTGAAAACGGCGTCGGGATGGACCTCGATCTCGCGGGAACGGAAACTCGGTTACGTCGGTTCACCTGTATCGACTGCGTCGGCCCTCCGACGTCTTTCGAACGAGTCGGCTCTCCGGTATCGTCTCTCGCCCGGGTCCGCTCTCTGGCATCGACTGCCGCCGCCGACAACGACGAGACGCCTCGGACCTCCCCAGCCGTCTCCCTCGCTCGCTCAGTCGCCCCTCGCGCGCCGCGGTCGCCCCCGACGGGGCGACAGCGCGCGCCGGACGGACGGGCATCCCCTCCCGAGCCGATCCGGCGGACGTTTCTCTCCGTCTTTCAGCCGCCGTTCGTCCCCTTTCGACGGCGACGAACGTCGCGGTGAGGATTCACGGCGAGGATTCACGGCAAGGACTCGCGGCGAAGACGCCTCAGCGGGGTCGGACCGTCGCCCCGTCTCCCGGCGTCCCCCAGCCGGACCCCGCTCCGTCCAACGCCACCTTTCCCTCGTGGGCCAGCTTCTCGACGTGCGCGACGACCGTCGCGCGCGCGAGGTCCCGAACCCCGCCGAGATCCTTGTCGTACGCCGCGTCGAGGATCGCGTCCGGGTCCGACGCGCCCTCCCGAACCGCCGCCAGCACCCGCCGCTCCCGATCCAGACGGTGCCGGATCAATCGTACGAGCGTCGCCCGCGGGTCGTCGATGACGGGCCCGTGCCCCGGCAGCAGCCGCGACGGATCTCGGGCGTGAAGCCGCCGAAGCGCCGTCAGGTACGCGCGAACGTCCCCCTCCGGCGCCCCGACGACGACGCTCCCCTCGGCGACGGCGAGATCGCCGCAGAGGACGTCCCCGCCGACCGCGAACGCGACGTGGTCCGGCGCGTGTCCGGGAGCGTCGAGCACCTCGACGCGTCCGTCCCCCACCGCGATCTCCGTCCCCTCGCCGAACGTCCGGTCCGGCCGGACGCCCGTCGCGGCCTCGAACCGATCCTCCCTGCCCCGGCGCGCCCACACCGTCGCGCCCGTCTCCGCGGCGTAGTCGGCGACCGCACCCACGTGGTCCGGGTGGGTGTGGGTGACCGCCACGTGCGCCACCTCCCGATCGGCGACCGCCTCGTCCAGCTCGTCCGTCCGGGCAGGCGGGTCGACGAGCAGCGCGTCCGTCTCGCCGACGAGGTACGCGTTCGTCCGCCCGGTCGGCGCGCGGGTTGCCACGGGGACCGAAACGCGGTCTATGCGGGTTCGCATCGGCTCAGTCCGCGCTCTCCGCGCTCCGTGCGACCGCGAACTTCGAGAGGTCGACTCCGCTCCCGATCTCCTCGGGGGACTCGTACGGACGGTTGACGATGATGTCGCCCGCGCGCCGCTTGCCGAGGCCCGGAATCGCCGTGAGCTCGTCCATCGTCGCGCGGTTGAGGTCGAGGGGGTACGGAACGCCCGTCACGGAGCGGTAGCCGTGGTCGACGACGGCGACGTCCACCGTCGTCCCGAGTTCGCGCTCGCCGGGAATCGCCACCAGCAGCGGGTAGGTCCCGAGCTGGCGGCCGAACGTCCGGCCGTCCCTGTGGTATTCGAGGTGGACGTCCGGCAGCACCGTGCCCGGCGGCGCGACGCGCTCCAGCATCGGTCGGTCGATCTCCTCGCGCACCTCCCGCTTGTACCTCTTGAACAGCTTCTTGTGGTCCTTCGCTATCTGCGCGCCCGTGTCGGACATCTCCGTCCCGGCGAACGCCATCACCTGCCGGATGTTGATCCGCCGGAGCATCAGTCCCTCGTCGTAGACCCGCCGCAGGAAGCGCTTGTTGCGCTCGAACGTCTCCTCGCGCTCGCCCTTCAGGCCGTGCAGGAGGTTGATACCCGGCAGGAGCTTCGGCAGGCGATTCGCCGCCGACTCGCCGTGCGTCGGCGCGGCGGACGGATCCTCCCCCGGTCGCCACCCGGCCTCCTCGTTCACGATCCTCACGGCCTCGAAGCACTCGTCGGCGCTCACGTTGAGGTTGTTCTCCTCCTGCACGACGGGATCGGCCGATTCGAGCCCGAACGCCGCCGTGTCGCCGGCCGTGTTGTGCTCGGCGATGATCCGGATGCACTCGCGGCTCTCCTCGGGCCACCGGGCGATCGTGATCGGGTTCATGTTGTCGAGGTGGAGCGTCCCGAGGTCGGGCGCCACCTCCCGGATGCCGCCGTAGAGCCGCCGGAGCGCGTCGGGGTTCGGTGACTCGCCGTCGCCGCCGAACGCGAGGATGTCCGCCTGCCTGCCGAGTCGGAAGTGGCGCGCGCCGCGCTCGTAGAGCCGCTCGACCTCCTTCACGACGGACTCGACCGCGCGGAACGCCGGGTTGCCGTACAGCGGCTCGGTGCAGAACGAACAGCGGTAGGCGCAGCCGCGGGAGGTCTCCAGCTCGCAGATGAGGTAGTCGGGGTGGTTCGGGTGCTGTTCGATCACGAACGCGCCTTTCGCGGCCCAGCGGTCCAGCTCCTCGTTGTCGCGGACGCGGTCGCCGAACCCCTCCAGGCCGTTCTCGACGAGGTCGTGCGCGGCGGCCTCGACGTCGCCCTTCGCCACGAAGTCGAAGTCGAGGTCGCGGCGCTCCGTGTCCGTTCCGCCCGCGTTCTCCTCGCCGACGCCGAAGCGGATCGGCCCGCCCATGAGGGACGTTCCCTCGGCGGTCCAGGCGAGCTCGCGCACCTCGTCCGGTTCGGCGGGCGTCCCGCCGACGTACTTTCCGGGCACGGTCATCCCGCCGAGGTAGATCAGCAGGTCGGCGTCGGCCACGTCGCGCCACTTCCGGCGGTCCTCGCGGAGCTCGTCGATCGTGTGGTAGGTGACGTTCCCCTCCGGAACGCCGGCGTCGACTAGCGCCCCGGCCGTGAAGCGCGGGTACGTCGAGACGTACGGCGGCACGCCGAAGTGCGCCGGCTCGTCGACGTACCCGTCGACGAGCGTGACGGACACGTCGGCGGGGTGCGGCGGCGCACCGCCGCCCGCACCGCCTCTGCCGTCGCCACCGCCTCCGCCGCCGAAGTCGGCCGGATCGGTCATACGCCCCGCTTGTCGGCCGAGCGGTAAAACGGTGCGGTTCCGCGCTTCGACAGCGTCGCTCCGCGTCTCGACGGTACGGTTCCGCGCCCCGACGCCGCGGTTCTCGCCACGCGGACGCGACCGCGGAACGGACTGCCGCAGTTCGGATCGCGGTCCCCGCGGCCCTGGCTCCCCGCCCCCGCGTCACTTATCAGGGTGGGCGAACTAGCTCCGGGTATGCCGGCCACGCTCGAAGTCAAGTGTGCGAATCCCGACTGCGAGCTCGACATGTTCGAACTGCACTACACGTACGACATGCCGGACGACGTCGGGGTCGAAGACTTCGCCTGTCCGTACTGCCGCGAGACCGAGACGCTGGAGGAAATTCGGGTATGAACGGGCTCCGCGAGCTGGGCCGATCGACGGCCAGCGCGGTGCTCGAACGCGTCGGACGCGGGATGAGCAAGGTCCAGGAGCGAAAGCCGCTCCCGCACGACGTGCTCGAGAGCGACGACGCCTACCTCGTCGTTTTCGACGCCCCCGGCGCGACGCGGGAGGACGTGCAGGTCAGATTCGTCGACAACGAGGTGCAGGTCCGAATCGACCGCTTTCGCGACTTCTACGAGGGGTTCGAGATGCGCTTTCCCGGCCGCGGCCTCTCGCTCGACGGCGCGGCGGAGCTCCCCGACGACGCCTCGGTCGAGGCGGGCGAGCCGAACGCGACGCTGACGAAGAACGGGGTGCTCCGCGTCCGGATCCCGAAGGACGACCGCGGACGAACCGTCGCTGTCGAGGAGGAGGAGGAGGCGGGCGAGGAAGGCGAAGCCGACGTCTCCGATATCTCCGAAGCCTCCGAAGCCTCCGAAGGCGACGAATCCGGCGAGGAGTAACCGACGAACGAAGGGCCGAACCGGATCGAATCGCCTAGTCGATCACCATCCCTTCCGCGATCTCGAACTCCTCCGAGCCGTCGAACCGGTTCGGATCGAACGCCGTCGGCAACGCTCCCTCCTCGCCGAGCATCGCCGCCGCGACGGCTTCTCCGATCGCCGGCGCTCGCATGAAGCCGTGCCCCTGCCAGCCGGCGGCGACGAAGACGCCCCGCTCCGCCCCCGGAGGCGCTCCCTCGGATCCGAGTTCGCCGAGGAGCGGATTTCCGTCCGGCGTCGCGGTGCAGAGTCCGGCCCAGGCCCGCTCGACGCGGAGATCGTAGCCCGCCCGCTCGCGCAGCCCCGATCGGATGGCCTCGACGAACCAGCCGTCCGCGGTGCGGTCCCACGCGTCCGGATCGGCCTCGACCGGCTCCGTCCCGTCACCGGCCAGCAGACCCGTCGGGTGCGGCCGGAAGTAGATCCCCGCCGTGGCGTCGTAGCACATCGGGCCGTCGTACCGCGCGCCGCCGGTGAGCGCCTGCACGCGGTACGGCTTCAGCGGGACCGCGACCCCGGCGTCCGCGAGGACCCGCTTGGTGTGCGCGCCGGCCGCGACGAGCACCGCGTCGAACCGCTCTCTCTCCCCTCCGGCGGCGACTCCCGGCGGATCGAGCAGCACGTCCGCCGCCGCGCCCGTCTCGAACCTCGCGCCCGCGGCGGCCGCCCGGTCGGCCATCATCGAGACGTAGTTCCCCGGGTCGGTCCAGCCGGCGTTCTCCGCGACCGCCGCCGCCTCCGCGCCGCCGGTCAGGGTCGGGAACCGCTCGCCGAGTTCGGCCGGCGACAGCGGCGAGACGTCCCGGCCGCGGCGCCGCATCCGCTCTGCGCTCTCTTCGATCGCGGCGGCCCGCTTCGCGTCGCCCTCGCGGGCCAGGAACACGTACGGGCACTCGACGAACTCGAAGTCCCCCTCGCCGGACAGCTCGCGGAAGCGTTCGAGCGCCCGCGCGCCGATCGCCGCGTCGACGTCCCCGGCGTAGGCGTCGTAGAGGACGCCGGCGGCCCGCCCGGAACTGCCGCTTCCGGGCTCGCCCCGGTCGTACACCGTCACGTCGGCCCCCGCGGCGGCGAGGTCGTGAGCGGCGGTGACGCCGACGGCTCCGGCGCCGACGACCGCGACGCGGTCCGTCATCGGTGGTCTCTCGGCAGCAGATCCTCGAACCGCTGGTCGGCGAGCCAGCCGACGAGCGCGTCCAGTTCCTCGCTCGCCCGGTCGAACAGCCGACGACCCGCCTCCGGGGACCCGTCGGTCGGCGTCCCGGTCGCGCCGCTCTCGCTGAAGTCGGCCGTGTCGAAGCCGACCTCCGCGCCGTGGACCCGCTTCCCCCAGACGGGGCTCGCGCCCGCCTCGGCGTCCGGGAGGGCGTCCTCGCGGACCAGTTGCGGGTTCACCGCGTACATCATACTCGTCTCCATGGCGTCAGCGTGGCCGATGCCCTCGACGCCGAACAGCTCCTCCGCGAGGTCCGAGAGCGCGCCCCACCAGCTCCACGGGGCGACGAACGCCGTCCCCGCCGCGCGGAGGCGGCGGGCGACCCGGCGGAGCGACTCGACGTTCCCGCCGTGACCGTTCACGACGACGGCCTTCGAGACGCCGTGGCTCGCGACGCTCGCGAGCACGTCGGCCACGTAGGATTCGAAGGTCTCCGGCTCCGCCCAGAGCGTCCCGTCGAACTGCCGGTGGTGATCGCTCACGCCGACGGGGATCGTCGGCAGGACGACGGCTTCGTCGCGGTCGACGTTGCGCGCCGCCGCCTCGGCCGTCATGAAGTCCGTTCCGAGCGGGAGCGCCGGCCCGTGCTGCTCGACCGCGCCGACCGGGAGCACCGCGACGGTGCTCCCGCCGTCGAATCGCTCCTTCGCGCTCGTTGTCGTGCGTTCGGCTAGCAGGTTTCGGCTCATACCCGCCGGTCGAACGCCGAGAACTTAGCTGTGGCCGGCGCGGTAGTTCGTTCGGACCGCCCGCGCTAGCCGAGGAACTCTTCGACGCCCCGGGCGGGGTACCCGACGACGACGTCTGCGCCGGCTTCCTTGAGCGCCCTGACGCGGTCGCCCACTTCGGCCGGCGCGCCGACGAGCGCGTAGTCGCGGGCCGCAGAGAGGAGCACCTCGCGGGCGCGACCGGTCGCGGACGAGTCCGCCGCCGCGCCGTCGGGCAGCGCGCGCGCGACCGGTCGGCGGCGCGAGACGTAGGCGCCCACCGCGTCGAGCACCGCGTCCTCGTCGTCCGTCAGCACCGTGGGGGCGTACACCGCGAGCTCGCCGTCGAAGCCGGCGGCCCGGAGCGCGCGGAAGCCGCGCTCGGTCGTGCGCGAGAGCAGCTCGTACTGCGTCCCGCCCGCCGCGAGCGCGACCCGCTCGACGCCCTCCGTGCCGACCCACGCGTCGGGGACCCGCTCTCTGGCCGCGCCGAGGCGCGGCGCGATGGCGCGCGAGCGCTCCCCGTCCGTGAGGTACGCGGGGTGACCCGCGACGAGCACCTGGCCGACGCCCTCGGGCACCCAGTCGTAGAGCGAGTCGTCCCCGAGGGGGTCGAACCCGTCGGCGCGGACGGGCGTCGTGAGCCGGACGTCTATCTCCCCGGCGAGCTCGCGGAGCGTCTCGGCGTCGGGGAGGCGTTCGTGCCCCTCGTAGTCGATGGCGACCGACCCGAGCGGCAGGTCGAGCGCCCGCCGCACGTCGCACTCCGCGGGCTTCAACGCGGCCGCGTCCAGCCCCGTCTTCGCCAGCGCGCGCTCACCGGTCAGCATCGGCCGTCACCTCGTTCGGTATCACTGTCGAGAAGATCCTGTTCACCGTCGCGGAACGCGATCCATCGTCTGTGCGACCATGTGATCTCCCGTACCGCCGTCCGCAAAATAAGGTTGTCGTTGCGCCCAATACTCCGATCCGAGCGCCGATCGGCGATTGCCGCTTCGTCGCGGGCGCGCGGCGGCGGTTCGCCGCGGTCGCCAGCGGTGGTTCGCCGTAGGCCGCCGCCCGCCGCCTCACCGCGGCAGGTCGGCGTCGGGGTCGACCACCCGATCCACCTCGGGCGGCATCCGCCAGTCCGTCGTCAGTTCGAGCAGCTGGACGAGCATCCGGGCCGTCGCGCCCCAGACGGTGTAGCCGTCGACGCGGAAGAAGTGCAGGCGGATGTCGCCGTAGTGCGGGTGGTCCCGGCGCTCCGACTCGTAGTTCCGTCGGTCGGTCAGGTCCGCGACCGACAGCACCGCGATCTCGGCCACCTCCCGCTCGTCGGGGGTGTACTCGCGGTCGGGGACGCGCGCGACGAACGGCCGCACGGAGTAGTCCGTCACGGTTCGGATGTCGTCCAGTCGGCCGACGATCTCCGCCTCGTCCGGTCGCAGTCCGATCTCCTCCCGCGCCTCGCGGAGCGCGGTCGCTTCGAGATCGGAATCGCTCGGCTCGCGGCCGCCGCCGGGGAAGCTCATCTGGCCCGCGTGTTCGCCGAGGTGGTCCGCGCGCTTCGTGAACAGCACGTGCGGCTCCCCGCCCCGCTCCAGCACGGGCGCGATGACCGCTGCCCGGCGTCCGGCGTCCTCGACCGCCTTCGGCGCGTGGCGCCTCACCCCCGAGAGATCCATATCCTTCCCTCTCGTTCTACGCTCTTATCTTGCCGGGCTTCGGTCGGTGATAGTGTTCGGCTAAGCAGTCACCCCGACGAATTCCATCAGGGACCACCAGAAAGCCTTCGGACGGGTCGGCGAACCCCGGCGACGCAAGCACGTGAGCGACCGCCGGGAGCGACCGCGCGCAGCGAGCCGCGGGAGTCGACCCGCCCTTGCCCTTTCAATCCACCAGGACGACGGCTGAGCGACTCCACGGAACTGACGGCGGTAACGTCCGTCTCTGAACAGTGCCTCGATCGGTCGCCCACCCCTCGGCATTTCTAGCGCTCAGCTTTTTCGGTCGCGCAGCTCTTTCAGCTCCCTTTCCGGTCGCTCAGCTCTTCCAGACCCTCTGGTTTCTCGCCCGATCCGTCGCGCCCGAGCGCGTCGTTCAGCCGCTCCCGCGCCGAGCCGACGTCCACCGGCGCCCACGCCTCCAGGTCGTAGCTCACGTCCAGCAGGCGGTCCATCCGCTCGTCGTCGCCCGCGGCGGCGGCGCGCGCCGCGTCGGCCAGGAGGCGCTCGCCGACCTGCCGCCCGAGCGCCTCCCGGTCGATCCGCCGGGGCTCCACGTCCATGATGTGCGGGAGGTCCTCGGCGTTCTCCGGGAGCGTCGGGAACGCGACCGGTCCGGGCGTCAACAGCGGTTCGTCCTCGGAGTCGCCTCGCTCGCCGCGTTCGTCCGCTCCGTCGTGTCCGTCCGCTTCGTCGCGTTCGCCCGTCCCGCCGCACTCGCGTCCGTCGTCGCCCTCCGACGCCCGAGTCCGCTCGTACTCGACGAGGTAGTACGCGTCGACGGCGTCTTCGATCGCCGCGGCCAGCGCCTCCGGGTCCGCGTCCGTCCCCCGCTTGAACGCGAGTTCGTCCAGCGCCCGCCGCAGCTCATCCCGCGTCAGCGCGCCGAACAGGTCGACGACGCCCGCGAGCTCGTCCCACGCGGCGGGGCTCGCGCCGGTCGGTTCGCCTCCGCCCATCTACCCGACCCCCTCGAGATCCTTCACGGCCGCCTCGTGCACCTCCGCGGACGTAACCGGCGCGTCCTTCCACGCCGGGAGGCGGCGATCCGCCGACGGCTCGACGATCGACTCGGCGTACCGCTCGACCTGTTCGCGCTCGCCCGCGCGGTCGAAGTCGAGGCCGTTGAACGCCGCGTCCAGCGCGTAGCGTTCGACGAACTCCAGGGCCGTCTCCCGGTACCGGTCGGGCAGCGTCGCGTAGTCGGGCTCGACGCCGTGGTCCGCCGCCGCCCGCAGGACGGCGTCCCCGACCGCCCGGCTCATGTCGGACAGTCCGGTCGGGCCGCCCACCGCGCGGTGGTCGTGCTCGTACCTGCCGAGGTCGACCTGCGCGCTCCGCTCGAACCCCGCGGCGGCGAACGCGTCGCCGAGCGTGCCGACTTCCAGCCCCCACGACCGCTGGACGCGGAGGCGCTCCGCGAGCGCGCTCGTCGCGGCGAACTCGCCGGCCAGGGCGTAGCGGAACGACGCGAGGTAGTCGAGTACCGGGGCGTCGCACTCGTCCCGCAGCGCCCGGACGAGCGGCGCGTAGAAGAGCCGGAAGAGGCGACCGTAGAGGCGGCCGCTCTCGACCCGCGCGTAGTACCCCTTCGAGAAGGCGTACCCCTCGAGGAGCGGGAACAGCAGCCGCGGCACGTACGAACGGGTGTAGCTTCGGGCGTCCGCGTCGTGGACGACGACGAACTCCGAGTCGAGCGCCCGGCCGAGCGCCAGCCACACGTCGCGGCCCTTTCCTCGCCCGCCGTCGAGGCCGTGGGCGTCGAGGAGCGACTCCACCCGCGGACCGTCGCACCAGAGCACCTCGACCGGCAGGTCGTACCCGGCGAGCCAGTCGCGGAACGACCGGACGCGGTCCGGCGGCGCGCGCAGGGGGACGATCACCCGCTCCGGGTCGACGCGCTCCAGTTCGGAGAGCGCGTGCTCCGCCGCGAGCGCCCCGTACTCCCGCTCCGTCATCGGCACGACGACGGCGGCGTCGTCGGTCGGCGCGGCGGGATGCGGGTCGCCGAGGTCGTGCAGCGTCGCGACCCGCTCCTGGACGTACTCCATCATCGGCACCTCAGGACTCGCCTGGTAAAAACGAGCCGGTTGCGTCAGAACGGTCCGGCTCGATTTCGCGCCGTCGGCTGATCGGCTCACCCTCACGCCGGGAGCCGTCCGGCGCGCCCGAGACCGCACAGCGCGACGCCGACGACGCCGAGAACGCCCGCCATCCCGGCGAAGATCGCGTCGTACGCCACCCCCCGCGCGACGAGGGAGCCGACGGCGGTCGACCCCGCCGCCTGCGCCAGCATCATCCCGCCGCTGTAGACGGCGTACGCGCCGGCGCGGTTCTCGTCGGGGAACGCGGCGAGCAGGAACGCGTCGACCGCCGGAAAGAGGCTGTGGACGAGGTAGCCGACGGCGGCCGTGACGACGAAGAGGGGGAGCAGACCGTCGGTCGCCGTCAGCAGGAACACGCCGCCGACGAACGTGAGGAGGGTGCCGAGGAGGTACGGGACGGACGGCAGCCGGTCGGCGAGTCGGCCGCTGAGGTAGAACGCGGGCACGCCGGCCGCGAAGACGACGGTCAGCATGTTCTTCGCGGCCGCGTCGGAGAGCCCCTTGTCGATCATGTACAGCTCGTAGAACGTGAAGAGGCCCTGCCAGACGAAGCCGACGAGTCCGAGGACCGCGACGCCGAAGGCGATGAGCCGCCACTCGGAGGCGGCCGCCCCGAACAGATCGCGGCCGCCGGCGCTCGCGCTCGGCAGGGCGGCCCGTCGGGCGGTCCGGTACAGCGCGACGGTGACGAGCGCGGCCGTGACGCCGATGAGGGCGAACGTCAGCCGCCAGTCGTAGACGAGCGTGAGCGTGACGAACGGCGCGGCGATCACCGCGGCGACCTGCGCTGCGGTGCCGTGGACGCCCATCACCCAGCCGACGCGCTCGGGGTAGAGTTCGCTCAGGAGGGGGTTGGCCGCGACGAAGTAGACGCCCGTCGCCAGCCCCATCAGGAACGCGCCGAGGGCGAGCGTGACGACGGACGTCGCGGCCGCGGTGAAAAGCGCCGACCCGGAGAGCACGACGCCCGTCCCGAGAACGACCCGGTGGCGCGGAACCTTCGTCAGCAGCCAGCCCGCCGGGACGCGCGGGAGCGCGCTGCCGACCCAGACCACGGTGGCGAGCAGGCCCGCCGTCGCCTCGTTGATGCTGAACTCCACCATCAGTTCCTTCAGGAGCGGCGCGAACACGACCCGGGCGAGGTTGACGAGCAGGACCAGAGAGCAGAGCGAGCCGAACAGCCGTCCGCGTGACACGGCGCTCCTTTCGCGCGCGGCGGGTCAAGCGTTCCGGAATCGGCGCCCCCTTTCCGATTCTTTCGACCCTCCTGATTTTTGACCTGTCGCGTCGAACGACGGGTATGCGATCGACCCGTAAGGGGCTCCGGGAGGGCGACCTGTACAAGGACACGTACGAGCGGCTGACCTGTTCAGACTGCGACGAGTCGCTGAAGAAGCGCAGCGACCCGGACGAGATCTACGCGGTCCGGACCTGCCCCGAGTGCGGGGCCGCGTGGAAGGAGCTCTGACCGCCTCCGGGGCCGTCCGCTCACTCGAACACCGCGTCGAACGCCTTCGCGCCGAGCGGGTCGAACGTCCCCGCGGCGACGTTCTCGTCCACGTGCTCCCGCCGGCTCATCCCGACGAGCGCGCACGTCACGCCGGGGGCGCTCCGGGCGAAATTGATCGCCCGCTGTGCCGCCGTGTCGCCCCGGAGCTCAGCCGCGATCTCCTCGGGGAGCGACGCGGCGAGGTCGCCCTGGGCGATGCTGGCGCTCGCAAACACGGAGAGTCCCGCCTCGTGGGCGTATTCGAGCGCGCTCGCCGGCCCCTCGTCGGTCGGGTGGGCCGCGACGGTGAACGCGTCCGCCATGGCGACGTTGAACGGGAGCTGCACGGCTCGCAGGCCGACCTCCTCGTTTCCCGCCGCCTCCGCGGCCCGCCGGGCGCGCTCTACGACCTCGGGTAGCGACAGGTAGCTCGGGTGCTCCGGCGGGACGCGGAACGCCTCCCACGTGGCGACGCCGTAGCCGCCGACGTCGCCCTCCGCGACGCGCTCTTCCAGCGCGGCGAACGCGGCTTCGAGCCGCTCGTACACCTCCTCTCTGCTCCGCGCGGCGAGCTGCGTCTCGGGGTTGTGGACGTAGTAGAGGTCGACCGTCTCGACGCCGAGGTTGTCGAGCGACCGGTCGAGCATCGCGTCGAGGAAGTCGGGGGCGATGCAGTGGCTCCCGCGGGCGAGGTCTGCGGGGTCGACGAGCCCCGTCTCGACGAACGCCTCCCGGATATAAGCGCTCGGATCGTCGGGGGGGCTCCCGTCGAAGGGGAGAAAGCCACCCTTCGTCGCCACTACGACCGACTCCCGGTCGGGGTCGGAGTCGCGCAGCGCCCGGCCGACGACGCGCTCGCTCCGCTGGCAGCGGTAGTTGATCGCGGTGTCGACGACGTTGATTCCGTTGTTCAGCGCGGCGACGAGCGCGTCGCGGTAGCGCTCGTCGGCCCCGTCGGTCGGCTCGCCGAGGTACGTGCCGACGCCGACGCTGGAGACGACGCCCGGACCGAACCGCCGGAAGTAGGTGCGGCCGAATCGATCGCCGAACCGGTTCCGATACCCCCACGTCCCGCTGTGGGTTGCCATGCCCGAGCTACGGCGGGGCCGATCAAAAGGAGACGGGGTCGCTCATAGGGAGTGTCGGAGCCGGCCGGCGGTTTCGAAGCCCGTCCCTGGGTGATGTCTCTCGGTTCTTCGCCGAGGATCGCTGCACTCCTCCGAGACTCCCTATCAGATGTCGCCCGCCATCGACTTGAAGAGCCGATCGACGAGGTCGGTCCGCGTGATCCCCCGCTGGTCCTGCACTCCGCCGGCGTCCTCGCCGCCGTTCGGGAGCGCCTCCGGCCGCCGTATCTGCCCGCCGCCCATCCGGGCGTGCCCGCCGGCGCTGGCGTTTTCGACCCCGTTCAGGGCGGCCTCCAGCGTCCGCCCCATGTGGACGCGGTCGTCGCGGGACCGCCCCGAGAGGTACACCGTGCCCTCGCGTTCGCCGCAGACGACGACCGCCGTGACTCCTTCGAGCTGGATGAGTTCGTCGGCCGCCTGCGGGATGGCGTCCACGTTGGAGAGTTGCCCCACGTCGCTCACGGCGAACGAACCCCGGATCTGCCTGCCGGCGATGGCTCTGGCCTTGATTTCGAGCACCTCCGCGCTCACCTGGGGGTTCGCGATGCGGTCGAGGATGTCCTCGTCGACGCCGGGCGAGAGGTAGGCGCTCGCCTCGAAGTCGGCGGCGGCGCAGCCGGACGTGAGGTGTTTCGTGTCGGCGAGGATGCCGTACAGGAGGCCCGTCGAGACGGTCGACGGGATCGTGTAGTCGGCGTCGATCTCGCTCGCGTGCTGGTCCGGCGGCACCGGTTTCGCGCCGATGTCGCGGAAGTACCCGGCGACGATGCTCGAACAGGAGCCGTAGTCGGTTCGGACGTCGGTGAACTCCTCGCCCGCGCCGTCTCCGGGGTGGTGATCGACGACGGCGAAGGGGAGCACCCCGCCGGCCCCCGCGAACCCCCGCGGGACGTTGTGGTCGACGAGGACGACGTCCGCCGAATCGAGCTGGGAGACGTGGTCGATCCTCTCGAAGTCGAGGTCGAGCACGGTCCTGAACGCGCGGTTCTCCTGGTGGCGGATCTGACCGGCGTACGCGATCGTCGCAGCGGTCCCGACCTGGTTTGCCAGGCAGGACACGCCGATGGCCGCGGCCATCGCGTCCGGATCGGGGTTGGGGTGCATCAACACCGCGATCTCGTCGCGGTCGGCCAGCACCTCCTTGAAGCGCGCCCCCATCGGCCGCTGGAACCGAAGCAGCGCGTAGGCGCCGAGAAGGAGCGTGAGCGCGCCCACCACGAGCACCGCCGCTAGCTGCGGGTCGATCCCTGCAAACGGCTCTATCTGGCCGGTGATCCCGGCTTCGGCGGGCCAGCGGCGCATGTTCCCCCTGACTGTTTCGACCTTGAAGAATGTTCCCCCCTGATATCGGTCCGGTGGAACGATAAACGCCGAGTTACCCGCTCTCCGCGGTCACGCGGAACGTCGCTCGCGGTACGCGACAACGGCGTCCTGGTAGCCCTCGCGGTAGGTCGGGTAGCGTAACGCGTAGCCTAACTCCCGGAGGCGGGCGTTCGAACACCGCTTGCTCGTCAGAATCCGTCGCCGGGCGGCCTCCGAGAGCTCACCCGCGGCCAGCCGTTCCTCCTTCGTCCGCTTCGGCGGCCGCTCGACGCCGCACCGGTCGGCCAGCCAGTCGGCGAACGCCCACTTCGACGCCGGTTCGTCGTCGACGACGAGAACGACCTCGTCCCGCGCGCGGTCCTCGGTCAGGAAGTGCGCCACCGCGCCCGCCGCGTCGTCGCGGTGAATCATGTTCAGGTACCCCTCGGTGACGGGCCCCTCCAGGTACCGTTCCAGCCGGTAGCGGCCGGGCCCGTAGAGGCCGGCGAAGCGCGCCACGGTCCCGTCGACGCCGCGGTTGGCCGCGTACTCGCGGGCGACGCGCTCGGCCTCCGCGAGCACGCGGGTCTTCTCCGTCGTCGGCTCGACCGGCGTCGACTCGTCGACCCAGTCGCCGCCGTGATCGCCGTAGACGCCCGTGCTCGACGTGTAGACGAATCGATCGGGCGCTGATTCGCGCGCGGCGAACTCGTCGAGGGCCGTCCGAACCCCCTCGACGAACACCCGCCGGGCCGCCTCGGCGTCCCGGCCGCCGGAGCTCGCGGCGAACACGAGCCAGTCGGCGTCCGGAACCGCCGCGAGCGACTCCGCCTCGGTCACGTCCGCCCGAACGGCCTCGAACCCCGCGGCCTCGACGGCCCGAAGCCCCTCCTCGGACCGTCGGACGCCCGTCACGTCGTGGCCGGCCGCCGAGAGCTGCCGCCCGAGCTCGAGCCCGACGTAGCCGCAGCCGAGAACGACAACTCGCATGGGCTCAGCGGTCGTTCCGCTCGGCGACGTACCGGTGGATCGCCGCGAGTTCGTCGAGCGTCATCGGGATTCGCCCCTCGATCGCCTGCTGTACCTCCTGGCCGGTCAGGTCGGCGTCGATGTCCGAGGCGATCGTGTCCACGTCGAGGACCCCGGTCGTCATTCCCATCAGGAGGTGGTCGCGGACCTCGAGGACGATGCTCCGGGCGTCGGGATACTCCTCGGACGTGGCGAGGACCGCGGCGGCCTCTTCGAGGGTGAGCTCGACCGGTTCGCCCGCAGCGACCGCCTCGACGGTTTCGCGGTCGAGTTCCGACTCCGCGGCGACGGCGTCGACGCCGACCTCGTCGACGACCGACCGGAGCTCGGCCTCGTACGCCTCGCGCAGTTCGGCCGCCGTCAGCGATCCGGGGCGCTCGGCTGCGTCGTAGAGCATACCCGACCGTGGACGGCCCGCGGGCAAAACGGTTGTCACTCCCGTCGGCACGCCGCGTCGCCGCGGTCTTCACATCCGGGGGAGGGCCACCCGGCCGACCGCTCGTCGGCGTTCCCGTCGACGTCGCCGACGCCGGTGCCGCCCGGCGGAACCGCCACGACGACGATCGTCCCCGTCTCGAACGACACGCGCTCGTTCCGCCCGAGGCGTTCGTCGTCGCCGTCCCCGTCGACGTCGAGCGCGACCGCCGCCCCGTCGCGGACGTACCGGACGGTCGCCCCGCCGCCGTCGGGTGCGCCGGTTCGCGCCCGGACGGCGAAGCGGTGGTACTCGCCGCGGACCGTGACCGTCCAGACGTTGACTGTCGCATACCAGTACCCGGGGACGGGCGCGACCGGCAGGCCCGCGGGGGCCGCTCCGAGCGCGTCGCCGATCCACCGCGTTTTCGCCCGCTCGGTCGCGTTTTCCAGCCCGCGCGAGACGAGTCGTTTCACCGCTCGTCGACCCAGTTCGCGGGTCGTCGCCGCCGTGCGGTTCGTCGGTCGCTCCGCGACGCGGGCGGCGTCGCTCCGCACCGCCCGTCCGAGTTCGACCCGGAGCAGCACGCCGAGCCTGTCAGCCCGCCGGCGCGAGAGATCCCCGCTCGCGCGCGCCTCTGCCGCGATCGCGCGCGCGAGGGACCCGTTCGACGCGGCGATCGCGCGGCGGCCCCTCCCGTCCCACCGCCGCACGGCCGCGGTCACGACCGCTCGGCGCTCCCGCGCCGACAGCGCGGTTTCGCGCCGGAGGACGCCCCGCGACTACCGGCGGACGACGGCGAGCGCCCGTCCGACCGACTCGTCGAGACGATCCCGCCGCCCTCGAAGGGTTTCGTTCCCCGTCGCGGCCAGCGTTCGGTTCGCGGCGACGAGCGCCCGGCCCGCCGTCCGCAGCGCGACTCGATCGTCGCGGCCGAGGAGCGCGTTCACGACGCCGTCCGCCGCGTCGTCGTAGGGGGCGGTGAAGACGTTCACGTTGCGCGCCGTCAGCGGCCGGTGCGATCCGCCGTCGGGAAGGGCGTCGACGCGGTCGCCCTCCACGGTCGAGAGCGTGAGATACCCCGGAGATCCGTCCGGAACGACCGGAAACGGGTCGCTCGGCCCGTCGGTTCCGAGTTCGGCGCGAGTCGGTCGCGTCGCGTTCTCGCGCGCGGCGAGGACGGCCCGCAGTCGATCGCCGGCTCCGACGCCGGCGTCGCCGAGGGCGCGCTCGAACCGCCCGTTCGTCCGCGAGGTCCGCTCCGCCCGCGCGTCCAGCGCTCCGATCACGCGGTCCAGGTACGCCGCCCGCGCCGCGACGCGCGCCCTGTCCGCGGCGCCGGCGGATCGATCAGCGCCGCCCGACGCTCGCGGAGCTCGGCGGCGAGCCGGGCGGGCGGATTCGCTCTGCCGGTCGCAATCGCCCCTCCGGAGGCGACGACCGAGACGTTTCGAACGCGCTCCCGGAGCGCCGAGACGTCGCGGTACGCCCACGTCGAGAGCCGGTCGGGGCGCGTCCCGTACACGATTATCGAGGTCCGACGGAGCGATCCGTCGACGGCGCGCCGGGCGATCGCGTCCGGGCCGCCGTTGGCGTCGACGAGGCGCTTCCGCGCGGTCGCCGGAACGTCGGCGAGGTTGGGGCCGTCCACCGCGCCGCCTGGCTCGAACGTCGGCCGCGTGGGCCGCGAAGGCGCGCGCCCGTGGGGATCGTACTGCCCCGTGAGAGCGATCGTGACCCGATAGCGGTCCCGTCACTCGGCGCGGCGCTCTCTCGTCCGATTCCCCTTCCGCCACGTTCGGACGATCCGGTGGTGCACCGTGACGTCGCGGGCGTCCGTCTCGAATATCGAACTCGATACGGACGGGTCGTTCCGGTTCGCCCCCGATCCGATTCTGAACGAGTCCCCGACGGCGGGGCGACGGTCGCCGCCGGTCCTATCGACGGTGATCCGATCCGCCGTTCGCTCCCCCGCGAGCGTCCAGTTCGGACCCGGCGGTCGGCGGCGCGGCCTGTCGCCGTCGCGCGTTTGAGTCACGTCGGTGCGAAGCCTCGCCTCGGTGCGGTACGATCCGCGCAGCGTCCCCTCGAAGGACTCCTCGTCGCCCGCGGCGACGAACGCGGCGAACGCTTCGTCCGCGGACCGGTTCACGCCGACCGTCACGCCGTCGTCGGCGTCGCGTGCGGGGGCCGGATCGAGCCGGGGGATCGGACCGTCCTCGATCGGTCCGTTCGGCCGCACGACGACGGTTTCGGCCCACTGTTCTCCCCGCAACGGGGTCGCCGCCAGGAGGTCCTGCACGCCGACCCGGGCGGTCGCGCGGGCGAGTCCCCGTCCGGCGGCCGGATCGCTCCGCCCGAACACCGATCGCTGGACGGCCAGGACGCCGCCGTTCGCCGAGAGTTCGACGTGGCGGTTGGCGACGACGTTCTCGATCGGAGCGCCGCCGTACTGGCCGTAGCCGCGCGCCCACGCCACCGGGTACAGTCGGGCCGTCAGCTGCCGACCGAGTCCCGGTCCGTCGAGCGGCCCGCGGTTCAGCCGCCGCTCGAACGCCCCGGTTCGCTCGTGGAGCGCCAACACCGGCGCGGCGACGGTGAGCGTCACGCTCCGGGACTCGCGGGCGACCGTCCTGCCGCCGCGCTTTGCCGTTCTCGCCACGTTTCGGACGACAACGCGCAGCGCCGTTCCGTCGGCGACGGGCTCGACGCTCACCCGACGCTTCGCCGGGCGAAGGTCGGCCGCACCGTCGACCGCCGGGAGCGACGCGACCGCGACGACGTCTCCCCGGCGGTAGCGCGTCTCCTTGAGCTTTGCCTCGGCCCGGAGATAGATCCGAATCCGGAGCGCGTCGCGGAACGGCGCGGTTTCGTTCAGCGCCCGCCCGGCCGGCGTCGACGCCGGCGCGGTCACCGGCGCTCTCGCGGCGTCGCGAGCGGCCTCCCGGACCGCGCTCCGAAGCGCCGTCGCGGCGTTCGCCTCGACCCGATCCATCGCGGCCTCGACGGCGCGGTCCTCGATCGTCGGCCCGCGGGTCGACACCGTCGACGCGAACGCGGCGCTCGTCACGAGCAGCAGCACGCCGACGAGCGCGAACGGTACCCGCGCCCGCCGGTCGTCGGCGAGCTTCACCGTCGAGACCCTCCCGGGGTCACGGCGACCACGTCCGGACGGTGATTCGGACGGATCGAACGTCCACGGTCCTGGCGGCGGCTCGCGGGGTCTCGAACCTCCGGCGGAGGTCGCGCTCTATCGCCGTCGACAGCGCCTCGGCGAGCCGGTCGTTCGCCGCCCCCGTCCGGTCCCGCCTCGCGGCGTTCTCGACGTCGCCGGCGTCTGCGCCGTACAGCGCCGCCGTTCGGAGGTACCTGTACGTGACCAGCTCCGGAAGCGGGTAGTCGTCTCGAAGCGCGAACCGGGTCCGCTCGGGCGGGAACAACCCGCCGACGATCCGATCGGCGACGACCCCCGCGACCGCCCCGAATCCGCCCCGCTCCGCGGCGGCGATCGCGTCACTGCGGGCCGCCGGCAGCCCGCTCGGCGCGGCGAGCGTCGCCGCGTGGACGGCGGCGCCCGCAGGAGGCGCTTCCCCGACGGCGAGCCTGCCCTGCAGGTGCGAACCGGGGTACGGCCGCCATACCGCGACGACGTGCGCTCTCGGACCCGTCGCGTTTCTCACCGCGCGACGCACCTTCCGGGCGAAGTCGTCGCCGGTTCGGGTGAGACGTTCTCCCCGAACGGTCGGCCGCTCGACCGCCGCGTCGGCCAGCAGCTCGGCGTAGGTCCCGTGGGCCGTCCGATCGAACTCCGGTCCGTCGGTCTCCGGAAACGGGACGAGCCGCTCGTCCGCCCGTCTCGCGCCGGGCGCCAGCGTGTACCGGACGTTCGTCGTGCTCGTCGCCAGCACTTCCGCCGTCGCGTCGGCGGTTCCTCCCTCCGCGGGTCGATCCGCGCCCGGAACCGCGACGAGCGTCGTCGCGGCCGCGCTCAGGAGGACGAGACAGAGCGTCGCGTCGAGCGCCGCGCTGGTCACGCCCAGACCACCACGCGGAGCTTGCCCGGCGCGATCACGCCGGGGCCGAGCCGGACGCTGACCGGCCGAGACGCGCTGTCAACCGTCGCAGTCGCTGCCCCGGTCGCCGCTTTTACCGGCGGCGTCGGTCCCGCGGTCCACTCGCGTCCGTCCGCGCGGACGGTGACGTTGAGGCGGTACCCGTCCGGACCGGCGGCCGGTCCCTCGCTGACGGATTCCGGCGCGACGACCCCGCCGGTGGCGAGCGCGTCGTGCACGCGTCCGAGCGTCGGCTCCGCGAGGTCGCGGTCGGTCCCCGGCAGCGCCTCGTCCAGAACGCCGGCGTACAGCCCCAGCCCGAGACAGACGGCGAACAGGGCCGCGAGCGCGACCGTCGGCTCGGCCTGTCCCCTACGCGCCGACCAGCGTGACATCGACTCCCTCCCACGAGGTGCGCCGCGCGACGAGCGTCCGGTCGACCGACGCCCACGTCGGCTCCCGCGTCCGCGCGTCGATGATCGCCTGCCTGAACGCCTCGGGGGAATCGAACGCGCGGTCGGGCGGCGTCCCGTACAGCACAGACTCCAGCGGCGAGTTCGATCGGACGGGCGTCACGGGACCGAACGCGAACGACGCGTGGGCCGTCCCGCCGTCGCTCTTGAGGCCGATCCGGTGCGGCCCGAGTCTGACCGCGGTCGCGTCGAGGGGGTGCTCGGCGGTCGCCGGGTAGTCGCTCGCCGCGACGGAGTCGACCGTGTCGGCGATCCCCGCGGCGTCCGGCGGCGCCGCCGTCGGGAGCGACCAGGCGGTCCCGAGAATCGCGGCGCTCGCGAGCGCCGCGCCGAGCCAGCCGTACCACGCGTCGAGTGGAACGTCGAACATGGTCCGGGATGGTCCCGTTTTCGCACTTAAACATCGGGTGCCGTCCGATCGATAGTCGGCCGATCTTCGGTCCGTCTCCGCATCAGACGAACACCCCGGCACAGACGACGGCCGAGAGGTACGTCGCCGTCGCGGCGAGAAGCGCCAGGCCGACGCGGTAGCCGACGAGCGCGCGGTCGAACCCCCGTTCGAGCCCGACCGAGAGCCCCGTCAGGAGCGCGGCGAGCAGGAGAACGTACGCGCCGACGGCGGTCCCCAGATCCGCGGTCGAAAGCGCGGCGCCGGCGCTCATTCCGGCGCGATCGAGGTTCCCGCCGGCCGCGGCTCCGGCTCCGACTCCGACTCCGGCCCCGGAGACGCGCGAGGCGAGCGCGACGGTCGCGCCGCCGACGAGCGGCGCGAAGACGGCCGCCGTGTTAGCGAGCGTCCCGGTCACCTGAGACAGCTCCCGCCGCGCGTCGCGTTCGGCCCGCCGGAGTTCGTCCAGCTGATCCGCCATCGCGACGAGGACGTTGCCTGCCGGCCGTCCCTCGGTCGCCGCGAGCGCGAGCAGACCCGCGGCTCCGCGGGCGCGCGGGCTCGGAACGTCCGAGAGCGCCCCGTACGGGCCGAGGAACGCCGCCCGAACGTCGACTCGAAGCGTTCGCAGGACGCGGACGGCGTCGCCGAGAACCGCGCCGGCCGGCCCGGAGACCTCCTCGCTCGCCCGCGCGAGAGCCGCCTCGACCGACTCCCCCTCGGACACCCGTCTTCCGACGAGATAGAGCGCGTCGGGGAGCCCCGATTCGACGGCCCGAACGCGGTCCCGGACGGCCTTCACCGGCCGATACCGGACGAAGAGCGCCGCGCCGATCCCGCAGCCGAGACCGGCGATCGGCCCCGCCCATCCGATCATCGCGGTCGCGGCGATCCACGCGACCGCCGCGGCGCAGCAGCCGACGGCTGGCGCCGGCCACGTTCTGTCGGGGATCCCCGGGTGGGTACGGTCGACCGTCGGCGGCGGAAACGCGACCGGCCGCCGCGCGAGCAACCACGCGCCGGCGGCGACGAGCGCGGCCGGTAGCGCGACGTCGTAGAGGAGGACGAATCCGGAGAGCGTGACGCCGACTCCCGCGACCCGCGCCGCGGGGAGGACGCCGACGAGCGCCAGCGGCAGGAGCACGCCGAAGGCGTACAGCCCGGTCGCCGGGCCGCGGACGGCCGCCGCGAACGCGGTCATCCGGTCGCGCGTTCCTTCGAGAACCGCCGACAGCGCCCGATCCAGCGTCCGTCCCCGCTCGGCGGCGGGGGCCTCGGCGCTCGCGACGAGGAGGGAGGTCGCCCTGTCGAGCGCCGGAAACCAGTCGGCCCACTCGGTGGCGAAGCCGTCGAACCCCGTCGCGGGCGTCCCCTCCGCTCTCCGGACGTGTTCGTCGAGGCTCCGCGCCAGCGCGCCGTCCCCCGTTCGGGCGGCGAAGCCCGCGGCCCGCTCGGGCGACGGTTCGATCCGCATCCGGAGCACGGCGCGGCCTAACAGGCCGGTCGTCGAACCGAGAGCCCTGGTCCGGCGGGCGCGTGCCACCGCCGACGGAAGGGCGTGGACGACGTGCGTCGCCGCGGCCGCCGCCGCGAGCGCCGCCGGAACCGCGAGCGCTCCGGAAGCCGAACGGACGAGCGAGCAGACGGCGAGCGCGCCCGCGCCGCAGACGATTCCGGCCCCGTAGCCGGCGCGGACGACCGTCTCCGGTGCGAGGTCGTCGCCGACGTAGGTGAGCGATCGGACGAGGTCGTCGCTCGGCTCGACTTCGAGCGGCCACAACCGCGCGAGCGCCCGGCAGAGGCAGAGTACGACGCGCGCGGTCGTCATTCGGTTCCGCCCCCGTCTCGATACGCCGCGACGACGTCTTCCGGTCGGGTGCGCTCCGCGTCCGCGAGAGCGGCGAGGAGCGACTCGCGGTCTTCCAGCGCGGTCAGGAGCGCCGCGTACGACTCGCCCGGCCGAGCGAGGCTCGCGACCAGCTCGCTATCGCCGCGAGCGATCGCGCCCGTCGGCGCGAGTCCGTCCTCACCCGGCGCGTAGAGCGGCTCGAAGTGCACGCCGTCCACCGCCGTTCGAACCTCCTCGATGCGCGAGACGCGACGCCGGTCGTCACCTCTCAGGGTCGCCACCAGGTCCGTCGCGCCGAACGAGGACTCCGGCACGCCGAGATCCGAGACGACCCGCTCGCGGACGGCGTCGCCGCCGTCGCCGTGGATCGTCCCGAGCACGGCGCTGCCCGCGGCGCCGACCCGCATCGCCTCGTACAGCGCCGCGGCCTCCTCGCCGCGAACCTCGCCGACGACGAGCGCGCCCTCTCCGAGCCGAAGAGCCGTTCGGAGTGCGTCCGTGGGCGAGAGCACCGCGTCGTCGTCGGTTCCGACCCGCAGGCGCTGCACGTCGCGCCCGCGCTCTTGGAGCGCCCGAACCGGCAGCTCCGGGGAATCTTCGATGACGACGGTGCGGGTCGCGGCCGGCAGCTCCCAGAGCAGCGCGCCGAGGGTCGTCGTCTTCCCCGCGCCGCGGGTACCGGCGACGAGCGCGGCCGCCGATCGCTCGACGGCGACGGAGAGGAGCGCCGCCGCGTCCGCCGGCACGGTTCCGTTGGCGATCAGACCGGGGAGCGTCCACGCGTCGCCGCCGTGTCGCCTGAAGGCGAACGCGAGGCCGTCGCTCGCCGGCGCGGTCACGCCGGCGACGCGGACGCGCCCCTCCCCGGTCGACGGCTCGACGACCGCGTCGATCGTCGGGTGCGCGCGCGAGAACGCCCGGCCGCTCGCGCGCCTGAACCGCGAGGCGAGGGCCGCCGCGCCGCCGGGCGTCAGCCGGACGTTCGTCCGCATCCGCTCGCCGTCGACGGTGACGCGGACGGGGTTTTCGGTCGCGGGAGCGGTGACGAACGCGTCCGACACGCGCGGATCGGCGAACAGGTCGTCGAGCACGCCGTGGCCCCGGGTGTACCGCTCCAGCACCGCCGAGAGCCGCTCGACGGGGTCAGCCTCGTCGGCGACGCGACGGACGGCCCGTCCGGGCGCCCGAGCCCCGCCCGAGACGCCGCCGGACGCGAGCAGTTCGGCGGCCGCCGCGAGCGTCGACGCCTCCCCCTCGCCGAGCGCGTGCGCGACCGGTTCCAGGTGGTACACCCGCCGATCCAGACCGGCGTCGTAGATCCGGACGGCCGCACCCGTGTCGAGTGGCCAGCGGTCGTCGAGCCGCGCCCCGGCCGGCGGTCGGATCGTCACGCGGGAGCGGGCGATCGTCGGGCCGACGAACGGCCGGAGCGCGTCGCCGTACCCGTCCGCCCTCGCCGCGCCCTCGGCGAGCCCCGTCTCCGCGGCGATGGCCGCGACCGGTCCCGCCCGCCCCGTCGCCTCGCGGGCGGCGCGAAGCGGGTCGCTCGCCGCGACCTCGGCGAGCCGCCCGTCGTGAAACGCCGCGCGCTCGACGAACCGCCCCGCCGCGAGGAGCAACGCCGCGGCGCCGTCGACGTACTGGCGTTCCCGCCCGTCCGCGCGGGTCCGAACGGCGTCGGCGTCGCGCCGTGAGAGGGCGCCGACGACGGTCGCCCGACAGTCGGACTCCGCCGCGAGATCGCCCCCGCCGGGGCAGTCGTCGCTCTCGACGACGAGATCGACGCGGTCCGAGCGGCCGATTCCGGCCGGTTCGACGAACATCGCCTCGCAGCGACAGGTCCGATCGTCCGGGTTCCGCAGCCAACGAAGCACGTTCATAGTCCGCGCTGGTCGCGTCCCGGTATTTCAAATCCCGCCCCGCGACCGGCGGACGATCACGGTCGGCGCGCCGTTGCGCCGTTCGAGCGTCATCCGCAGCCGGTGGACGCCGGGTTCGCGCAGGCTGATGGCCCCTCCGGGCGTCCGGAGGGCGACTCCGTCTACCCGCCTCCGCTCGACAGATCCGCCGGAGAGCCTGTAGGTCACGGTCGCGCTTCGACACCGCGGTCGGGGGCAGCCGATCCGCACCGCTTCGACCGGTTCCGCGGTCCACGATCGGCCCGGCAGTCTGATCTCGACGGTCCGACGCGCACCCGGCGTCCCCGGCTCGACGGGATCCTCTCGGGCCGCGAGGTCGCGGGCGGTGCGCTCGAAGCGGTCGAGATCGGCGTCGAGCCGCGCCGCGGTCCGATCGGCCCGGGCGTCGTCGACCGCGGGAAGCGAGGCGGCGAAAAGCGCGACGGTCAGCGCGGCCGCCAGCACGATCCGTATCACAGCACCGCGCGCAGACGATCGGCGAGGTTCGTCGGGCGCCCGTCCCCGTCGGCGTCGGTCGCCGCCTCGACCGAGTCGGCGTCGGTCGACGCGTCCCCGCCCTCGGTCGCATGCGATCGGTCGACGTCCAGGGAGGCGTCCGAACCGGCCGATCCCTCGGCCGAAGCACCACTCGATCCCCGGATCCCCGCGACGACCTCGTCGAACTCGTCGACCTCGTCCCCGCGCGTCGGGCCTCGACGCGCCGCTTCGAGCGCTTCGACTCCGGCGAGCGCCGCGTCCGCGCGTCGTTCGACGTCGCGGTTGACCGCGCGGACGTTTCCGACGTAGCCGCGGAGCGCCATCGTCGCCGCCTCGAGCTCGGCGACGCGGTCGTCGAGGCGTTCGACCGCTTCCGTCAGCTCTTCGAGCCGTGCGTCCCGCTCCGCGGCGTCGGCGATCCCGTCGACGCTCCTCTCGTCGCCGATCAGCGCGCGCTCTACGGCCGCAAGCCGCTCTGCGAGTGCCGTCTCGTCCATAGGTGCGGGTTCTCCGGTCTTCGTATTTGAAATTGTCAGGGTAGCGTTGAGTAGCGGAAGAGACACGTGTTCGGTATGAGGGTCGTGCTGATCGGGGTGGGTCAGGCGGGGGAAAGTGCGCGACCGCGTTGGCGGAGTTTCTGGAGCGCGCGGCGCGGGCGCAGGAGAGCGCGACGGAAGAGCGACCGGATTCGGCGAGCGTCCTCGAAGACGACCGGCTCGACCCGCTGCTCTGACCGTCCCGTCGGTTCGTCGGCGCGCCGTTCGCGGCACCCCGACCGCTCTCCACCCCGGTTCCCCGTCCGCGCGGACGGGTGAGGGAGTTATCTCTACCTGACACCTACTCAACACGTGCGTCTGGTTCAGATCATGATCCCGTCGGGGCGACGCGAGGCCGCTCTGACGGTTCTCGACGGCGAGGGCATCGACTACGCGGTCTGGGAGGAGACGGGGCGCGGCGACTTCGAGGCGGTCGTCTCGTTTCCGGTACCGCCGGCCGGCGTCGAGTCCGCGCTCGAACGCCTCCGAAACGTGGGAATCAGGGACGACTCGTACGCGATCGTCCTGCCGACGGAGACGGTCGTCTCGGCCCGAATCGACGCGCTTCGGGGTCGGTACCGCGGGAACCGCATCTCCCGCGAGGAGTTGCTCGCGCGGACGGAAGACCTCGCCCCCGAGACGTCGACCTACGTCGCCTTTCTCCTCTTGAGCACGCTCATCGCGGCCGCGGGGCTGCTCTCGGACTCCGAGGCGACGATCGTCGGCGCGATGGTCATCGCCCCGTTGATGGGGCCGGCGCTCTCGGCGAGCATCGGGACGGTTCTCGGCGATCGCGACCTCGCCTCCCGCGGCGTCGCGCTCCAGACGGCCGGGTTACTGCTCGTCGTCGCGACCGCGGCGCTCCTGGGGTGGGCCCTCAGGGAGACCATGATCGTTCCGCCGGCCACCGACCTCGAAGCCATCCCGCAGGTCCGGGAACGGCTCACGCCGAACTTCCTGTCGCTCTTTCTCGCGCTGGGGTCGGGAACGGCCGGCGCCCTAAGCCTCGTTCGGAACGCGGGGACGACTCTCGTCGGCGTGGCCATCGCCGTCGCGCTCGTTCCGCCGGCCGCGACGGCGGGACTCGCGGTCGCGTGGGGGCTTCCGCTCGCCGCGGCGGAGGCGAGCGTGCTCGTGCTCGTGAACCTCCTCGCCATCAACCTCTCGGCGCTGGTCCTGCTGTGGGCCGCCGGGTACCGTCCGGAGCGCTCCTCGGAAACCGCGGCGGTCAGGCGGACGCTGCTGTCGCGGCTCGCGACCATCGCGGCGGTTCTCGCCGTGCTCTCCGTGGTCCTCGCCGGCGTGACCTACGCGTCGTTCGGGACCCCCGCCGAGGTGACCGTCGTCGTCGGCCACCCCGACGGCGCATCGGTGCCGGGATTGGCAGATCGGATCGACGAGCGCCTGACGGGCGAGACGGGCAGGGACACCTCCGTCGAGGTCGTCTACGTCACCTCGCAGGAGTCGGCGTGAGAAGCGGTCGGCGGATCGAGCGCGCTCAGACGAGGCTCGCGCCGTCGAACTCGGTCCGCGAGTAGTCGACCTCCATCAGGTCGAGGATGGTCGGCGCGATGTCGAACAGGTCGGCCTCGCCGATGGTCGCCTCGGGGTCGTCGACGTACAGCGTCGCGTTCTCGAAGCTGTGCATCCCGTTGCGCGGCCCGCTTCCGAACACGTCGTCGTGACCCTTGAAGCCGGCCTTCAGGTCGAAGCCGTGGTTCGGGATGGCGACGAGGTCGGGCGCGATGTCGTCGTGGTCGCCGCGGAACGCCTCCTCCTTCTCGACGACGCGGGCGCACACCTTCTTCCCGTCGGGGCCTTCGAGCGATTCGAGCGCCTCCTTGAGTTCGGCGCGCGTCGACTCGTACTCGCTCTGCGGGACGGTCCCGCGCGGTTCGCGCCCTTCGAGGTTGATGTAGAACCGGCCGGGGATGAGCGAGTAGGCGACGGCGTCGTCGCTGATGTCGTCGAGTTCCGAGTGGTCGTCCGTCCGGTAGCTGAGCCAGCCTTCCTGTTCGAGCCAGGTGTTGAAGTGAACCTCGTAGTCGAGCGAGGTGAACCCGTGGTCGCTGGCGACGACGAGCGTCACGTCGTCGGGGAGCATGGCGCGGATGCGCCCGATGTAGTCGTCCAGCTTCCGGTAGAAGTCCATGAACGCGTCCTTGTTCTCGCCGTCGCGCTCGTAGTCCTTGAAGAGAAAGTGGTTCACGCGGTCGGTGGTCATGAAGACGCCGAAAAAGAGGTCCCAGTCGTCCTGTTCGATGTAGTGTTCGAACGCCTCGAACCGCCTGTCGAGCGTCTCGTGGGCGTCCTCCATGAACTCGCTCTTGTCCTCTTTGTGCCCGAGCTTGGCGTTCACGTCGATCTTGTAGCCGATCGACTGGAGGTAGTCGCGCAGTTCGTCGGGGCGGGCGGCCTTGTCGATGCCGGGCGAGAGAAAGCCCGACACCATCCGCTGGACGTTCCGCTGCGGGGGGAACGTGACGGGAACGTTCAGGACGGTCGCGTCCCTCCCGGTCTCGGAGACGCGGTCCCAGAGGCGGGTCGCCTGCACGTCGCGGCCCATGGGGACGTAGGTGTCGTACGAGCCGACTTCTCGGTCCTGAAACCCGTAGACGCCGGTTTCACCGGGATTGACGCCGGTCGTGAGCGCCGGCCAGCAGGCGCTGGACTCGGGGGGGACGATGCTGTCGATCGCGCCGGCGCTCCCCTCGTCGGCGAAAGCGGCGAAGTTGGGAAACTCGTCGCGGTGCTCTTCGAGCAGGCTGAACGGCACACCGTCGATACCGATGAAAGCGACGCGCGGGTCGTCGTTGCCGCGCAATCGATCGAACAGTCCCATATCTTTCGCATAGCCCGGAGGAGCATAAAGAACCTTCCCTTACCGCGATACGGGCCGAGCCACTCGTTCGCACGCCGTGGCCGGTCGAGATGGTCGATCGAGCGTCGCGACGCGGGATCGTCGCCGAAGGAGCAAAGTGCGAACCGCGGCAACTACCACCAGTGACCGAGTCGTGAAAGAGTTCGAGCGAAAGCAACTGCTGGAGCGCGTCAACCGGGAGGGCGCGACCGTCGGGGCGGACATCCCGGAGACGATCACCGTCCAGGGCGAGGAGATCAACCTGCGCCGGTTCGTCTTCGAGATCAAGCGCCGTGACACCATCCCGTCCGGCGAGCGCGAGCGCGTCGATCGAGCGAAGAAGAACCTGCGCAGAGAGCGCCTCCAGCGCCTCCGGCGCATCGAGAACAACGAGGTGAGTTACGAGGAGGGGCGCGCGCTCGTCGAGAGCATCATCGGCATCGACCGGGCGCTGAACGCCCTCGATCAGCTTCGCCCCGTCGACCTCGAACAGGAGGCTAAGGTGCAGCAGGCGGCCGATCAGAAGCGCTGGATGAAGTTTCTCAAGCAGGCGCTCGGCAACGAGAGCGACAACAAGGGTATCCGCCGATGAGCCGGAACGAGGAGGTCGCCGCGCTGCTCGACGAGTACGCGGACCTGCTCGACGCGAAGGGCGTCGAGTACAAGCCGCGGAGCTACCGCCGGGCGGCCGACAACGTCCGCGAGTACCCACGCCCGATCGAGGAACTCGCCGCCGAGGGCACGGACGCGGTTCGACGCGTCGACGGCGTCGGCGACGCCATCGCGGACAAGATCGTCGAGTACTTCGACGACGGGCGGATCGAGGAGCTGGAGGAGCTCCGCGAGGAACTCCCCGTGGACATGCGGGCGCTGACGAGCGTCGAGGGCGTCGGACCGCGGACCGTCGGCGACCTCTACGAGGCGCTCGGGATCACGAACCTCGACGAGCTGGAGCGGGCCGCCGAGGAGGGGGAGATCCGAGCGGTCGAGGGGTTCGGCGAGAAGACGGAGCGGAACATCCTCGACAACATCCCGTTCGCCCGGCAGGCCCAGGAGCGCCAGCTGCTCGGCAGGGCGCGCCCGCTCGCGGACGGCGTGCTCGACTACCTCAGGGAGGCCGAGGGCGTCGAGCGCGCGGAGGTCGCGGGGTCGATCCGGCGCTGGCGCGAGACCATCGGCGACGTGGACGTGCTCGTCGCGAGCACCGCGGGCGAAGACGTGGTCGACGCCTTCACCGACTGGCCCGTGGCCGAGACGGTCATCGAGGCGGGTCCGAGCAAGGCGAGCGTCCGCGCCAACGGCATCCGCGTCGACCTCCGGGTGGCGACGCCCGCGGAGTTCGGCAGCGCGCTCCAGTATTTCACCGGCAGCCGCGAGCACAACATCCACCTCCGGAACGTCGCCATCGCGCGCGACCTGAAGATAAACGAGTACGGGATCTTCGACGTCTCCGAGGTTGACGACCCCGACACGGGCCAGCGGGTCGGCACCCGGATCGGCGGGGAGACGGAGGAGGAGATCTACGACGCGCTGGACATGCCGACGATGCCGCCCGAACTCCGCGAGGACGCGGGCGAGATCGAGGCCGCGCTGGAGGGCTCGCTCCCGGACCTCGTCGGGGAGGAGGAGATCCGCGGCGACCTCCACACCCACACCGACTGGTCCGACGGAAACCGCACCATCGAGGAGATGGTCGAGGCGGCCGCGGACCGCGGCTACGAGTACCACTGCGTCTCCGATCACGCTGCCGGCCCCGGCATCGTCGCGGGCGTCGGCCTCTCCGAGGAGGAGGTCGAAGAGCAGGCGGCGGCCGTCGCGGCCGTCGCGGACGACGCGCCCGTCGAAGTGCTCCACGGCATCGAGACGAACATCGACGCCGAGGGCGGTCTCTCGCTCGACGACGACGTCCTCTCCGGACTGGACGTCGTGATCGCTTCCCCGCACACCGCCCTCGACCAGGGCCGCGAGGCCGCCACCGAACGGCTGTTGCGGGCGATCGAGCACCCCTCGGTCGACATTATCGGTCACCCCACCGGCCGACTCCTGAATCAGCGACCGGGCCTCGACCTCGACCTGGAGCGGATCGCCGAGGCGGCGGCCGAACACGGCACCGCGCTCGAACTCAACGCCAACCCGCACCGGCTGGACCTCCGCGCCGAGGCGATCCGCATCGCCGTCGAGGCGGGGGCCGCGATCGCGATTGACACCGACGCCCACGGCCCCGCGGAACTCGACAACGTCCGGTACGGCGTCTACACCGCCCGCCGGGGGTGGGCCGAAACCGCGGACGTGCTCAACGCGCGCGACGTCGACGGGCTCCGGGAGTTCCTCCACTGAGCGATGGACGCAAACGAGGACGGGGTCGCGAACGAGGACGGGGTCGCGAACGAGGACGGGGTCGCGAACAAGGGCGGAGACGCGAACGAGAACGACGGGCGGGCGCGGGGCCGCGATCGGCTCCTCCTCGACGTGATGCTCGGGAAGCTCTCGACGTACCTCCGGATGTGCGGCTACGACGCGGCGTACGCACTGGATCGCGGTCTGGAGGACGACGACCGCCTCCTCGAACTGGCCGCCGCGGAGGATCGCCGGCTGGTCACCCGAGACGCCGGCCTCGCCGCCCGCGCGGCGGACGCCGTCCTCCTCGAATCGAGGGGGACCGAGGACCAACTCCGGGAACTGCGCGAAGCCGGGTACAGCCTCGAACTGGACGATCGCCCCTCGCGGTGCGGCCGGTGCAACGGCCCCGTGGTCCGGGCGGACGGCGACGCGCGCCCGGACTACGTGCCCGACGGGGTTCGGGCGTGGCGCTGCCGCCGCTGCGGCCAGTGGTTCTGGAAGGGGACGCACTGGGCGGACGTGGCGGAGCGGCTGGGTGAACTCTGACGCGCCGACCGCGTCGTCTCACCGTGGATCACCTCTCGCCGCAAGCTCCGCCTCACCGCAGGTCCCGCGGCGTCCACTCCTCGCAGGCGTCCATGTCCGACATGAGCTCCCTGTGGCGCTCGCAGTACGGCTTCATCCCTTCCTCGGTCCGAACGTAGCGGAAGCGAGCGCAGCTCCCGCAGTAGCTGTCGCCGGCCGTCGCCCGCGGCGCGTCGTCCAGTATCTCCGCGTCGCCCGCCGATCCGGACGCGGACGGTCGCAGGGTGCCGTCGCCCGGGGTTCGGACGTCGTTCGCGGCCGCGCCGCCGTCGCTGACGGTCGCCCCCGGTGCTCCCGCCCGCGGTCCCGTCGCCGTCGTCCGGGAACCCGTCCCCCGCGACCCGGTCGACCGGTTCGTCTGCGTTTCGACCTCGCCGTCGGGCGCTTCTCCGAGAAGTCCGACGCCGCCGAGGCCGCCCCGCCGGGAGCGGTCGACCTCGACGATCCTCGTTTCGCCCCGACGGGTCACTTCCATCTTGACCGTCCCGACCGGGTCGTTTCGCGTCTTGAAGTTCGCGACGCCGACGAGCAGGCACCACAGGACGGCGATGAGGCCGAAAAAGTAGACGCCGACGGTCGGGAGGGTGAGATCGATCGCCCCTTCCGGGATCGTCGCGCCGGTCCACCGGTACGGGTAGGCGTGCGAGAACAGGGCGACACCCATCATCGAGACGCTCGCGCCGATCACCGACGCCGCGCGCGTCGTCCGCCCGGCCGGCAACGCGGTGACGACGCCGAGGAGGACCGCCGGAACGCCGACGCCGGCGAGCAGACCGCCGTACTTCCTGGCGACGAATAGATCCCCGCTGGTCAGCCCCGCCGGTACCGTCGTCGCGACGACGATTCCGGCGACGACGAGAAGCGACCCGAGGGCGAACAGTCCCACGCCGAAGTACAGCCGTCGGAGGTCCGGTCCCACCCCCGATCCGCCGCCGTAAACCTCCCCCAGACTGGTCATGTCCGCACTTACACGACAGGTACACAAAACGATACGTCAGACACTCGCCAGACTGTCGGCGGGCCGACGACGCGGAGGGTCGGAGGCGGCGGAACCGTTCCGAAGGGATTAATGTCGGCCGTGGCGAACCGGGGAGCATGGCTGACGACGAAGCGGAAGACGAGGGCCCCGCGGTCGAACTCGGCGAGGGGAAGCCGGTCGAGGGCGCCCCGATCGCGCGAGTCGCCTCCCGGCTCACGTGGCCACAGGAAAAGAGCAGCATCCTTCGCAAGGAGGGCGACGCCGTCATCCGGACGCCGAGCGGCCCGCAGACGCTCTCGGACGTGCTCGACCGTGTCGACGAAACCTACTTCGACTCGCGGCAGACGTTCGTGACCTCGGTTCACGACGTCATCGGCACCGGGCCGGTTCGAACGAGCGAGTGAGTCGGGGCCCGCGCGTCCGCGTCGCCCCAATTGCTTTTTCGGCCTCGAAATCCAAGCGGCGAGCATGGCGCTCCCAATCGATCCGACGGCGCTCGGAGCGGCGGACATCGGCGAGGAACGAGCGACGCTGCGGATGCCCCACGAGGAGGCGATCGAGCACGTCCGCGAGACGTTTCTCGACGCCGGCTTCGGCGTCGCGACCGAGTTCTCCCCGTCGGACCTGCTCAACGAGAAGATCGACGCCGACCGCGAGCCGTACTACGTTCTCGGCGCGTGTAACCCGCGGATGGCGGACCGGGTGCTCACGTCCTCCGACAACCGTCTCGGGGCGCTGTTTCCCTGTAACGTGGTGATCTGGGAGGAAGAGCCGGGCGTCCAGACGGTCTACCACGTCAGCATCATGCGGATCGGTCGGCTCGGCGGCCTCGCGCCGAACGACGAGGAGATGCGCGACATCATCGCGGAGACGGGGGAGATGGTCGACGAGGCGTTCTCGAACCTCGACGCGGCCTGAGCCCGAACCGCGACCCGCGTTTTCCCGCCGACGCCTACCGGTTGACGGTTCCGCCGGCGTTCGTGAAGTCCGCGAGGCTCGTCTGGAGGCCGGCGACCATCTCGGACTTTCGCCGGAGGTCCGACGTCGAGACGGGAAGCCGGTCTGCGACCTCCCGGACGGCCGTTCCGAACGTTTCGGCCTCGCCGTGTGCGCCCTCGAAGGCGTGGCGAACGGCTTCGCGGACCTGCCAGACGCCGACGGGGCCCCAGTAGTCGTCGGAGACGTGCCGGAGGACGAGACACTTCGCCTGCCGTCCGACCTCCGAGAGGTGCTCTAACACGGCCAGGCGGGACGCGTAGTACGCGCCGGCCGTCTCCTCGACGTACCCCGTCCTCCCCTCGTACCCCTCGCGGTCGCTCGCGATCCACATCCCCGCGGCGGGGTCGGGATTCCAGATGCTCCCCGGCGCCTTCATCTCGACGAGTTCGAACTCCCACCGGCCGGGCGCGAGTATCACCCAGAAGGCGTTCCCGAGGTACTCGTTGCGCCACACCTGTACCGCGTCGACGCTCGGCGCGTCGCGGAGCGTTCCGCGGAGGAACTGCCCGACGGTGTCGTCGACGGCGGTGATCGACCAGCGCGTCGGGACGAGGCGTCGGTTTCGCCCCTGTCCGAGCGCGCCGGCGGAGAGAATGCGCGTGATGTCGTACACGTCGAAGCCCCGCCGGTAGAGGTAGTTCATCGCGCCCTGCGCCTGCCAGTCGTCGTCTTCGAGCGTCTTCTTCACCGGCCGCGGCACGTGCGGATTCTCGGCCAGGTCGGCCGACCGGGCGCGGGCGCGCGGTCCGGTCGGCGTCGCGATGTCGTCGCGCGTCACGTCGAAATCGAGCTTCGGTCGCCCGTCGAGGCCGATCTCGACGCTCACCGGACGATCGGCGATGGCGACCTCGCGCTGCGCGCCGAGAAATCCGTCCCAGGCGTCGTGGACGTTGAGGCCGTCGCCCCGCCGGGCGCCGACCCTGACGTCGACCGGCCGGTTCGAGTTGAGCAGGCTCGTCCGGCGCTCGAACACGTCCCCGATACTGACCCCCTCGTCGTACCACGACGCGCTCGTCTCGAACTTGTCGGCGTCGCCCTCGTGGCCGACGGGCGAGAGGATGCCGGTCGAGACGTTCGGGTAGTTCGAGCGACCGACGAAGATGGAGGGGGAGACGCTCCCGAAGAGCGAATCGCCCTGCACCGCGTCGTCGAACCGGTGCCGGAAGTCTTCCAGGTGGTCGACGATCGCGTAGGACTTCTCCATCGCCAGGCGGCGTCGCTCGGCGCGTTCGTTCACCTCCATCTCGATGTAGTCGTCCAGCCGCATTCGAACGAGGTAGGGGTCGGACGGGTATGAAGGTTCGGCGAGCGACGCTCGACACGAATCATCGCGCCGGTAGTGGCGAACAGGCGACACTGCGGACGGTCCCGAAACGACGTGTCGCGCTCCCGCGGCCCGTTCCGGGGCGTGATTCAGCTCACGGCCGTCGCTGGTTCCGTCATCCGACTTGAACCTTCGGCCCCGGAGGACCTCAATCCCGGTGATCGAGGCGGCGGCGTTCGACGGCGTGGGCGGTGCTGTTCGGCGGCGCGTGCGACGCGATTCGGCGGCGGTCAGCCGTGAATGCCCATCGCTTCGATCTGTTCTTGATACCTGTTGCGGATGGTGACTTCGGTGACTTGCGCGACGTCGGCGACCTCTCGCTGGGTCTTTTTTTCGTTGCAGAGGAGCGACGCCGCGTAGATCGCCGCGGCCGCGAACCCCGTCGGCGACTTCCCCGATAACAACCCCTTCTCGGCGGTCGTTTCGATGATGTCGTTCGCCTTGCTCTGTACCTCCCCGCTCAGCTCCAGTTCGGAGCAGAAGCGCGGGACGTACTTCTTCGGGTCGACGGGCTTGAGTTCGAGGCCGAGCTCCTGGGAGATGTACCGGTACGTCCGTCCGATCTCCTTGCGGTCGACGCGCGAAACCTCGGAAATCTCTTCGAGGCTGCGCGGGATGCCCTCCTGGCGGCAGGCGGCATAGAGGGCGCTCGTGGCGACGCCCTCGATCGAGCGCCCGCGGATCAGGTCCTCGTTGAGCGCGCGGCGGTAGATCACGGACGCGACCTCCCGAACCGATCGCGGCACGCCGAGCGCGGAGGCCATGCGGTCGACCTCGGAGAGCGCGAACTGGAGGTTGCGCTCGCCCGCGTCCTTCGTGCGGATGCGCTCCTGCCACTTGCGGAGGCGGTGCATCTGGCTGCGCTTTTCCGAGGAGAGCGACCGTCCGTAGGCGTCCTTGTCCTTCCAGTCGATCGTCGTCGTGAGCCCCTTGTCGTGCATCGTCTGAGTGGTCGGCGCGCCGACGCGGGACTTCTTTTGCCGTTCGGAGTGGTTGAACGCGCGCCACTCCGGGCCGGGGTCGATCTGCTCCTCCTCGATGATGAGACCGGTTTCCTCGTGAATGAGTTCCCCGTCCGCGGTCCTGACGAGATCCTCCTCGTCGATGTCGTCGAGGTCGATCTCGTCGCCGTCGACCTGCTCGTCCGCGCCCTGCCACGTTCGCTCCGATGCGGTATCGCGCTCCCGCTGGCGGGTGGGCCGTGTCATCGCATTTTTATAATAGAAAGCGCGCGCAACTTAAATCCCCGTGATGTTTCACCGAGAAAATGAGCGAAATCAGCCGGCGCGATCCTTCTCGCACGCTCGGAACGAACGCCCTTTATCCGACGGCGCGGATGGTCGACCCATGCCGACGATCGAATGCGACCCCGACGACGCCCGAGACGTCCTCCGGGAGGCCGGCGCGGAGATTCGGCCGGGGAACACGGAACACGAACGCTGGCGCGCCGAGCGGGGCGACGCCCTCGCCGTGGCGTACGACGGCAAGGTCGTCGTGCAGGGGTCGAACCCGAACGACATCGTGCTCCCGCTTCGCCGCGCGGGCGACGGAACGGCCCGGCGGGGTCACGTCTACTTCGACGGCGCGAGCCGCGGGAACCCTGGCCCGGCGGCGATCGGGTGGGCTATCGTCACGAGCGACGGCATCGTCGCGGAGGGCTCCGAGCGCATCGGCCGCACGACGAACAACCGGGCGGAGTACGAGGCGCTGATCCGGGCGCTGGAGGCCGCCTGGGACTACGGCCTTCGGGAGATAGACGTCCGCGGCGATTCGGAACTGGTGGTAAAACAGGTGCGCGGCGAGTGGCGGACGAACGATCCGGGCCTGCGCGAGCGACGCGTGCGCGTGCGAGAACTCCTGGAACCGTTCGATCGCTGGTCGCTGGCGCACGTACCGCGAGAGATAAACGAACGCGCCGACACCCTAGCAAACGAGGCGCTCGACGATGGCTGAACTCCCCCCCGACGTCATCGAGGAAGCGGAACGGCTGACGCGGCTCGCTCGCTCCGCGGTCGACGGGAACGAGCGCGACGCGTACGAGTCGCGCCGGTCCGATCTCCTCGAAGAACACGGGTACGCGGCGCGGATCCGGCCCGAAGACGACGTGCTCGTCCTCCACCCGTCGGAGTGGGTCGTCGACGGGACGATCCGGGTGGATCGCATCGACGACACCGACCGGGCGGTCGAACGGCCGCTGTCGGCTTCCGGGGACGAAGACGACTGGGAGGCGGTCGAGGCGCACAACGCGGCGATCGTCGCGGAGATCGCGGCGGCGCACGGCGACGTCCACGGCGCCAACGCCCGCGCGTTCGCCGACTTCATGGGCAACCACTACGTGCGGCGGGTGGAGGACGCGACCGCGGAGGAGATCGCGGTGTTCCTCGAAGAGTACTACCCGCGGAACGCGTGGCCGACGGCCGAAGAAAAATCGGTGATCGCGGAGTCGCTCGAACTCCTGTTCGCCGCCGCCGACGCGGACGTGCCCGGGTTCGCCGCGCGGCGGTAGTTCCGACCGCGCTACAGCTGCGAGTCGACGAGGTCGCGCACCTCGTCCGCGCGCTCGTCGCCGGTGACGAACTTCGAGAGCATCCAGTTGAGCCGATCGACGACGGCGTCGTGGCCCTTCTCGGTCAGTTCGTACTGGTTCGTCCGCTTGTCGAGCTCGCTCTTCTCGACGAGACCCAGGTCGACGAGATCGTCGAGGTTCGGGTAGAGCCGCCCGTGGTTGACCTCCGTCCCGTAGTAGTCCTCGAGGCTCCGCTTGATTGCGAGCCCGTACATCGGTTCCTCGGCCAGGATGACGAGGATGTTCTGCTGGAACGCCGTGAGGTCCCGTGCGATGCTTGCAACGTCGTTGATTGTTTGTGCCTCTGACATGCGTGTTGAAATGTCACCGTGCTATTTAACGTTTCTCAACTCCCTTCGCGTTTCGGTCTTCCCCGCCGGAATTCGGTGTTTCCGGCCGCAAACCCGGTGCGAACGCCTGCGAGTGCGATCGCCCGGATGCACCGGGCCGTGTCAGACCGTTATGAGATCCGTTCTTCTCTATGTACCCGAGTGGGATGGTGTAGGGATTCCCACAGGAATATTGGAACCGCGAGTGAAAGTACTTTATGGCGTCCGGTCGATCCGACGCGCCGCGATGCCGAAAGGACTTTCCCGAGTTTCGCGGAAGTACGAACGCATGCCGAACCTCTGGGAAGACCTGGAAACGGGCCCGAACGCGCCCGAGACGATCTACGCCGTCGTCGAGTGTTTGAAAGGCGAGCGGAACAAGTACGAGTACGACAAGGACGTCCCCGGCGTCGTTCTCGACCGCGTCCTCCACAGCAACGTTCACTACCCCAGCGACTACGGCTTCATCCCGCGGTCGTACTACGACGACGAGGACCCCTTCGACGTCCTCGTGCTCGTCGAGGACGCGACGTTCCCCGGCTGCGTCATCGAGGCGCGCCCCGTCGCGCTCATGCGGATGGACGACGACGGCGAGCAGGACGACAAGGTGATCGCCGTCCCGACCGAGGATCCCCGCTTCGACCACATCCAGGATCTCGAAGACATCCCCCAGCAGACGCAGGACGAGATCGACGAGTTCTTCTCGACCTACAAGAACCTCGAAGCCGGCAAGGAGGTCGAGACGCTCGGCTGGGAGGACAAGCGGGCGGCCCACGACGCGATCGAGCACGCGCAGGACCTCTACGAGGAGCACTTCGGCTGACCGCGCGGTCGCCGGGTTTCTTTCTCGCGCCCGAGAGGACGCACAGCAGCGACGCCTTCGGCCACTCTCTCGCGCTACGAACCCCGCCCGTTCCTCGAATCCCATCCGTTTCTCGGCCCGACCTCGTTCCCTCGCGAACCGATCTCATGTCCGCCGGTCATGAGAGCCCTCCCCGGAATGAATTATGCGCATGGGTAATTTTTTGTGCCGGAAGGCGCTATCTCCTCCCGTCATGGCAGTCAAGCAACCCAGACTCGGGCTGAACCACGTCACGGTCGTCCCGACGAACTTCGAGCCCGACCGTCCGATCCCGTCCGAAGCCGACCGTCGCCCGGACGCGGATCGGACCGACGACGGGTCGGACGCCCGGTAATCCGAGTCGCCTCCGCCGCCCCGCTCCGCTCCGGTCCGTCTCGATCGGCTTTGCACCGGTCCGTTCGAATCCGGTCCCTTTCCCCGCGGCAGCGCGAACCGCGCGCGCGATAGCCAAACCCCTTTTAGTACCAAGCATCTATCGTGTGGTAATGGCCGAATGTGACGCGTGCGGCAAGTACGAGAACTTGCCGTACCAGTGCCGGCGCTGCGGGCGGACGTTTTGCGCCGAACATCGGTTGCCGGAGAACCACGACTGTCCGGGCCTCCAGAACTGGGACGATCCGAGCGGGGTTTTCGACAGCGGCTTCGACGACAGCGTGAACGATCGGGGTCGGACCGGAAGCGCCGTCGATCGACTGACGAGCACCGGCGGACCGCTGGGGTACTTCCGGGGGAACCTCGCGTACACGTTTCTCGCGATCATCTGGGTGGTGTTTCTCTTGGAGTACGTCGTCGGGCTCCTCGTCGCCGGCACGCTCGACCCCGGCGTGTTCGTCGCCAACGAGGCGTGGCAGTCCATCTTCACGCTGTCGACGGCGCACCCGCTGTACGTGTGGACGTGGATCACGTCGATCTTCTCCCACAGCCCCGGCTTCTTCTTCCACATCGCCGGCAACAGCATCGCGCTGTACTTCTTCGGCCCCCTCGTCGAGCGGCAGATCGGCTCCCGGAAGTTCGCCCTCCTGTTCCTGGCGAGCGGCGTCGCCGCGGGCCTCGCGCAGGTCGGGACCGCGCTGGCGTTCGGCAATCCGACGGTCGTCCTCGGGGCCAGCGGCGCGATCATGGCGATCCTGGGCGTGATCACGATCCTCAACCCCGACCTCCGCGTCATGCTCATCATCCCGCCGATCCCGCTGCCGATCTGGGTGCTCACCGCGTTCTACGCCGGCGCGTCCGTGCTCGGTATCCTCGCGCCGGTTTCGGGCGGCATCGCACACTGGGCGCACCTCGTCGGGCTCGTCATCGGCCTCGCGTACGGGCAGCGCGTGAAAGCGAGCCGCAGCATTCCGAACCGGATCACACTCGGCCGCGGGGGTCCGGGCGGTCCGGGCGGCCGGGGTCCGTTCTGATGCGGCCCGCTCGCCCGGACCTCGTGCCGGACTCCGCGCTCTCCCGCGAGGAGATGGAGGGGCTTCAGCGCGAGGTCGCCGACGCCGCCGTCTTCGCCGACGGACTCGGCTTCGATCCCGCGGCCGTCTCCCTCGCCGGGTCGACGCTCCTCGACGACGGGGAGCGCCCGACCGTCGCCGGCGTCGACCAGGCGTTCCTCGACGACCGGGCGGTGAGCGCGATCGTCGTGCTCCGCGGCGGCGAGGTGATAGAGCGCGCGCACGCCGTCTCGGAGCTTTCGATCCCGTACGTACCGGGGCTGCTCTCGTTCCGCGAGGGCGGCCCGATCCTCGACGCGTTCGAGTCGCTCTCGGCGACGCCCGACCTCGTCGTCTTCGACGGGAGCGGCCGCATCCACTTCCGGGAGGCCGGGATCGCGACGCACATGGGGGTCGTGCTCGACGTGCCGAGCGTCGGCGTGGCGAAGAGCCTGCTCTGCGGGCGACCGCGGGAATCGGTCGACGGCCGTCCGGAGGGCTGGCGGACGCCGATCGAGGCGACCGATCGCGTCTCGGCCCCGAACGGCACCGTCATCGGCTACGCCTACCAGTCGCGGCAGTACGACTCGAACCGGACGATCAACCCGCTGTACGTCAGCCCCGGTCACCGCGTCTCGGCCGAGACGGCCGTCGACGTGATCGCCCGCCTCGGCGGCGGGTACAAGCTGCCGGAGCCGACCCGGCTGGCGGACGCGTACGCCGCCGAGGTCAAACGGTCCGCGGGCAACTGAACTGTTAACTGGCCCCGCTCCGACGTGGGGATGTGAAACCCGAGACTGTCCTGATCACTGGCTGTTCTTCCGGCATCGGTCGGGCGACCGCGCGCGCCTTTCTCGACGAGGACTGGATCGTCTACGCCACCGCGCGCAACCCCGCGGACGTCGAGACGCTCGGCGAGGAGGGCTGTGCGATCGCGACGCTCGACGTGACCGACGACGGGGACGTAGAGCGCGTCGTCTCGCGGATGATCGACGAGGAGGGCAAGATCGACTGTCTCGTGAACAACGCCGGGTACGGCCAGCTCGGCCCGATCGAGGACGTGCCCGTCGATCAGGTCCACCGGCAGTTCGACGTGAACGTGTACGGTCCGCACCGACTCACCAGGGCCGTCCTCCCCCATATGCGGGAACGGGAGTCCGGGACGATTGTCAACGTCTCCAGCGTCGCGGGGCGGGTCTCCTTCCCCTTCGGCGGCGTCTACAGCGGATCGAAGTTCGCCCTCGAAGCGATGACGGACGCGCTGCGGGCCGAGGTCGCGGAGTACGGCATCGACGCGGTTCTGATCGAACCGGGGCCGGTCGAGACGAGCTTCGCCGAACGGACGGCCGCCGAAGTCACGGACGAGGGCGACGTTCCGGGCGTCGAGCGGTCGGGCGCGTACGAGAAGTTCTACGAGCTGTTCGAGGACCGACGCGCGATCGGCGGGGGCGGTCCCGGGGCCGTCCCGCCCGAGCGGGTCGCCGAAGACGTACTGAACGCCGCCAGCGCGACGAAGCCGGCGTCCCGGTACCCCGTGGGGATCGTCGGACGGGCGGGTGTGCTCGGCCGGCTGCTCCCCGACTCGGTGCGCGACGACCTCTTCAGACTCGCGCGGAAACTGACCTAGTCGAGGCAGGCGGCGACGACGCGGAGCGCCTTCTCGCCCTGCACTTCGTCCGCGAGCAGCGGGACGCGTTTGACGGACCGACCCCGGAAAAGTTCCGTCGCCCGCCCGAGCGCCTTCTGCTGGACCTGCCACCGCCGCTGGCAGAACTCGCAGGACTCCAGGTCCGGCGCGACGATCCACTCCGGATCCACGTCGGCGACGGCCGAGACGTCCTCCATGACCCGATTCACCACGACCGTCTGCACCGGAATCCCGAACTCCCCGAGCCGCCGGACGAGCCGCTCGGACTCCACGACGCTCATCTCCTCCGGGATCATCACCACCCGGAAGTCCGTCTTCTCGGGGTCTCTGAGCACGGCCCGGAGCCGCTCGATCCGATCGCTCAGTTCGTCGAGATCCGGCACTCCGGCGTCCGCGGAACCGGCCGCGCCGAACATCCCCTTGATTCCCTCCATCATTCCGCCGAACCGCTGCCGGAGTTTGACGAGCCGTCCGACCATCGAATCCAGCATCTCCGGTAGCTGGAGCAGCCTGAGCGTGTGTCCCGTCGGGGCGGTGTCGACGATCACCCGCTCGAACCGCGGATCGTCGAGGTGTTCGAGGAGCTGTCGCATCGCCGCGGCCTCGTCCGCGCCCGGCATCGTCCCGCCGAGCAGCGGTCCGAACTCCTCGTCTTCGAACACCCCGCCGATTCCGCCGATTCCGCCCACCTCGCCCGTGGCTCCCGTTTCGCCCAGTTCGCCTATCCCGCCGAGGGGTTCGTCGCCCTCGCCGAACAGGCCCTCCTCCATCGCGGCGTCGGGGTCGATCTCGGCCGCGTACAGGGGCACGTCCTCGCGGATCTGCGTCGGCGTCGGCGGGATGTCGGTCTCGAGCGTGTCGGACAGCGAGTGGGCGGGATCGGTCGAGACGACGAGCGTCGAGGTTCCGCCGGCGGCGCTCGCGAGCGCCGTCGCCGCCGCGCACGTCGTCTTCCCGACGCCGCCCTTTCCGCCGTAGAGCACGTACTCCGGGGCGTCGACGCCGCTCGGCAGGCCGTCCCGGTCGTCCACCGCCTGCACCGGGATCTCCGCGGGACCCTCCCGTCCGTCGTCCGCCGGCCGCTCGTCGTCCTCGACGGCGTCGACGGGTTCGACATCGAGTTCTGCCATACGTGTCGTCTCTCCCGCGGGCTTGTGTACTCGTCGGTCCGAGAGTTCAAATACTTGAACGGAGCCATCTCCGGACGGACGCACAGGGTCGCGCTCCGAACCCCCCGCAGGAACGCGGACGGACCCGCAGTCCGACTACTCCGGACAGGTCGGAGACGGATCAGAAGAACGCGGCCAGCCGCGCCGCCGCCTCCTCGACCTCGGGCGTGACGAGCGCGAAGCGGATCCAGTCGGCGCGGGACTCGCCGAACGCCTCGCCCGGCATGCCGGCGACGCCGGCCTCGTCGATGAGCCGCTCGACGTTCGAGAGGGTTCCCGGGAACCCCTCGAACCGCGCGAGCACGTAGAACGCCCCGTCCGGACGAGTGTACTCGGCCCCCGCCTCGTCGAGCGCGTCGGTGAACGTGGCGATGCGGTCCGCGAGCGCGTCGCGGGCCTCCTCGTAGTACTCCGGTCCCGTCGCCCGGAGCGCATCCAGCACGGCCTGCTGAGCCGGACGGCTGCCCGCGACGTTCACGAGCATGTGTCGCGTTTTCGCCGCGTCGACGAGTTGGCGCGGGAACACCGCGTACCCGACGCGGAATCCGGTTATCGCCATCGACTTCGAGAAGCCGCTGGTGACGATCCTGCGATCCGATTCGAGCGTCAGCGCGCTCTCGAACCGACCGGAGAAGTCGAAGTGGTCGTACACCTCGTCGCTCACGAGCAGCGCGTCGTTCTCCTCCGCGATCTCGGCGAGTTCGCGCATCGTCTCGCGCTCGTAAACGGCCCCCGTCGGGTTGTTCGGCGTGTTGACGAGGATTAGCGCCGTCTCCTGCCCCGCGGCCTCCCGGACGCGGTCGGGGTCGAGCGATCCGTCGCGGTCGACCGGAACGTACCTCGCCTCCCCGCCGAGCATCGTCGTCTTCCCGGGGTAGTAGGGGTAGACCGGATCCGTGAGGATCACCTCGCTCCCGGCGTCTCGTTCGAGCGCCCGCGCCATCGCGAGGTAGTTCGCCTCGCCGGTCCCGTTCGTGACGACGACCCGCTCCTCGTCGACGTTCCGGCGGTCGGCGATCTCCGCTCTGAGCCCGCGCAGTCCCTCGCTCGGCGGGTACTGGAACTCGCTGGAATCGGCGTCGGCGTACTCGCGGAGGCCGGCGCGGATCGCCGCCGGCGGCTCCCAGTCGGGGTTGCCGCTCACCATGTCGATCACGTCGCGGTCGGCTCGCGCCGCGTACCGCATGACGCGGAAGAAAAGCGGCGTCTCGTACTCCATATCCGAGCGTCGGCGGGCGGGGTGTTCGCTCTTTCGCCATCGGACGCACCGCTTTTCGGGGCCCGCCGCGTAGCGACGGCCATGCGCGAATTCGCCGCCGACCCCCCGGTCGAAGAACGCCTCGGGGAGGCGCTCCGCCGGACCCACGCGACGCTCGCGGTCGCCGAATCGTGTACGGGCGGGCTCATCGGCTCGCTGCTCACGGACGTCCCCGGCGCGAGCGACTACTTCGACCGCTCGCTCGTCGCGTACTCTTACGACTCGAAGCGGACGGTCCTGGCGGTCAGCCGCGAGGCGCTCGACGAGCACGGCGCGGTCTCCGGAGCCGTCGCGACGGAGATGGCGCGGGGGGCGCGGGACACGGCCGACGCCACGTGGGGCCTCGCCACCACGGGGGTCGCCGGCCCCGGCGGCGGCACGGAGGACAAGCCGGTCGGAACCGTGTACGTCGGCGTCGCGTACGCCGGCGAGTGGGGAACCGGGGACTCGTACGCGCGGGCGACACGCTACGAGTTCGACGGCACCCGCCGGCAGATCAAAGAACGGATCGCCAGGCGGGCGCTTTCCGACCTCCTCGAAGCCGTCGAATCCTGACCGTCGACGTGTCGCCGCCGACCCTCGTCGGATCGTCGGCCCGCCTTCGCTCGAACCGTTCGTTCGTCCGCCGCCCGCCCACCGTCCGATCGCTGCCCCCGATCACCGCCCTCGAACGCCGTCCGTCAGCCGCGCGTCGGACGACGGTGAGAAACGTTTGTACCGCCGGCGGCAAAACAGCGCCGCGAATGAACAAGAAAGGGCACGTGTTGAACGCGGTGCTTCTGAGCGTCGGGCTGGGATACGTCCTCGAACCGTCGGGCGACGTCCCGACGTTCGTCAAGATCGCGCAGCTGTCCGTTCCGATCACGCTCGGGGCGCTCTTTCCCGACGTGGACACGGCGTTCGGAAGGCACCGGAAGACGCTGCACAACCTTCCCGTTCTCGCGGTGTTTCTCGCGTATCCCTACTACTTCAACAACCTCCACTACGTCTGGGTGGGCGTCCTCACCCACTACGTCCTCGACTACTTCGGGAGCAAACGCGGCCTCGCGCTGTTTTACCCGTGGTCCCGGGAGTTCAGCTTCCCGTCGGGCGTCGCGACCAGCAGCCGGTGGGCGGGCGTCGTGATGGTGATGATCACCGCCGTCGAGCTCGCGCTCTTCGCGAGCGTTCACTACTACGTGCGGTCGCTCGATGTCGATCTCGGGACGGCCGCCGCGTTCCTCCTCCCCTGAGCGGCGCTTCCGGTCAGTACACGCTCACGTCGTCGAATCGACCCTCGTACGCGACGTGGTGCGGGTGCGTCGGCTCCATCCCCGACAGGAACAGCCGATCGACCTTCCCCCAGGTGTTCTCGTACCCCAGGTGAGCGAACTCCGCGAGGCTCCTGAGTCGGTGTTCCAGACCCGAACGGCGGAAGACGCGGCGCGGCTCCCCCTCGACGAGCGCCGACGCGAGGTCGGCCTCCGAGTCTATGACGCGGTCGAACCGCGTCCACGCCTCTCCCACCGTCGATCGGAGGTGGGCGTAGGACGAGCCGAACCCGGGGAGGCCGAGATCGCGCGCGACCCGCCGACAGCGGCGGTTCTGCGGCGGCAGGCACTTCGCGTTGTACGTCTCCACCCCGTGGATCCGGTCGGCGTAGGATGCGACGTCCTCCCGGCCCATGCTGACGTTCAGGAGCGACGGATGCGGCACGAGCACCGCGGCCCCCTGGCGCTCGAACTCCGCCATCGCGCCTTCGAGCGTGATGAAGTCGGGGACGGGATCCGTCAGTCCGACGGCGAGCAGGTGCCGCCGATCGCGCCACGACCCGGTGAACACCTCCCGGGCGGGGACGACGAGGAGTTCGTCGTCAGAAAAGCGCTCCGCCGCCGCCCGGATCCGGGGGAGGCGCGTGAAGTGCGGCGCGTACACCACCGCGTCGAGTCCGCGCGCCTTCGCCCGTTCGACCACGCGTTCGTCGAGTACCTTCACGTGCATGTCGACCCGAGTCGTCGCGGACGCGCTCACGACGAACCGTGCTCACAGCCGTCAGTTAGTGGTTACTATTCCGCCGCTTCGGGAGGGAAAACGGTTTTGTCCCCCGCACGTCTGAGGGGGGACATGTCCCTCTGGACGTGCGGTATCGACGGCTGCGACGCGCGGTTCGGCGACGTCGAGTCCGCAATCCTCCACCAGACGACGGAGCACGAGCGCCACGAGTGCCGGGTCTGCGGCGCGGTCGTCCCGGAGGGGTACTTCGCGATCCGCCACGCCTTCGACGAACACACCCGCGCGGAGTACGTCCGCGCCTACGAGGCCGACTCGTCGGCGGTCCGCGAGCGCGAGCGGATCAAAGCCGAGATCGAGGCGAAGGCGGACGTCGAGCGGATCGTCGCGCGGCTGAACGAAGACGGAGACGACTGAGCGACCCGTCCTCCGCCCCGGCGTCGCCGCCAAAATCGGGACCGCCCGTCCGGGCGAAAGAGAGCCGAATCGAAGAGAGCCGAAAAACCGCTACCGCTCTTCGCTGTCGAGCACGCGGATCTGGTCACCGCGGACGGTGACCGGGATCGGCACCGTCGCCTCGTACAGTTCGACCGTCACCTGGTCCTTGCCCTCGTCGATGCGCTGGACGCGGGCCTTCTCGCCCTTGAACGGGCCGGCGATGAGCTCGACGATGTCGCCCTCGGCGATCCCTTCGACGTCCGGCGTCGGCGAGAGGAAGTGCTCCACCTCGGCGAGGCTCGACGTGCCGGGGACGATACTCCGCGCGTGCGGAATCTCGTCGAGGACGCGCTCTATGACGGCGTCGTTGTCCGCCTCCACCATCACGTAGCTGGTCAGCGAGTCCGGCGCGAGCACCGCGTGGATCTCCGACTCCTCCTTGTTGGCGATCATGTCGGCGACGGTCCGCTCCTGGCTCGCGGTGGTCTTGACGGCGAATATCGGCATTTCACACGCCCCCGGGGAGCAGGCTCATGATCGCGAAGATGACGAACCCGAGCAGCCCGACGAGGAAAATCCCGGCGCCCGCGATCTTCGCGATCTGTGAGAACTCCTGCCACGACGGCGTGCTCGCCATCTTCAACACCCGCACGTAGCTCGTGAGATCGTATTTGACGTCCATCGTTACTCGGAGGTAGCACGCCCCTCCTTTTCTATCTATTGAATGGCATTCAAACGCGGTACGGCGCGTGCACCGATCGAAGAGGGCGTCCGTCGGCTGTTCGACGTGAGTCGACGTTCCTTCGTCTCTACTCGACGTAGTCGATGTCTTCGAGCCTACGGGCCGCCTGCGCCTGGGTCGCCTCGCTGCGGCCGTAGATCTGCGGCGACTCGACCCCCGTGACGACGATCATCGTCCGCATCATGCCGTCGAGCTCCTCGTCGATCGACGTCCCCCAGATGATGCGGGCGTCGGGGTCGATCCGGTCGTAGATCTCCTCGACGACGCCCTCGGCCTCTTCGATGCTCATGTCGCTGCCGCCGGTGACGTTGACGAGCGCGGAGTTCGCGCCGGAGATGTCCACGTCGAGAAGCGGCGAGCGGAGCGCCGACTTGACCGAGTCCTGCGCCTTGGACTCCGAATCGCTCTCGCCGAGACCGATCATGGCGACGCCGCCCTTCTCCATCACCGTGCGCACGTCGGCGAAGTCGAGGTTGACGAGGCCGGGCTTGGTGATCAGCTCGGTGATGCCCTTCACGGAGCGCATCAGCACTTCGTCGGACACCTTGAACGCCTGCCGGACGGGGAGCTTCCCGACGGCGTCGAGCAGCCGGTCGTTCGGGACGACGATGACCGTATCGGCGACGTCGCGGAGGCGTTCGAGGCCGGCCTCGGCGTTCGTCCGACGGACCTCGCCCTCGGCGGTGAACGGCGTCGTGACGATGGCGATGGTGAGCGCGCCGATGTCGCGGGCGGCCTTGGCGACGACGGGCGCGGACCCCGTGCCGGTTCCGCCGCCGAGGCCCGCCGTGACGAACACCATGTCGGACCCTTCGAGGGCGTCGTAGATCTCCTCCTGGCTCTCGAGGGCGGCCTCCTCGCCGACCTGCGGGAGCGATCCCGCGCCGCGGCCCTGCGTCTTCTGCTGGCCCATCAGGATCTTCGTGTCGGCCTCGATGTTGACGAGGTGCTGGACGTCCGTGTTCGCCGCGACGAGCGAGGCACCGTGGATGCCCTCCTCGGCCATCCGGTTGACGGTGTTCCCGCCGGCCCCGCCGCAGCCGACGACGGTGATGTCGGTCTGGAGGTCCTGGAGGATGTCGTGTAGTTCTTCGTCGGTCATCTTCCCCGACGATCGGGGGGTGGCCTCCGCCTCCGACGACCCGTCTCCGTTCCTGTCGAAGCCGTCGTCCGGGTTCTCGGCCTCTTCGATCGCGTCCTCGACGATAGAGTCCATTTATGGCCAACGCTTGCAGACCAAGCGTAATTATCTTTCCCCCTTCCGTCAGACGGATGTCTGACGATTGTCCCGGAGAAAAACATGCACGGATATCTGGATAGATATATGGAAAACCGCCTCACGCCGGGAATTTCCGCGTCCGCTCGCGCCGCACCGACTCCGGTTCGACGACCGCTCCGTCGACCTCGACGGACTCGCCGGCCGCGAGTCGCCCGAACGCCGGTCCCTCGGGAACGCCTAGCTCGCGCGCCGCGGCCGGGTCGAACGCCGTCTCCCGCGCGATCACGACCCCGTCCTCCCGATCGACGGCGTCGTATTTCCGCTCCAGGACGGCCGCGAGGTCGTCGACCAGCGCGTCCCGGTCGGCCGGCTCGGCGACGGCCGCGCGGCCGACGGCGCGCGTCCCGCCCTGTTCTGTCTCGAAGGCGACCGCGTTCGCCTCGACGGCCCCGCGCGCCGCGTCGGCGTCAACGCCCTGCGCCTCGGCGAGCAACTCGTCGGGAAGGGGGACGACCGCGAACGCCCCGTCGTCGGGAACGCGGTCGCCGAACCGCAGCCCCTCGTCGACCGTCGCGAGGTCGGCCTCCAGCCGGTCGACGAGATCGAGCGGTCGCTCGCCGACCTCGCGGACCCACGTCTCGCTCGCGACGCGGTAGCCGAGATCCTCGATCGTCGCTTCGAGCTCCGGGTAGTCGCCGTCGATCACGGCGTGCGCCGCGTCGCTCGCCTCGAACGCCCGGCGGATCACGTCGCGGCGCTCGCTCGGGTCCCCCATCGCCTCCAGCTGCCAGTCGGAGCCGACGTGACCCACGGCCCACGGCGTCTCGCGGAGGATCCGGTGGAAACGAGGGGCGTAGTGGCCGCCGCCGAAGCCGACGAGCTGCCGCTCGCGGTCCGGGCTCGTCCCGCGGAGATCCAGCACGGCCCGGGCGACCGCCCGTGCGCCCTCGGGGTCTTCCCACTCGGGCTCGGCGCTCCCGAGTTCGACGAACATCGACGGCACCTCGACCTCGCTCGGGCCGTGGTGGGTGCACTCGACGCCGACTTCGTATCTCCCGGGCGCGTAGTCCTCGAACGCGTCTACCAGGGCGGCGAGCGCGTTCGGGCACGCTCGGGCGAAGCGCCCGGGCTCGCCGCCGTACTCCGCGGGGCCGAAGTTCCCGGTGAAGTGCGCCGTCAGAAGCGGCCCCGTGTCGCCGGAGTGGCGGGAGACGAAGAGCAGGAGGTCGGGATCGGCCTCGAACGCGGGGACGGGATCGGCCGCGTAGATGTGGAGCTCGTCGAAGGTGCGCAGTTCGAAGCCCGCTGTCCGGTAGTACGTCCCGCCGCCGTCGGCGTCCGGCCGGGCGTCGTCCCCGTGTTCCTCCCAGTCGGCGAGGTCGAGCAGGTGCTCGCCGATGTGCTCCGATGCGCGGTCGGCGCGGCTGACGACTATCGCGATCACGCCCGACGGTAGGCGAGCGGGCGCAAAAACCGGTCGGTGTCTCCCGGCGCGTCGGCGCGATAGCGATAGCGCCTCGCCGCCGCACGCTGTGCCCGGTGCTCAGTCGGCGCGCTCCGGCTGCGTCGTCCCGGTGCCCATGGCGTCCTGCGCGGTCGTGGCGGTGAGGCCCACCAGCTTCCGGAAGTCCTCGCGCCGCTGGATGAACATCACGAGGCCGAGGACGATGTAGACGACGGTGTAGCCGATCAGGACGTCGTACGCGGTGAACGGGAGGACGACGAGCTCGCGGACGATGAGGAACTCGATGAACACCTGCGAGACGAACAGCACGAGCAGCGCGACGGCCTCGCGGATGCTGATGGAGAAGTTCACGAGCACCGCGATGGCGAAGAAGCTCTGGGCGGCGGTGATCCAGATCTCCGCCGACTGCTTCGAGTCGAACTGCAGCGTCCCGATCTGGCCCAGCGCGATGCTGTAGACGACTGCCAGCGTCCCGATGAGCAGCGTCCACTGGTTGAGCTTCGAGGAGATCAAGGCGTTGAACCCCGCGGTCGAGCGCGCCTTGTTCACCAGGTACGCGACGACGATGAGTTCGGGGCTCTCGCTCGCCAGCGGCGCGATCCACTGGATCATGAAGAAGGGGGGGACGCCGATGGACTCCCCGAGCACTTCGAGCCCGTGGGCGAACGGGTGGACCGCGGTGTAGATCATCGTACCGGAGTAGGCGAACAGGAACAGCACGACGGCGACGCGGGCGGGACGGGGGTAGCCGTGGAAGTACGCCGGCACGCCGACCTGCTCTTCGATCTCCTCGACGTCGCCCTGGATGATGATCGAGATGTAGAGGACGTAGAGGCCGACGAGCACGAGCGTGTCGAACATGCCGATGCCGCCGCTGAGCGGCACGAAGAAGGCGTAGGCCGTGGCGGCGAGCAGGAAGGCGATCTCCAGGGCGATGTCCCGGTCGAGGCGGACCGCGTCCGCGAGAAAGCCCGAGCGCCGCTGGACCGCGGGGTCGTGCGTCTGCTTCGCCCGGTAGATCGTGAACAGCGCGATCCCGGACCAGCCCAGGCCGATGAGAATCCGGTTCGCGCCGGTCATGTTGGCGACCGCGAGGTTCGCGGCTTCCGTGCCGCGCGGAGTTCCGAAGTTCGCCCCCGCGGTCCACGCGTACAGCGCGTCGACGGCGTACTCCGGTGCCACGGCGAGCACGGCGAGCACGGCGATGGCGAACGCCCGGGGCACGTCCTTCTCCGCCGTCTCCGCGCCCCACGCGAGCAGGAAGGACGAGCCGAGCACGGCGAACCCGCTGACGGCGACGACCGTCAACGTCGAGAGCGATTCGGCGGAGCCGGTCGCCCAGAAGAGCAGCCACGGAAACGTCATGAGGCTCGCGCCGCCGACGGCGGCGAGCGGATGACGAAGTAACGAGGGCATAATTATCTGGTGTGGGAGAGGAAAGGTAGCTTTTCTGTTTCTGTACGCCCGGGGAACTCGCCACTCGGAGGATCGTTCATGGCGTGCACACCGCCGTCGGACGTACTCGCTCGATCCGTTTCCGTCCGTCGGCCCATCGGGGCGAGTGTCTTCCCCCGCAGGTGGCGATTCCGCCGCGAGCGACGCCTTTTATTGACCTCCGACCGGTGTCCGAGTATGCACGTCTTCGGCCTCATCGGCAACCCCGTCGGCCACTCGCTCTCGCCGCCGATGCACGAGGCCGCCTACGAGGCGCTCGGGATGGACGCCCGGTACGTCACGTTCGAGCCGGATCCCGGCGACCTCGACGCGGCCCTCCGGGGCGCGGCGGCGCTCGGCATCGAGGGACTGAACGTCACGATCCCCTTCAAGCGCGACGCGCTCGACCTCGTCGAACCCGACGACCTCGCCGCCCGGATCGGGGCGGTGAACACGATCGACTTCTCCGGCGGTTCGGCGGGCGACCGCGGCGGCGACGCCCGGAGCGGACTGCCGGGCGCTTCCGAGACCGACGCCCGCGGCGGTTCGCCGCGGGGTTACAACACTGACGCCCGCGGTGACCGACCGCGGGGCTACAACACCGACGCCGCCGGGGTGCGGCGGGCCTTCGAGCGCCACGACGTTCCCCTCGACGACGCCGAGGCAGTCGTCGTCGGCGCGGGCGGCGCGGGGCGGGCGACCGCCTTCGCGCTGGCCGACGCCGGCGCGTCCGTCCACGTGGCGAACCGGACCGAGGAGACCGCCCGGGAACTGGCGTCGGCGGTGCCGGGCGCGACCGGCGGCGGCCTCGACTCGCTCGCGTCGACCGTCCCGGCGGCCGAGGTGCTCGTGAACGCGACGAGCGTCGGTATGGAAGAGGAACGAACCCCCGTCCCGGCCGATCTCCTGCACGCGGACCTCTCGGTGCTCGACGCGGTGTACGCGCCGCTCGACACGCGGCTCCTCCGCGACGCGAGGCGCGCGGGCGCGTCGACGATCGACGGCGCGTGGATGTTGTTGTATCAGGGCGTCGAAGCGTTCGAACGCTGGACGGGTGTCGACGCGCCGGTCGAGGAGATGAACGCGGCGTTGCGGTCCGAGCTGTGACGTGGCGGCGGTTTTTAAATATCGGGCACACATAGTGTCGATCAATGGCACTACTGGACAAGCTGAAATCGTTGCTCGGTCTAGACGGCTCGTCCGGCGACCGGGAGCGCCGCGAACCCGGCGTGACGGTCGAGCGCGACAGGCGAGCCCAGCCGAAGACGGACGCCGAGGCGGCCGTCAAAGGCACCGAGGAGCCCGAAGAGCCGGCCGCCGAGGAGACGGACGCCGCGGCGTCGACCGACTCGATGGTCGACGAGGACCGCGAGCCCGCGGAGGCGGCCGAGCCGGGGGAGGCGACCGAGGGTTCCACCGTCGAACCGGGGGAGCCGGAGGTCGACGCGGACGAGCAAGCGACCCCCGCCCGGGTGGAGGAGGCCGAATCCGACACCGGGGAGGTACCGGAGGTGGAGGACGCGGCCGCCGGGGAGACGGACGCCGCGGCGTCGACGGACGCGATCGTCGACGAGGAAGCGGAGGGAGCCGAGGCGGCCGAACCGGCCGAAGCGACGGGTCCCGAAACCGAGGACGTCGACGCCTCGATCGAGGAGGCCGAGCCCGAGCGGGCGGCGGACGAGGTCGAACCGGAGGACGAACCGGACGCGTCCGTGGACGAGATCCGGGGCATCGGCCCGGCGTACGCGGAGCGCCTCGCGGACGCGGGAGTCGAATCGGTGGACGACCTCGCGGACGCGGACGCGGAGGAGGTCGCGGATCAGATCGGCGTGTCGGAAAAGCGGGTCCGGCGCTGGATCGACCGCGCGAGGGACCGATAGGCGGAGTCGGCGGTCGCGTCCGTCTTTCCGCCGCTCCGGACGCGTCGCGAAACCGTTACCTCCGTCGACGATCACCGGGTACGCATGGTTGAACCGACCGTCGCCACCGACCCCGCGGATTTTCGCGCCACCGCGGCCGCCGCGCCGCGAGGAGCGCGGGTTCCGGTCGAGGTGCGCGCGACGGTCGCGGACCCGTTCGACGCGTACCGGCGGGCGCGCGACGGCCCGAGCGGCGTCTTCCTCGAAACCACCGGCGGACAGCGCGGCTGGGGGTACTTCGCGGTCGACCCGGTCGAGCGGTTGCGGGTCTCCGCCGCCGCCGTCCGCGTCGATCCCGGCTCCGATTCCGATCCCGCCTCGGACCGCGCGCTCGCGGACCGTTCGCCCACCCTCTCGGCGCTCGACGGACTTCTCGCCGGAGAGGCGCTCGTCCGCGGCGGCTGCGACGTGCCGTACCCGTGCGGCGCGTTCGGCTGGCTCTCCTACGACGTCGCCCGGGAGCTCGAATCGCTCCCCGGCGACGCGCGCGACGATCGGGGCCTTCCGCGGCTCCAGCTCGGCGTGTACGACCGCGTCGCCGCCTGGCGCGAGCCGCGGGAGGGGGAGACGACGCTCCGGATCACCGCCTGTCCGCGGGTCGACCCGGACGACCCCGGCGCGGCGTACGAGGCCGGCCTCGACCGCGCGCGGGAACTCGTCCGGGCGATCGAGACCGGCGACCCCTCGGTCGGACCGCCGCCGGTCGAGGCACCCGCCGCCAGGTTCGAGAGCGCCTGCGGGCGCGACCGGTTCGCCGAACGCGTCCGTCGGGTGAAAGCGCACGTCCGCGCCGGCGAGACGTTCCAGGCGAACGTCTCCCAGCGGCTGGTCGCGCCCGCCGCGGTCCACCCGGTCGAGGCGTACGCCGCGCTGCGGCGGGTGAACCCGGCCCCGTACTCCGGCCTCCTCGAACTGCCCGGCGTCGACCTCGTGAGCGCGAGCCCGGAGCTTTTGCTCCGCCGCGAGGGCGACCGACTCGTCACCGAGCCGATCGCCGGGACGCGACCCCGCGGGACGACGCCGGGGGAGGACACGGACCTGGAGGCGGATCTCCTGAGCGACGAGAAGGAGCGAGCCGAGCACGCGATGCTCGTCGACCTCGAACGGAACGACCTCGGGAAGGTCTGCGAGTACGGCACCGTCGAGGTGAGCGAGTACCGGCGGGTCGACCGCTACGCCGAGGTGATGCACCTCGTCTCGGTCGTCGAGGGCCGCCTCCGCGAGGGCGCGCGGCTGGTGGACGCGATCGCGGCGACGTTCCCCGGCGGCACCATCACCGGCGCGCCGAAGCCGCGGACCATGGAGATCATCGACGAGCTCGAATCGACCCGCCGGGGGCCGTACACCGGGAGCGTCGGCGTCTTCGGCTTCGACGGCCGGGCGACGCTGAACATCGTCATCCGGACGCTCGTCCGCTTCGGCGACGAGTACCACCTCCGCGTCGGCGCGGGGATCGTCCACGACTCCGTCCCGGACCGCGAGTACGAGGAGACGCTGGCGAAGGGCAGAGCGCTCGTGAACGCCGTCGACGAGGCGCTCGGCGAGCGGGCGGAACTGACCGTCGAGGGGTCGGAGACGTGATCCTCGTCGTCGACAACTACGACTCGTTCGCGTACAACCTCGTCCAGTACGTCGGCGAGTGCGCCCGGGAGATCGGCGGGACGAGGCGGCACGTCGCCGCAGAGATCGGCGGGACGAGGCGGTCCGACACCGCCGAGGTCGTCGTCCGCCGCAACGACGCGATCGACGCCGACGGGATCCGCGACCTCGACCCGGACGGGATCGTCGTCTCGCCCGGTCCCGGAACGCCGGCGGACGCCGGCGTCTCGATCCCGGTCTTCGCCGACCTCGACTATCCGACGCTCGGCGTCTGCCTCGGCCACCAGGCGCTCTGTGCGGCCCACGGCGCGCCGATCGGGCGCGCCCCCGAAGTCGTCCACGGGAAGCCCTCGCGGATCACCCACGACGGGCGCGGAATCTTCGCCGGCCTCCCCGAACGGCTGTCGGTCGGGCGGTACCACTCGCTGGCCGTCGAGCGCGCGGACCTGCCCGACGACCTCGTCGAGACGGCGTGGACCGACGACGAACGCCGCGTCGTCATGGGCGTCCGCCACCGGACGAAGCCGCACGCCGGCGTGCAGTTCCACCCGGAAAGCATACTGACCGAGGGCGGCAAACGGATGGTGCGAAACTTCGTCGCCGGTTGCTACGACCGCGATTCCGACTCCGCCCCCGACCGAACCTGATCTCCGTCACCAACGCGATCGCCACGTTTCCCGACCATGCCAGACTCCGACGCGCACCTGTACCACGTCGACGGCGAACTCGTCCCGGCCGAGGAGGCGACCGTGAACGTCCGCGACCGCGGGTTCCTGTACGGCGACGCCGCCTTCGAGACGATCCGCGCCTACGGCGGGACGCCGTTCGAGTGGCGGGCGCACGCGGACCGCCTCCGCGAGACCTGCGAGGCGCTCGCGCTCGACCACGGGCTCTCCGACGCCGACCTCCGCGAGCGCGTCGCCGAGACGCTCGACGCGAACGACCTCGAAGACGCCTACGTCCGCCTCTCGATCACCCGCGGCGTCCAGCCGGGGAAGCTCACGCCCGCGCCCGAGGTCGACCCGACGGTCGTCGTGATCGTCGACGATCTCCCCCGCGGCGGGCGCGCGGGGGCGCCGGTCTGGGACGGTCCGGCGTCGCTCCGGACGGCGAAGACGCGGCGCGTCCCCGACCAGTCGATGCCCGCGCGCGCGAAGACGCACAACTACCTGAACGGCATTCTGGCCAGGATCGAACTCCGGGACGCCGACGCGGACGAGGCGCTGCTCCTGGACGCCGACGGCCGGGTCACGGAGGGGGCGACGAGCAACGTCTTCTTCGTCGCCGACGACGCGCTCCGGACGCCGAGCCTCGACGGCCCCGTCCTCCCCGGCGTCACTCGGTCGGTGGTGCTCGACCTGGCGCGCGCCGAGGGGATCCCGGTCGAGGAGGGGTCGTACGCGCCGGCCGACCTGCGACGGGCGGACGAGGTGTTCCTCACGAACACGACGTGGGAGATCCGTCCGGTCGCGGCCGTCGACGGGGTCGAAGTCGGCCGAACCGGCGGCGACGGTGACCTCGCGGACGCCCCCGACGACGCGCCGGCCGGCGGGCCGGTGACGCGGCTGCTCGCGCGGCTGTTCGACGAACGGGTCGAGGCGCTCTACTGACTCGGGTCGGGCCCGCCCTCCGAGCGGCGGCGGTCCGGCGCGTACGTCGCCGCGAGGTACCCGTCGACGCTCTCGACGAGGTACGGCTTCAGCGTCCAGAACCCGTAGTACCCGTCCTCGCGCTCCTCGGCGACGAGCGCCGCCATCCGCGTCCGCCGTCCGCCGCCGTCGTAGACGACGAACCACGTCCGCGCGATCTCGTCGCTGTCCGCGCCGTGGATCGAAACCCCCGGCACGTCCGGGTAGGCGTCGGGGAGACCGTAGGCGTGGACCTCCACGCCGCGCTCGGCGGCGCGCTCGTACACCCCGCGCGTTTCGGGGTCGTCGTCCAGTCGGGACAGGCGCTGAAACCCGGCTCGAAGGACGCCGTCGCCGGTCCGGACGGCCAGCTCTTCGATGTCGCGGGCGATCCGCAGCAGGAGCGGCCTGTCCTCGCCGGCGACCGTGAACAGCGTGTCGTCGAGCTTCGAGAGCACCGCGGGAAAGCCGGCGTCGGTGGGGTAGTCGCGCTTTGCGACGGGGAGCCGGTCGCCCAGCCGGACGTGCTCGCGGAGTTCGTCGACCGTCGAGGTGGCGATGACGCCGTCGTCGTCGTACAGGACGACGAAGTTCCGGGGCTTGTCCGGATCCGTGTGTCCGTACTCGACTTCGACGTTGTGAAACGAGAAGAACCGATCCAGGCGCCGTCGGACCCGCTCCGACCCGTCGTAGTTGAACACCGTCAACCGCTTTTGCCGGGATGCGACACCGGCGATCGTCTCTCCGAGCACGGACCTTCCTGCGGTCCTTCTCGCGACCCCTTGAAAAGTGTACCGTCGGGGCGGATTCGGCCCCGAACCGCGAAATCGACCGCGAGCGGCCGTCCGCGAATGCCAAACGTTGATGCGCGCGCGGACGCGAAGCCCCGGTATGGACGACAGCCGCCGCATCGTCGCGGTCGAGGAGGTCCCGTCCGACGGGACCCTCCTGTTCACGGTCCGCTCGGGCTTCGACAAGGAGGAGGCGATCCTGACGCGGCTCGACGACGGGAGCGTCGTCGCGTTCAAGAACTACTGCCAGCACTGGACCGACGTCCGCCTCGACAAGGGCTCCGGCGCTCTGGTCCGGAACGACGAGATCGTCTGTCAGAAACACGGCGCGACGTTCGAACGGGACACCGGCTACTGCAACTTCGGCCCCTGCGAGGGGGCCGTGCTGGACGCCCTGGAAGTCGCCGTCGAGGGCGACGCCGTCTACCTCGCCGACGAGGAGTACGAGTTCGAACACCTCGGCCCTTCCGGCGAACACGACCTCTCTACGGGGAGCCGGATCGACTTCACCGGTTCGTAGCGGTCCGATGCCCCCTGTTCCGGCGGGAAGGCGATTACCGGATTCCGGACCGGCGTCGAGCCGAACCGCTACGATCGGCTCTTCGGTTCGTGTCCGTTCGCTTCGCTCACTCCGTTGAGGAAGGGGCCTCCGCCTCGCAATTTAGGCGAAGACGGCGCTCCCTACGGGAACCACGGCGGTTCCCGCAACGCGCGTTCGCCAGATTCCGCGGACCCCGGCGGGCTGTCGGACGCTTCGAGTCTGACAACGTCGCGGAGGCAGGAAGCCCCCCCTTCGAGGAACGAGCCGCGTCAGCGGCGAGTGAGTAGGTGAGGGTAGTTCACCGGGAACTGTTCCGTACCCACTCCAGAACCTCGCCCGCGTGTTCGTCCGGCGGGAAAATCGGGTAGAAGACGTGTTCGATGCGCCCATCTGAGACGACCAGCGTCAATCGCTTCAGATAATCGTCGCCCTCGATGGTGAACGTCGGCAAGTCGAGTTCGTTCGTCAACTCCCGCTCGGCATCGCTGAGCATCTCGAAGGGGAGGTGCAGACGATCGCGGGCCTCGCGTTGGTACTCGCTTGACTGGGTAGATAGTCCGAATACCTCCCCGACTCCCTCATCTCGGAGTTCGTCGTAATGGCTGCGAAAGCCGCGCGACTCGGGAGTACAACCGCGGGCACCCGGGACGTCTTCCCACCCTTCCGGGATCACGTCCTCGTCCGGCCGCCCCGTCAGCGGATAGACGTAGATAACCGTTCGAGGGGGGAGCTCTCGGAGGTTGATCGTCGCGCCGTCGGTCGCCGGGAGTGAGACGGCGGGCATCTCCGTCCCTCGGAGATGGTCGGCCGCTCCATCGTCTTCCGGTACTGGCAGGTCGTCTGGGAGTGGAAAGTCCTCGGACATGTACCGGAGAACCACCGATTGATAGATAAAATCTTCCGATATCAGAAATAGTCGGATGAGGTTCGATAATCACCCTTAAAACTAGATTCAACCTAAATAAACGGCTTCAGCCGAATCGAGGCGCTGTCTCCCCTCCCTACTCGTGCTTTTTCTTCGGTCGGCGCTCGCCGAGGAAGGGGGCGTAGCGCATCAATTCAGCTACCGATCGGAGCGTTTAGTCGAGGTTGTGAGCGGGATAACCCTTCCCTCCGCCGCTCACTCGCTCACGAAGGGCGCGGAGTGTTCTCTCCGCGCAATGTTCGCTCGAAAATAGCGGGAGGTAGATTTGAACTACCGATCTCCGGGTTATGAGCCCGGCGGAATCTCCTGGCTATCCCATCCCGCTACATCACTCAAATCGACACTGACTGTTAAGGGTTGTGATTCCGTCGCCGTATGTGTGTTTTCGTCCCGCACGCCGGGGTGAGAAACGCCGATCCGGCGGCGTCGCTTTCGAGAGGCAGTCATCCCCGCTTTCGAGAGACGCTCCACCGGACGGCGGAATCCGATGCGACCGACGGCGTCACTCGGCGGTCGCCGCGATCCGCCAGGTGAACAGGCTTTCGGCCACGTAGTTGACGAGCGTCCCGGAGGCGATGCCGACGCCGTTGGCGACGACCAGCCACAGCTCCTCGCCGCCGACGGGAAGGCGCACGTCGAGCCCGGAGACGTGGACGAAGACGACCGTCGCGACGAGCACGCCCCCCGCCCGGACGGCGTTCGACTTCGCGAACCGCCACAGGACGCTCCGCCGCCCGCCGTCGGCCTCGTCGGCGAACGTCCAGTTCTCGTTGAGCAGGAACATCAGCACGATGGCGAGCTCCGCGCCCGCGAGCTTCGCGCTGCCGCGGTAGACGCCCAGCCCCGCCGTGAGCGCGACGACGGTGGCGGTGTCGACCACCGCGCCGACGGCCCCGACGGAGACGAATCGCCCGATCCGCATCCCCGAAGCGAGTTCCCCGAGGCGGCTACTCGTCGACCGCCCCCGGCTACTCATCGACCGCCTCCCCCGCGAGCCGGTCGATGAGGGACGACCGGGTCCCCCGCCGAGCGTCGAGCGCGGCGTGTAGCCCGTCCTGACGGAGGAGCTTCGCCCGGTGACGCGCGGTCAACAGCCCGCGGCCGAGGCGGATCGACGCGCGGATCGGCGAGACGGTCGACCCCGGCTGGTCCTCCCACGTCACCGGCACCTCGACGAGGCGCGCGTCGAGCGCGGCCGCGACCGCGACGAGCTCGACGTCCCAGGCGAATCCCGGCTCGTACAGGTGCTCTCTCACCCGATTCCACGTCTCCCGCGCGAGCGCCTTCGCACCGCACTGGTAGTCGTACAGCTCCGCGTCGAGCAGCAGCCGACCGAGGCGCGCGAAGCAGTCTCCGAGGTGCCGCCGGGCGAACGTCTGGTGGGCCGCGACCCGCGCCGCCGGGTGCCGCCGGGAGCCGACGGACAGGTCCGCGTCCCCGGCGCGGACCGGCGCGAGCACGTCGGCGACCGAGTCGGGGGGCGTGCTGCCGTCGGCGTCGGCGAACGCGAGCACGTCCGTGTCGAGCGCCTCGAACCCGGCCGTGATCGCCGCGCCCTTCCCGCGGCGAACGGGACTGGTCGAAACGGTCGCGGGGAGGGCGGAGAGGTCGGCGACCGTCCCGCGCCTCGGGGCGTCGAGTTCGACGCGGATGGCGTCGGGAGCGAGCCGCTCGTCGAGCGTCCGCACGTACGCGCCGAGCGCGGCCGCGTCGGGGCGGTAGGCGGGAACGACGATCCCGACGGAGCGATCCATGTGTCGGCGTTTCACGCAGGGGATTAAAAAGCGTTTGACTCTCGATCGTTGATGTGTCCGAATCGCGTCACCTCTCCCGGGCGGTGCGCGCCGGCGCTTCCGTCCCGCGGAGGGCGCCGCCCGTCGACCGCCGAACCCAAAAAACGTATGCCAGCGGCGTCACGTTCCCCCGATAGATGGAATACGCCCTGGTCGTCGGCTGGCTGATCGCGTACGCGGCGCTAGCCGCCGCCGGCCTGCCCCTCGCACTCCGCCTGTTCCCCCGCCTCCCGGGGCGCGGGGCCGGCTTCGCGCTCCCGATCTCGCTCGTCGTGGTGACGACCGTCGTCTACTGGGTCGGCCGCGTCTCATTTGGCCCGGTCGCCGTCGGCGTCGGCGTCGCGGCGCTCCTCGTCGCCTCGCTCGCCGCGGGGCTGGACCTGTCTGCACTCCGGGATGGCCGGATCGAACTCGCCCGCGGTCTCCTCGAAGGCGAGAGCGGCCCGTCCACCCGGTTCGACGACGGGGACGGTCGATCCGCCCGACTGGACACCGACGGCGGGGCGCGCGCGGACGCGTCGACCGAGCGAGGGGCCCGGTCGCCGTCGGAGCGGGCCGGCTCCGGAGGCGACGCCGTCCGCCTCCGGATCGCCCTCGGCGAGGTGGCCGCCGTGTTCGTCCTCGGGTTCCTGTTCGTGCTCGCCTTCCGCGCGGTCGATCCCGCCGTCCACGCGGGCGGCGGCGAGAAGTTCCTCGACTTCGGGCTCCTGAAGTCGCTCTCCCGCGCGGACGCGCTCCCGCCGGAGGACGTGTGGTTCGCGGGCGAGCCGGTCCGGTACTACTACGGCGGTCACCTGATGGCGAGCGTCCTCTCGACGCTCACGGGCACCGCGCCCGCGTACGCGTACAACCTCGCCCTCGCGGGCTTCTACGGGATGCTCGTCGCGGCGGCCTACGACCTCGCCGGGGCGATCGCGGCCGCCCGCGGAGCGTCCCGGCGGCTGGCGGGCGGCCTCGCGGCGTTCTTCGTCGGCTTTGCGGGGAACCTCGTCACCGTCGGTTGGCTGGCGCTCTTTTTCCTGCCGCGGTCGCTCAGGCGGGCGGTCGCAGAGCGCATCGCCGGGCACACGTCGGAATACACCGCGGAGGCGGTGCTCGCCGAATTTGCCGATTTCAACTACTGGCACGCGAGCCGGGTCATCCCCGACACGATAAACGAGTTCCCCCTCTTCTCCTGGCTCAACGGCGACCTCCACGCGCACATGATGGGCACGCCCTTCCTCCTGCTCGGGGCGGCCCTCGCGTACAGCTACTACCGGACACCCGCGGCGGAGACGCGGCGCCGGTGGGCGGTGGTGTTCGTCGCCGGGCCCGTCCTCGCGGGGTTGCAGGTGGTCGTCGACACGTGGAGCTTCCCCTCCATCTTCGGGCTCCTCTGGCTGTCGCTCGTGTTCGCCCCCGCGAACCCGCTCACGCTCCTCCCGGGCCGGCTCGCCGATCGGTTCGCCCCGCTCGCCGGCGAATCGTGGCTCGCCGCCGAGGCGATCAGGGCCGCCGGCGCGCTCGTCGTCGCCGCGAGCGCCGGCGGCCTCGCGCTGCTGCTCGGGCTCCCGTTCCTCCTCGGCGCGGGGGCGGGCCGGGAGATCGCCGTCCTCGCGCCCGACGCGCGGAGCGCGTTCGGCCCGCTGGTGTTCGTCCACGGCGCGTTTCTCGTCGCCTTCTTCGTCTACCTGCTCGGCCGACTCCGCGTCGAGCGGCCGTGGCTGCTCGTCGGTTCGCTTCTCGCGCTCGGGGTCGTCGCCCTGCTCCAGAACGCGGCGGTCCTGCTCCTCGTGGCTCCGCTTCTCGTGTTCGGCTGGCTCGCGCTGCGGCTGGACCGGAACGTCGGCTACGAGACGGCGCTCGTCGTCGCCGGCGCCGGCCTGGTGCTCCTGGTCGAGTTCGTCTACGTCAAGGAGCAGGCCGGTCCGCTCCGGATGAACACCGTCTTCAAGACGTACATGCAGGTGTGGGTGCTCTGGGGGACCGCCGCGGGGGCGGCGCTCGCCCTCCTCGTTCGGGGTCGCGCGACCGAGACGGCGGCGACGGAGCGGACGGTCGGCGATCGAATCGCCCCGGCCGCCGGCGGACTCCGTCGGATGGCGGCGCCGGCCTTCGTCGCGCTCCTCGTCCTGTCCACGGTCCCGTACGGCGCGCTGGCGCTCTACGATCACTTCGACTCCCACGCCGGCGACGAGCCGACCCTGTCGGCGACCGCGTTCGTCGAGCGCGACCACCCGGAGGAGGCGCCGGCGATACGGTGGCTCGACGCGAGGGGGGGACAGCCGGCGATCCTCTCCGCGCCCGCGACGAGCGCCTATCCGGGGACTGAGCGCGGGAGCTACCCGTACCCGCCGGGGATGTACTCCTGGGATTCGAGTCCGGCCGCGAGCCTCACCGGCGTCCCGACCGTCGCCGGCTGGGCGCACGAAGTGGGGTACCGCGGGTCGGACGCGTACTACGGGCGCGTCGTCGATGTCGACGCGGCCTACACCGGGCCGACCGAGAAGCGGGTCGCGATCCTCAAGAAGTACGAGGTTCGGTATATCTGGGTCGGCCCGGCCGAGCGCGCCCGCTACGCGGAGATCACGGTCGACGAGACGCCGGGCGTCGAAGTCGCGTTCGAGAGCCCCGCGGTGACCGTGTACGAGGTCGATCGGGAGCGGCTTCCGGCGGGCGGTGCGGACGCGGAGCGAGAGAACTGACCCGGAGGTGGAGGTATCCCGCCGATCGTGCGGCGGGATCGACGGGATCGCGGGGCTCAGAGAGGGAGTATCGGAGCCCGCCGGCGGTTCCGAAGCCCGTCCCTGGGCGGTGTCTCTCGGTTCTTCGCCGGGAATCTATGAACTCCTCCGATACTCCCGATGAGCTCTCGGAGGGGTTGAACGCCGGAGAAATCGAAGAAACCCGAAAAGCGAGGGGAGACGGCGGTACGACTCGTCGCGGCGGCGCGGTCAGACCGCCATCTTGCCGCGCGCCTTGATCACGTCGAGTGCCTCGGCGTCGATGGCGTCCACGTCGAGGAAGTGGGGAACGTACTCGCGCTTCTCGTACGCTTCGCGCTCGTCCTCGGTGCCGATCGTGCACCACAGCTGGACCTCGTCGGGGCCGTGGTAGTCGCCCTGCCGCTGGATGGCGAAGCAGATCTGTTCCTCGCCGTCGTACTCGATGATGGCGCCCTTTCGGATGCCGGGGTCCCCACGAACGATGAGGTGCTGCATGGGCGGAGGTTTGCCCACTCCGGGCTTAACGGCTTCGGTCACTCTCTCCGCCGCTCCCGGCGTCGAATCGGACGGACGGGCCGGACGCCGCGGAGCGGCCCAACAGCCAAGCCGGTCGCGTCCGCAGTACCGCCCGTGAGACGGGTTCCCGAGCGGACGGTGATCGACCACTGGCTGGCGCACGAACCCCTCGCGGACGGGATCGATCCGACGGCGCTCGACGACGCGGCGGCGCTGGACAGCCTCCTCCGGGCGAAACCCGGCGCGGCGGCGTTCCTCTGGCGGGAGGCCCCGATCGACTGGTACCGCGTGCGGCCGACGCCGGGACAGCTGGGTCGGCTCCGCGTCGGGGAGGGGCCGCCCGACATGCTCTGGCGCGCGCTGTCGCCCGACGGCACCGTCGACGGGGCCGCCCGACGCGTCACCGCCGGGGACCCCGACCGACTGACGGAGCGGACCGGCGTCGACGTTCGTCGGGTGCTGCGGCTCGCTGCCGAAATCGAACGCCGGACGGAGACGGAGATGGCGACGAAAATCGAAGGCGGAAACGGGGTCCGGAACGGACTCCCCGCTCTCGTCTGCTTCGCCCGCCGGCCGTGGGCCCGGCCGTTCGTCGCCGACGGGAACCACCGCGCCGTCGCCGCCGCGGTCGCCCTCCGCGGGGGCGCGTCGGTTCGCCCGCCCGGCGCGTACCTGGGCGTCGGTCGGAACCGCCCACTGGCGGAGGCGAAAACGGCCCTCCGGTCGCTCCTGTGGTCGGTTCGCGCGCGTCTCGCGGGCCGTGACGAACCAAACGGGTTTTAACGGACGGGGGCCAAACCCGCACAAGGTAGATATCTATGCAGATGCCACGCCGATTCAACACGTACTGCCCGTTCTGCAGGGAACACCAGGAACACGAGGTCGAGAAGGTCCGAACCGGCCGCTCGACCGGGATGAAGAAGGTCCAGCACCGCCAGCGGCGGCGCCAGATGGCGCACATCGGGAACGCCGGCAAGTTCTCGAAGGTGCCCGGCGGCGACAAGCCGACCAAGAAGACGAACCTGAAGTACCGGTGCAGCGAGTGCGGCAAGGCGCACATGCGCGAGGGCTGGCGCGCCGGCCGGCTGGAGTTCCAGGAGTGAGATCATGGCCGGGAGCTTCCACAAGGTGACGTGCTCGGACTGCGGGAACGAACAGGTCGTCTTCGACCGCGTCGCGACCGTCGTCAACTGCGCGGTCTGCGGGACGACGCTCGCCCGACCGACGGGCGGGAAAGCGGCCTTCGAGGGCGAGGTAAGCGAAACCGTCGAGGCGCGGTAACCTCTCCGAGGTGACCTACGAATGAAGTACAGTGGTTGGCCCGACAAGGGCGATCTCGTGGTCGGAAAGGTCGACGAAATCGCCGACTTCGGCGTGTTCATCGACCTCGAGGAGTACGAGGACAAGCGCGGACTCGTCCACATCAGCGAGGTCGCGAGCGGCTGGATCAAGAACGTCCGCGACCACGTCCGCGAGGGGCAGACGGTGGTCGCGAAGGTGCTCGGAGTCGACGAGGGGTCACAGCAGATCGACCTCTCGCTGAAAGACGTCAACGAGCACCAGCGCAAGGAGAAGATCCAGGAGTGGAAGAACGAGCAGAAGGCCGACAAGTGGATGGGCCTCGCGTTCGGCGACGACGTCACCGACGAGCAGTACGGCGCGGTCGCCAACGCCCTGCTCGCCGAGTTCGGCAGCCTCTACGACGGGTTCGAGCAGGCGGCAATCCACGGCACCGAGGCGCTCTCCGACGTCGACCTCGACGAGGAGGAAAAGCGCGCAATCGTCGAGACGGCCCGCGAGAACGTGTCGGTCCCCTACGTCAACGTGACCGGCTACGTCGACCTGCGGTGCCCCTCGTCGGACGGCGTCGACGCCATCCGCGAGGCGCTCCGGGCCGCCGAGGGCGACGGCGACCTCCCCGACGAAGTCGAGCTGACGGTCTCGTACGTCGGCTCGCCGGAGTACCGGATCAAGGTCAAGGCCCCCGACTACAAGATGGCCGAGGCCCAGCTGGAGGCCAGCGCGGACCGCGCCCGCGAGGCGATCGAGGCCGCGGGCGGCACCGCGAGCTACCACCGCGAGCGCAACGAGGAAGACGAGTAGCGGATGAAATCGGACATCCGGGTGTGTTCCGCGTGGCGCGACCGCCACGACCGCCCGGTGTACACCCTGTCTACCACCTGCCCCGAGTGCGGCGCGGAGGCGGTGAACAGCGCCCCCGCGCCGTTCAATCCCGAGGATCCCCACGGCGAGTACCGACGCGCCCAGAAGCGCCGGGCGCGCGACTGAAGAGAGGGGCCCGCTTTTCGAGCGCGCGATCCGGTTCCGAGCGGCGGTCGGCGGGGCCGCTCGCCGCCGAGCGGCGACGCTTCCCCGGATGGTGACTTACTTAAGACGCGCCGCCCCGAGTATGGGCATGGACGACATCGAGGTCGACGCGCTCGCGGACCCGACGCTCGACGAGCCGGTGCTGATCGAGGGCCTGCCGGGCGTCGGTCACGTCGGGAAGTTGGCCGCCGAGCACCTGCTGGAGGAGTTCGAAAGCGAGCTCGTCCGGCGCGTCTACGCCGACGAGTTCCCCCCGCAGGTGAACATCGAAGACGGCGTCGCGTCGCTCACCTGCGCCGAGTTCCACGCCGTCGACGCGGACGGCGCGGACCTGCTCGTGCTCACCGGCGACCACCAGGCGCAGAGCAACGCGGGCCACTACCACCTCGCGGACGCCTTCCTCGACATCGCCGAGGAGTTCGGCGCGGCGCGGGCGTTCGCGCTCGGCGGCGTTCCGACCGGGGAACTCATCGAGGAGTACACCGTCCTCGGGGCGGTGACCGACTCCGACCTGATCGAACCGCTGGAGGAGGCGGGCGTCGAGTTCCGCGAGGACGAACCCGCCGGCGGCATCGTCGGCGTCAGCGGCCTGCTGCTCGGGCTCGGTTCCAGGCGCGGCCTCGAGGTCGCCTGCCTGATGGGCGAGACGAGCGGGTACCTCGTCGACCCGAAGAGCGCCAGGGCCGTGCTCGAAGTGCTCCAGGGGCTCCTCGACTTCGACGTCGACTACGCCTCCCTGGAGGAGCGCGCAGAGGAGATGGAGGAGGTCGTCGGCAAGATCCAGGAGATGCAGCAACAGCAGGCCGGCGGCATCTCCGGCGAGGATCTGCGGTACATCGGCTGACCGTCGCGGCCGTCGGCGCATCCCTCTGCGGCGGGTTCCCGCCCCCGCCTCGTCGGCGTTGCGGTATTCTTCCTTTCCTTTCTTTTCTTCCCATCTTTTCCTTTCCCTTCCCTTTCTCCTTCCGCGGGCGAGTATCAAACGCGGCGGAGCGACCGCTCTTCGGCGCGACGGTCTGGTTCGAACGTTCGAAAAGCGAGGTCGAGTTCGAAACGCGGGATCGGCGTCGAGTTCGATCGGATCCGACCGCGATCGGCGGTCAGTCCTGCTCGCTCGGCGAGTCGTCCAGCCCGGCGTTCGCCGCGTCGTTCCCGCGGGACTTCCTGTGCCACCGGAACTCCAGCCCGCCCCAGGCGAGGAGCGTGACGACGCCGAGCGCGAGCGCCATCACTTCGGCGAGCCCCATCCAGACCGGCGTGATGTACATCAGCCCGTTCAGGTACCGGCCGGGGAGGAGGTTCTTGACCGAGATCCAGAACCAGTCGCCGACGGAGCCGCTCCGGGAGGCGACGTCGGCGGAGGCCGCGCTCGGGCCGCCGGTGGACTCGTCGCCCGTGCCGAGCCGCTCGGCCTCGTAGGGGAACGCGATGTCGAGGCTCCAGACGATCTCGCCCTCGGGGTTCACCTCGAAGACGCGGTTGCCGTTCGAGTCGGCGATCAGGGTGTTGCCGTTCGGCAGGCGGTCGGCGTCGCGGGGCCACTGCATCCGGGCGTCCCGCCAGGTCCACGTCCGCTCCCAGTCGCCGTCGTCCGTGCGCTGGTACTCGACGACGCGGTTGTTCTCGCTGTCGGCGACGATGGCTGCCGGGCCGCCGTTGCTCTCGTTGATGAAGTCCGGGTTGTGCTGCTCGTAGATGATCTCGTAGTTGTCCTCCTCGCCCAGCGTCCAGTCCTTGTCGACGCCGCCGAGGTCGGGTTCGAGGAAGATCACGCGGTCGAGGTTCCGCGCGCTCACCATGATGCGCCCGTCCTCCAGCACCTCCACGTCGTTGATGTGCGACCAGTCCTTCGGGTGCTCGTCGCCGGTCCCGTCGACGGGGAACGAGTCGGAGGCGTTCCAGCGCTTTTCGACCTCGTCGGTCTCGGTGTTCACGACGAACACGCCGTCGAAGTAGATGTCCGCGACCGCGATGTGGGTCTCGTTGATGCGGTCGACGTCGTGGTACCGGCTGGCTTCCTTGCCTGGCGTCGGGTGGCCCCAGACGTGCTCGACCTCGCCGGTCGTGAGGTTCACCCGCTCGACGCCGTTGTACGTGCAGGCGTCGACGTCGCCGTGCTCCTCGTAGTAGGTGTCCCACGTCTCCCGGCTCACGCCGTACTCGCTCGCGTTCCACTCGTCGGCGGCGGGACACTCCGCGGCGTCGAGGTGGTCCGCGTAGGAGTACTCGACCGTGGTTTCCGTGCCGGGGACGGGATCGACGTCCCAGTACCGGGTGTGACTGTCGTTGTAGTAGAGGACCGTGCCGTCGGGGTTGAACGCGACTAGCTCGGAGAGCGCGCGCGGCCCCTCGCTGCGCTCGCCCCGCCAGGAGTTCGAATCCGTCGCGACGACGGTGATGCCGTCGGTCTCCGGCGCGATCTGCGCCTCGCGGTCGACGTCGCCGTTCCCGTCGAGGAACTGCTCGAACCGCGTGTCCGTCGCCGACATCGCGAACGCGAGGCCAACCGTCACGAGCGAGAGCGCGAGGAGGGCCGCGAGGACGATCCGAAGACGGCTCTTCGAGAGCGGTAACATTACTGCCCCAGTTACCCTCCGTGCGTTTAGCCATTCTGGTATCGAGGGGCGGTTCGCCCGGCGTACCAGTGCCGTCGGTCGACAAGTCCGAAAGCGCCGCGCGCGGACTCGTCGGTCGCGTCCGTCTCCGTCGATTCGGTCGGCCGTCCGGGAAACGTTCTTTGCGACGCCGGTCGTCCAATCACGTCGATGCACGCCGCCGCGTCCGGTTCGATCGAGGACGGTGGTCCCGGACTGAGACGGGGCGCTCCCCGGGTGCCGCGGAGGGGCCGCCGGTAATGGTCGAGGCGTCGACGGACGGGACGACGCGTGCGTACCGCGGAGACGCCACGTCGGCGAAGCTGGTCGAGGTCGCGCTGTTCTTCCTGAAGATCGGCGTCGTCGGATTCGGCGGTCCGCTCGTCCACATCGCGATGATGGAGGACGAACTCGTCGGCGAGGGGAGCGCGGAGTGGACCGACGAGGGCGTGTTCATGGAGGGCCTCGCCATCTGTAACACGCTCCCGGGGCCGGCCTCCACGCAGCTCGGGATCTTCATGGGGTGGGTCTACGCGGGCGTTCCGGGCGCGCTTGTCGCGGGCCTCTGTTTCATGCTCCCGACGTTCGTGATCGTCGTCGCGTTCTCGTACCTGTACTTCGCGTACCGGGCGCTGCCCTCGCTCGAAGCGTTCTTCTACGGGATCAACCCCGTCGTCATCGGACTCATCGTCGGCGCGTCGTACTCGATGGCGCAGAGCGCGCTGAAGGAGGAGAACGACGACCTCCGGTTCGAAATCGGCGGCGACGAGTGGGTCGTCGACTACAAGCTCCTCGCGCTGCTCATCGGCGCGCTCGGCGCGACCGTCGCGTTCAATCCCAATCCCGTCCTCGAGTTCGTCGTCGCGGGCGTCGTCGCGGTCGCGGTGTACCGTCCCGACTGGGTGCGGGCGAACGCCCTGAAGGCCTCCGCCGTCGGCGTCGCGGTCGCGGCGCTCGGCCTCGGTTCGCTGCTGTGGGACCGGCTCTCCGCCGCGCTCGGCGCGTCGTTCGTCGGCGGGATCGAGCGGAGCCCGTTCGCCGCGCCCGCGTTCGCGCTGTGGGCGAACCCGTGGGTCAAGCTCTTTTTGTTCATGGTGTACACGGGGTCGTTCATCTACGGCGGCGGACTGGTGCTCATCCCCTTCATCGAGAAGTACGTCGTCGGCGAGTTCGGGTGGATGAACGCGAAGGTGTTCGTCGACGGGATCGCCATCGGTCAGTTCACGCCCGGCCCGGTCGTGATGACGACGGCGTTCATCGGCTACGAGCTCATGCTCGACACCTACGGCAGCGTCCCGCTGGCCGTCCTCGGGGCGTTCGTCGCGGCCGTCGGCGCGTTCGGCCCGTCGTTCGTCTTCATCGTGGCCTTCTTCCCGTACTTCGCGCGCGTCAGGGAGAACGAGATCGTCCAGACCGCGCTCTCGGGGGTCAACGCCGCGGTCGTCGTCGCGATCCTCGGCGCGACCGCGACGCTCGCCCGGGAGGGGATCGTCGACCCGCTCACCGCCGGGCTGGCCGTCGCCACGTTCGCGCTCTTCGTGCGCGGCGCGGGGGCCGTCTACCTCATCCTGGGGGGCGGCGGGATCGGCGTGCTCGTCGGGCACTTCCTCGCGTGAGTCTCAGAGCGCGGGGACCGAGATCACCGCCTCGACGAACTCCCACTCGTAGACGTGGTTCAAAAGCAGGTACGTCACGACGCCGAGCGCGAGCGACAGGATCCACGACCCGGCGGCGATCCGGCCGATCCGCCTGTGCGGGGTGTCCCGGCGGAGTTCCTCTGGCGTGTGCGTCAACCCGAGGACGAGCGCGTACAGCACCACGGGCACGGCCACGATGGAGAGGACGATGTGGACCGCGAGCATCAGCAGGTAGGCGTAGTACACCGCCTCCGGGCCGACGAACTCCTTCGTCCCGCCGCCGCCGATCTTCGTCAGGTAGAGGACGAGAAACAGGAGGATCAGCGCGAACGACGAGGTCATCGCCGCGGCGTGCTTGCGCACCTCCCCCGTCCGGATCCAGTACCACCCGGCGACGAGCAGGACCGTCGTGACCGTGTTGACGACGGCGATGGCGTCCGCGAGGAGGTTCACCTGCGCGAGCGTGAGCTCCGGGAACACCGACTCGGGGACGAAGCCGAGGAACGTGCCGACGACGATGCCGTACCCCAGAACCGACAGGAGGGCGGTCACGGCCCGCGGGTGCTCCTTGACGGGGCCGCGGACGCTGGCGGTTGCCATGGCCGACCGTTGGAACAGGGAGGATATGCGCTTTCGGGTTTCCGACGGGCCTTCGAGCCCCGTACCACGCGGGGGCCGTACGTTCGAGGCGTCTCCGTCGGAACTCGCCGACGATCGCTCTCAGCCCTCGATGACGCCGGTCACCGTCGCGACCTCCCAGGCGGCGGCCTCGCTGACCCCGTTTCCGAGGATGGTGTACCGGTCGCGGATCTCGTGGGCGGTCGTCAGCGCCTCGATCACCTCCTCGTCGGTGACGCCGAGGTCGGCCGCCGTCGTCGGCGCGTCGATGCTGGCGAGCGCGTCGCGGATGTCGCGCCACTCGCCCTTCGCGCCGCTGTGGAGGTACTCGGTCATGATCGACCCCACGCCGACCTGGTGGCCGTGCAGCGCCTTCCCCGGCGCGATGCGGTCGAGCTGGTGCGAAAAGAGGTGCTCGGCCCCGCTGGCCGGCCGCGAGGTGCCCGCGATCGACATCGCCACGCCCGAGGAGACGAGCGCCTTCACGACGAGCCACGCCGACTCCTCCAGCCCCGGCCTGATCGAGTCCGCGCTTTCGACGAGCATCTCCGCGGTCATCTGCGAGAGCGCCCCGGCGTACTCCGAGTACTCGACGTTCTTCAGCCGGTGGGCCAGCTGCCAGTCCTTGACCGCGGTGTAGTTCGAGATGATGTCCGCGCAGCCGGCGGTCGTCAGCTCCCACGGGGCCCGCGCCAGGATCTCCGTGTCGGCGACGACCGCGAGCGGCGGGTCGGCGGCGACGCTGTGTCGGGTGTCCCCCTCGGGGATGGACGACCGGCCGGAGACGATGCCGTCGTGGCTCGCCGCCGTCGGCACCGAGACGAACCCGACGCCGAGGTCCTCGCTCGCCATCTTGGCGATGTCGACCGCTTTCCCGCCGCCGAGTCCGACGAGGAAGCCGATCTCCTCGCCGCGCGCGGCCTCGACGACCCGCTCCACGGACGCGAAGCTGGCCTCCTCGACGACGAGCGTCCTCGGCTCCGCGTCGAACTGCGCGGCGATCCGCTCGCCGGCGAGTTGGTGCGGCGTGGGGCTCGTGACGACGAACGGCGGCCCGGAGAGGTAGAGCTCGGCCACCGCCTCGCCCAGCTCGTCGAGGACGCCGTGACCGACGAGGACGTTCCGCGGCAGTTTGATCCACGTCGACTTGTCGAACATACGCGGAACTCACGCGCCCCGGATGAAACTGTTTTGTGTCCGATCGATCGGGACGCCGACGCCGTCCGCCACTGATCACCACCCCACCGCCTTCGTCCGCCCTGTACCGTTATTTACAATATATAAAACAAATTTATTATAGGATGGGGGACGCGTATAACCAGTCCGCGCGACTGTCGCGCGAAAGGACACGACACGCGCGCGCCAACCGACGACGGTTCATCAAGGTCGCGGGCGGAGTTACGGCGTAGACGGAGTTACGCCGCGAACGCGCTCGCGGCGTCGTAGAGGAACGCGACGCCGAACCCGGCCAGCACGGCGGCGCTGGTCCCCGCGACGACGGGGGCGAACGAGTCGACCCGCCGGCCGGCGGTGACGAGCGCCGCCGGAAAGCCGGTCACCCACAGGCCGATCCCGACGAAGAAGCCGAACAGGAGCGCCGGGCTCCCGGTCTCGACGATCAGCAGCCCGGCGAGCTCGGGGCCGACGTACGGCGCCTGCCCGAGCACGTCGACGCGGCCGGGCCTGAGCAGGCCGACGCCGATCGTCAGCCAGAAAAGGAGCTGGTAGGGGTTCGTCAGCGCGAGGACGAACGCCTTTCTGAACCCCGTCGAGACGCCCGCACGCTCGTCGGCGTCGGCCGCGGCGGGTTCCCCGTTTCCGAGGAACGCCCCCGTCTCCCGAACGGCTCCCCAGGCGAAGTACAGCATGAGCAGGCCGCCGCCGCCGACCATGACCGTCCGCACCGTGGGGAACCGCTCGACGAACCCGACGACGCCGAGGAAGGCGAGGACGAAGAAGGCGGCGTCGGCGCTCATCGCTCCCAGCCCGGCCCGGACGCCCGACGCCCAGCCGCGGACGACGCTCTCCTCGGCGATGACGGCGTTCATCGGCCCCGGAGGCGCCGCCAGCGCGAGGCCGAAGACGACGCCGGAGAGCAGTGATCCCGCGAATCCGACCATGGCTTCCAAAGGCACCGGAGCGGTGAAAAGTAGTGCGAGTTCCGAGCGGGCTTCAGGCCGCCTCTTCGACGGCCGCGCTGACGCGGATCGATCCCGCGACCGACTCGGGGAGGCTCTGCTCCCGCCCGTCGGCGAGCCGGACGGTCACCATGCCGAACGGGGCCACGTCGACGATTTCGAGCTCGGTTCCGGGCGTGATCCCCGCCGCTTCGAGGTACTCCAGCTCCTCCTCGTCGCGGTCGCTGACCCGGACGACGGCCACCCGCGTCCCCTCTCCGTGGTCGCTGAGGCGGGTCGAGTCGTCCTCCCCGAGCGGTTCGAGGTCCGCCCCCGGGATGGGATCGCCGTGGGGGTCGACCGTCGGGTTGCCGAGCGCGTCGGCCATCCGGCGCTCGAACTCCTCGCTGATGTGGTGTTCGAGCGCGTCGGCCTCGTCGTGGACCTCCGACCACGAGTAGTCGAGGTGCTCCGTCAGGTACGCCTCCAGGAGCCGGTGGTGGCGGAGCACCTCCAGCGCGACCGTCTCGCCCTCCTCGGTGAGTTCCGCGCCCTTGTACTTCTCGCGCGCCACGAGCCCGCGCTCTTCGAGCTTGCCGAGCATGCTCGTCACCGTCGGCGGGGTCTTGCCGAGGTAGTCGGCGATGGCGGAGGTGGAGACCGGCGGCCCGTCCTCCGCCTGGAGGACGTATATCGCCTTCAGGTAGTCCTCCATCACGTCGCTGAGCATACCCGATCTAGACGCGTCGAACGCAAATAGTTGATGGGACGAATCGACGGTTCGACGCCCGGAGCCGGGTCAGATTCCCTGTCCCATCAGGTGGCTGCGGAGGATGTCCGGGGTCTTGCCGCCGGCCTCCGTGTTGACGAGCGCGAGCGTGTCGTCCGGGCCGAACTCCTCGGCGAGTTCCCACGCGCCCGCGGCGGCCGCGCCGCCGGCGACGCCCATCTCGATCCCCTCGCGGCGGGCCGCGGCGACAGCGCTTTCGAGGATCGCGGGGTCGTCGACTGTCGCCGCGCCGCCGTCCGTCTCCGCGAGCGCCCGGATCGCCAGCTCCCCGCCGGCCGGGTCCGCCACCTCCAGCTCGCCGCAGATCGTGTCCGGCGTCGCCCACGGTTCGGGGTCGTCGAGCCCGCGCTCCCACGCGGCCGCGATCGGCGCGCAGCCGCTCGGCTGGACGGCGTACAGCGGCGGCACGCCGTCGACGAACCCCAGGTCGCGGAGCTCGCGCAGCCCCTTCGCGACGCCGACGAGCACCTCGCCGGTGCCGGTCGGCACGAACACGGCGTCGGGGACGTCCCAGTCGAGCCCCGCGAGGAGCTCGTAGGCGAGCGTCTTGATCCCCTCGTGGCGGTAGGGCGTGGCGAACTCCCGAACCGAGCGCCACTCCTCTTCCCCCTCGCGTTCCTCCTCGAACGCCTCGACGGCGTCGGGGTAGCGCCCGCCGACGACGTGCATGTCGCCGCCGTGGACGTTCACCATCGCCTTGTTCGAGAAGGCGGACCGGGCGGGCACGAACGCGTGGCACTCGATCCCCACGCGCCCGGCGTAGGCGGCGGCGGACTGCGCGCCGTTGCCGGGCGATGCGAGCGCGACGTGCGCCGCGCCGCTCGCCCGCGCCGCCGTCACCGCGACCGACAGCCCCCGGTCGAGGACGGTCCCCGTCGGATTCCTCCCCTCGTCCTTGATCGCCACGCGTCCGACGCCGAGTTCCCCGGCGATCGCCGGGGCGTCGACGAGCGGGGTCGCCCCCTCGGGGATCGAGACCGCGTCGTCGGCCGGAAACGGGAGCAGATCGGCGTATCCCCACAGCGACTCCCGGCCATCCCCTCCGAACGCCGATCGGTCCGCCGAAACCGCGTCGTAATCGTAGACTGGGTCGAGCGGGCCGCCGCACTCCGGGCAGCGACCGGGTTCGCTCCGGTCGAACGGCTCCCCGCACGCCGCGCACTCCAGCCCGCGGAACGCCTCCGTCGTCTCCATACGGCGAGGTTCGGCGCGACCGACTAAGGCCTTCCCGTCCGCCGTCGGGGGAACGCGGGTCGGGAGCGCGGGCCGGCGGATCGGCTACCCGGCTCGGACCGCACCCCCGCGGTGACCGGTGCGTGCCCTCGCGGTGGGACTTAATAGCCCCCGGAAGAAGTGTGCAACATGGACGAGGACGCTTCCGTCGCCGTCGTCGGCGCGGGTCTGGCCGGCCTCGTCGCGGCCCGCCGGCTCGCCGCCGCCGGCGCGGACGTGACGGTGTACGAGCGCCGCGAGGAAGTGGGCGGGCGGGTCCGGACCCGCCGGAAGGACGGATTCACGCTCGATCGGGGGTTTCAGGTGCTCTTCACCGCCTACCCGATGGTCCGCCGCGAGCTGGACCTCGACGCGCTCGACCTCCGGCACTTCGCGCCGGGGGCGTGCATCGCCCGACCCGGCGGGCGGTCGATCGTCGCGGACCCGCTCCGGGACCCCGCCGCGCTCTTCGAGACGCTCGCCTGCGGCGAAGTGACGACGACCGACAAGCTCCGGACGCTCGCGCTCCGCCAGCACGTGCGGAGCCGGGAGGAGCGCGAGTTCTTCCGCGGCCGGGACGCCTCGATCCGCGAGTACCTCCGCGACTGGGGGTTCTCTGAGAAGTACCTCAGGAACTTCGTCGCCCCCTTCTACGGCGGGATCACGCTCGACCGCTCGCTTTCGACCTCGAAGCACGTCTTCGAGTACACGTTCCGCGCGCTCAGCGAGGGCGCGACGGCCCTCCCGGCGGACGGGATGGGCGCGATCCCCGGACAGCTCGCCGAGAACGCCCGGGACGCGGGCGCCGAGATCCGGCTGGGCGAGGAAGTGACGGCGATCGACGACGACGGCTCGGCGGTCGAGGTGGAGACCGCCGGGGGGACCGTCCGGGCCGACGCGGCGGTCGTCGCCGCCGACCCGTCCAGCGCGCGAGAGCTGACGGGCGTCGACGCGATTCCGACCGACGCGCGGGGCTGCGTCACGCAGTACTACCGCCTCCCGCGGGGGACGCAGCTCGGCGCCGGCAAGCGGCTCATCCTCAACGCGACGGACGCCTCCCCCAACACCGTCGTCCCGCTCTCGGCGGTCGCCCCGGAGTACGCCCCGCCGGACTACGAGCTCCTCAACGCGACCTTCCTGGGGTCCGACGCGCAGGACGCGACCGAGGGGGAACTCGCGACCGAGACGAAGGCGGCGCTCGCGTCCTGGTTCCCCGAGCGGAGCTTCGAGTTGCTCGAACCCGTCCACACGGAGCGCGTTCCGTTCGCGCAGTTCGCCCAGCCGCCCGGCGTGTACGACCGGCTGCCCGACGCCCGCGCGGCCGGCGGCCGGACGTACCTCGCCGGCGAGTACACCAAGTGGTCCTCGATCCAGGGTGCGATGCAGAGCGCCCACGAGGCCGTCGACGCGATCGTCTCCGACCTCTGAGCGCGGTCCGTCGGACGACCCGGAGCGCCGCCGGCGCTCGGGCCGGGCGGGATCGAGACCGACGCGGCGGCGCTCCGACCCCGGCGCGGCCGACCGAGCGACCGGCTACGGGGTGGTGACCGATTACGGGGTGGTGATCGATTACGGGGTGATGACCGCCCGCCCCTCGATCTCGCCGTGTTCGAGCCGCTCGGCGACGGTGTTCACGTCGTCGAGGTCGTACCGCGAGGTCCGAAGCTCCACGTCGCCGCGCTCGACAAGCGCGACGAGCTCCTGAAGTTCGGTGTACTCGCCGACGAGCGTCCCCCGGTAGGCGAACTCGCCGTTGACGAGCGTCTGCGACGGCTGGTGGACGTGGCCGCCGTAACCGACGATGTGGTGGTCTCCCCCGGCGGCGGTGATGTCCGGCCCGTACGCGGTCGTCTCGTCCCGGCCGACGAAGTCGATCACCTGCTGGGCGCCGACGCCGTCCGTGATCTCGTCGATCGCGTCCGCCACGCTCTCCGACGTCGGATCGACCGTGTGGTGCGCGCCGAGTTCCTCGGCGAGCTCGCGGGCCTCCTCCTTGAGGTCGATCGCGGTGATCGTCACGGGGCTCATCGCCTCCAGGCACTGCAGGCCGATGTGGCCGAGGCCGCCGACGCCGATGACGACCGCGTGGTCGCCCGGGTTGAGCTCCCGGTCGGCCTTCTTGACCGCGTGGTACGCCGTGATCCCGGCGTCGGCGTGGGGCGCGATGTCCGTTGTGTCGACTCCCTCGGGGAGCGGGATGACCGACCGCTCCGAGGTGAACAGGTACTCCGCGAACCCGCCGTCGGTCGTCAGCCCGGGGAATTCGAGGTTCTCGCAGTACATGTCCTGGCCGAGCCGGCAGGGGCGGCACTTCCCGCAGGTCATCACCGGGTGGCAGATCACCTTGTCGCCCTCCCCGACGAGGTCGACCTCCTCGCCCACCTCGACGACCTCGCCCGCGTTCTCGTGGCCGAGCGTCATCGGCAGGTCCTGCTCGACGTAGTCGGTCCACATCCCCTCGATGATGTGGTTGTCCGTCTGGCACCACCCCGCCCCCTCCACCTCGATGACGACGCCGTCGGAGCGCGTGATCTCCGGGCGGTCGATCTCCTCGACGGTGAGCGCCTGGCTCATGTCCTCCGTGTACTCGTGCAGTCTCGCTGCTTGCATGACGGTATCCTATGCCACGCTGAGGGGCAAAGGTCTTGCGCGCGCTCTCCCCGACGAGGGGGTACTCGCCGCCCGATTCTCCTGTCGCGCGACGAGAACAAACTATAATGTTCTTTGATGTTCAACCGTGCCACGCTATGTACCGACACGAAGGGGAGGACGTGTTCGTCATCGACTCGCACGTCCACTTCTGGGACGCGAGCGAGGAGAACATCACGCACGACGGCGGAGAGCAGTTCATCCAGTGCTTCTACGACTACCACACCGGGTTCACCCCGGAGGACAGGCAGTGGACGCTGGAGGAGTACCGCAAGTACTCGCCGGAGCGGATGGTGCGCGACGTGTTCGGGAAGGGGTACGTCGACATGGCGATCTTCCAGCCGACGTACCTCTCGGACTTCTACGCCGACGGGTTCAACACCGTCGAGCGGAACGCCGAGCTCGCCGAGGAGTACCCCGAACGGTTCGTCCTGAACGGCCGGTTCGACCCCCGCGACGGCGAGGCGGGCCTGCGCGAGCTCGAACGGCAGAAGGAGGAGTACGACATCGACGGGGTGAAGCTCTACACCGCCGAGTGGAACGGCGATTCGAAGGGGTGGCGGCTCGACTCCGAGGAGTGCTTCGAGTACCTGGAGAAGTGCCGGGAGCTCGGCATCACGAACATCCACCCGCACAAGGGGCCGACGATCCGCCCGCTGAACCGCGACGCGTTCGACGTGAGCGATGTCGACGACGCGGCCACGTCGTTCCCCGAGCTGAACTTCGTCGTCGAGCACGTCGGCCTCCCGCGGCTGGACGACTTCTGCTGGATCGCCGCGCAGGAGCCGAACGTCTACGGCGGCCTCGCGGTCGCCGCGCCCTTTGCGGCGGTGCGGCCGAGGAAGTTCGGCGAGATACTTGGCGAACTCCTCTTCTGGCTGGGCGAGGACCGGATCCTCTTCGGCAGCGACTACGCCATCTGGGAGCCGGAGTGGCTGATCGAGGCCGTGATGGAGTTCGAGCTCGCGCCCGATCAGCGCGACGAGTACGGCGTCGAGTTCGACCTCGACGCGAAGCGGAAGATCATGGGGGAGAACGCCGCCGACCTCTACGACATCGACCTCGACGAGAAGAAGCAGGAGCTGCGCGACGACTCGGTCAGCGCCGAGTTCGGGCTCGGCGACGGGGAGGCCGCGGCCGACTGAACCATGGCCGGATCCAATCCCGCGGACGCCGGCGGGGACGCGACGCCGGCGGACGCGGACGAGACTGCGACGCCGGCGGACGCCGCGCCACCCACCCGCGAGGCGGTCCTGGGACGGCTCGATCGCGTGACCGACCCCGAACTCGATCGGTCGCTGGTCGAACTCGGGTACGTCGACGAGATCGAGATCGATCCGCCGCGCGTGTCGGTCGCGTTCAGACTTCCGACGGCCTGGTGTTCGCCCGCGTTCGCCTGGATGATGGCGACGGACGCCCGCGAGGAGATCGAGGCGCTCGACGGCGTCGCGTCCGCGACCGTCGAACTCCGCGATCACGTGCACGAGACGGAGATCAACGACGGCGTGAACCGGGGACTGCCGTTCGAGGAGGTCTTTCCGGACGCCGACGGCGGGGTCGAGGCGGTCCGCCGCGAACTCGACGAGAAGGCCCGCCTCGCCCGGCAGTACCGCGCGGTGTCGACGCTCCTGGAGGCGGGGCTCTCCCCCGAGCAGATCGTCCGGCTCGCGCCCGCGGACGTCGAGTTCGACGGCGCTCCCGACTCCCCGCCGCCGATCACGGGCGACGAGGCGGGAGTCGGACGCGACGACGGAGCGAGCACCGAACGCGACGGCGAGACGGAGGCCGGACGCGACGACGGAACGACGGACGACCGCGACGGCGGGACGGCGACGGTGTACGTCCGCGGCGGGACCGTCGGCGTCGCGTTCTCGGCGTCGTCGATCCGCGAGTACCTGGAGAAGGCCGAGGCGCTCGGGCTCGTCTCGGGGGCGGACGACGACCGCCCGCTGTTCAGGACGCCGGACGGGAATCCGATCCCCGCGGACGAGTTCGACATGGTCCGTCGGCGGGCGCGGCTGGCGCACGTGAACATGGACGGCCAGGGCGGCGTCTGCGCGTACCTGCACGAGGCCCGGTACGGCGACCGGGGAGTCGACGCCTCGAACGCGCCGGAGTCCGCCTGACCGGCGCGTCAGAGCATCCGCCGGAACGCTCCCAGGGGCGGGAACCAGAGCGTTTCGTGGCTCTCCCGGTCGTAGACGATCGGGCGCAGCGCGTCCGCGTCGGTCACGAGCGGGCACTGGAAGTCCGCGGTTCGCATGCCGTTTACCGTCGCGCCCGCCGCCAGCCGGTTGAACGCGGGGAGCATCAGCACGTCCGCGCCGCGGTACGTCCCCTCGCCGTAGAGGTAGCAGGGGCGCTTTCGCCCCTCGATGGCGATCGCGGGGTGGTCGTGGCCGACGACGTACAGGTCGGCCTCCCGGTCCGGCGCCTCGTGGCCGTGGCAGACGACGGTCCCGCCGTCCAGGGGGTACTCGTCGTGGACGGTCCCGTCCCAGACGCGTTCGAGCGCGGCGTCGTGGTTGCCGGCGACGAGCACCGGCCGCGCCCCCGCGGCGCGACACGCGTCCGCGACGGCGCGCAGGCCCTCCCTCGCGTCGGCGGACGGACCCGAAAAGCTGTGGAGGACGTCGCCCGCGACCACGACCTCCGCGGGGTCGAAGTGCGCGAGAAGCGCCGTCAGGCGGTCTTCGAGGTCCGACCGCTCGCCGAGCGGGAACTCGACGCTCGACGCCTCGTCGCGGCCGACGTGGAGATCGGCGAGCACCAGCGCCGCCGCGTCGGGGACGAACACCGCGCGGTCGCGGAACGCGAGGTCGCTCACGTTCCGAAGATGGGTGCAGACCCATAAATCGCTGCCGTCTACGGTCGCGCCGTCCGGACTGACCGGTTCGGCGGAGGTTCGCGTCAGCGGGACGCTCCCTCCGAGCGGTCGATCCTCCGGCCTCGGCCGCGCGTCCGACCGCCTCGGCCGTCCACATCGCTTTTAACGGACCCGCGCTACCTCGGAGTATGAACGGGGCCCTGGAGGACAAGCGCACCGCCACCCGGTTCCGCATTCTCGTCCAGATCGCGGACCGCCAACCCGCGGTGAGTCAGGGCGAGATCGCGGACGCCGTCGGCATCACCAGTCAGGCGGTCAGCGAGTACATCCGCGCACTCGTCGAGGACGGGCTCGTCGACAAGGAGGGTCGATCGCGGTACCGCGTGACGAAGGAGGGCGTGGACTGGCTGTTTCAGGAGGCGAAGTCCATCAGGCGGTACGCCGACCACGTCACCGAGGACGTGCTCGGCAGCGTCCAGGAGGACGCCGCCGTCGCGACCGAGGACGTCTCGGCGGGCGAAACCGTCACGCTGACGCTGCGGGAGGGGCTGCTCCACGCGACTCCGGGGGCTGACGGCCCGGCGACGGGGGTCGCGACGACCGACGCCGAGGCGGGGACCGACGTGAGCGTCACCGGCTTCGAGGGCGTCATCGAGATGGAACCGGGCAACGTGGCCGTCGTGCAGGTGCCGTCGATCCGAGCGGGCGGCAGCCGAGCGGTCGACCCGGACGTCCTCCGGGCGGCCTGCGAGGGCGCCGACGTGGTCGTCGCCGCCGGCGTCGAGGCCATCGTCGCGCTCCGGTCGACCGGGATCGAGCCGGCGGTGACGGTCGCCGCGGGATCGGTCGCGGCGGAGGCGGCCGCCCGCGGCCAGTCCGTCGCCGTGGTCGCGACGACGGACGTCGTCGGGCGGGTGACGGACGCCCTCCGCGACGGGGAGGTCACGTACGAGGTCGTCGAGGCGTAGCGCGGGCGAGCGCCGACCGCCCGGGCCGATCAGTCGGCGTGGTTCCTCGCGGTCGCGTACGCCTCGCGGAGCCGCCGGAACTCCTCCCTGTCGCCCCCGTGGTCGGGGTGCGCGTCCTTCACCCGCGACCGGTAGGCGGCCTTGACCTCGTCGGCGCTCGCGCTCGACGGGAGTCCGAGCCGTTCGAACGCCGCCCGGACCGGATCGGGGAGGTTCTCGATCCGGGATTCGACCTCGGGCACGTCGAAGGGGAGCCGCCGCCCGATCGCCGCGCCCGGCAGCTCGTGTTCGCAGAGGACGGCGTACGTGCCGTGGCGCTCGATGTGGAAGTACGCCATCGCGTCGAAGGTGATTGCCACGTCCCGGAGCGGCAGGTAGAAGGCGACCGTCCGGCCGTGGATCTGGTAGTCCTCGACGAAGCGCTCGTCGATCGCCGAGAGGTAGTCCCGAATCTCCGCGCGTCGACGGGCCGTCCCGTCGATCCGCTCGGACTCGCGGATCGGCGCGGTGGGGTAGAGGCGATCCCCGACGACGAAAATGCCGGCGAACAGGAGGGTGGCGACCGCGCCGAGGCCGAGGCCGGCGAGGAGCCACGTCGGGATGAGAGAGAGCCACTCCGGCAGCACACTCCGAATTGGGGGCGAGAGCTAAAGAATGGCTCGCCAGCGTTTATGCCCGCGGCGACCCGAGAACCGGTATGCGGCCGATCCGATTCGAGGCGGCGGACTCCCGCGAGCGAACCCAGATCGGCGAGGGGCTGACCCGACCGGCGGTGAAGGCCGGCCGGCTGGAGACCGGCCGAAAGGAGGGCAAATACTTCCTCAGGCACGACGACGGCTGCGCCGCCTGCGGCGCGCCGGTCGAACCGGGCGAGCCGTTCTACCTCGACCCCGAAACGGGCGAGATCCTTTGCGAGGAACACGGGCGCGAACGCCGCGGCGAGAGCGAGAGCGGGGAGAACGCGGAGGTCGGGGAGAACGCGGAGGGCGGGCCCGACTCCGGCGTCGCGGAGGGGACGGACGGATCCGACGAGGAGCCGAACGGGTCCGAACGCGGGTGACCGCGAGGGAACCGGCGATCTCCGCGACCGGAATCGACCGCGCCGCTCGCCGCGGGAGCGTTCGAAGCGAAGCCCGACGGAGTGACCGCGAGTAGGGGTTTCGAGCCGCCGCGCTCAGATCATCCCTTCTTCGCGGAGGCCGTCCATCACGTCGTCGACGAGCTCCTCCGCGGAGTCGTAGGGGAACTCCTGGTGGCTGCCGAGTTTGGCGGCCATCTCCATCGCCGTGAAGCTCACCTCGCCGTCGCCGGCCTTGAACCGGGTACCCGGTCCGTTCGGCAGGGCGGGGACGAGGTCCATCTGGTTTTGCACGGGGTAGTCGGCACCTTCGAACGCCGCGAGGAGCTGCTCGCGCAGTTCCGCTTCGACCGCTTCGTCAGCCATGGCTACCAGTGCTCACAACGGGCGCAAAAGCGTTCCGGAACCACGCAAAACCGGTTTGACGTTTACGCGCCGCTGACCGGTGGAATTTTCGCGGGCGGCGGCTAGCGCTCCGCATGGATTTCGACTTCGACCTCCTGCGGGAGCTGACGGAGGCGAGCGGCGTTCCGGGGTACGAGGACCGGGTCCGGGACGTCGTCCGCCGCGAGCTGACCGCCGCCGTCGACGACGTTCGCTCGGACGCGATGGGGAACGTCGTCGGGACGCTGCGCGGCGAGCGCGACTACGAGGTCGTCGTCGCCGCGCACATGGACGAGGTCGGCTTTATGATCAGACACGTCGACGACGACGGCTTCCTCCGGGTCGACGCCCTCGGCGGCTGGGACCCGGCAGTCCCGAAGGCCCAGCGCGTCCGCGTCCACGCGGCCGACGGCGACCTCACCGGCGTCGTCGGCGCAGCGCCGCCGCACGCGCTCGACGAGGGGGACGAGGGGGAGAAACCGACGGTCGAGAAGCTGTACGTCGACGTCGGGCTGCCCGCCGACGAGGTCGAGGCCCGGGTGTCGGTCGGCGATCTGATCACGCTGGACCAGACGACCGTCGAGATGGGCGATCTCGTCACGGGGAAGGCGCTCGACGACCGGGTCTGCCTCCTGGCGATGCTCGAAGCCGCCCGACGCGTCGAGGACCCCGAGGCGACGATCCACTTCGCCGCGACCGTCCAAGAGGAGGTCGGCCTGCGCGGCGCGAGCGCCCTCGGCGCGGATCTCGACCCCGACCTCGCCGTCGCGCTCGACGTGACCGTCGCCAACGACGTTCCGCACTTCGAGGACGACGAGCGCGTCACGCGGCTCGGCGACGGCGCGGCGATCAAGCTCAAGGATTCGAGCGTCATCACGAACCCGAAGGTCAATCGCCGCCTCCGGGCGGTCGCGGCGGACGAAGGCGTCCCCTACCAACTCGAAGTGCTGCCACGGGGCGGCACCGACACCGCGGGGTTCCAGAAGGCGCACGGCGCGAAGCCGGTCGGCGCGATCTCGATCCCGACGCGGTACCTCCACACGCCGGTCGAAAGCGCCCACCGGGACGACGTCGCGGCCGCGATCGACCTCCTGACGGCGCTCCTCGCCAGCGAAACCGGCCACCACGACTACACGCTGTAACTCCCGTCGCGCCGTCCTTCGACCTCCGCCGCGCCGCCCTCCGAGTCCCGCCGCGCCGCCGTCTCCGAGAAATCGCGTCATCCGGCGCGCGCACCGGCCCGCCGCCTCGCGGATCGCGGAAGGCGGAAACCAAAGTATTCACTACGGCGCGTCTCCAAGCGCCGTTCATGACCGACGGCAACGAGGGTCTCTCCCGGCGGGCGTTCCTCCGGTCTGCGACGGCGGGTACCGTCGCGGCGGGGGCGACGACGAACGCGGCCGCACAGGAGGGCAACGAATCGTCCGGCAACGAGTCGGGCGGCGGGAACGAATCGGCCGGCGGCAACCAGTCCGCTGGTGGCAACGAGTCGGGCGGCAACGAATCCGGCGGCAACCAGTCGGGGGGCGGCGGTGGCGGCGGCACCGAGGAGGTCATCGTCGGTCCCGGCGGCGAACTCGTCTTCGAACCGGTCGATCTCCAGATCACCCCGGGGACGACGGTGAAGTTCGTCTGGGAGTCGGACGGGCACAACGTCGTCCCGGACGAGGGCGACTGGGGTCACGAGCCCATCGAGGACACGGGGTTCGAGTTCTCGCACACGTTCGAGGAGGAGGCCTCCTACCACTACGTGTGCGAACCGCACGCGAGCGCCGGCATGGAGGGCAACATCGAGGTCACCCAGGACGCCGGCGGCGGTGGCGGCGGTGGAGGCGGCGGCTCGTCCGTCCCGACCGTCCCGGACAGCGCGAAGTCGCTCGGCGTGGCGACGACGTTCGCCATGATCACGACGCTCGGCCTGGCGTACTTCTTCATCAAGTACGGCGGCGATTACGACTACGAGGTCGAGTAGGCCGTAGCCGCGCTTCCTTCCTTCTTTTTCTCCGTAGCTTTTCCCCGCCGTATCACTCTCTGCGTCCTGAACGAACGATACCTCATTGAAAGATCGCTCGTTCTTGGCTACGCGAACGAACTCGGAAGAGATAATCACGCGCACTTCTGGCCTTTATACATGTATATCGTATTACTGTGTTCAGAGTGTAACAACAGATTTAACAAAAACCGTGCTGATCGAGGATTGTAGCGTACGACACGTGGCGGACAGGTGTCGACGCGTTCGGCGCGTCGCGCCGGAAGCCGCACTCGGCACGACGGACGATCAGCATTACCATGATTCACAGAGAGGCATCCCTCCGATACGATTCCGGGCACCGCGCGCATCGAACGGCTCATCTCCCGTCCGCTCCGACGGGATTCGACTCCGAGAGGAGGCGATCGGCGTGAGCAAAGCGTCGGCGGGAGGGCGGCGAGCCGCGCACGAACTGGCCGACGATGCGGACGACGTCCTGTCGGAGTTCGATCCCCAGCGAGCGATCGTCGAGGCGCTCCGGGAGAGCGGCGGCGAGCTGGAGGTGTCGGAGCTCGTAGACGAGGTCGTGCGACGGGAGCGGGACGCGCGACCGACTCCGCGAACGGTCGAGAAAGCGCGCGCCGCCGTCCCGGACTGGGTGTTCTGCCTCGTGAGCCTCGGCGGCCTCGTCAGCGTCGTCGGGTCGTACTTCGGCGTGCTCTTTTTCTCCCTGCTGTCGGTCCTGAGCTGGGCGACCCTCGCGTTCGGGACCCTCGCGCTCCTCCAGCTCGTCTCGCTGCGCCGCGAGTGAACGACCCCGAGCGGCCCCGATAGCCTTCGGCGGTTCAGAAGACGCCGTATCCATCGATCACGTCCCGGTAGCAGTCGAGATACCGCTCCAGCACGGGTCGTCGGTCGAACGCCGCGAACGCCTCGTTCTCCGTCGCGCGCTCGACGTCGGCCGCGGCGACGAGTTCGTCGGCGAGTTCCTGCGGGTTCGTCACGAGCCGTCCGCGGTCTCGCCCCTCGACGAGTTCGTGCGCGCTCGACCCCGCCTGGTACTCGACGATCCCGACGCAGCCGCATGCGAGCGCCCAGAGGAGGTTCGTCGCGAACGGCTCACGGGTCGCGGTCTGTGCGAACACGTGGGCGCCCTTCAGGATCGGCACGCGCTCTTCGAGGGGGAGGTCGCCGAGGAACTCCAGGCGGTCGTCGATCGGCAGGTCGCGGGCGGTCCGCTCGGCCCGTCCGCGCTCGGGGCCGTCGCCGATGACCGTCGCGCGCCACGCGCTGTCACGGAGTTCGGCCAACGCGAGGAGGAAGCTCTCGACGTTGGCGTCCCCGTCGAGGCGGCGGGCGTACACCACGTCGGCGCGGTCGTCGACCGCGCTCTCGCGGACGAGCGACAGGTCGACGCTCTCGGGGACGACGCGCACGTCCCCCTCGCGCGCGCCGTACTCTCTGACCCGCGTTCTGACGGTCTCGGAGGGGACGACGACCGCGTCCGCCCGGCGCGCGACCCGCCGGTAGCCGCGGCGGGAGTCGCCCGAGACGTCGTCCCACCAGTCGACGACGACGGGGGTCCTGAGGAGCCGCCCCGCCGTTTTCGCCGCTGCGACGTGCGACGGCGGGCTGTTGACCGCCTGAATCACGTCCGGACGGACCTTACGGAGCGCGAACGGGAGCTTCGAGGCGAACGACCGCTCCGCGGGGGCGTCCGTCACCGCGCGGTAGACGACCCCGTCCCGCTTGAAGCGCCGGGGCTCGCCGTCCCACCACCGCGAGCACAGCACCGTGACCTCGTGACCCCGCGCCGCCAGACCAGCGGCGACGCGTCCCGTCCGCCGAGTCGCCGGCGTCTCCCGCGAGCTCGCCGTGACCATCGTGACGAACGCGACGTGCATGCGGTTCGGGTCGGAGTCGTCCGATAAAAAACCCTCGTCTTTCGGACATGAACGCCGAACGCGGCCCGTCGAGACTGCCGGGGACGACCGGACGTGCTGCTCGCCGTAGTCGGTGCGGGTCGAGACCGCCGGAGACGACCGCCCCGACGCGAAACGTTTTGTCGCGGGCGCCGGAGTCCGAAGCATGGCGACCTACGACATCGAGCGCTACCTCAACATCCGCAGCGCCTACGGGGCCTCGTTCGCCCCCGGCGGCGAGCGGCTGTCGTTCCTCATGGACACGACCGGCACGCCGCAGGTGTGGACCGTCGACGGGCCGGGGCGCTGGCCCGAACAGCGCACCTTCTACGACGAGCGGGTCACTTTCGCCTCGTGGTCCCCGGAGCGGCCGGAACTCGTCTTCGGCATGGACGAGGGCGGCAACGAGCGGGCGCAGCTGTTCCGCCTCGACGCAGTCTCGGGCGGGATCACGAACCTGACGCGGGCGCCCGAGGCGAAGCACCGCTGGGGCGGGTGGAGCCACGACGGCGAGCGCTTCGCGTTCACGTCGAACCGCCGGGACAACGCCGTGTTCGACGTGTACGTCCAGGGCCGGGACGAAGTCGGCGACGACGCCCGACTCGTCCACGAGGGCGACGGCTGGCTCACGCTCGGGGGCTGGAGCCCCGACGACTCGCGGCTCGTCGTCAACGAGGCGTACTCCAACTTCGATCAGGACGTGTACGTCCTCGACGTCGAGTCGGGGGAGCTCGACCACGTCACGCCACACGAGGGGACCGTCCGCCACCTGAGCGCCGAGTGGGGGCCCGACGGCGAGAGCCTCTACCTCGCTACCGACCGCGACGGCGACACCCTCCGGCTGGTCAGGGTCGACCTCGACACCGGCGAGTTCACGACGGTCGAAGAGGGGGGCGACTGGGAGCTCGACGGCGTCGCGATCGACCAGGAGAGCCGGCGGATCGTCTACTCGCGGAACGTCGAGGGGTACACGGAGCTCTCGGCCGGTGAACTCGTCGAACCGGACCGCATCGACCCGCTCCCGGACCCCGAACTCCCCGATGGCGTCGCGGGCGGGGTGAGCTTCGGCCCGGACGGGAACCGCTTTGCGATCACCGTCACCGGGAGCGCCGACAACACGAACGTCTACGTCGTCGACGCGCGGACCGGCGAGGCCGAGCGCTGGACGCGCGCGGCCACCGCGGGCATCCCCCGCGAGACGTTCGTCGAGCCGGAGCTCGTGCACTATCCGACGTTCGACGGCCGGGAGATCCCCGCGTTCTTCACGCTCCCGGAGGAAACGGACGCCGGGGCGGCCGGAAGCGCCGACGGGGTGCCGGTCATCGTCGACATCCACGGCGGTCCCGAGTCCCAGCGCCGGCCCTCCTTCAGCCCCGTCAAGCAGTACCTCCTCCGGCACGGTTACGCGGTGTTCGAGCCAAACGTCCGCGGGTCGGCGGGCTACGGCAAGGCGTACGGCCACCTCGACGACGTGGAAAACCGGATGGACTCGGTCGCCGACGTCGAGGCCGGCGTCGAGTGGCTCCACGACCACCCCGTCGTCGACCCTGACCGAATCGTCGCCATGGGCGGCTCCTACGGCGGCTTCATGGTGCTCGCGTCGCTGACGGAGTACCCGGATCTCTGGGCCGCCGGGATCGACATCGTCGGCATCGCCAACTTCGTCACGTTCCTGGAGAACACCGGCGACTGGCGGCGCGAGCTCCGGGAGGCCGAGTACGGCTCGCTCTCGGAGGATCGGGAGTTCCTCGAATCGATCAGCCCGATCAACAACATCGAGAAGATACGCGCGCCGCTTTTCGTCCTCCACGGCGCGAACGACCCGCGCGTCCCCGTCGGCGAGGCCGAGCAGATCGTCGAGAAGGCGCGCGAGCGGGGCGTCCCGGTCAGGAAGCTGATCTTCGAGGACGAGGGCCACGGCTTCACGAAGCTCGAAAACAGGATCGAGGCGTACTCGGCGATCGTCGACTTCCTCGACGAGCACGTGTGACCGGCGATCGCCCGCACCGAACCCGCTCAGCGCTCTCTCGGCTTCGCTTCCCCCTCGACCTCCCGGATGACCCTCGCGGGGTTTCCGCCGACGACGACCCCGTCGGGAACGTCTCGGGTCACAACCGCCCCCGAGGCGACGACCGAGCCGTCGCCGATCGAGACGCCGGGGTTGATCACGGCCCTCCCGCCGAGCCACACGTCGTCGCCGACCGTGACGGGTTCGCCGTACTCCGGCCCCTCGATACGCCGTGCGGCGTCGACGGGGTGGGTGGCCGCGTAGATGTGCACGCCCGGTCCGAGGAGGCAGTTGTCGCCGATCTCCACCCGGCGCACGTCGAGGATCACGCAGTCGAAGTTCGCGTAGAAGCCGTCGCCGACGTGGACGTTGTACCCGTAGTCGCAGCGGAACGGCGGGTCGACGTAGGCGTCCTCCCCCGCCGACCCGAACAGCTCGCTCACCAGCGATCGGCGGGCCTCGTGCTCCGTCTCAGTCGTCCGGTTGAGCCGCCGGGTGAGCTCCCTCGCCGCCTCGCGCTCTCTCACGAGCGTCGGGTCGCTCGCGTCGTACAGGTCCCCGCTCAGCATCTTCTCTTTCTCCGATCTCACGGCTGGTCACTCCGTTCGGGGTCCGGACACAAGTAGGTGGGCCGCCCGACGACCGCCGATCCCTCAGGAACATCCGTTAGAGTCAAACCGGCGGACGGCGAACCAATGGCGTATGAGTGCAGACCAGGAGCAGAGAGCGATCCGGTGCCTCGTCGCGAAGGTCGGGCTGGACGGACACGACCGGGGGGCGCACGTCATCGCCCGCGCTTTTCGCGACGCGGGGTTCGAGGTCATCTACTCGGGGTTGCACCGCTCGCCCGACGAGATCGTCCAGGCGACGGTGCAGGAGGACGCCGACGTGCTCGGCATCTCCATCCTCTCGGGGGCGCACAACACGCTGGTTCCGAAGATCGTGGACGGACTGAAGGAGTACGACGCCTTCGACGACACGCTCATCATCGTCGGCGGGATCATCCCGGACGACGACCGGGAGAAGCTGAAGGAGATGGGCGTCGCCGAGGTGTTCGGCCCCGGGACGCCGATGAAGGAGACCATCGAGTTCGTCCGCGACAACGCCCCCGCGCGACGATGAGCCGGGCGGAAGAGACCGACCCGGAGCTCGTCGAGGAACTCCTCGGCGGGAAGCACCGCGCGCTCGCCCGCGCCATCACGAAGATCGAGAACCGGTCGCCGGGCTACCGCGAGATCGTCTCCGCGCTCCACCGCCACACCGGAAACGCGGAGGTGATCGGGATCACGGGCAGCCCCGGCGCGGGGAAGTCGACGCTCGTCGACAAGCTGGCGAGGGCGTACCGGGACGCCGGACACACCGTGGGCGTCATCGCGGTCGATCCCTCCTCACCGTTCACCGGCGGGGCGGTCCTGGGCGACCGCATCCGGATGGCCTCGAACATCGGCGACATGGACGTGTTCTTCCGGTCGATGAGCGCCCGGGGCACCCTCGGCGGGCTCTCGACCGCGACCGCCGACGCGGTGAAGGCGCTCGACGCGTTCGGCAAGGACAAGATCATCATCGAGACGGTCGGGGCCGGCCAGAACGAGGTGGACATCGTGCGCACGGCGGACACCGTGACGGTGCTCGTCCAGCCGGGGAGCGGCGACGACGTCCAGATGCTCAAGGCCGGCATCCTGGAGATCGGCGACGTGTTCGTCGTCAACAAGGCCGACATGGACGGCGCCGCGCGAACCGTGAGCGAGCTGGAGGAGATGATCCACATGCGCGAGGACCCGAGGGCGAACCTGAACGTCGGACACCACGGCGCCGACGCGTTCTCCGGGGACGACCGCGGGGGCGAACCGCACGGGTCGGTCGGCGATTCGGATTCGATCGGCGGTTCCGACGCGGACGACGAGGAACGCGGCGACGGCGGCTGGACCCCGAAGGTCGTCGAGACGGTCGCGACGTCGGGCGAGGGGATCGACGACCTCGTCGGCGTTCTCGCGGAACACCGGGCGTACCTGGAGCGCTCGGGGCGGCTCGAAGCGAAGGCGCGGACCCGGTACGCGGAGGAGATCCGCCAGCTCGTGCGGAGCGACGCGGCGGCGCTGTTGGAGCGCGAACTCGACCGCCGGGGCGGCGTCGAAGCGCTCGCGGAGGCCGTGCGCGAGCGCGAGACGGACCCCTACGCGGTCGCCGCGGAGATCGTCGGCCCGCTCGAAGCGTGCGTCGAAGGGGATCGGTAGGGCCGGGAACCCCCGGGTATCGGCCGGCGACCGATCGCCGGCTGCAAATCTTATAAGTCCGTGGCAGACGTGCTATTCGCCATGAGAGTTCGACGAGCCCTCGGCGCCGCCGTGGCCGGAATCGGGCTGACCGCGCTGGCGAACCGTACGCTCCGACAGCGGGCGGGCGCGCTCGAACCGGCCCTCGTCGGCGAGCAGAAGACGTTCCGGTGGCGCGGCATGGACGTCGCCTACACCGAAGCGGGCGACCCGGAGAACCCGACCCTGGTGCTGCTCCACGGCATCAACGCCGCCGGTTCGAGCGGCGAGTTCCGCGAGGTGTTCGACGGGCTCGCCGCGGAGTGCCACGTCGTCGCGCCCGACCTCCCCGGCTTCGGCCGCTCGGATCGTCCGCCGCTCCGCTACTCCGCCGCGCTGTACGAGGACTTCGTCGCGGACTTCCTCGGGGAGTTCGATTCGCCCGCGGTCGTCGCGTCGTCGCTGACGGGCGCCTACGTCGCCGCGGCCGTCCGGGGCGGCGGCGTCGACGTGTCGGGGCTCGTGCTCGTCTGCCCGACGACGAAGGCGGGCCCGCAGCCGAAGCGGTGGCTCCGCGAGCTGCTCCGCGCGCCGCTTGTCGGCCCCGCGGTCTTCAACGCCCTCACCTCGAAGCCGGCCATCCGGTACTTCAACGCCGACCACGGCTACTACGACACCGACAACGTCTCGGAGGAGTGGACGGTCTACGAGTGGCGGACGAGCCACCAGCCGAACGCCCGGTTCGCCCCCGCGTCGTTCGTCAGCGGCTACCTGAACTCCGACGTCGATCTCGGGGAGGCGCTCCGCGAGGCCGACGTTCCGATCACGCTGGTCTGGGGGCGGGAAGCCGACATCACGCCGCTTTCGGACGGCCGCGACCTCGCCGAGGAGGCGGACGCGCGGCTCGTCGTCTTCGACGACGCGATGTTGCTCCCACACGTCGAACACCCCGATCGGTTCCTCGACGCCATCCGCGAGGAACTGCCGCCGGCGCAGGAACAGCAGGGGTAGGGGAGCGCCCCTCGATCGGTCAGCGGGGCCGGAACGCGAGCAGCCGCTCGCCGGCCGTTTCGCTCTTTTCGACGCTCGCCTCGACCGGCATCCCCGCCTGGACCGCGTCCGGGTCGACGCCGCGGAGGACCCCGGTCAGGCGAACCGTCCCGAACGCGCACACGGCGGACACGTACGGCACGTCGTCGGCGAAGTTGGGGGCGGCGACGCGGATCACCGTGAACGTCTCGACCGTTCCGGACTCGGGCAGATTCGCCTCTCGGAGTTCCGCGGAGCCGCAGTGCGGGCACGTCCGCCGCGGCGGGAGCGATCCGTGACCCCGGTCGCATTCGAGGTAGTAGCCGCGGCCGTCGGCCAGGCCGTCGAGCCACTCGTCGTAGCCGGTGTCCGTCACGCCGCCACCTCCAGCACGTGGACGACGGCGCTCGCCACCGTCCCGCCCGCGTTGTGGGTGAGCCCCACCCGAGCGTCGGAGACGACGTCGCTGTTGGGATGGTCGCCCCGGAGCAGCCGCGTCATCTCGACGAGCTGGCTGCCGCCGGTCGCGCCGACGGGGTGACCCTTCGCCTTCAGCCCGCCGGAGAGGTTGATCGGGAGGTCGCCGCCGACGGTCGTCTCCCCCCGCCGAGCCGCGCCGATCCCCTCGCCCGGTTCGTAGAACCCGAGCGACTCGATCGCCATCACCTCCGCGACGGTGAAGCAGTCGTGCACCTCGGCGACCTCGATCTCGTCCGGCCCGCGGCCCGCGTCCGCGTACGCCTCCTCGGCCGCCTTCGTCGCCGCCGGGGTCCGCGCGAGGTACTCGCGGTCCTGCAGCGCCATCTTGTCCCCGCCCTGCCCCGTTCCGGTGATCGCGACCGGCGCGTCGAGGTCTCGCTCCTCGGCGTACTCGTCGCTCACGAGGACCAGCGCGCTCGCGCCGTCGGTGATGGGGCAGGCGTCGAACAGGTGCAGCGGGTCGGCGACGGGCGGGCTGTCGAGCGCCTCCTCGACGTCGATCTCCCGCTGGTACTGGGCGTACTCGTTGTCCACCGCGTGCCGGTGGTTCTTGGCGGCGACGTGCGCGAGGTCCTCGCGGGAGCCGCCGTACCGCTCGAAGTACGCCCGGGCCATGAGTGCGTACGCCCCGGGGAAGGTGATCCCGGCGCGCACCTCGTACAGTTCGTCGGCGGCGACGGCGAGCGCCTCGGTCGCGCCCGCGGTGTCGAGGTTCGTCATCCGCTCCATCCCGCCGACGAGCATCACGTCGCGCTCGCCCGACCGGATGGACTTCACCGCCTCGCGGGCGGCGACGCCCGACGACGCGCAGGCCTCCTCGTAGCGCGTCGCGGGGCAGGACAGCCCCGCCGCCTCGGCCATCAGCGGCCCCTGGTGCCCCTGTCGCTCGGCGAACGCGCCCATGAAGTTCCCGTAGTTGAGGTGCTCTATCTCCTCGCGCGGGACGCCCGCGTCCTCGCGGGCAGCCAGGGCGGCCTCGGCGAAGAGATCCCGCCCGGTGCGCCCGGGATAGCTGCCGAAGCGGGTCAGTCCGACCCCGGCCACTCGTACGCCGTTCATACACGAACGTAGATGAGGGACGGCGTAAAGTACTGCCGAAACCGGCTTTCGTCGGGCGATTTTTTTCGTACAACGATAGTAAAACGATAGAGCCAGTCGCCGCCGACTACCCCTCGCCGACCATCCGCCCCTCTTCCTCCCACTCTCGCTCTCTCAGCTCGTACTTCTGGATCTTCCCGGTCGCCGTCTTCGGCAGCTCGGCCACGAACTCGATCTCGCCGGGCACCTTGTACGTGGCGATGCGCTCGCGGCAGAACTGGACGAGGTCGTCGCTCGTCACGCCCGGGCTCTCCGGGTCGCCGCTCGTCGGCACGACGAACGCCTTCGGCGTCTCGCCCCACTTCTCGCTCGGCGCGGGGATCACGGCGACGTCGGCGACGGTCTCGTGGTCGAACAGCGTGTCCTCCAGCTCGATGCTGGAGATGTTCTCGCCGCCGGAGATGATGATGTCCTTCTTCCTGTCCTGGATGTTGATCATCCCGTTCTCGTCGACGGTGGCGAGATCGCCCGTGTGGTAGTACCCCTCGACGCGGTCGTTGAACGCCTCGTCCGTCTCCTCGGGCTTCTCCCAGTAGCCGTCCATCACCTGGTTGCCGCGGACGACGATCTCGCCGATCGTCTCGCCGTCGTGCGGCACGTCCTCGCCGTCCTCGTCGACGACCCGGACCTCGGTGCCGATGTAGCCGATGCCCTGGCGCTTCTTGACGGCGAAGCGCGCGGGGTCGTCCTGGTCGAAGAAGCGCCGGGCGTCGGATGTCGTGATGAGCGGCCCCGTCTCCGTCGCGCCGTAGACGTGCTTCAGGTACCACCCGAACTCGTCTTCGACGGTCCGGATCGTCGCCTCCGGCGGGGCGGCCCCGGCGGTCGCCACGCGAACCGGGTTGTCGCCGACCGTCTCCGGGTCGTGCTCGCGGTGGTAGTCGAGCAGCATGTTCAGCACCGTCGGCGCGGCGCAGAGGTAGGAGACGCCCTCCTCGCGGATCGCCTCGAAGATCGACGCGGCGTCGACGCCGCGGGTACAGACGTGGCGCGCTCCGGCGCCCGTGACCGCGAAGACGTGCCCCCAGCCGTTGACGTGGAACATCGGCAGCGTCCAGAGGTACACGTCGTCGTCGCGGATCTCCTGGTGCGCCGTGACGAGGTACGCGTGGAGCGTCTCCGTCCGGTGGGTCCGGCAGACGCCCTTCGGGTCGCCCGTCGTCCCGGAGGTGTAGTTGATGGTGATTATCTCGTCCTCGTCCATCTCGGGTCGGTCGTACTCGGTCGACTCGGCGATCACCTCGTCGAAGGACTCCCACTCGCCGTCGCTCTCGACGGCGTCCGGATCGTTCGTGACGAACGTCTCCGTCGGCACGTCGTCCCTGATCGCGTCGATCTTCTCCGCGTACTCGTAGTCGGCGTAGATCGCCTTCACGCCCGCGTCGTCGAGGATGTACTCGAAGTCCGACGGCACCAGCCGGTAGTTCAGCGGCGTGTGGATCGCGCCGATCTGCATCGCGCCGTACGCCGCTTCGAGGTGGTAGTGCGTGTTCGGGTCCAGCACCGCGACGCGGTCGCCCTTCTCCACGCCCCGCGCCCGCAGCGCCGCCGAGAAGCCGTCGGCCCGCTCGCCGAGTTCGTCGTACGTGTACCGTTCGCCCGTCGTCGCCAGCACGGCCTCCTTGTCGCCGTAGTGGCGCCGCGCCCTGTCCAGAAACTCCGTCGCGAGGAGCGGTTTCTTCATGCGCTTTCACGTTCAGGAACGTTCGTGATATACGTTGCGGGGGAACGGCGTCGTCCGGCCGCCCGGCCGGTGTGGGAACGATATCCCTCCGGAGGGCTCAGTACCGGTCTCTTGGAGGGATTGACACTATATTGCTACGTACAACTACCAACAGAAATATCATATTTTCCCGACCCGTACGGTCCCGCATGGCGCTCTCGGATTACGCCGGTCGGACGCCGCGGGGCTACGACGGGGACACGACCATCGGGCGGGTCGCCCGACACCACAGGTGGGGCATCGGTGGCGAGACGCGCGGCGACTGCGTCAACTGCGGGACGGAGCTTCGCCTGCACGAGCGGCACCTCCTCGTCACGCTCGTGACCGGCGCGTCGGGCGAGACCGACCCCGGAGATCGGCACCACCTCTGCGACGAGCGGTGTCTCCGCGAGTGGCTCGGCGAATCGGAGCCCGGATGAGACGAGGGCGAAAACCGGAGAATACCACAAGGTATTAACGCCGTCGTCGGCGAGTCGGTCACATGGATTCGAGAGCGAGAGGTGGGCGCGGATGGTGAGCGCGGCCGTCGCGCTGGGGCTGAGTGCGGTTCTCCTCGTCGGCTTCGGGGCCGTCGGCGCGTGGTACGCCCGCGGCCGACTCGGCTCCGTCGAGGACTTCATCACCGCCCGGAACTCCGTCGGCGGCGGGGCGCTGACCGCGACGATCGTCGCCTCCAGCATGGGCGCGTGGATCCTGTTCAGCCCCGCCGAGGCCGGTGCGGCCTTCGGCGGGATCACCGCCGTGTTCGGTTACGCCGCCGGATCCGCGCTCGCGCTTGCCGCGTACGCTCTCGTGGGCCCGCGGATCCGACGCCTCCTCCCCGAGGGTCACTCGCTCACCGAGTACGCGCACGCCCGGTACGGCGGCGCGATGTACGCCTACGTGCTCGTCGTCACCGTCTCGTACATGTTCGTCTTCCTCGCGGCGGAGTTCACCGGCGTCGCGCTCGCGCTGTCGCTTCTGGCCGGCGTGCCGCCGTGGCAGACGGCGGCGCTCGTCGGCGGGACCGTGTTCGCCTACACCGCCTACGGCGGCCTCCGGGCGAGCGTGACGACCGACGTGCTCCAGGCGCTTTTCATCCTCCCGCTCTTCGTCGTCGCCGTCGTCGCGACGTTCGTCGCCGTCGGCGGTCCGGTCGAGGCGCACGCCGCCGTGGCGGCGTCCCGACCCGATCTGCTCGCGCTCGGATCGCTCTCCGGGCTGCGGTTCGGCGTGTACGTCGTCGTGGCCATCGTGGGCGCGGAGATGCTCAACCAGGCGTGGTGGCAGCGCGTCTACGCCGCGCGGGACGAGCGGACGCTGCGGCGATCGTTCGGCCTCTCCGCGCTCGCCGTGCTCCCGGTGATCGTCCTCGTCGGGCTGTTCGGTCCCCTCGCGGCGGGACTCGGTCTCGTCTCCGCCCCGGCGGACGCGAGCGTCGCGCTCTTTCTCGTCGCAGAGGAGGCGCTCCCGTCGTGGGCCGTCCTCGCGTTCGTCCTGCTCGCGGTGCTCCTCGTCGCGAGCAGCGCCGACACGCTGTTCAACGCCATCGCCAGCGTGATCACGGCCGACGTGCCGCGCCTCCTCGACGTGGACGAACGCCGACTGACGGCCGTCGCCCGCCTCTTCACCGCCGTCGTGGCGCTGGCCGCGACGATCGTCGGCGCGCAGGGGTACAGCGTCCTCACGCTGTTCCTGCTTGCCGACCTCCTCGCGTCGGCGACGTTCGTCCCCCTGCTCCTCGGACTCTACGCGCCGAAAGCGTCGTCCGCGGGCGCGCTCGGCGGGAGCGCGCTCGGCCTGGCGGCGGGGCTCGCGTTCTTCCCGCCCGCCCGCGGCGTGCTCTCGATCCCGGCGCTCCCCGACCCGTCGTTCCTCGCGTCCTTCCTGGCGGCCGCGGGCGTCTCGGCGCTCGTCTCCCTCGCGGCCGCGCGGGCGAACGACGAGGAGTACGACCTCTCGCGGCTCGCGCGCGACGTCCGACGCTTCGACGACTCGGCGGACGGCGCGCTCGCCGACGGCGGTCCGTCTCGCTCCGCGGATTCCGAAAAATAGTTGGTCCGCTCGCCGTCCGCCCCCGCCTTAGTCGCCCTGGACCTTCGCCTGGATGTCCTCGACGACCTCGGGGTTCCGGAGGGTCGTCGTGTCGCCGAGCTCCTCGCCGTTGGCGATCTCCTCTAAGAGGCGGCGCATGATCTTCCCGGAGCGGGTCTTCGGCAGCTCGGGCGTGAAGACGACCTGCTCGGGGCGGGCGATCGGTCCGATGGCGTCCTCGACGCCCTCGACGATGCGCCCGCGCATCTCGTCGCTCTCGTCGTACCCCTCCTCGAGGATCACGTAGGCGTAGACCGCCTCGCCCTTCACGTCGTGCGTGCCGCCGACGACCGCCGCCTCCGCGACGCCCTCGACGCCGACGATGGCGCTCTCGATCTCCATCGTGCCGAGGCGGTGCCCGGAGACGTTGATCACGTCGTCGACGCGGCCCAGGATGGTGATGTAGCCGTCCTCGTCGATCTTCGCCCCGTCCTCGGGGAAGTACACCCACTCGTCGGCGTCGGGGTCGGAGTACTCCTGCCAGTACTCGTTGATGAACCGCTCGTCGTTGTTGTACAGCGTCCGGAGCATCCCCGGCCACGGCCTGTTGACGGTCAGGTAGCCGGCGTTACCGGCCTCGACCTCCTCGCCCGCGGCGTTCACGACGCGGGCGTCGATGCCGGGCAGCGGCGGGCCGGCGGAGCCGGGCTTCATCGTGTTGATCGCGGGCAGCGTCGTCACCATCATGCCGCCCGTCTCGGTCTGCCACCACGTGTCGACGATGGGGCACTCCTCGCCGCCGATGTACTTGTAGTACCACTTCCAGGCGCGGGGGTTGATCGGCTCGCCGACGGTGCCGAGCAGGCGGAGGCTGGAGAGGTCGCGCTTCTCCGGGAACTGGCTCCCCCACTTCATGAACGCCCTGATCGCCGTCGGGGCCGTGTAGAAGACGTCCACCCCGTAGTCCTCGACGATCTCCCAGAGGCGGTCGCGCTCGGGATAGTCGGGCGTGCCCTCGTACATGAGCGAGGTCGTGCCGAGCGCGAGCGGCCCGTAGACGATGTACGAATGGCCCGTGATCCACCCGATGTCGGCGGCGCACCAGTAGGTGTCCTCCGGCTTGACGTCGAGCACGGCGTGCGAGGTCCACGCCGTGTAGGCGAGATAGCCCGCCGTCGTGTGCTTCACGCCCTTCGGCTGACCGGTGGTGCCCGAGGTGTACATGAGAAACAGCATATCCTCGGCGTCCCGTTCGACCGGTTCGACCGTCGCGCCCTCCTGCTCGGAGACGAGTTCGGCGTAGTCGTGCTGGTTCTCGCCGAGGTCGTGGCCGAAGCCCTCCTCGCCGAGGCGGTCGACGACCACCGTCGTCACGTCGCGGTCGACGTCGTCCAGCCCCTCGTTGGCCTTCGAGAGGTGGTCGAGCGCGTCGCCGCGGCGGTAGTAGCCGTCGCAGGTGACGAGGTACGACGAGTCGGCGGACTTCATCCGCGTCGCCAGCGCCTCCGCGGAGAACCCGGCGAAGACGACGCTGTGGGGCGCGCCGATCCGCGCGCACGCCAGCATCGCGATCGGCAGCTCCGGGATCATGGGCAGGTACATCGTGACCACGTCGTCCTCCTCGACGCCGAGCTCCCTGAGCGCCGCGGCGAACTCGTTCACCTCGGTCCTGAGGTCCTCGAACGTGTACGTCCGCGTGTCGCCGAGTTCGCCGACCCACTCGATCGCCACCTCGTCGCCGCGACCGTCCTCGATGTGGCGGTCGACGCAGTTGTACGACGCGTTGAGCGTCCCGCCCGTGAACCACTCGTAGAACGGCGCGTCGCCGTCGTCCAGCACCTGATCGTACTCCTCGTACCAGTCCAGGAGGTCGGCCGCGCGCTCCCAGCAGTCGGGCCAGTTCTCCTCGAACTCCTCGTAGATGCCCTCGTCGGTGACGTTCGCCTGGGCGACGAACTCCTCGGGGGGCTCGAAGGCTTCCTGCTCTGCCAGCCGTGCTTCCAGTTCCGCGTCACCTTCTGACATAACTCGTGTTAACCATCCAAATCGTGCATGATAAACCTATTCCAACCGCCGACGAATTGTCTGCCGGGTAGCGTTTTTCCGGTTCGTCGGTCGAGGTCGGACGGCCCCCTCTAGAACTCGTCGACCACCGGGATCCCGACGGTTCCGAAGTCGTCCATCGCGGCGAGCCGATCGGGCACGTCGTCGAGCGACACCGTCTCGGACACCACCGCGCCGGGGTCGAGTTTCCCCCGCTCGACCATCCGGAAGATCTCGTCGTACCGGGTCGGCTGCATGCCGAACGAGCCGACGAACTCGATCTCCTGCATCACCATCGCGTCGGTGGGGAGCGCGACGGTTCCCTCCTCCTCCTGGGTCGTCAGCCCGATCTGGACGTGCTGGCCGCGGCGGCCGAGGCTCAGAATCGAGTTCCGGCACGTCTCCGCGATCCCGAGCGCGTCGACCGACACGTCCGCGCCGCCGTCGGCGAGCGCCCGAACCGCCCCCGGAACGTCGTCCGCTTCCGCCGCGTTGATCGTCTCGTCGGCCCCCAGCTCGACCGCCTCGTCGAGCTTCTCGTCGGTCAGGTCGACGGCGACGACGTTCGCCCCGAGCGCGTCGGCGATGTGGACGGCCGAGAGCCCCACCCCGCCGCAGCCGTGGACGGCGATCCAGTCGCCGGGGTCGAGGTCCGCCCGGTGCGCCAGCGCGTGGAAGGCGGTCATGAACCGACATCCCAGGCCGGCCATGTCGACCGAGTCCACGCCGTCGGGGAGCGCGACCGCGTTCTGGTCGGCGACGGGGACGTGGACCTCCCCGGCGAAGGCGCCGGGCGCGGCCTCGGCGAACCCCAGCGGAACGACGTTCTCGCACACGTTCGAGTGACCGGTGCGACACTCCGGACACGTTCCGTCGCTCAGGTTGAACGGGACGGCGACCCGGTCGCCCTCGCTCACGCGCGTCACCTCGTCGCCGACGGCGACCACTTTGCCGGCGGGCTCGTGGCCGAGGATCTGCCCGAGCGGGGGTTTCGCCCCGACCCAGTCCCAGTCGCCCCGCCACCCGTGCCAGTCGCTCCGACAGATGCCGCACGCCTCCACCTCGACGACGGCCCCGTCGGGACTCGGCTCCGGCGCGTCGACCTCTTCGATTTCGAGCGGTTCGCCGTACGCTTTCAGTATCGCGGCCCGCATGTTACGATAACTCATTCCACGGGCACATGATTCCACCGGGGTTTAACGAAGGTAGAGAACGAGCGAACTTATTTTACAGTGGAAAACAGAACTCGAACATGGGATTCCAGCTATCGGACGAACGGCGGGCGATCCGCGACGCGGTCCGCAAGTTCGGACGAAACGAGATCGAACCGGTCGCCCGCGAGCACGACGAGGCGAAGCGGTACCCCCACGACCTCGTTCGAAAGGCGGCGCGGTACGACCTGGTCGCGCCGACCATCCCCGAGGAGTACGGCGGCGCGGGGATGGATCTGCTGTCCGGCATCGTCGTCACGGAGGAGCTGTGGCGGGCCGACTCCGGCATCGGGAGCGCGATCGGGAGCCGCGGGTTCGGCACGAGCATGATCCGGAAGTTCGGCGACGAGTGGATGAAGGAGGAGTGGCTGCCGAAGGTCGCCTCGGGCGAGGCGGCGACGTGCTCGTGCATCTCCGAGCCGGCCCACGGGTCGAACGTCGCCGGCATCGAGACGCGCGCCGAACGCGACGGCGACGAGTGGATCCTGGACGGCACCAAGATGTGGATCACGAACGGCACCGTGGCCGACGTGGCGGTCGTGATGGCGAAGACCGACCCCGGGGCCGGCCACCGGGGGATCACCGCCTTCCTCGTCCCGACCGACGCCGAGGGGTTCGAAGCGACGAAGATCGACAACAAGCTCGGCATCCGCGCGTCGGACCTCGCCGAGATCGTCCTCGACGGCGTGCGCGTCGAGGACGAGAACGTCATCGGGGAGGTCGACAGGGGCTTCTACCAGCTGATGAACTTCTTCGCCGACGGGCGCGTCAGCGTGGCGGCGCAGGCGGTCGGCGCGGCGCAGGGCGCACTCGACGCCGCCGTCGAGTACGCGAACGAGCGCGAGCAGGGGGGACAGCTCATCAAGGAGTACCAGGCGATCGGCCACAAGATCGCCGAGATGGCGACGAACGTCGAGGCCGCGCGGTCTTTGACATACCGGGCGGCGACCCACGTCGAGGACGGCGACGAACGGGAGGCGGCGAAGTACGCCAGCATGGCGAAGCTGTTCGCCAGCGAGCGGTCGGTCGAGGTCGCCGACGAGGCGATCCAGGTCCACGGCGGCGCGGGGTACGTCACGGACCACCCCGTCGAGCGGTTTTTCCGCGACGCCCGCATCACGAAGATCTACGAGGGGACGAGCGAGATCCAGAAGAACATCATCGCCGACCGGGTCCTCTGAGGGTCCGTGCTTCGCCGTCCGTCTCGTCGGCCACGCGGGCTCCGTCGGTGCGGTCCGTTCCGGTCCTCCCGCACGCGGCCCTCCCGCCGCCCGCGGAGCCACCACCGCCGGTCCCGGAGCCGCCTCCCCCGCTCGCAGGTCGCCTCGCTTCCGGCCGCGGGAACCGGTTCCCCCGACCGAAAAGCACTCGGCTGCGGAGGGAGCAGCCACCGCCATGACGGGTGACGACGCGCCGGAGTGGTCGTTCAAGCAGCGCGACGCGATCATCCTCCGCGAGCTGGCGGCGAACCCCCAGGTCACCTCGCGGGAGCTGGCCTCGATCCTCGCCGAGAAGTACGACATCGACGTCTCCCACGTCACCGTCAGCGAGACGATCCGGAAGATGCGCGATCGGGGGGTCTTCCGCGAGGCGATCATCCCGAACGAGGAGTACTACATCTTCGGCCTGTTCGAGTTCAAGTTCAACCCCGAGCACTTCGAGGAGGGGTGGCGCGCGGCCATGGAGCACATCCGCGACGACGAGCACACCCTCTTTTACTTCCTCTCCTCGGGCGACTACCAGTGGAAGTCGGTGATGATGTTCCGCGACCGCGAGCAGGAGTCGCGGTGGATCCACGAGTTCTACAAGGAGCACGGGAGGGTCGTCTCGAACATCCGCAACTCGGTCATCCACAACGTGCTGAAGTTCCGGACGGACCCGGCGATGTTCGAGCGGCTGTACGAGGAGTCGTAGGCGCGCCCCGGAGGGGACCCCCCGTCACCCGTCCGGGCCGTCGGTTTCGGTTTCGAAGTACAGGTGGGCGTGCGCGTCGCACCCCGGGTTGAACGCCACCGAGCACCGGGGGCAGCGGTGATCCGCCGTCAGGTACTCCCGCACGCTGAGCGTCGCGCCGCACGCCCCGCACAGCACGGCCCGGCGGTCGCGCTCGTCGAGTCGCCACCGCTCGGGCTCGTGGTCCGCGAGCGCCTCGTGGCACTCGAAGCAGGGGTAGTAGACGCCGCAGCAGGGGAACCGGACGGCGACGACGTCCCGCTCCGTGCGGTAGTGGGCGCACCGAGTCCGGGGGTCGACGTCGACCCCGCGGAGGGGGACGTCGAATCGGGGATCGGTCGACATCGCGTCACCGGACGGTCGCGGGCGACCCACATACCGGTTGCGGGCGCGGCGTGGTGATCGACGGACGACGCTTCCGGGCGGCCGCCATTCCGATCGCTCACCGGAGGAGCGAGAGCAGTTCGCAGGAGCGGACGGCCGTCCCGTCCGCCCGCGTCAGCTCCGCCTCGTACCGAACGACGCCGCTCGCGGTCGGGTGGTCCCGCGGCGTCTTCTCGGTCGCGGTCAGCTCGGCCGGCAGCGTGTCGCCGACGAAGACCGGCGCGCGGAAGCGCAGGCGGTCGACGCCGTAGAACGCGACGACGTCGTCGCTGGTCCCCCGGGCCCGCCACGCGAGTCCCGTCAGGGTCGAGAACGCGAGCGCGCCGTGGGCGATCCGCCCGCCGGGCCGACGCTCGCCGGGAACCGCCGAACCCGCCCGATTCCCCGTTCGCCGGGGGCTCGACCGCGGACAGGTTTAATATCGGCGGCGCCGAGCCCCGAAGGGAATCACCAATGGACCCCACCTCGCGCCGACCGACCGGCCGCCCCGACCGTCGACCCACGACCGGTTCCCGGAGCCTCGATCGATGACCGGCGCCGCGACCGACGTCTCCCTCCCGGTGGCGGCCCAGTCGAGCGTCGAGACGCTCGTCGAGCAGGCGCGGCGCGCCGAGCGGCTCGGGTACGACCGCGCGTGGCTCCCCGAGACGTGGGGGCGGGACGCCGTGACGACGCTGTCGAGCATCGCCCGCGAGACCGACCGAATCGGGATCGGCGCGAGCATCCTCCCCGTCTACTCGCGATCGCCGGCGCTCCTCGGCCAGACGGCGGCGACGCTGCAGGAGGTCTCCGCCGGTCGGTTCCGGCTGGGGCTCGGGCCGAGCGGCCCGGCCGTTATCGAGCGCTGGCACGGCGCGTCGTTCGACCGACCGCTGCGGCGGACCCGGGAGACGGTCGAGATCGTGCGCCGGGTGCTGTCGGGCGAGGTCGTGGAGTACGACGGCGAGCTGTTCGACCTCTCGGGGTTCAGGCTCCGCTGCGACCCGCCGGCCGAGCGGCCGCCGATCGACGTCGCGGGCATGGGGCCGAAGGCGGTCGAACTCGCCGGCCGCTTCGCCGACGGCTGGCACGCGCTGCTCCTCGACCGCGACGGGCTGGGCGAGCGCCTCGGCGACCTCCGGCGCGGAGCCGAACTCGGCGGCCGCGATCCGGCGGAGCTGCGAACGACGCTCTCGGTGACGTGCTGTGCGCTCGACGACGGCGAGCGCGCCCGCGACCTCGTCCGGGGGCACCTCGCGTTCTACATCGGCGGGATGGGGACGTTCTACCGCGATTCGCTCGCCCGGCAGGGGCACGGGGACGCGGCCCGCGAGATCCACGACCGGTGGGCGGGCGGCGAGCGCGACGCCGCGACGGCCGCGGTCGACGACGCGCTCCTCGACGCGTTCGCGGCGGCCGGGACGCCCGAGGACGTCCGCGACGCGCTCGACCGGTTCGCCGCCGTCGACGGCGTCGACGCCGTCTCCGTGTCGTTTCCCCGGGCGGCGACGCCGGACGAGGTCGACGCGACCATTTCGGCACTCGCGCCCGGTACCCTCCCGTCCGGGTAGACTCGTCCGTCCGAGCGGATCCGTCGGCCGAGATGCTCTGACCAACGTTTCCAATTTGATCTGTAGAATTACCGGTGTTAGGGGGAAAGGTATTATTGCTACTGGCGGTAAACGACGATGCATGCGTGAGAACGACAGTCACGTTGGGCGACGCGCGCTCCTTCGGTCGACGGGCGCGGGGCTCGGCGCGCTGGCGGTGACAGGATGTCTCGGAGAGGGGACGGGCGGAAGCGGGTCGAACGGCTCCGGCGGCTCGACCGACGTGGTGATGAAGACGGCTTCGGAGACGACCGCCGCGTACGCCATGAGCCAGGGCATCGCCGCCGTGGTCAACGAGAACGCCGACGAGGTCCGCGTCGACGCGCGCCCGAGCGAGGGGACGAACGTCAACGTCGGCGAGCTCGACCGGGGTGAGATCCAGATCGCGTACATCCAGAACTGGACCGCGAACAAGCTCCGCGAGAAGGAGGCCCCCTTCGAGAACCTCTCGTTCGCGCCGAACCAGGTGTTCCACCTCTACGACCTCGGGTGGTTCCTCTGCACGGCGAACGAGGGGTGGGAGACCGTCACGGACATCGGCGGCGACAGCCGGGTCTCGCCGACGCCCCGCGGCTCGGGGACGGCCGAGATGCTGGAACACGCCCTCGGGTACGTCACCGAGGACTACCGGCGGATCAGCATCGACTACGGCGCGCAGGCCAGCGCGATGAACGAGGGCCGCCTGGACGTCGGGGCCGGCACCTTCGTCAACTTCTCCGTCGAGCCCGGCTGGCTCCAGGAGATGAAGGGGACCGTCGACCTGCGGCTCCTCGACTTCCCCGACGACGCCGTCGGAGAGCTGAGAGACGATCCGGCGCTCCTCATCACCGACGTCGACACGTCGGCGTTCGACGGGTACGCGTACGCGCCGGAGACGCTCCGGTCGCCCTCGCTCGCGTACAACTTCGTCGTCCGGAACGACCTCGACTACGACGCCGTCTACGCGCTCCTCTCGACGATGTACGAGCATCGCGAGGCGCTCGGCGAGAACCACGCGCTGTTGAAGAACCTCGCGGACGTCGAGTTCTGGCTGCAGAACGCCTACGAGGGGATCCCGTTCCACCCGGCCGCGGCCGACTTCTACGAGGAGCAGGGCGCGTGGTCGGACGAGTTCACGCGGGGGAAGGAGTAACCGGCGCGGAGCCCGCCATGAGCGACTCCCACCACCCGGGCGAGCGCCTCCTGCGCTGGACGATCTCCGCCGTCGCCGTCGCCCTCACCGCGTACACGCTCTACTACGCGTACGGCCGCCCGTTCGTCCGGCTCCGACACTCGAACCTCTTTCTCGGCGCGGGGCTCGCGCTGTTTTACCTCGTCGAGGCGTCGAACCTGCGGTACGGCGACGGTTTGGGGGGATCGACCGCGCCGCCCCCCGACACTGTCCAGGAACGGTTGGGGACGCGACTCGGATCGGCGTTCGGATCGGCGAACGCCGCGGTCTGCCTCCTGTCGGCCGCCGCGGCCGTCGGGGCGGCGGCCTACGTCGAGTTCGAATTCCAGCGGCTCCAGTACGACGCCCCGGTGATGGGGTTCACCGACCTCGACTTCCTCGTCGGCGCGGTCGTCGTCGCGCTGGTGACCGACGCGACCCGGCGGGCCTACGGCGCGTCGATCGCCGGCGTCGTGCTCCTCGCTGTCCTCTACGCCGTCGCCGGGCCGTGGCTCCCCGGCTTCCTCGGACACACGGGGATGGAGTGGACCGAGGTCGCCCGGTACGGCGCGATCGGCCTCACCGGGGCGTACGGCTTCATCCTCGGCGTGGGGACGACCTGGGTCGCCGTGTTCATCATGTTCGCCGGGATCGCGAAGACCTACGGCGCGCTGGATTACGTCCTCGACGTGGGCGGGGAGGTCGGCAACAAGCTCCGGTCGGGGGTGGTGCAGGTGGCGGTGATCGCCAGCATGGCCATGGGGTCGATCACCGGCAGCGCGGCCGCGAACACCGCCACCACCGGCAGCTTCACCATCCCGATGATGAAGCGGCAGGGCGTCCGCGACGACTTCGCGGCCGCCATCGAGTCGGTCGCCTCCAGCGGCGGGCAGATGATGCCCCCCGTCATGGGCGTCGCGGCGTTCCTCATGGCGGACATCCTGCAGGTCCCCTACGTGCGGATCATCCAGGCGGGGCTCCTCCCGGCCCTGCTGTTTTATTTCAGCGTCGGCCTCGCGGTGCAGTTCGTCGTGCTCAAGTTCGGCTGGACCTCGGAGCGGACGGGATCGTTCGACTCGTCGGTCCTGCTGGGCGGGATCCACTTCGCCGTCCCCCTCGCGGTCCTCGTGTACGCCCTCGTCGCGCTCCGGCTGACGCCGCTCAGCGCCGGCCTGTACGCGACGGCGACGATGGTGGCGACGGCGTACGTCAGGGACCTGTACGCCGAGGGCGCGTCCCCGTCGACGCTCCGGAACACCACGGAGCGGACGCTCGCCGGCTTCAGGGAGGGCGCGGTGGACATGGCCCCGCTCGTCGGCGTGCTGGCGGCGATGGGCGTCATCATCAGCATGCTCACCCAGACGGGGCTCGCACAGAAAGTCAGCTTCCGCATGGTGGGGCTCGCGGGCGGCGTCCTCCTCGCGGTGCTCCTCATGGCGATGCTCCTGAGCATCCTGTTCGGGCTCGGGATGCCGACCCCGGCGGCGTACATCCTCGTCGTCGTCCTCGTCGCGCCGGGCCTGATCGAGATCGGGGTGTCCGACCTCGTCGCGCACCTGTTCGTCTTCTACTTCGCGATGCTGTCGGCGATCACGCCGCCCGTCGCCGTCGCCGTGGCCGTCGGAGCCCGCATCGCCGACGCCGACTTCCTGCGGACGGGCAAGCAGGCGCTCCGGGTCGGCGCGCCCGGCTTCTTCATCCCCTTCGCGCTCGTCGCCAACCCCGCGCTCGTCACCTGGACGCTCCCCGGAACGCTCCTCTCGCTCGCCGTCGTCTCCGTCGGCGTCGTCGCGCTCGTCGTCGCCGCGACCGGCTACGACGGCCGGGCCGACGTCGCCGCGCCGCACCGTCTCGGATACCTGGCGCTCGCCCTGGCCGCGCTCTACGCGCCGGCGCTGGCGGTGCAGTTCGCCGCCGCGGCGCTCGCGCTGGCGGCGCTCGGCGTCGCCCACGCCTCACGCCTCCAGCGGGGAGTCAGCCCGACGAAGGGGCAGTAACCCGGGCCTGCCCGACCTTCACGGCGGCGGTATGCCGCTCAGACCAGTCCGACCTTCACGGCGGCGGGCCGTTCAGGCCAATCCGATCTTCTCCTGGTACGCCCCGTACTTCTCCTCGAACACGCGCATGATCTCGCCCATCGTCGCGTACACCTTCACGGCGTCGACGAGGTAGGGCATGACGTTCTCGCCCGCCTCGATCGCCCCCCGGAGGTCTTCGAGCGCCGCCTCGACGGCGTCGTCGTCGCGCTCTTCCTTGACCGATTCGAGCCGCGCGAGCTGGCGCTCCTGGACCTCGTCGTCGACGTGGAGGGTCTCGGGTCGGGTGTCCTCGTCCATCTCGTACTTGTTGACGCCGACGACGACCTCCTCGCCCTCCTCGACGCGCTCCTGGTACTCGTAGGAGGCCTCCTGGATCTCGCGGTGGAAGTAGCCCTCGTCGATGCCGCGGAGGACGCCGTCGCGGACCGAGCCGTCGCCCATCTCCCTGATCTCCTCGATGTAGGCCATCGTCTCCTCTTCGACCTCGTCCGTCAGCGCCTCGATCATGAAGCTCCCCGCGAGCGGGTCGATGCTGTCGGCCGCGCCGGACTCCTCGGCGATGATCTGCTGCGTCCGGAGGGCGACCCGGACCGCCTCCTCCGAGGGGAGCGCCAGCGCCTCGTCGAAGCTGTTCGTGTGGAGGCTCTGCGTCCCGCCGAGGACGCCCGCCAGCGCCTGGATCGTCACGCGGACGATGTTGTTGAGCGGCTGCTGGGCCGTGAGGGACTGACCGGCGGTCTGGGTGTGGAACTTCAGCTGCTTCGAGCGGTCGTCCTCCGCGCCGTACCAGTCGCGCATGACGCGGGCGTAGATCCGCCGGCCCGCCCGGAACTTCGCCACCTCCTCGAAGATGGAGTTGTGCGAGTTGAAGAAAAAGGACAGCTGGGGGGCGAACTCGTCAACGTCGAGTCCGCGCTCCACGGCGTCCTCGACGTAGGCGAAGCCGTCGGCGAGGGTGAACGCCAGCTCCTGCACCGCCGTCGAGCCGGCCTCGCGGATGTGGTACCCGGAGATCGAGATGGGTCGGAACCGCGGCGTCTCCTCGGCGGCGAACTCGACCGTGTCGGTGACGAGGTGCAGGGACGGCTCGGGCGGGATCACCCACTCCTTCTGCGCGATGAACTCCTTGAGCATGTCGTTCTGGAGGGTGCCGCCGATCCGCTCGCGCGGGACGCCGCGCCGGTCCGCGAGCGCGACGTACATCGCGTAGATCACGGGCGCGCTCGGGTTGATCGTGAAGCTCGTCGTCACCTCCCCGATGTCGATGCCGTCGAAGAGGATCTCCATGTCGCGCAGGGTGTCGACCGCGACGCCCTCCGTGCCGACCTCCCCGTCCGACAGCGGGTCGTCCGAGTCCTTGCCCATCAGGCTCGGCATGTCGAACGCCGTCGACAGGCCGGTCTGGCCGTTCTCGATGAGGTACTTGAAGCGCTCGTTCGTCTCCTCGGCCGTGCCGAAGCCCGCGAACTGCCGCATCGTCCACGTGCGCCCCCGGTACATCGTGGGGTACACCCCGCGCGTGTAGGGCTCCTCGCCGGGGAACCCGATGTCGGCCGCGTAATCGAGGTCCGCCACGTCCTCCGGGGTGTAGAGGTCCTTCACTTCGAGGTTCGAGACGGTGGCGAAGCGCTCCTTTCGCTCGCCGTAGCGGTCCCGTACGGGGTCGCGGGTCTCCGCCTCCCACTCCTCCCGGGCGCTCCGGATCTCGGCGAGATCGTCCTCGTCGTACATGTCCGGATTTTTGCCGGACTATTCATTAAGGATTCGGGTTCCGGGACGGGTGCTCGGAGCGCCCGTCCAACGACCGGTGGCGGTGCGCTCCGGTCCCGCGCTCACCGGTCGACGGATCCGAGCACGATGTCGAGACTTCCGAGCGCCGCGATGAGGTCCGGAACGTACTCGCCGTTGGCCATCTCTCCGAGCGAATGGAGGTTGTTGAAGCACGCCGCGCGGATCTTGAACCGCCGGGGGCTGGGCGACCCATCGGCGCGGATGTAGATCCCGAGTTCGCCCTTCGCCGACTCCACCGCCCGGTAGATCTCTTTGTCGTCGTCGGGCCGGAGCGTCCGGGGCACGTTCGACTGGATGGTGCGCTCGTCCTCGGGCCAGTCTTCGAGCAGGTCGACGCACTGGTCGATGATCTTCGCCGACTCCTCGACCTCGCGGAGGCGGACGAGCAGCCGCGCGAAGTTGTCGCAGCCGTCCTCGACGGCCACGTCCCAGTCGAGCTCGTCGTAGTACCCGTACGGATCGTCCCGCCGCAGGTCGTAGTCGATCCCCGACGCTCTCGCGACCGGGCCGGTGCAGCCGTACTGCTTGGCGACGTCCGGCGGGAGCACGCCCGTGTCGACGGTGCGCGCCTGGAGGATCTCGTTGCCGGTGATGAGGTCGTGGTACTCCTCGAGCGCCTCCGGCAGGTCGTCGAGGAAGCCGCGGACCTTCTCGAAGAACTCCTCCCTGGGTTCGGGGACGTCCCAGACGACGCCACCGAGCCGGAAGTAGTAGAACATCATCCGCTGACCGGTGAGATCCTCGAGGATGTTCTGGACCTTCTCGCGGTCGCGTATCGCGTACATGAAGATCGCGGTGAAGTCGCCGTACACGTCCAGCGCGAACGTCCCCACGGCGAGGAAGTGGCCGAGCATCCGGCCGAGTTCGACCGACATCGTCCGGAGGACGTCCGCGTACTCGGGCACGTCGATGTCCGTGAGGTCCTCGATGGCGCGGGCGACCGCCCACTCGTTCGGGAGGTTGGCCGTGTAGTCCCAGCGGTTGGAGTACGGGATGATCTGGTAGCGGTAGGTGCCCTGCTGGGCCATCTGCTCTTCGCACCGGTGCAGGTAGCCGATGTCGGGGTTGACGTTGACGACCTGCTCGCCGTCGAGCGTCACTTCCAGGTGGAGCACGCCGTGGGTCGCGGGGTGGTGCGGGCCGATGTTGATGAACATCGTGTCGGCGTCGGGGTCGCCGTATCCCTCCCGCGGCCCGGGAGCCATGTCCTCGACCGGGTTCTTGTGCTCCGTGAGCGTGACGACCTGGGGGCGGCCCTGATCGTAGTCGAGCGAGAGCGGATGGCCCTGCCAGGTTTCGGGCAGGAGGATCCGCCGGAGGTCCGGGTGGCCCTCGTATTTGATTCCCACCAGATCGTACGCCTCGCGCTCGTGCCAGTCGGCCGTGCGATACACGGGTTCGGCCGACTGGCTCACGGGGTTTTCCTTGTCGGTCGGGACGACGACGCTCACTTCCTGGGTCGGGTCGGCGTACTTCTTGAGGTGGTAGATCGACTCGTAGTGCGTCTCGTACTCCTGGGCGGTCACGCAGGAGAGGAAGTCGAAGCCGGCCTCGTCGCGCAGGCGGAACAGCGCGTCCTGGACGTCGCTGGGACGAATCACGAACCCCGGCGCGTTCACGTGCTCTTCGCGACCGATCACGAGATCGCCGAGCAGCGCCGCGATGCGATCGGCGTCGACGCCCGCTCGCCGCTGTTCGACCTCCGGCTGTTCCGCCGCTGGGTCCGTCCTCTGGGGTGTTTCGCTCATTGCATTCAGGTGGTTGGGTCGTGGGGGTCGGTTTCGCCTCGATCGGCTCGTTCGGCGCGAAGAACCGGCGACGCGGCCTGCGGTCTTTCGTCCGGAGTTGCGTTCGAGCGTGGAAAACGGTGTCGATACTCGTAATTAATTTAGAATTTAATAAACTAGAAACTATCTGGCGGACGCGCCGATCCTCAGCCGAAGTTCTCCACTTTCGCCTCGTCCGCGTCCGCGCCCGCCGCCTCCAGCGCGTCGGTCGCCTCGTCGACGAAGTCGGCGAACCCGTAGACGAACACCTGCTCTCCGTCCGCCCCGGTGAGCGCGTCCTCGACGGCCTCGGCGACGGGGCCGTCGGTGACGACGACCGTCGCGCCCGCCTCCGAGAGCGCGTCGAGCCTCCCCTCGTGAGCCGGCGCGTCGTCCTTGTAGACGACCGCGACCTCCCGGCCGTCGGCGACCGCCCGCTCGCCGATGCCGACCGCCGGCCCGATCCCCGGCCCGCCGGCGAGCACGACGACGCGCGCTTCGCCCTCGTAGTAGTCGGACCCGTACGGGCCGGCCATCGACAGCTCGTCCCCCGCCGAGAGGTTCACGAGGTGCTCGCTGAACGGCCCAGCCTCCTCGGGGTCGATCCCGACGGTGACTTCGAACGTCCCGGAGGCGTCGGGCGAAGAGATCGTGTAGAAGCGCGAGTACTCCTCGCCCTCCACGGTCGCGGAGAGCTTGACGAACTGTCCGGGCCGCGCGTCGAATCCCTCCGGCGACTCCAGGTCGATGGCGACGGTGTCCGGTCCGACGGACCGAACCGCGGTGACGGTGACGGTAGCTTCCATGTCGTTCGGCTCCGAGGGCCGGGACGACCCTTTCCTTTTCGGCTCGACGGCCGGGTCAGACGACGTCGACCGACCGATCCCCGCCGACGGATTCCTCGCGGTCGTCCGTCGGCGTTCCGGCTCCGCCGCCGCTCCGCTCCTCGCGGTCGTCCCCCGCGTCGACCCGGCGAAGCTCCCCGGCGTCGAGTTCGCCGGCGAGGTACGCCCGTCCCGCGTCGGTGATCTCGTAGTTACCGTCGGGTCGCCTGTCGAGCAGACCGTGGCCCGTCAGCCGCTCCAGCCGCGCTTCGAGGTAGACGCGCGGGTAGTCCATTTCGGTCGCCACCTCGGCGAGTTCCCGGTGGAGCGGAAAGAGCCGGCGCGGCCCCCGCAGGCAGAGGTACTCGAGGATCCGGTCGTCCGGGTGGGCCATCCACCGCGCGTGCTTTCTGACGTCGGCGAGCCGGGGCGGCCGCCCGGTCATACCGGGTCCTCCGCGGCCGCGCGGCGGCGGGCGTCCTCCGTCCCGGATCTGATCCGGTGGAGGTGCTCGTCGCACAGCGTCAGCGTCCTGTCGGTGATGTGGTACTCGACGGAGCCGACCACGTCGTCGCCGCGGTACGTCGCCGTCGCCTCCCACCGCGGCAGCGCGAAGTGACCGTCGCGGCCGCAGAGGGCGCACCCCTCGTTCAGCGACCAGTGCCCCCGTTCGAGGCTCCGTCCGAACTCGGCGATCTCACAGGAGCGGCAGAACCCTCCCAGTTCCACCCCGCTCGTGAGCTCGACGACGACGCGGTTGTACCCCGCCTCCAGCCCGCAGCTGATACATAACATGCACTTTCCCTCCCTGGTTCCCCTCTCCGGTGCTCCCCCCAATTCGAGAGTTCCACTTAAATCTATCTCCCGACATGTTTCGGGCCAGTCATTATCCGCGGTTCTACGCCGCGACTCGACCGGTTCCGGAGCCCCGCGACCGCGCCCCCGTCGGGCGGGCGATCGAGGGACGATCACTCCTTTCAGAAGGCTTTTGACCGGGCCACGGGTACCTCCAAGTCAGCATGCCTGCGGACTTCAACTGGGCCATCGGCGGCGAAGCCGGCGATGGTATCGACTCCACAGGGAAAATTTTCGCTCAGGCGCTTTCCAGGGCTGGACGCCACGTGTTTACCTCGAAGGACTTCGCGTCGCGCATCCGCGGCGGGTACACCGCGTACAAGGTCCGCACGTCAGTCGACCCCGTCCAAAGCGTCGTGGACCGCCTCGACGTTCTCATCGCGCTCACGCAGCGCACCATCGACGAGAACCTGGACGAACTGCACGAGGGCAGCGTCATCATCTACGACGGTGAGCGCACCACGATGCAGGACGTCGAGATCCCCGAGGGGATGATCGGGCTGGACGTTCCCCTCAAGAGCCTCGCCGAGGAGGCCGGCGGGGCCATCATGCGCAACGTCGTCGCGCTCGGGGCCGCCTGCGAAGTGTCGAACTTCCCCATCGAGAACCTCGACAGCGCGCTGGAGAAGCGCTTCGGCAGCAAGGGGCAGAAGCTCGTCGACAACAACAAGGAGGCGGCGCGAAAGGGCCGCGACTACGTCGCCGAGAACTACGACCACGACTACGACTACGACCTCGAAACCACCGACAACGACTACGTCCTCCTCAACGGCGACGAGGCGATCGGCATGGGTGCGCTCGCCGCGGGCTGCCGCTTCTACGCGGGCTATCCGATCACGCCCGCGACGAACGTCATGGAGTACCTGACCGGCCGCATCGAGCGGTACGGGGGCCACGTCGTCCAGGCCGAGGACGAACTCGCCGCGATCAACCTCGCGCTCGGAGCCGCCCGCGCGGGCGCGCGCTCGATGACGGCCACGTCGGGGCCGGGCATCGACCTCATGACCGAGACGTTCGGCCTGGTGGCGACGAGCGAGACGCCGCTCGTCATCGTCGACGTGATGCGCTCGGGTCCCTCCACGGGGATGCCGACCAAGCAGGAGCAGGGCGACCTGAACCAGCTGCTGTACGGCGGCCACGGCGAGGTGCCGCGGTTCGTCGTCGCGCCGACGACCGTCTCCGAGTGCTTCTGGAAGACGGTCGAGGCGTTCAACCTCGCAGAGAAGTACCAGCTGCCGGTGTACGTTGCTGCCGACCTCGCGCTCGCCGTCACGGAGCAGACGTTCCCGCCGGAGGCGTTCGACATGGAGCGGGTCGAGATCGACCGCGGGCTGGTCGTCGACGGCGACTCCATCGGCGAGTGGCAGAACGAGAAGGGGCAGTTCAAGCCGCACGCGCTGACCGAGGACGGCATCAGCCCCCGCGCGTTCCCCGGCGTCGACGGCGGCGCGCACATGTCCACCGGCCTCGAACACGACGAACTCGGCCGGCGGACGGAGGACACAGACATGCGCGTCGAGCAGGTCGACAAGCGCAACCGGAAGGTGCAGACCGCACAGGAGCGCGAGGACTGGGACTACCGCGAGTTCGGGAACTCCGAATCCGGGAACCTCGTCATCTCCTGGGGGTCCAACGAGGGCGCGATGGTCGAGGCGATGGAGTACCTCGACGAGGAGGGCGTCGACGTGCGGTTCATCTCCGTCCCGTACATCTTCCCGCGGCCGGACCTCTCCGAGGAGATCAACGACGCGGACCAGGTGATCGTCGTCGAGTGCAACAACACGGGGCAGTTCGCCGACCTGCTCGAACGCGACGCGCTGCGGCGCGTCAAGCGGGTGAACAAGTACGATGGCGTGCGGTTTAAGGCCGACGAACTCGCATCTCAGATCGAGAAAACCCTCCGCCAGGAGGAGGTCACAGCATGAGTTCTCAGGTTCGATTCACCGACTTCAAATCCGACAAGCAGCCGACGTGGTGCCCGGGGTGCGGCGACTTCGGCACGATGAACGGCATGATGAAAGCGCTCGCCGAGACGGGCAACGACCCGGACAACACGTTCGTCGTCGCCGGGATCGGCTGTTCCGGCAAGATCGGGACGTACATGCACTCGTACGCCCTGCACGGCGTCCACGGCCGCGCGCTCCCGGTCGGCGCGGGCGTGAAGATGGCCCGCCCCGACCTCGAAGTGATGGTCGCGGGCGGCGACGGCGACGGCTACTCGATCGGCGCGGGCCACTTCGTCCACGCCGTCCGCCGGAACGTCGACATGACGTACGTCGTCATGGACAACCGCATCTACGGCCTCACGAAGGGGCAGGCCTCGCCGACGAGCCGCGAGGACTTCCAGACCTCGACGACGCCCGAGGGGCCGAAGCAGCCGCCGGTCAACCCGATGGCGCTCGCGCTCGCGGCGGGCGCGACGTTCATCGCCCAGTCGTTCTCCTCGGACGCGCTGCGCCACCAGGAGATCGTCCAGCAGGCCATCGAGCACGACGGCTTCGGCTTCGTCAACGTGTTCAGCCCCTGCGTGACGTTCAACGACGTTGACACGTACGACTACTTCCGCGACAGCCTGGTCGACCTCGCGGACACCGACCACGACCCGACGGACTTCGACGCCGCCAAGGAGAAGATCCTCGACGCCTCGAAGGAGTACATGGGGGTCATCTACCAGGACGAGGAGTCCGTGTCGTACGAACAGCAGCACGGCCTCACGGAGAACATGGCCGAGATCCCCGACGGCGCGCCCGAGGACGCCATGGATCTCGTCCGCGAGTTCTACTGAACGACCGTTTTCCGCCTCGGGTGCGCTTCGCGCACCGCTCGGCGCAAAACGCTCGACCAAAAAGGCCGCTCGCTCGTCCCTGCGGGACTCGCTCGCGGTCGGAAACGAGCTGATTGCTTCCACCACCTTCGTAACGGTATCCCAGAATATCGACGCACCCGGTCGTGTTTGCGCTGGTCGTCGCGCCGGTTCGTCGACTCTGAATCTGTTCCGCGCCCGCGGACCTGATGGCTCGCAATCCGATCAGGCGTCTGGGTTCGAACTGCGTCAGTGTTTTAAAATGTGCTCGTAGTAACAGGTGGTACTGTGATCCGGCGCGTGTTTCTCACCGCGGGTATTGGTGGTTGCTTGTTACCCGGATGTTTGTCTCGGAACGGCGGTTCACGCGTCGGACGGATCGCGATAGCGAATTTCACCGCGGCGGTCTCGTTCGCCGTTACATTGCTGGAGAGCGAAACGGTCGTTTACGAGAAGGTGCACAGAATCGGGTGAGACGACCAGTTAAAAGAGCACGAACGGATATAAGACAAACGAACTGACGGGAGACTACTGTGACTCAGACGGGGAATTCCGAACGGGACGTCCCGCGACGGGCGGCGTTGAAACTCCTCGTTCCCGGGGTGGTAGCCTGTTCTGGCTGTACCCAGGTGTTCGGGGAAAAAGTCTCGTTGTGGGTGCTGAATAGGTCTGACAAAGATCACTCGGTCAGGGTCGTCGTTCGCGGAACTGATGATGCGGGAGCCTTCGAAAAGCGATACCGGCTTCGGTCGGGAGAGACCGCGTTGGAGACCCACGTTCTCGAACGGGGAACGTACGACGCGGAGCTTTTCATCGATGGGCGATCGAGCGGGCTGACAACCCACGAGTTCGAAACTCCTAGTTGTCGTGAACCGGTTTTTATTTTATCCGTCGAAGGGGCCGATCGGGCTGATTTCCATACACAGTGCGGCGGCGTCAAAGACGTTTGACGTTCGGTTTCCCCGCTGCGAGGGCACGCTCGCGCGGCGTCGAGTATTTCGGCGCTGAGTACGGCGTTTCCGGCGTCCGACCCTTCACACCTCCTCGACGTAGAGGTGGTACCGCGTCCCGCAGTCCGGACACCGCGCGTCCGGCGCTTCGATGAGATCCGTGAGGAGCACTTCCCCGTACTCGCAGTTCGGGCACTCGTACACGAGCGAGTCCCCGGCGACGCGGTGGGCGAGGGCGTTCGTGTTCTCGGGCGTGAGCAGCGCCATCGTGTCCTCCGCTCCCCGATACGGCATCGGCCGGTAAAACGCTGTCCGCCGGAGGATCTGTGCGCCGACGGATACAGTCCTTTTTTATGACGGCGATGACAATCTGGGATAACATGGCAGCGGATCCGTCCGACAGCGGTAGGCCGGGTGCAGGCGGCCGACGGACGCACTCGTACGACATCGTCGTCGTCGGCGGGGGGACGGCCGGCGCGTTCGCGGCCGCCACGGCGGCGCGGGAGGGCGCGGAGACGGTCCTCCTGGAGCGCAAGAGCCGCGACGAGGCCGGCCACATCGCCTGCGGCGACGCGATCAAGGGAAAGAGCACCTTCCCCGACGTGATCGACCTCGACTACCTGAAAGACGAGTCGTTCACGAACAGAAACATCCGCCGCGCGGTGTTCGAGAACCCGCGGGGCGAGACGCTCGAAATCCCCTTCGGCGGCGCCACGGGCGCGGTGATCGACCGCAAGCGCTACGGCGAGGTGATCCTCGAGGAGGCCGAGCGGCTGGGCGCGGAGATCCACTACGACACGGTGGTCCAGGACGTGACGCAGGACGACGACGGTCGGGTGACGGGCGTCCGCGGCAAGCGCAGGGGCGAGGTCGTCGAGTACGACGCCGCGGTCACCATCGACGGCGCGGGCGCGCTCTCCATCCTCCAGGACCGGATCGACTTCTCCGGATCGACGTTCGACACGAACGTCTCGTACTCGCAGTTCTGCTCCGCCTACCGCGAGATCGTCGAGGTGGACGATCCCGTCGAGTGGGACGACGCCATCGTGTTCAAGCCGACCGAGGAGCTCGGCTACCTGTGGTACTTCCCCCGCTCTCCGACCGAGATCAACGTGGGGCTCGGCTTCCAGATGAACAAGGAGCCGATGAAGCTCGTCGAGGTGCTCAAGCGCGACATCCGCGACCGCGCGGAGTTCGCGGGGGCGAAGGTGACGGACAAGCTGGGGGCGGCGCTGCCGACGCGGCGGCCGTACGATTCCGCGGTCGCGCCGGGCTTTCTGGCCGCGGGCGACGCCGCCGGCCACGTCAACCCCACCACCGGCGGCGGGATCCCCGGCGCCGCGAAGTCGGCCCACTGGGCGGCCAAGCGGGCGGTGGAGGCGATAAGCGACGGCGACGTGAGCGAGGAGTCGCTGTGGGAGTACAACCGGCGGGTGATGACCTCCTTCGGCAAGAGCTTCGCCGCGATCGACCTGTACAACATCTGGGGCGGCGCCCACGAGGTCGACGAACTCGTCGACATCGTCTCGTCGATCCCCGGCCAACAGCTCGTCGACGCGATCGGCCGGACCGGCACCTCCTCGATGAGCCTCGGGCTGAAGCTGAAGACGCTCGTGAAGACGTTCGGCCACTGGGACGAGCTGTACGAGCTCTATCGGGTCCAAAAGAAGGCGGGCGAGATCCGCGACCAGTACAACGCCTACCCCGCCTCGCCGAGGGGGTTCGACGCCTGGCGGGAGGGCCGCGACGCGATCATGGACGAGGTGTACGCCATCTCCGGCGCGGACCCGAAGTACTGAGAACCGCGGCCGGCCGGGGTCGACCGCCCTCCCCTCGCGCCTCCCGGCAGCCCGTTCCCCGGGCGCAACCCCTTTTCGTCTCCCGCCCGAACGTCCGTGCAATGTCTCAGCAGCAGCCGCCGACCAGCGACGACTGTCCGGTCGCGAACGGCATGCCGATGCTCGGCCTCGGCACGTGGCAGAACGACGACCCGGACGCGTGTTCGACGGCGGTGGCGACCGCCCTGGAGACCGGCTACCGACACGTCGACACGGCGCAGGCCTACGGCAACGAGGAGGCCGTGGGCGACGGCATCGAACGGGCCGACGTGCCCCGCGAGGACGTGTTCCTCGCGACGAAGGTCTGGATCGACAACCTGGCGCACGACGACGTGATCGAGACGACGAAAGCGAGCCTCGACAGGCTCGGCGTCGACTCCGTCGACCTGCTGTACGTCCACTGGCCGTCGCGGACGTACGACCCCGAGGGGACGCTCGCGGCGTTCGACGAGCTGTACGACGAGGGGCTGATAGAGCGCGTCGGCGTCAGCAACTTCCAACCGGAGCACGTCGAGGAGGCGGTCGAGATCGCCGACGCGCCGATCTTCGCCAACCAGGTCGAGCTCCACCCGCTGCTCCCGCAGGAGGGGATCCGGTCGGCCTGCGCCGAGCACGGCGTCGAGGTCGTCGCGTACTCGCCGCTCGCCCGCGGGGAGGTGTTCGACGTGCCCGAACTCTCCGAGGTGGCGGAGAAGCACGGCGCGAGCGAGGCGCAGGTGAGCCTCGCGTGGCTCCGCGAGAAGGGCGTCACGGCGATCCCGAAGGCCTCCGGCGAGGAGCACATCCGCGACAACTGGGAGTCGCTCGCGCTCGACCTCGACGAGGAGGACGTGGCGAAGATCGACGCGATCGGCCGGACCGACCGCCGCGTCGACCCGGGTTTCGCGCCGTGGTGAGGCCGTAACCCCGCACCGAACGGCGAGCCGACCGGTCGGCGACTCCCGGCGATCCTCGGGACGTCCCGTCAGCGAGCCGAGTGTACCGTCCGCGAACGGTCGGAACCGTCGGCGACGGTACGCATCCGGACGCTTTTCCCGCGAGAACCACACATTTACATCAGGTAACGTAACATTCACGTTAGATGGGAATACCGACTCGACCGGGATTTCTCGGCGCGATCAGGATCGATCTCGCGCGGTTACACGACGCGTGGATGGAACTCGCCTTCCCGCGGCAGCTCGACGCCGGGCGGATCCTCGGCAAGTGGCGGCCGACGACGGCGACTCAGCGGATCTCCTACGCGGGCTGGGCGGCGCTGGGCGTCCCGCTCGTGGCGGCGGGCTACCCGCTGCTTCTGTTCGGCTTCGCGGCGCGGTTTCACGCCCGGCGGCTCGGAACCGCCGGAGCGCGCCTCGGCGTCGCCGGCGCGGTCCTCCTGTCGCTCCTGCTCTGGGGCGCGCTCACCGCCGTCGCGCACCTGCGACTCTCCTTCGACGGGTTCGTCGCCGTGCTCGCCGCGAGCCTGGCGGCGACCGCCGCCGCGGCGCTGACCGTCTTTTTCGACCGCGTCGGCGGCCGCGCCACGAGCGTCCTCCTGGCGTACCCCGCCGGGGTCACGGCGCTGTTTCTCCCGCCGGTCGTCGCCGCGCTCTACTCGCCCGCCGTCGCGGCCGTCGTCCTCCCCGGAAGCTACACGCTCGCCGTCTGGCTGCTCGACAACGTGCTCGCCGTCGCCGGGGTGAGCGCGTTCCTGCGCGGGCGCTTCACGCTGGAGGGGGTCGCGTACGTCGCGATGTGGTTCGGCATCGCGGTCCCGTCGGGGTGGTTGCTCGGGACGGCGGTCGCGCTGGCCGACGTCGTCAGGCCGCGCCGCGGCGACTGAGAGCCGAGCGGCCGCGTTCCCGTTGAGTAAGGCTTAATCGGCGTCCGTCCTACGCTTCGGTATGGAGTTCGACCTCCCGAAGACGGCGCTGCTCTTCGCGATACCGCTTCTCGTCATCGTCGCCGGGACGGTGACGAGTCCGATGCCGCCGGCGCTGAGCATCGGAATCAGCGTCGGCATCGCGCTGTTCGGCGTGTTCACGCTCGTCGTCGGCATCAAGCACGGCGAGTACCGGGCGACGAACTGACGCCGCCGGCCGGGCCGGTCGGACGCGGCACCCGCGCCCCGGCGCTCGATCCCGTTCCGTCCTACGGCTCGATGACCTCCTCCAGCGTCTCGTCGCTCATGCTGGCGGCGACTTTGACGCCGACGGCGCTGACCACGATTCCGGTGATCACGAACAGCGCGAGCCGGTGGGCCGGCCGGAGCGCGTGATCGAACAGGACGAGGGGCCGGAGGTGGCCCTCCTGTTCGAGGATGTAACCGGAAAAGCCCCTGATCACGAGCCCGAGCGCGACGACGCCGAACGGGAGGTTCAGGTAGGGCCGCCTCGCGCCCTCGGCGCGGATGAGCTCGTCGAGCAGCCTGCCGGTGCTCGCGGTGAGCGCCGCCAGGGCGAGCCACGGGACGCTGCTGTACGCGAACTGCGTCGCGCGGACGAGCGCCGTTCCGCCGTCCGGCAGGTCGGACACCGCGAGCGCCCCCAGGAAGACGCCGACGAGCGCGAGCCCGGCCGCGACGACGTACGTGACGACCGACACCTGTCCCGAGTACAGCGCGTCGCGGACCCGATCCGAGGCGCGCGCGAGGCGCTCGCTGACGGCGAGCCCCTTGTAGAGGAGCACCGCGCCGAGCAGCGACGCGACCCCAGCGAGCGCGACCGCGGGGGAGAAGCGAAGCAGGAGGAGCGGCAGCAGGAGCAGGCCGATTCCGACGGGAACGAGCACGGTCGACCGGAGCTCCTCGTCGCCCAGGAACTGTTTCAGGAGGTAGTACGTCGACTCGATGTCGCGGGCCTGCCGGACGACGACCCGGTCGACGGCGTCGACGGGGAGTCTGCTCTCGATGATCGGGATCACGCGCTCGTCCTGCGCGCTGTCGATGACGACGACGGCCGAATCGGGTCCGTAGCGCTCGACCAGTTCGTCGAGCTGTTCTGCGACCGAGAGGTCCGCGCCGACGAGCGATTCGCCCGCCCCCGAGACGACGGCGACGACGGCGTCCTCGCGCTCGTCGCGGAGGGATCGTGCGATCCGGAGCGTTTCGAGCAGGCAGTTGACGCTCGAATCCTCGGGGTCGGAGAGCCCGACCTCGATCACGAGCGAGCGCACGGCCTCCCACCCCGAGACGGGCGTTTCCAGCCCCGTCTTCCGGCCGATGTCGTTCGAGCGATCGATACACAGCACCAGCGTCGTCACAAGAGGGGCGAGTACGCCCCGGGCTAAAAACCCCCCTGTCGCCCTCGTCGAGCGATTTACGCCCGCGTTAGGCCGTCGCCGGCTCGGTTCGAGGAGCGCTCGACGGCTCAAAAGCGGAAGTCGAACCCGTCGTCGGGCGCGAACCGTCCGGCGACTCCCGCGCCGAACGCGTACGCGACCGACTGCGACGCGCCGCGGAGCCGGGCGAGCGGTCCCCGCGAGGGCTCGAACTCCCGGACGGTCACGTCCGTTCCGACGAGTTCTTCGACGCGCGCCCGGGCGTCCTCGCGCGTTCCGAGCTCGTCGACCAGCCCCAGTTCGAGGGCGTTCTCGCCGAGGTAGACGCGGGCTTCGGTGTCTCGGACGACCGCCGGATCCATCCCCCGCCCCTCGGCGACGCGCTCGACGAAGTCCTCGTAGAAGTCGTCGATAATGCCCTGGAGGTAGGCCCGCTCGTCGTCCGAGATCTCCTTCAGCGCGAGCCCGGCGTCCTTGTACTTGCCGGCGGCGAACCGCTCGTAGGAAACCCCCAGCCGGTCCGCGAGCTCGGAGACGTTGACGGACGAGCCGATGACGCCGATGCTCCCGACGAGCGTCGCGTCGCGCGCCCACAGCTCGTCGCACCCGCTCGCGATCCAGTACCCGCCGCTCGCGCAGACGTCGGTCGCGTACGCGATCGTCGGCCCGTCGAACGCCGCCGCCGCCCGGCGGATGTCGTCGCTTGGAACGACCTGCCCGCCGGGGGTGTTGAGTTTCAACAGGAGCGCCTCGGCGTGCGGGTCTTCGTCGGCGGCCTCGATCTGGTCGACGATCTCGTCCGCGCTCGCGCCGACCGCCCTGGCCAGCGGGCCGCGACGCCCCCCGTCGCGCGTGATCGGCCCCTCGACGGCTACCTCCGCCGCGTTGTACTCGGGGAACTTCGCGGCCGCGACTCTGGCCGCCAGCCTGACGCCGAACAGGGTCACCCCGACCGCGAGAAGGACGCCGAGCAGGTCGGCGAGGTCGGCCGGCGCCTCGACGAACAGCACCCACCCGACGACGGCGGCCGCGGCCGCGCCGACCGCGACGACGATGAGACGAGCGACTCTCGCCATCGGCCCGTTCATTGCGTTTCACCCGACATGGATGTCACTCCGCGGGGAGCGCCCATAAAACTGCGACGAAAACGCGGAAGAAAACGCCGAACTCAGAGCAGCCCCGTCTTCTGGAGCTTCATCAGGTCCTCGGTGTCGAGGGTCTCGCCTTCCTTGAACTTCTGGTAGATCTCCTCGGCCTCCTTCTTGGCGGCCTCGCGCTGCTCGGCGCGGGAGTCCTTGCGCTGCTTTTCTTCTTTCTTGTCCAGCTCGCGCAGGCGCTTCTGGACGCGCACGAAGTCCTCGTGGTGCCGGTCTGCGGCCTCCTGCGCCTCGACGAACAGCTCGTGCATCTCGTCGGCGCGGTCGCGGATGTCGTCGGCCTCGCGGTAGGCCTCGATCATCTTGTTGTGGTGCTCCTGGGCCTTGTCGGCGAGTTCCGTCACCTTCTGGTGGTGCTTCGACGCCTCGGAGCGGACCGCCTCGGCCTCCTCGACGAGCTCCTCGAGTTCGCCGCTGTCCTCGACCTTCTCCTTCTTCTCGCGGTACTGCTCGCGCTTCTTCTCGATCTTCTCGATGAGTTCGCGCTCGTCCTCGGTCGAGAGGACCTCGGTCTGCTGGCGGAACTCGAGCTGCTCGATCTCCTCTTTGAGCTCCTCCAGGTCCTTCCCGTCGTCCAGCTCGAGGTCCTGCTTCATCTGTTCGACCTTGTCGAACAGCTCGTTGGCCTCGGCGTTGAGCTCGTTGCGCTTCTGCTTGTGCTCCTGGACCTGCTCGTTGAGCTCGTCGCGCTTCTCGCGGTGTTCCTGGGCCTCGTCGACCTTCTCCCGCGTTTTGGCGTTGAGCTCGTCGCGGCGCGACGCCCGCTCGGACGCCATCTGGTTCAGCTCGTTCCGTCGGTCGCGGAGCTGTCCGGCGAGCTTGATGAGCTGTCCCTTAGAACCGTTTTCGAGCTTGTCGTCCGTCAGTTCGACGTTCTTCGATACGTCGAGTTCCTTGATGTCGAATTTCTCTACTGCCATGCGTGATTAAACCTCGATACCATCACCGCTCCGGCCGTAGCGGCTGCTCGTCGGAATGCGACCGGCCGTGTATAAGAATTCCCGATCATTCTACGTGCGATGCCGCCGGAACGCCGGAGGCGTTCTGGTATCCTGTCCTACAGCCGTGCGACATATAAATACTTCGGTGGTAGGAGTGAGTGAAACTGGCTACCACACCGCTCAATCCGCTCCTGCGCGGACGCTCGCGAACTTTCGACGTGGGGTACATCGTACATAAGCGACTCCGCACTTTCACTTCCGCCCTGCCCTTGGCTCGATTTAATGACGGTACGGTTCCGATACCCGTCCATGCTCAACGACCTCGCGTGCGCCTGTGAAGCGCCCGAATGCGGCCGCCCGCTCTCGGAGGAGTCGCTCATGCTCGTGATGCGGAACGCCGCGGGCGAGCGCCGGGCGTACGAGTGCGACTGCGGCGCTGTCACGATCACCGTCGTCCGGGAGTGACCGCCGATCGAGTCGGCCTCGGCCGACCGCCGGGCGGCCGACCGTCGACCGGGACGATCTCGGGCGGGAAGCGCCAGCCATTTGCGCCGCCGCCGTCGCCGTTCCACCATGGAGGAGATCATCCGCGCCCGCGGCCACGAGCACGTCTCCGCGGCGCACGCGAGCACGTTCGAGGTGACGAGCGACGACTGGCTCACCCCCGCCGGCGATTGCATCCTCGCCGTCGAGGCGGATCGGACGCCCGCGGACTTCGATCGCGCGTTCGTCGAGGCGTGCCGCGACCCCGACGCCCGGATCGTCGCCGCCTTCGAGGCGGGGGAGCGGACCGAAACCGTCGTCGGCCGCGGACACCCGGAGCTCTCGTTCGAGGACGACCGGAGCATGGTCGGCCGGACGAGCGACTACGTCGACGACCGGACGATCATGGTCGCCGCGGAGAAGGCCGCGGCGGGGTTCGACCGCGAACTCGTCGCGGCGCTGTCGGACGGGGCCGAGGTGACGGTGACGCTCTCCGTGGAACCGGCGGACGGAAACGGGGAAAGGAACCGGTAGCGCCGTCTCGTCCCGTTCCGTCGCGTCTCTCCCCGTCGCATACCGCTCTGTCTCGTCTTCATCTCGGTTCGTCGGCGACGGCGCACCCGAGAACGCGGAATGTGCGTCGACCCGGCGCTGCGCTACTCGGCCTCGATCATCACGTCCGTCGCCTTCACGACGGCGTTCACCCCGTCGCCCTCGTCGATCCCGAGGCGGTCGACCGAGTCGCGGGTGATGACCGCCGCGACGGTCTCTCCCCCCTCCGTTTCCACGACGACCTCCGCGAGAGGGCCGTCCGCGTCGATCGATCGCACCGTTCCGGCGAGCCTGTTTCGCGCGCTGAGAGGCATGTGCGATCGTTGTCGCCGAGCGGGCATGAACGTGTCCGCCCTTCCCGGTGCGCTCTCCGCCGACGCACCCCCGACCGGAACGCCGAGCGAGGCGCGACGCGCTCTGCGGTCGGACGGAGACCGCCGATTCCGGGTCGCTTTTGTCGCCGGCGCACCTCCCGTCGCGCATGCCCGAAGAGCCGGCCGAGAACATAAGCGGCGGCAGCGCCGGCGGCGGCGTCGAGGTCGACTTCGACCCCGCGGACGCCGGGACGCGCGCGGAGGCCGTCGTCGACGAACTCGGAGAGCTGTACTGGCGGAAGGCCTACGGCGGCCAGGACGCCTTCACGTGTCTCGTCCGGACGATCCTCAGCCAGAACACGAGCGACGTGGCGAGCCAGCCGGCGCACGACAGCCTGATGGCGCGGTACGGCAGGGACGGCGGCGACGATCCGGGTGACGACCTCGCCGCCGCGCTCGCCGACGCCGAGCAGTCCGAACTCGCCGAGACGATCCAGTCCGCGGGGCTGTACAACCAGAAGTCGGAGATGATCATCGGCGCGGCCGAGGAGATCGTCGAGGAGTTCGGCGGCGCGGACGGGTTCGACGCGTTCGTCCGCGACGAGGGGCCGGAGGCGGTCCGCGACCGCCTGCTGGAGATCCGCGGCGTCGGGCCGAAGACCGCCGACTGCGTGCTGCTCTTCGCCGGCGGCCGCGGCGGCGTGTTCCCGGTCGACACTCACGTCCACCGGATCGCGCGCCGGATGGGGCTCGCCCCGCCGGACGCGGACCACGAGACGGTGCGCGAGCACCTGGAGCGGGACGTCCCGGCCGAAAAGTGCGGTTTCGGGCATACGGCCATGATTCAATTCGGACGCGAGTACTGCAAGGCGCGGAAGCCCGCCTGCCTCGACGGTCCCGAGGCGTGCCCGCTCTACGACCTCTGTGACCGCGTGGGCGTCGACGAGATCGACGAGACGGTGGTCGATCCGGCCGAGGCCGCCGGGACGGAGTAACAGTCCGCGGCCCCGACCGGCCCGACGACGGGGAGTTCGTCGAGTTCGTAGTGGAGGCCGGGGACCATCGGCACTCGGAACTCGTAGCGGAAGGCGATCGAAAAGCGGGCGAGGGGATCCCGGAGGAACCGCGCGGGGTCCCCGACGCCCGCGAACAGGACGCCCGCTTCGAGGGCGACGATCCGGTGCCGTCCCGTCGAACCGGCGGCCTCGACGCCGAACGCGCCCGGTCCGCCGAGGTTCGTGACCAGCGACGTGTGCACGAGGAGGTCGATTCGGGGCCCCTCCGTCCCGACGACGAACTCGTGGCCGTTCGGGGGGAAACACGGGGCCGGGATCGGCCCGCCCGCGGTCGAGTCGGTCGCGTCCCGATCGGCCCCGTCGGCCGGCCCGACGCTCGCGGCGCCGGCCGATCCGGGAGCGACGGCGACCGCCAGGAGACCCAGGAGGACGAGCGCGACCGCGGCGAGACGCATGCCGGCCGTAGGCGGGCCCGCGACATAACGTTCTCGGGCGCTGACCTATCTGAGTTCTTCCAGTCCGGCGAGCAGCGCGTCCGCCGTGGCGAGGTTCGTCGCCAGCGGCACGTCGTGCACGTCGCAGATACGCATCAGCGCGGAGATGTCGGGCTCGTGCGGTTGCGCCGTGAGCGGGTCCCGGAGGAAGATGATCCCGTCGCAGTCGTCGGAGGCCACCTCCGCGCCGATCATGAGATCGCCCCCGATCGGGCCGGACGCCTTCCGCTCGATGTCGAGGCCGGTCTCCTCGATGAGCCGCTTTCCGGTCGTGCCCGTGGCGATGAGTTCGCACGTTTCGAGCGTCTCCTTGTGCTCCCTGGCGAACTCGATGAGCGCCGGCTTCTTCTCGTCGTGGGCGATGAGCGCGAGTCTCATACCTCCTTTCGTTCCGACGGGCTATTCAATCCTACCGGGTCGCTTCGAGCCCACCGTCGGTCCGAGTCGGTTTCGGCTCCTCGGGTCCGGCTCTGCTCTGGCACCGCCCTGGCTCCGAGACCGCTCCGACCCGGGGTCGGCCCGCAGACTGAAACGCCAGTCGCCCGAACCGGCGAACGCATGCCGATGAAAACGTACACGGTCGAAATCGCCGAGCGATCGCGGAGCGGCGGCCCGCCGTCGCGCGACGACGCTGACGGCAACGCGGAGGCCGAGTCCCCCGAGGGGATCGCCGCCGACGTGTACAACGAGGACGGGACGATCGAGGCGTCGGCCCGGACGAGCTACGACGACTACGGCCTCGAAGCCGACAGCGACGGCGGGCGGCCCGACCCGATCAGGCGGGAGGTGACCGCCGACGTGACGACGCTCGACGTGCAGTTCGAGCGCGGCGACGGCGGGTTCGAGTTCCGGGTGCTCGGCGACCGCGAGGAGCTCCTGAGAGAGCGCGTCTCCGACGAGGAATGGGGCCTGGGCGCGCGAGCGGAGCGCGAGTGATCGTCCGGTTCGACTCGCCGATCGCCCGGACCGGCCGGTCGATCGTTCGCGTCGGTCAGTCGATCGTTCGGGCCGGCCGGTAGGGCGGCGGGCTCGGTCGGCGGTTCGGGCGACCGGCGGCCGTCACCTGCATCAGAACGCCTCGACCGTCACTTGAACCGGAACGTCTCGAGGTTCTTCGGCGCGAACGTCCGCATGTTGAATTCGTGGTACAGCGCCGACGAGAGGTCCTGCACGGAGCGCTCGTCGCCGTGGACGCAGAGCACCTTCTCCGGCCGGGGGTTCATCGTCCGGACGAAGTTCATCAGGCCGTTGCGGTCGGCGTGCCCGGAGAAGCCGTCGACCGTCTCGACGTCCATCTTCAGCTTGAGCGTGTTGCTCCGACCGGAGCCGTTGCGGTCGTTGATCGGGACCTCGTCCCACCCGTTCTGGATGCGGCGGCCGAGCGTCCCCTGCGCCTGGTACCCGACGAAGACGAGCGTCGAGTCCGGATCCGGACCGACGTGGCGGAGCCAGGACATGATGGGTCCGCCGGTGACCATGCCTGAGGTCGAGAGGATGATGGCCGGGCCGGAGTCGGCGACCTCCTGCCGCTCGTCCTCGCCGCCGTCGATGTGGTTGAACTCGTCGGCGAGGAACGGGTTCTCGTTCTCGTGGAAGATGCGGTCGCGCAGTTCGTCGCGGAGGTACTCGGGGTAGGTCGTGTGGATCGCCGTCGCCTCCCAGATCATCCCGTCGAGGTGGACGGGCATGCTCGGGATCTTCCCCTTGCGCATCGCCTCCTCCAGGACGAGCATGATCTCCTGGGACCGTCCGACGGCGAACGCCGGGATGAGCACCTTCCCGCCCTCGTCGTGGGTTCGGTTGATGACGTCGATGAGGTTCCGCTCGGAGTCCTCCTGGTCGGTCTGGTAGTCGTTGCGACCGCCGTAGGTCGACTCCATCACGAGCGTCTCGACGCGCGGGAAGTCGTTGACCGCGCCGTTGAAGAGGCGCGTGTCCTTGTAGTGGATGTCGCCGGAGAAGGCGACGTTGTAGAGCCCGTCGCCGATGTGGAAGTGGCTCACGGCGGAGCCGAGGATGTGGCCCGCGTTGTGGAAGGTGAGCTTCACGTCCGGCGCGATGTCGGTCACGTCGCCGTACTCCAGGGGGATGGTGTGCTTGATCGCCTCGCGGACCATCTCGGACTCGTAGGGCGGCGTCCGGCCCTCCTTGGCCGCCACGTCCAGGTAGTCGAGCGTGAGGAGGCCCATCAGGTCGCGGGTCGGCTCGGTGCAGTAGATCGGGCCGTCGTAGCCGTACTTGAACAGAAGCGGGATCAGCGCGCTGTGGTCGAGGTGCGCGTGCGTGAGCACGACCGCGTCGATGGAGTTCGCCCCGGATCCGAGCGCCTCGGGGACCTGGAGGTAGGGGACCTCGCCCTCCGCGCCCGGCTTGTCGCCGCAGTCGATGAGGATCCGCGTCTCGGCGGTCGAGAGGATGAAGCTCGCGCGGCCGACCTCCCGACAGCAGCCGAGCGTGGAGATGCGCACCCACTGTTCGCGGCCCATCTCCTCGCGGTGGATCTGCCGGCCGACCCGTTCGAGAATGTCGCGGCGCTCGTCGCGCTCCTGCTTGAGGAAGTTCCGGACGTTGGACACCGTCGACGACTCGATCGGCGGTGTCCGGACGACTTCGGGCGTCCAGCCGACCTCCTGGGTGATCTCGCGCAGCGTCGAGCCGTGCCGGCCGATGACCATTCCGGGCTTTTCGGCCTCGATGACGACCTCGCCGGTGTCGACGTGGAAGTCGAGGTCCGTCACGCCCGCCTCGTCGGGGATCACCTTCAGGATCCTGTCCTCCGCCTCCCGGGAGTCGGAGAGGACGTCCGGGTCCGGCCGGACGGTGATTCGCTTGCGGAGCTTCGACGCCAGCTTCCGAATCAGGTCGCCGTTCCGGGCGAACTGCTTCGGATGTCTGGTGTACACGACGAGTTCGGGGCCCTCGTACTTGACGTCGGACACCGTGATCCCGCTCGGAAGCTCGTTTTCGATCTCTGCTTTCAGTTCTTCCAGTTGCCTGTCTACTGAACTCATGTGTCGAAGATACCCGTCCGTTTTGCGTCGGTTCGGGCTTCGCGCACTGCCGTCTCGACACGCGTCGGGCCCTGCGCGGACCCGCCGCCGGTCGATGCCACCTCGTGACCGTTCGTGTCGGAGAGCATAGTCGATGGTAGTACTGTCTGCTCGTGCCAGGTGCTCAACTGCGGGAAGAGGCAGTGAAAACCCGCTTAATCGCCAGTATTATCCCCCGATTATAAAAGCCTTCGCAAAAACGAAGCGTCGGCGACCCGTCCAGTGGCCATGGAACTCACTCCGGACGCCGTCGCGGACGAGCACAGGTGGGTCAGAGAGCGCGCAGACGTCGTCGTTCCCCTCGTGAACGCCGTCCGCGCGGAGCTCGGCGAGCGGTTCGCGACCGACGTGCGACCGATCACCCGCGAGCAGTACCGCGCCGCCGTCGACGAGGCGTTCGCCGACGGAGATCTCGCGGTCAACGCGGCCGCGCTCGTCGGCCTGCTCCGCGAACTCGACGTCGAGGGTGACTACCCGGGCTTCGTCGTCGACGAACTCCTGGGGCGCGAACTCGCCGCGATGATCGCGGGCAACCAGCCGCTCCGCCTGCTCGCCGAGGCGACCTTCCACTACGCGGACGTGATGCACCACCTCGACGACGACGCGGCCGGCGTCGACGACCTCGACGCCGCGCTCGCCGCGGGGATCCAGACCCGCCTGCCGGGGTGGGGCTGGACGGAAGGCGAGAGCCCCTTCGCGGTCCGCGGTCCAGACTCCGACTGATCCGTCCGCGTCGCCCCGCCTCCCCCGCGCGACTGCGGCTCTCTCCGCCCCGTTTCGACCCGATACCGTCGCGGCCGGGCGACATACTCGCGGACGCGAATTTTGTTTCCAATGTCGTGTGAAGAATAATTAAATACGACGTAAGTCCATGCAGTACGGTGTGATAACGTATGTCCTCCGACGCGCTTAAAACTGCCCGCGGACAGTGGGGGAGCCGGTTCGGGTTCCTCATGGCCATGATCGGCGCGATGGTCGGCGTCGGCAACATCTGGCGGTTCCCGTACGTCGCGGGCGAGAACGGGGGCGGCGCGTTCATCCTGGCGTACCTCCTGATCCTGTTCGTGATCGCCGCGCCGGGGCTGATCGCCGAAGTCGCCCTCGGGCGGTACACGGAGAAGGGGGTGATCGGCGCGTTCCGCGACGTCGTCGGCCCCGGCGGACTCGTCGGCCTCGGCGTCGTCGTCCTCCTGGTCAACGTCGCGCTGATGTCGTACTACTCGCCGCTCGTCGGGTGGACGCTCTACTACGCGGCCCACTCGTTCCTCTTCACCTTCACGAGCGCCGCGTTCCGACCCGAGCCGTTCCTCGACGGGTTCCTCGCGAACCCCGCCCTCACGATCGCGATGCACACGATCGTGATGGCGCTCGTCGCGGGCGTCCTGCTCTTCGGCATCCGCGAAGGGGTCGAGCGCGTGGTCGTCGTCGCCGTCCCGGCGCTCGTCCTCTCGCTGGCCGCCATCACGGTGCGGGCGGTCACCCTCCCGGGGGCCGACGAGGGGCTCGCGTTCACCTTCGGCGTCCGGTGGGAGTTTCTCACGTTCAGCAGCACCTGGATCGCCGCGCTCGGGCAGGCGCTCTTCTCCACCGGCCTCGGCTGGGGGATCGCGCTCACGGTCGGCAGCTACCTCCGGAAGTACGACGACGTCCCGCTCGGCGGCGGCATCTTCACGGCGATCGGCGAGTCGAGCGTCGCCGTCCTCGCGGCCTTCGCGATCTTCCCGATCGTCTTCGCGTACGGCCTGGCCCCGGACACGGGGGCGACGCTGGCGTTCGTCACCCTCCCGCAGGTGTTCTCGGAGATGGCCGCCGGCTGGATCTGGGCGATCCTCTTTTTCGTCGGCTTCTTCCTCGCGGCGTTCACCTCGGCCATCGTGATCACCGAGGTCGCCGTCACGACGGTCAGCGAGGAGACGCGGTTGAGCCGCAGGCAAACCGTCCTGGCGGTCTGCGGGCTGATCTGGCTCCTCGGCCTGCCGAGCGCACTCTCCGCGGACGTCCTCGACTTCGCGGACTTCGTCTTCGGCAACTGGGGGCTGCCGCTGGCCACGCTCTGCATCATCGGCGTCATCGGCTGGAAGCTCGGCCCGGAGCGGCTCCGCGTGCTCTCGGTCAACCAGAACGCGGGCGTCTACGTCGGCCGGTGGTGGAACGGCGTCGTGAAGTACGTCGTCCCGGCGATCATGCTGTTCATCATGGCGTACTTCGCCTACGACAGCTTCGGCGACCCGCGGATGATCGCCGGCATGGTCGTGCTCGTCTCGTTCCCGCTCGCCGGCTACGCGGTCATGCGCTACCTGGAAGGCGGCGAGGAGCCGGGGCCGTCCGGCAAGGCGGCGGGGGGCGACGACTGATGCCGCTCTCGGCCGACGTCTGGGCGATGATGCTGTTCGTCGTCGTCTCCTTCTGGGGAGTGGCGGGCTGGGCGCTCGTCCGGACGATGCGGCAGGAGGATCGGAAGGTCGAACTGCTCGAATCGCAGCGCGAACTCGACACGTACTCGCCGAAGGCGCTCGACGACCTCCGCGAGTGGATCGAGGCGCACCCCGACGATCCCTACGCGGCGGACGCGCGCGAGAAGTACAACGAGTGCGTCGAGACGCTCCGGACGACTGACCGGCACTTCTACGGCTGGAGCGACGAGCGGATCGCCCGCCTGGAGAAACTGTAGGGGCGGCGCGTCCGCCGCTCGACGAACACACCGAGTTTAATACCCTCGTCGGCCAGTTCCAGGTATGAGCGACGCACAGGAGCTCGGCATCACCGAGTCCAAGGAGCACAGCACCGGCGAGTGGTACGCCGAGGTCGTCCAGAAGGCCGGCCTCGCGAACTACGCGCCCGAGGGGATGAGCGGATTCATCATCACCCGCCCCCGCGGCTACGCCCTCTGGGAGCGGATCCAGTCGGACCTGGACGCGAAGTTCAAGGCCACCGGCGTGCGGAACGCCTACTTCCCCCTCTTCATCCCCGAGAGCTACCTCGAACGCGAGAAGGACATCGTCGAGGGCTTCGATCCCGAGGTCGCCTGGGTCACCCACGGCGGCCGCGAGGAACTGGAAGAGCGCCTCGCCGTCCGCCCCACGAGCGAGAGCATCATCGCGCCCTACATGAGCCAGTGGGTCCGCAGCCACCGCGACCTGCCCCTCCGCGTCAACCAGTGGTGCAGCGTCGTCCGCTGGGAGGCGACCGACACCAAGCCGTTCTTCCGCACGAAGGAGTTCCTCTGGCAGGAGGGCCACACCGCCCACGAGACCCGCGAGGAGGCGTGGGACGAGACGATGACCCGCCTCGACCAGTACGAGTCGGTGTACGAGGACACCCTCGCCATCCCCGTCCTCCGAGGGCGAAAGCCCGAACACGACAAGTTCCCCGGCGCGGACACCACGACGACCGTCGAGGCGCTGATGCCGGACGGGAAGTCCGTCCAGGGCGCGACGAGCCACTACCTCGGGACGAGCTTCGCCGAGGCGTTCGACATCACGTTCTCCGACCCCGACGAGGAGGAGCGGGTGGCGCACACCACCTCGTGGGGGCTGTCGTGGCGCGCGCTCGGCGCGCTCATCATGACCCACAGCGACGATCAGGGGCTCGTCGTCCCCCCCGCGATCGCGCCCGAGCAGGTTGTCGTCGTCCCCATCTGGCAGGAGGACACGAGGGACGCCGTCCTCGAGTACGCCGAGGGGATCGCGGCGGACCTCCGGGAGGCCGGCGTCCGCGTCGAACTCGACGACCGCGACGAGCGCAACCCCGGGTTCAAGTTCAACGAGTGGGAGCTGAAGGGCGTCCCCGTCCGGTTCGAGATCGGCCCCAACGAGGTCGACGACGGCGAGGTGACGGTCGTCCACCGCCCCGACGGCGAGCAGGTCGTCGAGGCCCGCGACGGGATCGTCGACGCCGTCGAGGACCACTTCGACGAGGTGTACGGCAAGTTGTACGCGCGCGCGGAGGAGAACCTCGCCGAGAACGTCCGCGACGCCGACAGCCGGGAGGAGATCCTGGGCACGATCGGCCGCTACGGCGGCTACGTCCGCGCCCCCTGGTGCGGGGACGAGGCCTGCGAGGCCGAGATCAAAGAGCAGATCGCCGCCGAGATCGTGATGGTTCCCTTCGAGGACGACGCCGCGTCGGAGACGCGACGCGGAGACGACACGGCCTTCGCCGGTGAGGATCTGCGGCTCGACCTCGAAGGCCGCGACTGCGCGGTCTGCGGCGACGAAGCCGTCGAAACCGCGTACTTCGCCAAGTCGTACTGAACGGCGCTCCAGTCGACCGCCCCGTCTCCGCTCACGCTCGTTCGCCTCCGAGCCCGCGGCGGGCGCTCGCTCGTCCGAACCCGCCGCAGCCACTCGACCCGAGGGCGCACGCGGACGCGACCTCGCATCCGAGGGCGTCGGCAGGCGCGCCCTCGCTTCGAAGGCGCGCACAAGCACGCCCTTGCTTCGAATGCGTGCTTGTGCACGCCCTCGCTTTGCAGAACCGTGAACGACATGTATTCCTTATATTCCCTTATGTGGTGTTAGTACGCACTTATTCTTTCAGGGGTAGGCTGATAAGCCGGAAGTTCTTTTGAGGTCTCATGACCAAGCCACAGAGTGACGAACACCCCGTAGGGTTGGCCGATCCGACCGACGAACGGTCCAACTGCGGGGTCGGCGCCGTGATCGACCTCGACGGCGGCCGCTCCCACGAGACGGTCGCCGACAGCCTGGCGCTCCTCGAGAACCTCGAACACCGCGGCACCACCGGCGCGGAGGAGAACACCGGCGACGGCGCCGGCATCCTCGTCCAGCGCCCAGACGAGTTCTTCGAGGCGACGCTCGACGTCGCCCTGCCGGAGACGTACGCGGTCGGATCGCTCTTCATGCCCCGCGACGACGCGGCCCGCGAGGCCGTGACGGAACTGTTCGAGGAGGCGCTCGCCGGGTACGGTCTCGACGTGTTCCACTGGCGCGACGTGCCGACCGACAACGCGGACCTCGGCGAGACCGCGCTCGAATCCGAACCGGACGTGTGGCAGGCGTTCGTCCGGCCCGCCGAGAACGGGGTGACGGTCCGCGGCGACGACGCGGTATCGGCGTTCGACCGCGCGCTCTACGTCGGCCGACGCGCCGCCGAGAACGCGATCGAAGCGGCCGAAATCGACGGCTCCGGCCGCTTCTACGTCTGCTCGCTGCACCGCAAGACGCTCGTGTACAAGGGCCTCCTGAAGGCCGAACAGCTCCCGACGTACTACCCGGACCTCGCCGACGAGCGGATGCAGACGACGCTCGCGCTCGTCCACGCGCGCTTCTCGACGAACACCCTCGGGGCGTGGCACCTCGCGCACCCGTACCGGAACATCATCCACAACGGCGAGATCAACACCATCCGGGGCAACGTCAACTGGATGCGCGCCCGCGAGACGGACCTCGAACACCCGGACCTCGGCGACGAGATAGACACGCTCAAGCCGGTGACGGTCGCAGACCAGAGCGACACGGCGTGCGTCGACAACGTGGTCGAGCTCCTGCTCCAGTCGGGGCGGGAGCTCCCCCACGTCCTGCGGATGCTCATCCCCGAGGCGTACCGCAACGACGACGCCATGGACGCCGACCGGCGCGACTGGTACGACTTCCACGCCAGTCTCGTCGAGCCGTGGGACGGCCCGGCGCTCGTCGCGGCGACCGACGGCGACCGCGTCGCCGCCGTGCTCGACCGCAACGGGCTGCGCCCGTGCCGGTACGACGTCACCGCCGACAACCGCCTGATCATGGCCAGCGAGGTCGGCGCGCTCGACGCGGAACCGAGCGAGATCGTAGAGCGCGGCCGCCTCAAGCCCGGTCAGCTGTTCATGGCCGACCCCGAGGAGGGCCGCGTCATCCCCGACGAGGAGGTGTTCGAGTCGCTCACGGACCGCAAGTACGGCGAGTGGATCCGGGAGGAGCAGCGCCGCCTCGCTGACCTCGCCGACGACGGGGACCACGCGACCCGCGGGGAGGTGGACGCGCTCCGCGCCCACCAGGCGGCGTTCGGGTACACCCACGACCAGCTGAACCACCTCATCGAGCCGATGGCGAAGCAGGGGAAGGACCCGGTCGGCTCGATGGGCGACGACACCCCGCTTTCGGTCCTCTCGGAGATCAACCGGCCGCTTTTCACCTACTTCAAGCAGCTGTTCGCGCAGGTGTCGAACCCGCCGATCGACTACATCCGCGAGGAGCTGGTGACGAGCCTCGAGAGCCGGCTCGGCCCCCAGCGGAACCTCCTCGACGAGTCGCCCGAGCACGCCCGACAGCTCGTCCTCGACTCGCCCGTCCTGACCGACGCCCAGACGGAGGCGATCAAGGACCTCGGCGGCGACGGTGCCGCCTCGGCTTCCGACCTCGGCGGCGGCGACGCTTCGGACGGCCTCCGCTCGGCCGTCGTCGACATGACCTACGAGCGCGGCGACGGCGACGGGGGGGCGGCGCTGGAGGCGGCCGTCGAACGCCTCCGCGAGGACGCCCGCGAGGCGATCGAGGGCGGCGCGGACATCGTCGTGCTCTCCGACCGGAACGTTGGCCCCGACCGCGTGCCGATCCCGAGCCTGCTGGCGACGGGTGCGGTCCACCACTCGCTCGTCCGCAACGGCCTGCGCAACCACGTCGGCCTCGTCGTCGAGTCCGGCGACCCCCGCGAGGTTCACCACCTCGCCACGCTCGTCGGCTACGGCGCGGGCGCGGTCAACCCCTACCTCGCCTACCAGACGATCGAGGACATCGTCGCCGGTCCCGACGGGGCCGACGAGTCGGCCGCCATCGCGGCGTACAAGAAGGCGCTGGAGGACGGCCTCCTGAAGACGATGGCGAAGATGGGCATCTCGACGGTCGCCTCCTACCAGGGCGCGCAGATCTTCGAGGCGGTCGGGCTCGACTCCGACCTCGTCGGCGAGTACTTCGAGGGGACGGAGATCCGGACCGAGGGCATCGGGCTGCCCCAGATCGAGGAGGACCTGCTCACGCGCCACGTGGTCGCCTTCGGGAGCGAGGACGAGCCGAAGCTCGACCGCCAGGGCGAGTACGAGAACCGCTCGGGCGGTCTGCACCACCAGTGGAACCCGAAGACGGTCGGGACGCTCCAGCAGGCGGTCCGCTCGGGCAGCTACGAGAAGTACGGCGAGTTCGCCGAACTCGTCAACGACCAGTCCGAGGAGCTGCAGACGCTGCGCGGCCTCCTGGAGTTCGAGAGCGACCGCGACCCCGTCCCGATCGAGGAGGTCGAACCCGTCGAGGAGATCGTCACGCGCTTTTCCACGGCGGCGATGTCGCTCGGTTCCCTGTCGCCCGAGGCCCACGAGAACAACTCCATCGCGATGAACCGCATCGGCGGGAAGTCGAACTCCGGCGAGGGCGGCGAGCCGCCGGAGCGGTTCGGCACGGAGAAGGAGTGCAACGTCAAGCAGGTCGCCTCCGGCCGCTTCGGCGTGACGAGCCACTACCTGACCTCGGCCGACGAGCTCCAGATCAAGATGGCCCAGGGCTCGAAGCCCGGCGAGGGCGGCCACCTGCCCGGCAAGAAGGTCAACGAGATGATCGCCCACGTCCGCTACTCGACGCCCGGCGTCGGCCTCATCTCCCCGCCGCCGCTGCACGACATCTACTCCATCGAGGACTTAAAGCAGCTCATCCACGACCTGAAGGTGGCGAACCCGGAGGCCGACATCAACGTGAAGCTCGTCTCCGAGGCGGGCATCGGCACCATCGCCGCCGGCGTCGCCAAGGCCAACGCCGACGTGGTCCACATCTCGGGCCACTCCGGCGGCACCGGCGCGTCGCCGAAGACGTCGATCAAGAACGCGGGCCTCCCGTGGGAGCTCGGCCTCGCCGAGGCGAACCAGATGCTCCGCGCGACGGGCCTGCGAGACCGCATCCGCGTGTCGACCGACGGCGGGCTGATGACCGGCCGCGACGTGGCCGTCGCGGCGCTCCTCGGGGCCGAGGAGTACGTCTTCGGGACGGCGTCGCTCGTCACCTCCGGCTGCGTGATGGCCCGGCAGTGCCACGAGAACACCTGTCCGGTCGGCGTCGCCACCCAGGACGAGAACCTCAGACAGCGCTTCCCCGGCCAGCCAGACCACGTCATCAACTACATGTCGTTCATGGCCCAGGAGCTCCGCGAGATCATGGCGGAGCTCGGCTTCCGAACGCTCGACGAGATGATCGGCCGGCCGGAGCTCCTGCGCCAGCGCGAGACCGACCACCCCAAGGCGAAGCACCTGGACCTCTCGGCGGTCATCGCGAAGCCCGCGGGCGACCAGCGGATCAAGACGAGAGAGCAGAGCCACTCCGACCTCGACGCGCAGCTGGACCGCGAACTCATCGCCGAGGCCGAGCCGGCGCTTGCGTACGGCGAGTCCGTCCGCGTCGGAAAGCCGATCTCGAACGTCGACCGCGCCGTCGGCGCGATGCTGTCGAACCGCGTCTCGAAGCGCTACGGCGGCGAGGGGCTCGCGAGCGACACGATCACCTGCGAGTTCGACGGGATCGCGGGCCAGAGCTTCGGCGCGTTCCTCGCCCGCGGCGTGACGATGGGGCTCACGGGCGCGGCGAACGACTACGTCGGCAAGGGGCTCTCCGGCGGGAAGCTCGTCGTCCGCACCCCCGAGGACGCCGCCTACGAGGCCGACGAGAACGTCCTCGTCGGCAACGTCGCGCTCTACGGCGCGACCGAGGGAGAGGCGTACATCAACGGCGTCGCGGGCGAGCGCTTCGCCGTCCGCAACTCCGGGGTGAAGGCCGTCGTCGAGGGCGTCGGCGACCACGGCTGCGAGTACATGACGGGCGGCGTCGTCGCCGTGCTCGGCGAGACGGGCCGGAATTTCGCGGCCGGCATGTCCGGCGGCGTCGCGTACGTGTACGACCCCGACGAGGCGTTCGCGGAGCGCGTCAACTCCGGGATGGTGTCGCTCTCGCCCGACCTCGCGGAGCGCGACGAGGCGATGCTCCGCCGACTCGTGGAGAACCACGCCGAGTACGCGGACAGCGAGCGCGCGCGGGAGCTGCTCGACGACTGGGCGACCGCGGTCAAGAACTTCGTGAAGGTGATGCCCGATGCCTACGCCGAGGTCATAGAACGGGACGGCCGCGAGGACGTGCGCGACGCGCTCCCCCGGCCGGCGAGCGCGGCCGTCGAGGGCGCGCTCGACTCCGAAAGCGAGGCGGTGTCGAGCGGCGACTGAGGCGGGGCGGCGACGGGTCGCCGACGGGTCGCCGACGGTCGACAGCGGATCGGCGGCGGCCTCCCGCTCAGGCGTCCTCGCCCTTCAGCCCGCTCACTGATTCGGCGCGCAGCCCCCAGATCCTGAGCTTCTGCATCGGATCCGCCTCCGAGAACAGGCTCGGATACCATGCGTTGTCCTCGAACGCCTCCATCGCGGCCGGCCGATCGGACCGCTCGACCTCCGCGATCGGCCCTTCGACGATCACGCTCCGCCAGTCGTCGGGCGTGTTCGCCTCGTAGACGACGAAGCTCGCCCGCTCCGTGCGCTCGCTCAGCTCCGACTTTTTGCTCCGCTCGCCGAATCCGACGAAGGCGAAGTACAGGCGCGAATCGCCGTCGTACCCGAAGGAGATGGGAACCCCGTACGCCACGCCGTCGTCGGCGAGCGAGAGCACGCCCGTCCCCCGTTCTCGGAGGAACGCTTTCGCCTCCCGTTCGTTCATTCGATTCCCCGCTAATCGATCGACGTCGCTCGCTGTCATGGTGGTCGTCCTTCGGAGAACACAAGGCGTCCCAGCGACATATGTGTGCGCTCCGTTCGCACGTCGCTCGCATTGCGCCGCCGCCGCGTCTCGACGCTCGTGACGGACCGGGGGGCGTGAAGAGAGCTTCTGGCGGACGCGTAGCCGCGTTCGCGCCGTCCGAGACCGCCCGTACGAAGCTTTTTATCGGAAAGGGGGACCAGACCGGCCCATGAACCGACGTCGACTCCTCGCCGCCGCGGGAACGGCCTTCGCGTCGCTCGCCGGCTGCGCGTCCGTTCCCGGGACGCCCCCCGTCTTCGTCGACTGCCCCGATCTCTCCCCGGAGGGCGAGAGCGTCTGTGCGCACCGCGCGATCGACCCGCCAGTCGTCCTGAAGCCGTCGAAGTGGACGGTCGCGGCCGGGGAACCGGACGAGATCCGGTTCACGCTGCGAAACCGGAGCGAGCGGACGTACCGATTCCGGGTGGACGCGAGAGTGATGGAGCGGACGGACGAGGGGTGGGACTGGATCGCCCCGCCGCTGATCGTCGGCGGCCGCGGGCAGACGCTCGGCCCCGACGACAGCGCGGAGTGGCTCATGAACGTCGGCGAGGCGCGCCGGCCGGAATCCGACGACGTGTGGTGGATTCCGCCCCTCGACCTCGACCCCGGGCTGTACGGACTGCTCTCGTCGCCCGTCTCCGAGGGCGGAACGCGATACGACTGTCTCGCGCCGTTTCGGGTGGAGTCGCCGTGACGCCCCCGTCTCGGATCCGATCGTCCCTGGCGCTCCTTCCGGAAGGCGACCGCCCCTATCGAAATCGTTACCGTTCGGCCGGCACCAGGGAGTGTCATGACGGACACAAAGTGGATCGGCGAGGCGTTCACGAGCGACGTCGGCTGGCGTCACCTCGAAGCGCTCGTCGACATCGGAAACCGGATGACCGGGAGCCCCGGCGAGCGCGAGGCGATGGAACTGACGCGCGACGCGCTGTCCGACGTCGGCGCGCGAGACGCCCGGATCGACCAGTTCGAGGTGCAGGGCTGGACTCGCGGGTCCAGCGCGATCCGCGCCGGCGACGCCGAACAGGACTGCATCGCTCTCCCCCGAAGCCCGAGCGGGAGCGTCACCGGCGACCTCGTCGACCTCGGGTACGGCCTGCCGGAGGACTTCGACGGGGAGGTCGAGGGCAAGATCGTCATGGTCTCCTCGACCGTCCCGGACCACTACGACCGGTTCATCCACCGCCGCGAGAAGTACTACTACGCCGTCGAACGCGGCGCGGCGGGGTTCGTCTTCGCGAACCACGTCGAGGGCTGTCTCCCGCCGACCGGGAGCGTCGGAACCGGGGACGCGCCGATCGGCGAGATTCCGGCCGTCGGCGTGAGCAAGGAGGTCGGCGCGCGGCTCGCTCGACGGTGGGAGGGCGACGAGGTGACGATCGAGGTCGACTGCGACGTTCACGACGCGACCAGCGGCAACGTCCACGCCGAGCTGGGCCCGGAGACCGACGAGGAGGTGCTCGTGACGAGTCACCTCGACGCCCACGACATCGCCGAGGGGGCGATGGACAACGGCGCGGGCACGGCGACGGTCGTCGAGGTCGCCCGGGCGCTGGCGACGCGCGAGGACGAACTCGACACGCGCGTTCACTTCGTCTGCTACGGCGCGGAGGAAGTCGGCCTCGTCGGCTCCGAGCGCGAGGCGGCGAAGCGCCGCGGGTCCGACGGCGGCAGCCTCGACCGGATCAGGGCGATCGTCAACGTCGACAGCAACGTCCACGGCCGGACGCTGAAGCTGTACACTCACGGGTTCGGCGGCCTCCGGGACGCCGCGGAGGCCGTCGCGGATCGGTTCGATCACCCGATCAGCACGAACCCCGAACTCGTCCCGCACAGCGATCACTGGCCGTTCGTCAGGTGGGGCGTCCCGGGCTCCATGGTCGCCGCGGAGTCCGACACCCGCGGCCGCGGCTGGGGGCACACCTTCGCGGACACGCTCGACAAGCTCGAACCGCGAACGCTCCGCGAGCAGGCGATCCTCCTCGCGGAACTCGTCGCCGAACTCGCGGACGCCGACGCGGAGATCGAGCGCAAGGAGCCGGCGGAGATCGCCGCGGCGCTCGAAGCGGAGGATCTGGCCGCGGGGATGAAGATCACCGGGGACTGGCCCTACTGATCGCGCCGGGGGCGACGGCGACGCCTCGATCGAATCACGCAGCCTTTTACCCCCGGACCGGCAACGTCCGGGTGATGATCGACGCGTGGGCACGGGAGGAGTCCGGATGAGGGTCGCGCTCCGGGGCGACGGCGGCGGCGTCCGGCGGGCCCTCGCCGACGCCGCCCCCGACGTCGAGTTCGTCGCTCCCGACGGGGCCGACGCGGTCGTCGCGGTCGGCGAACGGGCGCTCGTCGACGCCGCGCTCGCCCGGCCGTCGGCGCCGATCGTCCCGATCGGCGTCGGCGGTCGTTACTCCCTCCCGGCGGAGGAGTTCGACCGCCGGGTCGACTCGTTTTTGGCCGGCGAGTGGTCGCCGTCGGAGCACCCCCTGCTGTCGGTCGAGGTCGACGGCGCGGCGGTGGCGGAGGCGTTCCTGGACGTGACGCTCATCACGAGCGAACCCGCCCGGATATCCGAGTACTCGGTCTCCGTCGACGACGAGCGCGTCGACGCGTTCCGCTCCGACGGCGTCGTGGTCGCGACGCCCGCGGGCAGCACGGGGTACGCCCGCGCGGCCCGCGGGCCGATCCTCCTGCCGGGGACGGGCCTGGTCGTCGTCCCGGTGTCGCCGTTCGCAACCCGGTCCGAGCGGTGGGTCGTCCCGGCCGAGGTGACGCTCTCCGTCGAGCGCGACGACGGCGCGGTTTCGCTCGTCGTGGACGGGCGCGAGCGCGGGGAAGTCGGTCCGCACGAACCGGTTCGGGTCGTCCGGTCCGACGCGGTTTCGTTGCTTCGGCCCCCCGCTCGTCCCTGATGGCGCGGGCGGATTGGAAAAACTCTAATGAGTTACGGTCCCAGGGTCGAGTATGCAACCGCTGCAGTTCCTGATCCCCATCGAGCAGGTCGAGGCGATCGGGCCGATCCTGCCGTTCGCGACGCTCGTGTTCGCGCTCGCGAACGTCGCGACCCGGTACCTCGGCCACCGGAAGAACCGCCGGCAGGCCGAGGAGGACGAGCCCATCACGCGGTACGCGCCGCACACGGTCACCACGCTGCTCTTGATCTTCACGTCGCTCGCGTACATTCTCGTCGAACCCCACGGCGGCATCGTCCTCTCGATGCTCGTGATCGGGATGTTCCTCGCGGACTTCTTCGAGTTCGAAGCGCGGCAGGTGGAGGCCCGAAACGCCCTCTCGTTCGAGGCCCCGAAGAGCGCCGTCGCGGCGTCCGTGCTGGTGATCCTGTACGCGGCGTACCAGAGCCTCTTCTTCCTCGTCGCGGACCTCTGGAACGCGGTGGTCTGAGAACCGCCGCGCGCCCGGTTTCCCTCGATCCGTTTTCGATCTCGATCCGGCTCGATTCGAGCGACGAGGACTGTTCTCATCGACTGTCCGACCCGTTTACGACGATCCGCTCCGAAGAGACGGTAAAGACATGGCCGCGACCGCTCCGCCGACGAGCGTCATCCTCCCTACCGTCACGTGGACCGCGGCGTGCGCGGAAGTCGCCGACCAACTCGGTCCGAGGGACGAACTGCTGATCGTCTGTGATTGCGAGGCGGATCCCGTCGCGAAGCGTTCGGACGACCTCCCCGAACGAGTTAGGATCGTCTACGCCGGCGAACCGAGGGGGTGTTCGGGGAAAGCGAACGCCGTCGCGGCCGGGATGGAGGCTGCTCGTCACGATCGGATCGCGTGGACGGACGACGATTTTTACCACCCGCCCGACTGGCTCGACCGACTCCGGGCTGATTACGTGAAGCGCGGTCCCGTTTCGGAGGTTCCGTTCTTCGTCGGACGGGATCCGCTGTCGCTGCTGCTCGAACCGATCTACGCCGTCGGCGGGACGCTCGGCGTCTACGCGGGGAACAAGGCGTGGGGCGGCGCGGTGATGTTCGAACGGGGCGACCTCCGCTGGGACGATTTTCTGCGGGACCTTCGCCGCACCGTGAGCGACGACGGGCTGCTGTCCGAGTACCTCGACGTGACGCCCGTTAGACGGACTCGGTTCGTGGAGGTCGGCGGGACGATCCGCGGAACGATCGAGCGGCACGTCCGGTTCTCGCAGATCGTCCGGCGGCACAAACCGCGGGACACCGCGATCGCGGGCGTCGTCGCCCTCCTGCTCTCCCTCGGCTGCATTCTGTTTCCGATTCCGGGGCTCGCGGCCGTGACGCTGCTTCACTTGGCTGTGTACGAGGCGTTCGGCGTCCGTCGGCGGACTGTCCTGCTCGCGTATCCGGCGACGCTGCTACAGGTGCCGCTGTTCGCGTACGGACTCGCCCGCCGGACGTTCGTCTGGGGCGACCGTCGGTACCGCTGGCGCTCGAAGTTCGACGTGACGGTCGTCGATCGACGCTCCCGGGAAGCGCGCGGCGCGAACTAGTCGGGGTTCGACGGAGACGACGAGGGGACGCGAAAAGGGGAAGGGGGTTCGAATCCGGATTAGCTCGACTCGCGCCGCTCGTTGTACGCCCGCCGCGCCTGCCGCCCGGCGGGGATGAGAACCCAGAAGGTGAGCGCGCCGAGTATCGCGAACCACGCGAACACGTCGATGAGGGCGATCGCGATCGTATCGAAGAGGTTCGCGGCCTCCGGCGCGGGGTCGAAGAACTGCGACGTACTCTCGAAGGATTCGGTCTGGTACCACCCGGCGAGCACCATCCACGCGAGACCGGCGCCCGTGAGTATACCGAGCCCTTTGATGAACTCGTCAGCCATTGTTTGATCCTTCGCCGGAGTCCTCTTGAGACTTTCCCATTCCCCGGGCGCGGAACCGGGTGCCGATCGTGTAGACGCCGGCGCCGAATCCGATCGTCGCGAGCCCGACGACGGCCAGCAGCGCGCTCAGGACGCCCCGGTCGACCGGGACGCCGACCGCGGTCAGAAGCGCCGTAACCAGGCTGCGGAGCGCGCTCACCTGCAGCGTCGCCGCGTCCAAGAGGACGAACCCGAACACGACGCAGACGACCGCGATGAGCGTCGAGAAGACGGTGATCGTCTTGTACAGGCGCATCGGGACGACGACGTCGCGCCGCCCGCCGTCGGACGCGGTCGAGTCCGCCCGCTCGCGATCGGCTGGTCGGCTGTCGGGATCGGTCATGGGAATGAAGAGAGCGGCGAGCCGCGTTACTTCGGCGGTCGGAGCCGGTAGTAGCGGCGGTTGAGGTCGTACATGTACCCCTCGCGCATCGTCTTCAGCACCGCGTAGGTGACGAAGCCGGCGACGACGGGCAGCAGGAACGTCAGGTCGAACAGCAGCGGGACCGCGATCGGAACGAGGTTCTGGACCGCCAGCACGCTGATCGTGAAGGCGAAGACGACCCCGCCGACGCCCACGGCCGCCCAGAACGGCTCCTCGACCGGCCGCCGCGCGCTCCCCTTGTTGAGGAACGGCACGATGGCGATGGCGCCGACGACGACGATGTTCGCCAGCACCCCGTAGGTCCGGTCCGCCATGATCTTCTGCCCGTCGAGGATCGCCAGTTCGGGGTTGATCGGGGTGAGCTTCAGGAGGCCGAAGGACCAGTACAGGTACCAGTCGGGCAGGATGATCGCCGGCGTCGAGCTCGGGTTCGCCGGCGGGCCGATGTGCGGAGGCATCGTCGCCGAGAGGAACAGGATCATCCCGACGAAGAAGCTCGCGATCGAGAGGTTTCTGATCGTCTCGTGCGGCCACGTCGGGAAGCCGAGCACGTCGCGCTCGACGTAGGTCGACTCCTGCCGGAGGTCCTGATCCTCGCGTCGGGCGCGCTCGAAGTACTCGTACGTCAGCCGCGAGAGGCCGGTCGTCCGCTCCTTGCGCTCGCGCCAGGTCGGCGTCTCGTCGTCGGGGGCGACGATGCCGGTGCCGTCGGCCCTGACCTCCTCGCCGCCGTCCGTTTCCGGGGTCTTGTCGTTGGTGTCGGTCATGGTCGTACCTCGATTAGTGGGGTTCGGCGATGCCCTGCACCCAGACGATGCCGATGTGGATGGCGATGAGCGTCGTCACCACGAACGGGAGCAGGAACACGTGGATGATGTACATTCGTTGCAGCGTCGCCTGCGAGAGGGTGAAGCCGCCGAACAGCAGCTGGGCGACCCACTCGCCGGCGAGCGGGATCGAGAGGCTCATCTCGACGCCGATCTGCCCGGCCCAGAACGCCAGCTGGTCCCACGGGAGCAGGTATCCGGTGTACCCGAACACCATCGTCAGGCTGATGAGGACGATGCCGATGAGCCAGTTGAGCTCGCGGGGCTCCTTGTACGCGCCAGTGAAGTACACGCGCAGCATGTGGAGGAACACCGCCGCGACCATCACCTGGGCGGACCACCGGTGGACGCTCCGGAGCATGAAGCCGAACTGGAGTTCGGTCATGATGAACTCGATCTGGCTGTACGCCGTCGTCGGGTCGCCGCTCGTCGCCGGCGAGTAGTAGAAGCCGAGCAACGCGCCGCTTATCGCCGCGACGATGTACGCCAGGGTCGAAAAGAGCCCGAGGGTGTACAGGGGGTACCAGTACCAGAACTTGTTGTCGAGGTTGTACTGCTCGGTGTGGCTCTTCGGCATCTGGAGATTGACCCGGTAGTAGAGCGTCTCGAGGATCTCCAGGTAGTCGACGATGCGGAGCCGCGTGTCGAGCCAGATGAGCGCCGTGAGGTACGTCGTCTCGACGGGCGTCAGATCCTTCTCCTTCATCCAGCCCTTGTGGTCGAATTCGTCTTTCTTTTCCAGGCTCATTTGTCACCTCTTGTAGTAGGGGTAGATCGCGCGCTTGACGTGGTCCCACGGGCTGCCGTCGCCGAGTCCGACGCCGTCGACCTCGTCTTCGCGGACGTAGAGGTCCTCCCACTTCCGGCGGCGCTTCTTCACGATCATCACGTCCGGGAGGAACTCCTTGCGGTACAGCGCGAGGATGAACGCCAGGTCGATGAACACGACGGCGAGGATGCCGCCGAGGAACATGTTCCCGATGTCGGTCAGTCCCCAGCCGGACATCAGCCCGTAGGCGAACAGGAACACGAAGACGACCTCGATCACCGTCAGGAGGACGATGGCGATCGCGGCCGCCGTGCTCTCCCGCGCCGGTTCGTACCGGTGGATGTCGCCGTAGGAACTTCCGGACGACGACATTACTTCTCACCCCCGGCGGTGTTCCCCGTGTTCGCGGACTCGCCGTACTTCAGAATGTAGAACGTGTAGATGATCGTCACGACGATCCCGAGGATGGTCGACACGCCGACCCAGTGGGCCTGGATCGGGACGCCCAGTTCCTCGAGTTCCTTCTCGCCCGCACCGCCGCCCTGCTGCGGGTTTTCGGTGACGATGATCGTCCCGACCATGCCGGCCGACTCGTGGGGCTCGCAGACGTACTCGTACTCCGCCACCTCCTCGAAGGTGTGTTCGAACTCGAATCCCGTGTCTTCGAGCGGCTGGTGGCCCCAGTCTCCTTGGTTCGGGACGACGTTGTGGCCGTCCGACTCCCAGACGAACTTCACCGTCGTCCCGGGCGCGATCTGGAGTTCCTCGGGCTCGAACACCAGCGAACCGCCGGGGCCGACGATGACCTCCTGGGTTCCGCCACCGCCGCCGCCACCGCCTTCCTGTGCGGCGGCTGTTCCGGCCGTCGCCGCGACAGCGGCAGACCCTCCGGCCGTCCGTAAAAAGTCCCGCCTATTCATACAGGTGACACTGAGGAAGGGACGCGCTTAAACCCACCGACTCCTCCGCGATCGGACGTCCGGCTCAGGGGCTCTCCGTCTCGCGTTCGGGGCCGTCGGGGCGGGCCGCGCCGGACGTCTCCGAGAGGGGGAGGAAGTCCGGACGCTCGCCGTCCTCGACGCCGACGGCGCGGAGTCGGTTGCGGTACTCCTCGGCCCGGAACCGGTCGGACAGCCGGGCGTTGGCGACGACGAGAAAGAGGAAAAAGCCGATCGCGACGAAGACGAGGCCGATCACCGGCGCCACGATGTCCAGGTTCGCGATCGGCCAGGCCACGAGGAGGCCGACGCCGGCCAGCAGCTGGATGGCGGCGACGATCTGCAGCATCGTGTTGCCGAGCTCGCCGCTCCCCTCCGCGATCTCGTCCGGCGACGGGAGCGCGGCGTCCGCGGGCGGTTCGGGCACCTCGTACTCCTCCATGGAACAGAGCGCGACCGTCGGTTTCACGTCGCGGAGCACCGTGCCGATCCCCTCGACGCTCCCGTCGGGGAACACCACGGCGTACCCCTCGTCCGAGTACGCGATGAGCCGCTGTTCGCCGCCCTCCTCGATCCGCTCGACCACGGCGAACACGTCCCGGTCGGCGATGCGCGCCGCGAGATCGCTCTCGACGCGGTCCAGGAGCTCCCCGCCGACGATCCAGGAGTCGGGATCGAACACCGCCTCCCACTCCTCCAGCGTCATCTCGGCCATGTCCTCCGGGCCGAAGTCGTCGAAGTCGTACTTCTCCTCGACCTGCCGGCGGAGTGCGTCGAGCTCCGCGTCCGCGTCGTCCGCCCTCGAGGACGCCCCGTCGGCCTCTTTCGGCCCGTCGTCCGGCGTCTCGGCCGGCGTCGATGACGGGTCTGTCATTACCCCGAATCTACTTGCCACACGCGTATACGCTTTCCGACCCGCGTCGCGGCCGATTCGGTCCCTTTACGCCGGCCGGCGACTTAGGCCGACCGATGGTAAGCGAGACGGTCGTCGCCACGCTCGCCGCGCTGATGGTCACCGCGAGTTTCCCCTTCTACCTCTACGGCGCGTGGATCATGATCGACGCCGAGACCGTGACCTGGGACGTGCTCACGTACCACCTCAAGTTCATCGTCGTCGGCTTGACGCTGAACACGATCCCCGTCGTCGCCTGGATGATCCCCCGGCTGTTCAAACAGTTCGGCGGGCTGGCGGCGCTGCACGCCATCCTGGGACTGCAGGCGTACGCGATGCTCGTGTTCGCGCTCACCGGGATCGTGCGGATCTTCCAGGCCAAACACCGGGCGAACCTCTACCGCGACCCGGATCAGGACGTCGACCTCGACGACCTCCACGAGAACATGAGCGCCTGGCGCGGACGCCTCCGGATCGGGGTCTTCGGCTACGTGCTGTTCTGGATCGGCGCGTACCTGCTCGGGATCTACCGGTACCTCACCGGGTACATCTTCTGAAAAGCGGCGGGGACGGCGGAGAACCGAACGCCTCAGCTCTGGTAGGGCTCTTCGTCCCGGTGACGGTCGGGGTTCTCCTGCTCTGCGGCCTCCTCCTCTCGGACCTCCGAGAGCTGTTCGACCTCGCGCTCGCGCTGTTCCTCCTCGGCCTCCGCTTCGGCCTCGCGCCGCTCCTTTTCCGCTTTCTCCTCTTTTTCCTCCTCCTCCTCGTTCTCCTCTTGAACGGGGAGCTCGGTATCCTCCTCCAGGTCGATCCCGTGTTCGTCTTTCGTCATGGGCGGCAGTTGGGTCGTCAGCCCGTTATGCGTTCCGGCCGGTCCGACCGCCCGACGGCGCCGCCGTGGAGGCCGGGTCCGGTCAATCCCAGGGTTCGCCGCTCGCCAGGTCGATCTCGTGGTCGAGTTTCGACGACGGGCAGAGGTCTTCCACGACGCAGTCCGAACACTCCGGGTTGATCGCCGTGCAGGTCGCCCGTCCGTGGCTGATCATGAGGTGGGTGTACTGCTGCCAGTCCTCCTCGGGGACGATCGACATGAGGTCGCGCTCGATGCGCTCCGGGTACTCCTCCTCCGTGATCCCCAGCCGCCGGGAGAGCCGGCGGACGTGCGTGTCGACGACGATCCCCTCGACCACGTCGTGGCCGTGCTGGAGGACGACGTTCGCGGTCTTCCGCCCGACGCCCTTCAGCTCCGTCAGCTCCTCCATCGTGTCCGGGACCTCGCCGCCGTGCTCCTCGACGATGGTGTTCGCGGCGCTCTTGATCCACTTCGTCTTGTTGTTGTGGTAGGTGATGGAGCTGATGTCCTCGTCCAGCTCGTCCACGTCGGCGTTCGCGTAGTCCTCGGGGGTCCGGTACTTCTCGAAGAGGTCCGCCGTGACCTCGTTCACGCGCTCGTCCGTGCACTGCGCGGAGAGCACGACGGCCACGAGGAGTTCGAGCCGGTTCGAGAAGTTCAGGGAGATCGTCGAGTCGGGGTAGGCGTCGTACAGGCGGTCGAGGACTTCGAGCACCTGCTCCTGGCGGGTTTCGAGTGGCGTGCCCATGGTCGGAAGTGTCGCCGCGTCGGTTTGAGTGGTTCGGAGTCGAGGTCGGCGGAGCCGGTCCTCGCTGCCCGCGCCGACGGCGAAGAGTTAAGCCCGCCCGTTTCGACCGACCCGGTATGAACCTCCCGGGTGAATTCGACCACGACGCGTGGCTCGCGGCGGCCGGAACCGGCGCCGGCTACGTCCTGATCCTGCTCGTCATGTTCGCGCTGCTGTTTTTCGTCCCGTACCTGGTGTTCGCGCTGCTCTGATCGCACGTCCGATTGCGCCGCTTCGCCGGCGAAGGAACTGCCGACCGTGCGAGCGCGCCGCTCTCGCTCTCGGCGAGCGACTGAAACTCCGCGATCCGATAGGAACGAGAGAAGAGCTTTGCGCCCGAGCGCGAACGCCGCGCGACTCTCAGGCGAACGCGCGGGAGACGTCCGCGTCCTCGTCGGACTCGGCCTGGATCTTCTCCCAGGCGTCGAGGAAGTCACGCATGTAGATCTCTGTCCGGTCGTCGCGGATGGCGAGCATGCCGGCTTCGGTGCAGATCGCCTTGATGTCGGCGCCGGAGGCGTCCTCGGCGAGCTCCGCCAGCTCGGCGAAGTCGACCTCGTCGTCGACGTTCATCTTCCGGGTGTGGATGCGGAAGATGATCTCGCGGCCCTCCTCGGTCGGCTTGGGCACCTCGATGAGGCGATCGAACCGACCCGGCCGGAGGATGGCGGGATCGAGCATGTCGAAGCGGTTCGTCGCGGCGATGATGCGGATCTCGCCGCGCTCCGAGAACCCGTCCATCTCCGAGAGCAGCTGCATCATCGTCCGCTGGACCTCGGCGTCCCCGGAGGTCTTCGAGTCCGTCCGCTTCGAGGCGATGGCGTCGATCTCGTCGATGAAGAGGACCGCCGGCTCGTTCTCGCGGGCGACCTCGAACAGGTCGCGGACGAGCTTCGCCCCCTCGCCGATGAACTTGTGGACGAGCTCGGAGCCGGCCATCTTGATGAACGTCGCGTCCGTCTGGTTCGCGACGGCCTTCGCCAGCATCGTCTTGCCGGTGCCCGGCGGCCCGTACAGGAGCACGCCCGACGGCGGCTCGATCCCGACCTTCTCGAACATGTCGGGGCGATCGAGCGGCATCTCGACGGTCTCGCGGACCTCCTGCATCTGTTCTTCGAGCCCGCCGATGTCCTCGTAGGTCACGTCGGGGCTGTGCTCGACCTGCATCACCCGGGCCCGGACGTCGGTCTCGTTGTCGAGGCGCTTGACGATCGAGAGGGAGTTGTTGACCGCGACGCGCGCGTCGGGTTCGAGTTCGCCGCGCATCTCGTTCGTGACCTCGGTGAGGGCCTCCTGGTTGTTCCCGTGCTGTTTGATGATGACGCCCTCGTCGGTCATCTCCTGGACCGTCGCGACGAAGAGCGGGGACTGCTTCAGCTTCTTGTTCTCGTGAGTCAGGCGCTCGAGTTTCTGCTGGTACTTGTTGTTCTCGGCGTTCGCGTCGAGGAGCTTGTCCCGCATCTCCTCGTTCTGTGACTCGAGTATCTCGAGGCGCTCCTGCAGGGCCTCAATCTTCTCGTGTTGCGACGTCGACTCCTCGTCGTACGGCAGATCGACGTCGTCCACAGTGTCGGTCATCACTCGCCTTAGGTCGGTCGCCAATAAGAGGCTTCGGGTAACGTAACCCTCCGTCGAACACTCACCGAAGAATAACCGAAGGTAATCATTACACATGGTAAATATTATTAACCTGTATTCCCCAGGTCGAGGTAGTATGAGCACCTCAGAGGCGGTCAGGGGAGACGCGGCGTCCGATCGCTGGGCGTCGGTCCGGGACCTCCCGCCGAGCGCGAAGCTAGTCGCCAAAGTCCTCGACTACAACGACACGCTGACGCAGAGCCAACTGGCAGAGGAAACGCTGTTGCCGCCGCGGACGGTCAGGTACGCCCTCGCCCGGCTGGAAGACGAGGGGGTCGTCACGTCGCGCTTTTCCTTCTCGGACGCCCGCAAGCGCCTCTACACGCTGAACATTTAAATACGATCGCGGCACCAGACGTCCCGTGGCGAATCCGAGAACGGTCAAGCGCGCGCTTCGTCGGCTCGCGCTGGGAGCCGAACCGCCGACCCCCGCCGACCACCGGCGGACGATCCGAGCGGGAGCGGACGCGCTCGCCAGCGTCGAGGACGCGGCGGCTTTCTTCGAGCGGTCGGGAGAGTCGGACCTCCGGGCCGCGGTCGCGACCGCGGAGCGTCGGGCCGACGACGACGCCGCGCGGGCCGGGCGACGCGTCCTCGCTCGCGTCGAGCGGTACCGGCGCGCCGCGGCCGACGCGGTTCTGAACCCCCCCGCGGACGCGGACGATCACTTCCGACCCGGTCGCACAACGCCTTTACCGAGCGGTTGCCAAGGAGGGAGCAGATGACGCGGGTGATCCACACCGGCGACACCCACATCGGGTACCAGCAGTACCACTCGCCGGAGCGACGACGGGACTTCCTCGAGGCCTTCGAACAGGTGGTGGACGACGCGGTCGACGCGCGGGTCGACGCCGTGGTCCACGCCGGAGATCTCTTTCACGACAGGCGACCCGACCTGGAGGATCTCCTCGGCGCGCTCTCCGCGCTGCGGAAGCTCGACGACGCCGGCATCCCCTTCCTCGCGATCGTCGGAAACCACGAGTCGGTCAGGGGGGACCAGTGGCTCGACCTGTTCGAGCGGCTCGACCTCGCGACCCGCCTCGGGCGCGAACCGCACGTGATCGGCGACACGGCGTTCTACGGGCTCGATCACGTCCCCCAGTCGCGGCGGAGCGAACTCGAGTACCGGTTCGAACCGCACGACGCCGCGCACGCCGCCCTCGTCGGCCACGGGTTGTTCACGCCGTTCGCCCACGCGAACTGGGAGACTGAGACGGTGCTGCGCGAGTCGAACGTCGACTTCGACGCCGTCCTGCTCGGCGACAACCACGCGGCCGACACGGCGACCGTCGACGGGACGTGGGTCACCTACTGCGGTTCGACCGAGCGCGCGAGCGCGAGCGAGAAACCCGGGAGGGGGTACAACCTCGTCGAGTTCGACGGGGACGTCGACATCCGCCGGCGGGCGCTCGACACCCGGCCGTTCGCGTTCGTCTCGGTCGAGCTGGCGGACGGCGAGGGCGTCGAGCGCGTCCGCGAGCAGATCGGTCAGCACGACCTCGACGGCGCGGTCGTCATCGTCGAGATCACCGGGGCGGGCGAGCCGCTGACGCCCGCGAGCGTCGAGGCGTTCGCGACCGAGAAGGGGGCGCTCGTCGCCCGCGTCACGGACAGGCGCGAGATCGACGCCGAGACGGAGCTGTCGGTGAGCTTCGCCGACCCCGACGACGCGGTCCGCGACCGGATCGTCGACCTCGGCCTCTCGGCGGCGGCCATCGACATCGACGAGACGGTCCGGGCGAGCAAGGTGGCCGATTCCAACGTCCGCGAGGAGGTGCGGACCCGCGTCGAGCGGCTCGCCGCCGACGATCCGGGCGCCTTCGAGCGCGCCCCGGACGCAGCGGACGACGCCGAACGCCCGGATGCCCCCGAGCGCCCGGACGCCGCGAACGGAACCGGCGGAGACGGAGTCAGCGACGACGGGGACGCGGCCGAGCGGCCGAGCGAAGGCGCGGCTTCGGACGCGGATCCGGAGACGGCCGACGCCGACGCCGACGCCGAAGCCGAGGCCGACGCCGAAGGCGATGGTACGGTCGCGTCCGCCGCGGACGCGTCGGGTCCCCCGGCCGAACCCGAGCGCGAACCGGAGCCGGACGGATCGGCTCGAAACGGCGACCAGGTGTCGATGGAGGACTACCTGTGAGATTCGACCGCGTCCGGCTCGCGAACTTCAAGCCGTACGAGGACACCGACCTCCTGCTGCGAGACGGGGTGACGGTCATCCACGGGCTGAACGGCAGCGGAAAGTCCTCGCTGCTCGAAGCGTGCTTCTTCGCCCTCTACGGGTCGAAGGCGCTCGACGGGACGCTCGACGACGTCATCACGACCGGGGAGGAGGACGCAGAAATCGAGCTGTGGTTCACGCACGACGACGACGAGTACCACCTCGAACGCCGGCTGCGACGGTCGGACGACCGAACGCTGACGGCGAAGTGCGTCCTCTCGGGCCCCGACGCGACGATCGAGGGGGCCCGCGACGTCCGGCAGTTCGTCACGGACACGCTCCGGATGGACGCCGAGGCGTTCGTCAACTGCGCGTACGTCCGCCAGGGCGAGGTGAACAAACTCATCAACGCCACGCCCGGCCAGCGCCAGGACATGATCGACGATCTCCTCCAGCTCGGAAAGCTGGAGGCGTACCGCGAGCGGGCGTCCGACGCCCGCCTCGGGGTGAACGACGTCCTCGCGGACAAGCGCGGGCGGCTCTCCGAACTCGACTCCCAGATCGAGGCGAAGGAGGACGCGGGCCTGCACGACCGCCTCAACGCCCTCCGGACCGACCTGAAGGAGGTCGACGCCGACATCGACCGCTACGAGGAGCAGCGGCGGAAGGCCGAGAACAGCCGAGACGCGGCCCGGGAGGTCCTCGACGGGCACGAGGAGAAGCGCGCGGAGCTCGCCGACCTCTCCGAGGAAATCGAGGCGCTCGAGGGCGACATCGCCGAGACGGAGCGGGAGCGGGAACGCCTCCGCGACGAGCTCCGCGACGTCCGCGAGCGCCTCGCTGACCTCGACGGCGCGATCGCCGAGCGGCTGTCGGAGACGCCGCTGGAAGCGGCCGAGGCGGCCGCCATCGAGACGCGACGCGAGACGCTGGACGAGCGGGAGTCGGATCTCGACGCCGGGCTGGCCGACCTGCGGACGCGGGTCACGATGCTCTCGAACCAGGCCGAGAAACTCGGCGAGCGGGCCGACGAGTTCGAAAAACGCGCGGCGAGCAAGCGCGACCGGGCGGCCGAACTCGCTGACGCCGTCGAAGCGGCCGAGGCCGAACTCGAACGGCGTCGGGAGGCGCTCGACGACCTCGACGCGGAGCTGGACGACCTCGAAGCGACGTTCGACGACGCGCCGGTCGACCTCGGCGGGGCGGCCGAGCGCGAGACCGAACTCCGGGAAACTCTGTCGACGGTCCGCGACGAGGAGACGGAGACGAAGGCGGCGCTCGAAAGCGCGCGCGACCGCGTCGAGGAGGCCGAGGCGCTGCTCGCCGAGGGCAAGTGCCCCGAGTGCGGCCAGCCCGTCGACGGCTCGCCGCACGTCGATTCCGTCGACGAGGACAGAGAACGGGTCGCCTCCCTCGAAGCCGACCTCGAAGCCGTCCGGGAGCGCCGGGCGGATCTGGAGGCGGCCATCGAGGAGACGGTCGCCCTCGTCGACGCCGAAGACCGGGTTCGCGAACTCCGGAACGGCCGCGAGATGTTCGAAGAACGCGTCGAGGAGAAGGCACGCGAGATCAGCGAAAAGCGGGAGCAGATCGACGAACTCCGCGAGGACGCCGAGGAGCTGACAGTCGAGGCCGAGTCGAAGCGGGAGGTCGCCGCCGAAAAGGCGGCGGAGGCCGAGGACGCGCGCGAGGAAGTCGCGGAGCTCGAAGCCGACCTGGAGGCGGTTTCCGACGCCCGCGACCGGCTCGACCGTCTCTCGGAGCTCCTCTCGGAGCGCGACGACGCCGAGGATCGCGCCGAGCGCCTCGGCGAGAGGCGCGAGAGCCTCGCCGACCTCAACGACGAGCGCCGCGAGCGACTCGCCGAGAAGCGCTCTCGTCGGGCGGAGCTCCGCGAGGCCGTCGACGAGGAGCAGATCCGACGGGCCCGCGAGCAGAAGGAAAAGGCCGAGGAGTACCTCGAACGGGTCGAAGACGAGCTGGATCGCCTGACCGAAACGCGGGACGAGCTTCAGAGCGCCGTCGGCGGGGTCAAACAGGACCTCGCGCAGCTGGAGGAACTGCGGGCGCAGCGCGAGGAGCTCTCGGAGCGCGTCGACGCGCTCGAATCGCTTCACGACGAGACGGAGGAGCTGGAGCGTATGTACGGCGACCTCCGCGCGGAGCTCCGGCGGCGGAACGTCGAGAGCCTCGAACGGATGCTGAACGAGACGTTCGATCTGGTCTACGGCAACGACGCCTACTCGCGCATCCGGCTCGACGGGGAGTACGAGCTCACCGTCTTCCAGAAGGACAGGACCGCGCTCGACCCCGAGCAGCTCTCGGGCGGCGAGCGCGCGCTGTTCAACCTCAGCCTCCGCTGTGCGATCTACCGGCTGCTCGCGGAGGGGATCGACGGGGCCGCGCCCATGCCCCCGCTGATCCTCGACGAGCCGACGGTCTTCCTCGACTCCGGGCACGTCTCCCGACTCGTCGGCCTGGTGGAGGAGATGCGCGGACTCGGCGTCCGACAGATCGTCATCGTCAGCCACGACGAGGAACTCGTCGGGGCCGCGGACGACCTCGTCACGGTCGAGAAGGACGCGACGACGAACCGCTCGTCCGTCCGACGCGAGGACGCCGCGGCGCTCGTCGGGCTCGAATCCCCCGCCGACGACTGAACTACCGCCGGATCGCCGCGACCGCGTCGGTCGCGAGAGCGGTCGCGTCGTACCCGCGCTCGCCGTACACCCGGGTCTCCTCGACCAGCCCGGCCGCGCGGAACTCCGCGATGACGCCGTGGAGGTCGCTCTCGCAGAGGTCGTACGCGTCGAGCAGTTCGACCGCCGACAGGGGACCGCGGTCCACGAGTTCGACGAGCAGCCCGAGCGCGCGGTCGTTCGGCGCCGCGGTGATCAGCCGTCTGACGGCCGCGGGCACTCCCGCGGCGGCGGTGGCGAGCGGCGATTCGCCGTCGACCGCTTCGAGGTCCTCGTTGCCGACGTACCGTTCGGCCCCCGTCTCGGGGTCGCGCACGAGACTCGACGAGCCGGACCGCTTGAGGAGGAGATACCGCTTCCCCGACGAATCCCGTACCGTTCGCATGTGGACGGACAGGCCCCGCGGGGGGTTAGGAGTTCCGCTCGTCCGCCGCCGATCGGTCGTCCGAAGCCGGCGCGTCGTCGGCCCGACGGGCGGCGTCCGAGACGCCCTCGTTCCCGTCCGGGTCGTCCCCATCCGCGTCTGTCCCGTCCGCGCCGTCCCGGCTCCGTCTGAACTCGCGGTAGATCTGATAGGTCCGTACCAGGGCGAGCGTCCCCCCGACCACCAGTCCGCCCCCGATGGTCCACTGGTCGCGGAAGTAGACGAGCATCAGTCCGAGGCAGAGCGCAAACAGCCCCAGGTTGACGAAGACGACGCTGGCCCAGAACGGTCCGGCGATCTCCCGGACGGCCTCCGGCCGCGGCTTCGGCTCGGAGACGCGGGGATCAGGTACCGACGGGACCGTCGGAAGCTCCCGCTCCGGATCGCTCCACCGGGCTTCGGGGTCGGGCTCGTCCGGCTCGTCCGGCCAGGGATCGTCCCCGTCCCCGGGCTCGTCGGACCACGGGTCGGCGGTCACGGTCGAACCGTCGATCGGCAGCGGGGAAAAGCGTTCGACTTCAGGCGCACTCCTTCAGCGGGACGGTTCGCGCCGCCTGCATCCACGCCAGCGGGTTGTCGGCGTCGTAGAACACCACGCCGCCGTCCGTCTCGTAGGACTCGATCGTCTCGACGCCGTCGGGCACCTTCGGCGGTTCGTCGGACGCGTCGATCCCCCTCTCCTCGTCTATCGCACGGTCGGACATTTCACAGATCCAACCTGATTCTTCGAATAAATGTTTTCTGGAAGATATCAATCGATAGTTTTGTACGCGTCGGCGTCGGATTGAACCGACGCGACCCCGTCCTCGAGTCCGTCCCGACGACCGGAATTCGGTCGAGCCGCCATCGTCCGCGACGGCACCGCCCGAGAGCGGCCGGGGCCGGCGGGTCGTCCGCCGGAAGGCCTCTCGCCGAGGTAGCCCCCGCTCGCGGCCGAGCGCTGCGGCCACACCGCGGGGGTTTTTATCGGCGGGGACGAACCATCGACAACATGAAACAGAGCGGATTCGACGACTTCGCCGGGGGAGGAGGTGGCGCCCGGCCGGACGAGGAGGCCGCGGCCGTCGCGGGCAACGGCGGCCAGGAGGTCGCGGAGGTCATCGACGCGTCGGAGCTTCGGTTCCCGGAGGCCGACGGAACGATCGAGATCGCCGTGACGCAGGTCGATTACACCGTCGAAGGGCAGGGTTCGAACGAGCATCCCGTCGTCCACGTCTTCGGTCGCACGGCGGACAACGAACCCCAGCACGTCCGCGTTCTCGGATTCCGCCCGTACTTCTACGCCCCGACCGACTCGCTGACCGACGGAGCGCTCGACCGCGACGCCATCACGGGCGCCGAGGAGGGGTACCGGAGCATCCGGGGGAAGGCGCTCACGAAGATCTTCGGCCGCACCCCGCGGGACGTCGGCCAGATGCGCGACGAGTTCGAGCACTACGAGGCCGACATCCTGTTTCCGAACCGGTTTCTCATCGACAAGGACATCGGCGGCGGCGTCCGAGTGCCGGCGCGTCGGCTCGACGACGGCACTATCCAGGTTCCGCACGACGAGGTCGAACCGGTCGAGGTCGACGCCGAACTCCGCGTCAACACGTTCGACATCGAGGTGGACGATCGGTCCGGCTTCCCCGAGGACGGCGAGGAGCCGATCGTCTGCCTGACGAGCCACGACTCCTACCGCGACGAGTACGTCGCCTGGCTGTACGAGGCCCCCGACGGCGACGGGGACGCGCCCGACGCGCTCGTCGGGTACGACCCGTACCAGGACAGCACCGACATCGAGGTCCGGTCGTTCGAGGCCGAGGACGAGATGCTCGACGCGTTCGTGTCGTACGTCGAGGAGACGGACCCGGACGTGCTCACCGGCTGGAACTTCGAGGACTTCGACGCGCCGTACTTCCTCGACCGGCTGGAGGTGCTCGACCCGACGAGCGAGTACGACCTCAGCGTCGAACGCCTCTCGCGCGTCGACGAGGTCTGGCGCAGCGGCTGGGGCGGCCCCGACATCAAGGGTCGGGTCGTCTTCGACCTGCTGTACGCCTACAAACGGACCCAGTTCTCCGAACTGGAGTCGTACCGCCTCGACGCCGTGGGCGAACTGGAACTCGACGTGGGCAAGGAGCGGTACTCCGGAGACATCGGCGACCTCTGGGAGCGGGACCCCGAGCGCCTCCTCGAGTACAACGTTCGCGACGTCGAGCTCTGCGTCGAGATCGACCGCAAGCAGGAGGTCATCGCCTTCTGGGACGAGGTGCGGACCTTCGTCGGCTGCCTCCTGGAGGACGCGCCGACGCCCGGCGACGCGGTGGACATCTACGTGCTCCACAAGGCGCACGGGCGGTTCGTGCTCCCGACGAAGGGACAGCAGGAGACCGAGGAGTTCGAAGGCGGCGCGGTCTTCGACCCGATCACGGGCATCAGGGAGAACGTGACCGTGCTCGACCTGAAGTCGCTGTACCCGATGTGCATGGTGACGATCAACGCCTCGCCGGAGACGAAGGTCGGTCCGGAGTACGAGGGGGAGACCTACCGCGCGCCGAACGGGACCCGCTTCCGGAAGGAACCGAACGGGATGATGCGCGACATGGTCGACGAACTCCTCACCGAGCGCGAGGAGAAGAAGGCGCTCCGCAACGAGCACGCGCCGGGGACGCCCGAGTACGAGCAGTTCGATCGGCAGCAGGCGGCGGTGAAGGTCATCATGAACTCGCTGTACGGCGTCTCGGGCTGGGACCGGTTCCGCCTCTACGACAAGGAGAACGCCGCCGCCATCACGGCCACCGGCCGCGAGGTCATCGCGTTCACCGAGACGGCGGCGAAGGAGATCGGCTACGAGGTGGCGTACGGCGACAGCGTGACCGGGGATCGTCCCGTGGTCGTACGCGACCCGACCGGTTCGGTTCGGCTCCTCCCGATCGAGGAGCTATTCGAGCAGGGCCGACCGGAGGCGACTTCGGAAGTACTCATCACCGCAGACGGCGGTCCGGTCGCCGCGACGTCCCTCGGCAAGGAGCGTCGAGCGGTCGACGGATGGGAAGCGCTCTCCGTGAACGAGAACGGCGAGCCGGAGTGGCAACCAATCAGACAGGCGATCAGGCACGAAACGGACAAACCGGTCGTCAAACTTCAGCACAAGTTCGGAGAGTCGACGACGACTTACGACCATTCGTACGTCGTCGAGGCGGACGGCGAACTGACGGAAGCCAGTCCGGACGACGTGGACGAACCGCTTCGGGTCGACGGATTCCCGGACGTCGACGCGGTCGAGACGATCGACGTGTACGAGATCCTCAGCGGGTACGAACGCGAATACGAGGACGGACGGAGCGTCGGTGGTGACAACTCCCGAACGAAGGTGAAACGCGTCCACGCCGACGACGAGTACGTCTGGTTCGGGCACGAACACCACCGTGACCAACCGAAGACCGTCCGCGTCCAGCGCTACATCGATGTCGACAGCGAGGACGGGTACGCGCTCGTCAGACTCCTCGCGGCGTACGTTGCCGAAGGAAGCTCTTCGACGGCCGAAACGACGGAGAGTCGCTACGGCGCGAGCATCGCGGAGTCGCGGCGGGAGTGGCTCGAACAACTCCAGCGTGACTACTACCGACTGTTCGACAATACGACCGCAAGCATCGTCGAGAGTGACGTGCGCGACGAACGTCGTCTGCCGTCCGAACCCGGCTCCGACGGAACGGTGCTGACGGACAACGATCGGACGCTCAAGCTCCAGATGATGAACGAACTTGCGGCGGTGTTCTTCCGGGAATTCGCGGGGCAAACGTGCCGGGGAAAGCGGGTTCCATCGTTCATCTTTCACCTCCCCGACGAACTCCAGACGCTGTTCATCCGGACTGCGGTCGAGGGTGACGGGTCGAAGGAGTTCCCGCGGTACTCCGACGCGTACGCCGACCGAAACTTCGACTTCGAGACGGTGAGCCGAGAGCTCGCCGCCGGGTTGTCGATGTTACTCACCCAGCGCGGGCAGAAACACGCGCTGAAATACCGAGCCTCGAAGGGCTCGTACACGATTCGCACCTGCGATTACTACCGCGAGGGTCGCAAGCCGGTTCTCACCGAAGTCGATTACGACGGCTACGTGTACGACCTCAGCGTCGAAAAGAACGAGAACTTCGTCGACGGCGTCGGCGGGATCGTTCTCCACAACACCGACAGCGTCATGCTCGAACTCGGCCCCGACGTCACGAAGGACGAGGCCGTAGAGCAGTCCTTTGAGATCGAGGCGCACATCAACAGCAGGTACGACGACTTCGCGCGCGAGGAACTCGGCGCGGAGGAGCACCGCTTCCAGATCGAGTTCGAGAAACTCTACCGCCGGTTCTTCCAGGCCGGCCGAAAGAAGCGGTACGCGGGCAACATCATCTGGAAGGAGGGCAAGGACGTCGACGACATCGACATCACGGGCTTCGAGTACAAGCGCTCCGACATCGCGCCGATCACCAAGGAAGTCCAGAAGAACGTCATCGAGATGATCGTCACCGGCGGCGACCTGGCGGCGGTGAAATCGTACGTCCACGAGGTCATCACCGACTTCCAGGCCGGGAACGTCGACCCGGACGAGGTAGGTATTCCCGGCGGCATCGGCAAGCGCCTCGACAGCTACGACACCGACACGGCGCAGGTCAGGGGGGCGAAGTACGCGAACCTGCTCCTCGGCACCAACTTCCAGCGCGGGAGCAAGCCGAAGCGGCTCTACCTCGATCGCGTCAAACCCGAGTTCTTCGAGCGCTTCGAGTCCCGCCACCCCGAGCTGTTCCCCGAGAAGAACGGCGGGACCCGCGGGGAACTCACGGCCGAACAGCGCCGAAAGCGCGACCTGTACGACGAGTTCCGGAAGAACCAGGACGTCATCTGCTTCGAGTACGCCGACCAGGTGCCCGAGGAGTTCGAGATCGACTGGGAGAAGATGCTCGACAAGACGCTGAAGGGCCCCATCGCCCGGGTCATCGAGGCGCTCGACGTCTCGTGGGACGAGGTCAAATCCGGCCAGCAGCAGACCGGCCTCGGGAGCTTCGTCTGATTACCCGGGAGGGGCCTTCGTCTGATCGCCCAGGAAAACCGATCGGCGCGCGCAGCGCGCTCTCACCGCGCTGATTACGGCCCGTCGCGCCCGTTGCGCCCGCCGCGACGCTTTCACAAACGGCAAATTAATTTTCCCAGGTCAAAAATCGCAGGGGGTAAATGCGTAAGCATTATGGGTCGGACTCGCCACCCTTCGAGTACGAGGAAACGAGATAACGATGGCAGTACTCGAAATCAAGAACCTCCACGCAGAGGTAGCGACCGAGGACGGTGAGAAGATCCTTCGGGGCGTCGATCTCGAGGTCAACTCGGGGGAGATCCACGCGCTGATGGGACCGAACGGGTCCGGAAAGTCGACGACCGCAAAGGTCATCGCCGGCCATCCCGCCTACGAAGTGACCGAGGGGGAGGTGCTGCTCCACCTCGACGAGGACGACTTCGGCGCGGATTTCGAGATCCCCGAGGACAAGCGCACGTGGGACCTCCTCGACCTCGAACCGAACGAGCGGGCCGCGCTCGGCGTCTTCCTCGGCTTCCAGTACCCCGCCGAGATCGAGGGCGTCACGATGACGAACTTCCTCCGGACGGCGCTCAACGCCAAGCTCGAAGAGCGCGAGGAGCTCTTCGAGGACGAGGACGAGGCCGAAGACGAGGAGGAGGACGTCGGCTACGACACCTCGCCGATGGAGGGCCCCGTCGACGAGGGCGAGGTCGGCGTCGCCGAGTTCCAGCAGCTGCTGAAGGAGAAGATGGAGCTCCTCGACATGGACGAGAAGTTCGCCCAGCGGTACCTCAACGCCGGCTTCTCCGGCGGCGAGAAGAAGCAGAACGAGGTGCTCCAGGCCGCGATCCTGGAGCCGTCGATCGCCGTGCTCGACGAGATCGACTCGGGGCTCGACATCGACCGCCTGCAGGACGTCTCGAAGGGCATCAACGCCCTCCGCGACGAGCAGGGCACCGGCATCCTCCAGATCACCCACTACCAGCGCATCCTCGACTACGTCGAGCCCGACATGGTCCACATCATGCTCGACGGCGAGGTCGTCATGGAGGGCGACGCCTCGCTCGCCCAGGAACTCGAAGCGAAGGGGTACGACTGGGTCCGCGAGGAAGTGTACGGCACGGCGTAACCGAATTCGCCTAGCAGAGGCTACATAAGTTAGCGAACGTAAACACGAGACAATGAGCTCCGAACAAGATCACCTCAAGGAAACAGACACCGAGGCCCGCTTCGAATTCAAGAAGGAGCAGAAGGCCGCGTTCAAGGCCGACAAGGGTCTCACCGAGGAGACGATCCGTCTCATCTCGGAGGACAAGGACGAACCGGAGTGGATGCTGCAGCGCCGCCTCCGCGCGCTGAAGCAGTTCCAGAAGATGCCGATGCCGACCGACTGGCCGGGGCAGCCGGACCTGTCGGAGGTCGACGTGAACGAGATCGTCCCGTACATCCGCCCGGACATCGAGACCCGCGGCGGCGCGGAGTCGTGGGACGACCTGCCCGAGGACATCAAGGACACGTTCGACAAGCTGGGGATTCCGGAGGCCGAGCGCAACGCCCTCTCGGGCGTCGGCGCCCAGTACGAGTCCGAGATCGTCTACCAGAACATGCAGGAACAGTGGCAGGAGAAGGGCGTCGTCTTCATGGACATGGACAAGGCTGTCCAGGAGCACCCCGACATCGTCAAGGAGTACTTCATGACGAAGTGCGTGCCGCCGTCGGACAACAAGTTCGCGGCGCTGCACGGCGCTATCTGGTCCGGCGGCTCCTTCGTCTACGTCCCCGAGGACGTGACGGTCGAGATGCCGGTGCAGGCGTACTTCCGGATGAATTCGGAGGGGATGGGCCAGTTCGAACACACGCTCATCGTCGCCGAGAAGGGCAGCGAGGTCCACTACATCGAGGGTTGCTCCGCGCCCAAGTACTCCGCCTTCAACCTGCACTCCGGCGGCGTCGAAGTGTTCGTGGGCGAGGACGCGCACGTGCAGTACTCGACGGTGCAGAACTGGTCGAAGAACACCTACAACCTCAACACCAAGCGCGCCATCGTCGAGAAGGGCGGCCGCATGGAGTGGATCTCCGGCTCCATGGGCTCGAAGGCCACCATGCTCTACCCGGCCTCGATTCTGAAGGGCCGCGGCGCGAGCGACAACCACATCACCATCGCGTTCGCGGGCGAGGGGCAGAACATCGACACTGGCGCGAAGGTGTACCACAACGCCCCCGAAACCAAGTCGACCATCGAGTCCAAGTCGATCTCGAAGGACGGCGGCCGCACCAACTACCGCGGCCTCGTCCACATCGCCGACGGCGCGGCGAACTCGTCGACCTCGGTGGAGTGCGACGCGCTGATGTTCGACAACGAGTCCACCTCGGACACCATGCCGTACATGGAGATCAACGAGTCGACGGTGGACGTGGCCCACGAGGCGACGGTGGGGAAGATCGGCGACGAGGACGTGTTCTACCTCCAGTCGCGCGGCCTCGACGACGACGACGCAAAGCAGATGATCGTCTCGGGATTCATCGAGCCGATCACGGAGGAACTGCCGATCGAGTACGCGGTCGAACTCAACCGCCTGGTCGAACTCGAAATGGAGGGTAGCCTCGGGTAACCGCCCGGGACGACACACGACACATGAGCACGCAACTGCCAGCCAACCTCTCCGAGGAGACGGTACGACAGATTTCGGAGGACCGCGACGAGCCGGAGTGGCTCCTGGAGACGCGCCTCGACGCGCTCTCGGCGCTCGAAGAACTGGAGCTGCCGGACGTCATCCAGACGCCCGGCCGCCGGTGGACGAACCTCGAACAGCTCGACTTCGAGGCGCTCGTCGATCCGCTCAACGCCGCCGACCGGACTGAGCGCGTCACTGCCGAGGGCGTCGAAGTGCTCCCGCTGGTCGAGGCGCTCGACGAGTACGAGTCGATCGTCCGCGAGCGCTTCGGCTCCGTGGTCGACTTCAAGACCAACTACCTGACGGCGCTCTCGGCCGCGCTGTTCACGACCGGGACGTTCATCTACGTCCCCGAGGACGTGAACGCCGAGGACGTGAAGATCCGCGCCGAGATGAACTCCCGGTCGCTGTTCAGTCACACCCTCGTCGTCACCGAGAAGTCCAGCTCGGTGACGATCTTAGAGCGCGTCTCGACCGGAGACGCGGTGGAGGGAGAGCGCTACTTCAGCAACCTCGTCGAGATCGACGCGGGCGAGAACAGCTACGTCCAGTACGGCTCGCTCCAGAACGTCGACGAGAACACCTACGCGTACACGCTGAAGCGCGCCGACGCCGGCACGTACGCGACGGTGAACTGGATCGAGGGCAACCTCGGATCCCGGCTCACCCGCAGCGACGTGGAGACTGAGCTCAACGGCGACGCGAGCGAGACGAAGATCGTCGGGGCCTTCTTCGGCCACGGCGACCAGCACTTCGACGTGAACGCCCGCGTGTGGCACAACGCCGAGCACACGACGGCGGACCTCGTCACCCGCGGCGTGCTCGACGACACCGCCCGATCCGTCTACGAGGGCGTCCAGCACGTCGGGCGCGAGGCGTGGGACACCAACTCCTACCAGCGCGAGAACACGCTGATGCTGTCGGACGAGAGCGAGGCCGACGCGTCCCCGAAGCTCATCATCAACAACCACGACACCGAGGCGAGCCACGCCGCGACGGTCGGGCAGGTCGACAAGGAGGACATGTTCTACATGACCTCACGGTCGATCCCCGATCAGGTCGCTCGCAACATGCTCGTGGAGGGCTTCTTCGTGCCGGTTCTCGAAGAGATCGACGTCGACGAGTTCCGCGAGGACCTCGCGGAGCTCATCTCGTCCCGCCTGCGCGCCTGAACGCGCTCCTCAGCACCCGATTCGGTTTTCTACGGTTTCGCTCGTTCCCGCAGGAAACACTGTCGAGGCACAAGCCGGGATTACGACGCCGTTCACGACGAGAACGATCGGACGCCTTCGCGCGCGTCGGCGGCTCTTCGACCTCCGTGTGAACTGGTATTTCCCGAACGCGCGTCACTTCCGGCAAGCGTCTATTAAATACTCTACTTTTCTTATCTCAAACACCAATGAAATTTACGGGTTCGAGGCCGTTCGTGAGAACGGGCTGTAGCCGGCACATAACAATGCCGACACGACACGCTACGTTCGTTCGCAATGCTTGCACAGCAACTCACATCCGGGCTCGCGCTCCAGGCGCAGAGCGTCCCCCAGTTCTTGCAGAACACGATTTCGAACATCGTCGCGTTCCTGCCGCGGCTGCTCGGCGCACTCGTCATCCTCCTCATCGGGTGGATCATCGGGCGCGTCCTCGGCGGGGTCGTCCGAAGCCTGGCCGATCGGATCGGAATCGACAGACGGCTCCGAGACACGCCGCTGGGCAGGCTCGGTCAGAGCGAAGACGCGATGGCGCGAGTGCTCGGCAAGATCACGGCGTACTACATCTACCTGCTGGCGATCCTCGCGGCCGCGAACGCGCTCGCGATCCCGGTGCTCTCGCAGTGGGTCCAGCGGGCGGTCGCGTACCTCCCCGCGCTCATCGCCGGCGTGCTCATCATCATCTTCGGCTTCGTCCTGGCCGACTTCGTCGCCGACGTGGTCAGGCGGACCGAAGCCGTCACGAGCTCGCGGATGACCACGATCTTCGCGGACGGGGTCCGGTTCTTCCTGTACTTCGCGGTGCTCGTCATCGGTCTCGACACCATGGGCGTGCAGGTGCAGATCCTGTACCTGTTCGCGCGCGCGCTGGCGTTCGGGCTGGCGATCGGCCTCGCGCTCGCGGTCGGCATCGCCTTCGGGCTCGGCGGCCGCGACTACGTCTCGCAGAACATGGACAACTGGGCGGGCCGCGCCCAGTCCGCGGCGGGCCAGGGGCAGAGCCAACCCGACGGCGGTACCCGATCGGACGACTGATCGCAGCGCGTCGACAGCGGTTCGCGGTGCGAACCGGGTGGCGGGGCGCGGCCGCGTCACCGCGCGTCGCGAACGCAGGTGGCCGAGACGCGCCGGTCGATCGGCGGCACGACCGGATCCGCCCCGCTTTCGATCGCGGCTCACCGTTTCCGAGGCTGTAACGGGACGTTTCCCCGTTCCGGGGGGTCGGGTTCGTCCGCGTCGAACGGGGAGGGAACCGCTTAAGTCCTCGACTCCCTCAACGTGAGGTATGAACGCGAACGGGGGAGTATCGCCTTCGGGCCGGAGGTGTCCGCGGTGAGCCTGGGACAGCGGGTCGCCTCGGACCACCAGCTCGCGCGGCTGCTCCAGATCGGCGTCGTGCTGGAGGAGGTCGTCGAGGCTCGCGCGTACCACCACTACCAGTCGCTGACCGGCGAGGAGCGCGAACTCGACGCCGAGATCGAAACCCTGCTCGAACACGCCGCCGAGGAGTCGGCCGAGCACCGCGAGCGGCTGGCGGACCTGATCGACGAGCTGGACGCCGAGAGCGTTCCGTTCGAGGAGATCGAGACGCTCGTCGAGGCGAAGTACGGCAAGACGAAGCCCGACGACTTCGACGGCATCCTCTACGATCAACTCTGCAACGAGGAGACGGCGTACAAGTTCTACGACGATCTCATCGCCGCCGTCGAGGCGAGCGACGAACAGTTCTCCGTCGACCGCGAGCGACTCCTCTCCACCCTCCGCGACATTCGAGAGGAGGAGGCCGCCGGCGTCGAGGAAGTGACCAGAGTCATGGAGACTCGAGATTGAGCGGGGCGAAGGAATGAACACGGCAGACCAATACGTCAAGGCGATCTACCTCCTCCAGCAGATGGAGGACGGACCGGCGGCGACGGGCGCGCTCGCGGACATGCTGGACGTGAGCCCGGCGAGCGCGAACGAGATGATCGGCAAGCTCGAACAGCGCGGCCTCGCCGAACACGAGAAGTACAAGGGCGTCCAGCTCACTGACGAGGGGATCGTCCGCGCGCGCGACGCCCTCCGGACGTACTGCATCATCGAGCGGTTCCTCGCGAACGTGCTCGACGTCGAGGAGTTTCGGGCGGAGGCCCGCGAACTCGAGAGCGTCATCGACGACACCGTCGCCGAGCGGCTGGACACCATCATCGACCGTCACGCCGAATGCCCGGACTGTTTCGACCCGGAAACGGACGCCTGCCGGTACCTCGAAGTCGAGAGCGAGAGCCCGGCGGACTGATCGGCGCGACCGCCTCGCCGCGACCGCGGATCGTGTACCTGTGTCGGTGGATCGTGCGTCACGAGCGACGCCCCGGCGTCGATCCGGAACGGCTTAGTGGATCTGCCCGGTAGGTGGAACCGGCAGTCCCGTGGTGTAGTGGCCAATCATAACGGCCTTTGGAGCCGTTGACGGCGGTTCGAATCCGCCCGGGACTATTCTGTGCGAACGACAGTGAGCGCGAATAGCCGACGGTGGATTCGAAGCAGGGAACGGAGCGCAGCGGAGTGACCGCGGTTCGAATCCGCCCGGGACTATTTTCGCGCGAACAATATCGTGAGCGTGAAATATCCTCGGCGGTTCGAATCCGTCCGTCCGAGTTCACCCGAAACTCGCCGAGAAGGGCAACCGCACCCCCGATCCGCGCTACGAGTCGCTCGCGATCAGCTCCAGCTGCTCCTGGTACCGGTTTCGAACGGTGACTTCGGTGATGTCCGCGGCGGCCGCGACCTCCGACTGCGTCCGCTTCGCGTTCAAAAGCAGGCCGGCGAGGTAGATCGACGCCGCGGCGACGCCCGTCGGGGCTTTGCCGCTGTGGAGGCCTGACTCGGTCACGTTTCGGAGGATCTCCGCCGCCCGCCGCTCGACGCGATCGTCGACGTCAAGTTCTGAGCAGAGCCGCGGAAGGAACTCCCGCGGATCGGCCGGCGGGAGGCCGAGGCTCAGCTCGCTCGCGACGTAGCGGTACGTGCGGGCGATCTCTTTGCGGTCGACGCGCGCGACCGCCGTGACCTCGTCGAGACTGCGTGGGACGCTCTCCTGGCGACAGGCGGCGTACAGCGCCGCGGAGGCGACGCCCTCGATCGAGCGCCCGCGGATCAGATCCTCGTTGAGCGCGCGGCGGTAGATCACGGACGCGACCTCCCGAACCGACCGCGGCACGCCGAGCGCGGAGGCCATGCGGTCGATCTCCGAGAGCGCGAACTGGAGGTTGCGCTCGCCCGCGTCCTGCGTGCGGATGCGCTGTTGCCACGTCCGCAGCCGGTGTAACTGGTTCCGCTTTTCGGCCGAGAGCGGGCGGCCCTTCGCGTCCCGGTTCCCCCACCCGATCTCGGTCGTCAGTCCCCGGTCGTGCATCGACTCGGTCAGCGGCGCGCCGGTCCGCGACTTCTCCTCGCGCTCCCGGGAGTCGAACGCCCGCCACTCCGGCCCGTAGTCGATGTTGTCCTCTTCGACGATCAACCCCGTCTCGGGATCGATGAGTTCGCCGTCCTCGGTCCGAACCAGCGACTCCCTGTCGATCGCCTCTTCGCTCGGTTCGTCGCGCATCTCGCCCGTCTCGCCCGTCTCGTCGCGCGAGTCCGCCGTCTCCGCCCGCTGCTGCCGGTGGGTGGTGAATCGAGTGCTCATCCGTCGTCGCCTCTCGATCGCCGGATCTCGGCCAGGCGGCGCTCGCACGTCACTCGACGACCCGCGCGCCCGAAGACGCTGCCCGCCCGTCGCTCCGCGTCGCCCCGCCGGTGCGTGTCGCATCCCGACATGGATTGATCATGCGACGGGATTCGGATAATCGCTCTCCCTAAAGAGATTGGATTTTCTGCGACCGCGTATCGATCCGGATTCCGTCGGGCGATCAGGCTACGGCGGCGATGCGTGCGACGTACAGCAGGCTGCGTCGGTGGTCGTCGGGGCCGAGCGCCGAGTCGGCGTCGGACTCCGCGGGGAAGTCCGTCAGGTAGTCCCGCAGGTCGGCTTCGACCTCCTCGGAGATCCACTCGACGCGCCGGTAGTATTCGAGCGCCTCGCGCACCCGCTCCGTACCGGCCTTCGCCACGAGAAATTCGAGCCAGTCGAAAACTACCCGCTCCGCCACCCTGCGCTCCGGCAGCGACCGAAGGAACGGCTTCGAGGGGCCGCCCTCGTCCATCGCCGCCTGGAGGAAGAACAGCCGGTCGAGTTCGTCTCCGGGGGAGTCGATCCTCGCTCGGGAGCGGTGCTCCGGCCGGGAGTCGCTCTCGGTCGCGTCGGCCGCTTCCCCCTCGCCCGGATCGTCCAGTCCGCCCGCCTCCTCGGTCTCGCTCGCGTTCCCCGCCTCGTCCGCGTTCCCGGCCTCGATCGCGTCGGTCGCTTCGATCGTTCCACCCGCCTCGTGCGCGCCGTCGGCATCGCGTTCCGGCCGCGACGCCTCCCGGTCGGCGGACGGCCACCGATCGGACGGGTCGTAGTCGCTCAGGTTCACACCGACAATCATAAACTACTATAGATAATAGTTTTGTCTAGTCGGGGCGGCGGCTCTCTGCGTTCGAGGCTCGGGCCGCGACGCCAACGCTAACACCCGGGCGGCCGAAGTGAGGGCATGTCGATCGCGTCCGCGGTCTCGCGGCTCCCCGTCGCCGCTTTCCGGGCGTACCGGTACGCGGCGTTTTCGCTCTACTACGCCGCGACCGACCTCAACCACCGCCACGAACTGTACGCGCCGGAAAAACGCGCCGGCCCCGCGACCTTCCGCAGCTACGAACTGGCGGACAAGCACTGCGGCGACGTGCTGCTGCACCGACTCCTCGCCGCCTGCGATCCCGGCGACGTCGTCGTCGACGCGGGCGCGAACACCGGCGTCTACTCGCTGGCGGTCGCGGCCGCGGAGCCTGCGGCGACGGTGATCGCCTTCGAGCCGAACCCGCGCGTGTGCGACCACCTCCTGACCAACGTCGAGCGGAACGGGTTCGGCGACCGCGTCGAGGTGCGAAACGAGGGACTCGGCGACGAGTCGGGAACGGCGACCTTCTACCGGTCGAACTACGGCGAACTCGGCTCCTTCAACGAGTACAACGCGGGCGCGTGGGAGGCGCGCGTCGAGGACGCCGTTCCCGTCGCGGTGCGCCGGCTGGACGAGCTTGTGGCGTCTGGAGCGGTCCCGCCGCCGGATCACCTGAAGATCGACGTCGAAGGGTTCGGCTACGAGGTGCTCTCGGGCGCGCGCGAGACGCTCCGGGAAGACCGCCCGGTCGTCTACTTCGAGCCCCACCGGATCGCCGAGGGCGTCGATCGCGACGACGCCCTCGCGGCGCTGTTCGACGAACTCGGCTATCGGGTCCGGGTGCGGGGCGACGCGTGGCTCTGCACCCCTCGGTAGCGCCGCGGGCGTCGGGGGAGCGCGGTCCGTCGCGGATCGCGGGGTTCCCGATCGAATCGCTACCGCTCGCCGTCGGCGCTGAGCCCGTAGAAGGCGTCGGGACCGTGATCGTCCTGCCAGGCGAAGGCGAACAGCCGGCGGGCGGGCAGCCGCGACAGCGCCCGGCCGTCGTCGCTTTCGCCCGTCGCGCCGTCCCAGAGCGCCCCGTCGGCCCGGAACAGCCCGCCGTCCGCCGGCTCGAACGAGAGACCGGGATTCTCGAACGCGTGGACGCCGTCGGCCACGAAGACGACGACGTCGGCGTCTCCGACGGTCGCCGCGACGACGCCCCCCGTTCGCTCCACCGCCGGCAAGGGGAATCCGACCGCGTCCCTGTCGCGCTCGATCCCGAGGACGACCGCTTTGGCCGCCACGTCCTCGCGGTCCCAGGTCCGGCCGCCGTCGACGCCGCGGTGGGCCGCCAGCCCGAAGCCGTCGCGCTCGAAGTACGCCTCGTACGGGTCGGCGTCGTAGTCGATCGGCTCGGGGTCGTCACCGGGGCCGCTCGCCTCGCTCTCGCCGCCGGGGGGCGCCTCGCGGAACCGCTGCCAGGTCGTCACCGCCGCGGGCAGGACCCGGAGCGTCCGCCCCTCGCACTCCCCGGCGAAGCAGACGCCGCTCGACTGCTTCCACTCCGACTCCGTCTCTCGGTCGTACATCACGAGATCGTCGTCGGCGAGCTTTCCCGAGACGCCGAAGGTCAGCCGCCGGGCGTCGGACTCGTCGGATTCGTCGGAGTTCCCCTCGACGCGCCCTCCCCCGACGCACCTGTCGTACGCGATCGCGCTCCCGCAGAGCGGACACCACGTCACGGCGATCGCCGTTTCGCCGATCCGGTCGTTGACGATCTCGTGGTAGTGGAGGTAGCGGACGGGGTACGCCCGCGCTTCCCCCTCCAGGTCGACCGCGACGACCTCGTCGTCCGCCGGCCCGTCGTACGCCGCCTCGAAGCGGGGATCGTCGACGCTCGGGATCGCGTCTCTCGGAACGACGCGGCGGACGTTCATTCGATGACGAAGTGGATCCGCTCGCGGTCGCTGCCCTGGGTCTGCCGTCCGGTCTCCTCGACGCTCCCGATCTCCTCGGTGTTCGAGACGTGGGTTCCGGCGCAGGCCGTCCGATCGTACGGCGCTTCCTCGGGAGCTACTTCGCCGGCGCCCAGACCGTCTCGCTCTCCGATCTCGCCGGCGTCCGCGTCGACTCGTCCTCCTACCTCGTCGGCGTCCGCGCCGACTCGTCCCCCTATCTCCACGATCCGGACGCGCGTGATCGAATTCGGGAGGAGGTGGATCCGCGTCCGCTCCGGGTCCAGCGTCGCCTCCGCCTCCTCGCGGTCGAGTTCGTACCACCGGACCGGGAGCGCGTCGGCGACGAGGTCGTTCAGCTGCGACTCGATGTCGTCGAGGTCGTCCGCCGAGAAGCGCGGGTACGCGCAGTCGAGGTGCGCGTGGTCGTGGTACAGCTGGTTGCCCGTGGTCTCCGCGTCGTACTCCTCGAGGAGCAGCGCCGAGAGGAGGTGCTGGGCGGTGTGATAGCGCATGTGGGCGTACCGCCGATCCCAGTCGAGGCGACCCGTGACGGCCGTCCCCGCGGTCGGCGGATCGCCGTCGACCGCGAGCGAGTGGTACACGGTGTCCTTCTTCCGAACGTCCGTCACGTCCCAGACGGCGCCGTCGGCTTCGAGGGTCCCGGTGTCGTGCGGCTGGCCGCCGCCGGTCGGGTAGAAGTGCGTCCGGTCGAGCACGACCCGGTCGCCGGCGACCCGCTCGACCGTCGCGTCGAACTCGCGGACGGTCGCGTCGTCGAGGTACCGTTCCTCCGTCATGGGCGTGGAGACCCGTTCGACCCACTTACCCCTTCGCCTTCCAGCGAGTTCACGCCGCAAACTGAGTCCGGAGAGCGGGAGGGCGAATTCCGAGACGGGACGGGGGAGTCGCCGCGAAACGGACGCGGGTCGTCCGGGGTAATCCCCCGTTACTCCGGAGCCGCCGGGCGATTCTACCCCGATCGGAGCGGACGGCGACTCACGCTGTCGTAACGCCTAAGAGCGGAACGGCCCTCTTTTTGAACAACAATGACAAACGAAGGGATCCTCCGGGGGGTGTACCGTGGGCGTTGAAATAAAGGAATCCACGGTCTCCGAGGAGGAGTTCGAGGCGATGAAGCGGTTCGTCTACGACTACCTCGCCGCGAGCGTCGAAAACGAGGACGACGGCGGACGGATGCGGTGGTACCCCTGGCACAGCGCCGAGTACCGGTACAACCACATCCTGAACGTCGTCGAGCTCGCGGCGCACATCGCGGAGCGCGAGGGGGCGGACGTGGACGTGGTCCGCGTCGCGGCGCTGTTTCACGACATCGCCAAGCTCGACGCGGACCAGGAGGTCCACGCCGAGGAGGGCGCCCGCGTCGCCCGCGAGTACCTCGCGTCCCACGGCGACTACCCGCGGTCGTTCGTCGAGCAGGTGTGCCAGTGCATCGAGGACCACTCCTATCAGGGGCCGCTCTCCGACGTCTCGCTCGAGACGCGGTGTCTCATCGAGGCCGACATCCTCGACAAGGTGGGCGCGAACGGAACCGCGCTGATGCTCCTGCGGATGGGGTACGAGGCCCGGACGCACATGGACGCCGCCGAGATGATAGAGCGGGTGCTCCAGCGCGGCAGGGACCACGCCCAGCGCATCGAGAGCGACACCGCAGAAAGCGTCGCCCACCGCCGGCTCAAGCGCGTCAAGTGGTTCCGCGAGTGGCTCGAAGAGGAAGTGTCGGACATGGACCACGACCGTCCGGACCGATGAGGCGGCTCGAACCGTCGTTCGCGCCTGACCGTTCGTTCCGTTCTCGCGGTTCACCCGGGTTCAGAGCGTGTCGAGCACGCCGAGCACGCGCTCTTCGGCCCCGCGGCCGGGATCGTGTTCGCTGCCGTCGCGGCCGCTCTCGCGGTGCTCGGCGACCGTCCGCGACATCGCCTCCTCGATCGGCGTCGACTCCCACCCGAGCGCGGAGAGCTTCTCGGTCGCGAGGACGTGCGGGTACTCCCGGTAGAAGACGAAGTCCGTCGGCTCCAGCCCGCCCGCGGAGAGCTCGCGCTCGCCCGCGTGGACGACCTCCACCTCGGCGTCCATCGCCTCGGCGACGAGGTCGACCATCTCCTCCAGGGTCACGAGTCGCCGGTCGCCGACGTTGTACGCCTCGCCGGGCGTCCCCTCCTCCGCGACGATCCGCAGGGCGCTCGCCACGTCCTCGACGTACGCCCGGTGCCAGATGTTCGTCCCGTCGCCGGGAACGACGATGCGGTCGTACTCCTCGACCCGGTTCAGCCAGTAGTCCATGCGCTCCGTGTAATCGTGCGGCCCGTAGACGATGCACGGGCGCACGCTCGCGGCGTTGACCCCGCGCTCCGCCGCCTCGGAGACGACGCGGTCGCCCTCCGCCTTCCGCGGCCCGTAGCTCTCCGGGGAGTCGTCGACGGCCTGCTCGGGCGTGCAGTCGCACAGCTCGGTTTCGCCCTCGCGCTTCGGGATCTCCTCAGCGCCGTAGGCGCTCCCGCTGGAGACGAAGACGTATGCGTCGGCGTCGGCGAAGACGTCGACGGCCGCCTCGACCTCGCCCGGTTCGTAGGCGACGCAGTCGATTACGACGTCGGGGTCGACCGACAGCGCGGCGGCTCGCAGGTCGGTGTCGTCGGTGCGGTCGCCGCGGACGTGCCTCACGCGGTCGTCTCCCGCGAACGGATTGTCGCGGTTCCCGCGGTTGAAGATGGCGACGTCGTAGCCGTGATCGAGGAACTCCTCGACCGCGTGGCGGCCGATGAAGCGCGTGCCGCCGATGATGAGGGCCGTACTCATGACTCGCCGGTGGGCTGCCGCGACAAAAAGTGTGGCAGTTGTCGTTCCGGGGCGGCGCACCTCCGAGCCGTCGGGGCGTCGGCGACGCGAACGGCGTTCGGCCGTCGGTTACAGGTACGCCGCGTCCCAGCGCGTCGCCTTCCGCCGGTTGCCGCACGCGTTGCACTCGACGCGGCCCATCGAATCCATCGCGGCGTCGAAGCTACCGCAGTTGCCGCAGAGGTAGCCGTACCGCTCGCCGCGGTCGGCGTCGAGATACGCCGCGTACATCGGCGCGAGCGAGGCGCGGTCGCTCTCGTCGTAGGCGACGTACACCGTCGTCCCGTCGTCCAGGCTCCGCTCGTCCACGAGATCCGCCTCCGGATCGACCTCTCCGCCGGGCCACTTCTCGAAGACGCGCTCGGTGAACGTCTCGCCGCCGATCTCGATCTCCCGCTCGCCCGCGTCCTCGTAGCCGTGCGACTCGTAGAAGGTCGCGCCCTCCTCGTTGGCCGCGAGCACCATTCCCCGGAGGTGCGTCGCGCCGCCGTCGACGAGTTCCTCCTCGGTCCGTTCGAGGAGTCGGACGCCGACCCCCCGCTCGCGGTGTTCGGGGTCGACGTGCAGCCAGTTGATCTCGCCGATCGACCCCTCTCGGCCGGTGATGTAACTCTGGGAGAACGCCACTATCTCGCCGCCGTCCTCGACGACGACGAACGCCGCGTCCTCGTCGTCGAGTTCGTCTGCGAGGCCGTCGCCGTACCACCTGTCGACCGCGTCGTCGATCACGCCCTCGTCCAGCGCGTGGCTGTACGATTCGAACAGGGATCCGCGCGCCACCCTTCTGATTCCCTCGATGTCCGACGCTGTTGCCTCACGAACGTCCATACCACGGATGGGTCGTGTTAACATAAAATTCCCTCGGCCCGGACGGCCGGCCCCGGGGTCCGACGCGCAGGTTCGGACCGCCGATGCGTCGTTCGAGCGAAACCGACGAATCCCGCGACGCCGGGACGGTTCGAAGGCTACTCGCGCGCGACCTTCTCGTCGTCGAACCGCCGGGAGACGTACACCACGAGCGCCAGCGGGACGCCGAGCACGATCGCGATGGTCAGCGCGCCGTAGGCGGCGAGGCCGAGCTGCGTCGGCGGAAACTCGACGAGAAAGAGGAACGCCGGCGGTCGCAGGTCGTCGACGACCGTCGCGATCAGAAAGCCGGCGGTCCCGGCGACGGCGACGAGCAGCGCGTACAGGAGCAGCACGAACCGCGGTCCCCGAAGTCCACTCTGGCTCACGAGTGCCCCTGCGGGTTGCGGACGATTAGGGTTTTCGAGACCGCCTCGAAAGGGGTGCCGCCGACCGCGACCTCCGCGGACCGCACACCGACGGACCTTTTTCGCTCGGGCACGTTGTCCGAGTATGGCCGACAAAGACCTCCTCGGGCTTGTCCTCGCCGGCATCGCGCTCATGATGTTCGCGACGGGCCTCATTCTCGCCGTCTGACGCCGTCGCCGTCTCGCGCCCCCGACGCGCGGACCGGTTCGTTCCGAGGGGCCCCGACCGCGTTCGCTCCGCCGAGTCGGCCGTCTCTTCCCCCCGCGAGAGCGCGGGCTCGACGCTCGGCGAGTATCCGGGTCGAACGGGAAACCCGCGGGTCAAGAACTGTCGAGGGGAGACAGAACCGATCGAAAGCGACGCGGCCGGGTCAGTTCTCGGCGGCGTCCGATTCCTCGCCGCCGGGCAGCGCTTCGCCGCCGTCGGCGACGGCGGTCTTGAGCTTGCGGTCGAACCACTCCCACTCGGTCGTGTAGAGGCTGTCCTCCTTGAGGTCCCACGGGTCGCCGTCCCGGACGACCGGTCCCTCGTACCACGAGACGACGAAGTTCCACAGGAAGATCAGCGCGCCGAGCGTCATGATGAACGCGCCGATGCTCGCGACCTGGTGGAGGTCAGTGAACTGCGGGAGGTAGGTGGCGTACCGGCGGGGCATGCCGCCGTACCCGAGCAGGATCATCGCGAAGAACGTCACGTTCGAGCCGATCATCCACAGCCAGAAGTGCCACTTCGCGAGGCTCCGCTGGTACATCCGGCCGGTGTAGATCGGGTACCAGTAGTACAGCCCCGCGAACCCGGCGAAGGCGATCGCGCCCATGACGATGTAGTGGAAGTGGCCGACCACGTAGTAGGTGTCGTGCAGCACGAGGTCGACCGGGATCGACGCGAGGAACACGCCGGTGACGCCGCCGACGATGAAGTTCGAGACGAAGCCGATGCAGAACAGCATCGGCGCGGTCAGCCGGATGCTCCCGTTCCACATCGTCGTGATCCAGTTGAACGTCTTGACGGCGCTCGGAATCGCGATGGCCATCGACACCGCCATGAAGCTGGCGCGGAGCCGCGGATCCATTCCGGTGGCGAACATGTGGTGAGCCCACACGCCGAACGAGAGCACGCCGATCGCGAGCGTCGAGTAGACGACGAACTTGAACCCGAACAGCCGCCGCCCCGAAAACCGCGGGAGGATGTAGCTGACCAGCCCCATCGGCGGCAGGACGAGAATGTACACCTCGGGGTGGCCGAAGAACCAGAACAGGTGCTGCCACAGCATCGGCCCGCCGCCGTCGACCGCGAAGAACGTCGTGCCGAGGTTGCGATCCGCGAGGAGCATCAGGAGCGCGCTGCCGAGGAGGGGGAACGAAAAGAGGATGAGCCCCGACTGGGTGAGGATCGTCCACGAGAAGATGTCGAGGTTGGCCCAGGTGACCTCCTCGGCGCGCTCCGTGAAGATGGTGACGATGAAGTTGATCGCGCCCATCGTCGCGCTGATCCCCGACAGGTGCAACCCCAGAAGCATCAGATCGACGCCGGCGTTGGCCTGATTACCCTGCCCGACGCCCGCCGAAAGCGGGGTGTACATCGTCCACGACGTCTGGGCGGGGATGACGTCCGGAACGGGGAAGAAGCCGGCCCAGATGAGCAGCGCGGCGGGCGGGAGGAGCCAGAAGGCGATGGCGTTGATCCGCGGGAACGCCATGTCGTCCGCGCCGATGACGAGCGGGATGAAGTAGTTGGAGAAGGCGGCGATGATGGGGGTGCCGAACAGGAACAGCATCGTGATCCCGTGGCTGGTCATCAGCGAGTTGTAGAACTGGTTCGAGATCAGCGTCATCTCGGGGACCGTCAGTTCCGCCCGCATCAGCATCACCATCGCGCCGCCGACGAGGAACGCGGTGACGCCGAAGGCGCCGTAGAGCATTCCGATGTCCTTGTGGTCGACCGTGGTCAGCCACCGGATGAATCCGGACGGCTTCTCCTGAGAGACGTATCCCGACTCCTGTCCGTATCCGCCGCCACCGCTCCCCAGCGGCGTGTACGAGCGCCAGTTCTCCACCCGGGCGAGCCAGGCGGCGACGGCGACGAGGAACAGCCCCATCAGGACCGTCAGCGCCAACTGTCCGTTTAACTCCATGCGAGTCCCTCCGGAGTGCAGGGTAAAGAAAGATTCGGGATGACCGTGATGTCGGCGCGGTCTCGCCGTTTCCGCGTGCGATCTGCCGACGGCGACCGCGCCGATACCAGGCCTCGAAGCGACGCGGGTGAAAGAACCCGACCGGACGCAAGAAGCGACCCCGCGGCGACCGGGGGTCGCAGCGCGCGGCCGTCGCGCGGGCCGCCGCGGCCGCGGGCTACTCGGCCGCGCGCGTCTCTTCGGTCCCGCTCTCTTCGTCCTCGTCCTCGTCGCCCGCTTCGGCGATCGCCGGTTCCGCCTCGGCTCCGCCGTGTTCCTTCTCGCTCGCGCCGGGGACCAGCGCCTGTCCCTGGTGGAAGACGTCTCCCGTCTTCTCGGACCCGGCGATGGCCTTGCCCGAGAGGTACGTCAGGAGCGCGAGCGTGACGAGCGGCACGACGTGCAGTCCGATCATGAGGACTGACGGAAGCGTGTCCCAGCCCCACGCCTGGTAGAGGAGAAACAGCCCGAGGAAGAAGCCGATGATGAAAAGCGGGATGATGTTCACCGTCAGGTCGAGGATGGTCTCCCTGTCGAAGATCTTGACTGCCATGTGTGGACGTTACGGACGCCGGTCAAATAGATTGTTGGTTCGCCTCTCGGTCGATGGTCTCGAACTCCGCCCCGACTCGTATCCCGGTCGGAGCGGTCCGTGTGATGAGAGCGAATGGCGGATCGGATCGATCAGACCGATCAGACCGGTTCTGGTTCGTCGACGAGCAGCGATCCGACGACGCTGCCGAACAGGAGGACGCCGCCGGCGACGACGATCGCCCACCCGCGCGCGACGAACCTGATCCCTTCCGCGCCGAACTGCGCGTCGGCGTAGAAGAACAGTCCGCCGAGGGCGAACAGGAGCACCGCGCAGGCCGCGAGCGCGCGCCACGGGGTCCGCGCGTACCCGGCCTCCTGCACCATTCCGGCGACGCTCCCGCAAAAGAGGATCAGACCGCCGATCGACAGCGCCGGAATGTCGAACAGAATCCCGATTTCGGCGATGGGCAGTCCGAGCGCGACGAACAGCGGCCACGGGCTGGCCATCCGGTACTGCTCGCTCAGTCCGGGGTTTTCGTCCATGCTCTCACTTTCCCCCGGAGACTAAGAAGCGCTTCGGATGGGACGCCGCGCCCGCCGACTCACGGTAAGCTGACGCCGTGGCGGGCGAGGTAATCGCTCACGGCTTTGATCTCGACCGGGCTCCCGATGATGCGACAGTACGCCTCCCCGGCGTCGAAAACGGTGATCGTGAACTCCGCCTCCAGTTCGTCGTGTAACCCGTCGAGGGCGTCGCAGGGGAGAACGATCTCCGTGCTGTCACGGAGTCTCGCGGGATCCGGCATGCTATATTTCCTTGCTAAGTTGCCTGACGTATAATCGTATCGAAGTGGCCGAACTACTGTCGTGTGCGCGCGTCGCGCACGTTTCACGGTGTTTCCGGGCTCGTTCGACGTGTCGTAATTTCCGGGTGTCGCCGGACTCGATCGCCGGTTCGGGCGGACGATTCGGGCGGGGGCGTTCGGCCCGAACGAAAGGGTTTTTCGAGATAGGCGGCCGAAAGGAGCACAATGGGACTGGAGGAGGAGATCGAAGAGATCCGCGAGGAGATCGCCGAGACGCCCTACAACAAGTCCACCGAGGCGCACATCGGGCGGCTGAAGGCGAAGCTCGCGGAGAAAAAGGAGAAACTCGAAAACCAGTCCTCCGCCGGCGGCGGCCAGGGGTACGCCGTCGAGAAGACCGGCGACGCCACCGTCGCCCTCGTCGGGTTCCCCAGCGTCGGCAAGTCGACGCTCATCAACGCGCTCACCAACGCGGAGAGCGAGACCGGCTCGTACGAGTTCACGACGCTGAACGTCAACCCCGGAATGCTGCGGTACAAGGGGGCGAACGTTCAGATCCTCGACGTGCCCGGATTGATCGAGGGCGCGGCGGGCGGCCGCGGCGGGGGCAAGGAGGTCCTATCGGTCGTCCGGACGGCGGACCTCGTCGTGTTCGTGCTCTCCGTGTTCGAGGTCGAACAGTACGAGCGCCTCCGCCGGGAGCTGTACGACAACAAGATCCGCCTCGACGCCGAACCGCCGAGTCTGACGATCAGCAAGAAGGCCAAGGGGGGGATCAGCGTCACGAAGAGCGACGACGTCGCCCTCGACGAGGGGACGATCAAGGACGTGCTCCGCGAGTACGGCTACGTCAACGCCGAGGTGACCGTCCGCGGCGACCCCTCCATCGACGAACTCATCGACGGCGTCATGGACAACCGGGTCTACCTCCCGTCGATCGTCACCGTGAACAAGGCCGACCTCATCGACCGCGACTACCTCCCGACCGTCTACGAGAACCTCCGCGAGATCGGCCTGGATCCCGAGGCGGTGACGTTCATCAGCGCCGAGAAGGAGAAGGGCCTGGAGGGGCTGAAAGAGCGCATCTGGGACGCGCTCGGGCTGATCCGGATCTACATGGACAAGCCGGGGCGCGGCGTCGACTACGAGGAGCCGCTCATCCTCACCGAGGGCGACACCGTCGGCGACGCCTGCGAGAAGCTGGGCGCGAAGCTCGACGAGCGGTTTCGATTCGCCCGCGTGTCGGGCCCGAGCGCGAAGCACGACGAACAGCAGGTCGGCAAGGACCACGTCCTCCGGGACGAGGACGTCCTGCGCATCGTCTCGCAGCGCTGACCCCCTCCCCTTCCCCTCCGAAACACCGCCACCGCCGCGAAGCGGCGGGTTGAAACCGGGGCAGGCCTCACGGTATCCCGATGAGCGCGACCACCGATAGCGAGTCGACGGCCCCCCACAGCGGACCGGCGGCGGTGCTCTCGATCCTCGCGCTCGCGCTCCTCCCCTGGACGGTCGTCGTCGAGAACGGGACCACGTTCGTGATGGCCTGGGGGCTCGTCACCCCCGCGCCGTTTCACGCCTTCTCGATCGTCGAGTACTTCGGCCAGCCGGGCGTCCGGTACGGGTCGCTCCCGCCGTCGCTGCGGGCGTGGCCGCTCGCGAGCGGCGTGTACGCACTCGCACTCGCGAGCGCGGGAGTCGGGTTCGCGACGGGCCGGGAGGATCGCCGCGTGACGGCCGGGCTGCTGGTGCTCGCAGGGGTCGCGTCGCTGTCGGTGACGGTCGGGTTCCTCCGCCGCGGCGTCCCGCTCGCCGTCCCGCTGGGCACGGGGGCGCTGTGGCTCACGGCGTGGTGGTTCTACCGCTCCGCGCTCCGCCGGGCGCTCCCCGCCTCGGGGTAGTCCCGCCGTAGCCCCGCGACCCCGCGTCGACCGACGACGGCTCCGTCTCCGGCGCTCCCGCCTTCAGCAGCGACTCCGTCTCCGGCGGCGGATCGGCCCGTTCGGCGGCGGTTCGCGCTTCCGCCTCCGGTACCCTTTTCGACGCGGCGGTCCATGCTTCGGCCATGTCCGGAACGCTCGACCACGTGATGATGCGCGTCGAAGACCTCGACGAGGCGCTCGACTGGTACCGGGGGCACCTCGACTACGAGGAGAAGGACCGCTGGGAGGCGGACACCTTCACGAACGTCTACCTCGGCCCCGAGGACATGCACGAGGACGGCGCCATGCTCGAACTCACGTACAACCACGGGGACAACACCTACGAGATGGGCGACGCGTGGGGTCACATCGCCGTCCGCGTCGAGGACGTGTACGACGCCTACGAGGAGCTGATGGACGCGAGCGTGGAGGACTACCGCGACCCCGACTCCTGCGGCGGGCGCTACGCGTTCGTGAAGGACCCCGACGGCCACGAGGTCGAGATCGTCCAGCGCGACCACGGCGCGCGGTGGAGCCTGGACCACACGATGATGCGCGTCGAGGACGCGGACCGCGCGCTCGGCTTCTGGACCCGGAAGTTCGAGTACGAGCACACCGGCCGCTGGGAGTCCGACACCTTCGCCAACTACTTCGTGAAGCCCGAGGGCGCGGCCGAGGAGGCGATGGCGGTCGAGCTCACGTACAACTACGACGGTCGGTCCTACGACCTCGGCGACGCGTGGGGTCACCTGGCCGTGCGCGCCGACGAGCTCGGCGAGTACTGGGGGACGCTGATGGAGCGCGAGGCCGAGGACTACCGAGATCCGGAGTCCTGCGACGACCTGTACGCGTTCACGAAGGACCCCGAGGGGCACGAGATCGAGGTGCTGGAGCGCGATTGGGACGCCGAGTCGCTGTTCCCGGCGTAGTCAGTTCCCATCGACTCGCTCGACGAGCCTCGCCCCGCTTCGGTTTGACGTTTTTGCGACCGAACGCGTCCGACTCGTCCGACGCGAGCGGAAGCGCTCTCCTCGGTTACACAAAGTACTTATCGACGTGATCCGGAACAGAGACATTCCCAATCGGGAATTTCTCCGTATCGGTAATTACCCGATTTAATTACTTACCACAAAACATTTATAACGGGCGTCTTAGGTATCGGTTGTACCCCTACCCAAGGTGGCATTGGCAAGTATCCCGGTTCGAGTCCGGCGCTGCGCCGGGCGGTCAGGACGGGGCGAACGGTAGTGTCGCCGTGCAGTACAATCAAAACCATGACAGCAAAAACGAACGACAAGATCCGCGGCCTGTTCCTGGCTGCGATGATGGTGCTCTCCGCGTTCGCGGGGGCCGTCGCATTCGCTGGTACCGCCGCAGCGGCGAATTCCAGCCAATACGACGCGGAACTGAGTCAATCGGGGACGACCACAATTTACCAGGGACAGATTGCAGTCGCTGGAAATTTACAGTCGGGAGAAACGTACGAAATTCGTGAGTATGATGGCGAAAATGTTGGTTCGCTAGAGGCTCAGGCTGATGCTGACACCGATGGCGACATCCTCATCGACACCACTAAACTCGAAAATGGGTTCTTCGCAGTCGAAGCCCCTGATGATTCGACTACTCACAAGTTCGAAGTCGTTGAGCAAGCCTTCTCTGCCGAGTTTGCAAATGAAGAAGTTGCAAACGACGAAAGCACGACGCTGACCATCGAATCTCGAAATCGTGCAGACGCCTTCGACGTGGTTGTCACGTCCGAGGACGCGAAATCGAGCTCGATTAAAAACATCTTCCCAGTCACCGAGACTGACATCGACGGAGATGGAGAGAACGAACTTGTTCTCGAAGATGTTGAAGACGGAGCCGAGTTCACCGCTAACTTTGATGGTCGAAATATCGGCAACTACACCTTCGACTTCGAAGTTGCGGACACCACGGCGTCTGACAGCGCTTCTGTCGAGGTTGTCAAGCCTGGTGATGAGAAGGTCAATCTTGTCGACCGCACGATACAGGTCGATCGCGGCGACTCTGTGACCTTCGAAGTTGAGCTTAAGAACACCCAAAGTGGTTACATCATCATCGGTGACGCTGAAGACGATGGCTTCGAGGTCAGGGCTGATCTCGTCGAAGGTGAGGAAGACGGTGTCGCCAACGTCACCCTGAACACGTACAAGTCGGGTGACACTGGGACCGCAGGACTCTCCGGCGACGTTGAGAACGTCAACGCCGTCGAAACAACCTCCGGCGTCCTCGCCGCGGGCAACTACGACATCGAAGTCCGTACGTCTGAGAGCACGAGCGCGGACGACGTCGGCACGCTGTCCGTCATGGAGCGGTCGACCACCGGTGCTGGTACGTGGGTCACCTACGCAGATGTTGCCGATGACCTCGAAGACAGCGACGATGTCATCGAGGCTATCGAAAACAACCAGCTGACGCAGACGAGTGACGTGGCTCAGAAGGATTACGCGGTCATCGCGGTTGAAGCCTCCGGGATCTACGGCTCGCTTGGCGACACGACTGGCGACAGCTACAATATCGACACCGCCAGCGATGACGTGAGCGTCACCATCGAACAGACCAATCCGGCGAAGAACCGCGAAGCCAAGGTGTACCAGAACGAAAACCTTGAAATCATCACGGACGACGAGCGTAACCTGCTCTTCTTCGTCATCGAGCTCGACGGTAACGTGCTTGACCGCAACGGTGCTGTCGGCTTCGAAGACGGCGACCGCTATGAGGTCAACTTCACGGTCCTCGGTGACGGCAAGCTCGCTGAGGAAGACGAAACGGTGAAGACGTCCTTCACGGTTGACGACCGCAGCGTCTCTCTCGATCTGAATGACGACGACAAGGTCGAGGTCGAGGCTTCCGAGAACGCGACCATCAGCGGAGACACCAACGTTGCGCCCGGCACGGACATCACGTTCCGTCTCCAGAGTGAGTCCGGCGCGGACAACCCGTTCTTCATGACGGAGACGATGAACGTCACCCAGGATGGTTCGTTCGAAGGCACCTTCGACTTCTCTGAAGTCGAGGCTGGTGCGTACTTCTCCGTGGCTGTCAGCGCGACTCCAGACCTGAGCGGTGAAACCTCGTTCGACGGCGTTGTCGTCGAGGCGCAGCCGGACGAGACGACCACGGAGGAGAACGAGACGACGACGGAGACGCCGACGCCGACGGAGACGACCACGGAGACTCCGGAGCCGACGGACACCGACACCGCGACGCCCGAGCCGACCGACAGCAACGAGGGCGGCAACGGTGGCGGTGAGGACACCACGACGCCCGAGGAAGGTCCCGGCTTCGGTGTCGTCGTCGCGCTCGTCGCGCTCGTCGCCGCCGCGCTCCTCGCGGTCCGCCGAGAGAACTAACGTTCTCTCGAACTCCCGTTCACTGCGTTCACGGGAACGCCGCGAAAACTAACGTTTTCGCGAGCCCCCACTTCCGTGGGGACGCCGCGAAAACTGAGCGCTGAACCACCGGCGTCACGCCGGCCCCTTGCGATCCATTCTTTCGACGCTCGATCGACGAGCGGGCGCTATTTCTCGCCGGTCGAGTACCGTTCGGTCCTCCGAGAGCGACGCGTTGACGGCGGAAACGCAGCCGCGGACGGCGAATCCCGGAGCTCCGCCGACCTACCAACGACAAGGCATTTATCGGCGCACGCCCACCTCGTCGGTATGCCCGGACCGCTCACCGACGCCTTCGCGTGGCTCGTGGTCGCCGCCTTCGGCGCGGGCGTCATCCTGGGGGGCCGGAACCGCGACGCCGGGCGGGTCGCGACCGCCGGGGCGTGGGGGCTGTTCGGGGCGTTCTGGCTGTCGCTGTTTCCGCACTTCGCGTTCGTCCAGAAGAGCTACGTCGAGGGAGTCCTCTCGCTCGCCGCGGTTCCGGCCTGCCTGTACGCCGGGGCGCTGCTCTACCGCGGCCGCGACACCCTGTTCGTCCTCTCGCGCGCCGTCGCCGTCATGGGGCTCGTCTACCTGCCGTTCGAGACGATCCCCGCGCTCGTCGTCGCCGGGGTTCACCTGCCCGCGCCGCGGCAGGTGCTCATCCAAACCGTCGCGGCGCAGACGGAGGCGCTGATGAACCTCCTCGGCTACCACCCGGAGACGATCCCCGGCCCGCAGACCGGGTACGAGGACACCACGTTCCTGTTCGTCACCGAGTCCGGCCACCGGCTGACCTTCGAGATCGTCCTCGCCTGCACCGGGCTCGGAAGCGTGGCGATATTCGCCGGGCTCATCGGGGCCGTGCGCGCCCCGTTGCGGCGCAAACTCCGCGCGCTCGCAATCGCCGTTCCGACGATCTGGGGACTCAACCTGCTCCGGACGACGTTCATCGGCGTCGTCTTCGGCAAGCAGTACCTCCACGTCTACCCGGAGCTGGTGCTGTTTCTCTTCGGGGCCGAAGATCCCTACCGCGTGTCCTTCTTCCTCTCCGATCGCGTGATCAGCCAGGTGCTCGCCGTCTTCGCCCTCGTGGGGATCACCTACGCGGTCGTTCGGGTCCTGCCGGAGCTCCTGACCGTCGTCGAGGACGTGCTCTACCTGCTGACCAGGGAGGAGTACGACCTCCGCGACGCGCTCGGCGTCTCGGTTCCGCGCGCGGACGGCGGCGAGCGAGCGGAGTAGCGCGGCTTCCGACGCCTCAGATCGGCTCCAGCAACTCCGGCGGCGCGCCCGCGAGCTCCCGGAGGGCGTCGGCCTCGATGTGGTGGAGGTCGCCCGGAATCACGAGTAGGTGGAGCGGATCGCCGAAGTCGCGCTCGGCCAGCGCGGAGAGCCGGTCGGCGGCGACGACAGGGTCCGGGCTGCCGGCGCGCGCGACGACGACGCCGAGCGCGTCGTTCCAGTCGGTCGCGAGCGTCGACGCGGCCGCGTCCGCGGTCATGTACTCGTCGCGCTCGGCTTTTATGTCCAGATACACGAGCGTGTGCAGGCCGCGCTCGCGGTTCGCCTCGACGCTCTCGGTGACGCTCTTCGGCACCCCGTCGGCCCCGTGCGCGTACGGAAACGGGAGCGTCACCGCCTTGCCGAACCGGTAGTTCTGCAGGCCGGTCAGCCCGCTCGCGGCGGACTCGGCCGTGACGCCGTGGATCACGCGCGCGTCGACGCCGCGCTCGATCGCCCGGAGCCGGAGGTCCGCGTGCGTCGTCGAGATCATCGTGTCCCCGGCGGTGAGAAAGACCACGTCCTCGGTCTCCGCGGCGTCGAGGATCGGGTCGGGGCGCTGTTCGACGCCCGCGCGGTCGCGGACCTCGATCTCGACGCCGTGGTGCGCTTCGAGGTCGGCGACGGTGGCCCCGAGGAGTTTGCTCGTGTAGAACTCGGCGAAAACGCGGTCCGCGCCGCGGAGAGCGTCGCGGCCCTCGACGGTGATCGACCGCTCGTCGTAGAGCCCGAGGCCGACGAACGTGAGCATGTCGAGCACTCTGCGACCCGCGGGCATAAGCGGCCCGTTCGCCGTCGACGCTCGGGAGGCGACCTCGGCGGCGGTGGCCTACGAGTCCGACCGGAGGCGTCAGAGGTGTTCGATCCCCTGCTTGGAGACGTTCGCCCTGGTGACGACGTCGGGCATCCAGTCGGGCGTGTCGTCGGGCGACTCCTCCTTCCAGGCCCAGCCGTGGTAGACGTGGACCTTGTCCGTCCCCTTCTCGCGCAGCCGGAGCACGGCGTGGTCGTCGACCTCCTCACGGCTCGGCGCGGGGTGGAGCCGACGGGCGGCTTTCAGCGCGGCCTGCCTCGGGGAGTTACCGCTGAAGACGCTCTCTTCGGTGCCGTCCTCCTCTCGGAGCGCGAAGTTTCGCTTGCCGTCTTCTCGTGGCATCTCTGTGGTCCTCGGCTGTTCCTCTCGCCCCTCCGTAATTAATTTACATGCGGACCGGAGTGTTCGAACCCCGCCGCGACGGAGTCGGCCACCGATTTCCTCCCCGCGCCGTTCGCCAGAGTCGAACAATCATCCGTCTCTCTCGAAACTATAAGCTCCCTGAGTGTGCCGGCAACAGTGTCATGTCGGCTCTCTTCTAAACTCGGTCGCCAGCAGGGGTGGGATCGCGTGCCCGAGTCCCGTTCGTACCCGAATTACTTCGTACCTCAAGGTGCCTCTGCTGGCGTTTCTTTGTGATGTGTTATCCTGGCCACTAACCCGGTGCTGCGTGCCGATGAGACTCGAACGTTCGTGTCCGGTCCGCCACGTCAATGATCTGCGTGAGACGACGTGGTAAAATCGGGGCGTCCCCCGACGAAGCGCTCTGAGAACGGAACACAGCTGCGGCGATGGTCGTTGGAATACGGTGGGAGGAAAGAGCCGGTGGAGGGATTTGAACCCTCGACCTAATCCTTACGAAGGATTCGCTCTGCCAGCTGAGCTACACCGGCGCCGGGGTCGGTCGGCGTCTCCGACGCACTATCACCTACCGCGATAACCTCAATAAGGGTTCCGAATTCGGCCGACGGCCCGCCCGCTCGGCGTGCGTCCGCGCCGAGCGAGCGAAGGTGGACGCTCGCGGAGGCGGCGGGCGCGTCCGCGCCGCTCACCGGCGGGAGAGCCGGACGTCCAGACAGACGTTCAGCTCGTGGGGGGCGTACGAGCGGACGACGCGTCGCGTGAGCACGTCGACCTCGTAGGTCGGCTCCGCCGCGGCTCCGATCGCCGCCTCACCCGGACCGAACGGGTCGTCCTCGTGCTGGATGTCGTAGTAGTGGACGACGCAGTCGTCGCCGGCGGCCTCGACCGCCGCGTCGAGGAACTCGTCGGCGCTGTGCGGGAGGTTCATCACGATGCGGTCGGCCCAGTCGGCGTAGTCGGACGCGACCTCGCGGGCGTCGCCGCGGATCGCCGTCACCCGCTCTTCGACGCCGTTCCGGCGCGCGTTCTCCCGCAGGTACTCGACGGCGGCCGCGTTCAGGTCCACCCCGACGACCTCCGCCCCGCGGGCGGCGAACGGGACGACGAACGGTCCGACCCCCGCGAACATGTCGAAGGCCCGCTCCCCGGCTTCGACCTGCTCGGCCACGCGGTGCCGTTCGGTCGCCAGACGGGGCGAGAAGTAGACCGTCGCGATGTCGAGCAGGTACTCGAAGCCGTACTCGCGGTGGACCGTCTCGGTTCCGTTCCCCGCCAGCACGTCCCACTCGCGCACCCGCAGTTCGCCCTTGACCTTCGACGCGCGGTTGACGACCGTCTCCGCGCGCAGGTCGGACGCCGCGATCGCGTCGGCGATCTCCCGCGCCCGCTCGGGGTCGTCCTCGTCGAGGATCACGACGTCGCCGAGCCGCTCGTACGTCGGCTCGAAGCCGAGGAGGTCCGCCGGCATCCGCTGCGGTTCGCGGGCCGGCACCTCGCGCCGGACGACCTCGAACCCGTCGGGGACGGCCGCCGGATCGACGACCGGGATGTAGAGTTCGCCCTCCGAGACGACGATTTCGAACTCGCGGTCGACGAGGTCGTCCTCGGCGAGCGCCCGACGGGCCGACTCGCCCTCCTCCCGGCGGACGTGCACGCAGGGCACTTCCATACCCGACCCACGCCCCTCCCGGGAGTAAGCCTGACGTTTCGCCTCAGCGCCCGCCGGGCCGCGCTCGACGCGCGTAGCGGCGGTGGACCGCCGCGGACGCGGCCAGGACGGCGGCCAGGAGAGCGGCGTACGCGAGGTCGGGAAGCAGCGTGAACGGGTGGACGTCCGCCCAGACGGCGGTGACGAGCGCGACGGAGACGCCGGCGAGTCCGAGGTAGTAGTCGCACCACGGGGGGTCGGTTCCGTCGACGACTTCGAGGTGCGCCTCGAAGTCGGGGGTGCGGTCGGTCGGCCTGATTCCGTCCCACGACCGCTCGCTCGTGATCGCGCCCGCCTCGGACAGCTTCGGGAGGTGCGTCTGGTGGAGCGACGTGTAGACGCGCTTTCGCTGCCTGTACGTCACCTCCTCGGGGGCGACGCCGTTCTCCCAGGCCGCGATCTGCTCGGTGAGTTCGCGGATGGTGAGCGGGGCCTCCCGTTCGTGCAAGATCTGGAGCACGTAGCGACGTCGCTCGTTGGCCAGCGTCGAAAACACCGCGTCGCGCGAGCACGCCACCCTCGGGTCCTCCCCCGCCGGCGCGTCCTGTATCGCCAGACTCATGCCGTCGTGTCAGTTCGGCCATCTATATTTATGAGCTGATTTATCAGTCGAACCGCCGATTAACCGCGGGCGTCGCCGGGGGTAACGTCTCCAGAGGCCGCCCGCTCCGACCGGGGCGGCCGCCGCGACGTCGGCGAAACGCGCGCTTTCGAAGCGGCGTTCGGCGGGAGCGTCACTTCCCCAGCGAGCGGCCGTCGGGGCCGTCGACGCCCGACCGGCGGTCGGCCGCCACCGCGTCGGCCACGGCGCCCACCACGCCGTTCGTCCGGACGACCGTCGCGCGGTCCCGCAGGCGCGCGTACGCCGTCTCCCCGGCGGTTCCGGCGTAGTTCCGCTCCGCGAACGGCCGCTCCTCGACGAGCACGAGCGCGTCGCTCGCGGCGGCCGCCTCGAGGTTCGCGAGGTTTCCGTCCCCGACTTCGACGTCGGCGACGAGCGTCACGTCCGCCGCGTCGACGCGCTCGCGAACCGCCGCTCGGGCCGTCGGATCGACCGGGGCGAACGGGGGTACGGTGACCGCGTCGATCCCCAGTTGGCGGGCCGTCTCGGTGTCGGAGTCGCCCTCGTTGAGCGCGCCGACGGACACGTCGTACCCGGCCGCGGAGAGCAGATACAGGTACCGCGCGGCGCTCCCGCCGCCGCCGATCACGTGGACGCGCCCCTCGGCCCCGCCGGTCCGCTCGGGGAGCGCGGTGACGTACACGGCCCCCGTCACCGGGTGGCGCGAGACGACGGCGTTCGCGTCGAATGCGCGCTTCAGCGCCGTCTCGGTGAGCACGTCCTCCGGCGGTCCGGATGCGAGCGCCGCCCCGTCGCTCAGGAGGAGGAGCTCGTCGCAGTAGTGCGCCGCCAGGTTCAGGTCGTGGATCGCCGCGAGCACCGTCTTCCCGTCGGCGACGAGCTCCCGGACCAGCTCGAACGTCCGGATCTGGTGGTTGATGTCGAGGCTGGCCGTCGGCTCGTCGAGCAGGAGCACCGGCGCGTCCTGCGCGAGCGCCCGCGCGAGGAGCACCCGCTGTCGCTCCCCGCCGCTGATCTCGGTGATGGCGCGGTCGGCGAGTTCGGCCACCTCCGTCCGCGCCATCGCCGCCTCGACGGCGGTCTCGTCCCCCTCGGTCCACCGACCGAACCGCGAGAGGTACGGCGTCCGCCCCATGGCGACCGTCTCGCGCACGTCGAACGCGAACGAGAGGTTCGTGTCCTGCGGCACCGTCGCCACCAGCCGACTCGCCTCCTTCGACGGGAGCGCGTATATCCGCTCGCCCGCGACCGTCACGGTCCCGCGGTCGGGCGTCAGCGCGCCGGTGATCGTCCTGAGCAGCGTGGTCTTGCCCGCCCCGTTCGGGCCGATGAGCCCGACGAACCAGCCGCGGTCGACGCTCGCGTTCACGTCGCGGAGCGCCTCGACGCCGCCGAGGTCGACGGTCACGCCGTCGACGACGAGCGTCGGGTCGTCCCCCGCGCCCTCCGCGCTCCCCGTCCGCCCCTCGGCCGACCCGACGGCGGGACGGCGTCCCGCCCCGATCCGCCGCCGGAACGCGCCTCGCCGTCCGGTCACAGGGCGTGCACCTCCCGCCGGCGGAGCAGGTACAGGAAGAAGGGCGCGCCGAGCGCGGCCGTGACGATGCCGACGGGGACCTCCGCGGCCCCCGACCGAGCGATCGTGTCCGTCGCCACGAGGAACGACGCGCCGGCGAGCGCGCTCGTCGGCAGGAGTACCCGGTGGTCCGGGCCGACGAGCAGGCGCATGATGTGGGGGACGACGAGGCCGACGAAGCCGATGACGCCCGAGACGGCGACCGCGGCCGCGGTGATGACGCTCGCGGTCGCGAGCAGGATCCGCTTGGTCCGCTCGACCTCGATGCCGAGGCTGTGGGCGTCCTCCTCGCCGAGCAGGAGGACGTTCAGGTCGCGGGCGTAAAACAGCAGCACGAAAAAGAGCGGCGGGACGAGAATGCCCGCCGTCGTCACCTCGTCCCACGACGCCGCGCTCAGGTGGCCCATCAGCCAGTGGACCACCGTCCGGATGCTCTCGCCGCTGCGCAGGAGCATGAACGAGATGACCGCGCCGAGGAACGTCTGCACCGCGACCCCCGCGAGAAGCAGCGTCGCCACGGGCGTCCGCCCGTTCTCGGTGGCGATTAGGTACACGCCGAAGGCGGCGACGAGCGCGCCGACGAACGCCGCCCCGTGGAGCCCGAGCCCGAACGGGATCGCGACGGGCGCGACGATGGCCGCGACGGCCCCGACGGCCGCGCCGGAGGAGACGCCGATGATCGAGGGGTCCGCCATCGGGTTCCTGAAGAAGCCCTGCATCACGACGCCCGCGGCGGCGAGCGAAAAGCCGACGATCGCCCCGAGGGCGATGCGCGGCAGCCGGATTCGCGCGACGATCGTCGCGTGGGTGTCCTCGACCGCGAAGGAGAACGGGTGAACGAAGCCCACGGTCGGGACGGGTACCCGGAGCCCGCCGGCCAGGGGGACGCCCCGGGGCGCGACGCCGACGGACGCGGGGACCGCGACGCCGTTCAGGAGCACCTTCGCGACCGTGTCGGGCGCGATGCTGACCGGGCCGACGCCGGCGCTCACGAGGACGACGAGCGCCAGCGCGCCCGTCAAGCCGACCGACCACGTCGCCGTCCGGGCGGCCGTTCGCATGGTGAGAAACCCGACTTGCATTAGGTAAATACTTATTGGGTTAGTGCGCTCTCCTCAAGCGATGCGAACGAAGTTCACCGTACTGACGGTGCTCCTGGTCGCGCTGTCCGCGGTCGCCGCGACCCCCCTCGCGGCGGGCGCGACACAGCAGAGCGGGGCGCAGTGTTCGTTCCCCGTCAGCGTCACCGACGCGACGGGGACCGAGGTGACGCTGGACGAAAAGCCCCAGCGGGTGACGACGCTCATGCCGAGCGCGACCCAGATCATGTGGGAGATCGGCGGAAAGGAGCAGGTCGTCGGCGTCGGCCTCCCCGAGTACAGCACCTACCTCGACGGCGTCGAGTCGCGGACGAACGTCTCCGCCGAGGGGATGGGCGTCAGCGTCGAGAAGATCGTCGGCACCGACCCCGACCTCGTGCTCGCGCCGAGCGGCACCCCCCAGGAAACCGTCGAGGCGCTCCGGGAGGCCGGCCTGACGGTCTACGTGTACAGCGACACGACCTCCGTCGAGGACGTGAAGCGCGACACGACCGTCACCGGGAAGCTCACGGGCAACTGTGAGGGGGCCGCGGAGGCGAACGCCTGGATGGTGGCGAACGTCGACGCCGCGGCGAACGCGACCGCCGACGCCGAGCGTCCGCGCGTGATCTACCCGCTCGGCGGCGGCTACGTCGCCGGCGGCGAGACGTTCATCGACAGCGTGATCTCGGCGTCCGGCGGCACCAACGTCGTCGCCGAGGCCGGCCTCACGGGCTACCCGCAGTTGAACGACGAGAAGGTGATCGAACTCGAACCCGAGGTGATCGTCGTCTCCGACTACCCCGGCCCGTCGGTCGTCCGGTCGGAACCGTACGCCAGCACGCCCGCGGGCGAGAACAACCGGACCGTGACGGTCGACAGGAACTGGATTAACCAGCCGGCCCCCCGGAGCGTCGTCTACGCCACGCGGAACCTGACCGCCGGGCTGCACCCCGAAGCGGCCGAGAGCGCCGACTTCGTCGCCAAGTCAGAGATCCGAGCCGAGGCGAACGCCTCGGCGGACGGCGGAACCGGGAGCGACGGCGGACAGTCGGCCACGGACGCCTCCGGCGACGCGAACGCCGACGCTGACGCCGACGCCGAGGGCGAGACAGGCGCACAGCTCCCCGGGTTCGGCGTTCCCGCCGCGGTCGCCGCGCTCCTCGCCAGCGCGCTCCTCGCCCGCCGCCGTCGGTAACGACGACCGGATCGAAGCGAGTCGAGCGGTTTCCGTTTTCCGCCGCTCCGCCGCCGGAGGATCACAACCGTATTACGGGCGGCCCGCGCCGTTTCGGACATGGTCGAGAACGTGATCTACCCCGCGTACATCGACGCGGCGAAGACCCGGTCGGAGGGGCGACGGGTGCCCATGAAGGACGCCGTCGAGGACCCGACGGTCGACGAGATCGCGCGGGCGGTCCAGCAGGTCGGCTACGACGCGGTCGTCGAGCGGGACAAGGCCTACTCCCGGGAGTGGGGGGCGCGCGGGCGCGTCCTCGTGCGGGGGGCGGACGACGCGAGCAAGAACGACCTCGTGCAGGCCGTGGCCGCCTACGTCCGGATCCTCCGCGACTGATGCGCCGCGTCGGAACGGTCTCGAAGACCGCCCAGGGGCTGGCCGTCGTCCGCGCCGCCGACGGTTCGCACCCCGACATCGGGACGCCCGTCGTCGACGAGTCGCTCTCCCGCGTCGGCCGCGTGGTCGACGTGTTCGGCCCGGTCGAGCGCCCGTACCTCGCCGTCTCCCCCGACGACGGCGTCCGACCGATCGACCTCCTCGGTTCGAAGCTGTACGCGCGGTAGCGCGATCGGTCAGTTTCGCTCGGTTCCCGTCCCACCCGATCCCCGTTTCGCTCGGGTCTCGTTTCGCTCGCACCCCGTCTCGCCGCGCCGAGCGCCGCACAACACAAGTGCAAAGCCGCCCCCGCCGGTACGGCCGGTATGGACGCTCGCGCGTACCGCGGCGGCGCGTTCGCCGCGTTGATCTTCCTTCTCGTGCAGCTGGGCGCGCTCGCGCTCGTGCCGACGTTCTTCGACCAGGGGTACCAGACGGTCGAGGACCCGTCGGACCCGACGAACAGCCTCCTCTACGTCGGCGCGATACTCGTCGCGACGGCGGTCATGCTCGCGGCGTTCAAATACGAACTCGACCGCGCGATCCGCGGGTTCATCGTCTTCACGAGCGGTCTGCTCTCGTGGTACGTCTTCGGCGCGATCGTCCCCGACCCCTTCCTCGCGCTGGCGCTGGCCGCAGGCGTCGCGCTCGCGCTCCTCGCGTACCCCGAGTGGTACGTCATCGACACCGCCGGGGTGCTCATGGGGGCGGGAGCGGCGGGGCTTTTCGGCATCAGCTTCGGGCTCCTCCCCGCGGTGCTCCTGCTCGCGGTGCTCGCCGCGTACGACGCGATCAGCGTCTACGGGACGAAACACATGCTCAGCCTCGCCTCCGGCGTGATGGACCTCCGGGTCCCGGTCGTGCTCGTCATCCCGCTTTCGCTCTCGTACTCGCTCCTCGACGACGACTTCTCCGCGGTCGGAGGCCTCGACGGGGGGAACGGGAAGGACGGGGAAGACGGAAACGGGGGGGAGAGCGAACCCGGACGGGGCGACCGCACGGAGGGGGCCGAGGCGCCTCCGGTCGAGCGCGACGCGTTCTTCATCGGCCTCGGGGACGCCGTGATGCCCGCCGTGATGGTGGCGAGCGCGGCCTTCTTCTCGCCGGCCGAGCCGCTCGGCGTCCCGGCGCTCGCGGCGCTTAACCTCCCGGCGCTGCTGTCGATGGTCGGCACGTTCGTCGGCCTCGCGGTCCTCCTCCGGATGGTGATGGAGGGGCGCGCCCACGCCGGCCTCCCGCTTTTGAACGGCGGCGCCATCGCCGGCTACCTCCTCGGCTCCGCGCTCGCCGGCGTGCCGATCGCGCGGGCGCTCGGCCTCGCGCCGTACCTCTAGTTCACGTCCCCGTTCCCGCGCCGCACCGCTAGTCCCCGCCCGCGCCCTCGCGGACCATCACGGCCATCCCCGCCTGAAAGTCGCACATGGCGTCGGCGGAGAGTTCGGCCCGGCCGACGCCGAGGAGGTCGCCGCGCTCGTGGACGACGGCCACCTCGTCGCCCGGGCGGATCTCGGGGTCGACGCCGCCGACGAACTTCGCGAAGACGTTCTTCCCGTCGCGGACGAACGGCTCGCTCTCGTCGCCGACGACGACCCGGTTCGCGGGCGCCGCGAGGGCGTCGACGAGCCGGCGCCCGCCCGCCAGCCCGAGGGTGAACCGCCCGTCGACGGCGTACGTGACGAGCCGGTCGTCGCCCGCGCGGACCTGCCGCGGTCGGCCGCTCGTCGATCGCGTCACCGTCAGGGAATCGGACTCCGTCGGCGGGAACAGCGCCGCCCCGGCGCCGGCGCCGAACTGGTAGTCAGCGACCGTCCGGAGGTCGCCGAGGGCTTCCGCGTCGCTCATACCGCGGCATCGCCGGCGGTGCGGGAAAGCGCTTCGATGGCGGCCGGCGCGCGAGGCCGCCTCCGTGAGGAGCTCCCACAGCGCCGGCCGGAACAACTCGGCGCGCGTCGCGTACCGTTTCGAAACCGCTTATCAGTGAGGCGTTCGACGTGTCGATATGTCCGCGATCGGGTCCCTGCGAACCGCCGTCGGAGCGCTCCTCGGAAGCCCCGTCCTGTTTCTCGCCGCGCTCGTCTACGGGCTGGTCGTGCTCCCGCAGAACGCCCTCTCGCTGGTCGGCGTCCCCCTCCTTCCGCAGCTGATCCAGGTCCTGACGTTCTTCGTCACGCCCTTCCTCCTGGCGGGGATCGTCGGCATGGCCGCTGAGGCGATCGAGGACGGCGACACCCGCCTCGGAACGCTCGTCGGCGTCGGGAAGTCGCGGTACCTCACGATGCTCCTGGGGAAGCTCGCGGAGACGGCTATCTTCGTGGTCTTCTTCATCCTGGCCTTCTTCGGCGTCCTCTTCGCCGTCATCGGCGCGGGCGTCGGAGGGGGCTTCGCCGCCGGTAACGCCGGCCCGGCGGCCCTGCTGCCGCTCCTGGCCGTCGTCGCGCTCGTCGTGATCCCGTTCCTCCTCGTGACGTTCTTCATCCAGTTTTTCCCGGTCGCCATCGTCGTCGAGGAGGCGGGCGCGGTCGAGAGCTTCAAGCGGAGCTACGCGGTCGTCCGGAACAACCTCCTGAGCGCGCTCGGCTACTCCGTCGTCTCCCTGGCCGTCTCGCTCCTGCTCGGCGCGCCGCTCGGCGGGTACGTCCTGTTCCGGTCGCTGGGAGCGTCCGGTCCGGGGATGGACGCGACCACCGGCGCGCCGGGCGCGGCACCGGTTCCGGATCCGACGTCCGTAGCGACGCCCTTCTCGCCGCCGGAGATCGCCGGCGTCGCGGCGCTCTCGCTGGCGCTGACGACGGTGCTGTTCGCGTTCCGGAACGCCTACGCGGTCGCCTTTTTCGCTGAGCACCGAACGGCGAGGGCGGCGACGCCGACGGAACCGGCGGCGGACGCCGACGCCGATCGGAGCGGCGTCGATCCGCGGTAGAACGGCCCTCCCGCGGTGGTGCCGCTTTCCCGGGGTCGAGCCGCCCTCCGTCCTAGAGGAGGAACGTGTCCTCCCGTTCGGACATGTCGACGAACGAGTCGGCCGCCTCGATGAGCTCCTCGGCGGTCGAGCTCCTGAACGCGACGACCTCGACCCTGACGCCCTCGTGGCGGAGGTGCGAGCACAGCCGGGAGAAGTCCCCGTCGCCCGTACAGAGGACGATCGTGTCCACGTGGTTCGCGAGGGTGACCGCGTCGAGGCTCATCCCGACGTCCCAGTCGGCCTTCTTCGAGCCGTCGTTGAACGTCTTTATGTCCTTTATCTTCGTCTCGAAGCCGATGTCGACGAGCGCCTCGAAGAAGCGCTCCTCGTCGGGCGCGTCCGCGCGGATGACGTAGGCGATGGCGCGGGTGAGTTCGCGGTTCTGGACGCTCTTTTCGAGGAGGGACGAGTAGTCGATGTTCCGCGAGTAGACGCTCTGTGCCGTGTGATAGAGGTTCTGCGCGTCGGCGAGCACCGCGACGCGCTGGTTCGGGTGAATATCGGTCATTCGCTTGTCTCTCCCAGACCGCCCGACACGTATAGATTCTTCGTCCGGGCGTCCGAATCCGATCGCCTTGGGTCCCGCCGAGACCGATCGGCGTCAGCTGGCAGAGGTGTGACCGGAAGGGGACGCACGCTCCGGGACCCGGCGGCTCACGAGAGCGAAGCTTCCCTAACACCACGAGAACAGGTCGCCGAAGCACTTCTCAGGAGTGCCGCTGGGGCGGGACATCCGCGATCGCCGTAATCCGAACGCCGTCCGCGAACGGGTAACTCTTTTACCGCCCGACCGAACCCGTCGCACATGGTTTCACTGGGACTCGTGGTGTCGCGCTTCAACGCGTCCGTCACGGAGGAGATGGAGGAGGCTGCCCGGGAGGCGGCCGCCGACCGGGGGGCGGAGATCGTCGAGGCGATCCGCGTCCCCGGGTCGTACGACGCGCCCCTCGCGGCGGACCGCCTCGCGCGCCGGCGCGACGTCGAGGCCGTCGCCGTCGTCGGCGCGATCGTCACCGGCGACACCGACCACGACCGCGTCATCGCCGACGCGGCGGCGCGGGCGCTCACGCGGGTCAGCCTGGAGCGCGACAAGCCCGTCACGTTCGGCGTGAGCGGGCCGGGGATGAGCGGCGCGGAGGCCCGAGAGCGCGTCGGCAAAGGAGCGGAAGCGGTAAACGCCGCGATCGAGATGGTGGAGGTACTGGCATGAGCGACGAGTTTGCGTTTGACTTCGCGGCGCGCGTCGGCCGGGTCGAGCCGAGCGCGACGCTGGCGATCAGCAACCTGGCGAGCGAACTGGAGGCCGAAGGCGAGGACGTCGTCGACCTCTCGGTCGGCGAACCGGACTTCCCGACGCCCGAGAACGTGATCGACGCGGCGAAGGCGTCGATGGACGCGGGCGACACCGGCTACGCGCCGTCGAACGGCGTCCCCGAACTCAGGGAGGCCATCGTCGAGAAGCTGGCGGCCGACGGCATCGACTGCGGGCCCGAGAACGTCATCGTCACGCCGGGCGCGAAGCAGGCGCTCTACGAGACGGTGCAGACCCTCATCGACGAGGGCGACGAGGTCGTCCTCCTCGACCCGGCGTGGGTCTCCTACGAGGCGATGGCGAAGCTCGCGGGCGGCAGCCTGAACCGGGTCGACCTCGCGCCGCGCGACTTCCAGCTGGAGCCCGCCCTCGACGACCTCGCCGAGGCGGTTTCGGACGAGACCGAGCTGCTGATCGTCAACTCCCCGAGTAACCCGACCGGCGCGGTCTACTCGGAGGCGGCGATGGAGGGCGTCCGCGACCTCGCGGTCGAGCACGACTTCACGGTCATCTCGGACGAGATCTACGACGAGATCACCTACGGGACCGAGCAGACCAGCCTCGCGTCGCTCGACGGCATGGGCGACAGGACCGTGACGATAAACGGGTTCTCGAAGGCGTACTCGATGACCGGCTGGCGGCTCGGCTACCTCTGCGCCCCGGAGGAGCTCGTCTCGCAGGCGGGCAAGCTCCACTCGCACTCGGTCTCCTGTGCGGTCAACTTCGTCCAGCACGCGGGCGTCGAGGCCCTCCGGAACACCGACACCGCGGTCGACCAGATGGTCGAGGCCTTCCGCGAGCGCCGCGACATGCTGGTCGACCGGCTCGGCGAGCGCGGCGTCGACGTGGCGGTCCCCGACGGCGCGTTCTACATGATGCTCCCCGTCGGCGAGGGCGGCGCGAGCGACGGCGGATCGCGGGGCGACGACCAGGCGTGGTGCGAGGGCGCGCTCCAGGACGCGAAGGTCGCGACCGTCCCCGGCAGCGCCTTCGGCGCGCCCGGCTACGCCCGCGTCTCCTACGCGGCGAGCAAGGAGCGCCTGGAGGAGGCCGTCGACCGCCTCGCCGAGCACGGCTACCTGTAGCCCTCGCCGCACCGTCCGCGTAGCTTTACGTCCACGGACCGAGTACGGCGTCGCATGCCGACCCGCGACGACGTGCGTTTTCTCGCCGACTCGCCCGACCGGTTCCGCCTGCTCGCCCGCCTCCGCGAGCGGCCGGGGTCGCCGCGGGACCTCGCCGAGGACCTGTCCGTCTCCCGGCGGACCGTCCAGCGAAACCTCTCGGAACTCGGCGAGCGCGGCTGGGCCGAGCGCGGCGACGGCGGGTACTCCCTCACGACGACCGGCCGGCTCGTCGCGGAGGAGCACGCGTCGTACGTCGAGGCGCTCGACCTCCTCGCCGAGTTCGACCCGCTCTACCGACACCTGCCCGACCGTGACCACGCGCCCGACCCGCAGTGGCTCCGCGACGCGACGCTCGTCGTCGCGGAGCCCGACAACCCGCAGGCGCCGGTCCACCACTACGTCACGGCGCTGCGGTCGTTCGAGACGCGGACGATCCGGATGATCTCCCCGGTGTTGAGCCGGCTGTTTCACGACGCCCACGCCGACCTGGCGCTGCGAGGGGTGCACACCGAACTCGTGATGTCAGCGACCACAATCGAGCGCGCCCGCTCTCTCAACCCGGCGGAGTTCGACGCGGTGGTGAGCGCGGGCGTGCTCGACCTGTACCGGTATCCCGACGGCGTCGACTTCGGGCTCACGCTCGGGGACCGACGGGCGCTCGTCGGCGCCTACGACCGCGACGGTCAGCTCCGGGCGTGTCTCGACGCGACGGCCGACGAGGTGCTGTCGTGGGCGGAAACGCTGTTCGAGCGGTACCGGTCCGGCGCCGCGCGGGTCGACCCGCCGATCCCGCTGCCGTTCGGGCGCAGCCGCGACTAATCGGCCGCCGCCTTTCGGCGCTCTCGGCTCCCCCGCCGACGCTTCTGAACTCCCTCGCCGACGCTCCCGAACGCCTTCCGACGCCCCCGGACGCTTTCCGACACCCCCGGACGCTTTCCGACACCCCCGGACAGTTCCCGTCGCCCGCGTCACGGCCTGTCGCGGCCGCCACGGGGTGGCGTAAAGCGCCCCGCCGACGTTTCTCCGTCCATGAACGTGCTGATCGTCGGCGGGACCGGTTTCGTCGGAACGGCGTTGACCGAGGCGCTGGTCGCCCGCGGCCACGACGCGGCCGTCCTCTCGCGCGATCCGGCCGACGCCGACCTGCCCGCTGACGTCGAGCGGGTCGCGGGCGACGTCACCGACTACGACTCGATCGCGGGCGCGTTCGACGGCCGGGACGCCGTCGTCAACCTCGTCGCGCTCTCGCCGCTTTTCACTCCCCCCGGCGGTGAGGCGACGCACCGCCGCGTCCACGTCGGCGGCACCGAGAACGTCGCGCGCGCGGCCGAGGCGCACGGCGTTCGGAAACTCGTTCAACTGAGCGCGCTCGGGGCCGACCCCGACGGCCCGACGGCGTACATTCGGGCCAAGGGCGAGGCCGAGCGGGTGGTGCGCGACTCCGACCTCGACTGGGTGGTCGTCAGGCCGTCGGTGGTCTTCGGCGACGGCGGCGAGTTCCTCTCGTTCGCGCGGACGCTCACCACGCCGTACTTGACGGCGTTGCCCGGCGGCGGGAAGACCCGCTTTCAACCGATCTGGATCGGCGACCTCGCGCCGATCCTGGCGGACGCGGCGGAGGACGACCGGCACGTCGGTCGGACGTACGAGATCGGCGGCCCGGAGGTGCTGACTCTCGCCGACGTCGCCCGCCAGATCTATCGGGCGGAGGGGAAACCCCTCGTCGTGCTCCCGGTTCCGATGGCCCTCGCCCGCGTCGGGCTGACAGTGGGCGGTTCCCTCCCCGGCTTCCCGATGGGACCCGACCAGTACCGCTCGCTCCGCTTCGACAACACCGTCGCGGACAACGGCGCGGAGGCGTTCGGCCGAGAGCCGGCCGACCTGCGAACGCTGTCGGCGTACCTCTCGGAGGTGCGAGAGCGGTGAGTCGCGGCGGGTCCGCGTCGGCCTGGACGTCGCGGTCGACGCTCGTCGCGTTCGGGTACCTCGCGCTCGCCTGGCGGCTCCCGGAGGTCGTCGACATCTACGCCTCGTTCGCGTACCGGCTCCTGTTCCTGCCGCCGTACCTGGTGGCGTCGCTGGTCTACGACAGCGCGTGGGGCCTGGAGAACGTCGCCTACGCGGTCGGCGGGCTCGTCCCGATCGACGGCGGGGTGCTGTGGGAGATCGGACTCCTCGCCGCGTACTACCTCTTCGCCGTGACCGCGACGTGGCTCGGTCGTCGCCTGGAGTCGGCGGTTCGCCCGCTGAAACGCCGGCCGAAGCGGATCGACCAGAGGTCCGAACGGTGACGCTCCGATACACGGTCGCCGCGGCGTTCCTGCTCGCGGGCGCGCTGCTCGCGCTCTCCGCCGCCGCGACGGAGCCGACCGTCACGACGGTCACCTGCGAGGACGGAGACGCGAAGGACCCGCGGGCCGCGCCCATCGCGTCCTCTTCGGGAGACTGTACGAGGACGGTGACGCCCGACGCCGAGCAGCGTCGGCACGTCGCCGGCCTCGGCGTCGGGTGCGCGCTGATCGGCGTCGCAATCGTTCTCCTTGACGCGTACCGGGGCCGAATGCGAGGCTAGAGTCGGGGCCGGCGGCGCTTCGATCCAGCAGTTATCCCGCTGGGCGACGTACGTCCCGGCGTGGACGGCAGCTCAGACCTCACCGAACTGGCGCTCGAGTACGTCCGCCGGTTCGGGTACCTCGCGATCTTCGTCTTCTCCTTCCTCGAAACGTCGATGCTGTTTCCGTTTCTGCCGAGCGAGGTCGTCGTCCCCTTCGCCGCCGCGGTGCTCGTCGACGGCCCCGCCTCGTTCGCCGCGTTCGTGCTCGCCGCGTCGCTCGGCGCGACCGCCGGCAGCCTGTTCGCGTACTACGTCGTCGGCCGGGGCGGATACCGGGCGATCGACGACTACGGGGGGGTGCTCCAGGTGTCGGCGCGGGACCTCGACAGGGGGCGTCGGTGGTTCCGGCGGTGGGGCGAAAGCTCGGTCCTCTGGGGTCGGCTGCTGCCCGTGCTCCGCTCCGTCATCTCCATCCCCGCGGGGTTCGCGGGGATGTCCCCCCGAAAGTTCGCTGCGTACTCGTTCGTCGGGAGCGCGCTGTTCAACGCGACCGTCGCCGCCGCCGTCTACTACGGCAAACGACAGCCCGCGTACGACGTCGCCGTCTCGTTGGCGGTCGACGCGCTCCGGCGGGGTGCGGACTACGCCGCGGCCCGCCCGCTGCTGATCGCGGCGGGGGTCGTCGCGGTCGCGGGGGTCGCCGCCCTCCTGATCGTCCGCCGCCGGAACGACCCGCGGGGCGAGACTGACTGATCCGCACGCGCGACCCACCGGGGCGCGGCCGCGTGGTGGCCCGCTCGTTCGACCACGCCGACCGTCACTCCCGGATCTCCCCGTCGACGATGTCGACTGTCCGGTCGGCGAACTCGCTCACCCGGGGGTCGTGCGTCACCGCGACGACCGCGACGTCGTCCTCGGCCCTGATTCGGGAAAACTCCTCCAGCACCCGCCGCCCCGTCTCCCGGTCGAGGTTCCCCGTCGGCTCGTCCGCGAGGAGGAGCCGGGGGGCGTTGATCAGCGCGCGCGCGACGGCGACCCGCTGTTTCTGCCCGCCGGAGAGCTGATCCGGGCGGTGGTCGAGGCGGTCCCCGAGCCCGACCCTGCGGAGGAGGGCGCAGGCGCGCTCGCCCGCGCCGGGGTCGTCGCCGAACAGCGTCGGCACCTCGACGTTCTCGACGGCGGTGAGCGTCGGGATGAGGGAGAAGTCCTGGAAGACGAAGCCGATGGAGCGCTTCCGCTCGCGGGTCTGCTCCGCGTCGGTGAGCCCGGTCACGTCCCGCCCGTCGAGGAGGACGGCCCCCTCGCTCGGGGCGTCGAGCAGGCCGAGGACGTGCAGCATCGTCGACTTGCCGCTCCCGCTCGGCCCCATGACGGCGACGAACTCACCGGGCTCGACGGCGAAGTCCACGCCCCGTAGGGCTTCGAGCACCTCGCTTCCGGTTTCGTAGCGCTTCGTCACCCCCCGGAGTTCGGCGATGGCCATTGCGACGCGCCGCGTAGGCGCCTCGCGGGAATATACCTGCCGTCGGGGCGGGTACGACGGTCGATCGTTCGGAAGATTCGCGGCGACGTTCAGGCTCGACCCACATTCGTCCCGCGGCGAGATTTTTTAACCGATGACGACGACAGAACGGGACAATGCACGTCCGGGACCTCCCGCTGTCCGGCGAGGTCGTCGCCCACTACGAGGCGAAAGGGATCGGGGAGCTGTACCCGCCGCAGGTCGCGGCCGTCGAGGCCGGCGTCGCCGACGGCGGCCGGCTCGTCGCGGCCGTCCCGACCGCCAGCGGGAAGACGTTCGTCGCCGAGCTCGCCATGCTCACCGCCGACGGACCCGGGCTGTACATCGTTCCGCTCCGCGCGCTCGCCCGCGAGAAGTACGAGACGTTCTCGGCGCTCCCGGGGGTGAGCGTCGGCATCTCGGCGGGCGATTACGACTCGCCCGCCGAGGAGCTGGGCGACCACGACATCGTCGTCGCCACGAGCGAGAAGGTCGACTCGGCGATCAGAAACGGTGCCGAGTGGGTGTCGGACCTCGCCTGCGTCGTCGTCGACGAGGTCCACCTCCTCGGCGCGGAGGGCCGCGGGCCGACGCTCGAAGTGACGCTCGCCAACCTCCAGCGGCGCGCGCCGGGCGTCCAGATCGTCGCGCTCTCGGCCACCGTCGACAACCCGGAGGACATCGCCGACTGGCTGGACGCAGAACTCGTGCGAACGCGGTGGCGCCCGGTCGACCTCCGGACCGGGGTCTACGCCGACGGGTCGGTCGAGTTCGACGACGGGACGACGCTGGCCGTCGACGTCGACGAGAGGGAGATCCCGCCGAGCGCCGACGCGGACACCGAGGCGACGGCCGCGCTCGTCGCCGGCGCGGTGGAGGCGGGCGGACAGTGCCTCGCGTTCGTCCGCTCGCGCCGCGAGGCGGAGTCGCTCGCCGAGCGACTCGCCCGGGACGACCTCGGATCCGCCGAGGCGGTCGCGGACGACATCGAGAGCGTGGACGGGACGGAGACCGGGCGGCGACTGGCCGACTGCGCCCGCTCCGGCGTGGCGTTCCACCACGCGGGCCTCCGGAGCGAGCACCGCGCGACCGTCGAGGCGGCGTTCCGCGGGCGCGGCCTCGCGGTCATCTGCGCGACGCCGACGCTCGCCGCGGGCGTGAACGTCCCGGCCCGCCGCGTCGTCATCCGCGACCAGAAGCGCTACACCGGATCGGAGATGGAGTTCCTCCCCGTCCTCGAGGTCCACCAGATGTGCGGCCGCGCCGGACGCCCGCACCTCGATCCGTACGGGGAGGCGGTGCTCGTGGGCGACGAACGGACGAGGGACGAACTCGTCGAACGCTACGTGCGCGCCGACCCGGAGGCGGTCGAGTCGAAACTCGCGGACGAGTCGGCGCTGCGGACGCACGTCCTCTCCATCGTCGCCACCGGCTTCGCCGACTCGTTCGAGGGCGTCCTCGACGTGCTCTCCGCGACGTTCTACGCCCACCAGACGCCCGAGGGGGACCTCTCGGGCATCGTCGACTCCGTCGTCGACGAGCTCGTCGACATGGGGATGATCACGACCGAACACAGCCTCGCGGCGACGGAGCTGGGCGCGCAGGTGTCGAAGCAGTACGTGACGCCCGAGTCGGGGGCGCACATCGTCGACGGGCTCCTGGCCGCCGACGCGATGGAGCGCGCGACGGAGCTCACGGTGCTCGAAGTCGTCTGCGGCGCCCCGGACATGCAGGACACGTACCTCGGAAACCGCGAGCGGGCGGCGATCTACCGCTTCGCACGGTCGCACGCCGGAGAGTTCACGACCGCGATGGGCGAAGCGGAGGACTTCGAGCGGTGGCTCGAGACGGTGAAGACGGCTCGCATCCTCCACGAGTGGTGCGAGGGGGCGGACATCGAGCGCATCGTGGAGCGGTACCGGATCGGCCCGGGCGATCTCGAATCGCGCGTCGAGCGGGCGGAGTGGCTGCTCGGGGCGGCGGACGCGCTCGCGGAGCTACTCGACCTGTCGCTCCCGGAGATCGGGTCGGTCCGGGCGCGGCTGTGATCTCATCTCTAATTCGTGAGAAAAAGATATTTTATCCAACAGTCTATTACTGAAAACGAAACGGGGGTGAACGCCGCCGGGTCGATCTCTCGGACCCGCGACCGGTACGCGTCGCACCGGCACCTACGTAGGACACGAACGATGGCACACCAACTGACGGACGCGATCGGCGAGACAGCGCACGTCGAACAGCCCTCCCTGGCGCCGGGAGACGCTTTCGACGCGTTGGGCAACGACAGGCGGCGGTGCGCGGTCTCCGTCCTGGCCGACGAGCGAGGAACGCTCGCCGTCTCCGAGCTGGCGACCGCCGTCGCGGCCGCGGAGGCCGACGCCGTGCCCCCGCCGAACCAGACGTACAAGAGCGTCTACGCGTCCCTCCGCCAGACGCACCTGCCGAAGCTCGAGAGCCTCTCCGTCATCGAGTACGACCCGGACGCCGGAACCGTCGCCCCCGGACCGCAGCTCGACGGTATCGCCTCGTACTTTCCGGACTCTGCCGACCGGTCGAGCGACCGGAACTGGTTTTCGCTCTTCGTCGCCGCGCTCTCTCTCGCCGCCATCACGAGCGGGTACCTGGGCCCCAGTTCGCTCCGCCTCGTCTCGGATCTCTTCGTCGCGATCGGACTGCTCTTCATCATCGGATACGCCGCCTCGGGCCGCCGCTGACGCCCGACCGACTCTCGCGGAGGGGGGACCGGAATTGGGATATCTCGGGCGACGAGCCGTCTGTTCACCCGTAGAGGTGAAAGGCGATGACCGCTACCGTCCTCGAAAGTAGAATCGGAGGTGTGACCGTCACCGGACGGGCGCACGACCTGAGCGCGTGGTTCGCCCTCGCGCTGCGGCTGATGTGATCTTCGGCGTGCTAACCCGCCTCGCGGCGTTCTGGGGCGCGTTCGTGATGCTCCTGTTCTACTTCGGAAACTGGAGCGTCGAACACGGGCCGATCAACGGCGATTTCGCCTACATGCTGGTGTTCCTCACGGTCGCCGCCCTGGGCGCGGGTCGCATCCTCGGCCTCGACGCGCTCGTAGGGCGGTACGAGATCGACGGCGAGCCGCTCGTCGAAAAGCACCCGCTCCTGGACTACGTTCTCGGTTGAGCCGAACCGGGGGGAGTCCGACTCCTCCCGGTCACTCGCTCCGGTAACGCTCGACGAGTTCCGCAAGTACGTGCTTTTCCCGCACGCCGACGATCCGCTCGACGGGGTCGCCGTCGGCGAACAGCACGAGCGTCGGCACGCTCCGCACCCCGTACTGCGCGGCCAGGTCTCGCCGCGCGTCGATGTTCACCTTCGCGACCGCCGCGGGGGTGTCCCGCGCGATCTCCGCGACGATCGGTTCGAGCATCTTGCACGGGCCGCACCAGTCGGCGTAGAAGTCCGCGAGCACGACATCGTGATCGTCGAGTAGTTCGGTCAGGTGATCGGCGCTCCGGACGGGGATCGGCTCGCGGGTCGCCTCGTGCTCGGTTCGCTCCCGCAGGCGAGCCTCCAGCTCCTCGCGCTTGCGACGTCGGATCTCATCCAGTTCGTCCGCGTCGGTCATGGGATCGGATACGGACGAGCGCCTCTTAGCCCCGCCGATTCGATCGATTCGGTCGATCAGTCCGCGTACAGCGAGTAGGTGATGACGGCGAAGCCGAGGAGCGTCAACACGGCGTCGACGAGGACGCTCGCGTCCAGCGGAATGTGCAACACCTGGTGGGTGAGGCCGCCGACGAACGCGCCGAGAGTGACGATGCCGAATCCGATCGCGAGCGCGCGCAGCGCCCTCGCGCCGGTTCGTCGGTAGGCCTTCCAGCTGAAGTACGTGATGAGCCCCCCGAGCACCAGGATGCCGGTCTTCACGGCGATGATGGCCGTGGTGACGAGGGTCGCGGACTCGTGGACCATCTACGTCTCCCTCCTGACTTCGGACCAGAGCTCGGCCAGCCGCTCGTCCGGGCCACGCTCGCGCGGTTCGACGGTCACTTCGAGGTCCCGCTCGTCCGTCAGCGCCACCACGACCGACTGGAAGCCGAGTTCGTACCGCGTCGTGTGGTGACCGTCGCTTCGGATCTCCGTCCGCTCGGCGAGCAGCGACGCGTCCGTCAGCAGGTCGAGTTTCCGGTAGGTCGTCGACAGAGGGATGTCGCATTGCTCCGAGAGTTCGCTTGCCGTCATTGGTTCCGAGAGGCTCTTTATTATCGTTCGGGCGGCCGGATCGTCGAGCGCACTGACGACGGTTTCCAGATCCACCCCGTCGCGTGCGTGCCGGTCGCGCACCATCATCCGATACCAGTCGGTCCCCCGATATAAGTTCACGCGATACGCCGCTCAGTCGCGGTCGTACGCGCCCCGCTTTCGGAGTTCGCCCGCCCGCCGGAGCACCGACGGCGTCCGACAGACCCCCGGCGCGCCCGTCACCTGCGGGACCGTGCAGTTGTTGCAGCTCTCGCAGACGGCGCTCGCCCCCGCCGACGACGCGGCGAGCAGGCGCGCGGGGAGCCGCGGCTCGGCGTAGAACGGACGGGCCATGCCGACCATGTCGCAGGCGGCGTCCGCCTCCCCGCCCGCGCCGAGCAGGCGGTCGATCCGGCGGCGCGTCCTGATGCCCCCCTCCGCGAGAACCGGTACGTCGACCGCTCGCCGGACCGCTCGGCAGAGGTCGGCGTTCCAGGCGGGTTCGAACCCGTACCGGAACGACTCGATCCAGTTGCCGAACGCGACGAGCCGCGCGCGCCACCGGCTTCCGAACGCCTCGGCGTACCCGGCGCGGAACCCCTCGTCGCGCCACGCCCGCGCCGGGTAGGCCCCGCGGACGACGCTCATGTCCCAGAACACCGACGTCCGCACGGGAACCAGCGCGTCGTAGCCGATCTCGTCGAGCCGCCGGCAGATCCGGACGGCGTCGGCCGCGGAGAGCCGCCGTCGGACGAACGGCGGGGCCTCCGTCTCGGCGGGCACCTTCGTCGTCAGCGGCGCGTCGCCGGCGCGGTCGTGGACCTCGTCGCGGACGACCTCCAGAAAGCGGACGCCGTCGGCGAACTCGTCCGTCCGGCGGTTGTAGAACGGCGAGAGGAACTGCTGGACGACGCCCATGTTCGCGCCGGCCAGGTGGACGACGTCGTACCCGGCGTCGACGGCGCGCGCCGCGGCGCGGCCGAAGTCGGCGGCGAGGCCGTACACCTCCTCGGTCGACAGGACGCGCGGGCGGTACGAGAGGAACCCCGCGCGGTCGAGGAGGCGAAGGAACGCGGGCGGCCGCGACACGGCGAGCTGTTCGAGCGCCGGGTGCGCGGCGCGGTAGCCCGCGTGCCACGTCTCCATGCTCCGGAGGCCGCCGTGCTCCAGCTGGACGGCGATGGTCGACCCGTGCTCGTGGATCCGGTCGGTCAGCCGCGAGAGCCGGGCCACGAAATCGGGGTCGTGGACGCGCGTCATGTTCGGCGCGGCGCAGCCCCCCTCGCCGCGGACGATCGTCGCCCCCTGGCAGACGAGCCCCGCGCCGGCCGCCGCGGCGGGTTCGAGGTCGGCGATCAGCGCGTCGACCGCGCCCTCGCCGTTGCCGGCGCACTCGAGCAGCGGCGCGCGGTAGAGCCGGTTCGGGATCCGCACCCCGCCGATCTCGATCGGGTCCGCGAGTCGCGTCATGGGCGACCATGGCGGCCGAGGGACAAAGGTTCTCGTGCGTCGACGGTCCGCTTGGGAGGGTGTGCGGGCGGTGGTGGACGAGCGCCATATTCGATGAACTACATTTTGATATACCGAATCTGAGTCGATCGAGAAACTCTCAAACTTCCTCTGCGCACAGTGAACGCCGCCCCGCGGCAGACAACGAGAGCGGACGCGTGTTCGAGTGCCGAAACGATATGTGGATTCGAATCCAACAGCGAGTCACGTGCGAAGTGACGCTACGACCTCCCGTGGCGGTTACGTGACCCGGCGGGTCCTGATAGAGAATATCGGTTTCGGGGCTCTCGGGTTGCTCTACGCCCGACTAGTTCTCAGCGGTACGTCCGCGTCTCTGGCCGCGGTCAGAGACGAACTATCGTCGGTCCTGCTCGGAGCTCTTTTCGCCGCCCTCCTTTTTTCGGTTCTCGAACTGTCCGAATTCGGTACGAACGTCCAGAATATCCTCCGGAACTCGGCGCTCGTCACCGCGTCAGTTATCGTAGGGTTGCTCGTCGTCGTTGTCGTCCCCCTCGTGACGCACCTCGCGGACGGTATCCACGTCGAGGCGGCAGTCGCGTGGTTGATCGGCTTCTCGTCGGCGATGCCCGTCGTCTCTACCCTCTTTTATTTACGGTAAAGGGGTACACGAATCCCCGTCGTCCGCTCACCGGAATCTCGCGCGCCGCATTCGAACCGCGCAGGAGCTGACCCTGTCCCGAACTCGGCGTTTCGCTCCTCTCGATACCGCACTGGGTCGGCTCACGCCGGTCCACTCGACGATCGAACCCGTTCGAGACCGTCGAACACCGTCCGCAGGCGCGATTCGAGCGGCCCGGCCTTGTCGAGCTGCGCGCGGATCGTCGCGGCGTTCTGCACGTACCGACCCTCCGAGAGGTCCTCGTCTGCGTTTCGGAGGAGCTCCTCGACGGTCTCGGGCGAGGATTCGAGGTGGAACTGGAGGCCGACGACCCGGTCGTCGAAGACGAACGCCTGGTTCGGACAGGCGTCGGTTCCGGCCGCGCGCGTCGCGCCCGCCGGCAGGTCGAACGTCTCGCCGTGCCAGTGGAACGCGTCGTACTCGTCGCCCAGGGGGGCAAACGGCGGCAGGTCGGCCGCTTCCGGCGTTGCCTCGACCGGGAGCCAGCCGATCTCGCGGCGCTCGGCCTCGTACACCTCGGCCCCGAGAACCTCGGCGATCAGCTGCGATCCGAGACAGATCCCCACGACCGTCTTCCCGGCGTCGATCGCGTCCCGCACGAGCGCCTTCTCGTCGGCGAGCCAGGGGTACTCGGCCTCGTCGCGGACGCTCATCGGCCCGCCCAGGACGATCAGCCAGTCGAAGTCGGCAACCGATGGGAGGGAGTCGCCGTCGAACAGGCGCGTCCGGGTCAGTTCGTGACCGCGGTCGACCGCCCAGCGCTCGATCGTCCCCGGCCCTTCGAACGAGACGTGCTGGACGCAGCGGACCCGGAGCGTCACCAGTCCCCCTCTTTCATGTAGGGATAGCTCCAGAGGGCGACCTGGAGCGTGACCGACTTGAACCACGCGTGGTACATCTCGTCGACCTCCCCGGGCGAGTGATCCCCCGCTTCGAGGAACTCGCGGATCGTCGCCGTGATCGGATAGACGAACGCGATCACGTACCGGAGGTCGATGTTCGGCACGGAGTCGACCCGGTCGGTTTGGTTCTTTTTCGTCCGGCGGTGCCTGCGGCCGATCTCGAACTGGTAGTTCAGCCAGTCCTGATCGTACGGGGCGTCACACGTGTCGCGGATCCACTGGCCGAAGCGCTCGCGCACCCGGTCGAGGTACTCCTCGTCGGGCTCGCCGGCGGGCCCGGCGAAGTAGCGGAGAAGGAATTCGTGGTCGGCGACGAAGCCGTACCAGAGGTCGAGGATCTCGTCGATCTGCGGTTCGAGGACTTCGCCCGCCCGCCGGAGCGCGCGCTCGTCGGCCTCCGTGAACATGACCGTCCGCTTCAGCCGCTCGAACTCGTCCGCGTCGATCGGCGCTTCGGGGACGGACTCGTCGCCGTACGTGTATCCCGGCAGTTGTTGGTCCGCCATGGCGTATCACCTACCTCACCGTACGCGGGTCGGCGCGGTAAAGCTGGTAGTAATGTTGAACTTAGTAGCTCCACTACGGTGAACCAACTACGCGCATGGGAACGACAGACGCGGAGTGGGGTGGGATCTGGGAGGTGCTCGGCTGTAAGTGGACGTTCCACATCCTGCGGTTCCTCTCGACGCGCCCCGCCCAGTTCAATCAGATCAAAAACGCGATCGAGGGGCTGCCGGCGAGCACGCTCTCGACCCGGCTGAAGAGCTTACGGGAGGAAAACCTCGTCTCGCGGTCGGTGGCGGACTCGACGCCGCCGACCGTCACCTACGCGCTCACCGAGAAGGGCGAAGAGCTTGCCGAGATAATCGCCCGGATCGAGGAGCTCGAACGGCGGTACGAGTGATCGACTACCGACGCGCCCGCTCGTGTTCGAGAAGCCGCCGCTTCAGCGCCACCCCCTCCTCGCCGCCCGCCGAGTACCCGCCGAGCGAGTTCGCCCCGACGATCCGGTGGCACGGGACGACGATCGGAACGGGGTTCCGCCCGCACGCCTGCCCCACCGCGACCGGCGCCGTGTCCAGTTCCGCGGCCACCTCGCCGTAGGTGCGAGTCTCACCGTACGGAATGCGGCGCATGCGCGCCATCACCCGTCCGGTCAGCCCGCCGGGGGCCGCGACGGCGAGATCGAAGTCCGTCCGTTCGCCCCGCTCGTACGCGGTAATCTGCCGACGGATCGCCTCCGGCGGTTCCTCGACGACCGATTCGTCGATCTCCACCTCGGTTCCGAGTATCTCGACGAGCATCGTATCACGCCGACTTTTTCGCGGAGTCGCGCGCCCGCGCGTCGTCGTACGCGTGCCAGACGTAGAGGCAGGCGACGCTCCGGTAGGGCCGCCACGCCTTCGCGCGTTCGACCATCTCCTCGCGGCTCATCCCCTCCCCGTAGAGGTGCCGCATCCCGTTCCGGATGCCGAGGTCCTCGACCGGGAACACGTCCTCACGGCCGAGTCCGAACATGAGGAACGTCTTCGCGGTCCACGCGCCCACGCCGCGGATCGCGGTCAGTTCGTCGACGACCTCCTCGTCGGTCATCCCTTCGAACGTCGCGCGCGTCAGCCCCCGATCGCGGAAGGCGCGGGCCGCGTTCCGCACGTACTCAATCTTCTGTCCGGACAGCCCGGCCTCCCGGAGCGATTCGTCGTCCGCCCGGATGAGGGACTCGGGGGTGATCTCGTGGCGGGCGAACAGCCGCTCGCGGATCGAGCTCGCGGCGGCGGTCGACAGCTGCTGGTTGACGATCGAGACGACGAGCCGTTCGAACGGCTCGTCGGCCGCCGAGAGTTCGAGCGGACCGTGAGCCTCGACGATCTCGGCGAGCACCGGATCGTTTCGGAGAGGTTGCATTGATCGGGGATAGAGAGGCCCGACGGCGTCAAAAACGTGCGCCAAGCGGGGCGGAAGTGAACTAGCGACGAACGTCGGAGGCCTCGTTCGTCCCACCCCTGACCGACGGTGACGGTGGGAAGGGAGTTCCCGACCAGCGCTGGGAATGGACAGTGCCGGGAATGGATGTCCCCGACCTCGACGGTTGGTTCAGGCGGTTTCCTCCGCAACTCGCCCGATAATCTCGTACTCCTCGCCGCTGTACGCGATGAACCGGACGTCTTCGAGCGAGCGCGGCTCGAAGTCGCGGATCTCCTCGCAGATGAGGCGCGCGCCCTCTTCCAGCGGGAACCCGGCGACCCCGCAGCCGAGCGCCGGGAGGACGAGCGACCGGCAGCCGCGCTCGTCGGCGGCCGCGAGCGCGCTGCGGGTCGCCTCGCGGATGCTCTCCTCGGTCGCCTGCCCGTCGCCGTAGTGCGGCATGGCCGCGGCGTGGACGACGTATTCCGCGTCGAGCTCGTAGGCGTCCGTGACGGCCGCCTCGCCGAGATCGACCGGACCCTTCTCCATCGCCTCCTCGTTTATCGGCCCGCCCGCCGCGCGGCGGAGCGCGCCCGCGACCCCCGAGCCCATCCGGAGGCTCGTTCCCGCGGCGTTGACGAGCGCGTCGGCCTCCTGTTCGGCGATGTCTCCCTGGATCACCGTGAATTTCATATCGCGGTATTCGCTTTCAAAGCAAAAAAGCGTGGATGATCGATACGCCGCGGCGGCGGAAAACGGTCGGCGAATCGGCTGTCGGGCTCAGGCGTCCGCGCGGCGCTTCACCGGGCGTCGTCGTCCTCGCTCGCCGGGTCGTGGCGCTCGTACCACGCCGTGATCTGTTCAAGCCGGTGGATCGCCCGCTCCGGCGTCCCGATGTCGTGGTGCTCGTCCGGGTAGACGACGAGCTTCGCGTCCACCCCCTGCTTTCTGGCGCTGACGTACAGCTGCTCGGACTGCGACGGCGGGCAGCGCCAGTCGCGCCCGCCGGCCATCACCAGAAGCGGCGTCCGGACGTTCCCGACGTCGGTGATGCTGGAGGACGCGTCGAACGCTCCCTGGTTCTCCCACGGCAGGCCGTACTCGTTTTCGGTCCAGACGTGGCTGTCGTCGGTGCCGAACGCCGAGCGGAGGTCGTAGATCCCGTGCTCCGGCGCGGCCGCCGCGAGCGCGTCCGTCTGCGTGACCAGATACCCCTGCGCGATGCCGCCGTAGGAGAAGCCGTAGCCGAACACCCGATCGGGATCGGCCCACCCGCGATCGACCGCGCTTTCGATCCCCGCGACGACGTCCTCGACCTCGACCGTCCCCCAGCGGCCGCGGAGCGTCTCCGCGAACTCGCGGCCGTACGACGAGCCGCCCCGGTAGTTCGGCCGAAAGATCACGTACCCCCGGCTGACCAGGGCGGCGTGCGAGAAGTCGAACACGGGCTCGTCGTAGGATATCGGCCCGCCGTGGATGGCGACGACGAGCGGACGGGGTACGGGATCGTCCGGGTCGAACTCCGGCGGGTGATAGAGGAGGCCGTCGATCTCCCAGCCCGAACTCTCGTAGCTGAACCGCCGGCACGCGGGCATCGCGCACTCGTTGGTAAAATCGTCGTTGACGGCCGTGAGCCGCCGGAGCGACGGCGGTTCCGCCTCGGCGTCGAGGTCCGCGGCGTCGACCGCGAAGGCGTCGTGGCCGTCGGTCGGGTGCGAGAACGTCGTCGCGGCCGTCCCGCCGCGGAGGTCGAACCCCTGCATCGCGCGGTCGTCCCCCTGCGCCTCGAAGACGCGGTCGACCGAGCCGTCGACCCCGACGCGGATCAGCCGCGTCCGACCCTCGTCGGCGGCGAGCGCGTACAGGGTCTCGTCGTCTTCCCACACCGGCCGCGCGCTCCAGGCGAGCGTCCGATCGAGGTCCGCCGTCAGCGACTCGTACCCGGCCCCGTCGTGGAGGTACACCTGCGCGGGGATGCACCAGTTCTCGGGGTCGCGCCCGACGAACGCGAGGCGGGTGCCGTCGGGCGACCACCGGGGGAAGCCGACGGCCAGGTCCGAATCGGTCAGCTTCGTCAGGTCGCTCCCGTCGGGGCGGATCGCGTACAGGTCCCGGACGAGCGTGTCGTCCGGATTCTCGGTCCGACAGGACGTGAAGGCGATCCGCCCGTCCGCTCCCCACGAGGGGTCCATCCCCGAGAGGGGTTCGAACGCGCCGCCGCCGTACGCGTCGTCGAGGCGCGTCTCCTCCCCGGAGTCGAGGTCGACGACGAACAGGTACGCCGTGACCGCGTCGAGCCACCCCGCGCCGTCGAGCTTGTGCTGCAGGCGCTCCGTCTCGATCGGGCCGCCGTCGCGGCGCTCCTTCAGGTACTCGCGCTCCTCGTCGGTCGGGTCGCGGGCCGCGATCGCGATCCGCTCGCCGTCCGGACCCCAGTCGAACTCGCTCACGCCCTCCTCGCGGTCCGTCACCTGGCGGGCGTCGCCGCCCAGATCGAGGTCGAACAGCCAGACCTGCGCCTTCGGCTCGTCGCCGTCGCCGCCGTCGCCTCCGTTTTCGCTCCCGTTCTCGTCCTCTTCACCGTTCCGGTCCTCGTCGCCGTTCTCGCCCTCCTTTCGGTCGCTTCGGTCCTCGTCGTCCCCCGCCTCCGCCTCGTCCGTCTCCCGACCGACCCGCCGCTCCGTGTCCTCCTCGCGGGCGGCGAGGAAGGCGAGGCGGTCCCCGTCGGGGCTCCACCTGGGGCTGCTCGCGCCCGGAAGCCGGGTCAGCCGGTGCGGCTCGCGCCCCCCGTCGGTCGGGACGACGAACAGCGACGGGACGAACTCGTCCTCGTCGGGGTCGGCCTCGGCGGCGCAGAAGGCGAGGCGCCCGCCGTCCGGCGAGAGGGCGATCTCGGTGATGCGAGTGAGGTCGCAGAGGGCGTCGAGCGGAATCGGCTCCGTCATGCGTCGTACCTGTCCACGCCGCGTGATATACGTTGTCGGTCCGAACGGCTCATGTGGTCGGACCGACTGGCGTCCGTATGGACGATCGGATCCCCGCGGGGCGGCTGGCCGACGTCGCCGTCGCGGCCGCCCGGACCGGGGGGACGTTCCTCGCCGGGGAGTTCAGAAACGGCGAGGTCGACGCCGAGTACGGCACCGACGACGTGAAGGCCGCGGTCGACCGGGAGGCGGAGCGGCGCGTCGTGGCGGCGATCCGCGACGCGTTCCCGGAGCACGCGTTTCACGGCGAGGAGTCCGGGCGAAACGGCGACCACGAGTACACCTGGGTCATCGACCCACTCGACGGGACGAACAACTTCGCCAGCGGGCTCCCCTCTTTCGCGACCGCCGTGGCCGCGCTCCGGGACGGCGAACCGGCGGCGAGCGCGATCTACGAGCCGCTGCCGGACACGACGTACCGCGCCGAGGCCGGCGGCGGCGCGACCGCGAACGGATCTCCGATCTCGGCGGCCAACGACCTGCCGCTCGACCGCGGGACGGTGTCGCTCGTCGTCGGCCTCCGGGCGGTGCGCGATCCCGACCGTCGAACCGAGGCGGAACGCATCGAGGCGGCGCTCTCGGCGCGGTGCAAGCGGGTGATCCAGACCTGGTCGCCCTGCGTCGACTGGGGGCTCGTCGCCCGCGGCTCGCTGGAGGGGATCGTCTGTTTCCACCCGGACGTCTACGAGCAGTACGCGGGCGAACTCCTCGCCGCCGAAGCGGGGATCGAATCCGAGTCGCGGGACGGGCTCTACGTCGGGGCCGGCAACCCCGAAACGCTCGCGGTGCTCCGGGACGCGGTCGATTCCGCCGCCGCGGGAGCGACCGAGTCGGCCGAACCGACCTGAGCGGCGCGTTCAGCGCCGCCGCCGCCAGAGCACGATCGCCCCGGCCGCCGGCAGCCCGAACGCCAGCGCGTAGGGCGCGGCGTAGGCCGCGGCGACGACCGCCGCCCGGAGGACGACGCCGACACCCTCGACGGACGCGAGGAACGCCTCGACGACGCCCGTGTCGTACCACCGCGCCCCCGCCGCGAACGTCTCGGGATCCGGGGCCGATTCGGCCAGACGGACCGTTATCGTCGAGTAGGCGACGCGATCCGCCAGCGACCGCCGTTGCGCCTCCAGCCGCTCGATCTCGGACTGCACGTCCGAGAGCTCGCGCCCCACCGCGAGCACGTCCTCGGTCTCGTTCGCCCGCTCGTACAGGTCCCGCAGGCGGTCGCGTTCGGCCCGCAGGTTCGAGAGCCTGGCCTCCAGGTCGACGACGCGATCGGTCACGTCCTCGGTCGCCGTCCGCGACGACTCGACCTCGCCCTCTGCGGCGACGCCCTCGACGGTCGCGGTGAAGTTCGCCTTCGGCACCCTGAGAACGATCGTCCCCGTGGTCCAGGTGGCGTTCTCGCGCTCGTGGACCCGGCGCGTCGAGTTGTTCACGTACCCCCCGCGATCGCGGACGAGGGCGGTCAGGTTCGCCCGGGACGACTCGTAGTTCTCGACCCGAAGCCGGATTTCGCCGGTTCGGATCCGCTCCTGTCGGGCGACCTGGGCGGCGAGGTTCCGGTCGCCGTCGGACGCGTCGCCGCTCTCGGCTCCGTCCGCGCCGGTCGCTGCGTCGCCGCTCTGCGTCGATCCGGACGATCCGAAGCCGCCCCCGTCGTCGACGCCGCCCATCCCCGAACACCCCGCCAGCACCGCGAGGAGCGAGAGCGCCAGGGCGGCCGCCGCGCTCGTTTTCGGACGCATGCCGTCGTATCCCGCGGGACCGGGATAACGGCTCGCTAATGTCAAAGAGCGATTTGAGCCTTCTCGGGGCACCCGCGGAAATGCTCAGGCCGACCGCCGGGAGCGGTCCGGGCAACAGCGGAAAGTGCGTCCCGCGCGTACCGGGGCGTATGCTCGACCGCCCCCTGCTGTCCGTGACCTGGCGGGACAACCTCTTCGCCCACTGGCGGGTCGATCCGGAGCGAGTCCGGCAGCGCCTCCCGGCCGGCCTCGACGCGGCGACGCACGACGGGAGCGCCTGGCTCAGCGTCGTGGCCCTCGTCATGGCCGACCTGCGCCCGTACGGCCTCCCGGCGTCCGTCGGCCGGTCGTTCGCGCAGGTCAACCTCCGGACGTACGTCGAACCGCGCGCCGGCGGCGAGCGGGGGCTGTACTTCTTCAGCCTCGACGCGAGCGATCCGATCGGCGTCCCCGCCGCCCGGGCGCTGCTCTCCCTCCCGTACCGCCGCGCGAAAACCCGCGCGGTCCGGCGCGGACAAACGGTTCGGTTCGAGAGCCGACGGACTCGGTCCGACCCGCCGCCGGCGCGCTTCGCCGCCGCCTACCGGCCGACGGGCGAGGCGTTCGAGGCCGACGCCGACCCGGACGAGGCGTTCCTCGCGGAGAACTACGCGTCGTACGTCGACCGCGGGGACCGACTGTACCGGTTTTCGGTCCGCCACGACCCCTGGCGGCTTCGGCCGGTGGAGCTCGACGTGCGCGCGAACACCCTCTTCGAGGCGAGCGGGTTCGAACCGCCGTCCGACGAACCGATCGCCCACTACGGCACTCGGAGAAGCGTGGACGCCGGATGGTTCGCCCGAGTCGACTGACCCGAGACTGACTTCGACCGACTCGGTACCGCTCCCGAGAGTACGGAGCGTTCCCCCCGCGGAACGTATATTACATCGGATATTTTTATCCGTGAACCCGTCGTACCGACGCCCGATGACAGCCGACGACCGCCCCGCCGACCGTCGACGCGGTGACGGATCGCGGCGGGACGCGCCGCTGACGATCGAACTCGGATTGGAATCCGGCCGCATCAGGATCCGCCGGACGACGCCGCTCGGGGCGTACACCGAATCGATCGATCGCTGATCGGATCGCGCCGCTCACCGGAGGGTTTCTTCCGCCGCAATCGCCCCAACCGACCGCGCTCCCCGCCCCCGATTTCGGGCGACCGCGGTTGCGGGATACTTATACCGCCGCGCGGAAACGGACACGTATGAATCGGTATCGGCGCGGGGCCGACGGTCGGCCGCGGCGGTTCCAGAGGGGCCGATGAACCGATTGCACCCGCGCATTCGGGTGCTCTGGGCGCTCAGGGCGGTTCTCACGGCGGCGATACTCGGCGGGGCCTCCTGGCTCGGCAGCCGGTTCGCCGTCGACGCGCCCCGGTGGATCCCCGCCGCGGTCTTCGCCGTCGCCCTCCTCGCGGGCGTCGCCCTGGCCCTCCTCCGGTACCGGCTGTGGGGGTACGAGGTGCGCGAAGACTCGCTCTACCTCGAACGGGGCGTGTTCACGCGCGTCCGGACCGTCGTCCCGTTCGTCCGCATCCAGCACGTCGACTCCGCCCGCGGCCCGGTCGAACGGCTCGTCGGCCTCGCGAGCACGGTCGTCTACACGGCCGGCTCCCGCGGCGCCGACGTGAAGATCCCGGGGCTGACCCCCGAGGGATCCGACGAGCTACAGGAGCGGCTGAAGCGACTGGCCATCCGAGCCGAGGGCGACGACGCCGTATGAGGCTCTCGCCGCTGTCGGTCCCGTACCGGGTCGTCGAGAAGGGCGCGAGCGTCGTCTTCACCGCCGCGTTCCTCCTCTTTTCCGGCGCGGCGTCGTTCACCGGGGGAATCGTCGGGCCGCTCGTCGTGGCCGGACTCCTCGGGGCGTTCCTGCTCGCGCTCGTCGGCTACGAGGTCGCCTACTACCGGCGGTACGAGTACGAACTCACGGCGGACAGCCTCGACATCCGCTCGGGCGTCCTCTCCCGTCGGAACCGCGAGATCCCGCTCCGGCGGATCCAGAACGTGGACATCGAGCGCAACGTCGTCCAGCGGGTCCTCGGGATCGCGGCCGTCAGCCTCGAAACGGCCGGGGGGAGCGAGACCGAGGCGGTCATCCGGTTCGTGCCGTTCGCCGAGGCGAAGCGACTCCAGCGGGAGATCAGCCGGCTGAAGCGGGGCGTCTCGGCGGAGGACGCGGACGAAGGGGGGCCGCCGGCGGAGGAGCTCTTCGCGCTCTCCCCCCGCGAACTCGCGCTGGTCGGGCTGCTGTCGTTCGACCTCCGGATCCCCGGGGCCCTGTTCTTCCTCGCGTCGGGGTCCGTTCCGGTCGTCTCGTCGTTCGTCGAGTTCGGCTCGCAGCTGGCGCTCGTCGCCGTCGGCGGGGTCGCGTTCCTCCTCGCCGTCGCCCTCGTCTCGTGGTTCGTCGGCGCGGCGGTCGCGGTCGCCAACTACTACGACTTCCGGCTGACGCGGACGTCCGACGAGCTGCAGTACGAGCGCGGCCTCCTCCGGCGGTACGACGGATCGATCCCGCTGGACAAGCTGCAGACGCTCGCGATCGAGGACAACCCGCTCAAGCGCCGGTTCGACTACGCGACGCTCGCGATCGAGACCGCGGGCTACGGGCCGGGGCAGGGCGGCGAGTACGGCTCGCAGGCGGCGGTTCCGCTCGCCCGGCGCGGGCGGGTCGTCCGCCTCGCGAACGCGCTCGAACCGTTCGGCGAGCCGTCGTTCGAGCGCCCGCCGAAGCGCGTCCGCCGGCGGTACGCCGTCCGCTACCTCATCGTTCTCGGAGTCGCGACCGGGGCGTTCTACGCGATCGACGCCGCGCTCGGCGCCGGCTTCCCCTGGTACCTCGTCGCGGTCGCCCTCCCGCTCGTCCCCGTCGCCGCCCACTACAAGTGGAAACACCGCGGCTACTGGCTCGGCGAGAACCACCTCGTCACGCGTAACGGCTTCTGGAGGCGCGAGACGAAGATCGTCCCGTACTACCGGATCCAGACGGTGATCGACGCCCGGACGCTCTTCCAGCGCCGCTGGCGCGTGGCGACCGTCACCGCTGACACGGCGGGGTCGCTCTCCCTCGGGGACAAAGACGCCGCGGCGGTCGACGTCGACGAGGCGCTGGCCGACGAACTGCGCGCGGAACTGGAACGGCGGCTGCACGCCGCGCTCGCCCGGAAGCGGCGCGGGGGTTTCGCCTTCGGGAACGTCGAGTCGGTCGAAAAATAGCGGTCGCCGCGGTCCTCGTTCGACGGTCGTCGGGCCGAGGACCCGCGATCCGCCACTACTCCCGCGCGCCCTCGACCGCTTCGGTGAACCGCCGCGCCGTCTCGGTGATCTCGTCGAACGCGCCGGACTCGGCCGCCTCGTCGTCGACGAGCGCGCTGCCCGCGCCGACGACGTCCGCGCCGGCCTCGATGAAGTCGGCGGCGTTGTCGAGGCCCACGCCGCCGGTCGGCATGATCGGCACCTGCGGGAGCGGCCCCTTGATGCTCTTGACGTGGCCCGGCCCGCCGGTCGACGCCGGGAACACTTTCACCATGTCCGCGCCGGCCTCGTACCCGCGGAGCGCCTCCGTCGGCGTGAACACGCCGGGGGCGACGACCGTCCCGTACCGGTTACACGTCTCGACGACGCCCTCGTCCAGCGTGGGCGAGACGACGAACTCGGCCCCGGCGAGGAGCGCGCTCCGCGCGGTCGCGCCGTCGAGGACGGTCCCCGCGCCGACGATCACCTCCTCGCCGAACGACCCCGCCACCTCCCCGATCATGTCCATCGCGCCCGGCGTGTCGGCGGTGATCTCGATGGCGGTGACGCCGCCGTCCCGCAGGGCCTCCGCGACCTCGATGACGAGGTCCGCGTCCGCGCCGCGGAGCACGGCGACGACGCCGCTGTCGACGATTCGCTGCACGTCCCGGTGTCTGTCTACCGCCGGCATTCTACCCGAACGTGCACGCGGGACGCTAATAAATGCCCGCGACCCGCCGCTCGAATCCGGCCGCGGCCGACGCGCGAGTCGCGCATCGGGTCGTGTGAACGTCCCGTACCGCACGGCGGCGTGCGCTTCGCACGGCGGCGCGCCGTGCGAACTGGGCCCGTGGTTCGGTGCGACAGGGTCAAATACGGTCCGGAACCTAACCTCGGGTAAGCGACCCTGGTAGCTATCCGGAAATCTATCTGGATATCTCTCTAGATGTCCGAGGGGTCCCGGAAGCGAGGGGCCGCGTGCCATGAACTCCGAACTCGATTACGAACGACTGTACGAAGACGTGAGCCCGTCCGTCGTCTCGATCTACGTCGGTCAGCGGGGCCCCGGCGTCGGCTCGGGGTCCGGGTTCGTCTACGACGCCGAGCACGTCGTGACGAACAGCCACGTGGTCGGTCCCGCGACGGAGGTGGAGATCCGCTTCAGCGACGGCCAGTGGCGGCTCGGAACCGTCGTCGGCACCGACGTGTACACGGACCTCGCGGCCGTCCGCGTCGACGACCTGCCGGCGGACGCGGCCCCGCTCCCCGTCGCGAGCGAGAGCCCGCGGCCCGGTCGCCGGGTCGCCGCGCTCGGCAACCCGCTCGGCCTCGACGGCTCTATCACCGCCGGCATCGTCTCCGGGTCGAACCGCTCGATGCCGACCTCGAACGGCTTCGCCATCCCGGACGTGGTCCAGACGGACGCGCCGATCAACCCGGGCAACAGCGGCGGGCCGCTCGTCGCGCTCCGAGAGCCGCCGGCGGCCCACGAGGCCCCGGAGACCCCGGAGGACGCGGACGGTGAACGACGGACCGACGAACGCCGGGACGGCGAGCGGGCTCCCGATCCGGACCCGGAGCACCCGGTTTACGAGGTCGTGGGCGTCAACCGCGCCCGCCAGGGCGACAACATCGGCTTCGCCGTCTCGCCGGCGATCGTCTCGCGGGTCGTCCCGGCGCTGATCTCCGAGGGTCGGTACCGCCACTCGTACCTCCGGGCGCGCACGCTCGACGTGACCCCCACGATCGCCGAAGCCAACGGTCTCGACGAGCCGCGGGGCGTGCTCGTCGTCGACGTGCGAGCGGGCCCGGCGGGGGGCGACGTCCTCCGCGGGTCGACCCACGCGCGGACGGTCCGCGGCCGGGAGATCCCGGTCGGCGGCGACGTGATCGTCGGCATCAACGGCCAGGAGCTGCACTCCCACGAGGAGCTGATGGGCTTTCTGATCACCGAGACGCGGCCCGGCGAGCCCGTCGAGATCGACGTGATCCGCGACTCGCGACCGCGGACGCTCCGGGTCGTCCTCGGCGAGCGGCCCGCCCCGGACGGTCAGCGCCCCGCCCCGGACGGTCGCGGCCGTCAGCCCGGCGGCCGGGGCGGCGGCGACCGCATCCCCATCGACTGAGCGGCGGCCGCGACGCCGGACGGCGAGGGCATCGATACCGTCTGAGCGTCACCGTCGGCAGCGTTCGGATGAGCGTGATTCGGTTGCGCGAGCCGCTGAGACGGTCTCGAAAGTCCTTCCCGCGGCTGGGCCGCTTGCAACCGCGTATCCGAACACTGCCGCCACCGTCGGGGCGAACGTTTTTAACCGAAGACGGGACCATCGCGTTCCGTGCCCGTCGCTCCCCCCGCGCTCCGGTTTGACCCACCCGCAGTCGTTCCGCTCGCCGTCGCCGCCGCTCTCTGCGCGGTCGCTCTCCTCGCCGTCGCTCGCGGAGTGCGGTTCGCGTTCGAACCGCGCCACCGGGGTCCCGCGGGGCGATGGGCCGCCGGCGGACGGCGTCGCCGGAAGCGGCTAGTCCGTCCGCGGGATCGCGAACGCCCCGGCGAGGAAGAGCAGCGCGGCGAGGGCGGCGAGGACGGCCAGGTTGAACGCGGCGGCATCGCCCCCGGCCGCCGGCGGGTACGTCACCGCCCGGACGCCCCGCGCGAAGTAAGTCAGGGGCGAGAGCGAAAGCGCCGGCCGGAACCACGCCGGCAGCAGGTCGGGCGTGACGAACGTCTCCGAGAGGAAGAGCAGCGGCAGCGCGATCGCGTTGCTCGCGGCGATCACCCCGTCCTGGGAGTCGGCGACGCGGCCGATCACCGCGCCGAGGCCGCAGAACAGCGCCACGGCCAGCGCGACGAAGGGGACGAGCAGCAGCAGGTCTGGGGACGCCGGTACCGACGCGCCGGTGACGAGGACGATGAGCCCGAGCAGCAGCAGGCCGGCCAGGCCGATGACGACCGCGTTGACGAGCGTCTGTCCGAGGAGCCACTCCCAGCGCCGCAGCGGCGTCGTCGCCAGCTTCTCGAAGCGGTTTCCGTCGCGGTGGCGGGCGATCTCGCTGCCCACGCGCGACAGCGGGGTGAAGAGCACCACGACCGCGAGGTAGCCGGCGATGTAGTACCCCGGCGGCTCGGCGAACAGCCCGCCGCCGGTCGGCTGTGTCTCGACGAGCACGCCGAAGATGACGACGAGAATCGCCGGGAAGAAGAACGTGAAGAAGACCGCGGTCCGCCGCCGGAGGAAGGAGAACCACGCGGCGCGGAACTCGGCCGCGATTCGGCGCGTCGCGGTCATCGGGCGCCCCCCGCCGGCGCGGCCCGGCGACGCGGCCCGTCTTCGAACGTTTCGCCCGTCAGGGAGAGGTAGACGTCCTCCAGGCTCGGCTGGGTCCACGCGAGCGAGTCGTACCCGACGCCCGCCGCGTCGAGCGCGGCCACCGCCTCGCCGATGTCGGTCGGGCTGACCCCGCGGAGCACGAGTTCGTCCGCGCTCGCTTCGGCCGCGAAGCCGGCGTCGACGGCCGCCCGGGCCGCCTCCTCCCCGGCCGGGGTCCGGACGACGAGCCTGCTCTTCCCGCCGTGCTCTGCGATCAATCCGTTCGGCGTCCCGACGGCGACGAGGCGGCCGTCGGCGAGGAGGCCGACCCGGTCGGAGAGCCGCTCGACCTCGTCCATCGAGTGGCTCGTCAGGAAGACGGTCGTCCCGCCCGCCGCGAGGTCGGAGAGCAGCGACCAGAGCGACCGCCGCCCCGCCGGGTCGATGCCGGTCGTCGGCTCGTCGAGGAAGAGCACCTCCGGGTCGTTCACGAGCGCGATCCCGACGCAGGTGCGGCGCTGTTGCCCGCCCGAGAGCTTCTCGTACCACGTGTCCGCCGCCCCCGCGAGGCCGACGTCGGCGAGCACCTCGTCGGGGTCGCGCGCCTCGTCGTACAATCCGGCGTAGTAGGAGACGAGTTCGCGGGCGGTGAGTCGCCCGGGCGGCGAAAACGACTGCGGGAGCAGCCCGATCCGCGCCGGGTCGACCGCGGTCGGCTCGCTCCCGAGCACGCGGACCGACCCCCCGTCGATCGTCGTCGTCCCGGTGAGCGCGCGGACGAGCGTCGTCTTGCCCGCGCCGTTCGGACCGATGAGCCCGAACACCTCCCCCGCGGCGACGGACAGCGAGACGCCGTCGAGCGCGACCGTGCCGCCGGAACGGGACGCGTCGTCCCCGGTGCGAGCGGCGCGCCGCGCCTTGCGACCCCCGTACGTCTTGCGGACCTCGTCGGCGACGAGTGCCTCGTCCATACTCGACCCTCGCCGCGTTCGGGAGGTAAGACTTCCCTTCCGCGCCGGCGATCGACGCCCGTCTCGCCTCGCATCCGCCGCCGCGGCGGCGACGTCCGGCGACGGCTCGAAAACCCTACGTCGGGGTCAAAAGCTCCCGCACGTTCACCGTGACGCCGCGCTCCGCGGCCTCGTAAGCCGCCTCGGTCAACGCCGTCACGCGGAGGCCGTCCTCCGCCGAGATTTCGAGTTCGGCCTCGCCCCGGACCGCGTCGACGAAGTTCGCGAGCTTCCGGCGGGTCAGCGCCTCGAAGCTGGGGATCTCGGGCGTCGAGGTGTAGGTGATCCCGTCCGACGCGACCTCGATCGTCTCGCCGTCGAAGCTCACGCTCCCTTCCGTTCCCCATATCTGGAAGCCCTCGCCCGGCTCGGGCGTGCTCTGCCCGTCGCCGCTCACGCCGACGCTCGCGGTGATTTTCGCCCCGCCGCCGGGGCCGCGCCCGTCGCCCTCGCGTTCGAGCGTCACGGCGAGCGCGCTGTTCACGTCCACCGCGTTCCCGAGGCGGTCGACGGTCGCCGCCACCGAGACCGGGACGCTCCGCGTCGTCCAGAGGAGCGAGTCGAGGAGGTGCGAGCCGGAGTCGTACAGCTGGCCGCCGCCGGAGAGGGCGGGGTCGGTGCGCCACCGCCCCCTCGTCACCTCGATCCAGGCCTGTTCGAGGAAACACGAGACCATGTGCGGCTCGCCGATGCGGCCCTCGTCCACGACGCGGCGTATCTCGCGGAACCGGGGGTCGAGGTGGCGCTGGTACCCCACGGCGAGAACGAGTTCGCGCGAGTCGGCCCGGTCGATCAGATCGTGCGCGTGATCGACGTCCGTCACCATCGGCTTTTCGAGGTGGACGTGTACCCCGCGGTCGAGACACTCGCGCGCCTGTTCGTAGTGGCGGGTGTGGGGCGTGACGACGCAGGCCGCGTCGACGGGCTCCGAGTCGAGGAGATCGCGGTAGTTCTCGTACGCGGGCACGTCGAGTTCGGCGGTGACGGCCTCGCGCGCCTCCGGGGAGGGATCCGCGGCGCCCACGACGTCGACGCCGTCCATCTCCGAGAGGAGCCGGAGTTCGAACCGCCCGAGGGCGCCGACGCCGACGCCCGCTACGTTGAGCATGAGAAACGACAGGGCGGGGAGAGTATAAGATCTGCGAACCTGTCCCACGATCCGGGATCGGGGGGCTCGGTTTCCGCGACTGCCACGCTTTTGCCCCGGGCGCCCGAGAGAGCGGACATGGACTACAGACGACTCGGTTCCACGGGCACGAAGGTCTCGGAGCTGTGTTTCGGAACGTGGCGGTTCGGGCGGAAGACGGCGGGAGACGAGTACGAGACGACCCGAGGCGAGGCCCACGATCTCCTCGACGCGTTCGCTGAGCGCGGCGGCAACTTCGTCGACACGGCGAACGTCTACGGCGACCCCAACGGCACGAGCGAGGAGTGGATCGGCGACTGGCTCGCGGGGCGCGACCGCGAGGACTTCGTGCTCGCCTCGAAGGTGTACTTCCCGTTCGACGAGGACAACCCGAACGGGCGCGGCCTCTCGCGAACGCACATCCGGAATCAGATCGACGGCACCCTCGAACGCCTCGGCACGGACTACCTCGACCTCTACTACATCCACCGCTGGGACGAGGAAACCCCGATCGAGGAGACGCTGTCGGCGCTGAACGGGCTGGTCGAGGAGGGGAAGGTGAACTACCTCGGCGCGAGCACGATGGCCGCCTGGCAGCTGACGAAGGCGCTCTGGAAGAGCGAGGTTCACGACTGGGCCCGGTTCGACGTGACCCAGCCGCTGTTTCACGCCGGCTACTACGAGGACGTGAGAGACTACCTCGACGTGTGCGCCGACCAGGAGCTCGCGGTCTGCCCGTACTCGCCGCTCGCGGGCGGGTTCCTGACGGGTAAGTACGAGCGCGCCGACCCGGACGATCCACAGAAGGTGGAAGCGCCGGACGGCTCGCGGGCGAGCTTCGACGAGCGCTTCGGCGACTACTACGTCTCCGAGCGCGGCTGGCGCGTCCTCGACGCGATCCGCGAGGTGGCGGACGAGGTCGACGCCTCGCCGGCGCAGGTCGCGCTCCGCTGGCTCGTGGACCAGCCGGAGTTCACCTGCGTCCCCATCGTCGGCGCGCGGACGGTCGACCAGCTCGACGAGAACGTCGCCGCCTGCGACGTGGACCTCTCCGGGGAGCAGTTCGAGCGCATCCTGAACGCGCGGTACGACGAGGAGGGGAACGTCGTCGGTCACTGACCGCCCGAGCGACCGCAGCGCGTGACCGCCGCGGGATTTTACCGTCCGGGCGCGGTAGTGATACGCGATGGCCCGCTCCGCTCCCGAAGACGACCCGTGTCCCGTCTGCGGCGAACCCTACGACCGACGCGTCCGCATCGAACGCGGCGCCCGGTGGAACGACCTGTACCCCGGCTCGCCGCTCGACTACTTCGAGGAGTACCCGCGTCGGTGCGCGGCCGACTACGACGTCGAAGCCGACGCGGAACTCCCCGGCCGGGAGCGCGCGATCTACCTCCACGCCGGTCGGCGGGGCGCGTCCTTCTTCTGAGCCCCCGGCGGTTCCTCGGTACCTCGGCCGCACAGGCCCGGAACACGTTTCACGCGGTCGTCCCTCGACCCGGTGTGACCCGCCAGCGACGCCGCGTCCGCCGGGCGTACGACTCGATGGCCGCCCGCTACCGGGACGCCCGCTCGGAGAACTTCCGGGAGGTCGACCTGCTGGACGACCTCGGCGTCCGGCTTCGGCCGGGCGCTCGAATCCTCGACGCGGGGTGCGGCTCCGGAACCCCCGGTCTGCGCCGAGCCGACGGCGGGCGCGGGGTCGTCGGCCTCGACTTCTCGCGCGAACAGCTTCGGCTCGCGCGGGACGCCGCGCCCGGGGCGGCGCTCGCGCAGGGCGACGTGACCGCGCTACCCTTCGGTGACGGCGCGTTCGACGCGGTCTGCGCCTTTCACTCGGTCATCCACGTCCCGACCGACGAGCACCCGGCCGTCCTCCGGGAGTTCGCCCGCGCGCTCCGATCCGGCGGCTGGCTCCTCTTTTCGACCGGCGAGGGCGCGTGGGAGGGGTCGAACCCCGACTGGCTCGGAGGCGGCGTCGAGATGCGGTGGAGCTTTCCGGGGCTCGACGCGACGCTCGACGCCCTGTCGGAGGCCGGATTCGCGGTCGAAACGCGGCGGATCGTCGAAGACGAACTCGGGGACGACGGCGGGGCGTTCACGTTCGTGCTCGCGCGACCGGAGTGACCCGCGCGCCGCTATTCCTTCCGACCGCGACGGCCGAACCGGAACGGTCGCCAGTACAGCAGCGCGACCGTGAGGAGGAACACCGCGGTCGAGAGGTCGTACGAGAGCGCCGTCGCGGACGCCGCAAGCGCCGTCCCGCCCCCGAAGACGCCGGTTGCGATCGAGGCGACGATCGGCCACGAACAGGAGACGCAGGAGAGGAGGCCGAGGATCCCCGACACCGCGGCGCCGGCCGCGTCCACGACCGTCGCGTACACGAGGTACGTCAGCGCGGCGTAGCCGATCACCCGCGCCGGCATGAGCACGACGTTCGCCGCGTCGCCCGCGTAGACGAGCGCCGGCCCCCAGCCCGGCGGCAGCCACGCGATCCGAAAGCCCGCCGTTCCGGGCGTCGGTCCGGTCACCAGGCCGCCGGCGACCGCGAGCGCGACGAAGTACAGCGCGGCGACCGCCGCGGCCTTCCGCCGGGTCGACCGACCGGCGGGCGCGACCTCCGTGCGAACGACCGCCCAGATCCCGACCACGATCCACAGCAGGCCGTAGACGGAGTACCGTATCGGGAGCAGCGTCCCCGCCGTGAACAGCACGTACGCGAGCGCGGAGAGGAGCACGGAGTTCAAGAGCAGCCCCCCGTAGAGGAGCGTTTCGCGCGCGGGTCGGAGCCGGCTGGAACTGACGGTACTCATGGTTTCGGATTCCGCGTCGGTCAGATCGCGAGCGCGTCGACGACGATGGCGAGCAGCAGGAAGCCGAGGTAGGCGTTCGAGGCGTGGAACGACCGGAACGCCGCGGCCTCCGTCTGCTCGTAGTGGAGCCGGATGACGGTCCAGAGGAAGACGCCGCCGAACGCGACGCCCGTGACGACGTACAGCGGGCCGAGCGATTCGGCGGCCGCGAGCGCGCCCGCGGCGACGAGCGTCGCGCCGAGGTACCAGAGGATGTGCCGCCTGGTCGCCGTCTCGCCGCGGACGACCGGCATCATGGGGAAGCCGCCGCGCGCGTAGTCGTCCTTGTACGCCAGCGCGAGGTTGTAGAAGTGGGCCGGCGTCCACAGGAAGATGACGACCGCGAGCGCGATCCCCCCGAGGCCGATCTCGCCCGTCACCGCAGCCCAGCCGATCACGGCCGGGAGCGCCCCCGCCAACCCGCCGATGACGGTGTTCTGGACGGTGTTCGGCTTCAGGATCAGCGTGTAGACGACGCTGTAGAACAGGATCGCCGCGAGCCCCAGCGCCGCCGTGAGCGCGTTCACGCTGGCGAACAGCGCGAGCGAGGCTGCCGTCAGCGCCAGGCCGAACGCGACCGCGTTCCGCACCGGCACCAGGTCCGTCGCCAGCGGGCGGTCGCTCGTCCGCGCCATCCGGCGGTCCACGTCGCGTTCGAGAACGTGGTTGAACGTCCCGCTCGCGCCGATGGCGAGCGCCCCGCCCCCGAGCGTCGCGAGGACGGTGGCCGGCGAGAGCCCCGGGCCGCCCGCGAGCGCCATGCCCGCCGAGGCGACGAGACAGAGCAGCCACATCAGCCGGGGCTTCGTCAGCCTGACGTACGCCGCGGCGGTCGCCTTCGCCCGGGCGACCGGGTCGGTCGGGAGGTCCGGGGAGCGATTCGACGCCGGCGGGAGGTCCCGCGCGGGCGGCCGCCCCGGCGCGTCGTCCGGATCGCCCGTCTGCGCTTCCAGGGTCCACGCGAGCGCGGCGACGAGGCCGCCGAAGATTATCATCGCGACGACCAGGTGCACCGCCGACAGGGCGACGCCGCCGCCGGTCGTCGCCACGAGCGCGCCGAGGCCGGCCTGGACGGGGTACAGCGCGAGCGACACGCCGAGGGCGGCGCGGACGCGCGTCGAGGCGCCGCGCCGCCAGCCGGCGACCGTCGTCGCGAGCACGAGCAGGCCGACGAGCGCCGCGACGACTCGGTGTCCGAGCGCGACGTAGCCGTCGGCCGTCGAGGGAAGGGACCAGCCGTCGCCGCACGCCGGCCACGCGGTGCAGGCCGCGCTCGCATCGGTGATGGCCGTCGCCGCCCCGACGGCGAGCAGGAGATAGACGCCCATCGCCGCGGCGCCGAGGAGGCCGGGGAATCGATCTCGTCTCTCTGTTGCTACCACGACTGGGTCACTTGTCGTCGGTTGGAAACGGCGGTACTTAGGCGCGCCGTTTTCCTCGACGGCGTTCGAGAATCGCTCGCGGGGAGGGGTCCGAAACCGCACGCGAGCGGGAAAGTCAGCAGCTATTTACGTCGGGTATCCTAACCCCCGAGTAGCATGAAGCGTACGCGTTTCGCGCTCGTCTCGTTGCTCTCGGCGGTGGCGCTGGCGCTCGCCGTCGAGTCGGTGGCGGCGCAGCCATCGACCACGGCGGAGCTCATAAACGAGCTGAATCTGAAGCTCCTGTACGTCGCGGTGCCGATCACGCTCCTGGTCGAGGTCATCCTTCTCTACACGGTACTGAAGTTCAGAAACAACGACTCCCCGAAGCCGACGCGGGAGAACCGGCGGCTGGAGATCACGTGGACGATCGCGACGGCCATCATCCTCCTCTTCGTCGGCGTCGCCTCCTACGGCGTGCTGGCTAACCCCGACGTCACGTACCTGGAAGAGCCCGGCGCCGAGGCCGGCCCGAGCGAGGGCGACGTGGTCGTCCGGGCGGAGGCGTTCCAGTGGGGCTGGGAGATGAGCTACCCCCGGGAGAACGTGACCAGCGGCACCAACATCGTGCTGCCGCAGGGACAGGACGTGTACATTCAGGTCACCTCCAGGGACGTGATCCACGCGTTCCACGTCCCCGAGATGGGGTTGAAGATGGACGCGTTCCCGGGTAAGGTCCAGACGATCAAGACCACGCCGCTCGAAACCGGCGAGTACCAGGGCTACTGCGCCGAGTACTGCGGCGTCGCCCACTCGCAGATGTACTTCACGGTCGAGGTGGTCCCGCAGGACCAGTACCAGCAGTGGCTGCAGGAGCAGCGACAGTCCCAGCAGGGCGGCGGTGACGGCGGCAACGAGTCCGCCGGCGGCAATGGCAACCAGAGCGCGGACGGCAACGAGTCGGGCGGTAACGCCTCGGCCAGCGTGAACGCGCCGCCCGCGCTGCTCGCGCTCGCGAACTGATCGCCGGTCGCGCTTCTTCTACTCGATCCGACCGACGGTAGACGATACGCCGCCGAGGGCCACGGCTCCGATCCGTTTCTCTCAGTCGCGGTCCTCGCACTCGCGAGACGACGGCCGCGCTCCGCTCCGGGCGTTCCGCCGCCGTCGGCCGACTGGGCCGACCTCAGCCGCGCTCTTCGAGGATGCGCCGGATGATCCGTCCGGTGGACAGCAGCTCGCCGTCGTACCGCGGTTCGCGCGCGGACGCCCGGCGGACCTCGCAGGCGATGCCGCGCTCTTCGAGCGCCGCCTCGATGGCCGCCTCGTCGTGGTGCTGATCGTACCCGAGCGCGATGACGTCGGGGTCGATCCGCTCGATGGGGACGAAGATGTCCTCGGGGTGGCCGAGGTGCGCCTCGTCGACGACTTCGAGCGCGGCGACCATGTCCCGACGCTGGCGGTCGGGGAGGATCGGCTTCCGCTTGTGCGTGACGTTCGAGCGGCGGGCGATGATGACGTGGAGTTCGTCGCCCATCGCCGCCGCGTCTTCGAGGTAGTGGAGATGTCCGGGGTGGAGGATGTCGAACGTCCCCTGTGCGATAACGGTCGTCATAGGTCGTCTGCGAGTTCCTCGTCGATGTCCGCCTGGTCGAAGTCGAAGAACGATTCGGCGTCCGGGAGCTCTACGTCGAGCACGTCGAGCGTTCGCGGCTCGCCCTCCCGGTCGAACGCGCGCCAGTCGGACCGCCGGTAGGGCGCGCCGATGATGACGTGAACCTGCCCCCGCGTGAACGTCGCCAGGTCGGCGTCGCTCGGCCGCAAGACGCCGTTCGGGTGCGAGTGGACGGACCCGACGGCGCGCACGTCGTTCGGGACGAGGCTCGTCCGAACGGTCGCGCTCACCGGGTTGGATTCCGTCGCCGGGATGACCAGCACGTCGGTGATCACCGTCCCGTCGCGGTCCAGGCCCAACCGCCGGGCGTCCTCGCCGCGCAGGAGCCCCATGTACTCGTTCGGGTGAGACTCCTCCGACGCTTCGAGCGCGAACTCGAGCGTCTCCTCGGCGATGCCGAGGAGATCGCCCGACCGGAAGAGGCGCATGTCCTATCTCGGGTGCGTCGCCTTCTAAGGGTTCCGAAAGGTCGCGCGGCGATGATGTAAAGCTTAACTCCCGGCCCCCACTTACCTCGCCCATGACCGATGTGACCGCCGGGGATTCCGGCACCGGGTCGAATTCGCGGCCCGTCGTTTACGATCTCGCACCCGCCTGCACGGTCTCCGACGTGGAGATCGGCGCCTTCTATCACGCCGTGGTCAACGGCGTCGTCGACTACGGCGTCTTCGTCGACGTTTCGGACGCGGTCTCCGGGCTCGTCCACGAGTCGAACCTCGACCGGAAGTACGGCGTCGGCGACCGGCTCATCGTCGAACTGACGGAGATCAAGGAGAACGGCGACATCGCGTTCGACGTCGCCGACCCCGAGAACTACCGCACCGTCGCCGTCGACTGCGCGCCCGAGACGACCGCCGTCGACTCGCTCGTCGCGGGCGAGGAGGCGATCGTCGAGGGGACGGTCGTGCAGATCAAACAGACGGGCGGCCCCACGATCTTCCACGTCAACGACGGAACGGGTATCGTCGCGTGCGCCGCCTTCGAGGAGGCGGGCGTCCGCGCGCACCCGGACGTCGAGGTCGACGACGCGGTTCGGGTCCGAGGGGACGTCGAGCGGCACGACGGAGCGAAGCAGGTCGAGGCCGAGTCGCTCGAACGGCTCGACGGCGAGACGGCCGAGTCCGTCCGGGAGGACATCGACGCCGCGCTGACAGAGCGGGCTGAGCCGCACGACGTCGACCCGCTCGTGGAGTGGCCCGAGTTCGAGAAGCTGCGCGACGATCTCGAAGGGGTCGCGCGCCTGCTCCGGCGCACGGTGCTCGAAGGCCGGCCGATCCGCGTCCGACACCACGCCGACGGCGACGGGATGTGCGCGTCGATCCCCGTCCAGCTCGCGCTGGAGCGGTTCATCGCCGAGGTCCACGAGGACCCCTCGGCCCCCCAGCACCTCTTCAAGCGGCTGCCGAGCAAGGCCCCCTTCTACGAGATGGAGGACGTGACCCGCGACCTGAACTTCGCGCTCGAAGGGCGGGCCCGCCACGGGCAGAAGCTCCCGTTCCTCCTGATGCTCGACAACGGGAGCACCGAGGAGGACGTCCCGGCTTACGAGAACCTCGCGCACTACGACATCCCGATCGCGGTCATCGACCACCACCACCCGGACCCGGATGCGGTGAACCCGCTCCTGAGCGCGCACGTGAATCCCTACCTCTACGACGAGGACTACCGCATCACGACGGGGATGATGTGCGTCGAACTCGCGCGGATGATCGACCCCGATCTGACGGCCGGCCTCCGGCACGTGCCCGCCGTCGCCGGGCTCTCGGACCGCTCGAAGGCCGAGGCCATGGGCGAGTACGTCGCCCTCGCCGAGTCGGAGGGGTACAGCCGCGAGGACCTCGAAAACATCGGCGAGGCGCTCGACTACGCGGCTCACTGGCTCCGCTACGACGCCGGCGAGACGCTCGTCAACGACGTGCTCAACGTCGGCTGCGAGGACGAGGCGCGCCACCGCGAGCTCGTCGCGTTCCTCTCCGAGCGCGCGGAGCGCGACGTCGAGCGCCAGCTCGAAGCCGTCGAACCGCACGTCGACCACGAGCGGCTTTCGAGCGGCGCGCACCTCTACACCGTCGACCTCGACCGCTTCGCCCACCGCTTCACGTACCCCGCGCCCGGCAAGACGACGGGGCAGCTCCACGACCGGAAGGTGACAGAGACGGGCGAGTCGGTCATCACGGTCGGCTACGGCCCCGACTTCGCCGTCCTCCGATCCGACGGCGTCCGGCTCGACATCCCGCAGATGGTCGCCGAACTGAACGAGGAGGTCACCGGGGGCGGCGTCAACGGCGGCGGCCACCTCGTCGTCGGCTCCATCAAGTTCGTCAAGGGCATGCGGGAGGCGGTCATCGACAGCCTGGTCGACAAGATGGCCGACGCCGACCTCGACGAGAACCTCTCGAGCACCGCGACGATCGACACCTGAGCGCCGCCCGCGGTCAGCTTCTTCCCTCCCGTGTCCGACCGACGTCGACCGTGAGCCTCCGGCGGGCGAACGCGAGCGCGACCGCCGCCGCGACGGCGACGGCGGCGAGGAGACCGACGGGCAGCCGGGGCGTCCCGGCGTTCCAGTCCGACTCGAACACGCCCCGGTAGTACGCCGCCGCGTCCCGGCTTTCGAGCACCAGCGCGACCTCGCGGTTCTCGCGCACCGAGTGGTTGTTCCAGTTCGCGCTGCCGACCACGACCGTCCGGTCGTCGACGACGACGCCCTTCGCGTGGATCTTCTCGTACCGCCCCCGGGGCTCGGCGACGCGCGCGGACAGCGGCAGGTCGCGCCGCTCCGCGTGGGCGTTCAGGCCGTCGACGAGCGCGCGGTTCTCCTCGGCGACGTACCACGCCCCCGAGAGGAGGATCCGAACGCGGACGCCCCGCTCAGCGGCCCGAACGCACGCCCGGAGGAAGGGGTGCGTGGGACTTCCGACGGTCGGCTGGATCACGTCGATCCGGTCGGTCGCCCCGTCGAGTTCGCGGACGATCCCCGCCTCCGCGTTTCCGGGCGCCGTCAGGATTCGCACGCGATCCACGCCCACGGGCTCGGGGTCGACCCGCGCGGGGTAACTCCCGTCGGCCGGCTCCGACGGGTGAAACGTTCGCCCCCGCCTGAACCCCTCCCACGGCGTCGAATCCCGCCACCCGGTGTCGGTTTCGAACACGCGAGCGAGTTCGGCGGCGACCTCGGGCGATCGGACGACTACGCCCCACCCGCGACTGCCGTTGCCGCCGGTGCCGGACGGCTTCCAGTTCTCGGTCAGCACGATCGCCCGGTCGTCGACGACCGCGTACTTCGCGTGGTGGAAGGCGTACCGCGCCCGCTCGCCCCCGACGACCTCGACCTCGACGCCAGCCGCGACGAGCCGGTCGAGCGCCGCCGCTTCCCGATCCGTCATCCCGCCGACGGGGGCGTCGTCGACGAGCACCCGGACGGCGACGCCGCGCCCCGCGGCCGCGGCGAGCTCGTCGGCGATCCGACGCGAGGTGAAGGTGTAGCCCGCGAGCAGGATCCGCCGGTCGGCGCGCCGAAGCGCCGTCGCCGGGACCGAAGGGGCGTCCGGGAGGACGAACGCGCGGGCGGTCGCGGGGCCGGCGTCGAACACCGGCCGCGGACGGTACCCCAGCGGCCGCCACCGCGGCTCGCCGCCCCTGATCCATCGTTCGCCCTCCGGCGCGCGGGCGTAGGACACCGCGTCGACGACCTCCCCGTCGCGCAGGAGGCGCAGGTCGTCCCCGTCGTTCGCGAGGGCGACGCCGCCCGAAACTTCCACGACGCGGTGCGGCCCGGTGGCCGACGCCGCGTCCGGGTCCGGGCTGAGCGCGACGCGGCCCGCGGTCCCGTTCGGGATCCGCGCGGTCGTCCCGTCGTCGACGAGCGACCAGTTTCCGGCCGTCGGAAGGTCGACGACGACGAACTCGCCGCGGTCGCCGTCCGCGACGGGATTCGGGTAGAGCGCGACGATACGTCCCCCCCGCGGATCGGCCGGATCGGTCTCGTTTCCGACGGGATCGGCCGAAACCGTCGCCGTCAGCACGAGCAGGCAGGCGACGCAGGCGACGATGCGGGACACGGGACGCGTTGGTCCCCTTCTCGGGGATAAACGTTCGGCTCGAAAATCACAACGATACGCCAACTCTCGAACAGGTGCGGTAAGTATAGGAGTGTCCGGGTGCCAGTGAGGTTGATGAACGTTGCCCTCTTCGGTCCGTGCGGTCGGACGGGCCGCCGGGTTCTCTCGGAGCTCCTCGACGGCGGCCACGAGGTCACGGCGCTCACCCGGTCCCCGTCCGACTTGCCGGATCGCTCGCGCCTTCGAACGGTGCGCGGAGACGTTCGCGACGCGGCGCTGGTACGGGAGGCGGTTCGGGGTAATCAGGCCGTCGTGAGTGCCCTCGACGACTCGCAGGCGGAATCCGACGGCGTTTCGGTTCTCTCGACCGGGACGGCGAACGTCGTCGACGGGATGCGGGCGACCGCCGTCGGCCGGCTCGTCGTCGTCGCCGGCGCGGAGATCCTCCAGTCGACCCCGGACGCCCTCCGAATCGACGATCCATACGCGCGGAGCTTTCACCCGGAGCTCGCGGACGAGTACCGCGCCATCTACCACACGCTCCGCCAGTCGGGGCTCGCCTGGACCGCGGTCTGCGTCCCGTCGGTCACCGACGAGGACGCGAGAGGCGGCTACAGAACGGCGGTCGAGACGCTCCCCGCCGACGGGGCGCGCATCTCGACGGGCGATCTCGCGGCGTTCGTCGCCGACATCCTGGACGACGGGTACGTCGGAAAACGGGTCGGAATTTCGTACTGAACGGGCGCTTCGGGCGCTCCGTGGCGGATCCGTCGCTTTTCCCCGCCTCTCCCGTCACGCGGTCTGTTCGACGCGCAGCGCCTCGGCGGCCTTCTCCGCCTCGGTCTGCACGAGGAACGTCCGGTCGTCGGCGTGCTCTGCGGCGGCCTCCAGCGCCTCCCTCGTGCCGATCTGCCGGAGCGCCCACGCAGCGCTGGCGCGGACGTTGGCGTTCTCGTCGTCCGAGAGCGCGTCCGAGAGGGGTTCGATCGCCCGCGTGTCGCCGATGAGTCCGAGCGCGCGGGCCGCGTGCGGGCGGACGTTGTCGTTCTCCATCACCAGCTTGTTCGCGAGCGCCTGGGTCGCCTCCTCGCTGCCGATCTCGCCGAGCGCCTTGAACGTCACCTTCTGGAGCGCGGGGTCCTTGTCGGTGTCCACGTATCCGAGGAGCGTTTCGACGGCGTCCTCGGCGGCCATCTTGCCGAGCGCCGTGATGGCAGCCTTGTCGCGCTTCTGCGCGCGCTGGTGCATCGCGTCGAACGCCCGCTGGTCGTTCATCCGGGTGATCGCTTCGAGGCAGTGTTCCTCCATGAACTCGGAGCCGAGCAGGTCGAGCGCGAGGAGGATCATCTCCACGTTCCCGCGCTTTTCGTGCTCCTTGAGCGCGCTCCACTCCGGCGGGAAGTCCTTGTAGTGGCCGAGCACGTCGTAGAAGCCCTCCGCCGCCAGCTTCTCCCGCACTTCGAGGTCGTCCCACTCCTGGGCGTCTTCGAGGTCGGCTTCGAGCCCCTCCGCGGCTTCGAGCAGTTCGGCGATCGTCTCGTCGTCCTCGTCGGGGTCGAGCGAGCTGTTCTCGACGGCCGCGGCGGCGTCGTCGAGAGTGTCCGTCAGCTCCTCTTCGTCGCGACCGTCGACGGAGAGGCTCGACCCGAGAATCCCGTTGACCGAGTCGGCGAACGCCTCGACGGCTTCGGCGATCTCCGTTTCGCCCCGCTCGGTCCAGCGCGTGTCTTCGATCTTCGACCGCGCGCCCTCGATCTTCTCGACCACGTCCGACGCGTACGGGCCGCGCTGTTCCTCCAGTCGGTCGCGGAGGTCCGAGAGCCGCGATTCGAGCTCCTCGCGCGGGTCCTCGGCGTCCTCCTCCTCGTCCTCGTCCGGTTCGGGGAGGTCGGCGGCTTCGAGGTCAGCCTCGACGAGATCCAGGCCCGCTTCGACCTCGTCGAGGTCGGCCTCGGTCTCGGCGGCTTCGAGGTCGGACTCGGCCTCGTCGAGCCGTTCGTCGAGGCTCTCGGCCGTGATCTCGGTCTCCGCTTCGGCCTCGGACTCAGACTCGGACTCCTCCGCCTCGGCGGCCGACTCCTCGCTCTCGCCTTCGACGTCCGACTCCTCTGTCGTCTCCTCGGGCTCCCCCGCGGGCGCGTCGTCGTCCCCGTTGCTCATGTGGCGGAACTCCGTCCGTGAGCGAAAAGAGCGTTTCCATTCACCCTCTCGGGGCGAGCAACGCGCGCGGGGCTCCGCGGTCCTCCGGCGACCCCGCCGCGCACCGACTCGACGCGCCCGGACGGGCGTTCGTCGACGCCTCCGGCGCGTCCGCCACCGGGCGTCGCTCCCCGTTGTAGCACCGTCCGCGTACACTCCGGGCCGTCCCCAGTTCGTCCCGCAGGTTAGTCGTGCTGGACCCGCCGCTGGCGGGTTTCGGACCCGCACGCGAGACAGACGGTGATCCGACTCGGCGAGCGGGCGTACTTCTCGTTCTGCGGGGCGACGTCCTCCCCGTCGGTCGTTCGCTCTATCGAGATCCGAACCTCGTGTCTGGTCTCCGTTTCGCACCTCTCACAGCGGCGCACTACCTCGTTCCTGCTCAGATCACGCTCCGACGTCATGGTGGATCGTTCTGCGTGGTCGCTTCCCGTTGTCGGCTCGGCCCCGGCGGATCGCCGAAGAAACCCGCTCCGGCGTCCCTCGGGGGCCGTGCGTTACGCATTCGAAGGTCCCTTCGGCGGATGAAGATACGGACTTGATGGGACAAGCTATTCATGTGCGATCCAGCTCGTTTCCAGAGAGACTAACGCCGCCGATCGCGATAAGCGCGCTACGAGTGCGGGAGGAACACCACGCGTTTTCGGCGGGTTTTCGTCACCGACCGGACCGCCCGTCGCCGCACGGCGGAAGGTGAACACTTTTGCCGGCGCCGTGAAAGTTCAGCCCATGACGACGGTCGCCGTTCCGCAGCTTTCGGTCCGAGACCTGGAGCCGGAGGCGAACCTCGCGGCCATCGCCGACCGGACGAACGCCCTCCCCGGCCGGGTCGACGTCGCCCTGTTTCCCGAGTACGCCTTCACGGGATTCGTCGCCGACGAGCGCGTCGAGAACGCGGCGCTGGACCGCGACGGTCCGGAGGTGGAGCGGCTGCGGGAGATCGCGGCGAGGAACGGCCTGGACGTGCTCGCCGGGTACGTCGAGCGGGGACGGGACGGCCTCTACAACGCCGCCGCGTACGTCCGCTCCGACGGGGCCGCGACGGTGTACCGGAAGCGCCACCTCTGGGGCGGCGAGCGCGAGGTGCTCCAACCGGGCGACGAGCGGGTGACGATCGAGACGCCGGTCGGCCGGACGGGGCTTCTCACCTGTTACGATCTGAACTTCGTCGGCGACAGCGCGTCGTTCGCCCGCGAGCGGATCGACGCGCTGTTCGTCCTCGGCGCGTGGCCCGCGACCCACGCGGAGAACTGGCGGCTGTTGCTCCGCGCGCGGGCCCTCGACGGCGTGCGCTGGGTCGTCGGCGCGGGTCGAACCGGACGGCGGACCGTTCCCGACGCGCCCCGGACGGAGTACGCTGGTCGCTCGGCGGTCGTCCGGCCCGACGGGACGGTGTACGCGGCGCTGAACCGCGGCGAGCGGGACCTCGTCGTCGACGTCGATCGCGCGACGCTCGCCGAACACCGGTCCTTCATTCCCGTTCTCGACGGCTGACTCCCCGTCGGCGGTTCGCGACCGCGCTCTCCGCACCGATCCGCTTCCCGCACGCACCGACCGCGGCCCCTCGTCCGACGGTCCGGATAAACTTCGGCTGGGGTTATTATTCTCTGCGCGGTGTGTTAACACCCCGTAACCGGCCGAACGGATCCGGGCGGCCGATGAGGAAAGAAATTTTTAGGAAAACCAAAAAAGGGTTTTTGTCGTGTGAATCTTTAAGTGGGTGGCGCGCGTACGTGTAGCCGTCATGAGCACGCAGAAGACCGTCCGGCAGCCGGCCGACGAGATCGAAGAGAACTCCCTCCGGATCGGCAAGGACAAGGCGGAGCAGATCATCGACGCGCTGAACACGGACCTGGCGAACTCGTACGTCCTGTACCACCAGCTCAAGAAGCACCACTGGACCGTCGAGGGCTCCGAGTTCCTCGACCTCCACGAGTTCCTCGAGGAGGCGTACGAGCACGCCGAGGAGGGCGCCGACGTGATCGCCGAGCGCGCTCAGGCGCTCGGCGGCGTCCCGGTTTCGGGCCCGTCGAACCTCGAAGAGCGCGCCACGGTCGAGTTCGAGGGCGAGGACGTCTACGACATCCGCACGGCGTTCGAGAACGACCTCGAGATGTACGGCGAGATCATCGAGGGGATGCGCGAGCACATCCAGCTCGCCAACAACCTCGGCGACTACGCCACCGAGGAGATCCTGCGCGAGATCCTCGTTCACGTCGAAGAGGACGCCCACCACATCGAGCACTACCTCGAGGACGACACCCTCGTGCTCGAATCGGCGACGAAGTAAGCCGGACCCGCTCCGCTTTTCGCTTTTTTCGGACGCGCCCGCGCCGCGATACCCCGGGGAGCCGACGCCGTTCCGCGAGCGACCGGGGCGAGAAACTGATCGGCAACGGGGCCCCGTGAGACCCCTCTCGACGACGGCGGACCGGCCGGTCGCGCGTCCTCGGCGGAAGGGGGAGAGCGCGGAGAACTGTCCGTTACTGCACGAGGTCTACCGTGAGGTCGGTCGCGATCCACCCGTCGCTGTTCCCTTCTTCGGTGAAAACGGTCCGGTTCGGAGAGGTGCGACACGCTGAAACGCAGAATTCGGGTTCTCCCGGTTCGTCCGCGGAGTCCGCGTCGCGGGCGTCGGTGACTGCCATGGACGGAGTTAGGCGAGCCTAAAGGTAAATATGTTTTGGTTGGCCTAAATCTCCGATCGCCGAACGGTTCGATCCGGGGGCGCCGTCACAGCGGCAGCCACCCGCTGCCGCAGTCGCGCTCCGGCAGGTACCACCGCTGCACCGGCGCGCCGTCCCGGACGCGGAGCTCGATGAGGGCGTCGAACGCCCGGCCGAGTCGGACGACGGCGGGATCGTCCGCCCTCGCGGGGAGGTGGTAGTGCGCCATGCCCGAGACGGCCTTGACGCGGTTCGTCACGGCGGCGACGAGCCGGCGAACCGCCGGCTCCTCGTAGGTCGAAAGCAGCGGCGAGAGCGAGTCCAGACAGAGGCGGAGTTCGCCGGGACGCAGCGCTCCGGCTTCGGACTCGAAGCTCCCTATCTCGTCGGAGACGATCGAGGCGAGGCGGCTGAGGCGCTCCGAGCGGACGGTTCGTCGGGGAACGGGTTCCGGGGCGCTCGGCGCGCTCGCGGCGTCCGGTCGGCGGGTCGCGGTCGCTCTCGACACCACGCGGACGGTCGAGGGCCCGATCGGTCCGTTACCGAGCCGCTCGTCGGTGGCCGCGTCGCCGGTGAACACGAACAGCCGCCGCCGCGGTCCGACCGTCGCGTCGCCGAGCAGCCGTCGCGCCGCCGCGCGCCGCGCCTCCGACGACGGCGTGCCCACGACCAGGATGCCGCAGCCCCGGCGCTTCAGTTCGGCGAGCGACCGGGCGAACTCGTCCTCTTCGCTGCGCCTCATTTCCCTTCGTTCAAAGTATTCGAAGCATTACATAATAAGTTTACCGGGCGGAATTCAGGGTGGGTAGAGGCAAGGGACGGCCCGAGTCAACAGCGGTTTCACGGGCGCTTTCGTATCGACGCCGATGACAGACTCGCTGTTCAGTCGCTTCTCGCTCCGCGGAACGACGATCGCGAACCGGGTGATGGTCTCGCCGATGTGTCAGTACTCGGCGCCCGACGGCGTCGCCACCGACTGGCACCTGGTCCACCTCGGGAGCCGCGCGGTCGGGGGCGCGGGGATCGTCATGACCGAGGCGACGGCGGTCGAACCCCGCGGACGGATTTCGCCGCAGGACCTCGGGATCTGGAACCACGAGCTGGCCGACGCGCTCGCGCCGATCGCGGCGTTCATCCGTTCGCAGGGGAGCGTCCCGGCGATCCAACTCGCCCACGCCGGTCGAAAGGCCAGCAAGTCGCGGCCCTGGGAGGGGAGCCGTCCGGTGTCCCCCGACGACGGCGGCTGGGACGTGATCGCCCCGAGCGACGATCCCTGGCCCTACGAGGGCGAGCCGCCCCGAACGAGCGCGATGACGGCGGACGACGTCGACGACGTGATCGACGCGTTCGCGCGGGCGGCGGAGCGGGCGCTCGAAGCCGGATTCGAGATCGCGGAGGTCCACGCCGCCCACGGCTACCTCCTGCACGAGTTCCTCTCCCCGGTCACGAACCGCCGGGATGACGCGTACGGCGGGAGCTTCGAGAACCGGACGCGCCTCACGCGCGAGGTGACGGCCGCGGTCCGCGCCGTCTGGCCGGACGACAGGCCCGTGTTCGTCCGCATCTCCGCGACCGACTGGCTGCCAGACCGCGACTCGTGGGACCTCGACCAGTCGATCCGCCTCGCGCCGCTGCTCGCGGAAGCGGGCGCAGACCTGATCGACGTGAGCGCGGGCGGCGTTCACCCCGATCAGCGGGTCCCCGACCCCGGACCCGGCTATCAGATCCCCTACGCCGAGGCGATCAGGGAGGAGACGGACCTCGCCGTCGGCGCGGTCGGCGGCATCACGACGCCCCGGCAGGCGGATCAGCTGATCCGGAACGGCCGGGCCGACCTCGCGATCGTCGGCCGCGAGCACCTCCGCGACCCGTACTTCGCGCTGCACGCCGCCGGGGAACTCGGCGCGGACGCCGAGTGGCCGGTGCAGTACCGGCGCGCGGTCGACTGATCGGGTCAGCGCCGGTCCGTGCGGAGCCGCGCCCGTCCGCGCCACGCCCGTCCGCGCCACGCCCGTCGCGCCACGCCCATCCGCGCCGGTCCAACGCTTAAGCGGCGGCGACGCCAACGGCACGTATGAGCAGCCGCCGCGACGACCGGGACATGGGGGACCGAAACCGGGACGAGGAGCTCGCGGACCTCCTCGACGAGCTCGGGACGACGCTCGACCGCCTCCGGGAATCGCCGGAGTACCGCAGCCGCCGGTTCAGGCCGCCGACGCCCCGCGAGATCCTCCGGTTCACCGAGGAGTACACCATCCCGACGGTCATCGCCGTCCTGGAGGCGAACATCCGGGCGCTCGAACTCCTCGGGCGGCTCCTCCGCCTCGCCGACCCGGAGCGCGCGCTCCGGGAGGAGTCCGACGCCGCCCGCGGCCGGATGGATTCGGTCCGGCGGGACGCGGTCGACGGGCTCGAACGGGCGATGTCGGACCTCCGGACCGCGCTCTCGGAGGCGGACCTCCCGGAGAATCCGGAGTCGCGCTCGATCATCGAGGACGCGCGCGAGCTGACCGCCGAGATCGAATCGCGGATCGGCGAGAGCCGCCGCGCGGCCGAATCACGGGACGGGGACCGACGACGCGGATCGACGGGGGAGCGCGGCGTCTCCATCGCCGTCGACGACGAGGTCGGCGCGGACGACGGCGACGAGGAACGCGGCGCGAGCGGCGGAGACGGCGACGGTGGCGCGAACGGGAACAGAAGAGGCTCGACGGACGACGGAGACGGAGCGTTCGCGACGGGCGACGATCCGGGGGAGGCGGAGGAGCGATCGCGGGTCGACATCGACGCGGAGCTCCGATCGATCAAGGACGAGATGCGGGGAGTCGACGAAGGGGAGGGCCAGCGGTCGGACGAAGACGCCGCCGGTGAGGACGGCGACGGCGGCGACGGGACGGATCGATCGTAGACAGGCCGCGGAGGGCCGTCGGGTCGTCCGCACGCGGAACGCTCAAGACGCAGGCCGGCGACGTCCAGGCGACGATCAGACCGGCTCGAACCGGAACCCGTCCCACTCCTGGCTCGCCGGCTCTCTGATCCCCGCGCCCGGCTCTCGCAGCTCCTCGGCGTACACCGGCCGAACCTCGTCGCCGATCTCCACGTCGATTTCCTCCGGGTTATCGTCGGTCGCCAGCTGGCCGATCGCTCGCACCGGCTCGCCGTCCACGTCGAACTCGACGACCGCGAGGGCGTTCGGCTCCCGGACGCCCGGCGGGGTCGCGGTGCTCGTCGTCCAGGTGACGATCTCCGCGGTGTGCTCGCTCAGGTCGACCGTCCCGACCGGCTCTTCGCCGTCGGGGCCGATCGGGTGACCGGGGTAGGTGATGCTCCCGTCGGGGTAGCGGTACGCCTCCATGGTCGGTTCTCCGCCGTCGCTGTCGCTCATTCGCTCGCCTCCATGATCGTGGTGGTGACGCAGTTGCCGAACCCGCCGACGTTGCACGCGAGGCCGACGTCGGCCTCGACCTGCCGCGCCCCCGCGTCGCCGGTCAGCTGCTCGTAGATCTCGTACACCTGCGCGACGCCGCTCGCCCCGAGGGGGTGGCCCTTCGACTTCAGCCCCCCGGAGGTGTTGATGGGGAGCTCGCCGTCGCGGTCGGTGATCCCCTCTTCGACGGCCTTCCAGCCCTCGCCCTTCTCGAAGAAGCCGAGGTCCTCGCTCTGGAGGAATTCGAGGATGGTGAACATGTCGTGCAGCTCCGCGACGTCGACGTCCTCCGGCTCCAGGTCGGCCATCTCGTAGGCGATCTCGCTCGATTCGACCACGCCCCGCATCGTCGTCGGGTCGGCGCGCTCGTGGACGACGTGGGTGTCCGTCGCGCCGCCGATGCCGGCGATCACGGCGTACTCGTCGGCGTACTCGCGGGCGACCGACTCCGGGCAGAGCATGAGCGCCGCGCTCCCGTCCGTGATCGGACAGAAGTCGTAGAGCCGGAGCGGGTCGGCGATGATCGGCGATTCGAGGACGGTCTCCAGGTCGACCTCCTTGCGGAACTGGGCGTGGGGGTTGTCGACGCCGTTTCTGTGGTTCTTCACGGCGACCTTTCCGAGGCTCTCCCGCGGCGCGTCGTACTCGTGGAGGTACAGCCGCGCGGTGAGCCCGGCGAAGCTCGGGAGCGTGACGCCGTGTTTGTACTCGACCGGGTGCGTCAGCGAGGCGATCACGTCCGTCGCCTCCGCGGTCGACCGGTGGGTCATCTTCTCGCCGCCGACGAGCAGCGTCATGTCGCTCGCCCCGGAGGCGACCGACTGCCAGGCGGCGTACACGCCCGCGCCGCCGCTCGAACTCGTCTGGTCGATCCGGGCCGTGTAGGCGGGCACCGCGGCGAGGTCGTGGGCCAGGGCGTTCGGCACCCCGGTCTGCCCCTCGAACTCCCCGCTCGCCATGTTCGAGACGTAGAGGTGCTCGACTTCGTCGGGCGTGACGCCGGCGTCGTCGAGACACGCCCGCCCGGCCTCCGCGAGGAGGTCGCGGATCCACTCCCCCTCGCGCTTGCCGAACCGGGTCATCGACGCGCCGACGATGGCTACGCGCTCCATAGCCGCATGGGTGCGGGCCATCTGCTTACCGTTTTTCCTTCTCGGCAGGACACTCGCTCCCGAAACCAACTCGGCGAGCGCCCGACAGACCGCTCGACGCGGCCCCGAGAGACGCCCCGAGACGACGCGACACAGCCCCGGGGTATCCCGATTCGAACGCGATAGCTCAACGCAGCACCCGGTAGACGAGTTCGCAGGCGGCCCCCCGGGAGATCGGTTCGTCCCCGTCGACGCCGTCCGGCAGGGAGACGGTCACGCCGTCGGAGCCGTCGACGCCGTCGAAGACGACTCCGCCGGCGGCTCCGTCCACCTCGACCCCGTCCGCGAGCGCCGCCTCGAGTTCGTCGCGGAACGCCGCCGCCGCGATCGTCGTCCCGTTCGGCTCCGGGAGCCGCCGCGCCCGATCGCTCGGGTCCCCGCCGCGCTCGGCGAGTACTTCGGCCGCGAACCCGGCCCACGCCCGAGCGACGGGCTTCGAGAGCGGATCGCCGGGGCGGGCGTCGTACGAGTCGAAGAACCCCTTCGCGCCGAGGAACTGTACCGCGGGGACCCAGTCGGCGTCCGTCCCCATGTCGCACTCGTTGAAGAACGAGCACATGACGCCCCCCTCGACCAGGGCCTGCTGGAGGTTCGAGACGGGGAGGTTCGCCGGGACTGCGTCCTCCTCGTCGGCCAGCGCCGCGGCGACCCCCGCGGCCTCGCCGACGTGCATCCACGTCGGTTCGAGCCGGATCGTCCCGTACCCGACGTGGGTGGCGGACAGGGCGACCGGCACGAGGAGGTTGTTCACGCCCTTCGGCAGGAGCGCGCCGTACGGGATCTGCGACGGGCGAGTCACCTGCGAGGCGTAGAAGAACCCCTCGGGACGGCACCCCGCTCGCCGCTCGTCGCGGCACGCGTGGGAGTCGAGCGGGTACTCCGCGATCGCCACCGCGTCGTCGTGGACGGGCGTTCGATCGAGGTCGGGGGCGTGACGGGCGTCGTTCTCCGTGAACGTCTTTCGACCCTCCAGCCGCCGGGCCTCCCGGACGTACAGCTGCCACGGGAAGTTGTCGTCGTCCTCGAACTCGTCGGCCGCGAGACCCCACTCGCGGGCCTCCTCGCGCACCCCTGCCGGCACCGCGTCGTCGTTCTGCAGGAAGTACAACAGCCCGAGCGCGTGTTCGCGGTGCCGGTCGGCGATCTCGCGGCGGCGCTCCCAGTCGGCCTCCGGGTAGTCGTGGTTCTCGCCGGGCAGGTCCGCGGCGTTCATGTCCGCCTTGTCGTTCGGCAGGTACCGCAGGAGCAGGTACGACCGGAGCCCCGACTCCTCGATCTCGGGCAGTTCGCCGAGGTACGCCTCCCGGTCGTAGTTCGGCGGTCGCTCCGGGCGGCGGCGGTTCCCCGGCTCGCGGCTGAGACAGAGCCGGTAGTTGTACGCCTGGATCGCGTCGTCGCCGACGCCGGTGCTCCCGGGGAAGATCTCGGTGAGCCCCGCCGGGTGCGGGACGAGATCCAGGTCGCCCCGGCACTTCTCGGGCGGAACGTCCAGCGGTCCGCGCCGGTCCGGCGGCGCGCTGTCGTCGCCGTCGCCGACCGCCTCCCGCGGGTAGTAGCGGTCGCCGCGGACGTCCGTGAACAGGCGGCCGGCGAACTGCTCGCCGAACTCGGAGCGCGACTCACGGCCGACCCGGTAGGGGACGCCGACGGTCGCGTAGAGGTCGCCCTCGTAGGTGGCGTCGACGAACGTCTCGGCCGCGACGCGCAGCCGCGCTCCGTCCTCGTCACCCGCGCCTCTTTCGTCATCCTCGACGCTGTCGCTCCCCTCGTCACCTTCGTCTTCCTCACCCGCCCCGAACGGCTCGAACGCGACGCTCCGGACGAGCGAGTTCGAACGCTCGGCTGCGACCGGGCGGTACCCGCGGACCACGTCGAGGTTCGGTTCGGCGTCGACGAGGCGCTCGAACGCCCCCTCCGCCACGTGCGGTTCGAAGACGTAGCCGCCCTCGCAGTACTCGTACTGCTCGGAGCCGCCCCCGTTCGCCGACTCGTAGTGATCGCGGACGGCGGCGACGAACTCCTCTACGATCGGCGCTCGCTCCTTCGTGGTCAGCGTGTCGGTGTAGCTCAGCCCCCCCGCCATCATCCCGCCGAGGCGGTCGTTGTACGTCACGAGCAGCGCGTCGCACCCCTCGCGCGCGGCGCGGACCGCGGCGGCGACCCCGCCCGGCGTGCCGCCGAGGACGGCGACGGTGTAGCGTTCTGACTCCATGATTCGGGCGTCCGTTTTCACGGCGTCCCGCTATTTCAAATCGCGGTCGGGGGCGGCGACGGGGCGTCCGGATCGATCTCAAACCATTTATCCCCCGACGCTCCCGAAATCCGCGCATGGACACGGAGGACGTCGCCCCGGCCGTCGGCGCAGTCGCCTGTCTCGTCCTGCTCGCCGCGCTCGCCGCCCCGTACGCGTTCCTCAGCGCCCCGGAGGTCGGGCTCGCGGAGTACTACGCCTCCGGACCGATCGGCGCGGCCGCCCTGGCGTTCTTCGCGCTCGTCGGCGTCGTCGTGTTCCTCGCCGGCCGGAACGGGAGCGCGGACCCGGACGTCGCGGCGGGCATCGCGCTCGTGCTCGGCGTCTCCGCGCTCGGTCTCTCGCTCCTGTGGGCGCTCTCGATCAACCAGACGCTCCTCTTCAGTTTCCCGCCCGAGGACGCCTGGCTCGAGTACCACCGCTGGGCGGTCGTCGCCGCGGCGGGGCTCGTCGCGCTCAGCGCGGTCGCCTACACCCGGGCGGCGCTGGGCGTCTGAGACGCGACGACGGTCTGCGGCGACGGCGGCCGAGGCTATCGAGGCCATCAAGGCCATCGAGGCTATCGAGGCTTCGGGACGAGGCTGTCGGGCGGTCGTCGAACGCCCGTCGCTTCGCGTCAAGGTCGGCGGTCGTGGACGTTCGGGGAGTTCGATCGAACGTCCCCGCGGCGTCGGGGGCTTTCCGGAACGAGTCGAAAGGCCCTTAAGAGGCAAGCGGGTATGAAGTGATGGACTAGGTCGGGCAGTTAGGCCCTGCTCCCTCGCCCGCAATAGAGTCTTCAGCGGGGACCGAACGCCGGGCGCGTCCGGTCAGACCGGCGCGGGCCCCGGGAGCCAACGTAGAAACCTCGTCCTACGGGGACAGCGGTCCGCGGCATCCGTCCGCAGGGACGGTGCGCCGCGGTTCGCCGGCGGCACCCCGTCAGGCGCGGAAGCGAGCAGCGGATCGTCGGACGTGCGTCGCTCGTAGGGTCGCGGGGTGGAGGAGGCAACCGGGATTACCCGCGCCGGAACGCCGGGCAACCCCGGTCAGTCCGTCCATTCATACTCGATTCTCACTGTTCGACAGCCACGGCGATCCTTCGGAATCGCAGCGCCGGACACGAACTGTCGCGGCGAATCGCTCGAAATCCTCGGCGAGGCCCTCGACGTCGCCGCTCTCACTCGAACCGGAACCGTGCTCGATCCGCCGGTCGCAACCGGTAGCTTCGACTGACCCCCGTTCGAACGGTCGGCCATGAGCGAAGCCACGGCGGGCGGCGTCACCGCCAGGTACTACGAGACGGACGCGGAGCGCGTTCTGACGTTCTCCCGCGACGGGCGGACCGCAGCGATCGCGCAGAACAGAGAGGGGTACGCGATGCTCAAGGTCCGACCGACCCCCGACGGCAACGAGCTGGAGCGGTACTACGGGTTCGACATGGCGCTCGACCACGCGGCCGAACTGCTCGGCGTCTCCCCGCGCGACCTGCCGATCCCCGACGGGGCGTCGGACATGGGGATGTGACCGCCGCGGCGGCGCTCATCGACCGCCGGAGACCGCTCACTTTCGCCAGTAAAACCGCGGCCCGAGGAACAGGTACGCGAGGGCCACGAACAGCAGGCCGAAGGCGAACACCTCGCCGGGAAAGCCCGTGAGGAGGACGGCGAGCGCCTGCACGACGCCCATCACCAGCGCGTCCTGCCAGTGGAGGTCCGGGTAGTTCACCGTCGTCACCATCAGCGCCGCGAGGAGCGCGGTCAGCCCGACGAGCGCCGCCGGCCCCACGAACCACCCGGCGAGCACGCCCGCGGCGAGGATGGTCGCCGCGAGCGTGGTCTGGACGCCCTCGGTCGACTCGGCGTCGCCGTCGTAGGCGGTGTAGAGGCCGAGCCGCACGACCGCCATCGCCACGAACAGGGCGGGACAGGCGATGCCGGCGGCGAAGAGCAGCGGTTCCGACTCGAGCGACCACGCCCCCCTGACGACGGACGCGACGAGGATCGCGGGGGCGACGCCGAAGGAGGCCACGTCCGCGAGCGAGTCGAGGTACTCGCCGGCGGGCGTCCCTCCGACCTTCCGGGCGATGACGCCGTCCAGCCCGTCCGCCATCGCCGCGAGGAGGATGAGCCGGGCCGCCAGGTTCGGCTCGACCGTGGCCGCGACGGCCGCGAGAAAGCCGAGCGCGGCGTTGCTCACCGTCACGGCGTCAGCGAGCCCCAACCGGCCGGCGAACCGGACGAACCGCGGCTGCATACGACGGGAGTTGCGGACCGGGGGTTTACGTTTTTACATCTCCGGCGTTCGCGCGGTCGAGATTCGGCGCGAAAACCACGCCGCCTTTATCGGCTGGGCTCCGAGGATCCGGCATGAACAGGCGGACGTTCCTCGCGAGCGTCGGGGCCGCGGGGCTCGCCGGGGTCGCGGGCTGCACGGCGCTCCAGTTCGGGCCGAAGAACTACGACGTCGGCATGCGGGCCGTCGCGTTCGATCCGTCCGAGTACACGGTCTCCGTCGGCGACGAGGTAGTCTGGACGAACACCAGCTCCCGCGCCCACACCGTGACCGCGTACGAGAACTCGATCCCCGAGGGGGCCGACTACTTCGCCAGCGGCGGGTACGACGGCGAGGCCGCCGCCCGCGAAGCGTGGCGGGAGGACATGGGCGGCGCGCTCACGAGCGGCCAGAGCTACCGGCACACCTTCGACGTGCCCGGCCGGTACGACTACGTCTGCATCCCGCACGAACAGGGCGGGATGATCGGCACGATCGTCGTCGAAAAGTAGCGGGTTCGCGGCGCGGACCGACGTCGACGAACGCTCGCCCGCGAGCGTCGCCGCGCGTTACTCCTGCTCGACTTCTTCGACCGCCACGTCCGACTCGTCGACTTCGACGGCCGTCTCCGCCTCCTCTTCGACCTCGTCGGGGCGCGCTTCGAGCGTCAGCTTCTGGATCTCCACCCGGCGCAGCGGGTAGATCGTCTTTGCCTCGCCGTAGATGGCCGACGAGAGCCGGCCGTTGACGACGCTGTCGACGAGCTGCTCGAACGTCCGGTCCTCGGCCGCGTTCTCGACGATATCGACCATGACCCGTCGGATGGCCATCTCCTGGCTCCTGTCGGCCTTCTTCGTCGTGAAGGCGACCGGCTGGATCTGCACCCGGTAGTCGTCCTTCGTCAGGAGCGTGACGTTCGCCCCGATCTTCGACGCGCCGCGGCGCACGAGGCTGCGCAGGTAATCGCGCGTCAGCTCGTGCTTCACGAACTCGGTGTACGCGGCGTCGCTGCCGACGTCGGTCACCTTGAACGTGAGCTTGGTGTTGTTCGACCCGGCGTCGTCGTTGAGTTCGCCGAGCGTGACCTCGATGGTCCTGTCCTGTACCTTCTCCGGTTCGTCGGCGACGGTCTCGCCGAGCTCGGCCCGGTCGAACTGCTCGGGCGCGAGCACGGTGTACCATCGCTTACCTCGCTTCTGCTTGGATACTGATCGTTCGCTCATGGTTGATTTCGGTGTGTGTTCGCTGTCTGTGCGACGGTCTCCGCGACCGTCAGGTTCACCACGTAATCGTCGACTGTCGACTGCAGGCCGCCGGTCGTCTCCCGTTCGATCTCGGTGACGACCGCGTCGCCGTCGACCGTCGTCCGCATCGAGTCCGTGTTGTCCGGGGACACGGCCGCGGCGACGAGGACCGCGTTCTCGTGCCGCGTTTCGATCCGCGCGCGCCTCACGGCAGCGCCCCCCGGAACGCCGAGACGAACGCCTCCGCCGTTCCGTCGAATCGGGCCCCGCCGCGCGTCGCCGTTCCGTACCCCGCGCCCGCACCGCCGCGGGGCGGTCCGTCGGTCGCGTCGGCCTCGCCGCCCGATCCGTCGAGGGCCGCGACCGCCGCCGTCATAACCGAGCCGAGATCGATCGGCTCGACGCTCGCGGCGGCGGCGAACCCGTCGGCGACGACGAGCGCGACCGGCTCCGGCGATCGGAAGTCGCGGAGGAGTCGCGCGACCGTCGGGAGCGCGCCGGGGGGCGTCTCGGACCCGGGGCGGGCGACGAACACGCCGTCGTACCGGCCGGTCGTCGCCTCGGCGAGCGCCGCGTGGGCGTTCCGGGCGTGCTCGCGCCACGCGTCCAGCGCGGCGGTCCGCAGGCGCGTCCTCGCGTCGACGGCGGCCGCGCCGCTGGGAGCGCCGCAGTCACCGTGGCCGAGCGCCAGCGCGACTCCCGTTCCGGGTCGCTCGCGCGCGACCGCGTCGAGGACGTCGGCGTAGCCGCCGACGGTCTCGAACGGCCCGCCGGGGGTCGCGTACGGGCGCAGCGCGCGGCCGACCGCCTCGGCGGCGCGCGGCGTCGCGTCCTCCACGGCCGTCGCCTCGATGGCGACGAGCGAGGCGACCCGTCGGTGCGCGGCTTCGCCGAGGTCCGCGGGCAGCTCCAGCTCGGCCAGCGCCGCGCGGACTCGCTCCACGTCGCCCGACAGGGGCGTGTGGACGAGGGTCGTGTGGGCGACGCCGTCGGCGAGATCCGCCGTCGGCACGGCGACGCCGGGCCTGCGCGAGACGCGGTCGCGGACCTCGGCGGCGTCGAGGAGCGGCGCGCTCCCGTCGGCCTCGACGGTCGACTCGGCCGCGACGACGCCGGCCAGGCCGAGCACCGGATCCGGATCGTCGCCGAGTTCCCGCGCGATCTCGAACCCGGCGAGCGTCGCCGGGCCGGACGCGGCGGAGACGACGAAGTCCGCGTCGCCGCCGGGAACGGCTCCCCCGTCGGGCGCGACGAGCCCGCCGTGGCCGACTCGCACGTCGATCCCGTCGCCGTCGGGGGCGACGGGGATCGAGGCGAGGTCCGGCGACGCCCGGACGTGGAACGGGACGCCGACCGAGCGGAGCGCCCGCGCGAGGATGCCGCTCGCCGCGAGCGAGTCGCCGTCGGCGCGGGCGACGATCCGAACGAACGGGGCGTCGCGGAGCGCCGCGGCGACCTCGGCGGCGGTGGCGTTCTCGTCGGCGGAGCGCGCGGTCGACATCGGGGTACGCGGTTATTCGAGGAGGTCCCTCGCCGTCCGGTAGTTGTAGGTGAAGTCCGCGTCGAGCTTGTCGCCGCGGTAGTAGTTGACGAGGCGGCGGATCTTCGACTCGGTGTTCTGCAGGGCGCGTCGGTTCTGGTGGTCCTGGGGGTTGCGCTCGACGTGCTCGCGCAGGCGGACGGCGCGCTCCATCAGCTTCCGGAGGTCCTCGGGAAGCCCGGGCGCGGCGTCGTTGTCCTCCAGGATCTCAGTGATCTTCTTGCCGGTCGCCAGCTTGACGTTCGGGACCGGCGTGCCCTTCACGCCCTCGTCGCGGAGCTTCAGGCCGATGACGCTCGGGTCGTGGCCCTGCTCCGCGAGCTCGACGACGCGCTCTTCGATCTCCGCCGCGTCTACGTCGCTCCACTCCGGTGGTTCGTCTGCCGCCGGGCGGTCCGAGCCGGACTGCCCGCGACGGCGGGTGTGCATTCGTGCCATAGTTGCGGATTGGAACGCACTGACCGCAGGATAGCGTACCCGACGGCGACGGCTGTCGCCCCGGGGCACTATCGCAATCCCGAGCCCGGTCGAAGCCGACCGGACGAGTCAGATTTGCGATCGTGCTGTTCCCGCGTGAGTATCCCCCCGTGGCGGACTAAACCGTTTCGACTTCGTCGGCTCCGATCCGGAGGTACATCCCCTTCGAGGCCGGCGCGGTGGGCTCGAAGCCGAACCGCTCGTAGAAGCCGTCCACGTCGGCCATCAGGTTCACGTACGCCGATTCCGGGGCACTCTCCCGGAGGTACCTCACCAGCGCGGCGACGATCTCCGTCCCGAGTCCGCGCCCCTGGTGGTCGGGATGCACCGCGACGTCGACGAGCTGGTAGACGGTGCCCCCGTCGCCGACGATCCGCCCCATGCCGACCACCTCGTCTTCGCCCTCGGGGACGACGGCCACGCCGTAGACGCTGTTCGGCAGGCCGCGCTCCGCCGCTTCGAGGGTCCGCGGGGCCATCCCCGCCGCCTCGCGGAGGGCGACGAACTCCTCCGGTGTCGGGAGTTCCTCGCGGAGTTCGTAGCTCATGTTGCTGCGGTGGCGTTCCGGTCTGATAGGCGTATCTACTCGCGACGGAGCGCGCTTTTCGCGCCCGATTCGGCCCGCCCCCGAAAGTCGAAGGCCTTATTAGCTATACCGGGGTACGATGAGGTGCGTTCGAGGGCTCGTAGATCAGAGGTAGATCACTCCCTTGGCATGGGAGAGGCCCCGGGTTCAAATCCCGGCGAGTCCATCGGAGCGACCGAGGTTTTCCGAGGGAGCGAGAATGGGCGAGCTGAGCGTGAGCGAAGCGAACGCGTGGATTTGAAGCCCTGGAAGTCGCAGCCCGCGCAGCGAAGCGAGCAGGACCGTCTTCCTCTGGGTTCAAATCCCGGCGAGGCCACTTTCTACCCTCACTTCGTTCGGTCAGTCGTAGCCTCGCCGACCTTCGCGAACGCTCCGCGTTCGCTCAGTCCCGGCGAGTCCATACGGCTTCTGCTTTCGTTCCGATCGAACAGACGGAGTCGAGGCCTATTTAAGATGGCACCGTATGATCACGGAAGCAGGCAACTCAAGATGGCGGTCTGGCGAACTCTCCTGCGACTCTCCGCTGATCTTCACGATACCGGAGACGTGCAGGCTATCGATGCTATCGAGTGATTAAGACGATACTGAGACCTGCGAACGCGATTCCAATAAATTTCGTTATCGTAACCTCGTCTCCGAGAACGACCATACCGATGATGGCCGCTACGACGAAGTACATCGCACCGAGAGTAGAGACCGTTGTCGTTGACCCTTGGGAGAATCCGATGTACATCGAAATGAGGCCGGTTCCAGTGAACAATCCAGCCGCGCCAGCAAGCAGCCCTCCTCTCGCAGTAACGGCGAGCGATGCATCTGAAACGACGATAAATCCAAGTGCGAGAAGACCCGCTACGAGATACGAGATCGCGGCGGCAGTCCTCGGATCGATGGACTCCGACGCAGCGTTGCCCAAGATTATCCAAATCCCCCACGACGTCATTGTAATCAAGCCGAACAAAATTCCTGAATCCATTTCAGCAAATCCCATCAGTGAGGACCTCGTATCGCTATTTAAAGAAGATCCGTGCTCATTATAACTGGTGTTCAAATACTCGCTGTCAAAGTATGAGTGTGCTTTGGGTAAGTTATACACCGGGTATGTTGACATGTATGCGGAAGCTGAACAACTCTTGTCGGTTAGTTTTCGTCCCGGTCTGACACAGGTTCAGGAATACCGTCGGACCCCGATAGGTGTTGTCTCGCTACAGTGGCACTTTAACTGAGCAGCTGATTCGCTGCGTCACATTAACGACCCCAGCACTGTCGCCAAGAGCGCCGTCCGGACGCTGCTCACCTGGGTGGGGGGTGAGCCCAGCGAGGGGTACTGTTCCGGTTCCATCACACTAGAACGAAGAACTGCTTGGATTAATTATTGGGAGAATTGTATTTCTCCACGGCTTCGTATAGAAGTCGCTCGACTGTATTGCGGGTTCAGTAACGACGCCCGTCAGACGGTTTTCACGAGTTCCGACCTGTTGATCGTCCCCCCACTGATCGGCGGTAACCGGATAATCCCAAAATCGCACGCGCTCAAATAGCGCGGTCACATGCACGCCTACGTACCAACCCGTTCGCGAGTCACCGTCCACGACGGACGATACGAAACTACCGCATGAAATCAGCGTGCTACAACTCGATCAATCGACCTCGCTTCTTCCGGTATCGGTTTCCTACCGGAGCATCGATGACCTCACAGGATCGCGGATCAGACCCTCACCGTTCCTACGACGCGACGCTCTAACCTTGCTGGTCGTCACTGTCACGGACAGCCAGGTGGACAACTCGTCAGGTGAATCGTGATCGAAGCGAACTATTGATCGAAAAACACGCCATCTTCTGTTACGACGAGGCTCTCTATGACTCGTCTTCCTTGTTCGCTCAACGTGTACTGTCCGTTTTCGTTGACGATATACCTATTTAGTTGACGAAGATGATAATTGAGCTTCCCGTTGTCGTCGATCGATGTCGCGGCTCGGAGATCGGTGTACGAAATCGGGCTCTCACGCTCGTATATGGCGTTGAGAATTTCGAGGCGAATCGGATTCGAAAGGACCCCGAACGCTTCCGAAACGTCCCCAATTTTCGTCTGATCGAACGGCCGTCCTGAAGCGGTTGCGCTACCGGGCCAGACCCAAGTCGGGATTGCCATCGGTTGTCTCGTATGTCCTTTGTGGACCTCGTCCGTAATTCTATCTCTTCAGGGTTCACCCGTCTCCTCAGCGCTTTCTATAGATCTCTGTCGAGTCGAAATTGACGATGGCGTAGCGCAGCTCGATCGGGAGAACTCCGATACCCCCTCTGTAGTTGGACAGTTCGGGAACTGTCCGTTCTCGGGCATAAAGTCGGTCAACGAGAATTTTCGAACTCCTCTCTCAGTAGCCCGAATACGAACGCATCGACGTATTCTCCGTTAACGTAGTAGTGACTGCGCAATCGGCCTTCTCGCTGAAAGCCGACTTTTTCCAACACGCGCATTGATGCCTTATTCTGTTCAAACACCCGAGCCATAAGTTTGTGAAGCCGCCTATCGTCGAAGCCGTACTCGACCGCGAGTTGTAGCGCCTCGGTCGCGTAGCCGCTTCCGCGATGCTCTTCACAGATCCAGTAGCCGATCTCCCCATAGCCGGAAACGTCGTCGATTTGTGGGAACCAGATGAACCCTACTGGTTCGCCGTTCCGACACGGGATGAAATGTGCTCTCGGATCATCGTTTTCCGCTATATACGAGGCGATTTGCCCGTCGGACAGCGGTTTACGCCGATTCGTCATCCGTCGGTTGGAGGGTCGATTCCAATGGTTCCGGATGAACTCGTAGTCCTCGGGTTCAACCGTCCATAGCGCGAGGCGGTCACCCGCTAGGAAAACAGACCCTGGCATCGTCCTACTCTCGATTATAACTTTTTCTCGATAACGTAACCCCACTTCTCGAAATCGAGACTACCGTAGAAGTCGTGGACGTTCTCCTTCTCGAGGGGCGTTGCCAGGGCGAGGTACTCGCAGTTTCTTTCGGAGGCCCACTCCTCGACGTGATTTACTAGTTCTGCTCCATACCCTCGCCCCCGAACGGGCTCGTCAACGACCAGATCGTAGAGCCAGGCGTGTTTCGTGTGGTGGAGAAACTCACGAACAAGGACACCTGCTACGCCTACCAACTCGTCGTCTGCGAACTTCCCGAAGAGATGATACTCATCAGCCCCTGTCCACCTCATTACCTCGTCCGGGGTTGAGTCGCTCCATAACTGCCTGAGGATCGGAACCGCGGATCGTCGTTCCGTCTCGGATCCTAATTTCCGTATTGTCATGTATTGCGTATCGGGTGCTTCAAGCGGGCGGAAGGCCTCCTCGATCCCTCACCGAACTGGTCACAAGTATGAATGATATCACTTTCCATTTTTGTAAATACGGAACTTATTTGTCGGAGAAATAAATTTCTCCGAAAATTCATGCGGCGCACGGACAATAGAGACTGGTGCTGAACGATCTGAGAGAGGGTGCTTATGGAAAAAGAAGAGAACGCGCTGCCTCGTTTCGAGGAGAGCAGTTCGTCTGAGACGAACGAGGTTGTATTTTCGCTAACCGGTATCCGTGATGGCTATCTGCAATGTCTCCCGGTCGCCCTCGGTGTCGGGGGCTATGGGATCGTATTCGGAGTACTCGCCCGCCAAGCCGGACTGAGCACGGGAGAGGCGGTTCTGATGAGCGCAACTGTTCTCGCCGGCGCAGCCCAGCTCATCGCGATGGAGATGTGGACAGATCCGATACCGGCAGTTGCTCTCGTCGGGACAACGTTCGTGGTGAACCTCCGGTACCTGCTAATGGGTGCTGCGCTCCGCCCCTGGTTTACGCACCTCACTGCCGCTCAAGCCTACGCGAGTATCTTTTTCACCGCGGACGAAAACTGGGCGCTCACAATAAGCGAATTCCGGACGGGTAGTCGCCATGGATCGTTCTTGTTAGGGAGCGGCTTGGCAATCTGGTCGTTTTGGGTCACTGCGACCGTCGTCGGAGCGGTAGTCGGTGGAGCTATCGAGGATCCAGCTCGATTCGGCCTGGATTTCGTTTTAACGGCAATCTTCCTCGCGATCGCTGTCGATCTCTGGGAGGGACGATCCGATTTCTTGCCGTGGGCTGGAGCTGCCGGAGTCGCCGTGATCACGGCACAAATCCTCCCTGGATACTGGTACATCGTATCCGGCGGGCTTTGCGGATTTTTTGTCGGGGTGGTTCGCTACGATGAGTGATCTCGATTCGAACGTCGTACTTGTCATTCTTGGCATGAGCGTCGCCACATACGTCACGAAGGCAGGGGGGTTCTGGGTCCTCGGTCGGGTCGACATTTCATCCCGGATTCAATCCGGGATAGAGAGGCTCCCCGGTGCGATCGTTGTCGCGGTCGTACTTCCATCGCTCACAAGCGTTGGCCCGCCTGCATGGATTGCGGCCGTTGTTGTGATCGTTGGGGCCTGGCGGACCGATAGCGTAGTGCTGACGTTGATGCTGGGAATCGGGTGTATCGTCATTCTACGGCAGGTGTTCTGACGTACGGACAACCACAAACGGTGTGCAAAATGGACGAAGACACGAAATACGACGTAGCGACCGAGGCGATTCACAGCGGTGAAAACGACGCGGGTACCGAGACGGGTGACGTGGTTTCCCCGATTCACCTCGCAACGCATCACGAGATGCGGTCTCCGGGCAGACCGGGACACGATTACAAGTACTCTCGGTTCGGAAATCCGACCCGAGACGCTCTCGAAATCCGTCTCGCTCGGCTATCGGGGGCAGAGTACGCGACTGCGTTCAGTTCAGGCACAGCAGCGATTGCCACCGCGGGACTGACGCTCACAGGACCAAGTGAGCATATCGTCGCATTCGACGGGATTTACGGCGGGACCCGGCTTTTATTCGATGATCTCTTCGGAGGGCAACTCGGCGTCGAAATCGATTATGTAGACGCTACCAGCCCGGACAGTGTGGCCGCCGCGATTCGGCCGGAGACGAGTCTCATCTGGATGGAGACACCGACAAACCCGCTCTTGAAGCTCTGCGATCTCGACGCAATCTCGGAAATAGCTGACGAACGCGAAATACCGCTGGGGGTCGATAATACCTTTGCCACGCCGTTTTTCCAGCGACCACTCGAACACGGAGCAGATCTCGTCGTCCACAGCACGACCAAATATCTGAACGGTCACAGCGATTCGACGGGGGGCGTCGTCGTGACGAACGACTCCGCCGTCGCAGATCGTGTCTCCGAACTACAACAGTACGATCTCGGCAATCTCCTCGCCCCATTTGACGCGTATCTGGTACTTAGGGGGACGAAGACCCTCCCGTTGAGGATGGAGAAACACGCAGCGAACGCCGAACGTGTCGCAGAATTTCTCAGTAACCACCCGGCGGTACTCAGCGTGAACTACCCAGGCATGGAGTCCCACCCGCAACATGAGTTAGCTGAGCGCCAGATGGACGGATTCGGAGGCGTCGTCTCGTTCGAATTAGACGCTACGGAAGCTGAAACTAGAGCGGTACTGGAAAGATTGGACTTGTTTAAGATCGCGGTGAGTCTCGGTGGCGTAGAATCGCTCATCGACCATCCGTGGTCGATGTCCGCCTCGTTTATTTCACCGGAAGAACGGCGGGCAGCGGGCATTTCGGAATCGCTCGTCCGTTCTCCGGTCGGCATCGAGTGCAGCGATGATCTGATTAGCGATCTCGAGCGAGCTCTTTCACACCTCCGACAGTAGGTGACGACGTTCAAACGGCGCACGGGAATTAAGACCGGGTCGTATTGTAGACCGATCCCAGTCACGTCTCTGTCGGTGGACGTCCGCGGGACAAAAACCAGGTTCTCCAGTTCGCAAGGCGATCTATGGGTCGCGTAAACGAGGGCGACCTCGAATGGGCGGAAGCGGATCAAGGAAAGGTGAATTACCGTCCGGCCACGAGTCGTGGACGTACCAGTACCGCACCGCGAACGAAGAGGCGCTCTACGTGCTTGCTGGAACCGGGACGCTTCGGTTCGCCGGCGACACACGTACGCTCAGCGAAGGAGATTACGTATCTTTCCCCTCTGATGAGACTGGCGGACACAAAGTGATCAACGCTCCCGACTCGCCGCTTCGATATCTCGTCGTCTCGACGACGAATGAGCCCGACGTGACGGTGTATCCGGATTCGGACAACCCGGGGATATTCGTCGGCTCCGCGCCCGGTGGACGTGACGAACGGTCCATCCACGGGTACTATCACCGCGGGGATGACGTCGACTACCGGGAAGACGCTTAACCCGTATCCGCGTTCCAACTACCCTCCGGTGGAAACGCACGCCTACCGAACAGGTATTCCAGCTCCCGTAGTCCAAAGCTTTTCAAAGAGAGATCGTACGACGAAAAATCCACGCCGCGTTTCACACGCGTCCATCGAGGACAGCGTCCGCACAAACCTCGGTCGCAACTACTGATCCCCCGCGACCGCTCCGATCGGAGCGGTTCCAGACCCTTCTTTTCGATACGCTAACTGATTGAGCCACGCGAAAAAACGGGGACCTCAGAGGACGCGTACGCGTTCGTGCGCCCCCGAATAACCGACGACCACGCCCATCGATTCGGGAGTGACTCTCGCGAGTGCCGTCTCGCCACTCACGCGTTACAGTAGCGATAGACCGTGCTCCGATCGACATCCACTCCGTGAACCTCGCGCAGTAACGTCCGTATCTCGCCGTAACTCAGCCCCTTCTCGCGCCACTCCCGAACGTCTTCGAGCTGATCGTCGTCGACCTTCCTGGGACGACCGACGTGCTTTCCCTGCCGGCGGCGGCGTTGAACCGTCTCGTACGCTCGCTCCCGGGCGAGATCGGCCCAGAACTGATTCAGCGCGCCGACGACGTCCAAAAACAGCTCTCCCCGGGCGGTTGTGAGGTCGATGTTCTCTTCGAGGCTGATGAAATCGACGCCGCGCTCGTGGAGACCCTCGATGTCGTAGAGGACACGCTGGAGCGACCGACCGAATCGCGAGAGTTCGCGCACGACGACCGCGTCGAACTCTTCGACTCGTTCGAGAAGCCGGGCGTACGCTTCGCGTTCTTCGGCCCCGCCGGAGATCGAGACGTCTTCGAAGAGCTCGATGTCGTGCCCGTTCCGGTCCGCCCACCGTTCGAGCCGCTGGCGCTGGTTTTCGTGCGAGCCGTCCTCCAGCTGCTGTTCAGTCGAGACCCGGACGTATCCGGCTACCTTCATCTTTTGCGGAACGTGCTGCTTTCCGCAACGTATACGTTTCGATCTATTTATGTATGCGGTCCCGTTGTGAATTCATCCCCTTCTACAACGGTCTGACTCGTTTAAGTAATATAATTTTACTATTAATCCCTACGTAATATATACTCCGCACCGGTCCCATGGAAGAGTATGCGACGACCACTTCTCGCGCTGAGCGTGGCGCTGCTCGTCGTGTTCGCCGGCTGTGGGAGCCTCGGCGGCGAACAGCGATCGCCGACGTCGCCCGACGCGTCAGAAACACCGACGCCAGAGCCGCAGTCGCCAACACATACGTCGACGAATACGCCGGTAGAGTCGACAGACCGACCGCCCTCTCGCGGAGAGGCCGACGGCGCGCTCGAAGTCCACGCGATCAACGTCGGCCAAGCGGATGCGACGCTCATCGTCGGGCCGACCGGCGAGACGATGCTGATCGATTCGGGCGACTGGCGGAACGACGGCCGAGACGTCATCGCCTACCTCGAAACGTACGGCGTCGAGCGAATCGACTACCTCGTGACGACGCACCCCGACGCCGACCACATCGGCGGTCACGAGGCGGTGATCGATTACTACGAGGAACAGAAGGGCGGCGTCGGGCAGATTTGGGATCCCGGCGTCACCAGCACGTCGAACGCATACGAGCGGTATCTCGATGCCGTCGAACGGCACGATGTCGACCTCATTCGAGCCCGGGCGGGCGACGAAATCCCGTTCGAAGGTGCCAGCGTGCGCGTCTACAATCCGCCGGCGGACAGCGAGTTGGACGAGGCCAACGCCAACAGCATCGTTCTTCGGGTGACGTTCGGCGAGAGTAGCTTCCTGTTCACGGGCGACGCCGAACAGGAGGCCGAAGAACGGATGGTCGACGGCTACGGAGCCGAACTCCGATCTGACGTCTATCTCGGAGGGCATCACGGGAGCGAGACGAGTTCGAGCGAGCGGTTCCTCGACGCCGTCGAGCCGAAGGTGGCCGTTATTTCGAGCGCCTACGATTCCCAGTACGGCCATCCCAGCGAGCAGACGCTCGACCGCCTCGCGGAGCGGTCGATCGCGACGTACTGGACGGCCGTCCACGGCACAACTGTCTTCGTGAGCGACGGCGATACGATAACCGTGCGAACGCAGGCGGATGCGACGACGAATCCACTCGAACTCAGGAGTGAACCGGAAGTGACGATGGAACCGACCGCCGACACCGAGGAACGGACGACGTTCGAGGCCGACTCGACAGATCAGAACGCGCTTACCGCGTTTCCGCTCCTGGCGGTTGACGCCCAGGCGGGTGTCGCGTGATGGTTGACGACGGGGCGTACGTTGCGACCGTCGATCGTCTCGAAGAGGGGCGCGCCGTCGTGCTCGTCGAAGCGGACGACGGGATCGCCGACGAGTTCCTGCTCGACGAAGACCGGCTTCCGGCGGCCGCTGGCGAGGGCGCTGTCCTCGAGGTGGTTGTCGAAGGCGGTGAGGTGGTCGACCTGAAATACGATCCGGAGACGACCGCCCAGCGCGAGCAAGCCGCTCGGGAGCGGTTCGACCGCCTCTCCAGGAGGCCCGACGAACCGAGGGACTGAAGCGGAGCGACAGAGGGGCGAGCTAGTGATACCGCTGTTCGACCTCGAGCGTCCTGTGCACGGCCTCGTCGAAGCGTTCCCGCAACGCTCCGCTAAAGTTCTGGACGCTCTCGTCCTGCTGTACCAGTTCTAACGAGTCCCAGTCGCCGGCCTCGGTTGCGGCGTACAGGCTCGTGAACTTCTCTCCGTTGTTTCCGTACGCGATGGCGATCACGTACGGCTTCACCTCGTCGATCTCTTCGACCGAGTGCCTCTCGCGCCACTCGTCGATCTCGGTCACACTCACCCGGTCGAACGTCGTTAGTTCGGCGCTGAATTCGCCGGCGCCGAGGCGCTGAACCAGCCAGTCTCTCTCCCATTCCCGCGTCTCACCCGTGTTGGCGTTCGTTCCCGTGACGGTCTCGGTTGAGATCGACTCGATGCGCCACTTCGTGAGCCGCGGACCGCTCATCTCCGCAGGCGTCCTCGTGCGGACGTCACCTTCCTGAATGTGGTCGCCCTCTCGGACGCGAATGTAGCGCGGATTCGACGCCGGTAGGTCGATGAAGACCTCTCCCGGGTCCGTATTGACCAGCGCGTCGACTCCATCGATCGTCTGAACGACTACCGTCTGATTGAAATTTTCTCGATTCATCGTGATCTCCGTGTGGCATCGGGATCCGAGATCAGCAACGCGGTGGTTACGCTGTCACCTGCACCTCCGATCGATACAAGTCGACTCACACTTCGGCCACGCGCACTGGTTTCGCCGCTGGTCTCGGCCGTGTTTTTCCGGGTCATCATACGCAGGCCGGACGTTTCCCTCTGTCGTCTAGTCGTACAACGAGGGCGGTTCGCCACCGCAACGATACTGAATTACCGTTCTGTGGGTTGGAAGCCGGGACGTTCGCGGTGAAACCCGTACACCGGAGATCGCCGGCAGAAGGCTCGTATAGCTGTGAACATCGTTCGCCTCACCCGTCCCGAATTTCTCTTCGGGATTACCGTAGCCGGTCGGAGAGAGCAAGCCTCTCGACCGGTCGGGGTGTTCGGTTTTCCCGAGAGAGGATCTGTGAACTACTACGATAATCCCTATCAGAGGTACCGTCCGTACCCGCAACCGGTACACTGTAACGTATCGCCGGAATGGATGAGAACGCCCGCGTCACAGAGCGCGCAGCGCCCCTCGAACCGCCCCGTCGACACTATTCTCAGCGTCGCTTCTAAGCGCCTGGTTTGCCCTTCGAGCGCTTCAATGCGCCTCGAATCCTGTTCTCCCCGCGTTTGTAGTTCGCCGATCCGTTTCAGTAACAGCGCTCGCTCGGACGGAGGTCCCTTTTCAGTGACCTCGTTTGTTCGCGGCGGTTTTTGGACGTTCATGTACTGAATATAAGTAGGACTCCTGGCTACTTGAACTAGCCATCCTTATTTATTGAGGCGTTTTTAAGCCGCTCGCCGGAGCCGATGGATAAACCCCGTCACCGGCAGGGAACGAGACGGTGGTCCCTGATCGCTTCTCGGCCTGGTCGCGTTCGGGGTGTGTAGGGGCGTCCGGTCGACGATGAAGCACCGTGGTACCGCGACCCTCGGAACTGTTATCCGCGGTCGGGGACTACGTTTGTTCGTAATGGCAAACGGTACGGTTGATTTCTTCAATCACACTGGCGGCTACGGTTTCATCTCCACCGAGGATTCGGACGACGACGTGTTCTTCCACATGGAGGATGTCGGCGGCGCTGACCTCGAAGAAGGGACGGACATCGAATTCGACATCGAACAGGCCCCCAAGGGCCCCCGCGCGACGAACGTCGTTCGCGCCTAAGACGCCCAGAACTACTCCTCACGGAGAGGCGACTCGGGCTCATTTTTCGGAGAAACTCGTTCACGGAGCGACGTCCACACTTCGAGAGGGGAGCGTCGCCTCAAGCCGTCTCTGTTCCCTGTGACCGCGTCTGGACGGTGAAACTGACTGATCCGCACTTCGCAGCTGAGTGAGACGAGCTACTCGCTCACGGCGTCGTTCGTGCGGCGAAGGGCTGTTTGCGCCGGTTTCCGATTCACCGCTTGCGCCGCGTTTTTCGTTCGGGACGGGCAGCCCACGTTACGCACGGACGCCCCAGAAGAAGGCGATCCCGAGGACGGTGACGATCGACAGCAGCAACTGCAACGGCGCACCCACGCGGAGGAAATCCGAGAACGTGTATCCCCCGGGGCCGTAGACGAACAGATTCGTCTGATACCCGACCGGGGTCATGAACGCGGTCGAGGCGGCGAACGTCACGGCGAGGACGAACGCGAACGCGTTCGCGCCGATCGACTGGGCGGTACTGGCGGCGACCGGGATCATCAACACGACGCTCGCGTTGTTACTGATGACGCTCGTCAACAGGCCAGTCGCGAGGTAGAACACCCACAGGACGCCGAGTACCGGGAGGACCGTCGCCGTCGAAGCGACGGCGCTTCCGAGGAGCGCGGCGGCCCCGGTCTGCTGGAGGGAGATGCCGAGCGGGATAACTCCCGCGAGGAGGAAGATCACGTTCCACTCGACGGACTTGTAGAGCTCGTTCGGTTTGAGGACGCCGGTGAGTATCATCGCCACCACCCCCGCGAGCGCTGAGACGACGATCGGGAGGACGTTCAGTGCCGGAAGCGCGACGACTCCGGCGAGGATGCCGACCGCGAACGGGATTTTCTCGCCCCGGTAGTCCGCGTCGTCGAACTCGTGGGCGACGATGAAGTCCTCGTTCCGGACGAGACGAGTGAGGCTGTCGGGCGGCGCCTGCACGAGGAGCGTGTCCCCGACGCGAATTCGGATGTCCTCAAATCGGTCGCGGACGACCTCTCCGCGGGTCCGAAAGGCGAGGACGTTCGCGTCGTAGCGCTGCCGGAACGTCGAACTGGCGAGCGTTTCTCCGACGAGAAACGACCCCGACGGAACGACCACCTCGACGAGGACCGGCTCGTCTTCCCCCGGATGGAGATCGTCTTCCGTCCGAGGCCCTCCGACGAACGTGAGCCCTTCGGCGTCCAGAATCTGCTCGAGCGTCCCTCGGTTCGTTCGAAGTCGGAGCGTGTCGCTCTCGTGGATTTCCCTGTGAGCGAGCGGTTCGGAGAAGCGCTCGCCGTCTCGAATCAGCTGTAACACGTCGATATCGAGCTCATCGTCTCCAAGCGCCTCATCGACAGTCTGGCCGACCAACGGCGAGTTCGCCGTAACGACGACGTCTGCGAGGTACTCCTGGAGGGCGTACTCCTCGACGAGGTCCTCCTCGGCCGGGACCCGTTCGGGGAGCAATCGAACGCCGACCGTCATGAGATAGACTGCACCCACCGCGAAGACGACGACGCCGAGCTTGGTGAACTCGAACATCTCGAACGCGTGCAGGCCGAGTTCGGGCGACTCCGCGCCGAGCTGCGCCGCGATATCGCTCGCGAGAATGTTCGTCGACGTTCCGATGAGCGTTAGCGTCCCCCCGAGCATCGAGGCGAACGACAGCGGGATGAGCAGCTTCGACGGTGACGTCTTGCCGTTGTGCGCGAGGTCGGCGATGACCGGCACCAGAATGGCGACGACTGGCGTGTTGTTGACGAACCCGGATACCGGCCCGGTGACGCCGATCGTCGCGGCGAGTTGCTTGCGCTTGTCGACGCCGGCGAACGCGGCCATCTTCCGACCGAGCGTCTGTACGATGCCGGTTCGGTTGATCCCCGTGCTCAGAATGAGCATCGCGAGCACGGTGATGGTGGCGGGGCTGGCAAAGCCCGAGATGCCCTCCTGCGGCGAGATCTGCGTCCACGGTTCGAGGACCATCAGCAGGACCATCACGAGGATGGCGGTGACGTCGATCGGCAGCCATTCGGTCGTGAACAGAACGAGCGCGAGGAGAATGATCGCGAAGGTGACGAGCATGTCGCCCGTCACCGGGGCCAGGGCCGTACCCCGGATTAGCGGGGGGACTACAAAGAGAGACACACCGAAAGGAGGCGGTAGCGAGGGAAAAGGACTGGTATCTCTATCGACCGACCTGCGAGGCCTCGTTCGACGCGCAGGGGCCGGGGTGCGCGAACGACCGACGCCGTCATTCGAGCACCTTCTCCCGGCGCTCCGAAGCCTCGAGTTGCCCGACTCGTCGGCGCGAAGCGACGCTCGCACACCGCCGAACTCTTATCCGGCTGGCGGACCTTTTCAGACCGGTAATGAACCTGTTTAGAAAGCTCGGCCGTCAGGTCGAGCAGTTCAAAACGAAAGCGAAGGCTGCGAGCCGGGACCGCGCGAGCTATCGGTGCACAGAGTGCGGCGCGCGCTTCAGCGAGCAGCGCGAGCGGTGTCCCGAGTGCGGGTCCGGCGACGTCGTCTCGGTCACACAGCAGGAATAATCGCCGACCGCTGAAAACCGGTGCACCGCTTTCGACTCCCGTGCGGTCGTTCCAGTACTGACAGCTGGAAGCGGGTACGATGAGCCCGCGGTTAGCGATCGGATCGGGGTTCGGATCGCACTCGCGTCGCGAAACGGCACCGCACTCGGCGCGTTCGCGGCCACAAATTCCCTGAGCGCCCCTCCCGAGAAGATAACGGAAGTATCGGAAACCGCCCGGTCTCGGTTATGGCGGTCGGTCCGCCTACATTCGACCGTGATGTATCAGAAGTCCAGCGCGCAACCGGTCCTCCCGACGCTCGAAGACGGGATGACGCTGCTCCGGGCGGACCGCGGAGCGACCGGCGCGCTCCACTCGCTCGTTCTCGACCACCTCCTCCTGGAGGGCGGGGACGCCGCCTGGGTCGACGCCAACGGCAACGGAACGACGCAGCGACTCTGCCGACTCGCGCCGAACGCGCGAATACTCGACCGCGTCCGCATCGCCCGGGGCTTCACCCCCTGGCAGCACTACGGCATCCTCGCCGACCTCCCGGAGCAGGTCACGGACGGGACGTCGCTCGTCGTTTTGCCGGCGTTCGACTGGTTCTACCGGGCGAGCGACCTGCGACGCGGCGAGGGTGAGCGGATGCTCTCCGAGGCGGTCGAGCGAATCGCGCGGCTGCTCGACGAGGTCGCCGTTCCGGTCCTCGTCACGCTATCGGAAACGGACGGACTCGCGCGGCCCGTCGTCGACGCCGCGTCGGAGACCCTGGAGTGCGAACTGACCGAGTACGGGCCGCGGTTCTCGGGGGAGTCGTTCGAGACCCTCGTGTACCCCGCCGGGGACGGCGCGGTTCAGACGACGATCTCCTACTGGAACCGCGTTCTCGCCGCGCGCCACCCGACCCCCGCTTCCGCAGGCCGGTCGCCGGAGGTGATCCCCATTGGGACGAACTAATCCGACGTACCGGGACGCGGTTCGAGCGACGGAGGACCGGTGGGCGGACTACCGACGGGCGCTCAGGCGTCGGGATCGACCGCACTTCGACCGCCTCTTCGAACACGCCCGCGCGCACGCCGACGCCGGCGGGTATCTCAATCACCAGTTCGCCGAGATTCTGATTCTCGTCTCCGTCGCGCTCGAACAGGAACGGCGGATCGCGTCGCTGGAAGAACGGCTCGAAGCCCGCGGAGACGGGGAGTGACCGATGCCGTTCACGTTCGACTACCTCGACGGCGACGTCCTCGAATGGTCGCTGACGGCCGACGGAGCAGAGTGCTCGCGGAATCCGTCGTACGAGCCGACGATCTACGTCTCGGCCCACGGGGGCGGCGACCTCGCCGAAGTCTCGGAAGTACTCCGGGGACACCCGCAGGTCGCCCGCGTCCGCGTCGTCGAAGAGCGAACCGGGTTCAGACGCGACCCGGAACCGGTGCTCCGCGTCGACGTCGTCGACCTCGACGCCGTCACCGGGGTCGCGCGCGAGATCCGCGGGTGGCGCAAGCCCGGCGAGTACCGGTGTTACAACGTCGACTTCGACAGGGAGTTCAGGTACTGCCTCGAAGCGGGCGTCTCTCCGGTTCCGGCCGGCGAACTGACGGTCCTTCCGATCTCCGTTCCGGAGCCGCAGCTCGTCGGCGGCCGGGTCACGACGGTCGAGCTCGGGGGCGAGACGGTGGACGGAACGCGGGAGGACGTCCTCGAAGCGGTCGCCGGCCGCCTCGACGACGACGATCCGGACGTGCTGCTGTTGAACGCGAGCGAGATCGTCCCGACGCTGTACGAGCAGGCCGAACGGCTCGGCGACCGGGAGTTCCGGCTGGGACGACTTCCGGGGTGGCAGCAACTCGCCGGGGAGTCGACGTACGCGAACGACGGTCGCGTCGGGCACTCGCCGGCGCGGTACAACCTCCCGGGGCGGGCGATCGTGGACCGCTCGAACACGTGCATGTGGAACCGGACGAACCTCGACGGTTGTCTCTACCTCGTCGAACGGTCGGGCAAGCCGCTACAGGAGGTAGCCCGGTCGTCCATCGGAAACGTCCTCACGGCGATACAGATCCGGGAGGCTCGAAGGCGAGGCGTGCTGGTGCCGTGGAACTCGTGGCGACACGAACGGTTCAAGACGATGCGCCAGCTGCGCGAGGCCGATCGAGGCGGGTTCACGTTCGCGCCGAAGGTCGGCCTCCACGAGGAGGTTCACGAACTCGACTTCGCCTCGCTGTACCCGACCATCATCGTCACGCGGAACGTGAGCCCCGAGCGGATCCGCTGCGAGTGCCACGCCGACCGCGAGGACGTCCCCGGAGTCGGGTACAGCATCTGCGACGAGCCGGGCTACCTCCCCGACGTGCTCGAGCCGCTCATCGAGGACCGCGATCGGATCAAAGCCGAGTTGGCCGAGACGGACGATCCAGAGCGCGGGAAGGCGCTGGAGGGGCGGTCGAACGCCATCAAGTGGATTCTCGTCTCCTGCTTCGGGTACCAGGGCTTTTCGAACGCGAAGTTCGGACGCATCGAGTGCCACGAGGCGATCAACGCCTTCGCCCGGGAGATTCTGCTCCGTGCGAAGGAGGCGTTCGAGGCGAACGGGTGGGAGATCGTCCACGGCATCGTCGACAGCGTCTGGGTTCGGCGGATCGAAGGCGAAGCGCAGACGCCGCTCTGTGATCTCGCGGAACGGATCTCCCGCGAGGTCGGAATCCGCCTCGAATACGAAGCGGCGTACGACTGGATCGCGTTCGTCCCGCTGCGCGACAGCGATGCCGGCGCGCTGACGAAGTACTTCGGGAAGGTCGCCGGCGAGGACGAGTACACGTACCGGGGGATCGAGTGCCGCCAGCGCAGCACGCCGGCGTTCGTCGAGCGGGCGCAGAAGGACCTGATCCGGGTGCTGGATGCGCACCGCGAGCCCGAGCCGGTCTGCGATCGGCTGAAGCTGTGGGTGGAGCGCCTGCGAGGGGGCACGGTCGATCCGGCGGACCTCCTCATCGACAACCGCGTCTCGAAGCGCGCCGACGAGTACTCCCGGTACACGCGGACCGCGGCGGCGCTCGAGCGCGCCGCCGGACGGGGGCTCGATCGGAGCCCGGGCGAGAACGTCTCGTACCTGGTCGTCGACGACGAGAGGCGGTCGAGAGACCGCGTCGCGTTGGCCCACGAGGCGATCTCCGAGTACGACGTCGACTTCTACGAGACGCTGCTGCTTCGGGCGGCGACGAGCGTCCTCTCGCCGCTGGGGTGGCGACAGTCCGCGATCGAAATCGCGCTCGCGGGGTCGCGGAACTCGACGTTATCGGCCTTTCGGAACTGGGGTTGAGCAGAGTCGTGCCCCCACTCCGCTTTGAGAGCGCCTCGAACAGGCAGTTCGACCTGAGCGTCCGCGTTTCGGTGCATACGAGTTTATGCCGTGACAGGTCGTACCGACGAGCCGAGTCGCTGGCTCAGATTTCGAGGGAGTCGTCATGGGATCATACGAACCGGTAGAGGCGGAAGAGCCGACAGACCGCGAGCAGCCGAGCGCGCCCTCGCGGTGGCGGACGGCGCGGGGGCTGCGCCGGCGGTCGTGGATCACGGAGGAAAACCGGAGGTGGTGGGTCGTCGCGGCGACGGGCCTGGCGATCGTTCTCATCACCGTCGATTTCAACGGGATCACGGTCGCCCTGCCGACGATCGGCCGGGATCTCGGCACCTCGACGACGGGCCTGCAGTGGACGGTCAACGCCTACCTGCTCGCCTTCGCGGCGTCGATGGTCGCCTTCGGGCGTCTGGCCGACATCTTCGGCCGGCGTCGGGTGTTGCTCGTCGGTATCGGCATCTTCGTCGGCGCTTCCGCGCTGTGCGGCCTCGCACAGACCGATTGGTGGCTCATCTCCGCCCGCGTCGTCCAGGGCGTCGGTGCGGCGGCGTTCTTCGCGGCCTCCCTGCCGATCGTCAGCGACGCCTTCCCGCCCGAGGAGCGCGGCAAGGGCATCGCGATGTGGGCCGCGGTCAGCGGGACGGGCCTGGCGCTCGGCCCGCTCGTCGGCGGCTTTCTCACCGAGGCCCTCTCGTGGCGCTGGTTCTTCTACTTCAACATCCCGATCGCCGCGGTCACGGTCGTTCTGACGCTGGCGGCCGTGCGGGAATCGCGTGACGAGACCGTGGAGCGCCACGTCGATCTCGTCGGCCTGTTCACCGTCACCGCCGGCCTGGCGGCGCTGGTGTTGGGTATCCAGCAGAGCGATACGGCGGGCTGGGGATCCCCGCTCGTGATCGGGCTGCTGGTCGGCGCCGCAGTCCTGCTCGCGCTGTTTTTCCTCGTCGAGCCGCGCCTGCGCGATCCGCTGATCGAACTCGACCTGTTCCGCGACCGCAGCTACCTCGGGGCGAACGCGGTCGGCTTCGCGTCCAATTTCGGCACCGGCGCCCTCCTGTTCTTCCTCACGCTCTACTACCAGAACGTGCTCGATTACTCCCCGCTGAACACCGGCATCGTGTTCCTCGCGTTCACCGTCCCGTTAGTGGTCTTCGAGACGAAATCGAGCGAGATCGCGAACGAGATCGGAACGCGGTGGTCGATGGCGGGCGGCATGGCGCTGATGGCGGCGGCGTTTCTGCTGTTCGCCCTGGTTTCGCCGACGAGCGGACTGGCCGCCATGCTCGTCCCGCTCGTCCTCATGGGCGTCGGGCTGGGGGTAGCCTACTCCGTTTCGAGCACGGCGGGCATGGCGGCGGTCCCGGACGCGAAGGCCGGCGCGGCCTCGGGGATACTGGGGATGCTCCGGATACTGGGCGTCGTCTTCGGCGTCGCGATCGGCGGGGCGCTGTTCAAGGCGCTCGAAAACGAGAGACTGACCGCGCTGCTCGCCGCCGCCGGAGCCGATCTCGACGCGGCGGATCGGGCCGAGATCCGCGGGCTGCTGTCGGGGTCAGAAGCCGCCGAGGCGGAGCTGAGCCGCCTCGCCCCGGAGGTGGCAGGGCAGATCGATCAGGTGGTGCGCGAGGCGTTCGTCTTCGCGTTCGACGGCGCGATGCTGCTGTGCGCGCTCGTGTCGGTGATCGGCGTTCTGGGGGCGCTGCTGGTGGCCGAAAGCGCCGCCCAGTCGGACCAGACTGACTGACCCCTGATCCCCGAACTACCTGCGGCGGAGTCGCGAGAGCGCCGCGCCGACGCCGATCGCACCGATGGCCGAGAGCACGCCGAAGCCCGGTCCGGTCGTCTCGGTTTCTACCTCCGACGTCGAGGGGCTCGCGGAGGAAGAATCGGTCGAGGACGCCGTCGCGGCGGTGGTGGACGTTCCAGTCGTCGGCGCGGACGTGGACGACGGCGCTCGCGTCGTCGCGGGCGAATCCGTCGTCGTGGGCGAATCCGTCGCCGTCGTCGTTTCGGGCGCGGGAGTTTCGCTCGTCGGCGACCGCGTCGTCGCGGGCGCGTCTTCCGGCGTCCCCTCCTCGGGGGTCGCAGTCGGCGTATCGGTTGGCGTGTCGGTCGGCGGCTCGTCGGTTTCGGGCGTCGCGCCGGTCAGCGCGACGACGCTGCCGCTCGTGAGGTAGACCCGCCCGCCGACGACGGCGCTGAGTTCCCAGCCGTAGGCGGACACGGGCATCGCGTGCGTCCAGACGATCGACCCGTCGGTCGGATCGAGGGCGGCGGCTCCGACGTACAGGAGATCGCCGACCAGCGCGAAGCCGTCCGTCGGGACGTCTCGTTCGTCGACGCTCGCGCGCCAGCGCTCGCTCCCGTCGGCGCAGTCCAGCGCGAGCACGTCCGCGTCCGATTCGTCGACGCGAACGTAGACCCTCTCGGGGCCCACCGCGCCGATCGCCAGCGACGGATACGCGGTCCGCCAGCGTTCGTCGCCGGTCGCCGCGTCGAGGGCGAAGAGCGTCACGCCCGAGCCGGTCTTCCCGGCGACGAACAGCGTCCCGCCCGCGACAACCGCGGACGGCACGTACTCGAACGTTACCTCCGGGAGCGCAGTCCAACCGTCCTCGCCGGTCTCCGCGTCGAGCACCTCCACGCCCGTCTTGGTGGGGAGATAGACGCGCCCGCCGGCGACGGGCAGGGCGCGGTTGAACGCGGTATCGAGCTGGTTCGTCCAGCGCACCGTCCCGTCGGGTTCGAACGCGTGGATCGTCCGGCCGCCGTCCCCGTTCGGAATACTCGTGAACGCGGCGCCGTCGTCGACCGTGACCGGCGCGATTCTCTCGCTCGACTCGCCGTCGGTGTCGACCCGCCAGCGGCGCTTCCCGGTCTCCGCGTCGACCGCCACGAGGGCGGTGTCCTCCGTGCCGCCGTCGTACGGGCCGAACCACACGTTCGCGTACACCGTTCCGTCCGCGACGGCGGGGGTCCCGACGTCGGGGATGAGTGGACTCTCCGGGTCGTCGATCTCGGGGGCTTCGGGCTCGAACGTCCATCGTTCGCCTCCGTCGGCGGCGTCCACCGCGGCGAGGGCCTTCCCCCCGACGTAGACGGTTTCGCCGACGACCGCCACCCCGTCGTGGATGCGGTCGTAACTGACGGACCAGCCCTCCTCGACGGCGCCGCTCGGTCCGACGCCGTCAGGAACGTGGGCGGTGTTGCCCGCGTCGGCTTTGTACTGCGTCCAGTCGGCGCGCGGCGCGTCCTGCCGGTTCGCGGCCGCGCGGGTCGATGTCGAAGCGTGACCGAGGAGGCCTACCAGCCCGGCCGCCGTACCTGAGAGGACCGTTCGACGCGTCAGCGGGGATATCGATCGGGGCATTCCGTTTGCCCCGACCGGTGAGTCCACCAAGTATTTTCTGGTTAAGTGTACACTCAATCTATCTAATCAGTACTGTGAAATGAAATGTCCGAAATCAAACCTGATCGGATCGGGGAAGATGGCCGGTCGGAATTCCAAACCGTCGAAAAACGGACAGATAGGGATGGCCGTGAATTAAGCGGTTGGTGGCGCGAAGCGGGAGGATCGTCGATCGGTTCCGATTTTCCGACGGGACGTCGAAGCGCCCACTCCGACCTCGTTCCGATGTTCGTCGCTTCAGACGAACATATCCGCAGACATATGATTTGTTATAGGTACGTGTCCTTTCGGGAACAATGACCGATCCGAGGTCGCTCGCGCCGCGTCTCGCGCGGTTCGCGGGGGGAGAGCGGGCGCAGACGGAGACGCTCGGGGTGGTGCTCATCCTCGCCCTGACGGTGCTCGGAACGACCGCGATCGTCGCTCTCAGCGCGAACGCGTTCGACGCGACGCGGCAGTCGGCGGACGTCCAGCAGGCGGCCCACGAGATGGCGCTCTTCGACTCGCGCAGCGCGCAGGTCGCGCTCGGGGAGTCGAGCGCCCAGACCGTCACCTTCGGGAGGGGGGAGGGCGGCACCTACGAGGTGCGGGAGGACGCCGGGTGGATCCGGATCGAACACCTCGACTACGCGGCGTCGGATCCGCCCCGGAACGAGACGGTGTACAACGCCTCGCTCGGCGCGGTCGCGTACGAAACCGGCGACGAGCGGATCGCGTACCAGGGCGGCGGCGTGTGGCGGCACGCGTCGAACGGGACGACGATGGTCTCCCCGCCGGAGTTCCACTACCGCGGTTCGACCCTCACGCTCCCGATCATCCGGGTGAAGGGGGCCGACGCGGCCTCGGGGTCGGTCGCGGCAACCCTCGAAAAGTCGAATCCGACGAGGCGCGTGTATCCCGACGACACCGACACCGGCGCGCCGAACGTCGGAGCCCCGTACGACGAGACCGGCGAGCCGTACTCGAATCCGATCGAAAACGGGACGGTCCGGATCACCGTGAAGAGCGAGTACTACCGCGGGTGGGCCAGCTACTTCGAGACGCGAACCGAGGGGGTCGTGACCGTCGATCACGCCGCGGAGACGGCTTCGGTCGAACTGATTACGTTCGGCGACGGCGGCGACATCGAGGGCTTCCCCTCCCCCGGAGCGGACGGCATCAAGTTTCAGGGAGTCGCCGACCACAACGTGGAGAACTTCACCGTCACGGTCAGAGAGGAGGGCACCGGGGCCAGTTTCAACTCGATGAAGTGGAAGCTCTACGCGGACAACGGCGATCAGTACCTCGAAATCTGGTTCGGGAGCAACGCGCCGCCCGGGAGTTGCGGCGATCCGGTCGACCTCCGCATCCACTACGACGCGGACACGTCCGACGGGTACCACCAGGCCTGGCGAAACAGCACCGCCTTCGAGATCCGCTGCGACGGAAGCGGCCGGTACTTCACCGCGAACCTCACGGGCGACACGAACGTGACCTACACGACCCTCCCGGGCGACAACTACAACCAGGACCCGATCGGCTCGCTGAAGGATCCGGTGACGCACGACCAGCACCCCTCGGCCCCGGAGGAACCGGCGACGTTCGTCGCCGGCAACCGGACCACCGTCGGACACCTGGTCAACCACTACCTGGCGGAGATGGGACCCAACGTCGAGCTGAAGGTCGCGGACAAGAGCGGTCAGGGCGCCGGTGCCTCGAGGAGCGTCGACGAGGGGGCCTCCTTCGGCACTCTCGAATACGACGGCGGCACCGGTCAGTTCGTCAAGTTCCTGCACGTCACCGAGAACGGGGTCGAGGTCAGGCTCGACTGAACTACCTGAGCTGACCGAACTAACTGAACTCGACGTGGATCTCGACCACCGTGAGGTGCACTTCCTCGGTTTCGAACTCGCAGCGCACCGTCCCCCCGGCGGTGGCGCACGGGTCCGCCTCCCAGGCGAGCTCCGATTCGAGATACCGCTCCCACGCCTCCGCGCGCGGCGTCGTCACTTCGAGCGTCACGTCGTACGGCCCGGTCGCGTTCGACAGGGGCGAGTACAGGCGCGTTCGCTCCGCCCGGACCAGCGTCGTTCGGGACCCCCCCACGCCCGCCGGTCCCCGCGGCATCGTCCGAACGTAGAAGAGCACCGTCCGGTCCCGCGAGAAGACGAACGCGGGCTCGACGAGCATCCGTTCGCCCGCCCGCTGGTCGCGGACGACGGCCCCGTTCGAGTACACGATTCGCGCGCCCGTCCCCGCGTCGTAGCTGATCGGCGCGATCGCCGAACTGTTCGAGAACGCGACGGTCGACCCGCTGCTCCCGACGGTCGTGTTCACGTAGATCGGGTCCGCGTGGGTCAACCGCGCGTCGGCGAGCTTGATCTCCGTCGCTCGGCTCGGAGCCCCGTCCGCGTACACGTCGACCATGTTGTCCGCGAGCACGTCGAACGCCCGCTCGGCGTTGTTCACGCGCTCGCCGTCGCGCGTTTCCTGCAGGCCGCCGAACCCGACGACGTACACGATCCCCACCGCCGAGACGACGAGCGAGAACGCGAGGACGAATCCGAGAACCTCGCTCACGGCGCGGTCGTCCCGCCCGTTCGGACGCGGAAGCGAGGGCCGCCGCATCACGCGGCCTCCACCTTGATCCCCCCGCCGTCGTAGCTGATCCTGACGTCGCCGCCGGGGATCGATCCGCCGGCGTCGATCGCCGTTCGAGAGCGGAATTCGACGCGGACGGTCACGCCCGAGTCGGCGAGCCGCAGCGCGATCTCGTACGCCGGCGGCGACCCCGACACCTCGACGGAGTAGGGCGCTCCGCCCGCCGCGTCGGGGAGCCGGAGGACGCGCTCGAGTTCCGTCGAACTCCCGGATCGGTCGACGAGCCGGTCGACGCCCGCGAGGTCCGCCGCCATCCGCTGGCCGATCACTTCGAGTTCCGACCGCGCGACGCGATCGCGCTCGTCCTCGACGAACGCTCCCGCGGCCAGCAACAGCCCCGAGACGAGGATCGCGGAGATCGTGAGCGACAGCACGTACCCGAGGACCGTCGAGACGGCGCGGCGGTCGGACCGGACGGCTCCGGAACCGATCGATCGCCTCATACGGCGATCCCCCCCGTGGCGGGATCGCTCGCCCCGCCGGCCTTGTCGCGGGCGACGACCTCCACCTCGTAGTTCCCGTCGTCCAGGTTGCCGAAGGTCGTCTCGACCGCGGCGGACCCGCCGGCGGAGGACAGGTCGACGACTTTCTCGTCGAGCAGCGACGCCGTGTCGGCGTCGTACAGCCGCACCGTCGCGTTCCGGAGGCGTCCCTCGGGGTCGTCCGCCGTCCAGTCCGCGGTCACCTGGTGTTTCGACCCCGGCGGCCCCGGACACGCGGGGGGGTTGCAACTCGACGCCGAGAGGCTCTCGATCGAGGCGCTCGGAGGGGCGTCGCCGCCACCGCCGCCTCCCCCGCCGATCCCGATGCCCCGCGTGCGCCGCGGGACGACCTCCATCTCGGTCGCGTACGTCAGATCGACGCTCTCGTACGCGACGCCGACCGTGACCGAGTACACCGCCGTCGTCTTGTACGGGGACGCGCCGGATCCGTCGCCGTACACGCCGGTTACCTGGTCGTACTCGTCGCTCACGATCAGTTCGTACGCCCCGTACGCGTTCGCGGTCCCGCTCGGGTCGTCTTGCCCGTAGGCGATCGTGTACGGTTTCCCCCGTCGAAGAAGGCGAGCGCGCGGCAGTCCTCGCCGCCGACCAGGCCGCCGGTGAAGTCGATCTCCGCCCGCGGCCCCGGCGCGCTGCAGGTGCTCACCGCCCCGCCCGGGCCGGTCACCGTGACGTTCACGTCGCCCGAACTCTCGTAGAGGGACACCGTCCAGGCGTCCCCCGCCTCGGAGAACGTCACGTTGAACGCGCCGTTCAGCGACGTCGGCGCGCCGTCCTCCAGGTCCGCGGCGGTGACGTTCGCCCGGAAGCTCCGAACGCGCGTCGCGTCCGCCACGGTCCAGTTCACGTCGCCGTCTCTGTTCGCGAACTTCCGGTCTTCGTACTGGACGATCCGCGTCCCGTTGTCCGACCCCGCGAACGACACCGCCGCGCCGTGACCACGCCGGGCTTCCAGGAGCGCGACGTTCGCGCCCCAGTCGCGGACGCCGCCGCGGACGGCGCCGTCGAGTTCCGCGTACGTCGTGGAGTTGTTGTGGTAGTTCGCGTACTCGACGAGGCCGGCGACGCCGCGGTGCGCCTCGCCGCGGAGTTCCCCGGCGTCGCGCAGCTCGGCCCCGTTGCTCCGCGTGGCGACGTTCTCGGCGTAGATCGCCGCGTTCAAAAGCAGCGCGAGGGCGACGAACACCACCGCGAGCGTCAGCCCGGCGACGAGGAACAGCTGGCCGCGGTCCCTCGCGTCCCCCGCGCCACCCCGGCCTCTGGGATCCGCTGCGCGGCTCTTCCCGCCGCTCACATCCGCCACACGACCACCTCCACCGCCACCACGTTGAACACGGGGCTGTTCGGCGCGGTGTCCGACGCCGCGTAGAACCCGTCCATCGCCGCCAGCGTCGTCGTCGTCGGCCGCTCGCTCTCGTCGTACCGAACGTCGTCGTCGTAGAGGGTGACCGTCCGCGTGGCAGAGACCGCGTGGTCGCTCGGCTGTCCGAAGTAGACCATCCGCCGCGTTTCGACCGTCCCGCCGGCGTCCTCCAGGTAGTGGACGTTCACGTTGAACGCGACGCCCGCGTCGCCGAACGTGCCGTTCAGCGCGCGGCCGAAGTCGGTCGGCGGACCGCCGTGCGTGTACGCGCCCCGGTAGTTGGTCCCGTGATACGTGCCGGCGCTGGAGCCGTACAGGAGCGTCGGTTTCAGCGTGCCGTTTTCCTCGGCCGCCAGGAGGACCCCCTCGGCGAGCGCGCCGTGCTGGTTCTCGATGTGCTGGCTCGACGTGCTCGCCGTCAGCGGCGTCACCGCCGTGACCTGCAGCGCGAACACGACGCTCGCGAGCAGCAGCGCCGCGGCGGTGATCGCCTCCAGCGTGTGCGCCTGCGCCCGGCTCATCTCACCACACCCTCACGTAGAGCCTGACGACCCCCTCGTCGTACAGGACCGCCCGCTGGCCGACCGTCACGCGCGCGGAGCCGCCGGGCGCGGGGTCGCCGGCTTCGAGCGACACGCCCCCGGCGGAGACGATCCCGGACGCGTCCTCTACGGTCACGTTGAGGCGGTACCGCGAGGAGACGCCGAGCGCGTCGTTCAGCGCGGTCGCGTCCCCGTCGAAGCGACACGACGCCGACGCCGGCGGTCCGGACGGATCCCCGAACCGCTCGAAGAACTCGCCCGTGCACGTGGCGTTCAGCACGTAGGGGGACTCGAACTCGGCGAGGGCGTCCTCCGCGAGTTGACTCGCCAGCCGATCGGCGACGATCGTCGCCTCCTGTTCTCCGGTGAACGGATCGAACATCCCCGGTACGAAGGCGACGACCGCGGTGACGGTGAGCAGGAACACGCCCGCGCCGACCGCGAAGTCCAGGGTCGTCTGCGCCTTCGTCCGACCGCGGTCGACCGGGCACCGTTTCGGCGGTCCCCCGCCGCGTCGATTCGGGGTCGTCGCCCCGTCGTCGATCGAGTTCGGCCTCATCCGACCACCACCCAGGTGCCGAGCGCAACCGTCAGCAGCGCGACCGCGAACTTCACCCCGGAGACGATGTCGGCGTCGCGGATGTACCCGGAGATGAACCCCGACAGGATCGCCTGCAGCGTCACCGCGTGGAAGAAAAGCACCGACAGGAGGTTGGTGTCGACGCCGCCGCCGAACTCCGACCCGCCGCCTCCGCCCCCGCCGGAGGACCCCGTCTGCTCCGTCAGCCCGGCCATCACGTCGAGGAACTGCGTCTTCAGGATGGCCATCACGGCGAGCAGCGTCAGGTAGGTCATGACGATGATGACGACCTGCATCCGCGTGCGCGACTTGCGCTCGCGGTCGATGTCGTCCTGGTTCTCGCTGGCCTGCGCCGCCGTCGTCAGCACGTCGGTGATCTGGCTCGACGCCTCCTGCGCCTCGGTGATGAGCTTCACCGTCCGGGCGAGCCGCGGGACGTGGTACTCGTTGTTGAACTCCACCAGCGCCTCCTTGAGGCCCATCCCGTAGTTCACCTTGCCGTAGATGACCTCGAACTCGTCTGCGAGCTTCCCCGAGGAGGTGTCGGCGACCGTCCGAATCGACTCCAGGAGCGTGAGCCCGGTGTCGTTCGCGCTGGATAGCTTCCGGAGGTTTTCCGAGAGCTTCCCCACCACGGCCCCCCTGGAGCGGACGTTCCAGGTGTGGAACGCGGCGAGGGGCACGCCGACGACGTACGCCGGGACGTACACCCAGAGGAACGTCCCCCAGACCGGCTGCGCGACCATCCCGGCCCACGAGAGCGGTGCCGATCCGCTCGCCGCCGCGACGGCGAGGAGGGCGACGGCCGCCGGAACCGACAGCGCGAGCGTGTACAGCGGGTTGTCGCGGAAGAAGACGTGCGGGCGACGGAGGAGCGCCGCGGTCTCGTGGGTCCCCTCCCGGCTCCTGATCCGGTCGAAGACGCGGAACTCGCCGACGAAGCGCTCGACGAACCCGAGGTGAAACAGCCCCTCCTTTCGCGCCTCGTCGAGTCGGTCGCTCGAACCGGACGGCGAGAGGAACCCGTCGCCGGGCTCGTCCTGTTTGACGGTCGAGACGAGCACGAGGAAGCCGACGCCCGTGAGCGGGATCAGCCCGTACACCGTCGCGTACAGGAGCAGTTCGTCGGCGTTGCCGAGCATGCTCATGATGACGAGGATGATGATGAGAAGCAGCGGGAACAGAGAGAGCGTCATGTACATCTCGCCGAACAGCTCCAGCGTCTCCAGGGTCAGCTCCTGCTGCTGTTTCGACGTCCGCATGTGCTTTTCCTTCTTGTCGTCGAGAAAGCGCTCCACGTCCCCGCCGGAGTTGACGATCGAGAGCATGTCCGTCAGGAACTGCGAGAGCTCGTCGCTGGGCGTCTCCATCGCCTGGTTCCGGATGGCCGTCCGGTAGTCCACCCCGAAGTACTCCGTCTCCTGGACGATGCTCTGAAACTCCTTTGCCACCTCGCCGTAGGTGTCCTCCGCCTTCGCCATCGCCTCCAGGATCTCGAGCTGGTTCAGCCCGCCGACCGAGAGCGCGTACATGAACGACACCGCGTCGGACAGGAGCATGTCGATCTCCCGCTTGCGCGAGGACGCCCGCGAGTAGGGGACGGCGACGACCGCCCCGAACCCGGCGGCGAACCCGACCGTCCCGAACACGACGCCCGTCAGCCCGATCGCCGCCGGCACCTTCGCCGCCAGGACGAGATCGAGCAGCGCCTCGTTCGGGATGCGCGCGCCCAGGGACAGCGACTCGGCCGAGACGAGGCCGAGCGCGAACAGCCCGTACCCGAGGAGCGTCCCGAGCAGCCACAGCGCGACCCCGACGAGCGCGCCGACGGCCAGCGCGCGAGAGAGGTACAGTTCGACGGTGACGGGCATCCGCGCCTGCGCGAGCTTCTCCTCCACGTCGGCGACGAAGTCGCCGTCCGGATCGAAGAGCCGCCGAAAGAGGGGGTAGAAGGCGTCTGCGAACCCGCCGTCGCCGCCGCGGATCCCGCCCGTTCCGGCGTCCAGGCTCATCTACGCCTCCCCGTCGGGATCTTCGAACTGGCCGAAGCCCCACTCGTCGATGCCGGCCGTCGGGTCGTCCCCCTCCCGGCTCCGATCCCCGTCTCCCTTCTCGCTCCGTTCTCCGTTTTTCCCCTCGCCGCCTTCCCCGTTCCGCTCTCCGTCCTTCTCCCCGCGTCGCTCTTCGCCGCTCTCCCCGGTCCGCTCCCCGTCGATCTCCCCGGTCCGCTCTCCGTCGTCCTCCCCGGTCCGCTCTCCGTCGTCCTCCCCGATCCCGTGCACGTCCGCTTCCTTCGACCACCTCGCCTGGGTCTCTCGCCCGGGTGCTCGATCCGCCGCTTCGTCACCCGCGTCCAGGGCCGGCGGCGCGTCGTCGCCGAGCGCGCTCGGTTCGTCCCCGCCCCCGGCTTCGGGGGGCGAGAACGACCCCGACCCCGACTCGTCGCCCGGCGCCGGCGCGTCGTTCGACCCGATCGTCACGTCGTCCGCCTCGCGCATGGCGCCCAGGGCGGTCGCGACGCTCCCCGCGCTGTCGCCCCGGTACCGTTCGAACAGCTCCTCCTCCGCCCGTTCGAGGATGGTCTCGGCCTCGGCCAACCGCTCCGCGTCGGGGTCGGGTCGGGGGACCATCTCCTCCTTCTCCGGGTCGATGTCGATGAGCACCGACTCCATCTCGCGGAGGTCCTCCAGGCTCCGCTCCAGCCGGTCGTTCGCCATGAGCGTCAGGATCGTCTCGGGGTCGTTGATGAACGCCTGGAAGGTCGCGGCGACCTGCGTGTACGTGTTCAGCCCGTTTCTGATCAGGTACGCGAGCACGACCCGCCGCTTGAAGAGCTCCTCGTCGAGCGTCTCCCGCGACCAGCCGCGGTCGAACATGATCTCCGAGAGCGTGTTGGAATCGCCCGTCTCCAGGAACTCGTCCGTCTCGGCCTGCCACTGGTAGACGTCCTGCACGTTGATCTCGTCGTTCTCGGCGTCGTAGTGGTTGATCTCCGTGAGCGACTTGTTCCGGCGGACCTTGGTCCCCTGCACCCGGGTCGATGTCTGGATCGACACGAGGTCGAGCGCCGTGAACATCGTCTTCGAGACGTTGATCGGCTCCGTCGTGAAGCGCTTCAGCACCTCGCCGACGCTGTCGGCGTGGAACGTCGTGTAGGTCGTGTGCCCGGTGGACATGACCTGAAACAGGGTGCGGCCCTCCTCGCCGCGGATCTCGCCCATCACGATGTAGTCGGGCCGCTGCCGGAGCGCCGCCTCCAGCAGGTCGAACTCGTCCACGTCGCCCCTGTCGTCGTCAGAGAAGGACGGCCGCGTGACCGATGCGATCCAGTTTCGCTGCGGGAGTTCGACCTCGCGGGTGTCCTCGATGGAGACGATCTTGGTGTTCGAGGGGATGAAGAGCGAGACGGCGTTCAGGCTCATCGTCTTCCCGGACGCCGTGCCCCCGGCGAAGATGAGCGACTTGTTGTTCTCGATGCAGAGCCAGAGGAATCCCATCTCGTCCAGCGAGAACGTCCGCCAGTTGATGAGGTCGATTGGGGTGAAGGGGACGTCCTTGAACTGCCGGATGGTGTAGTTCGTCCCGTGGTCCGACACCTCCCGACCGAGCGTGAGCTGCGCGCGGGATCCGTCCGGCAGCGTCGCGTCGACCTGCGGCTTGCGCTTGCTGATCCCTTTGTCCGAGCGCTGGGCGAGTTTGACGACGAAGTCGTCGAGCTCCGACTCGCCGTGGTACACGTTCGAGATGATCTGCTCGTAGTCGCCGTGGTAGACGAACACGGGGGAGTTGTACCCGTCGCAGGAGACGTCCTCGACGTTGATGTCGTGTTTGATCCCGTCGATGCGCTCGTAGCCGATGAAGTCGCGCGTGAGGTAGTACAGGAGCTTCTCGACCTGATACTCGCTCAGGTCGGCGGCGTCGTCGGCCAGCACGGCGGGCTCCGGTCGGGCCGCGATGCCGTCGAGATCCCCGGATTCCAGGCGATCCTCCTCCGTGCCGAAAAGCCGGAGCAGGCGGCCGCCGATCCCGCCGACCCAACCGTCGCCGCCGACTCCGCCGCCCCCGCCGTCGACGCCGAGTCGTTCGCCGAGCGCCTTCGCGAACCCGTCCTCCGTTTCGTGGCTGTAGAGGTCGTACCGGTCGAGGAGGCGGTACGTCTCCCGCTCTATGACCTCGCGCCGGCCCTCGTCGCCGGAGACGACGACCTCGTCGTCGGAGTACTTGATCGAGGTGCGGAGCTTTCCGGTCAGATACTCCGCCAGGTTCTCCTCGATCCGGTTGAGGTGCGGTTCGACGAGGTAGTACTTCCGCTCGTTTTCCCTCTCGGAGTGAAAGATGACGACGAACGCGTAGGGTTTGTTCACCCAGTAGCGCTCTACCTCCCGGAAGTGCGCCTTCTTCGCGAGCGGAACCGCCTTTTCCAGGTCGTAGCGGTTCGCCACGGTCGTCGTCCCACGCTCCGTCGAGAAGAACGCGTCCTCGTCGAGATCCTCGTTGACGTTCACCGACCGCTCTTCCACGAGGTCGGCCGTCTCCTTCGCGCGCCGTCCGAGGTGCGAGATGACGCCCTCGATTTCGTCCGGATCGAACCCGAGCGCCTCCGCGGGGTCGAACGGTCGCTTCTCCCCGTCCCCGTCTCTCGGCGGGTCGCCGTTCTCGTCGTAGTAGTACTCCCGTTTGTAGTGCTCCCACAGCCACGCGTCTTTGACCACGGGCGTGGTCTCCGGATCGCAGAACGCCTCGAAGCGGTCGTGCAGTCGGCCGGCCTCGGCGCCCGCGTCGCCGATCCGGTCTTCCAGTTCGTCCGGCGGAAAGCCCAGATGCTCGGCCGGATCGACGCCGGCGCGCTCCCAGTCCGCCGCGCCCGGCGTCCAGGACGCATCGTCCTCCGCCCAGCGGTCGCTTCCCGGCGCTCGCGGCCGGCCGTCGTACAGCGCGTCCGCCGACCCGGGCGGGCCGTACTCGTCCAGGTAGTCCGCCCAGGTGTACGCTCCGACGACCGCCCGTCGCCCCTCCTCGGACTCCCCTGAGCCCGTGCCTCCCTCCAGCTGCCCGGCGTCGGCGTCGTCAACAGCCATTGCAAACAGAATGTCGGTATGATTAAAAAAGTCTTCTGCTGCTTTAACGGCGCGTTAAATCCGTGAGACTGCGAGCGTGGGCGACCGAATCACCCGTCGAACGTGTCTCTATTCGTACGATTGGGGCAGCGATCGAGCAGGCGCCCGCGGCGGTGACGCTCCCGAACGGAATCACCCGTCTCCCGCGGTCTGACCGCCGTCTTCAACACGTCTATATCGCTGGCGGCTAGTTTTGCCAGTATGGAAACTACCGTCGGAGCCCGCCGGTTCGCCCTCGGCCCTTCGAGCGACTCGCCGCCCGTTCGTCTCGGCGTTCGGTCATGATCCTCGCCGAATTCTACGCCGATCAGCCGATCCTCCGCGAGACGATCGAGCGCGTCCCGGGGACGCGGATCAGCTGGGAGCAGTCAGACGCCCTCGACGAGGGGCGCGTTCGGGTTCTCGTGTGGGTCGAGAGCGGCGATTTCGGGGCGTTCGACGCGGCGCTCGCGGCCGATCCGACGGTCGCCTCGCCACGGCACGTCATGGATTTCGGAGAACGGCGACTGTACCGACTCGACCTGATCGACGAGGGGTTACGGACCAGTCTCTATCCCCTCATCACCGAGGAGGGCGGTCTCATCCGCGAACTGGCCTCGTCTTCCGAGGGGTGGCGGTTTCGGGTGGCGTTCCCGGACCGCCGGACGCTCACCCGCGTCCACCGCTTCTGCGTCGAACGGGGCGTCGACTTCGACCTCCGCCGGCTCTGCATCGAGACGCCCGAGACGGAGCCGGCGGCGTACGGTCTCTCGCCGAAGCAACGCGACGTTCTGTTGGCGGCGTTCGAGGCCGGTTACTTCGAGGTGCCCCGGCGGGTCACGCTCTCGGAGCTGGCGGGGGAGTTTCGCGTTTCGAGCCAGGCGCTCTCCGAGCGCCTCCGCCAGGGGGTGAACGCGCTCATCGAACAGACGATCGCGCGTCCGGACGAGACCGTCTCGGAGGAGTGAGACCCCGCCGAGAGGGGATTTCGTCCCTCTCTTTCGGCGGTTCGAGATCCGCTTTCGGCGACAGCAAGGAACTGCCGACGGACGTCGGCCTATCGAATGCGTAGCCAGGCGTGGTGGCTGTTCCGTAATCCGCCCTCGACGCTCAGCCGCTGGGCCCTCTCCTCGGCGAACCCCCGATACCGCCATTCGAGGCGGTCGTCGAGGCCCGATCGCTGCCGGCATTCGAAGTAGTGGTAGCCCGTTTCGTCCCCCAGCAGGATGTCGGTCGTCTCGGACGCGTCGAGCGCCTTCACGATCCACACGCGGGACCCGGACCCGACAATCCGCTCGACGGTCCGGCTGAACTCGATCACGCGCTCCTTCGCGACCGTGCCTTCGGTGAGGTTCCGCGCCGCTTCGCGGAGGGCGTCGTCTTCGTCGTGAGTGTGCGTGAACCAGCCGACGTTCATCGGACCAGTAGAGAGAGGTATAGAACTCATAACAGTATGTATGACTCAGGAGTTCGCAAAAGGCTTGGGCTTGCATACTCCGGCACCGTTCGGCGGTCGATCGGTTTCGAGCGGAACGAGCGTTCCGGCGGGCGCCGGTTCCCGCGCCCCGTCGATCGAACGGCGCGCCGCCTCGATCGAATCCGCCCGCGGAAGTATTGTGTCGAAGTGGTGGCCTCTCGGGACTCCCGAGGTAGTTCCGAACGGGCGTGTTCACCGGGCACACGCGTGTTCTCGCGAGATGCGCGCCGGGCGCTCCGGCCTGGGCCGGCGACAGATAGCGTCTCGTTACTCCGGTAACGAATGCTTGGACGGCGCGTAATTCGCGCTTTCCTGATTGAACGGTCTGCGACCATTATTACGCTCACCGCGCTCCACGGAGACGGGGTCAGAGCTGTGTGGTGTGTCAAAGTGCGCGGGTCCGACCCCGATTTCGGTCTTCTCGACGCTCCGAGCCGGCGGTTCGCGGGATTCTCGCTCACCGATCGCCGGGCTCGCCTCGTCACCGAACCTGTTCTACGAACGCGTCGATCCGCTCTCCCGGCGTTTCGATCCCGATCACCGCGCCGATGACCGCGTCGCTCTCGTCGGTCACGTACTCGACGCGCCGTACTCCGCCGCCTCGTCGAGCGAACGAGAGCTTCGGCGCGCGCGCGTACGGTTTGTCGAACGCCACCGCCACCCGCCCGTCGCCGTCCTCGTCGCGCACGCCCCGGTGCACGTCGAACGCGGGGACGTTATCGCGCACGACGGACGACGGGCTGTCGATCTCCCACGCGTTGCCCTCCTCGGCGCGGTTGTTCTCGTAGACGTTCCGGTCGACGCCGTCCGCCTCTCTGAGTGCCGGCGACGCCGGCGTCCGCGCGATCGCGTTCCCCCGGACCCCGGTTTTCGAACTGTCGACTCGGATCGCGGCCGTCCCGTCCTCGCTCGCCCCGTTGAACTGACTGACGTAGTTCCCGGCCAGCTCGTGGTACGTTTCTCCGGGGCTCCGGAGCGAAATTCCGGAGCGGGCGACGTCCCGAACGTGGTTGTTCGAGACGGTGATCGACTCCGTGCCGTCGAGCACGAGGCCGTGCTTTCCGGTCCGGGCGACGGTGTTGTCCACGATCGTCCCCTCGGAGGCGTTTTTCACCCGGATGCCCGTCTCGGCCGAATCAAGGACGGTGTTGTTCGAGATCTTGAGATCCGTGACCGGCGTCCGGACGTTGATCCCGTGACGGCTGTAGCCGGACAGTTCGTTCCCGCTGATGGTGATGCTCGATCCGCCGGCGGGATCGACCGCGATCCCCGCGAACTTCGTCGTCTTGTTCGTCCACAGCCCCTCGGTCGTCTGGGTGCTGATATTCCCCCTGATGGAGACGTGGTGGACGTCGGTGGGGCCGCGAACGTGGCAGAACGACTTGTGGAAGCCGAAGCCGACGTTGTCGGTGATGATGCTGTGCGATCCCCCCGCCGCTTCCCCCTTCGGACCGCTCGCGATGCCGGTGAGACTCCCCTCTCGGCAGTTCCCGAGGACGTTCCCGGAGATGACGACCGTGCTCGCGACGTCGTTTCTCCCGTCGGGGGCCCAGAGGTCGCACGCGATCGCGCGGTCGATGCCGTCCGTCACGACGTTCTCCGAGACGACGATGTTCTTCCCGCCCAGTTGGACGCCCCGGTCGCCGAAGTGGTGGACGCGGTTGTTGACGATCCGGACGTTCTCGCCGTTCCGCCCGACGCTGATGCCGCTTCCGCCGCTCCCGTGTTCGTGGTACGGGTGGGTTCGCGCGATCGTGTTCCCCGACAGGACCACGTTGGTCGCGTCCCGCACGACGATCCCGTGGAGCTTCTTCGCGCTCCCGTCCTGGTTCTCCGGGTTGCCGTCGTACCCGACGTTCCGGATCGTGACGTTCCGGCAGTGGCCTCCGTTTCCGATCCTGATTCCGCCGACGTTCGCGCCGTCGGCCGGCTTGATCGCGGTGTTGACTCCCGGACCGACGACGGTCACGCCGTTCGCGTCGACGTCGAGCCACTGCGTCGTTCTGTACGGCGCGTTCCGCTCGTCGATCCAGACCGTGTCGCCGTCGGAGAGGTCGTCGAACGCCGCCTCGAGTTCGGCGGCCGTCGAGACGACGTGGTCGGCGACGCCCCGGACGTCCCGCGCGGCGACGGACGGCAGCGAGAGGCCGCACCGCTTCCACCCGTCGTCGGACGAGACGAACGGCGTCACCTCGTCGTCCGACCGGATTGCGAGGTAGACGTCCCAGTGGTCGGGGTTCACGGGCGGACTCCCCCCCTTCAGCGGACCTCCGGTCACGTCGAGCGAGTCCCCCGGATACGATCCGTCGTACTCCGCCTCCCGCGCGAAATCGCCGCGGGTGAAGGGCGTCGCCGAAGCCGCGAGCAGCGCCAGTGCCTGCCGACGCGACGCGTTCATCGTTCTCCGAAATGAAAGGGTGAACGTTCAGTCACGGTTTTATGACTGTACGGTCCGTGAGGCGCGGGGCTCACTAAAGGGTACTCGCCGTCGTTCGACACGAGAGCGGGCGTGGCGGGAGTGAGCGAACGCTTCGCGTTTGCGAACTACGCCACGCGAGCGAACGAAGTGAGCGAGCGTGGCGGGATTCGAACCCGCGATCGAGAGGTTAGGAACCTCTCGCCCTATCCGCTAGGCCACACGCCCCGGTCGACGTACGAAAGCGCGAATAAAAAGCGTGCGCTTCTTCGGCGAGGAAAGCGGCCCGACCGGATCGGGCAGAAGCGCTCAGTTGCTGCTCTTTTCGGTCGCGTCTTCGGTGGCGGTCGTCTCGGTGGTCGCCGTCTCGGTAGCCGTGGTCGGCTCGTTGACGTCCGACTCGCTTTCGCCCTCGCCCACGGACGACCCGCTGCCGTCGCGCATCTGTTTCAGTTCCTCTTCGACCTCCTCGCGTCCTTTCTGGAACTCGCCCATCGCCTGCCCCGTCGAGCGCGCGAGCTTGGGAATCTTGTTCGCACCGAACAGCAGCACCAGCACGAGCAAGATGATGAGGAGCTCCGGCCCGGCCGGGATTCCGCCGAACAGTGGGATCACGGTATCGACCATCTCTATCCCTGCTTAACTCGGTGGCGATTATAGGCTTTTTGCTCGTCTCTGCCGTTCGTTCGCGTTGATACGTTTCGTTCGGACGCGCAGTGACGACGGCGGCTCGGTCCGCGCCCGCTCTCGCGCCGGATCGCTCTTCCGAACCGAAGCCTACATTCGCAGCGCGGCGCAAGCGCGGGTATGGTCGACGTCGAAGACGACGCGCCCGACTTCACCGTACCGCTCGCCGACGGCGACGTGGGCTCGTTCTCCCTGTCCGAGCGGCTCGACGAAGCGCCGATCGTCCTTGCGTTCTTCCCCGCGGCGTTCACGAGCACCTGTACGACGGAGATGTGCACCTTCCGCGATAGGCTCGCGGACTTCGAGGAGATCGACGCCGCGGTGTACGGCGTCAGCGTCGATCTCCCCTTCGCGCTCAACGAGTTCCGCCGGCAGCACGACCTGAGCTTTCCGCTCCTGAGCGACTGCGACCGGGAAGTCGTCGATCGATACGACGTGCGGATGGACTTCGAATCGCTCGGCGTGCGCGACGTCGCGAAACGCGCGGTGTTCGTCGTCGACGGCGACGGCGAGATCGCCTACCGCTGGGTCGCCGACGATCCCGGGCAGGAGCCCGATTACGAGGCGGTCTCCGAGGCCGCCGAGGCCGCCGCGTAGCCGAAGACCCGCGGCGGATCGAGACCGAGTGTACTTTTTTCTCGGCCGGCCGTGATATCCGTGGTATGGCCAGCGAAACCGAAGGTGGCCGCCGGGAGTACGAGCCGGAGGCGGAGCACTCGTTCCCCGACGGGAAGCTGAACGAGATTCTCCCCGCGATCATCGAGGATCCCGAGATCTCGACGTACCTCGAGGCGCAGAACGTCAACGCGGTGACGCGCAAGGGGTACAACGATCACGGGCCGATGCACATCGAGATCGTCCGAAACCGGGCGCTCAGGCTGTACGACCTGCTCAAGCGCGGCGGCGTCGAGTTCAACGGCGCGCGGGACCAGGGCCTCGAAGAGGCCGACGAACCCGTCATCGTCGCGCTGGCCGCGACGATCCACGACATCGGACACGTCGTCCACCGGGACAACCACGCCTACTACTCGATTCCGCTCGCCGCCGATCTGCTCGATCGCTTCCTCCCGCGCTTCTACGACACCGAAGGGGTGGTCAGGATGAAGGCCGAGGTCCTCCACGCGATCCTCTGTCACCACACCGAGGAGGACCCGCTCACGCGTGAGGCGGGCGTGATCCGCGTCGCCGACGCCCTCGACATGGAGCGCGGGCGCTCCCGCATCCCCTACGAGAAGGGCGGCCGCGGTATCAACACGCTCTCCAGCCAGGCGATAAACAGCGTCACGCTCAAGGAGGGCGACGACGTGCCGGTGCTCGTCGAGATCGAGATGGTCAACGCCGCGGGCGTCTACCAGGTCGACAACCTGCTCAAGGCGAAACTCCACCGCTCGCGGCTGGAGGACCTCATCCGCATCGTCGCCGTCAACACGAAGGCCGAAGATCAGCTCGTCGAGCGGATCGAGCTGTAAAAAGGCCGACCGAACCGGCGCGGCCGCCGAACACGTTTTTGTCCATCGCGGGCGAGTGCCCACTCATGGATTCGGAAGGCGACCTCCGCGACACCTACGCCGCCGCGATCCAGCACGGGCTGGTCGACGTGGCGGACGCCGACCGCGTGCTCGGGGTCGTCCGGAGGCCGACGCGGTGGTTCTCCGCCGTCGTCGACGAGAACGAACCCGCCGTCGCGCCGCCGACCGACCTGCTCGACGAGTTCGCCGAGCGCCGCGAGGACCTGAAGATGCGGGGGATGTGCGACGAAGGGGCCCACAACGCCGCCTGGGAGGAAATCGGGTTCAAGCGGCGCTACCTGGACTACCTCGACGGCAGCCCCGAGGCGACGGCTGCCGCGCGGCGCATCAGATCGCTCGTCGACGACGGCGAAGCGGTGGTGCTCGTCTGCTACGAGAACACCTCGAAGAAGCGGTGCCACCGGACGCACCTGCGCGAGTGGCTCGCCGACGACGGATCGGCGGCCGACGGGTCAACGGCCGACGGATCGGCGATCGACGAGACCGACGCGTGAGCCGGGCGGAGACGATCCGAGCGCCGGTTCACCACCACGGGTGGAGGAACCGAAGCGATCCCGCGAGGAGTCGAGACGCCGGGAGGGCGAACTGGTCCGTCCGCGCGAGGAGCCCGAGGCCGGACACGAGGAGGTACGCCGTCGTCGCCGCCCCCGCGACGCCGAGACAGATCGCGCCCGCCCGTTCGAACCCCCCGGCGAGGGTCGAACTGACTGCCCACGCGCCGAGACAGAGCGCCGCCGCGAGCGCCCAGAGCGCGTACAGCTGGACTGCCTCTCCCTGCACGGCGCTCATCGATTCGAGCACAGCGACGTAGGCGGGCAGTCCGACCGTCAGCCCGACGAGATACGACCGCGCGAGGAGTCTCGGCCGCCCGTCGATCGCGCGGCGAACCGGCCCGAACCGCGCGAGGAGATACAGACAGAGCGGGTACGCGGGGTGGAGATACCGCATCGTCAGCATGTGGTGGAGTGGCAGTTTGGGCAGGTAGAACGCGACGTGCAGGAGGACGTAACTCGCGGCCAGAACGTCGGTTGCACGTTCGGGGCGGATCGATCCCGCTCCGCGCCGCCGCGTCGGTCGCCTCGCGGTCCGCGTTCGCGCCCGTCGCCACAGCGCGACCGGGGCCGCGACCAGCGCGCCGAGGAGCGGCATCGATTCGAGCACGGTGAGGTTGACCGGCGCGTCGTCGGAGACCGCGAGCCGCTCGACGTAGCCGCTTCGGACGAGTACCCGCCAGACGCGTTCGGGATCCGTCCGCAGGATCTCCAGCCCCCGAACCAGCGGGTCGACGAACCGGTCGAACACCGCGACGAGCAGCGCGGCGGATTCGCCCAGCGCGTCCGAGAACGGGATGCGATCGGCCGGCCGGCCCTCGGATCCGACGCCGACCGGATCGGTCGAGGACTCCCCGGATCCGACGGCCGACGATCCGTCGACAGCGACCCCACCCTCGAAGAGCCCGCCCCGATACCGCGGGAGCATCCGCGGCGGTTCGAGCGGATTGCCCGCGATCAGCGCGTTCGTCAGGAAGAACGGGGCGAGCGAGACGAGAAACGCGCCGGCGACGACCGCGAGCGAACGCGGCCGGTTGGTTCGCGCGGTGAGCAGATCGACGGGGACGAGGACGGCGAGGAGGACGAGCGCGTTCGCGGAGACCACCCAGGCGGTCAGCCCCACCCAGACGTACGACAGCGCCCGAAACGCGGTGGCCCCCCGCTCGTCCGTCGCCTCGCGGCTCCGGTAGAAGCAGTACAGCGTGAGCACGGCGAGAAGCGCCACGAGGCTGTGGCGCTTGGGCAGGGTTGCCCAGAATCCGACGGGGGTCGCGAGGAACGCACCGGCTCCCGCCGCGACGCCGACCCGGCGGCCGTGGACCCGCGAGAGCAGTCGGTAGACGAACGCCGCGGTGAACGCCGCCGCCGTCGCGCTCACGGTCTGTACGGCGACGAGCGGGAACCAGTACGCGGAGACCGGGCGGGCGACGGCGACGTTACAGACGAACAGGCCGAGCGCGACGATCGAGCCGACGGCGAGCCCCTCGCGCTCGCGGCCGACGCGGTCGCCGAGAAGCGCCGCCAGTCCCAGCGCGCCGAGACACCAGACGCCGACGACGAGGACCCGGACGTCCGCGACGAGGCTGACCGCCCGCAGCGTCCAGAGGATCGGAACCGACGCGGCGAGCAGTCCGTAGCTCCGCGCGTACACGTGATCCCCGGTAGTCACCGTGCCCGGCGTCGTCCCGGTTGGCGGTCCGTAGACGATCCGCTCTATCGCGAGGTGCCCGTCCGCGAGCGCCACGAGGCCGTTCACCAGCGCGTAGTTGTCGGTCGACGAGAAGCCGATCCGCCAGTAGAGGCCGAAGAACGTCGCGGCGGCGAGGAAGACCGCGAGACCGACGCGATCCCCGAAGGCCGCCCCGAGAAGGCGGCGTCCGAGCGATTCGGCGTCGATCCGACGAAGCCGCGACCGGTCGGCGGAGGGCGGGCGGGCGCTCATCTCTCGACCTCGATCGTCACCGTCTCCTCGTAGAGCAGCGCGTACTCGCCGCCCTCTTCGAGGAGCCAGATCGACACGGTCGCCTCGTACCGCCGCTCGGCGATCAGTTTCGGGCTGATCTCCTCGGGTCGGAACGCCATGCGCACTTCCCCGTCCGCGGCCCCTCGCAACTCGCGGCGGCTGGCGATCGTGACCCAGAGGTCGGGGATGTCGACGGCGTACGTGAGCTGCGGGTTCCCGCGCACGTCGTCGACCGCGACGACCGCGTCGGGCCCCGAGAGGTGGAACGTCTCCGCCCCGAACCGGCTCCGTTCGAGGACGATCTCCGCGGGGACGGACCGCACCTCGACGTCCGCCGTGCCGCTGCCGGGCGGCGGTGCCGCCGGCTGCGCGATCCCGACCGAACCGAATAGCGGTCCTGCGACGACCGAGACGACGGCGATGAACGCCGCGGCGAAGACCGCAGACGCCCTCCCGTAATCCAGCATATCTCGGGTATCCGATATGAGAACCATATACTTTCCGACGGGAACGTCACCGTCTCTGACGGACCGGGCCGAAAACGTCCGAAACGGCTCCGGAACGACGCCGGTATCGTACACCCCGGTCGGCCGCGTCGCCATCACCCGTATCGCCGCCGAGTGTGGCGCTCGTCGGCCGCGGACTGCGTCCGATCGGCGGGCGCGTCGAAGGTGTAGGTATCGCCGTGCTCGACGTGCGCGATCCGGTCTCCGAGCCCCGCCTCGGCAATCGCCTTTTGGAACACTAGCGGATGATCACCGTGGCGGTTCCGACGAAGAAGATCGAACCGCTTTCGGACCGCGGCTCCGTCGGGTGCCGGGCGAGGCGAGCTCGACCGTCGCGGGGACGAAGCGTGCGAGGGGACCGACGCCGCGAGCGTTCCTCTCCGTGTCGTGTGTGCGGGAACCCGGGGCAAAACGGGTGGTAGTCCACCGAGGCGCACACTGTCTCGCGTAGGTGGAAGTGAGAACCGGCGGAGCGTTTCCGTCGAAAACACGTCGACGGGCGGGCGTCGCGGACCGTCGCGACATCGAGTCTGTTTTGTAGGCGGGCGCACTACGATACGGTATGGGTTTTGGTAGCTACGACGAGTCCGAGCAGCAGCGCCGGAATTCGAACCCCGACGGAGAAGAAGCCGAGGGCGTCAACGTCCACGCGAACGACCACCAGGGGACGGTCTCGTTCGAATCCGACGCGTCGACCGCCGATCTGGTCGACCAGCTGGGCGCGATCAAGCGGTCGAAGGCGGACGAGTAAGTCCCGTTCGGGGCCGCCTCGCCGCTGAGGAGGGCGGTCGGCTCGCGTTGGCGACCCCGCCGAAACCGTCGCTCGTCCGATTCGGTCCCGTTACACGTCTTTTTCGCCGCTGTACTCGATGTAGAGCCTGGTTCCGTCGGCGGACATGCCCTCGATCGTCACCGACCCCGGAACGAACCCCATGTCGGCCGCGACGTCGGCGAAGATCTCGTCCATCTCGATGCAGGTCCGCTCGCAGACGCGTCCGGCACCGGAATCGACGTCCAGCGCCGCGTCGGGGCTTGCGTCGCCCGTCATCGGACGATCACCCCGCCGTTCGCGATACGCGCCCCGCGCGGCGCGGCCGGCGCGCGCGCCGCGGTCGGCTGGCCGCTCTCACCGGGTGACCGCGCGCGGAAGACGTCTTCGAGATCGTCCGTCGATTCGGAACGTGTCTGAACCATTCAACTACGCCTAGCGAAGGGATCATACCAATGTTTCTGTTCTTCCGAGAAATGGTGATGAAGGTGACACGTGGTGTTCTGCGCAGGTTATAATTCTTCGGAGTCCAGAACTCTCGCCGATGAGCCTCACCCAGTTCCACGTCCAGTACGTTGGCCGGCAATATATCCTCCCTCGTCCTGAGTTTAAAACTCAGATCCTGGACAGAAGAGTACGACCGGATTTCCGTCATTGGGGGGGTCCTTCCGGGTTTCCTCTCTTCGAACTTCGTCAATTCCGTCGACTTGTTCGAGTTTCTCGACGAGAGTTCCGGCTGCGTTTTGAACAGTACTATTGCAGACCTCGGGAACCGATACCGCGACCGATTCAACGTTGAGACCGAACCTGGACGATTTGGGCATTTGAGCCACGAGAAACTGGCTCAACGAGTATTGAGTCTCGAAGGAGAGGTAGCGGAACTCTCGAAGACCATCGAGGTCTTCACCCATCAGATCCAGAACTACACGACTTCAGTCTAAATAACGCGCGTGCTACTGGAGGCGTGTTTGGTTGGTGTCTCTGGATAACACCTGTTGCCCTCTCTGTCTCCGTTTTCAGTCTTCAAGTGGCCTTCACTCAACTCACTCAGTGCTATCCCAGTCTTCAAACTAAGCCTCCGAACAGTCTACAATCGCTGACCGACTATACACCGTTTCTCGATTTGTATCGAAGCCGAGTAGGGGCCCAGTAGAGGACACGAGTCTTTATCAATTTGTACGTACAATGTACTACAGAGGTGGCGACGAAGATGGGAACGACCAAAGTGAATTTTCGACTTCCCGACGATCTCGTCGAAAAGGCGGACGTCGCGGCCAAAGTAACTCATAAAAACCGGACCGACATCGTCAAAGAAGCTCTCCAGGAATACTTCGACGAGGTCGAGGACGACGAGGCATTCAAAGAGGCAGTCGTCGAACTCTACCTTGACGATCAAATAGGGTTTGAGGCGTTGAAAGAGTTCCTCGGACGCCAGGACGCCGAGTCGATACGCGCGTCGAAAACCATCCTCAATCAGGGCGAAGCACTCGCCGACAAACTCGCCGATCTCTAACCGAGTCGAACTGTGAATGATCGTCGCCGACACCAGTGCCCTGATCTCTCTCGCAACTGCCGACGTTCTCCGACTGGTTCTCGAAGAGTTTGATGTCCATACGACGGAGACAGTAGTCACCGAACTCGAAGACACCGCAGAGCACACCGACGTTCATGGAGAGGCCGCAGAAACGGTATTGGAATTGCTTGACCAGATCACTATTCACGGGAGTCAGGAACAGAGTTTTGAGTCGTCCAGGATCGATAGGGGAGAGGGCAGCTGTAGCCGTCTCTCTCAGGGCCTCGACGCCGAGTTCCTGTTGACGGACGATCTACGGGCGCTTCCCGAACTCCAGATCCTGACCGACGCTCGTGTCGCGATCTCGCCGATTGTTCTTCGAGCACTGGTGAAACGAGGCGTTTTCACGAACGAGGACGCTGTGGCGATCCTGGAGCGGGTCGCCGAACGACGTGACTGGCACGACGCACCGATATACCGCCGTGCCCTCGACCTATTCGAGTGAACTGTGGCCATCGCTTCTGTATTCTCCATCTTGCGCGTTCGTATTCAGGAGGAACTGAAGCCGAATATCAACACACGGTACCCGGCTTGAGTTCCTGATCGATAGACGGGAATGGTGTCCTGAGCTTTCGACCCGACTCCTGAGCTTAGTCCGAGGAACATGCGTGACTCTCGGAACGGGCGATTTCACGGGGGAGACGGTCTGTGTAGTGCGCCGACCGGGATTCGAACCGAAACCAGACGTGCTCGCTCCCCGCCTGTCGCTGTGCGCGACTGGTAGGGTTACAAAGCCTTTTCCGCGATTATATCTCTCACGTCCGTTCGAGACAATAATGCGCCGGCCGGGATTCGAACCAAAGCAAGACGGTCGCGCTCGCTTCGCTCGCGCGCTGCGACTTGCAGGATTCGAATCCCTCGGAACCGCATTTCCTCACGCGGTATACGAGCGACACGCAAAGCGGTCGCTCCGAGCGGAGCGTTCGGAAAATGCGCCGGCCGGGATTCGAACCAAAGCAAGACATTCCTGCTCGCTTCGCTACGCTCAGCTGCGCGGGCTGTGACTTGCAGGATTCGAATCCCTCAAGGCGAGAACCGCGCGCCGCGTGAGTGCGGCGCGCTCGTTATGCGCCGGCCGGGATTCGAACCCGGGCCATGAGCTTGGAAGGCTCAGGTCCTGCCACTAGACCACCGGCGCTCACTTCAGTCGCCCCGAGGCTCGGAATCCGCTGGAGTCCTCACCACCGGCGCTCACTTCGGTCGCCTCGGCCGCGTCACGCGAACCGAAGCTTCACCCGCCCGTTCACGACACGGCAATAAGGGTGTTACTCTTTCGATCTAATCGTCGCCGAGTCCGAACGCCCGCGCGGCCTCCCGGAGCGCCGGCGAGACGCTCGGGACGTCCTCGATCCCGATCGGCCCCTCGGCCTCGATCTCTTCGAGCGACTTGGGGAACTCCCGGAGGTCCATGTGGATCGCGATGCCGGCGTCCGCCCCCTCGCCCATCGCAACCGGAATCTGGTTGTGTCCGGGGGTGAGATCGCCCACGGCGAACACGCCGTCGACCGTCGTCCGGCCGTCCTCGTCGACGACGACCGTCCCGTCGTCGTTGAGCTCGCACCCGAGCCCCTCCGCGAGACCGGTGTTGTAGTCCGAGCCGTACATCGGGAACCCGCCGCGGTACTCCCGGACGGTCCCGTCCTCGAACTCGAAGCTCTCCAGCCAGCCGTCCTCGCCCTTGTTCATCCCCGAGATCTCCGCTTCGATCACGTCGATCGGGTGCGCGCGCAGGAGCTCGTCCGTCTCGTCGCTCCACTCCGGCTCGCGCCCGCGGAGGAGCAGATCGACCTCGTCGGTGAAGTTGAGCATGATCATCGCGACGTACGCGGCGCTGTCGCCGTGACCCATCACGTACACCGGCTCGTCGATGAACATGTACGCGTCGCAGTGCAGACAGTAGTGGAGGCCCCGGCCGGTCCGCGGCAGCGGCGGCTCCGGCCGCTCGTCGGCGAAGCCGACCGCGAGAACGACCCGCTCCGCGAGGTACTCGTCCCCGTCCGAGGTTTCGAGGCGGAAGCGACCGTCGGGGAGCGATTCGACGCCCGTGACGTACCCCGATCGGAGATCCGCGCCGTAGGAGGCGACCTGTTCGCGGGCCGTCCGCAGGAACTCGTTCCCCGAGACCTCCTCCGTGACGCCGATGACGTTGTGGGTGTCCAGCATCATCGCCGCCCGCCCGCCGCCGCGGTCGATCACGGCCGTGTCGTGACCGAGCCGCGTCGTGTAGAGGGCCGCGGTCAGTCCCGCCGGGCCGCCCCCGACGACGACGACCTCGTACTCGACAGTGTCCTCAGACATGTTCGCTCGTCCCTTGTCACTCCCCCCGTATAAGTACACAGCAGGTGTGCGTGCGCCCCGTCAGACGGTGTCCCCCTCCTCATCCGCGGCCGATGTCGCGGAACGCCGCGCGGTAGTCGGCCGGACCGAAGTTCCGCGCGAGGGCGTCGATCTCGTCCTGCAGCCCCTCGATCCGCCGGGTCAGGTCGGCGCGCGCCTCGTCCCGGGCTGGTCCGCGTTCCCCCCTCCGAGCTTCGAGGAGCGCGCGCTCCCGAACCAGCGCGGCCGATTCGCGGAGCTTGGAGTCGAACGCGCCGCGGTCGAGCAGTCGCTCGACGACGCGGCGGAGGTCCGCTCGCGCCACCGGTCTCACGACGTGGCCGTCGAAGCCCATCGGGACGAGGTCGCGGTCGGGCGCGTCGACGGTGACTACCGCGACGCGGCAGCCGAGGCGGCGCGTCCGGATCGCTTCGAGCACCTTCGCTCCTGATCCGTGCGACGGCCGGCGGCCGAGCAGGACGACGTCGACGCCGCGGTCGATCGTCTCTATCGCCCGCTCGACGGTGCTGACGGTTCTGACCGCGTGCCCGTCGAGGAACCGAGCGTACCGCGCTGCGACCTCCCGCTCGCCCTCGACGAGTAAGACGGTTGCGTCTCCCTTCATGTCTCCCTCCCGGGCGGCTCGGACGGTCCCGCGCGGTGGCGTTGCCTGCGCCCCGCCGTCCGACCACCTCACGCCGACGAGTATCAGTTATCGGATAATAAAAGTAACCGAACCGATTTCCCCTCCGATACCTCACGGGCCGGTATCGGCAGCGACGCCGAACCGGGGCGTGATAGGCCGTCTCGCGACGGAGTGATCGGCCAACCCGCGACGGAGTGATCGACCGGTTTCGCGCCGAGCGGACGCGACTGGCGCAAACAACGCAATTTTCATCACGGCTGGCAACGGGGACTTCAGCGGGGGTTGGACACGCATGCAGGAGCAGGTCAAAACCGGGGTCGAGGGGCTCGATTCGATACTGAACGGGGGGATCGCGGCCGACGCGTCCGTGCTCGTCAGCGGGAATCCGGGAACCGGAAAGAGCATCTTCGGACTCCAGTTCCTCTACGAGGGCGTCCGTCGGTACGACGAGAAGGGGATCTACGTCTCCTTCGAGGAGACCGACGACGACATCCGGGGGGCGGCGGAGTCCGTCGGGTTCTCCGAGTGGGCCGCCTTCGTCGAGGAGGGGGACGTGCGCGTGTACGACAAGCGGGGGATGCTCGGCGAGGAAACCTTCACCGCGGTGATCGACGCGCTGCTCGACGACCTCGACGGCGGCGGGTACCGCCGGATCGTCGTCGACTCGCTGACGATGTTTCAGCTCTTTTTCGACGACGAGCGCGAGAAGCGGACGTACCTGCTGAAGTTCGTCGACATCCTGAAGGAAAACGGGCTGACCTCGCTTCTCATCAACGAACAGGGGGCGGTCTTCCCGGAGACCGAGATCGGCCTGGAGAACTTCCTCACCGACGGCAACGTCTACTTCATTCAGACGCCGACGGACTCGGGCGTGAACCGGTACGTCTGGGTCGCCAAGATGCGAAAGCAGGACATCGACACCGACATCTTCCCGATGGAGATCGGCGAAGGCGGGATCACGGTGTACGAGCGCGCCGGCGGGTTCTCGATGATGGGTCGAAACGGTTCGGTGTTCTGAACGCCCGCGCCGTCGGCGTTCACCGGTCGGCGATCGTCCGCCAGACCTCGTCGAGCTTGTTTTTGACCTCGGTTCGCACCTCCAGTTCGACCGAGAGTCCCCGCTCGAACGAGATGTGCACGGCGTCGACGCTCCGGCGGTACACCTTCACCCGGCGGTGCTCCTCGGAGAGCGGCTGGTCGTGCAGTTCGAGGAGCTCCGTCTCGGTGAGCTCGTTGATCCGGCGGTAACAGGTCGCGATCGGAACGCCGAGCCTGTCGCTGAGTTCCTGAGCCGACAGCGGCTCGGACGCCGCACGGAGTATCTCGGCGTTGTATTTGTTTCCGAGGACTTCGATGATCTCGTCCGACGCCATTCGATACCAGATCTGATTCGTCCGGTTATTAGTTTTATCGGATATGATATATGTTCGAGGAGGCGATTATCAGTCGAGATATTTTGGACCATAGGTTTAACCGGTCACCCTTTTCAGTGGAGGCGAAGGAGATGCAACTCGTCGAAGGGCTCTACCTCGCGTCGAGCGCCGCGCTGATCGCGGTCGGGCTGTTGATGGTGGCGCTCGCGACCCACGCCTACATGCAGACGGAGCGACGGGCGATGGTGTACCTCGCCCTCGGATTCGCGTTCGTAGTCGCCGCGGCGGCGGCGACGACGATCAGCGCCTTCCTCACCGGCTTCGAGGGCGCTCGATCGTTGCTCCTCGTGAACAGCGGCTTCACCACGGTCGGGTACGCGTTCGTCGTCTACAGCCTCGTTTCCTACGAGTGAGACCGACTCGGTTCCGCTCGGCGACCGTACGAAACTCCGGTTCGAGTATCATCGTTGAGAGTCGGAGACCCCGCGCGGCGGACGGCCGACCGAGGACTGAAAACGCGAATCCGCCGAAAACGGGGGCTAACGCCCCGAACAGACCGTTATTACTTGTGATATTTTGGGGCGTAGGTTTAATAGGGGAATCTGAAACTCTGAGAGCAGAGTCTGCGGGCGATGACGTGCGAACCGAGTCGCAGACGGTGAACCAGCCATGTTCGAAATCGAATCACAGTCCGAGGACCGGGGTCAGGTCGGGATCGGGACGCTCATCGTGTTCATCGCGATGGTTCTCGTCGCCGCAATCGCGGCGGGCGTTCTCATCAACACCGCCGGGTTCCTTCAGACGAAATCAGAGCAGACCGGCGAACAGAGCAGCGCGCAGGTGACGGACCGGCTCGAACCGGTCACGAAGACCGGAAACGTCACCAACGAGGAGATCGACGAGGTCGAGTTCGTCCTGCAGAAGTCGCCGGGCGCGAGCGACATCAACATGAGCGCGGCGACGCTCGAATACATCGGGCCGGACGGTGTCGACCGCATCGCGCTCGACGGGAGCTCGATCGTGTCGTCCTACGCCGTGCTGAAGGACGACGACGGATCACTCGACAGCAGCGCGGGCACGTACATCCTGAACAGCCGGCAGGACCGCGTCGTTCTGTCGCTCGATCTCTCCGCGTTCACGGAGAACGGGAACCTCCAGGCCGCCGAGAAGACCACCGTGCGGCTGAACACCGAGAGCGGATCGACGACGATCATCCGCATCCAGGCGCCGCAGTCGCTCTCCGGCCAGAAGGCCGTCGAAGTCTGAATCGACCCCGTTTAGCTTTTTTGCGCGACCGAGTACCGCCCGCGCAGCGGACGCCCTCAAAGTTCATATAGGTCGACTCGTTCTATCGTATCGGACATCGTTACATGTCTCCCGAACGAACCGACGACGCCCCCGGACGAAAGCGGGAGAGGAAGGGGTCCGTCCTCTCGCCCGAGGATCTCGAACTCGGCGAGCGCGACGGCGTCGTCGAACTCGCCGACGGTCGCTACCTCATCTCGACGGGCGACGGCGCGCCGACCGCGCCACCGCCGACGGACGGCTCGGGAGGCGCGGACGAGAGCGACGGCGGCGACGATCCCGGCGCGACGGACGCAGCGGACACCGACGATCCCGACGCGGCGGTCGGCTCCCGGGCCGAACCGAACGTCGACGCCGCGGCGGTCGGTCGGTGGCTCGCCCGCTCGCTGTCCGAAAGCGACCTCGAGTACGGGATCGACGCGACGATCAAGTCCGGCGACTCCGTGAGCCGACATCGGGTGTTCTCGGACGACGTGGTCGTCGCCTTCGAGACGCTCTTGCTCTGGTACGCCGGGCAGATCGGCGGCGAGACCCCGCCGGAGGAGACGCTCGGCATCCTGTTCGCCGAGTCGGATCTCCCGATCCGGTACCCCGCCCGGGCCCTGGTCGGCGCGCTGAAGCGCAACGATCTGGGACCGGAGGACGCGATCGCGGACCTCCTCGCGGCGGCCGACGACGAGGGGTTGGACCTCTCTCCGCCCCGCTGATCGGTATCCGACCGTCGACGACCAGATCGAGCGGTCGAGCGTCCCCACTCCGGTATCAGAATCTGATATTCGGGGGCGAGAGTTAAAGTCGGTCCGATCGCACTGTCCCCATCAATGGGTTCTGTGACTCCTCCCCCCCTCGCGCCGATGGCCGACGCGATGGTGGACGTTTCGGTCTCGTTTCCCGGCTGGTGGTCGCTGGAATCGTTCGGCGCCGACCTCGGCTTTCACGCGTCGCTCCTCTTGTCCGCCGGACTCGTCGCCAGCGCCCTTCTCGATCGATTCCTCGACGGGGACGGCGGCGACGACGGGGAAGACGCCGATCCGCTCGGCGGCGACGCGGCGTTCGGCGACGCCCTCGACGATTCGCTGGGCGACCTGGACGGGATGGACGACTGGGACGACGCCGCCTTCGGCGACGGGGAGGACGAAGGGGAGTCGATCGACGAGCTCGAACGCCGGATCGAGGAGCTCGAAAGCGAACTCGGCGGCCTCTCGTCGACGGTCGGAACCGTGCGAAGCGAGAACGAGGAGATAAGCGAGACCGTCGAAGACACCGAGGAGAACGTCAGGAAGCTGCTCGAGATCTACGAGATGGTGACCCGCGGGATCAACCCGTTCGTCGACGAAGCGACGGCCGGCGGGTTCGGCGGGGCGTCCGAGGGTGGCTCTCTCGGGCTGTTCGACGGTGACGACGGGAACGGGCGGGAGGAGGAGGGGCTCGACGACGACATCGCGAACGCCGACCCCGAAGGGTTCTTTGACGAGGAGCTGCTCGAACCGGCGGCCGACGAGGACGCGGTCGACGCCGGCGACGCCCTCTCGGCGGCCGAGGTCGACGACGGGTCCGGCAAGTCGTTCAGCGATCTGAAGGAGGAGTACGACTCCGTCGAGGCAGACTGGTCGGACGATCTCGCGTCGGACGAGGGATCCGACGGACCGCCGCCGGAGGATCAGGAGGGTGCCGGCGAGGGCGCGACGGCCGACGAACGAGGCGGAGACGCCGACGGGGAGTTCCGCTTCGTCGATCCGCGGACGCTCGTCTCCCCCTCGAAGCCGTACCTCGACGCGCTCCCCGACGAGTACGTGGGCGACCTCCTCGTCATGGAGTGGCTCGAGTACCTCGTCGACCACTCCGATCCGACCGACGCCGTCCGCGCCGTCCGGTACTACGAGGCGGTCGAGTGGATCGACGGCGGCGTCGCCGACCGCCTGGAGGCGTTTCTGGCGGGGTTCGGGGAGATCGACAGGAACAAGACCGACCTCGGCGGAACCGAGCGGCTCACGCTCGCCCACCACACCAGGAGTCTGAAGTACATCACGCAACTCGGCGGCGCGACGGCCGAGACCGTCGTGCTCGACCGGTGGTCGGACCTCTCGGGGGTCGAGGATGGGCTTTAGCGTCAGCGGCTCCGCGGCGATCGTCTTCGCCGGGATGTTCATCGCCTTCGGGATCCTGTACCCGACCGTCTCGAACGGGTTCGAGCGGGTCAACGACGCGCGGTCGGACGCCGCCGAGAGCGACCTCGACCGCCGGAACACCGACTTCGAGATCGCGACCGCCGAGTACAACGCGACGGACGGCGCTCTCGCGATCACCGCCGAGAACACGGGGAGCACCGCGCTCTCCGTCTCCCGGACCGACGTGCTCGTCGACGGCGAGTACCAGACGTTGTACGACGCCGCCGTCGAGGGCGACGGGGAGACCGACCTGTGGCTCCCGGGCGAGTCGCTGAACGTGTCTGTTCCGCTGGGATCCGAACCGGACCGGGTCGCGGTGGTCACCTCCCACGGCGTCAGCCGCTCGGAGGTGGTCTGAGTGGCGAGCGTCTCGGTCTCGCACCTCGTGCTGTTCATCGCGAGCCTCGTCGTGGCCGCGAGCGTGGCCGGGACGGTCACGAACGGCGTCGATCGACTGAACGGCGCGCTGAGCGACCAGAGCCTCGACGTGAGCACGCAGGTCCGCACCGACGTCGAGGTGATAAGCGACCCGGGGAGCCCCGTGTACAACCGATCGGGGGAGGAGAACGTCACGCTCCTCGTCAAGAACACCGGATCGCGCTCGCTCCCGACCGACGGGACGGGGCTCGACGTGCTCGTCGACGGCGAGTACCAGACGGCGGTGACGGTCGAGCCGATCGACGGGAGGTGGCGCGTCGGCGACGTGGCCCGCCTCCACGTCGACGCGGGGATCCTCTCTGCGGGCGACCACCGCGTCAAGCTCGTCGTGGCCGGCGACGAGGAGGTGTTCCGCTTCCGCGTATGAGCGCCACGAACCTCCTCTCCCTGGGCCTCGACGACCACGACCGGCTGAATCAGGAGCTGGGCGGCGGTATCCCGCGGGGCAGCATCGTGCTCGTCGAGGGCGACTACGGCGCCGGCAAGAGCGCCCTCTCCCAGCGGTTCAGCTACGGGTTCTGTCGGACCGGGACGACGGTCACGTACCTCTCGACGGAGCTCACCGTCCGCGGGTTCATCGACCAGATGCACTCGCTGTCGTACGACGTGGTCGACCCGCTCCTCGACGAGACGCTCCTGTTCCTGCACGCCAACCTCGACGCCGGCGGGTCGCTGCGGGGAGGGGACGACCGGACGCAGCGAAAGCAGCTTCTCACGCGGCTGATGGAGGCGGAGGCGATGTGGCGGCCGGACGTGATCGTGATCGACACCTTCGACGCGATTCTCCGCAACGACCCGATGTTCGAGGCGCTCGTCCGGCAGAACGAGGAGCGACAGGCCGCCCTGGAGATCATCTCCTTCTTCCGGGACGTCGTCTCGCGCGGCAAGGTCATCGTCCTCACCGTCGATCCCTCGGCCGTGGACGACGAGGCTATCGGCCCCTTCCGCGCCATCGCGGACGTGTTCCTCCAGCTGGAGATGATCGAAGTGGGAAACGACGTCCGCCGCCAGATCGCCGTCAAGCGCTTTGCCGGCATGGGCGAGCAGGTCGGCGACGTGGTGGGGTACTCCGTCCGCTCCGGCATCGGTATCGTGATCGAGAGTCGCAGCGTCGCCTGATACGCAACCGAATGACGGACCACGGAACCGCGAAACCGTCCGCCGAACTCCGCCGCCTGGCGGCGAAGCGACCGCACCTCCTCGCGCACCTGAAGAAGTTCAAGCAGATCACGGGCGAGTTCCCCCTCCTGATCGAGGAGGCGTCGGACGAGTACGAGTCGAACCGACCGAACGTCATCTACTCGGTGGGCGGTCCGATCTTCTGTCACGTCTACGGCGACCTCGGGCAGTCGACGAAGTACTACGCCGTCGAACCGACGCTGTCGAGGGCGGAGACCGTCGTCCTCGAGAGGGTGAAGGGGAAGCTCCTCTCGAAGAGCGGGCACAGGCGCGCGCCGGCGAAGGAGTCCGAGTACGACGACCTCATCGAGGAGCTGCTGGAGGAGAGCACCCGAATCAAAACCGGCGGCGGGGGACTGTTCGACCGGCTCTCGCGGCTGTGGAACTTCGGGAAGATCGACGTGACGAAGCGGACGTACGAAAGCATCCGCTACCGGTTGAACCGCGACATCATCGGCTTCGGCCCGCTCGAACCCGTGATGCGCGATCCGGCGAACGAGGACGTCCACGTCATCGGCCCCCACGAGTGCCACGTCGACCACTCGATCTACGGCATGCTGGAGACGACTGTCGAGTTCGGGACGGCGAAGCAGTTCGACAACTGGCTGCGGAACATGGGCGAGCGCATCGGCGACCCCGTGAGCGACTCACAGCCCATCGTCGACTCGACGCTCCCCGACGGGTCGCGAATCAACATCATCTACTCCGACGACGTGAGCGTCAAGGGCTCCAGCCTCACCATCCGGCAGGGCGTCGAGACGCCGCTGTCGGTCAACCAGATCACGAACTGGGGGACGCTCAGCCCCGAGCTCGCGGCGTACCTCTGGCTCTGTCTCGAGAACGAACAGACGGTGTTCGTGGTCGGGGAGACGGCGTCCGGGAAGACGACGACGCTCAACGCGATCCTCTCGTACATCCCGCGGGACTCGAAGATCTACACCGCGGAGGACACCGCGGAGGTGCTCCCCCCGCACAGCACCTGGCAGCAGCTTCTGACCCGCGAGGGGCGGGGCGAGAGCAGCACCGACGTGGACATGTTCGACCTCGTCGCGGCGGCGCTGCGCTCGCGGCCCGACTACATCATCGTGGGCGAGGTCCGCGGCGCCGAGGGGCGCGTGGCGTTCCAGGCGGCGCAGACCGGCCACCCGGTGATGCTCACGTTCCACGCGAGCGACATCGTCTCGATGATCCAGCGGTTCACCGGCGACCCGATCAACGTCCCCGAGACGTTCATGGACAACGCGGACGTGGCGCTGTTTCAGAACCGCGTCAAGCGGGGCGACGAGGTGCTGCGCCGCGTGACGAGCGTCCAGGAGATCGAGGGTTACTCGAAGGAGATGGACGGCGTCGTGACCCGCGAGGCGTTCCGCTGGGACCCCGTCGACGACGAGATCGTCTTCCAGGGGATGAACAACTCCTACGTTCTCGAAGAGCAGATCGCGACGCTGCTCGGCTACGCCGACACGCGCGAGATCTACGACGACCTCCGGTTCCGCGCGGACCTCACGGAGCGGATGATCCAGGAGGGCGTCGTCGGGTACCACGACGTGAACGAGACCATCGACGCGTTCCAGCGCGACGGCGTCGAGGGGCTGCCGTTCGACGTGCACCGGTGACCATGGCGGCGACGCAATCGTTCGGCGGGATGATCGCGACCTCGACGCGCTTTCTCGCGTCCGTCGTCGAGTCGTACGGTCGGCTTCGGGTCTCGAAGCGTCGGTACGTCCTGACGATCCTGCTCCCGGCGGCGGCGTTCTTCCTCGCGACGGTCGGCGGCGCGCTCGCGGCGCCGCTGCCGGCGGCGATCAGGCTGCCGCTCCCGCTCCTCGGCGGACTCGCGCTCGTCGCCGCCGTGCTCTACCCGAAGCTCTACCTCAGCCAGCGGAAAGTCGCCATCGAGCGGCAGATGCACCTGGTGACGACTCACATGACGGTGCTGTCGACGACGAACATCGACCGAATGGAGGTGTTCCGGACGCTGGCCGCCGAGGAGGAGTACGGCGTGCTCGCGGAGGAGATCGGACACGTGGTGCACATCGTCGACACCTGGAACCAGAGTCTCGACGACGCCTGTCGCCGCCGGGCGAAGGCGGTCCCGAGCCCGGCGCTGTCGGACTTCTTCGACCGGCTCGGGTACACGCTGGGCGCCGGACAGGACCTCGCCGACTTCCTGCTGTCGGAACAGCACGTGATGCTCGAAAACTACGTGACCGTCTACGAGGGGGCGCTCGACAACCTCGAGGTGATGAAGGACCTCTACATGTCGATGATCCTCTCGATGACGTTCGCGCTCGTGTTCGCCATCGTGCTGCCGATCCTCACCGGCAACGACCCGACGACGACGGTCGCGGCGGTCATCGTCATGTTCGCGTTCGTGCAGTCCGGGTTTTATCTCGCCATCAGGGCGCTCACCCCGTACGATCCCCTCTGGTACCACCCGGAGGAGGAAGCGGCCCCGACGGATCTGCGGCTCCGCGTCAGCCTCTGGGCGAGCGCGGCGCTCGTCGCGGCGCTCCTGTGTCTCACCGCGGGCGGCCTTCTCGGGGTTCTGCCGTACGGACTCGACGACCTCCTCCCGTTCGTCGACCCCGTCCCGCTCCCGCTGTACGTCGCGGTACCGGTGACGCCGCTCGCCGTCGTCGGCCTCGTCCTCCGCGCCGAGGAGCGGACGATCGCCGCGCGAGACGGCGAGTTCCCGAACTTCATCCGCGCGCTCGGCGCGACCGAGAGCGCGAAGCAGAGCACGACGACCGCCGTCCTCCGGACGCTCCGGGAGAAGGATTTCGGGCCGCTCTCGCCCGACATCGACCGCCTGTACCGTCGACTCAACGTCCGCGTCGAACCGGTCGCGGCCTGGCGGCTCTTCGCGGTCGACACCCGATCGTACCTCGTCCAGAAGTTCAGCGAGATGTACGTCGCCGGCCGGGCGATGGGCGGCGACCCGAAGCGGCTCGGCGAGCTCATAAGCGCGAACATGAACACGGTGAACCAGCTGCGCGAACGGCGCAGACAGGCGACGATCACGCTCATCGGGCTCCTGTACGGGATCACCGCGGCGTCGTCGTTCGCCTTCTTCATCGGGTTGCAGGTCGTCGCCATCCTCGCGGACATCTCCGAGGACCTCACCGTCGAGCAGTTCGACTTCGGACAGCTGATCTACGCCGGCGTGTACGACATCCCGCTCATCGAGTACCTCCTCCTCCTCGTCATCCTGTTCAACGCCGCCCTCTCGTCGGTGATGATCCGGACCATCGACGGCGGCAACAAGGCCAACGCCTACCTCCACTTCGTCCTCCTGACGTGGCTCGGCTGTCTCACCGCGATCGGGACGAAGCTGCTCGTCTCCTCGCTCCTCACGATCTGAGCGGCTCTTCTCGGCTAGCGTTGGTCCTGTCGGGAACGCTAGCCGTCACCGGTGAGGGCACACGTGCGACGCAACTCGTCTCCAGCGGGTGACGGGCGGACGGTGACGGGCGACCCCCGCCGGACGGACCGGGACCGGCCGATTCTCGGATCTGACACCCCGCGCGAAACGCTCAAGCCGCCGTGCCGCCCTGTCCCGACATCGGTCGATCCCAATGGGCGAATCAATCGTCGCGGACTTCGTCGCGCGGTTCCACGCGGCGGACCTCGATCGGGTCGCCGTCTTCGATCGCCGCCGCGGCCGAGCGCGTGGTCACGTCCGCGGCCGGCTGGACGACCCCCGGACGCTACGCGCGGCCACCCCCACCTCCGCCGCCCCCGAACGCGCCGACTGCTGCCCGCCGAACGCACCAACGTTTAGTACGGCCGGCGCGGTAGATCCGCCATGCCCGAAGCGCCCGCGCTTCCGCTCGGCGACCTCCCCCGCGGTTCGAACGTGCTCGTCTCGGGGCCGCCGATGACGGGCACGTACGAGCTTGCGCTCCGGCTCGTCGCGGCCGTCTCGGAGCGGGCCATCGTCGTCTCCACCGACGACCCGGCCGAGACGGTCCGGGCGGACTACGCGGCCGCGGCCGGCGAGGCGCGGGCGGACGACCTCGGGATCGTCGACTGCGCGACCGGCGAGCGCACGGGCGGCGCGGCCGACTCCGAGACGGTGAAGTACGTCTCCTCGCCCGAGAACCTCACGCAGATCGGCGTCAAGTTCACAGAGCTCGCGGAGCGGTTCCTCGCCGACCCGGACGTTCCGACCGGCGTCGGCTTTCACTCGTTCTCCCCGCTCCTCATGTACTGGGACGCCGCCCGCGTCTACCGGTTCGTCCGCGTGCTCGTCAGTCAGATCCGCCACCCGGCGTGGACCTGCGTCGGCGTCGTCAACTCGACCATGCACGACGAGCAGACGCTGCACACGCTGTACGACCCGTTCGACGCGATCGTCGACACGCGCGAGACCGACTCGGGCCGGGAGCTCAGGCTGCGCGACCGGAGCGCGACGACGGTCGACTGGACGGCCTTCTGAGCCGGGAGAACTCACCCGCCGCCGACGACCGCGTAGCAGTTGCCGCTGGAGACGAACGTCTCGACGACCGAGAGGTCGCTCGCGTCGAGGTCGGCGCGGAACTCCTCGGGGTCGTAGATGTGGTAGTACCGCGGGACCGTCTCGCCGCCGGGGAGCGTCCAGTCGATCGTCGTGTCGAACCCCTCGTCGGCCTCGAACCGGCCGTGTTCGGTGCTCCAGGCGCTGACGAGGCCGCGACCGCCGGGCGCGAGCACGCGCGCGAGCTCGTCGAGGCTCGAAACGCGGGCCGAGCGCGGCCGCAGGTGGTGCAGCGTCGCGACGTACACCGCGAGGTCGAACGCGTCGGCGGCGAAGGGGAGCCGGGCCGCGTCGCCGTGGACGGGTTCGAACGCGAACCCCCGTTCGTCGGCCCTTCGGCGCGCCTCTTCGAGCAGCTCGCGGCTCACGTCCAGGCCGACGGTTCGCTCCGCGCACCCCGCGAGCACCTCGGCGTGCCGGCCGTTGCCGCAGCCGACGTCCAGCCCCCGGTCGCCCCGCCGCCCGTCGAGGAACGCCTCCACCTCGGGCCACGCGTACTCCCGCGTCGCGGAGAAGTGGGCGGCGATGCGGTCGTACGTCGTCCGCGGATCGCGGGCGGGTGGGGTCTCGCGGGCGGGCTTCGGATCGCAGCCGGGCGGTCCGTCCCGTCCGCGGCGTCCGTCGCGGTCCATGCGCGGGGATGGCTCCGGGGCGACAAATCAGTCCCGGCTCACAGGAGGGAAAACGCGACCGACGCGGCGACGAGGAGGACCGCCGCGTGCTTCGCGCCGTCCGCGACGCTCCCCTCGCCGAGCTGGCCCGCGATGAGCCCCGAGCAGACCGCCTGAACGAGGCAGGCGTGGTGGAGCGCGAGCGCGTACGCCCCGGCGTCCGCACCGTCGGCGCCCCCGATCAGTGGCGAGCCGACCGCCGAGGGCGCTTCTTCGACGGCGGACGCCTGCGCCGCCTCGATCGCGGGGACGAACGAGACCGTGAGCGCCGCGACGATGCCGAGAAAGACGAGGAACGCGAGGTAGATAACGAGCAGGTAGGTGACCATCTCCCGGCGCCGGGCGTCGGCGAGCCGGCGGTCCGCCCGCGCCTCGTCCGCCGCGATGCGGAGCACCGGGGCCACGTCGCCGCTCACGCGCGTCGCGTGGACGACGAGCGTCAGCGCCCGCCGCACCGCCCGCGAGCCGATCCGCCGATCCATCCGACGCAGCGCCGTCCCGACCTCCGCGCCCCAGGCGACGTCGCGCCGCGCGCGCCGGAGCTCCGGGGTCAGCGCGCCGAGGTCGCTCCGCGCGACCCGCTCCACGCTCGCGACGACCGTGAGGCCCGCCTCGTTGACGCTGGCGAGCCGGTCCAGAAAATCGGGGATCGCCGCCTCGACGGCCCGGAGCCGGCGCTTTTCGAGCTCGTAGACGACCGCGAACGCGCCGAGGGCGACCGCTCCCGCTGCCGCCGCCGGCCCGTCGATCGCCGCGAGCGCGTCGACCGGCTCCGTCGCCCCGACGAGATCCGCCCGCAGGGCGACCCAGAGCGCGCCGAGCGGGACCGTCGCGGCGAACGTCGCCGCGGGGCGACGGCGGATCGACCCGAGGGGATCCGACGCCCACCGCCGGACCGTTCGGGTGCGATCGTACGCGGCCAGGCGTTTTCGGTCCGCCCGGCGTCCCGGGTCCGCCCGGCGGTCGTCGAGCGCGACGCCGCCGTCGGTCGCGCTCGCCACGGTTCGTCCCGCCCGGTTCGAGTCGGTTGCGGAGGCCCCCTCCGCGTTCCCGGGACCGCGGAGCGATCCGGTCACGCTGTCGACGTAGACGAGAAAGCCCGCGCTGGCGAGCGGCAGGCCGACGTAGGCGACGAACCGGACGAGGTCGAGCGTGCTCGACAGCACGAGGCCGACGATCACGAGGACGGTGACGAGGAACAGCGGCCCGGCGACGAGGAGGGTCACGTACATCTCGGCGAACGCCGCGAGGAGTTCGAGATACTGCTCCTGCTGGGATTCGGCCTCCTCTCGGTACTGGTCGTACTGCGAGCGGAGGAAGGCGGAAACGCTCCGGCCGCTTTCGAGGACGCTCGCCAGGTTCTCGGCGAACTCCTCGAGGTCGTCGCTCGGCGTCCGGCGGGCCGTCCGGCGGAGTGCAGTCAGCACGTCCGCGCCGAGGAGGTCCGTCTCACGGACCCCGACGGCGAACTCCTCGGCGGCCTCGCCGTAGGCGCGCCGGTTCGCCGCCAGCGTGTCGAGGACCGCCGACAGCGGCACGCCGCTGCGAGACAGCGCGTAGACGAACGCGACCGTGCGCGGCAGCGTCGACTCGATCCGCCCGCGCCGGGCGGCGGCGCGCTGTCGGAGGGACGCCCAGTGCGCGCGGTAGGCGCCGAGCGCGAGCGCGACGGCGAGCGCCGCCCCGCCGCACGAGAGCAGGACGAACCGCGCCGCGCTCTCGCCGACGACGTCGGAGACGACGCTCCAGACCGCGGCCAGGGGCGCGACGAGACCCCGAACCGGCTCTCCCGCCGCTGACGCGGCGTCCGGCCCGGCGACGACCAGCCACGCGGCGAGAGACGCGCCGAGCGCGCCGCCCGCGAGGCCGAACGCCGCGCCGAAGAGGAGGGCGCGGGCGGCAAAGCGCCGGTACGTCGACGGGACGGCGGCTGCGCGGAGCCGTCGCCGCCCGCGCTCGACCCGCGTCTCGTCGGCGGCGACGTGCTCGCCGAAGAGCCAGAGGGCGAGGCGCGTCGTCGCGAGGCGGACCCGCGGGTCGCGGCGATCGGCGAGAACCAGCAGGCAGAGGGCGACCGCGGTCGCGATCGGGGCGAAGGCGACGGGCGAGAGCATCAGTCGCCCTCGCCGCGACTGTCGTCTCCGTCCCGCACCGCGTCTCCGTCGCGCTCGTTGCGCTCTTCGGACTCGTCGGGTTCGTCGGATTCGTCGGGCTCGACCTCGCGTTCGAGCCGCTCCGTCGCGCGCTCCGGATCCGCGTAGTACGCGTTGACGCGCGCCGTGAAGCGGCGGTAATCGTCGACGCCGCGCTCGCACAGGAGCTCGAGGAACCGCTCGCGGGCCCGGAGTTCGCCGAGGAGCTCCGACCGGTTTCACCCGCGCTCGGCCGCGATCTCGGAGAGGAGGTCGCTGTCGCTCCTGGCGAACGAGTCCGTCTCGGGGTCCCACGAGAACGACGACGTGTAGTCGAGTTCGCCGGTCCGCGCGTCGACGCCGCGGATCTCGCCCACGACCTTCGACCGCCTGACGCGTTCGCCGCCGACGCGGGCGAGCGTCTGGACGGACAGCAGATCGAGCGACTGCACCATCGCCCGCGGGACGCCGATCGGCTCGTTTTCGAGCCGGTTGACGACGGTCTCGACGCTGTCGGCGTGCATCGTCGAGAACGTCGTGTGGCCCGTGTTCATCGCCTGAAACAGCGTGACCGCCTCCCGGCCGCGGACTTCCCCCACGATGATGTACTCGGGGCGGTGCCGGAGCGCCGACCGCAGGAGGGCGTACATGTCTATCTCCTCGCCGTCGTGGAGGCGCTCGCGCGTGACGTTGGCGAGCCAGTTGTCGTGGTGTAGCGCGAGTTCGCGGGTGTCCTCGATGGTGAGCACCTTCGCCCGCGGCGGGATGAACGTCGACACCGCGTTCATCGACGTGGTCTTGCCGGAGGCGGTCCCGCCGGCGAAGATGAGCGACTTGTTGTGCTCGATGCAGAGCCACAGGTACGCCATCGTCGCGGCGTCGAACGTGCCGTACTCGATCAGGTCGACCGGCGTGAAGGGCTCCTCCGCGTACTGGCGGATGGTGAACGCGGAGCCGCGGGGGGTCACCTCCTCGCCGAGGACGAGCTCCGCGCGCGACCCGTCAGGGAGCGTCGTCTCGACGATCGGGTCGCCGACGCTGATGTGTCGCCCCGACCGCTGGGCGAGGCGGACGACGTAGCTGTCCAGTTCCTCCCGGTCGAACGTCACGTCGGTTTCGACGTCGGTGTACTCCGCGTGGTAGACGAAGAGCGGGAGGTCGTACCCGTCGCAGGAGACGTCCTCGACGCGAGGGTCGCACAGGAGCAGGTCGACCTTCCCGTAGCCGCGGAAGTCGCGGGCGAGGTAGTACAGCAGGGCGTGAAACGTCTCCGCGCCGACGCGGACGCCGTACTCTTCGAGCAGGGCCGCGAGTTCCTCGGCGAGCGCTCCGATCGCCGCCGACTCCGTCGGACCCCTCCGGTCGACGTCGGTCCCGTCGTCGCGGTACAGAAGCGAGTCGCGGACGTCGACTTTCACCCGCGCCAGCAGGTCGGCCTCGAACGGGCCGACGTCGGGTTCGACGGCGTGGTAGGCGTGTTCGCTCGCCTCCGGGTCGTAGGTGACGACGACGAAGGCGTACGGCGCGTTCACCCAGTACCGATCGACCTCCTCGTGGCCGTCGGGGACCCGAAACGTCGACAGCGGTCGGTCCTCGCCCGGGCGATACGGCCGGGCGTCGACGGTCGATCCCCGAAGCGCCCCGGCGATAGACTCCCGAAGCGCCTCGACGGTTCGAACGACCCTGCCCCTCGCGTCCGCGAGTGCGCCCTCTCCACGTCCCGTCGGCTCCGAACGCGCTCCCCTGCGGCCGTGTGCGTCACCTGCCATGATTCCGGTAGTTTCGAACGGGCGGCACTTTCGAGTGCGGTGACTTAAAACCGGCCCCCCGCGCGCTCGGCGGTCAGCAGCACCGCGCCGAACGCGAGGAGGAAGGCGACGCCGACCGGCACGGGCACCCCGCCGAACCCGCGGGTGAGCAGTGCCGTCGCGGCGGCAAGGACGGTTCCGGCGAGACAGAGCAGCGCGCCCAGCGCCGCGACGGGATCGACGGGACCCGCTTCGACGCGCTCCTCGCGGAGGTAGTAGGCGGCGGCGAACAGCGCGGCGACCGCGAGAACCGCCCCGCCGACGGCCCAGACCCGATAGGCGAGCGCGAGCCCCGTTCCCGACTGGAAACCGATCGCCGTGAGCGGGTCGGAGATCGCGACGCCGCGCGCGAACGGAACCCCGTAAGCGTACCGGACCTGGAAGAAGGGGAACCGGACGAACAGGACGCTCCCGCCCGCCACGTTCGGCGAGTACGTGACGTTCCACGGGAGGAGCGCGGACAGCCACGTGAGCGACACGGCCAGTTCGCCCGCGTACTCGGAGCGCACCCAGACCATGACGCGGGAGCGAAGCGGGGACAGTAATACCTATCGGTTTTCGTATTAGTGACAACGAACATGTTTTCCGGTGGACAAACGTTCGGTCGACGGGGACGGCACGTCCGGAAAAGAGACTGCGGGGCTGTCGGGGCGTTACGTTCATACGCGGGCACACCCAACACCGGAACAGGGAATGAGGCGCGACTACTTTGCACTGGACGTTCAAAACATCGACTGGGTCGACGGCGGCGGCGATCCCCGGAAGCCGCTCGTCCGGATCGACTTCCACGGCCCCCCGGAACTGCTCCGCGAGCGCATCACGGGGACGGACGGCGAACTCCTCGACGCGAAGGAGACGGACGTGGCGTTCCGCCTCCAGGGGCCGATCGACCGCGCGGACGCGACCGGCGTCGTGGGGGTGACGAACCGCCTCACGGGCGACTTCGTCCTCGAACTGAACGAGGACGCCGACGACGTGCTGCGGTTCATCCGCGCGGCCCGCGAGTACGGCCAGGTATCGGACGAACGGGACGGCCGCTACCGCGTCGAGATCACCATCGAGGACGAACCGCTCGTCACCTACGAGAAGAGCACCTTTCTCGTCTACGACACCGAGGGGAGTCTCCTCCGGAGCAAGAGTCTGATCCCCTCCGGCGTCGAACTGTGACCGCACCCGCCCGCGTCGCGGAAGCGGCGGCGTTTCCTCCCGAATCGATCGACGAGAGGCGATGGGCGATGGGCGAGAGGCCGCTCTCGCGGTCGGCGTCCTCGCGTTCGCACCGCGCCCCCCGGATCCGTCGACGTCGGGGCGAACCACACGACCTTTAACGGCGGCACGCCGTACCGAGGAGCGTGAGAAACGTCACCGACCGCACGAGCAACCCCTTCGGCATGCGCCCGCCGTGCGACCGGTTCGTGCCGGGGTACGGCGACGCCAACGCCGACTTCCACGTCGTCGGCGACCACCCGGGCGTCCACGGCGGTGCCGACACCGGCGTTCCGTTCACGAACGGGGCCGGCCGGCGCCTGCAGGCGGCGCTCCGCGACGCCGGGCTCCTCGAAACCGTCGGTGACGCCCCGGAGGTGAACCGCACCTTCCTCTCGTACCTCCACATGTGCGTCTCGGAGGGGGAACCGACGGCCGACGAGTACGGCGACATGGAGCGCTTCTTCGACGCCGAACTCCGCGCCATCGCCGCGCACGTCCTCCTCCCCGTCGGGGCCCGCGCGACGGCGCACGTCCTCGAAAACTACACCGCGCTGGCGTGGAAGACCGACGTCGACATGCCGCGGCTGCACGCGACGGAGCTCCGGGGGAGCGGCTGGCTCGTCGTCCCCGTCCTCGACCCCGCCGAGTGGACCGACGCCGACGCCGACCGGCTCGTGGAGAGCCTCCGGGAGCTCCGGTCGACGGACTACCGACGCGAGGTCGACCTCGGTCGGTTCATCGCGGGCGAGGACCCGTACTTCGTCCGGTGAATCCTCCCCCGCGGTCGGCGACGCTCTCTTTCTTTTATCGCTCTCTCCTGTGCAACTGTCCAGGAACGACCATGAACGATTCCATGATTTGAGATTATTCGCCCCGTTTCGCCGTATTCCATGCGAAAACGAGTAAAAACTCCCGTTCAGGTGGTCGGTATTGGCGCGAACAAAGGACTTTTTACAGCATCCGTCAAAGGTGTATCCGGCGCGCGTGGTGCGGACGTCGCAGGCAGACCGCCAGGCGCGCCGAGCATCTGCGGGTCTGGTGCTCCCCGCAGTGGCTTGGTCAGTCACGGACTCGCGGCGTTCTCGCGGGTCCGCTCCGCTTTTCTCCGGCGAGCCGGAGCCGTCAGGCCGCCGTGTCCTCGGTGCGGTCGCGCAGTTCCGTCCGTCGGATCTTCCCGGTCACGGTCTTGGGGAGGTCGTCGACGAACTCGATCTCCCGCGGGTACTCGTGGGCCGACAGCTCGTCTCTGACGTGGGTTTTGATCTCCTCCTTCAGCGATTCGCTCGGCTCGGCCGACGCGTCGAGGACGACGTACGCCTTGACGATGTTCCCCCGCTCGGGGTGCGGCTTCGGCACGACGGCCGCCTCCGCGACCGCCGGGTGCTCGCCAAGCGACGATTCGACCTCGAACGGGCCGATGCGGTAGCCCGCCGAGATGATCACGTCGTCGGCGCGCCCCTCGAACCAGAAGTAGCCGTCCTCGTCCTTGCGCGCCAGGTCGCCCGAGAGGTACCAGTCGTTCTCGAAACACTCCGCGGTCTTCTCCGGGCGCTCCCAGTACCCGGCGAAGAAGCACGGGAAGTCGCCGCGGTGGGCGATTTCGCCGGTCTCGCCCGGCGGCAGCGGTTCGGCGGTCTCCGGGTCGACGATCTCCGACGTGACGCCGGGCAGCGGCTTCCCCATGCTCCCCGGCCGCACCTCCATCGTCGGGTAGTTGTTGATGACCATGTTGCCCGTCTCGGTCTGCCCGTAGGTGTCGTGGATGGTCACGCCCAGGCGCTCTCTCCCCCAGTCGACGACGCCGGCGCTGAGCGGTTCGCCGATCGACAGCGCGTGCCGGAGGTCGAGGTCGACGCCGTCGAGCACCTCCTCGTTCGCCCGCAGCATCCGGTAGGCCGTCGGGACGCTGAACAGGACGGTGATCGGGTACTCGTCGAGCAGGTCCGCCCACGTCTCGGGATCGAACTCCCCCTCGTAGGTGAAAAGCTCCGCGCCCCAGAACCACGCGCCGAGGGTGTTGATCGGCCCCGTGAGCCAGCCGAGGTCGGCGGTGCTCCAGTAGAGATCGCCCGGCCGGAGGTCGACCGCGAACCGCTGGGTGGCCGCGACGCCCGCGATCCACCTGTGCTTGTGGAGGACGCCCTTCGCCAGGCCGGTCGTCCCGCTCGTGTAGTACAGCAGCGCGTCGTCCTCGCCGCCCGTCTCGGCGGGCTCGTACTCGGCGCTCGCCTCGGCCGTCGCCGCGCGGAAGTCGACGTCCGTCTCCCGGACGCCCTCCCCGTCGCCGTCCCTGTCGAGGACGATCACCGTCTCGACCGACGGGGCGTCGCCGAGCGCCGCCTCGATCGTGTCGCGGTTCCCGGCGGTCGTGACGACGGCCCGCGCGTCGCAGTCGTCGAGTCGGTAGGCGATCCCGTCGGGGCCGAACCGCTCGTTGACGCTCCCCCAGACCGCGCCGGTTTTCAGCGTCCCGACGAGCGCGACGTAGTGCTCGGGGACCCGCGGCATGTAGGAGAAGACGCGGTCGCCGCGCTCCACCCCGGCGGCTTCGAGCGCGTTCGCGAACGCGTTCGACCGCTCCGCGAGGTCCCGGAACGTCAGCGTCTCTCGCTCCCCGTCCTTCCCGGCGTACCGAAGCGCGACGGCGTCGGGATCGTCGGCGTGGCGGTCGCACACCTCGTGGGCGACGTTGAGCCGATCGGGCGCGTCCCAGTCGGCCTCGGCGTAGATCTCGTCCCACGCGAACGACTCTCGGTACCCCTCGTAGGAGGTGAGGTTGTGGTCCGTCATCATCTATCGTGTCCGTCGATCCGGTAATAGTTTTACCGCCGAAAGGGCCGACCGGAGAGCGTCCGGCGGCGGCAGGTCTCCCGATCGCCGGGGGGACCACCTGACCGTCCACGGAAGACCGTTCGATCGTCGACGGGGAGTGGTCCGATCGTCGTGGGAGGACGGGAGACGGAGACGCCGCTCTCAGAGGGAGTCGGCGAGGCGGCGGAGGGCGTCGCTGCCGTTCTCGCGGATCGGGTCCCCGTGACCCGGCGCGATCACGTCGATCCCCGAGGTGCGTTCGGCGAGCGCCCTGACGCTCTCCTCGTTCGCCGCCGTGTCGTAGGTGAAGGGCCAGGGCGACGCGGCGAGTTCCCCGTCGAGCCCCCGGACGAGGTCGCCGACGAAGGCGACGCCGTAGTCGTCGTGGACGTAGACGGTGTGGCCGGGGGTGTGGCCGGGGAGGCGGTGGGCGACGAAGCGGCCGATCCGCTCGCCGTCCTCGACCGTCTCGATGTCGAGGTCAGGGCGGGTCAGGAAGACGTCCACCGCGCGCTGGAAGAGTCCCTTTCGGTTCGAGAGCGGGGGTCGGTCCGTCCCCGCGAGAAACGACGCGTCGGGGTCGCCGAGGTAGACCCGGGCGTCGAGGTTCAGCGCGGCGAGCGTGCCGACGTGGTCGAGGTCGAAGTGCGTGACGAGCACGCGGTCTATCTCCTCGGGATCGAATCCGGCGTCGGAGATCCGCTTTCGGATTCGCTCCGTGTCCCACGGGAGACCGGCGTCTATCAGCGTCAGGCCGTCGTCGTCGGAGACGAGGTACGCGTTGACCCCTCGCAGACGGAGGCGGAACACGCGGTTGGGCGGAACGCGCATGTCGTACATTCAGGACCCACTGACAAAAAGCGAGACGGCCGATCACCCCGCGGCGCGGAGGTACCGACCCAGGTCGCCGAGGAAGACGAGCGCCGCGCCGACCGGGAGGGCGACGAACAGGAGCAGGTCGACGCCGAGCGGACGGGCGGGGAACGCGGCGCCCAGGGTCAGCGCCGCGGCCGGCGCGAACGCGCAGACGGCGTAGAGCCAGGCGGTCCCGCGACCGTAGCCCAGGACCGTGACCCCCAGGACGAGCGGCAGCGCGAGCGCCCCCGCGGGGAACAGGATGGCGACCGACGGCTCTCCGACCGCCGCCCCTCCGACCGCCGCTCGCGCGAACGCCGTCGGCGGGACGGTCGCGTACCCGCCGCCGAGCGCCGCGACGGGCTCGGTCGCCAGCCGTCCCGCGGCCGCGTCGAGCCCCGCGCGGTTGGCGAGCGCGAACCGGCCGACGCCGACGAGGTACGCGAGCGCCGCGAGCGCCACGGCGACCCACCGCGCGCGGAGCGTCGCCCTGCGGGTTCGTCCGTCGGTCCGCGTTCCGCGCGCCCCGGCGGGCGCGGTCCGGGTCGAGGCCGAGGCGTCGACCCGCCGCCGATCGGCGGACCGGGCCCCGCTTCGGTTCCGTCCGGCCGTCGTCCCCTCGTTCGGTCTCCCCCGGTCCGTCCGCGTCCCGCCGTTCGGCGACGGATCGGGACTCCCGGTCGACCCGTCGCCGGGCGACGACCCCCGCCCCGCCGCAGAGCCGGCCGCGGCGTTCGCGGACGCGCCCGCGCGAGCGTTCGACCGCGACCCGTTCGACCCGTTCGATCCCCCCGGGCGGCGTTCCCACCGCCCCCTCGATCCCGTTCGATCCGATTGCGATCCGTCGGCGTCCGACGACGCCCGCCGCGCCGCGACCGACGGCAGACCGTTCATGTGCTGTGCGACGTAGGTTCGGTGCCCGAGGCGGTCGTAGCGGGCGCGCTCCGCGTCGTCCCGGAGCACGTCGTACGCCCGCCGGACGATCGTGAACTGCGCGCCCGCCCGCTCGTCGTCGTTCACGTCGGGGTGGTACTCCTGGGCCTTCGCCCGGTAGGCCGCCTTGAGTTCGTCGGCGGTGGCGTCCCGACCGACGCCGAGCAGGTCGTAGAAGTCCTCGGGCATGCCTGTCGCTTCCGCGCTACGGCGACGCCGAACGTCAATGTATCGGAAGTTGAGACGAACGGTCCGGGTGGCGTCCGAAACGCGCGATTCGTCGCTCCCGAGGGCTCGAAAAACCTCCGTCAGTCGTGATCGGGACCGGACATTTCCTCGTCGGGCGACTCGTCGGGGGCGTCACCGCCGTCCGGATCGGCCTGGCCGTCCTCCTCGCCTTCCTCGTCCTCCGGAGCGTCGGCCGCCGGGCGGGCGCTCGACGGGGACTCGGTCTCCGGTCGCGCCGGGGGCGTCCCGTCGGCCGGGCGATCCGACACCGGGCGCTCGCGGCCCTCGGGCCGAACTCCGGGACCGTCCGAACTTTCCGGGCGGCCCTCGGTCGGCGCGCCGAGCCGGGGCGAGCGGTCCCGCCGACGCCTCCGTTTCTCGACGTCCCACCCCTCGAAGATCCCGTACTCGGTCATGGTCGTCATGCCGGCGAGGGCCGCGCGGAGTTTGAGGCCCACGAGGGGGACGTCCGCGACCGTGATGATCACGTCCGCCTCGACCACGGCCCCCTTCTCCAGGAGCACGTCCAGCAGGTCGACGAGCGCGTCGTCCGGATCACGCGTTGGTTCCACGCGCGTCCTCCCCCAGATCGGGCGTGAAGGTGTACGGCGGCCACGGCCCGGTGAACCTGACCTCGACCCCCGGCTCCGCCGCGATCGATTCCAGCACGTCGCCGAGCGCGTCGGCCCCCTCGTCGGTCGCGAGCGCGGCGAAGCGCGCGAACGGCTCCGCGTCCGACGCCTCGCCGACGTCGAGCCCGGTCGACCGCCGCTCCCCGAGGTCGTGCAGTTCGCGCACGTGCGGCCGGAGGCGGTCCGCGAGCGACCCCGCCTGCGCCTCGCGCCGCGCGCGCAGCTCCCGCCGGAGCTGCCGCTCGTACTGCTTTTCGAGGAGAAACCGCGTCCCCTCGGACGCCTCGTCGACGCGGTCCCGAAGCTCGCGGAGCTCCGCGTCCCCCTCGACGACGGCCTCGGCGGCGGCCTCCTCGTCGCGCGCGACCTCGATTCGGTACTCCCAGTGGCCGGCCAGGGCGTCGAGGTGCGTCCGGAACGTTTCCGACTCTTCGCGGAGCCACTCGCGGACCCGGTCGTCGCCGCCCTTGAGGATCGTGTCGAACTGGAACGGCAGCGGCGTGCCGAACGCCTCGCCGGCCTCGTCGACGACTTCCTGGTGTCGCAGCAACCACCGCTTGATCTCCGCGGGGGCGTCCGAGTCGTAGAGCGCCTCGCAGGGGTGGACGACCGCGCCGAGTCCGTCGGCGGCGACGACCGACACCGGTTCGCCGTCCACCCCGGTCGCCGAGAACTCCGGCTCCGCGCCCTCGTCCAGGCGCACGACGCAGTACAGGTACCGCCCCTCGTCCAAGTCGGTCATCGTTCGGTTCCGCTCGCGCGGTCGCCTTCGGTTTCGCCCGATTCGCCGATCACGCCGTACTCGACGCCCGGCCGGCCCTCGACCCGTCGGAGCGCGTCGTCGACCAGCGACGAGAGGTCGCCCCGGAGCCGGTCGACGCCGTCCTCGATCCCCTGGTCAGCTTTCAGCCGGTCGACCTCGTCCTCCAGGGCGGCGAGCTGCGCGCCGAGGCGCTCGATCTCCTCGTCCGTGAGCGACCCGGACTCCATGCGCCGAACCGCCTCCCGCTCCAGCGCCTCGACTAAGAGTTCGACCACCGCGACGACGAGCGTCAGCAGCCCGTCAGACGCCTCCTCGCCGTCGAGATCAATCGTCGTCATCGTCGCCCTCCTCGCTCACCTCGCCCTCCTCGCTCGCCTCGCTCGTCTCGTCCGCCGAGTCGCTTCCGCCGCCCTCTCCGGAGTCCGACTCGGCGTCTTCGACCCCCGAACCGTCCCCGTCGGCCGCTTCGCTCCCGTCGTCCTCGTCGACTTCCGGGTCGGCGTCCTCGTCGACTTCCGGGTCGGTCACGGTCGGCCCGTCGACCGGGGCAGCGACGGCGATCTCCGCCCTGTCGCGGTCGTCCTCGCCTTCGCCCTCGTCCCCGTCTTCGTCCCCGCCGGACGCCGCGTCGAGCGGTTCGAGGTGGGCCGATCGGCCGGACACCTCCCTGACGCGCTCCATGTCGGTCCCCTCGGGGAACTCCAGGCCGTACTGCGCCGCGGTCTCGAACGAGGCGATGGCCGCCCTGAGCTGGATCCCCAGGAGCTCCGTCTCGCCGATCGTGACGGCGATGTCGGCGTTGATCACGACGCCCTTGTCGAGCAGCATCTCGACCACGTCGGCGAGGCTGTCCGACCGGCGCGTGGGTCCGCCGCTACCCATCGTCCTCACCTCGCTCTTTCCGGAAGCGGGACCCGTAGATCCGCTCGTGGTTCGGGGCGTTCGAGTAGCGCGTGTCCCGCGGCACCGTCGAGAAGCGCGCCGCGCCGGACACCGCGGTCCGACGCCGCGGCACCGTCGAGTAGGCCGTCGGGTTCCGCGACGAGGGCTGGTCGAGCGACCCGACGCGCGCTTCGTTCTCCGCCCGGAGCGCGTCGAGCCGCTCGTGGGTCTCGACGATCTTCTCTCTGAACACCTCGACGGAGTCGCTCAGCTGCGACTGGATGGCGACCTCGTACTCGCTCAGGTCGTCCAGCTCGTCCAGGTCCGCGTCGGCTTCGAGGGCGTCGCCCGCGTCCACGTCGAGGTCCGCGTCCGAGAGCATCCCGTCGTCCCCATCGCCCTCGCCGCCGCCCGTCACGTCCTCGACCGCGTCGTCCAGCTCCCGCTTGTTCTGCCAGAAGTCGCGGACGTCGACGCTGTCGAGGAGTTCGCCGAGCTCGATCAGGCGCAGGAGCTTCCCGCCGTCGACGGCCTCGCCCGGATCGGCGTTCGCGACGGCGTCGGGGATCGCGTCCGCGTCGATCGCCTCCGGAAGCTCCTCCACGTCGACCGCGTCGGGCAGGTTCTCGAAGTCGATCGTCTCGAGCAGCTCCCGGACCTCCTCGACGAGCCTCTCGACGTCGTCGAGGCTCGACAGCGGGCCGTCCGCCGCGCCGTCGCCCCCGTCCTCGTCGACGCCCTCCTCGGTTTCGTCGCCACCGCCGTCGAGGCCGTCGAGAGCGCCCTTCAGCCGGGTAGTGAGGTCTTCCAGGTCCACCTCGCCCGCGCCGTCGTCGGACGCGGATCGGTCGTCGGTCACGGCTCCTCCCCCTCCCGCCCGTCGGTCGCGTCCCGGAGCCGGAGTTCGAGGACGCCGTTGTTGTAGGTGGCTTCGCCGACGACCAGTCCCGCCCGCGACAGGTCGACCCGAACGACGGTGTCGCCGTCGGCCGCGACGGTCAGCCTCCGCCCGTCGACGCCCGCGGCCAGCGTCTCCGGGTCGACGTCCGGCAGGTCCGCGACGACGATCGCGCCGTCGGCGACCTCTCTGACGCTGACGGGGCGGTCGGTCGCCGGGGGTTCGTCGGTCCGCGAGGGCCGCGAGCGCTCCCCCTCGTCGCGGAGGCTCCCGACCCGGATCGAGTAGCCGTACTCGGCCTTCCGTCCGCCGGATCGGGCCACCCCGCGCCGGGTCTCGACCCGGGAGCCTTCGGCGTCCAGTTCGTGCAGCGTTTCGAGGACGCGCCGCAGCGCGCCGACGAGCCCGGCCGGCTCCCCGCGGTCGGGGGCTCGGTCGTCGTCGGTCATCCCATCACCTCGACTTTGCCGCTGACGCGTTCGTGCGCCTCCTCGGCCGCGTCGAGTTCGGCTTCGAGCTCCGCCTTTCGCCGCTCGTACTCGGCCTCCGAGCGCTCGCCGAGTTCGTACAGCAGTTGGTTCTCCTTGATGTCGTCCATGATCGCCTCCCTGTCGTACATTTCGTCGATCGCCATCGCGTGGATGACGTCGAGGATCGACACGAACGGTTTGACGAGGAGATCGTCTACGAGGAACATGCGTTCTGCGTCACCGTCCCTGCGCTCCGATCTCGATGTCCACGAAGTTGTACGGCGCCCAGGGGCCGTTGTACTGGACGCGAAGCGTCTCCCCGTAGTCCTCGCGGATCGCCTCGACCGCGTCGCCGAACGCCTCCTCGCCGTCCCGCTCGACGAGGTACGCGCGGTTCAGCACGAGCCGGTCGCTGTACAGGTCGTCGTCGGTCTCGCGGGCGCTCACCTCGGCCAGCCGACCCCCGACGTCCTCGCGGATCGCCTCCCGGTCCAGGTCCGCGCCCTCGTCGGCGACGAGCTTCACGCCGAGTTCGATCATCCCGTCGACGTCGTTGAGCGCCTGCCTGAAGGCGCGGCGGCCGCCGCGCAGGACGCTCTTCAGCGTCCGGCCGCTCTTGAACGTCATCCCGAACTGCATCGGCACGATCGTGCGGCCGCCGTCGTACAGGAGCACCTCGCGGAGGACCTCGTCGTGCGCGCGGGCGTTCTCGTCGGTCCGCTCCGGTTCCATCGTGTCGATGTCGCTCACGACGGCCGACAGCGTCCGATAATCGACCGTCCGGATCGGCGTTCCGCCGTCGACGCCGCGCTCGTCCAGCTCGATCGACTCCTTTTCGATCACGCCGTAGGTGTACAGGTTCGAACTCATGACGGGCCATCCCCGTTGACTGTTCCGCGCGCCGGGGCGTCGCGCGGTGGTTCCGTCGCCATTTCTGTCCCTAGGTACGAGTGGTCGTCGTCGGGGTAAACAATGACGGCCGTCGAGCCGTCCGATCGGGGGCTCCGCCGCCCGTTCTATTCGGACGATTGTCATCTATGACGGTTCGGCCAGTGCCGTTAAGGTCGACACGGGTGTTTCATGAACCGATGGCATCCGAACGTCCCGGTTCATCCAGCCTGGCAGACGTCCTTGATCGCATCCTGGACAAGGGCATCGTCATCGACATCTGGGCGCGGATCTCCGTCGTCGGGATCGAGATCCTCACGGTCGAGGCGCGCGTCGTGGCGGCGTCGGTCGACACGTTCCTCCACTACGCGGCCGAGATATCGAAGATCGAGCAGGCGACGCAGTCGGGCGACTTCGAGGACCTGCAGGACCTCGAAATCAAACAGTCCCCGGCGATGCGCGCCCAGTCGCAGTAGCGCCCCCGACCACCGACCGATCCCCCATTTCACGAGGAATCACACGTGTCCGAAGCCGAATCGGAGACAGCCGACGACCGCTGCCGAGCGCTGACGGAGGACGGCACGCGGTGTGCGCGCCCGGCGCAGGAGGACGGATTTTGCTACCAGCACGACGAGAGCGATCCGACCGCGGACGAGTCGGACGCCGATGCGTCGGCTGCGGGGGACGGGGACGCGTCGGGTGACGACGAGGGCGCGTCGGCCGACGACGATGAGGGCGCGTCGGCCGGCGGGGACGAAGACGACAAGGCCGCGGAGGGCGAATCGTCCGAGGGGCGAGACGGCGTGAGCGACGAAGCCGAGTCAACTACGGATATGAGCGAAGAATCGACCGAGGAAGGCGAGTCAGACGCCGAAAGCGAGTCCGAGGCCGAAAACGAGTCGTCCGCCGAAAGCGGCGCGAACCCCGATCTCATGACGGTCCGGGACACGGTGTTCGACCTGGCGGCGGACGTCATCGGCCGCGATCTCGACGGGATCACCGAAGTGACGAAGGACGACGACGGCTGGCGGGCCGTCGTCGAGGTGGTCGAGCGCCGATCGGTCCCGGACACCCAGGACATCCTGGGCCGATACGAGATCGAACTCGACGAGGGCGGCGACATCCACGGTTACCGCCGCCTCGACCGCTACCGGCGGAGCGACACCGCGGCCGACGAGTTCTAACCTCGCCGACGGACCCGAAACGGGGCGTCGGCCGATCGTCGCGGCGAGTGGGAACGCTCTTTTGCTCTCGAACTGACCGCTCGGGCGTGAAGCGAATCCAGCTCGGTAACACCGTATTCGAGGGCCGAAACAACGTCTACGTGCTGGACGGCGAGACGACCGCGCTCGTCGACGCGGGGGTGGCGACCCCGAACGCCCGGGACCAGCTCCGGGCCGGGCTGGCCGACTACGGGCTGTCCTTCGCCGACGTGGACGAGATCTTCGTCACCCACTGGCACTACGACCACGCCGGCCTCGCGGGCGAGATTCAGTCCGAGAGCGGGGCGACCGTCCGGGCGCACGAGGCCGACGCGCCGCTCGTCGCGGGCGAGGAGTCCGCCGTCGCGGCCGAGAACGAGCGCCTCGCCGCTCGCCTCCGCGAGTGGAACCTCCCGGACGACGCCCGCGAGGGGCTTCTCGACTACCTCGAACGGCACGCCGATCTCGCGGGGGAGCCCGCGGACGTGACGCCGTTCGCCGATGGTGACGCCTTCGAGGTGAACGGTCGCACCTACGAGGCGGTCCACCTCCCCGGCCACGCCGCCGGGCTCTGCGCGTTCGCGTTCGAGGCCGACGAGGCACCCGGCGAACAGGCGGCGGACGCCGGGGGAGCGCCCGCGGGGGAGGACGACGAGATCGCGCCCGCGGAGAAGGGCGGCGAGGAGGCGTTCGTGGGGGACGCGATCCTCCCGAAGTACACGCCGAACGTCGGGGGCGCCGACGTCCGGGTCGACGCGCCCCTCGCGACGTACGCCGACAGCCTCGTCCGGCTGGCCGAGCGGGACCCCGATCGGGCCTGGCCCGGCCACCGCGACCGGATCGACGACCCCGCCGGTCGCGCGGCGACGATCCTCGAACACCACCGCGAGCGCACGCGGAACGTGATCGGCGTGCTCGCCGAGCGCGGGCCCTGCGACGCCTGGACCGTGAGCGCGCACCTGTTCGGCGAACTGCGCGACATCCACGTCCTCCACGGGCCGGGCGAGGCGTACGCCCACCTCGACCACCTGCGGGCGACCGGCGTCGTCGAGCGCGACGGGCGCGACTACGAACTCGTCGACCACGATCCGGACGTCGACGCGCTGTTCCCTCGCATCGACGGCTGAGGCGCGCCCCCGAGACGTCCCTCTGAGACGTCCCTTCCGGTGGTCTTGCGGTCGCACGCCCGACCAGCATTTAAATCCGAACCCGACCTAGGGAACCTCGTGTGCACGCTCACCCTCGCGTGGCGGACGTTCCCGGACGCGCCGGTCGTCGTCGCGGCCAACCGGGACGAGGCGTTCGGCCGCCCGTCGGCGCCGCCGTCGCGCATCGAAGACGATCCGATCGTCGTCGCCCCCCGCGACCTCGAAGCCGGCGGCACGTGGCTCGGCTACAACGAGCACGGCCTGCTCGTCGGGATCACGAACCGCTGGGTGTCGGGACTGGCCGGCGAACGCTCCCGCGGGCTGCTCGTCCGCGACGCGCTCCGCCGACGGAGCGCCGAGGAAGCGTCGAGGGACGTCGAGCGCGCGGTCGGGGCGGACGAGTACGAGGGGTTCAACCTCGTGCTCGCCGACGCGGACGCCGCGCTCCTCCTGGAGTGGGACGGCTACCTCCGCGTCCGACAGTACGACCCCGGCGTGCACGTCGTGGTGAACGTCGGCACCGACGACTCCTTTTTCGTCCCCGATCGCCGCCCGGAGGTCGGCCGTCGCCAGGCCGAGAACGCGCGGAAGGTGCGCGAGGCGCTCGGGCCGGAGCCCGGGGAGTCGGCCGACGAGTGGCTCGACCGGGCCGGGGAGGTGCTCGGCGACCACGAGTACGGGGTCTGCGTCCACGGCGACGGGTACGGCACCAGGTCGTCGTCGCTCGTCGCGCTCTACGAGGACGGCCCCGAGACGCACCTGTTCGCCGACGGCCCGCCCTGCGAGACCGCCTTCCGCCCCGTCGAAAGCCAGCTTTAAGCGGGTCGCCCGACGACTCCCTCGTATGATCGACAACCCACTTCCGGGGTGGTTCGCGTGAGCGCGTCCGACGCGGAGGCCGACCTCTCGGCGGACGAGCGCGCCGGGCTCGAACTCGTCCGCCGGAGCGGCGGCATCCACCAGAGCGACTTCTGGAAGGAGCTCGACGTCTCCTCGCGCAAGGGGAGCCGGATCGCGGAGGCACTCGAAGAGCGCGATCTGATCCAGCGCGAGGAGACGGTGTACAACGGGCACAACACGTACTACCTCCAGCCGGCCACGAGGGACCTCGACTTCTCGCTGCTCATGGCCGGCGACATGCTCTCGCCGTTCATCGGCGAGGAGGAGATAAACGCCCGGAGCGACGCGTTCTCGCAGTGGCTGATGAACCTCGCGTACGAAGAGTACTGACGCCGGCTCCGCGGACCCCGTTTCGAGCCGGACGCGGTGTTCGACGACGAGTCGCCGCCGCGTTCGGGCGGCCGGAATCGCCCGCCGAGCCGCGCGAACCGACCGGCACGGGAACCGCCGCTTTCGGTTCGTCGCACGCTCCCGGTTCGAAAAGTCGATCCGCCGTACGCGGGGACCGCGAACTCCGGTCGGGTTACTCGCCGACCTCGTCGCCGTCCCCGTCGGAGGCGAGCAGGTCGTGTTCGCTCAGGTACCCTTCGAGTTCGTCCGTCGGCAGCTCGCGGAACTGCTCGCTCTCGGCGTCGACGGTGGCGACGCCGATGCCCTCGGGCGTCAGGTTCTCGTCGCTGACCTCGGCGAGCGCGCGGAGCGCGAGCCCGACGCCCGCGTCGAGGTCCACGTCCTCGCGGTAGTTCTCTTCGAGGAAGTCGCGGATCTCGCCGCGGTCGGACCCGATCGAGACGGCCTTCCACTCGTAGGGCGTCCCCGAGGGGTCCGTCTCGTAGAGGCGCGGGCGGCCGTTCTCGACGCCGCCGATCAGCAGCGCGACGCCGAAGGGGCGGGCGCCGCCCACCTGCGTGTACTGCTGGATGTGGTCCGTGACCTCCTTCGTCAGCGTCTCGATGCCGATCGGCTCGCCGTAGCGCAGGCGGTTGACCTGCGACTGGCGGCGGGCGAAGTCGATCAGCTGCCGGGCGTCGGCGACGTGGCCCGCGCTGGCGATGCCGATGTGGTCGTCGGCCTTGTGGATCTTCTCGACGCTCGACGGCTCCATGAGCGGCGACCGGCTGCGCTTGTCCGCCGCGAGGACGACCCCGTCTGCCGTCCGGATGCCGATGCTCGCGGTTCCTCGCTTGACTGCTTCGCGCGCGTACTCGACCTGGTAGAGGCGGCCGTCGGGCGAGAAGATGGTGATCCCGCGGTCGTACGCCTGCTGTTGCGCTTGTCCCTGCATAGTATCACTCTATGGCTCGAAATCGAGTTGCGTCGCACCCGCGAACCCCGACGGGAGGCGCACGTCGAGCGCCCCGTCCCGCGAGTAAGCGGTCCTGTCGGCGTCCTCGAACGCGACGTTTCTCTTCCCCGAATGTCCGGCCCGGCCTCCTAAATACCTTTCTTCACAGGCGCGCACCGTCCCCGAGACGCCGCGGACGCGAACCCCGATCGGGTCGCCCCCCACGTCGTCGACGCACGCCAGGGCGGCCCGGGCCTCGTCGGCGTGCCCGCGCCGGGCGCGGACGACGGTCTCGCCGACGCCGCCGCCGAACCGGAACCCGAGCACCGTCAGGTCGGCGTCGGCGCTCCCGACGTCCCCGAGGAGGTTCTGCGCCGCGAACCAGAGCTCGCGCTGGAACGCTCCGCGCGTGAGGTCGGCGTCGGGCCAGGCTTCGATGCCGACGCCGAGGTAGCGCCAGCGCGGCTGGAGGTGCTTCGGAAGGTGCTTCATTCGCGCGCGGGCGAGTCGTCGTCGCCCTCCGGGTCGCCGCCGACAGCCTCCGCGTCCGCGGCGGTTCCGGCGATCGGCGCGCGCTCGGCGACGAGGACGCCGACCTGATCGTGCACGCGCTCGACCGCCGTGAGCGCGAAGCCCGCGTCGGTCAGCGCGTCCACCAGCGTCCCGACCGTCGCCGGATCGTCCACCTCGGGGCTGTAGAACGGCTCGTCGGGGTTCGGCTCGCCGAAGAACATCACGTCGCCGAGGACGAACTTGCGCGGGCCGAGGCCGGCGATGACCTCGATCGCCTCCCGCTTTTCGTCGTCGGACAGGTGGTGCATCGCGAAGTTCGAGACGACGACGTCCGGGCCGGCGGATCGGGTCGACTCCGAACCGCCGTACTCGGGTTCGCGGAACGTCCCGTACCCGAACTCGACGTTCTCGATCCCCGCCGCCGCGGCCTTCTCGCGCGCCCGCTCAAGCATCCCCTCGCTGATGTCGCGGCCGACGACGCGCTTCGCGCGCGGGGCCAGCGCGAGGGCGATCGCGCCGGTGCCCGCGCCGAGGTCGAGGACGACGTCGTCCGGCCCGGGCGCGGCGTGCTCCACGACGAGGCTCGCGCAGGCCCTGTACTCCTCGCTGTTCTGCGAGTCGTCGTAGTCGGCGGCCATCTCCGAGAAGTGGGCGGCGTGTTCCTCAATCGTCTTCTTCATACCTACCACGTTTTACCCCCGGCGCTATGAACGACTCGGAGCGCCGTTCGCGGTTGCGGGCGGCGAGGCGACCCCACTCCGCGAGCCCCGCCTCGATCTGTTCCCCGGTGAACCCGGCCGCCTCGCCGACGGCGACGAGCTCCCGGGGGGCGCGGAGCTGGAGGTGCGAGGCCGGGTTCGCGCTCACCACGTACGGGGCGTCGTACTTCTCGACGAGCTCGCGGAGCTTTCTGAGCCCCTGAAGCGCCCGCACGCGGTGGCCGCCGTCCCGCCTGAGCACGGGGCCGAAGTCGAACTCGATCCGGACGCCGTTCTCCCGAGCGACGCGGGCGAGGACGTGGTTCACGTCGCCGTCGCCGGCCATCGGGCGCGCGAGCACGTCGACGCGCTCCTGTTCGACGGCGAAGCGGTTGAGACCGTCCGTCCCGCCGCGGACGAGAAGGAGGGTGCACTTGGGCCGGTAGTTGCCGATCCCGCCGCTCGCCCGCTGGGGGTTCTCGGCGACGACCTCGATCCCGTCGACCACGTCGACGCCGTACTCGTCCCGGACGCGCTCGTAGCTCGCCGGACCCGCCTCGCCCGCGGAGCGCACGCGGACCACGACTCCGTCGAATCCGTAGCGCGCGGCGGTGAGCGCGAACCGCGCCGCGGTGCTGTCGCCGTCGGGGTACGCGTGGACCGCCTCGTACATGCGAATTCGAAGTCGCGGACGCGGCTTTGGGGTTACGGTTCGGTCCGAGAGTTCACGATTTGATCCGGGCAGTTACGGTTCGCTCCGAGAAGCGGCGTCCGATCGGCTACGGCTCGAAACGTCGTCGAACCGCAGAAAGGAGAGGCACGGAAAGAGGCACCGAAAGTGGCACGGGTGCGGCGAGTGCCGACGTGGCTGGAGTTGCTGGCTGGACAGGCATCCGCTGGCGCGTAACGGACGCGTCGTGGGCTGGGATCGACGCGCCCGGGCACCCGCCGACGTATGTACTCTTTACTCGATGTAGAATAAATCTTTTGGTGGAGGGGGTACTGGTACCGAGTATGAAGGCGATCGCAGTCCGGGAGGGAGAGGGAGCGCCGTCGCTCGTCGAGAAACCGCGGCCGGAGCCCGACGCGGGCGAAGCGCTCGTCCGCACGCTCCGCGTCGGGGTCGACGGGACCGACCACGAGGTGATACGCGGCGGCCACGGCGGGGTCCCCGAGGGCGAGGACCACCTCGTACTCGGCCACGAGGCGGTCGGCGTCGTCGAGGACCCGAACGGCACCGAGTTGGCGGTCGGGGACGTGGTCGTCCCGACGGTCCGCCGGCCGCCGAACGGGGCGAACGAGTACTTCGAGCGCGGCGAAGCGGACATGGCCCCCGAGGGGATGTACCACGAGCGGGGCATCGTGGGCGCGCACGGGTTCATGGCGGAGTACTTTACCAGCCCCGCGGAGTACCTGGTGCGGATCCCCGAATCCCTGGCCGAGATCGGCTTTCTCGTCGAGCCGGCGTCCATCTCCGAGAAGGCGTTCGAACTCGCCGAGGCGTCCCGGTCGACGTTCGAGTGGAGCCCCGAGTCGGCGCTCGTGCTCGGCAACGGGAGTCTGGGTCTCCTGACGCTCGCGATGCTTCGGGGCGACTACGAACGGCTGTACTGTCTCGGCCGCCGGGACCGGCCCGACCCGACGATCGACATCATCGAGGAGCTCGGCGCGACGTACGTCGACTCCCGGAAGACGCCCGCGGACGCCGTCCCGGAGGTCTACGAGCCGGTGGACTTCGTCTACGAGGCGACCGGCTACGCGAAGCACGCGTTCGAGTCGGTCCACGCGCTCGCGCCGAACGGCGTGGCCGCCCTGCTCGGCGTCCCGGGCGAGTGGGAGTTCGAGATCGACGGCGGCGCGTTCCACGAGGAGCTGGTCCTCCACAACAAGGCGATGGTCGGCAGCGTCAACTCGGGCGTCAGACACTTCGAGGCCGCGGCCGAAGCGATCTCGGCCCTCCCCGAGTGGTTCGTCGACGACCTGGTCACCGGCGTGTACGGGCTGGACGAGTTCGACCGGGCGTTCGCCGAGGGGGACACGGTTATAAAAACCGCCGTCCAATTCGACACACATGAAGAACGTTGACGACCTCATCTCCAGCGCCGCCGAACTGGCGGAGCGGGGACTGTCGAAGGGCGAGATCGCCGACGAACTGAACGTCTCCCGGGAGACGGCGAGCTGGCTCGTCGAGCGCAGCGGCGCGACGAGCGAGCCGATCTCGCGGACGGGCGACGACGACCGGGACGGCCCCCACGACATCCACGTCGACTGGAGCGCGATCGGCCGGGACAGCGCCAGGCTCACCCACGTCGCGCGCGCGATGGCCGATCTCCTCTCGAAGGAGGGCCAGGAGGTCGATCTCACGATCGGCATCGAGAAGGCGGGCGTCCCGCTCGCGACGGCGGTCGCGAGCGAACTCGACACGGATCTCGGCGCGTACGCCCCGCGCAAGCACCAGTGGGAGGAGGGCGACATCGAGGACTACGGCGGGAGCTTCTCGCGCAACTTCGCGCAGATCCGCGGGCGGGACTGTTACATCGTCGACGACACGATCACGAGCGGCACGACGATGAGCGAGACGATCGAGGCCGTCCGCGAGGAGGGGGGCAACCCCGTCGGCTGCGTCGTCGTCGTCGACAAGCAGGGGGTCGAGGCGGTCGACGACGTGCCCGTCCACGCGCTGATCAACGTCGTCCGCGTCGGCAGCGAAGACCGCCAGTAGCGGTCGTTTCGTCCGCGGGTAGACCGCCGCCACCGGACGCCGCCGGTCGGACCGCGTCGCAATCCCTTTGAGGCCGCTTCCCCTAGGAACGACGATGACGTTCCAACCCGGAGGCGACCTGAGCCAGGAGGAAGTGCGACGGCGAGTCGACGACGCCATCGAGAACAACGACGTGGTCCTCTTCATGAAGGGCAACCGGCTGATGCCGCAGTGCGGCTACTCCAACCGAGCGCTCGAACTCATCGGCCAGTACGTCGAGGAGTTCGAGACGGTGGACGTGCTCCCCGCCCTCGATCAGTACCGGGCCGCGCTCGAATCTCACAGCGGGTGGGAGACGATCCCGCAGACGTACGTGAACGGCGACTTCGTCGGCGGCAGCGACATCCTCGCGGAGCTGGACGAGCGGGGCGAGCTAGAGCAAACACTTAGAGGGGAGTAGTTCGTCTTTCGACCCGAAGACGAGAATGAAAGAGTAGCCGATATAAGGCTACGTCTCGTAGGTTCCGCAGAGAGTGTCGGATTTGCGCCGCGGGCGTCGCACCACTTGACCCACACGCACCACCCAGTATACATATGACAGGCCGCGTATATCGACTCCATTCGACGTTGGAACTGCCACTTGAGGACGTCAAAGAGTACTTCGAGGACGATCCCGACCTTCCCCCGGAGATCGCGGACGTCGACATCACGAGGCGCAACAACACGCTCATCCTCAAGGCCGTCGCGGCGGACGAGAGCCTCAGCAAGTACACGCCGACGGCACAGCTGAAGGCGAGCGTCACGGAGACGCGCGTCTACGAGGAGGAGCCGCCGCGCGCGGGCGGCCCCCGCTGGGGGCGCGAGGAGGAAGAGGAGATCCCCTCGGAGCTCGTCGAGTTCGCCTGCTTCAAGGGCGACCGCGAGACCGTCCTCCAGAACACCGCGCTCCAGTACCCGATGTTCCTCGTCCTCCGCGACATCGCGCGCCTCGCCGAAAAGGGGACGCTGACCGCGATCACCGAGGTCGACGGCGAACTCGAGGCGACGCGCATCGTCGAGGGCGACGACCGGCCGGCGAAGGTCGAGGTCGTCGAGAACCCGACGCAGAAGCAGTCGGGGGGCAACGGGGTCAACTGGCGGGACAACAAGTTCATTAGTTAATCCTGATTCAGAAGATTCCTGTACAACACCACAAAATCGGGCAGGAAATCGAGAACGCGACCCCCGCAGGCGAAGACGCCCCTCACCTCCAACGTCCGCGATTACTGAAACTCTCCAGGCAGCCGCAATCCGAAGAGGGGTGCCTCTGGTTGCTCTGCCGAGGTCACCCTCCAGACTCGCGCGCACCCATCGCCTGCGTAATGTGGGTGAGCGTAACCAAGCCGAGCCCTCCAGCAAGGTTGCCAGCTGTGACAACCGCGATCATCACTGCGAGCGTTCCGAAGCCGACGTTTGCCCCAAACAGGATGCCGAAGAAGACGTGCAACGTAGTGACGACGACGTGATTAAACGGTCCGAGCGCGAGGAGGAACCCTACGACGTACGCGAGGGTGACCCGGGTCCGTACGCCGTTGACGGCCACGAGGAGGAATGACAGCAGACTCACGAGCGCACCCCCCGCGATGGCACTCGCAAACCACGCTCCGGCTCCTTGGCGCGCGGTTTCTTCTGCGAACGCGGTCAGTGCCTCCGCCGTTCCCGCGGGGAGTGCGCCGCGAACGGAGAAGATAAGGGCGAAGAGGCCCCCACCGAGCAGATTAAACACGAGCGTAACGGCCCAGAGACGAAAGAGGGACGAAAGCATCCACGACTCGGATCGGTCGGCCGCCGCCGCGACCGGGTCGAAGAAGTTCTCGTTGAACAGTTCCGTCCGTCCCACGACGAGGAAAACGAGGCCAACCCCGAAGGCGAGCGCGCCCGTGATTTTGGCGATTTCGCCGAAGCGCGGCTCGACGAGCGCTTCGACGATGCCGAGTGCGACGATGCCGAAGACAATCGTGAACCCAGCGATGAAGCTGGTCGAGACTAATTCGAGCAACGACTGATCGAGCCGGCGTTCACCTTCCTCGACGGCTCGATTGAATATCTCACCCGGCGGAGGGGCAGGAGTGTCTGGCACATAGTGAGTACCGGTATGAAGAGCAAAAAACCCAGGTAGTGCCCGGTTGCGGCGTCTGGTCAGCCGCGCCTCGTAGTTACGGCCAAATCTGTCGCTTCCAGAGAACGCAGAATCCGGGAGTCAAAACCGCGTAATCGGTTAACGGCGGGCCGGTCTCTCCGTTCGCGCGCGGTATCCGACGAAATGGCGGTTCGGAGTTCACGTCGTCTGCGTGCCCGTCGGAACCGTCTCCACGCCCCCGGTAGCGCAGGAAGCCACTCGAAGCACTCGTTCAACTAGTAGAACAAGATTCGCCGGAAGACGTGTCGATGCCGAGTAACGCGTACCCGCCGCAGTGTTGGGTCGCGAAATTCAACAGCAATCCAGTCCCCGCTATCCCGGTCGTGGCAGCGACGACGCGTCTTCCGTCGAGCATCGCCCCGACGGACATGACGATAAGCCAGATGCCGAGTACGCCCCGTATGACGCGGTCCACCTCGGACATATTCTTTTCCAGGCCCATATTGTCAACCTACTAATTTCCTTGCCAAAAAACTACGTACCGACGACTCCTCCCGGCCGGGGCTGGGTGACGAAGCGCCCATCCGTTCGACAAGGGTTACCGCACAGCAATGTCTCGGGCAAAAAGCATTTTAGTCGCCTAATTATATGTTATTACACCATGCCGGAAGGCTTCCCCGACTACCTGAACGTCGACTACACCGACGGCGAAGGTGAGACCCCCGAGGACTACCCGAGCATCCAGCACAAGATCGAGAAGGCCATCGAGGTCACGAAGCAGGGGCTCGAAGAGTACGAGAACCCCGCGGTGATGTGGACCGGCGGGAAGGACTCGACGCTCACGCTCTACTTCGTGAAGGAGGTCGCGGACCGGTACGACCTCGAACTGCCGCCGACGGTGTTCATCGACCACTACCAGCACTTCGACGAGCTGATGGACTTCGTCGAGCACTGGGCCGACGAGTGGGACCTGGAGGTCGTCTACGCGCGCAACACCGACGTCGGCGAGTACGTCGAGGAGAACGGCCTCACCCCCGGCGACGAGATCCCGATCTCCGCGCTCTCGGAGCACAACCAGCACCACGTCCGCAACATCCTCGAGTACGAGGAGGACACGTTCCCGTTCCTGCTCGACACCTACGTCGGCAACCACCTCCTGAAGACCGTCGCGCTCAACGACGCGCTGGAGGAGTACGACATCGACGGCATCGTCTCCGGCATCCGCTGGGACGAACAGGACGCGCGCGCCGACGAGACGTTCTTCAGCCCCCGCCACGACCCGGACATCTACCCGCCGCACGACCGCGTCCAGCCGATCCTCCAGTTCACCGAGGCGGACGTCTGGGAGGCGTTCTGGCACTTCGTCGTGCCCGAGACGGTCGAGGAGTTCCCGGACGAGGGGTACGTCCCGCAGGACTACGACGACCTGCCGAACGGCCTCACTCACGAGGACATCCCGGTCTCGCCGAAGTACTTCGAGGGCTTCCGCTCGCTCGGCAGCGAGGTGTCGACCGACAGGGCCGACTCCGAGCCCGCGTGGCTGCAGGACCTCGACAACACGACCGAGCGCGCCGGCCGCGCCCAGGACAAGGAGGACCTGATGGAGCGCCTGCGCGACCTCGGCTACATGTAACTCGGGTCCTGATCGAACTCGACGTCCCGCCGATCCGCGGATCGCCGACCCGAAGATCGCGCTACCGTTCTTTTTCGCGTCGACGCACCCGACGCAGACGCCCGCCGAGCGGCCGCGGGGTTATCAGCCGGTGATAACGGAAGCAGAGATTATCCCCGACGACGGAGAGAGTCGACTGTGACCGACGATTTCCCCTCCTACCTCGACCTGGATTACGAAGACGGCGCGGACCGGACCGCCGAGGACTACCCGACGCTCGCGGACAAACTGGAGAAGGCCGCCGAGGTGACGCGGACCGCGCTGGAACAGTATCGATCCCCCGCGGTGATGTGGACCGGCGGGAAGGACTCGACGCTGGTGCTCTACGTCGTCAGGGAGGTCGCCCGCGAGAGCGGCTTCGACGTGCCGCCGGTCGTGTTCATCGACCACTTCGAGCACTTCCCGGAGACGGTCGAGTTCGTCGAGCGGTGGGTCGACCGGTGGGACCTCGACCTCGTCTACTCGCGGAACACGGACCTCGCCGAACGCGGCGTCGAACCCGGGGACACCCTCCCGGTGTCCGAGCTGGGCGAGACGAACCGACGCGAGCTCGACCGCCTGGAGTACGACGACGACGCGCTGACGGTCGACGCCGACACGTTCGTCGGCAACCACCTCCTGAAGACCGTCGCGCTCAACGAGACGCTGAGCGAGCGCGGCTTCGACGGCGTGTTCTCGGGCGTCAGGTGGGACGAACAGGACGCGCGCGCCGACGAGACGTTCTTCAGCCCCCGCCACGACTCCGAGAAGTACCCGCCGCACGACCGCGTCCACCCCATCCTCCAGTTCGCCGAGGCGGACGTGTGGGAGGCGTTTTGGCGCTTCGTCGTGCCCGACACCGTCGAGGGATACCCGGCGGGCCACGTCCCGGAGAACTCCACCGACCTGCCCGACGACCTGACGCCGGAGGACCTGCCGGTCAGCCCCAAGTACTTCGAGGGGTTCCGCTCGCTCGGCACCGAATCGGGATCGGCCAAGTCCGCCGACGACCCCGCGTGGATGCAGGACATGGAGGGAACGACCGAGCGGGAGGGCCGCGCGCAGGACAAGGAGAACATCATGGAGCGCCTGCGCGACCTCGGCTACATGTGACGGCGGGCGCGACTCGTTCGCGGCGTCGCCGACGGCGTCCCCCCGCCTGAGCGACCGCGAACGACCGACGCGATGGAATCGGCTAATGCCGCGGCGGACCCACTAGCCGGAGAGGTCAGTCGGACCGAAATCCGATCCGGCGCGGGCCGCGGAAAGCAGTCGCAGGAGAATCAGACCATGACGGACGTACAGAAACTCGACGCGTCGCCGAACGGAACGGTCAAACTGAACGACGGGACCGCACACGACGGCGTCCCGGTCTCGGTGTTCGCCGGCTGGGTGAAGGTGAAGGTTCGCGGTCGGACGGTGTACTACCCGCGCGAGCGCGTGCGAGAAGTGGAGCTCTAGCCGTATCGGAACCGGAGTCGCAACCGCGAGGTCGACCCACGCCGCGATCACAATCGATCGCGGTCGGCCCGCGACCGCGCCGGCGAGACCCGGCGGGGCCGACCCCGCGCCGCGCGGCCGAACCGCAGGGCGTTTACGTCCATTCGCCGTACACCGCCCGATGACCGACGACTGGGTGTGTCTCTTTTCCGGCGGGAAGGACTCCTCGTGGGCGCTGTACCGGGCACTCGAATCGGGACTGGACGTGGCGCGGCTCCTGACCGTCCACCCCGCCGGCGACTCGTACATGTACCACGTCCCCGCGACCCGCCTCGCGCGCCTCGCGGCCGAGAGCATCGGAATCGAACTCGTCGAGGTGGAACCGGCCGACTTCGGCGCCGAGGCGGCGACCGACTCCGGCGAGCAGGGCGACGCCGAACTCGAACCTATGGAGGCCGCGTTGCTCGATCTGCGGGAGGATATCGACCTCGCGGGCGTCGTCGCGGGCGCGGTCGAGAGCGAGTTCCAGACGGACCGCATCCGGGGAATGTGCGACCGACTCGGCGTCGAGCTGTTCGCGCCGCTGTGGCGGGAGGACCCCCGAGAGCTCGCCGACGCGATGCTCGACGCGGGATTCGAAATCAGGATCATCCAGGTCGCCGCGGCCGGCCTCGACGAATCGTGGCTCGGCCGGAGACTCGACGCCGACGCCATCGCGGACCTGGAGGAGCTGCACGAGCGGTACGGCGTCCACCTCCTCGGCGAGGGTGGGGAGTTCGAGACGCTGGTGACGGACGGGCCGCACATGTCCCGGCCGATCGAGTTGGCGTACGAGACGGAGTGGGACGGGACGCGGGGGCGAGTGCGGATCACCGACGCTCGACTGGGGTGAGTCACGTGCCGTTGGAGGGGTTCGGAACCGTGAGCGCCGGTCGGCCCGAACGGGACGAGGATCCCCCGGAGTGCGCGTGAGCGCGGCGAACGAGCACGCGAGACGGCGACGCCGTCTCGGAGGGGGTGACGACGGCTTTTGATGCAGCTTTTGCCAGCGAGTGAGCGCCGGTTCACCCGCGCGAACGAGCGCGGCAAAAGGTGCTACGAGACGGAGTGGGACGGGACGCGGGGGCGAGTGCGGATCACCGACGCGCGGCTCGGGGAGCGATAAGACGGGCGGAGCGGAGAAGCGATCGGCCTGCGGGCGCCGCGTTCAGGACAGCTGTTCGGGCTGGTCTTCCTGGGTGATCCTCGTGTGCGCGCCGATGAGCGCCCCGGCGAAGTCGAGGCCCTCGATTCGGGTCTCGCGGTCGATGATCGACCGGCGGATGTCCGAGTCGCGGATGGACGTGTCGGGGAAGACCACGGTCTGTTCGAGGTGCGAGTTGACCACCTCCGCGCCGGCCATCACGTGGACGTTGTCGCCGAGCTCGGAGTTCTCGACGGTCGCCGTCTCGTGGACGTAGTTCTCGCCGTCGAGCTTCCAGCTGATCGCGTCGAGGTAGCTCTCCGGCGTCCCGATGTCGAACCAGGCGCCGTCGAAGGTGTAGGCGTGGACCGCCTCGCGCCCCTGGAGCCACTGGATGAACCAGCCCGGCTCGTCGGGGTTGTTGTCGGCGGCGAGGTACTCGTCGAACAGGGGGAGCGTGTCGGCCGGGAAGGCGTAGCAGGCGATGGAGACGAGCGTGCTCTTCGGGTTGTCCGGCTTCTCCTGGAAGTCGACCACGCGCTCGCCGTCGAGTTCGACGAGCCCGTAGGACTTCGCCCGCTGGTACGATCCGACGTCGTACGCCGCCAGCGTCGGGGTCCCCTTGTCCTTGAAGTAGTCGACGAAGTCGGACATCGGGAAGCTGAGGAGGTTGTCCCCGGCGACGACGAGGAGGTCCTCCTCCACATCCTCGCGGTCTATGAGCTGCGCGAGCGCGCCGACGACGCCGAATTTCTCCTCCTCCTCGGTGGTCTCCTCGACCGACAGCGTCGGCTTCTCGAAGCCCGACTCCGAGAGGTAGCGCTCGAAGTCCTCCGCGAAGGCCTCGTTCGTGCTGACGTACACCTCGGAGATCCGCTCGTCCGACTCCAGCTCGTCGAAGATGATGTCGATGACCGTGTCCTCTCCCACGGGGAGGAGCATCTTCGGGCGGTTTTTCGTGATCGGCCACAGCCTGGTCGCGTAGCCTCCTGCGAGGACAACCGCTTTCATACCTCCACACTCCCGCCCCGACGGTAAGGTTTTTTCCCCTCCTGTCTTCCTTTCAGTCAGATAAGCGAAACTCGTTTTTCGACCCCCGACGAACGGGCGACCATGACGACTACCGACGCGACGACTCGTCAGCGCCTCGCCGACGCGCTCCGCGAGGGACCGGCGACCGCGAGCGCGCTCTCGCGGTCGGTCGGCGTCCCCCGCTCCGTCGTCTACGACCACCTGCGGCACGTCGCCAGGTCGCTCGACGGGACCGACGAACGGTTCCTCGTCGCGCCGCCGGAGTGCGCCGACTGTGGGTTCAACGACTACGAAGACCCGGTCAACTACCCCTCGCGCTGCCCGGAGTGCCGGAGCGAGAACGTCGAGGAGGCCGCGTTCAAAATCGAGTAGCTGCGGATCGAGGTCAGTCGCGGTGCGCCTCCGCCTCGGACCGCGGTGGCGTCGCCCTACTTGGCGGGCGCTTCGATCCCCAACTCTTCGAGCAGCGTCTCCGCGGCCGCCCGCGACGACTCCGGACCGCGACCCGTGATGAGGTCGCCGTCGACGGTGACGCTCGTGTCCGAATCGAGTTCGGCGTCCCAGTTGCCGCCGGCGGCCTTCACCTCGTCTTCGACCCAGTAGGGGAGCTTCCGACCGTCGGGCATCCGGTCGTTCTCGTCGACGATCTCCTCCTCCCACTCGTTCGGGAAGCCCGTGACGTCCCGCTCGGAGACCACGTACTTGCCCTCCTCAGTGTGGGTGAACCCGAGGATCCCGACGGCGTGACAGAGGATCAGCGCCTTCCCCTCGTCGCCGGAGACGGCGTCCGCGACCAGCTTCCGCGCGTGGCGGTCCTGGTTGACGTCCCACTCGGTGCCGTGGCCGCCGGGGAGGACGACCGCGTCGTAGTCGGCGGCGTCGACCGTGGCGATCGGAACCGGGTCGTTCAGCCGCTCGTCGTTCTCGTGCACCTCCCGAACGCGCTCGGCGGTCTCCTCGCCGACGGTGTCGGGATCTATCGAGCGCTCGTCGACGACCGGCGGCGACCCGCTCGGGGTGGCGACCGTGATGTCGAACCCGGCCTCGTCGAGCGTCGTGAGCGGCTCGACGCACTCTTCCCCCCAGTACCCCTCCTCGCTGACGACGAACAGTGCTGACGGCATACCCGTACGTTCACGCCGGCCGCCGAAAAGGCTCACGCCCGCGGAAGGTGACGCGGGGCGGGTCGGACGCGGATCGGCGACAGGCAGGCGGCAGCGCGGCGGATCGCCGGTCGCGCGGGCGAAGAGCGGTCCGCGCGGGACGACCGACACCGCGATGCTCGCGCGACCCGCTCAGCTCTCAATCTTCGCGTCCGGGCAGCGGCTCGACGCCCTCGGATCGCCGCGAGCCGTCCAGGAGGTGGCAGGTCGCGGACCAGCCGTCGTCGACGGCCGCGGCCCGCGGTCGGCGGCGCTCGCAGGGCGTCGAGAACTCCTTGGCCAGGAGCGCCGCGGCCCTGTCGGAGTCGCCGTCGACGACGAGCCCGAGCGCCTCGGAGAGGACCGCCTCGGCGCGCTCGTCGGTCAGCGCCTCCGGGAGGTCGAACGCCCGTCGGATCGCCGCGCGCGCCTCGTCGGGCGGCGTCCCGGTCGCGCGCGCTCCGTCGGTAGCCCCCGCCGTCGCGGTCGACTGCGCGGCCGCGAGGTCGAGCGCGGATTCGCGGCCGACCTCGCCGCGGTCGAGCTTCGCTCTCAGGTCCATCACGCGCCGCCAGTGGACCTGCTCGAACTCGTAGCCGTCGGGCTGTACGATCTCCGGACAGCGGGTGTGGAACCGACAGCCCGACGGGGGGTCCGAGGGGCTCGGCACGTCGCCGGTCAGCTCGATCCCCCGACCGCGCTCCCGCGGGTCGGGGGTCGGGATCGACGACAGGAGCGCCCGCGTGTACGGGTGCTGCGGGTCGGCGAACAGCCGCTCCGTCGGGCCGACCTCGACGATCTCGCCGAGGTACATCACGGCGACGCGGTCGCACACCTCGCGGACGACGCTGAGGTTGTGGCTGATGAACACGACCGCGAGGTCGAACTCCTCCTGGAGCCGGCGCATCAGCGCCAGGATCTCGGCCTGGATCGACACGTCGAGCGCCGACACGGGCTCGTCGGCGACGATCAGGTCCGGGTTGAGCACGAGCGCCCGCGCCAGCCCGATCCGCTGTTTCTGCCCGCCGGAGAACTCGTGGGGGTACCGGTCGACGTCGTCCGCGGAGAGGCCGACCCGCTCCAGGAGGTCCTGCGCGATCCGCCGCCGCCGGTCCCGATCGCGCATCCCGTGGATCCGGAGCGGCTCCGCGACGGACTCGCCGACGCTCATCCGCGGGTCGAAGCTGGAGGTCGGATCCTGGAAGATCATCTGCGCGCGGCGGCGGAACCGCTTGAGCTCCGCCTTCGACGCGGCGCTCACGTCCGCGCCGTCGAACAGGACCTCCCCGTCGGTCGGCTCTTCGAGCCGCAGCAGCGTCGTCGCGGCGGTCGACTTCCCGCAGCCGGACTCGCCGACGATGCCGAACGTCTCGCCGGGGTACACGTCGAAGCTGATCCCGTCGACCGCCCGGACGCGGCCGACCTCGCGCCGCAGCACCCCCTCGGTGATCGGGTAGTGCTTTTTGAGACCGCGGACGCGCAACAGCGGTTCGCCGGATCGGTCCGCCGCCGGCGGTTCGTCGGGTCGGCCCGTCACCGCCCGTCACCCCCGTCCGCTCGGCCGACGCCCTCGTTCGAGTCCGCGGCCCGCCGCTCGCGGATCGCGGACTCGTCGTAGCCGTCGTGGTAGTAGACGCACGAGACCTCGTGTCCTGGCGATCCAGCGGTCCCCATCGCCGGCTGGTCGCCGGCTCCGCACTCGTCGACCGCGTGTGGGCACCGGGGGTGGAACCGGCAGCCCGACGGCGGGTCCCGCGGATCCGGGAGCGCCCCCCCGAGCGGTCGCATCGCGCCGCCCCTGCCGGGGAGGCAGTCGAGCAGCGCCAGCGTGTAGGGGTGCGATGGGTTTTCGAGCACCTCGTACACCGTCCCCCGCTCCATCACCTTGCCGGCGTACATGACGACGACCCTGTCGGCGATCTCGGCGACGACGCCGAGGTCGTGGGTGATGAGGAGCACGCTCATCCCGAACTCCTCCTGGAGGTCGCACAGGAGCCGGAGGATCTGCGCCTGGATCGTCACGTCGAGCGCGGTCGTCGGCTCGTCGGCGATCAGGAGGTCCGGGTCGCAGGCGAGCGCCACGGCGATGACGACCCGCTGTTTCATCCCGCCGGAGAACTCGTGGGGGTAGTCGTCGAACCGCGCGGCGGCGTCGGGGATGCCGACCCGGTCGAGCAGGTCGATCGCCCGCTCGCGGGCCTCGCGCTTCCCCGCGTCGCGGTGCAGCCGGATCGCCTCGACGATCTGCCTGCCCACCGTGTGCATCGGGTGCAGCGCGCCCTGGGGGTTCTGGAAGACGTGGCCGATCCGGCCGCCGCGGTACTCCCGGAGCTCGCGGTCCGAAAGCGACAGGAGGTCGACGCCGTCGAAGACGACCTCGCCCCCGACGATCTCCCCCGGCGGCATCGGGATCAGCCGCGTGATCGACTCGCTGGCGACGGTCTTGCCCGACCCCGATTCGCCGACGACGCAGACGGTCTCGCCGCGGCGGACGTCGAAGCTCACGCCGTCGACCGCGCGGATCGTTCCGGCGTCCGTGCGGAAGTACGTTCGGAGATCCCTGACCGACAGGAGCGGTTCGTCCCCCATCGTCACACCTCCGACCGCGGATCGAGCGCGTCGCGGAGCGCGTCGCCGAGGAAGTTGAACGCCAGCACCGTGAAGAACAGGAACACGCCCGGCACCGTCGAGATCCACCACGCGCCGGCGAGTTCGCCCCGGCCGTCGGCGATCGTCTGCCCCCACGAGAACGTCGTGGGGTCGCCGAGGCCGAGGAACGACAGCCCCGCCTCCGCGAGGATGAGGAAGGGGATGGTGAGCGTCGCGGCCGTGATCACGGTGTTCGACACGTTCGGGATGACGTGCCGGCGGAGGATCCACGCCTTGCTCGCGCCGGCGTTCTCCGCGGCCCTGATGTACTCCTCCTCGCTGCGCTGGAGCGCCTCGCTCCTGACGAGCCGCGCGACGCCGCCCCAGCTCAGGAGGCCGAACACGAGGATCATCAGGAACAGGCTCCCGCCGTACAGGTAGACGATCAGGATGAAGAGGAAGAACGTCGGCACCGTGAGCAGCAGGTCGACGAAGCGCATCGACACCTCGTCCACCAGGCCGCCGAACAGCGCGGCGCTCGTGCCGACCGCGGTCCCGACGACGACGATGATCGCCGTCGCGATGAGCCCCACCTGCATGCTCACCTCCATGCCGAAGACGAGCAGGTGCAGCATGTCGTGGCCCTGCGCGTTGGTGCCGAGCGGGTACTGCCACGTGCCGTGGCACATCCCGTTCACGACTTCGCCGGCGCAGGTCGTCGGCACGTCAGCGGCGACGCTCGTGAACACCGGCGGCTGTCTCCGCGCCAGCAGGTCCAGTTCGGGTCGCGGCAGGAACGTCGGGCCGACCGTCCCGACCGCGAAGACGACGGCCAGGTAGCCGAGGCTGATCACCGCGGCTGTGTTCCGCTTGAACTGCCGCCAGTAGTGTCTCGTCATCCGCGGATCGTCGTACAGCGGCAGGACGACGTAGAAGGTCCCGAGGAGCAGCGTCAGCCGGAACAGCCAGTCCAGCGGGGCCGGATCGCCGAGGAGCGGGAGCGGACCGCCGACCGCGACGTCGGCGGCGACGCCGAGGGCGAACGCGGCCATCGCCCCCAGGAACGCCGTCTGTCGCCGGGAGAGGCCGCCGAACTCCGATTCGAGCGCGTCCCAGTCGACGCGCTCGAACGAGGCGTCGTCCGAGGGTTTCGCGTCCGTCGCCATCAGCGATCACCGTAGTCGATCCGCGGGTCGAGCACCGTGTAGGCGATGTCCTGGACGAGGTTGCCGACGATCGCCACGAACACGGGGATCAGGGTCGTCGCGAGCACGAGCGCGGTGTCGTTCTGGGTGATGGCGCGGTAGCTCAACAGCCCGAGCCCGGGGATCTGGAACACGACCTCCGTCAGGTACGACGCGACGAACAGCAGCCCGAGGATGTCCGCGACGAGGATCGTCGAGATCGGCACCGACGCCGCGCGGAAGATGTGGCGGATGACGCGCCACTCGCTCGCGCCCTTCGCGCGGGCCGTCTTGACGAAGTCCGCGTGGACGTACTCCAGCGACTCCGCCCGGGCGTACCGCATCTGGCTCGCGATCGCGGCGGTGCTGAGCACGATCACGGGCAGCACGAGCTGCTTCGCGTTCGCCAGCGTCCACACCCCGTGGCTCGTGTCGTAGTACGACGGAAACCACCCGAGGTGGACGGCGAAGAGCAGGATGAGCATGATGCCGAACCAGAAGTTCGGGATGCTCACGCCGAAGAAGGCGAGGAACGTCCCGGCGTAGTCCGCCTTCGTGTACTGGTGGGTCGCCGAGTACAGGCCGATGCCGATGCCCGCGACGACCGAGAGGACCGTGGCCGGAATCCCGTACATCAGCGAGTAGGGGTAGGCGTCGGCGACCGCCTCGATCGCGGGCTGCGAGCGCGTGTGCGACCAGCCCCAGTCGCCGGTGACCATCCCGATCATGTACTCCTTGTAGCGGTCGAACAGCGGCCCGTCCTTTCCGGTGACCCGCTGGTACGTCTCCCGCGCCTCGTCCGCGCTGGCCCCCTCCTGGGCCTGCTGGAACGCGAACTGCGCCTGCTGGGCGTCCGGTGTGACGGCGAGGAGGCCGAACGTCAGCGACAGCATGACGAACGTCGCCACGAGGGCCCACGCGACCCGCTGTGCGACGTACAATCCCATGCCCATTGTGTCTCACTGATCGACGTACTCGTAGTCGTCCAGCGCCTCGTCGATCAGCTGCTTCGCCCTGGCGTAGCTGTGGCTGTCGCCGACGCCGGTCCGCGTGACCTTCGAGTTGTCGAACCAGTCGGACCACTCGGGCTGGTAGGTGTGCGCGGGCGTCACGTAGCCGCGGTTGATCTGCTCGGCGATGGCCTTCTTGTTGATGGCGTAGGCGAACGCCCGTCGGACCTCGGGCTCCCGGAACGGCTCCCAGCCGTTCGCGCGCTGGTTGTACGCGAGGACGGAGATGTACGGCGTGGGCGACAGCGTGACGTTCACGTTATTCATGTCCTTGAACTTGTCCGCCTTCTCCGACGGCAGCTCCGCCTGGGTGATCTCGCCGGTTTCGAGCGCCGAGAGCTGCGTGCTCTCCTCGCTGAACACCTGGTAGGCGTAGCGCTCGAACAGCGGCGCGTTCTCGTACCCTTCGACCTCGCGGAGGTAGTAGTCGTCGTTGCGGACGGCGCGGAAGCGCGACTCGCGCTCCCACGACTCGTATTTGTACGGCCCGAGGTTGCCGGTGTACGCGAGCGTCCGCACCTCCTCGTCCTTGTTCAGCCCTTCCCCGTCCTGTTCTTCGACGTAGGGCTCGATCAGCTCCTTCGGCATGCAGTACGCGCCCCACATGATCGGCTTCCGGGGGAAGTCCGGGTCCACCTCGGGCAGGCGCACCTCGAAGGTGAACTCGCCGGTCTGTTCGACCGGGATGGGTTCCTCCCCGGCGAACCAGTCGCCGCGGTTCGTGTCGCCGGCCCAGTTCTCCTCGGCCTGGCGGACCTCCGTGATGAAGTACACCCAGTCCTCGGCGGTCATCTGGCCGTAGGGATCGCTCCACCGGAGGTTCTCGCGGAGCTTGAACTCGTACGTCTGTTTGTCCTCGGTGTTGATCGCCTCGACCCACCGCGGCTCGACCTCCATGTTCGAGTTGACGGTGTACGCCCCGTCCATCGTCAGTCCGACGCGGAGACTGGAGGGTTCGTCGCTGATCTGGACGAAGTTGAGCGTCGAGGCGTCGGTCGTCTCGCCGTGGATGTACTCGCCCCGCGGCGAGGAGGCGCTCCCCTCGAAGTGCCACTTCTGGTAGTCCCACCCGAAGTTGAAGCCGGTTTCCGTGTGCTTCACGTCGGAGCGGAACCCCCAGATGTCGTCGCCGAAGCCGATCATCCCGAACGGCTGGTCCTCGCTGATGAAGCCGAACAGGTCGGCGAACCCCGCCTGTCGCTTCTGCGCGTCCGTCTCCTGGGCCAGTTCGTCGATCTCGGCCGCGACGTCGCGGTCGCCGCTCGGGCGGTAGCCGTAGAAGTTGATGGTCGCGCGGTCGGTCTTCCGCTCGTCGATGAAGAAGGGCGCGATGGAGGTCGGGGTCATCGGGTAGGTGTTGAAGCCGATCCCCCAGAGCAGGTCCCACGGCTCGGCGCTGACCGACTCGTCGCGGTCGCCGCCGTTGAACGTCGCCTCGCCCCCCTCGGGTTTGTTCGACGCGTAGCGGTCGAGGAGCGTGTTGAACGGGGCGGAGTCGAACTCGACGCCGATCCCGATCTTGCCCAGCTCCTGTTTCATGAACTGGGCGGTCGTCTTGCCGGTCTCGGTCCCCGTCCGGTAGACGAACTTCAGCGTGACCGGCTCGCCGTCGGGGCCGACGAGCGTGTTTCCGAGGTCGTCGTCCTCCCCGTCGCCGCCCCCGTCGTTGCCCGCACAGCCCGCGAGACCCGCGACCCCGCCCGCCGCGACGATCTTCATCATCCCGCGCCTATCAGTCATCCAAGCATTGTCGCCAAATGGCATGTTACCTGTGATCGACTACCTAAGTAAATAATCTTCGATCGGTGAAACCCTGATTTCACCGTTCGTCGGGGCTTGGTTACGGGGACGACGTGAGAGAAAGCGTAAACGTCGAGCCGAATCGCGCCGTGGGCGGCGCGATTCGGCGAGAAGGGACGCGGGTCTTCGTCGGCGGGAGACGGGGGAGCGGGGGACCGGGGAAGAGCGATCCTATCCGTCGCCGTGCTCGTCGACGATGATCACTTCGCCGTCCTCGACGGTGACGTTGATGAGCGTCTTCACGTCGTAGTCGGTGTCGTCGAGTTCGTTCGGCCCGGCCTTCTTGATGACGGCGACCACGTCGACGATGTCCGCGCCGATCTCCGACAGCGCGTCGAGCACCGCCTTCATCGTGCCGCCGGTGCTGAGCACGTCGTCGAGCACGAGCACCCGGTCGCCCTCGCCCACGTCGTTGATGTACATCTCGCCCTCGGAGTAGCCGGTCTGCTGCGAGAGGGCGACCTCGCCGTCGAGGCCGTACTGCCGCTTGCGGATGACGACGAGCGGGATGTCCGTCATGAGCGAGACGGCCGTCGAGATGTGGATCCCCATCGCCGCGGGGGTGACGATCTTGTCGACGTTCTCCAGCTCCGCCTTCCGGATGATCTTGATGACGATCTCGCGGAGGAGGCCGGGTTCCAGCATCGGGACCCCGTCGCTGATCGGGTGGACGAAGTACTCGTACTCGCCTTTCTCGATGATCGGGGCCTCGAGCAGCGATCGCTGCAACTGGTCCATGTCGCCCCTACCGTGGGTCCCCCATAAAAGATGGCGGTTCGGCCCACCCGCGCGGGTGGATCCCACGGGGCGCGGCGGCGATCGACGGCCGGTCGGGGCCGGCGCTCAGACGAACACCAGCACCGCCACCGCGATCGTCACGACGACGGTGAGGATGAGCACGCTCGTTCCGATGCCGGCGCTGAGGTTCGACGGACCGGCGGGGCCGTCGGTCGTCGGCGCGTCGGGTTCGACGCCCGCGCGGCGGAGCGCGGCCTCCGGGTTCCCGGCCGCCCGGACCGCGGCGGCGCTCAGCCGGCCGACCCCGCGGTCGACGGCGGCGTACGAGTCGGTGACGCCCCGGACGAGCGCGCGCGTGCCGTAGAACACCGCCGGGTTGTACACCGCGTCCACGTCGGGGACGCGCCCGACCTTTCCGAGCGGTTTCTTCAGGAGGACGAAGCCGATCGCGCCCGCGGCGGCGAGCGCCAGGCCCTCGGCGACGTGGTCGAACGTGTACGTCACGTAGTCCAGGTCCGCCGCGTCGGGCAGGATCGCGAAGAGCGCGTCCGGGAACAGCCCGTACAGGACGCACAGCGCGGCGACGGTGACCATCGCGACCTGCTGGCCGCGGTTGGCGTCCGAGACCGACCCGTCGTACTCGCCGTGGAAGAACGCGTAGTAGCCCAGCTTGATGAACGAGAGGAACGTCCCGACGCCCCCGATCATGAGCAGCCACCAGAGCGCGTCGATGTGCTTCTTGTGGGCGGCCGCGATGACCATCCCCTTGCTCACGAAGCCGTTGAAGCCGGGGAAGCCGGCGATCGAGAGCGCGGCGACGACGAACGCGGCGGCGGTGATCGGCATCGCGCGGGCGAGGCCGCCGACGTACTTCAGGTTCTCCTCGCCGGTCCGGAAGATGATCACGCCCACCGTCATGAACAGCAGGCTCTTGTAGAGGATGTGGTTGAACACGTGGCCGAACGCGCCGGCCGTCGCCAGCGCCGTGCCGATGCCGACCCCCGCGATCATGTAGCCGACCTGTGACTGGATGTGGTACGAGAGCAGGCGGCGCATGTCGTTCTGGAGCAGCGCCATGCTCGCGCCGAAGACGGCCATCGCGCCGCCCATGTAGGCGATCCAGAGGTGTCCCTCCGGGAACGCCCGGTACATCGCGTACACGCCGGTCTTCGTCGTGTAGACGCAGAGGAAGACGCTCGCGGCGACGTGCGGGCGCGGGTACGTGTCCGGCAGCCACGCGTGCAGGCCGATGAAGCCGACGTTGACGCCGATGCCGATCGCCGCGAGCACGGCGGCGATCTCGCCGCCGGCGGCGAGCCCCTCCGGCGCGGCGCTGAACAGGAACGACCCCGCGTCGACGTAGTACCAGACGATCGCCGCGAGCACGAGGCTCCCACCGACGCCGTGGAGGAGCGCGTAGCGGAAGCCCGCCCGGACCGCGCGCCCGCCGTAGTGCCAGACCAGGGCGGTGCTCGTCACGGCCATGAGCTCCCAGAAGAACACGAGGGTGAGCCAGTCGCCGGCGAACACCGCGCCGACGCTGGTGCCGACGTACGACAGCGCGTAGGCGGTCTGGACGTTGTCGGCCCGGCTCGCGTAGGAGTACAGCACCGCCGCCGCCCCGATGAAGCCGAAGATGAGGCCCATCAGCCGGGCGAACGCGTCGACGTTGAACAGGACGGTCTCGAAGCCGAACAGGCCGACCTGGACGTACGCCCCGGCCGGCGCGAGCGCGGAGACGGCGACGACGGCCAGCGTCGCCACCATCCCGAGCGCGTGGCCGACCCTGCGCGAGACGAGCGGCACCGCGAGCGCCGCCGCGAGGACGTAGACGAACGGCGGGACGGCCGCGAGCGCGTCGACGGCCATCAGCCGACCACCCCCGTCGCGACGGCGGCGGAGACGATCCGCTCTACGAGCCCCAGGAACGCCACGGCGGACGGGACGAGCCCGATGACCACCGACCCGGCCACGGCCGTCAGGATCGGCGCGAGCATGAACCAGGTGCTCTCCTCGCCGAGCCAACCGCGGCGCTCCCAGCCGCCGGCCGGCGGGCCGCCGTGGTGGACTTCGTCCGCGTCCTCGTCGTGGGCCGGCTCCTCGGCGGCGTGCTCGGCCGATTCGACCTCGCCGTCGCGCCGAGCCACAGTCTCGCCGGGGCGGGTGTGGTCGCTCGGGTAGCGGTCGACCGCGTACTCGCCGTCGGCGTCGGCGCGCTCCTCGGACTCCTCGGCCGGGTCCGACGTGCGGGCTCGGACGTCCGAGACGGACGCGTCGCCGCGCCCGTTCGCCGCGCCGTGGCCGCCGCCGTCGGCGGCGACGGCGTACCGGCCGCCGAGCGGGTTCTCGATGAGCGGCTTGCGGTCGTGGCCGTCGGCCGCCTCGCCCTCGAAGAACGCCTGGTAGACGATGGGCCAGAAGTACGCGATGTTGAGCACCCCGGAGACGAGCAGCGCGGCGGTGAAGACGAGCTGTCCCGCGTTCACCGTCCCGATGAGGAGGTAGAACTTGCTGACGAACCCGGCCACGAGGGGAATGCCGGCCATCCCGGCGGCGGCGACCGCGAACGCCGCCATCGTGAGCGGCATCCGCTTGCCGATGCCGGCCATGTCGCTGATGTCGTCCGTGTGGGTCTCGACGTGGATGACGCCCGCGCAGAAGAACAGCGTGAGCTTCATGAACGCGTGGGCGGGGATGTGCAGCAGCCCGCCGAGCAGCGCGGCCTGCGCGCCGCCGAACGCCCCGACGCCCAGTCCCAGGACGATGTACGAGAGCTGGCTCACGGTCGAGTAGGCGAGCCGGCGCTTGAGGTTGTCCTGCCTGAGCGCGATGACGCTCGCGGCGAGCAGCGTGAACGCCGCGACGGCGGCCAGCGGCAGGCCGACCCCGAGGTCGGCGACGGTCGCCGGCCCGTACACGTCGAGCACGACGCGCGCGATGCCGAACACGCCGCTCTTCACGACGGCCACCGCGTGGAGCAGCCCGGAGACGGGCGTCGGGGCGACCATCGCGTCGGGGAGCCACGAGTGGACCGGCATGAGTGCGGCCTTCACGCCGAAGCCCCCGGCGAGCAGCGCGAACCCGGCGCGGGCGGCCGTCGGGTCGGACGACGAGAGCGCCTCGATGCCGCCGGGCGCGAACGTGACCGTCCCGGTCAGCCAGTAGACGAGCACCGTCCCGGCGAGGACGGCGACGCCGCCGCCGAAGGTGTACGCGAGGTACTTGCGGCCCGCGGCGCGCGCCTCCGCGGTCTCGTCGTGGGTGACGAGCGGGTACGTCGCCACGGTCAGGAGCTCGTAGAACACGAACAGCACGAGCAGGTTCGAGGCGAACGCGACGCCGACGGCGGCGCTGACGCTCGCGGCGAACGAGGCGAAGTAGCGCGTCTGCGCGTGCTCCGCCAGTCCGCGCATGTACCCGATGCTGTAGAAGCTGGTGATGACCCACAGGAAGCTCGCGAGCAGGCCGAACAGCATGCCGAGCGCGTCCGCGCGGAGCGCGAACTCGACGCCCGGGACGAACGCGCCGAGGTCCGTCACGTAGGCGTCGCCGGCGAAGGTCGCGGGGACCATGCTCGCGACGAGCGCGAACGTGGTCACCGCGGCGAGGATCGTCCAGCCCTCGCGGACGTTCGGTCGGCGATGCGACGCGACGATGGCGACGATCGCGAGCGCCGGCACCAGTACCGCCGCGAGCGGTCGGAGAGAGGCGATGTCCGTCATAGCTGAAGGAGGGTGTCGAGGGTCGGTTGCATGAGCTGTTCGAACTCGGCGACGAGCGACCCCAGCGCGACGGCGAGGATCGCCACGACGACGACGACCGCGACCATCCCGACGGAGAGCCCGGCCGGCCGGTCGCTCCCGCCGTCGGCCACCGCCGCCCCGGCCGGAGCCGTCCCGGCCGCCGGGCGGCGGAAGTACATCCGCTCGACGAGGCGGGCGAAGTACGCGAGCGTGAGCAGCGTGCTCGCCAGGATCACGACGGCGATGGGCCACGCCCGCGCCTCGAACGCGCCGAGGGCGATGTACCACTTGCCGACGAAGCCGACGGCGGGCGGGACGCCCACCATCGCGAGCGCCAGCACCGCGAAGGCGCCGCTGAGCACCGGCGCGCGGGCCGCGAGGCCGTCGTACTCGTCGACGGTCCGCGCCCCCGCGACGGCCGCGAGCGCCCCGGCCGCCAGGAACAGCCCGCCTTTCATCAGCCCGTGGCCGACCAGGTGGACCGTGCCGCCAACCACGCCCGCCTGGTTCGCGAGCGCGAACCCGGCGACGACGAGGCCGAACTGCGAGACCGACGAGTACGCGAGCATGCGCTTGACCTCGGTCTGCATCACGGCGAGGGCGCTTCCGGCGATGATGCTGACGCCCGCGAGCGTCAGCACCGCGGTCCGCGCCGCGGGCACGGCCGCGAAGAAGTCGACCGTGAACACGCTGAAGATCACCCGCGCGATCGCGTAGGCGGAGACGGTCGAGACGAGCGCGGAGATGAACGCGCTGACGCTGTCGGGGGCGCTCGCGTACGCCTCCGGCTGCCACGTGTGCAGCGGGAACAGCGCGGTCTTCACCGCGAGCCCCGCGACGACGAGCGCGAACGAGGCGCGGACGAGCGTCGCGTCGTAGCCGACCTCGGCGAGGCGCACCGACAGGTCGGCCATGTTGAGCGTCCCCGTGGCGACGAACGCGTAGCCGATCCCGAGGAGGAACAGCGACGCGCCGACCGTCCCGATGATGAGGTACTTCAGCGCGCCGACCGCGGCGCGCCCCGAGTCGCCCGAGGCCACGAGGGCGTAGGCGGCGAGCCCGGTGATCTCGAGGAACACGTACAGGTTGAACATGTCCCCGGTGATGCTCATGCCGGACAGCCCGGCGACGAGCAGCAGGTACTGGGTGTAGAACGCGATCGACCGCGGTCCCGCCCGGCGGGCGTACGCGAGCACGCCGAGCGCGACGACGGCGACGAGCGCCGCGACCGCCGCCGACAGGCCGTCGACGACGAGTTCGATGCCGAACGGCGGCCTGAACCCGCCGAGTTCGTACGTGACGGTGCGCCCGGAGCCGTACACCCGCGCCGCGACCGTTCCGGCGAGGCCCACCTGCACGAGGCTGGCGAGCGCCGCGATCGGCCACCCGACGCGCTCGAACTTGTAACCGAGCGCCAGCACGGCGACGGCCGCCAGGATCGGCGAGGCGACGAGGAGGGGCAGGAGATCACTCATTCGCACGCACCTCCCGGAGCACGTCCTCGTCGAGCGTCCCGTACTCGGCGTGGATTCGGACGATGAGCGCCAGCGCGACCGCGGTGAGGCTCACCCCGACGACGATCGCCGTGAGGATGAGCACGTGGGGCAGCGGGCTGACGTACGGTCCCTCGTTCGTGAGCACCGGCGGCGACCCGCCGACTCGGTACGCGGACGTGATGAAGAACAGGAAGATCCCGGTCTGGAAGATGTTGAGTCCGACCACCTTCTTCACGAGATTCGTGCTCTCGATGATCATGTACGCGCCGATGCCCAGGAGCAACACGACGGCGACGTAGTTGTAGCGCGTGAGCAGTAGGTCGATCATGATTCGTCCTCCACGGTGTCCTCGATCGGTTCGGCCGCCTCGAACCCGCCCGCGATGAGGAAGAACAGGCCGGTGATGACGCCGGCGACGACCGCGCCGATGCCGAGCTCGATCAGCTCGATGCTGTACTTGGTCCCGTGGTAGATCGGGTAAACGTCGTACTGGAGGAACTCGCCCCCGAGGGCGATCGCACCGAGGCCGATCAGGACGAAGTTCGCGACCCCGGCGGCCATGAGGATCAGGACCGTCCCCGGATCGATCCAGTCGCGGACCGGCTCGATGCCGAAGGCGAACGCGAGCATGAGCAGGACGGTCGCGGCGATGGCCCCGCCCTGGAAGCCCCCGCCGGCCGAGTCGGCGCCGTGGAACATCACGAACAGGCCGAGCGTCAGGATGAACGGCGAGACGACGCGGACCGTCGTCATGATGATCGTGCTCTCGACGTAGGGGCCGCGCTCCCACTCGCGCGCGGTGTTCCCCTCGGGTCCCCGCTCGGGCCCCGTACCGTCGGCGCTCACACGAACACCTCCCGCTTCAGCACGAGCAGGACGGCGACGCCGGCCGCGAACACCACGACCGCCTCGCCGAGCGTGTCGAACCCGCGGTAGGCGGCGAGCACCGCGGTCACGACGTTCTTCACCTCGGTCTGCTCGTAGGCGTTTTCGAGGTAGTACTCGGTGACGCGCGAGTCGACGACGGGCGCGTCGGGGCTCCCGATCGCGGGCATCGCCGGGACGGTCGCCGCGAGCACGGCGACGAACGCGAGGACGACCACCGCGGTTCGCGGACTCGGCAGTTCGAGCCGCCGCTCGTCGGACGGCCGGACCGTCTTCGCGATCGTCAGCAGGAACAGGAGCGTGGTCACGCCCGCGCCGACGGCGGCCTCGGTCAGCGCCACGTCGGGCGCGCGGAGGATCACCCAGAGCACCGCGATTCCGAGGCTGTACGCCGCGGACGCGATGATCACGCCGAGCACGTCCCGGAGGACGGCGGCGACGAGCGCGCAGCCCAGCACGAACGCCAGGATTGCCGCCTGCAGGGGCGTCAGCGTCATTCCCGCCTGGAGCGGCGTCAGCACTGCTCCTCCGTCGATCGGAATCGGAATCGGGCTCACTCCGGCTCACCCCCCGAATCGTCGGCTGTCCACGGTTCGATCCCCTGGTCGTACGCCGCCCGGGCGATCGCGTGGGCCGCGGTCGGGTTCGTCACGAACATGAACAGGAGGAGGAACACCGTCTTCACGGCGGTGATCTCGCCGCCGAAGGTGATCGCGACGGCTCCGAGCGTCAGCACCGCGCCGAGCGTGTCGCTCTTCGAGGCGGCGTGCGTGCGCGTGTACAGGTCCGGCAGCCGGATCACGCCCACCGCCGCGACGACGGCGAAGAACGTGCCGGCCGCGACGAGCAGCACGACGGCGATCTCCGCCGGCGTCATATGACGCCACCCCGCTCGACCGTGAACTTCGAGATCGCGATGCTCATGAGGAAGTTGAGGAGCGCGTACACGAGCGCCACGTCGAGGTACATCGGCTCGCCGAGCGCCGCGGCGACGAGCGCCAGGATGACGACGGTGTTCGACCCGATGACGTTCACCGCGATGACGCGGTCCTGCATCGTCGGCCCCCTGAGCACGCGGTAGAGGACGACCACCGCGAGCGCCGCGAAGGCGCTCGCCGCGCCCAGCAGGACGCCCGAGACGAGCGGCGACGGGGCGCTCACTGCTCACCACGCTCCCGGCTCGCGAGCCGCTCCTCGGGGCTCGGGATCCGCGCGGCGCGGCGGCCGTAGAAGACGAACCGGACCGCGCGCTCCAGCGCGCCGTCGAACAGGTCCTCCCGCGAGGAGCGCGTGAGGGCGTGGATGTAGAACTCCCGCTCGCTCACGTCGACCGTCAGCGTCCCCGGCGTGAGCGTGATGCTGTTCGCCAGCGTGGTCGCGGGCATGTCGCCCCAGACGGCCGCCTCGAAGCGTTCGAGGGACGGGTCGATCGGCAGCCGCGGGTGGAGGACGACGTACGCGATCGCGACGTTCGCCTTCGCGATCTCCCAGAGGAGGTACGGCACGTAGAGGGCCATCCGGGCCGCCTGCCCCGGCAACCGCCCGAGATCGGGCGGTCCTTTCAGCGAGATCTTCGCGAGGACGACCGTCACGATCCCGGCGCTCACCGCCCCGGTGAACAGTTCGAAGGCGTCGACGCTGAACCCGCCGAGCACCAGGTAGAACAGGTACGACGCGCCGAAGACGACGAGGTACTGCGAGAGGCTCTCGCGCCCGACGAGCGCCGCCCGCCTGGCGGGGCGCTCGACCGGGGCCTCCTCGACGTCGAGTCCCGTCTGCGACAGTTCGAACTCGAGGGGCCGGAGCATCGGGGCGTTCCCGCCCGGCTGGTACTCGGGATCGACGACGACGCGGTCGAGCCCGTGTTCCCTGGCGTAGTCGAAGAGGACGCGCGCGAAGTCGCTCGGACTGAACAGGTACTCCTCCGCGCCGACGATGGCGGTTTCGACCGCCACGTCCGCCTCGTCCGGTTCGACGTCCTCGCGCGCCCAGACCTCGACGCGTTCGAGGAGGTCGCCCGCCCGCTCGAACTTCTCCGCGCGAGTCGGTTCGACGCTCCGCCAGACGGCCGGGTACACGAAGTGGACCGTCGCAGAGACGCCGCGCTCGGTCGCGTCGTCCTGCGCCACCCTGACGGCGTAGGCGACGGTGTTGCGGAGCGTGGTGGACTCGCCGACCGGAACCAGGATCCTCGTGTGGTCCTCAGCCGCCATGGTCTCTCCACTCCGTTCGGCGGCCCGTCGTCGACACCGGATCGCTGATCGTTCGAAGTCCTTGCGTCATGCTGGCTAATCGTGTGAAACCAGTATCCGTCCACGCAAAACTATTTTTATATCAGGCGCGCCGTCGACGACCCCTCCGGACGGCGCGCCGACTCGGCCGGCGGAGGCGGAGTCGGCCGCCCGGCGCGGGGTTCAGACGCGACGCGCCTGCTCGCCTATTCGTCCACGTCGGCCGTTTCGTCCGCGTCCAGCGGTTCGTCCCTGTCGACCGGCTCGCCCGTCCTGACCGGCTCTGCCACGTCGAGTTCGCCCGTCAGCTCCAGGTACTCGGGCGACATCTCGAACCCCTCCCGTTCGAAGCGCTCCTTGACCGCCTGGAAGTACGCCGACCGGACGGACAGGTACTTCCGCCGGGTCGGGTTCTCGATCCAGAAACGGGAGGTGAGCCCGATGCCGGCCGCGGTGACGTCGTCCACCGTCACTTCGGGTTGCGGATCGGTGAGAATCCGGGGATTCCGCTCCGCCTCCTCGACGAGGACGCGCCGCATGGCGTCGATGTCGCCGCCGTACTCGACGCTGAACGCGTAGTCGATGCGGAGTGTGTCCTTGATCGCGTGGTTCGTGACGACGGTGTTGGCGAGCACCGAGTTCGGCACCGTGATGAGCTCGTTCCTGAACGTCCGAACGCGGGTCGCCCGGAAGCTGATGTCCTCGATGATGCCCTCGTTGTCCTCCCACTCGATCCAGTCGCCGAGGTTGAACATCGGGTCGGTGATGATGAACACGCCGCCGACGAGGTTGCCGATGATGTTCCGCGAGGCGAAGCCGACCGCGAGCGTCAGGGCGGCCGCGAGCCCGCCGGTCACGGACAGGAGCGTCTCCAGCCGGGCGAAGAAGAGCCCGGCGAAGAACGCGACGACGACGACGGCCACGCGGACGGTTTTCATCGTCGGCCGCCGGACCGTCGGCGTGATCCGCCGGCTCCGGAGCACGCGGTCGGCGAGGGGGACGGCGACGAGCCGACCGATCCCGTAGGTCACCGCGAACGTCGCGGCGAAGATCCCGAGCTGGACCAGGAATTCGGCGTAGTCGATCCGGCCGAGGGGATCGCTCAGCGGCGGCGACGGTTGCATCGGACGGACGCGTCCGAACTGACGACAATCCGGTTCCTGGGCGAGTCAGCGACGGTAGCGTCGATCACGGATCGGACTGCGGTCGGCGGGATGGTAGGCCTACCGGCCGACGCGCCGATTCAGTTCAGCTCGTCGGACAGTTCGGCGGCGACGCGGTCGCCGAGGGCGGCCTTGTCCCCGGTGAACTCGTCGACGCCGTCGGCGCGGACGACGAGCGCGCGCGTCTCGTCCGCGCCCATCACCGACGCGTCGTTGGCGACGACGAAGGAGAGGTCGGCGCGGTCCATGATGCGGCGCGCCTCCGACGCCATCGCGTCGTCGTCGCCGGAGGTCTCGGCCTTGAACCCGACGATCGGGAGGTCCGGGTGCGCCGCGCGGATCTCGTCTACGAGCTTCGGCGTCGGTTCGAGTTCGAGTGTCAGCGGCTCGCCGGAGCGGATCTTCGTCGCGGCGGGTTCGACGGTGAAATCGGAGATGGCGGCGGCGGAGACGAGCGCGTCGGCGTCCTCGCAGGCGTCCTCGCAGGCCGCGAGCATCTCCGCCGCGCTCTCGACGCGCTCGACCTCGGCGTAGTGAACGTCGGGCCCGTCGTGGACGAGCGTCACGTCCGCCCCGCGAACGTGACACGCGCGCGCGACGGCGCGCCCGGTCTTCCCGGACGCGCGGTTCGTCAGCGTCCGCACGGGGTCGATCCGCTCGCTCGTGGCCCCGGACGTGACGACGACGCGCTTTCCGGCGAGGGTCTGGTCGGCCGTCGCCCGGGCGACGGCCGTGACGACGGCCTCCTCGGAGGCGATCTTCGCCTTCCCCTCCTCGATCCGCGGCGGGACGAACTCGACGCCCCAGGATTCGACCCGCTCCACGGCGTCGAGGACGCCCGGGTGGTCGTACATGGGCTCGTGCATCGCGGGGGCGACGACGACCGGCAGGCCGGCCCCGAGGGCGGTCGTCGCGCAGGTCGTCACGGGCGTGTCGTCGACGGCGGCCGCGATCTTCCCCACCGTGTTCGCCGTCGCGGGGGCGACGAGCAGCACGTCGGCCCACCCCTCGCGGCCGCAGAGCTCGACGTGCTCCACGCGCCCGGTGAGCTCCGTGACGACCGGGTTCCCGGTGGCGAACTCGACGGCCCACGGGTGGACGATCCCCCGCGCGCTGCCGGTCATCACGCCGCGGACCGCCGCGCCCCGGCGGCGGAGCTCGTGGGCCAGTTCGACCACCTTCACGGCCGCGATGCTGCCCGACACCCCCAGCGCGACGTTCACTCCTTCGAGCATCAGTTCGGAGTGGGCGCGGCATCGGTTAAAAACTCGCGCCTCGATCGCGCCCGCCCGCCGAACCGCCGGACGCCTCCGAGAGGAACGCGCGGACGGCGTCGTCGAACGCGTCGGGGTTCTCCATGTTGGAGACGTGGCCCGCGCCGGGGATCACCGCCGTCGAGGCGTCGGGGACGAGACGCCGGATCACCTCCGCGTGTCGAAACGCGGCGTCGTCCTCGAACTCCCCGTTCACGACCAGCGTCGGAACCTCGATCGCGGTCAGGTCGACCGCGCGGAAGTCGTACACCGCCCCGAACACCTTGTTGTACTCGCGGGCGTCGAACCCCGACATCGTCTCCCTGACGTACGCGCGGACGCGCTCGTCGCGGCCGAACCAGTCCGCGCCGCGGGTCAGCGACGCGATCCCGAACGCGACGTCGACCCACCGCTCCGGGCCGAGCAGGCGGACCGCCGCGGCGGTCGCCCACTTCGGGAGGAGGAGCGACAGGACCGCATCGCGGCGCGTGAGCCGGGTCGAGACGGCCGTGTCCGCGAGGACGAGCGCGCCGATCCGATCGGCGTATCGGACCGCGTAGGTCTGCGCGATCATCCCGCCGAGCGAGAGCCCGCAGACGTACGGCCGGTCGAGATTCAGCGCGTCGACGAGCGCCTTCAGGTCGGCGGCGAGCAGCTCGACGGAGTACCGCTGGTCGGCCGAGCCGCCGGTCCTCCCGTGGCCCCGCACGTCGTAGGCGACGACGTCGTACTCGTCGGCGAGCGTCTCGACCTGCCGGGCCCACATCCGGTGGTCCGTCCAGGCCCCGTGGACGAGGACGAGCGGGTGCCCCCTCCCTCGGCGCTCGTAGTAGGTTTCGACGTCGTTGGTCCGGACTGTCGGCATTGAGCGGATCATTCGTCGGGGCGCGGCAAAGGCGCTTCTCTCGACGGCCCGCGGCTGTTCCCGACGACCTGCGGCCGATTTCCGACGGTCCGCGGCCGATCCTCCCAACGGTGCCACGCAAAAACGTATCAGGCAGGTATCGCACTCGGCGCAAGGTATAAGCCGAAGAGTCACACTCTCCCAAGTGTGAACTCCGCCGCCGCCGTCGCGGGAGCGCTCCGGACGACAGCGACGGCCACGACTTTTCCCAAAAAACGTCCGTGAACACCGCTCTGGGCGGGAGTGGCGACCCCGTTCCGGGCGACCGCCGACCGCGGAACCGCGGACGAACATCCACCGACGACGCAGACACCACGACACGGACGGCAGACTATGACGACAACAGGCACGACATTCGAAGGGGTGTACCCGGCGATGACCACGCCGTTCACCCCCGAGGGCGACATCGACTTCGAACAGCTGCGAACTGACGCGAGGCGGCTCGAGGCCGCGGGCGTCGACGGGCTCGTCCCCGTCGGCTCGACCGGCGAGAGCGCGACCCTGACCCACGACGAGCACGTCGAGGTCGTGGAGGCGGTCGCCGGCGCGGTCGAGGACGTCCCGGTCATCGCGGGCTCCGGGTCGAACTCCACCCGCGAGGCGCTGGAGCTCTCGCGGCGCTCCGCAGACGCGGGCGCCGACGGCCTCCTGCTCATCTCGCCGTACTACAACAAGCCCGAGCCGGCGGGGATGCTCGAACACTACCGGACGATCGCCGACGGGGTCGACCTCCCGCAGATCGTCTACAACGTCCCCTCGCGGACGGGGCGCAACATGGCGGTCGACACCGTCGTCGAGCTCGCGGAACACGAGAACGTCGCCGGGTACAAGGCCGCGAGCGGCGACCTCGGCCAGATCTCCGAGATCGTCGAGCGCACCCGAGAGCTCGAGTTCGACGTGCTCTCTGGTGACGACGGGTTGACGCTGCCCGTCCTCGCGGTGGGCGGCGTCGGGACGATCAGCGTCGTCGCCAACGTCGAGCCCGAGCGGGTGTGCGCGCTGGTCGGCGCGGCGCTGGAGGACGACTACGCGTTCGCCCGGCGGATCCACCACGAGCTCGGGCCGCTGACCCGCCACCTGTTCGTCGAGACGAACCCCATCCCGGTGAAGGAGGCCATGGAGATCCGGGGCTACGGCCCGGCGCGCCTCCGCCCGCCGCTGACCCGGCTGTCCGACGGGCACGTCGACCGCCTCCGGGAGCTTCTGGCCGAACTGGACGGCGAGGTCGAGACGGAACCGGACGAAGACGCCGACGAGACCGAACCGGACGGCGAGGACGGGGTCGAAGCGGCGGAAGTCGGGGCGGAGGTCGACCCGTGAGTTCGGCCCCGTCGTCGGCCGCATCCGGGACGATTCGGATCGCGGTCACGGGAGCCGGCGGGCGGATGGGCCGCGAGGTGATCCGCGCGGCGGGCGGCCGCGACGGCGTGACGGTCGCCCTCGCGGTCAACCGGAGCGACGTCGGCGCGGTCGAGGGCGTCGAGGTCGAGGACGCGACCGACCTGCCCGGCCTCCTCGCGGCGCGCGAGCCCGACGTCCTCGTGGACTTCACGGGTCCCGAGTCCAGCGTCGAGTACGTCGCCGCCTGCGCCGAGGCGGGCGTCCCGGTCGTCGTCGGGACCACCGGCTTCGACGACGCCGGGGCGGCGGCGCTGCGCGACGCGAGCGAGGACATCCCGGTGCTCGTGGCGGCGAACTTCGCCCGCGGCGTGGCGGCGCTCCGCCGGGCGGTCCGCGAGGCCGTGGCGGCGCTGCCGGGGTACGACATCGAACTGACGGAGACGCACCACAACGGCAAGCGCGACGCGCCCAGCGGGACCGCGAAGTCCATCCTCGACGACGTGGTCGAGGCGCGCGAGAGCGCGGCGGCCCGCGAGCGGGCGGGAGACCGCGACGACGACGCCGCGGGCGTCGTCCACGGCCGGGAGGGCGAACAGCCGCGACGGCGGGGCGAGATCGGCGTTCACGCCCGGCGGGCGGGCGACGTCACCGGCGAGCACGAGGTGCTCCTCGCCGGCAACCACGAGCTGCTCTCGCTCACGCACCGCGCGGAGTCGCGGGGCGTCTTCGCGGAGGGGGCGCTCGACGCGGCGGCGTGGGTGGCCGGCCGCGAGGCCGGTCGGTACGACTTCTTCGACGTGATCGGTGATTCGACATGAGCTTGCGATCGGACGTAGACGACCTGTGGCAACGGCGCGAAAACGGCGAGATCGACGCGGAGACGGCCGGATCGGACGCGCTCTCGACGCTCGAAGAGTTCCTCACCGCGCTCGAAACGGGCGAGGTCCGGGCCGCCGAGAACGTCGGCGGCACCGGCCCGGGCGCGTGGACGGTCAACGAGTGGGTGAAGCGGGGCATCCTGCTCAACTTCAGCCTCCGGGAGATCCGGCCGCGGACCTACGGCGGCGTCGCCTACCACGACGTGCTCGCGCTCCGCGACACGTCGGACCTCCCCGCCCGCGGCACGCGCAACACGCCCGACGGGACCACCATCCGCCGGGGGGCGTACCTCGGCGAGAACTGCATCATGATGAGCCCCTCGTTCGTCAACATCGGCGCGCACGTCGGCGACGGGACGCTCGTCGACTCCTGCGACACCGTCGGCTCCTGCGCGCAGATCGGCCGGAACGTCAAGCTCGGCGCGAACACGCTGATCGGCGGCGTGCTCGAACCCGTCGAGAGCAACCCGGTCGTCGTCGAGGACGGCGTCTCCCTCGGCGCGGGGTGTCGGGTCACGTCCGGGTTCGTCGTCGGCGAGAACTCCATCGTCGGGGAGAACACGCTCCTGACCCCGCGGATCCCCGTCTACGACCTCGTCGAGGACGAGGTGATCTACGGTCACCTCCCCGCGGAGCGCCGAGCGTTCACCCGGTTCGTCGAGTCGTCGCTCGGCGACCACGAGCTGTTCGCCGGCGGCGCGTACAAGCCCGCCGTCGTCGCGCTCGACGTGGAGGAGGACACCATCGACGCCACCCGCAGGGAGGAGGCCCTGCGCGAGTGACCGGCGCGCGGCGCGAAAACGGGAACGAGAACACGAGATGACCGACGACAACCCGCCGATCCGACGGCTGGCCGACTGGGACGCCGAGACGCTTCTCGGCCTCGCCGACGAGTACGACACCCCCCTCTACGCGATCGACCTCGACCGGGTCCGCGAGAACTGCGAGCGCCTGCGGGCGGCGTTCCCCGACGCCGAGGTCCGGTACGCCGCGAAGGCCCACACCGGCCGGGCGGTGCTCGAAACCGTCCGCGACGCGGGCGTCGACGTCGAGTGCGCCTCGGCCGGCGAGGTGATGCGCGCGCTCGACGCCGGCTTCCCCGGGGACCGGATCCAGTACACCGCCGTGAATCCGCCGGCGCGCGACCTCGATTACGTCGTCGATCGCTGGCGCGAGCACCCCGACCTGACGGTGACGGCGGGGGCGACGGACACGATCGACCGCCTCCGCGAGCGCGGCTTCGACGGGCGGCTCTGCGTCCGCGTGAACCCGGGCGTCGGCGCGGGCCACCACGAGAAGGTGCGGACCGGCGCGAACGCGAAGTTCGGCGTCCCCTACGACCGCGCGGCGGAGACGGTCGAGAGCGCCCGCGCCGACTTCGACCTGGTCGGCATCCACGCCCACGCGGGCAGCGGCATCTCCGGCGACGACCTGGCGAACCACCGCGAACTCGTCAGGCGGATGGGCGACCTGGCCCGCGCGGTCGAACCGCTGGAGTTCGTCGACGTGGGCGGGGGCTTCGGCGTCCCGTACCGCGAGGACGAGCCGCCGCTGGACCTCGATGCGGTCGCGGCGGCCACGAGGAACGCGCTGGGCGACGTCGACGCGACGCTCGCCGTCGAACCCGGCCGGTACGTCGTCGCGGACGCGGGCGTCCTCCTGACGCGGGTGAACACGGTCAAGGAGGCCGGCGGCGCGACCGTCGTCGGCGTCGACGCGGGCATGACGACGCTGCTGCGGCCCGCGATGTACGACGCGTATCACGCGATCAGGAACGTCACGGATCCTAACGGACCGGCAATTCCTGTCACCGTCGCGGGGCCTATTTGTGAAAGCGCGGATGTGTTATGCGAAGACAGACCACTGCCCCGCCCCGCGCGCGGCCACGTCCTCGCCGTGGGGAACGCCGGCGCGTACGGGTACGAGATGGCGAGCACCTACAACTCCAGACCGCGGCCGGCCGAGGTCGCGATCGCCGGCGGGACCGCCGAACTCGTCCGGGGGCGCGAACGACTGACCGACCTGACCGCGCTCGAAACCGAGCACCACCGAACCGAACCGACCGACGAAAACGGAACCGAACCATGAGCCTACGACACGACAGCCACGTACCGTTCGAAAAGTACCACGGAACCGGAAACGACTTCATCGTCGTCGACGCCGACGCCTACGTCCCGACCCGGAGCGCGTTCGCGACGACCTACTGCGACCGCACCACCGGCGTCGGGGCGGCGGACGCCCCCGGCGTCGAACTGGACGCCGCCCCCGGGGAGGACGCGCGCGTCGGGGCCGACGGCACCCTCTTTCTGGCGCTGGAGGGGCAGTACTCCCCGCCGCGCGTCATCATGACCCTCGTCCAGCCCGACGGCTCGACCGCCGCGATGTGCGGCAACGGGGCCCGCTGCGCGGCCGCCTGGGCCGCGGGGCGAACCAACCGCCGCGAGGTGATGGTGGACACGCAGGCCGGCACCCGGTACGCGCGCGTCCACGACGACGGCGACGTCACCATCGAGATGGGCGTCCCCTCGTTCGACCCGCGCGACGTGCCCCTCGCGCGCGACGAGCCGCTCGTCGAGGAGACCGTCGAGGGCGTCGAGGTGACGGCCGTCGACACCGGCGTCCCCCACGCCGTCGCCTTCGTGGACGACGTGGACGCGGTCGACCTGGAGGCCGTCGCCCCCGCCGTTCGCGGCGCCGACGCCTTCCCCCGCGGCGCGAACGTGACGTTCGCCTCCCCCGACGGCGACGGCGGGTTCGACCAGCGGACCTTCGAACGCGGCGTCGAGGGCGAGACGCTCTCGTGCGGCACCGGCGCGGTCGCCGTCGTCGCGGCCGCAAAGCGCCTCGGTCGCCACGAGGGCGACGGCCCGGTCACGGTCAGCCCGCCCGGCGGCGACCTCGAAATCACCGTCCCCGACCGCGGGGCCGCGACGCTCCGCGGTCCGGTAGTACGCGAGTACGCCGGCGAGCTCCGCCGTCGCCCGCCGAAGCGGGCGTAACCTCGGACACCTCCCGTGTCCTTCGATCCGATCGCGTTCCTGGAGTCCGCCGTCCGGATCGCCTCCCACGAGGAGGTCGGGCAGATGCGCGACTTCCTCGTCGGCACCCTCGCGGACCACGGCGTCGAGGCCGACGTCGACCGCGCCGGAAACGTCGTCGCGAGCAGGGGCTCCGGGTCGCCGCACCTCGTTTTGAACACCCACATCGACACCGTCCCCCCGCACGTCCCCTACGAGCGCGAACCGGGCGTGATCCGCGGCCGCGGCTCCTGCGACGCGAAGGGACCGCTCGCGGCGCTGCTCGCGGCGTTCCTCGCTGTCGATCCGAGGGAGGACGGGGAGGGCGGACGGATCTCCCTCGCCGTCACGCCCGACGAGGAGCGCCTCTCGACCGGCGCCGCCGCCCTCACCGGGAGCGCCGGCGACTCCCCGTTCGCGTCCCTCGTCCGGGGCGGCGACGCCTTCGTCGTCGGCGAGCCCACCGGCCTCGACGTGTGTAACGCCGCCAAGGGGCGGTTCGAGGGGACGATCCGCCTCTCGGGGTCGAACGCGCACGCGGCGGAGCCGGACTCCGGCGCGAACGCCGTCGCCGCCGCCGAGCGCGCGCTCTCGGCGCTGCGAACGTTCGACGCGGACCGCGAGCCCCACCCGTCGCTCGGCCCGGCCACGCTCACCCCGACCGTGATCGAGGGGGGCGAGGCGACGAATCAGGTGCCGGCCGAGTGCCGCATCGTCGTCGACCGTCGGAGCGTCCCGCCCGAGACGGCCGAGGGATTCCGGGAGGCGCTGGGGGGGCACCTCCGCGAGGCCGTCCCCGCCGAAATCGGCGTCGAGTTCCGCCTCGCGGAGCGCGAGACGCCCTTCCTGGAGGCGTTCACCACGCCCGAGGGCGACCCGCTGGTCCGGACGCTGGCCGACGCCGCGGCGCGGGCGAGCGACGGCGCGGGCGGCGGCGTGCGCCCCTTCACCGCCGCGACCGAGGCGTCGTACTTCGCCCCCGCGCCGACCGTCGTCTTCGGGCCCGGAGCGCTCGCGGACGACGCGGGCGCGGTGGCCCACTCGGACCGCGAGTACGTGAACACGGACGAGGTTCGGGCGGCGGCCGAGGCGGTCGAGACGACGCTCCGGGCGACGCTCGCCGACGGCTGAAACAGCCGGAATCGGCCTCTCGGACTGTCTGCGCCGGCCATATCGCCGGCGACCGGCCGACGCATGATTTATAGTTTCGAAGGATTCTCTAACGATCATGCATATCGATTCCACGGTCGCGCTCCAGGCGATGCCGTCCGGCGGGCGGGACGGGGCGGCCGACGGAGTCGTTCTCGTCCCGGTCTTCGGCGAGGGGGCGATGACGAACGGCAGGGAGCTCTCGTACGCGCTGGCGACGGAAGGCGACGCCGAGTTGCTGTTCCTGCACCCGGTGACCGTTCCGGCCCCCGTCGAGCCGTCGGGCGACGTGCAGGCCGACCACGGAGAGGTCGCGGAGCTCGCCTGGCGCGCCCGGAACGACGCCGGGATCGACGCGTCCGGGACGGTTCGCGTCGGCCGCGACCCCGTTCGCACGGTGCTCGACGAGGTCGATCGGGCCGGGATCGAGACCCTCGTGCTCCAGGAGTCGATCGACCGGGGGCTGCTCGAGGGCGTCCGCCTGACCACCGTCGAGCAGATCACCGTCCACGCCGACGCGGACGTCGTCGTGACGAACGGGCAGGGGAGCCTCGGCGCCGTGTCGTCGGTCCTCGTTCCGGTGGCGGGGGGGCCGCACTCGGGGTTCGCCGTCGAGGTCGCCGGCGCCCTCGCGCGGTACAAGCGGGCCTGGATCGACCTCCTCCACGTCGTTCCGCCCGAGGCGGACGACGAGTGCCGACGCGAGGCGGAGGCGCGTTTCGACGCCGCCCGCGAGCGCCTCGGCGACTTCGAGCGGGTCGACTCCTGGACGCTCGAAGCCGACGACGTCGCGGAGGCGATCATCGAACAGTCCGAGTACTACGACGCGACGGTGCTCGGAGCGCCGACGAAGAGCCGCCTCCGGCAGCTCGTGTTCGGCTCGACGACTGACGCGGTCAGGCGCGACGCGACCACGCCGGTCGTCGTCGCCCGGCGGAACACCGACGAGTCCCTTCTCGACCGCTGGCTGCTCGCCGAAGGGTAACCGCCGCAGAGCGGGGTACGGACCCGCTCTCGGGATTCCGTCCGGGACGACTACCAGTCAACTACTTAACCTTTCGGCCGCGAGGGGGAGGTGATGTCCGACGACTCCTCCGAGGCGAACGGGTGCCCGAAGTGCGGCCACGACGAAGTCGACGTGGGGCAGATTTCGACCACGGGCGGCGGCCTGAGCAAGATGTTCGACATCCAGACGAACAACTTCCAGGTGGTCTCGTGTACGAACTGCGGCTACTCCGAACTGTACCGCGACGTGCGGGACCGCGGCGCGGACCTGGCCGATATCTTCTTCGGGTAGTCCGTCCCGCACGCCGCGTGTCTCCGGTCGGAGCGGGCGACGTTACCCCGTCCGAGAACGATCGGCAGTCGTCCCGCCGGTCGGCTTACCGCCGCGCGTGCGCCGTCCCGGCTTCGTCCGCCGAGGGCCTCCGCTCGGGTTCGTCGCCGGTGCCGCGCAGCAGCAGCACGAGCCCGAACGCGAGCGGCGAGAGGAGCGCGGCGACGAACCCGCCGCCGACCAGCTCCGCGCCGGAGACGCCCGCGAGTCCGCCGCCCCCGCCGTCGCCGCCGGCCGCCGCGGGCGCGTCGCCGACGAGCACCGCGCCTTTCATCACCATCGCCTCGTGCGGCGCGCAGGCGTACTTGAAGACCCCCGACGCGTCGAACCGGTGCTCGAACGTGAACCCGGCCTCGCCGACGAGCTCGCTCCCGAACGACCCGTCCTCGGCGGCGACGTTGTGGACGCCGCCCTCGCCGGTCCACTCCCAGACGACCGTCGTTCCGGGGTCGACCTGAACGGCCGCGGGGCCGAAGCCGAACGCCCCGCCGTTGCCCTGCGCGCCGACCTCGACGGTGACCGACTCCTCCCCTCGCTTGTCGACGACGCCGTCGTAGTTGTCGACGTCGTCGAACCAGCCGCCGAAATCCGGTTCGGACTGCGCGGCGACCGTTCCGACGCCGCCGCCCGACGCGCCGACGGCGCTGGCGGCCAGCGCGCCGCCCGTCGCCCGCAGGACCGACCGCCGGGAGAGTGCGCGTTCGGCGGTCATCCCTCGTACCCCGCGTAGTCCATCAGGCTCCGGAAGATGTCGGTGTCCATCGCGTCGGTGTAGACGATGCCGGTCAGCATGCCGCCGGGGTAGGAGTTCCCGTTCCGGACGTGGTCCACCTTGTGACAGTGCATGAGGTAGATGCCGGGGTCGGCGTCGGCCTCGAGCTCGACGGTGTACCGCTCTGCCGGCGCGATGTTGAGCACGTCCCGTTCGAACCGCAGCGCCTCGGACATCCGGCTGCCGTCCTTCTCGACGACGCGGAAACGGTGGTTGTGGGTGTGCATGGGGTGGGCCATGAACCCGCCGTTGACGAAGTGGATCCGGACGGTGTCCCCGCGGTCGACGACGATGGGCGAGCCGTCCTCGGGGTGGAGCGTCCGCGGCGCGCTCTTGCCGTTGATGGTGAACGCGTCGGGCCGGCGGTTCGTGATGTCGTAGCTCACGTCCTCCCCGCCGTACTGCCGCGACAGGCGGCTGTCCCACTCCTTGATCGTCATGAAGTACTCCTTGTCGGCGGGCTCGTACCCCTCGGGGTCGACCCGGAGGATCCCGTACATCCCCATCTCCATGTGCATGGGTGTCTGGTAGTGGCAGTGGTACAGGTGGGTCCCCGGGACGTTCGCCGGGATGGTGTAGGTGTGCTTCTCGCCGGGGTTCACGGTGATCCCCGTCGTCGTGGGCACGCCGTCGTTCTCCCACGTCTTGCGCACGCCGTGGAAGTGCAGCGTGTGGGGGTGGGCGCTGTCGGTGTTGTCGAGGGTGATCTTCAGGTCGCTCCCCTCGGTGGTCCGCAGAACGGGTCCGGGGACGCTCGCCGGCCCGTCGTCGGCCTGGAACGCCCAGACCTGCGGAAACGCGACCGGGCCGCCCATCTCCTTCCCGGGGTGGACCTCGTGGCGCGCGGGCACGGAGCGGAGCGTCACCTCGTGTCCGCGCTCGTCCAGATCGACGACCTCCGGCGGCGACGTCAGCGGGAGCTTCTCCTCCGCCTTCTGCTTCGCCGCCGCGCCGGGAGCCGAACCCACGTCGGCCGTGGGGGCCTGCGCGCAGCCTGCGACCGCGACTGCGCCGGTCGCGCCGGTCGCCGCCAGAAATTCGCGCCGCGAGATGCCGGTGCCGGGTGCGCCGATTCGATCACGGGTCATATCTGCAGGTGGGGACGGAAATCCGATATAACGGTGGAGTGGTTCTCTAACGGCGGGAACCGGGCGCTCCGTCCTTTCGGCTTCTCCCGCCGGCGGCATATACCGATTAGCCGATTCCCAGTCGGTGGGAATCGGGGACGCGACGGGGACGGAGAGGACGACGGAGGCGGAAACGGTGACGGGGACGGAGAGGACGGCGGTGACGGAGACGACGGGAAGAAGACGGGCGGCGATGGATCGAACTCGACCGCGCCCCGTCGCGCCGCCCGTCCCGTGTACTCCGCGCCGTCCCGGTCGCTCGGCGGTCCCGTTCGTCTATGCCCCGTTCGGTTCGTCGGTCTCGTCGGCCCCGCCGGTCTTCGCACCCCCGTCGCCCTCGTCGGCGGCCTCCCCGTCCAGTTCGTCGACCAGTTCCGAGGCGAGGCCGGTGTACCCCGCGGGGGTCAGGGCCCGAAGCTCCGCGCGGACGCCCTCGTCGACGTCGAGGTCGGAAAAGAGGTCGCGGAAGTCCTCGATCGTCACCCGCCGGCCCCGCGTCAGCTCCTTCACGCGCTCGTACGCGTCGGCGTCCCCCTCGCGGCGGAGGATCGTCTGGACGGCCTCGCCGACGATCTCGGGCGTCGCCTCCAGTTCCTCGCGCATCACCCGCTCGTTCGGAACGACCTTCCCCAGCCCGGCTTCGGTCTTGCCGTACCCGATGAGGCAGTGACCCAGCGCCGTCCCGATGTTGCGCTTCACGGTCGAATCGGAGAGGTCGCGCTGGAGCCGCGAGGTGGTGACGTAGTCGGCGAGGAAGGTCAGGTCCGCGTTCGCCTTCGAGAGGTTCCCCTCGCTGTTCTCGAAGTCGATGGGGTTGACCTTGTGCGGCATGGTCGACGAGCCGGTTTCGCCCTCGACCGCCCGCTGGCGGAGGTACCGATCCGAAACGTAGAGCCACGCGTCCCGGTCGAGGTCGAGCAGGACGTTGTTCACCCCGCGAAGCGCGTCGAAGAGCTCGGCGAGGTCGTCGCAGGGGTTCACCTGCGTCGCCAGCGGGGCGTGTTCCAGCCCGAGGCTCTCCACGAACTGTCGGGAGAACGCGCGCCAGTCCACGTCCGGGTAGGCCGCGACGTGGGCGGCGTAGGTTCCGGACGCCCCCGCGAGCTTCCCGGCGAGGCCGGCGGTGGCCCTCCGGACCCGTCCCTCGGCCCGGGCGAGCCGGGCGGCGTAGACGGCCATCTCCTTGCCGAACGTCGTCGGGGTCGCGGGCTGGCCGTGCGTCCGCGCGAGCATCGGCGTATCGCGGTGCTCCCGGGCGAGCCCCGCGAGTTCGTCGCGAACGTCGGCCAGCGCGGGCAGCAGCACCTCCTCGACGGCCGGCTTGACGAGCAGCCGCCACGCGAGGTTGTTCACGTCCTCGCTCGTCAGCCCGAAGTGGATCCACGGGTGGACCGACTCGGGCGTCTCCGTCCGGACGAAGTACTCGACGGCCTTCACGTCGTGGTTCGTCGCCGAGTAGCCCGCCGCGCCCTCCGTCTCCAGGCGCTTTATCAGCCGGGCGTCGTCCGCGTCGAACTCCTCGTACAGCGCGCGGAGCTCGGCGCGCTCCCCTTCGCCGAACGACAGTGGCGTCGCGTCCAGGTCCGCGAGCGCGAGCAGGTACTCGGCCTCGACGCGGACGCGGGCGCGCATGAGCGCCGACTCGCTGACGTAAGGCGAAAGCGGGGCGGTCCGCCGCGCGTACCGCCCGTCGAGCGGCGACACCGCGGCGAGCGGGTCGCTCCGGGACAGGTCTGACATGGTTCACCCTGCCCGCGGCGTCCGCAAAAGCGTGTCGGTGCGGTGTGCCACTTCCGTGTATATGTCCGCGGACGAGATCGCCGAATACGCCAGAAATAATGCACGCATCTGCACATCCGCGTCGCGGTAACCGCAACTGTTTTTCCCCCGGCGGGGGCTGTATCGACCATGCTCAAGATCGCCGGCCTGGCGAGCAACCGCGGACGGAACCTGCTGCACATCGCAGATCGCGCCCCCGGCGGGGCCGAACTGGCCGTCGTCCTCTCGAACCGGGAGGGCGCGCCGGTGCTCGACGCCGCCTCCGAGCGCGGCATCCCGACGGAGGTCGTGACGCTCGGCGACGACGAGTCGCGGGAGTCCCACGAGCGCCGGATCCTCGACCGCCTCGACGGCTACGACTTCGACCTCGTCTGCCTCGACGGCTACATGCGGATCCTCACGGCGGAGTTCGTCGAGAACGCGCCGACGACGCTGAACGTCCACCCGTCGCTCCTGCCCGCGTTCCCCGGGACGGACGCCCACGAGCAGGTGCTCGACGCCGGCGTCCGAACGACCGGCTGTACCGTCCACGTCGTGACCGAGGAGGTCGACGCCGGCCCGATCGTCACGCAGGAGGCCGTGCCCGTCTACGAGGACGACGACGCCGAGAGCCTCAAGCGCCGCGTCCTCCACGAGGCCGAGTTCGCGGCGTACCCGCGGGCCGTTCGCTGGTTCGCCGAGGACCGGGTCGCTGTCGAGGACGGACGCGCGACCGTCGAGGGCGACGAGGGCGGCGACTTCCCCGAACGGCGGCTGCTCTCGGACGAGCGCCGGGCGACGCTGCGCTACGGCGAGAACCCGCACCAGGACGCCGCGCTCTACGTCGACGACGGCTGCGAGGAGGCGAGCGTCGTCCACGCGGACCAGCTCAACGAGGGCGCGAAGGCGCTGTCGTACAACAACTACAACGACGCCGACGGCGCGCTCGACCTGATAAAGGAGTTCGACGAGCCCGCGGCGGCGGTGATAAAGCACGCGAACCCGGCGGGCTGCGCCGCGGCGGACGCGCTCGCGGAGGCGTACGAGCGCGCGCTCGCCACGGATCCGATGAGCGCCTTCGGCGGCATCGTGGCGCTGAACCGCGAGTGCGACGCCGAGACGGCGGAGCGGATCGTCGACTCGTTCAAGGAGGTCGTGGTCGCGCCCGGCTACACGGACGCGGCGCTGGACGTGCTTCGGGAGAAGAAGAACCTGCGCGTGCTCGACGTGGGCGAGTTCGGCGGCTCGACCGAGCGGTTCACCGAGAAGCCGCTCGTCGGCGGCCGGCTCGTCCAGGAGCGCGACCGCTGGACGCCGACCCGCGACGATCTAGAGGTCGTCACTGAGCGCGCCCCGACCGACGAGGAGGTCGAGACGATGCTGTTCGCGTGGAAGGTCCTGAAGCACGTCAAGTCGAACGGCATCCTCTTCGCGAAGGGAACGGAGACGGTCGGCGTCGGCATGGGGCAGGTCAGCCGCGTCGACGCCGTTCGCCTGGCGGCGATGAAGGCCGACGAGCACGCGGAGGGAAAGTCGGCCGAGGGCGCCGTGATGGCCTCGGACGCCTTCTTCCCGTTCCCGGACGGCATCGAGGAGGCGGCGACGGCAGGGATCTCGGCCGTCGTCCAGCCCGGCGGCTCTGTCAACGACGAGGACGTGATCGAGGCCGCCGACGAGCGCGGAATGTCGATGGCGTTCACCGGACGGCGGTGCTTTAGACACGACTGAAAGGATGTCTAACGCTCGCGGCTGAGCGGAGCGAAGTCGCGGCGCGTCAGGTACTCCCTCGCTAGCGCTCAGTCGTGCCTGACGCCCGAAAGAGGAGCGTCAGCGAGTCCTTCGGCGTTTCCGCCGCGGTCAGTGGCGGTCGTTCACACGCTCGCGAGCACCGTCACTAGCACGACGTGGACGGCCACGTCGGCGCCGAAGTGGGCGACCATGGCGGCCTCGATTCCCTGTTGCCAGTAGAGCCAGCCGAACACGATCCCGGTGACGCCGTTGAGGACGACCGTCCGGGAGACGACGAGCGGCGTGAGTTCCGTCACCTCCGCCATCAGGGGGAGGTGGGCGAACCCGAAGGCGATCGCCGCGAGGACGATGCACGCGCCGACCGCCTCCGGTCGGGGGTCGCCTTCGGGCGTCCTGACGATCTTCCACGACGCCCAGACGAGCAGCGTCAGAAAGCCGAACCGGAGCAGGAGCTCCTCGAACAGTCCGCCGTAGAGCGTCGCGAAGGCCCGCTGCCACAGCGGCGGAAAGACCCTCGTCGCGCCGTCGCCGATCAGTTCGGCGAACAGGCTGTCGACGAGAAAGATCCCCGCGCCGACGGTGACGCCGGTCGCGAACGAGTTCCGCAGCCGACCGACCGCCGACGCCGGACGCTCGGTGGTGAGGAGCGCTGACACCACCGGCGCTCCGAGACCGACTTTCGGACCGAGGGCGACGCCGATCAGGACCGCGACGGCGAGAACGACCCCCGCCTGGACGGTCACGACGACGACCGTCCCGCTCGTTCCCACCACCGACACCGGCGCGGCCGACAGCGCGTACGGAAGCCCGGCGAGGAACCCGACGATACCGGCGAACCACAGGACGACGAACAGCCTCCACGTTCCCGAGTCCATCCTCCGAAAAGACGATTCTACGATACATCAAATCGAGGGTGAGTTTCTCCCCGATGAGCGTGAATCAAGCCGCGTCTCACGCGGTGCAAAGTCGTCGCGGACAGCGCCGTCGAGGGGGTGAGCGCGCGACCGATCGCTCACCGCCGGTGGCGCACCGAAGCGCCGAAGGCCGCGGTTCGAAAACGGCCAGTTCGTTACCCTAAAGCGGCGGCGCTCTGACTGTCGATGCATGGAGTATCACGAGGCGGCGGACTTCCTGTTCGATCTTCGTCGGTTCCGGGTGAAACCCGGGACGGAGTCCGTCCGCGATCTGCTCGCACACCTCGGCGACCCGCACGAGGGCGTGCAGTTCGTCCAGATCGCGGGCTCGAACGGGAAGGGGAGCACCGCCAAGATGGTCGAATCTATCCTCCGCGAGGACGGTTACCGGGTCGGTCTCTACACCTCACCGCACCTGGACGACGTCCGCGAGCGGATCCGCGTCGACGGACGGAAGATAACCCGATCCGCGCTCTGTCGGTTCGTCGAGGAGGCGAAGCCCTTCCTGATCGAGCGCGCGGCCGCGGGCGATCCGCTCACCTTCTTCGAGGTCGTGACCGCGATGGGCCTGTGGCGGTTCGGCCGTTCCGGGGTCGACGTGGGCGTCCTCGAAGTCGGCCTCGGCGGGGAGTTCGACGCGACGAGCGTCGTCGATCCGGCCGCGGCCGCGGTCACGAACGTCACGCTCGAACACACCGCGGTGCTCGGCGACACGATCGAGGAGATCGCGACGACGAAGGCGCGGATCGCTCCCCCGGACGCGCCGCTCGTCACCGCCGCGACCGGGGACGCCCTCGCGACGATCGGGAACGTCGCCGACGAGGTCGTCACCGTCGGCCGGGACGAGGACGACCCCGACGTGACCGTCGCGTACGGCGGCCGGGAGAACCACACCGAGTCGCGGGTCACCGTTTCCGGTCCCGACTGGTCCGTCGAGACGCGAATTCCGTTGCTCGGAGCGTACCAGGCGCAGAACGCCGGTATCGCGTGCGTGCTCGCCCGCCAAGTGGCTGACGCGTCGGAGGGGACGCTCGCCCGCGGGCTTCGAAACGCTCACTGGCCCGGTCGCTTCGAGGTGATGGAGCGCGAGCCGCTCGTCGTCCTCGACGGGGCACACAACCCCAGCGCGTGCGCCGAGCTCGCGGCGGTGCTCTCCGAGTTCGACTACGGCGACCTCCACCTCGTGTTCGGCGCGATGCACGACAAGGATCACCGGGGGATGGTCGAGTCGCTCCCGACGCCCGATTCCGTGGTGACGTGCAGGCCGAACCTCGATCGGGCCGAGGATCCCGAAGTGCTGGCGCGCGTCTTCAGAAACGCCGGCGTCGACCGCGCGACTGACGCCCGCGCCGTAGCCGACGCGCTCTCGACGGCGTGGAACCGGGCCGCACCCGGCGACTGCGTGCTCGTCACCGGATCGCTCTTCTGCGTCGCCGAGGCGCGGACGACGTGGACGCGCGCGGCGATACCGAAGCGAATTCGCGGCTTAGACGGGGCTCGGGAGGCGTTGGAGGGCGCCAGCGTCCCTCCCGCCGGCGTCAGGGAGGCGAGGGGGGAGGCCGTCCACCGGGTGATCAAGACGCGGGTCGAACGTCGACAGGCGAGGCGCCTGAAGGAGGCGCTTCTCGACCTCGGCGGCGAGTGCGCCGTCGGCGGTCCGAGGAGCGGCGGCGAACTCGCCGACGTCGTGCTGATGGGGACGGACGCCCAGTTCGAACAGCTGGTCGACGCGCTCGACGATCGACCGACCGGCCTCGATGGCCTGGCCGACGACCTCCGTCGCCGGCCGGACGTGGAACCGTCGTCCGAACCCGGCGGGTATCCCTGGGAGGACGGCACCGCCGTGATGGGGATCCTCAACGTCACGCCGGACAGCTTCCACGACGGGGGCGAGTACCTCGACCTCGACGCCGCCGTCGCGCGCGCGGAGGCGATGGTCGACGCAGGCGTCGACATCATCGACGTGGGGGGTGAGAGCACTCGACCGGGCGCGGAGGCGGTCCCCGTCGACGAGGAGATCGAGCGCGTCGTTCCGGTCGTCGAGGCGCTCGCGGACCTCGACGCGCTGCTCTCGGTCGACACGCGGAAGGCGGACGTCGGCCGCGCGGCTCTCGATGCCGGCGCGGACATCCTCAACGACGTGACCGGCCTCGAAGACCCGGAGATGCGCTTTCTCGCGGCGGAGCGCGAGGTCCCCGTCATCGTCATGCACAGCATTGACGCGCCGGTGGTGCCCGAGAAGGACGTCGAGTACGACGACGTCGTCGAGGACGTGATCGCCGAACTCGGCGAGCGGGTTCTGCTCGCGGAGAAGGCGGGGATCCCCCGCGAGCGCGTCATCGTCGACCCCGGACTCGGGTTCGGTAAGTCGAAGGCGGAGAACTTCGAGATCCTCGGCCGTCTCGGCGAGTTCGACGCCCTCGGCTGTCAGGTGCTCGTCGGCCACTCCCACAAGTCGATGTTCGAACTCGTCGGCGCGGAGGCGGGCGACGGCCTCCCGGCGACGATCGCGGGGACCGCCCTCACGGTCGAACGGGGCGCGGACATCGTCAGGGTGCACGACGTGGCCGAGAACGTCGCCGCCGTCCGCGTCGTCGAGGCGGCCGACTCGCCCGAGCGGTTCGAAGAGGCGAACTGATCGGTCCCCCTCGGCCGCATTGCGTACTGACGGCACCTCGGTCCGACGCGCCGCGGCGTGCCGTGCTTCCGCGGACCGCGGCGCGGTCGTCGTCAGGTCACACGGATTCTGGCCGCCTTTTCCGGGATAAATCTCCGCCGGGGTGCCGTCGAGCGGGGCGGACGGTTCCGTCCTCCGCGGATACGAAACGTTGAAACGGGCGACGACTGAAGGAGGAGCCATGGAACTGCGGGTCATCGAGAAGACCGACGAGGAACTCCGCATGGAGATCGCCGGCGAGGACCACACCTTCATGAACGTCCTCAAGGGGGCGCTGCTCGAAACCGAAGGCGTCGCCGCCGCCACCTACGACATGAACCCGGAACAGTCCGGGGGGCAGGTCGATCCGATCCTCTCGGTGAAGACCGAGGGCGGGATGGATCCGCTCGACGCCGTCGCCGCCGCGTCGAGCCGCATTCGGGACACGACCGCCGACCTCCGGGACGCCTACAGCGCGGCGATCTGAATCCGCGACGCAGAAGGCGGCTCGTTCGCGGTTCGAACTGAGGGCCGAACGAACCGGAGCGTACCGGATTGGCCGAGAAACCGTTCCCTCGACGCCGAAATCCGAGATCCGCGGGAGCTACGGCCGCGACTCACCCGGCTCGTAGCTCTCCGAGGTGCGGTACGTCTTCTCGCCGGCCTCGATCCGCACGTCGAGCCAGTTCTCCATCGGCACGAGCGGGCACTCGTAGCGCTCGGAGTACGCGCAGAACGGATTGTACGCGAGGTTGAAATCCAGGACCCACGCGCCGTCGTCTCCCCTGTCGTCGCTCGTGTCGAGGTCGAGGTACCGGCCCGCGCCGTAGGTCTCCTCGCCGCTCGTCGCGTCCCGGAACGGGACCCAGAGGCCCCCTTCGTCCGGATCGGACTTGTACGCGTGGAGGACGCACTCCGCGCCGTCGCCGGACTCGTCGTTCTGCCCTCCGGGGACCTCGAAGTGGAACTCGCCCCAGTCGACGTACTCTCTCTCCCCCTCCGTGGTCGTCGCTATCGCGATCGTCTCCTTGTCCTCGTCGTCGTGCTCGTGAAGCGGTATCTCGAACCGGAAGGCGGGATCGGGCGGGAAGTACTCGAGCCCCGTGAACGACTCGCGCTCGTCGGGGGGCAACGGCGAGTGCGGGTGGTCGCGGAAGTACTCGTCCTTCTCGCGACGGCGGCGTTCGACGGACTCGTACCATTCGTCGGGAGCGCTCATGACAGTTGAGTGGTGAGCGGCGGAGGAGTATCAACGTTCGCCGGCCGTGCGCGGTCCGCGACAGTCGCGTCGAACCGATCGTCGAGTCGATCCGGTCGGTGCGTCGACCGCCGCGTCCTGACGCCGGATGCGTGCGGCGGTGTCGGCGGCGACGACGCGGAGGCTCAGAGCCGAACCGGCACGTCACGGTCGGCGAGGTACTCCTTGACCTCGCGGATCGTGTACTCCTCGAAGTGGAAGATCGAGGCGGCGAGGGCGGCGTCGGCGCCGGCGTCGGCGAACACCTCGTAGGCGTCCTCCGGGCCGCCGCAGCCCGAGGAGGCGATGACGGGCGTCGAGACGCTGTCGCAGACCGCCTTCGTCAGCGGCACGTCGTAGCCGTCCTTCGTGCCGTCGGCGTCGATCGAGTTGACGAACAGCTCGCCAGCGCCGCGCTCCTCGGCCTCCTTCGCCCACGCGACGACGTCGACGTCGGTCCCTTCGCGGCCGCCCTTGACGGTGCACTCGAACCAGCAGGACTCGCCGTCGACCTGCGCGTAGTACTCGCCGTCTTCGTCGAACCGCCGCTGCGCGTCGACGCTGATGACGATGCACTGGCTGCCGAACGCGGTCGCGCCTTCGGTGACCAGTTCGGGGCGGGAGAGCGCCGCCGTGTTGATCGAGACCTTGTCGGCCCCGGCGCGCAGCGTCTCCTTTATGTCCTCGCGGGTCCGGATGCCGCCCCCGACGGTCAGGGGGATGAACACCTCGTCGGCCACCTTCGAGACGGTGTCGAGCATCGTCTCGCGGCCGTCGGAACTCGCGGTGATGTCGAGGAAGACGAACTCGTCGGCCCCGGCCTCGTTGTACCGCTTCGCCATCTCGACCGGGTCGCCGGTGTACTTCAGATCCTCGAAGTGGACCCCGGTGTAGACGGCGGCGTTCCCGTCCTCGTCGAGGTCGACGTCGATACAGGGGATAATTCGCTTCGTCAGCATTCGCTACCGGGAGTTCGCGGGTGCCGGGTTTGACGGTTTCGACTACGGCGACAGTTCCGTTCCCGCGCCGCGTCACCCGGTCAGGCGGTACACCCGCGCCTCCCACGGGCGGAGTTCGACCGGCTCGACCGCGCTCGCGGCCGCCTCGTAGTTACAGATCAGGAGCTCGGCGTCCTCGCCGTCGAACTCGGCGGGCGGGTCGAATCGGGGCCGGCCGTCGCCGAAGTTGAGGACGACGAGCGCCCGCTCGTCGCCGCGCGTCCGCGCGTACGCCCACACCTCCTCGTGTTCGGCGAGCAGGAGGTCGTAGTCGCCGTAGACGAGGACGTCGTGCTCCTCCCGGAGTTCGACGAGCCGCCTGTAGTAGTGCCACACGGAGTCCTCGTCCGCGCGGGCGCGCTCGGCGTTGATCCGCCCGCGGTTCGGATTGACGGGGATCCACGGCTCGTCGTCCGTGAACCCGGCGCGCTCCCCGGACGACCACTGCATCGGCGTCCGGGCGTTGTCCCGGCTGCGGTAACGGACGAGGTCGAGCGCCTCCTCCCGCGTCTCAATCCGGCCGTCGAGCTTCGCCGTCGCCACGTTCTGCAGCGTGTCCACGTCCCGGACCTCGTCGAGGCTCTCGAACGGGTAGTTCGTCATCCCGAGTTCCTCGCCCTGGTAGACGTACGGCGTCCCCCGAAGGGTGTGGGTGAGCGTCCCGAGCAGCTTCGCGGACTCGCGGCGGTACTCGCCGTCGTCGCCGAACCGGGACACCATCCGGGGCTGATCGTGGTTGTTCAGGTGGACGCTGTTCCACCCGTCCTCCGCCAGGCCGCGCTGCCAGTGGGTGATCGTCCCCTTCAGCTCGCGGACCGTCCACTCGCCGCGGTCCCAGCGGCCGTGGGGGCCGAAGTCGAGGCGCAGGTGGTCGAAGTTGAACGCCATGCTCATCCCGTCGCCGTCCTCGCCGACGTACTCCCTCGCCTCCTCGACGGAGAGGTCGACCATCTCGCCGACGGTCATCACGTCGCGCCCGGCGAGGACGCGGTCGTACATCTCGCGGAGGAACTCGTGGATCCGCGGCCCGTTGACGAACTGTTCCGCCCCGCGGACGACGGCACCGTCGTCCTCGCCGTCCGGCAGCCCCTCGGGCTTGGAGATGATGTTGATCACGTCCATGCGGAACCCGTCGATCCCCTTCCCCAGCCACCACTCCATCATCTCGTAGATCTCCTCGCGGACCGCCGGATTCTCCCAGTTGAGATCCGGCTGCTTCTCGTCGAAGATGTGGAGGTACCACTCGCCCGTCGCCTCGTCGTAGGACCACGCCGGGCCGCCGAAGAACGACTCCCAGTTGTTCGGCGGGGCCTCGCCGTCCGGCCCCCTGGGGCCGCCGTCGCAGTCGACCTCGCGCCCCTCCCGCCAGATGTAGTAGTCGCGGTAGTCGCTGTCCGTCGACTGGCGCGACTCGCGGAACCACTCGTGCTCGTCGGAGGTGTGGTTGACCACGAGGTCCATGACGAGCTTGATGTCGCGCTCGTGGAGGCCCGCGAGCAGCTCCTCCCAGTCGTCCATCGTCCCGAACTCCGCGGCGACGCTGCGGTAGTCGGCGATGTCGTAGCCGTTGTCGGCGTTGGGCGACTCGTAGACGGGGTTGAGCCAGACGACGTCGATTCCCAGCTCGTCGAGGTAGTCGAGCTTCTCGACGATGCCCGGAATGTCGCCGATCCCGTCGCCGTCCGAGTCGTTGAAGCTGCGCGGGTAGATCTGGTAGACGATAGATTCCTTCCACCAGGACCGTTCTGAACTCGGACCAGTCATTACGATCGCTAGCCCGCAGACCGATCTTGATTCCGTCGATTTTGAAATTCGCAATCGAGTTAAAAATTCGTCGAAGACTCCGCCTCCGCTCCGACGGATCGATCGGGCCGGAACAGCTCCTCCCGACGCCACCGACCCCGCGGGAGCGGCGACGGGCACTCGACGAACGACGAACGCGCCCGAGGAAGGATATCGGGGCGCGACGCGACGAAAAACGAGCGGTCGGCGACGGGCGCGACGACGGGCCGGCGAGGAGCCCCCGTCCTCAGGCCGCCTGCGCTTCCGTCGTCCTCAGGCAGCGTGCCCTTCCGTCAGGTAGTACACCCGCGCCTCCCAGGGGCGGAGGGTGAACGATTCGACGTCGGTCCCGGCGTCGCCGTAGTTTCCGATGAGCAGTTCGGCGGCGTCGCGGTCCGCGTCGACGCGGTCGGGCAGGTCGAACGCCGCCTCCTCGGACGAGAAGTTGAGCGCCACGAGCAGGCGTTCGTCGCCGAGCGTCCGGGTGTACGCCCAGATCTTCTCGTGGTCGGAAAGGAGCAGGTCGTAGTCGCCGTAGACGATCACGTCGTACTCCTTCCGGAGCCGGATCAGATCGCGGTAGTAGTGCCACACGGAGTCCGCGTCCGCGCGGGCGGCCTCGACGTTGACCTCGCGGCAGTTCGGGTTCACCTTGATCCACGGCTCGCCGTCGGTGAAGCCGGCGTTCTCGCCGCCGGTCCACTGCATCGGCGTCCGGGCGTTGTCCCGGCTGTTCGCCCACAGCCCCTCTTTGACCTCCTCGAAGCTGTCGATCTCGCCGCCGTCGAGCGCGCTCCGCACCGGGTTGAGCGTCTCCACGTCGCGGAACTCGTCGAGGCTCTCGAACGGGCAGTTCGTTATCCCGAGCTCCTCGCCCTGGTAGACGTACGGCGTCCCCTGGAGGGTGTGCAGGAGCGTCCCGAGCAGTTTCGCGGACTCGCGTCGGTACTCGCCGTCGTCGCCGAACCGCGAGACGATCCGCGGCTGGTCGTGGTTGCCGAGGTAGAGGCTGTTCCACCCGTCCTCCGCGAGGCCGTACTGCCACTTCGAGAAGACGCCCTTCAGGTCGGTGAGATCCCACTCCGCCGTCTCCCAGATCCGTCCCGCGCGGTCCAGGAGGACGTGCTCGAAGTGAAACAGCATGCTCAGTCCGTCGCCGTCCTCGCCGACGTACGTCCGCGCCTCGTCGATCGGCATCCCGTCGCCGATCATCTCCCCGACCGTCAGGAGGTCGCGCCCGGCGAGCACGCGGTCGTTCATCTCCCGCATGTACTCGTGGATCCGGGGGCCGTCGATCGTTCCCCCGAGGTCCGAGTCGTTCGTCGGCGGGTCGTGCGCGGTGACGCTCTCGGGTTTCGAGACGAGGTTGATCACGTCCATGCGGAACCCGTCGATCCCCTTCTCCAGCCACCACTCCATCATGTCGAACACCTCGTCGCGTACCTCGGGGTTCTCCCAGTTCAGGTCCGGCTGTTTCACGTCGAAGAGGTGGAGGTACCACTCGCCCGTCGCCTCGTCGTACTCCCAGGCGGGACCGCCGAAGAACGACTCCCACTCGTTCGGCGGGGCTTCGCCCTCGGGGCCCTTGTGGCCGGTCCACCCGTCGACGTCGGTCCGGCCCCGCCGCCAGATGTAGTAGTCGCGGTAGTCGCTGTCCGTCGACTCGCGGGATTTGCGGAACCACTCGTGCTCGTCGGAGGTGTGGTTGACCACGAGGTCCATGATGAGCCTGATGTCGCGCTCGTGGAGGCCCGCGAGCAGCTCCTCCCAGTCGTCCATCGTCCCGAACTCGTCCATGATGGCCCGGTAATCGGCGATGTCGTAGCCGTTGTCGGCGTTGGGCGACTCGTAGACGGGGTTGAGCCAGACGACGTCGATTCCCAGCTCGTCGAGGTAGTCGAGCTTCTCGACGATGCCCGGAATGTCGCCGATCCCGTCGCCGTCCGAATCGTTGAAGCTGCGCGGGTAGATCTGGTAGACGACCGCCTCCTTCCACCACGCGCGGTTGACGTCTTCCGCCGTGTGACTGCTCATTCGTCTCGATGCTCACGCCCCTCGCATTTAGCAATTGTTGGCGACGGGCGACGACGGGGGCGACGGGGGCGACGAGGGGCCGCGACGGGGCGAGGCGGACGTCGGTCTCGCGTGCAACGTCGGCGGGAACCCGCGGGCGCGACGATTCGCCTGTGTTTTTGTAGGGCGCGCCCGTAGCCAATCGCATGAGCGATCCGCACGACTCCCGGCCGACGAGCGAAGGAGGAGACCAGAGCGTTCCGAGCGAACGCCGCGAGGAGGCGGAGACGGACTTCGAACACCAGGAGGCCGAGGACACGACGGCCGGCCCGCGGTCGACCGCGCCGCAGAGCCCGTACTCCATGCGCCAGGTCGGAATCGGGTTCGCCGTGCTGCTCGTCGGCCTCGCGATCACGTTCGGTATCCCGCTCGCCCTGACGTAGGTTCCGTTCGTCCCCGGGCGGGTTTCGTTCGTTCCGACGCGAGTTCGACTCGCACACGGAACCCCGCTCGCCCTCGGGGGAGACGGCCGCTCCCGGCCGCGGCATCCGCGGTTCGGACGCCCGCCGTTTTCGGCCAACCTAAAAATTCAAGTTCCCGCTCGGATACCGGGAGGTAATGAGCCACACTCTCGACCGCGAATCGCCCGCCGAATACACCTTCGACGACGTGAGCGTCGTCATGGGAACCTACGACGAGGAGGCGGCGATCGGGACCGTGTTGGACGATATCGAGCGGGCCACGGACGGCCGGGCCGAGGTCGTCTGCGTCGACGGATCCTCGGACCGGACGCCGGAGATCGCCCGGGGCCGCGGCGCGCGCGTCGTTCGCCAGCGCCCCAGGGGGTACGGCGTGGCCGTCCGCGCGGCGCTTTCGAACGCGAGTCGACCCGTGATCGTCACCACCGACTGCGACGACACGTATCCGATGGACCGGCTCCCCGACTTCCTCGACGCGATCAACGACGGCTACGACGTGGTGAGCGGCGACCGCCTCTACTACGGCGCGGAGGCGATGCCGGCGCTCAACCGGCTCGGCAACCGCGCGTTCGCGGCGCTCGCCAGCGTCCTGACGGGTCGGCGCGTCCACGACACGACGACCGGCATGCGCGCCTACAGGCGCGAGGTGATCGAGCGGATCGAGTGGACGGAGAACACGGGACTGTCGGCCGAGCTGCTCATCCGGCCGATCGCCCGGGGGTACGCCGTCCGCGAGCTCCCCATCGACTACCGCGAGCGCGCGGGCGAGACGAAGCTCGACCCGATCTCCGGCGGCGCGGCCATCGCCAAGTCGATCGCGAAGGTCTGTCTCGAAGAGCGCGCCCGGAAGCGATAGCCGGCCGCCGTCCCGTTTCCGCCGCTCAGAGCGTCGCGTCCACGCGCTCGGCCGCCCGCAGCGCGAGCGCCGCGATCGTCAGCGTCGGGTTCATCGCGCCGCCCGTCACGAAGACGCTGCTGGAGGCGATCCAGAGGTTGTCCAGGTCGTGCGTCCGGAGCTCGGGGTCCACGACGCTCTCTTCGGGGTCGGTCCCCATCCGGGTCGTCCCCATGTGGTGGAAGGCCGGCCCCGTGTTCTCCGGGCCGACCGTCCAGGTGATCTCGACGCCCAGCTCGTTCAGAATCGCCCGCTGGATCTCGTTGGCGCGCTCGATGGTGCGCCTCGTCCGGCCGTCGATGCGCCAGCGGATCGCCGGGACCGGGTTGCCGCGGTCGTCGGTCCGGGACGGGTCGAGGGTGATCCTGTTTTCTGCCCGCGGGAGCTGGCCGACGAGCGCGCCCATCCCGATCTCGTTGCCGTACGCCTCGCGGAGCGACGCGAGCAGGTCGTCGCCCCACTCGTCGGCGGAGAGCGCCATCTCGACCGGCGACGGGCCGGCGTAGTTCAGAAACTCCAGTTTGAGGGGGGCGAAGTCGGCGTCCGCGCCCGGGATGCCCGCGGTCGCCCTCCCGGGATCGTCGTAGAACTGGTGGCACTCGCTCGTGATGAACCCGACGTGGTTCTGCCGCGTCGGCTCGTCCAGGCGGCCGCCCATCCCGGCGAACAGGTGGTCCATGAAGTACCGGCCGACCAGGCCGCTCGAATTGGCGAGCCCGTCGGGGTGCTTCTCCGACTTCGAGAGGAGGAGCAGGCGAGGCGTCTCGACGCCGCCGCAGGCGACGACGAACCGCCTCGCCTCCTGTCTGTACGTCCTGCCGTCCGGCGTCGCGTAGACGGCCGCCTCGACCGTCTCGCCGGCCCGGTCGTGTTCGAGGCGCTGGACCGGCGCCCGGTCGACGACGCGCGCCCCCGCCTCCTCCGCCCTGGCGACGTGCACCTCGGCGGTGTACTTCGCCCCCGACGGACAGACGGGCTTGCAGGTGCCGTACCCGACGCAGCCGCCCCTGCCGTCGTACGGCTCCGAGTTGCGCGCGTTCGGCACCGAGTGCGTGACCACGCCGAGTCGCCCGCACGCCTCCGCGAACAGCGAGTCGGCGTAGGAGGGGCGGAAGCCGGGCATCGGAAACGGCTCCTCGCGCGGCGGGGCGAAGGGGTTGTCGTCCGCGCCGGCGACGCCCAGTTCGGCCTCGGCCCGCGCGTAGTACGGCCGGAGGTCGCGGTAGCCGATGGGCCAGTCGTCCGCCACGCCGTCGCGGCTCCGGCGTTCGAAATCCGACTCGTGCAGGCGCATCACCATCCCCTGCCAGTGGAGCGTCGATCCGCCGACGCCCTTCACGCGGGCGGCGTTCAGCGGGTAGCGCCGCTCCCCGGTCGACGTGAACGCGTCGCGCTCGCCGCCCATCTCCCAGACGGCCCCGCCGCCCGGGCGGATGCTCCGCTCCATCTGTTCGAGCCGCTCGTCGGGGTCGAACCGGCGGCCGGCCTCCAGAACCACCACGTCCCGGCCGCGTTCGGCGAGCGCGGCCGCGATCAGCGCCCCCGCGGGGCCGGAACCGACGACGCACACGTCGACGCGGTCCGACGGCCTCCGATCCGCTCCCGGATTCATCTCTCGGGTCCCCGCCTGTAGCTCTCGGTTCCGCCCGGGTACCCCTGCGGGTTCTCGATGCCGACGAGCCTCCCGCCGGCGGGCGACGCGTAGAAGGCGTAGAGGAGTTCGTTCACGAGGTAGTACCGCAGGCGCTCGGGGTCGAGCCCGTCCGGGTTCGGCTCGGCGGTGGCGACGCCGACCTCGCGGAGCAGGCCGTCCCTCGCGCCGCCGTCGAGCGCGGCGTACCGCCCGCCGTACCAGCTCTCCGCGTACGAATCGAGCGTCGAGAGGGCGCTCTTCACCCCTTCGGCGTACGCCCGGCGGTCGCGGATCCGGCCGACGACGTACGTCTCGACGAACGCCGGGACGCCCGTCGCTTCGGAGGGGTAGAGGGCGGTCGCGACGGCGGCGAGCGTCTCGACCTCCCGGTCGTCGAGGGCGGCACCGTCGCGGTTCCCGCCCTCCTCCGCGCGGAGTTCCTCCCAGGTGAGCGCCGCTCCGCCGCCGAGCACCACCCCGCCGGCCGCGAGCGCGGCCAGCGCGTCGCGTCGCGTCAGCTCCATCGGAGCCGGATTAGGCGAGCCTAAACTTATGAGTTGCCATGTTCCGACGGTTCGGGGGCGTTGGGATCCGCGCGCTCTCCGCCGGACTCTCGACGAATCCGTCACCCCGACGCCGATCCGCCGTCGGCCCGGGCGGAGGTCTCGACGGAGACGCCGTCGACGTAGTCGCCCCCGGGGCCGACGTACGTCCCCTCCGTGCCGCAGTCGGTCGTCAGCGCGCAGACGCGGGTTTCCGGCGGCCAGATCGCCCGGACGCGATCGTCGCGGACGTCGACGGTGAGCTCCTGCCGGTAGGTCACCGTCCCCCCGGCACCGTCGACGAACGTCACGGCGAGATCGATCTCGCTCGCGCCGTCCGGCACCGCGACCGGGGGCGAGGGCGGTTCGTCGTTCTCGGCCGGGCCGCCGTCGCCGGCGAGCCCGTCCCCCGCGGCGAACGCGCGGTTCGTGACCCGCGCGCCCCCCGGGCCGACCGTCCAGTCGACCGTCATCGCGTCGCCGACGTCGTCGACCCGGTAGCGCGCGTAGCCCGCCGCCGTCTCGATCCGGACCGAGGCGGTCCGCGATCCCGCGGGCGCGCCGACGGTCGTGGTCGCCTCGACGCGCTCGCCCCGGAGCACCGTCAGGCGCCGCAGTACCGGCTCGACCGGCTCGACCGCGCCCGTCCACTCGCCCCGGTAGGCGTACCGGTAGAGCGCGCGGTCCCCGACGGCGTCGACCGTCTTCACGTCGCGCTCCGGCCCGCGGTCCTGGGCGTATATCACCGGGCCGTCGAACCCGGGGTCGTTGCGGAGGTGCTGGAACGGGTGCGCGCTCCAGTTCCCGTACGGTGTCGGGACGAACACGAGCGCGCGGTCGAACTCGGTCCGCTCGACGGGCTCGTACGCCCTCGCGAAGTTCTCGGTTCGGAGGCGGTTTTCCGACGCCGGATCGTCCAGCGCCCGCTCCTCGGCGACGGCGACGACCGGCGCGGCGACGAGGAGCGCGACGAGCACCGCGGCCCGCGCGGCCGACGGGGAGAGGTGACGGCCCGCGGCGGCGCGCAGGCCCCGCACGAGCGTCACCGCCCCGGCGGCGGCGAACGCCGACAGCGGGACGACGAGGTCGAAGTGGTAAAACGGCCCGAGAAGGTCGAAAAGCCCGTTCAGGAGGCCGTTGTGCGTCCCCCAGAAGAAGAAGTTGCCGACGACGACGGAGACGAAGAGGCCCGCTAGCGCGAGCGCCACCTCGTCGCCCGTCATGCCGGTCGGCGACGGGCGCGGGAGGCCGCCGCGGAGATCGGAGAGCAGTCCGCCGACGCCGAGCGCCGCGAGGAGGGTGCCGATCGGGGCGGCGACGGTCCACTCCGAGAGCAGCACCTCGACGACGCTGACGGTCGTCGCGAGCGCCAGCCCGGCCGTGTAGTCCACCTCGTACCCGAGGATCTCCCGCCGTCCGAGCCCCAGCCCGTCGTTCGGGGCGAACGCCTCGTAGGGGAACAGGAAGGGATCGCCGGTCACGAGCGCGTTGTAGCCGAGCGTCACGCCGACGAACGCGAACCCCGGGCCGGCGATGGCCGCGTACCGGCGGAGCGCCGGGCGGAGGTCGCCGATTCGCCGCGCCGCCGCGAGCGTCGCCGCCGCGTGCGCCGCGAACGGGAGCGCGAACAGGAGCGCGGTGTAGGGTCGCGAGAAGAACGCGACGCCGATCGCCGTCCCGGCGAGCGCCGCGTCGCCGACGCGCCCCGTTCGGGCGGCCCGGACGTAGCAGACGGCGAACGCCAGGTTGAACAGCGTCGTCGGCGCGTACGCGAGAAACACCGACGACGTCATGAGAAACAGCGGCGACCCGGCGAGCGCGACGACGGCGACGACCCCCGTCCGGCGGTCGAACGCCGTCGCGGTTAGCGCGTACGCGAGGGCCGCGTTGCCCGCCGCGACGAGGCCGAGCGCGACCCTGTAGTCGCCGGCGAGCGCCCTCCCGAGCGCGAAGACGGCGGCCGCGACGGGCGTGTACTTGGGGTACAGCCGCAGCCCGCCGGAGGGGTCCGCGTCGGCGACGAAGAACCACGGCCGGACCGCGTCTCCGAGATCGCCGGGGGAGAGGAACAGCCGCCCGTCGAGCAGCATGGCGGCCTGGTTGAGGTAGACGGCCTCGTCGTCGTTGACCGAGTGATACGGGAAGAGATCGACGGCGAGGACGTACACGAGCGCGCCGGTCGCGAGCGCGGCCGCCGCGGCGAGGAGCCGCTCCCGGTTCCCGGCGCGGACCGCCTCGGCCGCGCGCCGGCGCGCGGCGAGCGCGACTCGGCGCGCCAGTTGACGCGCGGCCCGGCGCACGCGACGTGTCAACCGACGCGCGGCTCGACGCACGCGTCGCATCAGCCGTCGACGGTGCCGGCGCGTTCGGAGCCCCGGGGGAACCACGAGAGCTCGTGGTCGGCTTCGAGCCCCACTCGCACGCGCTCGTCGACGGCGATCCGGTCGTCGTGGTTGTGCATGCAGCCGATCCGCTCGCCCGTGTCGAGTTCGACCTCGTACAGGACGGTCGGCCCGAGGTAGCGCCGCGAGGCGACGGTTCCGTGGCCGGCCGCCTCCGTCGGGACCGCCCGTACGTCGTCGGGGCGGACGAGCACCTCGACCGCGGACCCCTCGTACTCGGGCGCGAGACCGTGGATTCGCTCGCGGTCGATCGCGCCGATGCCGGTGTCGACCGCGTCAGCGCCGACCGTCCCCGAGAGGAAGCTCGCGTGGCCGAGGAAGCCGGCGACGAAGCGCGACTCGGGGTGCTGGAACACCCGTTCCGGTCGGCCGATCTGTTCGATCCGCCCGTCGTTGACCACGGCGACGCGGTCGCTGATCGACATGGCCTCCTCCTGGTCGTGCGTGACGGAGACGGCCGTCACGCCCGCTCGCTTTATGATTCGGCGGACCTCCTCGCGCATCTCGACCCGGAGGTCGACGTCGAGGTTGGAGAAGGGCTCGTCGAGCAGCAGGATCTCCGGTTCGGGCGCGAGCGAGCGGGCGAGCGCCACGCGCTGCTGCTGGCCGCCCGAGAGTTCGCTCGGGTAGCGTTCGCCCCGCGTTTCGAGGTTCACGAGGTCGAGCAGTTCGTCGACGCGGCGCTCGCGGTCGGCGGCGTCCCGGCCCTTCAGCCCGAAGGCGACGTTCTCTCGGGCGGTCAGGTGGGGAAACAGCGCGAACTCCTGGAAGACGACGCCGATTCCCCGCTTCTCGGGCGGGACGAATGCCTCCGCGCCGGAGACGACCTCGCCGTCCAACCGGACCTCGCCGCCGTCGGGGCGTTCGAGCCCCGCGATCAGCCGGAGCGTCGTCGTCTTCCCGCACCCCGAGGGACCGAGGAGCGTCAGAATCTCTCCCCTCTGAACCGAGAGCGAGAGGTCGCTTATGACCGTTTCCGCGCCGTACCGCTTCGACACGCCGGCGAGTTCGAGCACCGTCTCGCTCTCGCGGGCGTCGCCGCCCGGCGCGTCCGCGGCGTCTTCCGTCCGTAGCGTGCTATTTGACATCGTATCCCTCCTGGGAGATGATGACGAGCATCGACAGCGCCGACACGCCGAGCAGGATGAGCGCCGGCACCGCCGCGTAGCCGAAGTACCCCTCGCCGTAGGCCGCCCAGATACGCGTGACGAGCGTGTCGAACCCCGTCGGCGCGAGGAGCAGCGTCGCGGGCAGCTCCTTCATCGTCGTCAGGAACACGAGCGCCGCGCCGCCGAGCAGCCCTGGCGCGACGAGCGGCAGCGTCACCGCCCGGAACGCGCCGGCGGGCGTGCGCCCGAGCGTCCGCGCGGCCTCGGGCAGCGCGGGGTTGACCCGGAGGAAGGACGCCCGCATCGACCCGACCGCCTGCGGGAGAAAGCGCACCACGTACGCGAACACCAGGAGGTACAGCGTCTGGTACAGCGGCGCGGCGTACGACGTGCCGAGGTAGACGAGCGCGAGGCCGATCACCACCCCCGGGACCGCGTAGCCGACGTAGGTCGCCCGCTCGAACGCCTGCGCGAGGCGCGAACGGGACCGCGCCGCCAGGTAGGCGACGGGGAGGCCGGCGGCGGTGGCCACGAGGGCCGCCGCCGCGGAGACGCCGACCGAGTTGAAGACGTGCGCGAGCTCGAACCCGAGCGTCGCGCCGCCGACGCCGCTCGTCCCCCGGAGGAGCCACGTCCCGAGGATGCCGAGCGGCACGGCGAGCGCCAGCGCCGGGACGATCGCACAGAAGAGCAGCGCCGGGGCGGTCCACCGGCCGAGCCGGACCACGTCGCCGTAGCGTCCGCCGGATTCGACGTACAGCGGCCCGTCCCCGCGGATGCGCGATTCGAGCGCGAGGATCGCCAGCGTGACGGCGACGAGCTGGAGCGACAGCAGCGCCGCGAGGTCGCGGCCGAAAGTGGTGAACTCGACGTAGATGACCCGCGTGAAGGCGTCGAAGCGCATGATCGCGGGCGTACCGAAGTCCGAGAGCGCGTACAGCGCGACGAGCAGCGAGCCTGCGGCGACCGCCGGCCGGATCTGCGGGACGGTCACGCGCCTGAACGCCTCCCACCGCGTGTGCCGCAGCGTCCGCGCGGCGTCGACCAGCCGGGTGTCGAGCGACTTGAGCGCGGCGCGGGTCGTGATGTACACGTACGGGTACGTGTACAGCGTGAGCACGAGGGTCGCGCCGCCGAAGCCGTAGATGCGCGGGAGCGATTCGACGCCGAGCGGCGCGAGCGCCCGCTGGAACGCCCCTCTCGGGCCGAACGCGGAGACGAAGGCGAACGCGCCGATGTAGCTCGGGACGACGAGCGGCAGCGACACCGCGACAGTCCAGAAGCGCCGGAGGGGGAGGTCGGTTCGGACGGTGAGGTACGCGAGCGGCACGCCGAGCAGTATCGACGCGCCCGTGACCGCCGCGACGAGCGCCGCGCTGTTCGCGAACACTTCGACCGTCGCGGGGCGGGTGAGAAGCGCGACCGCCTCGGCCGGCCCGACGGCGACGGCCGTCCGGACGAGCCACACGAGCGGGAGTAGCACGGCGGCGGCGACGGCGGCGCTCGCCACCGTGAGCGGGAACGCCGCCTCCCCGCCACCTCGGGCGTTTCGAGCGGTCGCCGTCTCTCGCTCGGGCGTCATCGTCCGGTCCCGCTCACAGCACGCCGACCTCCCGCATCAGCTCGATCGTCCCCTCGAAGTCCGACAGCTGGGTGAGGTCGAGCCCCTTCGGCGGGTTGAGTTCGTCGATGGTCGGGAGGTCTCCGATCGGCTCGACGCCGGGGATGAGCGGGTACTCGAACGTCTCGCGGGCGAAGTAGTCCTGCGCCTCGGCCGAGAGGAGGTGGCGGACGAAGTTCGACGCCAGCGTTCGGTTCTCCGCGGTCTTCAGCACGCAGGCGCCGGCGACGTTGAAGATCGCCCCCGCGTCGCCCTCCGTGAACGCCGTGTCGATCGGCGCCTCGCCGCCGCGGCCCGCCAGCACCCGCTGGATGTAGTAGTGGTTCGCGAACCCGGCGCCGATCTCGCCGTCTGCGACCGCCTGCGAGACGAGGAACTCGTCGCCGTACTCCCGGACGCCGAGGTCCATCATCCCGCGGAGCCACCGCTTCGTTTTCGCGTCGCCTTCGAGCACGCGCATCGCCGTGACGAACGACTGGAAGGAGCTGTACGTCGGCGCCCACCCGACGTTGTCCGCGAACTCGTTCGCGTCGGGGAACGCCATGATGTCGGTCGGGACGTCGGACTTCGAGAACTGCTTCGTGTTGTAGGGGATCGTCCGCGCCCGTCCCGACGTCCCGATCCACTGGCCGTCGGGGTCGCGGAACTCCTCGCGGACGAGTCCGAGCACGTTCTTCGGGAGACTCACCGTCCGTCCGTCGTTCTTCAGTTCCCCCATCGAACCCGCGTCGACGGTGAAGAACACGTCCGCGGGGCTGTTGTCGCCCTCCGTCTCGATCTGGTTGACGAGCTCCGCGGCGGAGTTGTACCGGACCTTGATCGTGAGATCGGCGTAGAGGTCCTGAATGAACGCGATCAGTTCGCCGACGAGCGCCTCGCCGCGGGCCGAGTAAACGGTGAGCTCGCCGCTCATGTTCGGCATGTCCGCCATCGACGTGCCGCCGGTGATCTCCCGGTCGCCGAACGGGGACCGGCCGGAACCGATCTGGCCGACCGCCTTCCGGCCGCCCGGCGCTTTCTGTTCGTCCTGCGTCTGTCCGAGAAGTCCGTTACAGCCGGCGAGCGCCGCGGCTCCGACGGTCGCACCCGCCCCGAGAAGCCGCCGTCGGGTGACCCTGCGACGCGAAGACTCGTCCGTCGTCATATAACCTTTTAGGCTTGCCTAAACAGTATATAGCTACCGATTCGGACGACCGACCGGCCGGACGGAATCGGCGGAGCGCGGTTCAGTCGTCGGCCGTCACGGGCGGCGTCCGCGCGGTCGCGAGGCGGTCGAGGCAGTCGAGCCAGTCCCGCATGTGTTCGCCGACGTAGTTGAAGAACGCGCCGTTGCCGTACGCCGACCAGTCGCCCTCGGCGAGGGCGTCGGCCATCGCGCCGAACGCCTCGGCGTACGAATCGGCCCCGTCCCCGACGCCGTCTACGACCTCCCAGAGGTGCTCGTTCAGTTCGAGCCCCGGCACCTCGTTGTTCAGGTCGTCGAAGGTGGACCGCGGGGCCTTGTTGTGCTCACAGAGCGGGTAGCCGTTCACGATGTCCTTGCCCAGGAGGTCCGCCGCGCGCTTGAGGAACACGCCGCTCCAGATGTCGTCGAACCGGCCGACGCTCCACTCGTTGTCGTCCATCGGAAGCTGGTAAAACGCGGGGATCACTTCGCGCTTGAAGGCCAGGTTCATCGAACAAACCGTGAGGTAGTGCCCCCGCTCGGCGACGAAGTTCCCGGCGTAGTCGTCCGCGGCGGTCCGCGTCCGCGCCTGCCCCCGAAGGTCGCCGTCCGTCAGGATGCGCACGGCGTCGAGATCCGGCACGTTCGTCCACAGCCCCTGGGAGGCGATGACGTCGTCGACGACCGTCGTCGCCGTCTCGACCGCCTCGTCCATCGCCGAGTACGGGTAGCCGCGGGGGTACAGCCCGTGTTCGTCCGCGTTCTGGTAGAGCACGTTGACCCACCGCTCGTCGGATCGAACCGACTCGATCGGCCCCTCGTGGGCGAGGTTCTCGAAGTGCGTCCCGAAGAAGTCGAAGTCCGGGTGCGGCAGCGTGTCGTCGTCGATGAAAAACCCGTAGTCGAACCGCTCGTCCGCCCACATGTAGAGGAGGCCGAAGCTCGTCTCGGCGTGGCTCGCCGCCGGGATCAGGTGGGCGTACTCTTCGACCCCGTGGTCGGCGAACCACTCCCGCCTGCGGGTCCCGTCGAACACGTCGCCCGAGACGCCCTCCTCGCGGAGCATCGCGCGCATCTCGTCCGCCTCGCAGAAGTCCTCCGTGACGAGCAGGACATGGAGCCGGTCGAGGTCGAACCCGTGCTCGCGGGCGTTCTCGAAGTACGCCCGCATGCAGTCGAATTCGCGGATCGTGGGGACGATTACGCACGTGTCTGCGGCCATCGGTTAGCACCGATTTTTTAGGAGCCCCTAAAAACGTGTCGCTCCGTCCGGGACGCCGGTCGTTCGCTCCGCCGAGGAGCCGCGGCGACGACGGGCGCCTACTCCAGTTCCCGGGAGATGACGCTCCGCAGGTCGGCGACGGCTTCGGCGTCGTACGAGAGCGTTTCCCCCGCCACGTCGATCGTCAGCGTCCCGGTCGCCGTCGCCTCCCCGAGCGCGACGACCGGCGCGATCCCGTCGAAGCGCTCGCGAACCGCGTCGGGATCTGTCGTCTCGATCACCGCCCGGCCCGGCGTCTCGTCGAACAGCGCGACGGCGTCCTCGGTCTCGACAGTCGCGCCGGCGGCCTCAGTCACCATCTCGGCCAGCGTCACCGCCAGGCCCCCGCGGCTCACGTCGTGGACCGCGAGCGTCGCGTCCTGGTTCGCCGCGTCCGCCAGCGCGGCGACGACCTCGCCCGGGTTCTCCGGCAACGTCGGGAACCGATCGCTGCCGCCCACCTGCGCGAGGTACTCGGAGCCGCCGAGCGCGCCGCCCGCACCGCCCACGAGGAGCAGCGTCCCCTCGCCCGACAGCGCCGCCGGCGGCGCGTCGTACCCCGCTTTCGTTCCGACCATCGCGAGCGTCGGCGTCGGCGGGATCGGACCGGACGCGGAGTCGTTGTACAGCGACACGTTCCCGCCGACGACGGGCGTCTCCAGGCTCCGGCACATGTCCGCCAGGCCGTCGACGATCGCCTCGAACGCGCCGTACACCTCCGGCTTCTCGGGGTTGCCGCCGTTGAGGCAGTCGACCGCGGCGAGGGGGGTCGCGCCCTTGGCCGCGAGGTTCGTCGCGTTCTCCAGCGCGACGGCCCGCGCGCCCTCGTACGGATCGGCGCTCGTCCAGTCGGGGTTCGAGCCCGAGGTGATGGCGAGTCCGATCCCACTTCCGCGACCCTCGCCGCCCGCCTCCCTGACTGCCATCACGGCCGCGTCGTCGCCCGGCGGGACGGCGGTCCGCAGGCCGACCTCGTGGTCGTACTGCCGGTAGACCCAGCGCTTGCTCGCGGCGTTCGGGCTGCCGACGACCGCCTCGAACGCCTCCGCGAGGTCGACGTCCGGCAGATCGCGGTCCGGCCGCCCCGGTTCGACGGCGTCGAGGTCGTTCGTCGGCGCGCCGTCGGCGAGGAACTCCGGGGGCACGTCGACGACCGTCTCGCCGTCGAAAGTGCAGACGTAGTTCCCCTCGGTCACCTCGCCGACGACCGAACAGCCGAGGTCGAAGCGCTCCGCGATCTCCGCGACGCGATCGACGTCCCCCGGCCGAACCTCGTAGCACATCCGCTCCTGGGACTCGGCGAGCAGGATCTCCACCGCGTTCATGTTCGGCTCGCGCTGGTGGACGCGATCCAGTTCGATCCGCGCTCCGAGGCCGCCTTTGGCCACCAGTTCGCTCGACGCGCCGCCGAGGCCCGCCGCCCCGAGGTCGCGCGCCGCGAGGATCAGCCCCTCGTCGAGCAGGGCCTCGTTGGCCTCGATGAGCAGCTTTTCGGCGTAGGGGTCGCCGACCTGCACGGCCGGGCGGTCCTCGGTTTCGGCGTCCTCGGCGAGGTCCTCGCTGGCGAAGCTCGCGCCGCCGAGGCCGTCGCGCCCGGTCGCGTTGCCGACGAGCACCAGTTTGTTTCCGGCCCCCTGCGCCTCGGCGGTGACGAGCCGATCCGCCGTGACGAGGCCGACGCAGGCGACGTTCACGAGCGGGTTGCCCGCGTAGCCCTCGTGGAAGTCGACGCTGCCGGCGACCGTGGGGACGCCGATGCAGTTGCCGTAGTGGCTGATCCCCTCGACCACGCCCTCGAAGAGGTAGCGGGAGTGCTCGCGGTCGAACGGTCCGAAGTACAGCGAGTCGGCGAGGGCGATCGGGTACGCGCCCATCGACAGCGTGTCGCGGACGATGCCGCCGACGCCCGTGGCGGCCCCGTCGAACGGGTCGACGTACGAGGGGTGGTTGTGGCTCTCGATGCCCAGGGTGACGTATGTCTCGTCGGACGCGCGCGCGCCGTCGCTCTCACGATCGCCGTCGATCGCCGGAAGCGCAACGACCGCCGCGTCGTCGCCCGGACCGACGACGACCTGCTCGCCGTCGGAGTCGAATGCGGACAGAAGCGGTCGGGACGATCGGTACGCGCAGTGTTCGCTCCAGAGGTTCTCGAACAGCGCGGTTTCGGCGGGCGTCGGCTCCCGCCCGAGTTCCGCGGCGACGAGATCGTGGTCCGCGTCGGGGAGGCTCATCCATTCTCTTGTTCAGATGGGCGGATCTAATGTCTTTCCATGTGCACGAACGTGTATTCGAGACGGGGAGCAATTCTTCCGTTCCGGTAATTCTATAGACGCCGGTCGTCTCACTCTCGATCGATGGACGAAGCACACATCTGGGGGATCATCGGCGTTCTGCTCGCCGTCGGCGGACTGGCAGTGATCGCGCCGGAGTTCATCGCGGAGCTACAGCACAGCGGCGTCGGGGAACCGATCGTCCTCTACGGCGTCGGCGTCGTCGTCGCCGTCGCTCTCACGGCGCTCATCATCCTCCCCAGCCTGGTGACGGGCGAATAGCGGCCGAAGCGAACGGCATCCACTCGAACGCGCCGGCGACTCGGAACGGATCGAGTGGCTTTTTTAGGATTCCGGACAACCACCAGCCGTGCTATCGGTCGAGCTGCACGCGCATTCGGCGCTGTCGTACGACGGACGGGATCCGGTCGAACTGCTCCTGGAGCAGGCGGCGGCCGTCGGCCTCGACGCCATCGCGATCACCGACCACGACGAGATCGACGCGAGCCTCGAAGCGGCGGACCTCGCGCCGGAGTACGGACTCGTCGGCGTGCCGGGCACGGAGATCACGAGCGCCGCCGGTCACGTCCTCGCGCTCGGCGTCGAGGAGCTGATCCCCGCGGGGCTGTCGTTCGACGAAACGCTCGACCGTATCCGGGGACAGGGGGGCATCGCGGTCGTCCCTCACCCCTTTCAGACGTCCCGCCACGGCGTCGCGCCGCACGTCTCGCGCGAGCAACTCGCGAGCGCCGACGCGATCGAGGTGTACAACTCGCGGCTCCTGACCGGGCGGGCGAATCGGCGGGCCGAACGGTTCGCCGCGGCCCGGGGGCTGCCGATGACCGCCGGCAGCGACGCCCACATCAGCGAAATGGTCGGTCAGGCGGTGACCGAGGTCGTCGCTGACGAGCGGTCACTCGACGCCGTCCTCGACGCGATAGCCGCCGGGCGCACGAGCGTCGTCGGCTCCCGAACGCCGTGGCACATCAGCTTCCGGCAGGCCGCCGGCGGGGCGAAGCGACGCCTCAGGCGCGGGTTCGCCGACTTTCTCTGACCGTGTCCCGCGACGCACGCACCCTCCGTGGTGCGTCCCCCGCTCTCGTCCGCGAGGCGATCGACGATCGGGATCCCCTCCCGGGGTCGGCGGGGTTCGCGGGCGAGGTGGACGGCCGGCTCGTCAGGGACGTGCTCGGTCGCCAACCCCTGTTCTCGGAGGCGGACGACCGATTCGCCTGGAGCTTCGATCCGGCGGATCTCGACGACCCCGTCCGCGTCCCCGCCGGAGTCGTCCGGGGTCGGTGCGGCGACGAGCGCGTCTGGACGCTCCTGAATCCGCCGGCCGCCTCGGCGGCCGACGCGCTCGACGCCGTTCGCGCCGCCGTTCGAACGAGCGTCCGAGAACTCGACCCGAACGGCCTCGCCGTCGCGTTCTCCGGCGGCGTCGACTCGGCGCTCGTCGCCGCGGGCGCCCCCGACGCGCCGTGTTACGTCGCCGGATTTCCCGACGCGCACGACGTGGCGGCCGCCAGGGCCGCCGCCGAGGCGATGGGACGCGACCTGCGGGTCGTCGAACTCGCCCACGCGGATCTCGAACGCGCGATCCCGGCGGTCGTCCGGGCGACGGGGCGGACGAACGCGATGGACGTGGGGATCGCTCTTCCCCTCTATCTCGTCGCGGAGCGGGCGGTCGCCGACGGTTTCGATCGGGTGGCCGTCGGCCAGGGGGCCGACGAGCTGTTCGGCGGCTACGCGAAGGTCGCGAACGCCCCGGACGATCACCGCGTCGAGGCGGAGACGGTCCGGGGCGCGACGCGGGAGGTGATCGCGACGCTCCCGAACCAACTGGAACGCGACGTGCTGGCGCTGCGCGCGGCGGGCGCGGAGCCGGTCGCGCCGCTCCTGCACGATCGAGTCGTCGAAGCGGCGCTCTCTCTTCCGGGACCGCTTCTCGTCTCGGAGGGAGAACGGAAGGTCGCGCTTCGGCGGGCGGGCGAGGGGTTGATTCCGGAGTCGGTCGCGACGGCGGACAAGAAGGCGGTCCAGTACGGGAGCCTCGTCTCGCGGGAACTGGACCGGTTGGCGCGGCGAGCGGGGTTCAAGCGCCGGATGGACGATCACGTCGGCCGGTACGTCCGCTCGCTGATCGAGACGGACGGCGTTTGAGGCGAGCGGGCGACGCGTGCGGGTGTTGGCGAACAGACGACGGGAGCTGGGCCGCGAAACGGTTCGTCGTGCTCTCGCGGGCCGTTTCGCGGCGACTCGTCAGCTCATGGCGATACTGGTCGCGCTTTCGTATATGAACTTCCGGCGCACCGCTGGTTTCGTCCCGTTTCACCTCCGAAGCGACGGGGGTCGACCGTGACCTGCGCGCAGTAGATTGGTCATCCGGATATCTATCTAGAAATATTTCGCGAAATATGGTCGTCGGTCGGTGGCAGGCCGTCGTTGCGCCACTTGCTCCGCGGCGTCCCGTTCGCGACCTCGGTCCGGAACGATCGACGGCCGTATCGGACGCGCTGCCGTCCGCGGCCGCCTACTCGCGTTGCGCGGCGACGCGGATCGCTTCGATCCCCAGTTCGGCAACGTCCGGATCGAGATCGGCGTCTCGGAGGTCTCCGGCGGTGTACCAGTCCCACGCCTCCGGGCCCTCCTCGCCGTCGTCCGGGGCGATCCGCCGGTCATCGACGGTCGCGTAGAAGATGTGGTCGACGTGCTGGTGGCCGACTTCGTCGCCGTAGACGTTGACGTCTTCGAGCAGCAGGTGCCGCGGCCGCGGGATCGTCCGCGCGGTCGGCGAACTGATCTCGGGCTGATCGACGAGCAGCGTCGGCTCCAGCCCAGTCTCCTCGCGGGCTTCGCGGAGCGCGGCCTCGTGCGGCAGTTCGTCGCGGTCGACGTGCCCGCCCGGCGGCAGGCGGATGCCGAGGCGCCGGTGTTCGTGGAGGGCCGTCGCACTGTCGTGTACGATGTACGCGGTCGCCGTGAAGTGGCGCGTCGTCTCCATGCCCGGCTGGTTACGGCGCCGCGGCTTCGACGTTCCGACTTCCGACCGGGTCGGTCGCGTCGCTTCGACGTCGGGTGGAAAAAACTCGTCGCAAACGCGAGGCGAGAGCGCCCACGAAGGGCGAAAGACGGAGCGAGAGCGGCGGTGAACGGGCGCTACGGAAGCTGCACCCGCTCTTCCGCTTCGAGCAGTTCGTGGTACCGGTTGCGGATGGTGACCTCGCTGATGTTGGCGACGTCGGAGACCTCGCTCTGGGTCACCTTCTCGTTGGTGAGCAGCGACGCCGCGTACACCGCGGCCGCCGCCAGTCCCACCGGGCTCTTCCCGCTGTGGATTCCCGCCTCCTTCGCCGTCTTCAGCAGCTGCCGCGCCCGCCGCTCGGCCTCGTCCGAGAGATCGAGCGACGAGGCGAACCGCGGGACGTACTGCTCGGGGTCCGCCGGCTGGATCTCCAGGCCGAGTTCACGGACGATGTAGCGGTACGTCCGGGCGATCTCGTCCTTCTCGACGCGGGAGACGCTGGTGATCTCGTCGAGGCTACGGGGAGCGCCCGCCTGCCGGGCCGCCGCGTACAGCGACGCGGTGGCGACGCCCTCGATCGACCGACCCGGGAGGAGGTCCTCGCTCAGCGCGCGGCGGTAGATCACCGAGGCGGTCTCGCGGACGTTGTCGGGGAGGCCGAGCGCGGAGGCCATGCGGTCGATCTCGCCGAGCGCCTGCTTGAGGTTGCGCTCCTTGGAGTCGCGCGTGCGGAACCGCTCGTTCCACGTGCGCAGTCGCTGCATCTTCTGGCGCTGCCGCGAGTTGAGCGCCTTGCCGTAGGCGTCTCTGTCCTGCCAGCCGATGTTGGTCGACAGCCCCTTGTCGTGCATCATGTTCGTCGTGGGCGCGCCGACCCGGGACTTTTCGTCCTTCTCGGCGGCGTCGAACGCGCGCCACTCGGGACCGCGGTCGACCGAATCCTCCTCGACGACGAGTCCGCAGTCCTGGCAGATCGTCTCGCCGTGCTCCGTGTCCGTCGCGAGTGCCCCGCCGCACTCCGGACAGCGGAGTTCGCGCTCCTCCGATTCGGTCTCTTCTGCGCCTGACTCGGCCTTCTCCTCCGCGCGACCCTCTTTTCGCGTGTGCGTGCGTTCGCTCTCGCTCGTGTAACTTCGGACGCTCTCTGTCATTTTTTTGGTGGGGGGAGAGAAGGGTCTCTAACGGGCCTATGCGAATCTGAATACCGGCCCCACGGACTTAAGTCTGGTGCCCGTTCGAACGGCTCTCTCGGCCGAAAACGGGGATTTCCTCCGGCAGCGCTCGCCGGTCTTCGGCGCGAGAACTCCGGGGCGGTGACGGCGTCGGGGGGTCGGGCGACAAGCGAGTCGCCCGACGTCGCACCGAAACCCTTACTCCCGGCCCGGAGTACGCTCGAAGTATGAGTGATTCGCCCGTAGACGCCGATGAGGTGCGGCACGTCGCCGAACTCGCGCGGATCGACCTCGACAGGGAGGAAGTCGAGGCGTTCGCGTCGCAGTTCGCCGACATCCTCGCGTACTTCGACGCGCTGGACGAGGTGCCCGAGGTCGAACAGGAGGCGGACCTCGTGAACGTCATGCGCCCCGACGAGGTCCGCGAGTGCCTCTCTCAGGAAGAGGCGCTCGCGAACGCGCCGGAGACGGAGGACGGGTACTTCAAGGGGCCGCGGGTGTCCTGACATGGCGGAGCTGAACGCGTTCATCACCGAAGAGACGGTCGAGAGCGACGCCGACGGTCCGCTCTCGGGGAAGACGATCGCCGTGAAGGACAACATCAGCACCGAGGGGCTGCGGACGACCTGCGGATCGGCGATGCTCGAGGAGTACGTGCCGCCGTACGACGCGACCGTCGTGACGCGGCTCAAGGAGTCCGGCGCGACCATCGTCGGCAAGACCAACATGGACGAGTTCGGGATGGGCGGCACCACCGAGACGTCCGCCTACGGCCCCACGAAGAACCCGGTCGACCACTCGCGCGTCCCCGGCGGTTCGTCCGGCGGGAGCGCCGCGGCCGTCGCGGCCGGCGACGCGGATCTCGCGCTCGGCACCGACACCGGCGGCTCGGTTCGCAACCCCGCCGCCTTCTGCGGGGTCGTCGGTATCAAACCCACCTACGGCCTCGTCTCGCGGTACGGCCTGGTCGCCTACGCGAACAGCCTCGAACAGATCGGCCCGCTCGCCCCGACCGTGCGGGAGGCCGCCGAACTGCTCGACGTCATCGCCGGTCCCGACGACAGCGACTCGACGACGCGCGAGGAGGGGGCCGACTCGAACTACGCGGCCGCGGCCGACGGCGACGTGGACGGGCTGACGGTCGGCGTGGTCACGGATCTCGTCGAGGGGGCGGACGACCGCGTCGTCGAGGTGTTCGAGGACGCCGTGGCCGACCTCGAATCGGAGGGCGCGACCGTCCGCGAGGTGAGCCTCGACTCGCTCGAACACGCGGTGCAGGCGTACTACGTCATCGCGATGTCGGAGGCGTCGTCGAACCTCGCGCGGTACGACGGCGTCCGGTACGGCGTCTCCGCGAGCAGCGCGAGCGGTGGCTCGGAGGACGGGCGGAGCGAGTCCTCCGGCGTCTCCGGCGGCTTCGAGGGCAACTGGAACGACTCGTTCGCGCGGTCGCGCGAGGCGGGGTTCGGCCCCGAGGTCAAGCGGCGCGTCCTGCTCGGCACCTACGCGCTCTCGGCGGGGTACCACGAGAAGTACTACAAGAAGGCCCAGGACGCCCGCGCGTGGATCAAGCGGGACTTCGACGAGGCGCTCTCGGAGGCCGACGTGCTCGCCTCGCCAACGATGCCCGTCCTCCCGCCGAAGCTCGGCGAGAGCCTCTCGGACCCGCTGCAGCTGTACCTCATCGACGCGAACACCGTCCCCGTGAACCTCGCGAACCTCCCCGCGATCTCCGTCCCGGCGGGCGAGGCTGACGGCCTCCCTGTCGGCCTCCAGCTCGTCGGGTCCAAGTTCGGCGAGGCGGAGATCGTCCGGGCGGCGAGCGCCGCGGAATCGTAGTCTCGACGCCGCGCTCGGGCTCCGCGTTCGGGGTTCGCGCCCGGATCCCGCGCTCGGACGCGCCGTTCGAATTCCGCGCTCGGACCCGCGCCTCGTGAACGATACGCGCGCCCAGGGCACGGATTGAAAACGTTTTGACCCCGCCGGTCACACCTCCGGTGAGATGTACATCGTCATCGTCGGCGCCGGCAACATCGGCGAGCCTCTCATCGAGATCGCCACCGCCGGCGGCAACGAGGTCGTCGTCATCGAACGCGACGAGCGGAAGGCCGAACGGGCGGCCGCGGAGTACGACTGCCTCGTCCTCAACGACGACGCGACGGTGAGGGACACGCTCATCGACGCCGGGGCCGACCGCGCCGACGCCCTCATCTCGACGACGGACCAGGACGCCACGAACATCATGGTCTGTCTGCTCGGCAGCGAACTCGAGATCCCCCACATCGTGTCCGTCGTCCACAACCCCGACCACATGGACCTGTTCCGCCGGATCGGGGTGAACACGATGGAGAACCCCCAGCGGCTCATCGCCGAGTACCTCTACCGGGCGGTCAAGCGCCCCTCCATCGTCGACTACATGCGCATCGGCGAGAAGGCCGAGGTGTTCGAGATCCGCGTCGGCGACGACGCGCCCGTCGTCGGCATGACGATCCAGGAGGCGGCGCACGAGGGGCTCTTTCGGGACAGGATCCTCATCGTCGCGGTCGAGCGCGCGGGCGAGACCGAACCGATCATGCCGCGCGGCGACACCGAGATCCGCGCCGGCGACCTGCTCACCGTCTACTCCGAGGAGGGCGCGACGCCGGCCGTGACCGACATCTTCGGTCACTTCGAGGACCACAGCCAGGCACAGGAACCGCGCTGAGATGTCTCGCCACGTCTCGCGTCGCCGCGGTCGGCGCAGCACCGTCGCGGGGGTCCCGGCGGACCTGGCGACGATCGCGCGCGACGTCGGGTCCCTGCTCGCCATGCAGGCGGCGCTCATGACCGTCACGGTCGGCGTCGCCGCGGTCTTCGGCGAATGGTACGCGGCGCTCGCGTTCCTCGTCGCGGGCGGCCTGACGGCCGGGGTCGGGCTCGGCGCGCGGCGGCTGTTCGCCGAAGCTCCCAATCCGCGGGCCAAACACGGCATGATCATCGCCGCCGCCGGGTGGCTGTCGACGGCCGCCTTCGGGGCGCTGCCGTTCCTGTTCGCGGCGCACTTCGTGCCCACCGAGGCGATGCAGTCGTACGTCCCCGCGGGGGCGGACTACGCGCAGTCGAGCCTGATCTACTTCCGGAACCCGCTCCACGCCCTGTTCGAGAGCATGAGCGGGTGGACCGGCAGCGGCCTCACCATGGCGGTCCACGAGCCGTCGCTCCCGCGGTCGATCCAGTGGTGGCGCTCTCTCATCCAGTGGGTGGGCGGCGTCGGCGTGATCGTCCTCACGGTGTCGATACTCGCGCGCCCGGGGAGCGGGAGCTACGCGCTCTACCGGGGCGAGGCCCGCGAGGAGAAGATCCACCCGAGCGTCATCTCCACGGTTCGCACCGTCTGGAAGATCTTCGTGCTCTACACGGTTATCTCGGTGGTGGCGCTCTTCGCGGCGATCCGCGCGAGCGACTACGGGTCGCAGCTCCCGCTCCGGGAGGCGGGGTGGCAGGCGCTCAACCACGCGATGACCGGGCTCGCGACCGGCGGGTTCAGCGTCACCGACAACTCCATCGCGACGTACAACTCGCCGCTCGTCGAGGGCGTCCTCCTGCCGATCATGACCCTCGGGGCGATCGCGTTCCCCATCCACTACGTCGTTCTCGAGGACAGGAACCTCCGGCTGCTCGCGTCCGACCTCCAGACGCGGTGGCTGTTCATCCTGTTCGCGGTGGGCTCGTTCCTCCTCGCGACGCAGAACGTCGTCGCGCTTCCCGCGACCGAGGCGGCGTTCACCGGCGGGGCCGACTGGCTCGGACTCCCCTCGCTCGGGCTGGTGACCGTCGCGCAGGCCGACGCGCTGCGCGACTCCGTCTTTCAGTTCGTCAGCGCGCTCACCTGCACCGGCTTTCAGTCCTCGCCCATCGGGGAGTGGAGCGCGGGCGGGAAGCTCATCGTCTCCGGCGCGATGGTGCTCGGCGGCGCGGCCGGGAGCACCGTCGGCGGGATCAAGATCATCCGCGGGTACACGATCGGGCGGGGGATCGCGTGGCAGTTCTCGCGCGTGTTCCTCCCGCCGAGCGCCGTCGTCGCGGCGAAGATCGACGGGCGCGTCCTCAACCGCGAGGAGATGGAACGGGAGTTCAGCGAGGCCGCGATCGTGAGCCTCCTGTGGCTGCTCGTCCTCGTCGCGAGCAGCGTCGTCCTCGTCAACCTCGCCGGCCCGGAGTTCGGCTACGCCGACGCCGTGTTCGAGGTGGCGAGCGCCCAGGGCAACGTCGGTCTGTCGACCGGCATCACGGGGCCGACGATGAACCCGCTCGCCGAGGGGATGTTCGTCCTGAACATGTGGATCGGGCGCCTGGAGATCATTCCCGTGCTCGTGTTCCTCCGATCGGCGCTGTACGGCCTCGAACCGTGATGCACCGGCTCTCTCCCGCTCTCTCCGGGTCGAAGGCGGTCGCACTCTCGCTCCCGTCCGTCGGCCGCGGGGTGCTTATCGCCGCCAGTACTCCGGCGTGAGGAGGATCAGCACGGGGATGATCTCCAGCCGTCCGACCCACATCAGGGCGATCATGAACGCCTTCCCGAGATTCGAAAAGCCGAGGTAGCTCCCCATGGGCCCGACCGACCCGAACCCGGGCCCCACGTTGCCGAGCGTCGCGGCCACGGCGCTCATCGACTCCAGCATGGTGAGCCGCTGTCCGACCCGGTCAGCGTCGACGAGCAGGACGGCCGTCGCGACGAAGAATATCACGAAGTACAGGAGCGTGAAAGCGTAGATGCCGCGGATCGCGCGCTCGTCCAGCGCGCGCCCGCCGAGCCGGACCGGCCGGACGGCCGCGGGGTGGGCGGTCGTGTACAGCTCGCGCCTGACGGACTTGACGATGACGTACCACCGGACGACCTTGATCGCGCCGCCGGTCGAGCCGGCCGAGCCGCCGATGAACATCGCAAAGAGCAGGAGGTACTGGGGTGCCGGCCCCCAGGCGTTGAAATCCAGGCTCGCGTACCCCGTCGTCGTCATGATGGAGACGATCTGGAACGCCGCGTGGCGGACCGCCGGTTCGAGGTTCGCGACGATCGCCCCGCGGGCGTCGGAGAGGTACTGGGCATCGTACGTCCCGCCCGCCGGCACCTCCGCGACGAAGCCGACGCCCGTGAAAAGCAGCGCGCTCACGACGGCCGTGAGCGCCGCGAGGACGCCGAGGTAAAAGCGGAACTCCGAGTCGTCGGTCAGGCGCTCGGGATTGCCGGTGACCGCGCGCCAGATGAGCGCGAAGTTCGTGCCCGCGACGATCATGAAGGGGATGATGATCCACTGGGCGGCCGCCGAGAGGGCTTCGATGCTCCGCGCCTCGGGGGAGAATCCGCCGGTCGGCATCGTCGTGAGGGCGTGCGCGACCGCGTTGTACAGGTAGAGGTTCTGATCGACGCCGGCCAGGTACAACCCGTACAGCAGCGCGATTTCGAGCGCGGTGAACCCCAGGTAGGCGACCCAGAGCGCCCGCGCCGTCTCGGCGATGCGCGGCGTGAGTTTTTCGATTCCGGGGCCGGGAGCCTCCGCGTCCATCAGCTGTGCGCCCCCGACGGACAGCTCGGGGAGGATTGCGACAGCGAGGACGACGATTCCCATCCCGCCGAGCCACTGGGTGAGCTGTCGCCACATCATGACGCTGTACCCGTGTTTGTCGACGCTGATCTCGCCGAGCACCGTCGCCCCCGTCGTCGTGAAACCGCTCATGCTCTCGAACAGGGCGTTGAACGGGTTCCCGAGCGTCGACGTGGGCGCGACCGGCTCCATGAGTAGCGGCACGCCGTGGGCCGCGACGAGGTACGGGATCGCGCCGACGACCGCCACGGCCAGCCACGTCAGCCCGACCATCAGGAACCCCTCCCGTGGACCGAGGTCGGGTTCCGGGCGGAGCCGTTCGAGCGCGACGCCGGAGGCGAGCGTGAGAAGCATCGTGACCGCGAACGGGACGACCGGCTCCCCGTAGACGAGAGCGACGACCACCGGGAGGAAGAGCGGCACGACCAGGTACTTCAGGACCGTCCCGACGAGGCTGAGGCTGTCGCGGTAATCGACGCGAAGCTTCGGAAACCCGAGGCTGATCGGCGACTCGACGCCCGACCTCACGGTTCGACACGCTCCTGGCGGTACACATCCGGGTGTCTTCCGTCGCCGGCTTTAAGCTACTGAATCGGAACGTCCGGCCGGCCGTCCGGTGCTCAGAGTCTCTCGGCGACCTCGTCGACGACGGACGCGTCGGCGAACACGACGACGTGGTCCCCGACCCGAACGACCGTGTCGCCGCGAGGCGTGATGAGCTCCCGATCGCGGGTGATCGCCCCGATGACGACGCCGGCCGGGAGCGTTCCCACGGATTCCTGAATCGGGCGGTCGACGAGGGCGCTGTCGCGGTCGACTTCGATCTCCAGCACCTCCGCCTTGTCCGTCTCGATGAGCGCGACGTTCTCCGCGCCCCCGGCGTGGGTGAAGCGGGTGATCTCCTCGGCGACGACCTCCCGGGGGCTGATGCCGACGTTGACGCCGACGGCCTCGAACAACTCGACGTAGGCGGTGGTGTCGATGACGGCCACCGTGCGCTCGACGCCGAGCCGCTGGGCGAGAAGCGAGACGAGGAGGTTCTTCTCGTCGGAGTCGAGCGCGGCGACGAGCATGTCCGCCTCGCCGACGTGCTCGCGCTCCAGGAAGGCGATGTCGGTGGCGTCGCTCTCCATGACGATCGTCCCGGGGAGGTCTTCGGCGAGTTCGCGGGCCCGGTCGTGATCCTGTTCGATGAGCCGCGGGTGGAAGTCCCGCTCTTCGAGGAGCCTGGCGACGTGGTAGCCGATCTCGCTGCCGCCGACGACGACCACCTCCTCGGCGGTCCCGGGCGACTCGTCGGGGGCGACGCTGCGCGCGAACTCCTGAACGCTCGTCGGGCTCCCGATGACGACGACGCGGTCGCCCGGCTGGATGACCGTCTCGCCGCGCGGGATCTCGACGCTCCCGTTCCGCAGGACGGCCGCGAAGGTGAGCGAGTCGAACCGGTCGGCCTCGCGGACCGTCTGATCCGCCACGGGGCTCTCCGCCGAGATCTCGAACTCCGCCATCTGGACCTTCCCGCCGGCGAACGGGTCCACGTCGCGCGCGGCGGGGAGACCGACCACCCGGACGATGGCCTCCGCGGTCAGGAGGTTCGTACAGACCATGAAGTCGATGCCGAACGCCTTCTCGGAGCGCTCCCAGGTCCGGAGGTACTCGGTGTTCTTGATGCGGGCGATGGTGAACGCGTCGCTGATCGCCTTGGCGGTCGAGCAGGCGACGATGTTCGTCTCGTCGTCGTCCGTGCTCGCGATGACCATGTCCGCGCGTTCGATGCCGGCGTTTTCGAGCGTCGAGACGGACGTTCCGTCGCCTTCGACGGCCAGCACGTCGAGCGAGTAGGTCAGATCCTCGACGCGGTTCGCGTCGCGTTCGACGACGACCACCTCGTGGTCCTCGTCAAGATCGCCAGCGATGCTCTCGCCGACCTGCCCCGCGCCGATGATGATCACGCGCATTGGACGACGCACCATCCGTGCATACCCCGCCGTACTAGCGGCGACTGTATCACTATTTCCCTTCGACGGTCGAGGAGCGGGAACGGCCGCCGAGAGCGACGGTGTGGCGAGATGGGAGCGACGGTGTGGCGAGACGGTGACGAGACGATCAGGATCGACGGGCGGCGAGAGTTTATCAGCGAGGACGGGACCAACTGCGGCCGTGCCCTGAGAAATCGGCGCGAGGGGGCACGCGGTCGCACGGCGCACCCCCTCGCGCGCGGTCGGCGCGCCGTCTGTTCGCCTCCGCTTCGCCCCGTCAGATCTCGCTCGGGCGCTTGCGGACCGTCAGTTCCACGTCCCGATTTCTGCCTTCGAGATCCGCGACGATCCGCGCGACGATGCGCTCGGCCTCCTCGAGCACCTTCGGCCTGATCCGGGCGAGCACCCAGTCGAACGAGACGAACGCGGGCAGGTCGACCGCGCCGTCCCGCGCCGAGTCGGCATCGAACACGATCTCGAAGTACACCCGGCAGCCGGTCTCCGCGTCGGGGGGCGCGTCGGGCGGCAGTTCGGCGAGCGGTTCGATCCGCCAGCGACCGTGCGCGTGGATGTCCTTGACGACCCGCCAGTCGATGCAGGCCGGGGGTTCGACGTCTGTCACCTCGGAGTGGGCGGTGTAGGTGAGTTTCCACCACGAAAACCGGAGCGCGTACCTGGTCCCCGGGGAGCCGTCGCCGTCGCTCCTGACCTCTTCGAGGTACTTCGAGTAGTCCGCGTAGCGCGGAAAGTCGATGAGAAAGTCGTACACCTCGTCGGGGGGGAGGTACACGACGGTCGAAACTACGATCTCGTCCACGCGCTCTGATTCGGGGGCGGCCCACTAAGCCTTGCGGGCGATCCGTTCCGACGGATTCGGCACGCCTAAAGATCGACGGTTTTATGTCTTTTAGGCCTGCCTAAACGGATAATGCAGCGACGCGAACTACTCGGCATCGGTGCGGGAGCCCTGACGACGGCGCTCGCCGGCTGTGCCGGCGGCGACGGCGAGTCCGACGGATCGACAGGCGACGGGAACGAGAGCGGCGGAACCGGAACGACCCAGCAGGACGGCTCCGGCGACGGAGGGGGGTCCTACACCGTCTCCATGGAGCCCGTCGGCGACGTCACGTTCGACGCGGTGCCGGAGAAGTGGCTCGTGTACGAGTCCGGCTACGCGGACATGGGTGTGGCCCTCGGGCAGGCCGACGGGCTCCTCGCCGTCGGCAACAAGCCGCGGTACTACACCCGCTATTACGACGAACTCGACGGCGTGAACGTCGACCTCGGTTCGGTGAACCAGCTGCTCGGCGACAGCTACCAGATCGACAAGGAGCTGTTCTACGAACTCGACGCCGACGTGCACCTCGTCGACCCGAACTGGCTCGTCAAGGGATCGTCGTTCGGCCTCGAACAGAAAGACGTCGACGAGATCCGCGAGAACGTCGCCCCGTTCATCGGCAACACGATCTTCCGCCGGACGGACTCGTCGTGGCACACCTACCGCTACTACACGATGTACGAGGCGTTCGGGAAGGTCGCCGAGGTGTTCCAGGAGACGGAGCGCTACGAGGCGTTCAAGTCGTTCCACGACGACTACGTCTCGCGCGTCCAGTCGGAGCTCCCGAACGAGCGCCCGAACGCGCTTCTCACCTTCGCCGACGGCGACCAGCCCGAGGAGTTCTCCCCGTACCGCCTGACGGACAAGGGGACCAACAAGAAGCAGTTCCGCGACCTGGGCATCGAGGACGCCCTCACCGGCACGGGCGTGAAGGGTCTGTCGACGAGCGACCGCGGCACCATCGACTACGAGACCATGCTGGAAGTGGATCCCGACGTGCTGCTGGTGCGCGGCCACGAGACCAAGACGGCGGAGGAGTTCGAGAACACCGTCCTCTCGTTCATGAAGAACCACGACGTGGCGAGCGAGCTCACCGCCGTCAAGAACGACATGGTGTTCCGCGGCGGCCCGATCTACCAGGGCCCCATCCAGCACCTCTTCACGCTCGAACGCGCCGCGACCGATCTCTTCCCCGACACCTTCTCCGGCGAACTGTTCGACCGAAACGAGGTCGCGAAGATCGTCGCCGGCGACGCCTGACCGCCCGGCCGACGAACTGCGGACGGCGGACTCTCTCGCGCCGTCCGGCGAAGAGGGAGCCTAGGCGAGGGCGAACGTGTCCGCCGACGCACGGTCGCTCCGACTTTCAGGAACCGAAGCCCTTTTGCGGAGTTAGGTGAACCTAAAACCCATGCAAACGGAACGGCTCCGGGAACCGACGTGCCGCCGGGAGGGCCGGTAACCGTGTCGAGCGACACGCGGACGGGGACGGCCGTCGGAACGCGCGCCGGGGGGCGGTTCGGATGGCTGGATCGGTCGCTCGTCTCGCTCGTCGTCGGAAGCGCTCTCATCGTCCTGGGGGGCGCGCTGGTGCAGGTGAGCTTCGGCGCGTACTCGATGACCATCGGTCAGGCGTGGAACGCGGTGTTCGACCCCGCCGTGTGGACGAACCCGCAGGTGCTCCTCGGGTTCTTCGTCGGCGAGGAGGCCACGACGGCGTTCCTGTCGGCGGTCGGCCTGTCGACCGCCTCCGTGGACCTGTCGAAGGAATCGCTCATCGTCTGGAACATCCGGCTGCCGCGGGTCGTCGTCGGCGTCCTCGTCGGGATGAACCTCGCCGTCTCCGGCGCGATCTTCCAGGCGGTCACGCGCAACGAACTGGCGAGTCCGTACATCCTCGGCGTGAGTTCGGGCGCGGGGCTGGTGATCCTCCTCACGCTGGTCGTGTTCAGCGGCATGACGGCGTTCCTCCCGCTCTTTGCGGCGCTCGGCGGCACCGTCGCCTTCCTCATCGTCTACGGCATCGCCTGGAAGAACGGGACCAGCCCCGTCCGACTCGTCCTCGCGGGCGTCATCGTCTCGACCGTGTTCGGCTCGCTCCAGACGGGGCTGTACCTGCTCGCGGACGACATCAGCGTCGTCCAGAGCGCCATCGCGTGGACGACCGGCTCGCTCACGGGCACGGACTGGGAGCAGGTTCGGATGGCGCTGCCGTGGACGGTCCTGTCGATGCTCCTCTCGCTCGTCGCCTCGCGCCAGCTGAACGTGCTGCTCCTCGGCGAGAAGACGGCGAAGTCGCTCGGCATGTCCGTCGAGCGCGTCCGCTTCGCGCTGTCGGGGATCGCGATCCTCGCCGCCAGCGCCGCCATCGCGGTCGCCGGGATCGTCGGCTTCGTCGGCCTCATCGTCCCGCACATGGTGCGAAACATCGTCGGCAGCGACTACAAGCGGCTCGTGATCGGCTGTATCTTCGCCGGTCCCGCCTTGCTCGTCGCCGCCGACGTCGGGGCGCGGCTCGCGCTCAGCCCGGCGCAGATCCCGGTCGGCATCGTCACCGGGCTCGTCGGCGGCCCGTACTTCCTGTACCTGATGCGGAAGAAAGAGCGGCTGGGGGAGATCTGATGACTGGCGTCGAACCACCCGAGGGAACGGGGATGGACGAACCGGCGGGCGACGGGACGGAAGCGACGAAGGCGGGAGCGGAGCGGACGGACGCGGAGACCGAACCGGCGGAATCCGGGGACGAACAGGCCGGTTCCGAGGTCGAGGTGGCGGCCGCGGCCCGCAACGGCCGCGGGACGACCGCCTGCGAGCTCTGCGGCGAGGACCTCGCCGTCGGCTACCCGAGCACCGACGAGCCCGTCGTCGAGTGCGAGTCCGTCGTCGTTCCCGCCGGGGAGATCACGGCGCTCGTCGGGCCGAACGGCTCCGGCAAGAGCACCCTCCTGCGGGCGCTGTCGAACCAGCTCGAACCCGAGCGCGGGAGCGTCGTCCTCGACGGTCAGGACGTTCAGGGGCTCGGGACGAAAGAGCTCGCCCGAAAGCTCGGCCTGCTCTCTCAGGAGAACGAGGCACCGGGGAGCCTCACCGTCGAAGACCTCGTCTACCACGGGCGGTACCCGCACCGCGGCTTCTTCGAATCCGTCGACGAGGACGACGCCGCCGCGGTCGAGAACGCGCTGAACCTGGCGGGCGTGACGCACCTGCGCGACGCCGACGTGGGGAACCTGAGCGGCGGGCAGAAGCAGCTCGCGTGGATCGCCATGGTGCTCGCCCAGGAGACCGACGTGCTGCTCCTCGACGAGCCGACGACGTTCCTCGATCTGCACCACCAGCTCCGCGTCATGGAGGTCGTCCGGACGCTGAAGGAAGAGCGCGACGTGACCGTCGCGGTGGTGCTCCACGACATCGGGCAGGCCGCCCGGTTCGCCGACAACCTCATCGCCATGAAGGACGGCGAACTCTACGACTGGGGGCCGCCGCGGAAGGTCGTGACGGAGGAGCTGCTCCGGGACGTGTTCCGCGTCGACGCGAGCGTCGACTCCGAGAGCCCCACCGGTCCGCACATCTCGCCGCACCGCGCGATAGATGAGTAGCGACGGGAGGGGCGGATCGGCGATCGATACGCCCCGGTGGAGGGCGGCCGGTGGCTGACGGTTTCCGGGAGGAGAACCCGTTCGACGCGTACCGCGAGCGCGTCGACCGACCGCTCGTCAGGCTGTTCCGCGAGTACGGGTCGGCCGAGTGGCCGTGGTTCGTCGCGGGCGTGCTGTCGAACCTGTTCGGACGCGCGGCGAGCCTCGTGCCGCCCGTCGTCCTCGGCGCGGCCATCGACGGGGTGTTCGGCGGCGGCGACTACGACCTGCTTTTCCTCCCCGACGCGTGGGTGCCGGCCGGGGACGCGGAGCGGTTCTGGTTCTCCGCGGCGCTCATCGCCGGGGCGTTCGTCGCAGCCGCGCTCTTCACCTGGATCTGGGGCGTGACGATGAACTTCTTCGCGCACAACGTCATGCACGCCGTTCGGGTCGACACCTTCGAGAAGATGCAGTCGCTCGATATGACGTTCTTCGACGACAAACAGACCGGCGAGGTGATGAGCGTCCTCAACAACGACGCGTCGAACCTCGAAGTGTTCCTCGACAACGCGCTGAGCGACGCGATCCGCATCGCGTGACCGTCGTCGGCGTCGCCGTCATCCTCTTTTCGCTCAACGCCGGCCTCGCGGTCGTCGCGCTCGTCGCGGTGCCGCTCCTCGTCGCCTTCACGCTCTGGTTCATGCGCGCGGTCGAACCGCGGTACGCGGCGGTCCGGTCGAGCGTCGGCCGGCTCAACACCCGCCTCGAAAACAGCCTGAGCGGCATCGAACTCGTCAAGACGACGAACGCCGAGGAGTACGAGAACCGGCGCGTCCGCGCGGCGTCGGAGGAGTACCACCGCACGAACATGGACGTGCTGAAGCTCAGCTACTTCTACCGCCCGGGGATGGAACTCCTCGCGGGACTTTCGTTCGCCGCGACGTTCGTCGCGGGCGGGTTGTGGCTGTTCACCGGCGCGCCGCCCGGTCCGCTCGCGGGAACGGGGGCTGAAGGCCTCGAAGTCGGCGTTTTCGTGACCTTCGTCCTGCTCACCCAGCGGTTCGTCGCGCCGCTGGCGCAGGTGAGCAACATCGTCGACTGGTACGAGAACGCGAAGGCGTCGGGCGAGCGCGTCTTCGGCCTGATGGACGTCCCCGCCCGGATATCGGACGATCCCGACGCGGCCGAGTTGACCGAGGTCCGCGGCGACGTGGCGTACGACGGCGTCTCCTTCGCTTACGAGGAGGACGGCGAGCGCGTGCTCTCCGATCTCACCTTCTCGGCGGCAGCGGGCGACACGGTCGCGCTCGTCGGACCGACCGGTGCGGGAAAGTCGACCGCGCTGAAGCTCCTGCTCCGGCTGTACGACGTGACCGAGGGGGAGATCCGCGTCGACGGCCGCGACGTGCGCGACGTGCGCCTGGCGAGCCTCAGGGACGCCGTCGGCTACGTCGGGCAGGAGACGTTCCTCTTCGACGGGACGATCGCCGAGAACGTCCGCTACGGACGGTTCGACGCGTCCGACGAGGAGGTGGTCCGTGCGGCGACGGCGGCCGAGGCGCACGACTTCATCACAACTCTTCCCGACGGCTACGACACGCGCGTCGGCGAGCGGGGGGTGAAGCTCTCCGGCGGCCAGCGCCAGCGCATCAGCATCGCCCGGACCGTGCTGCAGGACCCGGCGATCCTCGTGCTCGACGAGGCGACCTCGGCGGTCGACACCGAGACCGAACTGCTCATCCAGCGGAGCCTCGACCGGCTGGCCGCCGACCGGACGACGTTCGTGATCGCCCACCGCCTCTCGACGGTCAGGGACGCCGACCTGATCCTCGTTCTCGACCGGGGCCGCATCGTCGAGCGGGGCACCCACGAGGAGCTGCTCGCGCGGGACGGCCTCTACGCGAAACTCTGGGGCGTCCAGGCCGGAACCATCGAGGAGCTGCCTCGGGCGTTCGTCGAGCGCGCGAAGCGGCGGGGGGCGAACGGGGGCGCAGCCGACGGCGGGTGAACCCCGGCGACGACCGCCCAACGCGGTCGAGAATCCGAAGCGGTTATATGTTTTTAGGCTAGCCTAAAAACATGGTCGAGAGGAACACAGATCCGACGCGCAGAGGATTTCTGGAGGGAGGTGCCGCCGTCGCGGGCGGGCTGGCGTTCGCCGGGTGCCTCGGCGGCGACGGATCGACGCCGGACGGATCCGGCTCGGACGGGGGTTCGGACCACGGGTCCGGGAACGGGGACGGATCCGGAGGTTCCTACACGGTCTCGATGGAGCCGATGGGGGAGGTGACGTTCGACGCCGTGCCCGAGACGTGGGTGTCGTACAAGACCGGGTACGGCGACGTCGGAATCGCCCTCGGACTGGCCGACGGCCTCGTCGGCATGGACACCGCGTACGACGAGCTGGAGTTCATGAAGCGGCGCTTTTACGACCAGCTCCCGGGCTTCGAGCTGGACGCCTCGGGGATCACGAACATCCGCGCCGACGGCGAGAACATCGACAAGGAGGTGTTCTACGAGATGGACGCCGACGTCCACCTGATGGACCCGAACCTCCCGCTCGTCTACTTCGAGTGGGACGAGGCCGACGTGCGGGAGATCGCGGAGAACGTCGGCCCCTTCTTCGGGAACTTCAACCGCCGCGAGCGCGACGACTCGTGGGGCGAGCCGTACAAGTTCTACACGCTGTACGAGGCGTTCGAGAAGGTCGCGCGTGTGTTCAAGCGCGAGGACCGGTACGAGGCGTTCGCCGAGATCCACGACGAGGTCCAGTCGGAGATCGAAGCGGCCCTCCCGCCGGAGGGCGAGCGGCCGAGCATCGGGCTGCTCAACGGCGGTTCCGACCCGGCGAAGGGGGAGTTCTACGCGATGGACCCGACCGCGAAGGGCTACGAGATGAAGCAGTACCGCGACCTCGGGATCGAGAACGCCTTCGAGGGCGTCGAGACGGGCCAGTACGGCCTGATCGACTACGAGACGCTGCTCGAAGTAGATCCGGAGATCGTCATCTTCCACTGGGGCGTCACGTACGGGCGGAAGGAGTTCAACCAGCGGTTCATCGATCCGCTGGTGAACCACGAGGTCGGAAAGGAGCTGACCGCGGTGAAGGAGGACAACCTCTACCCCGGGGGCACCGCCGAGCAGGGGCCGGTCATCAACCTCTTCCAGACCGAGATGCTCGCCCAGCAGCAGTACCCGGAGCAGTTCGGCGAGTTCCCCGGGCTCGGCGAGACGCCCGAGGAGACGCTGTTCGACCGCGAGCGCGTCGCGAACGTCGTCGCGGGCGAGTTCTGACCGCCCGGCGACGTCGCCCTCCGCGACGCGAAACCGCGAAGTAAAACGTCCCCCGCGTTCGATTCACGAACCATGACTCCGAACCCCGCGGACGATCCGTCGGACGCCGAAGCCGGAGACGCCGATATCGACGCCGACTCCGGAAGGACCGAGACCGAATCGGCTGAAGCCGAACCGGTGGAAGACGAATCGGTCGACGCCGACCGGGCCGACGCCGAACGGATCGACGCCGATCCGACCGGCTACGACGCCGGGGGCCGTCGGGACGTGCTCGTCGTCGGCGGCGGCGTCGCGGGACTCACCGCGGGCGTCTTCACCGCCCGGGCGGGCCTGGACACGCTCGTCGTCAACGCCGGCGAGTCGATCCTCCGGCGGAACGCCCACCTGGAGAACTTCCCCGGCTTCCCGGCCGGCGTCAACGCCCGGCTCTTCGCCGACATGCTCGAAGCGCAGGCGACCGGAAACGGCTGCGATCTGCTCCGCGGGGAGGTCACGTCCGTCCGTCGCGAGGAGGTGAAAGGGGAGGCAGCGAGAGACGGGTTCGTCGCCGAGGTCGAACTCGACGGGGACGCCGCGGACGGCGGGGAGCGGACGACCGTCGCCGCGAGGTACGTCGTCGCCGCCTCGTGGTCCGACGCGTCGTACCTCGACGGGCTCGGCGTCGACGTCCGCGACGCGGGGAGCAAGCGGTACGTCGGCGAGGACGGCCTCGGCCGGACGAACGTCGAGGGGCTGTACGTCGCCGGCCGGCTCGCCGAGCGGTACCACCAGGCCGTGATCGCGGCGGGCCACGGCGCGCAGACGGCGATCACGCTCGTCCACGACTCCGACGTGCCGTTCTACAACGACTGGGTGACGCCCGAGGGCTACTTCACGGGCCGCGGGCGGGAGGTTCCGCCGGGCTGCGAGGAGATCGACGACCGGGAGCGGCGCGCCCGCGAGCGGGCGTCGATGGCGGCGATGCGGGAGTACTTCTCCGAGCCGCACCCCGACAGACAGCGGACGCACCCCAGCCTGGTCGACGACGAACTCGGCCGGGTGCCCGAAGAGTGAAGTGAGACGGGTCGAGGGGGCGGCCGCGTCCAGGATCGAACTGTCGCCGAGCCCCGGACCGAGCAGCGAACACAAGAGTTGTAATCCATGACGCGCGAGAGGTGGCCATGAGCACGGACGACGGGGTCGGTCCCCTCCCGCGGTCCGCGAACGCGACGCTCCTCGCCGTGGTCGGCGTCACCCTCCTCGCCCTCCTCGCCCGCGTCGTCGGCCTCGGCTCCCGGATCATGCACTGGGACGAGGGCCGCGTCGGATACTGGATCCTCCGGTACCACGAGACGGGCGAGTTCTACTACCGGCCGATCATCCACGGCCCGTTCCTCCCGATCGTCAACGACTACGTCTTCGCCGTCCTGCCCCCCACGGACTTCTCCGCCCGGCTCGTCGTCGCGGTCGTGGGCGGGCTCCTGCCGCTTTCGGCGTGGCTGTTCCGCGACCGGCTCCGCGACGCCGAGGTCGTCGCGCTGGCGCTGTTTCTGGCCGCCGATCCACTGCTCGTCTACTACTCTCGGTTCATGCGAAACGACGTCCTCGTCGCCGCCTTCTCGTTCGCGGCGCTCGCGTTCTTCGTCCGGGGCGTCGACGCCCGCAATCCGTGGTATCTCGCGCCCGCGGGCGCGTCCCTGGGTCTCGCGTTCACGACGAAGGAGAACGCGATCCTCTACGTGCTGTGTTACCTCGGGGCCGCCGCGCTGCTCTTCGACCACCGACTGCTCCGGGCCGCGAGCGACGGACGATCGCCCCGGAGCGCGCTGGACGGCTACTACCGCGACGCCCGGCGGGGGCTCTGCCGGTGGAGCGGGGATCTGCGGACCGCGCTGTTCCGCCTCGGCGGCCACGTCCTCGGCGCGTTCGCGGCGTTCCTCGCGGTGGTCGTCTTCTTCTACGCCCCGCGCCCCGACCTCTGGGGCGTCTTCTCGGATCCGAGCGCCGCGCCGGCCGTGTTCGGCTCGGCCACGTTCGGCGCGTGGGGGGAGTTCTACGACCTGTGGGCCGCAGGCGGCCACCAGTCGCACGACTACCTGCCGTACCTGTTCGATCTGCTGGAGACGATCGCCTACGGCGCGGGCGTCCTCGTCGTGTTCGCCGTCCTCGGCTTCGTCGTCGACGGGTACGCCTCGGACGGGGGGTCGCGCGACCTCGTCGCGTTCGCCGGGTACTGGGGGGCCGCGAGCGTCGTCGGGTACCCCGTCGCCACCGACATCCAGGCGCCCTGGGCCGCGGTGCACGTGGTCGTCCCCCTGACGATCCCGGCGGCGGTCGGCGCGGCCTACGTCTACCGGACGGCTCGCGCGTCGCTCGCCGTCGAAGACGCCGTCGGAGCCGGCCTGGCGGCGGTCGTCCTGCTCGCCGCGGGCGCGGGCGTCGTCGGCGCGAACGCGGCGTACATGGACAGCGCGTCGGTGGGCGACAAGGAGGTCCTCCAGTGGGCGCAGCCCGGAAACGACCTGAAGGACACCGTCGGGACGGTCTGCGCCGTCTCCCGGGAGAACCGCGGAACGGACGTGCTCTTTTACGGGACGCGGAGCCTCCACAACGCCGACGAGGTCCTGTTCTACGTCGAGAACGAGTCGAGCACGCGCGACCCGCCGCCGGGCGGACCGGACTGGCACAGCCGGCTTCCGCTCCCGTGGTACCTGGAGGCCTGCGACGCCGAGGTGATGAGCACGCCCCCGGACGCCGACCCGCGGGCGGTCGCGGCGGACGCCCCGCCGGTCGTCTTCGCCTACGAGTGGGACCGAGCGGACCTCGAACCGCACCTCGACGGCTACGCCGTCTACGAGCACGACTTCAAACTCTGGAGCGAGCGCGTCGTGGTCTTCGTGGACGAGTCGGCGCTGGACGACGGCGCTCGCCGCGGGAACTCCCCGGGCGACGGTCGCGACGGCCGAGTCGGTGATTCGACTGGGAACTCGACCGACGAGTCGACGGGCGACTCGGCAGACGACTCGACCCGCGATTCGACCGCCGACCCCTCCGGCAACTCGACCGGCGGCTGACCCCGGAATACACGTCTGTGCCTATCGGTTCGGAGGGAGTGGCAAATTTTATGCAGGCACGTCCAGTACCGGTCGACCGTGACAGTCACCGTACCCGGTCCGACGCTCGGCGTCGTCGGCGGCGGCCAGCTCGGCCGCATGCTCGCGGAGGCGGCCGCGCCGCTCGGCGTCGAGGTCGTCGTACTCGACCCCACGCCGGACTGTCCGGCCGCGCCGGTCGCCCGCGCGCAGGTCGAGGGGGACTTCGACGACCCGGCGGCCGTCCGCGAGCTCGCCGACCGCGCCGACGTGCTGACGTTCGAAATCGAACTCGCCGACCCGGACCTCCTCGCGGCGGCGAGCGCCGAGGCCGGCGTGCCGGTCCACCCCTCGCCGGACACCCTGCGGACTATCCAGGACAAGCTCGTCCAGAAGGAGGCGCTCGCCGACGCCGGCGTCCCGGTGCCGCCGCTCCGCCGCGTCGACGACGCGGACGACCTCCGCGACGCCCTGGCCGAGTTCGGGAGCGTGATGCTGAAGGCCCGAACCGGCGGCTACGACGGCCGCGGGAACGTGCCCGTCCGATCGGAGGCCGACGTCGAGGACGCGCTCCGCGCGGTCGGCGGAGGCGGGGCGGCGAGCGGCGGCGCGGACGCGATGGCCGAAGCGTTCGTCGACTTCGACCGCGAGCTCTCCGTCATCGGGGTCAAGGGCCGCGACGAGGTCCGGACGTTCCCCGTCGGCGAGAACGTCCACGAGGAGGAGATCCTCCGCGAGACGGTCGTTCCGGCGCGGACGACCCCCGAGATCGCGGAGCGCGCCGACGAGGTCGCCCGCCGGGTGCTCGACCGCCTCGACGGTCGGGGCGTCTACGGGATCGAGCTGTTCGAAGCGAGCGGCGAGATCCTCGTCAACGAGATCGCGCCCAGGCCGCACAACTCGGGCCACTGGACCATCGAGGGCGCGCTGACCTCGCAGTTCGAACAGCACGCGAGGGCCGTCCTCGGGTGGCCGCTCGGCGCGACGGCGCTGCGCGCGCCGACCGTCAGCGCGAACGTCCTGGGAACGGTGGACGAGCCGACGACCGCCGAGCTCCGGGGCGTCGAGCCGGTCCTCGAAGCCGAGGGCGTCGCGCTGCACTGGTACGGCAAGCGCGAGGTGCGGCCGCTGCGGAAGATGGGACACCTCACCGGCGTGGCGACCGGCGCGGACGGCGACGGCTCCGAGGCCGCGGAGGCGCTCCTCTCCCGACTGCGCGACCTGCGGGACGGACTCGCGTTCGCCGAGTGAGCGGCGGGAACCGGGGGAAAGAGGGCCGACCGACGGGACGCGAGAGACGGAAACGGCACCGACGAGCGAAAAGCGGACGAGAGATCGACGACGAACGAGAGACCACATGACCGACACAGACACCGACACCATCGACGGGCTCATCGACCGACTCGAAGCGGAGGCGGCGCAGGACAGGGACCCCGAGACGACACCCGAGGTCGGGATCATCATGGGGTCCGACTCGGACCTCGACGTGATGGCCGGCGCGTACGAGGCGCTCTCCGAACTGGGGTTCGACGAGCAGACCGACTTCGGGAACCCGCCGGAGGCGCGGTTCACCTTCGAGAGCTACGTCGTCTCCGCCCACCGGACGCCGGAGCTGATGTACGCGTACGGGGAGACGGCCGCGGACCGCGGGCTGGACGTGATCATCGCGGGCGCGGGCGGCAAGTCGGCCGACCTGCCGAACGTGACCGCCTCGATCGCCTACCCGCTCCCCGTCATCGGGGTGCCGGTGCAGGAGAAGTCCGTCGACTCGGTCATCGGGATGCCGACGGGCGCGCCGATCGTCGCGGTCGACGCCGGCAAGTCGTTCAACGCCGCGCTGTCCGCCGTCCAGATCCTCGCCCGCCGCCACGACGAACTGACGGAGCGATTACTCGCGTACCACGAGGGCCTGAAAGCGGACGTCGGCTCCGCGTCGCGCGACCTCCACGACCTGGGAATCGACGGGTTCCGGCGCCGGTCCGAGTGACGGCTTCCGGGACCGATCTGTCGGACGAGCTGCTGGGCGAGACGGTGTCCGATCGGTCCGGACCGGTGGCTCCGAAAGCGCTTGAGGGCGTCGTTTTCGCCCGAGCGAGCAACAATCAACGCTTATAGGGGAGCGCCTCTAACCGGCGCACGTTACGGAGACCAGGGTATGAATCCATGGATAGCTATCGGGGCACTGGCAGTCGTCGGCGTCGGCATTCCGCTGGGGATGATGGCGGCGTCGGCGATTCTACGGCCGAGTGTTCCGGAACAAGGGAAAAGCGCCATCTACGAGAGCGGCGAGATCCCGACGGGAACGGCGCGCATCCAGTTCAACATCCAGTACTACATGGTTGCGCTGCTGTTCGTCGTCTTCGACATCGAGACGGTCCTCATCTTCCCGTGGACGGTCATCTATCGCTCCGCGCTGGAGCAGGGCGTCAGCCTCGGAGCGGTGCTGGCGCCGATGCTCGTCTTCATCGGAATCCTCGTCGTCGGTCTCGTCTGGGCATGGCGGAACGGTGCGGTCAAGTGGGTGAAGAGCCCGCGCGCCTCGCGCCGTAAGACGGAGAGACAATCATGAGTAGCGACCAACCATTCGTCACTGACGACACGCAAGTACTGACCGAGACGCGCGACGCTCGGATGACCGGCGAAGCGCCGGGCGCGACGGACGATCGGTTCAACTCTAAGCTTCGCGAAGCGTTCGGCTCCTCGCCGTTCATCCTCACGAAGTTCGACAAGTTCATGAACTGGGTCCGCGGCTCGTCGATGTTCATGCTGCAGTTCGGGATCGCCTGCTGCAGCATCGAGATGATGCACACGTACGCGGTCAAACACGACCTCGACCGCTTCGGCGCGGGCGTGCCGCGCGCGTCGCCGCGGCAGGCGGACGTGATCATCGTCCCCGGGACGATCGTCTCGAAGTTCGCCCCGCGGATGAAGCGCGTCTACGACCAGATGCCCGAGCCCAAGTTCGTCGTCGGCATGGGCAACTGCACCATCTCCGGCGGGCCGTTCCAACAGGGGTACAACGTGATCAAGGGGGCCGAGGAGGTCATCCCCGTCGACATCCACATCCCCGGCTGCCCACCCCGCCCCGAGGCGCTCATCTACGGCGTCGCCAAGCTCCAGGAGCGGATCGCCAACGGGGAGAGCGCGCCGGTCGTCGTCAAGCCCTACGAACTCGAACAGTTCGGTGACCTCGACCGCGACGAGATCGTCGACCAGCTCGCGGCGCAGATCGACGAGGACGACCTCGTGATGCGGTACAACTGGGCTGATTCGCCATGAGTCTGGAGCAACCACGGGACGCCGCGGCCGTCGAGCGGACCCTCGGCGACGAGCTCGAGACGCTGCTCGGCGACCGCGTCCTCGGTCGCGAGGAGCACGTGAACGCGCCGGGGTTCGTGATCCGCCCCGGCGACGTCCAGGACGTGCTGTTCCGCCTGCGCGACGAGGCCGGCTTCGACCACCTCTCCTGCGTGACCGCCCAGGAGTACGAGGACCGCTACGAGTCGATCTACCACCTCAAGAAGTACGCCGACCCGACTCAGGAAGTGAGCGTCGTCGTCCCGACCGACAAGGAAAACCCCGTGAGCCAGTCGGCCGAACCCGTGTATCGCACGGCCGACTGGCACGAGCGCGAGGCGTACGATCTGGTGGGAATCAAATACGAGGGCCACCCGGACCTCCGGCGGATCCTCCTGCCCGAAACCTGGCAGGGCCATCCGCTCTCGCTCGACTACGACCAGGACCGCCCCCAGGTCGTCCCCCTGCGCGAGCACGCCAACCCCCTCCACGAGGACCACGCCGACGAGCAGGACGCGGACACGATGTACATCAACGTCGGCCCGCACCACCCCGCGACCCACGGCGTGCTCCACCTCAAGTGCATCCTCGACGGCGAGCAGGTCGTCGACGTCGAGTCGGACATCGGCTACCTGCACCGGTGCGAGGAGCAGATGGCCCAGCAGGGCACCTACCGCTACCAGATCATGCCCTACCCCGACCGCTGGGATTACATCTCGGCGGGGCTGCTGAACGAGTGGGCGTACGCGCGCGCCGCCGAGGACCTCGCGGACATCGACGTGCCCGAGTACGCGCAGGTCGTCCGCACGATGGGGGCCGAACTGTGCCGCATCGCCGCGCACATGCTGGCCGTGGGGACGTTCGCGCTGGACGTGTACGGCGACTTCACCGCGATCTTCATGTACGCGATACGCGACCGCGAGAAGGCCCAGAACATCCTCGAGGATCTCACCGGCCAGCGGCTGATGTTCAACTACTTCCGGCTCGGCGGCGTCGTCTGGGATCTCCCAGAACCCAGAGAAGAGTTCTTCGAGAAGATCCGCGACTTCCTCGACGACCTGCCGGAGGCGCTCGAGGAGTACCACGACCTCATCACCGGCAACGAGATCCTCCAGGCGCGCACCATCGACACGGGCGTGCTCCCGCCGGACGTCGCGAAGAGCTACGGCGCGACTGGCCCCGTCGCGCGCGGGTCCGGAATCGACTACGACCTGCGGCGGGACGATCCGTACGGGTACTACGACGAGCTCGACTGGGACGTGGCCGTCGAGGACGGCTGCGACAACTTCGCGCGGCTGCTCGTCCGCCTCCGCGAGGTCGAGGAGTCGGCGAAGATCATCGACCAGTGCGTCGACCTGCTCGAAGACTGGCCCGAGGACGAGCGCACCATCCAGTCGAACGTGCCCCGGACGCTCCGGCCCGACGACGACAAAGAGATCTACCGGGCGGTGGAGTCGGCGAAGGGCGAACTCGGGATCTACATCCGCGCCGACGGCACCGACAAGCCCGCGCGGTTCAAGATCCGCAGCCCGTGCTTCTCGAACCTCCAGACGCTGCCGGAGATGTCCAACGGCGAGTACGTGCCTGACCTGATCGCGAGCCTCGGGAGCCTCGACATCGTGCTCGGGGAGGTCGATCGGTGATGGTCCCGCTGCAGGCGCAAGGACAGGGGCAGGCGCAAGCGCAGCCGCAGCTGCTGCCCGAGACGCTCGTCGATCTGCTCGGCCTCGGCGGGTTCGGCGTCCTCGGGGAGATCGTCGCCGCGCTCATCGCCGCGTTCATCGTGGGCAACATCATGCTCACGATGACCGCGGTGGCCGGGCCGTGGGCCAAGCGGAAGATCACCGCGGCGTTCACGGACCGCATCGCGGTCAACCGCGTGGGGCCGTTCGGCCTGCTCATCATCGTGGCCGACGCGGTGCGGCTCCTCTCGAAGGAGCTCATCGTCCCGGAGGGCGTCGACCGCCCCGCGTGGGACCTCGCGCCGATCGTCCTGCCGTTCTCGGCGCTGCTCGGCTTCGCGGTCATCCCGATGGGCAACGGCATCCAGCTGGCCGACCCCGAAACCGGCCTCGTGTTCGCCTTCGCGGTCGCCTCCATCGCGTCGCTCGGCGTCGTGATGGGCGGGTACGCGTCGAACAACAAGTACTCGCTCCTCGGCGGCCTGCGGGCGGTCGCACAGAACATCGCCTACGAGATCCCGCTCATCGTGACGGCGGCGTCCGTCGTCATCTTCACCGGCACGCTCCGGATGAGCGAGATCGTCGCCGCGCAGTCGGCGCCGCTGTTCTCGGTCGCGGGCGTGACGATCCCCTCGTGGTTCGCGTTCGTCAACCCGTTCGCGTTCGCGCTGTTCCTGCTCGCGAACCTGGCCGAGATCGGCCGGAACCCGTTCGACATCCCGGAGGCGCCGACCGAGATCGTCGCGGGGTACCAGACGGAGTACTCCAGCGTCTACTTCGTCCTGTTCTACCTCGGGGAGTTCCTGCACATCTTCCTGGGCGGGGCGCTCATCGCGACGCTGTTCCTCGGCGGTCCGGCCGGACCGGTGCTGCCGGGCTTCGTCTGGTTCGTGATCAAGATCTGGGCCGTCTTCCTGTTCACCCAGTGGGCGCGCTCCGCCGTTCCGCGGTTCCGGATCGACCAGCTCATCGAGATCGGCTGGAAGGGGATGCTCGTGCTCTCCTTCGCGAACCTGGTTCTCACGGCCATCATCGTGGGAGTGATCGCAGCATGATCGGAGTACTCAAATCGATGGCGACGACGATGAAGCACGCCCTGGACGGGACGACGTTCACGGTCGAGTACCCGGACGTCGCGCCCGAGGTGAGCCCGCGGTTCCGCGGGGTCCACAAGTTCAGCCAGGAGCGCTGCATCTGGTGCCGCCAGTGCGAGAACGTCTGTCCGAACGACACGATCCAGATCGTGATGGACGACAAGCGCAACGGCGAGCAGTACAACCTCCACATCGGCCAGTGCATCTACTGCCGCCTGTGCGAGGAGGTCTGCCCGGTGGACGCGATTTTGCTCACGCAGAACTTCGAGTTCACCGCCGATACGAAACACGAGTTCGTGTACAACAAAGAACAGCTGAAGAACGTCCCCTGGTACAAGGACATCGACCCGCTCAACTCCCGCAACCCCGACCGCGGCGCGTGGATCGGAGAAGGAGAGGGCGAGGTCGACTACCAGTAACAGTAACGCCGCGGCCGGGTCGACGCCCGGGTCGGCCCGCGCGGGGCGTCCCGCGATCGACCCCGACGCCGTAACACGATTCACATGTCCGAGGACACGAACCGCGCAGACGGTCCGACCGTCGACCCGGAGACGGCGGCGGCGTTCGGCCGCTGGCTGCTCCGCGCGACCGAGTACGACGACCCGTCGAGACTCGACGCTCGCGTCCGCCTCCGGGAGCGGTTCGGCACTCGGACGAGGGGCTGGTACGAGTGGGTGTTCGATCGGTTCGACCTCCCCGAGCGCGCCCGCGTCCTCGAAATCGGCTGCGGTCCGGGCCACCTGTGGCGGACGAACCGCGATCGGATCCCACCGGGCTGGGCGTGCGTTCTGACCGACTTTTCGACGCCCATGGTCGCGGCGGCCCGGGACGCGCTCGGCGGCTCTCGGACGTTCGACTTCGGCGTCGCCGACGCGGAGGCGGTGCCGTGCGACGACGGGCTGTTCGACGCGGTCGTGGCCAACCACGTGCTCTACCACGTACCGGACCTCGACGCCGCGCTGGCCGAGTTCCGGCGCGTGCTGCGCCCCGGCGGCAGGCTGTACGCCTCGACCGCCGGGGCCGACGACCTACGGGAGCTGTACGACCTCCTCTCTCCGTTCGCCGACGCCGCGCTCGAAGCGCCGTCGGGGTTCACGCTCGAAGGCGGTGCCGAGCGCCTCCGGGCCCGGTTCGACGCGGTGGCGACCTACCGTCACACGGAGACGCTCCGCATCTCGGCGGCCGACCCGCTCGTCGACTACGTCGACTCCCGCCCGGAGTTCGGCGACGCGTCGCGGGAGGCGGTGGCGGCGTTCGTCGGCGAGCACCTCGCGGACGAGGGCCCCATCGAGGCGACGAAGCGCGCCGGACTGTTCGTCGCGGAGGTGGCCGCAGAATGACCGGTTTCGGCGGTCGGTCGGCGCGGCGTCGCGGGAGCGAAGATCCCGAAAGCACAGACGCGAGAGGGGCCGCATGGGCCTATCTCGAAACCTTCAAACCGATTCCTCGTGGAGAAGAAAACAATGGTTTATGAGACCATCGCGTTCGCGCTGTTCGCCCTCATCACCGTGGGCTGCAGCCTCGGCGTCGTCCTCGCGCGGGACGTGTGGCACTCCGCACTCCTGCTCGGGGGCGCGCTGTTGAGCGTCGCGGTGCACTACGTGATGCTGCAGGCCGAGTTCCTCGCAGCGATGCAGATCCTCGTCTACGTGGGCGGGGTCCTCATTCTCATCACGTTCGCCGTGATGCTCACGCGCACGAATCCGGAGGTGAATAGCACATGACCGACGGACCGGACGCCGGTTCGAACCTGCTGCCCGGCCTCGCAGCCGTCGGGTTGTTCCTCGTGATGGTGCTCGCGTTCGCGGGGGCGTCGTTCCCCGCGCCGCAGGGCTTCGGCGGCGACGCCAACGTCACCGCGAGCATCGGGTACGCGATGTTCGACATCGGGAACCTCGGCGACGTCGGCGCGGAGGGCTTCCTCGCGGCGTTCCTCATCGTCGCCATCGTCCTCGACGTGGCGATCGACGGCGCGGTGTTCCTCGCGAAGCGCGAGGAGGGCGGCAGCGTCGTCACCGCGCTGACCGACGGCGGCCGCGACCTGCTCGACCGGTCGCGCGAGGGCCCGAACGCTCCGCGCTCCGAGCGCGGACGGGACGCGCCCCGCCGCGAGGGGGGTGACGAGTGATGGTGCCGGCGCAGTGGTACCTCATGCTCTCGGCGGCGATCTTCTGCATCGGGCTGTTCGGCATCCTGACCCGGCGCAACGCGCTCCTGTTTCTGATGTCGGTCGAGTTGATGCTCAACGCGGCGAACGTCAACTTCATCGCCTTCTCCCTGCAGTGGGGGAACGTCACCGGCCAGACGTTCGCGCTCTTCACGATGGCGCTCGCGGCCGCCGAGGTCGCGATCGGGATCGGCATCATCCTCGTGCTGTACCGCAACTTCAGGGACACCGACGTGACCAAGGCGACGACGATGAGGTGGTAAGATATGGCAGGCGCATTCGACTACACACCGGCGATCGTTCTCTTGCCGTTCCTGTCGTTCCTGCTCGCGCTCGGCGTGGGCAGGAGCATGCCGAAGGGCGGGGCGCTCGCCGGCATCGCGGCGACCGGCGGCTCGCTTCTGCTCTCGGTGTGGGCGATGCTGGCGGTCGCCAACGGCGGGACGTACAACCAGACGATCTACACGTGGGCCGCGGGCACCGGTAACTCGTTCGAGCTGACGTTCGGGCTGCTCGTCGACCCGCTGGCGGCGATGATGCTCGTCATCGTATCGCTGATCGCGTTCCTCGTCCACGTGTTCAGCCTGGGATACATGAACGACGAGGGCGAAACCGGGCTGCCGCGGTACTACGCGGGCCTCGGGCTGTTCACGGCGAGCATGCTCGGCTTCGTCGTGGCGAACAACCTGCTCATGGCGTTCATGTTCTTCGAGCTGGTCGGCCTCTGCTCGTGGCTGCTCATCGGCTTCTGGTTCCGCGAGGAGGCCCCGCCGAGCGCGGCGAAGAAGGCGTTCCTCGTCACCCGCTTCGGCGACTACTTCTTCCTCGTCGGCGTGGTCGCGGTGTTCGCCACCTTCGGCACCGCCGCGTTCGCGGGCGAGGGATCGTTCCCCGCGCTCGCGGAGGCCGCGCTCGCGGGCGAGGCCGCGACCGAGATCAACACGTTCGGCTTCGCGCCGCAGACGTGGTTCACCGTCGTCGGCCTGCTCGTCCTCGGCGGCGTGGTCGGCAAGTCCGCGCAGTTCCCGCTGCACACCTGGCTGCCCGACGCCATGGAGGGCCCGACCCCCGTCTCCGCGCTCATCCACGCGGCGACGATGGTCGCGGCCGGCGTCTACCTCGTCGCCCGGATGTACGGGTTCTACGCGCTGTCGCCGACCGCGCTCGGCATCATCGCGTTCGTCGGCGGTTTCACCGCGCTGTTCGCGGCGACGATGGGCGTCGTCAAGCGCGAGATCAAGCAGGTGCTGGCGTACTCGACCATCTCCCAGTACGGGTACATGATGCTCGCGCTGGGCGCGGGCGGCTACATCGCCGCGACCTTCCACCTGATGACCCACGCGTTCTTCAAGGCGCTCCTCTTCCTGGGCGCGGGGTCGGTCATCATCGCCATGCACCACAACGAGAACATGTGGGACATGGGCGGCCTGAAGGAGCGCATGCCCGTGACCTACTGGACGTTCCTCGCGGGCTCGCTCGCGCTCGCGGGCATCTTCCCGTTCTCCGGCTTCTGGTCGAAGGACGAGGTGCTCTACGAGGCGCTCGCGCACGGCCTCGGCGGGACGCCCCTGCTCCTCGCCGCCTGGGCGATGGGCCTCCTCGCCGTGTTCTTCACCGGCTTTTACACGTTCCGGATGGTGTTTCTCACCTTCCACGGCGAGCCGCGGACGGACGTCGCGCGCGACCCGCACGGCGTCGGCTGGAACGTGAAGGCGCCGCTGACGGTGCTCGGCGTCCTCGCCGTCGTGGCCGGCTTCGTCAACATGGTGCCGGTCGCGAAGCTGACCGGCGCGCACATCGAGTTCCTCCACGACTGGCTCGCCCACGGCCTCGGCGGCCTGACGAGCGAGCACTACGGGGAACTCACTGGCCAGTTCGCGGGCTACGAGACCGGGTACGTCGGCTCGGAGCTGACGACGGTGCTCCTCTCGGGCGCGCTCTCGCTCGGGCTCGCGCTCGCCGGCGCCGGACTCGCGTACAAGCTGTACAACGTCCCCGCGCCGGTCGAGCACACAGACCGCCTCGGGAGCGTCAAGACGCTTCTGTTCAACAACTACTATCAGGACGAATACCAGGTGTGGCTCGCCGACACGGCCGCGCGGAACGTCGCGCGCGGCGCCGATAAGTTCGACCAGGGGGTCATCGACGGCGTCGTCAACGGGATCTCCAGTGTGAGCCTGTTCTCCGGGAGCCGCGTCAGGCGGATCCAGACCGGCGTGGTCAGCAACTACGCCGCGCTGCTCACGCTCGGGCTGGTCGCGCTGCTGCTCGGTATCGGCCTGATGGGAGGTTGGTTCCTATGATCATCGAAGCACTCATCGCGTACACGTTCGTCGCCGCGCTGGCGACGTTCCTCGCCCCCGACGAGCGGGCCGGACAGGTGGCGTTCCTGCTCAGCCTGGTTCCGGTCGTCGGGAGCCTCTACATGTGGGGACAGTACGACGCGACGGGCAACGCCCTGCTCGGGGGCGACCTCGCGTTCGAGACGACGATCGAGTGGCTGCGCGTCGCCGGGTACACGCTGTCGTGGCACGTCGGCGTCGACGGCATCAGCATGCCGCTCATCGTGCTGACGACGGTTCTCACGACGCTGTCCATCGTCAGCGCGTGGACGCCCATCACCGACCGCGCCTCGCAGTTCTACGGCCTCATGCTGTTCATGGAGGCGAACCTCCTCGGCGTGTTCACCGCGCTCGACTTCTTCCTGTGGTTCGTCTTCTGGGAGGCCGTGCTCGTCCCGATGTACTTCCTCATCGGGGTCTGGGGCGGCCCGCGGCGCAAGTACGCCGCGATCAAGTTCTTCGTCTACACGAACGTCGCGTCGCTCGTGATGTTCATCGGCTTCATCGCGCTCGTGTTCGGCCTGGGCGATTCGGTCTCGTCGCTCAGCTTGCCCGAGATCGCGCAGGCGCTCCGCCAGGAGGGCACCCTCGGGCAGTTCGGCGCGCTCACGCCCGAGGCGCTGCGCGCCGTCGCCTTCGCGGCGATGTTCTTCGGGTTCGGCGTGAAGGTGCCGATCGTCCCAGTCCACACGTGGCTGCCGGACGCCCACGTCGAGGCCCCGACCCCGGTGTCCGTGATGCTGGCCGGCGTCCTCCTGAAGATGGGGACGTACGCGCTGCTCCGGTTCAACTTCACGATGCTGCCGGACGTGGCGCAGACGTACGCGGTCCCCATCGCGGCCATCGCGGTGATAAGCGTCATCTACGGCGCGTTCCTCGCGATGGCCCAGCAGGACCTGAAACGCATCGTCGCGTACTCCTCCGTGTCGTCGATGGGGTACGTGATCCTCGGCCTCATCGCATACACCGAGTACGGCGTCGGCGGCGCGACCTTCCAGATGGTCGCCCACGGCCTCATCTCGGGGCTGCTGTTCATGACGGTCGGCGTCATCTACAACGCCACGCACACCCGGATGGTCGGCGACATGTCCGGCCTCGCCGACCGGATGCCGATCACGTCGGGGATCCTCGTCGCCGGCGCGTTCGGCTACATGGGCCTGCCGCTCATGGCCGGCTTCGCCGCGGAGTTCTTCATCTTCGTCGGCTCGTTCGAGTCGGCGGTGCTCCCGTTCGCGCCCGTCTTCACGGCGGCCGCGATGTTCGGCATCGTCATCGTGGCGGGGTACTTCCTCTTCGCGATGCAGCGGACGCTGTTCGGCCCGTTCCGGCTCGAAACGGACTACGAGATCACGTCCGCGCCGGTACACGACACGCTGCCGCTCGCGGTGCTGCTCCTCTGTATCATCGCGCTCGGCGTCGCGCCGGAGCTGTTCTTCGGCATGATCACCGACGCGGTCACTCCGATCCTTAACGCGGGAGGTGGATTCTGATGTTGCTCCAGACGCAGCTTCCGCAGTGGACGGCGCTCGGACCCGCCCTCATCCTGGCGATCACGGCGCTCGTCCTCTTCGTCATCGACAGCGTCGACCCCGATTCGACCGACAGCGCCCTGCTCGCCGGCGTCTCCGTCGTCGGCACGCTCGCCGCGCTCGGCGTGGCCGCCTGGTTCCTCGCGGCCGGGACCGGGCAGGTCGGCACCGGCGGCGAGATCACCCTGTTCCGCGACGCGCTCGTCGTCGACGGGATGAGCCTGTTCTTCACGGCCATCTTCACGAGCGTCGCGGCGATGGTGTTCGTCGCCAGCTACGACTACCTCAAGGACCGGCCCGACCAGGCGGAGTTCTACTCGCTCGTGCTCCTCGCCACGACGGGCATGGCGCTGCTCGCGAGCTCGAACAGCCTCGCGACGGCGTTCATCAGCCTCGAACTCACCTCGTTGCCCTCGTACGCGCTCGTCGCGTACCTCAAGCGCAACCGCGGCAGCGTCGAGGCGGGGCTGAAGTACTTCCTCATCGGCGCGCTCTCGTCGTCGGTGTTCGTCTTCGGCATCAGCCTCGTGTACGCGGTCACCGGCTCGCTGCTCTTCTCGGACGTCGCGTCCGCGCTGGGCGACCTCGATCAGAGCTTCCGGGGCGTCGCCGGCATCGGCGTGCTGATGATCGCCGGCGGCTTCGCGTTCAAGACCGCCTCCGTCCCGTTCCACTTCTGGGCGCCGGAGGCGTACGAGGGCGCGCCCGCGCCCGTGAGCGCCTTCCTGTCGTCGGCGTCGAAGGCCGCCGGGTTCGCCGTGGCGTTCCGCGTGTTCGTCGAGGCGTTCCCCATCGCCACCGCCGTCGACCTCGGCATCGACTGGGTGCTCGCCTTCGGGATCCTCGCGGTCGTGACGATGACGCTCGGCAACTTCGCCGCGGCGACCCAGGAGAACGTAAAGCGGATGCTGGCGTACTCCAGCATCGGCCACGCCGGCTACGTGCTCATCGGCCTCGCGGCGCTGTCGGCCGGCGCGGCGACGAACGGCGACGTGCTCGGCGCGAGCATGGCGCACCTGCTCGTCTACGGATTCATGAACACCGGCGCGTTCCTGTTCGTCGCGCTCGTCGAACACTGGGGCGTCGGGCGGACCTTCGAGGACTACAACGGCCTCGCCGAGCGGGCCCCGATGGCCTGCGCGGCCATGACGGTGTTCATGTTCAGCCTCGCGGGCCTGCCGCCGTTCGGCGGGTTCTTCTCGAAGTACTTCCTGTTCGCCAGCGCCATCGGCGCGGGCTTCTGGTGGCTCGCCGCGTTCGGCGCGCTCAACAGCGCCCTGTCGCTGTTCTACTACTCCCGCGTCGTCAAGGCGATGTGGATCGAGGAGTCGGACGGGTCGTTCGAGCTCACGAGCCGGCCGATCGGCCTGTACGCGGCCATCATGGTCGCCGCGGTCGGGACGCTCGTGCTCCTGCCGGGCTTCGGTCCGGTGATCGAGACGGCCCAGACCGTCGCCGCCGCGCTGTTCGGCTGAACCGCCGGTTCTCCTCCTCGTTTCCGCTCGGACGGACGCTCAGTCGATCATCTCGACGAGCGCCGACGCCACCTCGTCGGAGCGGCGCATCGTCAGCCCGTCGGTCGTGACGAACACCCCGGCGTCGTCGCTGGTGATCCGCGTGACGTACCCGTTCTCGAACGACCGTACGGTGTGTTCGTACTCGCCCAGTTCCGACCCCCGGTAGGCGGTCTGCGCGCGGAAGCCCAGCGTCTCGTGCTCGACGAAGCCCGCGAGGTCCGCGTCCGCCTCCAGATCGGATCGGAGGTAGACCTGCTCGTACGCTTCGGGGGTGAAGTACGTGATGCTCCGGAGGCTGTCGCCGACGATCGTCCGACACGCCCGCTGGAGGCTGTCGGCGAACTCGTCGCTAACGAGGTCGTCCCGTTCGTCCATAGATGACACACGACACGAACCACGTCGGCATAATTCCATCGGCCCGCATCGGTCAAATCGGACGCCGACACGGTCACGCGGACGTGACGGTAGGGTTTTCCGTCGCGGGGGCCACGATTACCGTATGGTAAACCGGCTGGTGCTCGGCTGCGGGCCAGTTGGGCGCGACATCGTCGAGCACGCCGTCGAGCAACCCGGCGACGTGCGCGTGCTCACGCGGGAACGAAGCTGGGTTACCGCCCTTCGGGAGGAGGGGATCAACGCGATCGAGGGCGACCCGACCGACCCCGGAAACTACCCCGAATCGGCGGAGGTGATCGTCCTGGCGAGCGAACGTCCGGACCGGAACCTCGCGGCGGGGCGAGTCGCTCGCGAGCACTTCCCCCGCGCCCTCGTCGTCGCCTACACCGGCGTCGGCGCGGACGAGGAGGCGAAGGCCGGCCTCGCGGGCATCGCGGACCGCATCGTCGACCCCGAGGCGGCGCTCGTCGACGCGTTTCTCGGAGCCGTCGTTCGGAGCCCGGCCGTCGAGTTGCGCCGACTGTTCGGCGTGCTGCGCGACCTCGACGGTCCCCTCGCCGTCGTCACGCACGACAACCCGGACCCGGACGCCATCGCCAGCGCGCTCGCGCTCGCCCGCCTCGCGGGATCGGTCGGCGTCGACGCCGACGTCTGTTACTTCGGCGAGATCTCCCACCAGCAGAACCGCGCGCTCGTCAACCTCCTCGATCTGGACCTCAGGAACCTCGAACGCGGCGACGCGCTCGACGAGTACGGCGGGATCGCGCTCGTCGACCACTCGCGGCCCGGGGTGAACGACGGACTGTCCGGCGACACGCTCGTGGACGTGGTGATCGACCACCACCCGCCGCGCGCGCCGGTGGAGGCGCGGTTCGTCGACCTCCGGAGCGACGTGGGCGCGACGAGCACGCTCCTCACCGACTACTACGAGCGGCTCGGGATCGATCCGGACCCGACGGTCGCGACGGCGCTCCTGTACGGCATCCGCGTCGACACGAAGGACTTCGCCCGCGAGGTCTCGGCGACCGACTTCGAAGCCGCCGCGTTCCTGCTCCCGCACGCGGACGTCGGCGTGCTCGAACGGGTCGAAACCCCCAGCGTCGGTGCGGAGGTGTTCGAGACGATGGCGCGGGCCATCCGCAACCGCGAGATGCAGGGGTCGGCGCTCGCCACCTGCGTCGGCCGGATACGGGACCGCGACGCGCTCGCCCAGGCGGCCGACATGCTGCTCGACATGGAGGGCGTGAAGACCGCGCTCGTCTACGGGTTCATGGAGGGGATGGTGTACGTCTCCGCGCGCGCACGCGGGACGACGATCGACCTCGGCGAGGCCCTGCGGGACGCGTTCGACCAGATCGGCAGCGCCGGCGGCCACGCCGACATGGCGGGGGCGCAGATCCCGCTCGGTATCCTGGGCGACGTCGAGGACGACTCCGCGGAGTCGCTCGCGGAGATCGTCCGGGACATCATCACCGGTCGGTTCTTCGAGACCATCCGGACCGCCCCGAGCGCCCCCGACCGGGAGACGAGCGAGGAGCTCGCCTTCGAGTACCCCATCGACGGCGAGTGAATCGAGTTCGACGCCTTCCTTCCGGCGGTTCGCCTGGCGGAGCGACGATCGTCCGCCCGAACGAACAGTCAGCACGCTTTTAGCCGCCGTCGACGTACCGCCCGCCATGAGCGGGAAGGCCACCGTGAAAGAGTACATGACCAAGGACGTGGCGACCGTCTCCCCCGACGACACCGTCGCCACCGTGGCCCGGCGCATCGCCGAGAGCGACGGTCACAACGGCTTTCCCGTCTGTCAGGGCCGCAAGGTCGAGGGGTTCGTCACCGCGCGGGACCTGCTTCTCGCCGACGACGACGCGCCCATCTTCACCGTGATGACCGACGACATCATCGTCGCCCACCCGGAGATGAAAGTGACGGACGCGGCGCGGGTCATCCTCCGGTCCGGCATCCAGAAGCTCCCGGTCGTCGACGACGCCGGCAACCTCGTCGGGATCATCAGCAACACCGACGTGGTCCGGAGCCAGATCGAGCGCGTCACGCCCGAGAAGGTGGGGAAGCTCATGCGGACGCTCGAACAGATCCACGACACCCGGGTGACCCAGGAGCGCCGGAAGGTCGATCTCGACCGGCTGATCCCCACGCAGGGGCGCGTCTACGCCGACGAACTGGAGGGCCGACGGTACGAACTCGAACGGGGGCTGGCGGAGCCGCTCGTCGTCATCGACAACGCCGGGACGCTGCTGCTCGCCGACGGCCACCACCGCGTGATGGCGGCGCACAGCCTCGGCGTCGAGGAAATGGACGCCTACGTCATCGTCGTCGAGGAGGGCGTCGAGCTCGGCATGCAGCGCACCGCCGAAAAGGAGGGGCTGAACTCCATCGGGGACATCGCCGTGGTCGACTACGCCCGCCACCCGCTCGTGGAGACGATCGAGCGGTTGCAGTAGCCGAGTCGCCGCCGGCTTCGGTCCGCGGCGCGCGGAGGCGGGCCGGGCGTCGAATCGGCGCGCCGGATCGGAGCGTCGGATCGACGGGTCGCCGGCTCACGGCTCCGCATCGTACGCTTCGCGCCAGGCGGCCGCCAGCGCCGACGCCTCCTCGCGGGTCGCCGCGGTCTCGCGCCTGTACAGCGCCCCCTCCGGGGCCTGAAACAGCCTGTCGAGGCGGACGACCCACGTCCCGCCTGGCAGTTCGCGCAGCCGAATCGTCGCGTTGCCGTCGGACCGTTCCCACTCCGCGCGAGCGCCGCGGACGTCCCGCTCCGTCCAGCTCACGCCGCCGCGTTGGGCGGCCGTCGTCAAGGAGCTGTCCGCTCGGGGCTCGTTCCGGCGGTCGGCGAATCGCCCGTCCCCGGATCGACGCGGTCGTCTCGCCGACGAGCGACGTGGAGGGGCCACGCTGCCGAGCGACGCCGACGGAGCGTCGTCAAAACCGGGCCGGCCTCACGCCCCCGAGAGCGGACCGGTCGTCGTCCCGCAGGACGGGCACACCGGGTAGCCGAGACGGTCGTAGTCGATCGCCGTCGCCTTGTCCGTCGCGCCGCAGGCGGAACACCTGAAGTACGACTCCCCTTCGAGTTCCATGCGCCGACGGTCGCGGCGTCGGACCTTAGTTAATAACCGACAAAGGAGCCGTCCGGCGTCAGTTAACGACTGTCAAAATCGATCGAACCGGGCGCGAAACCGGGGAACGGAGGCGCGGCGAGCGGCGGGGCTCTCACCGCCCGCCGTTTCGAGGCGGCGGACGGGGTCTCAGTCGCGGAGTTCGAGCAGCCGCGCGCCGCAGCCGTCGCAGTCGTAGACGATCACCTCGGCGACGTGGCAGCAGGATTCGACCGTCTCGCGCTCGAACGTCGGCGTCCCGTCGCAGGTCGGACAGAAGGGCAGGAACACGCGGAGCCCGGCGAGGAGCCGTCCCTGCGTCGCCCTGCCGAGCGAGTCCCACTCGGGGATCCGCTCTCGGAGCAGCGGCGCGGCACCGAGATCGGCGAGCAGGGCCTCCCGCGAGCGCCACCGGGCCGCCTCGCTGCCCCCGTCGGTGACCGCACAGCCGTCCGACCGGATCTCGATGCCCGGTTTGGTGAGCCCGAGAAGCTCCCCCGCCCGCCGCTCGGGGGCCTCGAGCGCGTCGTCGACGGCCCGCCGCCACTCGCGCTCGAACGCCGGCGCGACGCGCAGATCGTCCCCCGCCGGTTCCACCGCCCCGACGGCGGTGAGCCGCTCCTCCACGTCGATCTCCGACGGATCGACCGCGTCGACGTCGGCGGCGGAGGCGGCCGGGTCCTTGCCGAACCACCGCAGGACGCGCGCGGGGAAGTACCGCTTCGTCAGCGCCGGCGTTCCGGGGACGAGATACCCCCGCAGGTAGATCGCGACCGCGGCGACGAGGGCGAAGGCGACGCCCGCGGCCGGCGAAACGAGTCCGAGCGCGACCGCCCCGACGGCCGTCAGCCCGAGGTTGACGATCGTACACGGCAGGCAGCGGTTCTCGCCGGTGTACTCCGGCCGTCGAAGCCGTCCGACCTCGCTTCGGATTGTTTCGATCATTCGTTCGTTCAAATCGGTACATCCGTAATAAATTCTCGCGTCGGCGCGGTCCTCCGGTACCTCGTCGGGGAGGCCGTCCGGAACCGGCCGGTTCCTGACGGCTCCGGACGGCTCCGGCCGCACCCCGCCACCCGCCGCTCGCCGACAGCGACGCTCTCAGTCTCGCACGGCGGCGAGGGGGTCGACGAACCCGGAGCCGTAGTACGCCTTGTCGTAGCCCGCGGGAACCTCGGCCGCGCGTTCGAGCGCCGATTCGACCTGGTTCGCGTTGTAGCCGGGGTTGACCGACTTCACGAGCGCGGCGGCGCCGGCGACCTGCGGCGCGGCCATGCTCGTTCCGGCGGCCCAGCTGTAGTCGTACGCCACCCTCGCGACGGTTCCGTCGTCGTCGAATTCGGCCTCGGCGACGGTGCTGAGCACGAGGTCGAGGTACCACGGGAGTTCGGACCCGATCGCGTCCAGGTACGCGTCGCCGCCGGGGGCCGCGAGGTCTATGGCGTTCGTCCCGTAGTTCGTGTAGAAGGCGGGGCTGTGGGCGGGTTCCTCGTCAGCCCCGGCGGCCGCGGCGTCCCACTCGAAGCCGATCGGGCCGGTCGCGCTGACGCTCAGCGCCTGCGCGGCCTCGTTCGGCAGGCTGACGAGGTTCTTGTCGTGCTGGAGATCGGCGGCGTCGTTGCCGGCGGCGACGACGAGCAGCGTCCCCTCGCGGTTCGCGTAGGTAGTCGTCCGGTTGAGCGCCTTGCCGTAGAACGAGCCGAGCTCCCGCCGCGGGAGCGGGTACGCGCCCAGGCTCATGTTGGCGACGTCGCAGTCGATCTCGGCGCTGTAGACGATCGCCGCGAGCACGTCGCCGAAGGTCGCGCCGCCCTCGCGGGAGAACACCCGGCAGTCGACGATCTCCGCCCCCGGCGCGGTTCCGACGACGCCGGCCCCGTTGCGGTCGTCGGCCGCGACGATCCCGGCGACGTGCGTGCCGTGGTACCCGGCGAACGGGCCGCCCGCGTCGTAGCCGTCGCCGGTGAAGTCCCGCGAGAGGTCGAGGTTCACCGCGCGTTCGAGGTCCGGGTGACCGGCCGCGACGCCCGAGTCGATGATCGACACGCGCGTTCCCTCGCCCCGGGTGATCTCGTGGACCTCGGGAATGCGCTGGACCTGTTTGTCCCACTGGAGGTCGTAGAGGGGTTCGTCGGTCGCGCCCCCGGCGGGAACGGCGTCGTTCGCGTCGGGGTCGTCGAGCCGCAGTTCGAGGTCGGGTTCGAACGACCGGAAGTCCCTCTTCACCGCGCTCGCCCGACCCTCGACGACGGCGAGGTCGACCGCCGAGAGGTCGTGGATCACCTCGTAGTCGCCGCGCCCCCCGTTCCGGCGGGACGCGCCGCTGGTGTCGACGACGAACCGGTCGGTGCGCTCCGCGGCGGCGACCGTCGATCCCGCCGCGATTCCCCCGATCACTCCGCCGCTCACCCTGAGAAACGTTCGCCTGGTCTGTCGAGGCATACGATACGACAGCGCGTTCACAGTATAATCTTTGCGGAGTGTGTTCTTCTCTGAAACTATTATTTCGGTAACTGTAGTTTATCGGCTTCTGCTTCGGAGGGAAGCGTCGCCCGTCGGGAGGCGTCACGAACGAGCTGTCCGCCGGCGGACGTCGCGAGGTCGACGTCCGCTAGCTATTTCCCCCGCGGGGAGAAATCGGCGCGCATGACTCCGTTCGAGCGCCGAACGCGCGAGTGCCAGGCTCGGATGGCGGACCTCGGCGGCGAGGGTGCCGCCTCGTCCGCCGCACATCCCGGCGACGATCGCCCCGCGGCGTCGGATCGGGACGGCGCGGCCGACCTGCTCGTGCTGTTTCCGAGTCCGAACCTGTTTTACCTGACGGGCTTCAGCGAGTCGCCCGGCGAGCGACACCTCCTGCTCTTCGTCCCGCCGGCGGGCGACCCGACGTTCCTCGTGCCGGAACTGTACGGCGAGCAGGTGAGAGAGGAGTCGTGGGTCGAGGACGTCCGGACGTGGGGCGACGACGGGGATCCGATCGACCACGTGCGGGAGGCGGTCCGCGACCTGGGGATCGACGACGGCCGCGTTCTCGTCGACGACACGCTGTGGGCGCGCTTCACGCAGGACCTCCGGCGGACGTTCCCGGAGGCGACGTTCGGGCTCGCGAGCGAGGTGCTCGCGCCGCTGCGCCGCCGGAAGGACGAGGCGGAACTCGACGCAATCCGGCGCGCCGGCCGGATCGCGGACCAGGTCGTCACGGAGATCCGGGCGCTCGGCGGTGGGGCGATCGGGATGACCGAGGCCGAACTCGCGGCGGAGATCGAGCGCCGCCTCGCCGACGCGGGCGGCGAGGCCGTCCCCTTCGAGGTGATCGTCGGCTCCGGGCCGAACGGCGCGAAACCCCACCACACCCACGGCGACCGCGTCGTCCGGTCGGGCGACCCCGTCGTCCTCGACTTCGGGACGCGGGTGGACGAGTACCCGAGCGACCAGACCCGGACGGTCGTCTTCGAGGGCGATCCCCCGGCGGAGTTCCGGCGGGCGCACGACGCGGTCCGGGAGGCGCAGGACGCCGCCGTGGCGGCCGTCGAACCGGGCGCGACCGCCGGCGAGGTCGACGCCGCCGCCCGGGAGGTCATCGAGGCGGCGGGGTACGGCGACCGCTTCATCCACCGGACCGGCCACGGCGTCGGCCTCGACGTGCACGAGGAGCCGTACGTCGTCGCCGGGAGCGACGTCGAACTCGAGCCGGGGATGGTGTTCAGCGTCGAACCCGGGGTGTACCTCCCCGGCGAGTTCGGCGTCCGCATCGAGGACCTCGTCGCCGTCACCGAAGACGGGTGCGAGCGGCTGAACGGCAGCGACCGCGGGTGGACGTAGCGCCTCCGCTCTCGACGCGGCCGGGGTTCCGCGCCTACCCGGGGAACCCGGTCAGCGACCAGTCCGTCTCCCCCGTGTCGGCGAACTCGGGGGCGCTCACGAGGACGAACGCGCTTTCTGTGTCCCCGTTTCGGATCTGGCGGGTGGCGTCCGAGGAGATCCAGACCGCGTCGCCCGCGTTCATCGGCACGTCCTCGCCGTCCACGGTCACCGTGGCCTCGCCCTCGATGAGGATGTACACCTCCTCGTGCTTGTTGTCGCTGTGGTCGTGCTTCCGCCCGATCCAACCCGGCTTACAGCGCGCGATGGTGACGCCGACCTGCTCGGTGTCGAGCGGCTCCCTGAGGAAGTGCATCGCGTCCCCCACGCGCTCGACCTCCTGATAGTTGACTTTCGAATACGTCATGTGGACCGCTTCGTCCGGTGGCGATAATAAGATTTGTTGAGTTTTACCAAGGTATCCGTCGGCGCGAGCGCCGACATCGTCCGGGACGACCCGCGGACGCTCAGTCGGTCCGCAGCGCGCGTCCGAGGCCCGCGGCGGCGGCGAACGTGAGCCCCGTCCCGACGATCCCGGCGAGAAGCGTGCCGAGGTACGGGCCGACGCCGGAGACGGAGTACTCGGGGAACGCGCCGGGGTTGATCGTCGTCTCAGCGGCCGTCGCGCCGGTCGCCTCCGCCGCGTTGTCGAGCGGTTCCGCGTACCCGACCGCGTCCGCCCCCCAGGCGAACGCGGGCGAGAGCGCGACGAGTACGAGAACGCCGAGCAGCGCCCTCCGGGACCACCCGCGCCGGGCGAACGAGACGCCGGTCATGCGCGGACGCCCTCGACCGCGTCGACCCGATCGTCCCCGCCGGCCGTCGAGAGGAAGCGGACGGCGGCCAGCGTGCCCAGCCCCTCGCCGATGCCCAGCAGGAGGTGTCCGCCGGCCATGACGGACGCGACGGTCAGGAGTTCGTAGCCGAACGCCGGCGAGAGCCCGAGTTGCAGTCCGGCCGAGAGCGCCGCGGCGGTGACGCCGATCCACCCGGCCGCGACGACGGCGAGCGGTTCGCTCCGGTCGGCGAGCGCCCGGTACACCGCGTATCCGACGTACGCCTCGACGACCGCCATGTTCCAGACGTTCGCGCCGAGCGCGAACAGCCCCCCGTCCCCGAACGCGAGCGCCTGCACGACGACGACGACCGCGACGCTCAGCGCGCCCAGGTGGGGGCCGAGAACGATCGCCGCGAACGCCCCGCCGACGAAGTGGGCGCTCGTCCCGCCGGGGATCGGCCAGTTCAGAAGCTGCGCGGCGAACACTCCCGCCGAGACGACGCTGAAGAGGCGGAGGCGCGATTCGGTCAGCGTCCCGCGCGCTCGTCGGACCGCGAACGCGGCCCACGCCGCAGCGAGTGCGAGGAACAGCGCTGCCATCCACGGGTGCAGGAATCCGTCCGGTGTGTGCATGTGCGAACCACGTCTCGCCGTCCCACGATAGTTTTACCGACTCCGTCACTCCGCGCTCCGCCTGAAGGACGCCAGGGGCGACCAAACGCGGGCGCGACGGGAACCGACTCGGCGAACGACGCCGAGCTCGCTCCGGCCGGATTAACAACACTGATGTTCCTGGTATGAGTGATTACTAAAATAGTAGGGGAAAATAATAACTTATGTAGGAGCGTTCCATAGCGGACGGCATGGAACGAACGCGGAGAGACGCGCTGAAGCTCGGTGCGGGGACGATCGCGGCGGGGCTCGCCGGCTGTCTGGGATCGAGCGGTGAGATCCCCGGGGGCGGGGGATCCCGCGAAACCCCGGAAGCGCAGGCGTCGTTTTTCGTGCTGTACGACCTCGCCCGCCACGTGGCGGGCGGCGCGGCGACCGTCGAGAGCATCGTCCCGTTCGGGCAGCACAGCCACGGGTGGGAGCCGCCCGCGGACGTCCAGCGGACGGTGTTCGAGTCGGACGCGTTCGTTTACATGGGCGAGGGGTTCCAGCCGTGGGCCGACGACGTCGTCGAGAACCTCGAACGCGACGCGCCCGACGTGACCGTCGTCGAAGCGCGTCGCGGCATCGACCTCATCGAGGTCGCGGGGGAGGGCCACGACCACGGTCACGACCACTCCGGCGCGAGTGACCACGGCGACGAGGGCGGAAACGGGACCGACGACAAACACGACGAGCACGGTCACGAAGCGAACGGAGGCGGCGGCGATCACGGTGGTCACGACGATCACGAAGACCACGGCAATCATGGCGACGAGCACGGCGACGATCACGGCGCTGAGGATCCGCACTTCTGGCTGGACCCGCGGCGGACGAAGCGCGCCGTGGCGAACGTCCGCGACGGATTCGTCGAGGCGGACGGCGACCGCGAGGAGACGTACGCGGACAACGCGGACGCCTACCGGGAGAAGCTCGACGACCTCGATGCGACCTTCGAGTCGGTGCTGTCGGACCGGAGCCGCGACGTGGTGCTCGTCGCCGGGCACAACGCGTTCCAGTACCTCGGCCACCGGTACGGATTCGAGGTGCACGCGCTGACGGGGCTCGCTCCGGACTCGGAACCGAGCCCGAAGGACGTCAGGATGGCCCAGGGGGTCATCGAGGAACACGGCATCGAGCACGTCCTCGCCCCGGCGCTGGAGTCGGACCGGGCGGCGAAGCAGCTGGTCGCGGAGACCGACGCGAAGGAGGTACTGCCGATCACGCCGCTCGCCGGGCTGACCGAGGAGTGGCGGCGGAAGGACTGGGGGGTATCTGGAGATCATGGGGGAGGTCAACCTCCCGTCGCTCCGGAAGGCGCTGGGGGCGGCGTGACGGCGAACGAGTCCGACTCGGCGGCGGCCGAAGACCCGCCCGGCGCGAACGCGGGCGACGCGGTCGGAACTGGCACGGCCGAGACCGACGCCGAGACCCTCGACGTGGCGGTGGTCGGCGCGGGCGCGGGGGTCGTCCTCCGCGACCTCGGGATCGACCGGTTCGCCCTGCTCGAACGCGACGAGGTCGGCGCGTCGTTCCGGCGGTGGCCCGGCGAGATGCGGTTCATCACGCCGTCGTTCCCGAGCAACAGCTTCGGGGCGCGCGACCTCAACGCGGTCACGCTCGACACCTCGCCTGCGTTCGCGCTCAACCGCGAGCACCCGACGGGCGACGAGTACGCCGAGTACCTCGAAGCGGTCGTCGAGTTCCGCGACGTGCCCGCGCGGACGGGGATCGACGTGCGCGACGTGGTGCCCGACGGCGACGGGTTCGCGCTCGAAACCTCCGCGGGGACGATCCGGAGCCGCTTCGTGATCTGGGCCGCGGGCCAGTTCCGGTACCCGAGGCGGTCGCCGTTTCCCGGGGCGGCCGCCTGCGTCCACAACGTCGATGTCGACTCGTGGCGGGCGTACGCGGACGCCTGCGACGACGAGCGCGCGGTTGTGATCGGCGGGGCCGAGAGCGGAATCGACGCGGCGCTGGCGCTGTCCGAGCGCGGCCTGCGCGTCGCCGTGATCGACGAGACCGGCCCCTGGCGGCTCCGGTCGCCCGATCCGAGCGAGGTCCTCTCTCCGTACACGGCGGAGCGGCTGAACCGGGCGCTCGACGACGGCGCGGCGATCGACCTCGTCGCGGGGAAGCGTGCGACGCGGGTCGAGCGGACGGGGGAGGGGTACGCGGTCCACACGGACGACGACGGGCGGTTCGTCACCGGGAATCGCCCCGTTCTGGCGACCGGTTTCGAGGGGAGCGTCGGACTCGTCGAGCGCCTGTTCGAGATCGAAGGCGGCTACCCGGCGCTCACGGACAGGGACGAGTCGACCGAGACGCGGGGGCTCTTTCTCGTCGGCCCCCACGTCCGTCACGACGGCCAGCAGTTCTGCTTCATCTACAAGTTCAGACAGCGGTTCGCCGTCGTGGCCGACGCGATCGCGGAACGACTCGGCGTCGACCGATCGCCGCTCTCGGAGTACCGGGAGAAGGGTATGTTCCTCGACGATCTGTCCTGTTGCGACCCGGAGCTCTGCGACTGCTGAGCATGGACGGTCGACGCGACGTAGTCGTGATCGGCGAGGAGGGCGTCGGGAAGTCCTCGCTCGTGGCCTCGCTCGCCGGCGGCGGTCCGACGAGCGGGAACTTCCGGGGAACAACCGTCCGGAGCGAGGCGTACCCTGCGGGCAAGTACAGGTTCGTCGACACGCCGGGAATCGCGCTCGGGGCCGACACCGCGACGACTCGGGAGGCAGTTCGCCGGCTCGACGGGACGGACCTCGCGCTCCTCGTCGTTCCGGCAACCGACGTCGACCGCCACCTGCGCGAGCTGCTCCCGCTCGTCGAGGGGAAGACGGGCGCGGTCGTCGTAACCTTCTGGGACAGGGTCGACGACGGCGCGGACGCCCGCGAGGCGATCGACAGACTGCGCGACGATCTCGGGGTGCCGATCGCGCCGGTCGACGCCCGTTCGGTCGACCGGATCGACGGCGGACTCGGCCGCGTCGATGGCGGCGCGGAAGTCGTCGGTGTCGGCCGCGGCCGTCAACGAGACCGCCGCGGCGGTCGAGGAAGCGCCGACCGCGTCGTCCGCGCCCTCGAACGCGCCGAGCCGTTTCCGGGTCGCGTCGGGGCGCACGTCGGGTGGCGGATCGAACCCCCGGAGACGGCGCTCGAACGCCCGTACCTCGGTCCGCCGCTCTGCGCCTCGGTTCTCCTGCTCCCGGCCGTCGCGGCCGTTCTCTTCGCGAACGACGTCGCCGCGGGCCTCGATACGGTAGTCGGGAACGCGCTCCGACCGGCGGTCGAGAGCGCGTCGGGACTCCCGAATCCGCTGAGCGCGGTGCTGGCCGGCGACTACGGCCTCCTCGCCATGGGGCCGTTCCTGTTCGTCTGGGCGGGCCCGACGATGCTCGTCTTCGCCGCGTTTATGGGGGCGTACAAGGCGAGCGGGTTGCTCGCGCGGCTCACCGCCGTCCTCGATCCCTACACCCGTCTCGTCGGTCTGACCGGACACGATCTCGTCCGCGTCGTCACGGGCTTCGGGTGCAACGTGCCCGCGGTCGTCGGCACCCGGAGCTGCTCGGACTGCACGCGGTGTACGACCGTCTCCGCGATCGCCTTCGGATCGGCGTGCTCTTATCAGTTTCCGGCAACCCTCGCGGTGTTCGCCGCCGTCGGGGAGCCGTGGCTCGTCGTCCCCTACCTGCTCGTGCTCGCCGTCACGACGCTGATCTACCTCCGGCTGATCGCCCCGGCGGAGGCGCGACGCGCGCCGTCGGCCGCCGGGAGGCGGGCGTTCCTGACGCGACCGAGCGCCCGGGCGCTCGGCCGCGAAGCGTGGGATTCGATCCGGAGCTTCTTCTGCACCGCGCTCCCCGTCTTCGCCTGCATCTGCGTCGTCGCGGCGCTCCTCGACTGGATCGGCGCCATCGACGCGCTCGGCGGCGCGCTCGCCCCCGCCGCGGGGGCCTTCGGCCTCCCGCCGGAGGTGGCGCTCGTCGTCGTGCTGGCGTCCGTCAGAAAGGACGGCATCGCGCTGCTCGCCGCCGACGGCGGCGGCACGCTCGCGGGGGTCTCGCCTCTCGGCGTGCTCGTCGCCGTCTACCTCGCGGGCACCTTCCTCCCGTGTCTCGTCACGGCGTTCGCCGTGGCGAAGGAGGTGTCGCCGCGGTACGCCGCGACGCTCCTGTGCCGTCAGGCGCTCGCGGCGCTCGCCTTCTCGTTCGTCATCGCCCGCGGCGGAGAGGCGCTGTCCGCGGCCGCCGGGGCGGTTCCGTGACGCCGAGTGGGTCTCTGTCGTCGGTAGCCACCGGACGCGGGTTTGGCGGCGGCGGCGCGACGCCTACTCGAACAGCCCGGTCGCGTCCCGTTTCGAATCGCGCTTTTCGGCGTACGCGAGGGTGTAGTAGTCCCTGTCAGCGAGGGCATCGGGGTCGTCGGTGACGACCGTCTCGCCCTGCCGCATGAACAGCCGACGGCCGAACGTCACGTCGTAGCCCGCGTCCGCCAGCTTCTCGCCCGTCGCGGGCGCGTCCGTCACTTTGAACAGGAGCATCCGTTCCGGTCCGATCGGGGCCTTGCCGCCCGCCGCCTCCCGGAGCGTCAGTTCGCTCCCGGCCTCGATTTCGACGCCGAGCGCGGTCGCGAACGCCGTCACGGCGCTGACGCCGGGGACGACTTCCACCTCGACGTCCGGGTGGAACGCCGAGAGCGTCCGCCGGAGGTGTCCGAACGTCGAGTACACGTTCGGATCGCCGAGGGTGACGAACGCGACCTCCCCCTCGCGGGCCTCGGGTGCGACGACCTCGGCCGCCTCCTTCCACGCGCTGCGGAGCTCGTCCGGGTCGCGCGTCATCGGGAAGTCGAGGTCGCCGATCTTCTCCTCGGGGACGTGTTCGAGCGCCACCGACCGCGACAGCCGACCCGGCGAGTACACCACGTCGGCCGCGCGGAGCACCTCTCGACCGTGCAGCGTGAGCAAGTCGGCCTCGCCGGGACCGAGTCCGACGCCGTACAGGGTCATCGCTTCCGTCTCCGCGGCGAACGAACGTCAATCACGCGCTCTCCCCTCCCCGTCCGCGTCTTCGTGGAGGTGCCTCGTCGCGAGTCCGGCGAGGTGGGGCGCCTCCTCGACGATGATCGCCTCCGTCGCCAGGCGGACCGCGTTCGCGCTGCCCGGGAGGACGAACACCGGCGCGCCCCGGGCGATTCCCGCGACGGCGCGCGTCGCGACGGCGCGCGTGCCGATCTCGTCGTACGAGAGCCGCCTGAACAGCTCGCCGAAGCCGGGGAGCGTCCTCTCGAAGAGCCCCGAGACGGCCTCGACGGTCACGTCGTCGGCCGTGACGCCGGTTCCCCCGGTCGTGATGACCGCGTCGACGTCAGGGCGGGCTATCGCCCGCTGGACGGCCGTCCGGACGCGCGCGTAGTCGTCGGGGACGAGCTTCCGGACGGCCGCCGCGTGGCCGCGCTCGCGCAGGATCGCCTCGATGGCGTCCCCGCTCTCGTCCGCGGGACCGTCGTCCGCGCCGTCTCGGCTGCGCGAGGACGAGACGGTGACGACCGCCGCGTAGAGCGGGTCGATCACGTCGTGCCCGTGGTCGTCGAGCGAGCGCCGGTCCTCGATCGGGACGGCGGGCGTCGGTCGCTCCGTCATCGGTTCGCGGCCTCCGGCGCGAGTCCCGAGGAGATCGAAACCAGTTCCTCGGCCGGCGACGCCGGGAACGGATTCTCGAACTGATCCCAGTCGGCGCTCATTTCCTCGTCGGTCAGGAGGCACTCGTCGAGCGTAGCGACGAGCGCGTCCGCGTCCAGGTCCCGTCCGATGAACACGAGCTTGATCTCGCGGTCGCCCCACGTCTCGTCCCAGTGCACGTCGGGCTGGGCCCGGCGGTAGGCGTCGCGCTGGCGTTCGGGCAGGCTCGCCACCCAGCGGCCGTTGACGTCGACGCGCACCTGCGCGCCCGCCTGACCCAGGTTCAGCGCCTGCCGCTCGCGGCCGGCGACCCACACGAGCCCCTTCGAGCGGAGCGGGCCCGTTGGGAAGCCGGACAGCCACTCGACGAACCGCTCCGGGTGGAAGGGCCGGTGCCGCTCGTACACGAACGAGTCGACGCCGTACTCCTCTGGCGGATGGAGGTGGTCGTGGTCGTGATCGTGACCGTGTTCATATCCGTCGCTGAGGCCGTGACCCGTGTCCCCCTCCGCGCCGCGTTCCTCGTCGGCCTCGTGCCGTTCGAGCGCCCGCTTCCAGCCGGCCGACTTGCGCGCGATCTCGGCGTCGAACCGACCCGTGTCGATGATCAGCTCGGGGTCGACCTCCCCGAACGTCGTCCACGCGAGGCGGGCGTTCGGCTGGAGCGACCGCAGGAGCCGCCCGACCTCCGCCGCGTCCTCGTCCCCGACGAGGTCGCGCTTATTGACGAGGAGTACGTCACAGAACTCCACCTGTTCGACCAGCAGGTCGGACAGCGGGCGCGTCCCGTCACCGTCGGGACCGACCCGCTCGGGGTCGCGGGAGGCGAACGCCCGGAGGAACCGCGGCGCGTCCACCACCGTCACGGTCGTGTCGAGGCGGTACCGGTCCGCCGCCGGACCGCGGCCGGCGAACACCTGCGCGATCGGCGCGGGCTCGCCGATTCCGGACGCCTCGACGAGGAGGTAGTCGAACTCGTACTCCCGGGCGAGCCGGACGACTTCGTTCCGGAGCTCGCCCCGCAGGCCGCAGCAGATGCACCCGTTCGAGAGCGCGGCCACGGCGCTCTCCCCGCCCGAGAGCGTCGTCCGCCGCTCGACGAGGTCGGCGTCGACGTTCACCTCGCCCATGTCGTTCACCGCGACCGCGACGTCGCGGCCGTCGTCCGCCGAGAGGAGGCGGTTGAGCGTCGTCGTCTTCCCCACGCCGAGGCTCCCGCTCAGTATCGTCACCGGAATGCGTTCGCCGGTCATAGTTCGATCGAACCCGTCCGGTCGTCCGCGTCCGCGAGCGCCATCTCCCGCTGACCCTCCGGTGAAAATGGATCGGGGAACGCCCCCCAGTCGGCGTCCATCTCCTCGTCGGTCAGGAGACAGTCGTCGAGCGCGGACGCGAGCCCCTTTTCGTCCACGTCCCGGCCGATGAACACGAGTTGGACGCCCCTGTCGCCCCACTCGTCGTCCCAGTCCTCCTCGATACCCGGCCGCGCGGCGAAGTACCGCTTTTGTTCTTCCGGGGGGAGCGTGGCGAGCCAGGTGCCGGCGGGACCCGCTCGGACCGACTGCCCGGCCTTGTCGAGCCCCATGGCGACGTCCTCGCGGCCCGCCGCCCAGAAGAACCCCTTCGCGCGAATCACGCCGTCCGGCAGGTCGCGGAGGAGGTCGGCGATCCGCTCCGGGTGGAACGGTCGGTCGCGGTCGTAGACGAAGGAGACGACGCCGTGCTCCGCCGCGGCGTCCTCGTGGTGGTGACCCTCCTGGAGCTCGCGCTTCCAGCCGGCCGACTGGCTCGCGCGGGCGAAGTCGAACCGCCCCGTGCCGAGGATCTCGTCCGGGTCGACCGCGCCGTGCTCCGCGCGGAGGATCTTCGCGCGCGACTGCAGCGCCCGGAGGGTCGCCTCGATCGTCTCCAGCTCCTCGTCGGGGACGAGATCGCACTTGTTGAGCACGAGCACGTCGCAGAACTCGATCTGGTCCACGAAAACCTCCTCCGGGACGCGCGCGTCGTCTGGGGCCACCGCCGCGTCAGTCAGCGCCCGCCCCGAGTCGAATCCGCGCCAGAAGCTGTGAGCGTCGACGACGCTCACCATCGTGTCCAGTTCGTAGACGCCGGTCGGGTCGAACTCGGCGTCCTCGAACCCGCGCGCGAACGTCTGTGCGACCGGGATCGGCTCGCTGATGCCCGACGACTCGACGAGGAGGTAATCGAAGTCGCGCCGCTCCGCCAGCCGGCCGACTTCGTCGAGCATGTCGCCGCGGAGTCGACAGCAGATGCACCCGTTCGAGAGCTCGATGATCTCCTCGTCCTCCTGGGAGAGCTCCGACTCGCGCTCGACGAGGTCGGCGTCGACGTTCACCTCGCCCATGTCGTTGACGACGACGGCCGCGTCGAGCCGACGCTCCGCGTTCAGCACGTGGTTCAGGAGGGTCGTTTTACCGGCTCCGAGAGCGCCGCTCAGGACCGTAACCGGGGTCGGATCGGTGCTGGATCGCATGCTCATTGTTATAGATGAAGAAATATTTAATAATAATTATTATCCAGTTGGCCCTTCAGGACATTTTTCTGGTGTGATATATGTGATAATCATTATTTATCCTTCGAATCGCGCGTCGCCGAGAAATATCGGGAGAAAATCATTTCGGCGCGCCCTCCGAGAGTCGTCCGCCCGAATCGCGGTTGTGATCGAGGGCCGGCGTCGGGATACCGTGGCGAGGTCGTCGTGAATTTCTCGAACCGGAGATAGTGCCGACGCCGGACATAGTGTCAATTAACCAAGTGTTTTTGGTCGTGGAGTTCCTTCTCTTCTCCGCGTCGTGTCTAACCATGAACAAGAGTAACGATAGTCGAGACGGTCGCGGTACGGAAGGAACCGGAACGGTCGACGAGCCCGTCGACTTCGGCCTCTCGCGGCGGGGGTTCCTCTCCGCGTCGGCGGTCGGCGTCGGCGCGCTCGGGCTGTCAGCCGTCGCTTCCCCCGCGGCGGCGCAGGGGGGTGACGGCAACGGCGAATCGGAGCCGTTCTCCGTCGTCGAGTTCACGAACCAACCGCTCGACGGACGATCCGTCGTCGTGGACGCCGCCCTGCTCTCCGAGGGCGGCTTCGTCACGATCCACGACGCCGGCCTGTTCGAGGGCGACGCGATCGGGAGCGTCGTCGGCGTCTCGGAGTTCCTCGACCCCGGCGTCCACTACCTCGTGGAGGTGGAACTGACCGACGGCGCCGACCTGAGCGAGGGCCAGCCGCTCGTCGCGATGCCGCACCTCGACACCAACGGGAACGAGCGGTACGACTTCGTCGAGACGGAGGGTCAGGAGGACGGCCCGTACGTCGAAGCCGGCCAGGCCGTCGTCGACCTCGCGCTGGTCGGCGCCGACGAGGACGGGACGGACCAGTTTGCGACGCTGGAGTTCTCGAACCAGCCCACGAACGGGTCGTCCGTCGTCGTGGACGCGGTCGCCCTGTCGGACGGCGGGTTCGTCGCCGTCCACGACGCGAGCCTCCTCGAAGGGGACGTGATCGGGAGCGTCGTCGGCGTCTCGGAGTTCCTCGAACCGGGAATCCACTCCGGGGTGCAGGTGCCGCTGTTCGACGTGCCGGGCGCGAACTTCGGGACGCAGACGCTCGAAGGGACGCAGCCGCTCATCCCCATGCCGCACCTCGACACCAACGGGAACGAGCGGTACGACTTCGTCGAGACGGAGGGCCAGGAGGACGGTCCATACGTCGAGGCCGGCCAGGCCGTCGTCGACCTCGGATTCGCGACGGTCGCCGGCGGCGACGGCGGAAACGGCGGTTCCTGAACGCCGATCGCTCGCGCTCGCGTTTCGCTCGGGTCGAGGGGTCCCCGGTCGACGACGCCCGGCACGTCGCTCGGCGGCACTCGCGGCGCGCCGGTCGTCGGGAACCTATTCGTTCCCGTGCTCCCGAATTCTCCCGACGAGCCGGCGCGCCGCGTTTCTGAACCGGTACAGCGCGCCGCCGGTACCGGCGATCCCGACCGCGCCGAGCGCCCCGGAGTTGGCGCCGAGGACGACGTTCTCCTCGGTCGTCTCGGGCGCGGGCGTCCAGGTCTCGCCGCCGTCGAGGCTGTACTCGACCGGTCCGAAGGTGTACCGCCTCGAGGCGTCGAACCCGGAGGGTGCCTCGGCGAAGTACGTCAGCGTGTCGCCGCGGACGGGGCGGTCGAACTCGACGCGCGTCGTTCCGCCCGCGGTTTCGGTGCTCACGCCCCCGCCGACGACCGTCCACTCGCTCGGCAGCCGATCGCGGACGCGGACGGGACGATCCGCCGCGACCGCGACGTCGACGCGGTTCGTCTGCCCGGCGACGAACGCCGACCCGTCGTCCTCGCGCTCCGCGATCACGTCCGCGCGCCGCCCGGTTTCGAACGGGACGTGCTCGTGGCGGATCGCGTAGACGCCCGAGTTGATGTCCGAGGCGAACGTGACGCCGCCGCGCTCGACGGCCGCCCACGTGAACGGCGCGGCGGTGTTCAGCCCCTCCATCTTCGACTCCTCCGGGACGTCCCGGTGCGGCAGGTAGTAGCCCTCCTCGTCGAGTTCCCAGCGGTCCCCCGTGCGGTCGATCCGGAGGTAGCGCACGCCGCCGTGGTAGTGGGCGAGGTGGACCCACCCGCCCGCGGCCACGTCGAAGTTGTGCGGGCTGAGCGTGAAGTCGTCGAACGTCGCCTCCGACCGCCACTCCCAGACGTCGAGTTCGGCGAGGTTCGGCGACCCGTCGTAGCCGTCGTCGAGGCCGTCGGCGTCGAGGAGGTGGATCGTCCCGGTCGTCCCGTCGGCCCGACTCGGCGTCTCCTGGCCCGCCACGACGATCCGCTTGTCGCGGGTGAGCGCCGGTGCCGGTTCGGCGTAGTGGGCCGCGCCCATTTCGAACCGACCGATCTCCTCGACGTCCGTCGGATCCGAGAGGTCCAGCACGCGCAGACCCGCGTCCCAGTACGACAGGTAGCCGTACGGCCTCCCCGTCCGCGGGTCGTCCTGGACGACGATGTCGTGGACGTACGCGAGGCCGCCGTCGAGGTCCCCGTCGGCCAGATTCCCGTCCGGCGTCCACTTGTTGACGGGGACCAACGCGCCCGTCGTCCGGTCGAACTCCAGCACGTACAACCCCGCGGTTCCGTCGTTCAGGTCCTTCACCGCGAAGACGTACTCGCCGCCGTCGATCCGGTGGTAGCAGGCGTTGTGCACGCCGGTCGTCCAGCCGTCGTACGAGCCGACGACGCGGGGGGCGTCGGGGTCCGAAACGTCGACGGCGACGACGGCCCCGGCGCTCGGGCTCGCGGACTCGCCCTCGACCCCCGGCGTCGGGTCCGTCTCCTCGAACAGCGCCGTGTAGGGCTGTTTCGACAGGAAGACGTAGTCGCCGTCGTCGCTGACTTTGACGTCCATCACCGCCGACGCGGGGTTGTCGTTTCGGACGAACGAGCGAACCCGGAGCTCGGCGTCCCTGAGCTCAGAAAGCGTCCGCGCGCCGTTGAACTCGCTCACGTCGAGGATCGCCATCCCGCGGTCGTTCGTCGGGTCGTCCGACGAGAAGATCCCGACGTAGGCGTAGTCGCCGACCGCCCGGATCTCCGTGATCGCCCCGTAGTGCGGTTCGTCGGGGCGCCCCGACTCGCTCGACGGGCCCGCGCCGCCGAGGCTGTGGTAGTCGAGGAGCTCCGTTCCCTCGGCGCGCCGGTGCTGGTTCGGGTCCGAGTGGTCGTGGTCGCCTCCGCCGGCCGATGCGTCGCCGTCGTCGCCGAACCGGTGCGCGCTCGCCGTCCCCGCCCCGAGGGTCGCAGCGCCGCCGGCGACGGCGGCCGCGCGGACGAACCCGCGCCTGCTCACCCGCCGTCGAGCCCCCGCCCCGGATCGGCGGTCGGCGCTCACGTGCTCACCCCGGCGACCGCGTTCTCGTCCTCCGTCCCGTCGACGGGTGTCCACCGGTCGCCGTCGACGGAGACCTCGACCGGGCCGAACTCGTACACGTTCGTCTCGGTCAGCCCCTCCGGGGTCTCGACGAGATACGAGTACCGCGCCGTCTCGTCGGCCGCCGCCGTCCCGAAGTAGACGTACTGGACGTCGCCCGCGTCCTCGATGCGCGTCACGTCGTCGGAGTGCTCGGTCAGGACGGTCCACTCCGCCGGCACGGCGTCGCGGACGGCCGCGTCCAGCGACGGCGTCACGGCCAGCTCGACGCGGTTCGTCTGTCCGCCGGTGAACGTCGAGCCGTCGTCCTCGCGGGAGCCGTCGACCGTGAACGGCGGCTCTTCGCCCTCGACTTCGAACGGGCCGCCGCCGAACGCGCGCTCGCCGTCCGCGGTCCGGCGCACCTGCCGGAACCCGAGCGCGTTCGTCAGCGCCAGGTAGCCGAGGAACGACGTCGTGTAGTCGAGCAGGCCGAACGGGTGGAGGTTCGCCTGCGACGCGGGCGGCAGGAGGCCCCCGATCACGTGAATGCCGGTGCCGTCGCTCTCGCTCCGGGTGAGGGATCCGGCGGAGACCGCCCCGCCCGTCGTGGCGGCGATCGACGGCACCGCGTCGCCGGACGCCGCCGCGAGCCTGAACGCCTCCTCGTCGACGACCGACATCGGGGCCTCGTTGCCCGTCGAGTAGCCGAGGGGCGCGATCTTCCAGAGCGCCTTCTGGACCGGCCGGGCGTCTTCGAGCAGCGGGTGGTCCAGGTCCTTCTCCCCGAGGTGGGCGACGTAGAACCGCTCTTCGGTCACGTCCCCGGGTGAGACCGCGTTCGCGAGGTCGTTCTCCATCGCCCCGAGGAGCCGGACGCCGGCGTCCGTCAGCACGAGGTTCCCGCCGTCCCCGACGAAGGCGTCGAGGGCCGCGACGTACTCGCCGTCGTGCGCGGCGTCGTCGTGGATCAGGACCGCGTTGTCGTAGTCGGAGAGCGCGCCCGCCTTCACCTCGTCGACGGTGACTGGATCGACCGCCCCGCCGTCGGCCACGGCGTCGGCGTAGTCCTCGAAGAAGCGCAGCGGCGTCACCTCGTAGGGCCGCTGTTCGTACCCGAGCGCCTCCTCGGGGTCGGGGTGGGGTCCGGAGGACGCGAGCGTGGCGACCCGCACGTCGACCTGTTCGGCGGCGTCGATCAGGTTCTCGACGCGGACGGTCCACGTCCCGGCCTCGGGCTCGCGGACGGTCCACTCGGGACCGCTGCAGCACCGCCCTCCGGCGGCGTGCTCCCCCGCGTCGGGGTCGAACGCTCTCGCCACGTCGCCGCTCGGCGCGACGAGTTCCGTCCGCAGGAGCGCCTCGTGGGCGTGGACGTGGACCGAGAGGGTGTGGAGCCCCCCGGCGACCTCGAACGCCGTCGAGAGCGCTCCGAGGGCCTCGACGCGCTCGGACTGCACCGACGCGCTCGTCGTCGTCTCGGTCTCCGCGCCGGGGAACGTCGCCTCGATCTCGTACTCCGAGGCCGCGTTCGCCCAGGTCTCGACGACGAACGCGTACTCGCCCTCCGCGTCGAGGCTCGTCGCGATCGTCTCGGGGTTGTTCGCCGTCTCGGCCGCCGCGATCCGGTCGCCCGCGGGGTCCTCCAGGTAGAATTCGAGGTCCTGCCCGTCGGGCGTCCACGACAGCGACGCCTCGACGCGGGTCGGCGGCTCGGCGAACTGATCCGTGTGGAACGTGTGCTCCGCTCGCTCCTCGGCCCCCGTGACGCCGGGGCCGATGAGCCCGCCGTAGGTGAACGTCGGCCCGTCGCTCGACGCGAACGAGAGGTCCTCCGAGGAGCGGGTGAGCGAGTCGGTGACGACGTAGGCGGTCGATTCGCCGCCCGTCTCGACGGCGGCCTCGAACTCGTCGTCGGTGTTCGGCGTGTCGCTGTTCCGCACCGCGAAGTCGGCGATGGTCCGGACGGCCGTCACGTAGCCCGTCACCTGCATCTCGACGAGTTCGGGGTTGAAGGCGTTCGACCCCGTCATGTGCGAGTAGGCCATCTCGAAGTCCATCGTCGTCATCCCGAGCCCGCCGAGCTCCTCGGGGTGGGCCATCCAGTCGCCCATCGCCCCCGAGACGGTGTAGCCGATGGTGTCCCAGATGGTGCTGTAGTCGTACGCCTGCTCCGGGAGCGTGCCGAAGCCGAGCGGTGCGGGGTTGAATCCGCCGGTGATCTCCTCCTGGAAGTCCGCGGCGGTCACCCACGTCGAGAGCGCCTCCTCCAGCGTCTCGTCGATGACGCGGTTCATCCCGTACAGCTCGTGGAGCGCGCGGACGTCGAACTGGTCCTGGCTTATGAGCCCCAGCACGAACTCCTTCGAGTTGAGCATCCCGTGGAGGTCCGCGCCGTAGTTCAGGTTCTCGTAGCCGCGGAAGTGCTCGACGATCGCCAGCGCGTCCGTCACTCGTTCGAGGGATCGGTCGGCGGGGTCGTCCGGCTCGCCCGGGTAGTGGGCGGGGGAGATCCAGCCCACGGTCGGGTACTGCCGGTTGGTGTCGTACACCCCCGCGTTCCCCCGCTCGTAGAAGGGGACGACGGGGACGCCCTCGTCCGGGCCGAGCAGCTGCCACCCGCTCTCGTACTGGGGGTGCTTTGCGACCCAGCCGTCGGGGTTCGTGTAGCAGAAGATCAGCACGACGTCGTCGAGCAGCCGCTCGATCTCGGGATCCTCGCCCCGGAGCAGGCGCTCGACGTACCGCGAGCCGGCCTCCGCGCCGGCGCGTTCGAGCCCGTGCAGCGAGAGGCTGTAGAACACCTTCTCCTTCTCGCGGAAGGCGTCGGCGTCGTCGACGTCGTTCGTCACCTCGGCGACGTAGACGCCCTTCGGATCGGGCCGCGCGGAGAGCTCGTTGTAGTGCCCGGGGCTCCTCCCGATGGAGTACACCCGGAGGCGGTCGCCGTGCTCCGATTCGAGGCGCTTCAGCCCGTCGATCAGCTGCTCGTAGTCGACGAAGTCGACGCTCCGCTCCGGTTCGGGGAACACCCCGAAGGGGTAGTAGCCGAGCCGCCAGAACGGGTTCGAACCGGGCGAGTGCGACAGCTCCTCCGCGGTCGGGATGTCGGCGGCCGCCTCCGCTTCGGTCGCCGTCAACCGGGCGTACCCGGCCGGGCGGGGCTCGGTCGTCGTCACCGCGTTCGGAACCAGGGCTTCGAACTCCGAGAGCCCCGACTCGTCGGCGAAGGTGACGAGCGTCGGCACGGCGAAGTCCGCGGGCGTGTGGTTGACGACATACTCGTACTCCGCCGTCATCCGCTCTGAGGACACGTCCGCCGCGGCGTTTCCGGGGAGCGCGAGCGCCCCGGCGGTCGCCGCCGCGAGGCGGACGAAGTCGCGCCTGTCAATGTCTACCTCGGAGAACCGGTCTGTGCGTCCGTCTGTGTCGTTCGGTCCGTGTGTCATCCTTCCGAAATGGGTGTCGGGTGTGGTCGCGTTCGCGCGTCGTTCGTGCGGGCGGGTTCAGTCCGCGAGCGTCACGTCGTCGAAGCCGGCGAGGTTCCCCGCCTCCGCGCGCTCGACGGCGCCGACGGCGTCCACGAAGCCGGCGCCGACGCTGGCGGGCTCGTACTCGTCGCGGGCGTCGTACGCCTCGGCCTCGACCGTGTTGAGCACGTCGAGGGGGTCGGGGAACGATCCGTGCGACTGCCGGTAGGCGTCGACGACGAGCGTCGCGATTCCGCTCGCGTGCGGGCAGGCCATGCTCGTTCCGCTTATCGTCGCGTAGTAGAGGCGGCCGTCGTCGGCGCTCTGCGCCTGCAGCGGGTCGTCCGGCGACATCGTGCTCACGATGTCGCTGCCCGGCGCGCCGACGCCCGGCCGGTAGACCCCGAGGGGATCGCTCCGCTCGCCGGTCGCGTAATACTCCTCCAGGTTGCGGTAGGCGGTCTCGCGGTCGTGGTTGCTCCCGTCGTTCCGGCCGCGCGAGGAGAAGTCGGTGACGGACTTGTCGTCCCGCGTCGCCGCGACGCCGAGGACGTGCGGGGCCTTCGCGTAGTCGTTGAGGGTCCCGTAGTCGGGACCGGAGTTGCCGGCGGCGAACACCGGGAGGATGCCCGCCTCCATCGCGTGCCACGTCGCGACGTTGAGCGCGCCGTCGGGGTCGAAGTCCTCGCCGCTCGACGCGCCGTAGGAGTTCGAGACGACCTGGTACGTCCCCCCGTCGCCGTTCGCGAGCACGTGGTCGTACGCCGCGACGGCCTTCAGGATCGTGATCGTCAGGCCGGTCGAGTAGCTCGTGAGCGTCGCGTCGGGGGCCATCCCCCGGAACCGCCCGTCGCTCGCGCTCCCGTCGCCGCCGATCGTGCCGGAGCAGTGGGTCCCGTGGCCGATGTCGTCGGTGTCGAGCGGGCCGGCCTCGACCCACAGCGTCGGATCGCCGAGGGGGTTGCCCGCCCACTGGTAGTTCGCGTCGATCGCCTCTGCGAGGTCCGGGTGGTCGCCGTCGACGCCGCTGTCGATGACGACCGCGTGCGCCGACTCGCCGGTGTAGCCGTAGTCCGACTGGACCGTCTCGACGCCGGTCACCTCGCGGCCGTCGTCGTTGAAGTACTCCAGTTCGTCGTTTGCCTGCACCCGGCGGACCTCGGGCCACCCGGCGACGGTTTCGATCTGCGGGCCGGTGAGCTTCGCGTAGCCGATCGGCAGCACCTCGAACGCGAGGTACCCCTCGTCGAGGTCGAGCTCGCCGAGCCTGTCCACGTCGTCGTTGGACGCGAAGACGACGAGCGCCTCCTGGAGCGCGTCGCTCGCGGTGTCGAGGGTGTCGTCGACTACGCCGGAGAGCGTCGCGGCGCTCGCGGGGCCGGCCAGGGGGACGAGCGAGGCCGCGCCGGTCGCTTTGAGTACGGTTCGTCTCGTGAACTGCGTGCGGTCTGTCATTCGTGTGGTGTGTGGGTTTTCGGTTGCGCGTCGGTGCGATCCGCGGTGCGGTTCGCGGTGCGACGCGGTTCGATTCGCCGCGCGGGCCGGCCCGCGCGGTCGGGTCGTGCGGTCGAGTCGCCGGTGGCGGAGCGCCGTCGGGGGCGGAGCGCATCGGTCGATCCGTTCCCCGCCCGATCTGCCGACTCGTCATCGCCGACGACGGCCGGCGGCGTGGCCGCGACTACGTGCTCTGGCCGAGCACGACGTTCGCGTCGCTCGTGCCGTCGAGCTGGACCCAGGTCTCGCCGCCGTCGGCCGAGGCCGCGAGCGGGCCGAAGACGTACTCGCCGCTCTCCTCGATCGAGTCCGGAGCCTCGGCGAAGTAGGTCGCCGAAAGCGCGTCGGCGGGTCCCGCCTCGAAGTAGACGTACTGGACGTCGCCCGCGTCCTCGACGCGCGAGACGTCGTCTGAGTGCTCGGTCAGGACGGTCCACTCCGCCGGCACGACGTCGCGGACCTCGACGGCCTCGGTCGCCTCGACGGAGACGTCGATCCGGTTCGTCTGCCCGCCGGTGAAGACGGAGGCGTCGTCCTCGCGGGTCCCGGACGCCAGGAATCCCCGCGTCTCCTCGACGGTCAGGTCGAGGTGGACCTGCACGTCGTAGCCGTTGACCACGCCGGGCACGTCGACCAGCTTCGCGACGACGGCGTACGCGCCGCCCTCGGTCGCGAAGGAGAGCGAGCCCTCCCCGGCGAGCGCCCGGGTCCGCGCGACGACGTTCGGCTCGCCGTGTTCCGCCGGCGCTTCGAGGTCGTAGACGAACAGGTCGACGTGCGGGTCGCCCTCGGCGGCCCCTTTGTTCGCGCCGGAGAGGTGGCTGACCGAGACGTCGACGCCGTAGACGCCGGCGTCGGCCTCGACGTAGCCCGCGACGGCCCGCTCGTCCTCGGGGACGTTCAGGCCGACGACGCCGCGGGTCGCCTCGCCGATCGGAAGCGCCCGCGAGACGGCGTCGACCGCCGCGCCGGGGTTCACCCGACCGTACCCCTCGTAGGGGTCGCGGGCGCCGAAGTCGTACGTCGGGGCGTGGGCGCGGTGGTACGGCGCGGCGGTGAACGCCGTCTCCGTCGCCGTGGCGAGGAGCACCTGCTTGAACCGGAGCGCGTCCTCGAGGCCGGCCTCGGCGGGCTCGGGCAGCGCGACGCTCGCCGGCGCGTCCTCCTCCATCGCCTGCGCGAGGAGGTTCGCCGCGCCCGCGACGTAGGGCGCGGCCATGCTCGTGCCGGCCTTGCCCGTGTAGTCGCGGATCGGCGGCTGCTCGCCCTCGGGCGCGTCCGGGTCGCCGTTCTCGGCGGCGCGCGCGAGGTCCGTCACCGTGCCGCCCGGCGCGGTCACGTCGGGCTTCCTGTACGCCGTCTCCGTGTCCTCGTCGTACGCCGCGAGGCCGCCGCTGGAGTAGGAGGCGATCCCGTCGAGCGGGCCGGTGGCGACGACCGACACGGCCTCGTCGGCGAGCGCCGGGCCGCCGGAGTTGGCCGGGGTCGCGCTGTTGCCCGCCGACGCCGACAACAGAATGCCCGCCGAGGCGATGTCCTTCACGAGCGAGGGGTCGGAGGCGAGCAGGCCGCCCGCCGCGCCGAGCGGCGCGCCGCCGACGTAGCCCCACGACATGTTGACCGTCCGGAGGTTGAACCGCGAGGCGAACTCGTCGGCGTAATCCGCGAGGTCCTGCGTCGCGCCGCTGAGCCCCTGGAGGCCGACGATCCCGGCGTTCGGAGCCAGCCCCGCGTGGACGCTCGCGTCGCCGTCCGCGGTTCGGTCGCCGACGGTCTCGTCCTCGCGGTAGAACGCGCCGACGCTCACGGTCTCGACGCGGGCGGCGGTCAGGATCTCCCCGTCGTACGGCGTGACGTGGACGGCGTACGTCGCCTCGCCCGACTCGTGGACGGTCGGCGCGTCGACGACGTTGTTGTCCCACTCGCTCGTGTCGTCGACCCCGACGGTGGAGGCCGCCAGCTCCTCGCCGTCGGGGCCCTCGATGCTGATCTCGATGAAGTCGCCGTACGCCGAGGCGTAGACGCCCGTGTCGGCCCGCGCGGTCACCTCGTAGGTCAGCGCGTCGCCGAGCGCGAGCGTCGTCCGCGGGTCGTCCTCCGTCACGGTCGACGGGTCGATCGCGCTCGCCCGGCCGCTGCCGGCCATGATCGACGAGACGTGCGTCCCGTGGCCGTTGCCGTCCCTGGGCTCGTCGTACCCGCCGTAACGGTCGCTCTCGCTGTACCAGCCGACGGTCTTGACCGCGTCCGGTCGGACCGTCCCGCCGGTTCCGTCGAACACGTCGCCCGAGAACTCGGTCACGGAGCCCTCGTACCGGTAGTAGCTCGCGGCGATCTCGTAGCCCGTCGCCAGCGAGGCGTACGTCTCGACGACGAACGCGTACGTCTCGCCGCCTTCGACGTCGACCTGCAGGGTCTCCGGCATCTCGGCGGTGGCGGACGTGGCGACCCGCTCGCCCGTGTCGTCCTCGACGTAGAACTCCAGGTCGTTCACGTCGCCGACCGACCACGACAGCTCCGCCCGCACCTCGTCGGCGGACGCGGGGGCGGTGAACTCGTGGCGGCGCACGTCCGGCGTCGCGAACGTCCCCGGGCCGATCGTCCCGGAGAACGACTCGGACTCGTCGAGTTCGGTCCGGTCGACGGCGTCCGCCGTATCCCTCGTCAGCACCAGTTCGCCCCCGCGGGTGACGGCGCGGACCCCGTTCCACGGCCCGAGGTCGGGGTGCCGCGAATCGACCCCGGTGTCGGTGAGCGCGACCGTCCGATCGATTCGGCCGCGGTAGCCGCGATCCCACGCGTGTCGCGCCTCCCGGACGCGCCAGTTCAGGAACGCCTCGTCCGTCGTCGCCGCACCCTGTGCCCCGCCCGGCACGCCGACGCCGAGGAGCCCCGCCCCGGCGACGGCTCCGGTCGCCCGAAGGAACGTCCGACGGGAGGTCCCGTCGGGCGCGTCTCTGTCATCCTTTCGCATTGCGTCCTACAAAATTGAATCACCGTAGAAAAGTCGATTACCTAACCGGTTAGGTTCGGAGAACGTATCGATCGAGGACTAGTCCGCGCGGCGAACGGGGCCTTTGGCCCCGGGACACCCGGGTTCCCGTCGCACCCGCCGCTGTCCGAGTCAGGCTCCGGGCCGTCCGCGGCGCGACCGGGGTGCGCTACTCCTCGGGTTCGGCGTCGCCCTCGAAGAACGCGCGCAGCAGCTTGTTCTGGACGCGGCGGATGTGCTCGTGGAACGTCGGCGCGGAGATGTCGAGCGAGTCGGCGATCTCCTCGGCGGTGCTGCCCCGCGGCCACTCGAAGTAGCCGGCGAGGTACGCCGTCTCGAGCACCTCCCGCTGGCGCTCCGTGAGGGCGTCGTCGAGCGCGTTCCGGAACTCCAACCCGCGGGCGCTCGTGCGCTCGCGCTCGCGCTGGGCGAGAAGCTCCGCGCTCGGGTACCGCCCCCGGACGGCCTCGATGACCGTCCGGACGTCCGCCCGCTGGGGGAGTTCGATGCGGGTTTCGCCCGCGCCGCCCTCGGCGGAGGCGCGGCGGAGGACGCCCCCGTGGTCGGCCACCAGCGAGGCGATAGACGCGTCGGGCGTCGTCACTCTGACGACGCTCGCCCCGTCGTACTCGGCGACGAGCGCCGCCTCGCCGCCCCGCTCGCGCGCGAGATCGATCACCGCCTCTGCCGGGCCGCCCTCCACGGAGAGGAACTCGGCCAGCGAGCCGTCGGCCCGCTCGACGGCGCCCTCCAGCGACACGGCGCAGTTGGCCGCAGCCGAGGCCTCGACGAAGAACGGGCCGACGTCCGGGAAGCCCACGCTCAGCTCGATGACGGCGTCGCTCACGAGCGCGCGTCGCTGTTCGACCGCGCTGATCGCGTAGGCGATCGTCTCGCCGAGCTCCGCCAGCACCGCCCGTTCGGTCTCGTCGAAGGCGTTCGGCCGCGGCGCGTACACGCAGAGGACGCCGTACGTCGCGTCGCGGTACTCGAGGGGGATCGCGGCCGCCGATCGGTAGCCGCGTTCGAGCGCCGCCTCGCGCCACGGTTCGGACGCCGGGTCGTCCGCGATGTTCTGCGCGACGAGGACGGCCCTCTTCTCGATCGCGGTCGCGGCCGTCACGCTGCCGTTCCCGACGGGTTCGACGACCGACCGCTCGTCGAGGTATCCCTCCTCGACGCCCGCCCACGCGCGCGGGTCGACCCGCTCGCCGGTGAAGTCGAGTTCGCCGATCCACGCGAACCGGTACAGCCCCTCGTCGGCGAGGTGCTCGCAGACCGCCCGTTCGATCTCCTCGCGCGTGGACGCTCGGACGAGCGCCTCGTTCACGTCGCGGATGACCGCGTTGATGTGGTTCAGCGTCTCCAGCCGCTCGGCCTGCCGTTCGAGCGCGCGCTCGCGGCGCTTGCGCTCCGTGATGTCGCGGCCGATCCCGCAGATGGCGATCGGTTCGCCGGCCTCGTCCCTGAGGAGCGACCCCGTGAACTCGTAGGGGATGCGCTCGCCGTCCGTGGTGAGTATGTCGGCCTGCGTCTGCGCCTGCCCCTCCGACACGGCCCGGGCGATCGCCGCCGTGATCGGTTCCGCGTCCTCCCGCGCGACGAAGTCCGTCGGCGACATCCCGGCGATGGCGTCGTCGCCGTACCCCGTGACCGCCGTCAGGCGCTCGTTCCAGCGGAGGAAGTTCCCCTCCAGGTCGAACACGAAGAAGATGTCCGTCAGCGTGTCCAGGGCAGACCCCACGAGGTCGGTCTCGCCGGGGAGGGTGCGCTCCGACGCGTAGGAGTCGACGGTGTGGCGGAGCACCGCGGCGAGTTCGAGCGCGACGTCGTCGGCGTCGCTCCCGCCCCGACGGACGCAGCGGTCTGCGCCGGCGTCGAGCGCCCTCGCGGCCTCATCGCCCGTGCGGTGAAGCACCGCGACTGTCAGCGACGACCGGCGGTCGCGGAGCGATTCGACGGTCGCGAGCCCGGCGGCGTCCAGCAGTTCGTCGCCGACGACGACGGCGTCCGTCCCGGAATTCAACCGCTCGACCGCCTCCGTCGCCGTCCCGACGGACGTCACGTCGAGCCCGTGATCGCGCGCGAGAGACGCACCGAGCCGGTCGAGCCACTCGTCCTCGCCGACGACCAACACGTCGAGGGGCTCCTGCATCACCTCCGCATTCGTCCGGAAGGCCTTAAGCGCGTTTCTCTCCCGATCGCCGTTCGGGGCCGCGACTCGAACCGGACCGGAGCCGAGGTCGGACCGGAATACAAGCGAAAGTACAAGCGAAACTGGGCCGAAACCGGAACTCGACGCGCACCGGAACCGGAACCGACGCCGGGACGCCCGTCCGCCCGCAGTCCATCCCGCGGCGGTTCCCGTCCCCGTCAGTCCTCCGCCGCGTCCGCCGCGCCGATCAGCGCGTCGACGTCGGCGTGCTCGAACAGCAGGTCGCGCAGCAGGGTGACGGTGTGCTCGTCGCGGGTCCGACCGCCGCGGACGACCCCCTCGGCGCGCTCGATGGTGGTGAGGGTGTCCGCGTTGACGAGCAGGACGGGGACGCCCTTCTCCTCGGCGCGGCCGAGCACCGCGCTCGGCGGGCGGAGGCCGCCCGTGAGAATGAGACACTTCACGCCGGGCGCTTCGAGCGCGGCCGTGTGGATCTCCGAGCGGTCGCCGCCGGTGATGACCGCGGCGTCCTTGGTGCGCCGGAAGTACCGGAGCGCCGAGTCGCCGCTCATCGCGCCGACGAGGAAGCGCTCGACGAACGCGTCCGTCGGCGCGTCGGTCGCCACCTCCGCGCCGAGTTCGTCCGCGAGCCCCTCGATCGTGACGCCCGCGAGCTCCCGCTTGCGCGGCAGGACGCCGAGGACGGTGACGCCGCGGTTTTCGAGGAACGGGACCACGTCCGTCTCGAGCTCGTCGAACGCCGCGTCCGCGACGCGGTTGAACATGACGCCGGCGAGCCGGTCGCCGAAGTCGTCGGCCGCTGCGAGCACCTCGTCGACGTCCGCGGGCTTCCCGTAGTCGGCGACGAGCAGCACGTCGGCGTCGAGCAGTTCGGCGACCGCGGGGTCGTCGAGGTCGATGATGCCGCCGGTTGTGTAGCGCCCCGCGCCCTCGACGAGCATGAGGTCGCTGTCGTCTGCGAGCTGGTCGTAGTACTCGCGGACGATCTCGGCGAGCTCCTGGCCGTCCTCCTGGCCGCGGATCGCGCCGTCGACGAACGTCGGCGAGTAGACGATGGGCTCCATCTGGTGCATCTCGGCGTCGAGCCCGAGCAGCTCCCGCGCGAGCATCGGGTCCCGGTCGAGCGTCTTGCCGACGTTGCTCTGCAGGCGCGTCCCCTTCGGCTTCATGTAGCCGACGTCGAGGCCGCGCTCCTGCGCGAGCAGGCCGAGCGCGATCGTGACGGCGGTCTTTCCGGTGCTGTCCTGGATCGATGTGACGAGTAGCGTGTTCATGGCTTGTCGGGGGGGTGTGTTCAGAGTTCGTCGGGGTCGACGGTCAGTCTGACGTCGACGGCCTTCACGCCGTCGGACGTCGCGACGAGCGGGTTGACGTCCAGTTCGAGGATCGCCGGGAAGTCCGTGACGAGCTGCGACAGGCGTTGGATCGTCTCGACGATGCCGCCGCGGTCGACCGGGTCGCGGCCGCGCGCGCCCCTGAGGAGCGGCGCCGTCTTGATCTCCTCCGTCATCTCCGTCGCCTCGCGTTCGGAGACGGGCGCGACCCTGAACGTGGTGTCCTCGAGGATCTCGACGAAGATGCCGCCGAGACCGAACATGAGGAGCGGCCCGAACTGCGGGTCGCGGTTCACGCCGACGATGGTCTCGACGCCCGAGTCGAGGTCGACCATCTCCTGCACCTGCACGCCGAGGATGGTCGCGTCCGGCTGGTAGTTGCGCGCCCGCGTCACGAGGTCCTCGTAGGCGTCGTACACGTCCTCGTCCGCGACGCCGACCTTGACGCCGCCGATGTCCGACTTGTGCAGGATGTCCGGGCTCACGATCTTCATCACGACGTCGCCGTCGACGTCGGCCGCCGCCTCCTCGGCCGCCGTCGGCGAGTCGACGATGGCGCCCGCGGGCGTCTCGATGCCGTAGGCGTCGAGCAGCCCCATCGCCTCGACGCCGAGGCGGTTGTCGTCGCGGCCTCTCACGCTCTCGAGTACCTCGCGGGCGCGCTCGCGGTCGACGTCGAACGCCGTCGGCGCCTCGTACTCGCGCTCGCTGATCCCGCGGTACCGCCGCAGCGCGTCGAGCGCCCCGACGGCCCGCGCGGGGTCGAAATAGTTCGGAATCCCCGCCTCCCCGAGGATCTCGGCCGCGGGGGCGACCCGCTCGCCGCCCATGAAGCAGGCCGCGACGGGCTTGCCGTGCTTTTCGCGCATCTCGACCGTCGCCTCCGCGAGGTCCTCGTAGTCGAGGACCGCCGTCGGACACGAGAGCACGAGCGCCATGCCGACGTTCCCGTCGCCGAGGGCGACGTCGAGCGCGTCTCGGAACCGGTCGATGTCGGCGTCGCCGACGATGTCGACCGGGTTGTAGATGTTCCCCTCCTCGGGGAGTTTCTCCTCGAAGGCCGCGAGGGTCTCCTCGGAGAAGGAGGCCATCGAGAGGCCGGACTCGCCGACCGCGTCGGTCGACATCACGCCCGGTCCGCCGGCGTTCGTGATGACGGCGACGTCGTCGCCGTCGGGCAGCGGCTGGTTGGCGAGCATCTGCGCCGCGTCGAAGAGCTCCTGGACTGACTCGGCGCGGATGACGCCCGCCTGGTCGAGGCCCGCCTCGTAGGCCTGCTCACTTCCGGCGATCGTGCCGGTGTGCGAGGAGGCGGCCTGCGCCCCGGCGTCCGTGCGACCCGACTTGACGAGGACGATCGGCGTGTCCCCCGTCACCTCGCGGGCGGCGTCGATGAACTCCCGGCCGTGCTCGATCCCCTCGAGGTACCCGATGACGACGTCCGTGTCGGGGTCGTCGCCCCACTCCCGGACGAAGTCGGACTCGTCGAGGACGGCCTTGTTGCCCAGCGAGACGACGTCCTTGAAGCCGATCCCCTCGTCGTTCGCCCAGTCGAGGACGGCCGTGATGAACGCGCCCGACTGGCTCATGAACGACATCGACCCCGGCTCGGCGTTCTCGGGGCCGAACGTGGCGTTCATGCCGTTCGGCGTGCTCATGATTCCGAGGCTGTTCGGCCCGACGAGGTCGAGGTCGTACTCCGCCGCGACGTCGGTGAGCTCCCGCTCGCGGTTCGCGCCCTCGCTGCCGGTCTCGCCGAAGCCGGCCGTGATGACGACGGCGCTCCCCACGCCCGCCTCGCCGGCCTCGCGGACGGCGTCGACGGCGATGTGCGGGGGAACGACGACGACCGCGAGGTCGGCGTCCGCGTCGGCGACTTCGGGGACGCACGGCAACCCGAGCACCTCGTTGTAGTTGGGGTTGACCGGCACGACCTCGCCATCGAAGTCGGTGACGAGATTGTCCATGATGGCGCGGCCGACGGACCCCTCGCGCTCCGTCGCGCCGATGACGGCGATCCGCTCCGGCGCGAATAACTCGGCTAGCTCTCCCATCGGACGAGAGTTGCCGCCGTCTCCGCATAAAACTGGGCATGTGCGGCGTCTCACGGCACCTGTCACCACTTTTCAGCCGATCGAAAAATCGTTGCAGATGGACGGCGAGCGCGCGGTCCGCGGACGATCTTCGGACGGGCGGAGAGGGATCGGCGGTGAGTCGGGGACCGGTCGAGGAAAGCCGGTCGCGGCGGACCGGTGGCGAGTCGGCCGACCGGCCGATGCGCCTCACCCACTGGCGAGGAGGCGTCCGCCCCACGCGTACAGACCCAGCGCGACGAGCGCGGCGACCAGGTGGAGCTCGGACACCCAGTACGGCAGCGCGACCGCGTGTCTGAGTCCGGCGAGGAGCGTCGACAGGACCGGAACGTCCCGGCCGCCCGTCTCGTCCGGGTCGACGCCGTCCGAGGACGCGGGGTAGGGGTTTCTCGCGGACTCCTCGAAGGGGACGCGGTCGGCCTCGTAGGGCAGCGCTTCCACGGTGTAGCTCGCCACGACGCTCCCGTCGCGGCGGACCTCGACGATCCGGTTGTTCCGGCTGTCCGTGATCAGGGTGTTGCCGTTCGGCAGTCGATCGGCGTCCCGCGGCCAGTCGAACGCGATCCCGTCCGCCTCCGTGAGCACCCAGACCACCTCCCACTCGCCGTCGTCGTTTCGGTGGAGCTCGACGACCCGGTCGTTCTCGCTGTCGGCGACGACCACGGCCCCGTCGCCGAGCCACTGCGGGTTGTGCTGCTCGTACATGACGGACGGGTCGCGGTCCTCGTTGATCACCTCGACGACGCCCTTTCCTCGTTCAATAACGAGGAGCTGGTTCGTGTTGCGGACGGAGACGAGGTAGCGGTCCTCGCCGATGCGATCGACGTCGTTGATGTGGAGCCAGTCCTCCCGCGTGGGATCCTCGGGGGCCTCGTAGTAGCTGCTCGCGTTCCACGTCCACGTCCGCTCGCCGGTCGACATCTTCATCGTGAAGACGCTCTCGTACTCCATGTCGGCGACGAGCAGCTCGCCGGAGGGCGTGATCTCGGCGTCGTGGACCTCGCTGTCCTTGCGCGTCCGGACCGGGTAGGTCCACTCGTAGACGACGTGCGGTTCGGGCTGCGGTCGGATGATGCGCACGCCCGTCCGCTTGCACGGCGGTTCGTACGGTCCGCACTCCCGGTAGCCGCCGGCGGCGAACGTCGCCAGCACCGATCCGTTGTCCAGGTAGGTGACGTCCGTGTAGCCGATCGCGTTCCCGTGCGACCACGAGACGTTGCCGTCGCCGTCGAGCATGGTCACGTTTCCGCCCCGTGCGGGCCCCTGCACGCCGACGATCGTGCCGTTTTCGGTGTCCGCCTCGGAGGTGACGTTCGTCGTGTCGGCGGCGAGGACCCAGCTGCCGCCGAACGTCAGCACGACGAGCAGCGTGCCGGCGGCGACGAGGATCACCCCGCGCCTGCGGGGGTCTGTCAGCGCGCCCATGAACGGCGTGCGGGCCCGGGCTGTTCCGGACCGGAGGGCGATTCGGCGTCGGTCGTCGGAGCTGACGGATGCATCGTTCGGAGTGTCCGACCCGCCGACGCATAAATCTCAGCCCCCGGAACGGGGTCGAATCGACTCGCCCGGGCGAGAAAAATCAGATGAGGTCGTCCGGATCGTGCTTCGCTCGCATCCGCTCGGCCTCCGACGCGTACGCCTCCCGCGTCTCGGGATCGTCGACCCGCCCCAGGTTTCCCGGCTCCGCGTCGATCGCGGCCGTCGTGTCGCGGGCGTCGTCGAAGCTCGTCAGCGCGCGCTCCTTGCGGAGGTAGCGCGTCCCGTCGGGGGTCGCGTACACGAGGATGACGACGTTCTGCTCGTCGTCGGAGTAGGTGCGCTCGACGAGCCAGGCGCGGACCGCCTCGCTCTCGGCGGACGCGTCCCCGGTCATCCGATCACCCCGAACTCGAACATCGGCCCGAACAGCAGGTGGAGCCCGACGCCGACGACGAGCGCGGGGATCGTCGTGTAGATGCTGGCGACGACCGCGGCCCGCTTGTCGATGGCCAGGAGCGGGAACAGCGCGTCCCCATCCTGGCTGATGGCGTTCGCCACGAGCGCCGAGAAGGGGATCGCCCCCTGCGTGTACGCCGTTGCGAGGACGATCTGCGGCCCGCAGCCGGGGATCAGCCCGACGGCCGCCGCGCCGAGGGGCGCGAGCACGCCCGCGGCGGCGGCGAACGCCTGCATGTCGATACCGGTGAACACGATCCCGTACTCGTAGAGGAGGTACGCGGCGATGACCCAGACGGTGACGAACGACGTCTCCATCGCCGCGTGGGTCAGCGTCTCGTACACCGTGCCGAACGTGTCGCGGGCGCGCCCGACGTGGCCGTGGCCGATGTAGCGCCGGCCGACGAAGTACAGGTAGAACGACAGCACCGTGCCGGCGATGCCGAAGACGGTGAACGCGCCGGCGAAGCTGAGTCCCAACGCCAGAGGAACGTCCGGCGCGCCGATCGCGAGGAACACGACGCCGATCGCCAGCCCGCCGGCGGCGGCGAGCCACCAGAGGCCGAGCGCCGCCTCGCTCACTCTCGCCATGACCGGCGAGTCGCGCGTCGTCCCGACGCCGTCGTCGCACCCGCAGCCCTGCGCCTCCTCGTAGTGGTGGACCTGGCTGCCGATCGGCGGGGTGGCGAACCCGCCGTCGGTCGCGGCGCGGCCGATGCGGCCCACCGCGCGGTCGATGCGCCCCACGCCCATCCCGAACGCGTCGATCGCGTAGCCGAAGACGACGGCGGAGACGAACGCCAGGCCGTACGCGTACAGCGCCGCCTCGGGCGCGAGCACCAGGATGACGAACGCCGAGTCGCCCGCGGTCGCGACGAGCGTCGCCACGACCGTCCCGAAGCTCACGCTCCCGCGGACGTACAGCGGCATCATCACGATCGCGCCGCCGCACCCCGGCGTGAGCCCCATGAGCGCCCCGACGAGCGGCTGTATCCGTTTGCTCTTCTCCAAGCGCTTCACCAACCGCCCGTCCGTCCGGTACTGCAGGTAGCTGAACAGGAGCACCGTCACCGCGACGAACACGCTGACCTGAATAAAGCCGTCCCGTACGGACGTGACAAAGATATCAACTAGCTCTTGCATCTCTCCCCTCACTGATTTCGACTCATCTAAACTCTACTTTAGCTTGCTGGAACTTATTTGTTACTCCGGCTCCAACGCCGGCCGTCCGCGCCGAATCCCCCGATAGATCCCTCGGCCCGAGGCCACACGGGACCGTTCGGAACTGTCTTCGACGGTTCAGAGTCGGCGGCGCGGCCCGAGCGGGCTCTACCGCCTCGGCGTCGATCCGGCGCTCGGGGAGAACTCGTCCGTCGCGACGAGCAGTTCGCCCGGCGAGAGGAAATCGTTTGTGGCGACGATTCCGCGGCGAGAACGACTCCGACGGGGCCCGAAGCCGGCGTCGAACGCGCCGAGCGGCGCAAACGGCGCGTCTCGACGCGCCGAAAGCGAGCGCGCCGTCGGCGCGCTACTCGGCCACGTCCGCCGGATCGGCGTCCGCGAGCCGCGCGAGCGAGTCGGGATCGAGGGGAAAGACCGCGGTCGGCGTCCCTGCGGCCGCCCAGACCGTTCCGTACGCGGTCAGGGACTCGTCGAACAGCACGGGCGGATCCGCGGCGTGACAGAGCGGTGGCACCCCGCCGATGCTCCAGCCGGTGACTTCCCTGACGGTCTCCGCGTCGGCCATCGACACGCGTTCGGGGGCCGCTCCGAGCCGGGCCGCGAGCTTCTCCTCGCTCACGCGGTTCGCGCCGCTCGCGACGACGACGACCGGATCGCCGTCGACCTCGAAGACCAGGCTGCTCGCGATCTGGCCCGTCTCGCAGCCGACGGCCTCCGCGGCGGCCGCGGCCGTCTTCGTCCCCTCCGGAAACTCGCGGACCTCGATGTCGACGCCGTACTCCTCGCGGACGCGGGATGCGAACTCCTCGGCTCGCGGGTGCATGCCGGGTCGTATTCCCGCCGATCGGCATAGTTCCGACGGTCCGCCGGCCGCGCCGCGAAAGCCCGCGGGTCGCGCCGCGACGTCGCCTCGCCGTCCGCGATCCCGCGCTCGCCGCCGGGACGAAACGCCGGGAGAACGAATATGCCCGAAGGCCGCCTACGAGAAACGTGACCCGTCGACGAACCGACCCCGCAGGTCCTCCCGCCTCGCTCCGGCGATCCGAGCCGTCGAACCGGGCCGCGAGCGCGCGTGATCTCCGGTGACGCTCGCGCTCTCGGAGCTCGGGTTCGTGTTCATCGCGGGGCTGTTGACCGCGTGCGCGACGGGGATCGGCGCGCTCCCGTTCTTCTTCGTCGACGACCTGAACGTCCGCTGGAACGTCGCCCTCTGGGGCGTCGCCTCGGGCATCATGCTCTCCGCCTCCGTGTTCGGGCTGCTCTCGGAGGGGCTCGCGAACGGCGCGGCGGTCGATCTCGCCGTCGGCCTCGTCGCGGGCGTCCTGCTCGTGGTCGCGGCCCACGCGCTCATCGAGGGCTACGACGTCCACCCGCGGAAGTACGAGGAGGCGAGCTACCGGAAGCTGCTTTTGATCCTCGGGGTGCTGACCGTCCACAGCTTCCCCGAGGGCGTCGCCGTCGGGGTCTCTTTCGCCGAGTTCGGGCTGACCGGGGCCGACACCGTCCCCGTGCTCGGCGTCGGCGTGCCCGTCCTCGCGGCGTTCATGACGGTCGCCATCTCGATACACAACGTCCCCGAGGGCGTCGCGGTTTCGATCCCGCTGCGGTCGATGGGGGTGCCGAACTGGAAGCTCGTCTGGTGGGCCGTCTTCTCCAGCCTCCCGCAACCGATCGGCGCGGTCGTCGCCTTCTCCTTCGTCAGCGTCGCCCGCGACCTCGTCGCGGCCGGGTTCGGCTTCGCCGCCGGCGCGATGATCTACCTCGTCGTCTCGGAGTTCGTCCCGGAGGCGCTCGATCTCGGCAGATCGCTCCCCGGCCGCGGCCGGCGGGAACTGCTGTTCGGACTCGCCGTCGGCTTCGCGCTCATGATTCCGCTCGCGTTCGTCTGAACGGTCGGCCGTTCAGTGCTGGTGGCCGGTCGCCTCGGCGAACGAGACGCCGAACCGCTCTTCGAACAGCTCCTCGGCCCTCTCGTTGATCTCGCGCAGGTCCGCCGGGGCGTCGCCCTCGGCGTGGTGAACGATCGCGTGCGCGCGCTGGACGAACGAGAGGACCGCGACGTCGGCGACGACCGTCGCCCCCGACTCGCCCTGCTCGGAGAGCACGTCGACGAGGCCCGCCGGGAGGTCGAACGTGTCGGTGTCGCCGCTCGGGTCTTCGACCGTGTAGGTTTCCGTGTCGACCATACCCCTGCCTGGGTGACGGCGACGTAAGGATCTGTGGGTATGGGACGCCGTCGGTCGCCGGACGGGCAAGTGGCTGTCCGCGCCGCGATCGTGGCGACGGCGCGCGTGCCGGGCTACGCGAGCGCGACGGCGGGGGCGAGCTTGGACACCGCGTAGAGCGCGCCGACGAGCACGGTCGCGACGGTCACGACCCGCCACGCGACGCTCAGGAAGAGCCGGGCGACGGAGAGGACCACGCGGGCGACGACGACCGCGACCCCCGCGGCGAGCAGCAGCCAGAGCCACTGTTCGAGCGGCAACCCGAGGAGGCCGCCGATCTGGAGCGTCGGTGCGAGGGCGGTAGCGGAGGCGGACGGGAGACCCATACGGGGGTCCACGGGTCGCCGCTCCAAGGAGGTTACGACCGACTTCACGCCGCGAAGTCGCCGCGCCCGCCGTCTCACAGGGGGTATCGTAGCTGTTCATAGATTCGGCGACAGGGTTCGAACCGCGGTGTCGAGTCTCGTCGCCCTCCATGCACGGATGGCTACGATACCCCCTCTCAGTTCACCTGGACGAAAATCGTGCTTCCGCACTCGCCGCACTGCCGCTTGTTCGACCAGTACTCGCGTCCGCAGTGCTTGCAGCGCCAGTTCGCCCCGATGATCCGCGTGACGAGGCTCATACGGCCGATAGCGACCGAGCGTACTTACGGCTATCGTCGCCCGGCCGCGCGCCCCGGGGCGCGAGATCCGCTCAGTCGTCCGATTCGGCGGTCGCCGGCGCGTCCGCCCCGGAGTCCGCGCGTTCGAGGGATTCGAGGTACTCGTCCGCGTCGATCGCCGCCTTACAGCCCATGCCGCCGGCCGTCACCGCCTGCTGGTAGTGGAAGTCGACCACGTCGCCCGCGCCGAAGATGCCGGGGACGGCTGTCTCGGTGTGCCCGCCGCCGACGCCGCCCTTCGTCTCGATGTACCCCTCCTCGTCCATCTCGACGCCCGTTCCCGCCAGGTACTCCGTGTTCGGCGTGTGGCCGATGGCGTAGAACACGGCGCCGGCGTCGAAGTCGAACTCCTCGGTCTCGGGGTCGTCGAGCTTTTTCGTCGGGTGGCCCTCGGGGTGGCGGACCATGGTGACGCGGTCGACGCCCTCCTCCTGGGTGCCGTGGATCTCCGTCACCTCGGTGTTGAGCAGCAGTTCGATCTCGCCGTCGTCGACCTTCTCCATCACGCGGTCGATCCAGTAGTCCTCGGCGCGGAACTCCTCGCGCCGGTGGACGAGGTACACCTTCGAGGCGAAGCGCGTGAGGAACGAGGCCTCCTCCATCGCCGCGTCGCCGCCGCCGATCACCACGATCTTCTCGTCGCGGAAGAACGCCCCGTCGCAGGTCGCACACGTCGAGAGCCCGTAGCCCATGAGCGTCTCCTCGCCCGGGATGCCGAGGGTGCGGGCGCTCGCGCCGGAGGCCGCGATGACGGCGTCCGCCGTGTACGCGTCGCCGTTCGTGAGCTCGACGCGGAACGGCCGTCGATCGGCGTCGCCGGTACCGGGGGCGCTCCTGCCCGCGGTCGAACTCGGTTCGATCCGCTCGACGGACTCCAGGACGCCGTTTTCGATCTCGGCCCCGAAGCGCTCGGCCTGCTTTTTCATGTTGTTGATCAGCTCGGGTCCCGAGATGCCCTCGGGGAAGCCGGGGTAGTTGTCCACCTCGGTCGTCAGCGTGAGCTGTCCGCCGGGTTCGCCGCCCTCGAAGACGAGCGGCTCGTTGTTCGAGCGCGCGGCGTAGATGGCCGCCGTGAGGCCCGCGATCCCCGTCCCGGCGATGATGAGTTTCCGGTGCTCGACGCCGCCCTCGGCGTCGCTGGAAGAACTCTCGGTCATGTGCGACCGTTCGCGAGCGCGGTGTATTTAGCTTGCGCTGTCCCGCGAACGTGCCGCAATCCCGGAGGCGATCCGCCCGTCGCTTCCCGGCCCTCCCGACGACCCCCGCCGCTTCTCCCTGCTTCTCCCGCTGCTCCCCGCGTCCCACCCGCCGCTTCCTGCTCACCGCTCCCCGCCGATCCGCGGTCCGCCGGGCGGCCGACGACGCGGCCGCGTCGAAGCGCTTACCGACGGGCGGCTGGTTCGTTCGGACATGCCCGCCGACCTCGTCGAAAAGACCGACCGCTACGGAGAGATGCTCACCGACGCCCTGGCCGAGGCGGAAGCGGCCGTCCCTCCGGGGACTCCCCTGGGGAACGCGGCCGCCGAGTGCCGCAAGATGGCGGAGTCGTACCTCGACGACGGCCGGCACTTCCGCGAGGAGGGCGACCCCGTGAACGCGCTCGCCTCGTTCTCCTACGGCTACGGCTGGCTCGACGCCGGCGTCCGGATGGGCCTCTTCGAGGTTCCGGAGGACAGTCGCCTGTTCACGATGTGATCGACCGCTCGCGGTGCGACCGGTGGCGCGCTCGCGCGCCCGAAGGTGTCGGTGTAAATTGCCGGTATCGGGAGATCCGGGCGCGAAAAACGCGGTCGCTGTCGATGCGCTTACGTGATTTCGGCGAATCGTACGGGACGATGGAGGCCGTCCTCTGGTACGTGCTGACCGGAACGCGGGGCGGGAAGAACCGCGTTCGGGTCCTGCGGGCGCTCGACGAGCGCCCGCGGAACGCGAACCAGCTCGCGGGCGACCTCGATCTCGACTACAAGACCGTTCGCCATCACCTCGACGTGCTGATGGAGAACGACATGGTGCGGAACAGCGGCGACGGCTACGGGGCGGTGTACCTCCCGAGCGACCAGGTCCGCCACCACTGGGAGACGGTCGAAACGATCATGGAGCAGGTGGAGTGAGATGCGCCGTCCGACGCCCGAGACTATGGGAAGATTTGGGAAAGTGTATATGAACGCCCCGGGGAAATGGAGGATGAGATGAGCGTCTGGTTCGACGTGGCCCGAATCGCGACCGGGCTGAACGTTCTGTTCTTGCTGGCGCTCAGCTACGTCTGGGTGCGCAACTACGCCGAGTTCCGCTCGAAGCACACGCTCGGACTGCTCATGTTCTCGCTGTTTCTGCTCGCCGAGAACGCCTTCGCCCTCTACATCTACCTCGTCGATCCGACGCTGTCCGGCTGGTTCGCCAGCGAGGTTCCGGCCATCGCCTGGCGGGGGATGATGGCCCTGCACGTCCTGGAGACGGTCGGCGTCGGCTTCCTCCTGTGGGTGACCTGGGACTGACCGACCGCGCCTACGAGACCGCCGCCGGGCCGCGGACGTTCCCGACGATCAGAACCGGTACGTCGGGCCGTCGGCGCTGTCCTCGACTTCCACGCCCAGCTCCGCCAGCGCGTCGCGCAGCTCGTCCGCGCGGTCGTAGTTGCCGGCCTCGCGCTCCCGCTCGCGCAGGTCGAGGACCAGCTCGACCAGTTCGCCCGCCAGCCGGACGTCGCCGTCGGCCGCCTCCCCGCCGAACGTCAGGCCGAACACGCCGCCGCCGAGTTCGTCGAACGCCTCGATCGCCCGGCGGAGCCCGCGGTAGTCGTACTCCGCTCGACCCTCGCGGTGTCGGTTGACGGCCGAGGCCAGCTCCAGCAGGGCGGCCATCGCCTCGCGGGCGTTGAAGTCGTCGTTCATCGCGCGCGAGAACTCCCCGCGGGCCTCGTCGACCGCGGCCCGGAGATCCGGATCTTCGACCTTCGTCCGGGCGTCGACGCCGTCGCACGCCTCGACGGCGGCGTCGTAGGCGCGTTCGAGGCGCTCCCACCGCTCTCTCGCCTCCTCCATCGCCGCCTCGGAGAACGTCTGCTTCGACCCGTAGGCGGTCGAGAGGTAGAACGTCCGGATCACGTTCGGGCCGAACTCCTCCAGGGCGTTCGACACGGTGAAGAAGTTGCCGAGGCTCGAACTCATCTTCTCGCCCGCCGTCTCGAGCAGTCCCGTGTGCAGCCAGTAGCGGGCGAACCGCCGGTCCGTCGCCGCCTCGCTCTGGGCGATCTCGTTCTCGTGGTGCGGGAAGACGAGGTCGTGGCCTCCGACGTGGACGTCGATCGTCTCGTCGAGGTGCGTCATGCTCATCGCGGAGCACTCGATGTGCCAGCCGGGCCGCCCCTCGCCCCACGGCGAGTCCCACGTTTGGCCCGCCGGGGCGTCGGAGGTCTCGCGGCCGTCCTTCCGGTGCTCCGCGACGTCCTCGGCCGAGACGCCGCCGGCCTTCCAGAGCGCGAAGTCCGCGGGGTGGCGCTTTTCGCCCCGCTCCGACGCGTCGCCCTGCGACTCCATCTCCTCGACGCTCTGGTTCGAGAGCTTCCCGTAGTCCGGGAACTTCGTGACGTCGAAGTAGACGGAGCCGTTCGACTCGTAGGCGTACCCCCGCTCGATCAGCGTCTCGATGAGCGCCACGATCTCGGGGATGTGCTCCGAGACGCGGGGGTACACCTCCGCGCGCTCGAGGTTCAGCCCCCGCATGTCGTCGAGGACGGACGCGATGAAGTGCGCCGCGACCTCCGCCTCCGTCTCGCCGAGGTCGTCCTCGCCGATCCGGGCGACGATCTTCTCATTCACGTCTGTGAAGTTCTCGACGTGGCGCACGTCGTACCCCTCGTGCTCCAGCCACCTGTGCATCACGTCGGTGTGAACCCACACCCGCGCGTGCCCGAGGTGCGCGTCGTCCGAGACCGTGAGCCCGCAGACGTAGAGCAGGACCTCGTCTCCGCCTGGCTCGAACTCCTCGCGCTCGCCCGTCAGGGTGTTGGTCACGGACAGCGTCATCGGATTCGGCTAGCCGTGCGAGGGTCAAAAGGTTACTCAAGCGCGGTCGTCCGGCGACGACCGCGGACTCTCTCGTCCGACGGCCGACCTCCGCGGCCGCGACCGAGCCGTCAGTCGAGCCCGTCCGCGGTCTCCGTTCGGTCGGCGGCCGTCCGGTTCGCCCTCTCGGATCGGCCCGTTCCACTCGCCTCCGCGAGCTGATCGCTCAGCACGCGGTTCACCCGCTCCGGATCGGGCACGTCCTCCAGCACCAGGTCGACCGTCCCGGAGCCGGCGGTGTAGAGGGTCATGTCGCCGAACGAGAGCAGCCGCTGCAGCGTCGACTGGCTGTACGTCGCGTTCTGGATGCGGTCGATCCGCAGCCGCGTCACGTCCCTGGAGACGACGCCGCGCTTCCGGTAGATGCCGCTCGTCGTGATCACGTAGTGCGTGGTCGTCCACCGGAGGTAGGCCGCGAGGCCGACGAGCGCGGCGACGGCGACGAGCGCGAGCGGGAGCAGCGGCACCCACCACGGGAGGTCGGGAAGTGCGGTCCTCAGGGCCACCGCTATCGCCAGCCCGATCAGTCCGAGCGCGGCGAGCGGGACGAGATCCCGCGCGAGGACGTAGACGCTCGGGCGGTCGTGCCAGCGGACGCGCTCGTCCCGACCGAGCGAGAGCCAGTCGGCCGACTCGATGGGTCTGTCCACGGGTGACACGTAGTCGGAGCTGACGTTTATCGTTTTTGTCGGGTCGACGAGGGGTCCTCCGCTCGCTCATTCCGTCTCGCGGTTCACTCCGGAACCGCGGCCAGCGCCGCCTCGACGGCGCGAACCGCGGCCGCGCCGTCCCGCCGCGACACGATCACGGCCAGCGAGCCGTCCGTTTCCCCCGCGGCCGTCACTCCCGCGGCCGCCACCGCGACGTCGTTCGCCTCCAGCCGGCCGAGGACCGCCGCCAGCGCCGCCGGATCGACCGCGCCGGTCGCCAGCACGGCGGTCTCTCGGCCGGCGTCGGGCGCGAACCCGCGATCGCCGACGAAGAAAAGCGCCTCGTCGGGGTCGTCCGTCTTCCCGACCCCGCTCTTCATCGTCACCCGGGCCGCGCGGTCGTCCGCCGCGTAGGGCGGCAGATCGTCCGCGAATCGACGGAGCGCCGTCGAGACGGCCTCCGTCTCGCCGTCGAGGTCGAGAAACTCGGCGGCGGCCGCGTAGTTGACGACGCCGGCGCGCAGCGCCCGGAGGAGAAACGGGCGCTCGCGGACGGCTTCCCGCGTTTCGGCTGCCAGTGACGCCATGGTTCGGTCTCCGGCGGACGGAGCATAACTGTTCTGCGCCGGGCGCCGGCGCGCCGGGAAGCTTCATAGTTGCGGCGTGGTAACGTGGACCGATGCTCCGGGCGACTATCTACCTCGACCTCGACCGGGACTACGTCCTCAGCCGGATCAGCGAGCGGAGCGACAGGCCCTTTCTCGTGACGCAGTGCGAGGTCATCGACGACGAGTACATCAGGTTCGTGATCGACGCGGGCGATCACCGCGACGAGATCGAGGGCGCGCTCCTGGCGAGCGACGCGGTGCGCGACGTCGAACGGGTCGGCGACGGGGAACTGCTCATCACCAAGCGGTCCTCCGGCGCGCTGCCGATCATCCGCGAGAACCACGGGATGCTCCAGCGGATGAGCAAGTTCGAGGGGACCACGCGCGTGTTCGACGTCGTCGTCTTCAGGCGGGCGGACCTGAAGGCGATAATCGCGGACCTGCGCGCCCTCGGACGCGTCCGACTCGCCAAGCTCAAGCCGTTCTCGACGCCCGAGACGCCGCTGTCGCCGCGACAGACCGAGGTCCTCTCGCTTGCGCTGGAGGCCGGCTACTACGACTGGCCCCGGCGGACGGACGCGCAGACGCTCGCGGCGCGGCTGGGAATCAGCCACTCGACGCTCCTGGAACACCTCCGGAAGGCCGAAAAGAAGATGCTGTCGGAGGCGCTCGCCGGCGCCTCGGTCGCCGCTTCTCACGGGCCGGCCGCCCCGAACGTCGCCGGCGACGCGCGCTGATCGTCGATCCGGCGTCCGCCGTCCGCTATTTAACGGCCCGACACTTGTGGGGGGTGAAAGTACGTATGAGAATAGATAACAATCGTCCATGTCACGCGCGACAGGCTCGACATCGAAGCGGGGAGCAGCGACGCGCCGCCGTTTCCTCCGATCCGCCGGCGGGGCGGCGACGCTGGCGCTGGCCGGGTGTCTCGGCGGCGGGGGCGGTGGCGGCGGAAGCGGCGGGAGCGGCGACGGGACGACCGTCCGGTACCTCTCGGACCGCGGGGACTCGAAGCCGGTCATGGACCAGATCGTCTCGGAGTTCGAAGCGCAGTCGGACTACGCGGTGGAGGTGATCTACACCTCCAAGGGGACCTCGTCGGACCAGGAGATGCAGAAGATGGTCGCCGCCGGCAACCCGCCGGACATCATCTTCGACACCTCGACGGACGCCTACCGGCTCCAGCGCGACGGCGTCCTCGCGCCGGTCACCGCGGCCGTGCGGGACAACGACCTTCCCGACCCCGTCTCGGTCGACGGCGAGTCGTACTTCGCGGCGGCGATGGTCGAGCCGCTCATGGGGTGGTACCGAAACGACGTGTACGAGGAGAACCCCGAGACGTGGGAGAACTGGCTGTCGGAGGCGAAGCGAGTCACCGACGAGGGGGAGATGAACGGGTACGTCGTCCAGTCGGGGCAGACGAACAACGCCGACACGCAGATGACCCAGTACCTCTGGCAGAACGACGTCGAGATCTACCGCGGCCCGTCCGACGGGATCGAGGTGACCGTCGACCGGGGGGCGAACCGCGACGCCGCGGTCGAGACGTTCGAGTGGGTCGAGCGCATGGCGGAGTTCTCGCCGAACGGCAGCGGCTGGGAGTGGGGCGACGCCATCGGCGCGCTCCAGCAGGAGAACGCGGCGGCCATCGTCAGCGTCGGCGGCCTCCCCGTCCTGACGATTCAGGGGAACCGCCCCGACCTCGTCGAGAAGCTCAGCCCGATGCCGTTCCCGGTCCCCGCGGGCAAAAAGCAGGACCAGTGGTGGGCGTACATGGAAGGCCACCTGGTCAGAAACGACGGGCAGGCGACGGAGGGCGCCCAGGAGTTCGTGAAGTTCTTCAACGAGAGCGACCGCTTCTTCGACTTCGTCCTCTCGGCGCCGCTGTTCCAGTTCCCGCCGACGCGCGAACAGCTCGACAGCGACGCCGTCGAGAACAACGAGACGATACGGCAGTTCCCGGAAGTGCTGCAGATGGTCAAGGACAACTGGGACGTGTTCACCTCGGTGCTCGCGACGGGCGACGACGGCGCGCCCAACATCGTCGCCGCCGACGCCTACGGCAACCAGGTGTTCGGGCAGGCGGCCGATCAGCTGCTCGTCGGCGGGAAGTCGCCCGGGGAGACGGTCGACTGGCTCGGCGGGAAGCTCCGCGAACTCGGGCAATGAGCGCGGCGACCGGCGAGCGGGTCCGGGAGCGGTTCGACGGGGCGACGTGGCTCCTCGCCGCGTGTTTCCTCCCGCTCGTGGCGTTCTTCGCGGTCGTTTGGGTCGCGCCGATCCTCTACGCGCTGTGGATGAGCCTGTTCCGGGATCCGGTCAACCAGCCGACGTTCGTCGGGCTCGGGAACTACGTCGACCTCCTGACCGCGCCCCCGTTCTGGGGCTACCTCTGGAACAGCGTCGTCTACGCGGTCTCGACGACCGTCCTCAGTCTGCTCGTCGGGCTGGGGCTCGCGCTCGTCGTCAACCAGCGGGTCCGCGGCGGCGCGGCGCTGCGGACGATGATGATCTTCCCGTACCTGCTGCCCACGCTCGTCGTCATCTTCATGTGGAAGTTCATCCTCGATCCGAACATCGGCGTGCTCAACCAGGCGCTGGTGAGCGCGGGGCTCGTCGAGGAGCCGATCGCCTTCTTCTCGACGCTGGAGTGGGCGATGCCCGCCGTCGTCGTCACGAGCGTCTGGAAGTTCGGCTCGTTTTCCTTTTTCATCCTCCTCGCGCGCCTGCAGGCGATCGACTCCGACCTCTACGAGCGCGCTCGGGTCGAGGGCGCGACGACGTGGCAGGCGTTCCGCGACATCACGCTGCCGCACCTCCGGAGCGCGATCCTCATCATCCTGCTCGTCCGGGGCATCTGGATGTTCAACAAGTTCGACATCATCTTCCTGTCGACCCGCGGCGGCCCGCTGCAGAAGACGACGACGCTCCCCATCAGGATCTACCAGCTCGCGTTCAACGAGGTGAACTTCGGGCTGGCGACGGCGCTCGCCGGCATCATGTTCCTGCTGCTCGCGGCGGCGGCGGCGGTGTACTTCCGGGCGTTCGCGCCAGAGGAGGAGGTGAGCGGCTGATGGCGACCGCACCCCGGCGCGCACCGCGACTCTCGTACCGCGCGCAAAAGCGGCTCAAGCGCGCCGCGCTCTACCTCACCGCGCTGGTCGTCTCCGTGTTCGTCACGGTGCCGGTGTACCTGATGGTCGTCATCGCGATACAGTCGCCCGCCGCGACCTTCTCCGGCGGGCGGGTGAACCTCGTGCCGGCGGAGGTCACGCTGCGGAACTTCCGCGTCCTCCTGGAGACGACGAGCACCGTCCGCTACTTCGCGAACAGCCTCGTCGTCACGGCGAGTTCGACGGTCCTCTCGACGGCCATCGCGGTGGCGGCCGGGTACGGGCTCACCCGGTTCGAGTTCCGCGGCAAGCGCCTCGCCGCGCGGGCCGTCCTCTTTTCCTACATGTTCAGCCCGATCGTGCTCGCCATCCCGCTGTACGTCATCTTCTTCGCGCTCGGGCTGTTGAACAGCTACTTCGCGCTGACGCTCGCGCTGACCGCCATCTCCGCGCCGTTCACGATCTGGCTGATGTGGCAGTACTTCCAGACCGTCCCGATCGCGCTCGAAGAGTCCGCCTGGGTCCGCGGCGCGGGGCGCTGGCGCACCCTCCGGGACGTGGTGCTCCCCGTCGCCCGCCCCGGGTACATCTCCGCGGCCATCTTCGCGTTCGCGGTCGCGTGGAACGACTTCACGATGGCCCGCGTGGTGATGAGCCGGGACGAGATGTACACGATCACCGTCGGGGCCAGCCTCTTTCTGGACCGCGTGACGATCGGCTGGGGGGAGACGATGGCCGTCTCTCTTCTCATCGCCGTCCCCCCGTTCCTCATCGCGCTGTTCCTCCAGCAGTACCTGCTGCAGGGGTTCAGCGTCGGAGGGCTCGAATAACGATGTCCACGAGCATTCACCTCGAAGACCTCAGAAAGGAGTTCCGCACCCTCGGAAGCACCCACGTCGCCGTCGACGGCCTCACGCTCGACATCCCCGACGGGTCGTTCACGACGTTCGTCGGCCCCTCGGGCTGCGGGAAGACGACGACGCTCCGGATGCTGGCCGGGCTGGAGACGCCGACGTCGGGACGGATCCTGTTCGGCGACCGCGACGTGACGGACCTGCCGCCGCAGCGGCGGAACGCGGCGATGGTGTTCCAGTCGATCGCCCTCTACCCGCACATGACCGTCCGCGAGAACATCGGCTACGGCCTGAAGATCAGGGGCGTCTCGAAGGGCGAACGCGACGCCCGCATCGAGGAGGCCGCCGAGACGCTCCAGATCACGGAACAGCTGGAGAAGATGCCGGCCGAACTCTCCGGCGGGCAACAGCAGCGCGTCGCCCTCGGCGGCGCGTTCGTGCAGGACCCCGACGTGCTGCTCCTCGACGAGCCGATGAGCGACCTCGACGCGAAGCTGAAATCCGAGCTCCGCGTGGAGATCCAGCGGCTCCACCAGGAGCTCGAAACGACCGTCGTGTACGTGACGCACGACCAGACCGAGGCGATGACGATGAGCGACCAGGTCGTGCTGCTGCGCGAGGGAGAGCTCGCGCAGGCGGACCCGCCGCGCCGGCTCTTCGACCGACCGCGGTCGGAGTACGTCGCGCGGTTCATCGGGACGCCGTCGACGAACGTCCTCCCCTGCCGGGTCGACCGCGACGGGTCGACCGCGGCGCTCGTGGGGCACGGTTTCCGCGTTCCGCTCCCCGCAGACGCGCTGCCGGCGGCCGTCGGCGACGAGGTCCGGATCGGGATCCGCCCGCAGTTCCTCTCGCCCGACGCGGGAGAACACCGGTTCGAGCTGACCGTCGAGGTCGTCGAACCCATCGGGATCGAGTCGGTCGTCCACGGGCGGACCGACGACGGGACGCGGGTCGACGTCGTCGCCGCCGGCCTCGACTCGCTGCGGCCCGGCGATCGGATCGTCGTCGGGTTCGACCGCGAGCACGCGTTCGTGTTCGGCGCGGGGGGCGAATCGGTCCTCTTCGGCGAGGAGCTGGTCGACGGCCGGGGGCGGTCGATCCGATGAGCGACGGAACCGACGGCCCGCGGGTCGGCGACGGAGGGACCGCCGGACCGCGGGTTGGCAGCGGCGACCACCCGAGCGGCGGCGACCGCGGGGACGCCGCCGTCAGATCGGACGGCGGGACGACCGGTGGATCGGCGGACCGCGGAGCCGACCGTCCCCTGTCGGGGCTCACGGTGCTGGAACTCGGCCACATCGTCGCGGGGCCGTTCTGCGCCCTGTTGCTCGCCGACCTGGGCGCGGACGTGATCAAGGTGGAACACCCGGACGGCGGCGACGCCATCCGCGACTCCAGCCCGCTCGGCAACAGCTCGTTCAACTACGTGAACCGGGACAAGCGGAGCGTCACCGTCGACCTCAAATCCGCGGAGGGGAGGGCGGTGTTCGCCGACCTGGCGGCCGAGGCCGACGTCCTCGTCGAGAACTTCGCGCCGGGCACCGCCGAGCGGCTCGGCATCGGCTACGAGGACCTCCGGGAGGACCACCCCGAACTCGTCTACTGCTCGATCAAGGGGTTCAACCCCGGGCCGTACGAGCGGTACCCCGCGCTCGACCCGGTCGCCGAGGCGCTCTCGGGCGTGATGAGCGTGACGGGACACCCCGGTCAGCCGCCGGTCCGCTGCGGGACGAGCGTCGCCGACATGACGGCGTCGTTCTACGGGGCGATCGCCGTCCTCGGGGCGCTCCGACGGCGCGACGCGACCGGCGAGGGCGGGAAGGTGACCGCGCCGCTGTTCGAGAGCACGGTCGCGCTGATGGGGTACTGGCTCTCGTTCGCCCAGGCGTACGACGAGGTTCCGGGTCCGCTCGGGGCGAGCCACCCGAACTGGGCGCCGTACGACGTGTTTCGGGCGGGCGACGGCGAGTGGGTGTTCGTCGGGCCGTCGAGCCAGCGCCAGTGGGTGGCGATGTGCGAGGCGCTCGACCTCGATCTCCACCGCGACGAGCGCTTTGCGACCCTCGAAGATCGGCGGGAGCACGTCGAGGCCCTCACCGATCTGCTCGACGACGCGTTCGGCGAATCGGACGCGGAAACGCTCGTCGCGCGCCTCCGTGACGCGGGGGTGCCGGTCGCCCCGGTCAACGACGCGGCCGACGTCGCCGCCGACCCGCACCTGGCCGAGACGGACGCGCTCGCGGAAGTGACGACCGCCGAGGGGCGCAGGCGAACCGTCCGCGTTCCCCGGTTTCCGGTCCGCGCGAGCGGGTTCGAGCGCGTCGACTCCGACGACCCGCCCCGGCTGGGCGAACACACCGACGAGGTGCTCTCGTCGCTCGGCTACTCGGCCGAGGAGATCGAGGCGATGCGCGACCGGGGCGCGGTGTAGCCGGCGCGCCAGGCGGGGGCTCTTCGTCCCTCCCCCGCTCGCGGCCGGCTGAACTCGATTTCAGTAAGCGCCCCTACATAAATGTAATTCAGATTATACTTATGGCGGCCGCGAACGTCCGTTTACGTGTATGAGAGAGTCACCGTACAGCCCCAACCCGGTGTACAGTCCGCGGACGACCGTCGCGGGGACGCTGGTCTTCCTCGCGCTGAACGTCGCCCTCGTGTTCGCGCTCTCGGACCCGTACGCGGCCGCCGGTGCGATCGTCGTCGCCGCGGCGGTCGTCGGCGCGACGAAAGCGGCGCTCGCGGCGCGCCGCCGGGCCGGCAGTCAGCGCACCGTCTGCGTCCCCCGGACGGACATCTGCGTCACGGCCTGAGGCGGAGCGGGCCCGTTACGGCCCGAGGCGGGACGGCCGCATCGCGGGCCGGGCCGGCGACCGCGGCCCGAGGCGGGACGGTTGCTCCCCCTGCCCCGACCCGCCGAGTCGAAGTCCCTAAGGCCGTCCTTTCCCGAGTGGTACCCATGCAAGCGCTGGTTATCGTGGCGCACGGATCGCACCTGAACGCCGATTCGAGCGCGCCGACGCGCGACCACGCGGACACCATCCGCGCGGTCGGCGCGTTCGACGAGGTCAAAACCGGCTTCTGGAAGGAGGAACCCTCCCTCCGCGAGGTGCTCCGGACCGTCGAGAGCGACGAGATCTACGTCGTCCCCCTGTTCGTGAGCGAGGGCTACTTCACCGAGGAGGTCATCCCGCGGGAACTCCGCCTGGAGGGCTGGGACGTCTCGAAGTGGGACTCCGACGGCGTCGACGCCGACCACGTCTCGCTGACCGCGGCCGACGTGGGCAAGACCGTCCACTACTGCGGCCCCGTCGGCACGCACGAGTCGATGACGGACGTGATCATCCGGCGCGCCGAGTCGGTGACGGGCGACCCCGACGTGGGCGAGGGGTTCGGCCTCGTCGTCGTCGGCCACGGCACCGAGCGAAACGAGAACAGCGCCAAGGCGATCCACTACCACGCAGAGCGGATCCGAGACATGGATCGGTTCGACGAGGTGCGGGCGCTGTTCATGGACGAGGAGCCGGAGGTCGACGACGTGACCGACCACTTCGAGTCCGACGACGTCGTCGTGGTCCCCCTGTTCGTCGCCGACGGGTTCCACACGCAGGAGGACATCCCGGAGGACATGGGCCTGACCGACGACTACCGCGAGGGCTACGACGTCCCCGCCGAGGTCGACGGCCACCGCATCTGGTACGCGGGCGCGGTCGGCACCGAGGGCCTCATGGCCGACGTGATCCTCGAACGCGCGGCGGACGCGGGGGCGGAGATCGGCGAGGCGATCGAGGTCGTCCGCGAGCGCACCCGGAGCGCGCCCGCCGCGGGGGACTGAGATGGCGACCGACGCCGAGGTTCGCCCCGACCTCCCCGCCCGGCAGTTCGACGCCCTCCTCGACGCGGCGAACGAGGGGCCGGGCGTCCAGTTCGACGGGCTCTACGTCCACCGCGGGGCGGAGGACTACGACCGACTCGGCGGCTACACCCTCGGCACCCCGGAGGAGGAGCGGACGAACCTCTCGGAGTCCGAATTTCACGCCGCGGCCGCGGCCCGCGCCGAGTACGTCACAAACTGGTACTTCTGGCGGCACGTGGTCGGCGGCGCGGAGCGCCGCGGCGGCGTCGAGGGCGACGCGCCCCGCCACCACCGCCGGGCGTTCCTCCGGTGGGTCGAGCGCGCCGACGACGGCGACCAGACCGTCCCGGAGCGGTACGCCGCCCTCGCGGGGGGCGTCTCGCGGGAGTGGGGGCAGCTCCGGGTGACGGCGACGCTCGGCCCCGCGGGCGAACGGCGGTACGAGCTCCGCCACGTCGACGACGCCGACGCGTCGCTCGACGACCTCGACGCGTTCGACGACCCGCTCGCGGCCCGCGACGTCGCCACCTACGACGAGAAGGGGCGGTACCGGCCGCTGAAGACCGCGCCGACGCTCCGATCCGGGTGGGTCATCCGAAACCTCGACCAGCGGGCCGTCGTCCAGGCCGTCGACGCCTTCTACCCCGCGACGATCGCGAACTGGAACCTCGAACGCGCGGGCGAACTCGACGTGAGCCACTGGGACGAGACCGCGGAGAGACAGACGGGGATCTACGACGTCGTCGACGAACTCAGCGGGGACGCCGTCGATCGGATCGCCGAGTCGTGCTGCGTCGACTCGCAGTGTCTCAAACGCCGGATGTGGGACGAGAACGAGGAGACGGAACTCGGACCCGAGCGCGGGGAGGGGATCTTCCCCTGCCGGGAGCCGTGTTCGCTCGTGATCGCCGCGGCGCGCAAGTGGACGACACTCGAACGCGAGGAGCCGCGGACCTACGAGTTCGAACTCACGCCGAGCGAGAAGGAACAGCTAGAGGAGATCGTGGACGCCGTCGCCGACGGCCGGATCGACGAGATCCGCGAGGCCGACGTGTACGACGGCGCGAACCGCTACCGGGCGCGGTACCTGCGGGCCAAGCGGTTCGACGAGGAGGGGAACCTCTCCGGGACGCCGACCGAACCGGACGGGGCCGACGCGGGCGGTGGGAGCGGCGGTGACGCGAGCGAATCGGGCGAGGCGGACGGCGACGAAGCGGAACCGGCCGAGTAGGCCCCACCGACGCCGTCGACGACGGAGCCGCGGGGAGGCGCTCCCTTGGCCCTCGCTACCGCGAAAGCAGCAGGAGCGCGGCGAGCACGCCGCCGATGACGACGCCGACGCCGAGGAGGACCGCCGAACTGTTCACCAGCGACCCCACGCCGAGCGCGAGGACGACGGCGAGCAAGCCGAATCCGACGATGGAGAGCGTACCGGTCTCGGGGAGCGTCTCGCGCAGTCGCTCGCCGAGCGGTTCCGGGCCGGGATCGCGCCTCGGCGGACGGCTGAGGGTCTCGTCCACGTCCACGGGCTCTTTCTCGCGGGCGGGCGGAGCGATGGTCACTTCGACGTACACCGTCTCGGCCCCGTAGCCGGTGACGAGTTTGAGCTTTCCGGTCACCGGCTCGCGGACCGGATCGGCGTCGATCCGAACCTGGCGGGTCGAGCCGCGCTCGACGTAGTGGTTGCCGCCTTCGAGGCTCGCGACCCGCGACAGCGCGTCGTCGAGGTGGAGGTGGACGTGGACCGACTCGCCGTGGTTGACGAGGTCGACGACGAACGACTCGGCGGACGAGAATCGCTCGGCGACCCCGATCTGGTGCAGTCGATTTCGGTTTACGTCCACCGTCAACGAGTCGGGCACACCTCACCCGTTGCGCCGGTGGACGAAAAAGGTTCAGGACCCGCCTCAGTCGCGCATGTCCGGCGGGAGGAGGTTCGGGATGCCGTCCTCGATGGGATACCGCTCCCCGCACTCGGTGCAGACGAGCGTCCCCGCGAGCACCTCCTCGTCGTTCCGGTCGTCGACTTCCAGTTCGAGGTCGTGTTTGTCCATCGGGCAGCAGATGATGTCCATCAGCGACTCTTTCATTACCTGACGCGAAGGAGGGACCGCCCAAAAGCCTACGGGTTCTGTACGATTCGGCGGGTCCGTCCGATCCGTCGGATCGATCGGAAGGAACTTTCGTCCGGCGCGTCTACGCCGAAAAGATGTCGGAGGAAACGACGCTGTACGAGCGGCTCGGCGGCCGGGACGCGATCGCGGCCGTCGTCGACGAGTTCTACGACCGCGTGGTGACCGACGAGCGCGTCAACGGCTACTTCGAGGACATGGACATGACCGAACAGCGCGCCCACCAGACGCAGTTCCTCTCGGCGGTGGCGGGCGGCCCGGCCGACTACGACGGACGCGACATGCGCGAGGCCCACGCCGACCTCGGGATCGACGACCGCGACTTCGAGATCATCGCGGCGCACCTCGACGAGGCGCTGGCCGACTGCGGGGTTCGGGAGGCGGACCGCGAGGCCGTGATGGCCGAGGTCGAGTCGCTGCGGCCGGAGATCGTCGCGGCGTAGCGCTCGCCTTCTGGGGCGGCGTACTGCTCGCCTTTCGGGACGCCGTCGGTCGCCCGCGTCGTTCCCGCACCCGTTCGGGACGGTGACGCCGACCGAACGGGTGAGCGGCTCGCCTCGTCCGGTACCGAGCTCTCGCGCCGGTGGTCGCCCCTTTGGATCGGAATTCGTACCGGAACAATCAGGCTTCATATAATTCAATTTTATAGGAGTTAGGAATTATTTGCACTCCGATCGATACGCACAGTGATGGACGGAGGCAATCTTCGGCGGGGCCGATCGGAGCGCGGTTCCGCGGCGGATCGGCGCGTCTCCCGCCGGGAGTTCGTGAAGGCGGCGGGAGCGACCGGCGCGGCCGTCGGGGTAGCGGGGTGCACCGCACTCGGCAGCGGGACGGACGCGAACACGGTCCAGTGGCTCGCCGATTCGAACGTGACGGGGGCGGCGAGCGACGTGAGAGAGGGACTGTACGAGGCCGGTCTCTCGCGGGACGTCTCTCTCGAAATCCTCGCCGGGCCGAGCAGCACGGACGCCCGCCAGCAGCAGATTCAGCGGTGGCTCGACGCGGGCCTCTCGAACCCCGACCTCATCATGACCGACAGCGGCTGGACGATCCCCTTCATCGTCCGCCAGCAGCTCGTCAACTTCACCGGGAACCCGGCGGTCCCCGACCGCCTCGTCGAACGCATCGAGAACCAGTACTTCGAGTCGATCGTCCAGACCGCCAAACACCCGCAGACGGGCGATCTCTACGGGATGCCGCTGTTCCTCGACGTCCCGACGATGCTGTATCGGCGGGACCTGATCGAGGAGGCCGGCTACAGTCCGAAACGGGAAAACTGGGCGTCGGAGTCGATCCGCTGGAAGCGATTCGCCCGCGCGGTGCGGGACGCGCTGGACCGCAATCGGGACCTCCAGTACGGGTTCACGTTCCAGGCCGCCGCCTACGAGGGGCTTTCGTGCTGTGACTTCAACGAGTTCATGTCCTCGTTCGGCGGCGCGTACTTCGGCGGTCGAGACACCCTCTTCGGGCCGGTCGGCGAACGGCCGGTGACGGTGAACACGCAGCCGGTGATCGACTCGATCCGCATGATCCGGACGTTCATCGGCGGGCCGGACGATCCGCACGCGCTCGACGGCTACGCCGGCCCGATCTCGCCGCGGGCGGTGCTCTCGTGGATCGAGGACTCCTCGCTCGCACCCTTCACCAACGGGAACGCGGTCGCACACCGGAACTGGCCGTACGCGATCCCGATCAGCAGGGAGGCGCTCGGGAACAAGCTCGGGGTGATGCCCATTCCGTACGCCGTCACCGAACGGCAGTCCCGGTACCGGAACATCGGCGGGCCGGTGGCGTCGCTCGGCGGCTGGCACGTGACGATAAACCCGCACACCGAGAAGCTGGACCGGGCGGTCGAGGTCCTCCGGGCGATGGCGACGCGGAGCTTCAGGCTCACCCTCCTGAACGTGATCGGGTGGCTCCCGCCGGAGCCGAAGCTCCTCGACTCGCGGGCGTCGAGGGAGCTCCTCGGCGACGCCGTCGAACCGCTTCGGGTCGCCGGCGAGAACGCGATCCCGCGGCCCGTGACGGTCGTCTGGCCGCAGGAGTCGACGAAGATCGCACAGATCGTGAACGACACCTACGGCGGCGGCATCGCGCCGGCGGAGGCGATGCGGACGCTGCAGTCGCAGCTCGTCGAAATCGAGAACTACAACGGGTAACGATGTCATCAGAACAACAGACGGAATCGGATGTACAGCGGCGATCGGGGGCGTACGCCGGCGCGATCCGGTGGGCGGAGAACCTGAACGACACGCAGTTCGCCTACCTGCTGTTGCTCCCGTCGTTCCTCCTGCTTTTCGTGATCGCGATCGCGCCGCTCGTCATGACGTTCGACCTCTCGCTCCACAGCGACAGCCTCCGCGGCGCACAGCAGGTGGGGCGGTTCGTCGGGCTCGACAACTACGCCGCGCTCCTGACCGGCCGGCTCGACACCGTCGCGCTGCCGAACCCCTTCGTCGATCCGAGCGCCCCGTTCCAGAGCGCGCTGTTCGTGACGGCGATCTTCACGGTGGTGAGCATCCTGCTGGAGACGGTGATCGGGTTCGGGCAGGCGCTCGTGCTGGACCAGGACTTCCGCGGTCGACGGTGGGTCCGCGTCGCCATCATCCTCCCGTGGGCGGTTCCCATCGTCATCCAGGGGATGATCTTCTACCTCATCTTCACGCCCGGCATCGGCTTCGGCGTCGGCGTCGCCCAGGCGATCGGCTTCTCCGGGACGCCGCTCACCAACCCGGCGGAGGCGATCTGGCTCATCATCCTGGCGGACGTCTGGAAGACGTCGGCGTTCATGGCGCTTCTCATCCTCGCGGGGCTCCAGAGCATCGATCGGTCGCTGTACGACGTGGCGAAGGTGGCGGGCGCCTCGAAGTGGCAGCAGTTCAGGCTGGTGACCCTCCCCCTGGTGCTGCCGACGCTGCTCGTCGCGATGCTGTTTCGGACCCTCGACGCCGCGCGGATCTACGGGCTCGCCGAGACGATGGCCGGCTGCACGACGGTGCCGACGCTGTCGTGTCTCGTCGTCACGACGTTCAGCGTGCGCCGCTACGCGACCGCGGCGGCGGTCGCGTTCGTCACGGCGGCGATCATCGGTCTGATCGCGTCGATCTACATCGTTCGCTTCTACCGGAGCGAGGGGGGGATCTGAATGTCGTCGACGACGGGGGACTCCGAAACGTCGTCGGAGCCCGCGGAACGGGGCGGAGGGCGGGACGCCGACGACGCCGGCCCGTACACCCGGTGGGTCCGGCGGTCGATCGACGATCCGCGGCGGACGTACCGGGCGATGTTCTACGTCGTGACGATCTTCTTTCTCGTCACGACGCTGTTCCCGTTCTACTGGCTGCTGGTGGTCGCGCTGACGCCGGAGGACGCCCTGTCGAACATCGGGCTGACGCCCAACGGGTTCAACCCGGGTTCGTTCGTCGAGGTGTTCCAGGTGCTCCCGTTCCACGTGTACATGTTCAACAGCTTCGTCATCGCGCTCTCGACGACCGTCGTCGTGCTGGTCCTGGCCAGCTTCGCGGGGTACGTCTTCGGGCGGATCGACTTCCCGGGCCGAGCGCCGCTCATGCTGCTCCTCCTCGCCATCTCGTTTTTCCCGCCGGCGGGCTTCATCATCCCGCTGTTCCAGCTGTTCACCGGGAACGTCGAGGTGCTCGGCGTGAGCAGCCCGATGCTGTTCAACACGCCCTTCGCGATCATGCTCCCGGCGGGGGCGCTGTACATGCCGCTGTCGATCTTCATCCTCACGACGTTCTACGGGCAGATCCCCGACGGATTAGAGGACGCCGCCCGCGTCGAGGGCGCGACGCGGTTCGGCGCGCTGTTCCGCGTGATCGTCCCGCTGTCGGCGCCGGGCGTCGCGACCGCCGGCGTCCTCACGTTCATCTACGTGTACAACGAGTTCTTCTTCTCGTTCCTCATGACGAACGGGGAAGCCGAGAACTGGGCGCCGCTCGTCTGGGGCATCCTCGGGTACCAGACCCAGTACACGGCGCTGTACAACCTGATGGCCGCCTCGAGCATCATCGGCCTGCTGCCGGTCGCGATCCTCGTGGTGCTGGCCCAGGAGAAGATCATAAGCGGCCTCACGAGCGGCGCGCTCAAGGAGTGAGCGCCCGCGCGGCGGCCGTCACTCGTCCGAGACGACCCCCGCACAGCGCTTCGCGCGGGTCCACCCACCGAGCCGCTGTTGGATCGTCGCGGCCGACGGCCGCAGGTCGAGCGCCTCGTACTCGAGGATGGTCGGCGGGCGCCCCAGGCGCGCCGTCGCCGCTCGCAGCGCTTCGATGCAGTCCTCCCGCGTGAACTCGATCGGCCTCCCTCGCCGGTTTCTGATGCACATGTCTCTCGCCCCTCCGCCGGCTGCTCGGGTCTGCCGCGCTCCCGGATAACAGTTGGGTTTTCGACCGGACCGCGCCGCCGGGCGCGGTTTCGAACTCGGGTTTCAGGCCGACGGCTACGCGTCGAACGGGTTGACCAGTTCGACGGTCTGCGAGCGACCGGGGCCGACGCCGACGGCGTAGACCGGCGCGCCGACCTCCTGGCTCAGGTAGTCCAGGTACTCGCGCGCCGGCTCCGGGACGGCGTCGTAGCCCTCGGCGGCCACCTCGCCCCAGTCGACCTCGGGCCACGGTTCGAACTCCTTCAGCACCGGCTCGCACTCGGCCCAGCGCTCGGTGGTCGCGGGCACGGTCAGCCGCTCCTCGCCGTCGAGTTCGTAGGCGCGGCCGACCTTCACCTCGTCCAGTCCGGCGAGCACGTCGAGGTGGTTGATGGCGATGCCGGTGAAGCCGCTGACGCGGGCGGCGTGTCTGAGCATCGGCATGTCGAGCCACCCGATGCGACGCGGCCGCCCGGTGACGGTGCCGAACTCGCCGCCCTTCTCGCGGATGTAGTCGGCGAGCCCCTCGTCGCGCTCGTCGCCGTCCAACTCGGTCGGGAGCGGCCCCTCGCCGACCCGCGAGAGGTACGCCTTCACGATGCCGACGACCTCGCCGCGGCCGACGACCGTCGGGCCGACGCCGCTGCCGGTCGCCGCGCCGCCCGCCGTCGGGTTCGAGGAGGTGACGTACGGGTAGTTGCCGTGGTCGATGTCGATGAGCGTGCCCTGCGCGCCCTCGAACATGAGGTCGTCCCCCGCCTCTCGCCGGCGGTGGAGGAAGTCGCCGCAGCCGACGATCATGTCCTCCTCGGCGAGCCGGCGGCCGTACTCGGCGTACTCCTCGTGGAGGGCGTCGACGTCGCACTCCTCGCCGGCCTCCAGCCCGTACACCTCCTCGATGAGCGCCCGCTTCTGCGGGACGACGTACTCCAGCCGGTCGCGGAGCACCTCCGGGTCGAGGAGGTCGCCGACGCGGACGCCGCGGCGGCCGACCTTGTCCTCGTACGTCGGGCCGATGCCCCGGCCGGTCGTGCCCACCTTCACGCCCGAATCGGCCTTCGCGTCCTCTTCGATCCCGTCGAGCGCGCGGTGGTAGGGGAGGATGACGTGCGCGCGCTTTGCGACGCGCACGTCGGGGTCGAGCCCCCGCTCGCGGAGCGCGTCGATCTCGTCGAACAGCGTCCGCGGGTTGACGACGCAGCCGTTGCCGAGCACGCCGACCTTCCCCCGGACGGCCCCGCTCGGCACCAGAGACAGCTTGTACTCCTCGTCGCCCTCGACGACGGTGTGACCTGCGTTGTCGCCGCCCTGATACCGGACGACGACGTCGGCGTCGCCGCCCCAGAGGTCGACGAGCGCGCCCTTGCCCTCGTCGCCGAGCTGCGAGCCGACGATGGTGACAGTCATACTCGGCGATTCAGTCCGCCCCGCTAAACCGATTACGGTCCGAAGACGCGACCTGTGCACGAACGCGGACACCTCGTGCCGCCTCCGTCGAGAGTTAGGCAGTCCCGTGTATCCCTTTTAGGCGCAAACCAGAACTGTTAACTACTCGCACGAAGAAGATCTAACACTCGCCTCCCGGTTTCGCCGGTCGACAGCAACTTTTAAAAGCCTAAAAGACAAGTTAACAAATGGCATGATAGATCGACTTGAGAAGGAAGTGGACATGCTCGAACGACATTTGCAGGTGCTGAAGATGGTCATCGACAGCGAGCCGATCGGCATCGTGAAGATGTCCAACGAGACCGGCTACCCCCACCACAAGGTCCGGTACTCGCTTCGCGTCCTCGAAGAGGAGAACCTGATCGAGCCGTCCAGCCAGGGTGCGATCACGACCGAGCGAACGTCGGAGTTCGTCGACGAGCTCGACAGCAAGCTCGACGAGATCGTCGAGAAGCTCCGGTCGATGCGCATCGAAGACGCCGCCGAGATCGAACGGTAGGCTCGTCGAATCGCCCGCGCGGCGATTCCGGACGCGGAGAGGGAGAGGGAGCGTGGTACGCGGAGCGGTGCGGCTCAGAGCTCCGGGACGGTCACGTGGAAGTCCCCGCTCCGCGCCTCGACCAGACAGAGGTGGAATCCCCGTTTTCGCGAGAGCCTCACGAAGCTCTTGCGCCGCCCGCGGCTGAGCAGGCCGCCGCCCGTCGCGTCGGCCGCGGCCTCCAGCGCCTCGGGTTCGAAGAAGCTCGCGGTGACGAAGCACGCGCCGCCGAGCGACTTCGCGGACTCGCCGACCGCGCTGGCCCGCTCTATGAGCCCCGTCATCATCCCTTCCGTCGCGGGTTCCCGCGAGCCGTTGACGTTCGCCACCAGGAGCGGGTTCCCCATCCGGTCCCGGAGCACGACGTCGAAGGCCACCCGCTCGCGGCGCTCCTCGCCGTCCTCCCTGGACTCGATCGCCACGTCCCCGCGGAGTTCGGCGCGGTCGATCCGCGGGATCGCGTCGAACAGGTCCTCCAGGGCCACCTCGCTGTTCGTCTCCGCGATCTCGTACAGGAGGTCGCGGACGACCCACCGGACGAAGCGGTACTCGACCGTCCCCCGGAGGAACTCCTCGAACGACCGGCCGTCGACGCGGAGCCCCTCGTCGTCGAAGCTCGTGTGGTGCTCGACGCGCAGGTTCCCGTTCACCTCCTCGCGGGTCGCCTCGCCGGCGTGGGCCTTCTCCAGCGTCCCGCCGCCTTTCGTCCCGTAGCGGACGAAGAGGTTCGTCCCCTCCAGCGCCGCCTCCGGGTCCATCGTCCGCTCCGCCGTCGGCGCGCCGTCGCCACCGGCGAGCGCCTCCTCCAGCCGTTCCACCTCGGCTTCGAGCTCCCGGACGCGGGCGCGGAGGCGCTCGGCCTCCTCGCGCTGCCGGTCGCGCTCCGCCGCGAGCCGTTCTGCGCCCGATTCCGCGCCGTCGCGCTCTCCCGCCGCAGTCTCTCGGCGCCCCTCGGCGCTCTCGGCGCGGTCGGCCTCCGCCGGGCCGTCCGCGTCCCCGGCCGGCGCCGATCGCCGCGGATCGAGCGCGGGGATCGACTTGGCGTTCCGCCACTCCGCCTCCTCGGAGAAGACGTCGTTCGACCGGGACGCCGGCGCGGACGCCCCCCCGGTGGCATCGAGCGCGCCGGCTTCCGACGCACTCGACTCCGGCGCGGCGGCGTCCGGACCGTCCGAGGCGGGTTCCGCTTCCGGGGGCGTCGTCGGCTCTCGCTCCGTCGACGCACCCCGCGACGCGTCCCGCGTCGGCTCGGAGTCGTCCGGCTGCGCCGCCCCGTCTCCCGAGCCGGTTTCCGTCGGGACCGGCCCCCCGGTCGCCGAACCGTCTTCCGCCCCGGCGTCGTCCCCGTCGGACTTCGTCTCCGGTTCGGTCGGCCCGTCGGACGCCGCTCCGGCTGTCGATCCTTCGGACGCCGCTTCGGCGGTCGAGCGCGGCTCGGGAATCTCGACGATGTCGAGGTCCACCTCCGTGACCTCGTAGATGCCGACCTCGTCGGCCGCGCGCTCGAACGCCTCGTCGCCGGTCACGAGCGTTCCGCCGGAGCCGACGAACGCGACGCTCATCGACTTGCCGCCGTAGTAGACCACGTAGTAGTCGCCGGACAGCACGTTCTCGGACAGCTCGACATAGCCGGTGAAGTTGCCCGCCGAGAGCGTCGCGTCGGCCTCCGCGAGCGGCGTGTCGTTCGTGTAGTACCTCGCCCTCGGTTCCCCTCCCCGAAGCCGCATCGCGTACAGGAGCGGCAGGGACGGATCGGGCGCCGCGTAGGCAGTCCCGTCGGCGTCCTCGAACGCCTCGACGGAGCCGTCGAACACGCCGAGGAAGTGGCCGTTGAGCGCGAACGCCCACGCCGATCCCCCGCTGACCGCGCCGGTGAATCCCCGGTCGGCCAGATCGCGCAGCCCGGCGTAGCCGCCGGAAAACGGCCGCGAGTCCCACCCCGTAACCGCCTCGACTATCTCGCCCTTCATTCGCTCGTATGTCCCGCCAAGCCGAACAAATACTTTCCGGAGGTCCGACCGGGGCGGGTCCGGAAGCGCCGGCCGGCGCTCCGAAACGCGCCGGTCGGCTCCAGCCTGCTCGTACTGTCGCGCGAATAGAATTATGGGTGCCCGGACCGATTTGCGACCGTGAACGGTACCGATCGGCCCCCCGGCGGGAGCGCGCTCGCCAGCCTCCGTCGCCGAGCGGCGGCCGCCGCGGTCGCCGCTGTCTGCTCGACGCTCGGCGTCGCGGTCCTGGTCAGATCCGTCTCGGGGACGGGGGCGGCGATCCGGTGGTCCGCGACCGCGGGCGTCGTGCTCCTCCCCGTGTTCTGGCTGCTCGTCTCGCGTCTGGACGCCAACCGTCGCCCCGACGGCGCGAGGCTCCTCCCGCGGTTCGGCGTCGGCAACGCCCTGACGCTCGTCAGGGGGGTGTTACTCGCCTGGGTCGCCGGGTTCCTCCTCCTCGCCTGGCGCGGCGGCCCCCTCGCCTGGTGGCCCGCGGCCGCGTACGGGACCGCCGCCGGGCTCGACTACGTGGACGGGATCCTCGCCCGACGGTTCGGCCGCGAAACCGTCCTCGGCGCGCGACTCGACACGTCGTTCGACGCGCTCGGCCTGCTCGTCGCGCCCCTCGTCGGCGTCGCCGCCGGCGCGCTCCCGGCGTGGTACCTCTCCGCGAGCGCGGCCCGCTACGCGTTCGTCGCCGGGATCCGCCTCCGGGAGCGGCGGGGGCTGCCGGTGTACGAACTTCCGCCGCGGCGGAGCAGGCGCTTTCTCGCCGGCCTGCAGATGGCGTTCGTCGCCGCCGCGCTCTCGCCCGCGCTCCGGGGCGCGGCGGTGACCGCCGGCGCGGCGCTCTTCGGCGGCGCGTTCCTGCTCGGGTTCGCGCGGGACTGGCTCGCGGTGACCGGGCGACTCGGTTCGTCGGGGCGCTCGGAGCGCGACGAGCAGCCCGCCGACTGACCGCGCCGCCCTTCGGGTCAGGGAACCCGCCCGAGCAGGTCGATCTGCCGCGTTTCGTACCGCAGCTCCCCGCGCTCGACGGCGGCGTGCCGGTCGTCCGCCCACGCGCGCAGGTCGCCCCTGTCGATCCCGGCGGCGTCTCCGGCGTCGATGGCGTCCGCGACCGCGCCCTCGACGGTGTCGACGATGTGGTGCAGGAAGTACGCCTCGTCGGCCGGATACGGCGGTTCGACGACCCAGTCCGACCGACCGGACGCGAGCACCTCGCCCCCGCAGTCCCCGACGGCGGACGGCAGCTTCCGGCCGGTCTCGCTGCACCCGGGGCGGTCCGGCGCGTCCATCGTGGCGTGGTAGGCGTCCGTCAGCTTCCGCTCGAAGGCGGGGTCCGGGACCGGTTCGAACCGCGTCTCGCCGTCGAAGGTGATCGGGAAGTAACAGCGGCCGCCGGGGGAAACGAGCGGGAACAGCGCCGAGAGCGCCGGCCGGAGGTCGACCAGGTCGAGGAACGCGCAGGCGACGAGCGCGTCCCACTCGCGGTCGCCGTCGACCCGGGCGGCGAAGTCGAACGCGTCGGCGGCGACGAACTCGACCGCGACCGTCGCGCCGTCCCGGCGGAGCCGAAACCCGCCGTCGGCGGGGGCGGTCCGGTAGCCCCGTTCGCGCGCCCAGTCGGCGAGCCGCTCGCGCGCGGCGTCGATCAGTCCGGGGTCGAGGTCGACCGCCGTGTAGGCGACGTCGTCGGGGAGGCGGTTCCACGAGAGGAGCCGCCGGAGCATGGTTCCGATCCCGGCTCCGACTTCGAGAACCGAGATCGGGCCGTCGGACTCGGCCGCCCGCTCCGCGAGCCCCGCCGACAGGCGGTCGAGCGTCGGTCGGTGGAGCGCGCGGTCGTCGACGGTCCGCTTCGCCGCGAGGTAGCGCTCGAACGAGTACGCGTCGGGGCGTGACACGCACGAGCGTACGGGCGCGAGCCCAAAACCGTATCGGCGGCCACGGCGTCAGCCGGCGAGTTCGTTGAACCGGTTGATGTCGGCGTCGGTTCCGGCGACGACGAGCGAGTCACCCGATCGGACGACGAAGTCGGGGCCGACGTCGGTCACGATCTCGCCGTCGCGCTCCGCGGCGATGACGGTGCAGTTCGTCCGCGCGCGCACGTCGGCGTCCGCGAGGCTGCGGCCGGCCAGCCGCGGCGCCTCGGTGCGGACGATCTCGATCTGCGCGTCCGGGGCGATGACCTCCTCGTCGAGGAGGTCGGACGCGAGGATGCGGCCGCTCACGGTCGCGAGCGCCAGGACGTACTCCGCGCCGGCGCGGTACAGCTTCGCGACGTTATCGGCGTCGTTCGCGCGGGCGATCACCTCGACCTCCGGCGCGATCTGCTTCGCCACGAGCGTCGCGAAGATCGTCTCCGTGTCGTCCGCCAGCGCGAAAACGACGCTCCGGGCGCTGTCGATCCCGGCGGCCTCCAGCGTCCGCGGGTCGGTCGCGTCGCCGACGACGTCGACGCCGGGTTTGTCCTCGCGGTCCACCACCACGCTCGTCGCGTCCGCCGCGGCGAGCGCCTCGGCGACCGTCGAGCCGACCTCGCCGTACCCCGCGACGAGCACCCTCCCGCGGCGGCGGCGGCGCGTCTCCGAGAGCGTCAGCTCCTTCAGCCGTTCGAGCTGCGCCTCCGGTCCGGTCACGAGCAGGATGGTGTGCTCGTCGATGACGTCGTCGGGCGCGGGCGGCGTGACGAACTCGCCGCGGAACCACGCGCCGATGACGTTCGTCCCGCGGAGTTCGCCCACGCCGCTGTCGGCGATCCGCTTCCCCTCCAGGGGACTGCCCCGGTGGACGAGCAGTTCGGCGATCTCCAGGTCCTCGCCGATCTCGACCGCGCCGCCGACCTCGGCGGAGACCGCGGTCGTCGCCTTGCTCGCCAGCCGCTCGCCGAGCAGGCGGCGGGGGGAGACGACCGCGTCCGCGCCGGCGTACCGGTGGTAGTCGGCGACGTCGGGGCTCTCGATGAGGCTGATCACGCGCGAGTCGGGGGCCGCCTGCTTCGCCGAGAGGATAACGCTCGCGTTCGTCTCGTCGTCCGCGTCGGCGACGATCGCGCGCGCGTCCCCGACGCACGCGCCTTCGAGAACTTCGACGGATTCGGGGTCGCCGAAGATGACGTCCCACCCGCCCTCGTAGAGCTGCCGCGCCCGCTCGCGGTCCGGCTCGACGAACAGGTACGACACGTCCACGGCGTCGAGTTCCTGCACCAGCGTCTCCCCCCGCGGCGTGTGCGAGCAGATGACGACGTGGTCCCGGTACCCGTCGACCGAGGTCGGGACCGTCGTCGAGAGCGACTCCTCCAGGAGGGGGAAGACGAACACCGGCAGCGCCATGAAGATGAGGATCACCCCGGTCAGGTCCATCACGATGACGAGGAGGTTCATCTCGGGCGACTGCCACGGCGCGTCCGATCCGAACCCGGTCGTGGTGAACGTCTCGACGACGACCTGCAGCGAGTGGAGGAAGGACTGCTCCCGCCCCTCGAAGGCGGCCATGGCCTCGTGGTAGAGGACGGCGTAGACGAGCATCACGGCCGCGAGCGTGAGCAGATAGGACGCCGTCTGCCGCTTCCACTTGTTCATGCGTTCGACACTCCGCGCGGGGACGGGTATAAGGTTCGGACGCCGAGCCCGGGTCCGACTCGTCCGTCGGCCGGCGTCGCCGATCGGCGCGCCGAACCCCGAACCCCGTCAAGACTAACCCGCCGACGCCCGTTTCCCGGACATGGCGCGCGAAGTCACGCACACCGAACGGGGGCCGCTCATCGTCGGCCCCGAGGACATCGACGAGGAGAAGGGGGACGTCGCGATCTGCCTGTGCGGGCTGAGCGACGACTACCCGTTCTGCGACGGCTCGCACCGCGCGACCGAGTCGGAGGAGGAGGGAGTCCGCTACAGGTACGAGGGCGGAGAGCGGCGCGAGATCGCGCGGATCGAGTACGCGGAGGAGGGGGACGGCTCCGTCGAGGGGGACGAAAACGCCGACGGCCGGGAGAGCGACGAACGCGCCGGTGACGGCGTCGACAGCGCCCTCGACCGCGAGCGGTGACGCCGGGGGAAACCGGAGCCGAGCTTCGGCTCGCGGCCGGCGGAATCACCGCGACGAGAAGGAGGTCGGACCGATCCGCGTCAGGCCGCGCCGACCGCTGCGCCGACGTACAGCACGACGACGAGGAAGATCCACACCACGTCGACGAAGTGCCAGTACATCGAGACGGTGCTGACCGAGACGTGCCGCTCGGCCGAGTACTGTCCGGCGAGCGCCCGGACGAGCACGATGGCGAGGAGCACCGCGCCGAGGCTGACGTGCAGCCCGTGCAGGCCGGTCAGCCCGAAGAACGCCGAGGCGAAGATGCCGCTCGTGATGGTGAAGCCCTCGTGGACGATGAACTCGAAGTACTCCAGCACCTGGCCGGCGATGAACACCGTCCCGAGCACCAGCGTCACGAAGAGGCCGAGGACGAACTGCCGGCGGTTCTCCCGCCGGATCCCCACGTGCGCCCAGTGGAGAGTGAAACTCGACGCCACAAGGAGCGCCGTGTTGGCGAGCACGAGCGAGTTGAGAAGCGGCGGTAGTGCCGCGCCCTGCGGCGGCCACGCGCCCGCCCGGATGAAGAAGTAGTAGGTGAACACGGCGCCGAACGTCGCCAGCTCGGAGCCGAGGAAGGCGATCATCCCCCAGCGGAGCGCCGCCTCGCTCTCCTCGTCCGCGCCGCGCGACCAGAAGTGGCTGACGAACGCGTGGTAGAGCCAGCCGTAGAGCCCGACGAGGAACAGCCCGACGCTGGCGACGATGACCGCGGGCCCGGCGATCGGGCTCACGATCTGGTTGTTTCCGCTGCCCATGATGTAGAGGCCGGCCCCGAAGTAGATGCCCGCGCCGCCCAGCGCGGTGACGAAGGGCCACCAGCTGGCCTCGCCGAAGCCCCGCGGCCAGTCCTGCACGGCCGGGAGGTGGTGACCGTGGTCCTCGTGAGAGTCTTCGGTACTCATAGGCGTGCGTTGCCGGCCGACTACTAAAAAACCTCCCAAGCGCGTCGGCGGGTACCCGTGGTTCGACCCTCGCACGGCGGCGCGGTTTCGGAAGGTACTCCCGTGGGACGGTCCTACGGTCCACGATGTCGTTTCGTCGCCGGACACGTCGACTTCGGCTCGTCGGCGGCCTCCTCCTCCTCGTCGCGGCCGCGCTCGCCGCGGTCTCGGGGACCGCGCTGGCGCACACCGGCGGGCTCCGGGGAGCCTCCTCGGGGGCGCTCGACGTGCCGACGTGGCTCTTTCTCACGACCGGCGGGGGCGTCGTCGGCGCGTCGTTCCTCCTGGCGAGCTTCGTGACCGACCGCGCGTACATCAGTTCGATCCACGACTGGGGCGGGACGCTCCCCGCGCCCGGTCGCGCCGCGCGCGCCGCCGCCCGGCTCGGCGGCCTCGCGCTCCTCCTCGTCACGGTGTACGTCGGGTTCGTCGGCCCCGTGACCGGGATCCGTAACCTCGCGATCCTCGTCGTCTGGGTGGTCTGGTGGGGCGCGTACGTCGCCTCGACGTACCTCGTCGCGAACACGTGGCCGGCGCTCAACCCCTTCCGCACCCTCGCCGAGCCGCTCCCCTCGCTCGACCTCGAGTACCCGGCGCGATTCGGCGCGTGGCCGAGCGTCGTCGGCCTCCTGGCGCTGATCTGGATCGAGATCGTGACGCCCATCGCCGACGATCCGCGCGCGCTGGCGGCGCTGATCGTCGCCTACGCCGCCGTCTCCGTCGTCGGATCGGTCGCCTTCGGGACTGACGCCTGGTTCTCGAACGTCGACCCCGTATCACGCGCGTTCCGGTACTACGGGCAGGTCGCCCCGATCGGACGCGACGAGTCCGGAACCCTCCGGTTCCGACTTCCCGGGGCCGCACTCACCGACTCCCGGCTCGTCACCGGCCGCGACGAGGTGGCGTTCGTCGTCGCGCTGCTGTTCGTGACGACGTTCGACGGCTTCGTCGGCACGGAACCGTGGTCGGCGTTCGCGCGGACCGCCGTCGGCCTCGGCGCGCCGCCCCTGGCCGTCTACCTCGTCTCGTACCTCGCCGGGTTCGGGCTGTTCTACGGCGCGTACGTCTGGGCGGTGCGCGCCGCCCGGTCGTACGGCGAAACGTACCTCACGGCGGACTACCTCGCGCGGCGCTTCGCGCCGTCGCTCCTCGCGATCGCCGCCGGCTACCACCTGGCGCACAACCTGACGTCCGTGCTGACGCTGTTCCCGACCGTCGTCTCCGTCGCGGCCGCGCCGCTGTCGCCGCCGCAGAACCCCCCGGTGCTCGCGTCGGTTCCGGGGTGGACGAGCGGCCTGGAGATGGCGTTCGTCATCGTCGGCCACCTCGTCGCCGTCTGGGTCGCCCACGCGACGGCCTACGAGCTGTTTCCGGGTCGCCTCCAGGCGATCCGCAGCCAGTACGGCGTGACGCTGGCGATGGTACTCTACACCATGGTGAGCCTCTGGATCGTCACCGAACCGTTCGTCGAGCCGCCGTTCCTGTGACCGTCCCGTGACAATGACCGAAGCCACACCCACCGCGACAGATCAGTCCCGAACCCCGAACGAGGCGGCGACCGCCGCGACCGCCGCGGAGACCGCCGTCCCGGAGGGAGAACAGCCTCACGAGTGCCCGCACTGCGGCCGACCGTTCAAGCGCGAGCGGTACCTCGTGCTCCACCGCGGGATCGACCACTACGAGTCGCTGACGGAGGCGGAGCGGGAGGCGTTCTTCGAGACCTACGACGCCGAGGCGGCCGACATCCGGCGCTTCCGAATTCTCGCGCTCGGGGCGCTCGTGCTGATCTACTTCGGGTTCCTGTTCGCGTACGCGGTGTTCGCGTGAGCGAAGCCCGGAACGAGAACGGGGGTGGTCGACGCGCGGGAGCGCGGGCCCGCGTCGCGGTTTCCCGGCGAGTCACTCTCTCCTGACGACGTCACTCCACCGTCACTCGACCTGCGTCGCGGCCCGGTGGAACGGCTGGGCGAAGATCGCCTCCCGGAGGTCCGCGAGCGACTCGCGGCCGTCGGTCGTCGTCGCCGCGATCACCGCGAACACCTCCTGTCTGGATATCTTGACGCCGCGCTCCGAGAGGGCGTCCTCCGGCCGGCTCAGAAGCTCGCGGAGCGTCCCGACCGCGAGCAGAAACGGGATCGCCCACGCGGCCAGGGTGTTGCCGTCCGTCGTCGGTACCGTCTCCAGGTACGTCTGGGCGTCGTCGAGGAACGACCGCGCGTGCTGGGCCGTCCGCCGGACCACCGCCGCCGTTCCGGTCGCGTTCCTCGGCTCGACGAGCGCCTCCTGGGGGACGCCTTCCGCCGCGAGCCACTCGGCGGGGAGGTAGACGTTGTTCTCGGCCGTGTAGTCGTCGTACACGTCCTTCGAGATGTTGACGAGCTGGAGCAGCAGGCCGAACTCCTCGGCCGTGTCGTACAGCCGGTTTCGCCGCTCGCGGTCGATGTCGCCCCGAGTCACCAGATTCGTGATGAGGTTGCCGACCGTCCCGGCCGCGTAGTAACAGTACTCCTCGAGCTCCTCGCGCGACTGGATCCGGAGGCCGCCGGTGTCCGCGTACCGCTCGACGAACATCGCCATCCCCTGGACGAGTTCGCGCGCGGGCGGCGTCACCGCCTCGCGCACGTCGGCGGGGAGCGACTCGAACGTGCGGACGATCCGGGGGGCGTTGGCGACGACGTCCCAGTCGTCCGACCGCTCCTCGGCGGGGGGGACGTACGGCGCCGCGGCCGCGGCGAACTCCTCGATGGTCGTCTCGTCGTCCGGATCGAGCGCGCGGTCGTACAGCCGGAGCAGGCGGGCCTGTTCGTTCGGGGGGATGTCCTCGGCGTCCTCGACGGTGTCCGCGATGCGGCAGACGAGGTAGCCGAGGCAGATGTACGACGCCATCGGTTCTTCGAGCACGTCGACGGTCAGCGCGAAGGTGCGCGAGACACCTTGTACCGCCTCGTGGCACCACTCGAGGTCGGCGTCGGCGCCGGGCGGTCGGGAAGCAGCGTCTCTAGACATTCAAGTACGCACGGTTAGGGAGGCGACCATAAAAAGTCTCTTGGGCAGACCGGATTCTGACGCCGTCGAGGCGCGAAATTCGCAGCGAACGGCCGGCGGGTCCTAAACGAAGGACCATGTGGAAAACCTAATGCGCCGACGGCCGAAGGGCGAGGTATGGACTTCCAGCTGACGACGGAGCAAAAGCAGATCCGCGACATGGTCGCCGAGTTCGTCGACGAGGAGATCAAACCGGCGGCCGCCGAGATCGACGAGACCGACGAGTTCCCGCGCGACCTGATCGACGAGATGGCCGAGCTCGGCCTCATGGGGATGCCGTTCCCGGAGGAGTACGGCGGGGCCGGGCTGGACTACCACTCCTACGCCATCGGCCTGGAGGAGATCAGCCGCGGCAGCGGCGGCCTCGGAACCGTCGTCGCCGCCCACACCAGCCTCGCGGGGAACATGCTCTACGAGTTCGGCGACGAGGAGCAAAAGGAGGAGTACCTCACGCCGCTCAACCTCGGCGAGGACATCGGCGCGTTCGCGCTCTCGGAGGCGGGCGCGGGCAGCGACGTGCCCGCGATGGAGACGACCGCGATCAGGGACGGCGACGAGTACGTGATAAACGGGGGGAAGCTGTGGATCTCGAACGGCTCCGTCGCCGACACGGTCACGCTGTTCGCCAAGACGGACCCGGAGGCGGGCAACAGGGGGATCTCCTCGTTCGTCGTCCGCCCCGGGGAGGACGACGGCTTCGTCGTCGAGGGGACGGAGCACAAGCTCGGCGACAAGGGCTGTCCGACCGCCGAGCTCCGGTTCGACGACATGCGGATCCCCGAATCGCGCCTGATCGGCGAGGAGGGCGAGGGGTTCGTCCAGGCGCTGAAGACGCTCAACGGCGGGCGGATCACCATCGCCGCCCGCGGCGTCGGCATCGCCCGCGCCGCGCTCGAAGACGCGCTCCGGTACTCCCAGGAGCGAGAGCAGTTCGACCAGCCCATCGCGCGGTTCCAGGCGATCCAGCACAAGCTGGCGGACATGGACACGAAGGTGCAGGCCGCGAAGCTCCTGATGCACCGGGCGGCGGACAGGAAGATACGCGGCGAGAGCTACATCAAGGAGGCCGCGCAGGCGAAGCTCTACGCGAGCGAGATCAGCCGCGAGGTCGCCAACGAGGCGATCCAGATCCACGGCGGCTACGGCTACACGAGGGACTTCCCGGTCGAGCGCTACTACCGCGACGCGAAGCTGAACGAGATCTACGAGGGGACGAGCGAGGTCCTGCGGAACACGATCGCCCGCCAGCTTCTCGACTGAGCGCCGGCCGGGGGATCGCCGGCCGTGCGGACCCGGCGGCTGTCGGTCTCGACCGCCGACCCCGTCGGCCTCGTCGGCCCCGTCGGCCCCGTCGGAACCTCGTCGACCCCGTCGGAACCTCGTCGACCCCGTCGGAACCTCGTCGGCCGCGTCCCGCCCTCCCGACAGAGGGCCCCCGACGCCGCCCGGCTACGCGCCGACCTCCCCCGCGAGGTCGGCGTAGTCCACGTGGTCGGTCCGCGACTGGTACTCCCGCGCGACGTCGAGCACGGTGAGGTCGGCGTACGCCCGCCCGACGAACTCGACGGCGGTCGGGAGCCCCCGCTCGCCGAACCCGTTCGGGACGGCGACGCCCGGCAGGCCGGCCACGTTGGAGGCCGCGCCCATCGGCGTGGTGCTGTACTCGGAGAAGTACTCCACGAACGACCCCTCCAGCGGGCTGGCGACCGACGCCCGCGCCGGCACGAGCACGGCGTCGTACCCGACGAGCGCCTCGTCGAGGGCGCGCTGCATCTTCGTCCGCACGCGCATCGCGTCGATGTAGTCCTTGGCGAGGACGACCTGCTGCGCGTAGCCGCCGACGCGGGACGCCTCGTTCGACAGCTCCAGCGCCTCGCCGCTCTCGACGAGGTTCTCGAACGCCGATCCGGCCTCGGCGTCGATGATCAGTCCGGCGACCGACGCGTACGGGAGGTCGGGCAGGGCGATCTCCTCGACGGCGGCGAACTCCCGCACGATCTCGACCGACCGGCGGTAGTTCTCCCGGACGCTCTCCTGTTCGCCCTCACCCGCGCCTTCGAGGACGGCGATCCGGGGTCGCTCTCGGGTCCCCGGCGCGGGCGCGCACGCCGGGCGGTCGGCGGTCGTCGGGTCCCGTTCGTCCGGGCCGGCGACGGCGCGGTACACGTGCTCGCAGCCGGCGGCCGACCGGCACATCGGGCCGAGCTTGTCCATCGTGTACGACAGCGCCATCGCGCCGTGGCGGCTCACCCGGCCGTAGGTCGGGCGGAAGCCGACGGCCCCGCTGAACGCGGCGGGGCAGACGATCGAGCCCCACGTCTCGCTCCCGACGGCGAAGCCGACGAGGCCGGCGGGCACCGCCGCGCCGGGGCCGCTGGAGGACCCGCAGGTCCACGCGTCGCCGTTCCACGGGTTCCGGGTGGGGCCGGTGAACGAGGCGTCGGCGGCGTCGTAGCCGAACCCGCCCGCGAGTTCGATCATCGCCAGCTTCGCGACGAGCACGCCGCCGGCGGCGTCGAGCCGCTCTATCACCGTCGCGTCGTAGTCGAACTGCTGGTCCCGAAAGGGGGCGGCCCCCCACGTCGTCGGGTAGTCCCGCGTGGCGAGCAGGTCCTTCACGCCGTAGGGTATCCCGTGGAGCGGTCCGCGGTCCTCCCCGGCGGCCAGTTCCGCGTCCATCCGGTCGGCGGCTTCGAGCGCGCGCTCCTCGGTGACCGTGACGACGGCGTTCAGCTCCCCGCCGATCGTCCGCAGCCGGTCGATGGAGGCCTCCGTCAGCTCGCGGGAGGTGAACTCGCCGTCGCGGAGGCCCGCCGCGAGCTCGTCGACGGTGCCGAAGAGGACCGACTCGTCGACCATCACTCCCCACCCCGGTACGGGCGGAATTCGAACGCCGGCCCGACGGTGTAATCCAGCTCCACGTCGTCCACCGCCGCGGCGGCGCGGAGGTCGGCGGCGACGTCCGCCCGGATCGCGTCGAGCCGCTCGTCGCTCAGCCGGTCGCCGTAGTTCACCTCGACGTACGCGAGCAGCGCGTCCGTCCCGGGCGGGGCGTCGTCGTCGGCCGCGAGAGACGGTGACTCGTCGGTCGCGGCGGACGCGTCCGCCCCCGTCGGTCCGGTCAGCGCGCCCGCCGCCCCCGCGGCGGCCAGCGCGCCCAGCACCGTTCGGCGGGCGACGGAGACCGCCACCGATCCGGGCGATTCGGGGGCGTCTCCGGGAGTATCTCGGGCGTCACACGCTTCACGGCCTTCACGGTCGCTTTCGTTCGCGCTGTGTGTCATGCCAGAGAATATTTCACGCTGACCGTCTAATTCTTTCTCACACCAGTCGGACAATTGATCACTCCCGTCGCGGACGCCTCGGACGAGGGGCGCGGAACGTCGTCTGCGGACGAACAGACGGGCGTCGCGGACGTACCGCCCCGACCGTATCAACCGCCGCTCGGACTGTTTCTCCCCGGCGAATTTCTCCGTTTTGTCTGATAATGTTTATCCTCGTACAAAGGTAACGAAATCGCAAGCCGCGGCAGGTCGTCGGAGTCGACCGCTCCCGGTTCGTGACCGTCGACGGAGGAATTCCGGCCGGCGGCCACCCAGACGCGGACGGGAACACAAACTATGGTCAGTTACGAACTCGCGCTGACGGTCCTGATGGGGCTGTTCCTCGTCGGCATCGTCTTCTGGCTCGCCAGGATGGAAAACTGGTTCAGCACGACGACTACTCTCGGAGGCGGCGGGACCGTGGCCGAGCGGGAACGAGTGTACGAGGAGAAGCCCTCGGGGCTCATCCGGTGGCTCACGACGGTCGACCACAAGGACATCGGCCTCATGTACTTCGGCCTCTCCACGGTCACGCTGTTCTGGGCGGGCGCGTCGGTGCTCCTGATGCGGGCGGAGCTTTTCGATCCGGAGATGACGCTCCTCACGAATCAACTCTACAACGGGCTGCTCACGTCGCACGGGATCACGATGCTGTTTCTGTACGCGACGCCCGTGCTCGCGGCCTTCGGCAACTACCTCGTGCCGATCATCGTCGGCGCGGACGACATGGCGTTCCCGCGGATCAACGCCATCGCCTTCTGGCTCCTCCCGCCCGCGACGATCCTCATCTGGGCCGGGTTCTTCTTCCTCCCGATGGGCGGCGACGTCGGTCCGGCGCAGACGGCGTGGACGATGTACACCCCGCTTTCGATCGGCACCGGGGGCGACCCGGTCGGCGGGCTCAGCGTCGACCTGATGCTGTTGGGGCTGCACCTGTCGGGGCTGAGCGCGACGATGGGCGCGATCAACTTCATCGTCACCATCTTCACGGAGCGCGCCGAGGAAGTGACCTGGGCCAACCTCGACATCTTCTCGTGGACGATGCTGACCCAGTCCGGCCTCATCCTCTTTGCCTTCCCGGCCCTCGGCAGCGCCATCCTCATGCTGCTCATGGACCGCAACCTCGGGACGACGTTCTTCACCGTCGAGGGGGGGTCGCCGCTCCTGTGGCAGCACCTGTTCTGGTTCTTCGGCCACCCCGAGGTGTACATCATCGTCCTGCCCCCGATGGGTATCGTGAGCCTGGTGCTGCCGCGGTTTTCGGGGCGGCGGCTGTTCGGGTTCAAGTTCGTCGTCTACTCGACGCTCGCGATCGGCGTGCTCTCGTTCGGCGTGTGGGCCCACCACATGTTCGCCACCGGCATCGATCCGCGGCTGCGAGCCTCGTTCATGGCCGTCTCGCTCGCCATCGCGATCCCGAGCGCCGTCAAAACGTTCAACTGGATCACGACGATGTGGAACGGAAGCATCCGACTGACCGCGCCGATGCTGTTCTGCATCGGCTTCGTCGCCAACTTCATCGTCGGCGGCGTCACCGGCGTGTTCGTCGCCTCCATCCCGGTCGACCTGGTGGTCCACGACACCTACTACGTCGTGGCGCATTTCCACTGGATCGTCTCCGGCGCGATCTCCTTCGCCGCGTTCGCGGCGTCGTACTACTGGTTCCCGCTCGTGACCGGCCGGATGTACCAGCGGACGCTCGCGAAGTGGCACTTCTGGCTGTCGATGGTCGGGACGAACGTCGCGTTCTTCGCGATGCTGCTTCTCGGGTACGGCGGCATGCCCCGCCGGTACGCCACCTACCTCCCGCAGTTCACTGACCTCCACCAGGTCGCGACCGTCGGCGCGTTCCTGATCGGCCTCGGGAACTTCCTCTGGCTCGGCAACATGGTCATCTCCTGGTCGGAGGGGCGGCGGGTCGAGGACGAGGACCCCTGGAACATCGAGCGGTACGGGCTGCTCACGAGGGAGTGGAACTGGCTCCGGCAGAAACAGCGGACGGCGCTCTCCGACGGGGGAGAGCGGCCGCCGGGGGTGTCGGAGGGTGACGAAACGGAGTAACGGGAGAGATGCGGGAAGCGAGGGGGAGAGGCGGGAAGCGAGGGGGAGAGACCAGAGCCTCGGCGGCGCGGCCGATCGGCCGATCAGTCGTCCGCCGGGTTGGCGAGCCGATCGAGACCGGCCACGTCGATCGTCCCCGAGAGCGCGCGGTTCGGGTAGGGGATGTCGATGCCCTCGGCGTCGAACCGCTCTTTCACCGCGGTGACGTACTCGCCGCGCGTCTTCACGAAGTCCGCGCGGCTGGGGTTGCCGATCCAGATGCGCGACTGGAGGACGACGCTCGAATCCCCGAGTTCGGTCAGCCGGACCGACGGCTCGGGGTTGTCGAGGATGCCCCCGTGCTTTTCGGCCTCCTCGACGATGATGTCGGTCGCCCGGTGGATGTCGTCGCCGTAGCCGATGCCGAACGGCACCTTGAGCCGGAGCTTGTTCTTCGCGACCGGGTTCTTGATGACGCCGTCCGTGAGCTGGGAGTTCGGGACCGTGAGGAGCTCGTTGTCGAACGTTCGCACGCGCGTGACGCGGAAGCTGATGTCCTCGACGATGCCCGAGTTGTCGTCCCACTCGATCCAGTCGCCGATGCGGAACGGCCTGTCGGTGAAGATGAAGATGCCCGCGACGAAGTTGGCGATCACGTCCTGCATCGCGAAGCCGACCGCGAGCGTGGCGGCCGCGGCGACCGTGGCGAGCGCCTGGAGGAAGTTCCCGAACTTCGCGAATCCGAACGCGACGGCGACCGCGACGAAGACGATGAGGACGCCCGCGATCTTCTTCAGCGGCTTTCGCGCGTGCGCTTCGAGCCCGCGGGAGTCGAGCACGCGGTCGAGGAGCGGGAGGGCGACGAGCCGTCCGGCGAAGTAGACCGCGACGAACGCGAGCGCGAACGAGAGGGCGGCGCCGATCGGCTCCGCCCCCGGAACGCCCTGGCTCTGGAGGAGCCTCCCGATCGCGGTGCTGGGATCCTGCTGTAACAGAACCGTCACCGGTAGAACACCGCCGTGTTCCCGCGCGTCTCGACGAGTTCGGCGTCGACCTTCTCGGCCAGTTCCTCGGCCAGCTCCTCCGTCGGCGTGCGCCCGCGGGCGGCGCGGAGGAACTTCGCCTTCACCAGGTCGCGGTCTCCGAGCTGGTCGTCCAGCTCCTCCGTCACGGCGTCGACGCCGCTCTTTCCGACCCAGACGGTCACGTCGAGGTCGTGCACCTCCTTGCGCAGCTCCTGTCTGTTCATGACGAACGCCCGTAGCGTGCGAACGGCATTGAACGTTTATGGTCGGGACCGGGGTCCCCGCCCGCCGGTCACTCGTAGGGGTACCTCGCCGTCTCGCCGCAGTCGAGACAGCGGATCACGACGTGACCCGGCTGGAGCCGGACGCGGGTGTTCGCGCCGGGTCGGAGGTACGCGTCGCAGGCGTCGCAGGTGAAGCGCTTGAACTCGCGGGGGAGCCCGCAGCGGTTGCGCTCGGCGATGCGCCGCGCGAGGCGGACGTACTCGCGGGCGCGGTCGAACTCGCGCTCCGCGGCGGCCTCCCTCGCCAGCGCGTGCAGGCGGTCGATGCGCTCCTCCGCGATGCTCGGCATGGTCGAGGTCTGTCGGGAGGGGGCGCGGGACGGATAAAGTCGTTGCGACAGCCGGACGAGGAGCGACCGGCGGGGCGATATTTCTGTATAGATATTCGGAAATATCTCTGGATGTACGGAGTGGTCCCCGGATATATCGACGATCGGGGGACGGGGACGAGTCGGTAACCTAATGAAATCGCGACGGAAACCGCCGGTCAGTGCGCGTCCTGAACTACCTCGAACTCGCGTCCCAGCTCCGCCGGAGCGGCATCGGCACCGCGACCGACCAGCAGCGGGCCGCGCTGGCGACGACGGACGTCGAGGTCGTCACGACGCCCTGGCGGGGGGGCACTCCGCCGCGCGCGGTCGCCTCCGCGCTCCGCGGTCGGGGCGCGTTCGTCGACTACGACCTCGCCCACTGCAACCTCATCGGCCCCGGCAGCGTCGCCGTCGCCCGGCACGCCACGCGCGCCGGCCGGCCGCTCGTCCTCCACGCGCACGTGACCCGCGAGGACTTCGCCGAGAGCTTCCGCGGGTCCGAGGCGGTCGGCCCCGCGCTCGGTCGCTACCTCCGGTGGTTCTACTCGCAGGCGGACCTCGTGCTCTGCCCGAGCGAGTACACGAAGCGCGTGCTCGAATCGTACCCCGTCGACGCGCCGATCCGCCCGATGAGCAACGGGGTCGACGTCGACTCGCTCGCCGGGGCCGACGAGCTGCGCGAGGAGTACCGCGCGAAGTACGACCTGGAGGGGATGGTCGTCTTCGCCGTGGGCAGCGTCTTCGAGCGCAAGGGGCTCACGACCTTCTGCCGGCTCGCGCGGGAGACCGACTACGACTTCGCCTGGTTCGGCACCTACGACACGGGGCCGCACGCCTCGAAGGCCGTCCGGTACTGGACGCGGAACCCGCCGGAGAACGTCACGTTCACCGGCTGGATCGACGACAAGCGGGGCGCGTTCGGCGCGGGCGACGTGCTCCTCTTCCCGACGAAGGTCGAAAACCAGGGGCTCGTCGTCCTCGAAGCGATGGCCTGCGGTAAGGCGGTCGTCCTCCGGGACATCCCGGTGTTCAGGGAGTTCTACACGGACGGCCACGATTGTCTCACGTGCGCCACCCGCGCGGAGTTCCGCGACGCGCTCGACCGACTCGCCGCCGACCCCGACCTGCGGGCGCGGCTCGGCGCGAACGCCAGGAGGACCGCCGCCGAACACGATCTGGACCGGGTCGGCGAGCGGCTCGTGGACGCGTACGCCGAAGTCACAAGGGATTAAATCCGGCTCCGCGAAGGCGGGACCGATGGACGCGGTCGTCGCCTTCACCGACACGTACCTCCCGACGGTCAACGGCGTCACGTACACCGTGCAGACGTGGCGGGACCGCTGGCGGGCGCGCGGCGGGCGGATGGACGTGGTGTACCCGGCCGCCGACGGGTACGAGCCGGCCGAGGGGGAGTACCCCATCCGGAGCCTCCCCTTTCCCTTCTACGAGGGGTTCCGCTTCGGCCTGCCGAAGGTGCCGGAGAGCGTCCGCGACGCCGATATCGTTCACGCGCACACGCCGTTCGCACTCGGGCTCGGCGCGATGCGGCTCGCCCGCCGGGAGCGCCGGCCGCTCGTGGCCTCGTACCACACGCCCACGGGGGAGTACGCCTCGTACCTCACCTCCCGGGAGCGGCTCGAAGACCGGATCGAGGGGCTGAGCGAGCGGTACGAGCGCTGGTTCTTCGACCGCGCCGACGCCGTCATCGCGCCGAGCGGGACGGCCCGTCGGAGCCTCCTCGACGCGGTCGGCGTCGAGACGGACGTGACGGTCGTCCCCAACGGGGTCGACGTCGAGCGGTTCCGCCCCGTCGACGCCGCGGCGTTCCGCGAGCGGCACGACCTCGGAGGCGGACCGCTCGTCGGCTACACCGGGCGGCACGGGTTCGAAAAGCGGCTCTCGGACGCCGTCGACGCCGTCGCCGGGGCCGACATCGACGCGACGCTCGTCTTCGGCGGCGACGGCCCCGCGCGACCGCACCTCGCCGCCCGCGCCGAGAACCGCGGCGTCGACGCGCGCTTCCTCGGCTTCCTCGAACGCGAGGAGCTCCCGGCGTTTTACTCGGCGCTCGACGCCTTTCTCTTCCCCAGCCCGGTCGAGACGCAGGGGCTGGTCGCGCTGGAGGCGAACGCCTGCGGAACGCCCGTCGTCGGCGTGAACCGCGGCGCGCTCGCCGACACGATCGTCGAGGGCGTCACGGGCTACCACTTCGAGCCGGGCGACGTCGAGGGGTTCGCCGCCGCGATCGAGCGGACGCTCGACGAGCGCGAGCGGCTGCGCGACGGCTGTCTCGACCGGCGGGACGGGGTCAGCGTCGAGCACGCGGTCGACAGGCTGGCCGAGGTGTACGCGTCGGTGCGAAAAACGAAACCGTAGGGACGCGGGGTCGCCGACCGGGCTATCCGGTCACTCGTTGCCGTCTTCGAGCGCCTGCGCGATCCGCTGGAGCTGCCGCGTCGCGTCCCGGACCTCGTCGCGGAGCTGACGGACCTCGCGCACCAGCTCCTCGTTGCCGACGTCGCCCTCGCCGGGACCGCCGGCCGCGCCCGGCGGGCCGCCGCCCATCGCTCCGGGACCGCCGCCGGGGCCGCCGCCGCCCATCATGCCGCTCATCATCTGGGCGAAGGGGTTGCCGCCCATCCCGGGGCCGCCGCCGGGACCGCCCATCACGTCCTCGGGGCTCGGCGGCTCGTCGCCCTCCTCGCGCTCCTTCGCGCGCCGCTCGCGGATCTCCTCGACCCGCTCGCGGAACGACTTCTCCTCGTCGCCTCCGGACTCGGACTCGGCCTCCGCCTCGGGTTCGGACTCGGGAGCCTCGTCGCCGGGTTCGTCTTCTGCCATAGCTACGCGTTCGCAAGCCAGCCCGAAAAGGGTTGTCGTATCCGTCACCCGGAGGCGGCGCGGAAGCGCGCGACGCACTCGACGCGCGTCCCGTCCAGGCCCTAGCCGAACGCGCCGAGGCTCGACTGGAGGTCGCGCCCGTCGCGACCGGGTTCGACCTCGTAGCCGACGAGGTCGCGCATGTCCACCGCGTAGGCGCTCCCGGCGCGGTCGAGGACGAGCAGGCGGCCCTTCGTGCCCCGGACCGTCCCGGCGGCGATCGTCTCGGCCACCGGCCGCGCCGCCAGGTCGAGCCCGTAGTCGAACGAGAACGTCTCGATCGGATCGAACTCGGCGAGCAGGGCGTCCCAGGCGCCGTCGTCGACCGACCGGTGGAGCCCGCGCCGCTTCTCCGGGACGCGGACGCGATCGGGGATCTCGCGGGCGATCCCCGCCTCGATCTCGCGGGCGATCCGCCCGTCCTCCGCGGTGCGGATGTGCGCCCCGCGGTCCGCGCCCTGCTCGCGGAGGCGCGTCTCCAGCCGCCAGAGCTTCGTCACCCCGACCTTGAAGCGGTCCGGCGCGAAGGCGGCGAGGTACACCGCGTGGTCGTCGAAGCAGTCCATCTCGTCCTTCAGGCACGTCCCGGTGCACCGGGCGCAGACCCACGTGCTCCGGTGGTCGCGGCAGTACGGCGCGTCGGCGGCGTCGCAGGCGACGTGCTCCCCGTCGTGGAGGGTCCCCGCGCAGTGTCGCTCGCCGAGGGCGTAGGAGAGCGCGGTCCCCTCGTCGAGCGCGACGTAGTCGACCCCGTCGCCGCCGCTCAGGAGGAGGCCGCCGTCGAGCGCGTCGTAGCCGACGATCTGCACGCAGACCGGTAACGCGCCCGCGGCTAAATGCGTGTCCTTCGACCGCCGCGCCCGCGAGCGACAACTCCGATTTATCGGACAGGAGTTTATAATAAAATCTGAACATTAACTAGTAGTAATATTTAATGTGAGTTGCTAATTCATATCTATCGCAATGTTGCACGGAGACGGACAGGCGACGCGGCGCAACGTGTTGAAAGCGGTCGGCGGAACGGTGGGGTCGACGGGGATCGTCGGCCTGGCCTCGGCGTCGGAGGGTGCGACGATCGAAGTGAACGTCGGATACGCGGGAAAGAGCGGCAGGCGGGCGGCGAGAAGCGAGGCGCGGTCGATCCGGCGGGAGTTCGCGTTCGACGCGCTGACGATCACGGTGAACGAGAACGCGATCCCGGGGCTTCGCAGACGAAAGGACGTGCGGTACGTCGAGGAGAACGGCAGCGTGTACGCGCTCCGGCCCGGGAAGGGCGGAACCGACGTCGACGGCAGCAGCACCGGACAGACCTTGCCGTGGGGGATCGATCGCGTCGACGCCGAGGTCGCGCACGGCGGCGGCTACACCGGTGCGGGGGCGGACGTCGCCATCATCGACACCGGCATCGACTCCGACCATCCGGATCTCCAGGCCAACCTCGGCGAGGGTAAGGCGTTCGTCAGCTGCCGCGGGGGAACGTGCAACGAGCCGTGGGACGACGACAACGACCACGGCACCCACTGCGCCGGCACCGCCGACGCGGTCGACAACGACGAGGGCGTCGTCGGGGTCAGCACGGAGGCGACGCTGCACGCGGTCAAGGTGCTCGACAAGCGCGGCAGCGGCACCTTCTCCGACGTGGCCGCGGGCGTCGAGTGGACCGCGGACCAGGGCTACGACGTCGGGAGCATGAGCCTCGGCGCGAGTTCGGGGTCCCAGACGCTCAAGGACGCCTGCTCCTACGCGTACGAGCGGGGCGTTCTGCTCGTCGCGGCCGCGGGCAACTCCGGTCCCTGCTCGGACTGCGTCGGCTATCCGGCCGCCTACGACGAGTGTATCGCCGTGAGCGCGACGAGCGAGGACGACTCGCTGGCGAGCTTCTCCTCGACGGGCCCCGAGGTCGAGCTCGCCGCGCCCGGTGAGGACGTCTACTCGACGGTGCCGGGCGGCTACGACACGTTCTCGGGCACGTCGATGGCCTGCCCGCACGTCGCCGGAGCGGGCGCGCTGCTCATGGCCGAGGGGTACACGAACGCGGAGGCGCGCCAGCGGCTCCGCGACACCGCCGAAGACCTCGGCCTCGCGAGCAACGAGCAGGGGTACGGCCTGCTCGACGCCGCCGCCGCGCTCGGACTCGATTCGAGCGACAACTGAGCCGCCGTAAAACCGGCGGGAGCGGACGCCGATATATATTTCTTACCTTCCACTACAATATTTAATTTCTTCCTTTTCAATAATTATTAGTTAACGGAGCGATCACAGGTTATCGTAATGTCCAGAACAAACGACATTATCTCGCGCCGAAAAGTGCTACAGCTGACGGGCGGTTCGGTCTCCCTCGCGGCGACGACTGGCCTGGCGAGCGCCGAGTCGTCGGAGACGGTCGAGGTGAACGTCGGCTACGCCGCCGAAAGCGGCCGACGTGCGGCGAAACGAGAGGCGAAGCGGGTCGTCCGCGAGTTCGCCTCCATCGACGCCGTCACCGTCGAGGTGAACCGGAACGCCCTGTCGGGGCTCCGAAAGCGGAACGACGTCCGCTACGCCGAGGAGAACGGGCGGATGCACGCCATCGCGCAGACGCTGCCGTGGGGCGTCGACCGCGTCGACGGCGACGTCGCCGAAGCGTACGGGTACACCGGGTCGGGGGCGGACGTCGCCATCATCGACACCGGCATCGACTCCGACCACCCCGATCTCGTCGACAACCTCGGCAGCGGAGCGTACGCGGTCGCCTGCTCCGGTTCGGGCTGCAACTACGGGTGGGACGACGACAACGGCCACGGCACCCACTGCGCCGGCATCGCGGCCGCCGTGGACAACAGTCGGGGCGTCGTCGGCGTGGCGACGAACCCGACGCTGCACGCGGTCAAGGTGCTCGACAGCCGGGGCGGCGGCTCGTACTCGGACATCGCGGCCGGCATCGAGTACGTCGCCGACCAGGGGTGGGACGTCGCCAGCCTCAGCCTCGGCGGAGGGAAGTCCTACACCGTCGAGGACGCGGTCGAGTACGCGTACTCCCGCGGCGTGCTGCTCGTCGCGGCCGCGGGCAACTCCGGCCCCTGCTCGGACTGTGTCGGCTACCCGGCGGCCGAACCGGAGTGCATCGCGGTGAGCGCGACCACCTCCTCCGACTCGCTGGCGAGCTTCTCCTCGACCGGCCCGGAGGTCGAACTCGCCGCGCCCGGCCAGGACATCTACTCGACCTACGTCGGCGGCGGGTACACCTCGCTCGACGGCACGTCGATGGCCTGCCCGCACGTCTCGGGCGTCGGCGGGTTGCTCATGGCCGAGGGCTACGCGAACACGGAGGCGCGCCAGCGGATGCGCGACACCGCCGAGGACGTCGGGCTGTCGAGCAACGAGCAGGGGTACGGGCTCGTCGACGCGGCCGCCGCGCTCGGCCTCTGAGAGGGAGTCGCCCGAACGATCGCCCGCGGGGCGTCGATTCGGGCGCTCGCGGGCGGCGTCGGTCCGCTTGCGCGACATCGGTCTGACCCCCCACGCGAGACCGGTTCCGCTCCGCGTTTTTGTGTCAACGATCGACCGCGAGAACTATACGCCGTCGATCCGTTGGACCGGCCATGCTCGACGCGATCCTGTCGGTCACGCCGTCGGACGACCGGGTGGAGTTCGCGCTCGCCGTCGAAAACGCCGGCGACGAACCGGTGACCCTCTCCTTCCGCGACGGTCAGCGGGCCGACTTCGCCGTCTACGAGGACGGCGTCGAGGTCTGGCGCTGGAGCGAGGGCCGGATGTTCACGATGGCGCTCGGGTCCGAGACGCTCGACCCCGGCGAGCGGGTCAGCTACGGCGGCACGTGGGAGGAGCCGTCGCCCGGAACGTACACCGCCCTCGGGACGCTCGCGGCCGACGGCGTCGACGTCGAAGCGAAGACGGACTTCTCGGTCTAGGCCCGCTCGGCTTTGAGTTCGGCGGCGAGGTCGCGGGCGGCGCGGCGGACCGCCTCGTCGCTCTCTGTCTCTGGTTCCCACCCGAGCGCCGCCAGTTTCTCGATCGACAGCCGCATTTTCGGCACGTCGC
>NZ_PEND01000005.1 GCF_002844195.1 Halegenticoccus soli
CATCGACAGCGTCCCCGCGTCGATGAGGTCCGCCGCGTTGCTCGCGACCAGGAAGTCCGCCATCACGTCCTTGAGGACGGCCTCGTCGGCGATCAGTCGGATCGTCGGTAGGTCGTCGTCGAACTCGATGGCGACGTCGACCAGTTCCTCGACCGCTTCGCCCGACGGACCGACGACGAGAAGTTCCTCGTCCGCGGTCGTGAGGGCGGTTCGCAGGATGTCTTGTAGTCTCTCGTCGAGTATGTCCTCGCTCATTATCGCACAAACGTTTCGTCTGCTATTTAGTAGTATCGAAGTTCTATACGGAAAATGTCATTTACGACCTGGTAAAAAACGACGCTTGAGCTTCCTAAGACTCCTGATAATCGTATCATAGTACATATCTATAGGAAATATTCAATTTAACACTATTTGATGGCATGTCCGAGAGACTGTCGGTCCGATCGCGCGACCGGGGGGAGAAGTAGCAGACGCCGCGCGTCTCCGGTGCCGCGAGTCGAAATCGGTCGTGAGGAGCGAGCCGCGTCGGACGTCGTTAAATACGTGTTCATCGGTGAACAGACGACTTAATTTCGATTCGGCCCCTATTGTGTCCCGTGAAGTTCTGGCAGGACCTTCACCCAGAGGCACCTTATTGTCGCTTTTACTCTCTCGCTTTCTCGACGGATGCTCTACGTCGCTCGTCCGAATCGTCTCAGTCCGTCCGTTCCGGCAGTTCGATCGAGTCGATCGTCAGCCGCCGGAGTTCGAGATCCTCGACTTTCGCGTACCAACCGCCCAGGCTGTGGACCTCCTCTCCGTCGTCCACGTAGATGGACACCCGTCCGGACACCTCCGACAGCGACGGGTACCTGTTGTCGAGGGTCGAGCCGGTGTACACGAGCTCGACGACCTGCCCCGAAACCGTCCGCTCCTCCCCGGTTTCCGTGTCGATCCCCGTCGCCGTGACGGTGACGTCGGCCCCCTCGTGGTGCAACGGGGCGACGTCGACGACGAACTGCCGGACGTCCACGTAGGTGATCGGCGGTTCGGTTCCGCGGGTCGTGTACACGACCTCCCACGGTTCCCAGACTGACGTCTGGTAGTACCAGTGAAAGACGTACGCGAGCGGGCGGTTGTTCGCGACGATCCCGAACTCGTACCCCGATCCGGGCTGCGGGGCGAAGCAGATCTTCGAACGGTCGACGAGCGCGACGAACGGCGTGACGAGGTCGCGGTAGCTCACCTCGGTGGCGACGTCCTCGAAGTCGAATTGCCCGCCCGGCGGTGTTCCGTCGTCGAGTTCCGGCGAGAGAGAGAGCGTGACGAACACGTCGCGACTGTACGCCTCCCGGAGGACCGGCTGAAGCTCGTAGAACTGGGACGGAGTGACCGCCAGCTGGATTTCGTTTTCCGCGCTTCGGATGAAGTATCCGGCCTGCTCGACGACGGTTTCGAACCGCTTTACGAGCGTCACGTCGTGCTCGTCAAGTTCGGGCGCGTCCCAGAGCTCTTCGAGTTCGTCAGCGGTTTCCGTGAACGAGTCCGCACGCGACCGGAGGTCGGCGATGACGGTGTCCGGATCGAGCGCCCGTGCCCGCAGGCTGTCCTGTTTGTACGTCTCCACGAGCCGTTCCTCCTCCAGGTCGCGAAGGACGTCATACACTCGCGAATTCGGCACGCCGCTCGCGTCCGCTACCTCGGTCGCGGAGGCGGAGCCCTTCTTGACCAGCGCGAGGTACACCTCCGCTTCGTACTGCGTGAATCCGGCGTTCTGAAGCGTGCTCCGCACTGCTTCCTCGTCCATCTCGGTTTCCGCTAACGGCTCCTCGTTGGAATCAGTTACTACTCCAATGGAGAACGACGAAAACCACTAGGTCAATGCTCTTTGGTCTTGTTCACTACTCCAGTACTCAATCGGCCATAAGAAATAAATAATCAGGAGAGACAACCGGTGAACCGTCTGGTAACAATGACCACAGACGGGCGAAAGAACGGGCTGACGCGGCGAACAGCACTGAAACTAGGCTCCACCGCGGGCACCGGCGCGCTCCTCGGAAGCCTTGCCGGATGTACCGAGTCGCTGGGCGGCGGATCAGGGGGCGGGTCGTCCAATGCGCTCGTGACGGAGAACCGGATCGGATCGAGCGACGCGGGGACGGAACTTGTCCACTGGCTCCTCCCGGACGCCTCCCACTCGCAGGATGACAATCCGGCGCTGGCGAAGGTGTACGAGGAGTTCTTCCGGACGTGGGCGGAGAACCACTCGGACGCGAAGATCAAACTCGAGTACCAGACGAACCTCGAGCAGATGAAGACGAAGCTGCTTCAGGTCGCCGCGAAGGGGAGCGCCCCATCGATGGCGCAGGTGGACTCCTTCTGGGTGCCGAACTTCACCCGGCACCTTCAGCCGGCGACGGCGGCCATAGAGGACGAGGACGACTGGTACCCGTTCGTCAAGGACGTGATCGTTGAAAACGGCGAGTGGCAGGCCGTCTGGAAGAACACCGACTGCCGCGCCCTGTTCTACCGGCAGGACCTCATCGACAAGTACAACGACGGGGAGCCGCCCCGAACGTGGGACGAACTCGTTCGGGTCGGGACCGAAATCAAAGAACGGGAGGGCATGGCTGGCTACATGTACAACGGCGGGAAGTGGGAGGCGACGACCTTCGACAATCTCGCCATGTTCTGGGCGCAGGGCGGCGACCTCGTGGACGATCAGGGAACGCCGGTGCTCGGCGAGGGAAAGAACAAGGAGGCCCTGCTCAACGTCTTCAAATTCTTCGAGCGGACTATCGATTCGGGAGTGACGCCCCAGCGCGTCGCCAACATCAACGACTACGGGTTGCTCCGCCAGGCCGCGCTCAACGGCGAGACGGCGATGTTCCTCGGCGGCAACTGGCAGATCGCGACCATCAAACAGAACGTCGACAGCGAGGAGGAGTGGAAGAAGTGGCAGGTCGCGGAGATCCCCCAGATGACGGCTGACATCTCCGCGACGGGAACCGGCGGGTGGACCGTCGGCGTGTTCGAACAGGACGAAGAAAAGCGCCAGGCGGCACTCGACTACGCCGGCCTGTTCGCAAAGCGGGAGAACATGGGGAAGTTCTGCAAGGCCGGCGGGTACCTGCCGACGCGGAAGTCCGTCTTCGAGGAGGTGTCGTACTTCTCCGAGGATCCCTACATGCAGGTGTTCAAGAAGCTCCTCGAAAACGGGCGCGCCCGACCAGGCGTGCCGATCTACCTCACGATTTCTTCGGAGTGGCAGACGGCGGCCGGGAAAGTCCTCACCGGGCAGGCTTCGCCGAAGAAGGCGGTCGAGACGATGATCCGAAACGTGAACGCGGAGTACCAGGGGTGACCCGGTCGGATGACTCGTTCGCGTTCTCGGCCGCGCCGCGCCGCTCCGGTCGGAGTACGACCGGGGCATACGCACCCGAGCCGAGGTGATCGACGGTGTCCGTGAGGTCGAGCCGCCTTCCCGAGGGCGTCCACGACGCGGTCGCGTCCGCCGCCGGCTCGTTCGAGCGTCTCCAGAACACGCCCGCGACCTGGATCGCGCCGGCGGCGCTCTTTCTGCTCGTGTTCCGCCTGTACCCTCTGATCGAGGCGGTGCGGATGAGCTTCACGAACATGAGCCTCGTCGAACCGGAGTACCAGTACGTCGGCCTGGAGTCGTACGTCAGCATCCTCTCGTCGTCGACGTTCTGGACAATGAGCAGGGTGACGCTGATCTTCGTCGCCGCGAGCGTCGTCCTCCAGATCACTTTCGGGATGATCCTCGCGCTGGCGATCGATTACGGCGTGAAGGAGAAGCTCCGCGGGAGCGTCTCGACGCGCGTCGCGGTGCTCTCCGCGTGGGTGATCCCCGGGATCGTCATCGGGATCCTCTGGAAGATCATGCTCATCGAGACCAACTACGGCGTGGTCAACTACCTCCTCCTGCAGGCGGGGTTCGACGTCGTCGCCTTCCTCTCGGACCCGCAGATGGCGCTCCTGTCGACGATCACGGCGAACACGTGGCGCGGGACCGCCTTCTCGATGATCATGCTGTACGCCGGCCTCCAGCAGGTGCCGACGCACCTCTACGACGCCGCGAAGGTCGACGGGGCGAGGGCGCTCCAGCGGTTCCGCTACGTCACGATACCGCAGATCAAGCCGGTCGTGTTCATCAATCTCGTGCTCATCACCATCTATACCCTGAACACCTTCGACATGATCATGAGCCTCACCGGCGGCGGGCCGGGCCATGCCACCGAGGTGCTGGCGCTGTTCATGTACCTCGAAGGGTTCAACCGGTTCAACCTTGGGCAGGCCGCGGCAGTGGCCGTGCTGATGCTGCTCGTGAACGTCCTCATGACGGCCGTCTACATGCGCATCTTCATCGAGGAGGAGGGACTTTGAGATGAGCGGACGGTACTCCGCGGAATCCGCCGTCGATCGCCTCTCGGCGCCTGTCGCGCTGACATACCTCGTGTACGCGACCGCGGCGGTGTTCTTCCTCTTCCCCGTTCTCTGGGTCGTCTCGATGAGCCTGCGCCAGCCCGGCGAGGTGCTCTCCTACCCGGTGCAGTTCGTCCCGCGGCGGGTAACGCTTGATCCCTACGTGCGCGTGCTCCAGGACTCGGGGATGCTCACCTGGATCTTCAACTCGCTGAAGATCGCGATCCTCGAGGTGGTCGGCATCGTCCTCGTGACGACGCCGGCGGCGTACGCCTTCTCCCGGTTCGACTTCCGTGGGAAGCGGCACGTCCTCTTCGGCGTGCTCCTCTTTCAGATGATCTCGCCGGTCGTCATCGTCATCCCGCTGTACAACATGATGGCCCAGCTGAACCTGCTCGACACCCACCTCGGGCTCATTCTGCTCTACATCGGCCTGCAGGTACCGTTTTCGATCTGGCTGCTGAAGAGCTACTTCGACACGATCCCTGAGGGGCTCGACGAGGCCGCCCGCGTCGACGGCTGCAGCCGGCTACAGACGCTCATCTACGTCCTCCTGCCGTCGGTGGCACCGGGAATCGCCGTCGTCGCCATCTTCAACTTCGTCTTCTCCTGGGCGGAGTTCGTGATGGCGTTCACGGTGCTCAGCGAGTCGGACCTCTACACGGTCTCCATCGGCCTGTTCTCCTTCCAGGGGCAGTACAGCATGGACTGGCGGGTCGTCGCCGCGGCGAGCGTCATCGCGATGGCGCCCCTCCTCGTCATGTTCGTCGCGCTCCAGCGGTACTTCGTCAAGGGGCTCGTCGAGGGGGCGGTCAAAGGATGAGTTCGACGCTCTCGTCCTCGTCCCCGTCCCCGCGATCGAGGGTTCTCCCGCCCCCGTCCTCGCGGTCGAGGATCCTCCCACCGCTATTCCCGCGATCGGGGATCCTCCCACCGACGTCCTCGACATCGAGGATCCCTCGCCGGCGGACGCCCGTAGCATCGGCTTACGGAACGACGCTCGATAGAGACGGACGCTCGTAATCATGTCACGGATCGAAATCGACAACCTGACGAAGCGGTATCGCACCGGCTCCGGAGACGACATCCTCGCGGTCGAGGACCTCTCGCTCGACCTCGCGGACGGGGAGTTTCTCGTGCTGGTCGGCCCGTCGGGGTGCGGCAAGTCGACCACCCTGCGGTGCATCGCCGGACTAGAGCCCGTGAGCGGGGGCGAAATCCGGTTCGGCGACGCGGACGTGACCGACCGGACCCCGGAGGAACGGAACGTCGCGATGGTGTTCCAGAACTACGCGCTGTACCCTCACATGACGGCGCGGGGGAACATGGCGTTCGGGCTGCGGATGACGACGGACCTCTCGAAGGAGGAACGAAACGAGCGCGTCGAGAGCGCCGCGCGGATGCTCGGAATCGAGGACCTTCTCGACGATAAGCCGAAGGAGCTCTCCGGCGGGCAGCAACAGCGCGTCGCGCTCGGGCGCGCCATCGTCCGCAAGCCGGAGGTGTTCCTGATGGACGAGCCGCTGTCGAATCTCGACGCGAAGCTGCGGACGACGATGCGGACCGAGATCCAGCGCCTGCAGAGCGACCTCGGCGTGACGACGGTGTACGTGACGCACGACCAGACGGAGGCGATGACGATGGGGGATCGCATCGCGGTGCTGGACGGCGGTGAACTTCAGCAGGTCGGCACCCCCCTCGAGTGTTACTACGAGCCGGCGAACCTCTTCGTGGCGAACTTCATCGGCGAGCCCTCGATGAACTTTTTCGAGACGGAGGTCGCGGGCGACGCGCTGGTCGGCGACGCGATTCGGTACGAGCTTTCCGGGGACCATCTGGACGCCGTTGCGGAGTCGGAGCGGGTCACGCTCGGTGTCCGACCGGAGGACGTCGAAATCGCCGAGACGCGGCGGGACGCGTTCGCCGGAACCGTGCGGGTCGTCGAACCGATGGGCGACCAGAACTTCCTCCACCTAGACGTCGGCGGGGTCGACGTGACGGCGGCCGTCGCCGGGGAGTACGAAGTCAGGGAGGGCGCGAACGTCATGGTCCGGTTCCCCGAGGCCAAGATCCACCTCTTCGACGCCGACTCGGGCGAGGTGCTCGCCAACTGCCGTCGCCACAGCGCGCAGCTTCCGACGGCGACCGGGACCGGAGGTGAGGCCGCGTGACAATCAAGCTCGCCGCGATCGGACTCGGCCAGCTCTGCATGCACGAACTCGACAGCTACGACCGGATGGAGGGCGTCGAGATCGTCGCCGGCGCCGACGTCGCCGCAACCGGTCGGGAGCGGTTCGAGGCCGAGTTCGACGCTCCGGCCTACGAGGACTACCGGGAGATGCTCGACGAGCACGCCGCAGAGCTCGATGCGGTCAACATCGTGACGCCGCACACCCTTCACTACGAGCAGGCGATGGCGTGTCTGGAACGGGATCTGCACGTCTTTCTTGAAAAGCCCCTGGTTACTGCTGTCGACGATGCGCAGGATCTCGTCGCGACGGCGAACCGGCGGGAGCTCGTCCTCGTCGTCGGGTACCAGCGGCACTACCATCCGGTTTACCGGCGAATCAAGGAGATCGTCGACGGCGGCCGACTCGGCGAGATTCACGCGGTGAACTGCTACATGGGTCAACACTGGATCCGCCAGTTCACCGACGCCTGGCGGGCCGATCCCGCGCTCTCCGGCGGCGGCCAGCTGTACGACTCCGGGTCGCACCTGCTCGACACGCTGCTCTGGACGACGGGGACGAAACCGGTCTCCGTGGCGGCGATCATGGACTATCAGGGCCACGAGGTCGACGTGAACAGCGCGCTCGCGCTCCGCCTCGAACGCGACGGCCGCCCGGTCACCGCGAGCCTCGTCGTGACGGCCGACGGCGTTCAGGATCCCGCGACCTACGAGGGGCTGGTCGTCTGGGGGACCGAGGGACGGCTCGCGTTCGACCGCGGCCGCCTCACGCTCACGGAGCGCGGCGGAGAACCGACCGAAATCCCGCTGGAGGGGGCAACCGACTTCAAGACCCTCGTCGATCGCAAGCTCTCCGACTTCGTCGGGGCGGTCCGGGGCGAACACTCGCCGACGGTCCCCGGCTCGTACGGGCTCGCGGTCGTCGCGCTCACCGAAGCGGCTTACGAGGCGTACGAAACGGGGTCGGTCGTCGACGTAACCGGAGATCTACGGCCGTAGCGGGCGCGGCGCAGATCGGCACCGCGTTCGCCCTCCCGTGCGCGGGGGTCGACCCGACGTAGAGGCGCCGACCGAAACGACGTAGATTTTGCTCGACCGGGCGCTCCTGTCAGTTCCGGTTACAGCCCCGAACACCCCTGGGACCGGCCGCTGCCGACCCCTCTTCTGCCGATCCCGAGCCACGAAGTCCGGCGCGGATCCGTTCGAACCCTTCCGCGATCGCGTCGCCGCCGATGATCGAGAACCCCGCGAAGATCGTGAGGAACCCGACGACCGTCAGCGCGGAGATCCGCTCGCCGAGGAGCGCCCACCCGCCGAGCGTCGCCACGACCGGCACGACGTAGAAGATCAGGTTGGCGCGGATCGCGCCGACGTCGTCCAGGAGCCCGAAGTAGGCGATGTAGGCGGCCGCGCCCGCGAACACGCCGACGTAGCCGAGCGCCAGGAGCGCCTCCGGCGTCCAGCTCACCGCGGCGAGTCGCTCGCCGGCGGCGAGGCTCATCGAGTGGCACATGAGCGCGCTGACCGGGAGCGCCCACGCGGTCCGCACCGTGCTCGAAAGCGACGTGTCCGCCCGGCGGACGAGGACGCTGCCGAGTGCGCCGCTCACCGCGCCGAAGAACAGGAGCGCCTTCCCGATCACGGCCCCGGTGAGCAGGTTCGTGGGATCGAGCTGGACGACGAGCGCGACGCCGACGAGCCCGACGAGCATCCCTGCCGCCCCGCGGAGCGACAGGCGCTCGTCTGACAGGAGCGCGGCCGCGAACACCGGCGTCAGGATGGGGTTCAGGCTGAAGACGATCGCCCCCACCGCGCTGGTCGCGTACTGCTGCCCGACAAAGAGCAGCGCGTTGGCCAGCCCGATCACGAACGCGCCGGTCGCGAGAACGCCCGCGACGTCGCGGCGCGTGCGGGGGAGCAACTCCTCCCGCGGCGACGTGAGAGCGGCGTATGCCAGGAGGACGACGGCTGCCACGTCGAAGCGCAGCGCGACGAACAGGAGCGGCGGGAAGTAGGCCAGCCCGGCCTTCGCGGCGACGAACGTCCCGCCGAAGAGGACGCTCGCGAAGACGAAGAACGCGGCCGTCGCGCGCCCCGCCACGGTTACCGCCACCTCCCCTCGATCGGCGTCGTCCGCTCCTGGCCGCACTGGATGAAATAGGTAGCTGCATCGGTCATCTCTTGGTACCGAATCGGGGCCGATCGGTCTTATATTTGTTCAGAAAGTAATTCAAGGTAAGAAAACCTGTCGTCGCGCTCACGGCGTTCACCCCGTGAAAGGATTTCACGGCTCGAAAGCCACTTGTGCCGGCAGGCCGAACGCGGCGTATGGAACCGGCGCTCGAAGACATCGAGTTCCTCGCCCTGTCGGCGAACCGCGTCGAGGTGCTGGACGCCCTCTCGGACGGTCCGCACACCCGCCGCGACCTGGCCGATCGAATCGACGCCTCCCAGCCCACGCTCGGACGCGTGCTTCGCGACCTGGAGGCCCGAAACTGGATCGCCCGCGACGAGCGCGAGTACGAGGCGACCGCGACGGGGCGGCTGGTCGCGTCGGGATTCACCGACTTACTGGAGATCGTCGAGACGGAGCGGCGGCTCCGCGGCGTCGTCGAGTGGCTGCCCGCGGACGCGATGGAGTTCGACCTCCGCCGCCTGGGCGACGCAACTATCACCACGCCGAGTCAGACGAAGCCGAACGCGCCCGTCGAGCGGGTGCTCGAACTGCTCCGCCGCGCGAACGACGTTCGGATCCTCTCACACGCGTTCAACGCGCAGAGCCTCGAGGTCGTCCGTCGCCGGACGGTCGAGGGCGAACAGACGTTCGAAGGCGTGTTCTCCGCGAACGCGGTCGAGGCCGTCGCCGAGGACGCCGCGCTGTGCCGCCAGCTCCGGGAGCTCGTCGCCTCCGACGCGGCGGAGGTGCGGATCGTCGACGGGGAGATCCCGCTGGCGGTGACGATCACGGACGATCTGGTAAACTTCCTCCTGCGGGACGAGGACGGGCTCCTCCAGGCGGCGCTCGACACCGACGACCAGACGGTGCTCTCGTGGGCGCGGGCGACTCACGAGCGGCACTGGGACCGCGCGACGCCGCTCGATGTCGAGGAACTTCCGTCCGGGTGAGGTACGCCCTCGCAAGGTACGTCAGAAGTAGCTGTACCCGTCCGCCCCGGCTTCCGGTCCGACGGCACCGAGACGCTGCGCGTTCGCTTCCGCGCCCGTCGACGGACACTCCCGTCGGGCGCGATCGCCTCCGTCGGAGTCCCTCTCGTCAGTGAGGCGGGACCGGGCGGAGACTGTAGGAGGGGTCGACTGGAGAGCCGGAAGTCGGGTCGCGAGACACGCATCGAGCATCGCGAAGGCGCTCGCCGAGAAGGGCCGGAAAAGTCGAAGCCGTCGGAGCGACCGCTCGTTCGGACCGAAATTTCGGGCGCGGACGCCGCGAACGGCTCTTCACGCGAACCGTCCGGCGGCCGAGCGCTCCCGACGGAAGTCGGCGCGTCCGGCGAGTACCGCGTTCACCGGGGCGGAGGTGTACGACGGGCTTTGTCCGAAATGCCGTGGAACGCTCGCCCCCGGACCGTGATCATCCGCGATACACGGATCCGCGGATTCTCGACGGACGGATTCAGCTGATTCTGGATCCGCCGGCGGACGAGCTTGACGCGGCGGGCGGGTTAGCCGGAAATCGGGACTTCGTCGCCGACCGCGTACAGCGCGAGATTCGAGCGGGGACGCCTCGCGAGATAAACGTGGTGGCACCAGACACTTGACGGAGGATCGTCAACCATCTAGTGGGGGAAGTTACCAATGGTCGAACATCGTCCCTCGGCGGACATCGCTCGGCGAGATGACAGGCGTCTCGACAGCGATGATCGCGGTTGACTGCTCTGTCACCTCGTTTCTCCTGAACGGTGCGTTAGCCGCCGCCCCAGAGATGACGCTGACCGTCGCTCCCGGACAGCTCTTTTCTACGCGGCCGCCGGTGCTCCTTTTCTGGGCCGGGGGCGACGACTTTTCGCGCTTCGAAGCGGCGCTCGAAAACAGCTCCGAGATAGCGGGGGTGTGCGTTCTCGACGACGAATCCGACGAACGGCTGTACCGGGTCGTGTTCTCCGACGAGAGCCGCCTCCGCTCCTTCTATGCGCTCCTGCGGGAGTCAGACGCGTTGATCCGAACGGCAACCGCGGCGCATCCTCGGTGGCATTTCGAACTGCGCTTCCCGGACGAAAATGGCGTGCAGACCGTCTATCACTGGCTTCGCGGGAACGGGTTCTCGGTCGAGGTCCACGCCGTTTCCAGAGGACGCCGTCGGGGGTCGGATCTGCGGACGCTGACGAGCGAGCAGGCTGAGACGCTGTTGGCCGCGTACCTCCGCGGCTACTTCGCCGTCCCACGCGAGACGACGCTGGACGCACTCGCGGACGAGTTCGACGTCTCGACGCAGGCCTGCTCGGAGCGCTTGCGCCGCGCGCTCACGGCACTGCTGGAGGGTGTCGTCCGAAATGAAAAGTGGGGTACGTGACCTGGATCCACTTGACACTTCGGGGAATCTTTTTGAAAACTCGCGAAAATTGGACAGCCATGCAGATGAGACAGATCGTCAAGGGAGGGTCTTTCCCGACTACCGCCGTCGATCGAGCCCTCGTTTGGCTCCTCCTCGCGACCGTCTTTTCGCAGTACACGGGTCTCCTTCCGGAACCGATAGACACCCTCTCGATCGTCTGCGCCTTCGCCCTCGTCCCGGCATACTACCTAATCCGTTCGAACTTCACGCTCCGCGTTCCCCTCGAAACGACGGCGCTTGTGGGGGCGATCACGCTCCTCTTCGGATTTCACCTCCTCACGGGTCACTATTCGAATCTCGAGTACGGGCTGTTACCGGTCTACACGTCCGTCGTCGTCATCGCCGGGCTCGTCTTCCTCCCACAGCTCGTCGACAGCGAGACGCTCCTCACGCACGTCGCCATCTTCGGCGCTCTCGTGGGTCTCTTCGGCGCACTCGTCTGGGCGACGGGGACCGGGGACGCGTTTCATATGTTCTCTCACGCCAACAAGCGGTCCATTTTCAACGACCCAAACACGCTCGGACTCCTCGCGTTCGTCGGCTTCGTCGGATCGCTCGGGGCGTTTTCGCGGACACGATCGCGGCGCGCCGCCGGCCTCGTCGTCGCGAACCTCGTCTTCGTCGGCATCACGGTCAGCCGGGGCGTCTGGCTCGCGGTCGCCGCGGCGCTCTGCGTTCTCGCACTCGACGCGCTGTTTTCCCGCAGGATCGCCGCTGCCGCCGTCTCGGCGGGGGTGCTGACGACGGCCGCCGTCACGGCTCTCGTGGTCACCTTGCCGGTCGAGACGACGCTGTTTCTCCCGCTCACGAATCGACAGTACCTCTGGCAGGCGACCGTAGAGGCGACCTACGAGGCCGGACTCTTTACTGGCGCGGGGTTCTACATGCCCGGCCCACACATCCGCCCCTTCGTCGAGTTCGAACTCGAAGCGGGGAAATCGCTCGGACCGCACAACTCCTACCTTCTCGTGTTCTTCTACGGGGGCGTCGTCGGCCTCGTGCTGTACCTACATCTGCTCTGGGGGACGATCGCTCGGGCGTTTCGCGATCCGAGGGTCGATGTCCTGTTAGTCGCGCTCGCGGTGGGCTTCGGCGCGAATCTCTTTTTTGAGGGCTACTCGTTCTGGTCGGTCGGTATGCACGGGGTCCTGTTGACGCTCGCGTTCGGAGCGCTCGCTTGGGAGTCGACGAACCGAGTCGTCGTCGTCGACGTTCGAAACCTGACCAGCTTCCGCATCTCCCGGCGTAACCGTTCGCCGGGGCTGTAACGCCGCTGCTCGCTTGGACGAACAGCTCGACGGAGTCGGCTTCTCACGTCGCGTATCCGAGATCCCGGAGGTGCGCTTTCACCTCGTCTACGTCGACTTCGGTCGCCGTCTCGGGTCGCTCACTGACGATATCTTTTCGGTCGCCGTTGATCGACACATGCCAGGGGACGGTGACGAGTTCGTCCATGTAGATTCCGTCTGGGTGGCCGTAATCGCGAACCGGCACCGGTCGCAGTCGATCCCCGAGTAGTTCGCCGTGGTCGGCGGTGACAACGGTTTTTCCTGGCAGTTCCGCCACTAGCGTTTCGACCTCTTCGAGCACCAGTGAGAGGTTCTCCCGGTACGCGCGCGCTATCTCCCCGACCGAGACATCGTACCGGCGGGGGATGTCCTTCAGCGGAACGCGTGGATCGAACCGCTCTCCGGTCGGTCCGAGGTACGGCGTGTGGGGCTGGACGAAGTGACCGACGATCCGCTTCGTCGGGTACTCCTCCGCGCACCGCAGCGTCGCCTCGGCGACTGTCTCGGGCGGCGTGATGCTCTTCCCGGCCCCGGTCCGGTGCTCGTCGCGCCAGAGCGGCACCTCCGCGTGGATGTCGGCGCCGATCTTGTCTCTGACGTAGTCGAAGTTTCCATTCCCGGTGACGTACACCGTGTCGTAGAGCTTCCGGTCGGAGAAGTTCCCGCGGACCCACTCTCTGGTCATGCTGCCCCGCGACGTCCGTGATTCGAGCGTCCCAGGGAGGTCGGCCTCTTCCGCGAACGCGTCGTAGCGGCACGCGTCCAAGATCAGGAGGTTGTCCCAGTCCTCGTCGAACACGTTCGTTCCGTCGGTGTTGTACGGGCGGTCGCCGCGGTAGTAGGCGCGGGCGATCTGACGCGCAACTGCGCGACTGTCGGGGAGGTTCCCGTTTCGCAACCGTCGCTTCACCCGATTGAGCGTCGTAGACATCTGTTCTGGAGTTCCTTCTTCGTGAGCATTCGTCCGTGGAGCGCTTTCTCCGTCTCTCACCGCGCTCCTGTCTCTCACACCGCACGTCTCTTTCAGTTCGTTCTCTCTCGGAGTCCGCCTTCATTATGGTGATCGTAAGCCCGCCCCTCAAGTCAACCGATAGATAGGATCGGGCAAAATTCTTATTAGATCTCACGTCCCTGGATCGAACACTGTCACTCCGGGCTCGACTATGTATGAGACGCTTCGAAAGGGGGTTCGAAACCCCGAAAAAATCCTATCCAGGGGACGGCGGTACGTCGGCCGGGCCCAGAATAGGATCGCGGGTTGCGACGTGATGGACGAAGACTGGGACAACCTCCTGATCTTGGACGCGTGCCGGTTCGATATGTTTGAGCGGTTGAACTCCGTTCCAGGCGAACTCCAGTGGCGACGGTCGAAGGGATCGGCGACGCGTGAGTTCGTACAGAACAACTTCGCCGGGAAGCGGTTTCATGACTGCGTCTACGTCACCGGAAATCCCTTCGTCTCGATGGACGCGAGCGACGCCTTCCACGCGGTCGTGGACGTCTGGGACGCCCACTGGGACGACGATCTCGAAACGGTCACGCCGGATACGATGCGGGAGGCGCTCTTTCGCGCCGAAGCGGAGTACCCAAACAAGCGCCTCGTCGGTCACTTCGTCCAGCCGCACCATCCGTTCATCGGACCTACCGGCCGGGACCTGCTCGGCGACACCAGCGGGAACAGGCGCGCGCGCGAACGCGCGCTGAACATGAACAGCGAGACCGCCGACGCCCCTCCCAACGTGGAACGGCGCGTGTGGCAGCTCGCCGAGACGGGGGATCTCGACCTCGAAATGCTTAGAAGGGCGTACGACGAGAACCTCGAAGTGGCGCTCCCGATCGTCGAGGAGCTGGTCGAAACGCTGCGCGGCAAGACCGTAGTGACCTCGGATCACGGAAATCTGATCGACGAACCGGCGTACCGAGTGCTCTCGGCCGGCTCTCGTCGGTTCGGCCATCCGATGTACGCCACCGCCGAGGCGCTCGTGAAGGTCCCGTGGCTGGTCTGCCGTGCCGAGACGCGAAAGCGGGTCGTCTCGGAACCGCCGACCGCCCAGAAGCGATCGGCGAGCGCGGGCGGTGCCGTCGTCGACGACCGACTCGAAGCGCTCGGATACAAATAGCGGACCCCTGCCCTGTCACCAAACCCGTCGCACAAAACGCAACCCCGAACTCACCGACTCAACTATGACGAACATCGCACTCATTGTCCTCGACACGCTGCGGAAGGACGCTTTCGACCGCCACTTCGACTGGCTGCCGGGCCGTCGTTTTGAGCACGCGTACGCCACGGCGAACTGGACCGTTCCGTCGCACGCCTCCCTATTCACCGGACGGTACGCGAGCGAGGTCGGCGTTCACGCGAAGAACATGTACTTTGACTACGACGGTCCGGTGCTCGCAGAGCGACTCCGCGACGCGGGCTACACGACCCGGGCGTTCAGCGCCAACACGAACATCACGGCGCACTTCGACTTCGACCGCGGGTTCACCGACTTCCGGACGCCGGAACGGTTCGACCACATGGCCGACGATTCGCTCTTCGACTGGCGCGAGTTCAGCCGGACGACGCCCGCAACCGGGCCGACGAAGTACCTCCGGGCGGTGTACGAGTGCATCGCCAGCGACGCCGCCACCGTTCCGTCTCTCATCACTGGCCTCAAGCTCCTGTTGAGCCACGGGGACGGCGTCGAGTACGGCGGGACGATCGAGGCCATGGCGGAGTTCGGCGACGAGGAATTCGGCGACCGCGAGTTCCTCTTTCTCAACCTCATGGAGGCGCATGAGCCCTACAGGGCGCCGCCGGAGTACATGTCGGTGGCCGAACCGCCGCTGTCGGAGTCGGTCGGAGACGTCACAATCGGCGACGTGAACGCGGAGCGGACGCGGCGGGCCTACGACGACTGTGCCAGGTACCTCTCCGACGTTTACCGCGACCTCTTCGAGCGGTTAGCGGAGGACTTCGACTACGTCATCACGCTCTCCGACCACGGGGAGATGCTCGGGGAGTTCGGCGCCTGGGGCCACGAACACGGCGTCTACCCCGAACTGACCCACGTCCCGCTCAGCGTTTATGGCGAGGGATTGGATGGGGTGACGACTGACACGGTCGGACTGATCGACGTCCACCGGACGGTCCTCGACCTCGCGGGCATCGAAGGCGGCGGGGGCAGAGGGCGGAACCTCATCGACGACGCGGAACCGCGCGAGCGCCTGACCGAGTACCTCGGCCTCACCGCCTGGAGCGAACGGAAGCTCGAAACCAACGGGTACGAGCGCGAAGCGGAGCGCTACGACGGCGAGCTTCGGGGGTACGCGGCGGACGACGGGTACTACGCGTTCGAGACGGTCGACGGGTTCGAGCGGACTGACGAGACGGTCGACGACGGGCGCGAGCGCCTGGCCCGGCTCGTCGACGAACTCCGGATCCGCCGCGTCGAGCGGAACAACGACGTGCCCGATGAAATCAAGGACCGACTGGAGGATCTCGGCTACGCGTGACGCCCATCTCTCTCCGCCGCCGCCGGTTCGACGGTCTGCATTCGATCTCTACGCGACCTACGCGACGCCATGCCTGATCGATCGGAAGACACGCTTCGAACCCTCTTCGCGTCGAGTGGCGTCCTGCTCGTCGGGATAGCCTTTCAGCTCGGGCTGGGATTTTTCGCCCGGATGCTCATTGCTCGGTTCCTCGGCAAAGTGAACTACGGCGCGGTCTCGCTCGGCTTGACGCTACTCACGACCGCGTCGATCCTCGTGCTGGTCGGGATGGACTCCGGCATCGGTCGGTACCTCCCCCGGTACGAGGAGACGGCGTACCGCCGTGGCGTGCTCGTCTCGGCGTACCAGCTCGTCGTCCCGCTCGCCTCGCTGCTCGGCATCGGCGTGGCCCTTCTGGCGGGACCGATCGCCGAACACGCCTTCGGCAGCCCGGAGATCGCGCCTGTCCTCCGCGTGTTCGCCCTCGCCATCCCCTTTGCGGCGTTCGTCCGGCTCACCGTCGGGAGCATCCAGGGCATGCAGCAGTCGGTGCCGCGCGTGCTCATCGAAAACTTCACGCTTCCGACTGTGCGGTTCGTCCTTATCGCCGCCGCCGTGATCTTCGGCTTTCAGGCGACTGGGGTTGCCTGGGCGTACGCGGGCGCGTACGGCCTCGCGGCCGCCGTCTCGTTGTACTATCTCGTCACGTCCACGCCGCTACTCTCGGGCGTCCGGGCCGTCCCGATGCACCGTGATCTACTCGCCTTCTCCGTGCCGCTCATGGTGATGGCCGCAATGAATATGATATTTCAGAATCTTGACACTTTCATGCTCGGCGTGCTCGCGTCCACCGGGGACGTCGGCGTGTACAACGTCGTCTACCCGGTCGCCCAACTGCTCACGGTCACGCTGACGGCGTTCGGCTTCCTCTTCATGCCCGTGATCTCCGAGTTTCACTCCGACGGTGACCTCTCGGAGATGCGCCGGGTGTACCAGATAGTCTCGAAGTGGATCTTCCTGGCGAGCCTCCCCCTCTTTCTCGTCATCGCTTCGTTTCCGACGCTCGTCATCCGGACGACCTTCGGCTCAGAGTACGCCTCGGGCGGCCTCGCGCTCGCCGTCCTCGCAGTCGGCTTTTTCACCCACACCGTCTTCGGGCCGAACGGCAACGCCCTGACCGCCATCGGCAAGTCGCGGACGATCATGTACGACAACGTTCTTGTCGCCGTCGTCAACGCCGCGCTCAACCTCGTCCTGATCCCGAAGTACTCCTTCCTCGGCGCGGCCGTCGCGACGACGGTTGGGTACTTCCTGATGAACGGGCTGTTCGTCGCGCAGCTGTACCGCGAGATCGACCTGCACCCGTTCAGGCGCGCACTCGTCCGCCCGGGAATTGTAGCCGTCGTTTGCTGGGGCGCAAGCTACTGGGGGCTTTCTGCGCTGCTCACGAGCGACCTCGTGATATTCAGTTCTCAAGTGCTCGCGTTCGCCGTCCTATACCCGATTGTTGTCCTCGCCTTCGGCGGAATCGAACCGGAGGACCTCGGACTCATCGCCTCGTTCGAAGATCGTGTCGGCGTTGACCTCGCGGTGATTCGTCGCTTCGCTAAAAAATTCGCCAATTGAACGCTTAAAAATTGATTGAACGGTGCCGTTCCTCGGCTGAGAGCCCGAAAAACTCCTTTTGGACCAATCGGTCGGACACATGTGTCTCTCGGTTATCTCTTGTTGAACGGTCTGAACGCTTTCGCCTTCCAGGTTTCGGCAGCACTGTTAAATCGATGTTATTCTAATGACAATCAAGTAATTAATCGTGGCGTGCTGAAATACTCCTTAGCATGATCGTAATAATGCTACGTGACGCTGGATAACACGTAGAATGGCTTCCAGTAGGTGGTATCGATTCGCGAGCGCAGGAGGAACCGTCGTCGCCGTCCTCTTCGCTCTTCACGTCTCGAATCAACGGGTCGTTCAGGAACTAGTGACGTTGATCCCAGTAGTCGGCCAACTGCCGGTAGTCGAGATGGCCCCGAAGTCGTTATTGTTGCCAGCGACAGCGGTACTCACCGTCGTGACGGTCGTTCTCATGCCGCTTTTCAAACCACAACCGAGGCGCACTATGGACGTGATCCTATTGACTCAGAGGCGGTTGCTTATCGGAGTGTTCGCGCTCACGACGATCGGCTTCTTCGATTACACGTTTCGATTGCCGCGATTGATACTCGTCCTAACAGCCGTATTGCTTCTTGCCGTGTTGCCGGCGTGGTTCGTCGTCCTTCGAAGGTGGGTTCGAACTACAAAAGACCGCACGATCATCATTAGCGACACCAACGAGAATGTCCGGATGATCCTCCGCCTTGTCGACGTTCCTGTCATCGGATACGTTTCTCCGAGCGAACCGCCAGTCAGCTCCAACGATGAGGGTGCAGCCACGGCGGCATACCCAGACGGCGGCCAAGCAATTGTTGCGGATCCGCTCACCGACCTTGAACACCTCGGTGGTCTTTCGCGACTTGAGAACGTCTTCATTGAGCACGATGTCGACACCGCGATCCTCGCGTTCACTCAATCAAGAAGCCAGGAATTCTTTGGCGTCCTCGACACCTGTTACAGACATGGCGTGACGGCAAAGGTTCATCGCGACCATGCAAGTGACGTGCTGACCGGCGGTACACTCTCGGCGGGGGAACTACTCAAGGTCGATCTGTCGCCGCTCGACTGGCAGGATCAGGCCGTAAAGCGCGTGTTCGACGTTTCCTTCGCGGCCACCGGACTGCTCGTTCTGTCACCGTTCATCCTCCTCATCGCGCTTTGCGTCAAGCTCGACAGTCCCGGTCCAGTGTTCTACGGGCAGCGGCGGACAGCGGAGTTTGGCGACACGTTCCGGGTTTACAAGTTTCGAACCATGCTTCCCAACAGTGAGTCGACGACGCCGGTCGACGATGAGGAGAACGATCGCATCACTCGGGTCGGCCGCATCCTGCGCAAGACACACCTCGACGAAATCCCACAGCTCTGGTCAATTCTGACCGGTAAAATGAGCGTCGTCGGACCACGCGCCGTATGGACGGACGAAGAAGAGGAGATTGAGCAGGAGACCGAAGAGTGGAGAAAGAGATGGTTCGTGAAGCCCGGCCTCACGGGCCTCGCACAGATTCACGACGTTTCGAGCACACAACCCACCGCGAAGCTCCGGTACGACCTTGAGTACATAAAGCGCCAGTCTTTCTGGTTCGACCTAAAGATCGTGTTCCGGCAGATCTGGAAAATCGTCCGTGAGTTCATGTGAATTCCCCCCCCCTCGTGCTTGAGGGGAGGACTTCCTGCTTCCACGACATGCTTTGTAGACACAACAGTGTCCACAGGGAGCGCAGTCTCCACAGGCATTGCTTCGGAGTGTCCCACTTCTACCATCTTGAGACTGCGAGAAATGATATCCACGCCGCATTCGCGTCTCTGTCCGCCTCGAATCCGCAGGCAGGACAGGAGTGTTCACGGACCCACTGCGGCTTATCCGTCGAAACGCTACAGGATGCACAGACCTTGGTCGTTCCACGCGGATTCACGGCGATAAAATGTGTTCATTCGCGTTCACACTTGTACTCGAGCATTCGCAGAAACGTTCCCCACGCCGCACCTGCGTGGTTCCGGCAGTTCGACGGGGGTTCCATCAACCCCTTCGCGTTCAAGTCCTCGACCGCTACGAGGTCGTACCCCCGAGCGTAGTACGCTAAGAGCGTGTGCAGGAAGACACGACGCTTTCGCTTCAAGTCGGCGTAGCACTTTGCTACTCGTCGATCTTCTCCCGGATGAACGACGAGAGATTTAGGTGTTGTTTCTGAATTCACTCGTCTTGGTCTTCACGGATGGTCATTGTTTTTCGCTTCACTGTCTGCATACACTGCATCAAATACGTCGTAAGTACATCGATAGTACATTGTGGGCCTATGCCTACCGTGGCACAGTGTATGAAAACCGTACGGTGCTGTGTCCCTATCTCAACGAGCGGTGAAGCCGCAAGTAAGAAGAAGACTTAGCGCCTCAATTCAATTAAATAGCATCGCTATAATTTTGAGTCTGATCGATTCGTAAACACCACATTCTCCGACGCTAAATGTGCTTGGAGGCACTTGTTTTAACTCTAATTTCAAACAAACTCACTAATTAGTTTACTGGTGCCATTACAAAAATAGATATGTAAGAATCTTTTATCAGTCGAAATGGTCGATTAGATGTCGTTACTCACCACGTCGCGATAGACGGCTTCAGTTCCTTCGAGCATCCGCTCTGTGGTGAAGCGCCGCTCGACACGTTCTCTTGCGTTCGCTCCATAAATGTCCCGCCGGTCGGGTTCCGCGAGCAATTCATTGATCGCGTTAGCGAGGGAGGCGGCGTCCTTCGGCGGGACGGTCAGTCCCGTCTCGCCGTCCTTGCTCACCCACGGAACGCCCGTTGGAAGGGAGGTATTGATGACCGGCGTGCCGGTCGCCATCGCTTCGAGTTGGACGACCCCAAACGCTTCGCTCGGTGCGATCGAGGGAAGAACAAATATGTCCGCTGCTTCGTAACAGTACCGCAGCAGTTCCTGTGACACCTTTCCAAGGAACGTAATATCGTCGTCCACACCGCGATCACGCATCCGACGTTCGAGCGCCTCGCGCCGGTCTCCGTCGCCGACCACGAGAAGATCAGCGTCGACCTGCACCATCGCGTCGATCAGGTACTTAACCCCCTTATAGTAGCTCAGCCGGCCGACGAACAGGAGGGTGGGACGAGACGGATCAACTGGCAGGTCGTATGTCGGGCCAGCGTAGTCTCCAAACGCGTCTAGATCGATGGAAAGGGGGACAACCTCGCACTTATCGCTGAACGGTTTGAGGTGTTCAGAGTGCTGGAGGAGGTTCGGCGAAGTGACGATAATACGGTCGGCACGTTCGAGCAAGCGGTACAAAAGTGGTCTGTATGCTTTCAGCGCTGTCGCTTGCTTTACAATGTCGCTGTGGTAGGTGACGACGATAGGAGGTCGGTGTGATCCTGTCAGTAATTGCGAAACAACAGCGGTCGGATTCGGGAGGTGAATATGGAGGAGATCTGCATTGCGACTGGCGTCCCGGAGATGGTAGGGGAACGTTGGGCAAATCGGCACCGATTGGACGGTGGCGACGGTCGCTACTTTGACGACTGGAACACCGTGGATTCGCTCGCGTGTTCCTCTCCCTTTGCGAACGGACGCTAGTACCTGAACGGTATGCCCAGAGCCGTGAAAGCCTTCTGCGAGCGTCTGTACTACCTGTTCGAGACCGCCGACCTCTGGATAGTAAAACTTGCTTATCTGCTGAATATTCATGAGTAGTTGTGACAGTTCGGTTTCCTCATGAGTAACTTAGGTAATTTATGCTGCTTGTTGGTGTCTGGTGGGTTTCCTACATCTTTCATTGTCGATTACTCCACGTTTCGAGCTTTCGATTGGCTTGAAGCCGACTTGTTAGCGACGATACACTGGTCACCTCGTCGAGAGGTGGTGACCCGTCGAGGATGAGATAGCCGAAGACGATTGCTCCACATACGGCGATGAAAGTGTATTGGAACAACGTGTATGCCTCGAACATCTGATGGATCGCGCATCCCGATGCGAACGCGAGTATCCCTGCATCGACGCCCGGCTTGCGGAACACACCGTCAAGGACGCTCCCAAAGGTGAGAACCAGATACGCAAATCCGCCGAGCAGGCCCGCTCGGAGGAAAATTGATATATATGAATTGTGGGGGCTAAAACCACGGAACTGGGTGAGGTATGGCTCAAGTGGTTCGCTTGGGTCGATGAGTCCAGCACCGAAGAGAGACGGGTCATTGAGAATCGCTTGAAGACCCGCTCCCCAGAGCGTGAACCGTCCGTTGGAGCTGATACCAATAAGTGACAAAAATATGGCCAATAAGAACAGCCCGGTCATGCCGATAATCGCTGTAAATCCGATAGGGAGGGCGTTGCGCCCAAACAGAACATAAACCCCGTACAGTGAGAGCGCAATCCCGGCGGCGAGCCATCCCGCCCGGCTATACGATAGATAGAGGCCGAAGCCATTGAGCAGGAACATCATTCCGGGCAGGATCCAGACGGCGGGAACCGAACTGTCGGCGTAGGACCGGTATGCTGCAAGTGCGGCTGCAACCGTACCCGCGAACGTGAGTCCGCCAGTCGTGTTTGGATTCGGAAAGATTGACTGTAGATACCGAAACTCGAATCCAATAAGGGGCATTGTCGTTTGGGTTCCCCACAGTTGAAAGGACAAGCCGAACAGCGTGTACTCCCCGAAAAGATACATTGGTAGGCTAAGCGTGACGACGGTGGCAGAGAGCACGCTAATTGTCCAGAAGAACGCGTCCCGGGACACGTATCGCGGGAAAACAAATAACGCTAATCCCATTAGAGTGCCGGATTTGATTGCAAACCTAACGAGACCGCTGCCGACGGCTATGTTCGGAAGATGCGAAAAGAAGGCGCCAAGCATGATTGCAAAGGCCAATAGGTAGACAATATTCCGTCTGAAGAATTCAAGCGGCTCTGCGTTCGCGGCGAGCACAAAGAGTAACAGCAAATACACAATCCCAAATTTCGCTACTCGTCCAGGATTTGCTACCCCAGATTCATTCACCGCTAATAACGCCCCGATAAGCAATAGACATACTAAAATATACGGGATAAGCCAGGTTAGAGCAAACGTGAAATTCAAATTATTTGTTCGGTATGCATGCCAGGCAAACCCGATTGCAGCAAACACGAAGAAGGCATAAAGGAGGTTGCTTAGCGTAAGCCACTTTGCTTCAAATGAAGTGTCCATAAGGATAACACTTGCAAGGAGGACTATGCTAAAGAAATTCAGGAGCTGCTTCATTACCTTTCACATGAGATTTCGAAACAAGGGACATAAACATGTTGGCCAAACCAATACTTATCCCAACATATAATATTCATATCAAATGATGCGTTCTGGCAAACCGGTCAAACAGGCCATAGTATACTACCAATGTTGGAGGTAAGGAAGTAGTTGTATTTATACTTCCATGAGGCACTATCAGCCGAATCGACTTTATACGAGCGATTACCCATAGTCGTTATGGATCGTGACCTCATCGTCGCCTTCGTTGCGGGACTTCTACAGGGAATCTTCGAGTGGCTTCCTATCTCCAGCGAAGGGAACCTTGCAATCGCTTTAACGGCCATAGGGTCGAGCCCAGAGGCTGCCGTTGCATACGCCCTCTTTTTACACCTTGGAACAGCATTGTCGGCCACCGTTTATTACCGAACTGAACTCCTTTCGGTTCTCCGAGTAATCCCTTCTTGGCGGCTAGAAGAAGCGTTCGACGCTGAATCGTCGACGCTTTCGTTCCTCGTCATTGCGACAATCGCGACTGGGATGATCGGCGTCCCGGCCTACCTCATTCTCGGCCATCTCATCTCTGAACTAACAGGGGGCGCGTTCGTTGCAGTCATTGGCCTTCTTCTCGTTGGAACCGGGCTCCTCCAGCGGTTCGCTGGATCACTCCAACTGGGCAACCGCTCCCGCCCAGACTTCATTGATGCTGTCATCGTCGGCGCACTCCAGGGACTTGCGATCCTTCCTGGTGTATCGCGCTCTGGAACGACCGCGAGCGCGCTGCTCTTGCGGGGTCATGACGGCCCCGCATCGTTCCGCCTCTCGTTTCTCCTCTCAATTCCAGCTGCAATCGGCGGCGGTGTTGTCGCCGTCCTCGACTCGGGCGGCCTTCCGGAGCTCTCGCTTCAGGCCGCCCTCGTGGCCCTTGCCACCGCAACTGTCGTCGGATATGTCACGATTGATGCCTTGATGCGACTTGTCCGCCGCGTTCCCTTCTGGGGCGTTTGTGTGGGCCTCGGCAGCCTCGCTATTATCGGCGGAATCGGGTTGCTCGTCGTCTGACCCCTCTTTATTTAGTTCGTCTCTTTGCCGCTGTGTCAGCGCTTCACTTCCCGCGCAGCGCTCTTGTATACCGCGGCTGTCTGTCTTGCGGTACGGTCCCACGTGAACATCTTTGCTCGTTCACGTCCTCGCTGTACGAGTCGGTCTCGGTAGGTGGTGTTGCTGAGCGTGCGTTCTAGCCCCTCCGCGATCGAGTCGATGTCCGTGGGATCGACGAGACATGCAGCGTCGCCGGCAACTTCCGCCATGGCCCCCCGGTCGGAGGTGACAACCGGTGCGCCGGCACTCATCGCCTCGAGGATCGGCAGCCCAAACCCTTCATAGAGCGATGGGAAGGCAAACGTTGCCGCGTTACGATACAGCCACCCCAACTCCTCGTCGGAGACGAAACCGAGCGTCTGAACCCCTTCGCCCGGTTCGAATGCCGCGTCGGCGAACACGCGCTTGGTCGGCCCGACAAGCGTAAGCGATGCCGGGTCGGCGACTCGTTTCCGGTATCGACCGTAGGCGTCGACCAGCCGTCGGAGGTTTTTCCTGGGGTTCATCGAACCAACAGACAGGATATACTCACTGGGCTGTATGCCCTCGACAGGCAGAGCATCCTCGATGGGGACGTCCTCTGGAGGCGGCGTCAGACCGTTGTGAACGGCGACCGTTTTCCCCGCGGCCTGCGGGTAACGGTCGATGATTTCGTCGCGGGCGAACCTTGAGACGGTGATGATCCGATCAGAAACGCGGACAGCTAATGGCGTCAAAACGCGGTACAGCGCCGCGTAACTCCGCGAAAACCACTCCGGGTGAACCACAGGCGAGATGTCGTGGATTGTCGTCACGAGCGGAATGCGAGCTAGTACTGGTGGCTGTCCTGCCGGAGTATGGAACACATCGACATCGGCACGGCCAAGTTTGCGTGGAAGCACCACCTGCTCCCACAGGTGGGCTCTCGGGCCGCTGTGGGCCGGTGCAGGCACTCCGGCGCTGGTCACGTTGTCGTGAGCATCAAGCTTGTCAGGGACCGAGTTGACCCCGAAGAGGACGAACTCTGTGTCCGATCCTTCCTTTTCTGCAAGCGCCGCGATGAGCTTTCGGGTGTACCGGCTTACCCCCGCCGGATTTGGTTTCGTCAGTGCTCGGGCGTTGATGCCGATTCTCATGTTGTCACCCGTTCGACGACGTTCCGAATGTTCTCTTTGAACGCTTCTCGGGTGAATGGAAGTTTTGTGGCTTGAAAACGGCCTCTAATCTCTCGCTGGAGCTTCGGATCGGAGAGGACCCGATCGATCTTCGTCACTGCCTCCTCTGGCGAGTTGTAGAGGAGCCGGGGATCCTCAGCGAGGATCTCTCGTTGGCCGCCGCTGTCAGGTGCGAATGGAATTGTCCCGCCGGCGAGCAACTCTGCGACCGCGATTCCGAAGTGCTCGTACGGTCGCCCGTGGAGGCCGTAGCGGTGGTTCGCGATCAGTTCGAGCAGGTGTTCGTGCTCTACGGCCCCCTCGACGCGGACGAATCCGAGCTCGTCCGCCCGCTCTCTGACCTGGTCGCAGTACTCGCCATCGGTCGTCGGACCGACGACGTGGAGGTGCACGTCGTGTCCGCGCTCGCGGAGCGTGGCGATGATTTCGACGTTCCGCAGGACGCGCTTGCTCGGTCCGATCCGGCCGATCGTCAGGAATCCCGGCTCGCGGTCCTCCCACGGACGCGAGGGGAACTGCGACGTGTTGACCGGCGGGTACACGACCTCCGCGGTCGCGCCGTACACGTCTTCGACGACGTCCGCCGTCCACTCCGAGTTCGCGAGCAACACAGCCGATCTGACGCTCGACACGTCGATCCCGGCGAGGGTTCGGCAGGCGGCGTCGTACGCCCTGTGCGCCGGGTCGACCTTGTCGATGCCGGGGTCGGCCGCGGCGAACTGCGGACTGTGAACGTACTGGACGGACGGCGTTTCGAAAGCGAACTCGTTTTTCGTGCTGAGTACCAGATCGAACTCGTCCTCGCGGCGGCGAACGTACCGGCCGAGGAGCGCGGCCTGTAGCTTGAGCAGCCGATGGCCGGCCGCCTCGCGTACTCTCGGCCCCAGCGCGCCGGCCAGCTCGATCCGAACGTCGGTCACGTCGGTCCGGAAGTACTCGTTCAGCGCGTCGAGGTCGGGTCGGTCGAGCGCGAACAGCGTGAGCTCGTGCTCCGACTGGAGCGCTTCGAGCGCGTGCATGCACACCGATTCGGCGCCCCCGCGTATCGCGAGATTCGGATGGACTACCGCGATCTCGGCCATGTGGGGTTCCGTTGTTCAGCAGCGCATAATATCGTTGCGGGCGAACCGTACGCACCCGCTCCCCGGTCGTCGTGGCTGAAACGTTCCGAGGGAGGACGTCTCCGGACTGAACGCCCGACTATCCACGACGGCCGTTATCAGACAGGCATCGATGCCCAACTCAGCTGGAAACCTGAGTCGGTCTCGGGCGTCGATCGACCGCGAGCGAGCGAATTTTTGCTCATACGCCAGCAACTGATATAGATCGGATCTCGCTACGCTTCCCACAGGATTATTCGGCAAGAACGCGTACCTGCTCGTGTGCCAACACCCACCCCCGGCATCCACCACGTGACCGCCATCGGAAGCGACCCCGGGCGAAATCTCGAGTTCTATACGCGGACGCTCGGACTCCGCCTGGTGAAACGGAGCGTGAACCAGGACGACGTGTCGGTCTATCACCTGTTCTACGGCGATCACGGCGGCACTCCCGGGACGAGCATGACGTTCTTCCCGTATCCCGACGCCCGCTCCGGACGAGTCGGTACCGGCCAGGTCAGCACGGTCGCGTTCCTCGTTCCGGAGGACTCGGTCGACTACTGGACCGATCGGCTCGCCGACGCCGGGGTCGACGCCGATGAACCCCGCGAGCGGTTCGGCGACACCGTCCTCCCGTTTCGGGACCCCGACGGTCTCCCGCTCGAACTGGTAGCGCGTGCGGACGCACCCCGAGGCCGTCCGCCGGATGGCCCCGTCCCCGACGAACACGCGGTCCGCGGGTTCTTCGGCGTGACGCTCTCGCTGACGACCGCTACTCCGACCGCAGATCTCCTGCAGACGATGGGGTACGACGAGGCCGACGCCAAGCGCGACCGCCAGCGCTACGTCGCCGACGGCGACCTGGGATACGTCGTCGATATCCTCGAAGACCCGCAGGCCCCTCGAGGCCAGCCTGGCGCCGGTACCGTCCACCACGTGGCGTTCCAGGTGACCGAGACCGAGCAACCCGAGTGGCGCGACGTTCTGATCGAACGGGGCCTCAGACCGACGAGCGTCATCGATCGCAAGTGGTTCAAGTCGGTCTACGCTCGCACGCGCGGCGGTGTCCTCTTCGAGTTCGCCACCAAGTCGCCCGGATACACAGTCGACGAAGACCTCGCCGACCTGGGTGAGCGGCTGGTGCTGCCCGAGTGGTTGGAGAGTCGGCGAAACGAAATCGAATCGGGTCTCCCGGAACTACCGGTCGAGTCCGGATGATCTATCAGATTGTTGTCTATTTCTCGGACGGGCCACTACAATCTCGGCCAGTCGCGGTTCGTCGAACGGCGGCCCGCAATATCGCCATGGACGAACCAGGTGCACCCGCTTCACAGTTGACGCTTCAGAGGAACTCTGCGTGGGGAATTCGCGGTCTCTGTGAAGCCGCTACCTGCACCCTTATGTCATTCGGTAACGTACCACGATGTGGTGCAGAGGGAAGATGTCATCCGTCGCGTTTGAACTGGAGGAGGCGACGATCGACGAAATACACCGGGCGTTCGAGTCGGGCGATCTGACGAGCCGGGAACTCGTCGAACGGTATCTCGAACGCATCGACGCCTACGACAGGGCCGGGCCGGAGCTCAACTCGGTCATCCTCGTCAACGACCGGGCGGCCGACAGAGCCGCCGAGTTGGACGCCGAGTTTGAGGAGAGCGGCGAGTTCACCGGACCGCTCCACGGGATCCCCGTACTCGTCAAAGACGCTCTGGAGACGGCCGACATGCCGACGTCGTTCGGCGCGAAAGCGTTCGAGGACTACGTCGCTGAACGCGACGCGGCCGTCGTAGCGCGCCTCCGCGAAGCCGGGGCGATCATTCTCGCGAAGACGACCCTGCCCGACTGGGCGACCTCCTGGTTCGGCTTTTCGTCCATCGCGGGCCGAACGAAGAACCCCTACGCCCCCGACCGGGATCCCGGAGGATCGAGCAGCGGCACCGGGGCGGCCGTCGCCGCGAACCTGGGCGCCGTGGGCATCGGAACCGACTGCGGCGGCTCGATCCGCGTCCCCGCGTCCTTCGACAACCTCGTCGGGTTCCGCGTGACGCCGGGGCTGATCAGCCGAGCGGGCGTGAATCCGCTGGTCTCGCACCAGGACACGGCCGGTCCGATGACCCGGACCGTTCGAGAGACCGCCCTGCTGTTGGACGTTCTCGTCGGCTACGACGAGGCCGACCCGCTCACCGCGGTGACCGAGCTCCGGCGCGTCGACGGTTCGTACGTCGACCAGCTCCGGACCGACGCGCTCCGCGGCGCGCGCATCGGCGTCGTCCGCGACGCCTTCGGCGACGACGCCAACGCGGCCCCGGTGAACCGTGTGATCGAAGGCGCGCTCGCGGCGATGCGTCACTCGGGCGCGGTGCTCGTCGATCCCGTCGAACTGCCGAACCTCGGCGACCACCTCTCCCGGACGATGCTGTACGTCCTGCAGTCGAAGCGGGACATCAACGACTTCCTCGCCGAGCGGGACGTCCCCGTCGATACCGTCGAGGAACTCTACGAGACGGGCCAGTACCACGAGCTGCTCGATCTCTTCGTCGCGTTCGTCGAAGACGGCCCCGAGGACCTGGAGGACAACCTCGAGTACTGGCGAAGCCGCATGGCGCAGTACGCGTTCCAGCGGGAGATCCTGAGCGCCTTCGCCGAACACGACCTCGACGCCATGGTCTACCCGGACGTCCAGGTGATCCCGCCGACCGAGACCGAGATCCGGGAGGGGACGTACGAGACGATGACGTTCCCGACGAACACGCTCATCGCGTCGCAATCGCTGTGCACCGCGATGTCGGTGCCGGCCGGGTTCACCGACGACGGCCTCCCCGTCGGGATCGAGTTCCTCGGCCGACCGTTCGACGAACCGACGCTGATCCGCCTCGGCTACTCGTTCGAACAGGCGACCCACCACCGGCGGCCGCCTGAAACGACGCCGCCGCTCTCGGAGTAGTAACTCCTCTTTGACGGTAATTTATAGGTGCGTCCGGTCTCGGTACCCCCGTCCGGACTGATTCGCCCGAAGATGACGGTGCCAGCCAACGCGGAGACCGGGGGTTTCACCTCTACCGATGGGGCTCGCGTCAATCCACCGGACTACCGCCGATCTGTAGCCGTAAAAGCGTCCGCAGATGCCACAAATTGGAACACGGGGCACATTTGGAGCCAGACGCGTACTCGGTGTAGTAGCCGACTCTGGAAACGCTTTTAGACGGAGGTTCTACCACTCACAAGTAGGTGCCGGACGATACCGAACTCCGTGAACGGAATTATAATACCTTGGATGATCTGTTTATACTAGTTGTTGGGGTCGAATCTGAATCCGTTGGCCGAACTCAATAGGGCTGAAAGCGCGTTAAACAGTTCATTCGACGTTCCACACGCCGGCCGCGAGTGCGTACAAAGCACGGTGTAGCGACGTGCGACGATCAGCTAAAAATCGGTCGTAGAAACCGCATATAACGCCCGATATATCGACGCTTGACTCGGTTCACAATTTGCATCAGTAGACCGATCCGAGAGCCGAATTCGTCCAATTACCACTGTTGAACTACTGTGTCTCATCCAGAGTACGTGGTTCGATTTACAATCGAAAAGGAACGTTCGTCCGCGCGTGAGATCCAGTAGAGTCACTCACGCATCACTACACGTCCGATCTTTCTGTCGACGCGGTCGAGAGGATGCACTCACTACCGGCTCACGGCGCTCGATAGTAGCTTCGTTCACCCGCGCCGACGTCGACAATGCGGCGCTTCAGCCCGCCGTTGTCCACGAGTTTATCCAAGATCGAACTGACGGTCGCCAGGTCGAGAAAACAACCGATGTACTCGCCCAGGTCGGCAGACTCGACGTTCACCTCCGACCACCCCCGGTCCATGACCTCGACGGTAATCTCGCGGACGTTGTACGCCCTGTCGTGGTTCTCGTGGAGGGACTAAACGATTTCGTTCTCGATGGAATACCGCTCGTCACCGCGCTCGAACGTATCAGCGTCGATCGGCATACTCGCCCTATCGGCGGCCGAAGTATAAACCACCGGACCGTACTCGATCCACGTTTACCGGTAGGGAGTCGGGAATCGGATACGCAACCCAACGTTCGACGGGGTCGACGAGAGGAACTGTAGTTTCAGTTGACGCAGGCAAAGCCGACACGGACGTTCCCAGCAGAGGCGGCTGTCGGAATCGACCGCGGTGTGGGGAGTCGACTAATGGGGCTGCAGTCCATAGTACCCTCATGGCAAGCATACGCGTCGGTTCCGTGCTCGGAATCCCGATCAGACTCGGCGTCTCGTTCCTCCTGGTCCTCCCGCTTTTGGCCTACCTCATCGGCTCGCAGGTCGGCGTGACGGTCGAGCTGATAAATGGAATCTTCCGGAGCGCCATCGACTCGGGGCCGCTCACCGAGGGCGTGCTCCCGTGGCTGCTGGGCGTGAGTGCCGCCCTCGGGCTGTTCGGCAGCGTCCTCCTGCACGAACTGGGGCACTCACTCGCGGCGCGCAGGTACGGACTCAGCACCGAGTCGATAACGCTGTGGTTCCTCGGCGGACTCGCGCAGTTCGCGGAACTGCCCGACGACTGGCGGCACGAGTTCGTTATCGCTATCGCCGGGCCGATCGTGAGCGTCGCGCTGGGGCTCGTCTGTTACGCCTCGTTCGCCCTCCTTCCGGCTGATCTACCCGCAGCGCAGTTCGTGATCGGATACCTGGCCGTTCTCAACGTGGTGCTCGCGGCGTTCAACATGCTGCCGGGCTTTCCGATGGACGGTGGTCGGGTCCTCCGCGCGTTCCTCTCGCGCAACCGCCCGCGGCTCCGCGCGACGCGGATCGCCGCCGCCGTCGGAAAAGGGTTCGCATTCCTGCTCGGGATCGCCGGCATCCTCTCGTTCAACCTCTTTTGGATCGCCATCGCCTTCTTCATCGTTATCGCTGCGACCGGGGAGACCCGGCAGGTCGTCATGGAGGCGGCGTTCGAGGGGTTGACCGTCGAGGAGATCATGACGCCGACGCCCGAACTCGACACGGTGTCCCCGGAGACGTCGCTTGACGCCCTTCTCGACCGGATGATCCGCGAGCGCCACACCGGCTACCCGGTCGTCGATGGCGGCGATCTCGTCGGCATCGTCACGCTCGAAGACGTTCAGGAGCGTGCGTCCGAGCGCCGCGACGGCCAGACCGTTCGGGACGTCATGTCGACGGATCTGGTGACGGTTTCGCCCGACAGCGAGGCGATGAGGGCGCTCACGGCGCTCCAGCGCGAGGATGTCGGTCGGATCCTCGTAACCGATGCCGACGGCTCCCTGGCCGGTCTGGTCTCGCGGACCGACCTGATGACAGTTTTCGAGATCGCCCGGACGAGCCAGTCGAAGTCCATCGCCCCACGGACGATCGAGCAGTGACCATCCCCCGTTCACAAGGTGGGTTCGCCCATAGTCCGGACGTCGGTCGCCCAGACCCGTCGTTGGTCGGCCCCACCCGGCCGGTTCGGAAACTGACGAAGTGCCGCAGGCAGTATCGAATCGGGCGGGGCATCTATCCATCTTCGTCGCGAAGTGAAAACCGGCATGGACTACGACGCCTTCATCGGCGAAGTGCAGAACCGCGCACAGCTCTCGTCGCGCGAAGACGCTGTCCGCGCGACGCGGATCACGCTCGAGACGCTCAGCCGGCGCATCAAACCGGGCGCAGCCGAGAACCTCGCGGCACAACTCCCCGAAAAGATCGGACGTCACCTCTCGAAAGTCGGCACTGTCGAGACGTTCGAGTGGAACGAATTCGTCGGCCGGGTCGTCGAGAAGAGGGACTACAACCCCGAGGACGAGCGTGGGGACGCCGTCCACCACTCGCGGGCCGTGATGGACGTCGTCGCGGAAGCGGTAACCGTCGGCGTGATCGAAGAGCTCCGCGACCAGATCTCCTCCGCCGACGACTGGAACGAGCTATTTGTGCTGGTCGATCAGGACGAAAAGCCGTCGACGAGGAGCAACGCTCGGGGTAGACCGAACGGCTGCCCCGTTGCGTCGACCGGACCTCCGCTTTCGGGATTGGTCCCCCGTCAAGCGGCGAGGTAAATCTCGGTTGGTTTGAACGCGCCGCCGGTGGTGCGTACTGCCGCCGCCGCTCACGTGTAGTTCATGTTATCGAGTCTGTAGCGATTCGTCGCGTGGGTTCTGCTCACCACGAGATACTGGCCGTCTTCCCGCCGCTGTAACTCGACGCCGAAATCGCCGAGGTTTCCCGGATTGATCGACGCTGGTGGGTTCTGGAGCGTGAACCTGAGTGTCGCTTTGTCGCCACGCACGCGCTCGGCCTTCCTCGCTTCGACGTGTATCACCTCCCCGTTTCGCTTCACGTCGATAGTCCCCGTGAACTCCCACGCGTCTCCGTTGTACCGCACTCTCTCACCTTCGAGTTCCTGTACGTGCGTTTCGGTCATCGTGTAGCGACACCAAGTGAAGATCGGCACTGGAGGACAAAAAACCCCGGTTACGGACGACTTGAATACCGAGCTCCAAACCGCTTCCGCCGACCTCGACCCGTCGCTGCTAATTCCGTTCTGACGGCCGTTCGCGGATGACGGTGACTGGCACCGGCGACCGACGGACGACGGTTTCGGCGACGCTTCCGAGGACGAGTCGTGAGATTGCCCCCCGGTTGTGGCTCCCCAGCACGAGCTGATCGATCAGGTTCTCGTGAAGGTAGTTGACGATGACGTCTCTCGGTCGACCGCATTTCCACTCGGTTTCTACGTCGATCCCGCGGTCAGCAGCCGTCGCCCGCGCTCGCTCGAAAATTTTCTCGGCCTGGCTCTCGGCGGCGCTCGTCCTAATCACCCGCACGATCTTCGATACCCGCGGCGGTGTGGTCGGCGAACAGCTCGACGACGTGCAGCACCGTGAAGGTCGCGTCCGTGATCCCGCGCAGAGCGAAGGACAGCGCGGCGTCCGCCAGCTCACCGCCGTCGTGAGGGACGAGGACGTGACGGCTCATATCATTCGTAGAAGGGGCGTCGATTTATACTTTCGCGCGGAGACGTGGAGCGTGTGACGCTCGAATAGAAGGCGGAAACGTGGCCGCTGGCGGTGACCCTATCTCCGATCGAGAGACACTCAGTCACCGAATTCGGACGCCAGAGCTCACCGGTACGGTTTCCGCACCCCCTCTCGCCGTGCTGTCGAACAGTGCACGCGCGTTTAGGGCAGAGGAGTTCGGATTCTCTATATGGGTCTGATCGATGCCACTTCGAGCGGTCGTGAGGTATCCAACGGTCGTGACGGGAGTTGTTGCCCTGTGGCAATTACGCAGCGAGCTTTTAGCTAAAATTGAGGCACTAAGCCCCCGTCCTCAAGGAGCGAGCGAAAGCGAGCGAGTAGGTAGGGGTAGTTCACAGCGGATAGTGGGATTCGCACACGTACCCCATTTCGAGTGCGTCCCTGATCGTCGTCGCGTTCGCACACGTGGGACAAGAAACGAGCACGAGCACTTCTTCGACGCGCGCAACCTCGTCGCTCGAAATACCGGCCGCTGAACCGGATTCCGAAAGGACGCTTTGAACGTCGGACGACAGTCGGGCACGGAGGCTCTCGATCCGCCGTTCTGTCGGTTGCCCCCGCGGTATCGGGGAATCAGTCGCCTCCAGACACGCTTTCAGGTGGCGCTCCATGATTTCGACCGGGATCATCTCGCCGCGCAATCCGTCCGGATCGATTCCGTGCGCCTTCAGCTCGGCGGAGAGATCGTCGGTCGCATCCTCACGCTCGTCTACCAACAGTCTGTATTCGGTCAGTACCTGCGCCGGGGTAGCGTCGCGATTCGCCCGGTCGTACACGGACGAGAGGACCTTTCTGTTGAACCAGTCTGCGAGTTCAGCGCTGGTGTCGCACCTCCAGTTGTTCGTTCCGCACCGGCGGGCAACCAGGTACTCGTCCACCGAGTCGTACAGCCGGGTTCGCACCGCCACGCCGTGTTCTACCGTCAGTTCTTCGACCCGACAGCAGTGATTAGACATGGTCTATGATCAACTTTATCCTACATGGATATTCGGATGAGCGATATCCGACACGTCGGGGAGTGAGCACCGTCAACCGAGGGTTCTACGCGTTCGAATTCTTCCGCAGGAAGATGTTCGTGGCGGTCCACGAGAGGACCTCCTCGCGGTCCTGATTGCGAGCCGTCAGTTCGTTCTTGACGTACCCGCGGTCGTCCCGACTCGTGGATTCGCGTGCGTCCACGATCTCGTTACGAACACTAATGACGTCGTCGGGCCGAACCGGCGCCCTCCAGCGCAACTCGTCGAGCCCGAACGAGCCCATACTCGCCGCGTCGATCAAAAAGCCGTCGACCAGCAATCGCATGCAGACGCCGGCGGTGTACCATCCGCTGGCGATGATTCCCCCGTAGATCGACGCTTCGGCGGCCGATTCGTCGACGTGGATCGGCTGCGGGTCGTACCGCTGTGCGAACGCGACCATCTCGTCCTTCGACACGCGGTAGCTACCGAGTTCTCGGATCTCCCCCTCTCGAACGTCCTCGAAGTGCAGTTTCGTCATCTACTTCGATGTACTTCCGGCGGACGCATATAAATCCTCGTACAGACGCGCGCCGTCGGAGATCCGGAGAGAGGAACCACTGCCGACAGCTCACCTCGAAGCAGGTCGATCGGTGGGGAGAGAAGTGGCTCTCTGGGTTTTCGTTCGGAGAGTGAACTGACCCGGCGTAAAAATCAGGAAGAACTTATGTGCCACCGTGTGGTTTGTCCCGAACATGTACACCGTTCTCTTTCCGCCCGCTCGGAGGTGGATGGGGTGACCGGGGAATACATCACCTCGGAGGAGCACTTACCCGACGATCTCGACGGCGAAATCACGCTTCAGGTGACGGACACGCAAACGAAGGAGATATTCGTCACGCGCGCCCGCATCGCGCGCGACGAGGAGGACCTGACGGACCCCGATTCGCTCATCGTCGTTCGGGGCCCTCACGAAAGCATCGAAGAGCAGTGGTACATCGAAATCGAGGAGGCGGACGTCGACCTCCGCGAGGTCGATCGCGATCTGCTGAGAGACTGCATCCAGCGGACCCGAGCCGATTCCAACGTCATCAACGCGCGCTCCGACGAATTCAGGGCGCTTCTCGCGTATCTCGTCGAGACTGGCCGGTACCCGTCCGTTTCGGAAGCCGTTCGATCGATTCTCGGCGACTACCTTTCCGAGCAGTATCCCGACCTCGTCGACGCGTACGTGGACGTGCGGACGGAAGTCGAACAGGACGAGCTCGCCGCGCGATTAGGAGGGGACAACCCGTAATGACCGTCGACAGCCTCCGGGAGTACCTCTCTCTCCTGGAGTCACGGGGAGAACTCAACCGCATTTCGCGGGACGTTTCCTGGAACCTGCAGGCGAGCGCGGTGACGATGCGGGCTGATCAGACCGACGACGCGGTGCCCGCCTTCGAATCGGTACCGAATTCGGGGGCGTGCGAAGCGCGGTTGATCGGCGATCCGTTTCGCGGCTCCCGCCGCCGTCCGTGGGACCGCATCGCCGGGGCGCTCGGGCTACCGCGGGGTCTGACGGGCGGCGAGTATTACGAGGTTGTCATCGACCGCCTCAAGTCGCCGGTTCCGCCGACGGTCGTCGACCGAGAGGCGGCGCCGTGCAAGGAAGTCGTCGCGAAAGGGGAGCAGGTCAACTTGTTCGATCTCCCGTGGCCCTACATCCACGCCGGCGACGGCGGTCGGTACTCGAATCTCCACACTATCGTCACGTCGGATCCGGACTCCGAGTGGATCGACTGGTCGTATCACCGAGCGATGATCCACTCCGGGACGAAGGCGAGCGTGCTGTTCCTCGCTGGGGAACAGACGCCCAATCTCTACTACTACAAGTACGAACGGCGGGACGAACCGATGCCTATCGCGATCGCCGTGGGGACCGAACCCGCGGTTTCCCTCTCTTCGGTTATGTGGATTCCGACCGGCCGCGACGAAGCCGACTTCGCGGGCGGGTTGAAGCGGGCGCCGGTCGAACTGGTCCCGTGCGAAACGAACGATTTACTGGTGCCCGCCACCGCCGAGATCGTCATCGAGGGGTCGGTGCTCCCCGGGCGGCGGCTGGACGAGGGTCCGTTCGGCGATTACTTCGGCTACATGCACGGACCCCGCCGATCGATGCCGGTCCTGCAGGTCGACGCGATAACCCACCGCGAACGGCCGTACGTCCCCTTCTGCGTGGAGGGGGTCGGCGTCGGCCACACGCTCAACTCCAGCACGACGATGGAGGTCGCTTGCGTCGGTCCCGATGCGACGCTCGGCCTGCGGACGGCCGGCTTCGACGTCGAACGGTGCGCTCCGTGGCGGTTCACGCCGCGAACGGTGTACACCGTCTCGACCGAGGTGTCCCGGCCGGGGTACCTACACAACCTGGCCAACTTCATCTTCACGACGTGGGGCATGCTCCACATCGACTTTTTCGTCTTCGTCGACACGGACGTCGATCCGCTCGATCAGCGCGCCGTCTTAGAGGCGATCGCGGTCAACGCCGACCCGAACGAGGACTTCCACCAGTTCGGCGTGGAGACGATGCCGAAGGTCCCGCTCAACATCTATCAGACGCCGGAAGAGAAGGGCGACGCCGAGACGGGGACGTCGAAAACGAAGACCGCCAAGGCCTACATCGACGCGACTCGCGGCGACGACGCTCCCGCCAGGCCCGACTACCTGACCGACTCCGAACTCGTCCGGAAGGCGCGAGAGACGCTCGCGCGCGCCGGACTGCCCCTCGACGTCCAATCGCGATCGGAGGCGGCGTCGTGACGACGCTACGAGAACACGTCGCGGCGCTCGACGGCGCGGACGACCTCCTCCGCATCGAACAGCGCGTCCACTGGGCGACTGACGCGCCGGCGATCGCCGCGGAGGCGGCGCGCGAGAACGGGCCGGCGATCCTCTTCGAAAACGTCCCTGGGACGGCGAGGCTCGTGAGCGGGGCCTACGGCGGGCCCGACCAGATGCAGCCCCGAACGCGGATGCCGTGGTCGCGCGTCGCGGTGGCGCTCGGCCGCGACGGCGACCTACCGTACACGCGGCTCCTCCAACGCCTCTCGGCGACGGCGTCCGCGAACGCGACACCGACCCGGACGGAGCTCGCGGCGACGTACGGCGAGTCGGACCCCTATTCGCTCGGACTCCCCGCCGTCGGGTCCGCTGCGGGTCCGGCGGTCACGCTCGGGCTGATCGCCGTCTCCGCGGACGACGGGACGACGTGGGCGCCGATTCGAGGGGCGGTGAAGGGGAGCGCCGAACTCGTCGCGTCCGTTCCCGCGGCGCTCGGCGACTCCCTTTCGCCCGGAACCGACGCGACGATCGCGCTCGGCGCTCCGCTCGCCTGTCTCGTCGCGGCCGCGCTCAGGTGGACCGGCGACGCCGGGTACGGCGATCCGCTGGGGATCGCCGGAACGCTCGACGAGGTGTCCGTCGCCGAAGCGCGGGGCGGACTCGTCCCGGCGAGCGCCGAGGCCATCCTCGACGGAACCGTGTCCGACGTCGGCGGACGCCCGTCGCGGCGGGCCGAGAGCTGGGAGTACGCCACCTCGACGACGGAGATCGGACTCCGGCTCACTGACATCGCGCTTCGGGACGACCCGCTGATTCCGTTCACTCCGGTCGGCGCGCCGTTGGCCGACGACATCCACCTCGCCGGACTCGTCGAAGCCGCGCGGCTGTACCATCGGCTCAACAGCTACTGGGGGGTCACTCCGGTAGAGTGGATCGCCCTCCCGGTCGAAACGAAACTGGGGATGTGTCTCGTCGCGAGCGAGATCCTCTACGCGGGATTCGAGTGGCAGCTGGCCAACACGCTGTTTTCGTTCTCGCGGCTGTTCGACAAGGTCCTCGTTCTCGACGCCGACGCGCCGGCGGCCACTCTCGCGCGGGCGTTCGACGACATGTGGGTGAAAGCCCACCCGTCTCACGACTGGCAGTTCAGCGAGCCGGCGGCGCCGGCCGCGACGGCGACGGCGTACCGTCGCGACGGGACGCCGGGCTCGCGGCTGTACATCAACGCGACGTGGGACCCGCGGTGGGACGACGAGTACATCGCGCCGCGGGTGGGTTTCGAGACCTCGTTCCCGGACGACGTCCGCGAGTTCGTCCTCGACAACTGGAGAGACATGGGGTTCTCGTCGACGCCGGAGGAGGAGGAGTGAGACCCGTGCGACGAATCACGGTGAGCGACGGCAGCCCCGAAGGGACGAACAGCGCGTACGCCCTTCCGGAGCGCGGCGTCGTGATCGACCCCGGTCCGCCGGGCGACGCTTCGTGGGAGCGGCTCGTCGACGGACTCGCCGACGCCGGCCTCCCGATTTCGGCGGTTTCGGCGGTCTTCGTGACTCACTGGCACGTCGACCACGCCGGACTCGCCACGCGGCTATCCGACCGCGCCGACGCGGCCCTCTACTTGCACCGAGGCGACGCCCCCCTGGTCGCCGACTACGCCCGGGAGCGCGCGCGGCGAGTCGAGCGCGACGCGAGGCGGTTGACCGAGTGGGGGGTTCCCGAGGAAGCCGTCCGGACGGTGCGAGCGGGGGACGAGCCCTCGCCGCTGCCGGCGCAGTTTCCGGTTCGACCGCTGACGGACGGCGACCGGGTTGCCGGAGTCGAGTGCCTCCACGCCCCCGGTCACACGCTCGGCCATGCCGCGTTCGCCGCCGACGGCGCGCTCTACGTCGGCGACGCCGTGCTCCCGGCCTACACGCCGAACGTCGGAGGAAGCGACACGCGCGTCGAAAACCCGCTCGACACCTACCTCCGAACGCTCGACAGGCTCCGCTCTCGCCCCGAGACGGCGCGTCCGGGTCATGGTTCGGAGGTGGCGCTCGCGGCGCGCATCGACGAAATCCGCTCGCACCACGCGGAGCGCCGCCGGCGAATCTACGCGATCGTCGAAGAGCGGGGGCCGAGTACGCCGTGGGACGTTGCGACGCGGTGTTTCGGAGAGCTGCGCGGTATTCACGTCAAAATGGGCGCCGGCGAGGCGGCCGCCCACCTGTCGCACCTCGAAGCGACCGGCCACGTCGACCGCGCATCCGACGACCCGGTCGCCTTCGCCCCGACGGATCGCGGCGACCCGGACGACCTCACGTTCCGGTCGGCGTGAACTTGACGCCGTACCGCGGAATCCCCTCCTGTTCGTAGATCCTCCGTATCACCGCTCGCACCTCGTCGCCGACCGCCACCGTTTCCGGATCTACGTCGGTGAGCTGCGCCGGGAGCGTCGCCGATCCGTCGTCGGTCGAGAGTTCGACGATAGCGACGCCGTACGCGCCGTCGCGCCGCTGCTGGTCGGTGAACTCGGGCGGCGCGCCGCCCTGACCGATCACGGTCACCGCTCGAACTCGTCCGACGCGCGGGAGTTCCACCCGGTCGAAATCGACGTTTCGATGGCACTCCGGGCAGACGCCTTCCGGGGGAAACGCGAGCGACCCGCACCGGGGGCACGTTCCGGCGACGAGCCGGTAGCGCTGGTCGAGCGAGCGCCGCCACGACGGGAGGCTGACGTGCGCTCCGCCGCCGGCCACCTCGGCTCCGCCGACGTAGCCGCGCTGCCGGAGGTACGCCGGATACGCTATCCGCTCGCCGCGGTCGAGCTGATCGTCGAGTCCGGCGTCCGCGCTCCCCTCGAAGAGCATCGCGGTCGCGCCCCCGCCGCTCCCGAAGAAAACCGCGAGCGTTCGATCGTCTCCCCGCGCCGACGCGAGCCCCGAGAGCAGTCCGAGCGGGACGCCCGCCGCGCCGGCGTCGCCCACTCGATCGACCACGGTCCCGCGACGCAACGGTTCGGTGTCCAGCGGTAGCCCGCGAGTCGCACGCGTCGGCGTCCGAGTATCGGGCTGGTGAATCGCGGCGGCGTGGACGTTCGAGACGTCCGCATCGAGGCGATTGACGGCCTCGATCACGCTGGTCCGAACCGCGTCGCGCTCGTACGCTGTCGCGCCGAGCCCCGCGACTTCGTCGTCCCCCCGCTCCCGATAGCGGACCCCGGGGAACTCGTCGACGTACGTGGCCGAATCCAGGTGGGTGACGGCGGCCGAGTCTGTGACGAGAAACGCCGCCGCGCCGGCGCCGAAGGGGTGATCCGCGCCGGCCGGGTCACCCCGCGGCAGGTCCGACGCGACAGCCAGCGCGGGTGAGGTCGCGGAGAGGCAGGCGGAGAGCGCCTGCGCCCCCGAGAGGGTGCTCTGCGCGTGCGTGCGGACCGAAACGGACTCCGAGAGCCCGAGCGCGCGGACGAGCCGAGGGGCGAGCGCCTCCTCTTCCAACGGGGGCGTCGTCGTGGCGAAGCTCACGAGCGAGACGTCGCGCGGATCGACGCCGCCTTCGGCCATCGCGGCCTCGGCCGCCGCGATTCCCAGCGTCAGCGCGTCCTCGTCCGCGGTCGGGACCGCCTTCTCCTCGATTCCGGTCCCCGAGAACCGCCCCCACGCGTCCGCCACCGCGTCGGCGGAGATCCGAAGGCGCGGAATGCAGACGCCGGCGGCTTCGATACCCCTCACGCGGATCCCTCCGCCGAGCGCTCGAAGACGTGGACCGTCGCGCTCCCCCCGCTTCCGCCGACGTTGTGGGCGAGCCCGTACCGCGGATTCTCGACCTGCGTGTGCGCTCCGCCGCGGAGTTGCTCGAACGCCTCGACTATCTGCCCGGTCCCGGTCGCCCCGATGGGGTGGCCCTTCGATTTGAGGCCGCCGCTGGTGTTGACCGGGAGGGCCCCGTCGGGATCGGTCACGCCGTCCCGGAGAAGCTGTCCCCCCTCGCCCCGTTCGCAGAACCCGAGGTCCTCGTAGGCCACGATCTCGGCGATCGCGAAGCAGTCGTGGACCTCGGCGAAGTCCACGTCCCCGGGTTCGATGCCCGCCTCGTCGTACGCGCGCTCGGCGGCGCGGCGGCTGGCGGGAATACCCGTGAGCGTGCCGCGCTGGAACAGTCCCACCCGGTCGCTCGACGCGCCCATCCCGGCGACCCGAACCGGTCTGTCGGTCACCTCGCGGGCGACCTCTTCGCTCGCCACGAGGACGGCGCTCGCGCCGTCGGTCGTCGGACAGCAGTGATAGAGGGTGAGCGGGTCGGCGACGGTCGGCGCCGACGTCGCGTCCTCGAGCGTGCACTCGAAGCCGAGCTGGGCGTTCGGGTTCCGGGCACCGTTGCGGTGATTCTTCACGGCGACGCGGGAGAGGTCCTCCGCCGTCGTTCCGTACTCGTCCATGTGTGCGCTCGCCATCTGGGCGTAGACGCCGGCGAAGGTCGTCCCCGAGAGGCGCTCCCACTCGGTCTCGCCGCTCACCCCGAGCCACCACTTCGTGTGATCCGAACCGGTGTCGGTCATGATTTCGTACCCGCCGGCGAGAACGACGTCCGCGAGACCGGCGCGGACGGCGGTCACCGCGTTTCTGAAGGCGAAACCGCTCGCCGAGCACGCGTTCTCGACGCGCGTCGTCGGTATCCCGTGCAACCCGACGTGTTCGGTCACCGCCGGTCCGCTCAGCCCGAGCTGTCGCCCCCCGACGCCGAGGGTACCGACGAACGCCTCTTCGATCCGCTCTCGCTCGAACCCTCCGTCGACGCTGTCGAGCGCGCGTTCGAACGCCGTTTCGAACAGCGACCGGTAGCTCTCGTCGGGAAACGAGCCGAACGGCGACTGGCCCGCTCCGACGACATACGCCTCTGTCATACTCTCACAACGGGGACAGGGGCTAAAAAATCATAGGGCAGAACGCGGGTGAGCGCGCTGCCGCGACCCTCCGGCCGCACCGCCTCCTCGTCTCCGGTTGCGTCTATCGTCCCTTCAGTGGCCTCTCGGACCCCGAGCGGAGCACGAGCATTTATCAGGGTCGCTGTGATTGTCCATCACATGGGCCTGATAGAGAACGCGCTGTCTCCCGAGAACCGGGAGATACGCGATCGAGCCGCATCGTTCGCAGCCGAGGTCGTCGCGCCGCGAGCCGCCGAGATCGAAGCGACCGACGAGTTCCCGCGCGACGTGATGGAGGCCGCCGCCGAGTACGATCTCCTGGGAATCCTCCTGCCGACGGAGTACGGGGGCGTCGATTCGGACTTTCTCTCGTACTGCCTCGCCATCGAGGAGGTGGCGCGCGAGAGTGGGGCCGTCGCCGAGAGCATTCAGGGACATACCTTCGCCGCGCTCCCGATCGCCCGGTACGGAACGGACGAACAGCGCGAGGCGCACTTGCGCGGGATGGCCGCGGGCGAGAGGATCGGGGCGATGCTGCTGACGGAACCGGGCGCGGGGAGTTCGCCGTCTCAACTCGAAACCGTCGCCGAAGCGCGGGGCCAAGAGTACGTCATCTCGGGCGAGAAGTCGTTCGGCACCAACGCGGGAGTCGCCGACGTCCACCTCGTCGTCGCGCGCGTCCGCCCCGCCCCGGATGATTCCCACGGCGTGAGCGCGTTTCTCGTTCCCGGCGTCGAAGGCGCGGAGGGGCTCAGCTTCGAGCGCGCGGCGTTCATGGGGATGCGGGGACATGTCACGGGCGACACCACGTTCGACGAGGTGTCCGTTCCGCGCGAGGCCCTGCTCGGCGACGTCGGGCAGGGGTTCCGCATCGCGATGGGCACCATCGACATGGCTCGCACCGGGCTGGGTGCGATCGGAACCGGCATCGCGCGGGCGGCGTTCGACCGCTCGGTCGAGTACGCCGGCGAACGGGAACAGGGCGGACGGGCCGTCGGGAACTACCAGGCCGTCCAGGTTCTCGTCGCGGAGATGGACACCCGCCTCGACGCCGCCCGGCATCTCGTGTTCGACTCCGCGGCAGCGATCGCCGACGGGGAGGGGGACACGCGAGCGTCGAGCAAGGCGAAGTTCGCCGCGAGTGACGCCGCGGAGTTCGTAACGCGCAACGCCGTACAGGTACACGGCGGCAAGGGCTACCGGAAAGACCTGCCGCTCGAACGCTACTACCGCGATGCGAAGATTCTGAGCATCATCGGCGGGACGACGGAGATACAAAAGACGACCGTCGCTCGGTCCGTACTCGACCTCTGAGTCCGGACCCGGCTTGATCCGTTCACCGCCGACTTTCGCCGCTCACAGACCACATTCGAGATACCGGCTGCCGGGCGGTTCGTTAGTCGTCAGTCGTCAGTAGCGGGCCCCTCGACCGTCTTCTCGCCGAGCTCGGCGGCGACGAAGTCGGGCTCGCGCTTCTCGAGGAACGCGGAGATCCCTTCCTCGGCGCCGGGCGTCTCGAAGAGCTGGTTTTGCAGTTCGCGTTCGTGGGCCAGGGCGTCCCACAGCGGCAGTTCCATCCCCTCGTTGACGGCGAGTTTGTCGAACCCGACGGCGCGGTTCGGCAGCTCTGCGATCTGGTGGGCGAACTCCAGCGCCTTCCCCTCGACCTCCTCGGGGGGGTGGAGTTCGTCGAAGAGCCCAATCTCGTGCGCCTCCTCGGGGTCCAGCGTCTCGCCGGTGACCATCATCTTCAGCGCCTTCGACCGGCCGATGTACCGGGGGAGGAGTTGGGTCCCCGCTTCGCCGGGGATGAGACCGAGTTTCACTTCGGGAACCCCGACGTTGTAGTCCGGATCGTCGCCGATGAACCGGAAGTCACAGGCGAGCGCGAATTCCAGTCCGCCGCCCATGCAGTGGCCGTCGACGGCGGCGATGAAGAGCGTGTCCGTCGTCCGCATCTTCATGATCGTCTCCTTGCTCGTCTGGCTCGCCTTGCCGATGTGCCGGCCCGTCTCTTCCTGGAGGGCCTGAATATCGTATCCGGACGAGAAGAACGTCTCGTTCTCACTGGCGAGGACCGCGACGCGCACGTCCTCGTCGAACCGGACGCTTTCGACCGCCGACTGGAGCTCGATTATCATATCGAGGTCGTGTGCGTTCGCCGGCGGCCGGTCGATTCGAAGGATCCCAACGTGGCCGTCCATGCTGGTCGTAAAGTTCTCTAGCTCGAGGTCGCTAAACGACTCCATGCATGCAGTGCGTCACCGTGTGTCCATATATAAGTTTTCATGGGGCAACATTCAATTCGGCGCGTTCTGATCCCTAGCCATGCCGCGCAACTACGGCAAGATCGCACTCTCGGATCGCGAACGCCGACGGCTCCTCGACGACGCCCCGGTGATGCGGTTCGCAAGCGTCGACGGCGACGGCGTGCCGCACGTCGTTCCGGTCGCCTTCGCCGAGGTCGACGGCGACCTCTGTTTCGAAACCGACGAGGATTCGATCAAGACGCGGAACGTGCGGGAGACGGGAAAAGCCTCCGCGGTTGTCGACGCCGGCGCCGACGACTACTCGAAGCACCGCGGCGTCATGTGGCGGGGCGACGCGCGCGTCGTGGCCGACCGCGAGACGGAAATGGAGATCGAGCGCGCCCTCTTCGGGACGGTCAAATCCGTTCCCGACGCGGGCGGACACGAGCGGGTGAAAATCGCCCTCCGCCCGGAGACCGAGGTGTCGTGGGACTTCCGGAAACTCGCCCCCTAGTCCTCGCGGCCGGTGTCCGGGCGCTTCCCGTCGTACTTGAGGCGCTCGAACACCGTGTGGCAGCTCTCGCAGTAGTACTGGCTCTTCGAGATCTCCGAACCGAACGCCGACACCCGCTCGACGTCCCGCGAGTCGCAGAAGGGGCACGCCGGCCTGTCGGTCTCGGCGGCCTCCGTCGGCGGGCGTTCGTCGATCGGTGGCCCGTCAGCCGTGGATCCATCCGGCGGATGTCCGTCGGTCGGCGTTCCATCCCCCGGCGTTTCGTCCGGCGACTGTTCGTCAATCGCCTTCATTCGGCGGCGAACTCCTCGTTCCTGACGCCGGTGAGGGCGTCGACGACGGACTGGTCGATCGCGCCGTCGCCGACCCGGCGGCGCGCCTCGTCCCACTCGTCCTGCGTCGGGCCGTCGCGGTCGACGCCGTCGAGGGACACGGACGTCCCGTCGAAGAGCCGAGCGTAATGGGCGACCAGCGCGTCCCGGAGGTCGGCGGCCGAGCGATCGGCGAAGCCGGACCGAACGACCGGGTCCGAATCGGCGTCGTAGCTCTCGGGGCCGACGAACGCCAACGCCTTCGGCAGCGCGTCCTCGAACGCCCCCTGTAACTCCTCGGGGCGATCGTCGGCGAGCGTCGCCAGACGGGCGTCGTGGTACTCCAGGTGGAAGTACTCGTCCTCGCCGATCTTCCGCGCGAGGCCGCGGAAGTCGTCGGACGCGATCGAGTCGAGCATGTACCACGCGGCTCGATCGGCCGTCGCGACGGCGACGAGGTGCTCGACCCAGCTGTCGCGCGTCGCGTCGAGCGTCGCGGCGTTGCGGAACTCCTCGGGGGCGCGATCGCCTTCGAGCCACTCCCCGTCCCGGCCCTGCTGTTCCAAGAGGCGGAACAGCTGGCGGACGTGACCCGCTTCGTCCTGCGCGGTGCTCGCGCCGCCGATGTCGTCCTCCAGCGACGGGCCGGTGAGCATCCACTCCGCGTACCGGTGCGACAGCAGGAGTTTCGTGTCGGCGATAGCCTGCACGTAGTCCACTGCCTCGGCGGGCCACTCGCTCACGGGCTCACCTCCGGCGACGGAGCCGTCCGTTCGCCCGTCACCTCGAGCAGGTGCTCCCGCGCGACGACCGCCATGTAATCCCAGCTCTCCTCGTCGAACGTCGTCCGCGCGTAGGACTTCGCCAGCGCGTCGCTGTCCGCCTTCACCCGACCGATGTGCAGAATCTCGTCGCCCGGATTGAGTCGGGCGAACACCTCGTACTTCATAGGCTGATCCCCGCTTCGCGCATCTTCTCGCGGACCTCGGGAGTGAGCCTGTCCTTCGACCAGACCGGATCCCAGACGATATCGATGGTTACTGATTCGACGCCGGGGACGGGACGGAGCATGCTTCTGACGTCGTCCTGGATGAAATCGTACGCGGGACACCCCATGCAGGGGAACGTCATTTCGACGGTGACGTCGCCGTCCTCGTCGCGGACGTCGTATATCATCCCCATCTCGACGAGGCTGACCGGGATGTGGGGGTCGGGGATCTCGTCGAGGAGCGCCCACAGCTCCTCTTCGAACGCCGCGTTTCCCTCGGATCGGTCGAACCCGGGTTCCCCGGCGTCGACGGGCGTCATGTTCGCGCTCATGCCGCCGGTTCCACCTTCCCGGACTGGATCATGTTCACGTACTTCTCGTTCGCCGGCCCGCGACTCCGCCAGCGGTCGATGACGTCCGACCACGAGATCGGCTCGTCGAAGAGCCACTCCTTGTTCTCCTCGTCGTACGCCACCGGGAGGTCGTATTCGAGGACGTACTCCTCGCTCTCCTCGTCGTAGTGAGCCGGAATGTCGATGCCGAGCTCGTCACAGAGCGGAACGGTGCTGTCCATCCAGGCCTGGCGCAGTTCGTCGTTCGACATGCCCTTGATGCGGTACTCCAGCTGGTCGTCGTGGCGCTTCTTGTCGTCGGGGAGGCCGAACCACTCGATGGCGATCGGGAACATCCAGTCGACCGCCTCCTGCAGCTTCCGCCTCGTCTTGTCGTTCTTCCGTGCGAGGCGGCGCATCCAGGTTTCGCCGTGTCGCAGGTGGAACTGCTCTTCCTTGCTCACCTTCGTCAGGGCGCGCTTCCACGGCGCGTAGGAGGTGTTCTCGTGGATGTCGCCGAGGAGGACGATCCCCGCGCGGTCGAACAACCCGTGGGCCGTGACGAGTTCGGCGAAGTTCTCGATCGGCTGGTCGAAGCCGTACGTGTTCCGCCACTCGTGGGGTTCTCGGCCGTAGATGAGCTCCTCGCGGTCCACTCCGAGATCTTCGAGGAGCCGGTAGGCGATGTGCCCGTGCCCGAGTTCGTCCTGGATGACGCTCACGCAGGAGGTGCGGGCGTTCAGGCTCGGCGCGTTCAGCGACTGGTCGTAGTACGCGGGGGCGCTCATGAGTTCGGTGTCGCCCGACACCGTGAGAATCGTCTTCAGCGCGTCGAGGTAGCCGTCCGTCATCTCGTCGACCGATTCGATCATCCGTCCGTTTTGCAGTTCCGCCTTGAACTGCTGTTCGCTAACCATAGGTGCTTCCTCGCCCGTGAGGTTACGACTCATACCTAATAGCGTTTTCTCCCGTTCGACTGTGATAGTTCGGGTCTTCCTCGACGGGGATCTATTATCGTCGTCCGGGTACGGTGCGCCGTGGCGCTGAAGTCGCGGTCACCGACGCACGGTCACCGACCGGGACAACATATTTATCGCAGGTGTTCGACCACCATACATGGAATTCACAGTGAGACAGGCACGTCCGGAGGACGGGGACGCGCTGCTCGACCTCTGGCACGGGTTCACCACGCATCTCTCCGAATACGACAACCGGTACCGACACAAGGAAACCGCCGACGAGCGCTGGCTGAAGTACTTCGAAAACCAGCTCCTCGAATCGAAGTACGGGGTCGTCTTCGTCGCCGAGCGCGAGGGAACGCTCGTCGGCGTGATCGAAGCCCGCGTCATGGGCAACCACCCGATCTTCCGCCTCGAGAATCACGGCCACGTCCACGGTCACTTCGTCGACGAAGCGTACCGGGACCAGGGCGTCGGCAGCGCCCTCCTCGAAGCCGCCGAAGAGTGGTTCGCGAGTCCGCCCCGCGAGGTCGACTTCTACCGCATCACCACCATCGAAGGCGACGAGACGGCCGCCGAGATCTACACCGCCCTCGGGTGCAGGCCCGTCGAGCACGTCTACGAGAAGCGCCTCCGCTGACCATGGTCGAAACGTACGAGGTGGAATTCGTCGACGAGGGGCTCACCATAGAGGTGCCGGAGGACACCCCCATTCTGGAGGCGGCCGAGGAGTCGGGCCTCGACCTCTCCTACCAGTGTCGGATGGGCGTCTGCGGCGTCTGCTCCGGGCTGATAATCGAGGGCGAGGTCGACCAGACCGAGGGAATGTTTCTCTCGGACGGCGAGCGCGCGGAAGGCTACGTGCTTACCTGTATCGCGAAGCCGCTGTCGGACCTGAAGATCGAGACCAACACCGGCCCGTAAGGCGCATCTTTTCCGTCGACCGTTTTCTCTCCGTCTCCCAACGCCGCTTGCTGTGTCACGGGCATCTTTCGATCTGCGACGGTAGCTCTTCGGTACCGGTCGGGACGCGCTGTTTACGAACTCCGTATACTGTTCTCGTATACTCACATGCCTATGTCTGTAACGGGATCGCTCCGACCACCTCCGTCACGTCGAAAACAGTCTGGGAGTGCTAACTCGCCTCACGATAGAGCGAACCAAACCGCGAGTCCCCGTCACGACGGGTAACGCTCGGATCCAACCGGTGTACCGCGAGCGAAAACAGTCCTGTTATCGAGAGCTGTTTACGGCGGATTGGGGACGCGATGCGGCGCTCCCGGTCGCTACGATACGGGAGAGACCCGAGCGACGGAACTACTCGTGGGAACGACAGCGAGCCGTTCGCGGCAGAAGTCGGCGAAGGGCGATCCGGCGCGATCGTCGGCTGACGCGGTCCGTCGTCGGTGCACTCGGGACGTAAACCCCCGCGGGCGCGTGCAAGCCCGGGGCGACCGCGGCGGCGCAGCGCCCGACCGATCCGCGAACCTCACCGTTCGTTGCGTACGATGTCGGCTCTCGGTCGGAGAAACAGAACGATCGAATCCGCTCTCGACCCGTTATACGGCCCGGTCGACCCGCTTCCGCTCTCGTTCTCGAAGTTTCACTCGCTGGATCTTCCCGGTCTCCGTCCGCGGAAGTTCGTCGACGAACTCGATCTCGCGGGGGTACTTGTACGGCGCGAGCGTGTTCTTTACCTCGTTTTGGAGCGCTTCGACGAGCGCGGAGTCGGGCGAGAACTCGGGCGTCGGTACGACAAACGCCTTGACGATCTGCCCGCGCTCCTCGTCCGGACTCCCGACGACCGCCACTTCGGCGACGGCGTCGTGGCCTTCGAGCACCGCTTCGACCTCTGGACCCGGAATGTTGTACCCGCTCGAAATGATGAGGTCGTCGCGGCGGGACTTGTACTCGAACCGGCCGTCCTCCCGCTGGACGAAGATGTCTCCGGGGAGGCACCATCCGTCGACGACGACTTCCCCCTGTTTGTCCGGTCGGTTCCAGTAGGTCATCCCGGTCGGTCCGCGCACGGCCAGCAGCCCAGGCGTCCCCCGGGAGACTTCCTCGCGGGTGTCCGGATCGACGATCTTGCACTCGTAGCCGGGAACGGGGTAACCGGTCGCGCTCGGATCGACCTCGTCCGTCCGCCGGTGACTGATGAAGATGTGGAGCATCTCCGTCGTCCCGATGCCGTCGAGGAGCTTGATGCCGTACTGCTCTCGGAAGCGCTCGTACGTCGTCGGCGTCAGCGGTTCGCCCGCGCTCATCCCGAGCCGGAGCGAACTCACGTCGTACTCCTCGGGGCCGTCGGGGTGGTTCGCCAGAATCTGGTTGTACGCCGTCGGAATTGAACAGAAGATCGTGATGCCGTGGTCCTCGATCGCTTCGAGCAGCGTCTGCGGGGTCGCGTCCTCGACGAGACTCGTCGCGGCCCCGAACCGGAGCGGGAACGTCACGAGGCCGCCGTACCCGTAGGCGAACGGCAGCGGCGGGTTCCCACCGAAGACGTCGTCCTCCGTCGGATCGAGGCAGTACCGCGCGTAGCTGTCGGCGGTCGCCAGAAGCTGACGGTGCGTGTGAAACGTCCCTTTCGGCCGGCCGGTCGTCCCGCTCGTGTAGAGCATGAGCGCGAGGTCGTCCCGTTCCGTCTCGTACGGGTCGAGGTCGGCCGAGGCCGCCTCGACCAGTTCGTCGAAGTCGCGGTGATCGTGGGAGACGGCCGTCCGGTCGACGACGACGACGTTTTCGAGCGTGTCGAGGTCGGGGAGCGCGGCGTCGAGCTCCTCGAGGAGTTTGTCGTAGACGATGGCGACCGTCGCCTCGGCGTCGTTTACGATGTAGGTCAGCTCCTTCGCGCGGAGCAGTTTCATCGACGGGAGCGCGACGGCACCGATCTTCTGGACCGCGAGACAGGAGACGACGGCCTCCGGTCGGTTGGAGAACCGAACGAGGACGCGATCGCCCGGTTCGACGCCCAGGTCGAGCAGGGCGTTTCCGAGTCGGTTCACCCGCTCGCGTAACTCGGCGTAGGTGATTTCACGGTCCTCGAAGCGGACGGCGACGTTGTCCCCGCGCCCCTCCGAAACGTGTCTGTCCACCAGCTCCTCCGTGACGTTTAGTTCCCGCGAGTAGTGGAGCTCGGGCAGCGGGTAACTAAAATCCGGACTCTCGTCTGCCTCCGGGAGGTATCCCTGTGGGATAGACTCTTGCATGTCTGCTTGTACCATCCTGGTTTACCATGATATATTTTGCGGTGAGGCCTCGTTTTCCGAGGGTCGGGCGCTACTGCGTCCAGAACCCGTCCGGATCGAACCTGCGTGTGAGCGACAGGACTTCCTCGGTCGGTTCCGGCGTCGTCGTCACCTCGCCGATACCGACGTCCTCCGCGGTCTTGAGCTCCCACGGAAAGTCGGGACGGATCTCGTCGACCGTGACGCCGGGATGGACGGATCGGAGGTAGAGTTCCCCGTCGGCGTCGAAGCCGAAGCTCGCCTTCGAGGTGACTAACGCGACCGGTCCGCCGCCGGGAACCGCGTTCGCCTCCCGCCAATCGCCGCCGGTTCCGTGGCCGGGGCTCGTGTTGTAGTGCACCCTCTCTACGAACCGGCGCGATTCGTGCGCCATCAGAATGACGGTTCGATTCGCCATGCAGGCGATGTCGCACGCGCCGCCGCTGCCCGGTAACCGAATCTCCCGGTCGCCCGCGCGAACACGCGTCGTGTTCAGATTGCCGTGGCGGTCGATCTCGGCGCCGCCGAGGAACCCGACGTCGATGTCGCCCCGCTGGAGGCGGCTCATGATGTCGAGCATGCCCGTCGTCGAGACCGCCCGATCGAGGTTCGGGAGGTCGCACATCGTGTGCAGGAACCCGTCCGCGGGGTCGTCGCGGACGACGCCGCTCTCGTAGACCGCCATCGCGTTCGGCGCGTGTGTGCTCACCGCGACCTGAAACGCGATAAGCGGCAGCCGCATGCCGACGAACGCCGTGTCGCCGTCTTCGATCTCGCGCGCCGCGGCGCTCACCATCAGCTCTCGATCCGTGTAGCCGCGCTCACCGGCCATAGGTCACCTCCGCGGCGACGGTCGGTTCGGACACGTCGAGGTTCCCCGGATCGCCGAGCACGTCGAGGTACCCCGCGCGTCCGTCGACGCCGCGAACCCACTTGTCGGCCCACTCGTCGAAGGCCGCCCGCGTGTCAGTCGAGCGGTGGTATCGGAGGTAGTACTCGTTGTCGCGGTTGTAGCGGCCGGTCAGCGGCGACGGGTGCGCTCCGTAGGGACATTCGACGACGGCGGCGACCTGCTCGCGGGTGATCGCCACCCGACTCGGATCGCTCTTTATCACCTCCGGGTCGACGAGTTCCTCGGCGACGACGATGACGTTCTCCGCCGCCCCGACGGCGGGGTTCATCGCGCCCGCGTTCCCCCAGAAGTGGGCGTCGCCGTACGCGTTCGCCCGCTGGACGTGAACGACGGTCCAATCCGGGCGGATCGCGGGAACGAGGGCGAGCCGGTCCCCGGAGAAGGGGTCCTCGGCCTCGACGAACAGGTCGCTTTCGTCGAACACGTCACTTCCGAGCAGCGAGCGGGTCGGGAGGTACGGGACGCCCATCGCGCCGGCCTGCAGCGCGAGAGCGATGCTCAGGTTGGAGTGGTTCTCGACCGCGAGGCTCCCCGATTCGACCGCCTCTCGGAACCGGTAGCCCGTTCCGGCGCTGACGTTGCCGACCCACGCGGCGCGGACGCGATCGACGAGGCCTGCGCCGATGAGCTGGTCGAACAGGATGTCGCTGATCGGCCCGATGAGGGTCAACTCGTCCGTGTTCTGTCGGATGAGCTCGTGCCCGGCGGCGAAGGGGATCGCGTGTTCGAGCGCGAGGCCGAGCGCGACCGAATCCCCGGGTTGAATCCGCTCGATGGCTTCACTCATCGAAGCGCGCTTCTCTCGTGGCATACGTTGGCTATCCACAGGTAGGACATATAAATCCGCGCCTACGGTGCACCGGTTGTCAGCGAAAGACGGGGGCCGCGGTCTACAGGTGATCGAAGCGGTTCACTTCCGGACGTTCTCCACGTAGCCGCGGAGAGCCGCCGGAACGTTCGAGACGGCTTCGCGGGGGTTCCGCTTGAGCGACGTGACGGCGCCCGCGATACCCGTCGGCGCAAAGATGACGACTAGCACGTAGATCAAACCGAGGACGACCTCCCAGTTCCCGACGCTCGAAAGCGCGTCTTCGAGGAAGACGACGAACACGGCGCCGACCATCGGCCCCCACAGCGTCCCCATCCCGCCGAGCAACGTCATGACGATGAGTTCGCCGCTCACCGTCCAGTGGAGCATCTCCGGGTGCGCGGTGCTCTGGAACGGGACGAAGAGACCGCCCGCGAGGCCGGCGAACCCGCCGCTTATCGCGAACGCGACGATCTTGTAGTGGCGGACGTTGTACCCGACGAACGCGATTCGATCTTCGTTCTCGCGGATGCCTTCGAGCACCCGGCCGAACGGAGAGTTCGCGAGCCGGAGAACCAGGGCGACCGACAGCGCTACGATGGTAAGCGCGAGGAAGTAGTAGGTCACGAGGGAGTCGAAGGCGAATCCGGCGACCTCGTACGACGGAATCCCGACGAGACCGTTGTCGCCCGCCGTCACCTGGTCGACGCCGAGCGCCGTCGCGGGGATGTCGTTGAACGCGAGCGTGTAGATCATCTGCGCGAACGCGAGCGTGAGCATCGCGAAGTAGATCCCCTTGGCTCGCACGCTCAGCCAGCCGATGAGTGCCGCGACGACGACGCCGGCGATGATCGCCATCGGGAGAACGACGAGCGCGTTCCGCGTCACGTTTTCGAGGAGGAGCGCGACGGCGTAGCCGCCGGCGCCGAACATCGCGGCGTGCCCGAACGACAGGAGTCCGGCGTACCCGAACACGAAGTCGAGGCTGAGCGCGAACAGCGCGAAGATGAGCGCCAGCGTGAGGAGATTCATCCAGAACGGCTGAATCGCCTGGGCGACGGGAGCGAACGCGACGAGCGCGAGGCCGACGCCGACGAGCGCGAGGCGACCGGTCCGCCCGATGATAGCCGCGTCCTCCGCCTCCGTTTCCGTTCGGGCGGAGTAACGGTCCAGAACGTCCTCGATAGCCATCAGACGCCCTCCGGCTGTCCGAACAGCCCGCTGGGTTTGAGTAACAGGACGACGGCCATGAGTACGAAGATCAGCGTGTCGGTCAGCGAGGGGGCGACCATCGGGCCGTAGGCGTTGAGCAGACCCACGACGAGCGCGCCGACGACCGCCCCTCGAAAGCTTCCGAGCCCGCCGATGACGACGATTGCGAACGCCTGGATGATGACCGCCGCGCCCATCGAGGGGTCGACGGCGCGAGCGGTGCCGAGCAGTACGCCCGCCAGTCCCGCGAGCGCGGAGCCGAGGACGAACACGGCCGTGAAAACTTTCGCCACGTCGACGCCCAGCGCGTCGACCATCTCGGAGTCGTGGGCGCTGGCCCGCATCAGGACGCCGAAGTTCGACCGCGTGATGGCGAGCCACAGCGCGACGACGATGAGGGTGCTCACGACGAGCAGAAACACCCGGTACGTCGGATAGCTGATCAATCCGAGATCGATCGCCCCCGAGAGCGCGTCGGGCGTGGAGATGTTTCGAACCTGTCCGCCCCAGATGTCCGTGACCAACCCCTGTATGATAATCGCGAGGCCGAACGTCAGAAGGATGTGGTACAGCGGGTTCCGGCCGTACAGCGGTCGGAGCGCGAAGATCTCGATGAGGGCACCGACGACGGCCACCGCGAGCGGAACGACGAGAAGTGCGAGCCAGAAATTCCCCGACTGGGCCGTCAGTGCGAACCCGAAGTACGCCCCGAGCATGTAGAGCGACCCGTGGGCGAAGTTGATAACGTCCATCATCCCGAAGATGAGCGTCAGTCCGACCGTGATGAGGATGAGCGTCATTCCCATCTCGACGCCGAGCAGCGTCGCCTTCGCGAGTGCGGTAGTCGTGACCATGTTAGAGGCTGCAGTTCCAGGTGGGTCCTTCGACGGACTCGAGCGTTTCGACGATCTCGTTGGTCACGCCGCCGTCGGCGGAGACGACCTTCCGGACGTCGAGATCGTGAATCGGATCGTTCGTCTTCGGATTGAACCGGAAGTTCCCGCGCGGACTGTCGATCTTCGCCCCGGAGAGCGCGTCCACGAGCTGCTCGACGTCGGTGCCGCCCGCCTCGGTGACGGCTTTCTCGGCGGCCAAAGCGGCGTCGTAACCCTGGCAGGCGTAGACGTTCGGCGCGGTATCGTGCGCACCGCGGTACGCCTCGACGAACGCCTGGTTCCGTTCGCTCTGCTTTGTCGGCGTGTAGTGCAGAAGCGAGTACATCCCCAGCGCCGCTTCGCCCTGAGCCGGAAGCGTGTCGGCGGAGAGGAGAAATCCGCTCCCCGTCTGGGTCATCTTGTCGTTCAGGCCGAACTCCGAGAACTGCTTTACGTAGTTCACCGCGTCGCCGCCGGCGAAGAACGAGTAGACGGCGTCCGCTCCGCTGTTTTCGATCTCCTGCAGGAACGACGAGTAGTCCGACGTCCCGAGCGGGGCGGCGACCTCGTCGACGACGGTCCCGCCGGCCTTCTCGAACTCCTCGCTGAAGAACGTCTTCGACTGCTGTCCGAACGCGTAATCGGCGTAGGAGACGCAGACGTTGTCCGCGACGTTGTCCATCACGAACCGAGCGAGCGGGGCGCTCGTCTGCCACGAGTTGAAGGCCGTTCGGAAGTGGTACTTGCTACAGCCTTCGGCGACGAGCTTGAAGTTGCCCGAGTTGGCGTTGAGCCACAGCGCGCTCGCCTGTTTTTCCACCTCCGGAAGCATCGCCGCGGCGACGGCGCTCGAAACGGGACCGACGAGGAAGTCTACCTGCTCTTTCTGGATGAACTCCTTCGTGATGGAGACCCCGGTACTCGTGTCCGCTCCGGTGTCTTTCTTGACGTACTCCACTTCGGTGCCGTCGATCTCGCCCCCGAGGTCGTCGACGTGGAGTTTAAAGCCGTTCTCGATACTCTCGCCGAGCAGCGAGTACGTTCCCGAAAAGGGGAGGACGAATCCGACCTTGACCGCGCTGGACCCGCCGGCGCCAAGCGAATCCGTACAGCCGGCCAGCGCGAGCGAGCCCGCTGCCCCCACCCCGGCGAGGAATCGCCGCCGATAATGGTAGTTTCGTTGACTATTCTGGCCGCCGCTAGCCCCCTCGGATGGTATGGCTTCTCGAACCATACAATGGCCATCCGAGCAATCCATTATATAAATTGTGATGGTCCGGCAAACGAGTGTCATGAATTAACATACTAACTCAGTTAACACAAGTGAGATTTTTTATACGAGACCGGCGAACGGATCCCATGGCCGAGCAACTCCTCGTGCTCGATGATGTGACCAAGGATTTCGGGTCCATCCGAGCGGTCGACGGATTCTCGCTGGAGATTCCTGCGGGGGAGGTGACGGCGGTCATCGGACCCAACGGGGCCGGAAAGACCACGCTGTTCAACCTCCTCACCGGGAAACACGCGCCCACGGCGGGTCGCATCTTCCTGCGAGACGAACGGATAGACGGCAAACCGCCGCACGAGATCGTTCGGATGGGAGTCGCCCGCTCCTATCAGATCACGAATTTCTTCCCGAAGCTCACGGCGCTCGAAAACGTACGCCTCGCCGCGCAGGCGCGGCACACCGGGTTCTCTCCGCGGGACTTCCTCACCCACTACGCGGACCTGGGTGAACCCGCCGAAGCGGCGTACGGAGTGCTCCGGCGTCTGGGTCTCGAACACCTCGCAGACGAAGTGGCGAGCACGCTCTCGCACGGCCAGCAGCGGCACCTCGAAATCGGCATCGCACTCGCGGCCGACCCGGACGTGCTGTTCATGGACGAACCGACCGCCGGAATGAGCCCCGAAGAGACGGCCGAAACGAAGGAGCTGATCCAGGACCTCGCCGCGGATCTCACGCTCGTCATCGTCGAACACGACATGGAGGTCGTGATGGAGTCCGCCGACAACGTTGCGGTGATGAACCGCGGCTCGCTGCTCGCGACCGGCACGCCCGATTCGATACAGGAGAACGAGGCCGTGCAGCGCGCCTACCTGGGCGGCGGAGGTGCCGTATGAGTTCCGCGATCGTCGAAGTCGATTGCATCAACACGTACTACGGCACCAGTCACGTTCTCCACGACGTCTCGCTTACCATCGCCGAGGGCGAGATCGTGGCCCTCGTCGGCCGCAACGGGGCGGGGAAGACGACCACGATCCGGAGCGTCATGAACCTGACTCCGCCGAAGACGGGGACGGTCCGCCTTCGCGGATCGGAGATCCAGGGGCTCGCGCCTCACGAAGTCCGGCGCGAAGGTATTTCTTGGGTGCCGGAGGACCGCCGCGTCTTCCCGAATCTCACCGTCGAAGAGAACATCGATCTCGCAGCGAACGTCGAGAGAACAGACTCGATCGCGGAGGTCTACGAGCGGTTCCCCCGACTGGACGAACGTCGACACCAACGCGCCGGAACAATGAGCGGCGGCGAACAGCAGATGCTCGCCATCGCGCGCGCCGTCGTCGGTCCGCCCCCCGACCTCCTGATGCTCGACGAACCGTCCGAGGGGCTCGCCCCGCAGATCGTCGAGGACGTAGTGGACGCGATAACGGAACTCAACGAGGACGGAACGACGATTCTGCTCGTCGAGCAGAACGCCGAGATGGCGCTGGAACTCGCAGATCGCGCCTACGTCCTCGAAACGGGGCGAATCGTCCACGAAGCCCCGGCGTCCGACCTCCTCGGCGACCGCGAGGTCATGGAATCGTATCTGGGGGTCCGATGACGGCCGGAACAGCTAACAAGACGCCTGGACATGCGAAATCATGATTCGACACCGCGAGCGGGATGACCCTAACGCGCCGTTGTCGTCGACAATCACGGAAACGCCCTCCCTCGTCTCGCAGGCGGGAGAGATGAGCGGGGAGCGGTCCGAATGACCGCTCGGCGGGAACGGTACCACGAGCACGTGCGCCTGTGTTACGAAGCGGAGAACGAGTCGCGCGTGGCGTGGTTGACGATGGAACGGGGGGACAAACCGATCAACGCGTTCTCCCCGTCGATGGTCGACGCGATGACCGAGGCGGTAGACGCCGTCTCCGGCACCGTCCGAGGTCTCGTCCTCACCGGAGAAGAGGAGTTCTCGGTCGGCGCGAACCTTCGGTCGTTCTGGGAGACTCCGCGGGAGATGCGACCGGCGGCCATCGATAGCATGGCCGCGGCGTCGAACCGATTCATCCGCGCGCTTCACGCGTTCGAGGGTCCGGTACTCGCAGCCGTCGGCGGAACGGCCGCCGGCGGCGGACTCGGCTTCGCACTCGCCTGCGACCTCGTCGCCATGCACGAGGACGCCGTTCTTGACACGGCGTACGCCCGCATCGGTCTCGCTCCCGACAACGCGACGCCGTACTTCCTCGCGCAGGCGCTCGGACCGTACCGCGCCCGCGAACTGCTGTTCGCTCCGCGCCCGATCGGAGCCGAAGAAGCGCGGAACCTCGGCCTCGTCAACGTCGTGTACGACGGAACGCCGGAGGAGTTCAGAGCGAAGGTCTCGGAGTACGCTACGACAGTCACGGCCGGGCCGACCAAGGTTCACGCGCAGACGAAACAGCTGGTGGACACCGCACTCCTCGGCGACCTCGACCAGCATCTCGAACGCGAACGCGACACCATCAAACGCACCAGCGCCTCCGAAACGTTCGACGAGGGGTTGAACGCATTCTTCGAGGATCGGACTCCCGAGTGGGACTAGGTGCGGCCGGCCTCCGACTCGGGTACCCGGGGCCGATAGTCCTGTTTCCGACAGTCTCTGTCCCACCACCGCCCCACCACCGGTTCGCGAAGCGCTCTCGCCTGACCCATATAGTAATGGTACTTGCCGCGGTTGGTCCGGGCGATGAGCTTCGATACCCTCGACGTCACTGTCGACGACGGAATCGCGACGGTGCGGCTCGCGAACGACCCGGTTAACGCGATCAGCCAGACGGTTCGATACGAACTTTCGGACGCACTCGACATACTTCGCGAAGAGCGCGTCCGCGTCGGCGTCTTCGCCGGCGCGGAGGACGTGTTCTCGGTCGGCGCGGACGTCGGGTTGTTCGAGGAGGCCCAGGAGTGGACGACCGCGGAGTTCCGCGCGAATTCCCGGATTCTCGGCCGGGTCTTCTCCGGCATCGAAGAGCTGGAGAAACCGGTACTCGCGGCGATCGACGGCACGTGCGTCGGCGGCGGGCTCGAACTGGCCTTGGCCTGCGACGTTCGGATCGTCGCGCCCGATGCCACGCTCGGCTTTCCGGAGCACAACATCGGGCTGATCCCTGGCCTCGGCGGCTGCTCGCGGTTCGTCCAGTTAGTCGGACCGGGCAAGGCCAAAGACCTCATTTTCACCGGCGAACTGTTCGACGGCGAGACGGCATCCGAGCTCGGCGTCGCGGAACGAGTCGCCGAGAACCCCGACGCGGCGGCGCGGGAATACGCCGAATCGTTGCTCACCCGACCGCCTCAGGCACTCGGGCTGGCAAAACGCGTGGTCAACGCCGCCCGGGACACGGACACGCGAACCGCGGGGTTGTTGGAGTCGCTCGCTCAGAGTACCCTTATCGAGACACGCGACCACGCGGAGGGGATCGAAGCTTTCCGCGATAAACGCGACCCGGAGTTTACGGGACGGTGACTCGCGAGCGTCTCTTCTCTCCCCGGTCGGATTGTGTCCCCTCTTCGAGAGGCTCCGGTCATGCGAGAAGCGATTTCCGGTGCGGAACCGACGGTCGCCGAGTCGGCGTTCATCTCGAAGATGACCTCCCTCACCGGCGATGTCGCGGTGGGAGATCGAACGAGTATCTGGCCCTTCGTCTGTCTGCGCAGGGACGAACCGGGAGTTCCGACGGTCGTCGGCGAGGAGTGTAACGTCCAGGAGTTCACGATGCTCCACGGCGGCGAGATCGGCGACGATGTCTCCATCGGTCACAGCACCGTCGTCGATCACACAGAATCGAGGAGAAAGCCCACGACTACAGTCGTGGGACGAATCCGACAAACACGACGCGATCCACCGACGATAGGGGCCCTCTCCCGCTGATTGGCGTCTGAAGCTGGCCGGTGGCGTACGTTCGACGATCTACTCGGGTACTTTGTATGCTCTGGTTAGCTGATCGCTGGTTGACCGTAGGGCGCTCAAATTGAACATAAGTAATCGTACAAATTTTGAATGCGCCCAATCATTCCCAGTAGAACGATATGCTACTGCTTATTTTGGCTCCAGTTAGAGCTAAAGATCGGAAATAACTGGCGAAAATCTTCCCAACCAGATTTTATCCCATTCGAAACAACGAGAATATTCTGATAGGTGGCAGACTCGCCGTTTCTCCTCGTAACCGGAACTTTCAGGCCCATTCGGGCGAATTCGTCGCTCGTATCTCGACGTAGCACCGGCGCCGCCTTTCACGGGCATCTCCAACAATTAATGTGCCTATGAATGTGGCTCTGAGAAGCTTCGAGTTCGAATCGACGGAAGAAACGATCTCTACCGGTCTCTCGAAAAGAGCTAAAATCTCAGTGCGGCCAGGGCCGCATCGGCCAGAAGTACGCGAGGACGGCGAGCGCGAGCAGCAGGAAGCCGCCGACTTTGAGCGCCGGACCGGCGTCCATCTCCTCGCGGACGAACGACAGGTACAGGACGCCGGCTGCGGCGGCGAGGAAGACTAACGCGCCGCCGACGATCGGCTGATTCTCGCCGGCGTACCCGAGCTTCAACGCGACCGACAGCAGGAGCGGAAGGTGAGCCATCTACCCTTTCCCCCCCGAGAGGGCGATGCCCTCCATGAACGTCCGCTGGGCTAGCAGGTACGCGGCCAGCACCGGGAGCGCGGCGAGGATCGCCGCCGCGAGGAGCTGCCCCCACTGCGAGGAGTACCTCCCCGTGAGGAGGCCGATCCCGACCTGAAGGGGGTACATGGCCCCGTCGTCGAGAATGATGAGCGGCCAGAGGAACGCCCCCCACGTGAAGATGAACGTGAACACGCCCAGCGACGAGAGCGCCGGCTTGGCGAGCGGGAGCATGATGCGCGTGTACGTCTGGAGCGTGCTGCAACCGTCCATCCGCGCGGCTTCGATGAGCGAGTCGGGGATGGTGAGGAAGAACTGGCGCATCATGAACGTCCCGAATGGGTTCGCTATGTAGAGAACCATCACCGCCCAGTAGGTGTTCGACCAGTTCAGCATGTTCATCTCGATGTACAGCGGGACGAGCACCACCTGCGGCGGGATGACGAGCGTTCCGATGACGAGCGTGTACACGAGGGACTTGCCCCTGAACTTCCCCTTCGCGAGCGCGTACCCCGCGAGCGTGTCGAGCAGGAGCGTGAAGTACACGACCCCGACGGTGATGACGAGGCTGTTGAGGATCCACCGGTCCAGCGGATTTTGGAGCCAGACGTTCACGTAGTTGGCGAACGTCGGGTCCTCCGGGATGATCCGGAAGATCGTCGTGAAGATCTTGTTCTCCGGTTTGAGCGACGCGAGGAGGGCCCAGGCGAACGGGATGATCGCCAGGGCGCTCGCGGTCAATAAAATCCCGTGAGCGAGCCCTTTCCGGAGGTAATCCCCCCGCGAGCGTTCGAGTTTCACCGACGGTCGACCGCTCTCGAGGTCGAGGCCGTCAGTACTCAACCGTATCACCCCACGTCCGCTGCTGGACGATGCTCAGCCCGAACACGATGAGGAACAGGACGACCGCGATCGCGCTCGCGTACCCCATGTTGAACTGCTGGAAGCCCTGCTCCCAGAAGTAAAAGACGATCGAGTACGTCGAGTGGACGGGGCCGCCCTGCGTCATCACGTACACCTGCGTGTACAGCCTGAACGAGAAGATGAGCGTCACGACCACGACGAAGAAGGACGTCGGCTTCAGGAGCGGAAGCGTGATGTAGCGAAAGCGCTGCCACCGGTTGGCGCCGTCGATGATCGCCGCCTCGTAGAAATCGTCCGGGATACCCTTGAGGCCCGCCAGAAAGATGACCATGTTGAACCCGACGTGCTTCCAGATGCTCATCAGCGCGATGGACGCCAGCGCCGTCTTGGAACTCTGGAGCCAGTCCGGCTGCGGAAGGCCGACGGTACCGAGAGCCGCGTTGATCAGGCCGTACTGCGGGTTGTAGAGCCACGACCAGATGAGCGAGACGACCACCCACGACGTCACGACCGGCAGGAAGATCGCCGCGGAGTAGAACTTCGTCCCCCGGAGGTTCATGTTGAGCAGGAGCGCGAGACCCAGCGCGATGGGGACGTCGATGGCGATGAGCGCGAGGCTGTATCCCGCGGTGTTGACGAGTGCGTCCCAGAAGATCGGATCCCGAAACAGCGCGACGTAGTTGTCGAGCCCGACGAACGGGTGCTGCGTCGCGAGCGGCTCCCACTGGTGGAGGCTGATCCAGAACGCTCCGACGAACGGGACCAACAGGACGACGCTGAACAGCAGGACCTTCGGGAAGACGATGAGGTACCACGAGAGGTCGTCTTCCGAGCTCGCGGTCGCGAAATCGGGTACGTACCCCGTGAGCTGTCGTCGGATGCGTCGGAGGCTTTGCGATTGAGCCATGGTTCAGAGCAGGCCGTTGATCTCCTCCGCCGCTTTGTCGAGGGCGCTCTTCGGATCCGTCCCCTGGAAGATCGCCTCGGCCTGCGTGTGAACCGCCGTCCACATCTTTCCGACGTCCGGATGGCTGGGAAACGCCACGGCGTTCTCCATCTCCTGGGCGACGACCTTCAGCTTCGGGTGGTCGTCGAGGTACTGCTTGAACGCGTCCGTCTCGTAGGCGTCCTTGCGGCCGGGGAACCCGCCCATCGCCCTGGTGACGTTCTTCTGGACCTCCATCGAATCGATGTATTCGAGCCACTTGCGGCCGATTTCCTGGTCGGCCCCGCCCCGGCTGGGGACCGAGTAGTAGACCCCGGCGCTCCACGTGTGGCTCTTTTCGATCCGGGGACCGCCGGGGTGGGGGTTGTACTGCCAGTCGATGCCGCTGTCGCGCAGGCGCGGGTAGTGCCACGACCCGGCATACAACATCGGCGCCTGACCGCTGAGGAAGTCCTCGACGTGCGTCGTCCCGGACGTGCGGGCGAGGACGTGCTCGTCTTCGACGACCATCGGCTGGAGGAATTCGGCCGCCTCCACCGCCGCCGCGTTGTTGATCGCCGCCTTCGACCCGTCTTCGGTCAGGTACCCGCTGCCGTTCGAGAGGACGAACGCGTCGAGCCCTTCGCCGGCCGCCATCGAGTAGCCGGTGCCGTGTTCCTTCCCCAGTTCTTCCACCCAGTTGGCGAACTCGTCCCAGCTCGGCCGGTGTGACGGGTCGGGAACCTCGAGGCCGGCCTGTTCGAACATCTGCTTGTTGATGCAGAGCAGCCGGCAGTCGGCGTACCAGGGAACGCTCCACAGCGTGCCGTCGTACGAGCTGTTGTTGCGCGCCGCGGTGACGTAATCGTCGGGCGAAAAACCGTGCTCCTCCAGGTTCACGGCGACGCCCTTGTCGCCGAAGCGGGGAACCCAAAGAACGGACAAGGCGAGGCTGTCCGGCGCGTTCCCCGCCGGAATCGCCGACGTCGCTTTCGCGAGGTAGTTGTCGAAGGGGTAGTACTGCCAGTTGACGCCGTCTAGACCGTGCTTCTTCTCGAACTCCTTCGCCTGTTCCTCGCGAATCGGCGACAGCCCCGGATCGTTCCAGGCCCACAGCGTGGCCGAGTTGCTCCCATCGGATTGGCCCGAGTCGCCGCTCCGGCCGCCGCTGGCACAACCGGCCAACCCGGCCGCCCCGGCTCCTCCAGCGATCGCTAACGCCTTCCGTCGAGTCACGCGGTTCTCTCTCATGGGCTACCTTACGGGAAGAGGAGAGTCTTGCATGATAAATGTTTGGGATACTCTGTCAGTCCATCCACCATGAGGAATTCGTCCGGGAGTGCCGACCGAAGGACCGACCCCGCGAGAGGGACGTAGCGGACGATCGGACGCGGGCACCGACTCAGGCGCGGACACCGTGATCCTCCGTCCGCGTCGCGCTCCGCGTCTTCAGCGCGTCGCCGGTCTCGGCGTCGAAGAGGTGAATCCTGTTCTCCGGCATCGCGATATCGACGGTGGCTCCTGGCTGGATTATCCGTTCGCCGCTGAGGCAGAGCGTACACGTTTCGCCGCCGAGTTCGACGTAGGCGTACGTCACGTCGCCCATCGGTTCGGTCACCGTCACCTGAACGGTGACGCTGTTCGCATCGTCGGGGCTCGCCAGTTCGACGTCTTCCGGACGGATCCCCATCGTCAACGGACCGTCGGCGACCGACAACTCGTCGCGGATTTCGGCGCTGAGATCGTACCGGAACGCCTCGTGCACGAGCGCCCCGTCGGCGTGCTCGACGTCGAAGAAGTTCATCGACGGCGAGCCGATGAATCCCGCGACGAACCTGTTCGCGGGCTCGTAGTAGCATTCGAGCGGCGTCCCCAGCTGCTGGAGCTCGCCGTCGTTGAGGATGGCGATGCGGTCGCCCATCGTCATCGCCTCGGTCTGGTCGTGCGTCACGTAGATCGTCGTGATGTCGAGCTCCTGCTGGAGGTTCTGTAACTCGGTCCGCATCGTCGTCCGGAGCTTCGCGTCGAGGTTCGACAGCGGCTCGTCCATTAGAAACACCTCGGGCTCGCGGACGATGGCGCGCCCGAGCGCGACGCGCTGCTGCTGCCCCCCCGACAGGTCGCCCGGCTTTTTGTCGAGGAGGTCCTGGATGTCCATCATCCTCGCCGTCCGTTCGACGCGCTCTGCGATCTCCTCCTTCGAGAGGTCGGTGGACATCTTCAGGCCGAACGCCATGTTGTCCCGGGCGGTCATGTGCGGATACAGCGCGTAGTTCTGGAACACCATGGCGATGTCGCGCTCCGTCGGCGGCTGGTTCGTGATCGGTTCGTCGTCGAGGAGAATCTCTCCCTCGCTCACCGTCTCTAGCCCCGCAACGCACCGGAGCGTCGTCGACTTCCCGCAGCCCGACGGACCGACGAGGACGAGAAACTCCCCGTCGTCGACGTCGATGTCGAGGTCGTCCACCGCGACGATCGGCCGGCTGTCGTCCTCGAAGACCTTTCGAAGGTGACGGATCTCTAGTTTACCCATCGCGGACTCACTACCGTAGCGCATCGTAATTGGTAATAATAAATGCACGGGTGCTAACGCCGGGTAGTGTTCAGATACGCAGTTACCGCGAGGAGCTCCATCGGGGACTACCAGAAAGCCCTCGGGCGGGTCGACTCCCGCGGCTCGCTGCGCGCGGTCGCTCCCGGCGGTCGCTCACGTGCTTGCGTCGCCGGGGGTCGCCGACCCGCCCTCGCCCTTTCAATCCACAGGGCTGACGGCTGAGCGACTCCACGAAACCGCCGGCGGTAACGTCCGTCTCTGAACAGTGCCCCCGATCGCGTCCGAAGGTATTTCCGTTTACGCTGAAACCGGTGACACCATGAAGTTCGCTCTCAACCAGGTAGGCTTCCCGTACGAGGACCTCCTCGAGAACCTGTCGTTCCTCGCGGACGCCGGGTACGACGGCGTCGAACCGAACGTGACCGCCGACGGGCCGCTGTGGGACGACGACCGCGTGGCCGCTTTCGCGGCGGAAGCGAACCGGGCGGGAGTCGGGGTTCCCGCCGTCTCCACGACGCTCCACTGGGAGTTTCCCCTGTCGAGTCCGGACGGGAAAACGCGCGACCGCGGCGTCGAGATCGGCGAGCGGATGATCGAGGTCGCCGCGAGGGTCGGCGCGGAGGCCGTTCTCATCGTTCCGGGGGTCGTCGACGGCGACACCCCGTACGACGAGGCGTACGATCGGGGGCTGGAGGCCGTCAGGACGCTCGCGAGGCGCGGTTCGGAGTACGGCGTCACGATCGCGGTTGAGAACGTGTGGAACGACTTCCTCCTCTCGCCGCTGGAGTTCGCGTCGTTCGTCGACGCCGCCGCCGAGGCCGGTCCCGTGGGCGCGTACTTCGACGCGGGTAACGTCAGGCGGTTCGGACGGCCCGAGCAGTGGATCCGCATCCTGGGCGACCGCGTCGCGCGGATTCACGTCAAGGACTACCGGACCGACGTCGACACCATCGAGGGGTTCACCTACCCCCTCCAGGGGAACCTCGCGTGGGGGGAAATCACCCGAGCCCTGGCCGACGTCGGCTACGACGGGTGGATAACGGCCGAAGTCCCGCCGTACGAGACGTACCCCGATCAGATGCCGCCGCAGCTGCTGGCGAACCTCCGTCGGATTTTCGCGTGACGGCGACCGCTCGACACCGACGGTGACCGCGCAACACCGACGGCGACCGCGCGACAGTTGGATTCGCTCGTCGGCGCGGATTGCGCCGACGAGCTTCGGATCGCCTCCCGAGCTGACCGGGCGACAGCGCCGCCGAGAAAGACTTTTGCCGGATCCGAGAGCAGAGCAAGCCGCTATGCAAGAGATCAGCACCGACGACGCGCCTCCGAGCATCGGCCCGTTCTCGCAAGCCGTCCGCCACGGCGACACCGTGTACGTGTCCGGGCAGGGACCCATCGACCCCGACACCGGCGAGATCGCGAGCGAGGACGTCAGAGAGCAGACGCGGCGGACGCTCGAAAACGTCGCCACGATCCTCGCCGCGGCCGGCACCTCGATCGACAACGCCGTCAAGGCGACGGTGTTCCTCACCGACATGGATCACTACGACGCCGTCAACGAGGTATACGCAGCGTACGTGAGCGACCCGTACCCCGCGCGAAGCGCGGTTCAGGTCGTCGAACTCCCCGTCGACATCCACGTCGAGATCGAGGTTATCGCCGCTGTCGAGGGGTGAGGATCCTTCACCTCGAACGAGATCGTGCTCCGGGACTCGCCCGCCAGCGACGCGCGCGTCATCGATCAGGGGCGCAGGACGGCCTTGATGACGCCGTCCCGCCGCTCTCGCACGGCTTCGAGCGCCTCGTCGTAGCGGTCGAGGGGGAACTCGTGGGTGACGATGCCGTCGATGGAGAGGTCGCCGCGCCGGAAGAGTTCGACGACCTCTCCGACGGCGTGCGAGGCCGTGACCCCGCCGACCACCTTCAGCTCCTTCGACACGATGTCGTTCGGGTCGATCTCCTTCCGATCGCCGAACACGCCGGTGAGAACGACGCTCCCGCGCTTTTTCGTGACCTTGAGGCACGTGTCGACGACCTCTCCGGCGCCCGCGGCTTCGACGCAGAGGTCGACGCCCTCCCCGTCGGTGTAGGCCACGAGCCGCTCGACCGGATCCTCCTTTCGGACGTTGATCGTGAGCGTCGCGCCGTGGTCCTCGCCGACGGCGAGACGCTCGTCGCGGGTACCCGTGAGCGCGACGTCCTTCACGCCCCGCGCCCGGAGCAGCTGGACGCCGTACAGTCCGAGCGACCCCGGCCCCAGAACGGCGGCCGTATCGTCGAACGACGTCGACACGCGCTGCACCCCGTGAAGCGTGCACGCCGCGGAGTCGATCTGGGTCGCTTCGAGATCGGACACGTCGTCCGGCAGCGGCGTGAGCGTGTACGCGGGGAGCGCGGCGTACTCGCGGTAGCCGCCGTCGACGGTGAAGCCGACCTCCTCGAGGTCGTCGCACTGGTAGTACCGCCCTGCGCGGCACGCCTCGCAGGTGCCGCAGTAGATGAACCCGTGGAGCGCGACGCGGTCGCCCACGTCGAGCGAGTCGACGCCCTCCCCGACCTCGACGACCTCGGCGCACACCTCGTGTCCGGGAACGAGCGGGTAGCTCGTCCAGGGCGGCCCCTCACCCTCGATGAGTCCGACGTCGCTTCCGCAGATACCCACCGCGCGAACGCGAACCAGCGCCTCGCCCCGCTCGGGTTCGGGCCGCGGGCGATCCTCGTCCCACACGTTTCCCTCGCCGTCCGTAACCACTGCTTGCATGGCGTTTCGAGGATTTGCCATGTGAGTAATAAGTGTATCGTCGCCGTCGACTCCGTTCCGCGCGGAGATCGAGGAGAGCGCCGGTTCGCGACGGAGCGGCGAATCCCGGAGGGGCCGGTCCCGGATCGGCGCGCGCCGCGCCGGCACAAGATTTATTACTCGAATCTCGGATCCAAGCGTATGGATCTGGTAGCCATAGTCGCTCACCCGGACGACGCGGACATCTTCTGCGGCGGAACGCTCGCGAAACACGCCGACCGCGGCGACGACGTGACGATCGTCTACATGACCCGGGGCGAGTACGGCGGGTTCGACGTCTCCGAGGACGAACTCGCGGCGACGAGAGAGGCCGAAGCCGAGGCGGCCGCGGAGACTCTCGGCGCTGCCACCGAGTTCCTCGACTTCAAGGACGGCCGGATCACGTACTCGCTCGAACGCCGCCTCCGGATCGTCGACCTCGTCCGCGAGCTTCGACCCGACCTCGTTCTCACCCACTACCGCGACGACATGCACCCCGACCACCGAGTGACGTCCCGGCTGGTCACCGACGCCTACTACATGACCTCGCTGCCGCTCGCCGAAACCGACCACGAACCGTGGGAGCCGGAGAACGTGTACTACTTCGGAAAGCCGACCTCGTCGTTCGAGCCCGAAGTGTACGTCGACGTCAGCGAGCACCAGGAGACGAAGGAAGAGGCGATCCTTCGACACGAATCGCAGGTGGAGTGGCTGGAGGAACACGGGGGCATCGACGCCGAGTTCGACGGACTCGTCGAGGGCGTCCGCGCGGAGGCTCGCACGCTCGGACGAACGCGGGGCGTCGAGTACGCCGAAGGGTTCGTCCCGCTCCACCGCGCGGCCGAGGAGTACCTCGGATAACGCGCGGCCGCCGGTCACCGACCGTTTCTCGCGCCCCCGAGATCGACGCGCCGTCGCGCGGTCACGCGCCGCTTTCTGGACCGATCCGCGAAGAGCACCGAGCCCGATTCGCGAAGAGTACCGAGCCCGATCCGCGAGATCGGGGACGCTCGCGAGCGTCTCTCGCCCGATTACAGGAGTAGGGGTGTAAACAGATACAGGTGAAACGAGGGGGGTCGGGGAACGACGGGGGCGTTTCGCGATTGCGAACGGGTCGCACCGATCGCCGGAACCGACCCGAGAGTTTAAGACGGTCGTTCGGGTACGGTATTCCATGGCACGCCGGGACGGACGGATCGAAAACGCGGACGCGATCGAGGACGTCTTCACTGTCCGCAACAGCATCTTCTCGCGGGAGGATCTCCTCGACACCGGGTACGTCCCCCGATCGACTCGTATCGTCGGACGGAACGAAGAGATCCGCCGACTGGCCGCGGCGCTCAACCCCGCTCTCTCCGGGGGCTCGCCGAACAACGTCTTCCTCTACGGGAAGACGGGAACTGGAAAGTCGCTGTGCGCGAAGTACGCGACGCGCCGCTGTCAGCAGGTCGCGGCCGAAAACGGCGTCGAGATCGGCCGGATCGTCGTCGATTGCTCGCAGGAGGACACCGAAACCCGAGCGGTGCGGGCCCTCGCGAAGGGGTTGAACGATCCGGACGAGACGGGGATCGACGTTCCGGACACCGGTCTGGGCCGGTCGCGGTACTACGAGCGCCTGTGGACCGTTCTCGATTCGAGCTACGACGTCGCGCTCGTCGTCCTCGACGAGATCGACCGCCTCGACGCCGACGACGTCCTCATGCAACTTTCGCGGGCGACCGAAGCCGGGAAGCTCGACCGGTGTTCCGTCGGTATCGTCGGCATCAGCAACAAGATCGGGTACAGGGACCGCCTGCGGGAGCGCGTCAAGAGCAGCCTTCGGGAGCGCGAGATCGTCTTCAAACCGTACGACGTGGACGAGCTGAGCGAAATCATGCGCAACCGCGTCGACGCGTTCCGTGAGAACGCCCTCAGCGGCAGCGTCGTCGGCGAGTGCGCAAAGCTCGCGGCCGAGGAGCACGGCGACGCCCGGAAAGCCATCGACCTGCTCCGCCACGCGGGGGAAATCGCGCGCAGCGCCGGGGCGAGGACCGTAGAGGTGGAGCACGTTCGCGAAGCGAGCGAGCGGGCCGAAAGGGACCGGTTCCACGAACTCCTCGTCGGGGCGACCAATCAGCAGAAGGCCGTGCTGCTGGCCGTCGTCTCGCTCGCGCTGACCGAGAAGTCGCGCGCGTTCAGAACGAAGGAGATCTACGAGGCGTACGAGCAGATCTGCGCCGACGCCGCGCTCGAAGTGCTCTCGAAGCGCCGCGTGCACGACCTCCTCCGCGAGTGGGAGTTCCTCGAGGTGCTCGACATCGCGCGCACCGGCGGCGGTCGCGCGCGGGGGAGCTACCTGGAGTGTCACCTGGTAGAAGATCCGGGAATCGTCCGCTCCGTCATCAACGAGGACGGTCGGTTCGCCGGGCTCGGCTTCGCCTCGGGGAGGAATTCCACGACGTGGTCCAACATCTGACTCCGCGAGGGCCGACGACCCCGCCGCGTCGCTCGTCGATCCGAACAAAGATTTATTACGATTCCTTCCACACGGTGATTCGATGCAGCAAGTCGGCTTAGTGGGGAGTGGCTTCATGGCCGCGACACACGCTAACAGCTATCAGCACATACCGGACGCGGAGGTGACGGCGGTCGCGTCGCTCGACGAGAGCCGGGACGCGTTCGTCGAAGAGCACGTCCCGGAAGCGGACGTGTACGCGGACGCCGAAGAGATGATGGACGCCGCCGACGTCTCGGTCGTCGACGTGTGCACGCCGACGCCGAGCCACCGGCCGCTCGTCGAAGCGGCCGCGGAGCGGGGGCTCGACGTGTTCTGCGAGAAGCCCATGGCGCGGACGCTCGAAGAGGCAGCCGCCGTGATCGACGCGACCGAGCGAACCGGCGTGACGTTCATGACGGGGCACGTGCTCCGCTACTTCCCGGAGTACGCGGAGGCGAAACGGCGCATCGACGCGGGCGAGATCGGAGCGCCGGGGACGCTGCGGGCCGAGCGCCTCTCGTCGCCGCCGGCGCACGGCAGCGACAACTGGTACAGCGACAAGGAGCGCAGCGGCGGCGTCCTCTTCGACATGGCGATTCACGATTTCGACTTCCTGCGCTGGGTCGCGGGCGACGTCGAGCGCGTGTTCACGCGCTCGGCCGAGTGGGAGAACGGACTCCTGAAACAGCACGCGGTCGTCCTGCTCCGCTTCGAAGACGGGCCGATCGGCCACGTCGAGGCGTCGTGGGCCTACCCCGAGGACACGCCGTTCACGACCGCGTACGAGTTCGCGGGCGACGAGGGCTCGCTCGAATTCGACACCCGGGAGGACGACTCGCTGCGCGTCCCCGGCGGCGCCGGCGAGGCGCACATCCCGCGGAGTCCGCTCGCGACCGACCCGTACACCCGGGAACTCGACCACTTCATCGCCTGCGTCGAGGGGGGCGCGGATCCCGATATCACGCCGGAGGACGCGTACGAGGCGATCCGCATCGCGGTCGCGGCCGTCGAGTCGGCCGAGTCGGGCGAACCGGTTTACCTGTCGGAGGTGGGCGCGTGAGCGCGCGCATCGGGATCTGCTCGGCGGCGCACCTCCACGCGGACTCCTACGCCGCCTGCCTCGACGGCCTTGAGGGGGCCGAATTCGTCGGCGTGACAGCCGAGGGGGACGAGGTGGAGCGGACGAAGGAGAAGACGGACGAGTACGGAACCGACTTCTACGCGCCCGACGAACTCCTCGCCCGCGTCGACGGCGTCGTCGTCTGCTCGACCAACGCCGATCACGGCGACTGGGTCGAGCGCGCCGCCGCCGCGGGCGTCGACGTTCTCTGCGAGAAACCCCTCGCGCCCTCGGTGACAGAGGCGCGCGCCATGGTGGAGGTGTGCGAGAGCGCCGGCGTTCACCTCGGCGTCGCGATGCCGCTCCGGTTCTGCCAACCCGTTCGGAACGCCAAGGCCGCGCTCGACGACGGGGCGCTCGGCGACGTCCGATTCCTCAGCGGAACGAACCGCGGCCGCATGCCCGGCGAGTGGTTCACCGACCCGGAGAGGGCGGGCGGCGGCGCCGTCGTGGACCACACCGTGCACATCGTCGACGCCGTGCGCTGGTTGACCGGGGAGGACGTTCGCGAGGTGTACGCGGAGATCGACACCCGCTTTCACGACGTCCCGGTCGAGGACTGTAACCTCCTGTCGATGGAACTCTCCGACGGGACGAGCTTCGTCCTCGACGGCTCGTGGAGCAAGCCGGATCGATGGGAGACGTGGGGGGACGCCACGCTCCGGCTGGTCGGAACTGACGGCGTCGTCTCCGTCAACTGTTTCGGACAGACGATCAAACAGACGCGCGACACCGGCGACGCAGGCATCCGCTCCGTCTACTGGGGGTCGAACCCCGACGAAGGGCTGGTTCGCGACTTCGTCGACGCCGTCGCCGAGGGTCGCCCGCCGCTTAAGACCGGTGCGGACGCGCTCGACGACGTGGCCGTCGTCGAAGCCGCCTACGAGTCCGCGGAGCGCGGCGAACCGGTCGCGGTGGAGTCCACGGCCGAGCGACTGCGCCGCCCCGAACGAACGCCGTAGCCGGATCGTGGACCCCGGCGTCAGTACGAAATCTCGACTGGCTCGTCGCGCGCCGCCGATTCGTACGCCGCCTCCATGACCCGGACGGTTTTCACCCCGTCCGACAGCGGCGTCATCGGTTCGCGGCCCGTTTCGAGCGCACCGATGAAGTCTCTGAGGAGCGCGTTGTTGGGATCCGCGCCCCAGAAGACCGACTCGACGCCCTTGTCGCGCCCGGTGTCGCGGACGCAGGTGTACGACTGGCCGAAGCAGTCGGCGGTGACGACGTCGTCGCTGCCGATCAGTTCCAGCGTCGCGTCCCCCCAGAAGGTGTTCTCCATCGGGGTACTCCACGAGCCGTCGAGGACGAAGCTCGTCCCGTCGGAGAGTTCCATCGACAGGAGATTCACGTCTTCGACCGGAACGTCGTAAAAGCGCGTTCCGATCTCCGCGTACACCTCGGTGACCCGCTCGCCCGTGATCCAGTGGACGACGTCGACGATGTGATCGGTGTGGTCCATGACCGCGCCGCCGCCGGCGAGGTCCGGGTCGGTGAACCACCCGCCGGGCATCCGCCCTCGGTTCGTCCCGGAGATCGCCAGGAGCGTCCCGAGGTCGCCTCGCTCGTAGGCGCGCTTGGCCGCCCGAATCGGACGGCTGAACTTGAGCGGCATCGCCATGCCGGCGACGAGACCCTCCCGCTCGCATCGATCGCGGAGTTCGCGCGCCTCCGCGAGCGAGGTTGCGAGCGGCTTCTCACAGAGGACGGCGACGTCGTTCGTCAGCGCGAGGTCGAACAACTCGCCGTGGGCCGCCGTCGACGAACAGACCAGGACGCCGTCCGCGGACCGCACGAGCTCCCGGCGCGAGAGGGGCACCGTTCCGACCGCGTTCGCCCGATACCGCGCCCGCTCCGGATTCTCGTCGCTCAGTCCGACGAGTTCGACGCCGGGCATCTTCGCCAGTAACGCCGCGTACACTTCGGCGTTGACGTGTGCGGTCGAGCAGATCCCGATCCTGGTCGTCATGCGCTCACCTCGTCGATGCTGACGGGGCGGCCCTCCGCGATCGATCTACGGGTCGCCAGCACCGCGCGCGTCGCCGCCGCGGCGGCCGAGACGTCCGCAGCTCCGTCCGCCGCGCGGTCCGAACGGTTGACGAACGCCCGGAGCATCCGTGCGTAACAATCGTCGTCGCGAGCGGCCGGGTCGATCGTCTCGCCCCCGGAGGATCGAACGGAGACCGCGTCCTCCTCGGTGAACCGAACGACGCCGTGATCGCCGGCGAGTTCGATCTCGACCCGGGGAGGGACCGCCGCGTCGGACCACGTGACTTCGACCTGCCCCTTCGCGCCGTTCTCGAACCGCAGGAGGACGTGTACGTGGTCGTAGGCGCCCCCTTCGGCGGCGCGCGCGAACACGCGGTCGATGGGCCCGAACAGCCACCGGAGCACGTCGAAGTCGTGCGCGGCGACTGCTCCGAGGACGGTACCCGGCGTCTCCGCGGCCCGAAGCGCGACGTACCACGCGTTCCAGCCCTGGTCGGGCGACGGCGCGGTGCGCTTTATCCGGGCGACTCCGAGCGACCCGATTCCCCCGCCCTCCGCGTGGTCGCGCATCCGACCGTACAGCCGGGAGAACCGATTGACCGACGCCGCTACCAGTCGTCCGTCCGAGGCGTCGGCGGTCGAAACGAGCGAATCGAGGTCCTCCCGCGCGTACGCGAGCGGCGGATCGCAGCGGACCGACAGACCCGCTTCGAGCGCGGTTCGGACCGTCGAACGGTGTTCGGCCGCGGGGCCGCAGACGTCCACGGCGTCTACGGGGAGTTCCCGGAGGGACTCGTCGAGCGTTCCGTACGCGGGCGCGTCGATGCCCTCCGGAATCTCGGTCGGCGCGTCAGTCACGAGGCCGCCAACCGCCACGTCGTCGATGCACTCGTACCGCTCCGCGTTGCGGCGGATCGCCCGACCGCGACCGACTATGGCGACGGTTCGCATACTCGTACCTCCCGCTCCTGCGTGATAAGTATTGATCCGGCACCGGGAGCTCCGCGCGGATCGTCCGCCTGTCTCGCGTTTCCGCGAAGGCGTCGGCGACGGGCGATCAGAGGTTGGCCTCGATGCGGTCGAGGACGTAGTCGGCCTCGTCGTCGGAGAGGCACATCGGATTGAGGGTGAGCGTCGCCTCGTCGAGGGCGTCGGCGCCGACGAAGACGCGCGGGTTCTCGCGGCGGAGGGCGAGAACGAGCTCGGCCGCTGTGGCCCCGGCAGCCTCGTCGAGCGTGAGCCGGAGTTCGGGCGCCGCGGCGACCTTGCCGCCGCCGGTGATCGCGTGCGTCACGCCTTCGAGGTCGGCGGCGCGGGTCGCCATGGCCTCGACGCGCTCCGTCCACTCGCGCCGGAGCGCGTCCGCGTCCTCTTCGAGGAAGCGTTCGAGCGCGCGGATGAGCCCGACGAGCTCCTCCTTGCCGACTTTCAGCGGCCGACCGATCCCCTGCCTCGGAACGCCGTCGAGCGAATCGACGTCGACGAGTTCGCGCGGGGGATCCCAGACGGGGGCCGCGGCGTGCATGTCGAGGTGCTGGAGCGCCGCCGACTCGACGAGGTCTGCGCGTCCGGCGAGGATGCCGGTCGACTGCGGGCCGCGAATCGCCTTCCCGCCGCTGAAGACGACGAGGTCGGCGCCCGCGTCGACGAACCGCGACAGGTTCCGTTTCGGTGGCAGTTCGGCGGCGGCGTCGACGATGACGGGCACGTCGTGGCGGTGTGCGACCTCGACCACGGAGCCGAGCGGCGGGGACGTGTACTCCTTCTGGACGTAGGCGACGGCCGCCGTGTCGTCCGTGATCGCGGCTTCGATCTCCCACGGTTCGACGTTCTCCGATCCCGTGCCGAGGTGTCGATCGTTCGTCCCGACGTCCACGATGGTCGCCCCGGCGGTTCGGAGCGCGTGGTCGTACCCCGTCCGGTGCGTTCGCGGCATGACGATCTCGTCCGCGACGCCCTCCGTGTCGGGCAACCGCGCCATGACGCCCGGGTCGTCGCGCGCGATACACGCCGCGGCGCCGAGCAGCATGGCCGCCGCCGCGCCGCTCGCCACGTACCCCGCTTCGGCGTTCGTACACGCCCGGATGAGTTCGCCGGCCCTCGCCTGCAGATCCGAGATGCGGGCGAACGCCCCGGCCGCGTCCCGCATCGCTTCGACCGCCTCCGGGCGTATCAGACTCCCGCCGATGCGGGTTTTCGTTCCGGCCGCGTTGATGACTCTCGGGACACCGATCTCGTCGTATATGGCTCGCTCCTTCGTCATGCTGGCGTCGCCCCAACGGATAGCGGCAACCTCAATAAGTCATTCGAGTCGGAGCATCTCCGGCTCTGTCGCGCCCCCGCAGACTACCCGAGTCGTCCGGCGGGGGCGACTCGGACCGACGGTGCGGCGGCCGTCGTGTGCGGATATACGCGCTCCAGGTTCCGCGTTGAGGAGCGCGGAGAGTCGCTCTCCGCCGCGTCAAAGGCTCCCGAGCTGGTCGGTCGACTGCCCGTGTTCGAACACGAACCACTCGACTCCGGCGTCGCGGGCGGCCTCGACGCAGCGCGCGAGGGCGACATCGCCCTCGCCGAGTTCGACGAGATCGCGTTCGGGCGAGTCGACGAAGGTGTCGGTGACGTGGACGGCGGGAATCCGATCGCCGTACTCGCAGAGGAGGGAAACCGGGTCTCGACCGGCTTTCGTCGCGAGCCCGATGTCCGACTCGAAACCGACCGCCTCGTCGGTGCGTTCCGCCAGCCGACGGAAGGCGGTCGTACCACCGACTTCCCGGAATTCGAAAGCGTGATTGTGACACAGGAGATCGAATCCGACCCGATCCGACACGAACGTCACTCCGAACGCTTGTAAAGGTCGGCGTACCGACGGCACTCTTCGGCGGCCGCGTCGTACTCGTTCCCCTGGTTCTCGAATTTCGCACCGAAGCGGAACGCTTGGTCCGCGAACCGAAGCGAGGATCGAAAACCGACATATTTGTTCGTATCAGCCGACCCCACCGACGATCGGCGGTCCGATTTTCGGGCCGTAATCGTCCATTCTCTACTGTTGATTCCGAAATAAGGTGATAATCCAACGCTACATCCGACGTTGATGGCGTGTATTTTCGTCGAAGTTTCCTCGGCCATTTTAGCGATCCAATCAATTACGTTTGGAACGGTCCGAATCGTTCTCGATACTCCCGTCGGAGGCTCAGCGGACCCGTTCGATCAGCGCCTCCGCGTTTCGTAACACCCGGGCTTCGACCGAGGGGTCGAGGCGGCCCGGGTACCGTCTGAACTTCGTCACTTCGCCGCCCTCGTAGCCGCCCTGCGAGAGCACGCGCGCAGTCGGGACGTAGGTGAACCCGTCGTTCGCGTACGCGGCCACCCAGAGCGGCCCGTCGAACCGGTCTTTGAGCAGGAGGGCGTAGTCGACGACCGCCTCGCCCGCGAGCGCGAGCATCGTGAGGTCGGTCCCGAAGCCGACGGCCTGCATCGGATACGGGTACTCGGTTCGGATGTCGCCGGTCCGTTCCCGTTCCTCGGCCAAGAGCTCCCCGTGCCGCGACCAGAACGGATCGTCGGAGTCGCGCATCCGCGCCAGTTCGTCGTCCGTCGGCGGACCGTCGAAGCGAAGCGTCGGCTCTTCGTAGACTAACCGAAGGGGACCGCGAACCGGCCGTCTCGCCGCCTCGACCGCCGCCGTGACCGCGTTCGCCATCGTCCGTCCGTGCTGTTTCGCCAGTTCGAGAGAGCGCCGGGGGTACGGGTTCTGGTCGCCGCCGCACCCGGGGAGGTACGCGACCGTCGCCCCCGGGTACCGTTCGCGGAGGTATTCGACGGCGTACCCCGGCCAGTCGCCGCTGTAGCGGTCGACGAGCAGCGTCGTCGCGTGGCAGGCGTACCCGAAGAGGACGGCGAGCGGGTCGCAGAGAGGGTCGTCGGCGAATGGATCTACGCCGACGCCGTCGACATGCAAAACGGAGCCTACGAAATCAGGGGCGCGAAAGGCGACGGCGACAGCTTGACGATCGATCTCGGCGATCAGACGACGGTGAAGGAGTTCACCGACGCCACCGACCCGGGCGGGGGCTACGAACACGTTCTCGTGGAGGGCGGAGGCTTCGTCATCCCGCTGAGCGCAGAGTGGTCGGCCTGACGCGGCGCGAGCCGTTTCTGGGAGACTCGGCGAGAGCGCGGCGGACCGCGTGCGCCGGCTGCGCAGGCGGCGTATCGAACGCGGTCCCCCCGTCGTATCACTTTCGGAGACCGGGGCTGGAGTGTCCGTCCGCGCGAAGGACGCACGCGTTCTCGCGGGTGAGGGGCCCCGGCCAACCGAAGGCGCAGCATCCGCGGAGGGCGTCGAAACTCACTTATCATGTGTGCGATAGGTCCCTCGTGACCGGATCGACCGCTTCGAGAGGATGGGCTCATCGAGTACTTGGACCCGTCCACCAGACTGTCTGACCGACCGAAAGATCAGTATATTCTGACGTAGTATTACGGAAATAATTGTACTAACGTTCGGCCGACGTGCAGACGATCCACGAGCCATCGGTCGCAACGACGCTCCGTTCCAGTCCCTTCGGGACGCCTCTCAGTCGGATTCGTTCCTACTATTTCACACCCGAGCGTCACAGATTTCGGTTCAGCACGCGGTAGCCCAGCTCTATCGACGATGGTTGTCGTTGGAGTTGACGGATCTCCGGCCTCGAACGCCCCGAAAAGCGGATTTTCGCTCGTTTCGCCCGCATGACGTCCGTTCGGGATCACTGAACGCGATCAAACCGCATATCGTGAGACCGGCAGTACGCGGCCGAAAGCGGTTCGAAGTTCCGCGGAGGGAGCACGCCGTGCTCGGGGAGGCGGTAGAGAGGTCTCGACTCCGATTCTCCAATAATATACGCTAGTATAACGAATATAACGACACTACGTTATCTCTTCTGAGTTTGTAGATGGCCCCGGGGAGTCCGGTTGCCAATTAAGTCACCCAGTTACTCTCGGAGGAGATGGACGTAAAACGCGAAGAGTATGATTACGTTTCTAGTTCTGTAATAGTAGTGGGGGTCCGGCGGCACCGAATCGCTCTCTCGGCGACCACGTCCCGTCGACGGACGGAGATCCGACCGTGCGATCCTGCATTACGGCTCTCCGAAGGTCTTCCCGCCTATTTCTTTCGTCAGTCGAGAAAATCGAGATTGCTGTGAAAACAAACAACCACGTTCCCCGCGTTTAGTTGCGAACGGGGAAATTCGGCGATCGAGGACATGGAACCGATACTGAGTGATCGTCCAGCGTGGAAGAACAGTATCTCACGATTACGAGCTAAAAGGCCACGGATGGTAATTCAGCCTATCCCGTCATTCCGTATCGTATTATGCTGGCAACTAGTCCAGAACTAGTGAACCTAGTCGTTTGCAAAGTGGAGAACGTCAACTCCGCCACCTCCGCTCACCGCCCCGTGTACGTGATGTTCAGCTCGATGACGTTCGCGACTCGTTTGAGCTTGGTCGGGAACTCCTCGCGGAAGCGCTGTCTCCGGAACCGGCTGGTCGGGCCCGATACGCTGATGGCACCCTCAATCGTGTCGTCGTTGTTGACGATAGGGACGGCGACACAACGGAGCCCTTTCACGCGGGCCTCGTCGTCGAAGGCGACGCCCTCCTCGCGCACCTCTTCGAGGTGGTCTAAGAGCTCGCCCCTGTCGGTGATCGTGTTCTCGGTCGTCGCCGGAAGTCCGTGCCGGTCGATGATCTCGTTCACTCGGTGACGGGGGAGGTACGCGAGAATCGCCTTTCCGAGCGCCGTGTTGTGGAGGTGGACGCGCTGTCCGATGTACGAGTCCGTCTTGACGGCGTCCGCCCCGTGCGCACGGTGGAGGTACACTCCCTTGCCGTGTTCTTCGACGAGAAGGTTCGATAGCTCGCCCGTCTCCTCGGCGAGCGCGGTCACTTCGTCCCGCGCGATGTCGTATATCCGCTCTCTCTGCCTCGCGCGCCCGCCGAGGTCGAGGAACCGCAGCCCGATCCGGTAGGAGTTCCCGTCCTTGACGACGTAGCCATCCCGCTCCAGGGTGGTAAGATAGTTGTGGATGCTGCTCTTCGAGAGGTCGAACGCGTCGGTCAACTCCGTCACCGTCGCTTCGTTCCGCCGCTTCAGCTCTTCGAGGAGCGCGAGGGTCGTTTGCGCCGTTTTGACGACGTTGGGGTTCTGTCGGTCGCTCATGCGCGACACGATCCGTCCAATAGTAATAAAGCTCCCTCCAGCAAGCTCGAATAGTGATTTGGAATAACTGGACGCGAGCCGCGTCAGGAGACGACTGCGCCCGGAACCCGGAAAGCTCCCGTTTCCGAACGTCTGTCGCGGTCTACTCCCGGACGAGGCGTGGGATGCGTTGCGCCGCGATTCGCCGCGAAGCGCGGTCCCGTTCACCAGGACGTGATCGGCACTTCTCGGAGCGGCAGTTCGAGCGGGACGTCTACCGTCGAACCGGTGTAGTGTGAGAGGTAGAAGCCGACGATGATTTCCAGCGACCGGGCGGCCTCGACGCCCGGCGAGTAGTTCTCGCTCTCGCCGTTCAGCAGGTCTCGGACGTGGGCGGCCGCGTTCGCGAACGACCGCTCGTAGTCGTCTTCCCACGTCCACGCCCCTTCGATGCCCGGAAGCGGCTTCTCGACGTGCTCGCCGCCTTCGAGCGACCAGTACCGCCACTCGCCGTCGTCGTTGTTCAGGTACAGCTTCCCCTCCGTGCCGACGAAGCTGAGCATCATCGACGAGACGTCCCGCGGGATGGTACAGTCGACAGTGACGAAGGAGCCGTTGTCCATGACGACGTGTCCGCCGCCGCCGGCGTCGTCGACGTCCCGACTCGCGCCGAGCGAGTCGACGGCCTCGTTCTCGCCGGTGACGTAGCCGCTGATCCGGTCTGCGCGCGCATCGAGGAGGTACACCAGTGTATCCAGAACGTGCGTGGAGTTCCGCATCAGTTCCATCCGGTACTGGGTGCTTACCGACTTGACCTCGCCCAGCAGATTCCGTTCGTGGATGAGATCGCGGAGTCGCTGGAGCTTGTCGGTGAACCGGAACGAGTGGTTGACGACGAGTTCCGTCCCGGTCTCGTCGCACGCCTCGACCATCTCCTCGGCGGCGGTGACCCGCGACGCGATGGGTTTCTCGCACCAGATGACGTCGGGCGCGGCGGGGGATCGGGCGGCGTCGACGGTGTGCCGGTGGTGGAGGAACGACGGCGTGCAGACCGAAACGACGTCGAGGTCTTCCCGAGCGAGCATCGACTCGTGACCGAGGTACTGGCGATCCGACGGGATGCCCCAGGCGTCGCCGAACGTCTCGAGGTTGTCCTCGTCGACGTCCGCGACGGCGACGAGTTCTATCTGATCGGTGCTGGCGTAGCCGCCGGCGTGACTCGCGTCGATCTTTTCGCTTCCGATGGCCTCCTCGTCGTGCATTCCGAGGATACCCATTCCCGCGATGCCGCCCGTTCCGATGATACCTGCGTTGTATGTCATAACTGGATCTCCGAGTGGGATACGGTCGGCGCCCTCCCCGCCGCCTCCGGACGCTGCCCCCGATGTTATCGAGGCGGTTCCGCGTCCGTTCCGGTCGGGCTACCGTGGCTAACCTATAGTACCGTCTGTAATAAAATTTGAGTGTGATTTGAGTGCGCGTCGACCGCGCCCCGCCCGCGGCGAGCCGGCGGCGATCGCGTCCGCGGCGGCCTATTCGTGCGGTGACGGCGCCGCGAACCGCCCGCCCTCGAACTCGATCGGGGCGGGTTCCTCGACGACGCGCAGGTCGTCGCGCTCGCGCGCTTCCTCGACGAGCGCCGTCGACGCGTAGAGCCGGCGGAGGTGCATGGTGTCCGCCGCGCGGAGGACGCGGACCGTGTCCGGTTCGACGACGCCGATAGTCGACAGGGCGGCGGCGAGGCCGGCGCGGTCCGTCTCGACAACCGGCGGGAGCTTCACCCCGCGGATGGTGCTCGCCGTGATCGCGTTGATGAGCGTCGTCGGGGCGTCGAGTTCGCCGACGACGTCTCGGTGGATCACGTCGGCGGACCCGACGCCCATCGCGTTACCGTGGGTGGTCTCCGTCAGCCCTCGGGTGTAGATGCGCTTGATGTCCGGGCTGTCGGGTTCGGGCTCGTTGATGGCGAACGGACGCCGACCGATGACGTTCGTGTCCATCCCCTGCCCGCTGATGTCCTTCCCCTGTCGGTCGAAGACGACCACGTCCAGCTCGTCAAACGGGAGCGTGGGCATCGTCTCGTGGGCGAGTTCCAGCAGTTCCTCCTCCCGGTCGAGGAAGCCGCTCGGGGGAACTCCTTCGACGTGCGCCGTCTCGTCTTGTTGGTCCTCGACGATGGCGACGCCCCCGACGATCGGGAGCGATTCGAGCAGTTGCTCGGCGATCTCGGGGATCATGCGCCTGAACGACCAGTCGATAGCCCACTGGTGGGCGATCTGCGCGCCGCGCTGTTTTCCCATCCCGATGACGATCATCTTTGAGAGACCGCTCTCGACCGTTCCGTCGAAGTCCGTGTGCGGTTTGACGCGGTTTATCGGGACGATGGCGTCGGCACCCGTGGCGTTGGCGTCCGCGAAGACGGGCACGTCGCGGTCGGGCGTCCGCCCCACTTCGACGACCCGCATGCTCGACCGGATCTCGCAGCCGATCGTCGACTCGCTCACGCCGAGTTCGTTCAGCATCTCCCTTTGCCCCTCGCCCGTTGCGCCGCCGTGGCTTCCCATCGCCGGGAAGACGAACGGTTCGTAGCCGGCGTCGGAGACGGCGTCGACGACGCCAGCGACGATAGCCGGCAGGTTCGCGATGCCGCGACTGCCGACCCCGAGCGCGACCTCCCCCCCGTCGGGGACGTCCTCGAACGACAGCGACTCGACGGCCCGTGCGGCGCGTTTCCCCGTCCGTTCCGGCGGGATCGGGTCCGTTTCCCAGAGCTGTTCGATGACTCCCATCTCCGGCAGGTCCGGGTCGCCGCACGCTTCGAGGACCGTCTCTTCCGAAACCGAGAGACGCCGCGCCGCGTCGTTCGAATTCATAGTGCGCACATCGTCGGATTCCGTGATAAATTTACCCGTGGCGAGGCCGTTCGCGCGGCGGTAGCGCACCCCGACACCTCAAGAATTAAGTCGGCGAGCGCCGGCGTAAAATCCGATGCGATTCGTTCGCTACACTGACGGAACCAGATCCGCGTGGGGAGTCGAGAAAGAGGCGACCGTTCGCGCGCTGTCGGACCTTCCCGGAGGGGAGCCCGATCTCGCGGACATCGGCAATCCGAGCTACCGGTCGCGGGTGGCGACCCTCGCGAAGAGTGGAGGACTGACGCGGGTGGATCTCGACGCGATCTCGCTCCTGGCACCGGTCCCGCGCCCGGGGAAGATCGTCTGTTGCGGGCTCAACTACCGGGACCACGCCGAAGAACAGGACGAGGAGATCCCAGAGAAGCCGATGCTGTTCGGGAAAGCGCCGACGGCGGTCACGAACCCCGGCGACCCCATCGTCCACCCCGATCCGGAGAACGAACGGGTCGATTTCGAGGTCGAACTGGGCGTCGTCATCGGAAGGGCGGGCAAAGACCTCTCGGAAGCCGAGGCGTACGAGCACGTCGCGGGCTACACGGTCGTAAACGATGTCAGCGGGCGGACCGCCCAGGGGACTGACGGCCAGTTCTTCCGCGGAAAGAGCTACGACACGTTCGCCCCGATGGGTCCCGCGCTGGTCGCCGGCGACGGTTTCGACCCCAACAACGTCGACGTCGAGATGCGCGTTGACGGCGAGGTGAAACAGGCCTCGAACACGGAACAGTTCGTTTTCGACGTCGGCGAACTGGTATCGTACATCAGCCGCTCAATGACGCTTCGCCCCGGCGACGTCGTCTCCACGGGAACGCCCGGCGGCGTGGGCATCTTCCGCGACCCCGTGGAGGTGCTGGAACCGGGCCAGACGACCGAAGCGGAGATCGAGGGGATCGGCACCCTGACGAACACGGTCGTCGGGGAGTAAGGAGCCTTCCTTCGGGCGGCTCCGACGCCGGCTGGTCGGCTCACGTCGGGCGATTCGCCGGAGGAACGACATCTCTCCTCGGGGCCATCCGATGGCAATATTTATCAGGCTACGAGCCAGTGTCGCCGTATACCTATGACTGAACTGTCAACGATCACGGACATCGAGACGGGATTGTACGGCATTCCGAACGACGAGGCGCTGGAGGACGCGACCCAGACGTTCGACGAACTCGAACTCGTCACCGCCTTCGTCGAGACGTCCGAGGGATGCCGCGGCGTCGGCTTCACCTACACCATCGGCAGAGGCGGGTCCGCCGTCAAGGAGTTCCTCGACGACGTCCTCGCGCCCCGACTCGAAGACGCTCCCGTCGCACCCCGGCGAGTCTACGACGACCTCAGGTCCCAGACGACCTTCATCGGCCGGGAGGGGATCTCCGAGTTCGCCATCGCCGCCGTCGACACGGCGCTGTGGGACGCGAAGGGCAAAGAGACCGGCCGGCCCCTGTACGACTTGCTGGGCGGGACGCGGCGGCACGTACCCGCCTACGAGACGAACGGCGGGTGGATCCAGTTCGACGAGGAGCAACTCCGCGAGAACGCGCGCCGCGTCGCCGACGAGGGGTTCTCGGGGATGAAGATGAAGATCGGTCGGGGGCACGCCGAGGACGCTCGCCGCATTCGGACCGTCCGCGAGGAACTCCCCGAAGGCACGGATCTCTTCGTCGACGCCAACTGTTCGTTCACCGTTGCGGAAGCGCGTCGGTTCGTCAGCGAGCTCGACCGGCCCCTTGGCTGGCTCGAAGAACCGCTGCAGAAAGGCGACTACAGCGGCTACGCGGACCTCCGGAGCAAGATCGACGTCCCCATCGCGCTCGGCGAGAACGTGTACAACACGACGCAGTTCAAGCAGGTACTGGCCCAGAACGCGGCCGACGTCCTCCAGCCCGACGTGAGCCGCGTCGGCGGAATCACGCCGTGGCTGACCGTCGCTGAGGCGGCCGACCTGTGGAACACCCCGGTATCGCCTCACTACGTGGAGCCGGTCCACGTCCACCTCGCCGCCCCGTTCGAGAACGTTCCGTACATAGAACACCACTCGACCGTGCTCAACAAGGTCGTGGAGTCGCCGCTCGAACTGACCGACGGCGGGTTCCTCCCCCCCGCAGAGCCGGGTCTCGGAGTGCGCTTCGACGGTCTCGAACAGTACGCCAAGCGCCGGGAGTAGGGCGTCTACTGCCAATTTTCATGTAGTAGTGCCGCGCTCTGCAGAACGGACCATGTCAGTAGCTTCTCGACGGAGCGTTCACCACTCGTACGACGGCCGCAGAGCGGACGAGTAGACTGCCGGAGGGTTCGCGGCGGTCCTCTCTCCCGAACGGTAGCGACGCGGATCCGCCAATTCAGCTCAGTTCTGGAGGCCCGGCGAAAAATTCATTATCGACCTGTTAGAATCCCAGATCGGTGTACATGAATGCGCGGAGCAGTACTGAAAGAATACGGCGAGCCGTTAGAGATCGAAGAACGAGACACTCCCGAGCCTGACGCCGACGAGGTCCTCGTCGAACTGGAGGCGTGCGGCATCTGTCGGAGCGACTGGCACGCCTGGCAAGGGGACTACGGGTGGCTCGAAGGCGGAAAGGTTCCGTGCGGTCACATCCTCGGGCACGAACCGGCGGGTACCATCGTAGAAGCGGGCGACGACGTCGAGAACTACGGGGAGGGGGACAGCGTCGTCCTCCCGTTCAACACCGTCTGCGGGAAGTGCGATCGGTGTCGGAACGGCGACTCACACATGTGCGAGAACATCGTTCATTACGGGTTCGAAATCCAGCCCGGAGCGTTCAGTACGCACGTCGTCGTCCCGAACGCCGACTTCAACCTCGCGAGGATCCCCGAGGGGATCTCGCCGACCGCCATGGCCGCGCTGGGGTGCCGCTACGTGACGTCGTACCACGCGATGGTCGACCGGGCTCAGGTCGGGCCGGGCGACTGGATCGCCGTCCACGGGTGCGGCGGGATCGGGCTGTCGGTGGTGAACGTGGCCAACGCGCTCGGTGGGAACGTCGTCGCCGTCGATCTGGAGGACGAAAAGCTCGATCTCGCCGAGGACATGGGCGCGGTCGAGACGGTCAACGCCCGGGACGTGAGTGACGTCCCGAAGGAAGTCAGGGACGTCACCGACGGCGGAGCGAACATCTCGGTGGATGCGCTCGGGATCGCCGAGACGTTCCACAACTCCATTCGCAGCGTCCGGACGATGGGGCAGCACGTCCAACTCGGCATCACGACCTCCGAGGAGGAGGGGGTGGTCGATCTCCCGATCGATTACATGCTCCACAGCGAGATCGACTTACTCACAGCGAAGGGTATGCCGCCGCACCGCTACCAGGAAATCTTCGACATGATGAGAACCGGTAAGCTCACGCCCGAGCGGATGGTGAGCCGCGAAGTCGCGCTCGACGACGTTTCCGACCGCCTCGAAGCGATGACGAACTTCGAGACGAAAGGCGTCGAGGTCGTCACGCGGTTCGGATGAGAGGGACCGCCTGAACAACCGTCGCGTCCGGGGGCGGCCGTCGGTGACACCGGGAAAGCGCTCGAATCGCGGTTTGATCGAACGACTACCCGCGAGAAATCGAGGCTACGCCCGGAGCGTCCGAGTGCCGGCGAACCGAGCCGTCGCCATCGGGTTACGCCGGGGATTCCGCCTCTTCATTCGATCGAGAACCGCTGATCATTAGACTCACCAGCTTGTCTCTGGTGGCGGTTTCCGCGTCGACGACGCCCGCGTCGCGACCGTGGTGGAGCACCTGGATGCGATCGGCGACCTTCTTCATGTATTCGATGTTGTGCGAGATGAGGAGGATCGAAATTCCACGGCATCGCATCCGTCGAATCAGGTTCAAGACCCGATCCGCCCCTTCGACCGAAAGTGCGCTCGTCGGTTCGTCCATGATGACGATCTTCGGGTCGGACAGCAGCGTTCGCGAAATGGCAACGAGTTGTTGCTCGCCGCCGGAGAGTCCGCTGACCTCCGCTTCGGGGTCGACTCCGATTTCCAGTTCCGCTAACAGCTCCTCGGCTCGTTCCCGCATGCTGGTTTTGTTCAACACTCCGAACCCTCCCACGCCGGCGACGTCCTCGCGTCCGAGGAAAACGTTCTGCGTGACGGTGAGGTTCTCGGCCAACGCGAGCTGCTGAAACGTCGTTTCGATGCTGAGATCCTTCGCCACGCGCGGCGTCGAGATATCGACCGGCTCCCCGTTCATCAGGATCGTTCCTCGGTCCGGCTCGACCGCGCCGGCCAGGCACTTGATGAGCGTGGACTTCCCCGCGCCGTTGTCGCCAGCTAATCCGAGCACTTCCCCGCGTCGAAGCTCCAGGTTGGCGTCTTCGAGCGCGACTACCTCGCCGTAGGTTTTGTGAATTCCTTTCATCGACACGATCGTGCCATCTCTTGTCATGCGTCCTCGATATCTGTGGTGAAGCGCATAACGTTTACTCTCGAACCGGCCGACCCATAGCTGTGACAGCCAGTTCGTGAAGCGCACTATCGCTCCCGCGCTCGGGAGTAGCGAAGTGCCGGGGCGAAACGACCTCTCCCATGGGTACCGGGGCGATCGGTCCACTGAAGCGCCGTTCCGTGAGCTCCATCCCGAGCGCGCTCCGTCGAAAGCGAGACGCTCGGACGAGCGTCAACGTTCTTACGTCGGTATCGAATCGGAGGGAAAATTATAATGCGTGGTACTCAGAATCTCGATACATGTTCTCCGAGCTCAAGGTAGACGTGCGACCGGCGATCGAGAGCGTGGGTTTCCAAAAGATCGGCCAGTACGGCCCGATTTTCGGCCTGATCGGGCTGTACGCGCTGTTCTCCGCTTTCGCCGATCAGTTCCTCACGTACGGAAATCAACTCAACATCCTGCGTCAGATTTCGCTCATCGGAATCTTAGCCGTCGCCAGCACGTTCCCCATTTTGTGCGCGGAAATCGACCTCAGTATCGCGCAGATGATGGAACTGACTGGGGTGTTGATCGCCGGTCTCGCAACCGGGTCCTACGTCGCGCAGACGGTTTCGGTTCCCGTCGCCGTTTTGGCGGGACTGGCTACCGCCGTCTTCCTCGGCGGCGTCTCCGGATTCATCACGAGCCGGTTCGAGGTTCCGTCCTTCATGACGACGCTGGCCATGTTGTTCCTCGCCGACGGTCTTAGCCTCACGATTTCCGGGAACCGCCCCATCAGGGGGTTACCAGAGGCGTTGACCGCCCTCGGCGGGTCGGAAATCTTCGGTATTCCAAGCATCGCACTCGTCTTCCTGACGTTACTCGCGGTCTCACAGCTCATCCTCTCGTACACTCGATTCGGACTCTACATCTATGCGATCGGCGGGAACCGAGAGTCCGCCGAGCTAGTCGGGATCAACGTCAAGCGCGTTCGAATGGGCGTACTCGTACTCTCCGCTTCTTTCACCGTTCTCGCGGCTATCGTCGCCATGGGACGGATCGGAAGCGTAGACCCGAACATGGGCACCGGCTTACTTCTCCCTCCGATCGCGGCGGTTATCCTGGGCGGGGCGAACCTGTTCGGCGGGAGCGGTAACATGATCGGCACGTTAGTCGGCGTTCTCATCTTGGGCGTCCTCGCGAACGGTCTGAATCTGCTCGGAATCGGGCCGGACGGTCAGCTAGTTGCTCAAGGCATCGTGCTGCTTGTCGCCGTATTAGCCAACGTTAGCAGGCGATGAGGGACGAATCGAAGCTCAAACTCACGTTCGAAGGCGAAATCGGAGGAGTAGCGGGGCTGCAGTTCGAGTTAACCGCGTAACATCGCGCACCTGCTACCAGTGAGCATTATTTGTTAGCTTGGAGTAAATTACTTATATCCATAGCGATAACGAGGTGTGTGTATGTTAGCCACTGCCAGTAGACGAAGGTTCCTCCGAAGGAGCGCAATTGTTGGAACTGGTGTTTTAGCGGGCTGTTTAACCGAAGGGGAAAACTCGGCCAAATACTCAACCGCGGTATCCATTCCGTCGGTGGAATACCAGTTCTTCGTTCGACTACAGGACCGGTACGAGCAGCTCCAAAAGGAGAGAGACATCTCCGGAACGTTCTACGACGCTCAGAACTCCGTGTCGCAGCAAGTGTCGGACGTAGAAACCGCCGTTACCAACGACGTCGACTTCATCGCCATTTCGCCGATAACCGAACAGGGGGTTACGCCCGCCGTCAAAAACGCGAACGAGGCCGATGTTCCCGTAATCAACATTGATAGGACCATCAAAGGTGCAGAAGTAGCCACCCACATCGCGTCGGACAACGTTCAGATGGGAGTGGATGCGACTAACAAGTGTCTCGAGTTCATGCGAGGGATCGCGGACAAAAGTTCGTACAACCTCCTCGAACTGCGAGGGACGCCGGGGACGAGCGTCGCGAACGACCGCAACGAAGGTCTCAAACGCGCGTTGAAGGAGAACGATAGCCTCTCGCTCTTAGGGAGTCAGAACGCGGAGTTCTCGACGTCGGAGGCGGTGAGCGTCATGGAGGACTTCGTAACGTCACACGGTGACAAAATTGACGGCGTGTACGCCCACAACGACCTCATGGCCCTCGGCGCGCACCGGGTAATTCAGGACAGCAACCTGAGTGACATCCCAATTGTCGGCATTGATGGCACGGACACGTGGGTTCAGACGTTTAGCGACAATCAGTACTACGCGACGGTTGCCCAACTTCCTGAAAAAATGATGTCGACCGCCGTGGACGTCGGAATCGAGGTAGTGGAGGGAAAGGAGGTGAAGGAGTTCTATCAGACAGAAGCGCCGATCATCACCCAGGAGAACGCTCAACAGTATCTCGACGAATACTTCTGACGCCCCGCGTGACACTGGAGACCGAACAGGTACTCGGTCCGACGACGAGCGCGTTCTCACGGTACCCCGGTACCAGCAGCTTCGTCGCATTGAGAGTGGAGGTGCTGGTTGCGCCGTCTTGTGGCCTGCGGTCGATACGTTTCTGTCCGGTCCAGCCTCCATCGATACCGATCAATACAGGAAGCGAGAGTCCGTTTGGAAGCGGTGCGGTGTTTATGCTGATATTCGGTTTATCGCCACTGGTCGGGTTTGTGTTGTGTCGGTACCGTTCGGACTGTGGAATCTGAAACCGGAAACCTCATCGGCAGCCGAATTCGCCCCGAAACGCCCCGACGCGGCTCCATCTCTTCCGTGACCGCTCTGGCGGGATACCGCCCGGTTTTGAACCGAAGGTTCGAAGACGAACACTCGCTAGGACTCTTCGTCCAGAAGCGGACCGTCGGCCCGATCGGTACGAGTCGCCACGAACGCCTCTGCAACGTCCTCGGCCGTCAGCGTCTCCGCCGCCGCGCGGAGCAGGGCGTTGTGGAGTTCGCGCTTCTGGACGGCCTCGTAGCCGTCGCGGCGGAGGGACACTTCGGCCTCGAACAACAGACCCGACGCACCGTCGACGGCCGCCCACGTCTCCGGCAGACAGTACACCGAGTGCTGCGTCTGCGCCTTCGCGGTCGGAAACGCGGGCTCCCTCTCCGGATCGTACCTCGGCGCCTCGTCGTCCGTCCCCGCCGCGTCAGCCGTCGACGAGTCCGCGCCGACGGGTTCTGATTCGCCCGAGAGCGTCCCGGCGAGTTCTTCGAGAGCCTCGTCACCCGGATCAGCCCGCTCCCCCTCGTCGTCAGTGAGGTCTTCGAAGGGCATCAGCCAACCACTCCCCCGTTCTCGACGATTTGTGCGAGTTCCTCGTAGCAGTCGAGTTGATCGCACTCGGGGTCGAAGTCCCGAAGCGGTTTGCGCGCCCTGTGGGCCTTGTCGATGCTCGCTCGGTGCCGGATTCCCGGCAACTCGCCGTCGTATTCGCCGGCGCCGATAGCGTCCCAGTCAGCCTCGGAGAGATAGGCGAAGTTCGGGACGTACGAACTGAGCTCCTCTCGACTGGTGAGGGCCCGCAGGAGATTTCGATCCCGCGTATCCTGGTCTAGGCGTTCGCTCAGGTCCGTCGGAACGAGCGCCAGGAGTTCGAGGTCGAAGTACTGTCGCGCCTCTTGAATTAGGCGCTTATTCGTCTGCGTGATGCCCGACTCCCACCCGCTCTCGGGTCGGAGAGGGACGATCAGGTTCTTCGTCGCGAACAGCGCGTTGTCGTTGATCTTTCCCCTGTTCGCCGGCGTATCGACGATAATGTAGTCGTAGACGTCCCCGAGAAGGGGATCGACGACGTTTCGAAAGAGACGTTGGCTCGACGCCATCGCGGACTTGAGGTTCGTCTCGACCTCCTCGAGGGCCTCGTGGGAGGGAAAGAGGTCGAAGCCCTCGGTGACTCGCACGGTGAAGTCCATCGGGTCCGCTCCGTCGAGGAGGACGTCCTGGACGTGATTCTCCCCCTCGTAACGGTCGCTATAGCCGAGGTTGAAAGTGGTGTGGCCGTTGTCGTCGAGATCGACGAGGAGCGCCCGGTCGTTTCGCTCGGCGAGCTCGCGCGTGAGATTGATGGCGGTGGTTGACTTCCCGAAGCCGCCCTTTAAAACGTTGATCGCGACAGCCCGCGGTGCCTTGTCGGTTACGCCGCCCATAGACCGTCGTTCATTCTCCTACACTATAAAATATACTGACTTTCAGGAAGGTATCCACTATAATTCAGGGAATGACGGTGCCTACATTCATTAGAGTAGCTACATTCGCTAATGTACGACTGAAACGACCATCGTCGCGCGGAGCGAGCCGGTGTTCGAGAATTCCGCGTCCGTGTGGATCCCGTCATTCATGTACAGACATTCAGTACTGTCCTTCACTTTTATCATGTAACGCATTGGCAGACATCCGTTACAAGCAGAGTACGCCCGCTGCCCCGTTTCCCGTCGTCTCTTTCACCGCCGGTGGAAACTCTCCACGCCCCTCGGAGAGTGTACAACTTTTACTGTACGACTCGAACTGTAAGCGCGATTCGAAGTCACGGGTACGTGAACAGCACCGTCCACTACTGTAACGAACGTTGCTCATGTCGATCATGTTCTTCATGTACCAAATGTATCCCCTGCGCGATCGCTGAACGGCGACCGTAGCTGACCAACAGCGCCGGTTCGAGCGTATTCGAGGAGGGATCGATGGCCCGGTTCACAACACTATCCACCGAGAGCGTCAGAACGCTTATTTCCGTGAACGGCTACCGATTCTGTATGCAGTCCGTACATCTCAGACGTGTCCTGAGCCGCGCCCGCTACGCCGCACTCGGGGCCGCTGTTGGCGCGGCCCTCGGGGGCCTGATCAGCAAGAGTGCTGCGAGCTCTGGCGGTGCGATCGGTGGCCTCGTCGGAGCGACATTCGGAGAAACACAAGTTACTGCTCAATCCCGCCTCGAGGGGATAAAAGAGCGCGGACGCGCTCGCGTCGAACAGATAAAATAACCCCTCGGTCCGCGAACTCGGACCGCCGGATCCGCTGGTTTCTGCCGCAGACTACGAGAACCCCTCCCTCACGGAAGAACCCAAGGGACGATTTCATATATTTTCACAAACAAAAAATTAATATACAAATTACGTATATAAACATAAATAATCGTAATAACGACCGATCGCGTTGCCGCATCGGACTCGACAGGTGTCCTCGACCGATACGCTCTCTCGCTGCCACGGTCGTACTGTCGACGGCCTCCGCGAGCGGCGCAGTTAGGCGAGGGATCGAGGGAAACGTCGAGGCGGGGCCCGAACGCGTCCCGACTAACGTCACCGTCGTCAGGAGAGAGCGATCGTGATGTCCATCGAGGAGACCATCCCGACGAAATCCCCGTCCGTATCGACGACCGGCAGGTGTTTGATACCGAAGTTGGTCATCATCGCGGCGGCTTCTTCCAGCATCAGATCCAACGTGATCGTTTCGACCGGCGCCGTCATCACGTCGGCTACGCGGAGTTCCGACGCGTCGCGGCCGTCGGCGACGGCGTCGAGCACGTCGGTACTGGTAATGATTGCCGTCGAGGAACCCGGTACGAGGAGCGCGCTGATGTTGTGCTCCCGCATCGCTCTCGCAGCCTCTTCGACCGTCGCCTTCGCCGAGATCGTTTGCAGAGGAGTCGACATGACCGCTTCGACGCGCGTTCGGTTATCAACGTCCATATGGATCCAACGACGCCCGACGGTTTCTGTCTTTTCCCTCGGGGTGGTCGCTCCTCACCTGAGTCTTGGCCCCCTCCGTCGTCTCCGGCTCGCACGACCCCTCTACTTCAATCCGTGTGTTGGCGCGTGCATCTTCGGTGCGGTGTACGCGTCGGCAACACGACCCCCGTGAGCGCCGCCTTCGACGCCTTCTCGCGCGCCGCGACGGGAGACGATTTCCTCGTACCTGACCGTCATCGCGGACGATACCGCAATGATCGCGTTTTATCGCCTTTTCGCCGTCGTCGCGGTTAGGATTCGACCGGATATTTCGCACGGTACCCGTCGCGCAGCAGTCCTACCGCTATCGAGTACACGCAGAGGAGAACTAAACTGAGCCCGAACGTGATTCCGACTGGCGTGAGCGAACTGACGAACAACGCGCCGACTGAGAGCGTGATTCCGAAGGGCACGATTCGGTTCATACCCGTTCGTGAAGCCGAAACCACATCAAGACCCGGCAGACGGCCGTCTGACGCCTGGTCGCCTGGGCGGTGAATGACCTCGACCGCGCAGAACACGTTGAACGCACCGAAGCTGACTCCCTTCGAAGGCCGGTCACGACCAACTGGAAGGGAGACGGCCGCGGCGTCTATTCCGTTTCGGTCCAGCTAGACCGTCACCCGCCGGGAACGACCGGACGCTTCGTCCGATTCAGTCGTCTTCAGCTCTGGGAACACCCTGCATCGAATCCGTCTGCGAGACGGCGCGCTCCTCGCTAAAGAAGACCGCCTGGATCGTCCTGAACTCCAGGATCATCACCGCGACGGCGATCAGACAGATGACCGCAAACGGACCGCCGGTGATGATCGCCGCCGCCTGCAGCGCGTTTACACCGCCGACCACCATGAGCAGTGAGGCGAGTGCTCCCATGATGGCGCCCCAGACGACGCGGTTGATCGTGGACGGTTGTTCTGTACCACCGGTCGTGAGCATCCCGAGTGCGAGCGTCGAGGAGTCGGCCGACGTCACGAAAAACGTCGTCACGAGTAGTAAGAACAGCGCGGTCACGATCGACCCGAACGGAAGCGCGCCGAGAAGCGGGTAACCGGACCCCGCCTCGCCGTACTGCCCGACGACTCCGAGGATGTTCGCAGCGCCGGTCTTCTGTAGGAAAATGGCGGTCCCTCCCATCGTGGCGAACCACGGAATCGTGATGCCGGTCGACGCGATGACGCCCGTTCCGACGACCTGTCGCACTGTGCGACCGCGCGAGACGCGCGCAATAAACAGGCCGACGAAGGGGGTCCAGGAGAACCACCAGGCCCAGTAAAACACGGTCCACGCGCCGACCCACTCGCCGCCGTTGGTAGTGCCGGTGTACAAACTCATCGTGATGAACTGGTTCGCGTACCGACCGACCGCCTCGGTCCCGATGTTCATAATATACACCGTCGGGCCGGTAACGAACACGAACACGGTGACGAGGGCGAACAGCGCCATGTTGAAGTTCGAGATCCGTCGAATCCCCTTTTCGACGCCGAGCGCGACCGACACCGTGAATGCGATCGTCAGTCCGGTAATCACGAGAATCGTTTCCAGGTCGCCGACAGAGATCCCCGTGGTGTACTCGATTCCCGTCAGGAACTGATTGCCGACGAGACCCAGCGTCGTCGCTATCCCGCCGATGGTCGCGAACACGGCCAGTATGTCGATCACCTTCGCCCAGACGCCGTCGAGGTTGTCTTCTCCGACCAGCGGGAGAATGATCGTCGAAATGCGCAGCGGTGCGCCCCGCCGGTACGCGAAGAACGCGATCGGAATACCCATGATGACGTAGCCCGTCCACGCCGAAATTCCCCAGTGGAAAAAGGTGTACTGGACGGCTCCGATCGCCGCCTCGGTGGTCTGCGGCTGCGCATCGAACAGCGACGGAACGGTGTCATAGTGGAAAATCGCCTCCGCGGGGCCCCAGAACACGATGCCGGCGGCTATCGCCGCCGAGTAAAGCATCGCGAAGTACTCCAGAAAACCGAACTTCGGCTCCTCGTCCGGTTCGCCGAGCTTGATGTTCCCCCACGGCCCGAATACGAGGAACAGCGCGAACACCACGAGACCAAACATCGACAGGAGGTACAACCACCCGAAGTTACTCCAGATAAAAGCGTTCACCTCGTTCAACCGCTTTGCGGCCGACGCCGGCCTGAAAACGAACGCGGTAATCGCGCACAGCGTCGCCGCGACTCCGACGCCGAATACGATCGGATCGAGCTCGTCAACGAATCGTCGTACCATTCCGCCGTCTTCGCTCATACGAAGGTCGCCCCCCGTCTCGTCGTATCCCGTCGCGGCGCCGAGAGCGAGCGACGCGGGCATTCGGCTTCAGCGGTTCGTCGTACGCCCGCCGATCGTCGCCCCGATCGCCCTCTGAACGGGGCCGAAAGGAGCTTCGACGCCAGTGGTCCGGCACGATACGCTGTCGACGGCGGAATCCGAGGCTCTGCTACCGTTCGTGGGAGATCCATCTTGTTCGCCTCTGTACGGACATCATCGATGTGAATTATATATGTTGCCGTTTGCTATCCATTAGCGTGGCAGAAATAAACAGAGTGTGGTGATGAGAAGGGTGATCAAACTACGAGAGCTGCCGCCCGAGAGCTCGACGGTGGCGGACAACGCCGCCCGGTTGAACGGGAAACGGGCTTTTCGCCTGCCTCCCGTGCACGTTTGATCGCCCTGTAATCGGGCTGTAGTCGCCACCGCCGACTGTCCGCTGAATCCCCGTGGACGGGCGACCGGCGCCGGCCCCCTTTCTCTACCGGTCGAGGGCCGCCGTGCGCTCGCCTCTCAATTCGGACTCCGCGTGTCGTCGCAGTGACTACTTGTGTCCGCCGCGCGACCGCGGTGGGCGTTCAACCACAACGTGACAGTAATAGGAGTGTATTTGCTTCGGCGGAGGTCCCCCTCCTCGCCCGCGAAAGAAACGAGGGGGGAACGCGGTCGCGGGCGAGCGCCGGGGCGGTCTCGAACGCGCTACCCGTAGATCGGGAACCTCTCACAGAGTTCGTCGACCTGCGAGGCAACACGATCGCCGACGACGTCGTCGTCGGGGTTATCGAGTACGTCGACGACGAGTTCAGCGACGGTGTCCATCTCCGCTTCTCCGAAGCCGCGCGTCGTGAGCGCGGGCGTTCCGACGCGGATACCGCTCGTGACCATCGGCGACCGGGTTTCGCCGGGCACGGTGTTCTTGTTGACGACGATTCCCACGTCGCTCAGCAGCGATTCAGCCCGTTTGCCGGTGAGGTCCGGGTGCGACTCACGCAGGTCGACGAGCAGGAGATGTTTGTCGGTTCCGCCGCTGACGGGCGAAAGCCCCCGCTCGTCGAACGCCTCTGCGAGCCTCTTCGCGTTCGCGATGACCTGTTCGGCGTACGCCGCGAACTCGTCGGTCTGGGCTTCCGCGAACCCGACGGCCTTGCCCGCGATGTTGTGCATCAGCGGCCCCCCCTGCGCGCCGGGGAACACCGCGGAGTCGACGTCGTCGGCGTGCTCCTCGTCGCACATGATCAGCCCGCCGCGGCCCGCGCGAATCGTCTTGTGGGTGCTCCCGGTGACGAAGTCCGCGTGGTCGACCGGCGACGTGTGAACGTCTGCCGCGATGAGCCCCGTGACGTGGGCGATGTCCGCGAGGTGGTACGCGTCGACCTCGTCGGCGATTTCGCGGATGCGCTCGTAGTCGAACTCCCGTGGGTACGCTGAGGATCCGCTCACGACGAGATCCGGCTCGACCTCTCGGGCTCGCCTCGCGAGGTCGTCGTAGTCGACGTAGCCGGTCTCCGGATCGACCTCGTACTGCTCGACGTCGTAGAGTTGCCCGGAGAAGTTGACGCTGTGGCCGTGCGAGAGGTGACCGCCGTGCGAGAGCGAGAGCGAGAGGATGCGGTCGCCGGGTTCGAGAACCGCGAAGTAGACGCCCATGTTGGCCTGCGTCCCGCTGTGCGGCTGGACGTTGGCGTGATCGGCGCCGAAGAGGTCTTTCGCGCGTTCGACGGCGACCTCCTCCACGGTGTCGACGTGCTGGCACCCCCCGTAGTACCGCCCGCCGGGATACCCTTCCGCGTACTTGTTCGTCAGGACGCTCCCCTGTGCCTCGAGAACCGCTTTCGAGACGTGATTCTCCGAAGCGATCATTCCGAGCGTCGATTCCTGCCGATCGCGTTCGCGGCGGACGGCCTCGGACACGCTCGGAGCTATCTGGTCGAGTGGCTGGTCGAACGCCATGCTTCGAGTTGTGGACGATCGGGGGTAAGTATCTTGCGCGCGGTCACGCAACCACGAACGGTACGCTGAATTACGTGATGTGGAGCGGCGATCGCCGAAACCTGGATTTAAGTCGGCCTCCGCTGTACGCCCGGTCGTGAAACGCACTCTCAGCACCGACGACGCGCCCGCCGCGGTCGGCGCGTACAGCCAGGCGACGACGAACGGCTCCGTCCTCGTGACCGCGGGACAGCTCCCGCTCACGGCCGACGGCGACCTCCTGGCCGATGCGTCCGTCGGCGAGCAAACGAGGCAGTGTCTGCAAAACGTCGAGGCGATTCTCGAGTCGGAGGGGCTGTCGATGGCCGACGTGCTCAAGACGACCGTGTTTCTCGACGACATCGACGATTTCGAGGAGTTCAACGAGGTGTACGGCGAATTCTTCGACGACGAGCCGCCCGCCCGCAGCGCGGTCGAAGTCGGCAAGGTTCCGAAGGGCGCGGCGATCGAGATCGAAGCGATAGCGGCCAACGAGTAGCGGCCGTCCCTCGCTCGTACCGACCTTCAATCCGCTCGAACGACCGTTCGGGCGATTCGAGTGATTCGAGTAATTCGAGTGATTCGGGCGATTCGAACGGTTCGGGCGGAAAATACGGTTCCGGACCGCCAACCGGCGCTCACGGCGAGACTCCCTTCGCCCCCCTACCGCGTCGAAAGCGACGAGGTGGACCGACCGCTCTCACACGTACAGTGACGTTATTTTCGGACGGAAAGTGAAAACTCGATCAGTGATCACCCCTCCGCGGGCGGTTCCGCGGCGCAGATCCGCCACGCGGAAGTGAAGGACCCTGAGCCGGGGGAACGTCGTCGCGGCAGCGATCAACGACTGTCCGTGCGCCCGCCTCGGTGACGCCCCGAGCGGGTCGATGGAAGCGCCAGAGTATTGCTTCCCATCGGACGGCCGCGTCGTGCGGGAGGCGCGATCACCTCCCGCTGATCCGTGAACGGCGCTCCGGGTACGAGCCCGGGACGGTGTCGCGAGTCAGTCGTCCGCAACGGCCGTTCCGTCCCGTTCGTCGGCGACGAACTCCCCGCGGCTGTCGATCGGGCGACTCGGGTTCAGCTGGTCCAGTTCGCCGGGAGCGCCGAGCTGCGCGTCGACCTCTCCCGAATTATCGAGCGTCGTGCGACCGCGTTGCACGGCGATGGCGTCGTCGAGGTGGAGCTGCACCGCCTCCAGGAGGGCTTCGGCTTCGAGCGGCTGGCCGCGGGCCTTGATCTCGTCGACGCTCGCGTCGTCGGGGACGTTGAACGCCCGCTGGGCGATGATCGGCCCCTGGTCGAGGTCCGTCGTCACGTAGTGGGCGGTGACGCCCGCGATCCGGACGCCCTCCTCCTTGGCCTGCCGGTACGCCGCCGCCCCCGGGAACGCCGGCAGCAGGCTCGGGTGGACGTTGATGATGCGGCTCTCGTAGCGGAAGACGACCTCCGGCGAGAGAATGCGGATGTAGCGGGCCAGCACGACGAGGTCGACGTCGTATTCGGCGAGCAGGTCGAGCAGCTCCTCCTCGTCGGGGTTGCCGTTCTCGTCACCGATGTCGTGGAACGGAACGTCGCGCGCCGCCGCGAGCGGCCGTAAGTCGTCGTGGTTGCCGATGACGACATCGATGTCCGCCCCGAGTTCGCCGCTGTCCCGGGCATCGAGCAGCGCTTCGAGGCAGTGGCTCTCCTTGGTGACGAGCACGGCGACGGACTGGTTCTCACAGTCGGAGGGGAACAGAACCTGCACGTCGACGCCGAATTCGTCCCCGAGTTCGTGGAGTTCCTCCCGAAGCGTTACGCGAGTGATCTCGGCCTCGGACGCGTCGACGCGCATGGTCATCCGGAACGTCTCGTCCCGAACGGCTTGATCGAGGTCCACGATGTCGATGCCGCGCTCGAACAGGAGGGACGTAATGTCGGCGATGAGCCCCGAGTCATCGTCGCCGACGACGGTTATCTCCGTCAGTTCGCGGGTCATACCCGCCGCCCCCGAGCACCGATCGCCTTCGTCCCTGTCCGCCGTCGGTGTCGTCCGACGGGCTTCTTGCGTACGCGCACCGGTCGGTCGTCCGTCGACACTGACGGCTCGATCTCTCTCAGTGACATCCGGTTCGGCACTTCCCGTTCGCCGGTATTGAACCTTGTTTCTCCTGAAACCCAGGAGATACGATGTGATTGCCGATCGCAATTCGCGTCAGCGAAACGACGGTATGAAAATCGGTGTGGCTACGCCCGCTCCCGAAGGTATTCGACGACGGCGGACGGATCTCCGTCGAGACCACCGCCTCGAGCGAAGGTCGCACCGTTCCCCGTCGCGCGTTTGAACGTCGACGACACATTAATGGAGTCGCCGAACGGGACGGCTGGCATGCAGTACCACGAATCGATCGAGTATCTGGAGTCGTTGCAACGTCGCCGCCCCGAACTCGGAACGGCGACGACGGCCGAATTGCTCCGCCACCTCGGCCGTCCGCAGGACGAGCTCGACTGCGTCCAGATCGCGGGCTCGAACGGGAAGGGGAGCACGGCGCGGATGCTCGAATGCGTCCTTCGGAACGCGGGACTCGCTGTCGGCCTCTACACGTCGCCTGATCTGAACGATCCGCGCGAGCGGATCCGGGTGAACGGCCGGAAAATCCCGAAGGCGCGCGTCGGGGCGTTCGTCGAAGAGATCGACGGCTGTATCGAACGCCTGCGCGACGAAGAGAACTCGCCGACGTACTTCGAGGTTCTCACGGCCCTGGCGCTCCACCACTTCAGCGTCGAACGCGTCGACGTCGCGGTCCTCGAAGTCGGCATCGGCGGCCGGTACGACGCGACCAGTGTCGTCGATCCGATCGCTAGCGCCGTGACGAGCGTCTCCCTCGAGCACACCGACATTCTCGGCGACACGGTCGAAGAGATCGCCCGCGACAAGGCGCAGGTTGCCCCGTCCGGAGCGCCGCTCGTGACCGGCGCGACCGGCGCGGCGCTCGAGGCGATCCGAACGGAAACGGACGTGATCACCGTGGGGAGCGACGACGCCGACGTGATCACCCGCGAGCACGGGCTGGCCTCCCGCGTCGAGAGCGACGTCTCGATAACGGCGCCCCAGTGGGCGATCGAGACGAACCTGCCACTCCTCGGCCAGCACCAGGCGACGAACGCCGGCATCGCCGCGACGCTGGCCCGACAGATCGAGACCGTGGAACCGGAGACGATCGCGGAGGGGCTCCGGAACGCACACTGGCCGGGCCGGTTCGAGATCACGTCGACGGACCCGCTCGTCGTTCTCGACGGCGCGCACAACCCCGGAGCCTGCGCGGCGCTCGCTCCGCTCGTCGATCGGTACGAGTTCGACGACCTCCACCTCGTGTTCGGCGCGGTGAAGGAGAAAGACCATCGGCGGATGGCGACGGAACTCCCTCCGGCCGATTCGGTCTACCTCTGCGAACCGAACGTCGCCCGCGCCGAAAGCGTCGATGCGCTCGCGAAGGCGTTCGACGGTCACGCACCGACGCTCGTCCGGACCGCTTCTGTCCTCGAGGCCACGGAACGGGCGCTGACGGCGGCAGATCCGGGCGACTTCGTCCTCGTCACCGGTTCGCTCTACGTCGTCGCGGAAGCCCGCGATCGGTGGACGCACTCCTGATTTCGAAGCGACCGGATACGCCGACGCGAACGAAGCGCTGACGTCGTTAGCGTGCGCGACGTGCCGGAAAACGCCTTCTCGTTGCCGTGCAGGCACGCGGCTACTAGTATACCCGTGCGCAATTCACACTCGTTTGACAATACTCTTATGGTCCTTCCCGAAGCCCGTAGTGGTATGACTATCGAATCGCCCGAACCGTGTTCGTCCACGATCAAAGACGCTCGCGTGATTCGCCGGATCCGGGATCCGAGGGACGGATAACCGGCCGAAAGAGAATCGAGAACAGACATGTCTCTCACAGTGAAAATCTACATAGAGCACGACCAACTCGCCTTACTTCCCACGTTACGGAAATCGGACGACGCCACTATCGAAGTCATCACCCAGGCCAACACCGATCCGGACTCGAACGTCTTTCCATTTCTGATCAGACACGACGACCGCCGGGAACTCGAAACCCACCTCGACGAGGATCCGACCGTCGACAGCTACGAACTCGTGGACGAGAGCGGCGACACGTACATCTACTACATCGAGCACTCGGATCGAACGAAACTACTGAGCCCCGCGGTGACTAGCGTTAACGGATTGATGTTGCGGGCGGAGACCAGAAGCGGCGGGTGGTTCGTGCAGTTACAGCTCCCCGATCGCGAGGCTCTCAACGCGGTGTGGGAGTACGCGAAGAGGCACGGTATCCACTTCGACATAACGGAGGTCTACGGAAACATCGGGGACGTCTCTGACATCTCGTACGGACTGACCGAGGAACAGGAAGAGGCGTTGAAGGTGGCTTACAGAAGCGGCTACTTCAGCGAACCCCGCGAAATGGCCCTCAGCGACGTCGCCGACGAGATCGGCGTGTCTTCGACCGCGATGAGTGGCCGCCTGCGGCGGGGGATGCGGAACTTGATCTCCGCAGCGCTGATGGAGGACGAGGACGTCGACTCATAGGGAGTATCGGTGGAGTTCACAGATTCTCGACGAAGAACCGAGAGACGCCACCGGGGGACGGGCTTCGAAACCGCCGGCTGACTACGATATTCCCTCTACCTCCAGCTCGCACGAGGTGCGGATCGTTCCGGAAGTACGCGGGGCTGCTGTCGGCGGTGTCGTCCGCGAATTCCCCACCCAGGATATTTAAAAGTGAGGCATATTCCTCATCAAACACCATGTGGGTGACCGGTGATGGTCGTCACATGAGTAGCGCTTTAGATTCAGCATCCAACCGAACGACTCACCACCTTCACCACGAATGGGCTGGGGAGGGATGGGTGAGCGACCGGATCGTCGAGGCGATTGCGGACTACGAAGGCGAGAGTCCGCGGAACCTTCCACCGCTGAGCGACAGTATCAATCCCGAAGCGCTGGACACCGCGTTCGAGTCCGACAACGGAAGCGCCCCCAGTGCGGGGTGTATCACCTTCTCGTACTACGGCTACACCGTACTCGTCCAGAGCACCGGGCAGATCCTCATCAGGAAAAACTGACCGACGGACAATCAACTCACACAGTGAAACTATGACAGAACTCGGCGGCTTCCAGAATCACGTCGCGCGGATCGATCTCGGGGACGGAGACGTAGCGTACGAGGGCATCGACGACGAGGACGCGAAGAAGTACATCGGCGCGCGCGGCCTCGGGGTGAAGTACGTCTTCGAGCAGGGGCCGGACGTCGACCCGCTGGGGCCCGATAACCTACTGGCGTTCATGAACGGCCCGCTCACCGGCACGCAGGTGGTGATGAGCGGTCGGATCGCCGTCTGCACGAAATCACCCCTCACGGGGACCGTCACCGACTCCCACCACGGTGGCTGGAGCGGCGCGCGGCTCAAGTGGGCCGGCTTCGACGGCCTGCTCTTCGAGGGGCGAGCCGAAGACCCCGTCTACGCGTACGTCGAGGACGGCGAAGTCGAACTCCGCGACGCCTCGCACGTGTGGGGGAAGGGCGTTCACGAAACCTGCGACGCCATCGAAGAGGAGGTCGACGGCGCGTACGGCAAGAACCTCTCGATCATGGCGATCGGCCCCGCCGGCGAGAACGAAGTCCGGTACGCGTGTATCATGAACGAGGACGACCGGGCGTCGGGCCGCGGTGGCACCGGCTGCGTGATGGGCAACAAGCGGCTGAAAGCCGTCGTCGTCAAGTCCGGGACGAAGATGCCGAAGCCCGAGGATCAGGAGACGTTCCGAGAGGGCCACCAGCAGGCGATGCAGGCGATCACCGAATCTGATGTCACCGCGCCGAACGAGGGCGGCCTCTCGATGTACGGGACGAACGTCCTCATGAACATCACGGAGGAGATGGACGGCCACCCGACCAAAAACGGCCGGTACACCTCCGCGATCTCGTACAACGACAACGAGGAGGACCGTCCGAAGGACCTGGACGCGGAGAAGATCAGCGGCGAGAACGTCCGCGAGAACATCCTCGTCGACGAGCCGACGTGTCACTCCTGCCCGGTCGCCTGCAAGAAGGAGGTCGAGGTGTCGGCGATGCACAAGGGCGAGGAGATGAACGTCCGGATGGAGTCGTTCGAGTACGAGTCCGCCTGGGCGCTGGGGACGAACTCCGCCAACGACGACCGAGACAGGATCGCCGTGATGATCGATCGCTGCAACGACGTTGGCGTCGACACGATCGAGATGGGGAACATCATGGCGATGGCGATGGACGCCACCGAGAAGGGGTATCTCGACGACCTGGACGACGGGCTGGAGTGGGGCGACAGCGAGACGATGATCGAGATGATAGAGCGCGTCGCCCACCGGGAGGACAAGCTGGCGGATTTGCTCGCGGAGGGCCAAAAGCGCGTGGCGGAGGAGATCGACGCCCACGACTGCCGTCTCGACGTCAAAGGCCAGGCTATCGCCGCCTACGATCCGCGCTGTATGAAGGGGATGGGGATCGGCTACGCCACGTCGAACCGCGGCGCCTGCCATCTCCGCGGATACACGCCCGCGGCCGAGATTCTGGGGATCCCTGAGAAGGTCGATCCCTACGAGTACGAGGGCAAGGGTGAACTCACCGCCCAGTTCCAGGACCTCCACGCTATCTCGGACAGCTTCGACATCTGCAAGTTCAACGCCTTCGCGGAGGGAATCGAGGAGTACGTCCTCCAGTTCAACGGCATGACCGGGCTGGACTACGGCGAGGAGGATCTGCTCGAGTGCGGCGAGCGCATCTACAACCTCGAACGCTACTACAACAACCTCGCCGGCTTCGACGGCGACGACGATTCCCTGCCCGAGGTGTTCCTCGAAGAGGGCGGCACGCCCGGCCAGGGTGCCAGCGAGGGGGAGTACTGCGAACTCGAGGAGATGAAGGCGGAGTACTACGAGCACCGCGGCTGGGTCGACGGCGTCGTTCCCGACGAAAAACTCGCGGAACTGGAGATCGACATCGGCCCCGGGACGGGCGTCAGCACCGGCGAGGGCGGCGCGGCGGTTCCGTCCGACGACTGATCGGGATCGGCTCTTCCGACGCACTCAGTTACGCTGACGCGCCCGTTACCGGCCAGCAGTGCCATCAATCAGCGATTCCTGCGACGCGCTCGACTACAGACCCGTAGTCTCGGCGTCTCCGACCCCGTCGCTCACTCCACTCCGTTCCTCCGAAACTCCTCGTTATCCTTTCATCCCCGATTGAGGTCCTCAACCGTGTACCCTGCCAACTCGATGGACCGGACGATGGATTTCGCGTGTTCGGCGCCGCTCGTTTCGACCTCGAACAGCAGGTAGGCCTCGCCGATAGTCAAGTCATCGACCGACCGGTCGTGGCGGACGGTTCGGATGTTCGCGCCGTGGTCGCCGATGACGCCCGAAATCTCCTCCATCTTGCCGGGCGCGTCGTTGATCCGCACGCGAAGCTGCAACAGCTGTTCGCGCTCCGTGAGCGCGTGAACCAGAACCGTCTGTAACATCGTCATATCGAGGTTCCCGCCGCAGAGCAGCGGCATGACCGTCTCGCCACGCACGTCGAGGTCGTCGCTGAGGATCGCCGCGACGGACGCCGCGCCGGCGCCTTCGACGACCTGTTTCGCTCGTTCGAGCAGGAGGAGGATCGCGCGCGCGATCTCCGAATCCGAGACGGTGACGATCTCGTCGACGTGCTCCTCGATGAGCGACAGCGTCAGCTCGGAGATGCCGCCCGTCGCGATGCCGTCGGCGATCGTATCGACCTCGTCGAGCGTCACCGGGACGCCCTTGTCGAGACTCTCGTGGACGGTTTCGGCGCCGTCGGCCTGGACGCCGACGACGCGCGCGTCCGGGGCGAGGTGGTCGATCGCGGTCGAGATTCCGCCGACGAGTCCGCCACCGCCGATCGGAACGACGATCGTATCGACGTCCGGGCAGTTCTCGTACATCTCGACGCCGAGGGTTCCCTGACCGGCGACGATGTCCGGATCGTCGTAGGCGTGGACGAACTCGGCGTCGGTCTCGGACGCGTGCGACTGCGCGTACTCCATCGCCTCCTGGAAGTCCTGCCCGACGAGCTCCACGGTCGCCCCGTACCCGCGGGTCGCGTCGACCTTCGCCTGCGGGGCGTTCTTCGGCATCACGATCGTCGAGTCCGCACCGCACTTTGTCGCCGCCAGCGCGACCCCCTGTGCGTGGTTGCCGGCGCTAGCGGCGACGAACTCGTTGATTCCCTCGTCGACGTCCTGACTGATCTTGTTGTACGCCCCCCTCGTCTTGAACGATCCGGTCCACTGTAGATGCTCCAGCTTCAGGTACACGTCAGCGCCGACGAGGTCGCCGAGCGACGTGCTCCGTTCGACGGGCGTTCGCTTGACGACCATTTCGTCGTCCAGCCGTTCGCGTGCTCGCTCGATGTCTTCGTACCGTATCAGGAGTTCTCTCGATTCGCTCATGTTCAAGGGTGTTTCGTTGTCAACGGGCGTGTTTCGTTACCGCGGGAGTAGTCGATCGGCGGCTCGTGCGCTCGAATGGTCGGTGTGGAATTCGGCCCCCGCTGGTATCACCGCACGATCTTGTCGCGACCGGGGTCGAACAGGGGCTCGTCGCGAACCGTCGCGTCGTACGTCTCCCCTTCGCACTCGATCCGGACCGACGTCCCCGCCTCGGCGTACTGGCTCGGCAAGTACGTGTACGCGATCGATTCGCCGACGCTGTAGCCGTAGTCGGCGGCCTGTACGTACCCGACCGCGTCGCCGTCCTTGAAGACCGGCCGCCCGCTCAGCACGACGTCGCTCGACTCGTCGAGCGTCAGGCAGGCGATTCGGTCGTCGATACCCTTCTCCTTCGCTTCGACCAACGCCTCCTTCCCGACGAAGTCGGTGTCCAGGTCGACCGCGAACGGAAGCCCCGCGGCGAGCGGGTTGACGTCCGTGTCGATGTCGGTTCCCCACAGCCGGAAGCCCTTCTCGAGCCGCATCGATTCGAGCGCGCCGCCACCCATGGGCCTGAGACCGAGGTCTCGCCCGGCTTCCCACAGCGTCTCCCAGAGCTTCCGGCCGTATTCCGAGGGTGCCCACAGCTCCCATCCCAGTTCGCCGACGTACGAGACCCGGAGCGCGATTACCGGGACGCTGCCGACGTAGAGCCGCTTGCAGCTGAAATACGGGAAGCCGCCGTTGGACACGTCGGCGTCGGTGACGCGCTGGAGCAGGAGCCGGGAGTTTGGACCCCACAGCCCGACGGTACACTTCGCGGACTCCTCGACCGTCACGGAGACTGTCTCGGGGGCGTGCCGCTCGATCCAGGAGCCGTGAATGCCCGGGGAGTTCCCCCCGCCGGTCGTCACCATGTACTCGCCCTCGTCGAGACGAGCGACGGTGAGATCGGCCAGGACGTTGCCGCCCTCGTTCAGCATCGTGGTGTACCGAACCTGCCCGACGTCGATGTCCACGTCGTTAGTGCAGATCCGCTGGAGGAACTCGCCGGCGTCGTCGCCCTCGACCATGATTGAGCTGAAAGTCGTCATGTCGAACATGGATACTTCCTCGCGAGTGTGGAGGTGCTCGGCGCCCTCGATGGGAGACCGGTTGACGCCCTGCCAGCCGTCCTGCTCGGGAATCCGCTCCTCGTGCTTCGAGACGAGATCCACGTTGTGGTCGTACCACTGCGGGGTCTCCCAGCCGCCGCTCTGGTAGAACTCCGCGCCGAGCTCCCGCTGTTGGTGGTAGAACGGACTCACCCGGAGCCCGCGGTGGTCGTCCGGTTGCCACCGCGGTTCGACGATGCTGTACACCTGCTGGTACCGCAGTCCGCCGCGATCCGTGAAGTACTCCTTGCTGCCGGCGTGCGGTCCGAAGCGGTTGACGTGAATCGCGCTCGTGTCGACGGGGCCGGAGGGGAGCCGCGGAACGCCGGTTTCCATCCACTCCGCGAGGATCTTCCCGTAGCCGCCAGAGTGCGTCCACCAGATCGCCAGCCCGGTCCAGAGGCCGTCGATCCGCGCCGTCTCGCCGAGGACGGGCATCCCGTCGGGGGTGTAGACGAACACTCCGTTCTCGGCGACGCGGAACTCCTTGCCCGCCGTCGCGGGGAGCAGCTCGTCGAACGCTTGCCGCGGCGGCTTGTCGCGGTTCGGGTGCGTCGGCTTCGTCCAGTGTTTCTCGGTGAACCTGTGGACCGACGCCTGGCTGTCCTCCGCGTTCGTCCCCATCTTGTCCGGATCGACGACCAGCGGCTCGTGGTTGTACGATCCGAGCCCGTAGCCGTCGCCGTGGGTCCGGAAGTACAGCGAGTTGTCCTGGTCGCGACCGACCGGCCGGTCCGGGGGTTGAGCCATGTACTCGGTGAGCTGTCGATCGCCGGGGACCTCCAGTCCGGCGGTGGCGTCGCCGATCGTCTCGCCGTCTCCCCGTAGCTCGTCGATCGGCTCGGTGACCACGTACTGGTGCTCGACGGGCGCGATCGGCAGGTCGAGGCCGACCATCTGACCGGTTTGGTACGCCCAGTTGTTCGTGGCGAGAACGCACCGGTCGCACTCGATGCTGCCGCGATCGGTTTCGACCGCCCGCACCTCGCCGCCGCTGACGTCGATGTCCGTGACTTCGGTGTGCCCGAAGAAGCGCGCTGGCGACGTCTCGATGTACCACTTGAGCGCCTCCGCTCCGGCCACCTGACCGTCGGTCGGCGAGTAGTACCCGCCGAGAATCGCGTCCGGGTCGACGAGCGGAAGCCGTTCGGAGACCTCCTCCGGGTCGAGCAGCTCCGGCCCCGGAAGCCCGTACGACGTCGCCCACTCGACGCGGCGCCGGAGGAAGTCCATCCGCTCTTCCGATCGCGCGAGCTCGATGCCGCCAACTTCCGTATACACGCCCGCGTCCTTCAGCAATCGGCTCGTGTAGTGAGCCGTCTTGGTCTGGATCTTCGACGGCGACGTCTGGAACACGATTCCGGGTGCGTGCGTCGAAGAGCCGCCCGTAACGGGGAGCGGCCCCTGATCGACGACGACGACGTCGTCACATCCGAGCTCCGTCAGGTGGTACGCGACGCTGCACCCGACAGCGCCGGCGCCGACGATCACCGTATCGGCTCGCGAGGGGAGGCCGTCTGTGCTCATATAACACACCCCGATCGTACGGTTAGTGTCATAAGTGCAACGGTCACTTAAGTACCAGGGACGTCGCGTAACCCGCGCTGACGGGCGATGTGACTCACAAGGCACATCTTGTGCGCGGAGCGACGGTCGATCCACAAACGTCCGATCCGATGACGTGTTCGACGAGTTCCTCCTCGGGGGGCGCACGACTCGCTCTCGACGGCAGGTACGGACGCCGGCGCTTCCATCGAACAGCCGTGACCGCCGGGTATTCACTTCTCGGCGACAAAGAAATCGGGCGGACGTCGCAGGGGCCGCGCGGGGCGGCGCTACGAGAGCACGCGCTCGCGTTCGGGGTCGAAGAGGGGTTCTTCGCGGACCGTCGCCTCGTAGCGCTCGCCTTCGTGGAGGATTTCGACCTCGACACCGGGCTCGGCGTACCCCGGCGGGAGGTACGCGTACGCGATGCACGAGCCGACGGTGTAGCCGTACTCGGCGCTGTGGACGTACCCGAGCGTCTCGTCGCCGTCGAGAACGGGGCGATCCGCGAAGACGACCGCGTCTTCGTCCCGGAGCGTCAAACAGGCGATCTCGTGGCGGACGTTCTCCCCGTCCGCCGCCTCGGCGACCGCGCTCTTCCCGATGAAGTCGGTCTCGAGATCGACGGCGAAGCCGAGGCCCGCCTCGTAGGGATTGTGTTCGGTGTGGAGGTCCTCACCCCAGAGCCGGAACCCCTTCTCGATGCGCAGGGAGTCGAGCGCGCCGTTGCCGTACGGTCTGAGGTCGTATTCCTGTCCGGCTTGCCAGAGGACCTCCCAGAGTCGCTCCCCGTACTCGGCGGGCGTGTACAGCTCCCAGCCGAGTTCACCCGCGTACGAAACGCGAAGCGCGGTGACCGGGACGTTCTTGACGAAGATCTCCTGGGACGTGAAATACGGGAATCCGTCGTTGGAGAGGTCGGCGCGCGTGACCTTCTCGAGCACCTTCCGCGCGTCGGGACCCGTGAGCACGAACGACGACAGGTTCGACGTGACGTCTCGCACCACCACGTCCGCCGGCGCGTGCTCGCGTATCCACGCGAGGTGGTTCTGCCCGACCTCTCGCCCGGTCGTCAACACCAGGTACCTGTCGTCGTCGAGCCGCGTGACGGTGATGTCTGCGCGCACGCCGCCCTCCTCGTTGCACATGAGCGTGTAGCGCACCTGCCCGACGTCGATGTCCATGTCGTTTGTGCACAGGTACTGTACGAACTCGGCGGCTCCCCGGCCGCTGATCTCCATCTTGTTGAAGGACGTCATGTCGTGGAGGCCGACGGCGTTGCGCACGTGCAGCGCTTCGGCGCCCTCGATCGGCGACCAGTACTTCGCTTCCCACCCGTCGCGATCGGGGATCTGATCGCCGTACCGCGCCAGGAGATCGGCGTTCGAATCGAACCAGTGGGCCTCCTCCCAGCCCGCCTCCGCCCACAGTTCGGCGTCGAGCTCCTCGAGCTTGTGATACACCGAGCTGCGACGGATGTCGCGCTGGTGGTCGGTCCAGGTCCACTTGGGATGGACGATGTTGTAGACGATTCGATACTCCTCGCCGCCGATGTCGCGGGCGAAGTCCCAGCTCCCCTCGTGCGGCTGGAAGCGGTTGACGTCGCAGTGGCGCAGGTCGATCGGCCCCTCGGGCAGGCGCGGGACGCCGTTTTCCATCCACTCGGCGAGCGCCTTGCCCGCGCCGCCGGCGTGCGTGACCCAGATTGCGGCCGCGGTCCAGAGCCCGTCGTACTCCTGAACGGGTCCCATCACGGGCAGGCCGTTGGGCGACTCCGCGAACATCCCGTTGTACCTGTGTTCGAGTTCCTTCCCCTCGGTCGCCGGGAGCAGTTCGTCGCTGGCCTGACGAGGCGCTTTGTCCGGACGGTCCGGGTGCGTCGCGTTGTTCATGTGGTACTCGGAGAACTCGTGTACCGACCCCTGCTCGCCGTCCGAATCGTTACCGCCCAGCTCCTGGGGGTCCGGCACGAGCGGCTCGTGGTTGTACGACCCGATGCCGTACGCGTCTCCGTGCGTCCGGAAGTACATCGCGTTGTCCTGGTCGCGGAGGATCGGCCGGTCGGGCCCGACGAGGAGTCGATCGGCTTTCTCGCCGGAGACGTCTCTGTAGTTCTCGTACACCGGATCGTCGGTGACGTCCTTTCGACTCTCGGCCAGCTCTTCGAGTGGTTCGGTGATCGTGTACTGGTGCTCGACCGGCGTCACCGGGAGGTGGACGCCGAGCTTCTCGCCGAGCTGGCGCGCCCAGATGTTCGTCGCGATCACCACCTCGTCGCACTCGATCTCGCCGTTCTCGGTGACGACCGACCGGACCTCGCCGCCCTCGACCTCGACGTTCTCGGTCCTCGTGTGGGGGACGAACGTCGCCCCCCGCTCCGTGGCCGCCTCCGCTAACGCGGCGCACGCCCTCACGCCCGACACCTGACCGTCGGTCGGCGAGTAGTAACCACCCTCGATGACGTCGCTATCGACGAGCGGGAGATTCTCCGCTACCTCCTCCGGCGAGAGGATTTGGGGCTCGGGAACGCCCCAGGATTTCCCCCACTCGACGCGACGCTGGAGGAAGTCCATGCGCTCGTCGGACCGAGCGACCTCGATCCCGCCGGTCTCGTTGTACAGCGGCTCGCCGTCTCCGTCCTCGAACTGGGAGTACAGCCGCCGGCTGTACATCGCGAACTTGGTGAGGACCTTCGGCTCCGCGGTCTGAAACATGATCCCCGGGGCGTGACTGGACGATCCGCCGGTCGTCGGGAGCGGTCCCTGGTCGACGACGACGACGCCGTCGCGTCCGAGCTCGGTCAGGTGATACGCTACACTGCACCCGACGATACCGGCGCCGACGATAACGGTGTCCGCTTCGGCCGGCAAGCTGCCGTGTGTGCTCGTCATTGACAGTGCGGTGTCCCGTAGGTGTACAAATATACTTATCGCCCGCCTCGACATCAACCACAACGTACCGAATCTGTTACAAGTAGTGGTTCGCGCGATCGGACTGACATCCTCCCGCGCCTGAAGATGCCCCGAGCGTTGGAATATTAAGGTTCACAACCCACCGGTTCCCTCGGGTGGAACGACCCAGAGGTTTGATTGAACAGGCGAACTGCTGGTCGTGCCAAACAACCGTTACTCGTATCCTCCGTTGGAGGATTCCGTTCGCCGGCCGTTCGAGAACGGGGGCACTCGAACGCCGCCCGGCGAACGCCGTCGCTCGGAGCTCGGATTCGCCACAGGGATTTAAACGGGTGAACTATTCCTCACTCAGTCTTATTCTCCGCGCTGAGGTGAGTAGTACACAGTAGCATGGGAGTCAGTACCTCGATTGAGATCCTCTCGCAAATACTCGAGCGGTACGAATCGGGTGGGGGCACGGTCCACCAGGTCGAGGCGACGCTCTCCGAGCGGGGGAAGAGAGACGGACTGAGCGTCACGGTCGACGTCGCCGTGCCGCTGTGCTCGGCCGCGAACGACCGCTCGGAACCCGACGCGTCGCCCGTGACGGCGGTGCTCGGAGACGGCGGCGAGTTACGGCTCGAGTTCCCGCCGTCGATCGTGCCGTCGATGGACGAGTGCGCTCCTGAGAGTGTTTCGACCGCCAGAGAGGACGTCCGCGTCGCCGCCGACGGGACTATCCTCGTGACGTTCGCTCTCGGTGTGGATGCGGACGCGGAGCCAGAGGAGGTCGCCGTCTCGACCTCGACGCCTCTCGAAGAGCCGAACGAGGTAGCGACGAGCGTGGGCGAGGACGAGCGGGGATCCGCCGCGGGATCGGAGAGCGGCACCGAGACGGAAAGCGAGGCGGATCCCGGGGCCGAGACCGAGAGTGCGCTCGAGGCCGCGCGAAACGAGGACCTGCCGCCCTACGAAGACGTCGAGTACCTCCGGTGCCTGTACGATTCGTTCGACACGTTCACGGCGATGGCCGACGCGCTCGAAATGGACGTCACCTCGGAGACCGTCCGTCGGTACATGATCGACGCCGGAGTCCACGAGCCCGCGTCCTACAACACGACCGCCGGGGGCGAGACGGAGGACGCGGTCGACGACGACCCGGCAGCGATAGAAGCGACCGACGCGCCCGGCGAGGTGGAAGAAGAGACGCTCTCCCCAGACCCGCCAACGGACCCGACCGAAAGAACGGCGCCGGCCCTCGACCGAGCGTCGGCGGGGGAGGCGAACGGGCCGAGCGAGCACGTTTCGAGAAAACAGCTCGTCACCGACGGCATCGGCCTGCCCGACGGCGTCGAGCTCGAAGAGCTGATCGACGCCATCGCGTCGTCGCTGACGCTGTACGACGTCCACCAGCAGCTGGATCTCGATCGCGGACGCACCCGCGAACTGCTGGAACGGCTCAACCTGATCGACCTGGTCGTGAAGCGGGTTTACAGCGCGGACGACCCCGAGAGACGACCGTCGCGGGACGAAATCGTGGACCGAATCCGCGACAGCGTCGCCACCGAGCGGTGACGCCGCGACCCCGTCCGAGCCGACGCGATGGTTGGGCAGAACGGCCGACTCGTTCTCGTCCGCTGTTTTCTCCCTCTCACCTGGGTGAAACGCGATCGAACGGGCCGAAGGTTCGATCCATCGTTAGCGTTCGCGCGTGGGCGTCGGTTCGCCCGCTGGCGCGACGCTCTCCTCTCTCGGAATCGGCGTTCGACCGCGCGTACGGCGCCGAGTTCGCGGGCGCCGTATTCTACCCGGTTTATATTGATGTTCAATATCACTGGTGAACGGTTTTAGTAACCGCTCCGGTGTTGGTACTATATGACACAGTGGGACGACTCACAGACGGAACACGTGAGTGACGATATCACGGACGAATCGAACGCGCTGCCGGCGCGGTACTTCACGGAGCCGGACGTCTTCGAGATGGAAAAGGAGAAAGTGTTCGGCCGGTACTGGGTCTACGCCGGCCACGCCAACGCCATCAAAGAACCGGGTCAGTACTTCACGAGGGACGTCGGCAATCGCAAGCTGATCATCGTGCGCGGTCACGACGGCCGGCCCAAGGCGTTCGACAACGTCTGCGCCCACCGGGGATCCAAAATGGTGGAGGACACGCCGATGACCGACCCGGGCGACGCGAGCCGGATCCAGTGTCCGTACCACCTCTGGACGTACGATCTCGACGGAACCCTCAGGAGTACGCCGCGGAGCTTCGAGGAGGCGAGCTTGAATCCGGATCTCGAGGACGAGGACGTCCGAGAGCTCGACCCCGAAGAGAACGCCCTGAACGCCGTCAACGTCGACACGATCGGCCCGTTCATCTTCGTCAACCTGAGCGACGATCCCATGCCGCTCGAAGAACAGGCCGGCGAAATGAAAGACAGGCTCGAAGCGCTGCCGCTCGGCGAGTACGAGCACGCCTGCCGGATCGTCTCGGAGGTCGAGTGCAACTGGAAGGTGTTCGCCAGCAACTACTCCGAGTGCGACCACTGCCAATCTAACCACCAAGATTGGATCGAGGGCATTCAGCTCGACGAGTCGGAGCTGGAAGTGAACGATTACCACTGGGTGCTCCACTACACCCACGAGGAAGACGTCGACGACGAGCTGCGCATCCACGATGAACACGAAGCGCAGTTCCACTACCTGTGGCCGAACTTCACGGTCAACATGTACGGGACCGCCGACGGCTACGGCACCTACGTCATCGACCCCATCGACACCGACCGCTTCCAGCTCATCGCCGACTACTACTTCGAGGACGCCGACCTCTCCGACGAAGAGGAGGAGTTCGTCCGCACCAGCCGGCAACTCCAGGAGGAGGACTTCGAACTGGTCGAACGTCAGTGGGAGGGGCTGAAAACCGGGGCATTGGCACAGGCGCAGCTCGGGCCGAACGAACACACCGTCCACAGGTTCCACCGGCTCGCCCAGGAGGCCTACAACTCGTGACGTCATCGTATCCCCCGATCCAGTCGCGTACGTGCGAGGAAGCGATAGAGAGGGACCTGCGGAACAGCCGGTGCGGTACTCGCCACCTGGACCGAACGAAACCAGCGCACGATCCCAGAACCAGCACGGACCAATCATGAGCACGCAAGAGAAGGCGTCGTACGTTGCGGTCTGTCCGGAGTGTGACGAAAGAAAGCAAACGGAGACCCCGAACGAGGTCGTCGAGTTCTACCGCCGACACCACCGCGTGACGGGACACGACGTGGACCTAGAGCGCGCACGGCCGGATCTGGACGAGGACGTGACGGGCGACGATCTCAAAAGCGTCGTCCGGCACCTCCTGGAACAGTACCCGAACGGCGTCCCGATCGGCGTCATCGTGGCGGTGATGAACGAACGCGGCCTGTCGATCGGTGAGACGCTGGACGAGATCCACGAGATACGGATGGGCGGCGGTCTGTACGAACCCCGAGACGATCACCTGGGTGCGTTCTAGCGCTGTCGACCCGCCGCTCAGCGCTACGCGTGACCGGACAGTTCGCCCGTCAGCACACTGACCACGACGGCTACCCGGGAAGGCAGACTCGCAGCGCCGGTTGCAGGCGTCGTCCCCTCGAAAGCCACCGCCTGCTGGTGGATGTAGCTATAATCACTTCTATTCGATTCTCTTGGAAAGATTCGGATTGATGACAATTGACTATCCGGCCTTGCCATCGGCGGTGAACTATGTAGGCGCTGTTGGATTCATCTCACGCCTTCAGGCGCGGGTATTCTCCTCGCGTTTTATAATGACGTTCTATATCACTGGTTAACTCTTTTTTGAAACCGCCTCAATGATGCTATTGTATGACACAGTGGAACGACGCGCAGGTGAAGCCCGTTAGCCCAGACATCACGGACAGATCGAACGCGCTGCCGGCGCGGTACTTCAGGGAGCCGGACGTCTTCGAGATGGAAAAGGAGAAAGTGTTCAGCCGGTACTGGGTCTACGCCGGCCACGCTAACGCCATCAAAGAACCGGGTCAGTCCTTCACGCGGACCGTTGGCGGCCGCGACCTGATCGTCGTCCGAGACGACGAGAACGAAGTGAGAGCCTTCAACAACTTCTCGGCGCGCGACGGGGCGAAAGTCGTAGACGACGCACCGATGACCGATCCCGAGAGCGTCGACACCGGCGAACTCGACGACTTGGACGCCGTCAGCGTCGACACGATCGGCCCGTTCATCTTCGTCAACCTGAGCGACGATCCCATGCCGCTCGAAGAACAAGCCGGCGAGATGAAAGACAGGCTCGAAGCGCTGCCGCTCGCCGAGTACGAGCACGCCTGCCGAATCGTCTCGGAGGTCGAGTGCAACTGGAAGGTGTTCGCCAGCAACTACTCCGAGTGCGACCACTGCCAGGCCAATCACCAGGACTGGATCAAGGGTATCTCGCTGAACGAGTCCGAACTCGAGGTGAACGACTACCACTGGGTGCTCCACTACACCCACGAGGAGGACGTCGACGACGAACTACGTATTCACGAGGAGCACGAGGCGCAGTTCCACTACCTATGGCCGAACTTCACGGTCAACATGTACGGGACCGCCGACGGCTACGGCACCTACGTCATCGACCCGATCGACACCGGCCGCTTCCAGCTCATCGCCGACTACTACTTCGAGGACGCCGACCTCTCCGACGAAGAGGAGGAGTTCGTCCGCACCAGCCGGCAACTCCAGGAGGAGGACTTCGAACTGGTCGAACGCCAGTGGGAGGGGCTGAAAACCGGGGCATTGGCACAGGCGCAGCTCGGGCCGAACGAACACACCGTCCACAAGTTCCACCTGCTCGCCCAGGAAGCCTACAACTCCTAACCGATTCGGGTCGGCGACCCGAATCGGTCCTCCCCCACCTAATTCAAGCAGGGAGTCCCGGCCTTTAGGCCGGGCGGGAATGCGACCCGTGTCTCGAAAGCGCTCGTCCACGAGGCGATAACACACACCTGTTCTCCCATCGCCTTTGAGGACCTCACCGATATTCGAGAACGGATGCCCGGCGTGAAAAAGTTCCACGTATGGGCGTTCAAGCAGCTCTGTGAGTACGTCGAGTACAAAGCCGCCGAGTTCGGGATTCGGACGGTACAAGTCGACCCGGCGTACACGAGTCAACGGTGTTCGTGCTGTGGAACGACCCTCCGAGAACATCGGCCTTCTCAGGCCGAGTTCCTGTGCCGGAAGTGTGGGTATGAGGTACACGCTGACTACAACGCAGCGAAGAATAGTGCGACGAAGTATGTCCGGGCGGGCCAAAAGCGTCCGTCCGGACGGGTGAACCGTCAACTCGCCCTGAAGTCGGGAACGCTGAACGGGAATGGGGGGGTTTTTCCCTGCCAACGCAGACGCGTAGGACAGACCGGGAGTTCACCGACAAGCCCCGGCGTTTACGCCGGGGTAGTTGACGGCTCCTTGAGACCTCCTGTCCGGGTCGGCGCCGAGTGGACCGGTGGAAAACGTTACAGAGATTCGAGGAGAACGCCCACGACTGAAGTCGTGGGAGAAGTCACTCGAGGTCGAAGCGGTCGAGGCTCATCACTTTGTCCCACGCGTCCACGAAGTCGCGGACGAACTTCTCCTCCCCGTCGTCGCTTCCGTAGACCTCCGCGATGGCTCGAAGCCGGGCGTTCGACCCAAAGATGAGATCCACGCGGGTACCCCTCCACTCGACTTCGCCCGTTTCACGGTCGCGCAGCTCGTAGATTTCCTGGGCTTCCGAGGACGCTTCCCACTCCATGATATCTCGGGATTCCGAGGCCGCTTCCCACTCGTAGTCCATGTCGAGCAGGTTCACGAAGAAGTCGTTGGTCAACGTCCCCGGCCGGTCGGTGAAGACACCGAGGTCGGACTGCTGGTAGTTCGCGTTCAGCGCGCGCATGCCGCCGACCAGCACCGTCATCTCGGGAGCCGTCAGCGTCAGGAGGTCCGCCCTGTCAACCAGCAACTCCTCCGCCGAGCGGTCGTGCTCGCCACCGAGGTAGTTACGGAACCCGTCGGCTTCCGGTTCCAGCACCTCGAAGGACTCGACGTCGGTTTGCGCCTGCGAGGCGTCGGTACGACCCGGTTCGAACGGAACGTCCATGTCGTACCCGGCGTCCCTCGCGGCCTTCTCGACGGCTGCGCAGCCGCCCAGAACGATCAGGTCGGCGAGCGAGACTCTCGTCCCGTCGGATCGCGAGCTGTTGAAGTCCTCCTGAATCGCCTCGAGGGTCCCCAGCACCGTCTCCAGCTGCTCGGGTTCGTTCACCTCCCAGCTCCTCTGCGGTTCGAGGCGAATGCGAGCTCCGTTCGCGCCCCCGCGCTTGTCGCTGTCGCGGTACGTCGACGCCGATGCCCAGGCGGTCTTGACCAGTTGGGAGACGGACAGGTCCGAAGCGAGGATCCCCTCTTTGAGTTCGGCGATCTCTTCGTCTCCGATCAAGTCGTGGTCGACTTCGGGAACGGGATCCTGCCACAGCATCTCCTCGTCCGGAACTTCCGGGCCGAGGAACCGAGACGGCGGGCCCATGTCGCGGTGGATCAGCTTATACCACGCCTTCGCGAAGGCCTCCTGGAATTCGTCCGGGTTCTCCCGGAAGCGCTCGATGATCTCCCGGTACTCCGGGTCCCGCTTCAGGGCGATGTCCGTCGTCAGCATCATCACGTCTTCCTTCTCCAACGGGTCCTCGGCGCCCGGTGCGACGCCGTCGAGCTCGCCGTTCTGCGTGGTCCACTGCCACGCACCGCCGGGACCTTTTTCCGGCCACCACTTGTGGTCGAGCAGGTTGTCGAGGTAGCCCGTGTCCCACTGGGTCGGCGTGGCGTTCCACGGCCCCTCGATCCCGCTGGTGATCGTGTCGGCCCCTTTGCCCGAGCCGTGGCTACTCTCCCAGCCGAGGCCCTGCTGGTCGATGGAGGCCGCCTCGGGCTCGGGACCGACGTGCTCGTCGGGGTCGGCGGCGCCGTGGACTTTCCCGAACGTGTGTCCGCCGGCGATGAGCGCGACCGTCTCCTCGTCGTTCATCGCCATCCGGCCGAACGACTCTCGAATCCGTTCGGCCGACTTCTCTGGATTCGGCTCGCCGTCGGGTCCTTCCGGGTTCACGTAGATGAGCCCCATCACGGTGGCGGCGAGGGGCTCCTCGAGTTCATCGTCGTCGAAGCGCTCGGACGCTTCCCACTCGTCCTCGGGCCCCCAATCGACGGCCTCGTCGGGCTCGAAGGCGTCCTCGCGCCCGCCGGCAAAGCCGAACGTCTCGAATCCCATCGACTCCAGGGCGACGTTCCCGGCCAGGACTATCAGGTCGGCCCACGAGAGTTTGTGGCTGTACTTCTGTTTGACCGGCCAGAGCAGCCGTCGCGCCTTGTCGAGGTTCGCGTTGTCGGGCCAGCTGTTGAGGGGCGCAAAGCGTTGTGTGCCGCCGGACGCGCCGCCGCGGCCGTCGCTGGTGCGGTACGTGCCGGCGCTGTGCCACGCCATCCGAATGAAGAGCGGCCCGTAGTGCCCGTAGTCTGCCGGCCACCACTCCTGCGACGTCGTCATCACCTCTTCGATGTCCGTCTTCACAGCGTCGAGATCGAGTGTCTCGAACTCCTCGGCGTAATCGAACTCCTCGCCCATCGGATCGCCCCGGCGAGCGTTCTGGTCGAGAATCTTCAGGTTCAGCCGATTCGGCCACCAGTCCTGGTTGGACTTCCTCATAAGAGATAGATTGTTGCTTTCGTGTGTTAAGATTGTCTAATTCGGTAAGAGAGTCTTCTCTTCATCCTAAATAAACTACCGGATTTATGAACTTTTGTCAGTGATGGATTCGTACCCTATATAGAAATTTCGTTGAAATTTACAGTAATTAAAACTTTTGACGAGAGCACCGATCCTCGATTCGGAATCTACCATCATAGTCTAGTGTGTTCGAAAATTGACGTAGGAGATACGTGGATTAAACCAACACTCTTTCTAGAGGTTTGTTGACGGAGGAGTAATCACGACGCACTTCCTCTTAGCTGAGTATGACCTCGTCGGATCCCACCATCACCCCCGAAGATGTGCTTACGGTGTTGAAACAGTCAGATGGCCCACGAACCCCGGTGACCGCGTCCGAGGTGGCAGCCGCTCTCAACTGCTCTGAGACGATTGCCGACGATAAACTCGCTATACTCGTCGAGCGTGGTGCGCTCCGAGCGAAGGAAGTAGGTGCCTGTGAACGCGTCTGGTGGCGACCTGCGTGCGACCCTTTAAAAGAGATCCCTGAAACTGTACAGTTCACCGCGCTCACCCAGGCGGTCACCGAGTACGCTATCTTTAAGCTCGATCGAGACGGGCGCGTAACCTCTTGGAACGAGGGGGCCGAACGCATCAAGGGGTACTCGGAGGCCGAAATTCTCGGCGCGCACGTATCGTCCTTCTATACAGACGCTGACGTTGACGCGGGCGTCCCCGAGACCAATCTCGCCAAAGCCGAAACCGACGGCGAGTGTACCGACGAAGGCTGGCGCGTTCGCAAAGACGGCACGCGATTCTGGGCCGACGTCTCGATCACGGCGCTCTACGGCGACGACGGTTCGGTGTACGGATACGTGAAGGTCACCCGAGACAGCACGGAGCGGCGCGAGTACGAACAACAGCTACGCCGCGAGCGCGATCTTCGCCAGCGCATCTTGGAGGCTAGCCCGATCGGCATCAGCTCACTCACGCCGGACGGGGAAATTCTCCTGATGAACGAACGTGCTACGGACATCGTCGGCACCGTGAAGGACGAGCAACTCGGGGAAACCTATAGCGGAGAGGAGTGGAGCGTCTACGATACCGACGGGCAGCCTGTTCCTCCCGAAGACCGTCCCTTCAGCCGGGTTCTCCAGACCGGCGAGCCCGTATTCGGCTTCGAACTGCAGGTCGAACGCCCGGACGGTGATCGGGCGTGGCTCTCCGTGAACGGCATGCCGGTCGTGGATTTGACGGGCGAGATTTCGCAGGTCATCCTCACCTACGAAGACATCACGACGCTCAAAGAACGCGAAGAGCAGCTCCGTGAGGCGCGGGACGTGAAAGATCAGATCTTGCAGACGAGTCCCGTCGGAATCGGCGTTTTCGCGTGTGACGGTACGGTCGTCGAAACCAACCGCCGAGCGGTGGATCTCCTCGGCTTCGAATCTTCCGACTTCGACGAATACGCGGTTGGTACCTTGGATGTGTATGATAGAGAGGGGCAGTTTATTCCTCCCGAAGACCGCCCAGTCACGCAAGTGTTCACCACAGGTGAACCTATAGAAGAACGCGGAATAAACTTTGAATCACCAGACGGGACGCGCAGGTGGCTGTCAGTCAGTGTCGCGCCACTCACGGACGGTTGCGGCGAAATCCAGCACGTCGTCGTTGCCGGAAAAGACATAACCGCGCTCAAGAAGCGTGAGCGCGCCCTCCAGCGTGAACGGGATCTCATCGACCGTATTCTGGATACTATTCCGGTGGGGGTTACCATATTTAACCCGGATAAAACGCTCGAACGTGCGAATACCCAGGCGATACGTAACCTCGGCTATGAGGACGGGTCTCCTACTGAGTATGAAATCGGAGATCTCGACATGTTGGATGAAGATGATGCTCTTGTCCCCATTGACGACCGCCCCTACGTCCGCGTTTTCGAGATGGGAGAGCCCGTGTTCGATGAAGTCATCCAGTACGAGCTACCGACGGGTGATCGTGAGTGGCTCTCGATCAACGCAGCACCGCTGTTCACCGAGGACGGCGAACTCGAGCGAGTCATCGTCGCCGGCAAGAACATCACCCGACTCAAACGCCAGGCTCGCCAGCTCGAACGGCAGCGGGACGAGCTCGAACGCGAGTTGGACGAGGTGTTCAAGCGGATCGACGACGCGTTCTTCGCGCTCGACGTCGAGTGGCGGTTCACCTACGTCAATGACCGCGCCAAGGAGCTCCTTGAGAAGCCCGGAGCGGAATTGCTCGACAGCAGCATCTGGGAGGAGTTCTCCGAGGCCGTCGGGTCGACCTTCCAAGAGGAGTACGAGCGCGCGCTGGCCACCCAACAGCCGGTGAGCTTCGAGGAGTATTATCCTCCACTCGACACGTGGTTCGAAGTCCGTGTGTACCCGTCGGAGACGGGTCTCTCAGTGTACTTCCGCGACGTGACCGAGCGGAAGGCACGCGAACGTGAGCTCGAGCAATACCAGCGGATTGTCGAGACGATCTGGGACGGCGTCGCGGCCCTGGACGCCGACAATCAATTCGTGATGGTCAACGAGGCGTTCTGTGCGATGACCGGGTATGACCAGGAGGAACTCCTCGGCGAACACGCGACACTCGTCCACAGCCCGACGGTCAATACGGAGGCTGCGTCGCTGACCGAGTCTGTGTTGGCCGGGGACTCCCCCTTCGCGACGCTGGAGTTCGACTTGACCGCTGCCGACGGGAGTACGATCCCGGTCGAGGGACGGTTCGGCCCCTACGAGTATGAGGACGGTACGTACGGACGGGCTGGCGTCGTCCGTGACGTCACTGACCGAAAGCGCCGAGAGCAGGAACTCAAGGCCCAGATCAGTCAGCAGAAAGCCACCGCCACGCTCGGCAAGCGCGCCCTTGAGGAGAGCGATCTCGGCCGTCTGATGGACGAGGCAGTCGAACTCGTTGCTGAGACGCTCGACACGGACTGCTGTAAAGTGTTAGAACTACTCCCCGACGGTGAGAACCTGCACCTCCGGGCGGGCGTCGGATGGCACGACGGGGTAGTCGGAACCACGTTCGTGGAGACCGACCGCGGCTCGCAGGCAGGCTACACGCTGCTGTCCGCCGAACCGGTGGTGGTCAAGGACCTCTCTACGGAAACGCGTTTCAGCGGCCCGGATCTCTTGACTGATCACGACGTCGTAAGCGGCATCAGCGTCGTTATCGGTTCGCCCGACGATCCCTGGGGGGTACTCGGTACACACGACCGCGCTCACCGCGAATTCACCGATCACGAGATCACCTTCGTGCAAAGCGTCAGTAATATCCTCGCAACAGCCATCGAGCGCGCCGATCGGGAGTTTCTACTCACCACCACGCAATCTATCGCCGAGGCCGAGACGTTTGAAGGTGGACTGGAAGCGGTCCTCGACGAAGTGTGCGACGTGACCGAATGGGAATACGGCGAAGCGTGGCTTCCGGCGGACGGCGGTCCGCTCGAACTCGTATCTGTAACCCACGCGAACGTACGTGAGCTCGACTCGTTCGTTTCGGCTTCACTCGAACGTCGCTTCGCGCCTGGTGAGGGGCTCGCGGGGCGAGTTTGGAAGTCGGGGGAACCGATCTGGATTACTGACGTTTTAGACACGCCGGGCAGCGAATTCGCGAGAGGCGAAGAGGCACGCCCTGTCGGGCTACGTACGGCACTCGGTGTCCCTATCGTGACCGAAAACGGCGTCGTCGGTGTGCTCAACTTCTTCATGACTGAAGCCCGCGGGAGCGACAGCTGGCTTATTAATTCCGTGTCTGCGATCGCGACGAAGCTCGGGGACATAATCGCGCGCCGACAGGCCGAGAGGGCGCTCGAGCGCGAGAAAGAACTCCTCGAGCAGATTCTGGAGATGAGCCCCGTCGCGATCACTGTTCTGACTGCCGAGGGCGAATTCGTTCGCCTGAACAGCAGCGCCGAATCGATCTTCGGTCTTTCCGAAGAGGAGATCGTGGGCCAGAAACATCTCTTTTCAGAGTGGCTCATTTACGACGAGAACGATCGACTGATCCCTCGCCGAGACCGCCCGTTTGCGCGAATAGTGGAGACTAGAGAGCCAGTGCTGAACTGGGAAGCCAAGCTGGAACGCTCTGATGGAACGCACATCTGGCTTTCCGTCAACGGTGCGCCGCTCGTCGGGAGTGACGGGACAGTCACCCACGTGGTCTTTGCGACAGAGGACGTCACCGACGAGAAACGCCGCGAATTAGACCTCCAACGTCAGGTCGAGTCGTTGAAACCGCTCAACCGCTACAACACTATTACGCAAGAGATTACAGAGACCATAGCGACGGCCCAGACCACGAACGGGGTAGAAGAGGCCACTTGTCAGGCGATAGCGTCGTTCGACCCGTACACGTTCGCGGTCACGGGCGAGTTTTCACCCGATTACGAGGAGTTTTTGCCGAGAGCCTGGGCGGGCATCGAACAGGGGGAACTCGAGGCGGTTTTAACGACCGATCCCGGGAAGGACCTCGTATCCGGGCTCGGTGCGATGGCGGCGAGGACGGGGACGGTTCAGGTTCTCCAGAGCACCTCGGGAGCTCTCGAGTCTCGCTCTCAGGTCGGCGAGGACCCGCAGTGGGCGTATCAGTCCGTTATCTTCGTTCCGCTTGCGTACAACGACGTCGTTCACGGCGTTCTCGGTGTGTTTACCGCTTCTCCGTTCGCGTTCAGCGAAGACGAGGCTGCGCTGCTTGAAGAACTTGGGCGGACAGTCGGACTCGCTCTCGTCACGGTGAAGAACAAACAACTCCTGTCAACGGATGTTGTCACCGAAATTTCATTTTGCGTGACTGATTCGGACCTTTTTTTCCTCAGCGCCTCTGAGGCGACTGGATGTTCGCTCACGCTCAACTTCCTTACTCCCGCAGAAGAGGGTACGTACGTAGTGTACATAGCTGTCGAAGGGACGAGCCCTGAGCAAATCGCCGGCCTGGCGAGCGAGTCACCGGAGGTTGTCGGTGCTCGGGTCCTCCGTGACTCACCGACGAAAACGGGAGGCAAGCTGGAGGTCACGTTATCCAGTTCCTCCCCGTTGATGCGACTCTTCGATTTCGGCGCTCAGTTGCACCAAGCGACCGTGGACGACGGCGTCGGACAATTCGTCATAACCGTCCCGTCCGGGGAGAGCACTCGATCAACGTTACGGTGGATCAAGAACCTCTTTTCGACGGTGGAGTTCGTGTCGAAACGGGATGTCTCACGGATCCAGAACGAGCAATACCTCTCGCTGAATTCGCTCGAAGGTAGCCTAACGGGTCGACAACAGGACGCACTCGAAACGGCATATCAGGCGGGCTACTTCGAATGGCCGCGCGAGAGTACCGCTGAGGAGGTCGCTGATGCGATGGGCATCACACCTCCCACGTTCCACCACCACTTGCGCAAAGCAGAGCGCGAACTCGTGACGGCGTTCCTGACCGCTACCTCGGAATAAGTTCTGTTTTTCGCCGAACCACAGCCATCCGATCGCTCTGGTGACGCGACCCCCGCCGTTTTTCCCGTCTTCGCCCCGTGACCGTTCATTAATCGCTCTTTTGGCACTACTACTCGCCGTAGGCACCTCTGTGGCTGCGTCCGTGAGTCGTCGACGCTTGTCGCTTGTCCTGTTCTAACACGTTAGAGGACCCGTGTCTGTGACCTGTACCCGGAAGCCGAGAGAGCGAGAGACGGACATCGAAATTCGACCGGCAGTTTCGGAAGCGTTGTCACCGAAGTGTCTATTCGTCGTTACCAGTCGTCCACAAACCCAAGCACGACCAGTAGATACCACAAACTACCCATAGAGACCGGACTTTACTCGAGTCACCCGAACGAGAAACCCGTTCTCGGAGTCCGCCGTTTGACATCCTCCCACGGCTGAAGCCGTGGGATTCCCTCCGGGTTGGGGTATTACGGTTCGCGGTCCACAACTTGTTCTCGCGGGGCGAACCGGCCCTCACTAGGGTCGAACAGGCGAACCGCTGGCTGTCTCGAAAACGCGAAGCGTTTTCGATGAGTCATCGAAGTGCCGGAGGCACTTCGAGATGCCAACCAGCCGGTATCCCTATCTCCTCCATCGCAGGCGCGATTCGGGAGTACCCTTCGTCTGATGTTTGCCGCACCGTTGCAGTCAGCGTTCCCGACGAATCCACAATCACGGACGTACAAACCACGTTCGACGCGTTGACGCTTGTCCGACTGCCCGCACGCCGAACACGTTTTCGACGTGCCGCGTTCGGACTTCTCGACCACGTCGATACCTTCGGATGCGACCTTATACGAGAGCATCGTCGTGAAGCGGCCGAACGCCCACCCGTGGAGGTCAAGATTGCCGTGGTCGCCCCAGTTGCGAGCCTCGCCGTTCTCGTCCTCGCGAATGCCGCCGAGGTCGCCGACAACAATCATTCCGACGCCGCGTTCGACGCACTCCGCAACGATATCTTCGACAGTGCGTCCGTCGGGCGGTGCATTTTCTGGCGAAACGCTTCGTTCACGGGAGGTCGAATCGTCAGTTTCGGCGCGTTTCTTGGCGAAGTAGTATTCGTCTTCTTTGAGCGCGCCGCCGGGGTACAACACGGTCTTGTCGCCATACGAGACGGTAGCGAGGCCACTGATGCCGAGGTCGATGCCCGCCACACCGTCGCCCGGTACGCTGGCAATGTCGATTTCAACGCGGCAGACGAAGTGCAACCGCTAGACACCGTGTTCGTACACCGCATGAATCTGTTGGACGTCCTTGACGGTCCGACCGACCGGCCCGATAACGTTGTATTCGCAGAGGACGAAATCGGACCGCCCGCCTTTGAGGTTCCGGCCTTTCGAGATGCGAACGCGGTTGTTCGCGGTGTCGTGCTTGAGGCCCGCCACCTTGAACGTGACTGTTGACCGTGGGTGGTCGTCGTTGTGTTTGCGGTAGCCGGGCGGATTCGCGTTCTCGTCCCCGCTTCCGCGCTTTTCGTACCAACTGGTGAACGCCTCAGCGAGTTCTTGAAGAACTCGCTGTGCTCAACGAGCGCTAGTTGTTCTCACCAGCCGGAGCGATACGTGCCTCGACCAGATTGAGTTGGTCAGCGAAGTAGTTCGCGCCCTCGGTCGCGAATCGGCGAGTGTTTCCCTCCGAGACGTCCACCTCGCGCGGCCTGTTGAACATGAGCGCGTAGAGCGCGGTGGGTGTCTCGGTGTAGCGGATAACCCACCCCTGGTAGTCGCCCGGGTTCTGCACCACGTTGATGTCCCGCCCTTGGCCGCCCTGCAGCAGGTCGATCGTCAGCGAGTTGGGCAGACTCCCCGTGACGGTGAACCGCGCCCGGGATGAAGTCGTTGGCTTGCACGAGCACCGACCCCGACTCTTGGGCGACAACCCTTCCACTCGCACCGACACCAAGCGCGAGCGCTCCGGTCGCTACCGCTCCCTTCTTCATGAACGAGCGGCGGAACTCACTTGATTGGCGAGCGCTGGTTCTCTTCCGTTCCTCCCCTCGGTTTCTCATCTTACCCTTCGTATTCATGGTCTCTCAGGACCAGTTTAGCCTCAGGTGACACCGACGGAGGGCGAGCGGGAAGTCGGTCTCACTGTGTTTCTAGCGTCGATGACTCGTATTTCGGCTGTCATCCGCCGTCTGAGACCCCGGTCAAGTCCTACCGGTAATCTAGTATCTGTAGCGGAATCTCCGTAAAATACTAGTCAAATGGATTAGAATTCCCGATCCTCATTCGGAGAGACAGCGAGAGATCCTGCTCGGTTCAGAAACACCCCCACGGCGCCGTAGACACTCGCTATCCGTGTGCGTTCAAAACGAGATACGATCACGACGAGAAGTGGCGGTAGTGCAAGAGGGCGTTCCGCGTCACTCGCGTCCGCCTTTCGGTTTGCGATATTGTAGAATATCTTACTCTAATTGATTCGACGCACGATCTATGCGATCATCGCCCGAAGGAGGGGTAGCTATGAATCCGAACGACGAGCGATCAAATTTACGGCCTCGGGGGTTGGACGCGTCGGAGTCTCCTGACTCGGAAGTGCTATCGTCACACGCGCTATTTGATATTCTCGCCGCGCCAGCCAGGGCGAAGATTCTCTCTTTACTCGTGCGCTGCTCGAATCCGATCGAGACGGAGACGCTGACCAGAGTCGTGGCCCTCGAGGACAAAGACGGAGTAGTCGACGCATCCTCCGTTAACGAGCGCGAGCGAGTTGCCGCCGCTCTCCATCACACCCACCTTCCGAAGCTGAGTAAAGTGGGACTCGTGAAACTCTCCCCCAAAACCGATGAAGTCAAGCTGATTGTCTCGCCTGACGAGTTGGAACCCTATTTGGCTCTCACGGACGTTCAGGGAAACAACACGTCTCATGAGTAGTTCGACGCGGCCAGTCGAAAAAGTCCGGGCGTTGTGAACGGCCGCCTCCGCGGAGAATAGCTCCATGACAAACGACGAGACTCCGATACTACTGCGGTACGAACTCTCCCCGCATGAAGCTCCGAGCGAAGGCGTCTACTTTGCTCTCGCTACGCTCTTACATCGTTCTCCTCTCGATCTGGATCCGCTCGACGACGCAGTGGATCCGGACGCGTTAGATGCGCTCTTTCGCCGCCGGAGAGGAGGCGAACTCCGATCCGTCGAATTCGAGTATCTCGGATACAAGATATGCGTTTGTGCGACTGAGATTCAAATACATAGGTCGAGCCCGTAACGACGTCCCCTTCGACGCTCTGTTTGCCCCCTCACGCGGCGCGCTCGGTCGGTGCGGTTTGGCCGCGAGAACTTTGGCAGACCCCTCCCCTCTACCGGCCCCTCTGCCCGAAAAAGCCAGTAGCGATTGCGTTATTGCGCCTCAAGCATCATTGGACGATTTCGGAGATGCAGGACGATCTACGACGGTGTCCGCGGCGGATCCCGAATCGGGATGCCGGGTAGAAACAGCGCTTGACGGCGATTAAAATGACCGAAATCGACAGAGTTGAATCACACAGAGAGCGGTAATGAGAAGTACTGAGTGGCGCTGAAATCGCGCTAGAACTCTGTGACTCTGTTGAAATCTCCAGTTCGTAACGCCGTTTCGGAGGCGCGCTGACTACAAAGGATAGGTTTCGCGCCCTTAGACGTCCACCCCGCTAGGAGAGGCAATCGGTCAGTAGAGGTGCTCCTCTGTGTTTAGAGAGCACAAATGACCCACTTCGCTTAACAGTAAGTAGATGAGAGATTAAGAACCACGCCGGCCATGAAACGATCCGATGTTGTGCCAATTTGATCAGAGAGGTAAGTACCGATATCTGTACGTTCAAGCTCTGTGGCCGCCATACTTATTGAAAACCGGGAGCTATACCCAGTCGCCAGTTATGAGTGACGCTACAACAGACCCTGAGACGACACGTGCTTCCGAAGACAACCGCTCCCGGAATACCCTCAATACGGACATGATGCAATGGCTGAGTGCCCTCGTCGCGTTGATCGGGTTGTACCTCGTCGCCTCGCCGTTCATCTTCGAAGCCACGGAGACGGCAATCTGGAACGACACGCTCGTTGGGACCGCGATCTTCGCCCTCGCCGGGTACAATTTCGTCCGTCTATCGAGAGATCGGTTGGCGAGCGTGGGCATCGCCTCGCTGACCAGCTTGCTCGGACTCTGGGCGCTCATTTCGCCCTACGTCATTGAAATGGGGAGCAACGAACTGGCGACTGGGACCGCGATCTCCGGGCTGCTCGTCGCTCTCCTCTCGGCCTACAACGCCTATGCCAACAACAAAGCCGACGCGCCTGAACGTACAGGCGCTCGCGCCTAATTCACCACCATTTCCCGCTCTCAACGGTTCGTCATCTGATAACCAGAGCGTCGTGAAAACGCAGCGGTATCCAGTTCTTTATGGGATTGCAGGCGGCAACACTCCGTCCCGTAGGGTGGGAGGAGCCACCTATAGATTGTGCTCGAAGTGCCGTCGCCGAAAGTGTGCGTAGTGGTGTTGAGTGAGAAGTATACCAAAAAGAACCATTACGACCGCAAACGGAATGGAAACAAAAAACGAGAGGTCATTGAAATAGCTGTTCGCTAATTGAGCGAGAGCGAGCAGCGTTGGGAGAAGGGAGATCATCGCGGACTGAACGGGAGTTGAGCGAAACATATCAGAGAACGCAACCTCGTCTTGAGTGGTCATCTGGAACTCGGTTCATGTGTTAAGAGAGCCTCCAATAACGTTTCGAATTTACTGATGGCCAAGCTATCGCGGGACTGGGGATCTGAGTTATAAAGACGTTGTCAATATTTCAGTTTAACTTTCCAGATCAGCCGAAATGACGCTCCTACTCATCATTCTGAGTGAGAGGCGGTTACTGTCCAGTGGCATGACCACGTTCAGGAGCCGGCTGTGAACACTTCAATATACTAGAAGTCAACACTTTAAGATACTAGAAGTTCTTCCATTCGGCGCCGGAATAGTACGGCGGTGGATAAACGCGCGAGGCGGGAAGTAAGAGAATTCTCTCAGCACTTCAAGATCAGACTACTGAAGTCGAGCTGACTAGCGTGTGCCGTGACCGCGTTTGGGGGCGTCAAAAGGAGTGATCGTAGAGAAGGAGTGGTGCGTTAGAACAGCCCTTACATCGCCTGTGAGTAGCAAATTTGGGCTAAAATCCGCTGGCAAACGCCCGTTTGCAGAACTCTGCCGCCTAGGTAGGGTGGTCTGCGGTATGGCCTTTTGCTATAGCTGGATATAGTTTATACGAATGAGGCGATCAATTCTCGTGTTTTCTTGGTACTCACACGGACTCTATGGGTCTGTAGGTACCCAAAACCTATATCACGTCCGACTCTAATCGTCTACCAGCCGAAAATGACTGTCTCAGAATCGAGAACCGACGGGGCGAGAGGTCTACTCGAGACGCGCTGGAAGCAACACGGGAACCGGCGGGGCGTCGGCCGTGAGTGACGCAGCGAGCTCGCCGCGAGGCCGCGGCTGGAGCGGCGTCGAAGACGTCCCCTGGACGCTCCTCGACCTGGACGAACTCGTCGACGCGTACTGGGCCGTCGTCGCGCCGAAACTCGAAGCCGACGGGCTGGACCCGAAACTCGAAAAACCGACGCACGGCTGGCTTCGAGAGCGCGATCTCCGACCGCTGCTCTACGCCCTCCGGGAACACCACGACAGGACGTTCGCCCAGTTCTGGGCCAAAGACCTGGGGCTCGAAGCGGACGAGGCGGGCTACGAGTGGGCGACGGACGACGACCGAACGATCGAGGCCGTAGAGTCCTTCCTCGCGTCGCGGCGCGAGCGCAAAGGGCTCGCGGAGTCGTCCATCGACACCATCCGGTATCGACTGAACCGCTACGTCCGAGCGTACCGGGAGGAGAACGGGACGGGCGACCTCGTGACGCCCGTCGCCCGCGACGGCGACGTTCCCGCCTACGAGGCGGTAGACGCCTGCTGGGCGGCGTTCGACCGGCTCCACGCCGAGCTCGACGGCGGACAGACCAAACGCCGGATCCACCTCGCCGTCTCGAACTGGTACGCCCACCTCGTTCGTCGGAAATGGGCGACGGTGAACCCCGCGGACGGCCTCGACGACGAATTCGACTGGTCCGCGACGAACGGCGACGGGGACGCGGACACGCCCTGTCTGGCGACCGAGCACGTCCGCGCGCTCTACCGCGCCGCCGCCGATGAGGAGGAACGCCTCCTGGTGCTCGCGCTCTGCGCGTGGGGGCTCCGCCCGAACGAGGTCGCTCGCCTCCACGCCCGGCAGTTCGTCCTCGACGTCCCCGACGGCGACGTTCCCTACATCGAGTTCCGAGAGCGGAAGAACGGCCCGGGCGAAGTGTCGCTCCTGTACGGCCGCGAGGAACTCGAGACTCGACTCGCGGCGGGCGCCGCCGACGACGAGTGGAGCGGATACCTGTTTCCGTCCCCGCACGCGTCCCGAGAGCACGTCTCCCGGTGGACCGTCTGGAACCGATTCCGTCGTCTCGCCGACCGCGCGGGGCTCCCCGACGAGATAGACGGCGTCTCCCCGTCGCCGAAGATGGGGCGGCGCTTCTGGTACGACGCGTACTCGTCGTCCCTCGACGTCGTCCTCGGGAGTCTCGACGAGATCGCCTCGGAGCAGGGAAGTTCGAGCGCCGAGGTCGTCCTGCGGAACTACCTCTCCGATTCGAGAGCGCGCCAGCTTCGACGCGAGCACATGCGCGAGCGGTTGGCCGAGGCGTTCGAGGGCTGAGCGTCGGTTCGGCTGCCAGCCCGTCCGCCATCTCCCGACGCGGTCAGATCCGTCAGGCGCTCTCGGTTTTCGGCGCGACGTTCTGGTTCAGTCGGAAGAGGTTATCCGGATCGTACCTGGTCTTCACCTCGACCAGTCGATCGTAGTTCTCGCCGAAGAGCGCCTGCGCGGGATCCTCGTGGAAGCCGGGGAAGTTACCGTAGGTGCCGCTGGCGACCGGCATCTCTCGGACTTCGGCGATGCTCTCGCGGACCCACGCGACGTTCGCGTCGCTGTCCGCGGGATCGTCCCAGTTCGCTTCGAAGGTGAGCATGTAGGGCTTGTCCCGGTGCCAGAAGGCGGTCGCGTCCCGCTCGACGTCGCTGATCGCCCCGCCCAGGTGCCAGAGATCGACCGTCGACAGCTTCGACGGGCTTTCCTCCCCCCGACGCACGAGGAAATCGATCACGTCGTCGTCGAGGCGTTCGAGGTACGTCGCTTTCCAGTAGTAGTAGCGGCCGTCCGGGTAGTCCTCGTCGAGCAGCGACTGCAGTTCGGTGTACGGCATGGGGCCGCTGAAGTCGACGATCGGTTCGGCCGTCGTCCGGAGGGGACGGAACTCTTCGGCGGCGTCGTCCGTCTCGCCGTCGTAACATCCGAGAAAGGCGACCATCGGCTCTCCCCACGCGTCCTCCGGGAACTCCTCCAGCTCGGGGACGAACCCGTAAAACGGGAGGACGCTCGCCCTCCGCGACGCGGTCTGGGTGTACTCTCGGAAGCGCCGCATGGCTTCGATCGCGACGTCTCCGCGGTGCAACACGAAGAGACCGTACACCTCGGGACCGACCTCATGTAAGGCGTACTCGAAGGACGTGACGACGCCGAAGTTTCCGCCGCCGCCTCGAACCGCCCAGAACAGGTCCTCGTTGTGCTCCTCGTTTGCGGTCCGGAGTTCGCCGTCGGCCGTGACGACGTCGACGGACGCGAGATTGTCGCACGCCAGTCCGTACTCGCGGCGTAGGTGGCCAACGCCGCCGTTGAGCGTCAGCCCGGCGATGCCGGTGTCCGAGACGACGCCGAGGGGCGTCGCGAGGCCGAACAGCTGCGTTTCCCGATCGACGTCCCCGAGGGTCGATCCGCCCTCCGCGCGGACCGTTCGCCCTTCGGGATCGACGCGGACGCCGTCCATCTCCGAGAGGTCGATGACGACGCCGCCGTCGCAGACGGCCGTCCCGGCCACGTTGTGCCCGCCGCCGCGGACCGCCACCAACAGGTCGCGGTCCCTGGCGAGGGTCACCGTCTCGACGACGTCCGCGGGGCCCCGACACCGGACGATGAGCGCCGGGCGCTTGTCGATCATGCCGTTCCAGACCCGACGCGCCGCGTCGTAGCCCTCGTCTCCGGGAGCGATTACCTCACCGCTGACACGTTCTTCGAACGCTCGTATCTCTTCCTCCGGTAGCGCTGTCTCCGGTTCCTCCCCCGCTGGTTTGCCGGCTTTGGCCATACTGTCGTGGGTACGACGCGATAGGAGAAATATCTTGCTTAATGTTGACATATATCATCCAGTACAGTACGGACCTCGACCACCTTCGAACTTATCGCCTTCAGTCACCCGCCGAAGTTCTCTTCCCGGCTAGAGTGAACTAGGGTGGACGGTAACCCGGTGACGGTCCTAGGAGGGGACGATAACCCGGTGACGGTCGGTCGTGCGCACGGCTTGCCCGGGTTTCGAGCGGTGGGGCCGCAAAGAGGCGCTCGAAAGGTGTCGTCGCGTCCGAGGTCCGCGCTTCGTCGGGTCGCCCTCGCAGTCTCGGCTACCCGTGCGACGCGGTCGAGGACAGGAGGTCCCGGAGCACGTCGTACTTCAGCAGCGCGAACCCGACGAAAATGACGCCGAAGCCGACGAGCGTCGTGGCCGTGATCGCCTCTCCGAGAAGTAACCACCCGAAGACCGTCGCGACGATCGGAATCGCGTAGTTGATGAGGTTCGTCTGGATCGCCCCCGTTTCCGCCAGGAGCGTGAAGTACACGGCGTAAGCGACCGCGCCGGCGAAGACTCCCACGTAGCCGAGGGTAACGAGCGCGGTGAACGTCCAGTCGATCGTCGCCGGCGACTCCCCGGCGAGGGCGCTCGCCGCGTGCACGGTGGCCGCCCCGAGCGGGAGCCCCCACGCGACCTCGGTCGTGCTCGGAAGCGCGGCGTCGACGTATCGGATCAGGACGCTCCCGAGGGCGACGCTCACCGCCCCGCACAGGAGTATCAGCCGGCCTCTGACGTCCGCCGCGAGGAGCCCAGTCGGGTCCGGATCGATGACGATTCCGACGCCGATCAGCCCGATCAACAGTCCGATCGCGCCGCGCGGCGAGAGGCGCTCGTCCGTCAACAGCGCGATCGCGAACACCGGGGTGAGGACGGGGGCGAGGCTGAAGACGATCGACGCCACGCCGCTCGTCGTGTACTGCTGACCGATGAAGAGGAGCGCGTTGCTCACTCCGAGAGCCATCACGCCGGTGACGAAAACCCCCGCGACGTCGCGCCGGGTTCGAGGGCGCCAGTCGTCCCGGGTGAAAAGGACGTACGGTAGCAGAATGGCGGCGGCGAGGTCGAAGCGCAGCGCGACGAACAGAAGCGGCGGAAAGTACGATAACCCGGATCGAGCGGCGACGAACGTCCCGCCGAAGAGGGTCGCGGCGACGACGAACAGCACGAAGTGGCGACAGCGCGCGTTCACTGCGCGCGTTTACGCGTCGAGACCGAATAACGATCCGCTACCCAGCTACTCTTTCCGGTTACGGCGTCCGGACGCGTCGAGCGCGGGGAGAGGGACTCGCCGATCAATCCAGGTACTCGATCCCCCACTCTCTGAGTATTTCGACGATGCCCTCCGGGTTGCGCTGGGCGAACACGTACGCCGCCTCGCGGAGGTCCGTCTTGTTCACTTCCTGTCCCAGCCGGTCCTCGACGGTCCGGCGGAGGGCTCGTTCGCCCTGTTGGACATCCTCGCGGAGGAAGAACGGCACCTGGTCGCGGTCGGCCTTCACGGACCTGTTTTTCAGCTGCCGGCGGGCGAGATACGGCAGCTGATCCGTCGACCGGGCCGCGAGAGGGGGCGATTCGGATTCCGGCGGCTCGCCAGCGGCGGCCACCTGGATCGACGATCCGCCGGAGGTCGGGGTCCCGTCGGACGCGAGTGACGCGTCCGACGCGTCTTCGTCCTCTTCGGACGTCGGGGCCGTTTCGGCGGCGGGTTCCGGTTCGAGCGCGTCGGCGAAGGGATCGTCTCCCGCACCCCGCTTCATGCGTTCGTCTCCAGCCCGTCGGATTCGGCCGCTTCCGGCGCCTCGGACGCGAGTCCGCCGGTCGCTTCGATGTGCCGAGCTAATCTGTCGTACTGCTCTAACGTTCGCATCTCGTGGTCGCGCTGACGGCTCCGGTGCTCCTCGACGTACTCGAACGCGGAGCACTGCTCGCGCCAACACCCCTCCATCAGCGACGTCCGCTTTCCGATGACGATCGGAATGTCGAACCCCGTCTCTTCGAGTTCGTCGAGGTAGTGGTTCTGGTCGTTGGTCCCCTCGTACTTGAAGGGGACGAGCGAAAGGACGCCCATATTCATCCCCAGGTGGCGCTCCAGCCCGTCGACGACCTCTTCGAGACCCGCGATCGACTGCTGTCCCTTCCCCGAGAGTTCGACCGGGATGACGACGTTCCGGGTCGCGTAGAGCGCGTTGTTCTGCGCCTGTTCGCCGTTCGCGGGCGGATCGACGACGAGAACGTCGTATCGCTCGTTCACGCCGCTTTTCCGGAGCACTTCGAGCAACTGGGCGTGCTTCGGGAACTCGTAGTCCGGGTCGCCGTGCGTCTGCTCTTCGATCTCGGCGGTTTTCAACAGCAGCTCCGTGAGGCGCTCGTGCATGTTGTGGGTCGGGAGGACGTCTATCCCCTCTTCGGTCTCCCGAACAAGGTCCAGAAGCTCCCCTTTCGGCCGGCCGATGAGGTGCCGGACGAGATTGTCCGCCTCGCCGTCCGCCCGCTCGTCGTCGACGTCGAACAGGTACGAGAGGCTCGCGTTCTGCGGATCGAGGTCGACGACGAGCACCCGGTGGCCGTGTCTCGCGTGCGCCACCGCGCAGTTCGCGGCCGTCGTCGTCTTGGCCACGCCGCCGGCTTCCGAATACACCGAATACCCGAGCATAACGGACTGATCGTATCTTCTGATCATAAAACTTCGTCAGACGATTCAATCACACTGTTTGGTGAGTGCAAATAGTCAGGCTAATCGACGAAACCCACTCGTTATTTTCTCTCAGTTGTTCGTTGAGAACGTCTTATCGGTTATACCATCTGGTTGCACTCTCCAGTTAGTCTCATCGGTTATACTGATTCGTTGTACTCTTCGATCGATCTTCGTACGCTGTCTCTTTTCCTATTCCGACCGGCTGAAGCGAACAGCCGATCCAACCGATTCCTTCGATCGACCGTCTCGATCGGCTCCTTCGATCAACCGCTACCGACGCCGTCGGCGCGGTGAAAGGGACGCAGTGTCGCCTCTCTTCGCTCGCCGATCCTTCTCCGTTCTCCGGTGACGGTACGAACCGGTACTCGCGCTATCAGAGTCGGCCGCAGAGGTACGCTGGCGGTGAAGAGGACGGGACCCCCCGAGTATTCGCGCCCGTTCCGGATTTCCGCCCGTAGCGGGTCGACGCGTCCAGCTCACGAGCGGTGAGAGCTGCCACCGGACCCGAAAGTCCGCTGCGAAGGCCGCCGTCTCGCCCGAGAGCTGGATCGAGCCGGGAACGCGACTCGATACACCACATATCGGTTTATCGAGATGGTGCACGCGTTCGGCGGTAAACGCCGTTAGAACGGTTCTATCGGGCGCTACCTCTCCGAGGGAGCCTTCCGGCGGAAATACGGTGAGCAGCGGGTGTCTGAGTCCCGGAAACTGGTTCGAAGCGAGTGGGACCTCGCCGGCAGCATCGCCACTGGGGCACGCGTGGGCGACGACCAACCCCCTTCGCGCACTTGTCGGCGAACGCACGCCCGCGGAAGACGCACTCGATTTATCACGCGGCGATGAGAAGGGGCAGGCACAACGGAACCTCCCATGAACGGGCAACCGCCTTCACCGGACGCCCTCATCGCCTTCCTCGACCAGGGGTGTCACGAAGAAGCGATCGCTCAGCTCGAACGGCTCACGACGGCTGAGACGGACATCCGGAAGGAGGCCCTCCGGAGGCTTCGAACGCTCACCGACGAGCGCGGGGGGCTGTCCGAAACGCTCCCGCCCGCGCTCACCCCGTTTTTGACCGACGAGGAGCGCTCGGTTCGGCTGACGGCTGCGAAACTGTTCGTCGCCGTCGCCGAGGCAACGCCGGGCGCCGTTGTCGGCGTCGTCGACTCGCTCGCTGGTCGGCTCGCTGATGACGAGGAGTTCTACTACGTCCGGGCGCGCTCGGCCGAGGCGCTCGGGTACGTCGCGATCGAACACCCCGACGAGGTCGCCTCGCCCGAAATCCTCGCAGACCTGCGGATCGGGCTGTCGTTCGACGAGCCCGAGGTGAAGGTGAAGCTGGCGAAGGCGCTGGAGTACGTCGCACTGGGGGACCCGAACCGACTCCGCCACCAGGTATCCAGCCTCGCCGAGCACCTCGACGACGAGAGCGAACTTGTCCGGTATCACCTGTGTACGGCGCTAGTCGCAGTCGGCTGCGAGCATCCCGAGACGCTCGCGGGCGCGAGCGGCGGGCTCGCGGCCCGGCTGACCGACGAGAACGCGTACGTACGCGGCAGAGCCGCGGAAGCTCTCGGACTGCTCGCACGCTCGGAGGCGGCGGATGCGTCGCTTCCGGAGGGCGACCTCGCGGCGCTGGCGGACGACGAAGAGCCGTTCGTGGCCGAGCGCGCGAACTTCGCGGTTGGCGCGGTCGCGGGCGACGGGCGAGAGACGGAGTTCCCCGACGGGATCGGTACCGTCGAGGCGATTCGCGGGACGACTGAGGGGATCGCCGAGGAAATCAGATCGCCCGACGGCGACGGTGAGTGCCCGCACTGCGGGCTCGCACTGCCGGGGACCCGGCCGCCGACGTGCCCGCGCTGCGGCGCGCCGTACTGATCCGACGCGGTCGGGCCGGTCCGGTGAGTGAAAACGCTTCAGCTGCCGGGTGACGGATCGCTCACGACGGTGCGCTGGTGTTCGCCCCGGACGGAAGCGCTTTCCGCCTCCGAAATCGCGTCGCGAGACCGCGCTGAACCCGTGCGAGTTCGGAGCCGAACATCATCGGGAGAAGCGTGTTCGAGCCGCCCCCCGCAACATCGCTTATGGTGGAAAACCCGGAACGGTATCGGATCGGCGAGCGCCCGCGCGACGCCGTCGAAGAGGAGTGGAAGAACGAAGGGCGCATCCGCGGGGCATGATCTCGATCAGCAAACTCCTGTGCGGGCTGGACGCGGAGGGCGACGGGCTCCGATACGACGCCGCCCGCGAGTCGTCGAAGCCGCAGATCACCGAGCGCAAGCAGCGTCGACCGGTCGTCGTGTGGAACCTAAGCAAGCAGTGTAACCTCTACTGCACCCACTGCTACGCGACCGCCGATACCGAGGCCGCCCCCGGCGAACTCAGTACGGAGGAGGGCGAGCGGCTGCTCGACGATCTCGCCGACTACGGCGTTCCGGTCGTCCTCTTTTCCGGCGGCGAACCGCTCGTCCGCGACGATCTGGTCGAGCTGGTCAGTTACGCCGACGACAAGGGAATACGCCCGGTCCTGTCGACGAACGGTACCCTCATCACGCCCGAGAACGCCCGGGAGCTCCGCGACGCCGGGCTCCGGTACGCCGGCGTCTCGGTCGACGGACTCCCGGAGCGTAACGACGCGTTTCGCGGTCGGGAGGGGGCGTTCGACGCCGCCGTTCGCGGTATTCGCGCGTGCCTCGACGCCGGGCTCAAGACCGGTCTGCGCTACACGATCACCGAGCGGAACGACGCCGACCTCCGCGGCGTCGTCGACCTCCTCTACGAGGAAGGAGTCAACCGCTTCTGTTTCTACCACCTCGACTACGGGGGGCGCGGCGCGGACATCGTCGACGCGGATCTGCCGCCGGAGGAAAAGCGAGCCGCGGTGAAGCGGCTCTGCGACCTGGCCCGCGAGTACCACGAGCAGGGCGAGGAGATCGAGACGTTGCTCGTCGGAAACTACGCCGACGCGGCGTACCTCGTGGAGTACGCGCGTCGCTTCGTCGGCGAGAGCGCGGCCGAACGCGTGTACGACTACCTCCGACGGAACGGCGGCGACCCGACCGGCGAACGGGTTGCCGACGTCGACTATCAGGGGAACGTTCACCTCACGCAGTTCTGGCAGGGGTTGCGTAACTGTTACAAAATTCAATAGTATTACGTAGCAAACGATACAATACGGGTGTATGCCACGGTCGTACTCCGTCGGAGAGTTTGCAGACGAGTTAGGAGTACACCGTCAAACCGTCAAGAACTGGTGTCGTGACGGAAAACTCGACTTCACACGAACACCCGGCGGACACCGACGAATCCCACACAGAGAACTCCTGCGACTCTCAGGAGACACACAACAAACCGATAAAGTAGCCATTTACGGGCGGGTTTCAGGGCACGCTCAGAAACAGGACGGCGACCTCGACCGACAACTTGAGTCCCTCACTGAATACACGCACGACCACGGATGGAGTATCGAAAACAAATACTCTGACATCGGCAGTGGTCTCAACGAAAACCGCCGCGGACTGAACAAACTGTTTGACGACGCCGAGAACGCTAACTTCGGGCGTGTTCTTGTCACGTACCAAGACCGCCTCACTCGATTCGGCTTTTCATACCTCGAACGTCTCCTCAACCAGTACGGGGTCGAAATCACCGTCATCAACGAGGAAACCGACAAAACTGCACACGAGGAACTGGTTGACGACCTGCTCCAACTCGTCGCCAGTTTCGCAGGGAAACTATACGGGATGCGGTCCTCGAAACGCAAGCGAATTGTTGAAACAGTGGAAGCAGAGGTGGAAATCGATGAGTAGCCACCTCTCACTCTCACTCCGACTTCCCTTCGAGGAGAGTGAGCGCCATGCTCGATTAGACACGCTCACAACCCGTGTAGCAAATACGCTCATCGAGCAATATTGGACTCCCGAACACCTTACAGGAATTGACAACTACTCGTATCAAGCGTGGAAATACTTCGATGAGGGAGAAACGTTCACGGACGTTGATCTGTACCTCCCATCACGGTACAAACGCTGTGTGATGCAGAAAGTCGGTGAGACGCTTCGGAGCCACGCTGACAAACGCGAAGCGTTCCAGACTATCCAGACTGTTCTACCCGACCACAAGATCCGACGCATTCACACTCGGAGAATCAAGGAACGACTCTGGGACGCTGAAGAATACCTCAAATCCGAGTACGTCGATTTGCTTATCGGGCAACTCAACTCGTACTACAACAAACACGGTCGATTCCCCGAGTCGTATTTCGATATGCAGGAGTGCCCAACGTACTCGAAAGGCGTTCTCCCATATTCGGCTGACGACGGCCCTACTTCGGGGCAGGCTGTCAAATACGAGTACGACAAAGACAAACAGACACTCACGGTCAAACTCAAAACACCCGATACCGTCGAACCAGAAGCCCGTGGAGATTGGACGTGGACGGAACACGAACTGGAAAGCTACGAAGCGTTCCACAAACTGCTCGAACACGGCAGTCTCTCCGCCCCCTCGTTCCAACCCACAACCACGAAAACAGGTGGCGACTACTACGAACTCGCGTTCCCTGTCGAAGTCGAACACCAAGAGAAACCAGACAACGTGAAAACCGTCTTAGCGATTGACGGCGGTATTAGAAAAGATGCCACCGCGGTCGTCGTGAACGAAGACGGCGAGCAGCTCTCCACACCGTATTTCATCCAGAACACGGAGCGAGAACGGATGCGGAATCTCGCTCGGGAACGTAACCAACTCAACTCCAAACTCGCGTATCTGCGTCAGCAGGGGCGCGACCATACAGATTCGTTCACACAGGTTCACGCAGAGTACGAGCGTGCGAACAACAAGATTCGCCACAAGCGCGAACAACTTGTTCACGATGTATCCAACCAAGTTCTTGCGCTTGCTCTGGTGTATGAGGTGGACGCGATTGTTCACGAAGACCTCCGAAGCCTCAGTCCGCCTCGTGGCGAAGGCAAACTCTCGTGGGAACTGTCTTCGTGGGCACGCCGGGAAATCGTCTCGAAAATCGAGTATCGGGCTGAGATCACCGGATTGCACGTGAAGCGGGTGCGTCCGCGAAACACGTCTCGGTCGTGCCCTCGATGTGGCTCCACGGGCCATACCACGAAGTCACCCGACCACACGTTCGAGGTGTGGTGGGGCGGTCACTTCTGCTGTGACAACGCCCGGTGTGGCTATCAAGCCGACCGGGACTATGTTGGTGCTGTCAACGTGGCCCGCGTGTTTTACAGTGATTCGGTAACGCTGAAACACGGTTTCACGTCCTCGTATATCGGGGATTTTGAAATCGTGCCAGCAAGCTGTTCCGCTGGCGCGCGTCTCACGTTCGGTACTGCGCCAGTTGCGTTTACTGGACAGTCGAGTGAGGTGACTGCTGGTGGCGGGTCGGCGTATATCGCGCCCGCTGTCACCCCGGCAGAGACGGAAAACAACAGTAGCAACCCAGATTCTGCATCAAGCCCAGCGATGTTTGGAACGACCCGTTTTACACGAGTCACTACCAATTGCTACCGAAAATAGGAACGGTACAGCCTCGGCAACGTCCGCGATCGGCCGTTCAGCGCCATCTGGGAGGGCGATTCGAACCCGCTGCTTCGCAGACTCCGTGAGCGGACGGACCACCTGACGGGGCGGTGCGCCTCCTGCCGGTACCGGGAGATCTGCCGGGGAGCGTCCCGGCTCCGCGCGCTCACGGTTCACGGCGACCTGTTCGCGCCGGATCCGCAGTGTTACCTCCGCGACGACGAAGTCGCGACCTCGTCGCCGCCGACGAGCGCCGACTGAAGGCCGAAGCGCGAACCGCCTCTCTCCGGACCTGACGTGATCGAGTCCCGGCGTTCGCCGCTAACCGGCGAGCGGGCGACTAACGGGATCGCCGTCGGATTCGTTACTCGATACCAACGGTCGATACCGAGGTGAAAAACGAATGCGGTCGTCCCGGCGTTCGGTCGCAGAACTCCCCCGGAGCGCGGTGTCTGTACGGGGGACCGCTGTCTCGGCGCTGTCTCGACGCTGTCTCGTCGGCGCCGAAGACGTCGGTCCGCGGTCGAAAGACGGTCGGCTGACCGATCCGGCGTTCGCCCCCGGCCCGACGTCAGCGCATCCGCTACTTCGGTTTACAGTATTATTCGTACTCACAGCGCGGTAGCAGCGAACGTACGTGATGTCAAACAAAGAGTCAGGTCGAACCGGTTCCGGGCGGCGTAATCGACCGATCGAATCCGCGCTGAGTCCTTCGATGGACGCTGACGTCGGTCGAATGCCGCCGAAATCGACGAACGGTGAGGTTCTTCGAGGGGGGACGCTCGAAGGACTGACGAACCGTCCCATCTGCCTCGAAACTACACGTATCTCTCCCGAATTGTCCTCCTTTCGCCGCTTTCACCTGATACTCGTCGAGATACGGCTCAAAGACCACAGTGATCGTCATCTATCCCGGACCCGAGAAATACGCCCGTCGGAACGGGTCACCGTTCGGAATCCGCTACCTCGTGAGTTACAAACTCTTCTGTAGAACATTCGAGCCTCCCTCGATGGTTCTGCGAAGTCAGGGTCGTGTCCAGCACGCTTCTCCGAACGGCGACGCGTTTATTCGGGTTCTCGGTGGCACGAGGAGTCGGATCTCGAACCCGAATCGGACAGTGAAGGCGAACCGGTCATCGAGCGACTTACCGGGGGGCGTCAATCGGCGAGCCGCTTCCATCGCTCGGGAACCCACCGGCGTCGGAGGAGATACGCGGCCAGGATGACGAGCGTGACGGCTCCGATGATCGAGTAGGGTTCGACCTCGGTCAGCGTTCTGGCGGCTTCGCCGATAACGTGGACCAGCGCGGCTTCGAGAACGTACCTCCCGCCGCGGCCGACGAGCGACGCGAGGAGGTAGGAACGGAGGTCGAGACCGAGGGCGCCCGACGCTACCGACAGGAGCTCGTATCCCTTGAGGATGGGGGCGAAGGCACCGATAAAAAGGGTCGCGAGACCGTACCGTTCGAAGTACCGCTCCGCACGGGCGGTCCGATCGTCGGCGAACAGCCCCGACGCGCCCAGCGACAGTATCTCGCGCTCGGCGAAGTCGACGAGCTCCTCCTGGTTCGGACCGAGCGGCTGCAGGTAGACGCGGTCGAAGCCCGCCTCTCGGTACGTCCGGACTCGATCGACGTAGGGCTGCGGGTCGGAACCGGCGACAACCGCCTCCGCCACGTCTTCCTCGGCGACGTTCTGCACCCCCTGCTCGAAGTGCTGGGGCCCCACTCGAATCCGGATGACTCCCCGCCGCCACTCCTATGTGGAATACCGTCCTACTCACTCACATGGTAGACGTTGCGGGTCACCTCGGAGCGACGCTGATCGCGCTTTCGCCGATCTGGTTCCTCGTGGACCTGCGCGCTGCGGTAACCGGCATTCTCGTCGGACTCCCGCTCGGACTCCTCCCCGACGTCGACATCTGGCTGAAGAAGGTTTTCCCGACGATCCACCACCACGGAGTGACGCACACGATCGTGTTCGTGACGCTGGTCAGCGCCGTCGCCGCTCTGATCGTCACCCCGGCGCTCCTGTCCCTCCGGAAGGATACCCACCGAAATCGAATTGGACGGCCGTACCTGTTCACCTTTGCGATATCCTGGGTCGCTAGCCTGAGCCACATTTTCGGGGACATGCTCGCGTCACCCGACATCGTCCGATACCAGCCGGTCGAACCGTTCTGGCCCCTGTACCACCAGCCGATCACTGTCGACGTCATCTACTACAACGCGTTCGTCTGGAACGCGGGACTGCTCGCCGTCGGCGTCGTCCTCAATCTCGCCCTGTGGCGATGGCGCTGAGGGAACCTTGTCCGAACGCGTGCGATTGCATTGCCGGCCGAGCGGGACTGCCGCCTAGAGAAAATCGATCGTGAAGTATCGCTACCAGTTTGAAATACAGTTATTAAGTAACGACAGCGATAACGCTTATTGACGAAGGGAAAGCACAATAATGTGCGAGGGGAGCTATGACTGAAAACCAGCCAGAAGCGGATGAGAGGGGAGAATCGACGCGGAGAGACGTCCTCAAGACAGGAGCGGCCGCCGCCGCAGGAATCGGTCTCGCGAGCGCTGGCACTGCTACCGCCCAAGATGGTGACGATGATATCATCGAAGAGCAGGGTGGTAAGGCGCTCATCTTCACGAACCAGTTCCGCCCCGGCGCTCGGTTCGTCATCACCAGTCGCGTCCTCGACTGGGTCCCCAACGTTCCGGACGTTCAGGACAGCGTCTGGTCCAATTACAACACCCGCAACATTCGGTACCTCAATACGAACGAGATCGTCCCGTTCTTCATCGCTCAAGACGCGGAGATTCCTCCGTACAAACAACAGTTCGGATACGTCGTCGATGACGAAGGCGACTTCAGAAACGGGACGCAGCAACCCGAGGTGTACGAGATGAATCGGCAATGGGAGCCGTTTGGCGACAATCCAAATCTCTTCACCGTTCAGTTCTCTCCCGTTAACGAAGACGAAGAGGACGACGTCCTGGAAGACGACGACTGGTGGGTGTAGGTGACTCACAGCCGTCACGCTAACTGACCGAAAGACTCGCGGAACTCCCTGTTTTTGCGAAACCCGTCACGAGGGGCCCTCTCAGTGAGGGTAGCGTTGCGTCTCTCGCGATTCGGAAGATCCTCTCGGATTCGTCACCGTCTCCGAACGCTTCCGCCTCCAAATCAGCCTCGCAGAAGCACGCTAACAGGGATATCACACTTAAAATCCAGGGGTTTGTAACCCGAACGTCTAGTACACTGCCTGTTGGACGTGAAAGTGGATGGATAGAAATCCCGTAACGACCACGCTAGTCGCGGCTCTCATCGTCGTGCTCGCGGTAGCGAGCGCCGCCGTCATCGGCGTCGCTACCCTCGAACGGCCGCGGATCGACGGAGTCGACAACAGCTGGGGGACCGTCGCGGAGAACCGGACCGAGATCGAAACGCAGATCGCCGTCGACAATCCGCGGTTGCTCGAGTGGGGTGACGGCGTCGCCGACGTCACGTACACGGTCTCGCTGAACAGCGTCCAGATCGCGGACGGACGGAAAAAGCAGGTGGATCTCTCCGGCGGGCGCGACGTCATCACCGCTTCGACGTGGATGAACAACGACGACGTCCCCGAGTGGTGGGTGACGCACGTCAACAACGACGAGACGACGACGGTGCGCGTGAATCCGGCTGTCGTCGTCGAGTCCACTGACGTGACGTTCCCGGTCGATTCTCGGACGCGGACGCGAACAGTAGAAACCGACCTGCTCGCCCCACTCCAGACGAACGAGACGCGACGGTTCGGGGCGTTCGGGCGCACGCTCCTCGTCGTCAACGGGACGGACGCCCGCTGGGGGCACGCCACCGCCGAACGGACGCCGTTGATCGTCTCCGCGACGGTCACGAACCCGACGCCGGTCCCGATTCCGATCGCGGACATCGGCTACACGATCCGGATGAACGGGGTACGCGTCGGCCACAGCGTCGGCGACCAGGAAGAAGTGATTCCGCCTCACAGCACCCGGACGATAGAGACGAGGGCGATCATCGACAACTCCAAGTTGGACGAGTGGTGGGTCACACACCTCAGGAACGACGAAACGACGCGGCTGACCGTCGACTTTCACGCGACTGTCGAGTATCGAGGAGAGCGACAGCGGCTCCCGCTCGACTTTCTCACCTACCAGCGGACGTTCGACACGAACATCTTCCAGCAGAACGCGGTGTCGGTGAACGGATCCGTCGATACGGACGGGACTCCCGCTCAGGAACCGACGCCTCGAACGCGGACGGCCTCGCGATGAGCGATCTTCGGCAGGCACTTCAGAACCAGATCCGCGGGGTCACGGGTGCGCTCCTCGTCGTCGGGCTCACGTTCCACTACACGATGGAGACGTGGTGGCTCGGCTGGACACTGCCGCTCCCCTAGCTCGTCGGTTACGCGCTGGTCGGACTCACGCTCGTCACCCTCGTCGCCCGAAGCATCGGCTTTTACCAAGGAGACGCCAATCGACCGAGCGCGCGGAGCCGCAAATGGGGACTCACCGTCGACTTCTCCGAGATCGTCATGCAGCGTTTCATCGCATCGTACCCCCTACTTCTCGTGCTCGGTGCGGCGAGCGGACTCGCGCCGTGGAACGACGTCATCGTCGGCCTGCTCGTGGTGGTGCTTGCGACCTACAACGCCATTCAAGCCGAGCTCGCCGAAGAGAAAGGCGAAGCCACTTCACGAACACCCACGACTGACGAACCGCCTACAACGGCGCAGTCGGGCGCGGATCTCGCAGCTCGTTTTTCCCGTCGAAACCGAGAGGAAGCGACCGAGTCCGGCACGCAACGCGAGTCGGGCCTTTCAGGATGCGCCGGCAGAAACGACTCGGTTTCTGAGAGGTCGGGCGAGCGGTGCGGACGCCGAAGCGGTCCGTGTTCGCTTGGCCCGCCTCAATCGGGAACGAGCCGATCGAGGCACGCGCGGGTTTCTTGATTTTCGTCACGGGGGCTCTCAAACCCCCGACGGGAGGTGCAGTTTTCAGCGACCGCCACGGAGCGAATTCGGCAGGAGGCACGGATTTCAACCGTCTCGAATTTTCGACCCGTCTGCGATTCCGTCCGCCGTTACACTGTTAGTTCCGTAACGATATCTCGTGTGGTGGGAAGGAGGGCCACCGCTTTGGCGGAATCAGGATGAATCGGGGGCGCTCCGAACACGTTCGAGCAACGTGACGAAGCACGGGAAACTCGCTCACCAGTAACTTCCGTTTTCGGCCGCTGACTTACGATGGAGGGACTCACCGGCGGAACCGCATAAAAAATCACGGGCTGGGCGACGGGTATGCAAATCGAAAAGGCATGCTCGGCTGACGCAAAAGGTGAGAGGCTGCCCCCGCACCGGTTTCTGCGAACCGCCGTCGGATCTCCCTCGGACATCTCGTCACTTCATCTCTCGTTTCTGAATGGTCTACTTCGCGTCCTATACCTTAACCGACGTGTAAACAAATATAATTGGATAGTTGCAGAAATACAATAAAGAAGATAAATCGGTGGCCGAGACGAGGCTTGGGTTACGAATGGAAGCACGAAACGCTTATTCTCGGCGGATATGAGCCTCTAATTCGCCGTTCGCGTACGTCGATGAGTTGGACGACACGAGTGGAGTACGACGGTGGCTGAGCTCCGAAGCGATCCCTCGAAAACGGAGAAAATACGGCTTCTGACGACTCAATCGGATCCATCGACCGGTTTTCGCTCCGTTTCGGTCCGGAATCCGAACTGTAGTCCTATAACTTCTGTCGGAATCGCCCCACCGTGGACATGCTGTCCAATTCGTTACAGCCGTCCATCGTCCATCTCCGCGGTCGTGTCGGCGACGTACCGTCGGATCCGGTATTCACACTAACGCGACAGACCCGCCCGAACGTCGAAACGGGAATCTTAACACTCATTCACACAGAGTTCGGAGCGATGAAAACAAGGTACCAACTGATGGCGGCGGCGGTCGTCCTGCTCGCCGGATGTAGCGGCTTCGGACCGTTGTCGGACTCGTCCGCGGAGACGCCCGCGGCGTCGCCCACCGCAACCGACTCGCCGACGCAGACGGCGACGCCGACCCCGACGGCGACGCCGACACCGACGGCGACGGCGACGCCGACCGCGACGCCGTACCCCGAGTGGAGCCCGCCTCAGGAGCCGAACCAGCCCACCGAGGACAAGATAGAGGAGGGGCGCATCTCCGACGTGCAGTTCGTCGACCGCGAACCCGCCGAGAGCGGCGGCTACTCGAACTTCGACCTCCAAATTGTCGCCAACACCTCGATGGAGAACGTCGATCCGCCGGAACACGGCACCGTGGAGGGCGAGCCGTACTTCCTCGTCGAGATCAACGACACGCTGGTGGAGCGGTCGACGTACGTCTCTCAGGAGACGAACGGGACGTTCGACGTCACCGTCCGGAAGAAGGGTCTCGAACAGTTCGAACCGGGCGACCTTGAGGTGACGGTGCTCTTGGTCGACCGGGACAGTAAGTACGACGACGTCTACGGCGTCTGGACCGGGACTATTGAGTACGACCCGAACTGAGAACGGCAGCGGCGTCCTTTTTCGCGGATGCGTTCCGTGCTTCGGCGCGATGCCTTCCTGTTCCTACTGTGTCCGCTCGTTCCCCGATGTATCGTAGGGTCGTTCTGTGCCGACGGCGGACAACGGACCGCGGCTTGGAGTGTGTCCACGCGACCACTCGACGGGCAATTCGTATGCGTACCTCCAGTCGTTCGCCGTCGAACTAGAAGGACGCATTCGCGGACGAGTTGTCGTCACGACGGCGCACGCGCGGTCAAGGAACCTTGAAACTCCCATCGATCCGTGAGACGACGCCGATTTCCTCGATCCGGGTCCAAGAAGCGAACCGCTTCAACGATCAACGGTTTCGATTGTGACCGTTCCGTCCGACAGCTCCGACGGACCGATATCGGGTACCGACGCTTCGAACGCGTGAGACGACCCAGCCTCAGCTCCGAGATATGCTAAGTACAGCAACTGTGTGCGGGATTGTAACTATTAGTAATGACTAACGTGGTACAGATCGTAGCGGAACTAGCGCTCTCTGTGCGAAGAGTGGAGGAGCGGAGCCGTCGAGATGAGCGCAGGAGGGGCCAACAATGGCAGCAACCGGAAAAGGCGTTGATGAAATACCTATTGAAGACTTGCGAGAAACGTTTCGGGGTACCCTCGTCGGACCCGATGACCCAGAGTTCGACGATGCACGCGCGATCTACAACGCGATGATCGACAAGCGTCCGCGGCTGATCGCCCAGTGCACAGATGTCGCAGACGTGATTGCGGCTGTGGACTTTGCACGCGACCACGGCCTCGAAACCGCGATCCGGAGCGGTGGTCACAACGGTCCGGGCCTGGCCATGGTGGACGATGGCTTAGTTATCGACCTCTCCGCCATGAAGGGCATCCAAGTCGATCCCGACACGATGACCGTGCGCGTCGAACCTGGATGCGTCTGGGGCGATGTGGACCACGCCACCCAGGCATTCGGGCTTGCGGCGGTCAGTGGGGTCATTTCCACGACCGGTGTCGGAGGGCTGACCCTGGGCGGAGGGCACGGCTATCTGACCCGGAAATACGGCCTGACCATCGATAATTTACTGAGCGCAGACGTCGTGCTGGCCGACGGACGGTTCGTCCACGCGAGCGCCGACGAGCACCCTGATCTGTTCTGGGCGCTCCGCGGGGGCGGTGGCAATTTCGGCGTGGTCACCTCGTTCAAGTACCGGCTCCATCCAGTGGACACGGTAGTCGCCGGACCGATGCTTTGGCCGATCGAAGAGCTCGAATCTACTATGCGCTGGTACCGCGAATGGCTGCCGCGGGCATCTGAAGACGTGTACGCGTTCTACCTGACCGCCGAGGTACCGGGCGATCCATTTCCGGAGGAAATCCATGGCGAGAAGGTCTGTGGATTGATGTGGTGCTACCTGGGGTCGGAGGACGAGTTGACGAGGGTGACCCAACCCGCCCGAGATGTCGCCGAACCGCTCTTCGAGCATCTCGGAGAGATGCCGTATTCGGCGCTGCAAAGCATGTTCGATGCACTCTATCCGCCGGGTGACCAGTGGTACTGGAAGGGCGACTTCGTTCGCGAACTGAGCGACGACGCAATCGCCGCGCACCGACGCTTCGCCGAAGTGCCGACCCCGAAGTCGACGATGCATCTCTATCCGATCGACGGCGCCGTCCACCGCGTCGGCGCGGACGATACGGCGTGGAACTACCGGGACGCTACCTGGTCGATGGTCATCGCGGGCGTCGATCCGGATCCCGCCAACCGGGAGAGGATTAGCAACTGGGCCCGCGACTACTGGGAGGCGGTACACGAGCATTCGGCGAACGGCGCGTACGTCAACTTCATGATGGAAGAGGGCCAAGCCCGGATCCAGGCCACCTACGGCGGCAACTACGATCGGCTGCGGGAGGTCAAGGCCAAGTACGATCCTCACAACTTCTTCCATGTGAACCAAAACATCGAACCAGCAACGTGAACGATGTCCCGCCGTGAACGGTGGGGATACCTTCATAGGGTCGGACGAAGCGGCGGAGCCACTTCGTGGCGATGGGAGAACCGAGTTCCCCGCACCGCGCCAGAACGGTTCGTCGGCTCGCGACGGTAGTTCCCTTCCCCAAGGATACCGGATCCGCGCGTTCCGCGTCGGGCCGCGGTCATGACGTGGTGAGGCAGCTCGCACCCCCGTTCGATCGCAAGCGGAGGAAGTTCATGCCGCACAGTGAGCGTGACCCGCATGGACGACGCTGTCCGTCCCCGCTCACGCTTCTGAGGCTCGTTATCAGTTATCAAGCCGTCGGTCGTTCTCATCGCTTCGATCCGTTCAAATCTTTCACCCGGTATTAGCTATGTCTTAGTGAAGATCGTAGAGAAGTATAGCTGTCGGACATGACACGCGAATCACGCCGGTCGTTCGCGCGAAAAGTAGCCGCGGTCGTGATTGGGGGATCCGCACTCAGTGCCGTCGGCACTCGCCGGTCGACCGCCCGAACGACGGAGGACGAATACGAGAGGGAGGTCGAACGCGCCATCCACAGGCGCGTCAACCGCATTCGAACGGATCGGGGGCTCGATCCCCTCGCGTACGGCGATCGGCTCGCGGAGATCGCGGCGTACCACAGCTGGGATATGGCCGACGTGGGGTACTTTTCGCACACGTCCCCCGACGGTGAGACGGTGAGCGACCGGTACGAGAAGTTCGGGCTCTCTTGTCGCCGCTGGGGCGAAAACATCCTATACAACTACGCGGCCGACGAGTCGCCGACCGAGGCTGCGCGACAGAGCGTCGACCAGTGGATGCAGAGCAGCGGGCACCGACGAAATATCCTCGCCGACTTCTGGACTGCCGAGGGGATTGGGGTGGAGGTCGCTTCGGACGGCCGCCTGTACCTGACCCAGAATTTCGGGACGGGTTGTCGCTGAGCCCCGGGCTCTCCCCGCCATCCGGAATCGTCCACGCGGTTGTTCGACTTGACCCACGTCGAGCGACCTCTGAGATGGCCACCTCGTGAGGACCGCTCTCCGCGACTAAGGGGGTCGGACCGGTACGAGCGGGTCACGCTGTTCTCCGGGCGAGAATCTCCGAATTGCCGGGATCGTTTGCTCCGGGAGGCACCTCTTCCAGATAAATCATACGCGAAAAATTTAAACTTTTCCTGAATAACCAAAACTCTACAGTCATGGTAGATAATACCTTCCAGGACGAGGGCAGGACCGGAACCTCCCGACGGCGATTCATGGAAGCCACCGGAGGAATCGGGTTGTCGGCGGCGCTGAGCGGGTACCTTTCGGACGAGCCGAGGCGGGAGAAGAGACCGAGCGAGCGGGTCCGGGCGCTCGTCGGAGAGATGAGCTTGCAGGAGAAAATCGGTCAGATGACGCAGGTCGCCGCCTACGAAGTGGATGACGACCCGAAGGCGTTCTTCGAGCGGTACCAGCCCGGATCGCTCATGTACGCGACGACCGCCGATCCGCTACAGCTTGCCGAGGACATCAACGAGCTCTTGGACGCCGCCATCGAGGCGCAGCCGCACGACGTCCCATTCGTGTTCGGTATCGACGCCGTCCACGGAAACAACAATTTGGATGGAGCGACGATCTTCCCCCACAACCACGGGGTCGGAGCGACGTGGAACGAAGAATACGCCCGCCGAATGGCCGAACACACGTCGAAAACACTCCGAGCGACCGGCACTCACTGGACGTTTTCGCCGGTCGCAGACATTCAGCGTGATCCGCGGTGGGGTCGGTTTTATGAGGGCTTCAGCGAGGATCCCTATCTCGCGTCGCGGATGGTCGCCGAGAAGGTTCGCGGATACGAGCGGACCGAGAACGGGTACAAATCCGCCGGTGCAACGGTGAAACACTTCGCCGGGTACTCTGAACCCCGTCACGGCGACGATCGCACCCCGGCGCTCATTCCCTATCGGACGTTCCGGCACACGCACTTGCCGCCGTTCCACGCCGGGATTTCCGCCGGTGCCGAGACCGTGATGGTCAACAGCGGGTCGGTCAACGGCGTCCCCGCTCACGCCTCCGAAGAGCTCCTGCAAACCATTCTCCGCGACACATTGGGGTTCGAGGGAATGGTAGTGAGCGATTGGCACGACTTCTACCGGATGGTCGAGGTGCACGAGTACGTAGCCGACGTAAAAGACGCCGTTCGACTGGGGATCGATGCGGGCATCGACATGTATATGGTCCCAGCCGCGGGCATCGAATCCGATACCGTCGACACGTACCAGAGGCATCTACGGAACCTAGTAGAAAGCGGCGAAATTTCGATGGATCGCATCGACGACGCGGTCACGAACGTGCTCGCGTTCAAGGAGGCCCTCGGATTGTTCGAGAACCCGTACGCTGATCCGCAGCGGGCCTCTGAGATCGTCGGTGGCGCCCGTGAGTTGGCCTACGAGATCGCCACGGATTCGATGACGCTCCTGAAGAACGACGGCACGTTGCCCTTCGACCCCAAGGTCGGAACGGTTCTCGTTACGGGGCCGAGCGCGGACGACGTTGCCAACATGATGGGCGGATGGACCCTCGGATGGCAGGGAGTCGGCGAGACGTTGCCACCCGCAGTCACGCCTCTCGACGGAATCAAAGGCATCGTCAGCGATTCGACGGAGGTCGTCCACGAACCGACGGGCCTCTACACGTTCGACAACGAAGCGGCGGTCCGGAAGGCAGCTTCCGACGCAGATGCGGTGGTCGCTGTTCTCGGCGAAGGTCCGTACGCCGAGGAACACGGCGACATCGATACGCTCGGACTCCCCGACGCTCAACGGGAGCTCGTTCGGACGCTCGACTCGGTCGGGACACCGCACGCGGGCGTGCTGTTCGCCGGGCGACCGCGCGGGACTCGTGTGTTCGATCGCCTACCGGCTGCAGTGATGGCGTATCTTCCCGGCACGATGGGTGGTGCTGCCGTGGCGGACGTGGTGTTCGGGAACGTCAGTCCGAGCGGACGACTTCCCTTCACGTGGCCGGCCGGAACCGGCCAGCTTCTCAACGTCCACAACCTGTATCCCCCCGAGTTGTTCGGGACGGGTGAGACCCCGCCGACCTCCACGCAAGAACCGACTTTCCCGTTTGGACACGGGCTCTCGTACACCGAGTTCACGTACGCTGATCTCCGCGTGGAGCCATCTACGCTCCCCGAAGCGAGCGCGAACGAGCGGATCAACGTCTCGGTCCGAGTGACGAACAGCGGAGATCGGTCTGGTGACCACGTAATTCCGGTGTACGCCCACCGTCGCCACGGGGCGATTGCTTCTCCGATGACGGAGGTACTCGGAGTCGACCGGGTGTCGCTTGATCCGGGTGAGTCGACCCGCGTGATCGTGAAAGCGTCAGTCAACCAACTCGCGACGGTGCCAGGGGACGTGTTCTCGAAGAGCAAGCTCCGGGTGCTTCCCGGCGACTACGCGATCTCCGTGGGCGAGTGGGACGAAGAGCAAACGCTAACCGTGAGATAGAGCCGGACGGACAGGTACACTACCTCACCCTATCGTTCACAAGTCTGGGCGTGGAGGCGCACCCGTAGGCGTGCGCTTGAACAGCGGGATGATGAACGTGAATGGCGAGTATTCGCCTACTGTGTTACACAGTTAGAACGGGAGTCCATGCTGAATGCCACGCCCTGCAGGGCGTGGTAGCTTACTTTCGGACTGGAAATGGGGGTCGTCGGCGCGGCCGTTGGGTCGGTGCTCGCCAACGTCGGCGCGACCGTCGCGCTCGTGGGTGGGTTGGTCATCGGCCGACCGCTCGGCGGTTGGACGCCGCCCGTGGCGGTGAGCCCGCTTCGTTCGTACGTCGACGTCGAAACGACCCGCCAGATCGCCGAGATCGGGACCCCCGTCGTCGGCCGGAATCTCGTCTGGACCGTCGCCGAATTTCCGCTGTTGGCCATCGTGGCACTGTTCGGTCCGAGCGTCGTCGCCGCCTACGTTATCACCCGCCGTATCTGGGGCCTTATGAACATCCCTGGGTGGGGGTTCGGGTTGGCTTCGAGCAGCCTCGTCGGACAGGAGCTCGGCACCGGTGACGAGATGACCGCAGAAGTGTACGGTCGAGAGGTCATCACCCTCGCCGTCGCAACCTACGCGGTCGCGGCGGGGGTCGTCTGCCTCCTCGCCGAGCCGATCGTGTTCGCGTTCGTCGGAAGCACCGCCGATCCCGTGAGCTCGGTGGCGGTACCGCTCGTCTACGCCGCGTGCGTCGCAATCGTCGCCCAGGGGATATCTCGCGGCGCTGCCGGGCCGCTGGACGCGAGCGGGGACACTCGCTGGCCGTTTTACAGCCAGGCGATCGGGATGTTCGGCTTCTCGATCCCCCTCGCGTACCTCGGCGCGACGACGTCCCTCGGTCTCGGCGGGCTGTACCTGTCGTTTCTTGCCGAAACAGCGGTGCCAGCGGCTATCAACTACCGCCGATTCGCCGGCGGAAAGTGGAAAGCTATCAGCCGAGGGTACCGTCCGAACTCGGTCGACGCTGACGACTGAGGCGGGAGACAGCCGTGCGGTCCGGACGCCTCGTTCAGTATCCGGTCTCGTAATGGAAGCGAAGCGGAAGTTCGCGCGCGACGCGAGCTCGCACCGCGACGCGCAGGCGGAACGTGACGAGTCAGGAACGTTCCCCGGGGTCCGGAGCGAGTTCAGGCTCGGCGTCGGACCGAGACGCAGGGAGTTCGAGCGGTTCGGACGGATCGATCACCGTCCGCGCGGGAATCGGTGCTTCGGGAGGCGGCCGACGCGCGGCCAGCCGCTGGAAGAGCGTGAGGTCTCGCGGTTGGTCGGTCTCGATCTCCTCGTACTCGACGACCAGTTGCCCGTCCTCGGCGAAGATCCGGTAGTAGTTCAACCGAAACGAGGGGTAGTAGACCGACGGTAACCGCGAGAACCACGTCGGGACGCGCCGGAGCTTCTTCAGCCAGGTCCCGGTGTTGAGCACGAGCCGATCGCCCCACCGGGTGAGTGACGCCCGGTGGGTGTGGCCGTAAACGTACACGGCGACGTCGGGGCGCTCTTCGAACACGCTCCTGGCGGCGTTCAGGAACGGTTCGTCGCCCTGGCCGACGCGTATTCCGGAGGCCACGACCCCGAAGCGTTCGAGCGTGTGGCGGAGGTCGCGGCCGAAGACCCACAGCGGCACCGCGAGCAAGAGCAACACCGCCGCGATCGTGGCGTTGATCGCGATGATGACCTCGAGAACGATACCGGCGATCCCGAGCGCGCCGACCAGCTCATTCCCGAGAAAGAACCGCGTCGGCAGGACGCCGATCTCCTCGAGAAAGGCCCCCAGCAGGTAGAGCAGGCTGAGGTTGAAAAACAGGAGGAGCGGCGCGACGACGGCGCGCAGGTACGGACTCATCTCGCGGTAGAAGTAGTTCGAGAACAGCCAGTGCGGAATCTCCTCCATCGGGGCGACCGACTGGATGTCCCGCAGCCAGTTCCCACGGGCACGGTCGGAGTACCGGCCGGCGGCCGCGACGATCCGCTGGACGACGAAATAACCGACCGGCAGCGCGTCCGCGTTCCCCCAGTCGGGCAGGCGGTTGTTGGCGTCGTGTTGCTGACCGTGCTCGATCCATATCGTCGCGTCGCCGACCTCGCGCGTGATGTGGATCTCCGGTTCGAGCGAGAGGTTGTACTCGGCGAGGCGATCGACGTACTCCGGATCGCAGGCGAGGTCGTAGTCGTGATTTCCCGGAATGAGCGTGATCAGGATCTCCTCGCCGGTCGCTCGAAACTGCTCGAACAGCGCGGGGTGATCGGCTATCAGCGCGTCGAGCTTCTCCAGTCCCGACACCTCGGTGTACTCCCAGAGCGCGAAGGTGTCGCCGACGAGTATCAACTCGACGGGACCGCCGCGCGCTTCCAGGCGCTCAAGGAACGCGAGGAGTTCGTCCTCGAAGTCGAGCGTCGTGAGCTGTTCGTCACCGCCGATGTGGAGATCACTGACGAAAACGTACTCGGTGGTCATTCAGTCGGACTCGGCTCTCCGTGATTCGTCGCCCCCGGAGCAGTCGTCCAATGCTTGCCGTGGGCCGTCGTCCTCGTTCCGCGAGGGCAGCCGATGCGCCGTAACTGTGAGGTCAGGCGGAAGCTGTCCTTCGGAGGTACTGTTCTTCCCACTCGCGCCGCTCTCGGAGGGCACTGCGTCTATCATCTGTGATCTCATCGTAGTTGGTGCAGCGATCGAGCGCGCCTTTCTCGACGTGCCCCTCGTTGACGAGGACGTCGAGGTTGGGATACAGCCGCCCGTGATTGATTTCTCCCTCACGGGCCCGGCCGAGCTCCGTCTTGATCTGTTGGCCGGAGGGCTGATCGCGGCCGGCGATGACGATCAGGAGAGCACGCTGAAAGCCGCTGAGGTCGGAGAGCCTCATCGACTGCGAGGTACACCAACCGGAAGTATAACTGTCGGCATTGTCGTCAATCGCGCACTTATCAATCGAGCGCATCGCTTGTGACGAGAGAGTAGTACACCGGAACAGCGGACGTGTGGAGATCGAAGATTGACCTCCTCCACGCCGTGAACGACGTGGAATCCCACCATGGGATTTCAGGCCGACAGATTCGGCCCTAAGGTTTCAAGACGCATACTCCCCAAGCGTCAATTGCTGGGCTTCAGCATCGGCTTGGGAGTCTTGCGGGCCGGTCAAACGGCCCCCATCCTCAGCCGAGTCATTACTACGACGTTCGAGACGACTCCCCACTTCCGGCCAACCTCGTGCAAGCCGCACGAAACCGCGCCGCAGAAGCCGTCAAAGGCTGTGTTGAACGCTGGAAACAAGGCAAGAAAGCCTCCAAACCCCAGTTCACGTCACGGTTCGCCAGCTACGACGCGAGAACCGTCACCGTCAACGATGACCACGCCACACTCGCCACCATCGACGGGCGAGTTACCGCAGACTTCGTCCTTCCCGACGAACAGCGTGACACGCCACACGCGGCGTGCCTGTTCAACGATGACTACGACGTGAAAGGAGCGACGCTCCACTATGATGCGGTTGAGGACTGTTTCTACCTTCATGTGCGGACAAAGCTCGCCGTGGAGACCGATGAGGCCGAACAAGGCGATACCAAGCACGTCTCCGTCCTTGGTGTTGACCTCGGCATCACCAATATCGCAACCACCTCAACCGGGCGCTTCTGGAGCGGTGGCGAACTCACCCACTGGCACCGCGAATACGAGAAACGTCGTGGTTCGCTTCAGTAGACCGGGACTCGCTGGGCGCATATCAACGTCCAACGAGTCGGTCGCAAGCAAACCGGGCGTTTCGAGCAGATGCTTCACACCATCTCGAACGAACTCGTGGAGGAAGCTCTTGAGAATGAGTGTACGCACATCGTGTTCGAACAACTCAACGGCATCCGTGAACGCCTGCCGCACGCGAAGGCGGTTCACAAGTGGGCGTTCCACCGCTTGTACGAGTACGTCACGTACAAAGCCGAGTCTGACGGGCTTGTGGTGAAGCAAATCAACCCGGCGTACACGAGTCAGCGGTGTTCGAAGTGCGGGTTCACCCACGAGGACAACCGCCCACACACCAACGGACAAGACGAGTTCGGGTGTCTGAAGTGCGGATACGACGTACACGCGGACTACAACGCCGCGAAAAATATCGGGCTGAAGTATCTCCGCGACCAGCAAAAGTCTGGGCGTGGAGGCGCACCCGTAGGCGTGCGCTTGAACAGCGGGATGATGAACGTGAATGGCGAGTATTCGCCTACTGTGTTACACAGTTAGAATGGGAGTCCATGCTGAATGCCACGCCCTGCAGGGCGTGGTAGCTTACTGTCACCAGTGTGTTCTCTGAGGTGACTCTCTCCGCTGAGGTAGCGGTCTGCGATATTGAGCGCGGCGTTGACATCCGCTTGGTAGTCGCGGACCCAACACTCTGGGTTCGTACATCGGAACGTCGCTTGAGCGGGGCGTGTTCCCCGTTCCCCGCAACAGTGACACGACTTCGAGGTGTACGCTGGGTTCACCGTTTCGACGCGAATCCCTTTCTCGGCGGCCTTGTAGCGGAGTTGGGCGTGCATCTTTGCGAACCCCCATCCGTGAAGCCGCCGGTTCATGAACGAACCGTAGTCCATGTTCTCGCGGATGTGCGTCAAGTCTTCAAGGACCAATACAGGATTTTCGAATTCGTCGGCGTAGGCGACGACCTCCGACGTGACTGTGTGGAGAATGCCGTCTATCTGCCGCCACAACGAATCCCCGTAGGACTCGGCGATACGTTCGCTTCCGCGTTGCTGAAGGCGTCGGGTCGCCGTGAAGTACGTCTCACGGAGCCGTCGAACATGCTTGCCTTCATCGTTCCAGAGGTTGGGTGTAGTCGGGGAGCCGCGCTCGTTACGGTGACACACCATTACCAAAGAGGCTTCCCCGATATCTACCCCAATCGGCGTTTCGGACGCCGAACTGGGTCGCTCCTCCACGTCCCGCGTAGCGACGACGTGCAAGTACCATTCGCCGTCGCGGTCGAACAGCCGACACTCACCCATCTTCGCGTCTCCTGCGTACAACGCTTCAAGCCACGGCCGTTGTTCTGGGTTCGGTTGGGCGGGAATCCACAGGTGGTAGTCGTCGTGGTGCGGGACTTTAACGTACCACTCGATGGCGTTCTGCGGCTTGTGGTCGAGCCGAATCCCCTCGTTGGTGAATCGAACAGGGTGGTCGTCGTGAAGTTCCTTGGCGTCGTAGCTTCCACCGCACAGTTGTGGAACGTACTTCTTCAGGGCGTTCTTCGCGTAGCCGCTGAGGTCGTAGTTGACTACCACATCGTTCGCCGCCGACTGAGTGGTACAGCCCGCGTCGAAGGCGGCTTCAAGGGCTTGCTGGTAGGCCGTTTTTGTCTCACAGAGCTTTCGGTGCTTGTGGGCGTTCGGCTCTACCAGCTTCAGTTCCAACGTCTCGGTCACTTCCGTCATGCGTCCGCCTCCTGCCGTTGGATGTAGGCTTCGACGGTTTTACCTAACCGCAGGCGCTAAGGCCCCTTCCTCACCGAGCGACCGAAGGGAGGGAGGGGATATAGCGCCGTCATCGTCTTTCGTCCGTGTGATACCGCCGGCCCGCAGGCCCACGCCACCGGTAACTTTATGTTTCTACCTCGTGTAAACATTGGTAATGGATCGGTACGAGATCGAAGGACACGAAGTCCACGAATCCAAGGTCAAACCCACCGGCAACGGTGCTCACGTCCTCGTTCCGAAGCGGTGGCGGGGTGCCACCGTCAAGGTTGTTCGCGTCACCGATTCATCCGACGAGTAGACCATGCGCTACAACTACAGGTATCGGCTCAAACCATCCGACGAACTCCACGAGCGGTTGGCGTGGACCGTCGATACCTGCCGACAGGTCTACAACCATTTCCTTCACCGACTCAACCGGGTAGACGGTACCTCCCCCTACTCCGAACAGTCGATCCTTCCGAATCTCAAACGCGAGTGGACCGACCTGAAGGACGTTCACTCGAAGGTCCTTCAGAAAGTCGTCCAGCGATTGTACGACAACCGCTCGACGCTGAAGGCACGGAAGGACAACGGCTACCGGGTCGGCAAACTCAAGTGGAAAGGCCCGCAGGAATATCGCTCGATCAAGTACAGCCAATCCGGCTTCGAGCTCAACAACACGAGCGGTCGGCCTGTACTTTCTCTTTCCAAGATCGGCGAGATTCCGATGGTCTACCACCGCGAGATTCCCGACGACGCAACCATCAAGGAAGTGGTCGTCAAGCAAGAACCGACGGGCGAGTGGTTCGCCGTCCTCGGGATCGAAACCGAGGACGACGCGCCACTGAAGCCCGAAAATCCCAAGAAATGTGTCGGGATCGACGTGGGTATCCTGAAGTACGCCCACGACAGCGACGGCACCGCCGTCGAACGTCCTGATCTTGCCGACGAGCGCAAGCGGTTGGAGCGCGCGCAACGAAAACTCTCGCGGAAGGAGCATGGGTCGGCGAACTATCGCACCCAACAGCGCGTCGTCGCCCGACGCCACGCCGACCTCAAGCGGAAGCGACGAGACTTCCTCCACAAGCTCTCGAATTACTACGCTCGGGAATACGACCTCGTCGCGGTCGAAGACCTCGACACGAAGGGGATGATGGAACTTCCGTCGAACTCACGAAACCGCGCCGGAGCGGCGTGGGGGACGTTCCTCCGGATGTTGGAGTACAAGTGCGAGCGCGAAGGAACACACTTCGTCGCGGTTGATCCGCGAGGGACGACGAAAGAATGTTCCAAATGCGGTATTTCAACCGAGAAGCCGCTCTGGGTTCGAGAGCACTCGTGTCCCTCTTGTGGGTTCGAAGCGGACCGAGATCTCAATGCGGCGTACAACATCCTTGCTCGCGGACTCACCGACGTAGGAGTGGTTCACTCCGAATCAATGCCTGCGGAGACTGCGCTCCCTACGGACACCCATTTGGTGTCTGCAAAGCGCGTCGTGGAAACAGGAAGCCCCGTCCTCAGCGAGGCCACAAGGCCGAGCAGGGCGGGGTAGTTCACCATCCTTTCGACCACCTATCCGGACCGCGGCGGCACGGCTATCGGACTGACGATGGCCGCCGGCGACCTCGGGAACACGCTCCTCCCGCCGCTCGCCGGCGTCCTCGCGGTTACGGTCGCGTGGAAGCTCGGGTTCGGCCTCGCGATCCCGCTGTTCCTCGTCGCGACCGCCGGTATCTGGATCGCCGTCCCGGGCGATGAGCGGAGTCCAGAGTCGAAGAGCGCGGGACCAATCGAACTCACTGGCACGCTGCGGAGGATTAGCGGGGCGTTGTGGGACCGCTCCATCGCGATCGTAACTGTCATACAGACGCTAGGATACTGCATCTGGCAAGGGTTCACCGGCTTTTATCCGACGTACCTCGTTGAGGTCAAGGGGATCGCCCCGCCGACCGCGACGGTCTTGTTCGGCGGGTTCTTCGCGCTGGGGATTTTCATCAAGCCGATAGCGGGCTCCGCGTACGACCTGTACGGACTCCGCCGATCGCTGCCGCTCATGCTGGTTTCGATCACGGCGTCGATGCTGCTGGTCCCGCTGGCTGACGGGCTGGTGTCGCTCGTGGCTATCACTGCGCTCGCGAGCAGCGTTCTCGGTTACGGGACGATGACCCTCACGTATCTCACCGATTCACTCCCCGACGACGTCCGCGGAACCGGGCTTGGTTTCCTCAGAACCGGCTACATGTTGATCGGTGCGGGGAGCCCGACACTCATCGGAGTCCTCGCCGATGCGGGGTACTTCGACCAGGCGTTCTTCCTGTTGGCGAGCGTCGGAGGGATCGCCGCGTTGCTCTCGTTGTCCGTTCCCGACCGGTAACGATCGGCATACTCCGAGGCGGAGCCGCCGGCTTCGAGGTCCGGGGAGCCCCGACGCTCACGCTATGAACTGATTCGCGAACGCGGGTCCGTGAGTCGAGTCGCTCCTTGGTGTACAGCGCGCTCGGCGTTGATCTGGTCAGTCCTCGAAAAGCAGCGGTAACCGTCGACGCGTCGACTGTCGACTGACTGCTTGAGGACGCCTCCGGGTGGGCGGTGTACGTTTTGACCACCACGGCGAACGCGCCCTCACCTTCGGAATACTGACCGAAGAGATGCGTTCCGCAACTCCGAAGGCGCTCACCCGTTCGTTACCCACCCGGTGAAACGCCGATATTCGGTTTAGCAGCACGCGTCCCTTCCGTCCGCAACGAACGGGATGATCGTCGTGATCGTCATCGTCGCCGGCGTCGTATCCGTGGCCGCACTCGGCGTCTCCTCGATCGTCATCGCCGCCCTCGCGGGCGTCGTCGCCATGGTGGCGACGGGGTGTCTCCGGCCGACCGAGGTGTACGGTGCGGTCGACTGGAACGTCGTCTTCCTGCTCGCGGGCGTCATTCCGCTCGGCATCGCCATGGAGCGGACCGGCGGAGCGGCCCTCCTGGCCGAACTGCTCGTCACTAACGCCCGGGCGCTCCCTCCGCTCGTCGTCCTCGGTTTGATCTACCTGCTCACGGCACTGATCACCGAGGTCGTCAGCAACAACGCGAGCGTCGTGTTGCTGCTCCCTATCGCCGTGGACGTCGCACAGCGGATCGGGGCCAACGCGTTCGCGTTCGTTCTCGCGGTGACCTTCGCCGCGAGCACGGCGATGTTCACGCCGATCGGCTACCAGACGAATCTGATGGTGTACGGCCCCGGCGGCTACAAGTTCACGGACTTCTTCAGAGTCGGCGCGTCCCTGCAGCTGTTGTTGACCGCTGTGACGACGCTGGGAATCGGGGTTTTCTGGGGAGTGTGACGGCAATTGAGGGAGGGAGGAGTACGAGAGGTCGAACTCGGAGTTTCATGACTCACTATATAGTGGTGATAAATATATTCTCCTGTGGGGTATACGAGCACGGATCCGAACGCTGACGTCCTCGAACATTGGACAAATAGTGGACGAAACCGACAATAGGTCGATTAACACCCTAAAATAAGTCGATTTTTGCGAGATCATTTCGATCTGATCCGCCCCCGTCCTCTGTCCACTACTCCTGTCCTACTACCGAGACGATGTCGAGATTTCGGTCGACCTAAGATTCGAAAACGCTTTATTTGTTTAGGTGAGCCTAAATCGCATGGCGACAGAGACCACGAAGCGCGAGGGTACGACGCGGCGCGAGTACGTGAAGTACGGCGGTGCAGTCATCGGAGGCGGCTTGATCGCGGGCTGCGCGGGTAAATCGGGATCGGAGTCAGCGCCCGACTCGTCGACCGCGACGACCGACGACGGGAGCTACTCGGTGTCGATGTCGCCGGTGGGCGAGGTCACGTTCGACGAGGTCCCGACGAACGTGATGGCGTACAGCCCCCAGTACGCGGACATGCTCGTCGCGTTGGGCCACGACGACGCGCTGAACTCCCTCGGGTTCCCCGAGGACTACGTGTCTGGACTCGGGTATTTCTTGGACGCGTTCGACGGGGTCTCGCTGTCCGGAGAGGGGCTCGAACAGCTCTACAACGACGGGATGGACAAGGAGCTGTTGTACGAACTCGACAGCGACGTTCACCTGCTGGATCCGGCCTGGGTCACGTCGTGGGACGGCTGGAGCAAGGAGGACACGGAGGAGATCGCCGAGAACGTCGGTCCGTGGTTTGCCAACCGGTACAGCCGCGAGCACACCCAGCCCCCCGAGGGGTGGCGCGACGGCTACCGGTACTACACGATCTGGGAGATCACCGGCAAAGTCGCGCAGGTGTTCCGGGAACCCGATCGCTTCCGCGCGCTGAAAGAGGAGTACGAGAACCTGTACGGGTACATCCGTTCGAACCTGCCGCCGAAGAACGAGCGGCCGACGGTGGGCCTCGTCGCGTTCTACGACGGGCAGTTCCATCCGTACAAGATCTCCGGCCCCGGATTCGGCAAGGCGCACACGCGGCCGATGGGTGCGAGAGACGCGTTCGCGGACAGCGACAGGACCTACGACGAGAACTACGACGCGTCGTACGACTTCGAGGGAATGCTGGAGATCGACCCGGACATCATCCTCCACAACTTCGCCGTGACGCCCTTCTACGACTGGGACGACATCGAGGAGACCGTGAGGAGCGATCCCGTCGGCAAGGAGCTGACGGCCGTCAAGAACGACCGGTTCTACGCCTCCGGGCAGTCCTTCCAGGGCCCGCTCCAGAACCTGCTCCAGCTCGAGATGACGGCCAAGCAGCTGTACCCCGAGCAGTTCGGCGAGTGGCCGCGGTTCGAAGAGGGTCAGTCGTACCCCGACTTCTCCGAGGAGGAGCAGCTGTTCGACCACCAGCGCGTCGCGGACGTCGTCAACGGGGACTTCTGACGATGGTCGACATCGACTCGGAGACCGGGACGAAGGGGGCACCGACGCGACGTGACTACCTGAAGGGTGGCGGCGCACTTCTCGGCGGCGGGCTGCTCGCAGGTTGCACGGACCTCGGCAGCTCCGGCACCCCGTCGGGCAACACGGGGACGAGCGAGACCGCCGAGTCGCTGGACGAGCCGTACTCGGTCACGATGGAACCGATGGGCGAGGTCGACTTCGAGACGGTCCCCGAGACGTGGATGGCGTACTTCAGTACCTACGGCGACATGGCCATCGCGCTCGGTCAACTCGACGGGCTCCGCGGACTCGTTTTCACCGAGAACTGGCCGCTGGCGTTCTACGAGCACCTTCCCGGCGTCGCCGTCGCCTTCGACGGCGTGCCGCAGCTCTTCGGCGAGAGCGGCATCGACAAGGAGGCGTTCTACGAGATGGACTGTGACGTCCACCTGATGGATCCTAACTTCATCAGCCGCCTCGCGGACAACTGGGAGGAAGCGGACTTCGAAGAGGTGGCGAACAACGTCGGACCGATCATCGGGAACTCGATCCGCCGGCGGGACGAGGACTGGCACGACTACCCCTACTACTCGCTGTACGACGCGTTCGAGCGGATCGCCGACGTGTTCCGCGAGCGAGAGCGGTACGAGGCGTTCGCGGCGGTTCACGATCGCCTGCTCTCCGCTATCGAAGCGGAGCTCCCGCCGGAGGAGGACCGACCCACGGTCGGACTCCTGTCCATCAACTCGAACTTCGAGGAGGGATCGTTCTACGTCTACCCGGTCCACGACGGCAACGGGCACAAGCAGTACCGCGACCTCGGCGTGCGCGGCGCGTTCGACGACCATATCGAGGGGAGCTACGCCGAGTGGGACTACGAACAGCTACTCGACGTCGACCCGGACGCGCTTGTCTTCCAGTACGGGTTCTCCCACGTCTCGACGGCGGAGTTCGAGACGCGGGTGCAACAGATGCGCGAGGACCCCGTCGGAAAGCGGCTCACGGCCGTTCGGAACGGTCGGCTCTACCGCGGCGGCACGTCGTATCAGGGACCGGTCATCAACCTCTTCCAGACGGAGGTGGCCGCAAAGCAGTTCTACCCCGAAACGTTCGGCGAGTGGAACGGCCTCGACACGCTCTCGAACGAGGACGAACGGCTGTTCGACTACGGACGCGTCGCGGACATCATCAACGGGGGCGCATGACCGTGGACGCCGCGAAATCGCGGTCCGAGCCGGCGTACGACCGCGACATCGTCATCGTCGGCGGCGGGCCGGCGGGGTGCTCGGCGGCCGTCTTCACCGCCCGGCACGGCCTCGACACCGTCGTCTTCGACCGCGGGAACGCTTCACTCCGGCGGTGCGCCTACCTCGAAAACTACCTCGGCTTCCCCGCCGGCGTCGACGTCGAGACATTCTACGATCTCGCCCACGACCACGCCGAGCGGGCGGGCGCGGAGGTGATCGCGGACCTCGTCGTGTCGGTCGCCCGCGACGGACGCGGGGGGTTCCGGGTCGAGACGCAGGACGGACGCGAGCTGACGACCCGGCGCGTCGTCGCCGCCGCGAAGTACGACGGCGAGTACCCGGATCGCGACGGCCGCACGCCAGTCGACGGCCTGTACGTCGCGGGGCCGCTCGGAGCGGCCGAGGACCAGGCGATCATCGCCGCCGGTCACGGGGCGGTCGTCGGCCGGTCGGCGATCGCCGACGCCCGAGTCGACGACGGGTGGTGGGGGGACGCCGCCGATCAGGTGGACTGGGTGCGCCGGGCGGCCGAACTCGACGACGAGTGGGCCGCCCGCGAGACGTGGGTGGAGTGGTTCGACGATCGCTTCGCCGACGGGGCGCCGGTCGATCCCGGCGACCCGCGCTTCGAGAGGGTTCGGGAGGAGTACATCGACGCGTCGCTGTCGACGTACGTCGAGCCGGACGAGATCGACGCGCGCGCGGAGAGCGGTCACGAAGCGCTGGCCGAACACGTCGACGTCGAGGCGGTCGTCAGCGCCGTCGACGAATCGTCCCTCTTGGACGCGATCGACGACGACGCGATACGCGAGTACGTCAACTCGGGCCGCGTCGAACGAGAGACGGGATGAGCGAATCGGAGCGACGCGTCGCACACTCCGCCCGGTTTCGGCTGCGAATTTCGCGTCCGTACATTCCGGACCGGTCGTCCCGCGGGCGTCCGACGGGAACGGGGTAACGCCCCGACCCCCTCGGCGCGCCGCGTGTGCGGATCCCGGGGCGACCCCGCCCGGCAGGTACCGCGCCGGGAAGTGTCGCACTCCGAACCTGATCCGCCCCTGATGTTCAATTACTTCCGTTCTACCGACGACCGATGTCTTCGAACGACCGCGCTCCGGAAGCCCGGCGTTCGAACGACTCTACCGGCGCGCTTCGATCGCTGTCCCCAGACGGGCGATCACCGACACCGGGCTGTGGCGCGTCGAGAAGGCGAGATCGACGCCGTCGGGTTCACGCCTGCGGAGAGGCCATCGCTGACGAGTGCGTTTCAGCGGCGACGACGTACCGCGGCGCGTCCACCCGGGTCGAAAGCCGCGTAGAGATCTAACAGGCCTCGCACGCCGACGGTCGCCGTCCAACCGGACGAGCGCTGCACGTACGTGTGCGCTCTTCAGCCGACGCGGTTCGAGCGATCCGTCGAAGGCGGGTGCGTCGAGTTCGACCGCGTTCGACGCGGCGGAGACAGCTTCCGCGTTTCGGGGCACGGCGATCCCGTTCGCGTCGGAGAACCGCCGCGTATCCGGTCGGTGCGACGCGCCGGTGTGGACGTTATTTTTTGGATTCGAAAAAGTCGGTGATTCCGGTGCTCCTCGCTCGTATCGGCACCGCGGCGGGGGGCGCCGCCGCCGGCCCGCGTCTCGTTCGGATCTCGGGTCAACTACCCCGGCGTAAACGCCGGGGCTTGTCGGTGAACTCCCGGTCTGTCCTACGCGTCTGCGTTGGCAGGGAAAAACCCCCCCATTCCCGTTCAGCGTTCCCGACTTCAGGGCGAGTTGACGGTTCACCCGTCCGGACGGACGCTTTTGGCCCGCCCGGACATACTTCGTCGCACTATTCTTCGCTGCGTTGTAGTCAGCGTGTACCTCATACCCACACTTCCGGCACAGGAACTCGGCCTGAGAAGGCCGATGTTCTCGGAGGGTCGTTCCACAGCACGAACACCGTTGACTCGTGTACGCCGGGTCGACTTGTACCGTCCGAATCCCGAACTCGGCGGCTTTGTACTCGACGTACTCACAGAGCTGCTTGAACGCCCATACGTGGAACTTTTTCACGCCGGGCATCCGTTCTCGAATATCGGTGAGGTCCTCAAAGGCGATGGGAGAACAGGTGTGTGTTATCGCCTCGTGGACGAGCGCTTTCGAGACACGGTGAAGGTAGTCGTTCGCCCAGCGGGATTCTCGGGTGCCCATCTGTTTGATGGTTCGGTATGCCGACTCGGTGCCAGTCTGTTGTAGTTTCCCGCGGGTACGTTCGTATTCGTCCCGGCGGTGGTTGAGGTACCCACCACCCCAGAACGCGCCAGTTGACGTGACGGCGACATTCTCCACACCAAGGTCTACACCGAGAACCGTTCCGTTCTCGGTCTCTCCCAACTTCTCGTCGTCTTTCTCTACAGTTATGTGGAGGTAGTAGTCGCCGCCGTCCCGGTCGTAGTGCAACGTCGCGCCTTTGCGGTCCCACTCTCCCGAGAGGTACCGCGTCTGCGGACAGTTCTCGTCGTCTGGGTAGACGTACTCGGCCCGAACCCGTCCACCAAACGCCGCGAGCGTACAATAGCCGTCAAAGTACGAGACAGCGTTTGTGTTGTAGACAGTCGTCGGCGCGGAGAACGTCGGCTTGCCGGCGCGCTTGCCAGCCTTCATCCGTTCGACGGCACTTCGGAGACTGTCGGCAGCGAGGTTGACCGCGCCGATGCACAGGTCTGCGTGGAGTTCGGTTTCCTTGCGGACACGCTTGTATACTGTTCTGGACGTGATAACGTAGCCGTCCGCGTCACGCTCCCATCCTCGGTTGGCGAACATCTGGGCGGCCTCTCGGAAGGTGAGCATCGTCCGTTTGAGGTCGTCCCGGCGCTCATCGGGGATGGAGAGTTTTACGCGGACGGTACGTTTCAATACCACGTACCACGTGTGGTATTGAACTCCTATGAGCATTTGGGAGTTGGCCGGCTGGCGTCCAGCGGTTTGGTGGTGTCTTGTCGCATTCCCGCCCGGCCTAAAGGCCGGGACTCCCTGCTTGAATTAAGGGACGTCGAGAACGACGGAGCGGACTTGCGCTCGGGCTCGAAGGTCATCGAAATCGCCAGTTCGCCGAGCGCGCGCAACCGAGGCACCGCTTTGACCGCTCGCGCGCTACGCTTCTGTGGACCGCCCATGACCGACGACGACTTCGACCTCGGCGAACCTGAACTGACCGACGACGACGTTCTCCTCCTCGACGATCCGCACTTCTCCGCCGACACCGTCGCCATCGTGACCGGCGCCGCGTCGGGTATCGGACAGGCGACCGCGGTTTCTCTGGCGGCGAACGGTCTCACTGTCGTCTGTGCCGACATCGACGGCGACGGCCTGGCGGAGACGGGCAGCCTCGCGACCGATATCGGCGCAGCGGGCGAAACGATTCCGGTCGAGACGGACCTCACTGACGACGACGACGTCGCCGCGATGGTCGACGAGGCCGCGGATCGCGGGAACGTCCGATACGTTGCGAACATCGCGGGCATACAGCACATCGCCTCGATATCCGAGTTTCCGATGGACAAGTACGATCTGCTCTTCGATATCATGCTCCGGGCGCCCTTTCTCGTCTCGAAGCTCGCGATGCCGCACATCCGCGACACGGACGACGGCGTCGGCGCCATCGGAAACATGTCCTCGGTTCACGGGCGCTACGCCACGCAGGACAAGCCCGCGTACGTCACCGCCAAACACGGCATCCACGGGCTGACGAAAGCGATCGCCGCCGAGGGCGAGGGGATGCTCCGGGGCTTCTCGGTGAGCGTCGGCTACGTCCTGACTCCGCTGATGGTGGACCAGATAGCGGACACCGCCCGAGAGCGCGGTCTCTCGGAGCGGGAGGTCGTCGAAGCGGTGATGCTCGGGCAGGCGCGCACCAAGGAGATGATGACGCCCGTCGAGGTGGCGAACCTCTTCACGTTCGGGTTCTCCCGTCACGGGAAGTACCTCAACGGCGGTGACCTGCTCTGGGACGGCGGTTACACCCTCACGTATGAGTGAAGACGCGGACAATTCGGCCCGGGGGAGCGTGCACGCGGGTGATCCGACTCGCGTTGCCATCGCGTGCCAGGGCGGCGGGAGCCACACCGCGTTCACCGCGGGCGTCCTGAAGGGGCTGCTCCGCGAGTGGAACGAGGATCGACGCGAGCTCGTCGGTATCAGCGGAACGTCCGGGGGCGCGTTCAACGCGCTCGCTGCGTGGTACGGACTCGTCACCGACGGCCCCGGTCGAGCGATCGAACTCCTCGACGGCCTCTGGAACGACCTCGCCGCCAACACTCCCGTCGATCGGTTGACCAACGACTGGCTCGTCGGGCTGTCGCGGATCGAAAGCAGCGGCGTTCCGCTCCCGCGGGTCAGCCCGTACCAGAACCCCGGGGCCGCGTGGGGCCAGAACCAGATCGAACGAACGCTTCGGCGTCACATCGATTTCGATTCGATCCCTACCCTCTGCGAGCGCGAGGCGCCGAGGCTCGTCGTCGGCACCGTCAACGTCAACGCCGGCGAGTTCGAGATGTTCATCGACGAGGACGTGACGCCCGAAGCGATCCTGGCGTCGGCGGCGGTCCCGAACCTCTTCGAGGCCGTCGAGCTCCACGGTCACCTCCACTGGGACGGGCTGTTCTCGCAGAACCCCCCGATCGACGACCTCATGGACGGCGGTGCGGATCGCAAACCTGACGAGCTCTGGGTGATCCAGGTCAACCCGCAGGAGCGCGAGGGCGAACCGACGTCGCTCGAAGAGATCGCCGATCGGCGCAACGAACTGTCGGGGAACCTCTCGCTGAACCAGGAGCTCCGGTTCATCGAGCGGGTCAACGAGTGGATCGACGCCGGCCACCTCCCCGAGACCCACTTCTCGAAGACGGCGATCCGACGCGTCGAAATGGGTCGGGCGTACCACTGCTCGACGAAGTTCGACCGCAACCCGGCGTTCATCGCCGAACTCATGGAGCTGGGCGAGAGGCGCGCTCCCGAGTTGCGGCAGCCGAGGTGATATCAGAAACGGATGATCGGACCGAGAGCGCAGGAATTTCGTTAACCCAGGCGGCTATGGCGGGTTACTCGGATCCTGTTGATTGTTTCTGGCAGTGACTGCTGCTCGGATGAACGATTCGCCCAGATCCTCCGCCCGATCGGGGTTCAGCCGCATGATCTTCCGTTTTCCGTCGTACTGTAGCTTCACAACGATAGTCTCCCCACGAACCGCGACGGTGTAACTTTTCGTCGTTCCCACGTCTCATTCCCCCCCCCTATCAGAGACCCCTCCTCGGATGCGTAGACGACTTCCTCCGTCTCGGCCGTGAGAAACTGACGTTACCGGGGAAGGAGCATCTCGTCCTGCTCTCATTTGCCGCCGTCTGAGGTATCCCCGACAATCGCGTGGTACTCCGGCGGACAGGAGTCGGACCCTGAAGAAAAATCGAGTCATGTTCGTGTCGGTCGAGCTCGAGCGCGACCGGCTTACTCGCTGGCCGTATTGATGGTCGCTTCGACCAGGTTGAGCTGGTCGGCGAAGTAGTTCGCGCCCTCGGTCGCGAATCGGCGAGTGTCTCCCTGCGAGACGTTCACGTCGCCGGGATCGTTGAACATGAGCGCGTAGAGCGCCGTGGGCGTCTCGGTGTAGCGGATGACCCACCCCTGGTAGTCGCCCGGGTTCTGCACCGCGTTGATGTCCCGCCCTTGGCCGCCCTGCAGCAGGTCGATCGTCAGCGAGTTCGGGAGGCTCCCGGTGACTCTGAACCGCGCACCCGGGATGAAGTCGTTGGCTTGCACGAGCACCGACCCCGATTCTTGGGCTGCAACGCTTCCACTCGCACCGGCACCGAGTGCGAGGGCACCCGCCGCTACCGCTCCTTTCTTCATGAACGAGCGGCGTGAGTCGTCGGTGTTGAGCTGGTCGAGGAACGTTTCCTCTTCTTCAGGTAGAGTTTCTTTTTCTGTCATGGTTTGTAAGAGTGGTCCTGTGAGCGTCCACGTCGAGAGGCGGCTTTTGTGACCGCTTTGCCCACGTCAGACACCCTACATCAACAGATGGCCTCAGTAGAGCACAAACCTCACTCTCGCATTTCAGTTCCTTTAACACTGAATGCACCGGTCAATCCAACTCGAAAGCTTCTGAACTCCAGTCCGACACCAGGAGGAGAGCTGCTCCTTCCGGGAGCCCCGAGAACAGTGGTGAGACGGAAATACGACCAGAGCCCCGCGAAGCCGATGAACCGGCCGGAAACGGCTCACTTTCCCTCGCCAAATTCACAGGGTACGACGATAATCGTTAGCCGAACTCGTCGACGAGTTCCTTAAACCAGGAGACGTTGATCTCGAATTCCGAGCTGTCGCATACCGGAACGGTGACCCATTCCACGGAGAAGATGAGCCTCGGGCGGCCCGCGCAGGGCTCGCGGTCTGGAATAACAGTCCGGACGAATACTGGTCCTACTTCGAACACGTGTTCACGAACATGGAGCGCGCCGAAGGATGGGCGACACCGGAAAGACTGCTCGCAATCGCTGATGCCAGCGGGATAGAGAGCCGAGAGACCATCGAAAAGCGACTCGAAAGCGAGGCACTCGAAAATAAACTCCAGCAAACGATCGAGAGGGTACGGGAGCTGTCGCTTTCAGCGATTCCACGCATCGTCATTAACGGTGACGCCACTGCTCCCGCAGTGTCGTTCCCCTCAACTCGTCAACAACTTCGAAAGGCCGTCGACGACGCATCTCGGGAGTAGCTTCAGAGTGAGATTCTCAGTTGCGGCTCCACGAGTGAAAATACCATCAATCGCAGAAGGCTGCTTAGTGGACTGGTAGCCGTTTCTGGCACTCTGGGCGCCGCAGGACGCCTCTTATGGTCAGATCAGGGAGGCCTGATATCCATTCGGCTCGGCAGGAGGCTCTCCCATCCACGGGACTCCGTATCACTCGCACGTGTGTCAGGTAAACATCATAACAGCTATTACCGCGCTACGCGATTCATCGAGCAGTCCGGTGCTCCGAGAACCGGAAATCGGACCGAGGACCATGACCAACCACCCTTCACGAGTGACAGTCCAAGTGTTCGTGCGCCCGGCGCTCTGTCTCGACCCGGTGGACACCCGCCTCGCGACTTTGCGCTCGCTCGAGGAGGACGGCGTGATCGACGCGTTGTTGATCCGCGCCTGGCCGGAGGTACTGCCGTTGTCAGCGCAGTCCGTCTACGGCGAGTTTCTCGATGCGTACGAGCGGTTCGCTGACTGGGCTGACGGTCACGGACTCAGCATCCACCCGCCGTTTGTCGTGCGAACGACCACGTCGACGTTCACCGGCGAGACGAAGACGCTGCTCAGAACGCCGGTCATGTGCCTCGCCGTGTACAGAGACGAAACGCTGGTCGGCGTCTACCCCCACTCGACGGGCGAGTCCCACCGCAACGTCGCCGAGGCGATCTCGCTCCTCGAAACGGGCGAGTTCGCCGGTCGTCCGCGGTGTTCGTCGCCCGCGACGGCAGATACTGACGCCTGCCCGGAGTGCGGCGGCTCGCTCGTGAACGTTCAGGGCATCGTCGTCTGTCACGACTGAGGTTGGGTCAAGACCCCTGACGAGTACTCCGCCGGGGGCGGAGTTCGAATCACGAAATGAGACGTGCACGTCAGTGCGTGTCCCACGCGCGAATCGCCGGGTGAGCATCGTTTTCGACCAAACACAGAACGGTACCGCACGGTAGCAACGTCGAGGTAAGTCCCTTTCCCGCGGGTTAGAGAACACTCATTCCGCTCCACGCTGTACGCCATACCGTTGAGTGGGGACCCGTCGCTAGCGTTGTACCACCTGCTCAACTTCCTTCCCTTTGGCGGCCCGCTCCGACGGACCGATTGCGCGAACTCCCCGTTTCGACCGTGGTCGAGAGACCGTGCGAGCGCCTTCCCTCTCGAAGCGCCAAAATCGACGAATGTGCCCCCGGAAGTCGAAAAAGAACCGTAGACGGCGGACGCTCCTACTGTTGGAGTCGCCGTAACGGAACGCGCCGTATCTGACCGCGGATCTCTCCCTCCGGGCGTTGCTCCGTGTGAACGTTCACGTACGTGTTCCCGGCCCTCATCTCCGAGAGCAACCTTTCGATCTGCTCTCCTTCGAGCGGTCCGACGAGATCGTCGTCCGTCACGTCCCCGGTCGAGAGCCCGGTGAGGTCGTCCACGGTCACCCCGTCCTCCAGCGGCCCGACGAACTCGCCGTCCTCGTTTTGCTGCCCGAAGAGGAAGGCCACCACCTCGCCGTTTTCCCCTTCCCTGCCGAGGTGGATGTGCGCCTGCGTGACGTTCTCGATCGCATCGACGATAAGCACGAACCGGACTTCGTCACCGTCTCGGGCGCGTTGGAACAACGTCGTCCCCCGTGCGGTGGTCTGAACTGGCGGCACTTCCTGCGACCCTGTCAGCACGCCGCTGCTGAACACTGGCGGTTGGTTCGCTCCCTGCTCCCCCGACTCCTGAGCCACAGCGGGGCCAGTAGCGCCGAGGTCGATCGCGAGCAGGCCGGCCGCCAGCGTGGCCTTTTTCACGAACGAGCGACGCGACTCACCGCCGTTCGATCGGTCGAGGATCGATTCTTTCTGATCCGTCGTGGTGGGTTCGTTCTCTGTCATTGTGCACGTCTCCTGGAGAGCCCGGATCGCCGCTCGGTCCGTCGGCACCTTACCCGCGTCGGGACATCCCCTGTGCCGTATCGCCCCGGGGAGGTACAAATCGTACGCTCGCATTTCACGCAGGTTAAGTACAACCCGACCTGGTCGGGAATGGACCGTCGAGGCGTGCCGCGACCGAGGGCGAACCGGAACCTCACGTCGACGGCTTAGGGACGCAGTGCGATTCTTGGCGCGCCCAGTCGCGTCCCTGTACGAAACGCGCAGGACAACTGGTGTCGTCCGAAAACGGGATCGAAGATCACCGCGTACGCGTCCCCGGTAGAAACGTGACGTGACACGCATAGTTACGTAACCGAAACGCCGTTACGTTTCCGTAACCCGAAGGTCTTCATCGGTGAGGTCAGTCCTGTCCGCCTTCCGTCGACTCCCCACAGAAACGTCGGAAAGGGCTCTGTCGAACTAGCGTTCAGCGACCGAGAGCTGAGGCGGGACGCAGTACTACGAGGAACTCGCCGTCCGCGAACCGCTCGGCCGCGCCCTCATCGAGTTGCGAGATACCGGCACGCTCGGGGACCCCGACGACGACGGAGGCGAAGCGTGAACGCGGTTGGAGTCGTTCCTCGGGAGGGTTCGTCGTGTGAGGTACCCGAATCCGCGGACGCCGCCCGGAGTTCAAGCGGTCCCCGATCCTGATTTGAATATAATTAATTAAATTAGAACGTCGAGCAATTGTCCGCGTCGAAATGGTGCCGTTGGAACCCCGTGTACCGATAGAGTACGGACCGCGCGGTCCGTATCCTTGCACCCGCCAGGACTAGGGTGATGAGGAAGAAATCAGTAACAACCTCTCCGATCTCGACGGATTAATACTATATTTCCCATTGAATTGGCTATTTTATCGGAATTTCCCTCGTTTTTACAACTTCGTAAATCAAGCTCACAGTCGGGATCGCCCCGTTCGACTAGTCGATTTTGCCAGTCGAATCTTCGCTTCGATCCGCTTCTGATTTCCATTTCGATCGGCACAAAAATCTAACTGATTATGTGAAAACAGCGACTCGAAGAAACGGCCGGCGTGATAGCGTCGAGTGACCCGTCCGCCGACACTCGCCTTGTCGAGAGACGCGATACCTTGAACGAGCCACTACCCGCAGGTACGGCGGATCGGAGAGCGTCCCGGCCGACTCAGCCCGTCCGGAACGAGAAGTCGAGCGCGGGCGCGCTGTGGGTGAGCACTCCGAGCGAAATAACGTCGACGCCGGTCCGGGCGTAGGCCGGGACGTCCTCGATCGTGATGCCGCCACTGGCCTCCGCAAGCGTCCCCGCCGGTAACAGATCGACGCCCTCTCGGACACGGGCGGGAGAGAGGTTGTCGAACAGAACGATGTCGGCCCCGGCTTCGGCGGCCCGACGGCCGTCTTCGGGGCGCTCAACCTCGACTTCGATCCGCGTTACGAACGAGGCCCGACCTCGGAAGCGCTCGATCGCGCGTTCGAGACCCAACTCGGCGACGTGGTTGTCCTTTACCATCACCAGGTGCGAGAGGTCGAGTCGGTGGGTGTCGCCGCCGCCGGCGGCGACGGCTCGCTTTTCGAGCCCTCTGAGTCCCGGCGTCGTCTTGCGCGTCCCGGCGATCCGAACGCCGTCGCACACCGCGCGCGCGGCGTCGACCGCCTCTCGCGTCCTGGTCGCGATACCCGAGGCGTGTCCGACCACGTTGGTGGCGATGCGCTCGCCGCGGAGCACCCCCCGGGCCGATCCTTCGACCCGGAGCACCGCCTCGCCCGGACGGACGCGCGTTCCGGCGGCGACGGTCGGTTCGACGTCGACGTTTACGTACTCGAACACGGCCGTCGCCACGTCGACTCCGGCGACGACCCCCGCTTCGGTCGCGACGAGCGCGCCGGTCGTCTCGCCGGGGACGTCGTTCGCGACGTCGTGGTGGCCCAGATCCTCGACGAACCACGCTTCGATTTTCCGGTTACTGATGACCATGGGGTTCGCGTTTTCGATCGACGTGGTGGCAACCGACTGAGTTGGGGTTATCTCCGGCCGCGCGGACGATCAGAAGCGCCGTGACGCACGCGTTCCGCAGTTCGTAGAACTCCTGCGCCGTTCGCGTACGCGCGTACGCGTCCACTTCCCCCTTGAGCCGACGGAGCGTACGCTCCGCGATTCGGAGCCCCCTGGGCGTTCGGGTGATCCAGGCGTGCTCGTCCATCACTCCGCGCAACCGGTCGAACTTCTCCCGGACGAACGCCTCGGGGAGTTCGGGATCCCGGTCGAGGGGAAGCGGGCGCTCGATCGTCTTGGGCGAACGCCCGGCGGCCGCTTCGCCCGCGCGCAGTCCCCAGACGAGCCCTTCGAGGAGGCTCGTGCTCGCGAGCCTGTTCGCGCCGTGGACGCCCGTTCGGGCGCACTCTCCCGCGGCGAACAACTGACCGAGGCTGGTTCGACCGACGTCGTCCACGGCGATCCCCCCGCAGAGGAAGTGCTCCGCGGGCGCGACCGGAATCGAGGGGAGGTCGACGCCCCGTTCGTCGCACGCCTCCGCCAGGCCCGGAAACCGCTCGCGGAAGTCGATCGTCGAGACGTCGAGGACGACCGCGTCGGTTTCTCCTCGCTCGCGGTCGACCGCACGCGCCACGACGTCGCGGGGGGCGAGTTCTGCGTCCCGGTGGTAGTTCGGCATGAACCGCTCGCCCCGACCGTTTCGGAGAACCGCTCCCTCCCCGCGGACCGCTTCGCTGACGAGGAAGGACGAATCGTCGTCGTAGGCGGTCGGATGAAACTGCACGAACTCCATGTCCGCGACGGCAGCGCCGGCGAGCGCCGCCATCGCGATCCCGTCGCCGGTGGCCCCCGCGGGGTTGGTCGTTCTTCGATACACCGAACCGACTCCGCCCGTCGCGAGGATCGTCGCCCCGGCGTACACGCGTTCGACCTCCCGGTCGCGCTCGACGACCGCGCCGTGGACGCGCCCGTCCCGGACGATCAGGTCGATGGCTGCGGTGCCCTCGCGCACCGCGATCCGCTCGTCGTCCTCGATGCGGGAGAGGAACGGGCGAAGCACGTGCCGGCCGGTTTCCGCGTCGACGCGGAGGATGCGCGCCTCGGAGTGGGCGGCCTCGCGACCGAAGTCGTATCCCCCGTCCGTCGTATCGAAGGGGACGGAGAGCGTCCCGTGCAGCACGTCGTCGATCGCGGACGCGGCATCTTCGACGAGCACGTCGACGGCGTTCTCGTCGGCGGTGCCGGCGCTCGCTCGGAGGACGTCGCGCTTGAGCGACGCGGGAGACGTCCGAGTCGTGGCGACGCCGCCCTGCGCCCGGTCGCTCGCCGCGTCAGCCGGTTTCGTCGCCTTCGTGATCACGGCGACGTCCGCGCCCTCGGCGGCCGCCGCGAACGCCGCGCTGCACCCCGCGATCCCGCTTCCGACGATGAGTACGTCGCAGCGCATCACAGTTCGAGCATGCGGTCGAGGGCGATTCCGGCGGCTCTCCGCTCCCGCGGCCGGACCTCGATGACGTTCCGCTCTCGGCCGGCGGCGAGCTCTTCGAGAACCCACGTCAGGTAGTTCGGATCGATCTGACGCATCGCGTTGCAGTCCATGCAGGCGTCGCCGCACAGCGGCAGTACCTCCACCTCGGGGTACCAGCGATCGAGATGCCTCGCGAGGTGGATCTCCGTCCCGATCGCCCACGTCTCGCCGGGGTCGGCGTCCGCGATCGTCCGACGGATCGTCCTCGTCGACCCGACGACGTCCGCCGCTTCGACGACTTCGCGCCGGCACTCCGGGTGAACCACCACCTTCGCGTCGGGGCGCCGCGCCCGAATCCGGTTTACGTGCTCCGCTCGGAACCGCTCGTGTACCTGGCAGTAGCCGTTCCAGAGGACGACCGTCGCGTCGGCGACCTCGTCAGCCTCGGGGGACGCGGGGTCCCACGGGTCCCACTCGGCCGTTTCTTCTTCGAGGCCCAGGCGGTGAGCGGTGTTGAGACCGAGGTACTTGTCCGGCAGGAAGAGAACGGCGTCGCCGCGGTCGAGCGCCCACTCGAAGGCGTTGTGGGCGTTCGACGACGTGCAAACGAGACCGCCCTGTTCGGCGCAGAACGCCTTCAGATCGGCGTAGGAGTTCATGTACGCGACCGGAACGAGCGTGCGACCGTTCGTCGCGCGGGTGATCTTGTCCCAAGCCGCGTCGACCTGGAGGGCCTCGGCCATCCCGGCCATCGGGCACGACGCTTCCACGGAGGGCAGAATCACCGTCTGATCGCTGCCGGTGACGATGTCGGCGCTCTCAGCCATGAACGTCACGCCGCAGAAGACGACGTGCGCCGCATCGGTTTCCGCCGCTCGTGCGCTCAGCTGATACGAGTCGCCGACGAAGTCGGCGTGCTCGACGATCTCTCGGCGCTGGTAGTTGTGTCCGAGCACGACGACGTCGTCGCCCAGCTCGTCGCGCGCGGCCTCGATCCGGTCCGCCCGTTCGCCCTCCCGTAACTCGCGGTATTCGTGCGGAAGTTGCTCTAAATCGCCGTATTTGAAGAGACTGAGTTCGGTTTCAAGCTCGACTGTGTTCATTCGAACCATGGTTAGCGCATCACACTCAGTGATCGTCTTCATAGACCAACCATGAATAATTTTTCTCTTCGAATAAGATATATGATAACCGATGCTCCGCAGATGGTCTACTCGAATATAGGCGGATTTCAATCGCGGGGAAGCAGTGGCGACCGTTGCGGATTCTGGTGGCCGTCACACTACCCCCACTCGCTCGGCGGTCGCACGCCTCCGCGCCGCGAACGACCCCGAGAGTGCGGCCGCGCAGTCGGCTCAGCGTGCCAGCTCGGATACGCGTCAAAGCGGAGAGGAGAGGAAGTGAACGCGATGCGGGTCGAGGGCGGCCGCCGGCGTCACGTTCGTAGCTCCGTCCGTCGATATAAAGAAAACAGCGAGAGTTCCACGGGTCACCCGACCCGTGGTCGTTTACTCGCGAGCGCCGGCCCGAGATACCTTCGGAGACGAGCTCTTCGAGTTCACCGCCGCGATCACGATCGAATACCGACGGATAGCCGTTTCCGATTCGATTCTAACCGCGCGAGGCAGTCGGAAACTGACCGCTGAACGCCGCCGTCAGCGTCTCTGCACGGAACGACTCCGACGACATTCTCCCCCCGATACAGCGCGAGACAGACGACGGGCAGCGTGATCTCGGTGCGCCGCTCGCCGGTCATCTCGGAGTGAACCTCGCGCTCGACGAGGCACGGATCGAAGCACACGCCGTGCTCGTCCGCCCACTCGGTGAACTCTTCGATCCGTTCGAGGATCCACCCGCCACAGACCGGCTCCTCGCCCGATCGCGGGGCGGTGATTTTTCGCCCCCAGACGTGCGTCTCGTATTCGTCGATCTTTCCCTCCGATTCGAGTTTCTCTAACCGCCGGACGATCGTCGCCGGAACGTCTTCGGCCCCTCTCGGGGCGAACGCCCGGACGAAGACGTCGATTTTCACTCGGTTGTTCGGGTCCTCCGTACTGACCATGTGTCCCCCCGCAGAGGACGTACGTGAGATCTCCGCTAAAGCGTTGTCCAAGATATGTTTGATATTTCACACCCGAACACTCCGGGGTACCGTGTTCCGGCGCTCTCACGGAGAACGTCGGAAGTTCGAGCGCAGTGGATCGCCGAATCCGTGATCTCCGCGCTCGTTCTCACACGCGAACGGGTGACGTGCCCGCCGCAGCCGCACTGTTTGACGTACTCCCACTCGACGTCGGCGTCGAACTCGTCGGCGAGCGCGTCGAACAGGTACTCCGAGGGGTGGCCGTGGGTTCCGTGCGTGACGAGGTTGACGTGGTTGCCCGGCGCCGTGTGTCTGATCGCGTCGATCGCCTGCTCGACGACGAGGCCGCGGTCGTCGGCGTGCTGCGGTTTCTCGAGGTTCGCCGACCACGAGTTGTCGTGAACGCGATCCGTGACCGGTTCGGCGTTCTCGTGGGAAACGTTCGCCATGTTCGCTCGTTCGCACCCGCGTCGTGAAAGCGCCGCGCCGAACGAGTTCGGTCGACGTCCGGGACTCAGTCGTCGGCCCCCGCGTTCGGGTCGAACTCGCCCCGTCTGAGCCCGCGCCGAACCGGCGCGTGTTCCTGATCGGTCGGCGGAGGTGCGGTGACGAGTGTCGCTTCCAGTCGGCTGTCGTCGTCGTCGCGTACGCCCCGCTCGGTCCCGGCTTCGACGACGACCACGTCCCCGGGCCCGACCGCGTGCTCGTCCGCCCCGTCGCGCACGACGCCGGTTCCGGTCCGCACCGCGATGGCGACATCGCTCCCCGGGGCGTGGACGGGAATGAACTGGCCCGGCGCGAAGTAGCCGAGCGCAACCTTCATCCGCTCGCTCTCGAAGACGGTCCGCGCGGCGAACCGGTCCTCGCGGTACGTCCGTTCGCGATCGAAGTCGGTGTACACCACTTGACATCCTCCGCACGACTGAAGTCGCGGGATTCCTTGCGCTTGGGGTCGGTCATGCTGACCACCCCAACGAAGGCAACTTCCCGTCCGCTGTGGACGGTCCCGGTTTGTAGGCAATGCGTCGGGACGATGGGCGCATGGCGACGCCAGTCCGTTTGGACGCTCCCGCTAACACCCTACGGGCTATGCCATCAGCCCAACTCAATCGGGCAGGGTTACTTTTTGATAACGGTGACCCCAAGCCAACACCAGTTTTCCCAGCCGAGTTACCCATCGGGATGACCCCAACCGGCCTATCTCTTGCGGTAGCAGGGCCGCGCCTATCGCTTAGACCCACGACTCAAGTCGTGGGCTTCCGCTCGTTACGTGTCAGATCACCTCCGGCTCAGATCCCGCGTACCCGAGCGGTTCGGGGCCGGCCCGATCCGACTCGGCGCGACGGGGACTGTCGTCGCCTGGCTGGACCGCGCGGCGTTCGGCGATTCGAGGGCACGGAATCCGGAAGCTCGACCTGCCGTCGGAGGCGAACGTTTGCGCCGAAAAACGACTCCCTCGTGGCACTCCTTTTTAGCCCCTCCTAAATCCATGTGGGGAAGAAACGGCGAAGCGGTGTTCAGGATTTCCCGAACATGTCCCAACGGTCGCGCCCTCGGTTCCGCAGAAGCGGCGGTGTGGCTTCCGTGGGACCGCCCCTCGCATCTTAGATAGAATTACTTGTACTCTACCTTCGAGTGAAGGTGATTGACGAATTGTGTCAGAGGAAGGTAAATCGGGATATCGTTCGATTTGACGCCGATGAAGCCGTTCCAGTCCGCTCTACACCACAGTCGATTTAATACTCAGACATTACACTTGTTATGAAAATGCTGGAATAGGCCACATCTGAGCCGGTAAATCAGCTATTATTCCAGTAATATGTGTAGAAAGTGTATAATATAACAAAATGGCCCGAAGCATGATATCAACTGTCAGGTTGATATGGAGTACGATTATTTATGAGCACAAGTTGGCTTGTTAAGGCCTCGGCTTTTTCGCGATTCCACGAGTGATCAGAATAGCATATAGATATCTACCTCTGATGTAAACAATTAAAACAGACATCGATTCGAACGAGTTTCTTTTCATCACCAATATCTGATCAGATATAGGATTCTGATAGCAGGACGAGAGGCGCTTTATGAACTTCGCTCCACTTCTATACTGGAACTCCGTGTTCTGTTCTCGATCACTTGAACATCTCGCTGCGGCTGTTCTACTGTATAGAATCATTATGTGTCGTATCCGTCCTCCATGCTGACAAAGGGGTAACAATACATGTGACAGACATAGTTTTGTAACCCACCCTTAGTAGATAGTGAGGATCGTCTCGATCTCTGGGAGACACAACACGTATATTCGCCACTCAGAGCAACCAGGCAGTCAGTCTGCCAACATTTCGTCCAGCAGGTCCGTACGCTCCCTCGCTCGGCTTCGTTCGTGCTTGAGCACCTCGATTAGCCTTCTCGCCATTGATCTGAAGTCGGCGTCTGCATCGCCTTCGAGCTCTTCAAAGAACTCTCGATTCGCACGTTCACACTTCATCTTCCAATCCTCTCGAATGGAGCTCGCGCCATGGAGTGTACCGGTGATGCTACCGATGAGACTCCCGACGGCATCGCTGTCGCGTCCATAGGTGACGCCGTTGACGATGGATCGGTTCACGTCAGACTCACTAACGCTTAAGATCGCCATTGAGACGGGGAGCACCTCCAGAGTATTCGCACTGAATACCTTGCCGGTGTTGTATTTTTCTCGGTTCCAGTTGACAGGTGGCCACCGCCAGTCCAAGAAGTCGTCGTATAGCGACACAATGAGATCGTCAACCGAGTCACTCTCCTGGGCAATCCCCATCGCAAGATCAATCGCTCGCGCAACTACTCCACAAGCGTGATCGATCATCGTCGCCAAAACCGACTCGATCGTTGCTCCAGGAGAGACGGCCTCGGCGATACCCGCTGCGACGGTTGCTGTCGCGTGTCGATAGTGGCCGTCTTGGACGACGGAGGCGATAACGTATCCATCTTGATAGGCCTGGGTCGGATTTCCGGCGTTGACGATCCCGATGGGTGTAACAGCAGAAGTCATTTTGTTATCAGGGACGGCGCCGGTTCCGGTTTCCCACGGATTCATTCCGGCACTTAGCTTCCGCAGTGCGATCTCCTCACTGATCCACACGCGGTCAGGATTGAGATGATCGCAGAGAACCTCGCCGAAATCGGGCGGTGAGATGCGCCCGCCTTTTTTTACGATGGCTAATCCAACGAGTTGTCGCATCGTCGTCTCGCTCGTGACCGCGCCAGGTTCAGTGTTCGCATACGGCATATAGTAATGTTTGAAATCTTCCACCGTTCCGTACTCATCCTTGATCTGCTTGTAAGTCCAGCCCTCGACGGGCGCCCCGAGAGCGTCTCCGATCGCACCGCCGATTAGACAGCCGTACGCTTTGTCTGTGATATCCATCGTCGTTCGAATCAATCGGAACGAATCTACTTATACAATTAGTTCGTTACCTGGTGTTTTTCCGTTCGACGCTATCGAACGGCGAGCTAGGAGTGGCGCTGATCGTGTAACCTATCGCTGACGATTCGAGCCGCCCGTTGGACTTGCTCCGGGAGCTCATCCGAGAACCGCCTCGCCTTGATGTGCTTGTACGGATTTTCGATCTCATCGTGCGAGGCAGTAACACCGATAGCACCGACGACGTGGGTAGTCGACTGATCCAAAATGGGTGCAGCGACGCTACTCACTCCGTCAACGCGTTCCTCGGCGCTGTAGGCGAGCCCGAGATCTCGAACCGTTTTTAAGCGATCGGAGAGGTTCGTCTTCGTTGTCAGAGTCCGATCAGTATAACGTGACAGACCGTGCGTTTCGATCAGGTCATCTAAAGCGGTATCCGAAATCCAGGCGAGGATTGCTTGACCAAACGCGGTACAGTGGAGGTCCGACGCCTGACCGACGCGCACGTTGGGCTCGGACTCGTCCTCCCCCGTGCGGTAGAGACAGACTGCTTTACCCTCCTCTGGGACAGCCACGTGTGCCACCATTCCGGTATCGGCCGCCAACTCGTCAGCCGTTCGTTCGACGATGCCACTGAGTTCGTGTTGTTCGAGCGCACGCTGTCCCAGTCGTGCGGTCCGAAGACCGAGGCGGAAGCCGTCGTCGTCACGAACCACGTACCTGTTCTGTTGGAGCGTCTGTAGATGGTAGTGCGTTGTACTTCGAGAGTACCCGATCTTCGCCGCGATTTGTGACGTCGTCGGGCGGTTCTCGCTGGCGACTATTTCGACGATATCGAACGCTGTTTGGACGGATTTGATCGTTTTCGGCTCATCGTTGTGCGGCGTCATATATCACACATGGATATCGATCATGATTAACGTTTTGCGTTCTATCATGTCGACGCGAGCAGACTCGTGCGACCGCGTGACTGGAGCGACCGCACCGTTTGTGACGCTATTAAATCGATACTGGCCTCTGTGGTTTACTGTGACGAAACAATTCATGGGTGAGTATCCCAAACAATTAAGATAGTCGAAGGTATTTTCGCGACTGTATGGCTAGAGAAATTAGCCCCGGAATCCACTGGCTCCAAGAACTCGGTCCCGATCAGCGGGATAATTTCGAACTGCGCGACGAGCCACCGTCGTGGTGCACGCCAGGGGACACGGTACACATCCCCCAGTGTGCGTATCTGCTCGTCGGAAGTGACCGAACGCTTCTCTTTGATACGCTCTCGCCCGCCAGCACCGAGAAACTCAAGGACGAGGTATCCAGTATCCTCGGCGATCGTTCGCTTGACTACGTGGTCGTCTCGCACCCGGACATTCCCCACGCAGGCAACGCGATCGAAATGCTACGAGAGTATCCCAAGGCGGAACTCGTCGGTCCAGGGTACGGGAACGATCACGAACTATACCACCTCGACGATGCGATGAAGGTCGTCGAGGGAGATACCATCGATCTGGGCGATCTCGCCGTCGAGTTCCACGAAGCGGCGTTCCTCGACGCGCCAGTGTTCGTGTGGATGACAGAACGGACAACCGAGACGCTGTTTCCCGTCGATTGGATGGGATTCCCTCACCTCTCTGAGGACGAGTTGAACTTCGTCGACGAGGCCCACCACGACGTCGGAGTTGAGCAGCTTCTTCATTTCCACGCTCGTGTGCTGTTCTGGCACAAGTACGTCGACGTCGAGAAAGTGCAGAGAGAGATCGACAATCTCATCGAGAAGTACAACCCGTCGATGATCGCGCCGGCGCATGGTCTGGTGATTCGGGAGGATGCAGTGGAGTACATGGAGAAGATGAAAGACGTCGTCGCTCGAATCCAGCAGACCGGGCGGTTAGGGATCATAGGATGACCCATAAAGAAGAACCACAATGACTGTCAACATTACTGACTCCGTCACATGGATCAACGAATCGATCGCTCACAGCGACTTCAACGAACACGTTTCGGTGTACCTCATCGAGGCCGAAACGGGGTACATCGTCGTTGACTCGGGATCGGTCCACCACCGCAGATCGATCTCCGAACAGCTTCAGGACGCAACCGACGACAAGGGGGTTGATGCGATTATCCTTTCTCACTCTGATTACCCACACTCCGGCAATATCAGTGAGTTCCGCGATCGATGGGGCGACGTAGAGCTCATTGCGTCGTCCGGATCCCCCGAAATTCAGGGCCTTCAGAACGCAACGAAGTGTACGATTGGAGGGAGTATGGACGTTCTCGGCCGGGAGTTCTCCTTCATCGATCCACCGCTCGCTGACAGATCACACACCACCTGGATTTATGATCACGCCTCTCGGGTCCTCTTCACCGCCGATGGGTTCGGCAACTACCATCAACCCGAGGAGGAGGACTACACGTCGGCCGACTTCGACAACGTCACACCATTCGAGGAAATCTACCAGTACCACAGAGACAACCTGGTCTGGCTCAGGTACGTCGACCCGGGGAAACTTCGGGATGCGTTGGACGCTACTCTCAATCAATTTGAAGTCTCTTCCGTCGCACCAATTCACGGAAATCCGATCCGCGGCTCTGATTTGGACACCTACCTCGATCGGCTAATAAGAGCAGCCGACAAGATTACGAACGAGTACGTCGTCGCCTGACCCGCCGGCAACTCGACGCCCCCGTCGGACCGCCTCTCGCGGTTGTGCACCGTTCGCCACGGTGCGCCCGAGGAAGCTGGACGGCCCATCGTCTAGGGCTCGATAGCACCTCGGGTGATCGGCGAATTTCGGGATTAGGGACCCTCATTGATAAATTGGAGCGGGCGGTCTGCCTATCGATTGAAATTACGGTCGCGCGAGAGTATTCTTTTAACCGTTCGATGGACCCATTCAACATAAACTATAAGTAGCATTATATCGATCTGGAACACGGAGCATGACAATAGACAGCACTAGGCGTTCTGTTTTAAAGAGCGGCGCGATTGCTGGGATGTTAGCCTTGGCTGGTTGTACCGGCGGCGGTTCAAACGGAGGCGGCGGTGGTTCCGGCGACAACGGTTGGGCACCGGAACGAAACGTCACGGTCGTCGTCCCGTGGGGCGCCGGCGGCGGCACCGACCTCGCGGTCCGCCAGGTTATGGATCCAGCGGCGACTATCCTTAAGAATAGGGATATTAACGTCCAAATTAACGTGGAGAATATCACTGGAGCGGGCGGTCTCAACGGTGCCTCGAACGTTCTCAACCAGCCCGCCGACGGTCACATTATATTTGCAGACACGAACGTTATCGCGCCGAACATCGCTCAGGAGAAGGCCACGTTCACGATCGACGACTGGGTCGGGATCTGCCGGATGCAGTACGACACGAGCTTCATCTTCACGACCGGTCGGAACGGCGGCGGATACGAAGACATCAACAAGTTCGTCGAGACAGCCAAGCAAAAGACCGTTCAGTTCGGGATCACTGGAGGACTCGACAGCGCAGTCTTTCCGGTCGAATTCGGGCAGGAGACGGGGATTCTTGACAACATGGAAATCGTCTCGTACGACGACGCCGGTCAAATGGAGTCGGACGTCATCACGGGCGAGATAGACGTTGCGTACGGCGAACTCGTCGAGATCAAGGAGTTGGAAAGCGAGGGAGAGGTCAAACTGCTCTTCGCCGGAATCGACGAACCGGTCGAAGGCTTCGAAGAAGTCCCGACCGCCGAAGAAACGGGCTGGGACGCCCAATTCGGGGTTCAGCGGGCGCTGGTCGCGAAGAACGGCACACCGGACGAAGCTGTTTCCTTCTGGATGGATGTGGTTCAGGAGGCGATGGCGACGGACTCCTACAAAGAGTTCGAAAGCGAGAACTATCTCGATATCCGTGATGGATTCCTCCCCGGAGACGAACACATGAAAAACATCGAGAATCAGATCGATCTATTCAAGACCGCGATGGAACAATTCCGGGGATAATGCCAAATGATGTCGGACTCCGCGGGCTCGGTAGTGTCGGAATCCGTCGCAGCTACCGTTCTGGGATGGCTCGCTGGGGATGCCCCCGATTGCTGCGGTCAAGTAAACTGTAGTTACAGGAGTCGTACGAAGGTTCACCTTATCGATGAAAATTAACAGTCATACTTTATCGCTTGGAGGTCAGTAACGACGATGGTACTGGAACAGCTTGTCGAAGGCGGTGCGACAATTTTCTCGGGGATGAACCTTCTAGTGTTCGTCTTCGCCATCGTGCTCGGAATGCTTAGCGGGGCAATACCCGGCATGAACGGGACAATGACTGTCGTGTTGTTGATTCCGCTCACGTACAGCATGGACCCGGTGACGGGGATCATGATGCTGTCAGTTATTTACGTCGGCGCTGTCTACGCGGGGTCTATTAGCGCGATCATGTTCAAGGTTCCCGGTGCCCCAGAGGCGATCATGACGACCCTCGACGGCTACAAGATGAACCAGCAAGGACGGATGGGGGAAGCAATCAGCACCGCAGTCTTTAGCTCGGCAGTCGGCGGGATCGTCGGTACCATCATCCTCATCCTGTTCTCTCCGACGCTGGCTGCATGGTCGATGAATCTCTCTGATCCGGAGTATTTCAGCGTCGTGGTCGTTGGGCTTGCACTCGTCTCCACAATTGGGGTCGGTAACGTTACCAAGGCGGCGATGATGATGGCCATGGGGCTCGTCATCGCGACGATCGGACTCGACCCCTTCACAGGTCAACCGCGGTTTACCTTCGGCAATCGCCTTCTATTCAACGGAATCGAATTAATCCCGGTGATCCTAGGTGTCTTCGCGATTTCTGAGGTATTGAAGCAGATTCAAACCGGCGGCCAGATGGTCACTGATGAGGAGGTCGATTCAATTTCAACAGGATCGCTTCTGCCGCCACTCCATTTCTTCAAACGGTTTCGGAAGATCCTCTCGTTTAACTCCATTACTGGTACATTGATTGGAATCCTCCCTGGCGCCGGTGCGACAACTGGGGCGTTGTTCGGTTACACCTTCGCCCAACGGATCGTCCCACAGGACATTCGCGAGCGATTTGGAACGGGTGTACCCGAAGGCGTTGCCGGCCCTGAAACGGCGAACAATGCGGCCGCAAGCGGTGCATTCGTACCGCTGTTCGCACTCGGTATCCCTGGAAGTGCCACCACGGCCGTCATCTTGGCGGCGTTCATCCTGCACGGAATCACTCCTGGTCCGTCGTTCATCGACGCCAACGAAACGCTGGTTTATACGGTTTTCGCGGCGCTCTTATTAGCTAACGTGGCCGTGCTCCTCGCAAACAAGCCCATCGTTCGCGTCTTCACCAAAGTTCGGCACATCCCCCAAGAACTCCTACTCGCGCTGATCGTGATGTTTTGCGTTGTCGGCGGGTTCGCTACCCGGAACATAACATTTGACCTGTGGATTATGCTTGCCACCGGTATAATCGGCTACTACCTCGAACAATACGATTACCCGATCGCCCCACTCGTGATCGGACTCGTCCTCGGGCCGATCGCAGAGCCGAGTCTGCGACGCGGCCTGATCAAGGCTCAAGGGGAGCTTCTGACGTTCGTCCAACGGCCGATATCGCTCATGTTACTGGTGATCGCAGTGATCCTGTTCACGGTGCCGCTCCTCCAGGAGACCGCGTTCGGACGCAAGTACCTGCGGTTCGGGGGGGTGGATCAGTAATGGGATCTGATCACGGCGACACGCCGGGCGACGCGGTCTCAGAGCGGCGCGATCGCAACGACGCGATCATCACTCTCCTCATCATTGCTGCTTCAGTCGTGTTCCTGTATTACTCTAGGACACTGGCCGGGATACGAAGTACCAACGCCGACCCAGGAACGACATACTGGCCGAGGGCAGTACTGTTTGTGCTGCTCATTGCATCCGTGCTGAATCTAATCCATATCTACCGTCGAACGGATGTTCACCTTGAATCGGGCCTGCTTCAGGACACAGCGTCGGACGTCTCGGCTGCGATTGACCTCTCCGACGAGGATAAGCGATACGTCGGCACTATCGTCCTGATCGCCGTCTACATCGGTCTCCTCAATCAGATCGGGTTCCTCGTCATTACGCCGATCTTCCTGTTCGCGTTCACCTGGCTTCAGGGGTACCGGTCAGTGATCAAGCTCGTACCGTTCAGTGTGCTGACCTCGTTCGTGATCTTCGTCCTATTCCGCAACTTCATGAACATCGCACTCCCTTACGGAGTAGGTATCTTCCGCGAGCTGGGTCTTCTTGTGGAAGGGTTGATTTGATCGTTCACAAGTCCGGTTTTCTCTTTTCCCAGCGCGAGTCAGCTCTTGGGCGTTCCGTAGTTGAACATCGCTCAGAAAGCAGCTATTGTCGGTTTCCGCTGTACGAAGACACCGATCGACGCCGTAACGATTACGCGGTCGGTTTGGGTTCAGCATGAACTTGGCTGTCGGCTCGATCGCCGATCACCGAGAACAACAGAGTGTAGATCGACAGTCATCAAGTTAGCATGCGTATAGGACGATATGAGTAGAAATAATTGGATCTCCTGAGAAGAGGGAATCAGACACATACACATTTATATCAATGGAAAAACTCACATAAAGGTTAGCGAATAGGTGAAAATTCTGGTAATAACGATAAAAATCCACATAAGTAGGGGCTCCAGTGAGCCACTTATCCTAAACAATCGATTTGTTGTTTTCGAATTGAGAGTGAAACCCGACTTTTTGTACCGTACATGTCGATAGTAGTCGCTAGAACCGTTTCGACGTGTCAAATCGATTCCGGGATTCGATTGACCACTTGGGACTTTTATCTAAGAAATAATGTCTGAAAAGGGGTGGTTTGAAGGGAATGTCCAAACCACACTCAGCCCTGACCCATTCAGGAAAAAGATAGCCACCGATCCGGCCGTATGGGAGAACGCCTTAACAACCAGCCAGGAACCCCCGACAGCCCCGTTCAGGTGCCGATTAACTATTACGAACACGACCGTCAGCGGATACCGGAGACAGATGAGCTTCGAAACGAGGGTATCCGATTCGGGCGTCGCGATCGCTTTCGATCCGTCCGGCCGGGATCGTTCCCGCCGCGCTTTCGGAGCCCAGACCGCGCGCGAGCCGACTCTTCGGACGGAAGCCGAGGTCGGAGAGCCGAATCGACGGGAACCGACCCGGCTCGGAGAGGCGTAGCTGACTAATCTCGCGGCAGGTCGCTGGAGCAGCCATGTCAGAGGAAGATACACCGCGGGGGACGACCCGCGTCGCGGAGTCCGAATCGCGCGATTCCTCGGAGAGCGAGCGCCGGCGGTCGGAGCGGGAGCGGAGAACCGGCTTCGCGGGCGCGCCGAGGGCTGATCCTGAAGAGACGACGGTCGACCGGCGCGAGGGGTCCTCGACCGACGGGACGGCGGAGTCCGCCGCCGGAACCGGGTTGTTCGACCCCTTCCTCCGGGAAAAACAGATCTTCTCGCAGAAGGAGGTGCTCCGACCGTCGTACACGCCGGCGAGGCTCCCGCACCGATCCGCGCAGATCAGTTCGATCGCGACGATCCTCGTTTCGGCGCTCCGCGGGGAGACGCCCTCGAACATCCTCATCTACGGAAAGACCGGGACGGGGAAGACCGCGAGCGCCCGGTACGTCAGCCAGGAACTGCAGCGCTCGCCGACGAACGACGGCGTCTCGTGCGAGGTCCAGTACATCAACTGCGAGGTAACGGACACCAGGTACCGGGTGCTCGCGCGGTTGGCGAACGAGTTCATCGACGACAATCGCCGTCGACTCGGGGTTCGAATCACGGAACTGGAGGCGCTTTTGGACAGAGCGCGGGCGGATCCGTCGACGCTCGCCGAGACCGAATTCGATTCCGCGGCGGAGATCGACGACCGGATCGACGAACTGGATCGAGAGCGTCGTGATCTCGAGACGGTACCGATGACGGGGTGGCCGACCGACCGCGTCTACCACGAGTTCTTCGAGGCCGTCGATCGCTTCCGCCGCGTCGTCGTCATCGTTCTCGACGAGATCGACAAGCTGGTGGAGAAAAGCGGCGACGACACCCTGTACAACCTCTCCCGGATGAACTCCGACCTGGAGAACTCCTGCGTGTCGATCATCGGGATCAGCAACGACCTCACGTTCACCGACTTCCTCGATCCGCGGGTCAGATCGAGCCTCGGCGAGGAGGAGATCGTCTTCCCGCCCTACGACGCCGACCAGCTGCAGGACATCCTCGAACAGCGCGCCGAGGTGGCGTTCAAACGGGACGCCCTCGACGAGGGCGTCATTCCGCTCTGTGCGGCGTTCGCCGCGCAGGAACACGGCGACGCCCGTCGGGCGCTCGACCTCCTCCGAACCGCCGGCGAACTCACCGAACGCTCGAAGGACGCGACGGTGAGTCAGGCGCACGTCCGTCGAGCGCAGAAGAAAATAGAGTTCGACCGCATCGACGAGACGGTGCGGACGCTCCCGACCCAATCGAAGCTGGTACTGCTCGCCATCATCAGACTCGTCCGGCGGGAAGAGCGGAAGGTGAGCACAGGCGAGGTGTTCAACGCCTACGAGCGCCTGTGCACCTCCGTCGGACAGACCGTTCTCACGCAGCGGCGGGTCACGGATCTCATCGGCGAACTCGACATGCTCGGCGTCGTCAACGCCGCGGTTGTCAGCAAGGGCCGGTACGGCCGCACGAAGGAGATTGGGCTGTCCGTCCCGCGGGAGAAGACCGAAGCGATCCTCACGGCGACCGCGGCGCTGGAGGACGCGTGACTCGCTACGAACCGCCTCAGCTGCGTCGACGCGGTCGAACTCTCGCGCCGACCGAACTCTGTCTCGCGGCCTCCGGCCGCTCGGCCGAAGCGGAGGGGGCAGCTCCGTCGCGCCGTACGTTTCAGCATTCCAAATAAACTCCCGGCGAAACAATTTTCGTGTCGTGTCCAAGATAGACCCGCATGGGTAACGTACGTCCGCTCCGCGGCGACATCTCCGAATCCAGCGCCGAGTACGTCATCGTCCGACGTCGCGACCTCGCCCACTTCGCGCTCGAAGCGGCCGTCGCCGGCGCGTTCGTCGGCTACACCGCCGCGAAACTGTTCGAGCCCTGAGGCGCGGGGACCGGTCCGACGCGATTCCTCGACCGGGTTCCGTAGCTGGTCCTTCGAGGCCGCTCCTTGGGTCACTCTTTGGTACTCCGCACGGCCGACCCTCCGCCCGGTCGAAGTTCGAACGACGAATCCGTGCGGTCGACCGCCACCACGGTTTTGTACCCGCGATTTGATGGGGGAATCAACGCATGCGAAGACGCGATTTACTCGCCGGATTCGCGGTGAGCCTCGGCCTTCTTTCCGGGTGTAGCGATCAGGAAGGCGCGAGTGCCGAGAACGACCGGACCGGGGACCCGACGACCGACGAGGGGGCGTCGAACTCGACCGTCTCGGAGACGGCGTCGACAACTCCTCCCGAAACCGCCGCGACGGACGCGTCCTCCGGGGGCACCACGACGACGGATTCCGGCGAATCGGCTCGCGCCGAGAACGAGGACGCTCCCCCGACGGGAGACTCGCCGACCGACGCCGCCGAAGGCGTCGAGTTCGACCTCGAAACCGGTGAGCCGAGATCGTGCGGGTCGACGTGTCGGGTAGTTCCGGTCACCCTGACCAACACCGGGTCCGAGGACGCCCGCGACGTCGTCGTGACCATGCGAGCGGAGGTGGACGGCGAAGAGCTCGATCGGGAGGCGAAGCGATTCGATCGGCTCGACGCCGGGGCGACGGAGCGGTTTTCGATGCGGTCGAGTTTTACCGTGAGCGAGGGAGAAAAGATACGATCCGCCGGCGGACTCACGCTCGATACGACCGTCGAGTCCGAGACCGAATCCCAGACGTTCACCGACGAGATCTCGATCTGAGCGATCAGTCCGATCGCTCCTTCGCCGGGGACGAACGGGAAAGTGAGCGCCGCCTCCGCGTACTGGAGCTCACCGCGACGCGCTGACTCCCTGGTGACGTAATTCGTTGGAACCACCGACCGAAACCCGAGTTCGATCGATCGACCGACGGTCTCCGAATCGACGTCCAGACGGATCGTTCGGTGCGCCGTCGCGGACTATCCGACGGCCGAACGCCGGCCATTCGACGGACGCCCCGTCCGAAAGAATCGCAGCGGATCCGATCAAGCCGGTATCGGGGCGGAGGTAGCGGCTCGTCGGCGATCGATGCGGGCAACGGCTCTGGTTCACACGCTCGCTGCCGAACCGAAAGCGTCGCAACCCGAATCCTTCGAACGTCGTGCAATTACTTCTGCTATCCCCACGCCGTCGAAAAGCGTTCTCAGGCGGTGAAATTCACCCGGACGCTCATTACGCACCCGGTCGAGCTACGCCGTATGTTGCCACGGACCCCCATTCCGACCGACGCGAGGGAGGCGCTCGAGCTGCTCGAACCGCACGTCGAGGCGGCCGGCGGCGAACTTCGGACCGCGCAGGCGCAGGCCGTTCTCGAAGACGCGTTCGACGAGCGGACGGCGGCGAGACTCCTGACGGTTCTCTCCAGGCGAGGCTACATCTACACGGTGCACGATCGGGTTCGCGTCACCTGATCGACCGACGGGTCGAAACCGGGTCGGCGGCGAGTAGACGGAGCTATACCGGTCGACGTCATAGCGTGTTTTCCACGGAGTGACTATGAGTTCCGAGGTTCGGACAGGATACGCCGCGACCGACGACATCGTCCGTCAGCTCAGGCGGATGGACGGCGACAGCTTCGAGCGCTTCGTCGGCGACCTCTGGCACCGGATGGGCTGGCAGACGGAGGTTTCTCAGGCCTCGCGGGACTGGGTGATCGACGTCGTCGCGACGCGCTCGTACCCGCTTCCGGAGACGGCCCTCGTGGGCACGATCCGACGCGGCGACGACGATCCGGTGGGCGCGCCCGTCGTCCAACGGTACCACGCGATGCGCGACATGGGCGTCGTCGACGGCGCCGACCTCACGGTCGTCGTCACGCCGAGCACGTTCACGCGGCGGGCGACGGTGACGGCCGACAGGCTGAACGTCAAGCTCGTCGACGGGGAGCACCTCGCTCGACTCGTCCACGACTTCGACGCGTATCACCTCCTCAAGCGGTACGCACCCGACCCGCGCGCGGTCGAGATCCCCGACGGCGCGGGGCTGGACGTGTATCCGCACGCGGCGGAGGCGCGGACGATCCGGGGAGTGATCGGTCGCGCGCTCCGAAGGACGCTCCCCGCCGGAAAGTGGCAGTGGATCGTCTGGCCGAGCCTCCTCTCGCTCGCGATGCTCGGCGGCGTCCTCGTCGCCCTCCTCGCCGGCTCGGAGCAGGCGCTCTTCACCGCGCTCGCCATCGGCGTGGTCGTCTGGCCCGCGAACGCGCTCGCCGTGTATCTCGACCGTCGGAGCACGCGCCACGTCTGGGACCCCGACGGGAGACACGAGCGATTGCTCTGGGTTCCGATCGGGGTGGGCGTCCTCGGTGCCTACTACCTCTATCTCCGCTGGCGATACCTCGGGCTGGAAAACCCGGCGACCGAAACGGAAGCTGAAATCGGGTCCGACCGGGATGCTGAGCACGTCTAGCGCGTCGAGTAGGTTTCGGTTCGCTCAGACGGCGTGCCGCGGTCGCAGGTTCGAATGCGCGCCGCCAAAGCCGTCAAGCCGGAGGGCGCCCAACGGAGGACGGGCGCCCGAAACGGGGGTGACACAAAATGGCAAGCCGAATCAAACGCATCGCGCGGAGCATCGACGACGTGACGAGAGCGGTCTGGGACGAATCTGGTCCCCTGACCAAGGCCGTCGTCCTCGTGCTCCTCGTGGTCACGGCGACGGCGATACCGCTCGTTCCGATCGCTCTCGCCGCCCGGTACGTCGCGAATCGCTGACCGCCGGAGAAACGAGACGGAGCGCACACAGGTGCGGCGCGCACTCCGCCCCACGGTGGCGCGGCGGCCGAGATCCCCGCGGGGGAGGATCCGGCCGGATAGTGGATGACAGACGGCGTTCCGTTCGGGTGCCTCTCTTTCGGAACCCGGCGTGGAAAGGGGTTGTGAGTCCTTCCCGTTCGACGGGGGGGTCCGCGTCGACAAAAAGTCAGGAGACGGTTTCCGACCGTTTTCTTCCCATCTGATGGACTGTTTTCGGGATATCCCGAGCACGCGCCGGGGCGCGGAAAGGTACCTCGTTCGTTAGTTCGTGAACGTAAACGGTGTGAACTATCCTCACTCGACTCCTCGCGCCGGTGAATCGACGCTTCGGACGCCGCGGAATCCGACGACCCCCTCGTCGGGAGGAGAACTCCTCTTCCGCCGATCGACCGGATACCGTCCGCGTCCCGCCTCGTTCGAGCAGGGATCCCTGGCGTTTACGCCGGGAGAGTTGACCCGAATCGTCATAACCGATCCTTTCGAATCGATCGCGTATGAGCTCGACCGACGGGCGGTACGACGTCGTCGTCCTCGGCGTCGGCGGGATGGGTAGCGCGGCGACCTACCACCTCGCACGCCGCGGACTGGACGTACTCGGGTTGGAACGGTACGACGTCCCCAACGCGATGGGATCCTCGCACGGCGTCACGCGGATCATCCGGCGGGCCTACTACGAACACCCGTCCTACATCCCGCTCATCGAGCGGGCCTACGACCTCTGGGACGAACTGGAAGCCCGGACAGGGCGGGATCTGCTACACAGGACGGGTTCGATCGACGCCGGACCGCCGGACAGCGACGTGTTCTCGGGCTCTCGACGTTCCTGCGAGGAGTACGACATCCCCCACGAGGTGCTGACGAGCGGGGAGCTGACCGAGCGCTTCCCCGGCTACCGGCTGCCCGACGAGTACGTCGCCCTCTACCAGCCGGACGGCGGCTTCCTCGTCCCGGAGCAGTGCATCGTCGCCCACGTCGAGGCCGCGCACGCCGAGGGGGCGGAGGTGCGCGCCCGCGAACGGGTCGTCGACTGGGAGGCGACCGCCGACGGGGGCGTCTGCGTCCGAACCGACAAGGGGGAGTACGGGGCCGACGGCATGGTAATCGCTACGGGCGCGTGGACCGCCGAGTTCGTCGACGAACTGTCGGGGATCGCGGTCCCGGAGCGGCAGGTGCTCGCCTGGCTCCAGCCGACGGCGCCGGACCGTTTCGCGCCCGAAAGCTTCCCTGTGTGGAACTTTCGCGTCCCCGAGGGGCGGTTTTACGGCTTCCCCGTGTACGACGTGCCGGGGTTCAAGCTCGGAAAGTACCACCACCGCGAGGAGACGGTCGATCCTGAAAGCTGGAACCGCGAGCCCGACGCCGAGGACGAGCGCCTGCTGCGACGATTCGCCGAACGGTACTTCCCCGACGGGGCCGGCCCGACGATGCGACTCGCCACCTGCACGTTCACCAACACGCCGGACAACGACTTCGTCCTGGACACCCTCCCGGATCACCCGCAGGTCGCCGTCGGCGCCGGCTTCTCCGGCCACGGGTTCAAGTTCGCCAGCGTCGTCGGCGAAATCCTCGCCGACCTCGCGGTCGTCGGCGAAACCGACCACCCGATAGAGCGATTCCGACTGGAGCGCTTCGGGTGACCTCCCTGCGCCGAACCGGGAACCGACCGCGTAGCGGTTCGGGCGGGTCGGCAGGAGGTCGAACGGGCTCTCCTCGCTCCAGTTTCGGAGTACCCGACAGACCGAAGGGGATCGGGCGCGATCCGAGGCCATGACCGGAAGGCGAACCGAGACGGTCACCTTCGACGACATCGAGCGGGCGCGCGATCGGCTCGACGACGACACCGTCGTCAAGCGCACCCCGGTCGAGCGGAGCACGTCCCTCGAATCGATGACCGGGGCCGCGGGCGTGTACCTCAAGATGGAGCACCTCCAGTGGACGGGCTCGTTCAAGACGCGCGGCGCGTACAACCGGATCAAACAGTGCGCCGAGGCGGGCGAGGCGGACCGGGTCGTCGCCGCGAGCGCGGGCAATCACGCCCAGGGCGTCGCGCTCGCGGCGACGAGGCTGGGGATCGACTCGACGGTCGTCATGCCCAAGACCGCCCCACAGACCAAGATCGACGCGACCCGCGGGTACGGCGCGGACGTCGAACTCGTGGGGCGGGACTTCCGCGGCGCGATGGCCCACGCGCGGGAGCTGGCCGACGAGCCGGGCGTCGAGTTCGTCCACGCCTACGACGACCCCGCGATCATCGCCGGACAGGGGACCCTCGGCGTCGAGATGTACGAGGACCTGCCGGCGGTCGAAACGGTCGTCATCCCCATCGGCGGCGGCGGCCTGATCGGCGGCATCGCTACCGCGTTCGCGGAACTGTCGCCGGAAACGCGCATCGTTGGTGTCCAGGCCGAAGGCGCGGCGACGGTGCCGGACAGTCTCGACAAGGGGTTCCCGAAGACACTGGACGACGTCGACACGATCGCCGACGGGATCGCGACCGGCGGGACATCGGAGCTGACGCTGTCGCTCATCGAGCGACACGTCGACGAGGTCGTCACGGTCTCCGATCAGGAGATCGCCCGGAGCGTCCTCGTGCTGCTCGAACGCGCCAAACAGGTCGTCGAGGGGGCCGGCGCGGCGTCGGTGGCCGCGATCCTGGGCGACCTGGACGTGGAGGGCGAGACGGTGATGCCGCTCCTCTGCGGGGGCAACCTCGACATGACGATGCTCCAGACCGTCCTGATTCACGCGCTTACCGACCGCAAGCAGATCCTCCGCCTCCGCGTGCGCATCGACGACCGGCCCGGCAAGATGGAGACGCTCTCCGGGATCATCGCGGCGCACGGAGCGAACATCCAGACGGTCAGACACGACCGCGCGGTGGAGGAACTCGACGTGGGCGAGGCGTACCTGACGTTCCAGATCGAGACGAGCGGCGCCGAGCAGGCCGAAGCCATCATCCGATCGGTCGCCGACGCCGATTTCGACGTCCGACACGTCAACCGCACCGACGGTCGGACCTGACCGGCAGCGGTTCGACTCGGACGGCTCTCCCGCCTGCGTCACCGCGATAGTGAATTCGCCCGCCGGTTGATCCACCGTCCGTCGTCCGGTTTCGGCGGGTCGCCCGCGAGACTCGCGCATCGTCGAACGTCGGGACGCGGACTGACGAGTGGACGACGGCCGAGCGGCCGGTTCTAGCCCCGCCGGAGGAGTTGGATGACCTCTCCCACGGAAAGGTCGTACCGGTGCAGCAGCGTCTGGATATCGCGCACGTCGATTCCTAACTCCCGAAGGTGTTGAATCGCTTCGCCAACCGACAGTCCCTGATCGCGGAGCAGGTCCATGAGGATCTGAACGACATTCGCTTCAACCATTACGTCTGATCAATCCAGTAGAGATGAATTAAACGTTTCCGTAAAATACTTGAATTATCGCCGAGGGCGGTCGCTAGTACGATTCGCGGTGGAGGACCTCGTCGACGGACCGGCGGGGAAGTCGTTCGGGCTCCGGCCCGCCGCTCGGACCGACGGCGATCAGCATCACCGGGATCTCGTCGTCGGGTAGTCCGAGGAACTCGGCCATCCCTTCGGCGTCGAAGCCGATCATCGGCGTCGCCTTCAGCCCGCGGGCGTGAGCCGAGAGCAGGAGGCTCTGCGCGGCGAGGCTGGCGTTTCGGACGGCGTAGTCCCGACCGAACCGCTCGTCTTCGTACATCTCGACCGACTGGGCCTTGGTCTGCTCGGCGGACGCCTCGTCCATTCGACCCGCCTCGATCCACTCTTCGAACACGCGGTCCGCGGTCTTGGCCTCGGTGTGGCCGACCACCAGAATCGCGGTCCCGGCCTCGCGGACGTGCTCTTGGCCGTAGGCCAGTTCGACCACCCGCGCGAGGCGGTCTTCGTCCTGCACGGCCACGAACTCCCAGGGCTGGAGGTTGTACGAAGAGGGGGCGAGCGCCGCGTCGCGAACGAGCGCTTCGAGCGTCTCGTCGTCGATGCGCTCGTCGGGATCGAAATTGTGCCCCGACCGTCGGGTTCGGATTGCGTCGATCGCCTCCGGGAACGTCTCGTCGTGCGCTGCGTCGCGCTCGTCGGCGCTGGCGTGGGGTGTAGCCATCGACGGGAATTAGTGCATCGTCCGTTAACCGCCTGACGGTGAGTGAGGGATTTTCCGGTTGGGGTTCGCTAACGTGACGCTTCGAAAACCGTTCCTATTTTCGGTAGCAATTGGTAGTGACTCGATTAAAACGGGTCACTCCAAGCATCGCTGGGCTTGATGCACAAGGGTTGCTACTGTTGTTTTTCGTCTCTGTCGGGGTGACAGCGGGCGCTATGAAGCACGACCCGCCACCAGCAGTCACATCTTGCTCCGACTGTTCGGTAACAACCGACTACCTTGGTGTCGGGCGGACAAACCGCGATTCGCGAATATCCCGGAGTCCTACGCTTTTTGAGAAGGAAATACTTTTGAATCAAACCGGCACACAGAACGTATGCGATCATCGGCGCCACAACTCGCGGACACGGTCGACTTCAGCGACATCGAGTTGATCGCGACCTCCATCGGACCCGCCGAGGACGAGGAGAACGACGACCCCGAGTTCATCGCGGTGATCGGGCCCGCCGGCGGCAGCGCCAACGATCAAAACGGCACGTTGGTCGCCGAGGGTGCGAGTATAATCAGCGACACCTATCGACCGCTTCCGTTCCCGTAGCGGACGACGCGACCGCCGGCGCTCTCGACGCACCTACCGCTCGAACCGACGTACGAACTCCCGCGGGAAGCGAGGACCGCGACCGGCGCGGCGGTTGGGTCCGTGCTCCGTTCGAGTCGAGTGCGCGGCGCGGTGAGCGAACGGACGCTCGATTCAACTGTCTCCGGAGGCAAGTAGGGACCATGACGAACGACGAACCGACCGGTCCGTGGGTCCTCGCGCTCGGCGCGCTGCTCATCGGCCTCGGAGCGGTCACGATCGAAGTTCTGCGGCGGGTACGAGACCGTCCGACAGACGGTCGGTAGACGCGCGTCACACGGGCGCACGAGAGCACCTCTCTCATTCACTCTCGCGTCCGAGTCGTCGTCGAAATCGGACTCGAAGAGAAGCGGTAGCGCGCCTACTCTCGCTTCCAGGGAAGCCGCGGGCGTCGCGCGAGTTCGAAGTCCGCGACGACGGGGAGGTGGTCCGATCGATACTCCCCCTCTCGAACGTCGAGGGTACGGTACTCGCCGACGTCGGCGTTCTCCGTGGTGAAGATGTAGTCGATACGGTCCTCGATTTCGGGCGTAAAGCCGTGGTACGTCCCCCACGGTCCGTACACCGAGCGCGTGTCGGCCTCCCTGCGGGGGTCTACTACCGGGCTCTCGGCGTCGCCGGCCATCCCGGTCAGTAATTGATACGGCTTCTCGCTCGGCTTCAAGTTGAAGTCGCCCGTCACGACGACTTCCTCCCCGTCCGCCGCGCGCTCGCGTGCGCGCTCCCGGACGAGCCGCGCGGACTCGACGCGCGCCCGCTCGCCGACGTGAGAGAAGTGTGTGTTGCAGAACCACAGCCGCGTCCCCGTCTCGCGGTCGGACAGGCGCGCCCACGTCGTGACCCGCGGGAGTTCGGCGTCCCAGCCGACGCTCGGTTCGCCGGGAGTTTCCGAGAGCCAGAACGCGCCCGTTTCGAGCGCTTCGAACCGGTCCGTGCGCCACGCGAGGGGGACGAACTCGCCCTCCCGGTCGCCGTCTTCGCGACCGACCCCGTACCACTCGTAGTCGTCGAGCGCCTCTCGGAGGTAGTCGTACTGGTTCGGCTGCGCTTCCTGAACCCCGAGGAGTCCCGGATCGAGCGTGCTGACCGTTTCGACGACGCGACTCCGTCGCTCCTCCCAGCGGTACTCGTCCTCCGGGTTGTCGTAGCGGATGTTGAACGAACACGCCCGGAGGCCGTCCGAACGAGCGCCGAAGCCCGCGTTACGGTCTCCGAGACCGGTCGTCGCTCCGAGCGCTGTCAGACCCCCGAGGAGGAACCGTCGCCGGGTCGTGTCGAAGATGGACTGCATCGTTAGGTGCGATTCTAAAGAAACAGCGAGAGTTCCACAGGTCACCTGACTCGTGGGTGAATCGCGTACGCTTGCCTAATGTTCGGTCTCCTCGATGTACCGACGAACCACATCTTCGGAAACCGCGCCTGTTGTACCAACGTAGCACCCGTCCTTCCACAGACCGCTTCCCTAGAAGTACCGCTGTTTGATTTCTGGGTGACGTTTCAGAATTGTTCGACCCGAGTAGTCCTTGAATTGTTTCGCTATCTCGGCAGGACTCCATTTCGGGTCGGCCTCCACGAACAAGTGAACGTGGTCGCTGGCAATCTCCATCGACACGATTTCGTGACCGAACCGTTCGGCAGTCCCCTGGAACACCTCTGCAAGTTCGTCTCGAACTAACTCCAGCACCCCGTGTCGATACTTGGGACACCAGACGAAGTGATACTTCCACAAACTAATCGAATATGCACGACCCCGGTGCTCTCCCATCTTAACCCTTACTTTTATTATCACTTGGTACGATAGTCAAGGTATGGGTATCAAAGAAGTCACAAAGACCGCACGCACTCGACTTTGTGTTGAGTCTGGTGAGCGGTCGTGGCTCAAAGATGCCCGATTCACCGCACGAGACATCGCCAACGACACACTCCGCCTCAAACAACAGGGACACTCACGCACTGAGATTCAGAAGGAAGTTGACCGCGATGATTTCCTTCGAAACAACAAGTGCGCGGTTGTCGGGAAAGCCCTGCAAGCGTGGGATTCCTACAAAGAACTCCTCAACTGGTGGCACGACCAAGACGACACCAACGTCGGAAAGCCGTCGCCACCCGCCACGGACAAGAACGGGACTTATCCGCTTGTTATGGCACACGCTGAAGGCTACCGCCTCGCCTACGACAGCGAGGACGACCGGGTAGAGTTCCGTGTCAGTCCGAAGCCGTACAAGAAGGTGAAAGGACACCTACGAGGACGACAGGAAGACCTCGCGTTGATTGAGAAGGCTCTGACAGAGGACGAGTGGTCGTTGGGGCAGGCTGAACTTCTGTACCGAGATGGCGTGTACTACCTACACGTCACGGTCAAAACAGAGGTCGAAGTGCCTGAACCAGAAGACGCCGACACGCTCATCGGCGTGGACATCAACGAGCGCAACATCGCACTCACCGCTCTTACTCGTGAGACGATGGACACGCTCGGAACACTCGTGCTGGATTACGGCTCGGTGAAAGCCGAACGCCAACGCTACCACACCATCACAAAACGCTGTCAAGAACACGGCCAACACTCCATCCACCATCAACTCGGAGAGAAAGAAGAACGTTACACCGAGTGGATTCTTCACCGACTCTCCCGAGTCGTGGTGGAGTTTGCCCAACAGTTCTCGAACCCAGTTATCGTTTTCGAGGACTTGAGTGGGATTCGAGACGCCATCGAGTACGGCACGTACATGAATCGCCGTCTACACAAACTACCGTTCCACAAGTTCGAGCAACAGGTTCGCTACAAAGCAACGTGGAATCAGACTCCGTGTGAGACGGTTGAGTCGCCGTACAACTCGAAGTCGTGTTCGTGCTGTGGACACCGTGGCTACCGTCAGGGACGGCGGTTCTGCTGTACGAACGATTCGTGTGAAGTTCAGCAAGACCATGCTGACCGGAACGCGAGTGTGAATGTGGCGTGGCGAGCGTGGGCGAAACACGCTGGTATCGACGTTGAATCGGTTAATTACCGGACTCGCAAAACCCAACCGTTTGTTCGGAAGGTGAGCCTGTCTGGGTCGGGACGTTCAGTAAACCGTCCAACCTCATCCCGCGAAATCGCTTCGCGTGGAGTGCTTACGACATAGGCTGAGGGAATTACAAAAGCCACGGGTCACCCGACCCGTGGTCGTTTACGATAGTACATTTAATTTTCTATGAGCGCTATATTATGGTACGTACGGGATATCCCCCCTCGGGATCGCACGATTTGCTATCGCGCCGAAGCGGCGAGCGGGGCTCGGCTTCGGGTGCCGCGCCGGGCTCACGCGCCTTTCGGCGCGTCTCGCGGGGAGACGGGCTCTTCGCCGGCGGTCGGCGTCTCGTCAGTTTCCGGAAGAGCGGTGAGCTGGTTGTACGCCGTGGCGAGCGCGGCCGTCGAGAACACCGTCGTGATAGCGCCACCGAGCTGGGCGAAGACGAGTCCGACGACGTCACCTCCGAGATAGCCGACGTTGAACACCGCGCTGATAATGGCCACGAGGAGGAGCACCGCGACACCGAGGCCCAGGAGAGGAAGGCGGCGTCCGCGAGTGAGCGCCCAGCTGTTTCGGAATCCCTCGACGAAGTTCTGGTCCTCGACGGCCACGTAAACCGTCCAGAACGCCAAGCTCACGAGGAGGAAGATGCCGGGAATGATGAGTGCAACGAACCCGAGTGCGACGATAATCCCGAAAATGATGCCGCCGACAACGACGTTCAGCGCAGCCCAGAGCACGTTTCGAGTAAAGTACTCCCGTGGGAGTCGATCCGTTTCCGGACTTACGAACACCCGGATCGCCGCGATGCTCACCACGAGACTCGCAATCCCGAGGACAAGCGAGATGACCCCCGCCACAACCGGCGGGACGACGAGGAACGGGTTCGCTTGGACGGCGGCCGGTGCGAATTCTCGACTTGCCGCCCATCGCGCGACGCCGAGGCCGAGGAGTCCGTTTGCGAGCGAGAGAGCGAAGAAGATACCCATGAGTAACAGTCCGTTCCGTTCGATACTTCTACCCGCGCTTTCTTTCAGGATGTAAGTTATGTTTATTGACATTAGGTATGGACCTACGCCACAGACAAAGATAAACTACGTGTATGAACTGCCCTGCCCTCGCTGCCCGACTTATAGAGATTCAAGGAGAAAGCCCACGACTTGAGTCATGGGATGAATCCGACCGGTAGGTCGCAACCGCCGACGATGGCAGGGCCGGATATTCCACGTCTCTGTTCACTTTCACTCCGCATAGGTCGGTGTTAAGTACAGTCAGTGACATAGGTTACGCATGGCGAATCAGGTCGTCACGCGCACCTACCGCGCCCGCATCTGCAACTATTCGCAGGTGCGTGACGGCCTCGATTCGCTTGGATTCGCCGTCCTCAGAAATCTTCGATTTCTGATGGGCTGCACGAGAGCGAAGCTCTCGTGAACGCCAGCAAGCTCTGGAACGTTGGCCGATGGACAGCCCAACGTGTCTGGGACGCTTGCGGTCAGATTCCCGACGCGAACGCGCTCATGGCGTACCTTAAGAACCACGAACGCTACGCCGACCTCCATTCACAGTCGAGTCAGCGAGTTCTCCAAGAACTCGGTGAGGCGTTCACCAGTTGGTACGAAAAGCGCGGAAACGGGGACAAGAATGCGAATCCGCCCGGCTATCGCAAACACAACGACGATCACCCGCGTTCGACGGTCACGTTCAAACAAGCGGGCTTTAAGCATGACACAGCGAACAACCGCGTTCGCCTTTCGAAAGGGCGAAACCTCAAAGACGGCTGGAGCGATTTCGTCCTCTGCGAGTACGACGTTATCGGCCCGGTCGGTCGAACCATCGAAAACGTCCAACAAGTTCGTGCGGTGTACGAACACGGCGTTTGGCGGTTGCACTTCGTCTGCCGCGTCGAAGTCGCCGTTGCCGACCCACCGGGCGACAGTGTGGCTGGCATCGACCTCGGCATTTGCAACTTCGCCACCGTCTCCTACGGTGACGAAGCCATGTTATACCCCGGCGGGGCGCTCAAAGAGGATGAATATTACTTCGCCAAGAAACGCGCGGAGACGGATGATTCGGCCTCACGCGAAGCCCGCCGTCTCGACCACAAGCGGACCGACCGTCGGACGCACTTCTTGCACACGCTGTCGAAGGATATCGTTGCCGAGTGTGTGGAGCGTGGTGTCGGGACGATTGTCGTGGGCGACCTCACTGGTATCCGCGAGGATGAGAACGGCGACGCGCACAACTGGGGCGACCACGGCAATCTCGACCTCCACGGGTGGGCGTTTGACCGCTTCACACAGATGCTCTCATATAAAGCCGAAGCCGAGGGTATCGAAGTCGTCACGACATACGAGCGGGATACGTCGAAAACGTGTTCTGCGTGCGGTCGGTCGGCCAAGCATCAGCGCGTCGAACGCGGGTTGTATGTCTGCGAGTGCGGGTTCGTCGGGAACGCTGACTGCAACGGTGCGGAAAACATCAGACGAAAGGTACTCCCAAATCTCGCCTGCGATGGGGGAGATAGGGATAACGGCTGGTTGGCACAGCCAGCGGTTCGCCTGTTCGACCGTAGTGAGGGTGTTTTCGCCCCGCGAGACCAGGTCACGGACCGCGAACCATAATATCCCAACTCGAGGGAATCCCACGACTAAAGTCGTGGGAGGATGTCAAGTTCTGACCTCAGAGTGGTCGTTCGACCCGTTGTAAGCGTGTGCCTCGCGATGGTCGCGCTCCGAGGGGTGCGTGAGCGTCGGTGCCGAGTTGACCCGGTAGAACACCGTACTCGGGTCCTTCGTCCTGAACCAGCGCCAGCGCGTCTCCGCGAACAAGCGGATTTTTCGGGCGGTCCCCAGCGTCGGCTCGTTCGTCAGCACGTCGAAATCGTGCCCGCGGATGAGTCGGTGGTGGTCGACGTAGAGCACGGCGGCGAGCAGCACGGCGAACTGGCAATCCTCGGGGAGATATTCGATGCCGGCGATCCCCTCGCGGTAGCGGTGCTCCGTCCGCTCGAGCTCCTCATCGATCAGCCGAGCGAAGCCGTCGCTCATCGAGAGTTCCTCGATCTGCTCGTAGGACACGCCGTGCTTTCTGAGCGCGCGTTCGGGGAGGTAGATCCGGTCGCGCTCGACCACGTCCTCGCGGACGTCGCGCAGGAAGTTCGTCAGCTGGAACGCCTCGCCCAGCGCCGCGGCGTGGGGCAGCGCCCGCTCCGGGTCGTCCGGCCGCATGATCGCGGTCATCATGCGCCCGACGGCGACCGACGAGCCCCGCATGTACTCCTTCAACTCCGCGTGCGTGGCGTACCGATCCTTCGTGATGTCGGTCGCCATGGCGTCGACGAACGCGTCGACGTCGGCGTCGGCGACGCCGTACTCCTCGCGGACCTCTCGAAACGCCGACAGCACCGGGTGGTCGGTTTCGACCTCGCCGAGCGCCGCCGCCCGTAGCCGTTCGAGCTGTTCGCGCTGGCGTCCCGGCGGCGCTCGATCCGCTCCGTCGACGATCTCGTCCGCCAGCCGGAAGAACGCGTAGAGCACGTACGTCGGCCACCGCACCCGCTTCGGGAGCACGCGGGTCGCCAGGTGAAACGTCCGTCCGGTGCGTCGCTGTATCGCCTTGCTCGCGGCGATCTGATTTTCGTCTACCATTCTGGTTCTCCTGGTCCGAGATCCGAGAGAGGGTGCGGTCGCCGCCCGCCCCTCCGAGGCGTTTCGGACGTGACGATCCTCGAATCGTCGCCGCCGGTCGAAGGTGCGGCGTCCCCGTTTCGTCGGCGCTCGCCCCGCGGGCTACGACTGATCACTCGCGTTGAACGGAGACGTTCCGCGACGTTCAACCCTGGCGCGAACTATGACCGTCTTTAAGTACTGGGCGGAGACAGCCCCGGACCGACGAGCGACCGCCGGCTCAGCCGTAGGTCGCCGTCGTGTATTCGATCACGCCGTCGACCGCCGCCGGATCGAACGTCCAGAAACCCCGCCAGTCGTTCGACGCCTCCTCTCGGGCGAGCAACGCGGCTTTCTCGTCGTCGTCCCCGTCGCCGTCGAACGCGACCATCCAGGTCGACGCGATCTCGCCGCTATCTACGCCCACGACGGTGAGTTCGTCGGCGTTCTCGAGCCTCTCGTCCGGGACGCCGTACACGTACACGTCGACGCCGGCTCTCGCGAGGAGATTGTAGTAAGCGAGCGTCGGAAGGTCGTTCGCGAGGCGGGAGAGGCGCTGGAAGGAGGCGTGCAGCGCGCCGGCTCCGACCCGGTGTACCCGGCGCTCGATGTGTCGGGAGGCGACGAGCAGCCGACGCCTGTCGTGGGACGCGAACGTCCCGCCGCTGAGGGACGCCAGCAGGTCGGACGGCAGCGGTTCGGCGGGATCGACGTTGCGGAGGACCTCGGCGGTGGTTCGGACCGCCCTCCGAAGCGCGGTGACGCGCGCCTCGAGTAGCGGGTCGCCGTCGACCGCGACGACCGCGGTCCCGTCCGGTTTGTCGGCCGTTCGCTTCCGGGAAACGTCGTTCGAATCGACGTCGAAATACGAGGCGATGTCGGCGACCGCCGCTTCGGGGCCGCCGTAATTGTACACGCACAGCTTCGCGTCCGCGGTCGGCATCGCGTCGATCATCGCTTCGAACGACATCGGTGGTGTGAGGTGCGCGACGGTAGGGCGTCGCACGTTTTTAACCCTCGCGGGAGATACCGTACACGGGACTTTGAAACCGACGACGAATAGTTCGGGGCTTTATGCGCGCATCGCCGTTTGCCCGGGGCGGGAGTGCCCCGTTCGGCGACTCTCCGAGGACGGGCGCGTCCGCGACTTTCGGCCCGGTCGGAGCGACGGACACCCGCCGCAGATTGCGGTCGAACCGCCGAACGGAGGCGGGGGGGACCCGCTCGCCGACTACCCCGTCGAGGAGATCGCGTGGGTCGGAGGCCACGCGGTCTGTCGCCTCCCGACGGTGGGGCCCGTTTCGGCGTTCGAGACCGCGGACGCAATCGTCGCGGACCAGGGGGTCGACGGTCGGCTCCCACCGCCCTGCGAGAACTACGGCGGGGGCGGGTGTCTGGCCTACGGCTTCTCGTTTCTCCCCGTCGAACCATACCGGTTCCACTGGCGCGGCGGGTGGCTCCAGCTCCACTTCGCGGTGAGCGAGTACTCGGCGCTCCAGCGGACGATCGAGCGACTGAACGACGCGGGGTTCGACCTCGACCTCCGTCAGATCATTCGCAGCGAGCGCGCCCGCGAGCTGCAGGCGGACGCCGAGTCGACGACCGCCGTGGTCGACCTCTTGACCCTGACCGAGCGGCAGCGGGAGGTCGCCGAGACGGCGATCGAGATGGGGTACTTCGAGCCCGACGGCGCGGACGCCGAGACGATCGCCGCGAAGCTCGACGTCTCGCGGTCGACGCTCTCGCGGCACCTCCGCATCGTCATCCGAAAGATCCTCTCTCAGCTCTTCCCTTGATAAAAAGACTCACTATTTGGCGATAGGGTTAGACGGTGCACCAGCGTTCTTCCGCTGTGACTGTACGCACTGTGTCGAACGGTACGAGCAGTCGGGGACCGTCGCTCGAACGCGTTCGACGAGGGGGTGGAGGCGGGCATGTCCGCTGAGGACGACTTGACGGAGGCCGAAAGGGAGGCGCTCCACGACCTCCAGCTGGCGCTCGAACACGTCCACCGCGGATACGGCGCGCTCCTCGAGTATCACCATCAGATAGGACGCGGGATGGACAAACTGGACGCCGCCGAATCGAAGCTTCGCGAGGCTGGTCACGGGGGGCTGGCCGACCGACTCCGGGACAAGCACCTCCCCTCGGGCGCGATTGACGACCGGTGGACGTACGAGCTCGTCGAGGAGTTCCGGCGGGGGTTCCTCGCGGACGTGACCGATTTCGAGAGCGAGGTCCGCGACCTGCTCGCCGACGGCGAGCGACACATCACCGAGCGGCGCCAACAGCGGCGGTGGCGGGAGCGGGCCGACGGGTGGGACGACGAGTGACTCGCGTCGTACCCGGCTGAGCGCGTCCGTTGACGGCGCGGGGCGACCAGTTTTATCGGTACGGACGCTACCGGGGCGTATGCGCGAACTCGTCTTCGCTCTCGATTACGAGCCCGGGTGCAACGCGGTGGCCGACACGCTCGCGGAGCACCCCGCCGCGCGAATCCGGTCACTCTCGCTCCACGCGACCGACGAGAGCCTGTGGCGCGTCGACCACGCCGCGGGTTCGCCGGACGCGCTGGCGGAGATCGAGGAAGCCTTCCTCACCGCCGACTACTACGCGGACTGCCTCACGACTGAGGACTGCGGGGCCGCCCAGACGACGCAGGTCCTCGAACACACGGACGAGACGCTCGTCCTCTACTCGTACTGGGAGCGCGCGCCGACCTGTTCGTCCGTTCCGCACGCCGCTCTCGACCATCTCGGCGACGGACTCCTCTTCGAGACGCGCCACGAGGAATGGCGCTACACGTGGCGGATCATCCATTCGGGCGACGGTGAGGTTCGAGCGTTCTTCGACACTCTGGCGGCCGCCGTCGGGGGCTGCGCCGGACTGGAGATCAGACGGTTGACGGACGCCTCGTCGCCGACGACCGACGCCGGCGGCGACGGCGATAGCCTGCCCCCGGATCAGGCGGAGGCGCTTCGGGCGGCCATCGAACACGGCTACTACGAGACGCCGCGGAACGTCGACGCCGGAGAACTCGCCGACCTGCTCGGCGTCCCGCGCTCCACCCTCACCTATCGACTGCGGAGGGCGGAAGCGTACGTCGCCGAGCGGTGGGTCGACCGGACGCGTTCGTCGGGGGGACCGCTGTCGCCGCTGTGACGGACGCGGCCGGAGTATTCCAAACGTCGGTTGGAATATTCCGATAAAGACGTATTCGATCCGTCGGCGTAGGGAGGTGCGATGACCGAGAACGCAGACGGAGCGGGGGCGAACGGGGACGGAAAGCGGGCGACCGCGTCCGCCCGACTCTCAGTTCCGGGGATGGATTGCCCCTCCTGCGCCGGGAAGGTCGACAAGAGCCTCCAGCGCGTCGACGGCGTCGTCGGGGCCGACCTTCGACCCACAACCGGCACGGCCACGGTGACATACGATCCCGACCGGGTGTCCAGAGCCGACGTGATCGCGGCGATCGAGGGTCCGGGCTACGAGGTCGTCGGCGACGCGACTGGCTCGGGGGAAGCGGACGCCGGCGCCGTCGGAGTCGCGCCGGCGTCGGAGGTGTGGACGAGTCCCCGCGGCGTCAAGACGTGGATCGGCGCGGTGTTCGTCGCGGTCGGGTTCCTCTTCGAGTTCCTCCTGCCGGCCCAGAACCTCACCGTCGCGACCGCTCTGGGGCGTCCGCTCTCGCTCGCCGACGTATCGTTCCTTGGCGCTGTCGCCGCCAGCGGGGTTCCGGTGGTGCGCAGCGGCTACTACTCGGCGCGGAACCGGAGCCTCGACATCGACCTGCTGATGGGTACGGCGATCGTCGCCGCCACCGGTATCGGGTATTTCGTCGAGGCCGCGACGCTAGCCGTGCTCTTCAGCCTCGCCGAACTCCTCGAGGGCTACGCGATGGACCGGGCGCGCGACTCGCTGCGCGAACTGATGGAGCTCTCGCCGGACGAGGCGACCGTCAGGCGAGACGGTGAAGAAGTGACCGTGCCGGTCGAGGATGTGAACGTGGGCGAGGTCGTGGTCGTTCGCCCCGGCGAGAAGATTCCGCTCGACGGGAGAGTCGTCGAAGGTGAGAGCGCCGTCGACGAGTCACCGATCACCGGCGAGAGCGTCCCAGTCGACAAGACCCCAGGTGACGAGGCGTACGCCGGCGCGATCAACGAGGAGGGCTACCTCGAGGTCGAGGTCACGTCGCTGGCGTCGGACTCGACGCTCGCGCGGATCATCGAGATGGTGCGAGGTGCCCAATCGAAGCGGACCGAGACCGAGCGGTTCGTCGACCGATTCGCGGGCTATTACACGCCGACCGTCGTCGTACTGGCGATTCTCACCGCTGTCGTACCGCCGTTCGCACTGGGCTGGCCGTGGCGGACGTGGTTCGTTCGCGGTCTCACCCTGCTGGTGATCGCTTGCCCGTGCGCGTTCGTCATCTCGACGCCCGTTTCCGTGGTGTCAGGCATCACCAGTGCCGCGAAGAACGGCGTCCTCATCAAGGGCGGCAACTACCTCGAAGCGATGGGCGAGGTCGACGCGGTGGCGATCGACAAGACCGGGACGCTCACGAAGGGCGAACTCGCCGTGACCGACGTCGTCCCGCTCGGCGATACGAACGAGACGGCCCTCCTGAGGTACACCGCCGGGTTGGAGCGGCGGAGCGAACATCCCATTGCCGACGCGATCATCGCCCGCGCCGATAGGGCGGGCGTCGTCGATATTCCGGAACCGGATACCTTCGAGAGCCTGACCGGCAAGGGGATTCGCGGCGAGATTGACGACGAGACGTATTACGCGGGGAAGCCCGCGCTGTTCGAGGAACTCGGGCTCGACCTGTCGCGTGCCTCCCGCGCACCCGACGGTGGCACCGTCCGGAACGGCGCAGTCGTGGAGACCGACGACAGCTGCGGCGACGAGACGCCAACCGCGCTGGAACGGGAGGGCAAGACGGTCGTTTTCGTCGGGACGCGGACAGAGCTACTGGGCGTAATCGCGATCGCCGACGAGGTACGCCCCGCTTCAAAGCGAGCCGTCGACCGCCTGCGCGAACTGGGAGTCAGCCGTATCGTGATGCTCACCGGTGACAACGAGGGGACGGCCCGCGCGATCGCCGATCGGGTCGGCGTCGATGCGTTCCGCGCCGGACTCCTCCCCGACGAGAAAGTCGAGGCCATCGAGTCGTTACGGTCGGAATACGGCGACGTGGCGATGGTCGGCGACGGGGTCAACGACGCGCCCGCGCTCGCGAGCGCAAGCGTCGGGATTGCGATGGGAGCGGCCGGAACGGACACCGCCCTCGAAACGGCGGACGTTGCCCTGATGGGAGACGATGTCGAAAAGCTCCCGTATCTGTACGCGCTCTCGAACAGGGCCAATAGCGTGATTCGGCAGAATATCTGGTCGAGCCTCGGCGTGAAGTTCTTGCTCGCGCTCGGCGTCCCGCTGGGACACGTGAGTGTTGCGCTCGCCGTCGTGGTCGGTGATATGGGGATGAGTCTCGGCGTGACGGGGAACGCGATGCGACTCTCGCGGCTGAAGCCGGACCGATTCTTTGGTCCGTGAGGTCCCGGGCGGCGTTTCTGACGCGACCTGACGCGTCCGGAATCACTTCGATGTTGATGGGGCCCCGATTTATTCCAGAACCTATCCCGTGATCTTATCGCACCATCGGCCCTCTCGAAGGGTGATACGGGATTTTAAGGCCAAACGTTTATCCGCGAGGTGGACGAACCAACGCCCTGCAATGGCTGACCTGATCGTCAAATCGGCCGTCAAAGAGGAGCTGAGCGGAAAGAACGTCTCGGGCGACTTCTACGACGCGCTCGATCAGGAGGTACAGACCCTCCTCGACCGGGCGAGCAAGCGCGCCGACGAAAACGGCAGAAAAACCGTCCAGCCCCGGGATCTGTAGCGCGTTCCGGCCGGTCGTCCACCGGTTCTTTTCGCGGAGCTCCGATTCGGTCGCCCAGCGATGGCACGAACACCCCGTCGACGCAGCCGCGCTCGCCGACGGACCGGGTTTCGCGGCGGTTTCGTCCGGCTACCGGCGGCTCAAACCGCTTGCTGCGCGTCGCTTCCGTCGCCAACGTAGCCGTACGAAGTCCGCAATACTCATATGGGTACTCAATATATCGCCAGTAACGGCAACCGCTGTCGGACGAGGCGTTCGCGAACGGCGCGTCCCCGAGCGTCTCTCCCGTCCGCGCCCTCCATCAGCCTCCGGGCGCGCATTCCGCTCACGCAGCGAACGCGACGGGCGCGCACCCCCACCGAGATAGATGAGCAGACGTAACCGCAACCACAGCACCCTCTCGTCGCACGTCGAACGGATCGTCGATCGGATCCTCGACGACGACCGCGTCTGGCTGGCTCCCGGGCTCGCGGTCGCCCTGGCGACCACCGCACTGTACTACCAGACCCACCCCTACCCCGCCTACGGCGCGGGGCTGTTTCTCTCGATCGCCGAGCAGATCCACGAAGGCGGGTACCTGCTGCCGACCCGCATCCCCGATTACACCCGCGGCGGTGTTCCATTCGCCTACCCGCCGCTGGCCTTCTATCTGATCGCCGCGCTCTTCGACCTCGGCGCGGATCCGATTGAGGTCGCCCGCGTCCTCCCCGGCGTCGTCACCGTGCTCACCGTCGCGCCGTTCTACGCGCTGTCGAGGGAACTCACGGGATCGGTCCGGAAGGCGAGCCTCTCGTCCGTCGCCTTCGCGACCGCGCCCGTCGTCCTCGAGTGGCACATCTCCGCGGGCGGGATCGTCCGTGCGCCGGCGTTCCTGCTGCTCGTCACAGGGCTGTACTGCGGGACGAAGCTGTTCCGGACGCGCCGGCGGCGGTGGCTCCTCCCCTCGGCGGGCCTCTTCGGGTTGACAGTCCTTTCGCACCCGACGTACGCGACGTTCTTCGGGCTGAGCTACCTGCTCCTGTTCGCGTTCGTCGACCGGTCCATCCGCGGGCTGACGAACGGGGCAATCGTCGCCCTCGGCGGCGTCGCGTTCGCGACCCCGTGGATCCTCCACGTGAGCCTCGCCCACGGGCCGGAGACGTTCCTCATGGCGGCGGGAACGCACGGCGGACTCAGCACCGACGTCGGGACCGCGGTGACCCGACTCGCGCGCCCGCGTATGTTCGATCATTTCACGGGACTCTGGACCGGCCTCGCGATCCTGGGGGGTCTGACCCTCGCGGCTCGGCGGCGACTCCTCGTCCCCGTCTGGTTCCTCTTCGCGCTGGCGGTCGCGAACGAACTCCGCTTCGCGTTCGTCCCCGGAGCGATGCTCGTCGGGGCGTTCGTCGGCGAACTGCTCGACGCGCGCGAACTTCCGCTCCCCCCGATCCGGTGGGCGTCGACGATCGCGGCGGTGGCGCTGGTCAGCGCGATGGTCGTCGCCGGCGGCGGTTTCGCGGCAGGACAGCCGGTCGACGGGGGAGCGTCGCTGCCGGCGTACGTCGGCGACGACGACGAGGACGCGATGACGTGGATCCGATCGGAGACGCCCGAGAACGCGACGTTCGTCGCGCTCGGAGACGGCGCCGAGTGGTTCCCGTACCTCACCAACCGGACGATGCTCGTCGGCCCGTGGGGCGTCGAGTGGACCACGCCCGAACAGTACCGCGAGCAACTGCGCCAGTACCGCCGCCTCTCGCACTGTCACTCCGCGCAGTGTCTCACGACCCGCCTCCAGCGGCAGGGAATCCGCCCCGACTACCTGTACGTTCCGACCGACTCCTACACCGTCCGCGGCCACCCGAAGGAGCAACCGGCGTCGATGCGGAACTCGCTTCTGCACTCCGATCGCTACCGGGTCGTCTACGAGGACGACGACGTGATGATCGTCCGCGTCGTCGGGGCGTCGTAGGCGATCGTTCGGCGGGCGCGGCGGGCGCAGTTTCGAGTCCCGCTCCGACCGGACGCCGGCCTCGACGGACGGTATCCGCGAAAGAGCGAGCTGACCTTGCGGAGGGAGCGAGCCGAGCGCACCGCGATCGTGCCGCACGCGCGGACCGGATCCCGCACCGCCGTCGTCGGCGTAAACTCGCATGAACGATCGTCCTGTTTCTGTCGCGCATTTTCAGCGATTCGTTCGCTTGCTAATATACAAGTAGATAGTCGGAAACATAACTCGTTTGATGGTAAGATCAGATATATCAAATCTTTTCATTTCATTTGTGTGTATAGTATATTTGCGAGCAGTCGGGGACACGGCGTCGAAGGCGCGGGAAATCGACGCCGACTCGATCGTCGCCGACTGGTCGAATTTTCGACGTTCGAGGAGGGTTCATCGGCATGAGTAGCGCGGACGGGTGGCCGTGGCCGTACCGGACCGAGGTCCTCGCGCTCTGCATGTCGGTCTACTTCGGCGTCCGTCTGAGCACCGCCGCCGTGAGCGCGCTCGGGCCGCAGATCGTCTCGACGCTCGGCGTCTCGTTCGGGCTGTTCGGGTTCGCCATTACGGGCGTGCGGAGCACGGCCGCGCTCGCACAGTTGCCGAGCGGAGCGCTCAGCGACTCGTACGGCGAACGGAAGGTGATACTCAGCGCGGTCGTCATCGCGAGCGGCGGGACCATCCTGCTGGCGCTCTCTCCGTCGTACGCCCTGTTCCTGTCCCTCGCGGTGCTGATCGGGGTCGGCGGCGGGCTCTACTACAGCCCGTCTACGACCCTGCTCGATCGGCTCTACGAGCGGACCGGGCGCGTGCTCGGCGTATTCCGGGTCGGCGGTCAGGGGGCGGGCGTCGCGGCGCCGCTTCTGGTCGCCGGCGTCGGCATCCGGCACGGCTGGCGGAGCGCGCTGCTCGTGGCCGGACTCCTCCTCGTCCCAATCGCCCTCGGGTTGTCGGTGTTCATGCGTCCGACGACGCCCGCCCCGGATCGAGCGGCGCTGCGCGAGCGACTCCGCCTGCGCCGACTCGGCGCGCTGCTCTCGCGGCCGCCGATCGCGGCGACGACGCTCCTCGCGAGCCTCGCCCAGTTCGTCGACGTCGCCGCCTTCGCGTTCCTGCCAACGGGGCTCCAGCGGTACCACGGCCTCTCGCCGACGCACGCGGCGGCCCTCTACGGGACGTATTTCGTCGTCGGGGCGCTGTTTCAGCCGGTGAGCGGGTGGCTGTCCGATCGGTTCGACCACCGCCTGACGATCGGCGGAACGCTCTTGGCCGGCATCGGGGGGCTGTGTCTGCTGACGGTCCACGTCTCGTCCGCCGCTCTCGTCGTCGCGGTGGGACTTGTCGGAGCGTCCCGGACGTGGGCCCCGCCGGTGCAGGCGCGGTTTCTCCATCACCTGCGGGCGGGTGAACGCGGCACCGGTTTCGGGCTGGTTCGAACGGTTTATCTCCTCGTCGGGGCTCTCGGCGCCACGAGCATTGGCACCGTCGCGTCGGCCTTCGGGTGGCAGCGCGCGTTCGCGGCGCTCGCCGGCGTTCTCTGCGTCTGCGTGCTGATTCTTCTGGCGATAACGGCGTATCCGTCGCCGGAACGCGGACGAACCGCCTGAGGGCGATCGTTCGCGCGGAAGGAGCGGACGTTGGCGGAAAAGTTGCGCGAGCGTGGAATCGAAGCCGACGGACGGCCGTTCCTGATGTGGTACGACGATCCGTGGACGCCGCCGTTCCTCCGGCGAAACGAGGTCGCCGTCGAAATCGAACCGACGACGACGGGATAGCGTCGGTATGGCGGGTCCGTCAGATCGATCTAAGTAGGTCGTACTCGATCCGCACCTCGTCGTACGGGACGTACGGCATCTCCGACTCCTCGTCGTCGCGGTATCGGACGATCCCGTACTCCGCGAGCACGTCGAGATCTCCGGCCACCTCGAAGCGGGTTCGGCCGACGCGCTCGGCGAGATCCTGGATGTGCGCCGGCGGTTCGCGCTTCACCTCCCGGATCAGTTCCTCGTTTCGTCCGGTGAAGAGCCGCCGCAATTGCGACGGCGTCTCGAACGAGATCACTCGCGGGATCCGCTCGCCGCGCTCCAGCTTCCTCACGAGTTCGCGCTCTCGCTCGGCCGCCGTCTCCTCGTCCGGTTCGACCGTTATCAGGAGGGACGAGGGGCGCTCGCGTTCGTCCGTTTCGGATGCCGTCATTGTACTTTACGTGGTTATCGATCCGGATATTAATCCTAGCGAACTCTGCTCAGCGCCGGAGAGACTCACAGCTATTCGACTTCGGTGAGCGTCCGGGACGTTCTCTCCGGCGCGGATTAAAAAACGCGAATGGCGCTCAGTTGCCGATCGAGACGTCCTGTAGGACGATCCCGACGTCGTCGATCGTCAGCGTGATGCGGCAGATCTCGTAGGTCTGCCCTTGGTAGGTAACCGTCAGCCCGCGCAGGGTGAACGTCGCGTCGTCGATTGTGTACCGCCGCTCGTCGATCGATTCGCTCGGGAGTCCGTCTCCCGTCACGTGCACGTCCGTGATCGACAGCGTGGTGTCGGTGATCGCGATGTCCTGGCTGCCGATCTCCGTCACGTCTGCGTCCGACTCACCGCCCCCGCCCGCCGCGAGGGTAGCCGTCGAACCGGCTCCGACGAGGAGCAACCCGACGATCACGGTGATCATCAGTGTTCGCTTTGACGCTAGTACCATTACTCGGGAGACTGTTGCGCGAGATAATAAGCAGTGAGTATTTCATCGTTGTACTAACTGAATAAACTATGAACAGTGATTTGAAGAAAACGAAAGAGGAGCGGCCAACTCACAGGGGAAGATCAGTTCACGTCCACGAGGGGAAGTCGTCCGGCGGCGTCCGGTCAGCGCCGGATGACCGCCACTTCGCGCAGAGTTCGTCGCGCTTCACGTCCTCGAATTTGCCGTCCTGAAACGCGGTGACGCGTCCGTCCTCCTCGCTGAGGGTGATCGCGGTGACGACGTCACTTCGAACGGAGGTGTCAAGCGCGCTCATGTGTCTGGATCCCATCCAGTCGGCGTATTGAGTAGTTATCTCACCTCCGAGCGCCTCGATCTCCCGCTCGGAGAGCGTTCTGAGCCGGACCATCGGCCGCTGAATTTCGCCGTCGACGCCGACGACGACGCCGCCGTCGCGAGTCAGAGCGACCTCCCTCGCGACCTCACAGAAGGCCGTGAGATCCGCGTGGACGTTTCGACACCGGTCCACGGGCCACCGGTTGTCGCCCATCGGGTCCGCGTACTCGCTCAGCGAACAACCCGCCGCGATCACCACGAGCAGTCCCGGTCCCCGGACGTGCTCGGCGTCGCCGTACTCGAATCCGAGGCTGATCTCCTCGAAGGCGTAGACGACGACGTCGATCAACTCCTTCACCCCTCCGTGTTCTCGGTAGCGGATGTCCACCGAGTCCGTCCCGTCCATGGTGGGAAAATGGTTGAACCGGGATAAGGAGGTTCGCTCGCGCCGGCGCGCGACTCAGTGCGGGTCGCGAATCTGTACGCGCAGATTGACGTTCCGCGGATTCGGTGGAACTCGACGTTCGGCGGACACGCGGTCGAACCTCGCTTCGGTCGTCCGAACCGCGCTGTAAACTCTCACCGAACAGTACGGGGGGGAGACGGCGGAGATGAGGGAACCGAGCCAGAACGCCCATATGATCACGGAGGGAGTTGTACACGAGGACCGTACTCTCGATCCGAGAGTACGGTCGACGTCGCCCGCACTCGGTCTCGACGGAGGAACCCGCTCAATGTGGCCCTGGGAACACGCGATTTTCGGTTACGTCGCCTACTCGGCGTGGTGTCACGCGGTCTACCGGGACTCCCCCGACGGACGTGGCGCGCTCTGCGTCATATTCGCGTCGCTCCTCCCCGACCTCATCGACAAAACGCTCGCGTGGGAGTTCGGCGTGTTCGCGTCGGGGTACGCGCTCGGACACTCCGTGTTTTTCGCCGTGCCCCTGTCCGCGGGCGCGGTCGTGCTCGCCCGCAGAATCGGGTACCCCCGGACGGGGATCGCGTTCGCCGTCGGATACCTCCTCCACCTGCTGGGTGACGCCGTGCCGGAGTACCTCCAGAACGGCGAGCTGCCGCTACACCGGTTCCTCTGGCCGATCAGCCGGTCGTCCGGCGACCCCGAACGCGGTGAGTTCGTCGGACGATTCCTGGAGTACTTCGTCCCGTATCTTGGACGGATTCTCAGCCTGGATCTGACCCAGGGGCTCCTCGCCCAGCTTGTCATTGCCACATTCGCCCTCTCGCTTTGGATCTACGACGGATTCCCCGGGCTTCGGGAAGTGATCCGACTTCGGTGAGCGCGGACCCGCAGCGCCGCTCAGTCGTCGGCGGGTCCAGGGCGATACGACCGGCTGACCGCCTTCCAGCGCCCGGTGTCGAACCGGTAGTACGTCACGAGCGCGGGGACGAGCGTCTCGACGACGAGCGCCAGGGAGAGCGCGACGACGCCGAGCGGCGTCACTGTACCGAGGTAGGCGATCGGGAGCGCGAAGACGTACAGTCCGAGCGCCTGCCCGTACAGCGGCCACCGCGTGTCCCCGCTCGCCCGAAGCGGCCCCGTCGCGCCGCCGATGACGCCGTAGAAGACGACGCTCACGCAGGCGGCGTAGATGAGGTCGTCCACGAGCGGAAGGACGGCCGGGTCGTCGACGAAGACCCGGCCGATGGGCTGGGAGAAGATCCCCACGAGGAGGGCCGCGAGCAGGTAGACGGCGAGCGCGAAGCGGAGCACGTCCCGCGCGTACCCCTCGGCTCTGCGCTCGGCGCCGACGCCGAGGGCTTGCCCGACGAGGCTGCTCGAAGCCAGGCTGAACCCCCAGCCGGGCGTGTCCATCAGCGCCCGGACACGCTGGGCGATGACGAACGCGGCGACCACGTTCGGCCCGAACAGTCCGACGATCGCGAGAAGCGGGAACTGCCCGCCGGTCCGAGCGACGTTCGTCAGGACGAGCGGCGTCCCGATGTCGACGAGCTGGCGCGCTATCGGGAAATCTAGATAGGGGCCCGAGAGGCTCACCGTCACCGGGAACGCTCCGACGAACGGGAGGCGACCCGCGACGAGACCCCACGCGAACGCGGCCGCGACGACGACGTTCGCGACGACGGTCCCGATCGCCGCCCCAAGAACGCCGAAGCCGAAGCCGAAGATGAGTACGGCGTTGAGACCGACGTTGATGACTGCCCCGCCGGCGCGGAGCACCATCGGGATCCGCGCGTCGTCGGCGCCTACGAGCGTCCGGCTCCCGACGAGGTTCAGGGCCGCGAACGGGACTCCGAGCCCCACGACCCGGAGGTACGTTGCTCCGTACGCGATCGAGTCGCCGCCGGAGCCGACGAGCGAGATGAGGGGCTCCGGCGCGATCCAAAAGAGGGCGGCGAGCGGGAGCGTTATCGCCGCCGCGAGCAGCGCGCTCGCCTTCACGGCGAGATCGAGTTCGTAGTGCCGGTCGCTGCCGTAACGCTGAGAGACGAGGCTGATCGTCCCGCCCGCGACGCCGCCGCCGAGCGCGAACGCGAGCCCCCAGAACGGGGACGCGAAGCCGACGCCCGCGATCGCGGCCGGTCCGACGGCGACGCCGACCATCCCGACGTCGACGGCCGACTTCGACATCCGGGCGAGGCCGGTAACGATGCGCGGCCACGCTAGCCGCGTCGTCCGATGGACGCGCCGCCTGTCAATAACGTCTAGGCGGGCCAGCAGGTGGCCGATGGCTAACAACACTCGCTGAATCGGGTTGAGGGAGATGCCGAACACAGAACGTGCTATTAGGTCCGACCTCAACGGTTAAATTCGTTCCGTTATGATCCGAATAAAAGTAACGAACGTTAGTGATGGTGAAGTGATATCAAATCGGCAATTCTCTCCGCTACACGGTAGAGAAGGCGTCAAAAATTCGGATTTTAAGTTTTTCTAGCAAACACGTTGGTGGCGAGACGCCCCCACTTCGCCGGTTCGCTGGGAGAGGCGTTTTCCGATCCCGCCGTCGGTTCGTCCGTCGTCGACCGACGTCGATCGATTCCGGTTCCCGCCGTCCGCAGAAGCCCGTTCGGCGGAGTGGGGAGACAAGTCTTCGTACACTAACCGAGAACATCTCGATGTGAGCGATTGAACAGCTGGCTGAGTGAGAGGCGACGGCGACGAACGCGGGAGGGCGGACCGTCCGGGGCGACGGGACCCGCCGACGGCCGGCGGCCAATCGCCGCACCGTCAGGTTCCCGACCCCCGATCGCGGCGCAGCAGCGCGAACTCGCGCCCGTTTCCCGCGGAAGCGCCGCTCCGAGGATCGACCTCGCGCCGCGGGACCGTTCGACCGCCGTGCTCGCTCGGCTGACCGGTTTTCAGCCGGTTTCCTCGGATTCGTCGAGGGGCGGTCGACCGTCTCGCGTTCCGGAGAACGCGTCGGCGGTCGGCTCCCGCGACAGTTCGTCGAGCGGACGGACGCCGAGCGGTCGAACCGGCCTGTGGGCGTCAAATCGGATTTTTGATTCGATCGATCGTCCAATTATTTTCGTTCCTATGCGGTCGGGGTGCCGCCGCGGGAGCGTCCGACCGGCGCACGGAGGAACGTCCGCCGATCGGACTACTTCCCGATACCGGCGGTCAGCCCCCGCACGATCTTCCGCTGGAAGAAGAGGATGAAGAGGACGAGCGGGACGATCGACACGAACGTGGCCGCCGAGATCGTCCCCCACGGGAACGTGTACTGCCCCTGGTAGAGCGCGATGCCGACGGTGATCGTCCGCATCTCGTCCTGCGTCATGAACGTCAGCGCGAACAGGAACTCGTTCCACGCGTAGACGAAGACGATGATGGCGGTCGTGGCCATCGCGGGCGCGGAGACGGGGAGGATGATGCGGAACAGGATGCCCAGGTGCGAGAGGCCGTCCATGAGGGCCGCCTCCTCCAGGGAGTCCGGGAGCTCCTTGAAGTACGCCTGGAAGATCCACACGGCGAAGGGGAGCTGGAACGCGGCGTACGGCAGGATGAGGCCCAGGTAACTGTTGAGCAGCCCCGAGGACCGAAAGAGCTGGAAGAGCGGGATGAGCCGCCCGATGTAGGGGAGCATCGCCGAGACGAGGATGAAAAGCAGGATCGGGAGCTTGCCGCGGAATTCAAGCCGCGAGAGCGCGTAGCCGGCCATCGCGCCGAGCACGACGTCGATGATCGCGGTCGACCCCGCGACCACGAAGCTGTTGAAGAGGTACCTGGCGAACGGGGCCTGCTCGAACGCGGTGCGGTAGTTCTCCAGCGTGACGGGATCGGGGACGTACTCGACCGGGAACTGGGCGATCGTGGCGGGCTGCTTGAGCGAGGTGAGCAGGATCCAGACGACGGGGAAGAAGGACACGGCCACGAGGACGGCGATGGCGCCGTAGAAGCCGACGGCCTCGCCGATCCGCTGGAGGGACGAGTACCGCTCGTCCGCTCCGTCGACGGTGGCCATCTCAGCGCACCTCCGGCTCGTAGAGCGTCGAGACGTACACCATCGAGATGGCGAGCGCGATGAGCGTGATGACGGTGGCGGCGGCGGAGCCCTCGCCGAAGGCCAGCTGCGAGAACGTGATCCGGTGGTCGAACAGCACGAGGGTCGTCGTCGACTCCCCCGGTCCGCCGCCGGTCAACCCGTAGGGGAGTCCGAACGCCTGGAAGGCGGGGAGCGTGCGGAAGATGAGCGCCACCAGGATGGTCGGCTTGAGCAGCGGGAGCGTGATGTCGGTGAACCGCTGCCAGCGCGAGGTCCCGTCCATCTCGGCCGCCTCGTACAGGTGCTCGGGGATGCTCTGCAGGCCCGCGAGCAGGATGAGCGCCATGAACGAGCTGGTCTTCCAGATGGTGACGACGAGCATGGCGGCCATCGCCGAGGTCGGGTGCGCGAGGAACGCGTAGGGGCTTTCGATCAGCCCGACGCGGAGCAGCATGTCGTTGAACACCCCGTACTCGCCGTGGTAGAGCCACTGCCAGATGCGGGCGTTGATGATCGTCGGGAGCGCCCACGGAAAGAGGATGGCGGCCTGCGCGACGAACTTCCCCTTGAACCGCCGGTTCACCAGCAGCGCGATACCCATCCCGAGCGCCAGTTCGATCGGGACGCTCACGCCGGTGTAGATGAGGCTCACCTTCAGACTGTTCCAGAAGCTCCCGTTGCTCAGGAGCGACCGGTAGTTCTCGAGCCCGACGAACTCGGGCGGACCGCGCAGACCGAGGGCGTTGTCGTGGAGGCTCGTCCAGATCGTCGCCGCGATCGGGTAGTACGACACGGCGACGAGGTAGGCGACGACGGGCGCGAGGAGCATCGCGGCGATCTCCGGGTCGGTGAACTGGAGGTTCCTGTAGCGCTCGAACCTCGTCCGAACGCCGCTTGCGAACCCGTCCGATCGCGCTCCGGACGGTCCGTCCGGATCGTCTGCAGATCGGTCTAGTGCCGAGGGCATCGTCAACTACATCATGAGCATCGTTAATAAATCCTCGGGGATTGTTCGCACGTGACTCGGGCCGGTCGCCGGTCGCGCCGGTGCGACCTACGGTTCGATCACGATCGCAGAGCCGTCGGCCTCGTACGTCCACTCGCCGGGGCCGGGGTCGCCGTCGACTTCCCCGAGCGGTCGACCGTTCACCGCTACCGTTTCCGGACGCCGGCTCGCGTCGACGACGCGCGCGGCGAACGGCTCCGTGCGGCCCCCGTCGATCGATAGTTCGACCGACGAACCGTCGGCGGCGACGCGGCAGTCGATCGCCGCGACCCGGTCGCGGTCCTCGTCGTAGAAGTCGAACGACGCGCGCGTCTCGCCGTCGGAGCGCGGCGTGACGCGGAGCGTCACGCGGTCCGGCGTCCCCTCACGGACGGTCTGCGACGGCTCGTGCAGCGGGAGGACGCTCCCGGCTCTGACGAAAAGCGGCACCTCGTCCAGTGGGACCGTCCGGTGCAGCGTCCGGCCGCCGGTGTAGCGTTCGCCGCTCCACCAGTCCACCCACTCGCCCTCCGGGAGGTACACGTCGACCTCGCCGTTGGGGTCGAACACCGGCGCGACGAGCAGTTCCTCGCCGAGCAGGTACTGCGTGTCGAGGTGGTGCGTCGCGGGATCGTCCTGATAGTGGAGCACGAGCGGTCGGACGATCGGGAGGCCGGTTCGGCGCGCCCCCTCCGCGTACGAGTAGAGGTACGAGACGAGCCGGTACCGGAGGCGGGCGAACTTCCGGAAGATCCGCGTCGCCTCCTCGCCGAACGCCCACGGCTCGCGCGGGGTGGTGCCGTGGCAGCGCGCGTGGCTCGACAGCAGGCCGAACTGCGCCCACCGGACGTACGTCTCCGTCGTCGGGGTGCCCCTGAACCCGCCGATGTCGTGGCTCCAGAAGGGAAAGCCCGACAGCGAGGCGCTGAGCCCGCCGCGGAGCGCCGAGTGCATGCCGTTGAACGTCGTCTGGGCGTCCCCGCCCCAGTACATCGGAAAGCGCTGGCTGCCGGTCCAGGCCGACCGCCCCCAGACGAGCGCGTCCTCGGCGCCGTTGACCTCCCGGACGGCCTCGTAGACGGCCCGGTTGTAGAGGAACGGATAGAGGTTGTGCATCGACTTCCCGGTCCGCCCGTTCGCGAACACGGCGTCCTCCGGCACCCCCTCGCCGTAGTCCGTCTTGAACACGTCGACGCCCATCTCGACGAGCGCGCGGTGTTTGTCCTTCCACCACTCGACGGCCTCCGGGTTCGTGAAGTCGACGATCGCGCCCCGGTAGTCGCCCTGGCACAGGCTGTCCATCACGTACGGTTTCCCGGCCCCGTCTTGCAGGAAGTAGCCGTTGTCGCGCGCCGTCTCGAACGCCTCGGTGCCGACCGGGACGTACGGGTGTTCCCACAGCGAGAGTCGAAAGCCCCTGTCGTGGAGCCCCTCGATCATTGCCTCGGGATCCGGGAACTGGTCCGTGTCCCACTCCAGGTCGCAGGAGTGGAACTCGCGCATCCAGAACGGGTCGAGGTGGACAACGTCGCAGGGGATCTCCTCGTCGCGGAGGCGTTGGGTGATCGCTTCGAGGTGCTCGCGGGATTCGTACCCGAGCCGCGACATCCACACGCCGAAGCTCCACTTCGGGGGCCGTTCCGAGCGGCCCGAGAGCGCGGTGTACGTCGAGAGCACGTCCGCGAACGACGGGCCGCAGAAGAACACGAACGCGAACGAGTCGTCGCTGACGGACACCGTCGCGCTCGCCGTCGACTCGCGGCCGAGGTCGTACTCGACGCGGTGTGTCGTGTCGACCAGCAGGCCGTACCCTCGCGTCGAGAGGTGAAACGGGACGTTCTTGTACGAGTCCTCGGTCTCGGTGCCGTACGGCTCGACGGTCCACGACGACACCGTCTGCCCCCGCTTGTCGAACTCGGTGAACTTCTCGCCGAAGCCGTAGAGGCGCTCGTCGGGCGCGAGCGCGAACGCCGTCCCGGCGGCGACGACGCGGTCCGGGCCGCTGTCCTCGGTCCGCTCTTCGAACCCGAGGGGGTCGACCCGGTGGTCGCCGTGGACGTCCACGTCGCCGCGCTGCTCCTCGAAGAGGATTCGCCCGTCCGCGCCCTCGACCCGGAACGACCAGGGATCGAGGCCGACGCGCACCGCGAGCGACCTGGTCCGGAGGCGGAGTTCCCCGTCGCGCTCCGTCACGTCGAGGTCGACGTCGGCGGCGATCGCCTCCTCGTCTAGGTCGGTGAGCGACTCCGTCACCCCGGCTTCGGGGTTCGCCGCCAGTTCGAACCGAAACGCGTCCGGTCGGTAGAACCGGACGGTGACGGGCACCGTCCGGGAGACGGCGTCGGCGTCCGACTCGTCGCGGTACTTGAACGCCGAGGGTACGAACTCGGCGTCCGTCCGGCACTCCAGCGTGACCGAGTCGTCCGACGCCCGGTAGTCCTCGACGCCGGTGACTACGCTCCGTGGCATACCAAGACACGCTCGCCCGACCGTCATATAGGTTACGTCGCGCTCCGATCGGGCCGAGAGAGGTCGCGAGCCCGTTTCGAGGTGACCGCCAATCGGCCCGAGAAGTCGTGAGTCGGGCCGAAGAGGAAACGCGACCGGAGGATCGAGGAAGAGCCGGATGCCGTGGCCGTCGCCCCGTCGCCTCAGGCGGAGTTGACTTCGCTGTCGATCTTCTTCTGGGCGTCGTCGAGCGCCCTCTTCGGGGGCTTGCTCTGCACGAGGGCTGCGTTGAGGTTCGTGTAGAGGACCTGCGAGAACGTGGTGTACTTCGGGGACGCGGGGCGCGCCTTGGTTCGCGGCAGGATGTCCTTGTACAGCGCGAGCTGCGGGAACTTCTCCTGGGCCTCCTCGTCCTCGTAGACCTCCTTGCGCACCGGCAGACGGCTGAACTCGACCGCCATCCGCTTTTGCACGTCGAGGCTCGCCATGAACGAGGCGAACTTGCGCGCGGGTCCCTTGTTGTCGGAGAACTCGTTGACGAACACGTTCCAGCCGCCGAGACACGAGTTGCTGGCGTCGGGGTGGTCCTCGTGCGTGGGCAGCGGCGCGACGTCGAACTTGTCCTTGACCGGTGAGCCGTCCTCGTTCATGACGGAGATCGCGTACGGCCAGTTGCGCATGAACAGCGTGTTGCCGTTCTGGAACGTCTGGCGGTTCCCGTCGGTGTCGCTCGACGGAACCGACTTCGGGGTCACGTTGTGCTCGTGGATGAGGTCGACCGCGTGCTGGAGCGCCCGAACCCCTTTTTCCGTGTTGACCTTGAGCACGCCGTCGTGCCGGACGGTGCCGCCCATCCCCCACAGCCAGTTGAGCCACATGATGGTCAGCCCCTCGTTCGTACCGCCCTGCCAGATGTAGCCGTTCCAGTCTTTGTCCTCCTGCTCCATGATCGTCTGCGCCTGCTCTACGAGCTCGGTGTACGTCTTCGGCGGCTCCATGTCGTACTTGTCGAGCACGTCCTTGCGGTAGTACAGGGCGTTCGCGTCGGTGTACAGCGGCATCCCGACGAGGGTGTCGTCGATCGTGGCCGCCTCCACGGGCGTCTCCAGCATCTTGTCCGTGTGCCCGTCGGGGTCTTTCACCGCGGCGATCCAGCCGTTCTGCCAGAACTCGGCGGGCCAGATCACGTCCATCTGCCCGACGTCGAAGTCCGACGACTGCGAGATGAACTGGTTCACGTAGTAGTCGTGGCTCGACGCCGACTGCGCGGGGGTCTGCTGGTGTTTCACCGTGACGTTCCCGGCCCGCTTTTCGAATTCGGGGATGAACGCCTCGGCCTCGCCCCCGAAGGTGCCGAGGTGGGTGAACTTGATCGTCCCGCCCTGCTGGTCCCCGCCGCTCCCGCCGCTTCCGTCACCTCCGCCGCCGAGACAGCCGGCCAGGCCGGCTGCGCCGGCGGCCGTGATCGCCTTCAGGTGCCCTCTGCGCGAGAGCAGGCGCTCATCGTCGTCGCCGCTTGTGCGAGTCGCTCTCATACGTCAACCCACGTTACGACCAAGACTGTAAAAATCTTTGGGGAAGAATTCGCGGCGGGCCGACTCGACGCACAAATATAAGTGCCGGAGGCCGCGATTCGGGAGCGCATGGAACTCGACGCGATACTCGAAGGGGGAAGCGACCGCGACTGGCGGACGATCGATCCGGAGGAGACCGAGCCGGTGCGGTTCGCGCTGATCGGCCTCGGGTGGTTCACCCGCGGGCGGGTCCTGCCGGCGCTCGAAGAGAGCCGGCTGTGCGACGCGACGGTGCTCGTGAGCGGCACGGCGGAGAAGGCCGAGCGGATCGCGGCCGACGTGCCGGGCGCCCGGGGGATCACGTACGACGACTTCCGCGACGGCGTCGCCCGCGACGCCTACGACGCGGTATACGTCGCCACGCCCAACGCGCTCCACCTCGACTACGTCGAGACGGCCGCCGAGTTCGGAGCCGACGTGCTGGTCGAAAAGCCGATGGAGCGGTCGAGCGACCGCGCCCGCGAGCTGATCGACGCGTGCGATAGAGCGGGCGTGGAGCTCATGGTCGCCTACCGGATGCACACAGAGCCCTCGGTGCGGCGGGCGCGCGAGCTCGTCGACGCCGGGCTGATCGGCGAGCCGACGTACCTCCACGGTCGGATGAGCCAGCGCCTGCTCGACCGCGTCAACCCCGACCCCGACCAGTGGCGGCTCGACGCCGACCTCGCCGGCGGCGGCGCGCTGTTCGACCTCGGGGTGTACCCACTCAACACCGCGCGGTTCCTCCTGCGCGCCGACCCGATCGCGGTCGGCGGTCGGACCCGGAGCACGCGCGACGCATTCTCCGAGGTCGACGAGACGGCCGCGTTCGAGGTCGAGTTCCCCGGCGGCGTCGTCGCCTCGTGCTTCGCGAGCCACAACGCCAGCCAGGAGAGCGCGATGACCGTCGTGGGAACCGAGGGCGCGGTGACGATCCAGCCGGCGTTCTTCCAGGACGAGGCACGCGGGCTGACCGTCTCCCGCGGCGACGGGCGGGCGACGATCCAGCTCGACCCGGCGGACCAGATGCTCGAAGAGTTCGACTACTTCGCGGACCGCGTCCGCGGCGGTCGCGCCGTGTATCCGGACGGCGAACACGGCCTCGTCGACATGATCGCCATGGAGGCGGTGTACGAGTCCGCGGCGGGCGGAGACGAGGGACGTCGCGTCGAACTGGAGCCGTCGTAGCTCCCGGATCGACCCGGACCGACCCGAGCGCGGGACGGTCGACTCAGGCGTTCTTTCCGGCCTGGACCGGCTCAGGCGTTCTTCCCGGCGTGGAACCCGACCAGCTTTTCGCGGGTGAAGCGTTCGACCGCGTACTTGACCCCCTCCTTGCCCTTGCCGCTGTCCTTGAAGCCGCCGTAGGGCATGTGGTCCGCGCGGAAACCGCTCACCGTGTTGACGTTCACGCCCCCGGCGTCGATCTCGTCGGCGGCCCGCTTCGCGCGGTCGATGTCCTGCGTGAACACGCCGGCTTCCAGCCCGTACTCGGTGTTGTTGGCCTCGGCGATCGCCTCGTCGAAGTCCGCGACCGCGATGACGGGAACGAGCGGACCGAACACCTCCTCCCTCGCGGCGGGCATGTCGGGAGTCACGCCCGAGAGGACGGTCGGCTCGAACACGCGGCCCTCGTAGCGTCCGCCGCACTCGACGGTCGCCCCCTTCTCGACCGTCTCCTCGAAGATGCGGACGACCGTCTCGGCCTGGTCGTCGTCGACGAGCGCGGCGACGTCGGTGTTCTCGTCGAACGGGTCGCCGACCGCGAGCGCCTCGGCGCGTTCGACGAGCGCGTCGACCAGCTCGTCCTCGACGCGCTCGTCGACGAGCACCCGCTCGACGCTGTTGCACACCTGCCCGGCGTTCGAGCACGCGCCGGAGACGATCTGCCGCGCCGCCTCGTCGAGGTCGGCGTCTCGCCAGACGATCGTCGGGTCGTTGCCGCCGAGTTCGAGCGTGAGCTCCTTCATCCCGCTTTCGGCGGCGAGGTGCCTGCCGACCGCGGTGCTGCCGGTGAACGAGATGGCCTCGACCGCGTCGTGTTCGAGGAGCGCGTCGCCGACGACGCTCCCGCTCCCCGTGACGAGGTTGACGAGGCCCGCCGGCGCGCCGAGTTCCTCGCACGCCCGGTCGAGGTACTCGAAGAGCTTGACGGCGGACAGCGGCGTGTTCGACGCCGGCTTCCCGACGGCGGCGTTTCCGGCGGCGAGCGCCGGTCCGACTTTGTGGACCATGAGGTTGAGCGGAAAGTTGAACGGCGTCACCGCGGTGACGACGCCGAGCGGCTCGCGCTGGGTGAACGCGTGCGTCCGGTCGAACCCCTTCTGTGGATCCATCGGGACGTACTCGCCGAACAGCCGCTTGGCCTCCTCGCCCGAGAGGCGGAGCGTCTGCACGGCGCGGTCGACTTCGACGCGCGACTCGGCGATCGGCTTCCCCTGTTCGAGCGTGACGACGCGGGCCATCGCCTCCGCGTCGTCTTCGAGCAGTTCGGCGGCTCGGTACAGCAGTTCGTACCGCTCGTGGGCGGAGAGGTCGGACTCGCGGTGCGCGCGGTCGGCGGCCTCGATCGCGGCGTCGACCTGTCCGCGGGAGGCGGCCGGGACGGAACCGACCCGGCGGCCGTCGTAGGGGTGGACGACCTCGATCCGGTCGTCTGCGTCCACCCACTCCCCGTCGACGAGCATCTCCTTGTCGAGCGAGACGGAGTTCTCTACGCTCATGGGCTGAACACGCTTAGAAGAGGAACGATCGCCGTCATAAACGTTGCGCCGGCGCGCGAGTCGGAGGGCGGAGTCGATCCGGACCGACGCGGGACGAAAGTGGGATTTCGCGGCGAAAGAGCGCGTAAACCGGCGAAAACCGGTCCCGAAAGTGGGGCCATCCAAAGCTATTTATCCGGCGTGTGCGAGTGCTTCTCCATGCGATCACCGGGAGCAGTCGTACCCATGGCCACGCCTATCGACGGGCGGACGGGGAACGTGGACGTGACCGCACTGGAAAACTACACCGACTTCCTCCTCGACGGCGGGGTGCACGGGCTGTTCCCGTGCGGCTCCATCGGCGAGTTTTCGAGCCTGACCGCCGCGCAGCGCGAGCGGGTGATAGAGACCGTGGCCTCGCGCGCCGACGGGGCGTCGGTGTTCGCCGGCTGCGGCGACACGAGCGTCGAAACCGTGCGCGAGCACGTCGACGCCGCCGCGGACGCGGGAGCGGACGCGGCGGTCGTCGTCACCCCGTACTACCTCCGCACGACCCAGGACGGCCTGCTCGACTTCTACGCGGCCGTCGCCGACGATTCTCCCCTCCCCATCCTCCTGTACGACATCCCCGGGCTGACCGGGCACCACCTTTCGGTGGAGACGGTTTCGGAGCTCGCCGAACACGAGGCCGTCGTCGGACTCAAGGACACGTCCGGGGATCTGACCTACCACCGCGACCTCATCGAGGCGACGCCGCCGTCGTTCACCGTGCTCCAGGGCGCGACCGAACTCGCCGTCGCCGCGCTCGACGCGGGCGCCGACGGGATCATCGCGGGGCCGGCGAACGTCTTCCCCGCCGCACTGGCCGAGTTAGTCTCGTCCCACGACCGCGGCGACCGCGACCGCGCCGTCGAGCTGTCGAACGCGGTCGTCGGTCCCGTCGTGAGCGCGACGAGCGAGATTCCGACAGCCGCGGCGCTCAAGTACCTCGTCTCTTTGGCCTGCCGCGACATCGGGCCGCCGCTGCCGCCGCTTCCCACGCTTTCGAGCCGCCAGCGGCGGCGGCTCGATCGGTGTTACGAGCGAGTCGCCCGCGCCGTCGGGGCGGGCGACGTCGCCTGAGCCTTTTCTCTCCGCGGCGGTGCCGTCGACGCGATCAGCCGCCGTCGACAGCGGCGAGGTCCGCGACCGCCTCCCACGTTTCCTCGTCGACCGAGATCGCGTCCCGGTCGTCCCGCGCGGCGCTCCGTTCTCCGGGAAGACGGATCCCTTCGCCGTCCGCCGCCGGTTCCGTCGCTTTCAGATCGGCGACAAACGCGCTCGCGCGCTCCGCGAAGCCCTCGCCGCCGAGCGCCTCCGGGTCGACGACGGCGAACAGGTCGCCCTTCGTGCAGGGATCCGTCGTGTGGTAGGTGCCGGTCACCTCGCGCCCCATCGCCGCGTCGACGAGGCCGCCGGCGAGGATCTCGACCGCGATCGCGAGGCCCGACCCCTTCGCGTCGCCGAACGGCCGGATGACGCCATCGAGCGCCGCCTCGGGGTCGGTCGTCGGTCGCCCCTCCGCGTCGAGCGCGACGCCCGTGGGGAGCTCATCGCCGTTCGCCTTCGCGCGGAGGACCGCCCCGCGCGAGACGCTCGACGTGGACATGTCGAGGTTGAACGGCGGGTCGGTCGGGATGCCGATCGCGATCGGGTTCGTGCCGAGTATCGCCTCCGCGCCGCCGTGGGGCGGCATCGCGGGCTCGGTGTTCGTCATCGCGACGGCGACGTACCCCTCGCGGCGCGCGAGGTCCGTGTAGTAGCCGAGCATCCCGAGGTGGTTCGAGTTCCGCGCGCCGACGACGCCCGCGCCGTAGTCGTCGGCGCGCGCCGCGGCCTCGCCGACCGCCTCGGCGGCGACGACCGGCCCAAGGCGCGATCCCCCGTCGAGCAGCGCGGTCGCGCCGCCGTCGCGGACGACGCGGATCTCGCCGTCGGGGTCGACGTTGCCGGCCTCGACGCCGCGGACGACGCGCGGCAGGCGCAGCAGGCCGTGGGAGTGTTTTCCGCGCGCGTCGGCGCTCACCAGCACCTCCGCCGTGAGCGCGGCGTCGTCCGCGTCGATCCCCCGGCCGCGGAGCGCGGCGGCGGCGGCCTCCGCCGCGCGCTCTCTGTCCACGTCCATGCTCAGGTCGAGGGGCCGATGCGGTGGATGGCGAACTGGCTCTCGCCGAGCGCCTCGCTCAGCGTCAGCCTGCCGTTCGCCACCGCCACGACCTCGTCCCAGAGCTGATCCGTCGCCCAGTCGAGCGACTCGTCGCCGACCAGCGCCTCGCTCACGTCGACGTCGGTCTCCTCGGGGACGCGCGCGGCGCTCCCGGGGTTGCCGGTGATCTTGATCGTCGGCATCACCGCGTTGGACAGCGTGTGGCCCTGGCCGGTCGAGATGACCATGAAGTGCGCGCCGCCCGCGCCGATGCCGGTGACGCTCTCCGCGCCGTGACCCGGCGTGTCCATGATGTACATCCCGCTCTCGTCGGGGATCTTCTCGGCGTAGTCGACGAGATCGCGGATCGGCCCGTCGCCCGACTTCACGAGCGCGCCGAGCGACTTCTCCTCGATGGTGGTGAGGCCGCCGTCCATGTTGTCCGGCGTCGGTTGCGCGCCGCGGACGTCGTACCCCGTCGCCTGGAGCCGCTGGTCCCAGTACTCGACGCGGTCGAGGATCTTTTCGGCGACCTCTTCGGTCGCGGCGCGCTCCGCGAGCCCCTCCTCGCCGCCGAAGAACTCCGGCGTCTCGGCGAAGACGGCGCGGCCGCCCTCGTCGATGAGCCGCCAGGCCGCGCCCGCCGTCGCGTGGTGCTGGCAGAGCCCGCTGGTCGTGTCCGAGGTCGCGCAGTTGATCCCGAACGTGAGGTTCGAGGCGTCGTACGGTCGGCGCCGGAGCGCGCTCGCGTCCTGAACCATCCGCTGGGCCTCGTTCACGGTCGCCTTGAGCGCGTTCATCACCCCGCCCTCGGCGTGTATGTTGACGCTCGCGCTCGGCCTGCCGGTTTCGGCCACGTCCGCGGCGAGTTCGTCGCCGTCGACGATCTCGCCGGCGTGCGCGACGACCACCGCGCCGTAGACGTTCGGGTGCGTGGCGTAGCCGAGCAGCGTGCGGTACGTCTGGAACACGTCGGGCTTGGTCTGACACCGCCCGAGCGGGTGCGTGATCGGGATCGCGTTCTCGACGATGTCCGCCGCGCGCTCCACCGTGTCGTTGGCGTACGGCGCGGTCGAGACGACGACCACGTGGTTTCTGATGCCGATGCTGCCGTCCGGTCGTTCGTATCCGTGGAATTCAGTCATGTCGATCGTGTCGCTCCGGTCCGTCGGTCCGTCACTCGTGGATCGCCTCTGCCGGGTCGCGGTCGGCCGCGCTGCCCGCGAGATCGCCGCGACCGTAGTTGCTGTCGACGTTGTGGACGTGCACCCACTCGCCGGCCTCGATCGGTCGGCTGGCGTAGCCGATGCTCAGGCCGTACTTGTACACGGTGTCGCCCTCGTCGATGTCCTCGATCGCCACTTTGTGTCCGAACTCGACGTCGTCGACGATCTCGACGGTTCGGGATTCGTCCCCGACGCCGACGTCGACCGTCTCGCCCGCCGCTACGTCGCGAAGCGCGGTCGCGACGTTGTCCTCCGGTGTCACGACTTTCAGGTATCTGTCGACCATGCACGTGAACCGGACTGGGCCGTCTCTCATTAATGTTTCCCCGTTTCGCCCCGACGATCAGGGAGCCAGCAGGAGCGACGCCGCCGCGAGCGTCAGCGCGCCCATCACCAGGAGGTGGACGAGCGCGACGAGCACCGGCGAGAGGCCGGCCCGCCGCATCGCCGCCGCCCGGACGTCGAAGCCGAGGCCGGCGAACGCGAGGACGAACAGCGCGTCCGACGCGCGGTTCAGAAGCGGGATCCCCGCCGCCGGGATCGCTCCCGCGTTCGCCGCGAGCGCGACGAGCAGGAACCCGACGAGGAACTTCGGGAACCCGTCCCAGAGTTCGGAGAGCCGGGATCGGCACGTCCGTCCGGACTCCGAGTCGCGGAGGTAGTAGACGGAGTAGGCGACGGCGACGACGCCGATGAACGAGTTCCGGACCAGCTTCGTGAGCGTCGCCCACTGGCCGGCGACCTCCGAGTACGCGAACCCCGCCGCCGCGACGGGGCCGGTGCTGAACATGCTGAGCCCGGCCCACACGCCGAACACCTTCGGCGGTACGCCGCCGAGACCGCCCGCGATCGGAAAGGCGACGAGCGTGACCGCGTCGAAGAGGAGCACCGTCGCGACCGCGTAGGCGACGTGCTCCTCCTCCGCGTCGATGCTTCCGGCCACCGCGACCACCGCCGACACGCCGCAGACGCTCGCGCCGGCGGCGATGAGCGACCCGATCCGATCCGTCAGCCCGAAGACGGCCCGCGAGAGGAGCTCCGCGAGGGCCAACCCGACCGCGACGGTCCCGGCGACGAGCGCGACAAGCCGCGGCCCGGTGGCCGTCACCTCCGACAGCGAGATCCGCGCGCCCATCAGGACGATACCGGTTTCGAGCAGCAGTTTGTGGAGCCGAACTCCCGGTTCGGCCCGCGCGGGGACGCCCACTGCGTTGGCGACGAGCGCGCCGATGAGGACGGCGGGGAGCACCGCGCCCGCGACTGGGAGCGCGCCGGCGACGAGCGATGCGACCAGCGCGGTCCCGGACAGGAGGGCGATCCCGGGAAGCAGTTCGCGGGCGCGGTCGGTCAGCGAACCCATCGCTCACCAGTGCCAGGGGGGAACCGGAACCGAGACCGCCGCGGCGGCGAGCAGTCCCAGGAGGGCCGCCTTCCAGCCGCGGTCGAGCCGCTCCCACCGGTGGAGAATCCGCTCCATGCGGCGGTCAGGTACCCCCGTCGACGCCGTTAGCCGTCCCTTCGACATCGTCGATCGCCCCGCCGACGCCGTTGTCCCCCTCGACGTCGTTCACCGCGTCCGCCGGGCGGTCGCCGAGGAGCGCCGCCCGGACGTTCTCCGCCGCCCGCCGCCGCCGCTCCTCGTTCGCCTCCTCCGAGTACCACGCCACGTGCGGCGTCGCGATCACCCGCGGGTGGTCGCGGAGCGGGTGGTCGGGTCGGGGCGGCTCCGACGGGAAGACGTCGAGCCCCGCGCCCGCGATCTCGCCCGCGTCGAGCGCCGCGAGCAGCGCGTCGGCGTCGACGATCGGGCCGCGGGCGACGTTGACGAGGAACGCCGACTCCTTCATCCGGGCGAAGGCGTCGGCGTCGAACATGCCCCGCGTCTCCTCGGTCAGCGGCGAGTGGACGGACGCGAGGTCGGCGCGCTCTACGAGGTCGCCGAAGTCGACCAGCTCGGCGGGACCGTCGGCGAGGTCGGCGGGCGAGAGGAACGGGTCGCTGGCGACGACGTCCGCTCCGAGCGCCGCGACCCGGTCCGCGAACGCGCGGCCGATCGCGCCGAAGCCGACGACGCCGACCGTGCGCGTCGAGAACCGGCGGATCGGTGCCGCGACGTCGCGGTCCCACTCGCCGCGGGCGACGGACGAGTCGTAGCGGCCCACCCCGCGGACGAGCGCGAGCGCCAGGGCCAGGGCGTGCGTCGCGACCTCCTCGACGCAGTACCCCGGGACGTTCGTGACGTGGATGCCGCGTTCGGTCGCCGCTTCGAGGTCGACGTTGTCGACCCCGATGCCGTAGCGTGCGACGATCCGACACCGGTCGAGGCGGTCGATCACCTCCCGCCCGAGTTCGCGCCGGAGGTTCAGGAGGGCATCCGCCTCCGTGAGGGAGCCTTCGGGGTCCGTGTCGCCTCCGTCACCTTCGAAGCCGGTACCGCCTCCGTCGTCTCTGTCGTCTCCGTCGCCTCCGTCGTCGTCGCTGTCGCCGGCGTTCGACCCGCCCCCGCCGGGAGCGTCGGACAGGTCGATCACCTCCGCAACGTCGCTCAGGACGGCGCGTTCGATACCGAGGTCCGCGAAGTCGTGATCAGTCACGACTACTCGACGGTCGCTCATGCCAGTCACTCCCACGATGATCGACAAAAAACCATCGGCTCCGCCGGCGCGTCAGATCACGAGCTCCGTCCCGTCGGCGAGGTACCGCTCGGCGACGTCGGGGTCGATTTCGATGCCCAGCCCCGGACCCTCGGGCAGGTCGACGTACCCGTCTTCGAGGATCGGGCCGCGCTCGCCCGTTCGCGTCACCAGGTCGTTCCACCACGGTACGTCGCGCGCGTGGAACTCCATGCAGAGGAAGTTCGGGATGGCCGCCGAGACGTGCGCGCCTGCGACGGTCCCCACGGGGCTGGAGATGTTGTGCGAGGCGATGGGGATGCCGTGGAGGTCGCAGATCGTGGCGATCTTGCGGAACTCCCAGAGGCCGCCGCACTTGTTCACGTCGGGCGCGGCGATGTCGAACGCGCCCTCGCGCGCGACGTCGTTGAAGCGGGCGGGGGTGACGTAGTTCTCGCCGGTCAGCACCGGCGTCGTGAGCTTCTCGGTCACGCGCCGGAGCGCGTCCACCTTCTCCGGCGGAACGGGGTCTTCGAGCCACGCGAGGTCGTACGGTTCGAGCTTCCGGCCGAGCCTGACCGCCGTCTCGACGGTGAAGTTCCAGTGGAGGTCCATCCCGAGGTCGACGTCGTAGCCGATCTCGTCGCGGACGGCCTCGACCAGCGACACCTTGTGCTCGACGGCCTCGTTGTCGAGGCGGCGCGCGGCCGTGTCGGCGTCGCGATGGGTGGGGATGTCGAGGTCGAACTTCAGCGCCTCGAACCCCTCGTCGACGACCTCGCGGGCGGCCCGGGCGTAGGATTCGGGCGTGTAGATCTCCGTCGGATCGGCGGTCTCGGCGGCGGCGAGCGATTCGCCGCCGTGCGTGTCGCAGTAGATCTTGATCTCGTCGCGGTACTTCCCCCCGAGGAGTTCGTAGACGGGGACGCCGAGCACCTTGCCCTTGATATCCCAGAGGGCGGTCTCGATGCCGGTGAAGGCCGCCTGGCCGATGCGCCCGCATCCGGTGTAGCGCTGGTTGAGCAGTTCCGTGATGCGGTCGACGTCGAGCGGGTTCTCGCCGCGGAGGTCGACCGCCATGCGCTCGGCCATGTCGAGCGCCGCCTCCGCGCGGAACGTCTCGCCGAGGCCGTAGTGGTCGGTGTCGGTTTCGACCTTGACGATCCCCCACGTGAAGTTCCCCGCGAGAGCCATCGTCTTCACGTCGGTGATCTCGATGTCGCGCTCGGCCGGTCGGTGCGATTCGTCGACGCTCAGGTCCCGCCACGGGACGCCCCCGCCTTGCGGAATCCGGTAGTCGGGTTGATCGGACGCCATGGCTCACCTGAGTCACATCGGGAAGTTAAGCGTTACGTCGGCAGAACGTCAGTTCGCCCAGACGCGGCACTCTTCGAGCTTCGAAGCTCGCCGTCCGCGCAGGCGGCGGTCGCGGGTTTCGGCCCGCCCCGTCGGACGGGAGATTTATTATCCGCGCTCGTAAATCGGTAGCATAGTGCGCGATACTGGGTGAAAATCGATGGGCGAACTCCAACTCAACGGCTTACGCAAGGTGTTCGGAGACGGCGGGAACGCGATCGTCGCCGTGAACGACCTCGATCTGACTATCGACGACGGGGAGTTCCTCGTGCTGGTCGGCCCGTCGGGGTGCGGCAAGTCGACCACCCTGCGGTGCATCGCCGGGCTCGAGAGCGTCTCGGACGGCGAGATACTGCTCGACGGGGACCCGATCGCGCGGAAGCGACCGCGCGACCGCGACATGGCGATGGTGTTTCAGAACTACGCGCTGTACCCCCACATGACCGTCCGCAAGAACCTGGGGTACGGGCTCAAGATCATGACCGACCTCTCGAAGTCGGCGATCGACGAGCGCGTCGAGGAGACCGCCGAGATGCTCGAGATATCCGAGCTGCTCGACAAGAAACCCAAGGCGCTGTCGGGCGGGCAGCAACAGCGGGTGGCGCTCGGCCGGGCGATCATCCGCGAGCCGGAGGTGTTCCTGATGGACGAGCCGCTGTCGAATCTCGACGCGAAGCTGCGGACGACGATGCGGACCGAGATCCAGCGCCTGCAGAGCGACCTCGGCGTGACGACGGTGTACGTGACGCACGACCAGACGGAGGCGATGACGATGGGGGATCGAATCGCGGTGCTGGACGGCGGCGAACTCCAGCAGGTCGGCACCCCCCTGGAATGCTATCACGCCCCCGCGAACCGGTTCGTCGCGGGGTTCATCGGCTCGCCGAGCATGAACTTCCTGAACGTCGAACGCCGGGACCGGACGCTACTGCACGAGGCGTTCTCCTACGAGCTCCCCGGTGACTTCCTCCCCGAGAGCGAGGCGGCGGGCGACGAGATGGTTCTCGGCGTCCGCCCGGAGCACATCGAGCTGACGGACGGCGACGAGCGAAACGCCGTCCGGGTGCGGGTGGACGTGGTCGAGCCGATGGGCGAGCACTCGTACGTCTACTTCCGGCTCGGCGGCGAAACCTACACCGCGAGCGTCAGCGGCGACGTGATCCTCCGCCAGGGCGACGAGGTGTCCGTCAACTTCCCCGTCGACCGGATCCACCTGTTCGACGCGAGGACGGGAGCCGCGGTCAAGAACAGCGCGGTCGCCGAGCGGACCGTCGGCGCCGACGCGGATCGAAGCAGAACCCTCAGTTCGTCCTGAGCACCGCCGCGATCGTCCCCTCCCCGACCCCTCTGGCCCGGTCCGCCGGGCGAACGTCCGATCGGTTCGCCGAGCGGCCGCGTTCCGGGTCGTTCGCAACTCGCGAACGGAAGAGTACGGCGAGCTGAACGCCGTTTCCGAGCGTCCTTCGCCGTCGCCGGAACCGAAAAAGCGAACGCAGAAGCGCCGCGCGATGAGCGACGCGGGAGCCTCGTTCGCGGGTGGCAAACAATTAAGTGAGATTCCCGAAGAGAGGTACGTATGACGCCCAACGGAACGGAGGCCGGGTCCGGACGCACGATCCGAGCGGTCCAGATATCGTGCGACGTCCTGAGAGCGCTCCGTGAGATGGACGGCGCTGGGGTGACGGAGCTCGCAGATCGCCTCGGACTGTCGAAGGGGACCGTGCACGGCCACCTCAACACGCTCCACCGGAACGAGTTCGTCGTCAAGGACGGCGACGACTACCGGGTCAGCCTCCAGTTCGTCGACTTCGGAGAGCACGCGAAGGAGAACGTGAAGGTGTACGACGTGGCGCGAAAGGAGACGGAGGAGCTGGCCGAAAAGAGCGGGGAATTCGCGCAGTTCATGGTCGAAGAGCACGGCTGGGGCGTGTACCTCCACAAGGTGAACGGGGCGAACGCGGTCAAGACGGCGTCCTACGTCGGGAACCGCAAGCACCTCCACTGTACCGCGCTCGGAAAGGCGATCCTGTCGGAACTCCCGCGGGAGCGCGTCGACGAGATCGTCGAGGCGCGCGGGCTGCCGAGGCAGACGGAGAACACGATCACCGACCGGGAGGGGCTGTACGACGAACTCGAGCGGATCCGGGAGCGGGGGATCGCCTACGACGACGAGGAGGTGTTGCAGGGGCTCCGGTGCGTCGCGGCCCCGCTCACGGGCTACGACGGGACGCTGTACGGCGCGATCAGCGTCTCGGGACCGATAAGCAGGATGAAGGGGGAACGGTACCGCGAGGAGGTCCCGGAGATGGTCCAGAGCGCCGCCAACGTCATCGAGATCAACGCCGCGCACCTCTAACGTCCGCGCGCCGTTTACACCTCGCGAACGGTACGGACGACCGATCGCCCGACTGAACGACGGAGCGGTGTTTCGATGGCGGCGGGACGGTCGGGAGCGCGGAAGTCGGCGGCGGCCGACGCGTTGCGGCCGGGACACTTCGTTCGCGAGGAGTAAACGGTCGGGCGTGCTCTCCGCGGAGGACCGGCAAGACGCCGATAGTCGCTCCCCGATTGTCCGCATCTGTGGTGCGAGTTCGGCGCGCCGTCTGCTGCCGTGAGCGGTCGCCGGCGCTACCGTCGACCGCTCGCTCCGTGACATGAATAAGAGTGTCACGGATGCGGCGGTCAATCTCACGATACTAGTTCTGTAACGGAATTCGATCGAACGGCCGGGGAGCTTTACCCCCGACCGTTCCCCGAGATCCGCCTCGGACGGGGTAAATTCGCGTTCTGCGTCGGACGATTTGGATCTAATTACATATATCTTCACTTCAGTTGTCCGGACGGGACGTCGGTGATCACTGATCTAGTCCTTCCTTTTGATCACCCTTCTCGGCCTGAAATTCGATTATTTCCAGTATTAGGCCCGAATATTGTTCGGTACATCTCCAATCGTTTTGAGCAGGACGGAAGACAAATCACGCAGAAATTTAGTTAACGGAATAGATTAGATTTTTCTCGGCGCACGTGACGTCGATCTCCGTCGGAAAGAACCGCTCGACCCGAGCCCGCGAGGAACGAAGCGGCAGGCTCGTCATCGGATCGGAACGACGGGTCCTTCTCGTCCTCGTGCGTCCCGCTACCCGCCGCTCTGTCACGGGTGGCGCGGACCGGATGCCTCCGGATCGAGGTACTCGATCGTCTCGTCCGAGCGCAAAGGAAGGGAGAGAGGGGGGATGGTATCGAGGTGAGCGGCCGGTCACTCCGAAGTCAACCGCACGAGCTCCTGCCCGGCCTCGATGGGTGCCTCGTCCTCGACGAGGATCTCACCGACCACGCCCGCGGCGTCGGCGGTGATCTCGTGGAAGTTCTTCATGACCCCGACGAGGCAGACGACGTCGCCCGCTTCGACGCGGTCGCCCTTCTCGACGAACGGCGCTTCGTCCGGATCGGAGCGTCGGTAGAAGACGCCCGGCATCGGTGCCGTGATTGTCGTTTCTTCCGTCATGTTTCGCCCCGTCGCGGTTCGGTTGAGCGTCGGCCGCTCGTACACCCATACACGGTTCCACTATTTATATTTTTGTTGTCTATCGTTCTACTCATAGGCGAATATTGGGACTGGATTCTCATCTCTGTCACTCCAGCGACGACCGGATCGCCTCCAGCGCCGCCTCGTTCCGTGTGCGCGCGTCGAGAGCGTCCTCCAGTGAGACGTCTTCGAACGTCACCGTCTGGTGGGTGCGGCGCTGCGCCAGCAGACCGCGATCGGCGCTGACGACGGTGCCGACGGTCGCGTACCCGCCGCCGGTGACCGCGTCGCGCATGAGCACGATGGGCTGCTGGGGCACCTGAATCGACCCCACGGGGTACCCGAGATCGACGACGTTCGACGGATCGGTCCCCGCCCCGAAGGGCTGCTCCCGCGGGACGAAGTCGAGGTCCGGTCCGTCTAGCCGGTAGCCGACGCGGTCCGCCTCCGGCGTGACCGTCCACTCCGCCTTGCACAGTTCGGCTTTGCTCTCCTCCGTGAGGCGGTAATCGCAGAGGCCCAGGACGATCCTGATGGCGGACTTGTCGGCGTACTCGGGGACGTGCTCATCGTCGACGCGCGAGCCCACCAGGTCGGCGCTGCGCCCGGGCGGATCGCCGATCGACAGCTCGTCGCCCGCTTGCAGCGGCCGCCCCTCGTGCCCGCCGAGCCCGATGAGGGTGTAGGTCGAGCGGCTCCCCATGAGCGGTTCGACGTCGACGCCGCCGGCGACGGCCAGGTAGGTCCGCGCGCCGTCGGTCGCGTACTGGAGCGACAGCTCGTCTCCCGCCTCGACCGCGACCGCCTCCCACGTCGGTATCGGCTCGTCGTTCAGCGTCGGCGTCATGTCCGCGCCGGCGAGCGCGACGACGGCATCCTCGCCGAACCGGAGATCGCACCCCTGGTAGGTCATCTCGAGAGTCGCCGCGTCGGCGTCGTTGCCGACGAGGTAGTTTGCGGCGGCGTGGGCGTACTGGTCCATCGCCCCGGACGGCGGCATGCCGATGTGGTAGTGCCCGTCGCGGCCGACGTCCTGCACCGTCGTCAGGACGCCGGGCTTCTCGACGCTGATCACGCGTACAACACCTCCGTGAGCCGCTCGTTGTACCCGGTCGGATCCTCGAAGAACCGCTCGGGCGAGAACTCGACCTCCTCGATGCGGTACTCGTACGTCCCCGCCTCGACCTCCTCGCGGATGGCGTCATACTCGTCGCGGTCGATCCGTCGGAACTGCAGAACGTCGCCCGGGTTCGGGAACACCATCGAGTCGCGGAAGTCCGGAAGCCGCTGTTCGACGTCGAGCACCTCCAGGGGCGTCCGCCCGTAGAGCTGATAGCCGCCCGCCCCCTGCACCGGATAGATCGCCGTGAACGCGCCCCCGAAGCCGACCGCGCGGGCGGGGGTGTCTGTCCGCGGCTGGACGTACTTCGGCACCTCTATCTGCCGGTCGCGGGGGACCATCTGAAAGCACCACGGGAGCCCCGGCACGAATCCGACCATCGTCACCATGTGGGGCGCGCCCGCGTGAGCCTCGATGAACGACTCGACGCCGTCGAATCCGTTGATGCGGGCCGAGTACTCGAGGTCGGTCGAGTCGGGGTCCTGGTGGTTGTCGCGGAACCGCATCAGCGTCTCGCGGGTCCACTCGTCGTCGTACAGCACCGGAAAGTCGACGACGCGCGTCTCCCACTGGTACTCCGAGAGGTCGGTCGCCGCGGCGATCTCCTTGAGCTCCTCGACGAGGGCTCTCGGGCCGATCTCGTCCGGGTCGAAGTGGATCATGTACGAGGCGTTCGCGGGGCAGATCTCGATCAGCCCCGGCGGATCGCGCTCTCGTATCTGTTGGGTGACCGCCATCGCCTGGAAGTTGGCGTCGAAGCTCATCGCCTGGTCGAGTTCGACGAACACGTAGTCGTCCGCGCCGAACTCGTACCGCGGTTTGGGCAGCGACACCCGTTCGATGCGCTGGTCCGTCATGTGATACGCGAACGATTCTCACCCGGCTTACGTATAGCTGCCGGTGGTGGTCCGACAACACACTCTCGAAGCGGATCACGTAGCGCTCGCCCCGATAATTTGGGACGCCGTCCGAACCGTCCGCGAGGACGGAATCGAGCGGAGCCGAGACGGGGGCGAGGCGCGTTCGGTAGACGCTGATCGAGAAACGGCCGGAGAGTCGAACCGAGTTCGACATCTCGGACGGCTCCTAACCTATATGCCACTCTTTCGCGAACCGGAGAGCACAGTGTTCGACAAAGTACTGGTGGCGAACAGGGGCGAGATCGCCGTTCGCGTCGTGCAGGCCTGCCACGAACTCGGCGTCGAGGCGGTCGCGGTGCACAGCGACGCGGACGGGGACGCAAAGCACGTCAGACAGGCCGACGAGGCGTACAACGTTGGGTCGCCGGTCGCGGCGCGGAGCTACCTCAACCAGGACCGGCTCCTCGAAGTCGCGTCCGAAGCGTCCGCGGACGCGATCCACCCCGGATACGGCTTCCTGGCGGAGAACGCCGGCTTCGCTCGTCGGGTCGAAGAGAGCGACGCGACCTGGATCGGTCCGTCGAGCGACGTGATGGAGGCGCTGGGGGAGAAGACGCGGGCCCGATCCCTCATGCGCGACGCCGGCGTCCCGATCGTCCCGGGCACGACCGACGCGGTGACCGACCCGGACGCCGTCCGGGCGTTCGCCGACGAACACGGCTACCCGGTCGCGATCAAGGCCGCCGGGGGCGGCGGCGGCAAGGGGCTCGCCGTCGTCGAATCGCCCGACGCTGTCGACGCGCGGTTCGAGAGCGCGCGGCGCGAGGGGGAGGCGTACTTCGACAACCCCGACGTGTACGTCGAAAAGTACCTCGAATCCCCGCGCCACATCGAGGTGCAGGTGCTCGGCGACGCCCGCGGGGAGGTGCGGCACTTCTGGGAGCGCGACTGCAGCGTCCAGCGCAGACAGCAGAAGCTCGTGGAGGAGTCGCCGAGCCCCGCGCTCTCGCCGGCGGAGCGCGAGCGGCTCTGCGAGGCGGCCCGCCGGGGCGTCGAGGAGGCCGGGTACGCGAACGCCGGCACCGTGGAGTTCCTCTACCAGGACGGCGACTTTTACTTCCTCGAAGTGAACGCCCGCATCCAGGTCGAGCACCCGGTGACGGAGGTTCGGACGGGGTTCGACCTCGTGAAGTGGCAGCTCCGTGTCGCGGCCGGCGAGTCGTTCGACTTCGAGCAGGAGGCGGTCGAGCCGCGGGGGGCGGCCATCGAGTTCCGGATCAACGCCGAAAACCCGTTCGAGGACTTCGCCCCGATGCCGGGCGAGCTAGACGTGTATCGGCCGCCGCGGGGGATCGGGATCCGCGTCGACGACGGGGTCGACGAGGGCGACGCCGTCGGACCGTTCTACGATTCGCTCGTCGGGAAGTTCGTCGTGGCCGGACAGGACAGGCGGGAGGCCATCGAACGGTCGAAGCGGGCGCTCTCGGAGTGCGAGATCGCGGGCATCCCGACGACGATCCCCTTCCACCGACAGCTGCTCGAAGACCGTCGCTTCGTCGCGGGCGAGCACACGACCCGGTTCGTCGACGACGACTTCACCCTGGACGACGCGGGGGCCGAAGAGACCGGCGCGCGACGGTGACCCGGGGCGGATCGGGCCGGACTGGGCTGGACCGGACCGAATCGCAAAAGGATCCGCGCCGATTCCTCCGCTCAATCGGACGAAAAGCGTTCGAGCAGCGTTTCGAGCCGGTAGGTCCGCAGCGGGTTCGTCTCGTCCTTGATCGTCGTGATGACGAACTTCGAGCTCGTCCGCTCGACCTCGTCGATGGACTCGTACGCTTCGACGAGCGACTCGACGCCCTCCCGGTCGAACAGGTGGGCGACGACGATGAAGTCGGTGTCGCCCATCGTGAAGAACACCTCGCAGACCCCCTCGATCTCGCTGAGCTTCGAGCCGACGATCTCGTGGTAGCCCTGCTCGTACTCCGCCATCACCTCCGAGATGACCGTGATGCCGAGACCGAACTTCTCGCGGTCGAGTTCGTGTAAGTCGTTCGTGAGCACGCCGTCCTCCCGCAGCTTGCTGAGGCGGTAGTGCACCGTCGACTTCGGCATGCCCGTCTCCTCCTCGATGCGCTTCGGGCTCGGGTCGCCCACCTCGTACATCGCCTTCAGGATCTCGATGTCGCGCTCGTCCATGGACCCCTCTTTCGAAGGGGCGACCAAAACAGTTCGTGGTTCCCGGAGCGCGTTCGAACGACAACCGCGGGAGGACGGCGTACGTCCGATCGACTCACCGTCGGTCGGCGTCGCCGCGGGCGATCTCCGAGAGCGGCGCGAGCCGGATGTCGTGCTCGTCGACCGCCTCGTGAATCGCCTCCAGCAGTTCGACCGCGTTCGGGCCGTCGCCGTGGACGCAGACGCTCTCGGCCGGAACCTCGATCGTCTCGCCGTCGACCGTCTCCACCGTCCCCTCCGTCGCGATGCTGACGAACCGCGCTGCGACCTCCTCGGGGTCCTTCGGCCGCATCTGCTTTTCGACGATCAGGCTCCCGTCCCGTCGGTACCTGATGTCGACGTACCCCTCGAAGACGGCCCTGAGACCGTCGAACTCGCGCGCCACCTCGTAGATGCGCGCGTCGGTGGCGAGGTAGACGAGATCCGGATCGACCTCCTGGATCCCCTCCATCACGGCGCGGGCGTGCTCCGGGCTCTCGGACAGCATCGAGTACATCGCGCCGTGCGGTTTGACGTGCTGGACCGACGCGCCGCTGGCCGCGGCGAAGGCCGACAGCGCGCCGAGCTGGTAGACCACGTAATCTTTCACCTCCTCGGGCGTCGCGTCCATCTTCCGCCGACCGAAGCCCATCCGGTCCGGCAGCCCCGGGTGGACGCCGACGCCGACGCCGTGTTCGGCCGCCAGGGCGACGGTCTCGCGCATCACGTGCGGGTCGCCCGCGTGGAAGCCGCCGGCGACGTTCGCGGACGTGATGTAGGGCATCACCTCGGCGTCGCGTCCCATCGTCCAGTTGCCGAAGCTCTCGCCCATGTCGCAGTTTATGTCCATTGTTACCATGCGTGTCCGATGGCGCGAACCGGGCAAATAGCTTGTGCTGCCACCGCGACGCCAGTCGAAATACTGGTACGATGTTGAGATTATCGGATGGATATCCGGACTCGGTTCCGGTTATCGAGTCTATTCGGGACGCACGACAATCTATATGTGTCCGACCGTACAGGGAACCGTATGAGCGAAAGTCCGCCGATACACGAACTTCACTTCGAGGACGCGCCGCGGATGGAGACGCCGATCCCGGGGCCGAACTCCCGGAAGCTCCTCAGGCGGCAACAGGAGATCGACAGCGGCGCGGTCGCGTACCCGCTGAGCGTCCCGATCGCCCTCGACGAGGCGAAGGGCGCGACGCTCCGCGACGTCGACGGGAACGTCTTCCTCGACTTTTTCGCCGGCATCGGCGTGTTGAACGTCGGCCATTCGAACCCGTACGTACTGGAGGCGATCCACGACCAGACCGAGCGGCTGGTCCACACGATCGACTTCCCGACCGAGGCGCGCATCGAGTTCATCGAGAAGCTCAACGAGATCGCCCCCGGGAAGCTGAAGGACCACAACCGCGTCGTCTTCGGCGGTCCGAGCGGCAGCGACGCGATCGAGGCCTCGATCAAGCTCGCGAAGTACAACACGGGCGGCCACGGGCTCGTCGCGTTCAAGGGATCGTACCACGGGAGCACGTCCGGCGCGCTGAGCCTCACGAGCGGGAAGAAGTACAAAAAGCACTACACGCCGCTGCTCCCCGACGTCGTCCACGTCCCGTACCCCTACGCGTTCTGGGACGGGGGCGACGAGGACGAACTCGCGGAGCGCGCCCTCGCCGAGGTCCGATCGACGCTCGAAGACCCGTACGGCGGCCTGGCGAACCCCGCCGGCATCTGGGTCGAGCCGATTCAGGGCGAGGGCGGCGTCGTCGTCCCGCCGAAGGGCTTTCTGCGGGGGCTGAAGGAGCTCGCGGAGGCGAACGATATCCCGCTGATCGTCGACGAGATCCAGAGCGGCTTCGGTCGGACCGGCAAGTGGTTCGCCTCGGAGTGGTACGACGTCACGCCCGACGCCGTCCCGATGGCGAAGGGCGTCGGCGGCGCTGGGCTGCCGCTGGGCGCGCTCATGTACCACGAGGACCTCGACACGTGGGGTCCCGGCGGCCACATCGGGACGTTCCGGGGGAACGTCCCGGCCATGCGCGGCGGCGTCCGCGCTATCGAGTACATCCAAGAGCACGACCTCCTGTCGCACACCGTCGACCTCGGCGAGTACATCCGCTCGCGCCTGACGGATGCGATGGCCGATTCGCCGTATCTCGAAGAAGTCCGCGGAAAGGGCCTGTTCATCGGCGCGGAGTTCGTCGACGCCGCGGGCGAGCCGAACAAGGCGGCCGTGAAGGAGGTCCAGGAGTACTGTTACGAGCGCGGCGTCCTCGTCTGGACCGCGGGCCGCCACGGGAACGTGCTGCGGCTCCTCCCGCCGCTCGTGATGACCCGCGAACAGGCGGAGGCGGGCCTGGACGTCATCACCGAAGCCATCGCCGAACAGGCGGCCGGCGGAGCGTCGACGGGGTCGTAGAGTCCCCCCGGGGAAGGGTTCCGGTCGCTGACGCCGCCGGCCGACGAGTGCCCGCGATTCGCCCGCGAGTCGGGCGCTCGGCGAACAGTGTGATTCCGTCAACGGAACCGGCAGTACCGACGGGAGTGGACGCCGCTAACGCGGGTTCCGGTCCGCGAGTCGCGCACGACGGTTCACACAGAGCGGCAATCGAGACCGCCGAACGGCCCGCACAGGAGGACAGTCCAGCGACTCGATTGATCGGAGGACTCAGAGCACGAAACGACAGCCCGGCCTCACGAACGTGTCGGCGCTCACGGGCTACTCCGTCGTTTTCATGTTCCGCCGATAGCGGCGTTTCCGGGCCGAGGCTTCGCTTTATCCCCGCGGGGCGGATTCACAGATGTGCTCATCGTCGTGATCGGGCGGGACGGGCACCCCCCGCAGTCTCCGGAACTCGTACCGAAGGTTGCGTCGTTCGACCAGTGCGAAGCCGACGACGATGACCGCGAAGCCGAGGGCGGTCCGGACGGGGACCGTCTCGCCGAGGACGACGGCGCCGACGCCCGTCGCCACGAGCGGTACCGAGTAGCTGATGAGGTTCGCCCGAACCGGCCCCGCACGGTCAATCAGGCCGTAGTACGCGGGGAAGGCGAGCGCTGTCGCGGGCAGGCCGACCCAGAGGACGGCGACGAGCGCCCGGAGCGTCGGCGTGACGTCGCCAGGCGACTCGCCCACCAGCAGGCTCAGAATGTGGACTACTCCGGCGGCCAGCACGAGCGCCCACGCCGTCATGCCGAGACCCGGGATCGAACGGTCAGTCCGGCGCAGGAGAACGCTCCCGAGCGCCGCTGCGACCGCGGCACCCCCGACCAGAGCGACGCCGAGAGCGGTCCTCCCACCGGTCGCGGAGAGCGAGTCCACCCCGACAATGACTGCCACTCCGACTAATCCGAGCAGAATACCGACCATTCCGACGAAGTCGACGCGCTCCTCGGGCAACAACGCCAGCGCGAACAGCGGTGCCAAAACGGGGACGAGGCTGAATATGACGGCGGCGGTCCCCGTGGTGAGGTATCGCTGGCCCGAAAAGAGGAGGGCGGCGTTCAGCCCCGAGAGAAAGAAGCCGGCGATCACGACCGCCAGCAAGTCGTTGCGGGTGTGCGGCCGCCAGTAACCGCCGCGCGAGTAGACGTACGCGAGGAGGACGGCCGCTCCGATGTCGTACCGCAGCGCCGCGAACAGCAGCGGCGGGAGATCGCCCAGACCGGCCTTGATGCCGACGAAGGCGGTGCCGAAGGTCACCGACGCGACGACGAACAACAGGAGCGTCCGGCGGCCGGATTCCGGTCCCGATTCGCGCTCATTCACGGTCCGGCCACTCGCCGCGCTCATGCTATCCGTACGCCGACCGAGCGCATAAGGGTGCTGAGAGAAAGAGCAGCCCGCGAGGAACTCTCACGTTCGCGCGTCCCGGATTGCGCTCGACGGCGACAGCGGAGACGGTTCGAAGCGCGCGCGGTTCCCGCTCAGGTTCGAAGCGAGCGGGCTCACGTTACCGCCGATTGCTACCACCAGCTGCGATTCGAGACGGTCCCCTTCCTCCGTCAACGGAACCGTTAGTACCGATGCGAGCCACGGCACTACCATGGGTTCCGGAGGCTCGGCACAGGATACGCGTACCGAAACGCTCGCCGTGTTTACACGGGCCGAATCCCCCTACGCTCCGCTCACGACGAGCGAAGTCGCTGATTCGCTCGGCTGCGGGCGGCGGGCCGCGTACGATCGCCTCGCAGAGCTCGTCGAACAGGGCGACATTCGAACGAAGAAGGTCGGGGCTCGCGGTCGCGTCTGGTGGCGCGTCCCCGCCGATCGCGCTGCGAAAGCAGATCCCGAAGCCGCCACCGAGAAGCTTCAGCGCGAGCGTACCCTCACGGCGCGGATCCTGGATGCGGTACCGGTGAGAGTCAGCGTGATTACGCCCGACGGTGAGATCGACAGATCGAATCGGCTCTTCGACGAATACTTAGCGGAGAGTGCACGCGGAGACGAGTACGAAGTGGGACTCTGGGACCTCTACGATGAAACCGGGAGGTACGTTCCTCCGGAGGACCGTCCGTACATGAGGATCTTCGCCACCGGCGAGCCAGTTCACGGCTGGCGCGGGCAAATCGAGCTTCCCACCGGCGAGCGACGGTGGTTTTCCGTTTCCGCCATCCCGATGAAACGAGATGGAAACGACGTTCACCGCGTCGTCGTCAGCGTCGACGATATCACAGAATTCAAGAACCAGTCCCGCCGGTTGGAACGGCAGCGCGACGACCTCAAACGCGAGCTGGACGAGGTGTTCGAGCGGATCGACGACGCGTTCTTCGCGCTCGACGAACAGTGGCGGTTCACCTACGTCAACGACCGCGCCGAACAATTCCTCGAGAAGACCGAAGCGGAGTTGCTCGGCAATAGCGTCTGGGAGGAGTTCTCCGAGGCCGTCGGCTCGACCTTCCAGGAGAGATACGAGCAGGCGCTAATCACGCAACAGTCGGTCAGCTTCGAAGCGTACTACCCCCCGCTCGACGCCTGGTTCGAAGTCCGCGCGTACCCGTCAGAGACGGGGCTCTCCGTGTACTTCCGCGACGTGACAGAGCGCAAGGAGCGCGAACGAGCGCTCGAACGATCGGAGCAGCGCTACCGAACACTCGCCGAGCACTTTCCCAACGGGGCCGTGGCGCTGTTCGACGAGGAGCTACGGTACACCCTGCTCGAAGGAGCCATCTTCGACGACTACGAGGTTCCGACGCGCGAACTCGTCGGGCGTCGAATCGGGACCCTCGCTCCCGATCCGGAGACGCGTGAACTGGTCGAACGGTGCTACGCCGCCGCGCTCGACGGCGAGACGAACTCGTACGAGTTCGAGTGGAACGACCGGGAGTTCCAGGCGTGGACGCTTCCGGTGACGGACGAGAACGGAGAGGTGTTCGCCGGCATGGTCATGACCCAGGACGTCACGGATCGGAAACGGCGCGAGCGTGAGCTCGAACAGTACGAGCGGATCGTCGAGACGATCTGGGACGGCGTCTACGCGGTCGACGAGGACGACCGGTTCGCGCTGGTCAACGACGCCTACGCATCCATGCTCGGGTACGATCCCGAGGAGCTGCTCGGCGAGCACGCGTCGCGCGTCCACAGCGAAACGACGAACGAGGAGCTCGGTCGACTGAACGAGGAAATGGTAGCCGGCGAGCGCGAGCAGGCGTCCGTCGAACTGGACCTCCGGACGGCCGACGGCGAGACGGTTCCGACCGAAACGAAATTCGGCCCGTACCGGGTCGACGGCGAGCGGTACGGGCGCGTCGGCGTAACCCGCGACGTCACGGATCGGAAGCGCCGGGAGCGGCAGCTCGACCGCCAGCGCGAGCGGCTCGCGGCGCTGAACAACCTGAACGGCGTCGTCCGCGACATCAACGAGGCGCTCGTCAGACAGTCGACCCGCGGGGAGATCGAGCGGACGGTCTGTGAGCGACTCGCCGCGTCGGACTCGTACCGGTTCGCTTGGATCGCCGAAGTTGATCCGAAGGAGCGATCGATCCGGCCGCGGGTGGAAGCCGGCGTCGACGGCTACCTCGACGAGATCCCGCTCTCGGTCGAGTCGGACGAGCCGACCGGCCGCGGGCCGGTCGGCAGGACCGTTCGGACGAGGAAAACGCAGGTCAGCCAGGATGTGTTCGCCGATCCCGACTTCGAACCGTGGCGCGAGTACGCCGAAAAGTACGGGTACCGATCAGTCGCCGTGGTCCCGATCGTCCACGAGGACGCCCTCTACGGGATTTTGGGCGTGTATGCCCGCCGGACGGACGCCTTCACAGGCGAAGAGCGGGAAGTAATCGACCAGTTAGGGGAAATCGTCGGCCACACGATCGCGGCGGTCGAGCGCAAGCGGGCGCTGATGAGCGACGACGTCGTCGAGGTCGAGTTCCGTCTCCGCGACGTCTTCGACGCGATCGACGTCCGGGCGACAGCGGACGGAACGATCACCCTCGACCGAACAGTGCCCGTCGGCGGCGGGACGTACCTCGAGTACGGAACCGCGACCGAGGACGCGGTAGACGCCCTAGAGACGCTCGTCGAGCGCCTCCCCCACTGGGAGGACGTGACGATCCTCAGCCGACGGTTCGGCGACACCACGTTCGAGCTGCGCCTCTCGAAGCCGCCCGTGGTTTCGGCCGTCGCGTCGCACGGCGGCTACGTCAAGGAAGCGACGATCGAGGACGGTGATTACCACATGACCATTCACCTCCCTCCGTCCGTCGACGTCAGAGACGTCACCCGCACGGTCCAGAGCGCGTATCCCGAGATCGAGATGGTGACGCGTCGACAGATCGCCCGCACCGATGAGGCTCCGAAACGGATCGAACGGACGTTCACGGAGGACCTGACCGACCACCAGCGGACCGCCTTAGAGGTCGCCTTTCACTCGGGCTTCTTCGAGTGGCCTCGGGATAGCTCCGGCGAGGAGGTGGCCGCCTCGCTCGGGGTGAGTCCCTCCACGTTCCACCAGCACGTCCGACTCGCGGAAAAGAAGCTCTTCGGGGCGTTGTTTACCGAGCCACGACCGCTGAGGGAGTAGTCAACTTGGGGGATCGGGGAGAGCACCCCGAACGCCGTCGCTTACCGCACGCCGTTTCCCAAACGATCGGCCGTATCAAACTATTGAACGCAATCGTTGAGGCGGTAGGTGGATAGTTGCTCGTCGAAACGTACGCCCATGAATGGAACACCGATCGGAGCCTCCGACCGGACCGAAACGCCCTCTCTGGACGTCGTGTGTGAGCTTCTCGCCCGCCCGCGTCGGCAACTGCTTCTCGAGACGCTCACCGCGAGGACGCGCCCGATCTCCGAGCGCGACCTCGCAGCGCGGGTCGCCGCTCGCGAGCGGGACAGGCCGCCCGCTGAGATCCCTTCGGAGGATTTCGCGCACGTTTTCGCCTCGATTCACCATACTCACCTCCCGAAGTTACGAAACGCTGGGGTCGTCTCGTGGGACGCGACCCGGAGCACTGTTCGGCTCAAACCGAGCGTCGATCCGAGCGGCTGGGGTGCCCTCGGGGAGTTTCTCTGCGATCCCGCGGTTCCCGCCCGGTCAATCGCGACCGGCGCGACCATTCTGGCGACTCCGGAGCGGCGCGCCGTTCTCTCTGCGCTCCACGGGGCGAACGCCGATCTTCCCGTAAACGAACTCGCGAACCGCGTCGCGGCACTCGCAGGGGAGTCCGAAAACGTCGATATGCCCCGCGATACGCCGGACCGCGTCCTTCCGTCGCTGCACCATCGTTCTTTGCCGAAACTCGCCGCTCTCGGCGCGATCAAGTACGACCGCGAGGCGAAGGTCGTCGCGCTCCGGAGCCTTCCAGTCCCCGTGAGAGCGTGGCTCGATCGCGTGGAGGGGTGAAAGCAAAACGGCCCCGTTCCGATGAACGCTGTACCCGGATTCTTCGACCGAGTAGCGGGTCCTCGATGCGCGCGACCTTCCTCGACGTTCTCTCCGCAGTAGCCTCGATCGAGAACTCGAGGATTCGCCCCGAGTCGCCGTTCAGGACCCGACGAACGGGTGTTCTCGTCCCAGATGTCCCCTGTAACGAATACTCAGATTACTGAAGGCAATCGTTCAGAAAAACGCCTTAGGTCTCCTCTGGGCGTCGCTCCTTCCTAATGAAAGGCGTCGAACTGGGACCGTCCCGGTCGGCGGACGTCCCGCCGCTGGCGAGAGGACGGCGCAGGAGAAATGCACAGAAGACGGGGCACCGGTCGAGCAGAAAAATAAGCGCACAGGCAGGGATCACCGTTGCAAACAGATGACCGTCGATTGGACGAAACGTGGACGTATTGTCACGAGTGTGGCGCTGAGAGGCCCTATCGGTTGACATCCTCCCACGACTGAAGTCGTGGGATTCCTTCGGTCGGGGTCTATCCGCCGACGAAGGTCTTTTGCTGGTGCGTGCGAACCTCGTTGAGACGAGAGTGTGATGACTCTGCCCACTGGTGGGCGTCCCACTTGAGGCGCACGGGACGTGCCATCGCCCCTACTTCGCTGTTCGTGTCTCGATTCAGGAACGTCGCCGACGCGGTGAGGTCTGCGTGGCCCTCGAAGCCACACGGACAGGTGAGCGTATCGCTGTGGCGGACCGTCTTGTCGTGCTCGCCACAGTCGGGACACTCTTGAGAGGTCCATGCTTCCGACCGGGGTTCGACCTCCATGCCGTATTCCTCGGCGGTGTACGCCAGCCGGTTCAGGAACGCGCGAAACGCCCAGAAGTTGTGCGTTTTCGCGTTCGCTTCGACCGACCAATGCGTGTCGAGGACGCCCGTGAGGTCGCCGACGACCACCGTCGAAACGCCGTCGGCGTGTAGGCGCTCCATGAGGTCTCTGGCGAGCGCGTCCATCGCATGGTCTCGCCGTCGGGTTCGGCTCCGATACAACCGTCGGATACGGCGGGTGCTGTATCGGCCTTCGTCGGCTTTGGCGAGTGCCTGATACTCGGCGATTCGTTCCGTTGTCTCGCGGAAGCGGGCGAACAAGTCCCTGCCTTCGTACAGGAACTGTTTGCTAGTAGTCGTACTGCACGCGACGATGTTGTTCGCACCTACATCCAGAGCAGCCGTTTCGTCGGCTAATGGTGTGTCCTGCCGAGAACAGTGTTTGACAGGTTGAATGGCCCTGAATTGGTCGGAACGCTCGTCGTAGAACAGTTCGAGCTGGCACTGGTCGCCCGTCCACTTCGGTTCCCCCCGAACCTCGAGGCGAAGCCGTTCGCGGTGTCCGATGTCGAACTCGTCTTTCAGGTCTTTGCCGACCGAGATTTCGAGTATCGACTGGTTGCTGTTGCCGGTCGCCCACCGAAGCCGGTACATATCGTTGCGGATGTACGACTGGAGGTCGCGGCCTTCTTCCTCGTTGCCCCAGTAGTCGGGAAGCCCGTTCGCTTCGCCGGATTCCTTGAGCTTGAAGAACGAACGCCACGCTTGGTCGTTCTTCCGAATCACCTGTTGGGCCGTTGCGCTTCCGAGAACGCCGACGTACTGTTTGCGGTAGTCGGTGGTGTCCCAGACGGATTTGTTGATGTCCGGGTCGGTGAAGTTCTGCCGACGCTCATAGTTTAACTGGTTCCAGAGACTCGCCGAAGCGTCCAACACCCGCCGGAGGCACTTCTCGTCCGCGTCCGACCGGGGGACGACTCGGAAGGTGTTCATGCGCTTCATTGGCCGGTTTGAGCCTCGATGTATTCCTCGATAACGTCGTCCGATACTACACCGGCAGAGGACACGAAGTAGCTTCGTGTCCACATCGACGGCAGGCCCATACTTCCGAACTCGTCGCGGAGAACGCGCGACGAGTAGCCTTTGACCTGTTGGATGATTTTGTTCGGTGCGAGTTTCGGATTGCCCTCGATGAACAGGTGAACGTGGTCGGGCTGGATAGCCAAACTGAGTATGTCCACGCCGAGTTCGTCCGCCTTGTCGTGAATGAGGGCGTCGAGCCGGTTGGCCACCTCGTCGGTGAGCACTGCCTTGCGGTACTTCGGACACCAGATGAAGTGGTAGTGCAGGTTGTGGATTGTGGTCCGTTCCCTGCTGTATCCGCGAGGCATTGGCAGTAGATAGACAGTGAACAAGCATAAGTGTATTGTCTCCATTGAGACCCCGGCCGGGCCACCGTCGGTGGTTGTGGCCGAGTTGTCCGCTCAGACCCACGACTGAAGTCGTGGGCTTCCGCTCGATTCTCTGTCAAACTCGCGCTCCAGAAGACGACGAACGAGGTCGAGGTGGCTCCCGAAAACGTCAAATTCGCCCGGGCGCCCGTGCGGACGGCAGTTTGCCGCGAGTGCGGAGCCGAAACGCGCGACTCGCGGTTTCACCGCGGCAACTGACGCGCAACGCGCTCTCCGGCCTCCGAGCCGAAGACGTTTCGCTACCACTCTCGGCCGTACCGACTCCGCGGAGAGACCCCGTTACGACGCACCTAGACCCCGTGGGGTTGCGAGACCGCCACGCAGACATATCGTTAGACCAGAGAGGGTATTTAATCATTAATTAATCGCAAATATAATTATATATATGAAAATAGCATAATTCCGGTACAGACGTCCAATAGAATCAAGTGCGTTCTCCACCGGCGTCGCGTTCAGCTCATTCTTCGGTGGCTGTCGATCCAAGTAGTTTCGGTCGTCTCGACCCCCTTCGAGTGCTCACCCACGGCGGTACCCCGCGTCGCACTGTCCCCCGAGGGCAGAGGGATTTATGTTCGCGATCCCCTAGCGGTACGTGTGGATTCCCCGTTCGACGTTCTAGGAATCGACTCGGATGCGGACGACGCGGAGATCAAGCAAGCGTACAGGCAGCGGGTGAAGCAGGCCCACCCGGATCACGGCGGTTCCCAGAAGGAGTTTCGGCTAGTCCGAGCAGCGTACGAGGAGATCCGGACGGGAGACCGAAACGGGAAGTACGCCGACGACCCCGAGAGCGTAGAAGAGCAGCGCCGGCGAGAGGGGCTACAGGTGGAGTACGTGAACTACGAAGTCCTCGAGGAGTACGGCTGGGACCTCGACGACGAGGACCTCTTCGAGAAAGCGTCCGCTGCGGGGCTCGATCCGGCCGACCACGGTCGAATTCTGGTGCGGCCGCGCGAGTCCCTCCTCGAAGCCGCCGAGAACCGCGGATTCGCGTGGCCGTACGCCTGTCGGGGAGGGGCGTGCGCGAACTGTGCGGTCGCGGTCGTCGAGGGCGAGGCGGAAACATACATAGACAACGTCCTCCCCCCGGAGATGATCGAACGCGGCGTCCGGTTATCCTGTATCAGCGCGCCGATCACGGAGAACATGAAGGTCGTCTACAACGTCAAAAACATGCCCTACCTCGACGAGCTTCGATTGCCGCCCGACCGGTTCGACCGGGCGTACCCGACTGATTGAACGCGGAGCCGCCGGGAGCCTTACGGTCGCGTCGGCAAACAGCGCGAGCGCCCACGCCGTCTCGATGCGCCCCTCGAAGGCGGTAACCTCCTCTGCGCTCACTTCCCCCAGTGCCGTAGGCACGAACTCGCCGTTGGAACGCTCTATCAGGTCGTTTTCGCGGAGGGACTCGTGAGACATAGTGCGAGCGCATACCCGCGTCTTCAGGCGCGGGTCAAACGGACAATAGCGTACACAACCACCGACGATGGCACGGCTGAATTTACCACCGTCTAGGGTAGTTTTGAGATAATATAGCTACATAGTGTGTAGTACGGCTGAAGACCACACGGCATGCAACGTACAACCTCAACTACCACATAGTGTGGATGCCGAAGTCTCGCAGAACCGACGGTTCTGCGGACATCGCGGAACTCTGTTCCGCCCAGTACCGAAACTCGGTACTCGTCGGTGACGTTGCAACCCGTGTGCGAGACATCCTCCACGAAATCGCTGACGCAAAGGGCTTGGAGATTATCGACCTGACCGTTCAACCCGACCACGTTCACCTGTTCGTCAGTAGCCCGCCGAAACACGCTCCGTCGCTTCTCGCCAACTGGTTCAAGGGCATTTCCTCACGGAAATACAACCACTGCTACGCCGACAACGACGGCGAGAAAATCAAGTGGGAACGCGGCTACTACGCAGGAACAGCGGGACACGTCTCCAGTGAAACCATCGAAAAATACATCCAGCGTCACCAGAACTCATGAGTTCTGGTTGGCCAGCAAGAACACCGTTGGTGTTTTCGCAACGTCACGAAGAGGGCGAACAGTGACCGAACTCACTGAGACATTGGCACTCAAGCTTGTGGAACCGAACGCCCACAAGCATCGGAAACTCTGTGAGACGAAACAGGCGTACCAAGACGCGCTCGAAGCCGCGTTCAACACAAACTGCACCACACAGTCGGCGGCCAACGACGTGGTGGTCAACTACGACCTGAGCGGGTACGCGAAGAACGCGCTCAAGAAGTACGTCCCACAACTCTGTGGTGGTAGCTACGACGCCAAGGAGCTTCACGACGACCATCCCGTCCGATTCACGAACGAAGGCCCGAAGCTCGACCACAAACCGCAGAACGCCATCGAGTGGTACGTCAAAATCCCGCACCACGACGACTACCACCTCTGGGTGCCCGCGCAACCAAATCCCGAACAGCTGGAGTGACTCGAAGCGTTGCATGCCGGAGACGCGACGATGGGGGAGTGTCGGTTGTTTGACCGTGACGGCGAGTGGTACTTCCACATCGTCGCCACGCGTGACGTGGATGAGCGAGAAACTACCAGTTCGGCGGAGACGCCGATTGGGTTAGACATCGAGGAAGCCTCTTTGGTAACGGTGTGTCACCGTGACGAGCGCGGCTCCCCGACCGTACCCAACCTCTGGAACGACGAAGGTAAGCGAGTACGACAACTCCGTGAGACGTACTTCACGGCAACCCGACGCCTTCAGCAACGCGGAAGCGAACGTATCGCAGAGTCCTACGGTGACGAGTTGTGGCGACACATCGACCACATCCTTCACACGGTCACGTCGGAGGTCGTCGCCTACGCCGACCAGTTCGAGAACCCCGTGTTGGTATTGGAAAACTTGACGCACATCCGTGAGAACATGGACTACGGTGCATTCATGAACCGCCGTCTTCACGGATGGGGGTTTGCGAAGATGTACGCTCAGATTCGCTACAAGGCGGCTGAGAAGGGGATTCGTGTGGAAACGGTGAATCCCGCGTACACCTCGAAGACGTGCCACTGTTGTGGAGAGAAGGGCTACCGCCCCAACCAAGCAACGTTCGTGTGTTCCAACTCGGAGTGTTGGGTTTCGGAGTTCCAAGCAGACGTAAACGCCGCGCTCAATATTGCAGACCGCTACCTCAGCGGAGAGAGCCATTCAAGAGAACACACGAGTGGCAATGACTCGGCTGAGGAAGGGGGACGTTTGACCGTCCCGCAAGACAGCCAAGCCGATGCTACCCAGCAGGCGACGCTTGGAACGTATGCGTCTCGAAACCTTAGGACCGAATCAGTCGGCCCGAAATCCCATGGTGGGATTCCCGCGACTGTAGGCGCGGGAGGAGGTCAACGTACAGCCGTACGAGGAACGGGCCCCGGGCAGTGATCGCCCGAAGAGAGAGAGAGAAGCCCGCACCGAGCGCGGACAGGCGCGATCCGATCCGATCTGCTTCGGTGCCCGAACGTCCGACGCCCCCGCGAACCGCTCACGCGTCCGCGAGACATCGCTCGCCCCTGGAGGTGATCCGGTAGAGTACCTCCTCGCTCACCGACTCGATGTAGCCGGACTCTTCGAGGTAGTCGCACCGCTGTTCGACGACCGGGAAGTGGAGCCCCGTCTGACTCGCGATCAGCGCCGGGTATTCGACCCGCTGGGACCGAAGCACGCGAAGAATGCGGAGGTCCGCCGGCTGGAGATCCTCCGCGGTACTCTGAGTCATAGGAATCGTCGTGTGGTACGCCGTGGTACGGTATCCGTACACATAGCTTTTCGCCCCCGCCGAAGCTCCCCCGCAACCGATAGCCGCCGCGCCGACGGCCAGGACTGATCGACGCGCAGTGGCCTTTTCTCTCTCGCTCGATCCGCGTTGCACGAACGAGAAGACGCGCGAACGTATCGTTACGTTCGCGCGATCCGACCGATTCGAGCCACGCGACCAACCCGGCTGCGTGGGAGTCGTTCGTCGCTCCCACGACCGACGGTCGGGGTTCGAAGCTCTCTCTCCGCGTCCCGTACGTTTATGCGGGTCGCTCTCAAGTATCAATCCGATGAATCACGCCAAAGGTCCGCTCCTCACAGTGGACGTGAGCGAACGTGAAGCCCGCGAAACGGACATCGACGACGTACTGGCGTCGTTCATCGGGGGTCGGGGCGTCGCCACGAAGCTGGCACACGACCGAATTCCGTTCGACGCCGACCCGTTCGGCCCCGACAATCGACTGTACCTGTCGACGGGACCGCTGCAGATGTCGGACATGAGCTTCACCGGGCGCATGAACTGTACCGGACTGTCGCCGCTGACGGACGGCCTCCTGTCGGCGAACGCCGGCGGCTTCCTCTCGCGGAACTTCGCGGACGCCGGCTACAGCGTCCTCGAGGTCACGGGCCAGGCCGACGAACTCCTCGTCGTCCACGTCACCGACGACGGGGTCGAGTTCGAGGAAGCGCCGGACCTCGAAGGGGCAACCGTCCCCGAAGTGACGGAACACGTGGCCGACCGGGGCCTCGGCGCCGAGAACGTCGCCTGCATCGGGCCCGCCGGCGAGAACCTGGTCCGGTTCGCGTCAGTCATGACCTTCGAGAGCCGGGCGTTCGGGCGCGGGGGGCTCGGCGCGGTGCTCGGCTCGAAGAACGTCAAGGCGATCACCTTCGAGGGCGACTCGCGGCCGGACGTCGGGCTCCCCGAGGACGTGCAGATGGAGGTCCACCGCGAGGCGGCCACCTCCGACGACATGATGCGCCGACAGGGGACGACAGCGGGGACGGAGTTCATCAACGACAACTTCTCGCTTCCCACCCGCTACTTCGAGAAGTACTCGTTCGAGCACGCCGCCGACATCGGCGGCGACGCGGTCGAGGAGAAGAAGTACAAGAAGGGCTCGTGTTCGATGTGCGCGTTCGCCTGTAAGCTCCCCACGCGGGACGAAGAGACGGGCTTCGAAACCGAGGGGCCGGAGTTCGAGACCGTGTTCTCCTTCGGCAGCAACCTCGAAATCGGGAACATCGTGGACGTGATGAAGTCGAACGAGCTGTGCGACGTGTACGGGATGGACACGATCAGCTGCGGGAACGCCGTCGCGGCGTACCTCAAGTCCGAAGACGAGTTCGGCAACGCGGAGCTCGTCCACGAGACGGTCGAGAAGATCGCCCGCCGCGAGGGGATCGGCGACGTGCTCGCGGAGGGCGTCTCGCGGGCCTCCGGGGAGCTCGGCGTGCGCAACTACACGGTGAAGGACATGGAGTTCGCCGCCCACGACGGGCGCGTGCTCCACGGGCAGGGGCTGAGCTACGCCGTCGCCAACCGCGGCGGCGACCACATGTACTCGACGACGCTGCGCGTCGAGTACAGCGGCGAGATCGACCCCGACGGGCTGGACGGGAAGCCCGAGCTCGTGATGAAGCGGGAGAACCACGCCGCGTTCCGCGACTCGGGAATCGTCTGCGCGTTCGGCGGCGGGAGCGGCCACGTCACCGAGGAGACCCACGAGAAGCTGTTCGACTGCGACTACGAGGAGCTGCAGGCGGTCGGGGCGCGGGTGGTCGAACTCGAACGGCACTTCAACAACAAGCGCGGGATGGACCGCGACGACGACTCGCTGCCGTACGACCTCTCGGGGATCGAGGAGGCGCTCGACGAGTACTACGAGCTTCGCGGGTGGAACCCCGACGGGACCGTTCCGGACGGGACGGTGGGCGAGTACGCCCGGGCGGACTGATCACCGTCGCGTCCGTCGGTACTGCTCGCGCGAAACGGTGTACCGGTGGAGGTCTCTCACCTCGCCGCCCTTCGGGATCCAATTTCGGAGGACGCCGTCGTACTGCCCGCCGTGTGCCTCGACGTACTTCTCGATGGCTCGCTTCGATTTCTCGTTGCCGTCCTGGTGTGCCGCGCCGACCAACTCCAGGTCCAACCGCTCGAACGCCAGCTCCATCAGCGCGTCGGCGCGCTCGCCGGAGTACCCGCGGCCCCAGAACGGCTTGCGGAGCCAGATCCCGAGCTCGCCGGTCCGGCGTTCCCAACCGAGATGGAGGTTCGTGACGCCGGCGACCGTTCCCGCACCCGTTTCGTGCTCCCGGGGGTAGACGACGTAGGTCGCCTGCTCCCGTTCGTTCCACTGCTCCTCGACCTCGTCGAGGTATTCCGCGGTGTCCTTGGGCGTCCGGTGCGGCTCCCACGTGACGTATTCGATGATCTCGGCCATGTTCGACGCTTCGTAGCTCATGTGCTGATAGAGTTCTCTCGTGGAGACACGCTCGCGGCAGAGTCGGACGAGTCGGAGGCGGTCGGTTTCGATCTCGGTCGGGAACATATCCGCTGATGACGTCAAAAATATATGAGGTTTGCCGTGGTTTGCGACGGTTTCGCAGCGGTGCGCCGCAACTGGTACACGGATTCCGACGTCCGGGAACGAAATTTCGGCGGGTTCGTCGATCCGAAGCGGTTCACCGACCGCCTCCGACCACGGGCGGCGCGAGTCGGAGCACGTCGCCGTCCGCCAGCGTCGTTTCCGCGCCGTCGAGTTGTCTCACGTTGCGGGCGTTCACCGTCACGGTCACGCGATCCAAGAGGTCGCCGTCCTCGAACAGGTGCGGTTCGAGCCCGTCGAACTCCTCACAGACGGCCCGGAGCGCCTCCCCGACCGTCGCTCCGGTGGGCACCTCGCGTCTCACCGTCTTCGTCCCGACGGCGTCGCGCATCGGGCCGAAGAAGTTGTATTCCACCTGCATGCGGGAACGCTCTCGCGGACGGCCCTTGTATGCTCCTGTCGCGGCGTCGGCGGAACGCTCTTCGTTCCCGCCGCTCACGAACCGAGCATGGAGATCGAGATCCGCTGCTACGGCGAGGTCCGCGACGCGGTCGGAGCGTCCTCGCTCGCGCGGGAGTTCGACGAGGCGACCGTCGCCGACGCGCTGGACGCGCTCGACTCGGAGTTTCCCGCGTTCGACGCCGACGCGCTGACCGGCGGGCTCGTCGTGATGCGCAACGGCCGCCACGTCGCGGACCCCGACGCGGCGGCGCTCTCGGACGGAGACGCGCTCAGCCTGTCGGAGTCGCCGATGCGGGAGTGACGGGGCGCGACCTCGTCGCCGTTCGGACCCCGAGCGTCCCCCGGCTACCCGGCTAGCGGTCGCCGCCCGACCCGAACTCGCCGGCGAGGAGGTCGGGAACGTCCTCGGGGCGCACGTCCGAGAACCACTCGTCTCGCGGTTGGATCGTGAGCGCCGCGCCGCCCTCGCTGCACAGGCCGAGACAGGACGTCGTGCCGACCGACACCGACGACCAGAACAGGTCCCGGTCCTGAAGCCACCGTTTGACTGCTTCGACGACGGCCTCGCCGTCGGCGTCCGCACAGCAGGCGTGCTCGGAGCCGCGGGTGTTGGTGCAGACGAAAATGTGCGCGTCGAGCCGATCGCGCTGCCGGTTCGTTTGCCGTTTCATGGGTCCGCGAGACTCGATCGGTCGACCGCGCTCGCACCGGTGCTGCCGCTGGCGCGTCGGTGCAACCACCCGTAGCTCGCGGCGATAACGGCCCACAGCGCGGCCTGACTCGACACAACCACTCCCCGGAAGGCGGCGACGAGTTCGCCGGGGACCGCCCCGCCGTTCGCCCCCGCCGGGGCTGCGAGCGGCAGCGCGACGACCACGACCGCGACGGGAACGGCGGCGACCGCGACGGCGAACGCGCGCCCGCGGGGGGCCGCCCTTCGGTACCCGAGGATCGACGCCGCCCCGACGAGAGCGCCCAGCGCCATCAACGCGACGTAGATGAGCAGTCGAGCGTCGGTTCCGAGGGCGTGTTCCGTTCCGGGCGCCGGCGGCGGCAATACCAGCCACGGCACCACCGAGACGGTCAGGAACCCCGCGCCGGCGAGCACGTACGCTTTCATCGTCCCCGTACCCGGCAGCGACGGTTCGAGAACGTAGTACGCGAGGCCGAACATCCCGCCGAGGAGGATCCCCCAGAGGATGCCGCCTCCGACGCCGACGGCGGCCGTCGTCGTTTCCGCGACCGCGACCGAGTGCGCGTGATCGTGGCCGTGGCCGTAGTGGACCAGGCTCTCCGCGTGCTCGACGAAGGGATTGACGACGGCGGCCACGAACGCGCCGTAGCCGAGGCCCGCGATCGCGCCGGCGGCGACGCCGCGTTCGAGGTACCGCAGGAGCATCAGTGGCAGGTGATCCCGGCCGCGTGCCGGAAATTGTGCAGCGCCTCGTGGGCGAGGGGGTCCTGCAGAAACATCAACGCGAAGCCGAGCGCCGCCGCGATTGCGACCCCCGCCGCCACCTGCGGCGGCGACAGGTCGGCTCGCGCGCGTTCGATCCGGTCGTGGACGGTGTCGTTAGTTGCGGACATACAACCTGATCTTCTGTAACGCAAGTCTAGTTGTAAAACTATCGGTGCCCGTTCGCGGTCGAGGCGAACTGGGTCCGGCGTCCTCACCCGCGGCGATCGGTTCGCCGTCGTTCGGACGAGGCCGAGTCGGCGGCGGTTCGGACGGTTTCCGCCGTCAGGGAAGAGAGGGGGGCGAGTTCGCCGTCGGTCTCGGCGGCGACGAGCCCCGTGAGGCCGGCGCGGGAGTCGTCGCCGGCGTCGACGACCACGACCTCCGCGCCGGTTCGGGCGAGGCGGCGCGCCGCCTCGCGCGTCGCGCCGGTCGGACCGCCGTCCGCCACGTTCGCCCGCCCGTCGGTGACGAGGACCACGACGGCCGCGTCGGAGTCCGCCCCGTCGACGACTGACCGGGCGGTTTCGAGGCCGGCGGGGAGCGGCGTCCGGTCCCCGGAGGGGAGCTCTTTGAGGTGTCGCGCGGCGAGCGTGACGCTCCTCGTCGGCGGGAGGAGAACGTCGGCGTCGTCCCCGGCGAACGCCACGAACGCGACCTCGTCGCGTCGCTGGTAACTGTCCCGCAGGAGGTCGAGGACGACGCCCTTCGCCGCCCGCATCGCGGGTCGCATCGAGGCGCTGGCGTCGACGACGAAGACGATCGCGACCGACGCCCGGCCCGTCCGGACCGATCGCCGCAAGTCCCGCGCTTCGACGCGCGACGCGCCGCGGCTCGCCGCCGATCGAACGGACGCCGCGGCGTCGACGGGGCCCTCCCCCGACGCCGGTTCGGTGCGGACGCGCGCGCCCCGGTTGTCGGCGCTCGGGGACGCGTTCGTCCGCGAGCCCCCGCTCGGGTCGCCGCTCTCGACGCGCGGGTCTCCGAGCGTCGGCGCGGTCGCGTCGCCGACGTCGGCCCGCCGCCGGCCGGGGATCAGCGGCGCGGCGCTCTCCCCGCTGTCCGCGTCGCCGGGATCAACGTCGGAATCGTCCGAGCCGTCGCCGCCGTCGTCCCCGTCCGCCGCGGCGTGGGATCGGTCGGCGGCGGACGAACCCGGCGACCGGGGTCGGTGCCCGTCGGTCGAATCGCCGTCCTCCGCGGGACGGTCGGATGCCGACTCCGGGGAGGGGTCCGACCCGTCGCCGGCGTCGCGGTCGGTGTCGACCCCGTCGTCGGATCCGTCGTGGTCGGCGCTCCCCCCGGAGTCGAGTCCGTCGCGGTCGCACCGATCGTCGCCCGCCGAACCGGTTTCGGAGTCGGAGCCGTCTTCGGATCCGCGGTCGTCCGTCGTCCCGTCGCCTTCGTCGGCCGCGTCCCCCCGATTACCGTCCCCCGAGTCGCCGTCCTCCGTTTCCGCGCCGGCTCCGTCGCCGAAGCGATCCGCGAGCAGCTCGTCGAGGTCGGGCGTCTCCTCGAACGGCGTACTTTCGAGCCGGTGCGGGAGGGTGTAGGAGGCGGCTTCGGCGACGTCCGACTCGATGACGGACGAGCGGCCGTCGAGCGCCGCCAGCGCCCTGGCCGCGCGGGCCGTGGCGATGTCGCCGCGGTGGCCGTCGACGCCCGCGTCGAGACAGAGTCGAGCGATCTCGCGTTTGAACTCCGCGGGGATCTCGACCGATTTCAGTCGGTCTCGGGCGTCCGCGAGACGTTCTCGGAGGGCGTCGACCTCGTCGGCGTCGTCCGATTCGTCCTCGACGGAGTCCGATTCGCCCCCGACGGGGGCAAGTTCGTCCACGGCGGCATTCGCCGGGACGGCCCCCTCGCGTCGGTCGAGCGCTCGGTCGATGATCTCGACGCGGTCGTCGAGATCTCGACACCCCTCGACGCTCGCCCGGAGCGCGAAGCGGTCCCGAAGCTGGGGTCGGAGGTCGCCCTCCTCCGGATTCATCGTGCCGATCAGCGTGAACGCGGCGGGGTGGGAGACGCTCACGCCGTCGCGTTCGACCGCGTTGACGCCGCTCGCGGCCGCGTCGAGGAGGACGTCGACCAGGTGATCCTCGAGCAGGTTCACCTCGTCGACGTAGAGGATCCCGCGGTGAGCGCGCGCGAGCAGGCCGGGGTCGAAGTCGGCCTCGCCGGCCAGCGCGTCCTCGACCGAGAGCGTGCCGACGACGCGGTCGCGCGTCGCGCCCAGCGGCAGGGTCACGAGCGGCGCGGACCGGAACTCGATCGGGGGATCCTCGCGCTCCCGGCAGTCCGCACACTGCAGCCGGGGATCGTCGGGCGAACACCCGTAGGGACAGTCCGCGACCGCGCGCTGGTCCGGCAATAGATCCGCGAGCGCGCGCACCGCGGTCGACTTCGCGGTTCCCTTCTCGCCTACGAGCAGCGCGCCGTCGAGGTCGTCGTCGACCGCCACGGCGAGCAACGCCCGCTTGAGCTCCTCCTGCCCGACGATCGCCGGGAAGGGGAGCGACGACAGTTTTTTGCCCCCGGCGTTTGCAACCATGCTTGCGCTAATACAACAGAGGTTTAAAAATTCGATGGCACGCATCGGTATCTACACCGCGACCGAGAACGAACTGGGCTCGATCGGTCGGGCGGCCGACCGGCTCGACGACGTGGAACTCGCGGTCAGGTCCGAATCGGACCTCGACGGCGAGGCGGCGATCGACGAGTTCGTCGAGGAGCTGACGGGGGCAACGGCGGCGGTCTTCTGGCTCCACGGGGCCGAGGACAGCATGCCGGGGTACGAGTACGCGACGGGGGCGCTCGCCGAGGCGGGCGTCCCGCTCGTCGTGAAGGCGACGGGGGACGCCTTCGCCTTCGAGGACACGACGGTTGCCGAGTCCCACCGCGACCTCGCCTACGAGTACCTGGAGAAGGGCGGAACGATCAACGTCGAGAACCTCTGTCGGTTTCTCGCCGCCGAGTACGGGGACCCGGACCTCGAGTACGCCGACCCGACCGCGCTGCCGACGGAGGGCGTCTACCACCCCGACTATCCGGGCGTCGAGTACGAGGAGTTGCTCGGAACCTTCGATCCCGACAGGCCGACGGTCGCGATCTGGTTCTACGAGTCGCACTGGACCCACGAGAACGTCCGGTACGTCGACGCGCAGGTCCGTGCGCTCGAAGCGCGGGGCGCGAACGCGCTGCCGATCTTCTGCAATCCGGCCACGGACAGCGACGAGCAGGAGGACGCCGAGTGGGTGACGGACACCTGGCTGCTCGGCGACGACGGCCGACCGGTCGTCGACGCCGTCCTCTCGTCGTTCATGTTCTCGCTCTCGATGGACGAGCGCGGCCGGAGCGCGAGCGACGAGGGCGAGAGCGCGGAGGACGTCTTCCTCGACCGGCTCGGCGTGCCGGTGCTCCAGACGATCACGACGATGCGCTCGCGGTCGCGGTACGAGGCCAGCGACACGGGCGTGATGGGCTTCGAGCTCGCCCTCTCGGTGGCGCTGCCGGAGTTCGACGGCAACGTCGTCACCCACCCCATCTCGGGTAAGGAGCGCACCGACGACGCGGCGGGTATCGGCAGCGCGCCGAAACACCACTTCCCCATCGAGGACCGGATCGAACACGCGACGAGCCTCGCGGTCAACTGGGCGAGGCTGCGGCACACGCCGAACGCCGAAAAGCGGGCCGCGGTCGTCCTGCACAACTACCCGCCGAGCGACGACGGCATCGGGACGGCGTTCGGGCTCGACTCGCCCGCGAGCGCCGTGAACCTGCTCGAAGAACTCCGAGATCGGGGGTACGAACTCGGTCGGGAGCCGCCAGAGGACGGCCGGACGCTCGTCGAGGCGCTCACCGCCCAGCTCACGCTCGACGATCGGTGGGTCGCCCCCGAGGACGTCCGCGACCTGTCGGTCGACGTCGTCCCGACCGAGCGGTACCGCGAGTGGTTCGACGGGGCGGACGAGCGCTTCCGCGAGCGCGTGATCGAGGAGTGGGGCGACGTCCCCGACCGCCCGTTCGCGATACCGGGGACGCGGTTCGGAAACGTCCTCGTGACCGTCCAGCCCCCGCGCGGATTCGGGATGGATCCGTCGAAGGTGTACCACGACTCGGATCTGCAGCCGCCCCACGACTACTACGCGTTCTACGCGTGGCTGCGAAACGAGTTCGAGGCCGACGTCGTCGTCCACCTCGGGACCCACGGCAGCCTCGAGTGGCTCCCCGGGAAGACCGTCGGGCTCGACGGCGGGAGCGCACCCGACGCGCTGGTGGGCGATCTGCCGAACGTCTACCCGTACATCGTGAACAACCCCGGCGAGGGGACCCAGGCCAAGCGGCGGTCGTACGCCGCCGTCGTCGACTACCTCACGCCAGTCATGCGAAACGCCGGCGCGTACGACGAGCTCGCCGAACTCGAAGAGCTGGCGAACCGGTACCGCGAGGCCGGAATGGAGGACGCCCGCGCCGACGACGGCGACCACCTGGAGGCGCTCGTCCGGGAAACCGTCGACGAGCTAGACCTCGCCGTCGAACTCGGGATCTCGGGGGCCGTCGAAGGGAGCGAGGCGGGGACGGCGCGCGACGCGGGCGAGAGCGACGGCAGTGACGGAGGCGAGGACGAGACCGACGGCGACGGGGTGACCGAGAACGAGGCCGACGGCGACGTAGTGGCCATCGACGAACTCGTCGAGCGCGTCCACGAGTACCTCACGGACGTGAAGACGACCCAGATCCGCCTGGGGCTGCACACCATGTCCGAGCCGCCGGCGGGGGAGCGCCTGGTCGAGTACCTCGCGGCGCTCACGCGCCTCGAAAATCCCGGCGCACCCAGCCTGCGCGAGAGCGTGGCCGGCGTTCTCGGGGTCGACTACCGGGCGATGCTCGATTCGCCCGGCACGTACGACGAGGACCTCGGGATGACCTACGCGGAGGCCGCCGACGAGGTCTACGAGACGAGCGTCGACCTGCTCCGGACGCTGGCAGAGCACGACTTCGACCTGCCGGAGTCGGAGCGGGACGCCGGGCCGGACGACGAGGTGAACGTGAACCTCCTCGTGGTCGGCGTCGAGACGATCGGCGACGCGCGGGCGAAGCCGGGCGCGCACGACGACCTCCGGGAGGTGCTGGCGTTCGTCTGCGAGGAGGTCGAACCGCGCGTCCGGGGGGCCGAAGACGAGATCCCGCGCACCGCGGACGCGATGGAGGGAGCGTACGTGCCGCCGGGCGGCTCCGGCGCGCCGACCCGCGGCGGCGTCGACCTGCTGCCGACGGCGCGCAACTTCTACACGCTCGACCCGCGCAAAGTCCCGGCGAAACACGCCTGGAAGGTCGGCAGGGACGTCGCCGAGGGCGTCCTCGAACGTCATCTCGACGAGCGCGGCGAGTACCCCGAGGAGATCGGGGTCGTCGCCTGGGGGACCCCCACCGTCCGCACCCGCGGCGAGACCATCGCCCAGGTGCTGGCCGCGATGGGCGTCGAGCCCCGGTGGACCGACGCCGGACGGATCGACGGCGTGGAGCCGATCCCGCTCGAGGAGCTCGGACGCCCGCGGATCGACGTGACGACGCGCGTCTCCGGGCTGTTCAGGGACGCCTTCCCCGCCGCGGCGGGCGTCGTCCACGACGCCGTCGAGGCCGTCGTCGACCTCGACGAGCCCCGCGAGATGAACTACGTCAAGAAACACGTCGAGCGAGACAGGGCCGAACTCGAAGCCGAGGGCCTCGACGCGCAGGAGGCCCGAGCGGCGGCCACGCACCGCGTCTTCACGACGAAGCCCGGCGGCTACGGCGCCGGAACGAACAAGGCCGTCGACGAGGGGAACTGGGAGGATCGCGGCGACCTCGCCTCCGTGTACGTCCAGTGGGGCGGCTACGCGATGGGGTCACGGGGGAAAGTGCGCGACGCCCACGACGCGTTCGAACGGCGGCTGTCGAGCGTGGACGCGACGGTCAAGCTGGAGGACACGATGGAGCAGGACGAGTTCGACTCCTCGGACTGGTACGCGTTCCACGGCGGCTTCGTCTCCGCGGTGGCCGAGGTCTCGGGGAGCGAACCGGCGTCGTACGTCGGCGACTCCTCGAACCCGGACGACGTCCGGGTCTACACCAACGAGGAGAAGGTCCGCAAGGCGATGCGGGCCCGCGTGCTGAACCCCGACTGGCTCGAATCGATGGAGGCGCACGGCTACAAGGGCGCGGGCGACCTCTCGACCACCGTCGACGTGACGCTCGGGTGGGACGCCACCACCGGCGTCGTCTCGGATCGGCTCTGGGAGGACGTCGCCGAGAAGTACGCCCTCGACGAGGACCGACGGGAGTGGATGCGCAGGGTGAACCCGTGGGCGCTCGAATCGATCACCGACACGCTGCTCGAAGCCGTCGAACGGGGGCTCTGGAACGCCGACGAGGCGACGGTCGAGCGGCTGCGCGACGTCAACCTCTCCGCCGAGGGCGACCTCGAAGCCCGAACGAGCAACGAGGCGATCGGGGTGACGAACGATGACTGAGAACGGAGCGTTCGAGGAGGAGTACGCGGATCTGGGAGCGACGACCCGGAACGCGATGGAGATCGCCGAGACGAGCATGGACGTCGTTCGGCGGTTCGTCCCCGACGAGACGCTGGCGGATCGGATCCGCCAGAAGTCGGTCCACTCGATGGGCGACATCGAGTTTCACCACCTGCTCCGGTTCACCGGAGCGGATCAGAGCGGGAACGACGACGACGCGCCGGTCCGCGCCGGCGCGCGAGCCGTGCTCGGTGAGGCGGACGTCGTCACCGACATCACGATGGTGAAAGCGGGGGTCACCGGCCGCGGCCACGGCTGCGAGGTCTCGAAGGCGATCGGGTGCGGAACGGAGCTCGCAGAGAGGACGGGGATGACGCGGACCGCGGCGGCGATGCTCGAACTCGACGGGGACGGCGCGTTCGAGGGGTCGATCGTGACGATCGGCAACGCGCCCACGGCCGCGCTCGCGCTGGCCGACTGCATCGAGCAGGGCACCCGCCCGGCCGTCGTCGTCGCGACCCCCGTCGGGTTCGTCAAGGCCGAGGAGAGCCGCGAGCGGATCCGCGAGGTCAGCGAGGAGTACGGCGTGCCGGCGATCACGCACGTGGGCCGCCGCGGCGGGAGCGGCCTCGCGGCCGCGCTCACGAACGAACTGATCCACGTCGCGAAGGACGTCAGAACGGGCGAACTGGACCTCGACGCCGTCGCCCTCGGCGGCGGCGAGTCGGAGGCGACGTGAGCGACGACTGTGACCTCGACGCCGGCCCGGATCCGGCGACGTTCGCGGCCGCCCGGCCCGAACCACCGAGAGGCGGCGCGGGCGCCGGAGCCGAGGGGCGGCGAGCCCCGCGGGGAGGCGAGACCGGCCGAGGGAACGGGAGCGCCGTCGAGGCGTCGGAATACCCCGTCTACGTCGTCGGGATCGGCCCGGGGAACCTCGAGTATCTCACGCTCCGCGGCCGGCGCGCGATCCGCGAGGCAGACGTTGTCGTCGGCTTTTCGACCGTCGTCGGCTTCGTCGAGGAGCTTACCGACGCAGAGTTACTCGCGTGCGGCTACGCGGACGAGGCCGAGGTGCTGGAGACGTTCGCAGAGCGCGTCGCGGCGGGCGCGACCGCCGCGGCGGTCGCGATGGGGGATCCCAACCACTCGGGGTACCAGTTCGTGGGGAAGGTCCAGCGGGCCGTCGAGGGAGCGACCGACGGGAGGCCGGTGCGCATCGTCCCCGGGATCTCGTCGCTGCAGGTCGCGGCGAGCCGCGCCCGGACGCCCATGGAGGAGGCGTCGTTCGTCACGCTCCACAAGAGCGGCGACCTCGCGGCCGACTTCGCCCGGCTCGCAGACGACGCCGGGGAGCGACACCTGCTCGTCCTCCCCCGACCGTTCGACTGGATGCCGGGCGACGTCGCCAGGTTCCTGCTGGAGGAGGGAGCCGATCCGGACCTAGAGGCGCTGGTGCTCGAAAAGCTGACTCACGAGGACGAGTCGATCCACCGATTCACGCTCGCGGAGCTGTCGGAGCACGGCGGCGGTGACGGGAGGGAGGGCACGCCCTTTTCCGACCTGTCGGTGCTGGCGGTGCGAAGAACGGTAGACTAGCCGTCTCGGGTCCTCGCGCGCGGACAGGGCCCGGCACCTCGGAGCACGAACCGGACCTGTCGGCGGTCGCCAACAAGTGTTCTTGTAATACTGCAACCTCACTTCAGCAACCTTACTTGCTATACAGCAAACAAAATTGTTTTACCGGCGGGGGGAGATGCACGGACGATGTCCGCTATCGCGCTTCCACACGACGCCAAAGCGGGGCCGACGAAGCCCGAAGTGCGGTCGGTGGTGCTCGGCAAATTCGATCTCGGGCCCGCCGACCACTTCGTCGACGTCGGTTCCTGTACGGGTGCCGTGACGATCGAAGCGGCGCGCCGGGCCGGACGGGTTACCGCCATCGAGCGGAAAGCCGACCGGCTCGGGGTCACAGAAAGGAACCTCGCGGCCAACGACGTCGACGCCGAGGTCGACCTCGTGAACGACGAAGCCCCCGCGGGGATTCCCGACGACGCCACCGCGCTCTTTCTCGGCGGCAGCCGAAACTTCGAGGCCGTCCTCGATCGGGCGGTCGAATCGGGCGTCGGACGCGTCGTGATGAACGTGTCGCGGCTCGAAGTCGCGGGTCGGGCGGTCGAGGCCTTCCGCGAGCGGGAACTCCTCGACGAGGTCGTGCAGTTCCAGGTGAGCCGCGGCTACGAACTCGCCGGGGCGACCAGTTTTCGGTCGGAAAACCCGGTGTACGTGCTGGTCGGTTCGGCGGTCGAAGATGGAGACGGCTCGGCGGACGCCGACGGCGAGGACGCGAGCGGAGAGGTGGTCACGCGGTGACCCTCTACGGCGTGGGACTCGGCCCCGGCGACCCCGACCTCGTGACCGTTCGCGGCGAGCGCGCCCTCCGGAACGCGGACGTGGTCTACTCGCCCGGCCGGCTCTCCCGGTCGGTGGCGCTCGAACACGTCCCCGAGGAGAGGATCGGCGACCTCGACTTCCCGATGACCAGAGACGAGGAGGAGCTCCGGCGGGCCTGGAAGGAGGCCGCCGAAGTGGTCGCCCCCGCGGCCCGCGAGGGGGACGCCGCGTTCGTCACGCTCGGCGATCCCAACGTCTACTCGACGTTCGGCCACCTCCGGCGGACGCTCTCGGCGTTCCACCCCGACGTGGACGTCGAAGTCGTCCCGGGCGTCTCCGCGATGACGGCCTTCGCGACGGCGCTGGGCGTCGAGATCGAGGCCGGCGCCGGGCTCTCCCTCCGCGAAGCGGCCGGCGGGGAGAGCCCAGTCGGCCCCGACAGGATGATCCTGTTCAAGGTCACGGACGCCCCGGCGACCCACGAGGGGCTGGTCGAGGCGGGGTACGACGTACGCTACGGCCGCCGGCTGTTCATGGAGCAGGGCGAGACGGTCGTCACCGACGATCCCGACGACATCGCGGACCGGGACTACTACACGCTCGCCTACGCCGAGCGGCGGGATCTCCGAATCGAGTCGGCGACCGCGGCGTTCGACGCGGAACCGACGGAGTCGTCCGAGGAGGCCGAGGAGACCGAGGAAATCGGGGACACCGAGGCAGCCCCGAGCGCCGAATCGCGCGCCGACGGCGGCGAGGAGACCGGAAGACGCGAGCGAGCGGACGAGGCGGCGGATCGCGGGAGAACGAACCGGACGGGAGACCCCGAGCGGGCGGACCGGACGATCGAACTCGAACGCGCCGAGGGGTGCGAGAGCGGCGACTGCGGGGGACACAGATGACCGACGGCGAGCGGGAGGCGGTCGGCGGTTCGGCGGCGTCGGAGGGAGATCCGCAGGCGGCGATCGACGCGCGGGGCGCGCGGCGACGCGAGGAGCCCGACGGACGGATTTTTGAGCGCGCCGCGGGCGACCGCCAGGAGGGGATCCCCTTCGTCGGCGCGGGCCCCGGCGATCCGGGGCTTTTGACCGTGACGGGGAGAGAGCTCCTCGAAGAGGCGGACCTCGTCGTCCACGCCGGCTCGCTGGTCAACAGCGAACTGCTCGACGCCTACTGCGACCGCGCGGAGCTCGTGAACTCCGTCGGGAAGGACCTCGAGGAGCTGATCCCGCTGATGCGGAACGCCTACGAGGACGGCGAGGCCGTCGTTCGGCTCCACAGCGGGGATCCGTCGATCTACGGCGCGGCGCTCGAACAGATGGACGCCCTGGAGCACGAGGGCGTCCCGACGTACTTCGTGCCCGGCGTCACGGCGGCGTTCGCGGCGAGCGCGACGCTGCGGACGCAGCTGACGCTAAACGAGGTCGCGAACCACGTGGCGTTCACCCGCCCGCAGGGGAAGACCCTGACCGAGGAGGAAGACCACGTCAGCGACTTCGTCGGCATGGGCGACGTGACGACGTGCGTCTACCTCGGGACCCACGCCGTCCGCGACACGATGGAGCGGCTGCTCGACGACGGCCACGACCCCGACGTTCCGGTCGCCGTGGTCTACCACGCGTCGTGGCCGGACGAGGACGTGCTCGTCGGGACGATCGGAACGATCGCCGACCGCGTCGAGGAGGCCGGTTACCGCGCCTCCGCGCTCGTCGTCGTCGGCGACGCGGTGACAGGATCGGGGTACGAGCGGTCATTCCTCTACGGCGACTGGGCGAACCGCGGTTCGCGAAACGCAGACCGGACGGAAGCGGGTGACGACTGAGAATGAGCACTGACGAAAACGATTCGACGGCGGACGCAGGTTCGAGCGCGGGCAGCGGTCACTGTTCGACCCCCGACAGCGACGGCGAGGTCGCAACGGAGATCGCGATCGTCGCCTTCGAGCGGAAGCTGGAGACGGCCGAGGAGATCGCCGAGGGAATCGGCGACCGCTACGAGCGCGTCGATGTCCTCGAATACCACGGCGACGTCTTCGAGGAGCACTGGGGCGAGTACGACTGCTTCGTCGGCCTGATGGCGAGCGGCATCGCGATGCGGAAGACGGCCCACCTGCTCGACGACAAGTGGGAGGACCCGGCGATCTGCGTCGTCGACGAGGAGCTGACCTGGGCGATTCCGATCACGGGCGGCCACCACGGCGCTAACCAGGTTGCGAGGGACCTGGCGTCGATGGGGGCCGTTCCGGCGATGACGACCGCCTCCGAGGCCGCCGGCAAGCAGGGGGTCGAAGCGCGCGCGAAGGCGATGGACGCCCACGTCGTCAACGGCGACTCCACCGTGAAGACGAACCTCGCCGTGCTCGACGACGACCTCGGTCCGGTCGCTCGCCTGGACGGCCCCCGTGCCGTCCTGGTGGGCGACGACGTTACCGTCCTCAGGCGAAACAAGGACCGCGGCGTCGTGATCGGCACCGGCAGCGTCTCCGGCGCGAGCGAGCGGTCGTTCCTCGCCGCGTGGGAGGAGGCCCTCGGACGGACGGATTACGGCTTCGAGGACGTCGAGTTCGTCGCGACCGGGACCCGGAAGGGCGACGAGGAGGGGCTGCTCGCGGCCGCCGACGAACGCGGACTCGGCGTCGTCACCTTCGAGAAGGAGACGCTCCTGCGGTACGAGGGGCCGACGCCCTCAAAGTCGAAGGAGCTGATCGGGTGGCCCGGCGTCTCCGAGGCGTCGGCGATCGCCGGCGGGCGCGAGCACGAACTCGTCCTCGAGAAGATCGGGTACGAAACGGAGGTCACGGTGGCGATCGGACGATGAGCCGCGAGGAGTCGCCGGCCGCCGGCGAGGGGACGCCAGACGCGTACGGCACGCTCTACGTCGTCGGCATCGGCCCCGGCCTCCCGGACCACGCGACGAAGCGGGCCAGGGCGGTCATCGAGTCCGCCGACTGCGTGATCGCTTCGAGCCTCTACCAGGCGTTCCTGCGCGACGACGGCACCCTGCCGCCGGAGGACCGGACGGACGAGGAAGGCATCGCGACCCGCGAGGACGGCTCCGAGCAGGAGATCGTTCGCTCGACGATGGGCCGGCAGATCGAACTCGCCCGGGAGGCGTTCGATCGCGTCCGCGAGGGCGAGACCGTCGCCCACGTCTCCGGCGGCGATCCGTCCGTCTACGGCAAGTCCGACCTCGTCTTCGCGGTGGCCGAGGAGGAGGGCGCAACCGACGTCCCGATCGAGATCGTCCCCGGCCTCACGGCGGCGCTGGGCGCGGCGGCGAACGTCGGCGCGCCGCTCTGCAACGACTTCTGCACCGTCTCGCTGTCGGACAAGTGGCGCGGCTGGGACGAGATCGAGGAGAAGCTGCGCGCGGCGGCGGTGAGCGGCTTCGTGATCGTCCTTTACAACTGCTGGCGCAACTACGAGCGGGCCGTCGACATCGTCCGCGAGGAGCGGACCGACGACGCCTACGTGGCGATCGTGAACGACGCCGGCAGGGGAGACGCCGGGCGCAACGGGGAGGGCCACGTCGTCACGACGCTCGGCGAGGCCGCGGACCACGACGGCGAGGTCTCGGGGATGGGCACCTCGCTGATCATCGGCAACCACGAGACGAAAACCTGGCGCAACGACGATCGAACGTACCTCGTCACCCCGCGAGGCGGGCGTGACGTCGACGACTTCTGACGATGAACACGGACACCGACGCGGACGACGCGGAATCGACATCGAACTGCGGCGCGACGACCGGCGAGGCCGAATCGGAGCCCTCGGGGTCGTCACCGTCGGCCTCGGGTTCGAAGTGCGGGGCCTCGATCGCGGAAGCGGACTCCGCGGCCGCATCGAGCGCCGAAACGGCCGGTTCGGACTCCCCGAGCGGATCGAAGTGCGGCGCGGGTACGTCGGGGTCCTCGGCGTCACGATCCCCCGCGTCGAAGGCGAACTCCTCGACGGCCGGCTCGAAGTGCGGCGCTTCGAGTTCGAAAAAGCGGGAGAAGACGAAGGAGAAGGTCGGCTCGACGGTGGACGACTTCGACGCCGAGCCGGGGCGACTCGTGGCGGTCGGTCTCGGTCCAGGCCACCCGTCGGGGATGACGGAGCGCGCGCGAGCGGCACTGCTCGCGGCCGAGCACATCGTCGGCTACACGACGTACATCGAGCTGCTGCCGGACGAGATCACGGAGCGGGCGGACGAGCTGTACGACACGCCGATGTGCGGCGAGGTCTCGCGCACCGAGGAGGCGATCGACCGCGCGCTCGCCGGCAACGACGTGGCGATCGTCGGCAGCGGCGATCCGAACGTCTACGCGCTCGCCGGGCTCGCGCTCGAGATTCTCGAATCCAAGGGGGCGACCGCGACGATGGTCGACTTCGAGGTCGTGCCGGGCGTGCCGGCGGCCCAGTCCTGCGCGGCGCGTCTCGGCGCGCCCCTGGTCAACGACACCGTCTCCGTCTCGCTGTCCGACCACCTGGTTCCGATGCCGGAGATCGAATCTCGGCTGCACGCGGCGGCCAAGGAGAGCTTTACGATCGTGATCTACAACCCCTGGAGCCGCAAGCGCCGGGCGAACTTCGAGAAGTGCTGCGAGATCCTCCTCGCCCACCGCGATCCAGCCACGCCGGTCGGCATCGTCCACGGCGCCGGTCGGGATGACGAACGGGCGAGGATCGTCGAACTCCGGGAGCTCGAGGAGCTGGGCGAGACAGAGCTCGTCGACATGACGACGACCATCGTCGTCGGCAACGAGGAGACGTACGTCTGGGACGACCGGATGGTCACGCCCCGAGGGTACGAGACGAAGTACGACTACTGAGACGACTGAGGAAACGAAGTACGGCTACTGAAGGGACGAACCACGACTACCGAACGATGACGACACCACTACGACGATGCCACGGTACGAAGTGACGGTCGAAAAGGCGGCCTGCGACGGCGTCTTCGCCTGTCTCACCCGCGACCCCCGATTCGTCGAGGGCGGGGACGGACTGGCCACGATCGACCCCGACGCGGACCCCGTCTACGACTGCGAAGGCGAGGTCGCGGACACACGAACCCGCGTCGTCGCCGCCTTCGACGACGACCGGATCGACGAGGCGAAGCGGGCCGCCGCGGCCTGTCCGACCGACGCGATCGCCGTCCGGGAGGTGGACGAGTGAGCGAGCGACCGACGGAGACGGCGGCGGTCGAGCCGCCCGCGGATCTGCTCGCCGGCCGTCCGACGACGGCGTACTTCTGGGGCCACGTCGCCGGCAGCGGAGACGTCGCCGACGACGGTCTCGAAGTCGTCACCGGCGACGAGGAGTCAGCCGAGACGCTCGCAGCCATCGCGGGCGGCGACCTCGATCGCGGAACGAACGTGCGCGAGTACGCCCACGACGCGTCGATCACGCGGACCGAGGAGGAGTACGCGCTGACTGTCGAGCGCGAGGACCTGTTCGGGCGGAGCGGCTCGCTCGGACTGCCGGTCGACGGGCGGGGAAACTACCGGTTCGCCGCGTTCGCGGGACACGACCGGGAACTCCTGCGCGGGCTGTTCGAGGGCTGCGGGACGATCTGTTTCAAGTCGTCTACCGGCACGGTCGGCGTCTCGTTCGTCCACGACGACGGGAATCTGCTCGCGCTCGTCCGGGAACTGATCGCCGACTGCCCGGTCGAGGCGATGACGGGCGACCTCTCGAAAACGTCCTCGGGCGGCCGCTGGTTCAGCGTCGACGACGCCGACGCGGCCGACTTCGGAACCTGGCTCTACGAGGGCGCCGAGGAAACGGGGCTGTACGCCCCGAGCCGGCGGCGAAAGCTCGTCAGGAGTCTCGAACGGGCGGAGGCGTTCGACGCCTGAGCCGGAACCGCACCGATCGGCCCGATCGCGCCGAACCGTCGATACCATGAGACCACCGATGCACGACACAGACGCCATCGCAGCCGCGTTCGACGACGAGGCCGTCCTGCTGATCGGCCACGGCTCCCGCCGCGAGCGGTCGAACGAGCAGGTCAGAGAACTGGCCGCCGGCCTCGAGTCGCGGCTCGGGATTCCGGTCGACGCGGCGTTTCTCGAGCTGGCCGAGCCGGCGATCGACGAGGCGTTCGCAGCGCTGTCGACGGTCGCGAGCGGCGTGACGGTCGTCCACTGCTCGCTGTTCGCCGCGAGCCACGTCAAAAACGACGTCCCGCTCGCGATCGAACGGGCGCGAGCGGCGCACGACGTCGAGATACGCAACGGCGCCCACCTCGGGATCCATCCCGCGATCCTGGATCTGCTCGACGATCGGGCTGCCGAGGTCGAACGCCGCCTGGACGCGGACCGCGAGACGGACGACGTCGCCGTCGTCCTCTGCGCGCGGGGGTCGAGCGATCCGGACGCCAACGGCGACGTTCACAAGCTCGCCCGCCTGCTCTACGAGGGGCGGTCGTTCTCGCGCGTCGAGGCCTCGTTCGTCGGCGTCACCGAACCGCGGCTGGAGGAAACCCTGCACGGGCTGTCGAAACACCGCCCGGACGCCGTCGTCGTCCTGCCGTACATGCTCGGCGACGGCGTCCTCACCCGGCGGGTGCGCGACTGGACGGACGAGTTCGAGGCCACGTACCCCTACGTCGACGCGGCGGCGGGCGATCCGCTCGGCACCGACTCCCGACTGCTCGACGTCTTCGCCGACCGCTGGCAGGAGGCCCGATCGGGGGGCGTCGAGATGTCCTGCGACACGTGCAAGTACAAAGTCGACCTCGAGGGGTACGAGGAGGACGTCGGCGGCGCCCGCGCGATGCTGCGGGCGCTGACCCACCGGGAAGCGCACGCGGATCGCGGCGACGTCGACGAGGAGCCGCACGCCCACGACGCGCCCGAGAGGCACGTCGTCGTCTGCACGAACCGGACCTGCGCGGACATGGGCTCGCCCGCCGTTCTCGAACGGTTGCGGCAGGCGGCCCGCGACTCCGAGCGCTGCGACGCCCGCATCACGCGGTCGTCCTGCCTCGGCCGCTGCGGCGACGGCCCGATGGTCGCCGTCTACCCCGACGGCGTCTGGTACGGCGGCGTCGACGCGGCGGACGCCGAGCGAATCGTCTCGTCCCACCTCGACGGGGACCGAATTGTGAGCGACATCGTGGACCGGACGCTGTGATCACACCATGAGCTGTCACGAAATCGAAGCACTCAGACTCGGACTGATGAACGTCCTCGGAACGGGGGACAGACACGCCCGCGAACACGCGGAGAAGGAACTCGAAGGCCACCTCGACGGGCCCGTCGGCGCGCTCGCGGCGGCCGAAAGTCTCGCAGAAATCGAGCGGCACCTCGACGCGGCGCTGGTCGACCTCGAGGAGGAGGTCGCGGCAATGGACTCGGAGAATCCCGAGTACGACTACGCGCGGGGGCGACTGCTGGCCGTCCGCGACGCCGAACGGGCCGTGCGTCGTCTGACCGCACAGGGGGAGAGCGTCGTCGACGGCCTCGGAGACGCCCACGACCTGCTCCACGAGACGTTTCCCGAGGAGTGACCGTGTCCGACAGCGCACCGAACTTCCGCCGAATTCCGCTCGGCGAGATCGACAGCGCCCGGAGCAGACACATGTGGACGCGTTCGAGCGTCCACGTCGCGGACGATCTCGTCGCCGCGGGCGAGTGGGACGGAACGGTCGCGGCGTTCGACCGGGACACGCTCGAACCGCGCTGGCGGGCCGAACACCCAGATCACGCGGTCGGTCTGGACGCGTTCGGCGAGACGGTGGTCGTCGCCGGACGCGGAACCGCGGGGACGATCGCGGCTTACGATCGGGAGACCGGCGAACGTCGGTGGTCGTACGAGACGAGCGAGGACATCGGCGAACCGACGAAGGACAGCGTCTTCTCCCTCCCGTACGTCGTCGCGCTCGAAGCGGCCAGCCGAACCGAAACGAGGGGAGGCGGGGACGACACCCTCTACGCGACGGCCCGCCGGTACGAACGGGAGGGCGGAGCGCGGCGCTGGCGCAGCGCGGTTCTCGCGTTCGACGCCGACGGCGGCGTCCGCTGGCGGTACGAGACCGACGCCTCGCCGATCGCGCTCGCGCTCGACGGCGGGGGCGACCGACTCGCCGTCGGGTACAACCGGTGCGGGGGCGAGCACGACGACGGCCTCGTCGTACTCGACGCCGAGTCGGGCGAGCCGGTCTGGCGCTGGGACCCCGGAACCGCCGGGGACCGCCGGGTCGGCGACGTGTCCTTCGACGGGGATCGCGTCGCCGTCGCGAGCCACGGCGACAAGCGCGGCTACCTGCTCGGCCCCGGCGGCGAGGAGCGGTGGCGGGTCGAGCTCGCGGTCGAAGCCGAGATCGGCGACGAGACGCTGTACGCGTACCCGAACCACGTCCATGCCGGGAACGACCGCGTCGCGTTCGTGACCGGGAACACCTACGCGAAGGAGAGCCGCGAGACCGATAACCGCCACCCGAACGAACACCGGATCGCCGCCTTCGACGCCGACGGCGAGCCGGCGTGGGACGCGTCCGTTCGCGGCTTCGTCCACGGACTCGCGGCCGACGGCGGCGCGATCGTCGCGCCGTGCGCCCAGAACTTCCGCGTCCGCGATCCGGAGACCCACGCGGTCCGCCGGTTCGACCTCGCGACCGGCGAGAGCGGCGGCGAGCGCGTCGACGGCATCGCGACGGCCGCGGCCGTCGACGGCGACACGATCGCCGTCGTCGAAGAACCGATCGCGTACCACGACGGCGGCGCTCACGGCGAGTACGCCCTCCGCGTCGGCTCGTTTCCGTCTCTCCGGTCGGGACAACGTCGGTCGAATCGATAGGCGTCGTCCCCGCGCGAGACGCGCCGGTCCGCTCGCCGGAGCCGTCGACGCGCCGGAAGCGGCGGCGGGACCGAATGCTTAACTCCGGCGGGGAACACCGTGTCGTGTGAACGCACCGCACCCACGTTCGATCCGCAGCGCAGAGGCGTCTCCCGCGGGGGGAGACTGAGATGCCGATGCCGACCTCGCCGCTCTCGGCCGACCGGGTCGCGGCCACCGCCGCGTCGCTGGGGATGGACCTCTCCGACGCGGAGGCCGAGCGATTCGCGGAGCGCGTCAACGAGGAGCTCCCGGGGTACGCGGCGCTCGACGGGTTCGCCGGCGACGAAGCGGATCGAGACGTCGCTCTCCGGGACGTGCGGTACGATCCCGGTCCCGACGACGACCCGCTGAACGCCTTCATCACGCGCTGCACGGTCGAGGGGGCGGACGACGGACCGCTTTCGGGCCTCGACGTGGCCGTGAAGGACAACGTCGCGCTCGCGGGCGTTCCGCTCACCTGCGGGTCGCGCGTGTTCGAGGGGGTCGTTCCCGGCAGCAACGCGAGCGTCGCGGACCGCCTCCTCGACGCCGGCGCTCGCATCGTCGGCAAGACCAACATGGACGAACTGGCATACGGGCCGACGAGCGAGACGAGCCAGTTCGGCCCCGTCCGCAACCCGGCTGACGAGGCGCGCGTGGCCGGCGGGTCCTCCTCGGGGAGTGCGGCGGCCGTCGCGGCCGGCGGGGGCAGCGGGTCGTACTCGGGGAGCGCCGCGGTCGACGCGGCGCTCGGCAGCGACACTGGCGGCTCGGTTCGGATCCCCGCCTCGTTCTGCGGGGTCGTCGGGTTCAAGCCGACCTGGGGCGCGGTGCCCCGCGACGGCTTCGTCGACCTCGCGTACACGCTCGACCACATTGGACCGCTGGCGCGGGACGTCGAAACCGCGGCGCTCGTCTTCGATGCCGTCGCCGGCTACGATCCGCGGGACCCCTCCTCGGCGCTCGCGCGCGAGATCCCCGTCGGCGAGTGCGCGGCGTCGCTGTCCGATGCGCCCGAGGTCGGGGACCTCTCGCTCGGCGTCCCCGAGGAGCTGTTCGCCGACCACGTCTCGGCGCCCGTCCGCGAGCGCGTCGAGGGAGTCGTCAAGTCGCTGGCGGCGGCGGGCGCGGAGATCGAACGGGTGTCGCTGCCGACGGTTCCCGAGTCGGTGTACGTCTGGAACGCGATCACGAACACGGAACTCGCGGCCGCGTTCAGGCGGTACGGGATCCCGATCGAGCGGCCGGGGCCGTTCGATTCGGTGCGCACCGACGGAATGGCGGCGGCGATCCGGGGTTCCGGCGTCGGCTTCGGCGACGTGGTTCGCGAGAAGACGATCCTCGGCTCGCACCTCCTCGATCGATACGGCGGGCGGCACTACGTCCGCGCGCGCAACGCGTGTGCGCGGCTGCGCGAGGAGTTCGCCGCCGCCCTCGACGGGCGCGACGCGCTCGTGTCGCCGACGATGCCGGTCGTCGCGCCGGAACTCGGCGCGTGGCAGGCGCACAGCTACGGCGCCTCCGACGACGGAATCGACGTGCCGCTGGCGTACAACACTCGGCCGGCGAACCTCGCGGGAGTGCCGGCGATCTCCGTCCCTGCGGGGGAGGTCGACGGCCTTCCGATCGGTGTCCAGTTCGTCGGCGAGCGCTCCGACGATGCGCACCTCCTGCGGGTCGCCCGGACGTTCGAACGCTTCATCGAGGGATCGTAGCGACAGGACCTCGGCGGATTACTCTCTCGGTCTGATAGGATCCCGCAGAATCATAACGGTCGAACGCGGAGGGCGTACGTAAGACGGACACAACCATGCTCGAATTACCGGACAGCCAGCGGCTCGCGGCCATCAACGACGCATCGATCGACGAGTTTCCGGACTTCGTCCTGCTTGAACAGGAGCGGAACCACCCGGAGGTGGAAAACGTCGCCGCCGCAACGGTCGAGGCGGTGGACCGGATCCACCACCTCGACGAATTGGCCCCCGGGGCCGAGGTCGGCGTCACGGCCGGAAGCCGGGGGATCCACGACATGCCTATGGTGCTTCAGGCGATCGTGAAGTCGCTTTCCGACCGCGGCCTCGACCCGTTCATCTTCCCGGCGATGGGGAGCCACGGAGGCGCGACCGCCGAGGGGCAGCGCGAGATGCTCGCCTCGCTCGGGATCACGGAGGAGACGATGGGGTGTGAGATCCGCTCCTCGCTCGCGGTCGAGGAGGTGGCGACCGACGCCGAGGGGCGGCCCATCTTCGCGGCGAAGGACGCGCTCGAAGCCGACGCCGTCGTCGTCGCGAACCGGGTGAAAGCGCACACGGACTTCACGGGCGAGGTCGAAAGCGGCCTCGCGAAGATGACCGTCATCGGCATCGGCAAGCAGCGCGGGGCCGAGGTGACGCACAGCGCCGGGCTGGCGAAGGGTCTGGACGAGGCCATCCCCGAGCGGGCGGCCGCGCTGTTCGAGCACGTCCCCGTCGTCGGCGGCGTCGCCGTGATTGAGAACGCGGACGACCGCGCGGCCGCCGTCGAGGGGCTCCCGGTCGAGGACATCCTCGACGAGGAGCCCGCGCTCCTCGCCCGCTCGAAGCGACTCCTGCCGACGCTCCCCGTCGACGAACTCGACCTCCTCGTGATCGACGAGATCGGGAAAAACATCTCCGGGACGGGGATGGACACGAACGTCGTCGGGCGGATGCTGTACCACGGACAGCCCGAACCCGAGGACCTCTCCTACGCACGCATCCACGTCCGTTCGATCACCGAGGCGTCGCACCACAACGGCATCGGGATCGGGCTCGCGGACTTCGTCCACGCCGACGCCGTCCGCCAGCTCGACCTCACCGACACGTACATCAACGGCATCACCGGCGGCGAGCCCGCCCGGGCGCGTATTCCCGTGGTCTGCCCGACCGACGAGGTCGCGTTCCTCCTCGCGTACTCGTCGGTCGGCGTGAGCGACCCGGGCGAGCTGCGGATCGCGCGGATCCCCAACACGCTCGAACTCGGCCGCTTCCTCGTCTCCGAGCCGGTCGCGGCGGAGCTGGCAGAGCGCGAGGACGTCTCCGTCGTCGCGGAGCGCCCGCTCGACCTGGCGGACGGCGATCTGCGGGCGGATCCCTACGACCGGCGGTATTGAGCGCGACGACCGGCAGGTGCGAGCGGATCAATCCCCGTCGCTCATCGCGGCGACGACCGGCACGTCGGCGTTCAGGAGCACCGACTGGGTGGTGCTGCCGAAGATGGCCTTCCCGACGGGCGTGCGCTTTCGCCCGCCGATGACGACGTACCGGGCGTCGAGCCGGTCGGCCTCGTCGAGCAGCTCCGTCACCACCTCGCCGACGCGACCGCGGGTCTCGACGCCGCCCCGGCGATCGGTCGTCGCGTCGACGACGGCGCGGGCGATCGACTCGGCGTCGTTCTGCCCGTCTTCGATCGTGTACGGTTCGGTCCGCCGCCGGTCCTCGCGCCGCTCGAACTCGTCCTGCGGGAGGACGTGCAGCACGACCAGCTCGTCGCCGTACGCGTCGGCGAGATCCTGACCGACTGCGACCACGTGGTCCGGCTTCTCGTCACCGTCTACCGCGGCTAAGATCACCATGCCCCTCCGATTTTCGCCACGAGAACAAAAAGCTGTGTGAGGGGTTCGACGGCGCTACCTCGGCGGTGCACGGTGCCCCGTCGGCGGCGCTGCCGTCGAACCGTCGACGGGGCACCGGCGCGGCGAGTAAAATCGGGGTATTCGCTAGAGTCAACTTCCCGGGGGTGGAGAGGCAAACGATGCCAAAGAGCGAAACACCGGAAATCGAAGGCGCGCTGTGTCCCCTCGTCACGCCGTTCGCCGACGGGGCGGTCGACCACGAGCGGCTCGAAGCGGTGATAGACTACGTCCTCGCGGGAGGAATCGACGGGCTGGTTCCGTGCGGGACGACCGGCGAGTTCGCGAGCCTGACGGACGATGAGTACCGCGCGGTGCTGGAGACGACGGTGGACCGCGCCGGGGACGCCCCCATCGTCGCGGGGACGGCCGACACGAGCGTCGAGGCGACGCTCGACCGGATCGCGGTCGCGGCGGAGATCGGCGCGGACGCGGCGCTCGTCACGCTGCCCTTTTTCCACACCGCCAACGACCCCGCGGGCAACGTCGCGTTCATCGAGGCCGTGGCGGACGACTCCTCCCTTCCCCTGTACCTCTACAACATCCCCGCGTGTACCGGGCAGGAGATTCAGCCGTCGGTCGTCGCCGAGGTCGCCGGCCACGACGCCGTCCTCGGGCTGAAGGACTCGGGCGGCGATTTCGACTACTTCGCGTCGCTCCTCCGACGAACCCCGGACGAGTTTCGGCTGCTCCAGGGGTTCGACAGCTACCTCGTCCCCGGTACGCTCCTCGGCGGGAGCGGCGGCATCAACGCCCTCTCGAACGTGATTCCGGAGGTGTACGCCGCGGCCGCCGAGGCCGCCCGCGATGGGGATCTCGAACGCGCGCGCCACCTCCAGTCCGAGTGCATCGGGCCGCTGTTCGAGGCGTGCGTCGAGCACGGCTTCGCCCCGGCGACCAAGACCGCGCTCGTCGCCCGCGACGTCGTCCCGTCGGCGGCGGTCCGGCCCCCGCTCGTCGAACTGGACGACGAAGCCGAGGCCGAACTCGCCGACACGGTCGATCGAGTTGTCGCGGCGGCGTCTTCGCGAACGCGGTGAGCGAAGGCTCGCGGCAACTTCGTTGCTGCGCCGTCTCCGCGAACCGAAGCGCACGAGCCCGCGAATCCGGCGAACCGGGCCGCCGAGACGAGGTTATTTGTCGTCCCGCGAGAGACGCCTGCGTGATGAAGTCTCGCACACTCGTGATGGACGAGTCCGGAGCGATCGAGCGCCGCGAGGTAGAACTGCCCGACCTGGGACCGAACGACGTCCTGGTTCGGGTCGAACTTACCGGCATCTGCGGGTCGGACGTGCACATGCGCGACGGCGGGTTGGATCTCGACTACCCGGTCGTCCCCGGTCACGAGTTCGCCGGGATCGTCGAGGCGGTCGGCGACGAGGTGACGACCGACTCGAAGGGCGACCTCGTCTCCTCCGGCGACAAGGTGACCGTCGTGCCGGGAATCAGTTGCGGCGACTGCTGGTACTGCGACAACCTGCCGACGCGGCCGCTCGCGTGCAACGACCGGAACGTCTACGGCTTTCGGAGCGTCGAGCAGGCCCCGCACGCCCACGGCGGGATGAGCGAGTACTTCGTGATCGAAGGCGGAGCCAGCTTCTACACCCTCCCCGAGGACGTACCCGTCGAACTCGGGGCGCTGGTCGAGCCGCTCTCCGTGGCCTCCCACGCCGTCGAGCGGGCGTTCCAGCCGGGCGTCCCGCACGCCCGCGAGGGCTTCGGGATCGGCAAGTCGGTCGCCGTGCAGGGGGCCGGCCCGATCGGGATGCTCACCGCCGCCACCGCGCGGGCCGCCGGCGCCGGGCAGGTCATCGCCCTCGACATGATCGACGAGCGCCTGGAGATGGCCGAGCGCTTCGGCGCGACCGACACCGTGAACGTCGGCGAGTACGACGGCGACGGGTTCGTCGAGGCGGTGAACGAGTTGACGCCGAGCGGCGACGGGCCGGACGTCGTCGTCGAGGCCGTCGGTCACCCGAGCGCCCTCGAACAGGCGATCGAGATCCCGCGCAACGCGGGCACGGTGGTCGAGGTGGGACACTACGCCTACAACGGCGAGGCGGCGATCGACCCCTCGCGGCTCGTCCACAAGGAGCTGAACGTCTTCGGCAGCCTCGCGTACCCCCCGGTCCAGTTCGAGACGGCCATCTCGCTGCTCGACATGACGCGGGACGAGCGGCCGTACGAGGAGCTTTTCAACTACCGGGTCGGCTTCGACGACGCCGAGGCGGCCTACGAGAAGCAGGCGAGCGGCGAGGCGTACCGCGCGACCATTCACCCCGGACGCTGACGCGCCCTGACGCCGACACGCCCTGACGCGCTCGGGCGGAGAGCGCACTCGGACGAATCGACCTACCCGAAGGTTCGTCCGCCGACCCTGTTCTCCTCGACGTACTCCCAGTCGTACTCGACGCCGAGTCCCGGTCCGTCCGGAACAGCAACGGTGCCGTTCCCGTCGAGGCCGTCGAAGCGATCAGTGTAAGAGCCGTAGATCGGCGGTTCGGCGTGCGGGACGGCGCAGTCGGGGTGGACGAGGCCGAGCTCGTAGTAGTTCGAGTTCCGCGTGGCCGCCATGCAGTGACGCTGGGCGGGGCCGGCGAGGTGGTACTCCGCGTCGAGGCCGAACCCCTCGGCGACGCGCGCGATCTTCATCGCCCCGGTGACGCCGCCGTCCCAGATCGGATCCGCGCGGACGAAGTCGGTGGCGTCGGCCGCGACGAAGTCGGCGTGCGGTTCGACCCCCCGGACCATCTCGGTCTGGAGGAGCGGCGTGTCGAGGCGCTCGCGGAGCAGCCGGTGGCCGTGGGCGGAGCGCCCGCCGTCGGCGTACGGGTCCTCGTACCAGAAGAAGCCCTGCTCGTCGCACGCGCGCCCGACTTTCAGTGCGTCGCCCCAGGTCTCGTACTCGCAGACCGGGTCGAACATCAGGTCCATCTCGTCGCCCACCCGCTCGCCCACCGCCCGGACGGTCTCTACCTCGCGGTCGACGTCGCGGTCGTCGAGACCGCCCACCGGATGGATCTTGAACGCGCGGTACCCCGTCTCCAGGCACTGCTCGGCGAAGTCGGCGTACGCCTCGGGCGAGTTCAGCCCACCCGCCTCGCTCCCGAAGTAGGTCGACGCGTAGGCGGGCAGCCGGGTGCGGTAGGTGCCGAGGAGTTCGTGGATCGGCGCGTCGTAGTACTTCCCCGCAAAGTCCCACAGCGCGACGTCGATCGGACCGACGCCCATCCCGTCGTACTTCCGCAGGGCGCGCTTCAGGTCGTACCAGATTCGCTCGCGTTCGAGCGGGTTCCGTCCGACGAGAGTCGGCGCGACCATCGCCACCTGGGTGTACCCCGGCGGGTTGCCGCCGACGAACTCGCCGGTCGCGCCGGCGTCGGTGTGGATTCTGATCCCGAAGGCGGTCCGCTCCAGCGTGTGACCCGGTTCGTAGACGAGATCGACCCCCTTCGGATTCGTGTTCACGTCCGCCAGCGGGTAGGTGAACTCGACCGTCTCGATCCGCGTGATCTTCGGCGCCATGCGGCGCATTTGCGCAATCGGGCGATAAACCTAGGGGCTGGAGCGGACGGTGTCAGGGCGGCAAGAGGGAGGGTCGCGCACCTACCGTCGGCTAGTCTTTCGACGGAACGAGGTACTCCGCCTTCGCCTCGGGGTCGATCCGGTAGCCGTGGCCCGGTTCGTCGGGGAGGCGGACCCGGCCGTCCTCGATCCGCGGCGCGTTCTCGACCACGCCGCCGACGTCGTACTCGGGGATGTACTCGACCATCCGGCCGTTCGGCGCGGCGCTGACGAGGTGCGCGCTGACGGCGTAATAGATGTGCGGGATAAACGGCACCCCGTGTCCGGCAGCGAGGCGGGCGACCTCCCACTGGCCCGTCACCCCGCCGGCCCGGACGAGGTCGGGTTGGGCGATCTCCATGCCGCCGCTCGCGAGCAGGTGGCGGAACTGCTCGGGGCGGTAGAGCATCTCGCCGCCCGCGACCGGGGGCGCGATGCGCTCCGCGACGCGGGCGTGGCCGTCGAGGTCGAACTCCGAGATCGGCTCTTCCACCCACGCGAGGTCGCGCGGTTCGAGCGCCCGCACCGTCCGGACCGCCTCGGCGACCGTCCACGACTGGTTCGCGTCGACGGCGACATCGGCGTCGGGGCCGACCGCCTCGCGGATCGTCTCGACGCGCCGGGCCTCCGCCTCGGGGCTCCGGTTCCCGACTTTCGTCTTGAACGTCCGGAACCCGCGCTCGGCGTACTCGCCGTGGACGGCCGCCAGCTCTTCGCGGTCGTAGCCGGCGTCCATCCGAGACAGGTACGCCGGAACCTCCCGCTCGTCGCCGCCGAGGAACCGGTACAGCGGTTCGCCGGCCGCCTTCGCCTTGAGGTCCCAGAGCGCCACGTCGATGGCGGCCCGCGGGTGGGCGGACATGCCGAGTTCGCCGGGGTAGTAGAGGGTCCGCTCGCGCATCGCCTCGCGGACCGCCTCGGTCTCGAAGGGGTTTCGCCCGACGAGCAGGTCCGCGAAGGCGTCTCGAAGGTACGACTCGAAGAGCTCCGCCGCCCGCCACGTGCTCAGCCACCCGGTGCCGCGGTAGCCGGCGTCGGTGTCGAGTTCGACGACGACCCAGAATCGCTCGGTCACCGACGCGCGGGCGTCGCCGAACGTCTCGCCCGTCGGAAGCCCGAGCGTATAGGTTTCGACCTCGGTGATCTCCATGCGGGGCGTTCGACGCGCCGCTTCGATAAGTGTGTGCCTCTCGGTCCCACCCACCGCACCGCTTTTTGCTGTGCCGTGCGTGCGTCGACCGATGCAGATCACCGACGTGAGCGCGGTTCCGCTCTCGGATCCGGTTCCGGAGGAGAAGCGACACAGAACCGACCTCGGAACGAAAGTGAAGAGCGACGCGGTGCTGGTGTTCGTCGACACCGACGAGGGCGTGCGAGGGCTCGGCGCCTCGCTCGGGACGCCACCTGTGGTGGAGGCGGTCGTCGAGCACGAGCTGGCCCCGCTCCTCGCCGGCGAGGATCCGATGGACACGGAGCGCTGCTGGGAGAAGCTGTACGCCGGATCGCGCTGGAAGCCGTCGCTCGACAGCGGCTACTCGCAGCCCCGCGAGGACCGCCGCGGGGTCACTCTGGAGGCCATCGCGGGCGTCGACATCGCCCTGTGGGACCTCAAGGCGAAGGCGCTCGGCCTCCCCCTGTACAAGCTGCTCGGCGGCGCGCGCGATTCGATCCGGGCGTACGCGAGCGGCGGCTGGGCCCCGGGTGAGGCGGCCGCGGACGAACTCGCCGGCTACGTCGAACAGGGGTTCGACGCGGTGAAGATGCGCGTCGTCGGCGAGGACGGGTTCTCCGTCGACCGCACCGCGGCGCGCGTCGAGGCGGCCCGCGGCGGCGTCGGCGACGGCGTCGACCTGATGGTCGACGCGCACGGCTCGCTCGACGTGTCGACGGCGATCCGGCTGGCGAAGCGCCTCGAACGGTACGACGTGAGCTGGTTCGAGGAGCCGGTCTCGCCCGACGACCACCCCGGCCTCGCGGAGGTGCGGCGCGCGACCGAGATCCCCATCGCCACGGGCGAGCGCGAGTTCACCCGGTTCGACTTCCGCAGCCTGCTCGACCGGGGAGCCGTCGACGTCGTCCAGCCGGACGTCGCCCGCGCGGGGGGCATCACCGAGTCGCGACGAATCGCCGCGATGGCGTCCGCGCGGGGACTCCGCGTTGCGCCGCACGCCTGGGGCAGCGGCGTTCTCTTCGCCGCGAGCATGCACCTCGCGCTCGCAACGCCCAACTGCCACATCCTGGAGGTGAGCCGGGCGCACATGCCGATGCTGTTCGACCTGTTCGAAGAGGAGTTCGACGTGCGCGACGGCGTCGTCCGTCCGCCGGACCGCCCCGGCCTCGGCTTCACGCTCCGCGACGACTACGCGGAGCGGTTCAAGTACGTGGAGGGACCCGAGTACGTGTTCTGACCTGCCGTCAAGCGGTCGAGCGACATCGCCACCTCACTCGTAGACGTGGACGCTGCCGGTCCGATTCTCCTCGATGTACTCCCAGTCGTACTCGACGCCCACTCCGGACCCCTCGGGGACGGGAACGGTGCCGTCGGCATCGATCGCGTCGAGCATGTCCGAGTACCCGTCGCGGTACACCGGCGGCATCGTGTTCTGGCACTTCGGGCCGACGAGGGCCATCTCGTAGTAGTTGGCGTTGCGCGTCGCCGCAATACAGTGGCGCTGGGCGGGGCCGGGCGCATGGAATTCCACGTCGAGGCCGAACCCTTCTGCGACGCGGGCGATCTTCATCGCCCCCGTGATCCCCGCGTCATATTCTGGATCCGCCCGCACGAAGTCCGTCGCGTCGTTGGCGACGAAGTCCGCGTGCGGTTCGAGTCCGCGGACGTGCTCGGACTGGAGGATGGGGGTGTCGAGGAGTTCGCGGAGTTTGCGGTGGGCGTGCTGGGAGATCCCGCCGTCACGGAAGGGATCTTCGTACCAGAAGAAGCCCTCTTCGTCGCAGGCGCGCCCCACCTTCAGCGCGTCGCCGAACGTCTCGAGTTCACAGGCCGGATCCAGCATCAGGTCCATCTCCTCGCCCACCCGCTCGCCCACCGCGTGCACCGCCGCGATCACGTCGTCGGTGTCCCGCCAGTCGCCGCCCCAGACGTGGAGCTTGTACCCCGGGTAGCCCATGTCGAGGCACTGCTCGGCGAAGTCGGCGTACGCCTCCGGCGAATCGAGGCCGCCATTCCGGTCGCCCTGATACGTGGAGGCGTACGTCGGCAGCCGGGTGCGGTAGGTGCCGAGGAGTTCGTGGATGGGCGCGTCGTAGTATTTACCCGCGAAGTCCCACAGCGCGATGTCGATCGGGCCCATGCCCATCCGATCGTACTTCCGCAGGGCGCGCTTGATCTCGCTCCAGTGGCGCTCGCGCTCTAAGGGGTTTTTGCCGACGAGGTAGTTCGCGAACGTGTTGATCTGGGCGGCGGCGGGCGAGTTCCCGCCGACGTACTCTCCCGAAATCCCCTCGTCGGTGTGGATCCGCAGCGCGAACAGCTTGCGCTCGGTCGTCTCCCCCGGCGAGTAGACCAGGCTGAAGCCGCCCGGGGCGTAGCCCACGTCCTCCATCGGGTAGCTGAACTCGGTGCTCTCGATCCGCGTGATAGTTGGTGTCACAGAGAGGAGGACCGGTGGAGCGACGAAGAAGGTTGGCACCGAAGCAAAGAGCGCGTACGGAGCGGGCGGGGATCAGTCTTCGGGCGCGTGACGGCCGACCGGGGTCGTCTCCGCGTGGCTCTCCGTGACCCGCCAGGTCACCAACAGCGCCCCGGCGAGGGCCAGACAGCTGCCGACCGCGAACGTCAGCTCGAAGCTCGAAAGCGACGCTCCCAGTCCGAACAGCGGCGGGCCGAGGGTGCCGCCGAGGCCGCGCGCGGTCGAGCGGAGGCCGATCAGTTCGGATTCGCGCTCGGTGGGCGCGACGTCGCCGATGAACGAGATCGACCCCGTGGTGAGCGCGGAGAACGCCGCGCCGAGCGTGAACATGCTCACGCCGGCGACGGCGGCTCGCAACCCGACGTCGGCCGGGAGGATCGCCGCGGCCATGACGAAGCCGTGGATGGCGGTTCCGACCATACCGCCGACGATGAGCGGCTTTCGCCCGACGGTGTCGGCCGCGCGCCCGAGAACGTACATGAAGGCGATCTGGACGGCGGGGTTGATCGCGAGCACGACGCCCATCACGGGCTCCGAGACGTCGAGTTCAGAGACGAGGTAGACGGGGAGGAGGCTGCTGATCCCGATGACGGTGGCGTTTCTGAGGAACACCGCCGCGTACAGCCACTTGAGCCCGTTTGATTCGAGGTGGTCACGACTGGTCGCCTCTGGGAGGAGCCGTCGACGGACCTCGGCGAGGATTTCTCGGACCGTGGGCGTCCGGTCGCGGGTGGGCGTCGGATCCTCGACGACGAGCGCCGCCAGCGCGACGACGGCCGTCAGGGCGGTCACCACCAGGTAGAGGCTCCACGGGGCGAGCAGTCCGAGTAACGTACCGGCCGCCAGCTGACCGCAGGTGAACCCGATGGCCTGCGCGCTGCTGAACAGCCCGACCGACCGGCCGCGGGCATCCGCGCCGCCGCGTTCGTTGACGATGGTCAGCATCACCGGGAGCAGGCCGGCGAGGAACGCGGCGTACAGCGTTCGGATGCCGAGCGGTGCCCAGATTCCGTCGATGAAGGAGAGAGGGAGCGCCGCAAACGTCGCCGCGACGGACGTCACGAGCAGCACCGTCCGCCGCCGCCCGGTAATGTCGGCGATGGCGCCCCACAGCGGCCCGAACACCATGTGGCCGAAGAAAAGAGCCGTGAGCACGAGGCTCACCGCTAACGGCGATCCGCCCTCGCGCCCGATGTAGACGGCCATCGCCGTGCCCATGAGGATGGGACTGCCCTTGCTCGCGGCCGCGACGATGGAGATAGCGAGCCGCTGGCGCTTCTCGGACGAGCGCCCGACCCCGCCGCTCACGCCGACCACCCTCCGGCCCGTTCCCCGGCCAGACGAGCGAACAAAGCCACTACCGATCGCTCACCAGCGGGGCTTGTTCGGGAGCCACGCGGCGCGTCCGACCTCCGTCTCCGCGTCGGCGTACTCGGCGGCCATCGAACTCACCGACGAGTACGCGAGCGGGTCCGTCTCGTGGTAGCGCTCGCGCATGCGCGCTAACTCCGACTCGTCGAGTTCGACGCCGAGTCCGGGCTCGTCTGAGAGCGCGATACACCCGTCCTCGAACGCGAGCGGGCCGCCCTCGATCACGTCCTCCGCCATCCAGGGGTAGTGAGTGTCGCAGGCGTACCGCACCGTCGGCATGGCCGCCGCGACGTGCGCCATCGCGGCCATACTCACACCCAGGTGCGAGTTCGAGTGCATGCCGACGCCCAGGTCGAGCGTCCGGGCGGCGTCGTCGAGGCGCAGGTTCCCGGTCATTCCGCCCCAGTAGTGGTGATCGCTCAGGATGACGTCGACGGCGTCCAGCTCGACCGCGGGGGCGATCTGGTCGAACTCCGTGACGAACATGTTGGTCGCGATCGGGTAGTCGACGTTCCGTTTTAGCCGGGCGTGGGCGTGCATGGTCGGGACGGGGTCCTCCAGGAACTGGACGCGCAGGTCCATCTCGCGGAGGCGGCGGGCGATGCGCGTGGCCGTCTCCACGCTCCAGGTCCCGTTGGGATCGATGCGCAGCGGGACGTCGCGGCCGAACTCCTCGGCCAGGAGTTCGAGCGTCCGGAGCTCCTCGTCGGGGTCGAGCACGCCGCCCTTGACCTTCAGCGTCCGGAAGCCGTGCTCGCCGACGAACTCGCGCGCCTCTTCGACCATCGACTCCGCCGAGTCGACCTCGTACGGCGCGACGGACGCCGAGTCGGGGTCGGAGTCGGCGTACTTGTAGAAAAGGTAGCCGGAGAACGCCACCTCGTCGCGGACCTTCCCCCCGAGGACGTTGTAGGCGGGTTCGCCGAGGTGCCTGCCGAGCAGGTCGACGAGCGCGGTGTCGACCGCGCCGTACGCCATCGGATCCTGCAGGCGGAGTTCCAGCGGTTTGCGGGCGAAGGGGTTCATTCCCTCGACGAGGCCGGCCGCTCGCTCCAGCGCGTCGATTACGCGCTCGTCGCCGTAGGTTTCGCCGACGCCGACCTCGCCGTCAGCGGTCGTCAGTCGGACGATGGTCCGTGCCGCGACTTCGCTGTGCGCACCCCAGGAGTTCCGCAGCGGCGGCTCGCGGTGCGCCACGGGGATGACTTCCATCTCTCGGATCTGCATCTGTCACGTAGTGACACAGCGGAGATCTCGTTAAAGCTACCGACTGAACGGGCCGTCCGCCGGGCGGCAAGACTTTTACCCGCCGTTTGCGAGCTATCGTCTAGCGATGAGCTACGAACCGCTCAAATCGGACCTCAGAGGCGTCGCCTTCACGAACCCCACGCCGTTCAGCGACGACGGCGAGGAGGTACTCCACGACGAACTCGCCGACAACGTTCGGGCGCTGAAGGAGGCGGGCGCGCGCCTCGTCCTCCCCTGCGGCAACACGGGGGAGTACTACTCCCTGTCGGATGATGAGCGCGTCGCCGTCGTCGAGACCGTCGTCGACGCGATGGACGGGACCGGCTCCGTCGTCGCCGGTGTCGGCGGGAGCACGAAGAGCGCGCTCGATCTGATCTCTCGGTACGAGGAGGTCGGCGCAGACGGTATGATGGTGATGCACCCGGTTCACACGTACATGCACGAGGCGGGCGTTCGCCACTACTACGAGCGCATCGCCGACGCGACCGACCTTGGAGTCGTGCTTTACAAGCGCGGCCCGGAGCTGTCCGTCGAGAACATCGCGGCGCTCTCGGAGCGGGAGAACGTCGTCGCCGTGAAGTTCGCGGTGAACGACGTAAAGGAGTTTTCGAAAGCGGTCGAGATGGCGGAGGGCGACGTCGTCTGGTCCAACGGCATCGCCGAGCGGTTCGCGCCCGCCTTCGCCGTCGAGGGGGCCGAGGGGTTCACCACGGGCATCGGAAACTTCGTCCCAAAAGCGGTCCTCGCGCTCATGGAGGCGCTGCGCGAGGGCGATTACGATCGCGCGAAGCGCATCCGGGATACGCTCTGGACCTACGAGGATCTGCGCGAAGAGCCGGGCGAGGGGAACTTCATGGACGCGGCGAACAACGTCCCCGCGGTGAAGTACGGCATGGAACTGGCCGGGCTGTACGGCGGTCCGGTCCGGGAGCCGCTCGTCGACCTCGGCGACGAGGACAGGGCGCGGGCCGAGGAGTACTACGAGCGGATCCGCGCGGCCGAGTACGAGCCTGCGCAAACGGCCGACTGAGGACGACGGCGGGTTTCAGCATAATTCAAGGTGGAGCCTCCGACCTCAAGGAGCGACCGAAGGGAGCGAGTAGGTCGGAGAGGAAACCGACGAAGGACGGCGCAACCGCACGACGGTAGCTACCCGACTCCCGAACGTATAAGTACCGTCGGGTAGTAATCTGAAACATGGAGGTGCGTCGAACCGCGCCGGTCAAACTCATCGTCCCCGATGAGCGCCGCGACGACCTCCACGAATCCGCCCGGCAGTTCCTTCACTGTGCGAACCGCTCCGCCGAGTTCTGTTGGGACGACACCGACTACACGAACTGCGTTACGGCGAACACGACCGCACGGGACGCGCTCTACGCGGAACTACGGGAGGGAACCGACCTCACCGCGAACCTCGTTCAAGAAGCCATCCGACGCGCCGTGCAAGCGACGAAAGGGTGCGTCGAACGGTGGAAACAGGGCAAGCGCGTGAGTCAACCGGAGTTCACGTCATGGAGCATGGTCTACGATAAGCGGAGCGCGACGTTCTACCGCGACCGTGTTTCTCTTTCGACCGTCAACGGGCGCGTCGAGTGCGACTTTGAACTTCCGGCAGATAGTCCAACACCCTACGAGCGGTACGTTCTCTCGGAGGACTACGAGTTCCGGGCGAGCACACTGCAATACGATAAGGCGACCGACGAGTTCTACTTCCACATCACGACGCGGAAGTACGATAGCGACGAATCCGAGGTTTCGGAAGATACCGAGCACCAAACAGTCCTCGGTATCGACCTCGGCGTCAACAGCCTCGCAGTGGCTTCGACCGGAACGTTCTGGCAGGGCGACGAGTATGACCACTGGTGCCGCGAGTTTGAGAAGCGACGCGGTGAGATGCAGCAGCGCGGAACGCAAGCCGCGCACAACGCGCTCCTTCGACTCGGCAAGCGAGAAGAAGCGTGGCGGAAGCAGTACATCCACACCGTCGCTAACGAGATCGTCACGGAAGCCGTCGAGAACAGATGCGACGTAATTGCGTTCGAGGACCTGACGGACATCCGCGAGCGGCTTCCGCAGGCGAAGTGGCACCACGTCTGGGCGTTTCGGCGTCTATTCGAGTACGTCGAGTACAAGGCACCGGAGCGCGGCGTCACGGCGAAGCAGGTTGCGCCGAACCACACGTCCCAACGCTGTTCTCGGGCGGACTGTGGGTTCACGCACGAAGCGAACCGTGACGGCGAACAGTTCCACTGCCAGAAGTGCGGCTACGAGGTCAACGCGGACTACAACACAGCGAAGAATATCGGGCTACGCTACGCCCGAAAGCGGAAACACAGACTCCGTTCCTCGCCCAAGTCGGGGAGCGGAGACGCACCAGTAGACGTGCGTATAAATGGTGGGACGTTGAACGGCAAGAGTCACCAGCCAATTGCCGGTGACTGATTGCCGGGAGTCCACATCAAAGCCCTACCCTCAACGAGCGAACCCCGTATGGGGTGAGCGAAGTAGGGTAGGGTAGTTTACAACGTCAGCGCTGAGTCGTACTCGGCCGCCTCGGCGGCCGAGGGCTCCGTCGTCTCGACGGCCACGTCGACGAGCGTCGGGCCGCCGCGTTCGAACGCTTCGGCGACGGCGTCGCCCGCGTCGGCGGCGGTCTCGACGCGCACGGCATCCCAGCCGAACCCCTCCGCGATCTGCGCGTAGGAGGGCGACTCCCAAGTGAACTCGTGATCGTCGGTGTACTCCCGTATCTTCGGCGACTTGCTGATGATGCCGTAATCGCTGTTGTTCGAGACGACGAGGACGATATCCAGATCGTACTCGGCGGCGGTGTGGAGCTCGTGGATGCACATCATGAGCCCGCCGTCGCCGGAGAGGCACAGAACCGGGCGGTCCGGGCGGGCGATCGCCGCGCCGATCGCCGCGGGGAGGCCGACGCCCATGCCCGCCCACGATCCGGCCGTGACGAACCGCCGGCGGCCGTAGCACTCGAACGCCTGCATCGACCAGAGCCTGAAGCCGCCCACGTCGGTCGTGACGACCGCCTCGCGGGGCGTCGCCTGGCGGACCGCGGCGAGGAGCTCCGGCGTGTTGGCCGGCGCGCCGCCGCCGAACAGCCCCTCGCCGCGGAGGCGTTCGACGTACTCCTCTCGAACGGCCGAGGCGACTGACGCACCGTTCCACCGGTCGGCAGGCGCGTCACGCTCCGCCAGCCTACAGAGCAGTTCGTCACCGGCGGCGGTCACGTCAGCGACGACGGCCACGTCCGACTCGTAGGACGCGTCGACGTCGTCCGGGTTCAGGTTGACGTGCACGAGCGCGTCGCCCATCGGGAGCTCCCAGTGGTCGGTCGTCACGCCGTCGAAGTCGGTTCCGAGCGCGAGCACCACGTCGGCGGCGGCGAGCGCGCGGCGCGCGCCGGCCGGGAGGTGACTGCCGGTGACGCCGAGCCAGCGGGGGTCGTCCTCGGGGAAGACCCCCTTCCCCTTGTACGACGTGACGACCGGCGCGTCGAGGGCGTCGGCGAGTTCGCGGACGACGCGCGGGCCGTCATCGCTCCGGCGCGCGCCGCCGCCGGCGTAGACCACCGGACGCTCGGCCGACGCCAGGGCGGCGGCGGCCGCCTCGTACGCGGCGGCGTTGTCGTACCTCGTCTCGCCGACCGACACCTCGGCGTCGGGGGCCTCGAACTCCGCCGCGAGGATGCCGCTCGGCACGCCGAGGCGGACGGGTCCGTACGGCGGCGTCAGCGCCGTCTCGATCCCCCGCGAGACCGCCGCGGGCAGATCGCGCGGTCGCTCGACCGTCACGTTCGCCTTCACGACGTTGTCGAACGTGTCAGGTTCGATCTCGTGGATCGGCCCCTTGCCGCGGTCCGCCGGGTTCACGTCGGCGGAGACGTGGAGGATCGGGACGTTGTCCTCGGCGGCGTTCTTGAGCCCGTGCATCGCGTTCGTGTCGCCCGGTCCCGGGACGGTGAGCGTCGCGGCGGGCGTCCCGGACGCTTCGAAGTACCCCCAGGCGACGTGCGGGACGGCCGTCTCGTGGCGCGCCATCACGTAGGTCATCTCCCCGCGCTCGACGACGCTGCGGTCGAGCGGGAGCGTCTGCGTGCCGGGGATGCCGACGAGGACCTCCACGCCCACGTCGAGGAGCGCCTCGTACACGTACTCGCTGCCGCGCTTCGCCGAACCCGACCGCTCGACGGTGTTCGATCCGCCCGCGCCCGTCGGGTCGGCGCTATCGTCCGCACCCGTCGATCCGTCACCGTCGCCCGCGCCCCTGGATCCGTCGCCGTCGTTCGTCATGCGTAGGAAGTCCCGAAGCGCCGTGTTAGCTCTTTTGCAAACGGCCGTTCGCGTCCCTCGCCCGCCGGATCAACCCTTCCCGCCCCGAAGTCCCGTGAATCGCCGCGATCCGACGCGACTCGCCGCGAGGCGAAGGTATTACACGCGCGTCGAGTCATCTGTTCCCATGAGCCACAGCAGTCCGTTCACCGTCGGCGTCACCGGCGGAAGCGCCTACGACCTCGCGGTCGAATCGGCGGTCTTCGACGGCCTGAACGTCGATCTGCGGCCTGTCGACGTCGAGAGCACCGACGACCTCGCGGGAAAGCTCGCGGGGGCCGACGCCGTCATGGACAGGCTGATGACCGCGCCGTACACGGCGGAGGTGATAGACGCCCTCGACGGCTGTCGCGTCATCGCCCGCTGCGGGATCGGCGTCGACAAGATCGACTGCGAGGCCGCCGCCGCGGCCGGGGCGTACGTCCTCAACGTCCCGAGCTACTGCGAGCACGAGGTGTCGGACCACGCGTTGACATCCTCCACGCGCCTAAAGGCGTCCCCAGAACGCTTTGCGTTCTGGTGTGCGGACGAGACGCAGAGCGTCTCGTCAACGCGGGAATCCTCCCGCTCGGGGTCTGGCATTAGCGCCACCCCCGACGTGAGCGACTTTCTCCTATCCGTGGATACTCCGGTTCGTGCGCACTTCTTTGGGACTTTCGTGAGAGCGTGATGACTCCAGCCACTCGTGGCTGTCCCACGCGAATCGCACGGGCCGTGCCATCGGCCTTGGTACGTCTGTCTGCCGTCTCAGGAATGACTCGCTTGCAACGAGGTCGGCGTGACCCTCAAACCCGCACGAACACGTGAGCGTGTCCTGATGTCGAATCGTGTCCGTCGTGGAACCGCAGTTCGGACACGTCTTCGAAGTCCACGCTTCCGACCGGACTTCGACCGTGATACCGTATTCTTCGGCGGTACACGCCAGCCGGTCGATGAACGCCCGGAACGCCCAGAAGTTGTGCGTCTTCGCGTTCGCCCGAACCGACCAGTGCGTTTCCAGCACGTCGGTTAAGTCTCCGACATACACCGTCGAAACGCCGTCCTCGTACAGGCGTTCGAGAAGGTCGCGTACCAGCGCGTTCTGTGCGTGGTCGCGTCGTCTCGTCCGTCGGCGGTACAGCCGTCGAATCCGCTTCGAGGAGTAGCGTCCCTCGCGGAGTTTCGACTGGAGGCGAGCAATTTCTCGTGTGGTGTCGCGGAACTGGTCGAACAGGTCGCGGCCTTCGTACAGGTACTGTTGGCCGGTCGTGGTCGTACAGGCGACGAGGTGATTCGCCCCAATATCCAGAGCGGCTTCTTCCGAAGCCAGTGGTGAATCCAGTCGAGAAGTGTCGAGTTTGACTGGCTGAAAGGCCCTGAATTGGTCCGAAAGCTCGTCGTAGTACAGTTCCAACCGGCATTGCTTGCCGTCCCACTTTGGAACGCCCGCAACTTCGAGACGAAGGCGTTCGCGGGAGCCGAGGCCGTACTTCGCTTTGAGTTCTTTCCCGACGGGGATTTCGAGGCGTGAGCGGTTGCCCAGTACGAGTGTGTACTGGTCGTTGCGGATGTAGGTTCGCAACGTGCGACCGTCTTCCTCGTTGCCCCAGTAGCCGGGCGGGGAACAGCGTTCGCCCTTCTCTTTGAGTGAGAAGAACGATTCCCACGCGCTCTTGCTCTTGCGGATGAGCTGTTGGGCTGTGGCCGACCCGAGGACGCCGACGTACTGTTTGCGGTAGTCGGCGGTATCCCAGACGCTTTCGCCATCGAAGTAGTTCTGGCGACGTTCGTAGGTGAGTTCGTTCCAGAGACTGGCTGAGGCGTCCAACAGGTCGTGGAGCAACTCCGCATCCTGTTCGGAGCGGGGTCGAACGACGAAGGTGTTGGTGCGCCTTGCCATCGTAGTCTATTTGGTCCCTCGGTCTAATAAGTCTATTGATGAGACCGAACATCGACATTCCGTGGAGTATCCACGGGCGGGTGAAAGACCACGCCGAATGCAACGACATGAACTTGACTGAGGCGTATTGCGACGTGCTTGAACGCGGTCTCAAAGACGTGGAGACCCCGGACTGAGTGTCGTCGGTGGTTTGTGTAGTTCTGTGGTCGCTTGACCCCCGCCTGAAGGCGGCGGCATGCGCTTACTTATATGTCATGTTCCACGTTTAGTGGACATCGGCAAAACCGTTTGTCCCGAGTAGGGAACCGAGCGTCCCCCGAGGAAGGTGATCGGTCCAATCGCCAGTCGCGCGGACGAGTGCCGGACGCGCCTCAGCACCGAAAGGGTGGATAGGTTCCTCGCCCCTTTGGGAAGAGCGGCAAGCACTGTAGATCGTGCATACGTTTATCACCCGTCCGGTGCCACCGACCCGCATGCAATTCGCAGACATAGCGGCCCACGAGCTGTCATCGCCGATCGAGCCGCCACAGGAGCGGGAGTTCTACGGTGGGACGAGACGCCTGTTGAAGCGCGACGTCGTCCTCGTCGCCGTCGAGACCGCAGACGGGGAGGTCGGCTACGCGCCCGGCGGCGCGAGCAGTTCGGCGATGCGCGAGTACTTCTCGGACGCCACCCACAGCGGCTTCGTCGACCTCCTGGAGGAGGAAATCGCACCGGCGTTCGCCGGCCGCGACCTCGACGACGCGGCGGACGTGCACGCGATCGTCGCCGAACTCGACTTGCCCGACCTGCTCGAATCGCAGGCGGCGTCGGTGCTCGACGTGGCGTACCACGACATCTTCGGCAAGCACCACGGCGCGCCGATCTACGAACTGCTCGGCGACGGCGCGGACGTCGCACGCAGGCTGCCGCTGTACGCCAGCGCCGGGATGTACATGCCGCCCGAGGGATACGCGGAGCAGGCCGCCGCGATCCGGGAGCGGGGCTTTGCGGGCTACAAGTACCGTCCGGGGCTCGGTCCCGAGGAGGACCTCCGGACGATCGAACTCGTTCGGGAGGCCGTCGGCGAAGAGATGGCCGTCATGGTCGACGCCCACACGTGGTGGAAGCTCGGCGAGCGGTCGTACGGGTTCGACCGGGTGTGCGACCTCGTGGAGGCGTTCGCCGAGTTCGACCCCTACTGGGTCGAAGAGCCCGTCTCGCCGGCCGACTACGACGCCTACGCTGATCTGTCCTCGCGCACGTCCGTCCCGCTGGCGGGCGGCGAGAGCGAGGAGTCGCCCGAGGGACTGATCGAACTGGCCGAGACGGGCGGCGTCGACTACCTGCAGGGCGACGTGCGCCACCACGCCGGCTACACCGGGTGCTGGCGCGCGGTCGAGCACTGCCGGGGCCGGGACGTGACGTTCGTCCCGCACAACTTCGGGACGCACCTCGGGCTCGTCGCCAACGCGCACCTCGCGGCGGCCGCGCCGGGGACCGAACTGCTCGAATACCCCGTCTTCGGAACGGACTCCGCCGCGATGTACCCCTTCCCCCTGGCGGCGGACATCTTGACGACCGAGTTGGACATCAGCGACGGGCACCTGACCCTCCCCGACGGGCCGGGGCTGGGCGTGGACGTGAACCTCGACGCGATCGGCGAGTACCCGTACGTCGAGGGCCCGTGGACGGAGTTCGTCTACGAGGAGTCGTAGGGCCGAACGCGGACGAGTGACGGCGATCGTGTCAAGACTATTTTAACAATTATCTTACTGCTAGAATTAAGTAACAGAGAGTCTAGATACACTCCTGTGGCTGTTAATGTCAGTCACAAAAGGAGCTGAACGATATGGAAGATCGAGCGGGCGACGCGCCCGACGACGGAACAGTACCGATCGACAGGCGAGGATTCGTGCGAGCGTGGGGCGTCGCAGGGGCGCTCGCGGTCACCGGATGCTGCGTCCCGGCGGCCGCGGCGGAGGAGAGCGACGAGGAGCTCAACGAGATCTGGACGAACGTGCTGGCGGCGCTGCCGGACAACTGGGGAAAGTGGGGCGACGACGACGAGCTCGGCGCGCTCAACTACCTCGACGACGAGCAGGCGTTCCGCGGCATCCAAACCGCGCTCAGAGGCGAACCGAGCGGGCTCGAGGTTTTCGCGCTGCAGCTTTCGTACACCGGCGAGGCCGTGACCGGTGGGGACCCGACCGGCGATCCGGTTTTCCCCACGCGCCAGCCCGCCCGACGCGACAACGTCGTCGATCACAGGCACTACCAGAACGGCGCAGCGGAGCCGCTACGGGGCGGAATGCGCTTCTCCGACGACGCGTTCATCACGCGGTTGTTCCTGCAGGGATCGACGCAGTACGACGCGCTCGCCCACGTTTGGTACGAACGGCCGACGGAGGACGGCGGACGTGAGCCCCTCCTGTACAACGGTTACCCGGCGGAGACGACCGCGGCGGGGACGGAATACGACGTCGGCATTCCGGGACTCCGACCGCCGAACCCGCTCGAAGAGCCGTTCTCCACGGACCTTCGGGAAGAGGAGATCACGAAGACGTGGGGGCCGAGCAAGGGAGACATTCTCCACGCCGCGGAGGCCGGAAGCGTCGGTCGGGGCGTCCTCCTGGACGTCGGCCGGTACAAGGTTGACGAGCCGCCGTACCGACTCGACCCGGGGGAGTGCGTCACCCTCGACGATCTGAAGGCGACCGCGGAGGCGCAGGGGACAGCGCTCGAAAAGCGGGACATCGTCCTGATACGGACGGGATCGATCGAGCGGGCGCGCGATCCGGACGCCGAGAAGACGTGGCTGGGAGATCCGGACGAGCCGCTTCGGGAGCCGGGGCTCTGTTTCAGCCAGGATCTCGTCGAGTTCGTCGCGGACATGGAGTTCCCCGTGCTCGGGGCGGATAACCTCGCCGTCGAGAAGCTGACCACCGCCGAGATCGACGTCGAGGAGGACATCAACGAGGACGTGAGAGCGAAGGTCGACTTCGACGGCCGGGAGACGCTCGAAATCGTGAACCCGCTGCACCCGGCGCTCATCACCAACCTCGGCGTGACGCTCTGCGAAATTCTGGATCTGAGCGCGCTCGCGGAGAGCTGCGCGGAGGACGGAATTTACGAGTTCCTCTACGCGGCCGCGCCGCTAAAAATCGAGGGCGGGGCCGGGGCGCCGGTGAACCCGGTCGTCGTGAAGGCGACGGGCCCGGGGTGTGCCGAGGGGTCCGATCCGATGGAGGAGTGAGAACGGGACGGGGCTGAATGTCCGACCAGGGCCACGAAGCCTTCACTCGGTCATGGATTCGATAATCTGCTCGCAGTGGCGCTTCGTATCTACAGCGCCGTCGAGGAGGTGGACCGAGTCGACGCCGGCGATGAGGAAGTCGACGCCCCATCCCAGTCGCGCCTCGCGCTCGTCCTCGGACGTCGCCAGCGTCCCGACGGCGACGTCGGTTGCGTCCGCGGCCCGGACGATCCGATCGACCGCCCGTTCGAACCGCTCGGCGTCGTAGTCGCCGAAGGCGTCGAGCGACGCCGAGAGATCGACCGGCCCGACGAACACCCCGTCGACGCCGTCGACCGCGGCGATCTCCTCGGCGTTTTCGACCCCCCGCTCGGTCTCGATCTGCACGAAGCGGGCGAGAGTCTCGTCGGCAGTCCGGACGTACCCGTCGAGCGCCAGGCCGTAGTCCGCGGCGCGGTGCAGTCCCACACCACGAACGCCGTCCGGCGGGTATCGGGTGGCCTCGACGATCGCCTCGGCCTGCGCGGCCGTCTCGACCATCGGGACCATGACGCCGTCGGGGCCGAGATCGAGCACCCGCTTCAGTTCGACCGGATCGTCGCCGGGAACGCGGACGAGCGTCTCGCTGTCCCCCGGCGCGGCGTCGACCGCGCGGAGCACGTTTTCGAGCGTTTCGAGCGATATCGCCGTGTGCTCGCGGTCGATCGCCAGGAAGTCGTACCCCAGGTGGGCGATCATCTCGGCCACCTCGGGGTGGGCGAGCGCGATCCAACTGCCGACGAGCGGCGTCTCGCCGACGCCTGCCTTCTTTAGTGTGCGTTCCATTGACGACACCTCAGCCGAACATCGTGCCGGGATCGTGGAGGTGCTCCCGGGCCACAGCTTCGTCCAGATCGATGCCGAGACCCGGCTCCTCGGGCACTTCTACGTACCCGTCCTCGATGAGCGGGCCGTCGCGGTCGTGGAGGTCGTCCCACCAGTCGACTTCGAGCGCGTGGTACTCCAACACGTCGAAGTTCGGAATGCACGCGCCGAGGTGGACGCAGGCCATCGTCCCAATCGGGCCGCAGACGTTGTGCGGCGAGAAGGCGATGTAGTTCTCCTCGGCGCGGCTGGCGATCGCCTTCGATTCGGCGAGCCCCCCGCAGGTCGTCGGGTCGGGGGTGACGATGTCGACGCCGAAGTCGTAGAGCAGCTCCTTGAACTCGTGGACGCGGAAGCGGTTCTCACCGGTGGCGAGCGGCGTGCTCGTCGCGCGGTTGACCTCCCGCTGGGCGTCCATGTTCTCCGGCGGGACCACGTCCTCTAGCCACATCAGGTCGTACGGTTCGAGCTTTCGCGCGAGGCGTTTCGCGCTGTCCACCGAGTAGTCCCAGTGGACGTCGAACGCGAGGTCGATCTCGTCGCCAATTGCCTCGCGGACAGCCTCGACCGTCTCCACTTTCCGCTGAATGGCAGCGTTACCGACCCGACCGTTGTACGGATCGGGGTGATTGTCGAACGGCTGGTCGAGGTCGAACTTCAGCGCGGTGAAGCCCATGTCTGCGACGCGTGCGGCCTCCTCGGCGTACGCCTCAACCGAGTACGCATCCTCGTCGTGCGGTGCGTGGTAGCCGTGTTCCAGTTCGAACGCTTCACCGGCGTGACAGTCGCAGTAGATGCGTACCCGGTCGCGGTACTTCCCGCCAAGAAGCTGGTAGACCGGCACGCCCAGCACTTGCCCGGCAACGTCCCAGAGGGCAATTTCGATACCGGAGGCTGCGGTGACGACTTTGCCTGTCGTCCCACCGTGGCCCGACGTTTCCTGGACCATCCGGCGGAATAACCGTTCGACGTCGAGGGGGTTTTCGCCGATGAGAAACCGCTTCATATACTCCATCACCTCGGTCACCCCACCGCCACGATAAGACTCGCCGATGCCGGTCACACCAGCATCAGTGTGCACGCGGACAAGGTTCCACTCGAAGTTTCCCTTGATGACGCAGGTCTCAATGTCGGTGATCTCAACATCACGCTCGGGCGATCGATTTGGAGCGTGGTTCGAAAAATCGCGCACGCTCAGTCCCCTCTCTCCATCAACATACGGTCTGAAAGTGGTACACATCGGCCGGGCCGAGAGAGGCGCGGTACGCTCGCCCGATAGACGGACGCGAGAGCCTTCTCTGTCTCCGTAAGTTCCATGCACGCCGATCGAGACGGCGCGGACCAAAAGAGATTGTGGTAGGGGCTAACATGACGTCTGGGAATGGGAGGAAGTGACATAATGTCAAAAGAGTAGCTACAGTCGATCGTTGGGCACCCAGAGCCCTTGTTCGGTCTCAGCCCGAACGGTGGTTAGAAGTGGGCAAACTTGTCCCGGCGGTAGAGGTTGATTTCGCTGACCGTGTTCGGTGGGTCCCGCATCGCGGCGAAAGCGATCGCCTCAGCAATTTCCGGGGGTTCGGTCACTTCGCCTGGTTCGAACTCGTCTTTCAGCGGCTCGTCCTCCTCGGAGCCGAACTCGGTACGGACTTCGGTCGGGTTAACGACCGTGACGGCGATCCCATCGTCGCCGACGGCGCCCTCGAGGCTGAGGGCGAATCCGCGGGTCCACCACTTGGTTGCGGCGTAGACAGGATTCGCAGGTCGGGGATATTGGCCGGCGAAGCTCCCGACGAAGACGAGGTTGCCCTCGGACTTCCGGAGGTGCGGGATGGCGGCCCGCGTGGTGAAGAACATCCCGTCGACGTTCACGTCCATCATGAGCCGGTACGACTCCGTGGACAGCTCCTCGACGGGGTCGTTCACACCGAGGCCCGCGTTGTTCACGAGCACGTCGAGGCCGCCGAACGCGTCGACGGTGCGCACTATCATCTCGTCGACCTGCTCCTCGTCGCGGACGTCCGTCGGCAGGACAAGCGTCTCCCGACCGTGCGCGTCGCCGATCTCGTCGGCGATCTCGGTCAGGCGGTCCTCCCGACGTGCGGCCAGGGCGACATCGGCTCCGCGGTCGGCGAGTGCGAGGGCGGTCGCGCGTCCGATTCCCGACGACGCGCCGGTCACGAGGGCCGCGTCGCCCGCCAGTGGTTCGGTTTCGACCATGGTCGCCGACACAGACCGAAGCGGCATAAGCGTACCTCCGGCGGAGACGGAGCGGACCTCCGGCGGCAAGCGAATCAGGGCGCTCTGTCCGTCAGACGGACCGCCGCGAGGCGGACAGGAGCCGATCGCGGAGGTCGCGGAGGTCGGCTCGGTCGCCCTCGACGCGGCCGCGTTCGAGTCGCTCCGTGATCGCCTCCGCGACGCGCCGCTCGGCCCCGTGGAGATCCCGCTCGATGCGCGCCGACCGCTCGGCCTGTTCGGCCGTCAGCCCGTCATCGCGGGCGGACGAGAGCAGCGTGCGGACCGTCTCCGAGAGCCGGAGAGACTGGCGCGCGTGGGCTTCGAGGCCGGCGGACTCGTTGTTCTCCCAGCCGATCTCGACCGCCTCCTCGTCCAGCGCGGCGACGAGGAACGCCGCCTTGTCGAACTTCGCGTCGGTGTCCGTGTACCCCGGGTCCACGTCCGCCCTGGCGTCGTGGCTCACGAGCACGACGCGTTCGGATGGGTTGAACGTGTCCCCGGGGTAGCCGGCAGCGGTGACGCCGCCGACGCCGAAGAGGAGGAGGACGACGAGAAACAACGAGAGGAACGCCCGCGGCGCGCCGCGGACGGGATCGGGCTTGAGGAACGGGTGTGTCCGCGACCGCGCGAGCGCGACCGAGCACGTCCGCTCTGCGAGCCGCGCGAGGTCGTGCGCCTTCTCCGACGCGCCCGTGACGACGAGCCGGCCGTCGCCGGCGACGCGGACGAACGTGTTGTGAAAGCCCGTGTGAGTGACCGTCAGCCCCTCGCCCTCGGAGAACGCGTCGCGCGAGACGCCGTCGTAGCCGGGCGCGGATTCGACGGCGTCGACGAGCGCGTCGAGGGTGGCCTCCGGGTCGGAGATCGGAGTCTCCGAGACGAAGATGGATCCCCGTTCGCTGCTGTACCCGCCGCGATTTTCGCGGTACTGCGCGATCCGACGGAGCCACAGCTTGAGGTGCGAAAGCGCCTTCGGCACCGCGGGAAGGAGCGCCGCGACGAGCAGGACCCGGAGGTAGAGGCCCGCGGTCGTCCCGTCGGCGCCGTACGTGAGGGACGCCCACGCGGCGCTGACGAGCAGGAACGCGCTTCCGCCGAGCACGAACGCGCGGAGCTTGTTCATCTTACCACCGGCCGAGCAGCGATCGCTTCAATCGGCCGATGACCCCCGTCGCCCGCTCCTTCCGCTCGGCTTCGAAGACCGGTCGCAGCTTCCGGTCGAGGTCCTCACGGCTCTCGAACCGGTCGACGTCCGCCCCGGAGAGGAGTTCCGCGAGCATGATGGAGTTTCCCCGCTCGTCGAGTTGCACGTTCGCGAGCGCGTGTTCGCGCTCCAGCCGCCGGACCGAGACCGGGTACGACCACCCCGAGTCCTCGACGAGTTCGTGCACCGCGTCGGGTCCGTGTGTCATACTCACCCATCGTAGACGGTCGGGCTTAAATCTTGAAGGCGATCGACGGCCGGGTCGGTCGCGACCGACCCTTTTACGCGACCTGATTTTCGAGATCCTCGTAGCGTCCCGTTTCCCGAATCTGCCCCCAGTTACGCGCGAGGATGTCTGCGAGACGGGCGTAGTACTTGGGCGTGTGACCGGAGCTGTGGGGGGTGACGAACGCGTTGTCGAGGTCCCAGAGCGGGTGCCCCGGCGGGAGCGGCTCGGGGTCGGTCACGTCGAGCGCGGCCCCGCCGATGCTGTTGCCCTGAAGCGCCGATACGAGCGCGTCGGTGTCGACGATGGGGCCCCGGCCGACGTTCACCAGGACGGCGTGGGGTTCGAGCGTGTCCAGTTCGGCCGCGCCGACGAGCCCCTCGGTCGTCTCCGAGAGCGGGCACGCGAGCACGACGTAGTCGCTCCGGGCGAGCGCGCCGTGGAAGTCGTCCTCGTCGAAGCCGATCACCTCGTCGGTCGGACCGCCCTTCTCCGGCGTGTAGCGGACGCCGATCGTCTCGACGCCGAACGGTTCCAGGCGGTCGACGACCGCCGACCCGATGGCGCCGAGGCCGACGACGGTCACGGTGCTCCCGTAGAGTTCGCTCGCCTGGCCGCGGCGCCACTCGTGGCGCTCCTCCTGGCGCCAGAAGCGTCGGAAGTCCCGGGCGAACGCGAGCAGCGCGCCGACGACGTGCTCGGCGATGTTGGGGCCGTGAACGCCCGACGCGTTCGTGACGGCCGCGCCGCGCTCCCGCAGCGCTTCCAGGGGGAGGTGTTCGTACCCGGCCGACGCGCAGGCGAACAGCCGGAGGTGCTCGGCCCGCTCGACCAGCTCCTCGCTGATCCGGTGGCCGGTGACGACCGTCGCGCCGGCGATCGCCTCGCGCTCCTCGCGCGGCGTCGCGGCCCGTTTCACCGTCACGTCGTCCGGAAGTCGCTCCCGGAGCGCGTCCGCGTACTCGGTCGTTGAGATGCCGTGCGCCCCCTTGCGGAGGACCAGCACGGTCGGTCCCGCGTCGCTCATGCGGCCGACTCACCTCCGACGCGTCTCGTGGGTCTGCGGTCGAGCCCGGCGGTGGATCCCTCGAATCTCATACGTCGGCCCTCGGCGCTGTAACCCGTGGTCGTATCGGTAGGAGCAAGAGACGCCGGCAGTCGGCCGCTCCGTCGGCCGACGGAGCGGCCGGTAGCGTCGCACGGATTTTAGTCGCGCCGCCGCGAGGGACACCGCATGAAGTTCCCGAACGAGGAAGCCGTCGAAGGAGTGCTCGACGCGGTCCCGTTTCCCGAGTTCGCCGACGTGCGCTACGAGCCCCCCGCGCCGGCCGTGGACGATCCCGGGGCGGCCGCCCGCCGCGAACTCGACGCGCTGCCGCTCGATTCGGTGCCCGAGGGCGGCCGGGTCGCCGTCGGCCTCGGGAGCCGCGGCATACACGATATCGTCCCCATCGCGGCGGCCGTCGTCGACGAACTCCGCGGGCGCGGTTTCGAGCCGGTCGCCGTTCCGGCGATGGGGAGCCACGGCGGCGCGACCGCCGACGGGCAGCGCCGAACGCTGGGATCGCTCGGGCTCACCGAGGAGCGGCTGGGGTGCCCGATCGACGCGCGGATGGAGACGACCGTCCTCGGGGAGTCCGACCTGGGAAGGCCCGTCCACGTTTCGACCGCCGCGCTGGAGGCGGACGGGATACTCGTGCTAAACCGCGTAAAACCGCACACCAACTTCGAGGGAAGCGTCGAGAGCGGCGTCTGCAAGATGGCGGCGATCGGCCTCGGCAAACAGCGCGGCGCGTCGGCGGTCCACGACGCCGCGCTCGTCCGCAGCTACGTGTCGGCGATCACGTCGACATTCGAGGTTGTCAGGCGAGAGACACCGTTCCTTGGCGGCCTCGGTATTGTCGAGAACTTCTACGACCGAACCGCGGTCGTCCGCGGGCTGCCCGCCGAGTCGCTCCCCGACGCCGAGGGCGACCTGCTCGAACGCGCCCGCGAGTACATGGCGACGCTGCCGTACGAGGAGATCGACGTGCTCGTGGTCGACGAGATGGGTAAGGACATCTCGGGGACGGGGATGGACACGAACGTGATCGGGCGCTTCCGCGTGCTCAACGAGGACGACCCCGAGCGCCCGGAGGTAAAGCGGATCTTCGCGCGGGGGCTGACCGAGGCCACCCACGGGAACGGCCACGGGATCGGCCTCGCGGACGTGACGACGACGGGGGCGGTCGAGTCGCTCGACCTCGATCAGATGTACGCCAACGCGCTCACGAGCGGGTCGCTCTCGAAGTCGAGCCTCCCCGTGGCGCTCCCGAACGATCGACTGGCGCTGACCGCCGCGCTCACCTCCTTCGGTCCGTACGATCCGGAGACGGCGGGGGTCGTCTGGATCCGGGACACGTCGCACCTCTCCTCGTTTAGGGTGTCGCCGGCGCTGGTCGCGGAGGGGGGCGAGCACGTGACCGTCGAAGGGCGGTCGCGGCTCGCCTTCGACGACGGCGCGGCGCGGTTCGAGCCGATCGAGTGAGTGGGAGGGAAGTGAGACCGATCGGCGCGACGCGTAGCACGCAGGCTGCGGGTTGCCTCCGGGCGAGAATTTAACACCCCGCCCGCGCACGGACTTCGCATGGACTTCGAAATCGACGGCAACGCGGCGCTGGTGACGGCGTCGAGCAGCGGACTGGGGAAGGCGTCGGCTCGCGCGCTCGCGCGGGAAGGAGCGAACGTCGTGATGAACGGCCGCGATGAGGATCGGCTGGCCGACGCGGTCGAGGACGTGCGCGCGGACGCGACCGGCGAGGTGGTCGGCCAGGCGGGCGATCTGACCGATCCCGACGACATCCGTCGGCTGGTCGACCGAACGGTCGACGAGTTCGGGGGGATGGACCACCTGGTGACGTCGGCGGGCGGGCCGCCGAGCGGGCCGTTCCTCGACACCACCGACGAGGACTGGTACGACGCGTTCGACCTGCTCGTGATGAGCGTCGTCCGCCTCGCCCGCGAGTCCGCCGACCACCTCCGCGCCGACGGCGGCGGCACCGTCGTCACCATCACCTCCCGCAGCGTCAAGGAGGCCATCGACGGGCTGGTGCTGTCGAACTCGGTCCGCATGAGCGTCATCGGTCTCGAAAAGACCCTCTCGAAGGAGCTCGCGCCCGAGGTGCGAGCGAACGCGGTCCTCCCCGGGACGCATGAGACGCCGCGCATCCAGGAGCTGGTGGAGCAGGCGGTCGAGCGCGGCGAGTACGACAGCTACGAGGACGGGATGGACGACTGGAGCCAGGGCATCCCGGTCGGTCAGGTCGGCGATCCGATGGACCTCGGTCGGACGGTCGCGTTTCTCAGTTCGCCGAAGTCGGGTTACGTGAACGGCGTCGCGATCCCCATCGACGGGGGGTCGAGTTCGTCGAACCTCTAGGGGCTCGGCTCTCCCGCCGTCATCCCGACGGTGTTCAGATTACGCTCGGACTGGCTGCGAAACAGTTGTGAACGCCTCGAAAGCCCCCGCCCCAATGGGTATAGCTGAACGACCGACGTGGGGGGACCGAAAGGGGCGAGTCGCTGAAGTCGGGGGGCTCGCTGCGCTCCTCACTCCGTTGCGGTGCTTGCGTCGCCCACCTTCCTCCAGCGACTCGGGGCTTTCGAGGCGGTTTCGGCCCTCCCGAAGCAAGCCACTACGCCTTCTCTGAAAAGTACCCGTCGCCCCGACGCAAACGTTGATTAGCGCGGGGCCGAGTGTTCGGCGTGCACATGAAGGAAGTCGACTTCGCCGACGCTGAATCGTACGAACCCGACGAGGGGTGGCGGCGCGTGTCGCTCGCGGGCAGCGAGAAGTTCACCTTCGAGTGGTTCGAGAAGCCGCCGGGGCACTCCTCGCCGATGCACGACCACGGGAACGAGCAGGTGTGTCTCGTCCTGGAGGGCGAACTCACGATCTACACCGAAGACGACGAGGTGACGCTCGGAAGGTACGACTCGGTGTGGCTCGACGGCGACGAACCGCACCGCGTCGAGAACACCGGCGACGAGCGGGCCGTCGGCCTCGACGTGTTCGCGCCCGGCCGCTCGTTCGACTTCTGGACGGATCGAGAGGAGTAGCGAAGACCGCGCCCGCCGTCCCGCCGTCCCGATGGTCGGACCCACTCCGGTTCGGTCTCGTCCTCTCCGTTCAATCCACAGACACGGTCGTCGGCGTCGTCGCGGTCGTCGGTGCCGTGGCGGTCGCGACGGTCGTTTCGGCCGTCGGGGATCCGTCGGACGGCGGCTCGGCGAGCAGCCGGTCGACGCACGCGCGGCCGAGGCGGCTCCCGTTCGGCTTCGACACCGCGGCGAGCAACGCGCGCGCCCGATCGCGGTGCCGCTCGCCGTCGAGCCGTCCCGCGTCGGAGTACCCGGAAACGGCGACGGTGTACCGTCCCCAGACCAGGACGGCGAGCCGATCGGCGGCCGTCTCCTCACCTATCGTACGGGCGAGCGACGGCGAGCGCCAGCGGTCGAGCGCGACGCGGTACGTCGTTCCCTCCGGCGACGCGTAGCTCGCCACGTGACGGACCTCCGGGTCGTGCGAGGGCGCGAGGTCGGTCCGGCCGTGGAACGACGTCACGTTCGCCGCGGACCGAAGCGTCCAGCCGTCGAGGCCGAAGGCGCTCGTCTCGGAGACGACGGCCGGTCGGAGCAGCGCCGGGTGCGCCGCCCGCGGCGGCGACGGACAGCCGACGATCGAACCCTCGGAGGGAGCTCCCGAGGTGAGTGCGGGACGCGAGTTCGGCGACAGGGGGCCGCCGGACGGACCCACGAGCTCCGGGGAGCGGGTCGAATCGACGGAAACGACGTCGAGGTGGACCGCGGCGGCGGCACCGAGAACGAGCACGAGCGCGACGACGGCCGCGATCGTCAGCGCCCGCGCCGGGGAACGGGCGTGGGGCGATCCGTCCCGGTTCGACGACGGCTCGTCCGGGTCAGACGGCGGATCGACAAGCCCGCTCCGACCGAAGTACCGGCGGCAGAGCGCGTCGAACTCGTCGCGATCGACGGCGTACAGCGCCATCTCGTGGAGCGCCTCCGCGCCGAAGATCGCCGGGCGGGCGGAGTCGCCGGCCCGGCGACTCTCGGGGGCGCGGGATCGGCGGCCCTCGGAGACGCGCGACCGGCGATCCTCGGGGACGCGGGCGCTCGTGACGACGGCGTCGACGTCGCCGTCGGCGAACCGCGCCAGCGCGTCGGGCGGGGGAATCCGGCGGGCGACCGCGAGCGTTCGTCGCTCCGGGGCGGGCGAGTCGCGTTCGACGCGGACGAGGTCGCCCTCGACCGTCGCCTCCCACCCACGGGCGCGCCAGAGATCCGCGACGAAGCGGGCGAGCGCCGCCGCGTCGAGCCGCCGCAGTTCCCGCCCGAACGCCTCCGAGCCGAGCGGCCGCATGCGTCGGCGGCGCTACAGGCGCTCCCGGAGGTCGGCAACGACGTCCTCGGTGCCGCCCTCCCCGCCGAGGTCGGGCGTCCGCGGCGCGTCCGGGTCGGCGAGCTGATCGGCGACGGCGTCCCACAGCGCGTCCGCGGCCGCGTCCTCGCCGAGGTGGGAGAACAGCATCGCCCCGGAGAGCACCGTGGCGAGCGGGTTGGCGACGCCCTGCCCGGTGATGTCGGGCGCGCTCCCGTGGACGGGCTCGAACATCGAGGGGTAGTCGCCGTCGACGTTGACGTTGGCCGAGGGCGCGAGGCCCATGCTCCCGCTCACGATCGCGCCGATGTCGGTGAGGATGTCGCCGAAGAGGTTCGAGGCGACGACGACGTCGAACTCCTCGGGGCGGCGGATGAGGTCCATCGACGCCGCGTCGACGAGGAGGCGCTCGACCTCGACGTCGGGGTACTCCTCGCTCACTTCCTCGACGATCTCGTCCCAGAAGACCATGCCGTACGCCTGCGCGTTCGACTTCGTGACGTTCGTCAGCTTGCCGTCGCGCGCGGTCGCCTCCTCGAAGGCCGCGCGGACGATGGCTTCGGTGCCGGCGCGCGTGTACACGGCCGTCTGCACCGCGAGCTCGTGGTCGAATCCGCGGTGCTCGCGGCCGCCGATGTCGGCGTACTCCCCCTCGGTGTTCTCCCGGAAGACGACGAAGTCGATGTCGCCGCCGCCGTACCCGCGGAGCGGACTCTCGACCCCCTCGAACAGCACCGAGGGGCGCTTGCACACCTGCTGGTCGAACGTCTTGCGGATGGGCAGCATCAGCCCCCTGAGGGTGACGTGGTCTGGGATGTCCGGGTGGCCGACGGCGCCGAGGAGGATCGCGTCGTGCGATTCGAGGCGGTCGGTGCCGTCCTCGGGCATCATCGCCCCCTCCTCCAGATACCGCCGGCTTCCCCACTCGTAACGCGTGCCGTCGAGGTCGAATCCGGCGGCCGCCGCGGCGTCGCCGAGCAGCGGCCAGGCGGCGTCGATCACTTCCGGTCCGATGCCGTCGCCGGGGATGATCGCGATGTCGTATGTCACGTTCTGACATCGGCGAAACGGGGTAAAAGCTTTCCTGACGGAGCGGCCCCGGCGCGTCGGGGCCGCTGGCACGTGCTGTACGCGTCGTCCGTTCGAGGCCCGATCGAGGCGGCTTCAGGCTTCGGCTTCCTTCGCGATCGTCTTCTGCGCCTCGTGGTCGGCCCGGGAGTGACCGTGAACCGCGGCTCGCTCGGAGTTGCGGTCGAAGAGGTGCAGGTCCGACTCGTCGAAGGTGAGCGTGACCGTCTCGCCCTCCTCGGGTTCGATCTCCGAGGACGTGCGGACGCGGCACTCCCGGCCGCTCACGTCCAGGTAGACGAAGTTGTCGGAGCCGACGACCTCGACGACGTCGACCGTCGCGCTGATCGACTTGCCCGTCGGGGCGTCCTCCGCGATGCGGACGTTCTCCGGTCGGACGCCGAGGACGAACTCCGTCTCCGACGCGTCGAGGAGTTCTGTGAGCTCGTCCGAGACCTCGTAGGTGAACCCGTTGCCGACCAGCGCGGGCGACCCCGCGCCGTCGTGCTGGAGGTCGACGTCGAAGAAGTTCATCGACGGCGAGCCGATGAAGTCGGCGACGAAGACGTTCGCGGGCCGATAGTACACCTCCTTGGGGCTTCCGACCTGCTGCAGCTCGCCGTTGTCCAGGATGGCGATCCGGTCGGCCATCGTCATCGCCTCCTCCTGGTCGTGCGTCACGTAGATCGTCGTGATGCCGAGCTCCGAGTGGATGCGCGAGAGCTCGGTCCGCATGTGCTTGCGGAGCTTCGCGTCGAGGTTCGACAGCGGCTCGTCGAACAGGAACACCGCCGGTTCGCGGACGATCGCGCGGCCGGTGGCGACGCGCTGCTGCTGGCCGCCGGAGAGCGAGCCCGGCTTCTTGTCGAGGAGGTCCTCGATCCCCATCATCCGGGCCGCCTCCTCGACCCGGCGGTCGATCTCCTCGTCGTCGAGATCGGAGCTGAGTTTCAGCCCGTAGGCCATGTTCTGCCGGACCGTCTTGTGCGGGTACAGCGCGTACGACTGGAACACCATCGCGATGTCCCGCTCCTTCGGCGAGCGATCGTTGATGCGCTCGCCGTCGAGCCGTATCTCCCCGTCCGTGATCGTCTCGAGCCCGGCGAGCATGCGGAGCGTCGTCGACTTCCCGCAGCCGGACGGACCGACCAGGACGACGAACTCGCCGTCGGGGATGTCCAGATCGAGCTCCTCCACCGCGACGATCGGCCCGGACGTGTCCTCGAAGACCTTCGTTACGTTATCGAATTCCACACGTGCCATGCTAACTAATCCTCCAGCACCTCGTTTGGCGTGCTGTTATTTATTATTATCCCTAGCTCCCGGCGTCGTAGCCTGTTTCCGCGGCGGAAACCGCGGTTTCAAACGCTCCTCTGACGTCAAGAGTAAGCTACCACGCCCTGCAGGGCGTGGCATTCAGCATGGACTCCCGTTCTAACTGTGTAACACAGTAGGCGAATACTCGCCATTCACGTTCATCATCCCGCTGTTCAAGCGCACGCCTACGGGTGCGCCTCCACGCCCAGACTTTTGCTGGTCGCGTCGTTGATTGTGACGGTTCGGGCATCGTAGCTGGCGAACCGCGACGTGAAGTGTGGTTTCGAGGCTTTCTTGCCTTGTTTCCAGCGTTCAACACAGCCTTTGACGGCTTCTGCGGCGCGGTTTCGTGCGGCTTGCACGAGGTTGGCCGGAAGTGGGGAGTCATCTCGAACGTCGTAGTAGGTGAGGTTGTGGAGTTTCTGTTTGCTGGTGATTTTCCAGTCTGGTTTCCACGCTACGTCTACGACGTAGTTGGCGGCGGCGAGAAAGTGGTCGGTTGTCTGGTGGAGGAGGTCAGCGGCACTCTCGTCCACGTCGAGTTTGACGGGGACGGTTCGAGTGCGTGAGTCTCCCACCATCTGTACTTCATATGTAGGAGTCTGTATTTATAATAGATTGGATTGCTGTTGGGAGTCGGCCTGCTATCGGGGATGATTTGTGTAATGGGTTGTCGGCTTCCTCCCACGCCTAAAGTCGCGGGTTTCCGCCTCGCATTCATTATGAAATTCCAATTCTCGGTGACGACCGGCGCACCGCGATCGCATCCGGCGGAGATCAAGGAGGGAGGGAGGGAGGGATCGGGCCGAGAAAAGCAGAAGAAAGGGTCGAGCCGAGAAGATCAAAGGAGGAGAGTCACACGCCGCCGAGCCCTTCGCCGACGTAGCGCTGCGAGAGGCCGTAGAAGATCACCGGGGGCGCCACCAGCAGGACGACGGCGGCCATGAGGGCGTTCCACTGGCGGAGGACGTCGCTTCCGAGGATGTAGTGGATGGCGACCGTCGCCGTCCGGACCTCCTCGTCGCTAGTGAGAACGAACACCCAGAGGAAGTTGTTCCAGGCGGTCAGGAAGGAGAACAGGGCCGCCGCGCCGACCGCGGGCGCCGAAAGCGGCAGGACGATGCGCAGGAACGCGCCGATCTCCGTGTGGCCGTCGATGAGCGCCGCCTCCTCGATGTTCTCGGGGATCCCCTGTCTGAAAAAGCCCTGCAACAGCCAGATGGTCTGTGGCAGAACGAAGATCGAGATGGCGATGGTGACTCCATCGAGCGTGTTGATAAGCCCCAGGAAGAAGAATACCTCGTAGACGGGGATAGTGATGACGATCCAGGGGAACATGATGGTGAACACCGCCGTGTAGAACAGGAACTTCCGACCGGGGAAGTCCAGCCGCGCGAACGCGTAGGCCCCGGGGATCGAAAAGAGCAGTGAGATGAGCGTCGCCGCTATCGAGACGATGAGGCTGTTCGCGAAGTACGTGGTGAAGTTGTACCGGTCCCAGATTTGCTCGTAGCCGACGAGGGAGAGGCTTTCGAGTGCCGGGATGTATCCGGTGTCGGAGCTGATAGCCGCAAAATTCGTCAGCAACGACGTGCGAAGCACCCAGATGTATGGGATCAGTGCCCAAAGCGCGAATAGCGCGAGGCCCACGTACAGCACAGTTTTCGTGCGTCGGGTTTCGTTAAGCATGGTCAGACGTACAGCTCCTCTTCTTCCTGGATAACGGTCACGTAGAAGATCGCCGCCGTCATCGAGACGGCGACCATCGCCAGGCCGATCGTGTAGGCTCGACCGAAGTTCAGGTTGACGTAGGCGGTCTGGTAGGTGAAGATGCTCAGAAGCATCGTCTTCGTCCCGGGCCCCCCACCCGTGAGTTCGAACGGCTGAGCGAACTCGGCGACGTTCCACGCGGTCCGGAGCGCGAGGATGATGATCGTGGGCGTGACGAGGTGCGGCAGCGTCACGTCGCGGAAGCGCCGGAGTCTGCTCGCGCCCGCGAGCGCTGCCGCCTCGTATTGCTCGCGTGGGATACCCACAATAGCTGCAGCGTAAATGATTCCGGCGTAGCCGTAGTCGTGCCACGACTGGGCGACGATGAGCGAGACGTACGGCCACACCCCCGACGCTAAGAACGACGGCGCCGGTGAGTTAAACAGGTCGACCCAGAGTCTCGGGAGCATCCCGAAGTCGCTGTTCAGGAACCACATCCAGATGACACCCCCGGCGAGCGGCGCCGAGAAGTACGGCGACATGATGATCGCACTCAACCACTCGCGCCGGCCGCGCACGACTTCGGAGAGAAGGAGCGCAGCGAGCAACCCGATAGCCAACTGCAGGAACGTCGTGCCGAAGACGAACACGAGCGTCCAGCCGAACGCGAACTGGAAGAGGTCGTTGGTGACCATCCAGGTGTAGTTTTCGAGCCCGACGAACTCCCCGCTGCCGCCGAGTCTCGTGTTCGTGAACGTCAAGAACACGCCCCTGGCTATGGGGAAGTAAAATAACAGCGTGAACATGACGAACGTCGGGATGATGAATAGGTACCCGATCCAATGCTCCTTCATCCGGTCGAGGATCGTTTTCTCCTCGAGGCCATACTTCCGTCGGATGGCCTGTGCGCTTTCTTGAGACACGGTACCATACCAATTCCATTCATACATAAAAAATATTCGGGATGCGCGGCCGGAATATCGCCGCTACCGCCCGCTCAGAAAGGCCGGCGGACGTGAGCCGATCGCTCGGGGAACGAGATTTCGAGGGACGAGCGATGAGGGACGACAGGAAGGTCGGCGCCGGTCGTTCAGTTGTTCTGGTTCTTCAGCGTTTTCTGGATGCGCTGCCGGACGAGTTGCGGCGTCTCCTCCATGTTGTGTTGGCCGGCGATGGCCTGGCTGATGGTCTCGTTGATGTCAGTCCAGCGGATCTGGTCCGTGGGTTTGACGTCCCACGCGGCCCCGGTGGACGCGTACTGGTCGCCGTACTGGTCCAGATTCTTGAAGGCCTGCGTCGTGCTCTGGGCGAGGTCGTACTCGTTGAGCACCTTGTCCATCATCGGATTGAGACCGGGGATCGCCTCGTAGTACTCGCCCCACGCCGGGAGGACGAACTCCTCGTCGCTCAGGAGGAACATGTTGAGATCCCACGCGGCGCTCTGCGTCTTCTCGTCGGTCTTGAAGATCGTCTGCTGCTGTTCGAGCGACCAGACGTGGCCGCCGTGGTCGCCCTCGACGCCTTCGAGTTCGCTGATACCGAAGTTGCTCCCGAACTCGGGGTCGACCTTTGGGTTCGGAAGGAGCATGTAGTCGCCATTCCCCCCATTCCAGCCGATCTTCACGTCGTCCTTGGCGGCACGCCAGCGGTTCGCCGTCGGCGTGGCGTAGGTGAACGAGGCGACCTTTCCTGTCACCATGAGCGACGGGATTTCCTCGTCGCCGCGCGAGGCGGCCTCGGGGCTACTGAACTGATCTGCGAGTTTGACGCACGTTTTGATCATGCCGTCCGTTTTCCCCTGGTCGTCGTGGTTTTCGTTGGCGACGACGACGGTGGGGTCCTTCGGGTCGCCGCGGAGCCACGGGTCGGTTCCGCCTGTGTACGCCGTCCGAGCGTAGCCCCAGTAGGACTCCAAGTCGTTGTAGACGCCGGTCTCCTCGTACGCGATGGCGTCCGTCTGCTGGTCGATTTTCTGGATGGCGTCGAGAAAGCCGCTCCAGGTGCTCAGCTCCTCCATGGGATTCTGCACGCCGACCTGGCTGAACAGCTTGGGGCGGATACCCAGGTTGCTGTTGGTGTGGCGCATCGCGCCCGCGGACCAGTACTCACCGCGGAACTTCGCGGCCTCCTGGTTCGCGCTGGTGAAGTCGTCCGGCATTCCGTCGGTCTCTTCGATGTACTTGCTGTGGTCCGGGATTTTGTCGTTGAAGAAATACTGGAGACCCCCGGAGCCGGACTCCGCGAAGGCCGGCGGATTGCCGGACGAAACGGTCGAGGACAGCTTCGATTTGATGTCGCCGTACGAGGCGGTCTGGAGGTCGACTTTGACGTTCTCGTTTTTCTCTTCGAACGTCTTCATCGAGTCCTGGAAGTGGCTCTGGATGTCAGCGTTCTCGGCGGCCTGCGCTGAGAGGAAACTGACGGTCGTGGTTTCGGATCCACCCCCGCCTCCGCCTCCGCTGAGACTGTCGAGACAGCCGGTGAGCGCACCCAGCGCACCCGCGCTCGTCGCCGCGGTCGTCGCTTTCAGAAACGTCCGTCGAGAGGTCTCGCCGGCCTCCGCGGTCTCTGCCTGTTCCGGACCGCCGTCTTGGTGATTGCCAGCAGGTGGCATGCCGATGTCGTTTTTCCGCTGCGTCGATAATAAGCTTTCTCATACTTACGGGGCGTCGGAGTGCGATGAAATATGCGCAACATGTGTGAGAGGGGATCGTTCGAGGGAGAGACGCGGCCCGAAACGGGAGGTCGCACCCGGCGCACGGCAACGAAGGAAAGCGCCGGCCCGGTGCCGTCCATCAGCTATACATAGGGTGTGAAACACATACACGGGTATGGCCGACACGACGTTTGCCGATCTCGTCGCGGACGCGGGGACGGTCTGTGACCTCGCTCGGACGACGCTCGGGCCGTTCGGAGCGACCAAGCTGGTGATCCGGCGGGGCGGGAACGTGACGACGACCGCGTCGGGCGCCGAACTACTGGACGACCTGGAAGTCACGGACCCGGGCGTGACGCTGCTTCGGACCGGCGCTACGGGGTTCCGCGACCGCCACGGAGACGGGGCGACGACCCTGGTGACGTTCGCCGGCGCGCTTCTGGAGGAGGCGGTCGGCCTGGTCGATCAGGGGCTCCACCCGACGGCGGTCGAGCGCGGGTACCGGGAGGGGCTGTCCGTCGCGCTCGATCGGCTCGACGGGCGGTCGCACCCGCTCTCGCTCGTCGGTCCGGCCGCGGTCGCCCGGACGGCGCTCACCGCGACCCGCAATCCGGCCGTGAAGCGGCGGGTCGGCGAGTACGTCGCGGAGGTCGCCGAAGCGGTGGGCGACGCCGGTCCGGCGGGGCCGACGTCCGTGAAGGTGTCCGCCCGCATCGGCGCGGCGTCGGAGACGGAACTCGTCCAGGGGCTGGTGCTCGATCACGAACCCGTCTCGGAGGCGATGCCGCGGCGCGAGCCCGACGCGGGCGTGGCGCTGCTCTCCTCGACAGTGGACCTCCCCCGGCTGGGCGGAGCGACCGGGGGACCGAACGCCCGCGTCGTTCTCTCGGCCGACTCGTTCGACGACCGAGCGGCGATCGGCGAATCCGAGCGGGAGGCGTTCAGAGACCGCCTGCGCGCGGCTGTCGACGCGGGCTGCCGGTTCGTCGCCACCGAGCGGGCGGTCAACGACCGCGTGAAGAGCGTCCTGGCGGATCACGGGGTCGTCGCGCTCGAGCGCGTCGAACGGGACGACCTCGGCCGGCTCGCCCGCTCGACCGGCGCGCGCGTGGTCCCCTCGCTCGGCCATGCGTCGCCCGAGACGCTGGGACGCGCCGACGTGACGGTTCGACGCGAGGCGGGGCGGGACTTCGTCTTCGTCGAATCGGCCGCCGGAGACCCCGTCTACACGCTGTTCTGCAGGGCGCCGGACCCGCGCTCGGTCTCAGAGTTCGAGGCGTCCGTCGAGAGCGCGATCGCGGCGACGGTGCGCGCGGCCGAGGACGGGACCGTCGTCCCCGGCGGCGGGGCGATCGACGTCGAGCTCGCGCGAGCGGTTCGCGAGCACGCCCGGTCGGTCGATGGCCGCGAGCAGCTGGCGGTGGAGGCGTTCGCCGACGCGCTGGAGGTCGTCCCGCGGACCCTGGCGACGAACGCGGGGCTGGACGGCTGGACGGGACTCATCCGGCTCCGCGTCGCCCACCACGAGGGGCGATCGACGATCGGCATCGACGCGCTCGCCGGCGAAACGGGCGAGACGCTCCGCGACGACCCCATCGTCGAACCCGCAGGGCTCAAACGCGACGCGCTGAGCGCCGCGACCGACCTCGCGGCGCAGCTTATTCGCATCGACGAACGGCTCCCCGCGACAGACCTCGGACCGAGAGAGCCCGGACCACCCGAGGACGGCCAGCCGGTCTCCGAAACGTAAGCGAAGCGACGTAGACGACGCCGTAGAGCGAAAAAGACGACGGCGGTCGGGAGTCAGTCGTGTTCGGTCCGCGGCGAGAAAGCCCCGAGGTCGACGCCCGGATACACCACGGCGTCGATCGTCAGCAGCCGTTCGGCCGCCGCGACGGCCGTCTCAACGGCCTGCGAGAAGATCCGCCGCGGCTCGACGATGCCCGCCGCCCACGCGTCGACCGGCTCGCCCGTCTCGGCGTCGAAGCCGATCGGCGCGGGGGAGGTGCCTGCGCCGTCGTGCGCCGTCCGGAGGTCGGCGAGCGAGTCGAGCGGATCGGAGCCGGCGTTGCGCGCGAGGGCGCTCGGCACCGCCTCCAGCGCGTCGGCGAACGCCTCGACCGCCAGTTGCTCGCGCCCGGCGACCGACGGGGCGAAGTGTCTGACGTCCCGCGCGACCGCGAGCGCGGGCGCGCCCGCTCCCGGCAGCACCTGTTCGTCCATGGCGGCAACGGCCGCCACTTCGAGGGCGTCCGAAACCAGCCGCTCGCGCTTCCGCAACCCGGTGGCGGTGCCGGCGTCGACGACGATCGTGAACACGCCGCCGCGGCAATCCTCGAAGTACGCCCACTTCTCGTCGCCGACGCGCCGCTCGCGGACCCGGCCGGCCCGCCCGAGTTTCGACGGCGCGAGGTCGTCCACGTGCGCGACGACCTGCGCCCCCGTCGCCCGCGCCACCCGGTAGATGTCCGACTTCGGGTAGTGAACGCGGTCGACGACGGCGACGCCGCGGGCGGAGAGCGCGCTCCGAACGGGGCCGTTGAGCTCGGCCTGGGCGACCAGCACGTCCACGCCGAGGTCGGCGAGACGGTCGGCCACGGCCTCGATCGCCGCGTCTCGGCCGGAGGCGTACTCCGCCACCGCCGAGGCCGACCGCAGTTCGACGCCCGAGTCCCGCTTTCCGCCGAGGCTCGTCGCGGTCTCCTCCACGTCGATACCGCGTTCGAGCACCGCGACGGTCGCGTCCGCCACCGGTCGAGGGACGGCCGGCGTCCAGTCGAACTCGAGGCTGTTCGCCCGGCTCGCCTCGTGCTGTCCCGGTCGACGGCGGACGATCTGCCCCCGGTACACGCGGTGCGGTTCGCCCCGGGCCGTTCGGACCGACACGTAGTCGGTGTCGAGCCAGCCGTCGTCGCTCGCGTCGCGGAGGCCGCGGACGGCATCGGCGACCACGCGTGCGTATGCGCGACGCAGCGACGGGTCGAGGTCGGCAGTCATCGACGTCGCGGCGACGCGTCGCAGCGCGTCTCGGTCGTCGGACTCCAGAGGACGGGCGAGCGCGTCGAGAACGCGACCGGCGCGGTCAGACGCCATCGCGTACCCGACGACGACGCTGCCGGGGTGGACGCCGCGTTCGACGAGCGCGGCGCCGCGTTCGACGAGTTCGCTCGCCAGGATGACGGCCGTCGTCCCTCCGTCGTGGAGCCCCCGCTGTATCGAGTCGACGCTGTCGACGAACAGCGCCGCCACGGGGTGGTTGAACCCGTCGCCGCGCTCGATGGCGTCGATGAGCTCGCCCGCGTCGGCCGTCACGACCGTCTCCGGTTCGTCCTGGTGGTCGTAGGTGTCGACGAGTTTCTCCATCCCCCGCGGGCCGAGCGTCGACTCGACCAGCGACCGAACCCCCCTCGTCGCGCCGACTACGTACGTGCGGGCGGCCTCGTCGCGGATGAGCCATTCCCCGTCGCCGAGCGAGGCACCGTCATCGTCACCGACTGTCATGGTGTCCAGGTGCGGACGCTCGATCATAAACTTACCCCGCCGCCGTCCGCGCGACCGGCCTTCCTCCGCGAACGGGGAGGGACGCGCGAGAGAGACCGTGTCGTTCCGTTCGTGACCGAGAGAATCCCGTTTCTCGATGATGGACGGTCTTTTTCGAGAGTCGAACCAATCCAGAAACACTCGATACGGGCGCTGTGACGGCCATCATACCCCATCTGAGACGAAAGGTGAGAGATGGACAACGGACGTGCGAAACGCCGGAGTTACGTCATTAGGCCTGTAACGCACGTATCGCAGGAATTAGTATCTCTCACGGTACTGTGCGACGATACTGAACAGATGTTTCGTGCGCTCTGTAAACTGAGCCGCCGGGCAGACCGGCGGTCTGACCGGAAACGGGGCGTCCGCTCCCTCGACGGTGGGGAGACGATCGGCTGGTCGACGGTCGCGTCGCGACCTGTGACGGTGATTTCAATTACATCGGTACGCTTGTAATCGGCGCGTCGGTGATAAGTCCAGTGCGGATCGAAGCGAAGAGGGAGAAACCGGTGAGACGGGGAAACGATCTCGCGTTACTCATCTTCATCGGGCGGTTTCACGCCGTATTCGACGTCATCGAGCGACCGAATCCGCGTGAGAGACGCGATTTCGGCGACGCCTACGCGTCGTTCACTATCGCCGAACGCCTGTTTCGCGTTTGTTTCTCGGACGAACGTGACGGTTCGAGGGGTGCACACGGAACGTGTATCGACGATCTCGGCTGAAAGACTCGGATACGGAGGGAAAAACGCCGTTTTCCGGACAGGATCACAGAAGCCCGCCGATCGAACGGCCGGTTCGGCGTTCTCTATCGAAAGACGCGCGCATGGGACACAGAGCTGTGATCACTGCTCGAAGCGGAGAGCAATCACGTCCGCGGCGTTTTCGAGAAGGGAGGGGAGATCCCGTTCGAAACGCTCTCCTCGCATCCGGTTCGCCGGCCCCGAGACGCTGATCGCGGCTTCGACGCCGCCGTCGCCGTCACGGATCGGCGCGGCGACGCACCGGAGCCCGCGTCTCCGCTCCTCGCGGTCGAAGGCCACCCCGCGCTCGCGGATCCGTTCGAGATCACCCCGGAGGGCGCGCCTGTCGACGATCGTTTGTTCCGTCACGGCGGGGAGTCCATGCTGATCGAGGATTCGCCGAACTCGGTCGGCCGGAAGGTGGGCGAGAATCGCCTTGCCGACGGCGGTGCTGTGGAGGTACACTCGCTGGCCGATGTGGGCGTCGACGGTCACGCCGCGCTCGCCGACCTCGCGGTGGATGAAGATCCCGCGTCCGGCCTCCTCGACGAGCAGGTTCACGAGCTCGCCGGTCCGTTCCGCGAGTCGACGCATCTCCGGTTTCGCGGCCTCGTAGACGGCCTGTCGGTTCCGCGCGACTTCGCCCAGTTCGAGGAACCCGAGCCCGACGTGGTACTCGGTTTCCTCCTTCGTGACGTACCCCATCTCCCGCAGCGTCGACAGGTAGTTGTGAACGCTACTCTTCGCCAGTCCCACGCTGTCGGCCACCTCCGTCACGCTGGCGCCGTTGTCACGCACGAGCACCTCGACGATGCTGAACGTCGTACGCGTCGCCTTGATTGGGTTCTTGGTCACGTCCGTCATGAAATTCCATGATGTTACTGAATACAAAAAAATATTGGCCCGTGTCCGCAGTCCAATCCGTCGAAAAGTAGAACCTCGGCATCGCCGCACGGAAGATGTTTTCCGCGAGATGAGTTCGAATACTCTATCAGTCGGCACGATTTATTACCGTGGGTCGTATTGCCCACGTCATGGCGCCGAAGATAACGCGCATCGAGAGCACCGAATTCCGCTATCCGCTCGAAGACGTCGGCACCGACGAGAACGGATTCAATCTGATCTACTCACCGGGGGAGACGACCGAGCGCAAGTTGTTCGCGCTGCAGATCCACACTGACGAGGGGATTTCGGGAGAGTACGTCGGGGGGAATTCGCCCGCCGCCGCCCAGATCAACACGTTCGCGAACTACCTCGTCGGCAAAAACCCCTTAGAGCGTGAGCGCCACTGGAGCGAGATCAAGCGCGCGCTCCGCAAGTACGATCGGATGGGCATGGGCCCGATCGACATCGCGCTGTGGGACTTCGCGGGTAAATACTACGACGCGCCCATCCACGAGCTACTGGGAACCTACCGCACCCGGCTTCCTGCCTATGCCTCGACGTACCACGGCGATGAAAACGGTGGCCTCGATTCGCCCGCGGCGTACGCCGACTTCGCCGAGCAGTGTCTCGAAATGGGCTACCCCGGTTTCAAGATTCACGGCTGGGGCGGCGGGGACGCGGCGCGCGACGTCGACCGCGAGATCGAGACCGTGCACGCGGTGGGCGAGCGGGTGGGCGAGGAGATGGACCTGATGCTCGATCCGGCGTGCGAACTCGAGACGTTCGGCGACGCGCTGAAGGTCGGGCGCGCGTGCGACGAGGAGGGCTTCTTCTGGTACGAGGATCCCTTCAGAGACGGCGGGATCTCCCAGCACGCCCACCGTAAACTCCGCGAGCTCCTCGACACCCCCATCCTCCAGTCTGAGCACGTCCGCGGACTCGAACCGCACTCGGATTTCATTACGGCTGACGCCACCGACTTCGTGCGGGCAGATCCAGAATATGACGCGGGGATCACGGGGGCGATGAAGATCGCCCGCGTCGCGGAAGGGTTCGGCCTCGACGTGGAATTCCACGCGCCCGGCCCCGCCCAGCGCCACTGCATCGCCGCGGCGCGCAACGCCAACTACTACGAACTCGCACTGGTCCATCCGAAGTGTCAGAACACGATGCCGCCGGTGTACCGCGACGGGTACTCGGACATGCTCGACGCGATCGACGCCGACGGTACCGTTCCCGTCCCCGAGGGGCCCGGATTGGGCGTCGAGTACGACTGGGAGTACATCAAGGACAATCAGACGGGCAGCGTCCACGTCTACGAGTAGCCCATGACCTACAGAGCGGGGATCATCGGCGCCGGCGGCATCGCCGGCATGGGCATCCTGGGGATGCACGACGAGGAAGACATCGGGCGGAAGAAAGTCACGGCGAGCCACGCCGGCGGCTACGACGCGACCGACGGGATCGAACTCGTCGCCGTCGCCGACGTCGACGCGGACAAGCTCGACCGGTTCAGCGAGGCGTGGGAGATCCCGCCGGAGCGGCGGTACGTCGGCCACGAGGCGATGCTGGAGGCCGAGGATCTCGACGTGATTTCAGTGTGCACTCCCTCGTACCTCCACCACCGCCACGTCGTGGACGCGGCGCGATCGCAGGCGGATCCGGCGGTCGTCTGGTGCGAAAAGCCGATCGCGTCGAGCGTCTCCGACGCGAACGAGATGGTGGCGGTCTGCGAGGAGACGGGCACGGAGCTCGTCGTCAACCACTCGTTCCGCTTCACCGACAAGCTGCGGCGGTTGCGCGAGTTGATACAGGAGGGGGGCCTTCTGGGCGACGTCCGCTCCGTGAGCACGCAGTTCAGGATGGAACTGCTCCGCAACTCCACGCACCTCCTCGACACGCTCGTCTACCTGCTCGACACGCGCGCGGAGCGGGTCGCAGGCCACATCACCGGCGAGAACGAGGCGGTCGAGTCGCTCGGGGCCGGTCGGGCGGTCGACGACGCCGGCGGCGGCGGGTTCGTGGTGATGGAGGACGGCACCTTCGCGACGGTCGACTGCACGATCCCCCGCGCGATCTCCTCGATGAACATGCAGTTCATCGGGACCGAGGGGAAGCTCTACATGAACAACGACGACGGCGAGTGGCGCTACTGGCGGCTCGAAGGCGGCGAGCACGTCGAGGCGGCGCTCCCGGGGATCAAGGGCGCGTGGACTTGGGACGACGACTACCGGCGGGCGTTTCCGAACGCCGCGCGGCGAATCGAAGCGATGCTCGACGGCGAAACCGAGAACCCATCGACCGGCGAGGAGGCGACCCGATCGCTCGAAATCATCGTCGGCCTGTACCTCTCCGACTACACGGGCGGACAGGTCTCGATCCCGCTCGAACGGCCGCTTCGGGACGTCGAAATAACCTCCTGGTGACCCATGGGAGTCACGATCGACCGCGTCGGCGCCGTGCCGCTCGAAGCGCCGCTCTCGGAGCCGTTCGGCTACGCGCAGGAGTGGGTGACCGAGCGGTCCGCGCTGCTCGTCCGGATCGAGGCGAGCGACGGCACCGTCGGCTGGGGTGAATGCTGGGGGCCGATCGCCGGAACCCGCGGAACCGTCGAACGACTGCTCGGCCCGGAGATCGAGGGGGAGGACCCGCTCGACGTCGAGCGCCTCTCGGAGACGCTGTACGACGTCGGCCGCGCGGCCTACCAGTCGGTCGTGCCGCTGCCCGCGCTCAGCGGGATCGACGTCGCGCTGTGGGACCTCACCGGGAAACTGCTCGACGTACCCGTTTCGACGCTCCTCGGGGGCGCGCGTCGGTCTGCCGTCCGCGCGTACGCGACCGGCCACTACTTCAAGCACGGGTGCGACCTCGACGAGCAGTACGAGCGGATCGCGGCCGAAGCGATCGAGAACGCGGCCGCCCTGGATGCGGTGAAGCTCAAGACCGGCCTCGACTTGATCGGGTACGGTCCGCGGGAGGACGTCGAGCTCGTCCGGCGCGTCCGGGAGGCCGTCGGCGACGAGGCGACGCTTCTGGTCGACGCCAACTACGCCTACGACGCGCCGACCGCCCGGGAGGTGGGACGCGCGCTGGAATCGCTCGACGTCCACTGGTTCGAAGAGCCGGTCCCCCCGGAGGACCTCGACGGGTACGCGCACCTCCGCGAGGCGCTCGACGTCAGAGTCGCAGGCGGGGAGTGCCACGCCCCCTACGAGTTCGACCGGCTGTTCGAACGGGGCTGTCTCGACGTCGCCCAGCCCGACGTGTGCAACGTCGGCGGGTTGACTGCCGCGCGCCGGGTCGCGACGACCGCGAGCGCGCACGGCGTGCCCGTCGTTCCGCACGTCTGGGGAACGCCCGTCGCCATCGCCGCCAGCCTCCACCTGATCAGCACGCTCCCGGGCCACCCGTGGCTGGAGTTCGACCGATCGGCCAACCCGCTCCGGGAGGCCGTCGCCGCCGACCCCCTCACGGCCGACGACGACGGCCGAGTCCCCGTCCCGGAAGGCCCGGGCCTCGGGATCGAACTGGACGAGGAGGCGATCGCGCGGTACCGCGTCGAGTAGGGACCGGCCGGGCGAACCTAGTCGGCCCGCGCCACCTCGGCGGCGACCCGGACGGCGTCGACCATGCTCGCTGCCGAGGCGACCCCCTCGCCGGCGATGTCGAACGCGGTGCCGTGGTCGACGCTCGTCCGGACGATCGGCAGCCCGATCGTCATGTTGACGCCGCTCACGCCGGCTCCGCCGTCGAACCCGAGCATCTTGATGGGAATGTGTCCCTGATCGTGGTACATCGAGACGACGCAGTCGGCCGCGCCCTGCGCCGCCTGGACGTAGACGGTGTCGGGCGAGTCCGGTCCCCGAGCGTCGATACCCTCCTCCCGCGCGCGCTCGACCGCCGGGGCGATCTCGTCGTCGTCCTCGTCGCCCAGCAGGCCGCCGTCGCCCGCGTGGGGATTGAGCCCGGCGACGGCGATCGTCGGCTCGTCGACGCCCAGGTCGCGGAGGGCCTCGTCGGTGACGCGGATCGTGTCGAGGACGCGCTCCTCGGTCACGAGGTCGCACGCCTCCCGGAGGGGGACGTGCGTGCTCACGTGCGTGACGCGCAGGTCGTCCTCGATGAGCATCATCGAGTAGTTCTCGGTGCCGGTGTGGGCCGCCAGCATTCCGGTGTGGCCGGCGTACTCGCTGCCGGCGAGCCGCGTCGCCTGCTTGTTGATCGGCGCGGTGGCGATGGCGTCGATCTCACCCGCTTGGGCGAGCCGGATCGCCCGCTCGACGTACGCGAGGCTCGCGCGCCCGTACTCCTCGCGGAGCTCGCCGTACGCGACCTCCGAGACGTTGTCCAGATCGAGGACCGAGAGCGCCCCCGGATCGTCCGTTGCCTCCGAGACCGCGGAGATCGGCCGGACTTCGAGGTCGCTCCCGCAGACGTCGACCGCCCCGCGCATCGCGTCCGCGTCCCCGACGACGACGAGGCGGGCGTGCTCGCGCGCCTCCGGGTACGCCTTGGCGATCACTTCAGCGCCGATGCCGGCCGGGTCGCCCATTGTGATCCCGACGAGGGGCTTATCGAGGGTCATCACGCCCTCCGAGCACCGCCAGACAGTTAGAGATTGCCTCCGTCGAGCCGAAGGCCCCCGCCTTCGTCACGACCGGCGTCCCGTCCGCTCGTCCGCCGTCGATCCGTCCGACCGGGACTCCCGCTTCGACCTCGCTGCCGGCGAGCCGGACGCCCGTCGCCCCGAGCGCCCCGAGCACCGAGATCGCGACCGCGCCGCCCGTCGCGAAGAGCCCGCGCGGCTGGACGCGGTCCCACACCCGCTCGACGGCCCCGGCGAGCGCCGTCGAAACTCGCTCGCGCACGTCCCACTCGCCGACGCCGCGTGCACGGCCGGCCCGAAGCGCCACGTCGGCGTCGTCGGCCGTCCGCGCGGAGACGAGCACGGCGTCGCCGCCAGCGTCGAGTCGGTCGAGACAGCGCTCGGCCGCGTCGGACGCGGCTCGGTCCGGATCGGCGACCGTCGCTTCGAGGTCGAGTTCGACGAGGAGTTCGTCCGGGAGCGCCCGCACCTGTTCGAGCGTCCGGGGGTTCGTGCTCCCGGCGACGGCGAGCGCCGGTCCCTCGGGTCCGTCAGCTGTCGGGTCCGGCGGGGAAACGCGACCTTTCCGTCCCTCGGCGGCGACGGAGACGTGCCGAGCGAGCCCCGCGCTCCCGACGTAGACGACGGACAGCCCGCTCGTGGCCGCGCCGTCCGCCAGCGCTTCGAGGTGCCGCTCGGCGACCGCGTCGGCGACGACGACGGCGGGTCCGTCGGCCGCAAACTCGCGGAGCGCGTCGCGGACCGCCTCGCTCCCGGCAGCGGCGCGCTCGACGCCGACGCGGCGGACCGGATGCGAGGAATCGCCGAAACGCGTCGGCAGGTGCGCCGTCTCGACCGGCCTGTCGGGGTCGCGGCCGGCGGCCGTGTCGGTCACGAGCCAACCGTCGACGAGGTGGTACCCGCACGCGGTCGTCCGGCCGTTCCGGGGGAACGCGGGCGCGACCAGCGCCGCGTCCGCGTTGGCGCTCCGGATCGCCGCGTCCGTCTCGGCGACGAGGTTCCCGCGGAGGGTCGAATCCACCTTCTTGTAGACGACCGACGTGTCGCGCGACGAGAGGGCGCGATCGACCGCGGACGCGGCGTCCTCGGCCGGGAGGTACCGGGAGTCGGTGTTCGCCACCAGCACGTCGGCGTCGTCCGCGTCGTCCGAGCCGCCCTCTCCACGGCCCTCGCCGAGGAGCACGAGCGTCGACAGTCCGCGGGCGGCGAACTCGTGACCGGTGTCCATTGCGCCGGTCAGGTCGTCCGCGACGACGAGTCCGTTCGGACGGGTCATGCGGCGGGCTTTGCGGCGGGCCGGTAAAAAGCCACCCCCACGGCGGACTCCGAACGGTCCGCCTCCGCGGTAGACCGGCAAAAATCCGCCTCCGTGATGGGAGCAAAAGCGTCCCCGAGGCGGGGAAAGAGCTAATTCGCCGAGTTCCGATGTGCGAAGCATGGCTCCAACGTTCACCGGGTACCGGCGCGCGGACGGCCGCGTCGGCGTCCGGAACCACGTCGCCGTGATCCCCACGTCGGTGGCGGCGAGCAGCGTCGCGGACGCGATCGCGTCGGCCGCCGGTTCCCCGGCGCGCGCGACGCCGCACCAGATGGGCACGTCGCAGCCGCGACCGGCCCGCGAACAGACCGAGCGCGTCCTCGCCGGCGTCGGCCGCAACCCGAACGTCGGCGCGGCGCTCGTCGTCGAACTCGGCACCGAGGACGTCGACGCCGAGTCGCTCGCCGACGAGATCGCAGAAACCGGCAAGGCGGTCGAAACGCTGTCGATCCGGGAGGTCGGCGGCACCCGCGCGGCGCTCGCCCGAGGCGAGGAACTCGTCGCCGACCTCGCCGACGAGGCGGGGCGCGCCCGCCGCGAGGAGGCCGACGCGAGCGAACTCGTCTTCGGCGTCGAGTGCGGCGGCAGCGACGCCACGAGCGGCATCGCCGCGAACCCGGCCGTCGGAAACGCCTGCGACCGCCTGATCGACGACGGCGGCACGGCGAGCTTCAGCGAGACGCCCGAGTTCATCGGCGCGGAGCACATCCTCGCCGAGCGGTGCGTCGACGACGGGGTCCGTGAGCGACTCCTCGACCGCGTCTCGACGCGCGAGAGCATGGCCGAGCTCATGGGCGTCGACCTCCGCGGGGCGCAACCGACACCGGGGAACCAGGAGGGCGGCCTGACGACCATCGAGGAGAAGAGCCTGGGCGCCATCTCGAAGGGCGGCACCCGGCCGGTCCGCGGCATCGTCGACTACGCGGAACAGCTTCCGGTCGGCGGCGGGCTCGTCCTCATGGACACGCCGGGGTACGACGTGGAGAGCGTGGTCGGCAAGGTCGCCGGCGGCGCGCAAATCGTCGCCTTCACGACTGGCCGCGGCAGCACGACCGGCAACCCGATCGCCCCCGTCATCAAGGTCACCGGCAATCCGAAGACGTGGGCGCGGATGGCGAACAACGTGGACGTGAACGCGAGCACCGTCTTCGGGGGCGAGTCGATCGCGGCCGTCGGCGAGCGCGTCTACGAGGCGCTGCTCGCCGTGGCCGACGGCCGACGGACCGAGGCCGAGCGCCGCCGGCTGGAGGAGTTCGCCGTCAACGAGATCCAGCCGAACGAGCTGGCCGACGCGGGGGCGGACGCATGAAGGGGCGCGTGTTCGACGAGGCGGCGCTCGTGATGAGCGAGCGGGACAACGTCGCCACCGCCGTCGACGATCTCGACGAGGGCCGGGAGTTCGACGTCGACGGGTCGACCGTCCGCCTGGCCGAGGCAGTCCCGTTCGGTCACAAGTTCGCGCTCGCCCCGCTCGACGCCGGCGACGAGGTGTACAAGTACGGCGAGGTCATCGGCCGCGCGATGGCCGCAATCGAGCCCGGCGAGTGGGTCCACACGCACAACTGCGAGAGCACGCGCGGACGGGGCGACCTCGCCGCGGCCGAAGGGGGTGCGGACGCGTGAGCGTCGGAGGTTCGACGGGAATACACTCGTTCTCGGGGGTCCCGCGAGCGGAAGGAACGATCGGCGTCCGCGACCGCGTGCTCGTCCTCCCGTCGGTCATCTGCTCGCACGTGGTCGCGGACCGCATCGCCGCGCGGGTCGACGGGGCGGTGAGCGCGCCGCACGACCACGGCTGCGCGCAGCTCGGGGCCGACAACGAACAGACCCGCCGGGCGTTCCTCGGCCTCGCCCGCAATCCGAACGTCGCCGGCGTCGTAGTCGTCGGCCTCGGCTGCGAGGAGCTCCAGAGCGACAGCGTCGCCGCGGAGATGGAGTCGGCGGGCGTCGAGGTCCGCGAGCTCGCCATCCAGGGCGTCGGCGGGACGGACGCCTGCGTCGAAGCGGGCGCGTCCGTCGCGACGGAGCTGGCGGACGGGCGGGAAGACCGCCGGGATTCGGCGGACCTCTCGGACCTCACGGTCGGCGTCGTCTGCAGCGATCTCGCCGACTCGACCGTCGATCGGGCGGATCCGCTCGCGGGGGAGGTCGTCCGGCGCGTCGTCGAGGCCGGCGGTCGCGCCGTCGTCGCCGGAAGCGAGCGCCTCGTCGCGCATCCCGACGCGGCCCGCGAGGCGACGGCGCCCAGCGCGGTTTCGGACCTCGAAGCGCTGTTCGAACGCCACCGCGGCGCGCCGGCGAAGGTGACCCGCGTCGCCAGACGAGCCAGCGAACTAGGGTTCGCTGACGCGACGGTGGCGTGGGGCGGGCGGCGGATCGAGGAGGTGCTCGCCTACGGCGATCGGGCGTCGATCGACTCGGGGCTCGCGGTCGTCGACGCGCCCTCCGAGTTCGCGGAAGCCGCGACCGGGCTCGTCGCCGCCGGGGCGCAGATCGTCCTCCACGTCACCGCGGACGGCATCCCGGCGGGCCACCCGCTCGCGCCCGTAGTGAAGGTGTCCGCCGACCCGGGGACGGTCGCGGCCCTCCCCGACGACGTCGACCTCGACGCGTCCGCGGCGAGCGTCGACGACGCGCTGTCCCGCCTGCTGGCGGTGGCGGGCGGCGAGCCGTCCTGCGCGGAGGAGCACGGCCTCTCAGAGTTCGCGATCACGCGCGTCGGCCCGTCGATGTAGCTTCCCGGTCGGTGAGGTGAGAGAGACGGTAAATCGGATTCGAACGCGCTGCCCCGTGAACCGGGGCCGACGATACCATTATACTTTTCAGTCGAGAATCAGCGCAACTGTATGAGTCAACCGAGAGGTGCGATGCCGATACAGAGAGCGAACCGAATGGTTCTATCGCGCTGCGATCGGTGGGGAGACCAATGAAGGGAACGCCCGAGAATGCGACGTTCGTCGATGCAGCCGCGCTCGAAGCGTTCGCCGCGTCGGTGCTAGAGGGTGCAGGCCTCGACGAGGAGTGTGCGGACGTCGTCGCGAACACCCTCGTCGACGCGAACCTCCGTGGCGTCGATACACACGGCGTCGTTCGCCTCGAACCGTATGCCGAGCGCATAGAGTCGGGCGGGCTGAACCCCGATCCCGACGTTCGCGTTGAATCCGTCCGCGAGGCGGCGGCGGTCGTGGACGGCGACGGCGGACCGGGGCAGGTGGCGACGCTGCGGGCGATGGAAGGGGCGATCACCCTGGCAGAAGACGCCGGAGGCGCCTTCGTCGGCGTGCGGAACAGCAACCACTTCGGAACCGCCGCCTACTATACGAACGTTGCCGCGGAACGGGGGTACATCGGCCTGTGCATGACACACGCTGGGCCTAACGTAGCCCCGTTCGGCGGGGCGGATCCGTACTTCGGGACGAACCCAATCGCCGTCGGACTCCCCGGAGAGGAGTTCCCGGTCACGCTCGACATGGCGACGAGCGTCACCGCGAAAGGGAGCGTCATCCTCGCCGAGGAGGAGGGCGAGGAGATTCCGCCGGAGTGGGCGATCGACGCGTCCGGACGACCAACGACCGATCCCGCCGATTTTCACGCGCTCCAGCCGCTGGGCGGACCGAAGGGGTACGGGCTGGCGTTCGTCGTCGACGCACTCTGCGGCGTCCTCCTGGACACCGTCTTCGGCGAGGGCGTGCCGACGATGTACGACGACCTCTCGTCGCCGCAGGAGCTGGGTCACTTCGTCGGCGCGATCAACGTCGAGGCGTTCACCGATCTCACCGGCTTTCACAGACGGTTATCCCGGATGATCGCGGAGGTGAAATCGACCCGACCAGGCGAGGGATTCGAAGAAGTCCTGGTTCCGGGTGAGCCCGAGGCACGGACGAAAAAAGAGCGTCTGGAGGAGGGTATTCCGCTCGGGTCGGGCGTCTCTGGGACGCTCCAATCGCTCGGTGACCGGTACGGACGGGAGTTCCCCGCGTGAGTGCCGCGGCGAGACGACCGAAGCGACCGTCGGACGGAGCACCGGTCGGCCCGCTCGCCCGCTCGACTGTCCCGGTTCAACCGTCTACTCGACCGCTGCCGGGCGCCCATCGTCGACCGTCGGCGGCGCGCCGACGACGAGCCAGACGTGTTCGCCCTCGGTGTCGTTGAGCACCTGCCTCGACGTCTCGGGCGGGACGCGGACCGCCGTCCCCTCGGGGACGTCCAGCAGTTCGCCCTCGATCTTCATTCGCCCCGGCCCGTCGAGAACGTAGTAGAGCTCCTCCTGTTCGGTCTGGCGGTGGTAGCTCATCGCGTCACCGGGCGAGAGGTACCACACCTTCGGTCGCATCTCCGTGCAGCCGAGCCGGTCGACGAGGTCGACGTGCATCGTGCCGGAACCCGCCGACGGCTCCCGTTCCGCGTCGTCGACCCGAATCATGCTGTATTCATCCGCCATGCGCGGAGAATTTATCGCCGCTCGTCATAAAGGTGAGCGCGAGCCGTCCGGAGGACCGTCACGGAAGTGAACCGTCCCGGAAAACGGGCCGTCCGGCGAAACTCAGGTGCGCTTTGGATCGAGCAGTTCGACCGGGTGGCGCGTCCCCTCGTCGAACAGGGCGTCGAGCTGTTCGAGACAGGAGGTGCCGCTGGCGACGATCTCCCGGTCGGGGTGGGCGGCGAACTCGGATTTGAGGTCGCCGCCGACGTCCATGCTCAGCTCGTAGTACTCCGCCTTGTACCCAAACGAGCCCGCCATCCCGCAGCACTCGACCGTCGAGGACAGCACATCGTAGCCGCGCGCGTCGAGCACGGCCTCGGTGTGCGCGTCGAGCCCGAGCGTTCGCTGCTGGCAGTGACTGTGGTACGCGATCGTCCGACCGTCTCCGTCGGCCAGCGCCCCGGCGTCGGCCCCGTTTTCGAGGAGACCGTACACGTATTCGAGCACCTCGTAGCTGTTCTCGCTGAGGCGCTCGTACGATCTCTCGGGGAGGAGCTTCTCGTACTCGCGGCGGAACATCGCGAGGTCGCTGGGTTCGACGACGACGACGTCGCGCCCGGCGTCGACGTGCTCGGCCAGCGCGCCGTAGACGGCGCTCGCGCGTTCGTCGGCCGTCGCCACCATCCCCTGCGAGAGCGGCGCGCGACCGCTCTCCGGAATCTCCGGCACGCGGACGTGGACGCCCAGGGCTTCGAGAACGCGGACTGCCGCCCTGCCGCGATCGACCTGCACGTAGTTCGTGTACGGATCGGCGTAGAGCACCGCCTCGCGATCGGCGTCGGCGAGCGGGACGCGCGAGCCCCCCCTGGCGTCGAACCACTTGCGCAGTGTCTCGCGCTCGAACGTCGGGAGGTCCCGCCGTCGGTCGATACCGAGCGTCCGCTCCATGAGCCCGCGCGCGGGACCGGCGTTTGCAATCCAGTTCGACAGCGGGGCGGTCGCGCTGCCGAGCTTGGCGACCGTCTCGAAGTTCCCGAAGAACCGCTTCTGGAGGCTCATTCCGCCCGGTTCCGCGTCCGGCGTGAGCCCCTCGACGAGCCAGTCGAGCTCGGCGTCCTCTCCTCTGTTGATGCGGTCGCGGACGACCGTGTTGATCCACGGGATGTCGATCTTCACCGGGCAGGCGTTCACACAGCGGGTGCAGCCGGTGCAGAGATCGTTGAACTCGGCGGCGGTGTCGAGCCCCTCGATTCCGGCCTCCCAGCCGGTCGCGATGCCGCCGGTGTACGTCTCGCCGCCGAAGGCGTGCCCGCCGACGTGCTGGAAGTTGGCGCAGGAGTTCGCGCACGCGCCGCAGCGGATACAGTAGAGCGTCTCGCGGAGCTGGTCGTCCTCGCGCATCGCCGTGCGCCCGTTGTCGACGAGCACCAGGTGGAACTCGCGGTCGCTTTCGCCCGCCGCCTCCGAGAGCGGAACGTCGGCGTCGAAATCGAGCGTCGGGGAGTCGACGGGCGGCGAGAGCATAGTGAGGTACTGCGGGTAGTCCTGGCCGGTCGCCGCCCGGGCGATGAGCTCCGTGAACGGTTCCAGCTCCTCGACGGAGGGGATGAGCTTCTCGACGCCCGCGACCGCCACGTGCGCGTCGGGCGTGACCGCGCTCTTCCGGGCGTTCCCCTCGTTCGTCACGAGGACGATCGTGCCGCTGTCGGCGAGGACGAAGTTCGCGCCCGTCACACCCATGTCCGCCTCGACGATGCGTTCGAGGAGGTAATCGCGCGCGAAGTTCGTCAGCTCCGTCGCGGTTTCGAGCGGCTCGTCGAGGTCGAAGTGCGCGTTGAAAAGCTCCGCGATGGCCGCCGTCGACTTGTGCAGCGACGGCCCCACGAGGTGTGACGGGGCCTCGTCGGCCACCTGGACGACGAACTCCCCGAGGTCCGTCTCGTAGACGTCGACGCCCGCGGCTTCGAGGTGCTCGTTCAGGTCGAGCTCCTCCGTGGTCATCGACTTGCTCTTGACGAGCGTCTCGGCGTCTCGGTCGCGCACCACCTCCTCGATGTACCGGTTCGCGTCGGCGGCGTCGTCGGCCAGGTAGACGGTTCCGCCGTTGGCCTCGACGCTCTCGCGGACGCGCTCGATCAGCTCCGGCAGGCGCTCGATCGCGTCCTCCTTGACCGCGCGGGCGGCGTCGCGCGCCTCCTCGTAGCGCTCGAACCGCGCGGCTGCGTCGTACCGCTCGCGGTTCATGTGGGTGGTGTTCTCGCGGATCGCGTCCCGCTCCGTCTCCAGCAGGTGGCGGATCTCCGCCGCCTTCAGTCGCGCGTCGCTCATCGGTCGGTCAGGACGATAACGTGGACGGCCTTCGGTCCGTGCACGCCGTAGACGAGCGCCCCCATGTCGCCGGTCGCGCTCGGTCCGGTCGCGAAGACGGCGCTCTTCGGCCCCTCGGCGAACTCGTCGCCGAGCCGGTCGAACGCCGCGGGGACGTCCTCGACGACGTCGCTCTCGCTGACGACGGCGACGTGGCGCTCGGGGTAGAGGCTCACCGGCTCGGTCCCCTTCGCGTCGGACGGGAGGAGCAGCGAGCCGTAGGACGAGACGCCGAGCGACGCGCCCGTGACGCCGGTCGTCGCCCCGAGGAGCTCCCTCGGCGTCGGGTCGACCGTGACCGGGGCGTCTCCGAAGTCGAGTCCCCAGTCGGAGAGGTCGGTCGCGACCGCCGGGGTCTCGATCGCCTCGGTCACCGCCGCGGCGAACGCGTCGCTCGTCGTTCGGGTCCAACTGCTGCCCTGTCGCCGTAACGCAGCTTCGAACTCCGTTTGGGGTTGGACGGCCATACCCGCTTCTCGGATCGACAACGGTTAACGTTTGTCCGTGGCGGCGAACGGTTCCGACTTCCGACGATCGCATCCTGGCACGACGGTCAGCACTCCGGATCGAACAGTCCGGCCGGGGTGTCGACGGTCGCGTCCGGCGCGGGACCCTCGTCCTCGGCCCGGGCGTGCGCCGTGACGTAGATGCTCTCGATCCCCGCCCGGCGAGCGCCTTCGACGTCGGACGCGAGGGAGTCCCCGACCATGGCGACCTCGCCGTCGAGGCCGGACATCGCCCGCTCGAACAGTTCGGGGTGGGGCTTTCCCACGACGGTCGGTTCCCGCCCGGTTGCGGTTCGCAGGGCGGCCACGAGCGCGCCCGTCCCCGGCGCGATCCCCTCGTCTGTCGGGTAGGCGTTGTCGTCGTTGGCGGCGACGAACGCCGCGCCGCGCTCGCGGATGAGCCGAGTCGCGGTCGCGAGCTTGTCGTAGGTCGCCGTCCGGTCGAGGCCGACGGCGACGGCGTCGGCGGCATCCTCAATTACGCTGTCGCCGCCGGCGCGTCCGTCCGTCGGCGTCACTCCGTGCCGGGACATCTCGGCAGCGAAACCGTCGTCGCCGAGGACGTAGACCGAGTCGGCGCCCGCGTCGGCGAGGTGGGCGGCGGTGGCCGACGCGGCGGTGTACATCTCCTCGACGCGCGCCTCGATGCCGAGGTCCCGCAGGTGCGCACAGAGCGCCTCGCGGGTCGAGCGGGAGTTGTTCGTCACGAATCGAATCGGCGTCCCGCGGTCGCGCAGGCGGGCGAGCGCGTCGACGGCGCCGTCGACGGGGCGGTCGCCGACGACGATGACGCCGTCGAGGTCGAACAGGAACGCGTCGTACCGGTCGGCCAACATCGCCCGACGGTTTTCGCGCCGCGCACTTGAGTCTCACCGTTGGTGCCGAACGGAACCCAGTGTCGAATCCAACGCCCGAGAATATAAGACGGCGTGCGGGGTCTGTTCACGTATGTTCGACGGCGTTCACTCGATCACCGAGACGAACAGCATCCAGTGGCCGAAGCGAGTCGAGTACGGGTTCGGGGCGACCGACGAACTCGCCGCGTTCGTCGAATCCGAGTCCGTCGACCGCGCGCTCGTCGTCACGGACGCCGACATCGCGGCGGCTGGCGTCGTGGACCCGGTCGAGGCCGCGCTCGACGCCGGGGGGGCGACCGTCGAGATTTTCGACGGCGTCATGCCCGAGCCGAAGCTCTCGATGGTCGAGGACGCGGCGGCGACGCTCCGCGACGGCGAGTTCGACCTCGTCGTCGGCGTCGGCGGTGGAAGCAGCATGGACACCGCGAAGCTCGCGTCGGCCCTCGCGGTCCACGACGTCCCGGTTCGCGACACCGTCGGCATGGGGAACGTCCCCGGCGCGGGACTGCCGCTCGCGCTGCTGCCGACGACCGCCGGAACCGGCAGCGAGGTGACCCACATCGGCGTCTTCTCGGACGCCGACGACGGCGGCAACAAGGTCGTCGTCTACGACGAGCACCTGTTCGCGGACCTCGCGCTCGTCGACCCCGCGCTCACCGAATCGCTGCCGGCGGGGGTCGCGGCCGCGACCGGGATGGACGCGCTCACCCACGCCGTCGAGGCGTACGTGACGATGCTGCGGACGCCGTACACCGACGTACTGGCCCGGGACGCCGTGGAGCGCATCGGCGACAACCTCCGCGCCGCGGTCCACCAGGGCGCGGGCAACGACGGGGCGCGCTACGAGATGAGCTTCGCGGCGATGATCGCCGGGCAGGCGTTCGTCAACTCCGGGCTGGGCGCGGTCCACGCGCTCACCTACCCGCTCGGCGTCGAGTACGGCGTCGGCCACGGGCTCGCGAACGCCGTCCTCCTCCCGCACGTCATGGAGTACAACGTCCCCGCCGAGCCGGAGCGGTTCGCCGAGATCGCCCGGCTCCTCGGCGAAGAGCGCGCGCCGGGCGAGACGACGCTCGACCTCGCGTACAAGAGCGTCGAGGCGGTTCGCGAACTCAACGAGGACGTCGGGATTCCGAATCAGATCAGGGATCTGGGCGACGTCGACACCGAGGAGTTCGGGCGGTTCGCCGACGTCTGCTTCGAGTACTCGGAGCACAACATCGACCGCAACCCCCGCGACCTCGACCGCGGCGACGTCATCGAGATCTTCGAGAACGCGTACTGACGGCGCGCGGCCCCCGCGGACCGCCGATAGGGGGTCGGCGCTCGACCCGCCTCTCGCCGTCGCTCACGCGTCGAACGCGTCGGCCGTGAACCCGTCGTCGACGGTGAGGATCTCGCCGGTGGTGTAGCTCGCGGCGTCGCTCGCGAGGTAGATCGCAGCCCCCGTGATCTCGTCCGCCCGCCCCATCCGACCCTGCGTGGTTCGGCGACGGATCTCCTCGAACCGCGGCGTCCCCTCCGTGTAGGTTCCCTCCGTCTGGTCGCTCTGGATGAACCCCGGACGGATGGCGTTGACCCGAATGTCAGGTCCGAGCTCCTTCGCCGCGACGCGCGTGAAGGCGTCGATTCCGCCTTTCGCGGTCGAGTACGCCGCCAGGTTCGGGATCGCGATGAGCGACGAGAGCGACGCCATGTTGATGACGCTTCCAGAGTCCATCCCGTCCGCGAACACCTGCGTCGCGCGGTAGGTTCCGTCGAGCTGAACCTCGAACACGTCGCGCCACTGTTCCTCGGTCACCTCCCGGACCGGCTTCCGCGCGATGTAGCTCGGCGAGTTGACCAGGACGTCGACGGTTCCGAACTCCTCGCGGACCGCGTCGCGGAGGCGCTCCAGCGACTCGCGATCGGTGACGTCGCAGGTGATCTCGCGCGTGTCCGCGCCGAGCTCTCGGAGTTCGTCCGCGGTGGTCGCGACACGCTCGGGCGTCCGGCTGGTCGCGACGACGTCAGCCCCGTCCGCTGCGAACCCGAGCGCGATGGCCCGGCCGATACCGCTCGTCCCCCCGACGACGACGGCGACTTTGCCGTCGACGGTAACGGGGGTGTGGGTGAATTCCGCCATTGCGTCTCCGAGATGGGTTGACGTGCTTTTATAGTTTCAGGGAAGCGACGGTCGCGGTTTGCACGCGGTGGATCGCCGCCGGGGGCGAGTGACAATTATCCACAATCAACATAACCTATTTATGTTAGTGAATATCATCCACTACCGTATGCAGCAAGAGCGAGCAAGCCGTCGGTCCGTACTGAAGCGAACAGGAGCAGCAGGAGTCGCCCTGGCCGGAATCGCGGGGTGTCTCAGCGCCGACGACGGCAACGGTGGCGGAGGCGGTAACGGCAGCGGCGGAGGCGGTAACGGCAGCGGAGGTGGCGGCTCGGTGAACATGACCATCGCGAGTTCGTTCGAGCCGGGGCACATCCTCGTCGAACTCGGCCAGATGTTCAAAGAGCAGATCGAAGAGAAGTCCGACGGGGCGATCTCCGTGAACGTCCAGGGTGGCGGCTCGTACGGAGCGGAAGACGAGATCGGTGAACTCGCGAAAAGCGGCGGCGTCGAAGCGCACACGGCGGGAACGTTCCCGTTCTTCCAGTACGCCCCGAAGTACTTCTTCTTCGCCAACCCGTTTGTGATGAATTCGTACGACCAGCTGGTGAAGCTCCTCGAATCGGACAAGATGCAACCGGCGTACGAGAGCATGAAACAGAACGGAAACCAGCGACCGCTCGGCCAGCAAGTCTACCGCGGCTTCCGTCACTTCACGGCGAAGAAACCGATCCGAACGCCGGATGACGTACAGGGGCTGAACGTCCGGTTGCCCGAGCTGGACACGTGGGTGCAAGTCTGGGAGGAGATCGGCGTCGACGCGACGCCGGTCGCGCTCGACGAGCTCTACAGCGCGCTCGAAACGGGGACGGCCGACGCCTCGGAGGGACCCGCCGAGCAGATCCACTCGTTCAAGCTGTTCGAGGTGCAGTCGCACTACAGCAAGACCAAACACCTCATCGAGACGGGGAATCTCTACATGAACGAGGACTTCTACCAGGGCCTCGACCAGACGCACAAGGACCTCGTGAACGAAGTCGCACAGGACGTGACAAAGAAGGCGACGGAGACCGCGCAGGGTCGCGAGGAAGAGCTGATCAACGAACTCTCCAACGAAGGGATGACCATCGTCGAAGACGTCGACGTGGAGGCGTTCCGAAGCGCGGGTCAGCCGGCCGTCGAACGCCTGTTCGAGAACCAGTGGGCGCTCTCGTGGGACGAAGTTCGGAACATCTAATGCCCGCCCAGGCCCCACCTCGGATCGGACGTTCAATCGCACCCCGTCAGGATCCCCAATGGAAATCGACCAATCACTGAATCTGAAACGCGACACCTGGTTCGACGCGGCCGTCCTGTACACCGCGACGGCGCTGTTCGGGCTCACGATCGTCCTGGCGGCGACGCAGGTCGTCGTCCGAGTGTTCAACATCCCGACGTTCGGGACGATGTACTGGACGGAGCCCGCCGCGCGGTTCGTGCTCATCGTCGCGACGTACCTCGGCGCCGCGGTCGCGACGCGGAACAACCAGCACATCGCGATCAGGTACGTCCTCGACAAGGTCCGGGAGCGATACCCGAAAGTCGGGGCGACTCTCAAGCTGTTCGTCGGAATCGTCGTCCTCGTCTTCGTCGCGGTCGCCCTCCAGGGATCGGTGCTCAGCGCGATGAGCGACTGGAACACGTCGATCGGCGGCATTTCGTTCGTGACGTCGGGGCGGTTGTACCTCGGCATCAGTATCGGGCTCGCGCTGATGGCGATCTACGAGCTTCTGAAGATGAAGGACGCGATCGTCAGCCTGAGCAGCGGAGCGGAACAGGACGATTCAGGAACCGCCCGGGGAGCCCTCGATAGCGAGACTGTGAGCGCCGGGCGCTCGGAGGGGAGTGACCGCTGATGGAGCTCGTCATCATCAGCGCGCTGTTTCTCGGCGTACTGCTCCTCCTGTACGCGCTCGGCGTCCCGATCGCGATCGCGATGGGCGTGACGAGCATCATCGTGATGCTCTCTCCCTACGGCGGCGGCGGAATCAACTACGGTGTCATCAGCAAGCAACTGCTGTACGGTCTAAACAGCTTCACGCTCCTCGCAATCCCGTTTTATCTCCTGTTGGGGCGGCTGATGAACCGAATCGGGATGACCGAGCGAATCTTCACGCTCGCGAACGCGATGGTCGGGCAGTTCCGCGGCGGTATCGCCCAGGTGAACGTCGTTGCGAGCATGATCTTCTCCGGGATGTCGGGGCTCGCCGTCGCGGACGCGGCGGGGCTCGGGCGTGTCGAGTACGCCTCGATGCGCGAGCACGGATACGACAAAGATATCTCGCTCGGCGTAACGGGATCGTCCGCGATCATCGGCCCGATCATCCCGCCGAGCGTCCCGGCGATCATTTACGCCGTCCTAGCCGACGTATCGATCGGGCAGCTGTTCCTCGCCGGAATCGTTCCCGGCGTCCTCCTCGGACTCGCGCTCATGGTGACCGTCTTCGTCATCGTCCGGCAGAAGGGATACGGTCCGTCGAGTCAGTTCGCCTTCGGCGAACTCTGGACGGCGTTCAAGGAGGCCTTCGCAGCCCTCCTCGCGCCGGTCATCATCATCGGCGGGATCCTCTCCGGCGTCTTCACGGCCACCGAGGCCGGCGCAATTGCCGTTATCTACGTCCTCCTCGTCGGCATGTTCATCTACAGGGAGCTGACGCTCGCGGGGATCGTCGCAGAGATGCGCGACGGCATGGTGGAGACGTTCTCGCTGACGTTCATCATCGCCGCGGCGGCGCTGTACGGCTTCGTCGCGCTCAGGCTCCAGCTACCGATCCTCATGGCCGAAGGGATAACCGGCATCACCGAGGATCCGACGCTGATCCTGTTCATGCTCGTCGGCCTCCTGCTTGTCGTCGGCACCTTCATGGAGACCATCGCCGCCATCAGCATCCTCGTACCAGTGCTGTTGCCCGTGCTCCAGATCGCCAACATTGACCCACTCCACTTCGGCATCGTCATGATCGTGACGCTGATGCTCGGGCTGCTGACGCCGCCGTTCGGCGTCATCCTGTTCGTCCTCGAAAAGGTGACCGACGCGAAACTCGAAGAGGTGATCCGCGCGGTCATGCCGTACTACGTGCCGATCATTCTCATCATCGTGCTGGTCATCCTCGTCCCCGAGATCGCGACGTACGTCCCCGTCCGACTCATCGGCTGATTCTCGCTTTTTCCCTCTCTTTCGACGATGCGCCGCCATCCGTCGCCATCACCCCGTCCAGCGCCGGCTCTTCCTCTCAAGCTCGGGTCGGACGACAGCTCGGGTACAGGTTTCCGAAAAAGCGGAGGGGACTACGTTACTGCAGCGGTAGCAGCGTCGAGAGGACCAGTACGACCGTCAGTCCCGTGACTGACATCACAAAGTTGACCGCGGAGAACGTCTTGAAGGTCTCCTCCTGCGTGATGCCGGCGACCTCCTTGACGATCCACCACCCACTGTCGTTGTACCACGCGAACAGCATCCCACCGGTGCCGACCGCCATCATCATGTACACCGGATGGACGGAGAGTGCGCCCGTGAGCGGCGCCATGATCGACGCCCCGGTCAGAATCGCAACTGTCCCTGAGCCCTGCGCGATGCGGATCAGCCCGGCAATGAGCCACCCTGTCATCAAAAGCGGGATGCCGAGATCGCTGAGGCCGCCTGCGATGTAGTCGCCGATGCCGGCGTTCTGGAGCATCGCGCCGAACGCGCCGCCCGCGGCGGTGATCGCAATGATGTTTCCGCCGCTCTTGAGCGCCTCGGTCAACTCGCCTTCAAGTTCCTCTTTGGTCAGGTCCTTCATCCGGAAGAACGTCCACGTCGCTGCCAGCGCGGAGAGCGTGAGCGCGATGTTCGGATCCCCGAAGAACGCGGTCACCGAGAGGATCGGGGAACCATCGGGGAGGAGAACGTCGGCGATCGTGTTCGAAGCGATCAACACGACGGGGAGAGCGATGGGCAGTACCGCTTCGAAGAGCCCCGGAAGTTCGCCGATCGGCCGGTCAGCAGCCGATTTAATGCTTTCAGCCGTGGTGCCCATCGCGTCGCGGAGCGGGATGTCCATCCGGTGATCGATCCAGCGGCCGTACACGACGCCGCCGACGAGGCTCGTCGGGACGGCGACCATCGCGCCGACGACGATGGCGACTCCGAGATCGACGCCGAGTTCGCTCGCCATCGCCAGCGGGCCCGGCGTCGGCGGGACTAGCATGTGGGTGCCGAGGGCCCCGGCGCCGAGTACCGACACGTACACTGCGAACTTGCCGCCGGTCCGCGCCCGCATGGACCGTCCGATGGGCGCCAGGAGGTAGAACACGTTGTCGAAGAACACGGGGATCGACAGGATGTAGCTGCTCCCCAGCAGCGCGTATTCGGACCGATCGTTACCCGTGAGACCGAGGAATCCTCGGACGATTCGTTCGGCAGCACCACTTTCCATGAGCGTTTTCCCTATGATCGCCGCCATCAGGATGGGGATCCCGATCGCCACGAGCACCTCGCCGAAGGCCTCCGCCGTGACGGTCGGCACTTCAGCGAAGGCGACCTGCGGCGTGATGACCCCGACGACGATCGTCGCGATGATGAGCCCCACGAACGCGGGGAGTTTCAACCACACGAGCAACAACACGACGGTTAACAACCCGATGATGAACGGAACTAACGGGTTAGAGAGCACCATGCAGGGCTACGTTCCTAACGACCGTAAATTAATGTATTGATATAGAAGCTGATAGTAGCAGGCGCTCGCGGAGTCTCGTGGCCCCGAGAGAAACCTATTAATGAGACGACTCTGTAGCGAGGAACGATACCGATGGTCAAGCCAGCACTCATCCTCCCGCCGATCCCCGACGAGCGGTGGGAACTCGCGACGCAGATGGGGGTCACAGACGCCGTCATCCACCCGCTCGAAATCGGAGACGGACGAACGCACTGGAGCTACGACGACCTGCTCGGCCTGCAGAACTGGCTCACGGACGCCGGCCTGAACCTCTCTGTCATCGAAGGGAGCGTTCCGATCTCCGACCGAGTCCGACTCGGCCAGCCCGGGCGCGACGAGGACATCGAAGTGTTCAAGCAGTTCCTGCGGGACTGCGGCGATCTCGGGATCCCCGTCGTCGCCTACGACTGGATGGCGGGCGTTCGGTGGGCTCGGACCGAAGCGCACACCGAGTCCCGCGGCGGATCGCTCGTCACGGGCTTCGACAACGAGAAAGTGCAGGGCGGGCCGGCCGTCGAGGCGGCGGAGGCGACCGAGGAGGACCTCTGGGAGGCGATCGAGTACTTCCTCAGGGAGGTCGTCCCGGTCGCGGAGGAGGCCGGCGTGAAACTTGCCCTCCATCCGGACGACCCCCCGCGGCCCGAGGTCCGGGGCATGACGCGGATCGTCCGGAGCGTCGACGCGTACGATCGCGTGCTCGACATCTACGACAGCGAGTACAACGGGATCACGTTCTGCCAGGGGAACTTCGCGGCGATGGGCGCCGATATCCCGGAGGCGATTCGGCACTTCGGCGACCGAATCAACTTCGTGCACTTCCGCGACGTCGACGGCGACGCAGACCGGTTCGTCGAGACGTGGCACGACGACGGCCCGACGGACATGCTCGCCGCGATGCAGGCGTACGTGGACATCGGCTTCGACGGGGTGATGCGGCCGGATCACGTCCCGACGATGGCCGGCGAGGACAACAGCAACCCGGGGTACCACACCAAGGGTCGGCTCTTCGCCATCGGGTACATGAGAGGATTGCTGGAAGCGGCCCGGCAGAACCGCTGACCGAGAATCCGACGAGGCGAGTTGCGACGGATCGAGCCGATCGAGGCGAACCGATCGAGGCGAACCGAGTCAAACCGGTCGAGGCGGACCGAGTCGAACCAATCGAACCAAACCGAGTCGGTTCCTTCTTCGAGGAAGCCGACGCGCTACGAGTAGGTCATGTTGAGCTCGGTGACGTTCGCGGCGCTCTGGACGAGCTCCGGGATCTCCTCGTCGAACCGCTCGCCCTTCATGCGGCTCATCGGTCCGGAGACGCTGATCGCGCCAACGGCGTACCCGTTCTGGCCGATAATCGGCGCGGCGACACAGCGCAGCCCGGAGAGCCGCTCGCCGTCGTCCTGGGCGTACCCGCGCTCGCGGATGGCCGCGAGCTCCTCCTCCAGCACCTCGCGGTCCGTGACCGTCTGCGGCGTCCGCTCGGGGAGCCCCCACCGCTCGATTATCGCGTCGACCTGCTCTTCGGGGAGGTGCGCGAGAATCGCCTTCCCGAGCGACGTGCAGTGAAGCTTCACCCGCATACCAGCGTGAGTGTCGACCCGCACGGCCTGCGCGCCCCTCGCCCGGTAGACGTACACGCCCTCGCCGTGCTCTTCGACGAGCAGGTTGGCCAGCTCGCCGGTCTTCTCCGCGAGGTGGTCGACCTGCGGCTTCGCCACATCGTAGATGCGCATCCGGTTGCGCGCGTGCTCGCCGAAGTCGAGGAACTTGAGTCCGACGCGGTAGGTGTCTCCGTCCCGCACCACGTACTCGTTCTGTCGCAGCGTGTTGAGATGGCTGTACACCGTGCTCTTCGGGATGTGCAGCTCCTTCGCTAACTCCGTGACCCCGGCGCCCTCCAGGCGCTTCAGCGCCTCCAGGACGCGCAGCGAGGTTTCCAGCGCCCCGATCCGTCCTTCGGTTTTTGCGGCCATGGTTTGCTGGCCGTTCACACTCATCACACAAAACGTTTGTTCATCATCATCGGACAGGACGTGCGAGAGTCGGTTGCGTCCGAGGAGGCGGAACGAGCGTTCCGCACGCCAGTACGGGAGCGGAAATCGGCGCGTTCCGGAACGCGCTCGCGGGCCCGCCGTCTTGGGATTCACCCGGAGGGAAGAGGACCGCGCTCGAAACACAGATGCTGCGCCGACACCGGTCGAAAAATCTGAACGAGGGGGAGAGCGTCTTGGAGGGAGGTCCCCCACGAGACGAGTCGTTTGTCACGGACGGAAGAGCTTTGAGGGCTCTCGCGACAGTTTCCCGCATGCACCGCGTTCGCTTTCGCGACCCGGCGGGCAGCGTTCGAAACGGCACGTGGACCGATGACGGCATCCGCTTCGGGGGCGAAACGTACGACCCCGCCGACGTGGACGTTCTGCCGCCGACCGAGCCGACGAAGATCGTCTGCATCGGGCTCAACTACGAGAAACACGCCGAGGAGTCGGGGATGGAGATCCCGGACCGGCCGCTGTTGTTCCTGAAACCGCCGAACACGCTCGCCGCCCACGGCGACACGATCACGCTGCCGGCCGGGAAGGAGCGCGTCGACTACGAGGCGGAACTGGGCGTCGTGATCGGCGCGCAGTGCCGCAACGTCGCCGCGGACGAGGCGATGGACGTCGTCGCCGGCTTCACCTGCGTCAACGACGTCTCCAACCGCGACGACCAGGAAGTAGAGCAGAACTGGATCCGCGGGAAGGCGTTCGACGGGGCCGCGCCCGTCGGTCCCGTCGTCGCCACGCCGGACGAGGTGCCGGACGACGCGCGGATCACCCTCCGCGTCAACGGCGAGACGAAGCAGGACTCCTCGCGGGCGGACTTCATCTTCTCCGTGCCGGAGCTCATCGAGGAGATCACGACCTACATGACGCTCGAACCCGGCGACATTATTTCAACGGGGACGCCCGAGGGCGTCGGCCCGCTCTCGGACGACGACCGGGTCGAGGTCGAGATCGAGGGCGTCGGCACGCTCGAACACGGTGTCCGCGCCGAGTAGACCTCGCTCCTCTTCCACCCGTACGCTTATATTTCCGCGAGAGGGATTCGCTGGCATGCGCGGACTCGCCAAGACGAGCCGGAGCCGCGGCGCGATGGAACTGATCGACCTCCCGAAGCCGGAGCCGGGACCCAACGAGGCGCTGGTCGAGGTGGACTACGCGGGCCTCTGCGGGAGCGACGCCGGCATCTACAAGTTCAAGTCGGCCTTCGAGCGCATGAACCTCCCCACCGTCATCGGGCACGAGTACTCGGGGCGCGTCGTCGAAATTGGGGAGGACGTCGCGGCGTTCTCGCCGGGCGACCGCGTGGTCGAACGGCCCATCCGCGGGTGCGGCGAGTGCTATCAGTGCGAGATCGGCGAGGGGAACGTCTGCCAGAGCGCGTCCATCACCGGCGTCGATCACGACGGCGCGTACGCGGGCTACATCGCTGTCCCGGAGCAGGCGCTGCACCGCGTGCCGGACGACGTCCCCGCGAAACACGCCGCGCTCGTCGAACCGACGAGCATCGGGGCCCGTGCAGTCATCAGGAACTCACGGGTCACCGCCGGCGACCGGGTTATGGTCGCGGGACCCGGTCCGATTGGGCTGCTCACCGCGCAGATCGCAGACGCGCAGGGCGGGAAGGTGGTCGTCGCCGGCGTCGGGCGCGACGCCGACTACCGCCTCCCGCTCGCGGAGGAACTGGGGTTCGAGACGATCAACGTCGAGGCCGACGACCTGGACGCCCTGCGGGACGACCTGACGGAAGGCGTCGGCTACGACGTCGTCTTCGATACGACCGGCCACCCCTCCGGGTTGAAGATGGCCGTCGACGAGGTCCGCAAGGGCGGCCAGATCGTCCTCGTCGGCCAGACCGGCGAGACGACGATGGCGTACTCGCCGCTCGTCCGCGCGGAGATCGACCTCCAGTGCTCGTACGCCTCGACGTACGACGACTTCGAACGGTCACTACGCATGATCCGCTCGGGCGACGTCGACTGCGAGACGTTCCTCGACGACCGGTTCTCGCTCTCGGACGCCGACGACGCCTTCGAGACGTTCCTTGAGGGCGGAACCGCCAAGCCGGTCTTCGACGTGTCGGAACTGCGCGCGTAGGCCACGCCGTCCGCCGCTGAGGGATCGCACTGTCCATCGCCGAAGTGCCGACGTCGCCCGTCGACGCCGTCGACACGTCCGGTACGAGACACGAGGTGATTGACGCGTTCGGCGACGGGCGAACACCCTCCGAGTCGAAGTTGGAGCACGTCACGTCGGAGCGTTTTTGTGAGTGCCGAGGACTCATCACAGACAATGATCGACTGGATCGACAACTACGACGCGCGGGATTGGCAGACGACGACGGAGGGAGAGCTCAGGTACGCCCTGATCGGGCTCGGGTGGTGGACGACGGACGTGGCGCTTCCCGCGATCGAGGCATCCGACAACGGCAGGACGACGGTTCTTGTGAGCAGTTCCGCCGAGAAGGCGGAACGGGTCGCCGCCGACCACGACGTCGAGCGCGGGATCAGCTACGACGAGTTCCACGACGGCGCAGCGAGCGACTCCTACGACGCCGTCTACGTCGGGACGCCGAACGCGTACCACCTCGACTACGCGGAGACGGCCGCGGGACTCGGAAAGGCGGTTCTCACCGAGAAACCGATGGAGGCGACGGTCGAGCGCGCCGAGCGGATGGTCAAGGTCTGCGAGGACGCCGGTGTGCCACTGATGGTCGCCTACCGGATGCAGACCGATCCGGCGGTCCGTCGCGCGCGCGAACTCGTCGACGAGGGGTTCCTCGGCGACCCCGTGTCAGTGTACGGCAACAACAGCCAGCCCCTCCTGGAGATGATTCCCGACACGGACCAGTGGCGGCTCGACCCGGACCTCTCGGGGTACGGGACGTCGGTGATGGACCTGGGCATCTACTCCATCAACACGACGCGCTTTCTGCTCCGTCGAGAGCCCATCGAGGTCACTTCGAGCATGGAGTCGCGCCACGAGGCGTTCGCCGACGTGCCCGACGAGCGGTCGGCCTCGATCCTCCGCTTCGAGGACGGCGTCCGGATGATCTCGACGTCGAGCCAGAACGCCCACGAGGACACCCACCTGAAGCTCACGGGGACGGAGGGGCAGATCGAACTCCATCCCGCGTTCCACGGCGAGTGTACGCTCCACCTCTCGCGGGGCGACGTCTCCGTCCGCGTCACCCATGAGGCGTTCGACGCCGAGCAGGAGATGCGGGAGGAGTTCGACTACTTCGCGGATCGCGTGCTCTCGGGCGGCGACATCTACCCCGACGGGCGGCACGGACTACGGGACATGCGTATCATTGCGGCGATTCACGAGGCCGCAGAGCGCGGCGAAACTATCAACTTGGAGTGACTCAAGCTATCGAGATTTCAGTGTGAGTTGAGTAGCACGTCGTTTCGAACAGGTAAACGTACTCTGCGCTGGCTTCTTCGAAAAAATCGTTCCGAGAACCGTTAAGCTAGCCGGAAAATTAATTACTCTTGCCTGTGAGTTGCTAGCTCGAGCCAAGAACGGCGATTGCGAATCACAGCCTATCAAGCTAAGAACGGAGGGATCTCTCGTTCTTAGATCGGGCCATTGTCAGCCATATCCTGTGCCAGGTCGCTCGGTGCCTTCTTGGCTCGTTCCTTCGGTTACCAGTTTTGCGGGAAAGTCCCTCTGTCAGGCGTAGGACCGTCAATTAAGCTATTTGCGATGGACTTCGATACCCCCTGTACCCAGTGAACTCAGTATTTGGTGTCAGCGTACAAAACCATTATATAACACATTCTCATTGTCTTCCCTATGGAACAGAGCACTTACCAGAATAAGATCGTAAATAGAAGAAACTATCTTCGGCTCGCAGGTGGCAGTGTCGCAGTGAGCCTTGCTGGATGCGTCGGAGGCCTTGGAGGCGGCGGTGGTGGCGGTTCACCTGGAGCTCAGGTAGAAAACGAAAGTAATCCAGCAGGCTCCTACCAAGGAGTATCACTTAACTTCGCAACAAGTTCCCTTTACGGAGAGATCTGGCAGGATCTGGCAAATAAATTCTCGGAGGAAACTGGCATCGAAGTCAACGTCTCCTCGTATGCACAGAGCGAGATGCTGACCCAGCTGCTCAATCAGTTCCGAGCACGCGAAGCGTCCTTCGACGCGTTCATCAGCGACGTCATCTGGACGGGGTCTTTCATGGAACCCGGGTTCGCAGAGGACCTCGGGCCGTACTTCAACTCACCACTAGCTAACGACGGATACGACTACGGCGACCACTTGGAGGTGTTTGCGAAGAACTACGGCCAGTGGAAAGGAACGCGCTACGGGCTACCCTGGTACGGCGACGTCATGAAACTCGTTGTTCGCAAGGACGTCCTCGAGAAACATGCCGACGCATACAAATCCAAACACGGCGAATCTATCATGCCATCCTATCCGAAGGGGTACAAAAGCTACGACAAGTTCAACCGCGTCGCCAAGTTCATGCACGACAACGGTTGGGACATGGGCCTGGAGGGTCAACGCGGCTGGAACATCGTCTACTACTACCCTAACCGCTTCTCCGCCGAGACCGGACAGGCTGAGATGCTCAACGAGAACGGAAATTCGCGTCTTGGCTCGAAGGGCGCTGAGACCGCACTGCAGCACTACGTCGACCAGGCGCAGTGGGCGCGCAACCCACTCTCGACGGCGTACACGCAGAGCCGCGACCAGTTCCTTGACGGCAAAACGTGGGCGGTCGAGCAGTGGGGAACGGCGACCGCGAAATTCATCGACAAGTACGGCTGGGAGGAAGGCGTCCGCGTCACGCTCACGCCGGGGGGATGGCCAAACCTCGGCGGGTGGGGCGTGCTCTTGAACACCTACTCGGATCAGGAAAAGAAGGACGCCGCGTTCCTCCTCGCCCAGTGGGCGACCTCCAAGGAGATGGACAAGTACAGCTACACCGAACACGGCGTCACGCCGACTCGGGCATCGTCGTTCACGGAGGACATCAAAAAGCAATACCCACAAGCTCGATACCACGATCCCAAAGAGAATCCAGGTATTCGAAAGCTCTCGCTACGGCCACGCAATCCGAAGTATCAGGAGCTGGGAGACACGATGCAGACCCAGATCAGCGAAGCACTCTCCGGCAGTTCGAGCGTCTCGGAGACGATCACGACCATCCACCAGGAGTGGCAGAACATCATGAGCGGGGACTGACAACGAATCATGAGCACCCTCGACACCTCAGCCATCCGGAAATCGCTTCACGGGCGACTGGACGACGATCGGACGATAGCCTGGCTGTTCGTCGCTCCGGCGGTGGTTCTTCTCCTGTTGGTCGCTATTTATCCGTTCTTGACGATGATCTACAACAGTCTCTTCAATTTCACCCAAGCCGGGCGGATAGACACCTTCGTCGCATTTCAAAACTACACAACCGTGCTCTCCGACGCGCGATTCATCGGAGCGACAGGATTCACGGTCGCATACGTCGTCGTCGTCGTGACGGTGGAATTCCTGCTCGGAATGGGTATCTCGTTGCTTATCTACAGCAAGCACGTCAAACGCCGTCAGCTACTCGTCGTTCTGAGCCTGCCGCCGATGATGTTGAGTCCCGTCGTCACCGGCCTCACCTGGCGGATGTTGCTCACGCCGGAGTACGGCATGGTGAACCACCTGTTCGGAACCGACATCGCGTGGCTGGCCTCCAGACCGTGGTCGGCGGTCGCCGTGATCGTCGCTGATATCTGGATGTGGACGCCCCTGTTCGTGCTGGTGTTCACCGCGACGATGCAGTCGATACCGAACGTCTACTACGAAGCCGCTCGGGTGGACGGAATGAGCCGCTGGCAGCAGTTCAAATGGGTCACGCTTCCGCAGATGCGTACGGCTATTGCCATCGTCCTGCTGCTGCGCGTCGTCAGAGCATTCAAGGTGTTCCCGAAAGTGCAGGTACTCACGCTCGGCGGTCCGGGCTCCTACACCGAGACGATCGCGATGATCACGTACAACTACGGGTTCAGATTCTTCGATCTCGGGCGGGCGAACGCGGCCGGTGTGCTCTACTGGTTACTGATGTTCGGCGCCGCGTATCTCATCTTCAAATCCGTCGCGGAAGAACTCATCTCGGCGAAGGAGGGTTACTGATGGAGCTTACCAAGTTACACAACTACTCACGGCTTGTGACGCGAGCGGCAGTGTTCGCCGTCATCGGACTCTGGCTGATCTGGATCTGGGGTCCCCTCGTTTGGGACTTCTTTACCGGATTGGCGGTCAACCCGCAGACGGATCCCCCACAGCTCATTCCCACGCAGTTCACGCTCGAGCACTACCGAAACGTCCTCTTCGCGGAGGATATGCCGACGTACATCAGAAACAGCGTCATCGTCACGACCGTCAGCACTGCAATCTCGGTGAGCGTCGGCGCGCTCGCCGCGTATGCGCTGACCCGCTACGACCCCGGTGACGGACAGGTGAGCTTCTTTATTCTGAGTATGCGCTTTCTCCCGCCCATCGCCGTTGCGATTCCGATCTACATGATGTTCGTCGGCATCGGCTGGATCAACACCTGGCGAGTGTTGATTCTCGCCTACCTGCCGATCGGGATCCCCATCTCGACGTGGATCATGCTCATTTTCTTCCAGCGCATCCCGAAAGAACTAGAAGAAGCGAGTAGAATCGACGGTTGGTCACGAATCCAGACGTGGCGGCGGGTCGTCCTCCCACTGGCCGCGCCTGGCATCTCCAGTGCCGCGATTCTGACGGCGATCCTCATGTGGAACGAGTACGTACTTGCGCTCGTGCTCACCACGACCAAGGAGGCACAAACGATCCCGATTTACCTGGCGGGGTTCGTCACGACTCGCGGCATCCTCTGGGGTCGAATGGGCGCGGCGACGATGATTGCCATCACGCCCATCGTCATTCTGTCGTTCCTCGCCCAAGAGCGGCTCGTCGCGGGATTCACGCTCGAATAATAGGAAACCAAACGGAGACTCACAACATCATGGCACGAACCGAACTCGATGAATTGCGGAAGGAGTATGGTGACCTCGTCGCGGTCAACGACGTATCGTTGACACTGAACGATGGAGAGTTCCTGGTCCTCCTCGGACCCTCCGGGTGCGGAAAGAGTACTACGCTTCGAATGCTCGCTGGACTCGAAGATCCAACCGACGGCGAGATACTGGTCGACGGCGAAGTCGTCAACGACCGAGGACCGCACAGGCGTGACTTCGCGATGGTGTTCCAGCAGATCGCACTCTATCCCCACATGACGGTGCGGGAGAACATCTCCTCACCGCTGCGAGCGAACGGCGTCGACAAAGATACCATCGAAGATCGGGTTCAGCGGACCGCCGAGATGCTCGACATCGGCGAGTTGCTCGACCGGAAACCGGGCGCGCTCTCCGGGGGCCAACAGCAACGCGTCGCCATCGGCCGGGCGTTGATCCGTGAACCGCGGGCGTTCCTACTCGACGAGCCGTTTTCGAAGCTCGACCAGAAGCTCCGGATACAGCTCCAAAAAGAACTCAAGAGGCTGCAGGAGGAGATGGACGTGACGACCGTCTTCGTCACTCACGACCAGGAGGAGGCAATGGTTCTCGCCGATCGTATTGCCGTGATGGACGACGGCGAACTGCAGCAGGTCGATACGCCGGAACAGCTCTACCGGTTTCCCGCTAACGAGTTCGTCGCCGACTTCATCGGCAACCCCACGATGAACTTCTTCGAGGCCGATGTCTCCCACGGCACTATCGCCGTAGACGGCGTACCGTATGATCCGCCGGAAATAAACGGCCACCTGGAGTCGGTTCGCCGGATGGCCGCTCGACCGGAAGACATCACGCCGGTCCCTGCGGACGACGCTGACGGACTCGTAGCAACGGTCGAACTCGTTGAGATGCGGGGCACAACAACTTACCTCATCGTCGACTGCGACGGGAAGGAGTTGACGGTGCTGCAACCCGACGAGCAGCGGATAGGGGAAGACGACCACGTCAGGCTCGAATTCGACTTCGAGAACGTCTCCTTTTTCGACGGAGAGGGTGACCTCGTTCGACAGACGGAGCACGACCGCACGGAGACCTCTATTCGGTGATGACAGCAATTTGTCAATGAAATATTGAACAGCAGGCAGCACCTGTTCGAAAGACAATGAATCTGTATACCATCGGTCACAATTGTTATCTTACAGCATAGAGTTGATAGCAATGGTATGCTAGGAAATATGTATCTAGCGGGGAAACTCCCGGTCACTGGATCGAAGGTCAGCACCCACAGCTGTTCGGTCACCGCCGGATGCGCCGGACTGGAGCTGCTTGAGATTCTTAGGATTCTTTTCTGGATAGCTGTTTTCTGCATTCTCGTTATCGGAATGCTTAGTTCGATACCAGCAGCGCGAGCGCTTGTCGCCGAGGAACGGGGGAGGACTAACGATGAGCGGCAGGCGTTCGAAGCATTCATCCAACGGGTGAAGTCGCTGTCGCCGGCAGAGTCGTCTCCATCGCCCGGCGGTATTCAGATACGTACCGAGGATACACAGGACAGAGACGGACTTGAACCTGTCCGACAGGCGTATCGTGAGACAGTCATGGCTACCCCCCATTACAATGATGACTACGACGAATCCCTAGAGACGAATCTACGCGAAGAATTTTCGGATGAAATTGCCGTTGCGGTCGTCGAAAGTGGTGATTTCACACCACAATTAAAGCGTGCTCTCGTGGAAAAAGGAATTAAGTCACGAAAGGAGCGTAAGATGTTACTGCAGGCGCTCGACGCCGAGGCCGACGAGTTAGAAGCAGCACAACAGTTACTCCGACGGATCGTTCGAACATGTGAAGCGATTCAATCCCGTCAGCTCGAGCTGCGTTCGTACGACGAACTTACATCAACATGGCAGCGTCTCGACTCGCTCGAAGCCAACTGTATTGACTGCTTGTACGACCGGCAGCAATCAATCCACGACGGCCATGTACTTGGCCACCGGCGAGCCAACAGTGATACGATCCACGCATATCTCTATGGAGATCTCGACGAAACATATCCAATCTTGGCAGACGGAACACGTGTGTTCGAACTCGTTCAGGATATCAAGCGGGAGATAACACAGCTGATCACGACGAAAGACTGACCGCTTCCAGGTGAACTACCCCGCCCTACTCGCGCCCTTCGGGCGCTCCTTGAGGGCGGGGCTTCCTGCTTCCACGACGCGCTTTGCAGGAACCGAATCGGTTCCCGTAGGGAGCGCAGTCTCCACAGGCGTTAATTCGGAGTGAACCACTCCTACATCGGAAAGACCGCGAGAAAGAATGTTCCACGCCGTTGCCAAAACGCTCCGCGTTTTGGCTGCCCGCCAGAACCGGCGGTTCTGGCGACCGCGTTCGCATCCCTGTCCGCCTCAAACCCGCAGGCGGGACAGGAGTGTTCACGGACCCACAACGGCTTCTCCGTCGAAACGCCGCAGGACGCACACTCCTTGGTCGTCCCTCTCGGGTTGACCGCCACGAAGTGCGTCCCCGCTCGCTCGCACTTGTATTCGAGCACCGAGAGGAACACTCGCCACGCGGCAGAGGCGGTGTTGCGGCTGTTCGACGGCGATTCGAGCATCCCCTTCACGTTCAGGTCTTCGACCGCCACAAGGTCGTACTCCCGAGCGTAGTAGTTCGAGAGCTTGTGCAGGAAGTCGCGGCGCTTCCGTCGGAGGACGGCGTGACACTCCGCGACTCGACGCCGTTGCTTCTCGTAGTTGTTCGACCCGTGCTGTTTGCGCGAGAGGGACCGCTGTTCGCGCTCCAGCCGTTCCCGTTCGTCGGAGAGGTCGAGCGACCCGACTGCCGTCCCGTCGGTGTCGTGAGCGTACTTGAGAATCCCCACGTCGATGCCGACGCACTTCTCGGGATTCTCAGGCGGTTCGGGTGGCTCTCGGTCCATTTCGACACCGAAGGTGGCGAACCACTCACCCGTCGGCTCCTTCTTGACCGTGACCTGCTTGAGTGTGGCGTCGTCGGGGATGGCGCGGTGAAGCCGTATCGGTATGTCCGCGAGTTTCGAGAGACAGCACAGTCTGACCGCTCTTCTTGTCGAGCTTGAAGCCAGACTGGTTGTACGTGAAACTGCGGAACTCCCGTGGCGGCTTCCACTTGAGTTGCCCGACACCGTAGCCGTTCTCCTTGAGTCTCCCGAGGGACTTCACGTTCTGCTCGATTCGCATGACGGTCGTTTGCAGAACTGTCGAGTATACATCCGAGAGACCATCCCACCACTCTTTCAGGGCGGGAAGTTCATCGCGGATGGACCGAACGCGCTGATTGAGGGTGCCTGCGTCCTCGGGGATTTGGTTGAAGCGGTAGAGCGCGTGATTGTACAGTTGCCGACAAATGTCTCGGTGGCGGTCCAACTCCTCGCGGTGGACGTCGGACGGCTTGAGGCGGTACTTGTAGGCGTAGTACATGGCGCTACTCGCGTTCCTCGATGTACTCGTCAAGACACTCACGGATGAACGACGAGAGGTTCAGGTGGTGTTCCTGAACCCACTCGTGTTGGTCCTCTCGGAGCGTGATTGTGGTCCGCTTCACCGTATATACAGTATGCATTCCAACCCCCCATAAACACACCGAAAGACGACGGTGGGCCTGTGGGCCTGCCACCGAATCGTGTATGAGAACCGTGCGGCGTTGACGAGACGCAAAGCGTCTCGTCCGCACACCAGAACGCTTCGCGTTCTGGGGACGCTGTATCCCCTCTCTGCTCGCGGCTTCGCCGCTCGCTGAGGAAGGGGGCTTAACGCCCTCGAATAAAGCTAATTCAGTCATGGCCTTCAGATACTCTCGATCGGCAAAAATAAACTCGGGTGTTCTTTTAGCTGAATTGAGGCGCTAAGCCCCCCTTCCTCAGCGAGCGCCGACCGAACGGGAGGCGCGAGCAGGGAGGGGATACAGCGCCCGCACAGTTCACTTTCACTGTCTGCGGTATCTTTACTCCCCGCGCGGTCGAACGCGGTAGTAAGACGCTCACCACGCTTCCGACGGTGTTCACACGTGGTTCGAACCGGCGAAGCCGTTTCGTCATCACGAAAGGCGCTCCGCGCCTTTCGAACGACGACAAGAAGCGTGCACCGACGGTTGGGGCCGAGTGTCGCACCCGGGAGGAGTGGGACACTCCGAACCACCCAACGAGGGAAACGCCTGCGGAGTCTGGAACCGCTACGCCCGTCCGTGCGACGGGTGCAAGTTCCGACGCAGAAACAGGAAGCTCCGACCTCAAGGACCGAGGCGCGAAGCGCCGAGGGAGTAGGTCGGGGGAGTTCACCGCGATGCCGTACTTTGCCTGGGATAATCGAACTCCCGGCGAGATGCGTGTGTGGCTTCGGACGGATTAAATGGATCCCCAAGGTTTCCGTTGCGGTTTCCCCAGTAGAAGCGTCTCCAACAGTCGGTCCAAGACTCGCCCGGTGGTCCACCATTCTCTCTGCGATGGCCGTCGCAGTGCAGTTAGTGACGGCGGCGATTGCCGGGTGACAAACGCCCAAGCAGAACAGGTTAAAAAACAATGCATCCACAGTGGCTTCATATCCGAATCCGATCAGACTCACAATCCTCGCAATTGGACTTGTACTCGCCCGTTTTGGCGTAATCGATCGCGAACGTGCGGTCGATACAACCGATCTTGCCTGGCCACGCATCGTCACAGGACTCGCACGGATGTCAAAAAGTGCGGTCGACGTTGCAATGGTTGGGGTTACCGTCGGGACCGCCGCCGTTGCTGGAGTTGGGTTCGCGAGTCCGTTCTACGGACTTGCCTTTGCCATTGGAGGCGGTGTCGCAGGTGGCACTATTGCGTTGGTATCACAACGGTACGGCGCTGAAGCGTACGAGGAGCTCAGCCTCGTCGTACGGTCGAGCACACTTCTCGTTCTGATCATCAGCATACCTGTATCCGTGATTTTCTGGGTGTTCCCTCACGAACTCATTTCACTGCTTAGTGACAATAGTCAAGCAATTGCGTACGGTGCTGAGTACCTCAAGATCGTCGGTCTCGCCGTTCCGTTTGCGGGATTGAACCTCGTCGGGGGACGAGCACTCATTGGAGCCGATGACGCCTACACTGCGATGCAAGTTCGTGCGAGCGGGGCTCTCATCAACATTGCACTGAATAGTGTGTTCATCTTTGGCTTCGGCTGGGGGGTTACTGGTGCCGCGCTTGGAACCGTCTGCTCGAACGTTGCCGTCACGCTCACCTTCGTGATCGGAATCACACAGGGACGGTTTCCCGGAATGGGGAGGTTTCCTATTCAGGTTACCCCGCTTGGAACGTACGTCGATCCAGCAACGCTTCGCTCACTCGTCTCGATTGGTGCACCAGTTGGAGGGCGCAATCTCGTCTGGGTAGTCGCAGAGTTTCCGATGCTTGGTATCCTCGATATGTTCGGGGAAAGTACCGTCGCTGCGTTCGTTATCGCCCGTCGTATCTGGGGGATCATGAACACACCTGGTTGGGGATTCGGCCTCGCAGCGTCGAGTTTGGTTGGGCAGAGTCTAGGACGGAACGACGAAGAAACAGCAGCCGAATATGGTCGCGAGATTATCCAGTTCGCGGTCGCGACATATGCCGTTTCTGCGGTCCTTATCGCGATATTCGCTGACTCACTCGTGCTCTTATTCGCCGAGAGTGCGGCAAGCCCAGAGGTGCCGATTGCGATTACCCTTGTGTATGCGGCTTGCGTCGCAGTGATCTTTCAGGGTATTGCAGGTGCTTCCTCGGGCGCTCTTGATGCGAGTGGAGATACTCGGATTCCCTTTGCCAGCCAAACACTCGGCATGTTCGGTGGTTCAATTCCCCTCGCCTATCTTGGTGCAACGACAGGACTCGGCTATTGGGGGCTGTATCTCGCCTTTATCGCGGAAACAGGCGTTCCTGCGATAATCAATTATGCCCGGTTCCGAACTGGGAAGTGGAAGGCGATAAGCAAAGCGTACCGACCCACAACCACGGTTGAAGACGATTGAGCAGAGAGAGGCAGCTGAGTGGCTCTAATCTCCAAAATTTGCGTCCGTAGGGCACCGTTGAGATCCTATAGAAAATCTGTCATGTGGAAAGAAATAGCTGTTAGATAGATGTGCGAACGTACCGACGCCATAGTTGGGAGACCATGATATAGATATTAACACGAAGAAGGCGCCTGTATGACGGATCAAAATTGCGATGTGATCAAAGACCTCGTCCAACAACACCGGAATAGCCGCGCAGCGACGTTCGATGACGAAAGCCACCACGGTATCTATCATCCAAGAGTAGTAGGATAAGTATTTTTCTGTAGGAGATATTCAAATTTATCTTGACGCTCCCAACGAGACGGCATATGACCGGAATTATTATTACTCCTGCGTTCGCTATGCAATAATTGGGGCTACAAACGGGACATTCAAGCCGAGAATTCCACCGTGTTTCCGACCGTCATCGGATTCGAGCCAGCCACTGTCAATTGAGTTATCGCCTCGGTTTACGATAGCCCGTTTCTAGCTCTCCCTTCCACTTTGCCTTGGAGAAGAATCGCTCTCCGGCCTACGCTTTTGAGCAGCGATAAAAAACTGTATTTGTGGTGAGCTCAGTAGTTGAGGTAGACGGTCTTCGTCGTCGTGAAGAAGTCGATCGCGGCGTCGCCCTGCTCGCGGTACGTGTTGCTCGACGAGTCCTTGACGCCGCCGAACGGGACGTGGAGTTCGAGGCCCGTGGTCTTCTCGTTGATCTTCACGACGCCGGCCTCGACGTCGTCGGCGAACCGGTTCGCCTCCGAGAGGTCGCGGGTGACGATCCCGGCGGAGAGGCCGTAGGGGACACCGTTGGCTACCTCGATGGCTTCCTCGTAACTCCCGACGCGAATGACCGCGAGGACCGGGCCGAACACCTCCTCCTGGGCGATGCGCATGTCGGAGTCGACGTCGGAGAAGACGGTCGGCTCGACGAAGTACCCCTCGCTGTCGATCTCGGGGCGGTCGCCGCCCGTTTCGAGGGACGCGCCCTCGTCCTCGGCGATTTTGATGTATTCCAGCGTGCTCTCGAGTTCGCTCTCGCTCACCTGGGGTCCCATGTCCGCGCCGTCGAGACCGGGGCCGATCTCGATGCTCTCGGCGTAGTCGACGATGCCGTCGACGAACTCGTCGTACACCTCCTCGTGGACGATGGCGCGCGAGGTCGCGGTGCACGCCTGCCCGGTGACGCCGAACGCGCCCGCGCCGACGATGTCGATCGCCTTGTCGACATCGGCCGTCGGCATGACGACGGTCGGGTTCTTCCCGCCCATCTCGGTCTGGACGCGCTTTTCGTCGTCCGTCGCGGAGGCGTACACGTTGTGCCCGACGGACGAACTCCCGGTGAACGAGACGACGTGGACGTCGTCGTGCGTGGCGAACGTCTCGCCGACCTCGCTGCCGGGACCCGTCACCATGTTGACGACGCCGTCGGGGATGCCAGCCTCGTCAAGCGCCTCGATGAGTTTGCGGCCGACGTTCGGCGCGAGCGACGCCGGTTTGAACACGACCGTGTTTCCAGTCGCGAGTGCAGGGGCGAGCTTCCAGGCCGGAATGGCGATCGGGTAGTTCCACGGGGTGATGAGCGCCGCGACCCCGAGCGGCTCCCGACGGGTCGACAGCTGCCGCCCGGAGACGCTCGACTGTTTTACCCGTCCGCCGTAGTCGCGGGCCTTCTGCGCGTAGTAGTAGAAGATGTCGATCGCGCGCTGGACCTCCGGTGCTGCCTCGGCCGGCGTCTTCCCCTCCTCTCGGGAGAGCGCCTCCGTCAGCTCGTCCTTGCGCTCTTCGAGGAGCTTCGCCGCGTCGTTCAGAATGGCGCCGCGCTCCGGCCCGGGCGTGTCGGCCCACGCCTCGCGCGCTTCGTTTGCGGCCTCGATGGCTCGCTCTGCGTCCTCGGCTCCGGACTGCTGGAACGTTGCTACCACGTCGTTCGTGTCCGCTGGGTTTCGGACCTCGAACGTCTCGCCTGTCTCTGCCTCGATCCACTCGCCGTCGATGTAGTTGGTGACTGTCTCAGCCATGTGTACCCATTCCCCCGCATCGCATACCTATCTTACGGCGACGGCGAACAAGACGGTCACTCCCCACGCGCCGGGTCCATCGTGAAACCAATCCGCCGACGAGCAGCGTCACCGACGGGCCGCTCAGCGTCGGTAGCTCGGCGACAGTTCCTCGTCGGGCGGTTTGGACCGAAAGGGGGCAATCATTATATGGAACGGCCCAAAACATTGAATAATGCGGTACTACAGACTGCAGGGTGACCAGCGGCCCAGGCTGGCGGTCCGTGACGGGGATGGAACCTTCGATCTGTCGAGCGCCAAGCCAGAGCTTCGGAGCTTCGCCGACCTGGCTCGCGCGGCGAGCATCGCGGAAGAGCCGGTCGACACCATCGCCGAGCGGAATCTCGACGAGGCCGCCGAGCTTCCCCCCGGAGCGATCGAAGAGCGATCGCTGGCGCCGGTCATCCCGGACGAGGTGTGGGCTGCGGGCGTCACCTACCAGATAAGTGAAGAGGCGCGCGAGGCGGAAAGCGGGATGCCGGAAGTCTACCTCGAGGTCTACGAGGGCGAGCGCCCTGAGGTCTTCTTCAAGGCGACCGCGAGCCGGACGGTCGGACCGGAGGAGGCGATCGGCGTCCGTGGGGATTCGGACTGGAACGTTCCAGAGCCCGAACTCGGCGTCGTCCTGCACCACGGCGAGATCGTCGGATACACCGTCGGGAATGACGTGAGCAGTCGCTCGATCGAGGGATCAAACCCCCTGTACCTCCCACAGGCGAAAGTGTATGATCGGTGCTGTGCGATCGGGCCGTGCATCGCATCGCCGAATACCGTCGGGGATCCGCACGACCTCGAAATGTCGATGACCATCGAACGTGACGGGACGACCATGTATGAGGACTCGACCACGACCGCGGAGATGGTGAAGACGTGCGAGGAACTCGTCGCCTACTACACCCGTCACAACGCCGTTCCGGAGACGGCCGTCCTCCTCACGGGAACGGCACTCGTTCCCGACGAGGAATTCACCCTCAGCGAGGGTGACGTCGTGACGATCGACATCGACCGGGTCGGCACGCTGCGAAACCCGGTCGTCACGGTTTGAACGGCCGCGGACGCGAGCGGTGACCCACCCCTCGTACCGAGTGACATCGTTCTCCGCTCTACTGGCGGCCATCTGCTCTGGACGTCAGCGAGAGCATTCAAGGACGCCCTTCTCCGACGGTCGCATAGCCGGAAGGTACCGTATCGGGGCGTTCATCACGCTCGCACACGATCCTGACTGCGATCGGATAGGATGCTCACCTATGCAGGGAAGCCGAGGCGAAGAGTCCGTATCGTTGGCCCTCAAAACGCCGAAAATAGCCGGTCCCGGTACAACCTGACGCTCATGCGCGACACGGGCGGTGTTCATCCACGGCGAACGAATCCGACGCAGTGCCGGTTGAACAAAGCTGGCAGCCGAGTGTGACGGCGTTTCGCTCCGAACGGGCGTTCACTATCGTCGGACGCCGTCGAAGGACGAGCGGCGGACGAGTGAGTCGACCTGAGAGTGGGGAACCTGACTGCAGTGTCGATTACACAACTATGTTTGTAAGCCCAGCGGAAATCGCTCCTCACATTCCGTCGGTGTCGACGAGACTCTCGAATCAGACGTTACCGTTCAGAATATATTATACTCCAGTGAAATAATATGGTCGAATATCCTCAGTAAGGATCATTAACTTAGGAGTATACAGGGAAGTGAAGCACGTAGGATGGAAATTATTCATGAATACCAGCTATTTCGTTTTTATTTTCGTCTTCCTTCAACCCAACTTTCCCTCACCGACTTTAACTTTCCATCAGACCATATACTATTCAAGGATTTAGTCAATATAACGTGAATAGCTTGCAGCGTGTAAAAATCGCACAGTGACGTCGTCGGCTCGTCCCCGTCACTCAGCAGACCGCAGAAAGCGCCCGAGCACTTCGACCGTCGCCAGTTTCTCGAGGAGTCCGGTCGCGGTCGATTCGGGGAAGGCTTCGAGGCGCTTTCGGGCGGAGGTCAGGTGGAGTCGCGCCTGCCGTGGGACCGCCTCAGAAGCGTCGGAGGGCGCATCTCCGTCGGAGGAAAGAGCGTTCGAACCGGTCCCTGACGGCTTCATCGACAGAGGGGCGGACGGTTCGCGGAAGTCGTCGACAGATGGCGCCGACGGGGAGGGATACGAGCCCCCTCCTGAGTTCGAAGCGGTCGATCGGGAGGCGAAGTACTCGACTAATAACCGAAGTCCGTCGGCGAACGATTCGCCGAACGCCGCCGCCGCTTCGACCGTCCGGTCGTCACCCCCGCCGAGGAGCGCCCCGATCTCGGCGGCGACGTCCAGGAACGACCCGTGTCGAGGGAGGCGTCGTCCGGAACGAACAGCGTCAGTTATCTTCCCGGAGTCGACGGCCTCCGAAGACGAACTGACGTCCGCGGCTCGGGTCTCACAGACCTGCCGGGAAGCGGCCGCGAGCCGGCGCAGGTAGGCGCGTCTCACGTCGGGAGGGCAGTCAGTTTCCAACAGGAGTTCGAACGCCCGAGAGAGGAAGAAGTCGCCGATCAGGATCGTCTCGGAGACGTCTCGGGCGTCCTCCCCATACTGACCGCCAGCGGACCCCCGCGAACCGGCGGTCAGGCTTGCGTGGGTCGCCGCGTGGGCGTGCGCGAACTCGACGGCGAGCCCCGCGGGCGTGAACGACTGTGTGCCGTCCGACTCGACCGTTTCGAAAGCGCGACCGGATCGGACGGCCTCTGCTACGAGCAGGAGGATCAGAGCGCGAAGCCGCGGGCGAAAGTCGTCCGTGAGACGGCGGTAGGCGGTCGAATGGAACGGCATGGACGCGTCTTCCGAAGCGCGGGCTACCAACGCGGCGTCGACGGCCGCGAGTCGCGACCGCAGCCGATCCTCGTCGTCCGGATCGCTAGCCATTCGTTACTGTGTGTCCCGGTAGCACATCCATTACTGTTTGGGTCGGGGTATCTCGCTTCGACGCGCGAGTCGGTGCGGCGCGTCGGCGCGATCGTCGTGGCGCGTTGAGGGGGATCGTAAGCTACCAGTTTCCGGCGACGGCGCGCTCGTAAACCGACTCGGCGCGATCCGCGACGCTGTCCCAGTCGTACATCTCTGCACGTTCCAGCGGCGACGTGGCCGGTTCGACCCCGTCCAGAGCTCGATCCAGCGCGTCTGCGAGCTCGTCCGTCGTTGGCTCGACGAGAAACCCGGCGTCGCCTATCACTTCGCCCGCCGCGGAGTCCGGGTGCGACGCCGCGATGACGGTGCAATCGGCCGCCATCGCCTCCGCGAACGTGATGCCGAACCCCTCGCGCGTGGACGGCGAGGCGAACACACGCGCGGCGCGCATGTGCCCGAGGACGTCCTCGTACTCGTCGAGGAACCCGAGGAACGTCACCCGGTCCGCGTGATCGAGGCGGTCGGCGCGAGCCCGGAGTCGCTCCGCCTCCGGTCCGTCGCCGATGACGCCGAGGGTGGCATCGTGTCGGTCGGCGATCGAGTCGAAGGCGTCGAGCAGGAGGTCGACGTTCTTGTGTTCGATCAGCCGGCCGGCGAAGAGGACGTCGTAGTGTTCTTGGTCGTTCTCTTCCGGGAAGGGAGCCTTACGGACCTGTTCCGCATCCATACCGGTCGGAACGATTTCGATGGAGTCGCGGGCGGGGCCGATTTCGGCGAGCCGATCGGCCGTGAGCTCCGAGATAGCGACCGGATGCTGGGGGACGCGCGCCGTGAACCGCTCTGTGAATTTTCCGAACGGGGAGAGAGAGCCGAGGTACTCGTCCCAGTACGCGCGCCAGACCTCCAACCACGTGGTAACGAGAGGCGTGTCGGTACCGAGCGTCGCAAGCTTGGACGAAAGGACGGGGAAGTAAGGGAAGACGGACGCGACGACTAAATCGTGGTCACGCGCATCGAGGCGGTTCCGGAGAGGCGGTGCGAGACGGGCCGCAAAGTCGATCGCTTCCGTGATTGAGCGACGGTCATCGGCGTACAGTTCGGCCGCCGGTGCGACGGCTCTGAGCGTCATTCCGTCGTGAGTGATCTCCTCTGGCCCCTCCCAGTAGTGCCGACCGTAGATCGTGACGTCGTGCCCTCGGTCGGAAAGGCGCGTTCCGATTTCGTGTATCCGTTTTTCCGCGCCGCCTTTCACGAAGGGGTAGACGACGTTCGAAACGTAGGCGACATCCATCTGTGCACTACTATTGATCGAGGCTGCGTAATTAGCTTTCAGGTCTTAATTTTTGCTCGCATTGTAGAACCCAAAACGATTTATCGCTAAACGGTTTGGTGGTCAATAATGAGTGGGCTCACTCGGAACGTCATCCTTCTCAGCGCAGATGCGCTACGTGCAGATCACCTCTCTTGCTACGGATACGATCGAGAAACGTCACCGAACATCGACCGATTCGCCTCGGAAAACGTCCAACTCCTAAACGCGTATAGCGCAAGTTCGCACACGCGGGAGGCGGTCCCAGCACTGTTGACCGGACGGTATCCTGACGAGGCGATCGACGAGAAGTATCACTTGGACGCTCCGACAGTGGCCACCTATCTGAAGAGCGAGGGATATGCGACCGCAGGATTCCACTCGAACCCGTTCGTGTCGCGCGCGTATGGATACGATAGAGACTTCGACGTGTTCGACGACGACCTGCATCTCGGCAAACACAAGATCATCGCCCTCGCGCAACGGGCGTTGGACAAGCTGCGCAACCGCCACTACGCCCGGGCGTCCGAGATCAACGAGCGCTCTCTCGACTGGATCGACTCGCTTGACGGTGGCCAGCCGTTCTTCCTGTGGAACCACTACATGGATCCGCACGGGCCCTACGAACCGATCGACGCGTACAGAAAACGGTTTCACGACGAGCCCGTATCGGACAAGCACGCTCAGAACCTCTACAAGCGTGCAATCCGTGACCCCGGTTCGATAAGTGACGAAGAACGCGAGACGCTCATCAATCTCTACGACGCGGAAATCCGCTACACGGACGAACACGTCGGCGCGTTCCTCGACGCGCTCGCGGACAGAGACCTTCTCGACGAGTCCGCCGTGATTTTTACCGCGGACCACGGCGATGCGTTCGGCGAGCACGGGTACTACGAGCATCCGCGCTATCTCCACGACGAACTAACCCGCGTTCCGCTGTTGATCAAGCATCCCGAAGTGAGCGAAGCGACCGTAACCCACGCTGCAAGTACCGTCGACGTGCTTCCGACGATTCTCTCGGTGGTGAACGCCGATCCGGAGGGACTTCCCGGTGAGCCGCTCGTACCGCTCGCCTCCGAGGATCTCGAAGATCGGGCGATCTTCTGTCAGGCCCGCGGTGAAGGTCAAGATAGCGCCGTTCGGCGGTTCCGAGCATGCTCGATCGCCGGGTCGGCGTTCGCCGACGCTCGAGTATCCGGCAGCGAAATCGAGCTCACGAATCAGAAGGGTAACGCGGTACTCAGCGAGAGGCTGTCCGACCACATCGCTTCGCGCATAGCCGAGTTCAAACCGATCGAGAAACGCACCGAAGAACAGGAGACGAAGGCAATCAACGACCGGCTCGAAGCGTTAGGGTACAAAGAATGACCAAGGTTGGCATCAACGCGCGGACCTTCTCGGTGGACGAGCCGGGCGGCGCTGTCCAAGCAGCGATCAACGTGACCCGGGAGATACTTTCAGACGATTCAGTGGAGGTAATCCTCTTCGGACACCGGTCGGTAGCCGATCTGTTTCCCGACGCCCCAGTGGACAGCAGTTTCTATCCTCGCAGTTCTCAACTCTACGGGCTGTTCTGGGAGCGAACCGCCCTGCCCTATCTCACCAAGAAACACGACCTCGACGTCCTCTACTGCCCCAACGGTAACGGGCCTCTACGCCCCGTGTCATGTCCCGTCGTGATGTCAATCATGGACGTCAACGCGCAGAAAGGGATGTCGAGCGGCGTCCACCAGCTGTATCGTAAGCTAGCTGTTCCCCCCGCCGCGCGGGCGGCGGAAAACATTATCACTATCTCGAATTTCTCGAAGCGGGAAATCGAAACCACGCTGAGCCTACCGGGGTCGAAAATCCGCGTCGTCTACCCGGGGTTGAAATCTGTCTATCTAGATGACGTCCCTGCCACTGAGTGTGACCTTCCGGACGAGTACATTCTGTACGTCGGCGCGTTGAATCCTCGAAAGAACGTCTCGGGGCTCATACGTGCGTATCGGAGATTGAAGGACGAAATTCCGCACAAGTTGGTACTCATCGGACCGGGGAATCACGCGATATTTAAAAACCTGAATATCGAGGAATCAGACGATATCGTTCGTCCGGGATACCTCACCGAACGGGAGCTGAAATTCGCGTACGCGAACGCGGATGCGTTCGTTTTCCCGTCGCACTACGAGGGGTTCGGACTGCCGCCCTTAGAAGCGATGGCCTGTGGGACGCCAGTAGTTGCGTCGCGGGCTACAGCGTTGCCGGAGGTGCTGGGCGACGCGGCCGAACTGGTCGATTCGAGCAGTGTCGACGCTATCGCAGAGGGCATCGAACGAGTTCTCACGGACCCTGAATACTCCCAGTTACTCGTCGAAAAGGGACGAGAACGCGCGGGACTGTACACGTGGGAGAAAGCGGGTCGTCAGACGTTGGCCGTGTTAAAGGCCGCCCGAAACCAATAGGATACACCGATCCAGAGTATCTCCCAGAACGAAGCTCTCACTCGAGGTATCCTAAGTCGCGAAGGTGGCTCTGCGCCGAATTAGAAAGTTCGACTGAAACGTCCGGTCGATCCTCGCTAGCGTTTTTCAGCCGCTCTATCTGGCGTTTCGCCTCCTTGCACGAACAAGGAGGGATCCCGTAAGAAGAGTACGCAGGAAAATAGGACGAAACGGACGAAAGGGCGTGGTTTCGGACGAAATGGCGCTTAGCTCTATCGATAGGTCGATCAAGAATTCGGGCTAGCCAGTTTCGTAAATTCAAAATATTAGGTGTATGACTACACGATATTCAGAATACCTATCAGATATATCCCAAATCTTTCAGTCGCTGTCGGCTTTCACCATCTATCTCAACTGAATCAGATTCATGAGATTGGATAGCATCGAATTTCTCATCAAGTATACTACTGAAGTGGTCCTGTCTTTCTACGTCTTCACCGCACTCGTTTGATTCGTATTGGTCTACGGTAAGATCGAATAATTCCGTTGAGCCATCAGAATATTCAATGTACTTCCAATGTTTATCACGGACAGATTGGATGCTTCGATCTAATCTTTGCGTAGGAACATTGGACCCTACTTTCCCCTTTAGTGAATCCATAGATGGCTGTGGTGTTATATACTGAGCAAAGACGTACTCTCGTGATTGACGCGGAAGCGGCGTTTTCGAGACGGTAGCCGGCAGTGTGTCTGTTGATACTCCTGCTGCATCAAGCAACGTAGGATAGAGGTCTCTCGTCTCAATCAAATCATCACAAGTATCTGCGTCGAACCGTTTAGGGAACCTGATAATCAAGGGAACATTCAATAGCGTTTCATAGAGACAATACTGATGGTCCATCAGTCCGTGTTCGCCAATGTTCTCTCCGTGGTCACCGACAATAACGATCATCGTCTCCTCCAATATGCCTTCGTCCTTTAGAACCTGGAAGAGACGTGAGAGCTGTGTATCAAGATACGCTAGTTCGGCACGGTAAAGGCCACGTAAGATTTTGAAGTCATTTTCATCCATTTCGATGGTTCCAGCGATGTAAGCCCACGGATCCTGATTCGTTTCAGCGATACGTTCTACAGCTATGTCTGGTAGCTGCGCTTCGACAAATTCACGGGGAGGTCTATATGGGAGGTGTGGTTCAATGTAATTGAGGAACAGGAAGAATGGTACATTTTTTTGATTTACTTGCTTCATCCAATTTACCGCGCGATTGGTGATCCGTTTAGCTCCGTCATCAGCTTCACTGCTCATTTTTCTCTTTATCGCCGAAAACATCACTGAAGGGAAACTCGCCACAGACGACTGCTCCCAGAGAGCTTTGATTTTCTCCACTAGCGAATCAGCTCTCACAGCAGCAGTCAAATCTACTTCGCTCCACCCAGCGTTCCACCTCATAGAGAAATCCTCGAACCCCCGGTCAAAACCAAACACCGGACTAATCCACGGATTAGCCGAAATGCCAGCTGTTCGGTATCCTCTCTGAGAAAGCTGTTCCGCCAAAGGAGAAACTGAGGGAGTAAATTCACGAGAGTTAGCGTGCGTCCCGTGGTCACTTGTATACTGGCCTGTGAAAATCGATGCGTGAGAGGGTAACGTCCACGGGGCAACTGAGCTGGCGTTTGTATAAACCGTTCCTTCATCAGCGACACGTTTCATAGCCGGCATTAGGCCAGATTCGAGGCCTGACAAGACCGTTCTCGATCGGGCAGTGTCTAATACTATAAGTAGAACGTTCGGTACAGACATAGGTAATCGTTCGGCACCGCTAACTTAGTTTTTTTCTTTATTGATTGAATCATTGAAGATTATCTTCTATGAAGGCTCGGTCTTGCGTCAGGGCAGATTTAGCTAACACAGTCATATCAGTAACAAAAAGAGTCGGTTAGTCCCCTCCCTTTGAATCCTGCAGGGAAGGCCGGTCAAGTGTTCTCAGTTTGAATCAATATAGAGAAAAGACTAAGTACGAAAATCCACGAAATAGAGTAACTAATGGTGAAAATTTGTCTTGTTAATTCATTGTTCCCGCCAGATATGCATGGAGGGGCTGAAAACTACGTTCTACGGACAGCTAAAGAGCTTCAACGGCAAAACCACGAGGTATCTGTAATTACAACGAAGACCTTTGAGAGCACAGGTTCGTTACAACCTGAAAAGGAAAGATACGAAGGGGTTAAGGTTTGGAGGTTTTATCCTGCTAATCTTTCGCATCGAAGTGATGGTACTGGTAAAAACATCTTTGGGAAGGGTATCTGGCATCAGATCGACACAATCAATCCTCACTCAGCATACACCGTCGGCAAACTTCTTGACCGCATCAACCCGGATATCGTCCACACAAATAACTTAGTAGGAATATCACCCACCGTAGCTCAAGCGATTCAGCAACGGAACGTACGTCACGTACATTCACTTCACGATTACAGTCTTCTCTGTCCGAAAAGCAATCTGCTCCGCGAGCGCACAGCACCCGACGATGAACTCACTGTCTGTGAGGATCCTCCCTTGCCTTGTAAGTTACTTGCAAAAGAAAAAAAGCTCGCTATTGGATCACCAGATGTTGTGACGGGTCCGAGTAAACACGTTCTCGATGTCCATCGAGAGCACGGGTTCTTTGAGGGAGTGAGAGCGGTACGAGTGAGACTTGGAATCCAAAACGTCGAACCTGAACCTCCTGGGACGCCGGAACAACCATCTGTACTCTATGTGGGTAAGCAATTGCGAGCAAAGGGACTTGACACTCTTTTCGACGCCGCAAAGGAATTACCTGGTGTGACTGTTCACATTTGTGGGACAGGACCTTACGACGACGTTGTTAGATCACGAGCAAAAGAGACCAGTAATGTCGTCTACCATGGGTTTGTTTCTGACGATAGATTAAATCGTCTACGAAGAAAAGTTAGTGCCGCAGTCGTTCCGTCAATCTGGATGGAAAACTCCCCTATGACCATCTATGAGAGCTTCGCAGCGGGTCTGCCAGTTATCGGTAGCAATATTGGTGGAATCCCGGAGCTAATTTCCCAAGGGGAAACGGGGTACCTCTTTGAGCCAGGGAATGCTAAACAGCTCAGTGAAGCAATCAGCACCCTTATCTTCGAGACAGGTGAAATTGGAGAAATGCAACGAAGTGCGATAGAGTGGGCCCGAGATCATACTGTCGAGTCACACGTTAAAAAGCTGGTTAGTGAGATTTACGAACATTAGCTGCCCACAAATAAATAAGAACAATCAGGAATGCCAAGGCGTATTCAATGCATTGTAGTAATGAGAACAATAACACGTAATAAGATATAAATCTACTTCCTTGTTAATCTAGAAAAGTCTATAGGGGACACAGAATATCACCTAATATGGGAAAAGTAACAAGGTGGGCGGCCGAATCAATCAATGCAATTCGAACTCGTGGTTTCAGGGGATTAGCCGATGCAGCGAGGCCGGTCTATAGAAAGGCGCTTCATCAAACGCTACCACTGTCAGGGGGAGAACCAATCTACGCTAGGGATTGGGACTTACTTATTGTCCTTGATGCTTGCCGTCTTGATCTATTTCAAGAAGTTGCGGGTGAGTACGACTATATTCCGTCAGTGGATGAATTTCGTTCGCTTGATTCCATGACGAAGCACTGGATGTTACGCAATTTTACGCCAGCCCACGCAGACGAGATGAGCGAGACGGCTTATGTATGCGGGAATCCGTTCTCTGAGGAGGTACTGAAAGCCTCAGACTTTGCTCTTTTAGATGAAGTTTGGAGGTATGCATGGAGCGCCGACCTCGGAACACTACCGCCTCGTCCGATAACAGACCGAACGATCAACGTCGCGCGTGAACACAATCCGGGTCGAATAATCGCACACTACATGCAACCCCATTGCCCATTTATCAGTGCAAATAACGACTATAATCAAAAGAAAGTTGAAAAATGGGGTGCTCAAGGAACAGATGTCTGGCACCAGCTTGAAGCTGGGGAAGTTGACCAAGAACAAGTATGGCGAGACTACCGTCAAAACCTTCGGTACGTACTTGATGATCTCGAACTACTTTTGGAAAACATTGATGCTAATCAAGTGGTAATCACATCGGACCACGGTAACGCACTCGGTGAATGGGGACTTTATGGCCATCCGATTCACATGCCGTTCAAATGTTTACGGAACGTCCCATGGGTAGAAACTACCGCAAAAAATGCCGGAACTCACGTTCCAGAAACCTATCGCAAGAGTGAGGTGGAAGTAGATACGCAAGAACGACTTGAATCACTTGGATACCTGTAAGGGAATAGATTTCCGAAACCTCTCTTCGATTATCCCCCTTCTTTAATAATGCGACAGCTGGTCAAATAACGCATAATATCTGTCTGCTCATAGTTCTGAGCCTTGGTAACACGAACAAATAACGTTTGAGCGACGCGGAGGTTGGTATGAAATGTCTTGAAGGCGCTAACTGAGAAAAGATCACTATCTGAGGTTGAGGGAGAAGGGTCCTCAAGTTACTAGTTGAAGACGATTCATTGACATCCCAGTGAGAGTGCTTTTAATAAGAGTAATTTTAAGTATAAGAAGAGCCATTTGAAGTTGTGAACGAAGAGATAGAGATTCCTGAGAGTATTATAAACAAAATAAAGGGAAGAGTAGAAAAAACTGATTTCGAAACTGTTGAGGAATATGTGATATATGTTCTGACTGAGGCGCTTTCTGTAGCGGAGAAAGCGGGCGAAGATGACGCCCATTTAACTGAACACGATGAAATCGAAGATCGGCTAAAAACACTCGGATATTTGAATTAGGAGACAACAATATAAATGAAAGAGAACCATAAAAACATCCTGCTAGTTTCTACAGACAGCGTCAGAGCTGATTATTGTGGATACTTAAACAAAGAATATAATACTACACCTTTTCTGAATTCCATAAAAAATAAAAGCACGATATTCACAAATGCCGTTTCTCCAGGACCGCGTACGCCCTCGGCAATGCCTGTAATATTCACCGGAGAACACTATAGATTTACACCGTCCGGGGATGATTTTGGTTCACGATATAAAAGAATTGCGGATCATATGCAACGATATGAGACGGTTGCCGAAATGCTTTCGAGACAAGGATATTCTACAGCAGCGTTTACAGCCAATCCATGGACTACTGATGCAACATTATTCGATCAGTCAATTGATCAGTTCCAGATGATTGGTTCTAAACATCAGCAAATAAAAGAAGATCAAACAGGCAATAAAAACGTTAGTCTCTACGAGAGATTATCTCACCTAGGGAATCAATGGCTGAAAAAAACCGACTGGTTCTCCCAATGGCCCGCATTTTATGAAGACATTCGAGCAGCGATTAACCAATTAAAGGAGCCGTGGTTTATATGGGTTTTTCTCCTTGACACGCACAGTCCCTATATCGTTCCAAAGAAGTTTAGAAACGAAACATCAGGGCTTGCGATGTACTACAGCGCCATACGCCACAACTATACAATTATGCGAAATGGCAATCATGATAAACCCCCCCAACACCTCGTATCATGCTTGGAGCGAAGTTATCGTGACTCAATACGGTCAATAGATGGATTCACCAGAGTAATTAATGACGATATAAATTCTGACGATACTACCCTGATTTTCCACTCGGATCACGGGGAAGCGTTCGGAGAACACGGGACCTACGGCCATCAACCGAAGCTATTCGAGGAAAATATCAGAGTACCGTTCCTGATCAAAGGCGATGTAGAATCAGGCCAGATAGACAGCCCAATTTCACTGAGGAAGCTACCCGCAATTGTCGATTCAATAGCTGCTTCTGGAGAAACCGATCTGGATGATTTTACTGACGATTTCGTGGTTTCAAAGACTGAGTTCGGCGAAGGTACGGCAATCCGTGGGGAGCGATGGAAATACATTCATGGGACAAGCGGCGGAAAGCTCTTCGACCTTAAAAATGATCCCGGGGAAAAGATTGATCTTTCGAACCGCAATACGGAAATAGCAAAAGCACTTCAAGGGCTGCACAAGAGACACGAAAGAACTCAACGAGAAAAAAGGTCGATAGCTGAAAAAATGCGTGAAATTAGCGCAAAGGTTTGAAAGTTAACAATACTGAAGAACAGCTACGACCGAAACAACACGTAACCATGACCTCTATAACAGACACACTTGGTGGGCTGGCCAAGAGTGCTGCCGTCATTTTCCTCGGCTCCGTTATCGGCCGACTGCTCGGTCTGTTCGGGGAAGCTATGATTATTCGTTCGCTTGCACCAGGCCAGTTCGGACATATCGCACTGACCTATACGGTAATTAGCTCATGTGGTAGTGTCGCCCTTTTTGGTATTCCAGAAGGAGTCACACGTCTCATGTCCTCAGAAAATAGGACTAAGAATAAACGTGAAATCCTAAAATCTGGATATCTAATCAGCATTCTATCCGGATTCATCATGGTTTTCCTGATCTACTTCTTGAGGTACGAAATTTCGAGTGTTATGAATGATACCACTATTCCACAGTATCTAGTTTTATTTTTACCGTATCTTTTGGTTTTCCCATTTGCTAATGTATCGTTTGCCGCGATTCGCGCTCAGAAGCGATCATTCCACGCAGTCATTTCGAAGAATTTAGGCGCAAGAATACTTGCACTGTTCTCACTAGGAATCTTTCTGGCTATTGGCCATCCGTCACTCGGAGCCGCTGCTTACTGGGTATCCGTTCCGTTCGCCCTAGCGCTCTTGGCGACGTATTTCGTAGTCCGCGACTTCGGCGTACGCTCAGTCGTCACCGAAACAGTCCCCTTAGATACGATGTTCAAGTTGTGGTCTTTTTCGTGGCCATTAGCCTTCGGATCTATGATTTTTCTATTACTATCAAACCTAGATATTCTGATGATCGGCTACTTTCTGGAGTCAACGAGTGTAGGATATTACAGAGCTATCCAACCGTTACGTCAGCTTCCGACGTTCGTTCTTAGCGCGTTCACGTTCTTTTACCTTCCCGTTGCGACTGAATACTTTGTTAGCGATCAAACGTCGGAACTCAGTTCATTGTACCGCGTGTCCACTAAGTGGATAGTATTAGTGACTTTCCCGCCAATTCTAGTGTTCGCCCTGTTCTCACCTAGTATAGTTCAAGTGGTCTTTACGGCGGAGTATCTTCCTGCTGCTCCGGTACTGAGTATTCTAACAGCTGGTTTGTTCTTCCGCGCTATCGTCGGATTGGACGGAGATATGGTGAAAGCAATAAACAGACCGAGAATCGAACTTGTTTCGGCGTTCATCGGTGTAATAGCTAATTTCTTACTCAACATCGTACTTATCCCACGGTTCGGAATAATCGGAGCCGCAGTAGCGACGGTGGTCGGATACTTTATTTACAATATGGTCGAAGTAGCTGCTATTTACTATTATACAGGGATTCATCCCTTTGCCCTAAAAAATATGAAACCGATAGCGCCTACACTTGCATTCGCGGTTGTGCTCATGCAATTGACGTCCGGCATTGACTTGGGGATTCTCGGATTAGTTATCGTAGGAATACTGATATCAATTGCTCAGCTTGTTTCCCTTGTTGTAACTCGGAGCATCGAAGAAGCAGACCTATTCTTGATCAAAAAAGCTGAGAAGCAATTAGGACGGAATTTTACCTGGGTGAAATCGACGTTAGAAAATTTCTCGTGATAAAGCGGAATTAGGCTAACCAGGACTAGAGATTAGTAGGTCACTGTCCCAACGGTGAGAACATGAATATGTTAGTGAGTGTCGCTAGGAAAGATCAACTCATTATTCTGCTATTGCGCTAAGGAAAAACGAGCTGAAGACTATCTGCAACCCAAGCACCATCGCGGTGAGAGCGACAACGTCACCCATCAGAAAAGGCAATTGAGTAAAGTCACTTGTAACCCAGCGGATCACCATGACTCCGGCGAAGCCGGCCCCAACTCCAAACAGGCACAACCCGAACGTCGCGCCGTGTTCCAGCTGAACATTCTGCGTAAGGTATTCGGTCACAGGATCTTCCGGTGCTCGAATCGGATTCCCAGCGACGGTCGCGAACGCACCGAGACTCACGACCTGGGTTCCGACGATCGTAAAGAGGCTACCCGCGATCATTGAGTGCACCCCCAAGGTAATGCCGTTGATGGGGACGCTGAAATAGGCGAGAGCCATTACGAACGCACCGAACACACTGAGCAAGAACCCAGGAACCGAAAACAGATAGCCGGGCGCGTTTACGAGCATGAACTTCACGTGCCGCCACCCATCACGGAAGCTGTCCAACGTCGCCTCGCCCTCGCGCGGGTGGTACGTGATCGGCAGCTCCTCGATGGTTAGATCGCGAGCCCCGGCGTCCATTATCATCTCGCTCGCGAACTCCATTCCGTCGGTCTTCAAATCCAGCTCCTCCAGCGCGCCCCGCGAGATGACGCGCATCCCGCTGTGGGCGTCGCTCACGCCGGCGCCGTAGAACACGTTCAGGAACTTCGTAAGGAGCGGGTTGCCGATGTGCTGGTGTAGCGGCGGCATCGCCCCCTTCTTGATCTCACCCTCCAGGCGGCTACCCATCGCCATATCTGCGTCGCCGTTCGCGACCAGCTCGTAGAGCTTCGGCAGCTCCTCGAAGTCGTACGTCGTGTCGGCGTCGCCGATGGCGATGTACTCCCCGCGGGTCCGCTCGAAGGCGTACCGGTACGCGTACCCGTACCCCGGCGCGTCGGGCTCGACGACGATCGCGCCCATCTCCCGGGCGATCTCGGGGGTCCGGTCGGTCGAACTGTCGCTGACGATGATCTCGCCGGGCACGCCGAGCGTGCCGAGCGCGCTCTTGATCCGCTCTATGCACTCGGCGATCCCCTCTTCCTCGTTCAGCGTCGGCATGACGACGCTGAGCGTCGGCGTCTGCTTGCTGTCTTCCTGAAGGAGCAGTGCCTCGCCCGAATCGTCGCCGATGACTGCGGTACGATCACCGTTGATCGCCGCTCCGTCGACGCCGCCGATGGTCTGTTCAGCGGTCATGCGTCGTTCCCGGGAGTCCGGTGTTTCGGCCCGTTTCGAGCGACGCAGCCTCTGTCGAGGCCGCGGGGCGCGGCGACGCGTTCGAAGCGGTCGCGTCGGTCGGAAGGCAGCGTCCGACTATTCGGTTGTCGATGTCGGGGAGATAGTGACTCATCAGATAGATCCACGGACATCCAGTAATAAAATTTTTTCTGTCCTAAGGATACAACGACCTATTTAGTCATTATACTACCAAGCAGTGTAGTAGTATTAGCATATTTCATTTGTTACGTACACTACTTTCGAATATTGGCGGTATGCGTCGCAAGAAGTAATTTACTCCGCTAGACCGGACTTACTACTCCGAAGATTCCGAAACGTTGACCCAAAGGTGAAGCTCCTGATCGGCGTTCTCCACCGTGGGATCGGCCGGTAGCGTGCCTTTGTAGAGGAGATACGTCAGCCGGAGTCGATCACCCGCGATCGGAGGCGTGATCGTGTGCTGAGTCCGCCACGTCTCGTTGTGATCCAGGGTCGTCTGGAAGCGGTGTAACTCCCGCTCTTCGAGAACGCGCGTCGAGTTGTTCCCCGTTTCCACCCGGTGTAACTCCACGACGACGGTGTAGTCCACGGCCTCGTGCTCCTGGTTAGTGATACCGACGTACAGCGACTGCCCCTCGCCCTGCGTGAAGTTCGTCGGGTAGTCGTCGGCGACGAATTCACCGTTCTCGTCCTCGGTCAGGAGGTAGAACTCGGTAAACGACTCGCCGCCCCGCGGGGTCCAGACCGCGTACGCGACGCTGCTGACCGCGAGCAGCAGGCAGATCACGAGGACGACGTTTAGGACCGCGTCGGTGCGCGTCTGCGGGCGGAGCGTTTCCTCCCGAAAAACGGCGATCCAGTCGCGGTACGGAACGACGAACCGCCGCGATTCGGGGACGCGCTGGCGTCGATTGGCGGCGAGGCCGGCCATCGCAATCGTGAACGCGCTCAGGGCGACCAGAATCGGCACGAGGCGGATCCCCCACGGGGTGAAGTTCAACAGAAGTCCAAGGAGCGCGACGATCGCGATGCTCGTTCCGAACGAGAACGCCACGCGTTCGAGCCCGTCGATCCCGGAACGGCCGGATCTCTCCCCCGAACCCTCGGGATCTCCGGTCGCACCCTCGGGAAACAGCGCCGAAATGAAGGCGTATCCCGGAACGAAGAGGACGAGCGGAAGCCCGAGGACGACCCGCAGCGGAGTGTCGCGAATCACTGGGAGCAAAGCGGCGGCGTCGACGAGGACGACGAGGCAGACGACGGCGGTGAGGTCGGGCGGAAACCGGCGGAGGGGCGCCGGAAGCAGCAGCCGCCAATTCCTCTCTTCGGACATATATTCGTCCATCGCCACCGGATCATAAAAAAGGGATGGTATCGCGGATAGAACGACGGTAGGCGTTCGGGGAGTTTCTCTTCGATCGGGTGCCGGCAGATCACCGTCCGAAACCGCCGATGATAATTACGGACTATCCTCGACCAGAACTTACAACTACTCCGGGGGAAAGGGTTCGGTATGCACGTGTCACGCCGTTACTGGGCCAGCGTGGCCGTCGCCGCGTCGCTGGCCGCGCTTTCCGTCATCACGGCCAGGCCGGTCCTCCTGTTCGGCGCGGCTGGCCTGGGCGCGTGGCTCATCGCCCGCCAGTACGCGTTCGTCCGCGGCGCGACGGCGGTCGACGACCGACTGACGGTGGATCTGACGCTCGCCCGAACGGAGGTCGTGGTGGACGAACCCGTCTACGCGGCTCTCAACGCCCGTGTGACCGGCTCGACACCGCTCGCGATTTCGATAACCGCCCCGGAGCCGGTGGCAGGGCGAGCGCCGTCCGAGGAGGATCGAAGCGTGTCGATCACCCGTACCGACCAGGAGGCGACGACTTCGTTCGAGGTGTCGTTTCCGACGGCCGGGACGTTCCGATTCTCGCGCTCCGCGGTCACGCTCTCGGACCCGTTCGGCCTGTTCGAGGAGACGATCCGGCGCGGCTCGACACCGTCCCTCACCGTCGAACCGCGAGCCCCGCGCGAGATCCACGTCGGCCGCGGCGGCGACCGCATCGCGGCGGCGTACGGCGAGCACGCGACCGAACAGAGCGGGTCCGGCCTCACCGTCGCGGAGCTCCGCAAGTACGTCGCCGGCGACGCGGCGAACCGCATCGACTGGAAGGCGACGGCCCGACTCGGCCACCCGTACGTCCGGGAGTTCGAGACGGAGACGGACAGGCGGACGGTGCTGCTCTGCGACCACCGCGGGACGATGGCTGTCGGCCGCGAGGGCGAGACGATGCTCGACTACGCGCGGGAGGTTGCGCTCTCGTTCGTGAGCAGCGCCCGGGAGCTGTCGGATCCGCTCGGGCTGTACGCCGTCGGCGACGGCGGACTGACCGTCCGCCTCCGACCGAGCACCGAGCCGGCGAACTACTCTACGATCCGACGGAAGTTACACGACCTCGAACCGACGCGATCGGAGGGGAGGCTATCGACCGGCGATCGAGAACCCGCGATGAGTCCGGCGGCCGCCCACACCGCGACCGTTCGGCTGAAGGGGGACGACGCCGACTTCGCGACGACGCTCCGGCCGTTTTTCCGCGCGGGGGAGCGGTACGTCCGCCGGATCGACGGCGATCCCCTCTTCGAGACCGTCCGGACGGAGATCGGTCGCCTGCGGGGAAGCGTCTGGACCGTCATCGTCACGGACGACAGCGCGCGCCGACACGTGCGCGAGGCGGTCAAATTGGCGGCGAGAAACGACGACCGCGTCCTCGTCTTTCTCACCCCACGCGTGCTGTTCGAGCCGGGTGGGCTGGCGGATCTCGAAGCAGCCTACCGGCGATACGTCTCCTTCGAGGAGTTCCGCCGCGAACTCGATCGCCACCCGCACGTCACCGCCCTCGAGGTGGGTCCGGGCGATCGCCTCGACGCGCTCCTCGGCGCGCAACGGCGGCGACGGGCGCGGGCGTAGGTCAGCGTAAATTCGGTCCAAAGAGTATCAAATCGGCGTGATTTTTGAATCCGACAGCGACACGCCAGAGTACGGATCTTCGTCTAACCGCGGCATTCTCACGGCGATGAGCAAGTAAAAGTGACATCCTCCCGCCTTAAAGGGCGAGGATTCCCCAGTTCTGTGTGACCGATTCTGGTGGTTGGGAATTCAAGGTTCGTGGACTGTCGGCCACTGGCTCTGCCACGAAGCCGTTACTCGTACCCGCAAGGGTTTCGAGTTACCTGGTTGTTTAACGACAGTTGGCACGGTAGGCTCACTATTTTGGTTTCGGGCAAGGCCCGTGGCAAACACCAAATCAACTGCCAGGTTTCCGCGCACATTCCTTCAAACACTGCGAAGAAACGTGTACCTTCGGCATAGAGTGAAAGTAGACAAAGGCGGACGCTATATCTCCATTGTAAACAACGGTTTTTCACATCCCCAATACCGCAGTATATAAAAGGCGGCTCGACGTAGGGGGAGAGGAATGTCACGTTCAACGAATGGTGAAGCGATCGCCCCCCGGCGGCCGCCGTCGCGCTGGCAGCGCGTGCTCAAGTGGGGCGGGCTCCTCGCAGGTACCGCCGCGCTGAGCGCGACCGGCGGCGCGATCGGGGCCGGCGTCGGGATCGCGTTGCTCCTCTTCGGGTTGGTCCTCTCGGAGGAGGTCCTCTTCGCCGTCGCGCATCTCGGTCTTCTCGCCGTCTTCCCGGAAGGGCCGGCGGCCGCACAGCTCACGCTCGTCGAACTCGGGCTCGTTCCCGTTCTCGTGAGCCCGTCGCTGCGAAGCCAGACACCCGTGCGGCTCGCTGCGGCGACCGTCGTCCTGTTCGCCGCCCTCGGCGCGGTTACCTGGGAGGCGATGACGTGGCTGGAAGAGCCGCTACCCGTCGCCGGACTCCTAATTCTGATCTGCGCTGCGTTCGCCTACGGGCTCCACCGCTACGAACGCGTTTCACTCGGTCTCGCGGGGGACGTCGCATGAGCAGTCAGCTCTCGCGCGACGGGGCGGACGGTCGGAACGAGGCGGAGGAAGTCGACGAGACGGACGAACGGAACGCCGAGAGGGACGTCGATGGCGCTGACGGAGAGTCCGACGCGGCCGACCTCGCCGCCCAGATCGACCTCCTCCGGGCGGAGAACCGTCGCCTCAGAGAGGAGTACACGCAGGCCAAGCGGACGCAGTACCGTCGCACGGCGCTGGGACTTGCACTGGTCGGCGCACTGGCCACGGGAGCCGCCGTCATCTTCCCGAGCGCGCGGACCGTCCTCCTCGTGCTCGGCGGGACGGGGCTCTTCTCGGCGGTGTTGACGTACTACCTCACGCCGGAGCGGTTCATCGCGGCCGACGTCGGCGAGCGCGTCTACGGCGCGCTGGCGGACACGCAGGCTGCGATGACGGCCGAGCTTGGACTGCAGGATGCACGTATCTACGTGCCGACCGAGGGAGACCCCGCCGCGCAACTTTTCGTCCCCCAGTACGGCGACCATGAGCTCCCGGACACGGCGGAACTCGACTCCGTCTTCGTCGTCTCCGAGGAGGAGCGGCGACGCGGCGTGTCGTTCATCCCGACCGGGAGCGCCCTCTTCGCGGAGTTCGACCGGACGCGAACCGGCGGTCTCGGAGAGACGCCGACGGAGCTGGCCGACCAGCTGGCCGACGCGCTCGTGGAAGGGTTCGAACTCGCAGACAGGGCGGCGGCGGACGTCGATCCGGAGGACGGACGCGCGACGTTCCGTGTCGACGGGAGCGCCTACGGTCCGGAGGCGCGGTTCGATCACCCGGTCGTGTCGTTCCTCGCCGTCGGCCTCGCCGTCGGCCTGTCGACGCCGGTGGCCGCCGAAGTCCACGGCTCCGACGCCGCCGACTTCCTCGTCACCTATCGCTGGGACTTCGACGAGTCGGATGAAGGGGTCCCGTCGGACGAAGAGGTCGCGTAGTCGGGAAAACCGGCGACGACGTCGGAGCGAAAGAGGACACAGTCGAACGTAGGCCGGGTGCCATAACGAACTTTTCGGGGAGAAACGTCGACCGTTGAGGGGAAGCTGAGCGGATTTCCGCGGGGTGAAGGCGGCTGCGTTCGGGAGACATCGCCTACATTCGGGAGACATCGCTCCCGTCGGAGATAGGTGCGCTCTCCGAGGAGAGGGAGGATCCTTCGGGCGGTTCGATTCCGTCAACGACCTCTGCGACGACCTCGGAAACGCTCTGTCCGCTGAGTTCCGCGTCAGCGGTGAGAACGAGCCGGTGGGCGAGGATCTTCTCGGCGAGGGACTTCACGTCGTCTGGGATGACGTACTCCCGACCGCGGATCGCAGCGCGGGCCTTCCCCGCGTTGAGGAACGCGAGCGTCGCCCGCGGCGAGGCGCCGTACTCGACGGCGGGCGACTCGCGCGTCGCGGCCACGACATCGAGGATGTACTCCTTGACCTTCTCGTCGACGTGGACGCGCGTCACGGCCTGGCGCGCCTGCAGGACGTCTTCAGGATGGACCATCTGCGTGACGTCGTCCGGGCCGAGATTCGGGTTCGCGTCGAAGCGATTCAGGAGCTCGTGCTCTTCGTCGAACGTCGGCAGATCGACGGTCAGCTTGAACTGGAAGCGGTCGCGCTGGGCCTCCGGCAGCTCGAAGGTGCCCTCCATCTCGATCGGGTTCTGCGTCGCGATCACCATGAACGGGCTCGGGAGCGACAGGGTATTACCCTCGATCGTGACGTGCTGCTCCTGCATCGCCTCCAGCAGTGCGCTCTGGGTCTTTGGCGTCGCGCGGTTGATCTCGTCGGCGACGACGAGGTTCGCGAACACCGGACCGCGCTGGAGCTCGAACTCGCCCGCGTTCTCGCGGTAGACCTGCGTCCCGGTGATGTCGGCGGGCAGGACGTCCGGCGTCATCTGAATCCGCCGATAGTCGAGTCCCGTTGCGCGCGCGAAGAGGTTCGCCATGGTCGTCTTCGCGACGCCAGGAACCCCTTCGAGCAGAACGTGTCCCTCCGTGAGCAGCGCGACGGTGAACCCCTCGACCACGTTCTCGTTGCTGATGAGTACCTTCTGTACCTCGTCTCGGATGCCGGTATAAATTTCGTTTACGCTATCCATTACCATCACCTTCATCCTCTTCGGATAAAACGCCTGCTATCACGCGTTCGACTCGGCGGTCGTCCCAGTCCGGGTGCTGTCGCCGGAGATACGCCGCGAGTTCGTCCCTCCGCGCGGCGTCGATCCGGACTTCATCGCGCGCGTCCCCGCGACGCAATCGACCGAGGAGCCCCGGTCGCTTCGTCCAGCCGACGACGAGGCCGAGCCCCACGACGCCGACCAACACCTGCAGCACGGGCGATCCACGTATGAACAGGAGCGCGACGGCGAGCGGCGGCTGGCTGCCGCTGTGCGAGTAGTCCAGGATGGCGCGCTTGTGATCGTCGAAGATCGCCCGGACGAACCCGCGGTTCCCGGGCCGGTCGAGCATCGCGTTGATGAACAGGCTCGGATCGCCGACGACGATCACCCGGCCCTCCCCGACCGATTCGACGGTTACGACCGGACGTTCGCCGAGCGACTCATTGCCGTCGAGCTCCCCGTTCTGATTCTCGTCGAAGTAGGCGAAGCCGGACGTCGTCGCCCGGACCGTCGCGCCGTTTGGTCTGACGGCGGTCCCGTAGTTCAGCGTCAGCTGATCGACCCCGTCGACGATCGAGGCATTCGGGTCGTCCGAGACGTTCGTAGCCACGGGCATGTTCGGCGAGCGGTAGTTGTGCCGCTCGTCCCGGAGGGGTCGGCCGTCGAATCGGGCGTCAGCGCCGACGTCCGCGAGGAGCGCGTCGCCGTGCGGACCGTAGTCGTCCGCGACGACGAGCGTTCCGCCGTTGCGAACGAAACTTCGTAGCCTGGCGCTGTCTTCCTGCTCGTAGCGCGTCTCGGGCGAGAGGACGACCGCGACAGTTCCGTTCGCCGGCGTCTCCCGGTACGCGCTCGTGTTGAGGACGATCTCCGACTCCGTTCCGACGGCGTCGGCCTCCGCCTTGAGGGACGAAGCGCCGTCCCATGCCGAGTTGTAGACACCGAACGCCGCCGTCGACGTGCTCGCCGCGACGATCGCCGCCACCGCGAGGAGGACGGCGAGTGCGACGAGGAGTGCGCGCGGGTAGCCGATTTCGGACATGCTGAACCGCACCTCAGAACACCTCTACCGGGAGGGTCGAGAGGATGCGGCGGACGGCAACGTAGCCGAAGGCGGCAAGTCCGGCGAGGATGAGCCATTTGAGTCGCGCCCGCCACTCCGGCGTGACCGAAAAGGGCGCCGTGAACTCGACGACGATCAGAAAGCCGATCAGCGAGAGGACGAAGAACAGTTCGAGCGTCAACGCGTCCAGGAGGGCCAGCGCCAGCGCTGCTGCGAGCATCCACGCGGTCTGCGCGTGGACGAATCTGCGGCGGCGTGCTGTGGCCATCGAGCGGGGCTAAGAATCCCTTCCTTACTAACCTATTGGCCGAGGAAAATGCATGTCCTACACACGGTGTTACTCCCAAGATCATCATTTCTTCTACGAGTTAAAATTGAGATGAAACACCAGCCAGGATATGACTCTTTTGGGGAAAGTCTTTTTAACTATTCTATCGTATGATAAACGTAGGTTAGCTATGAAAAAACTAACTCGTCGAGAGATTATTGCAGGAACCATGGCCAGCGTAACATTAAGTGCTGAATCGAGCGCCCATATGACAAAAAAAGAACCAGGTCGAAACAGCGCTCCCCAAGTAGATGAAAGTGATATGAATACAGCTTATACAAAAACATATCGGGCAAGTAGTAAAGAAGAGCTACCCGTACCAGAAAATCCACCTGCTCTTGGAGTTACTCCTGGCGGTTTTTACGAGTGGCTTGTAGGAGACGCGGAGTGGAAATACGTCCTCAAGTCTCTATCATTAGAAGAGCTAAATAAGATCCAAATCGCGTTTCCTGAAGATGACTGTCCAGGCATTCAAGAAGCAATTAATTTGCTCCCTGATACAGGGGGTAAAGTAATCCTACTTGAAGGGACATATGAGGTGAAAGATGGGACAGCAAATGAAGCAGCTATATTCGTTAATAAAAGTAACGTGACCATTGAAGGACAAGGTCACTCAACAAAGATATTCCTCCCAGACGGTATTACTGAGCCAGGTAAGGGGAAATCTATTTTAGATATTGGTCAGCCTGCTCATGAAAGTAATCCACAGATTGTTACTGGATGTCATCTAAAAGACTTTCTCATTGATGGAAATATGCAAAATCAAAACCCTGATGAAATAACGGATCTAAGTGATATGCATAATATAGAAGTGGTCGGTAGTAGGCACAAATTTTCCAATCTTTGGTCAGTCAATTCTACGGGAGATGGTCTCGAATTAACTAGCAAGCAAGACCCATCGGTTACAACTGATATCACAGTAGCGAACTGCCATTTCCACGATAATAATGAGCATTGCATTCATTTCCATGGCTGCCAGAACGTTACGGTTTCTAACTGCATTCTTGATGGGGAACGACAATCTACCGTCATTTCTACGTGGACAAATGTCACCGATAATAAGGATATTACTCTCGATGGGTGCCAGATACTTAACGGTAAAGGGAGAAGTGGGATTGAAATTAAGGCAGATACTTCACAAGTAGTTGACGGAAGTCAACGGAAGACACGTGGTTTTCGTATGAGTGATTGTCTTGTCGCCTACAATAACGGTTTAGGTCTAATGATTGATGGGCGTTTCTCGGAAGATATTGAGATTACAAACTGCACTTTCCTCGAAAATGGTAAGGGTAATGGCACACACAACGTGAAACTTGAGGGAGGTCAGGATGTACAAATCATTGACTGTTCGTTTAAACATGGATGGATGGATGGCCTGTTAATATCAACTGCGCGAAGTGAGGTCAAAGATGTGGCAATTAAGAATAATGTTATTAAGAACAATAACCAAAAAAGTGGATCATTCCCGAGCGGACTCGGTGTAGAAGTAGCTGGAAATAACATCACACGGCTTCGAGTGACCGACTTAGATATTATTTCGGATGAGAATTCACCAAAACACTATTTTGGAGTTAGAGTTATCGAGAGGTCACCGGCCGTTTACCAGGATGTCGACTTTTCCGGAGTTTATATCAAAGGAGCAAGCAGAGAGGAGTGGTACAATATAGATATTATCGCTGATTATTTAGGAGAAAATAACCCTACGAAACCGATCGATGTAAGGCAATTGAAGCAAGAAGTCGGGAATCAAGCCTACCATGACGGAAGTGGAGGGAACACACCCGGTCCTGCATTTTACGATAATACTATAAGTGCATGGAGATCACTTGTCGACGGGACAACAATAAGGTAGTCGTGATTCTATCGTTCATTGACAAAAAGTCAAAGAATGATTGAATATTATCGAATTTAGTCAAAGAGATCCCGACTCGGGGTTCAGCCTTCGAACTCCAAGCTGTCGATCACTAATTTACATCATCATCGAATATTAATGTCTGCTCATCGCAGGCGAAAGTCCCAAGACTAGGGTCTACTTCCTGTGACGACCTTTTAAATTTGGGGTCTTCGGTAGCTTAAAGTGATAAGATAGTGTTTGAAAAATCAATGCCGTCAGCGTTGATAACCGGAGTGACAGGACAGGACGGAAGCTATCTCGCCGAATATCTGGACAGCAAAGGATACGATGTCTACGGGCTAGTCCGTCGAACGTCCTCGAAGAACTACTGGCGGATAAAACACCTCATCGAAGATGACTCAATCGATCTCATCGAGGGGGATCTCGAGGATCAGGTTTCGCTCAACCGCGCGGTGGAAAAGGCCGATCCCGACGAAGTGTACAACCTGGCGGCACAGTCTTTCGTCGGAACGTCGTTCAAACAGCCCCTCTACACGTCGAACGTCACGGGGCTGGGGGTTACTCGGTTACTCGAAGCGGTACGCCAGCACGCGCCCGACGCCCGCTTCTACCAGGCGAGCACCAGCGAGATGTTCGGCGAGGTCGACGAGGTCCCCCAAACGGAGGAGACGGACTTCCACCCTCGGTCCCCGTACGGCGTCGCGAAGCTGTACGGATACTGGTCAACCATCAATTACCGGGAGGCGTACGACATGTTCGCCGTCAACGGCATCCTGTTCAATCACGAGAGCCCCCGTCGGGGGGAGGAGTTCGTCACGCGGAAGATCACACTCGGGGCAGCGCGTATCAAGGAGGGGCTACAGGACGAACTCCGCCTCGGAAACCTCGACGCGAAGCGGGATTGGGGCGACGCGCGAGACTACGTGAAAGCGATGCACCTTATGCTGCAGCAGGACCCCGAAAACCTCCGCGATTACGTCATCGGAACCGGCCAGACCTACACCGTCCGCCGGTGTGCAGAGGTCGCGTTCGACGAACTGGGGTTGGACTACGAGGACTACGTCGTCGTCGACGAGCGGTTCTACCGGCCCGCGGAAGTGAACGTGCTTCAGTCGGATCCCTCGCAGGCTGAGGCCGAGCTGGATTGGTCCGCGGAGGTTACCTTCGAGGAAATGATCCGAGATATGGCGCGGACGGACCACGAGCGCGTCAAGCGCGGCGACGAGCGGTGGGTTAATCCCAAGGCGGGCCTTCGTTTACAACCGGTAGTCGAGTAGGATCATCACCATGTCATCGAATAAACCTCTCGAATCGGTCTTCGTTACTGGAGGTACCGGCTTTCTCGGCGGCCACCTCCGGGATGCGCTGGCGAGCGAAGGGCTCGACGTCACTCTCCTCGTTCGTCCGACAACCGACGTACAGGTGCGACCGAACGAATCCGTCCGACGCGGCGACGTCACGGCGCCGGAGAACTTCGAACTGGGAAATCCTGATGCAATCGTTCACCTCGCCGGCCAGACGAGCATCGAAACGGCCATCGAATCTCCCCGGACGACGTGGGAGATAAACGCGACGGGGACGCTCAACCTTCTTGAGGCGGCACGAGATGCGGACGACGCCAGATTCGTCTACGCGAGCACGGCCAGCGTGTACGGTCCTCCCGAGAAGCTACCGATCTCCGAGGATCATCCGATGTATCCGGCCGAGCCCTACGGCGGGAGTAAAGCGGCCGCGGACCGACTCGTGCACGCCTACCACCGCACGTACGGACTTGACACCGTGACCGCCAGGATTTTCAACACTTTCGGACCGGGACAGCCCACCCACAACGTGGTTCCCGCGATCATCGAGCAGGCGCTGACGGACGAGACGGTCGAGCTGGGTAATCTCTCGCCGAGTAGAGATTTCCTGTACGTGGAAGACACCGTAGGCGCGCTTCTGACGTTGCTAAGGAGCGGCGAGAGAGGGGAAGCCTACAACGTCGGACGGGGCGAGGACACCGAAATCGGGGAGCTCGCAGGCCTCATACTCGAATTAATCGACAGAGACGTCGAGCTCGTCTCGACCGCCGATCGACAGCGCGACGAGGGCGTCGAGATCCCGAGACACGTTTCCGATTCTTCGAAACTTCGGAGCCTCGGATGGTCGCCGGACTACGACCTCGAAGCGGGCCTCAAAGCGACCATCGACGCGGTAAGTACAAAAAAAGCGTAGCCGCTCGATTCCTTTTGAGTAGCTTCCGGAAGAAGTGGGAGTTCGAGGCGAGATCGTGACGCCGAGTTGATGGTTCTGACTCCGCTCGAAGGGAAGCGGACGCGCCGCTAATTAAAAGAAATCTCCGTCTTCCAGGTATCGGATGACGTATTCGTGAAGCGTCGGGTCGAGTTCCGTTATAAGTCGATAGTCATCGTGTTGTCCGTCAAGTACGATGTCTTCGGCGTTGCTTTCCGCGTGAGCGTGGTACACGATATTCACCGTGTGGGTCGTCTCCACGTTGGGCAAGTTACCTGTGTCCCAGAAGTGGTTGTAAACCCCCAGCATTTCGCCCAACCGAATGGCGATACTGAGTTCTTCTCTCGCAAGCCTTTTCGCCGCCTGGTCGAACGTCTCACCTTTGTACAGCCTCGTTCCCGGCCAGAACCACTCCCCCTTCGCCGGTTCGTTGCGTCGCCGAAGCAGGAGGATTCCTTGATCGAAGGAGATTACGAGCTCGACACTCACTTGCGGCATCGAATTCAAGAAGCGTTCAAATTGTTCCATTGGGACGCTCTCGTCGTGTACCTTCATGTGAAACAGCTTTCGATGGAGTATATTAAAGACCTATGTATGAATGAGATAAATATCTGTTTGATCGCTGGTCTATGTTATAGCACTCGTCTGTTTACTGTCTTAGAAAGATATCTCGTAATTTACTTAAATGTTTCAATTAAATACGCTTTATTTATAAAATTTTCATTGGGTATGGAATTTTAACAATCACCCCACCATGATTCTATTCCGGAGGCAATTATTAATAAATATTATGATTTTCGCTTTTCAGAATTGCTTTTTAAAAACAGAGATTAGACGGTATACAGAACTCAGCTTTCTAGATTTCGATTATAAAAGTCTATTCGAATCAGATAACAGACTATCCTGTCAGCATTGAACTAGTGGATTGCCCCACCGTCAATCTGCGAAATCCAGTTGTTCCCGTTCCAGACAGCCAGTCCAGTTGGGTAATTACCCTCCCCGTTGTGAATCCCTTTATCGCCAACATACAGGCCGCTAACACCTCGTAGATCAGTTGGCACGATATCACCGTTATCACGGAGTCTTAAAGCATTCGAGCCCGTCTTGATAAACGGTGTATTGTCGAGAGCGAGATGCGATGACCGGTGGAGGTCAATGTCAGCGACGTTTGAGACGAAGATAAGCGCATCTTCGTAATTCCGGTACGTCGAGTTGTTGATACTCACCTTATGGGCACTGTCGACAAAAATTCCGTGGTATCCCTTACTGCGTCCGTTAGGTGCGGTCCGAGCGTAGATACCTTGGAAATAACAGTCCCGAACTGTAAAGCACCCAGAGCCTCCGGGAAGGAAGATCTCTTGAGGGTACTCGGAACTCATACCATTTCCTTCGAAGTAGATATTGTAGAGACCTTGACCTCTCCCATAGGTAGCTTTGATGCCAGCTGCGCCGTTGTTTTGGATGGTACCACCGTGAAAGCTTGATGAGTTCCCCCGAAGCTCGACACCGGGAAGGTTGTTTCCGTCATAAAGCCCGCAGAAAAGGGCGTGACACCCAAAGAAATTCGTATTAGCAGGCTTCGCACTTTGATTTAACTTGAACCCGACTCCTCTACAAGACCAGGCCATACAGTCAATAAAATTAAGTCCGGGAGATAGCCTCGGCCTACCCTCCGGAGATGTATAACCATCAACTTCGATGCCATGCGATTGGTTTTTGAAGAGGATCAGCCCGCGGTACGTCGAGTATGGGACGCCACGGATGCGCATCCCAACGTTCCCTCCGATGAGTTTAAGGTCGCTCACCAATGCCCTGTTTTCAAAGTCTCGCTGACCAGTTCCGAGGACTTCGATGACGCTCGCGTTCACGCCAGTTGCGTCAATCTCTGAGCCGGCAGGATGCCCTCCGGTTAACGAGATCTTCTTCTGGGTGAGATCGAGCTGGATCGGGAAAGTTTCGCCAGCGGTCTGCGCATCATACGAACCGTGAACATAGATTATGTCACCATCCTCCGCGGCTGCAATGGCCTCTTGAATAGTATTGTAGCCGTTTGGCGTCCCAACGACGAGTCGTCCGCCGATGTTCATCTCGTCGGGACCGTATATGATTCGCGCTCCTTCGGTATCGCTCTGTTGTGTCTCGATCTGTTTGGCAATCCCCGTGTTAGGAGCGTTCTCGTCGAAGAATCCGACCTGCGGTTGGGTTTCTGGAGCTGTGCTTTCGTCGACCATATTGTTATCTTCTCTCATTTTTTATCCGTGTTTTTGTGTTGTTCTACTGTACAATCAGGCATACGAAGAATCGAAAAACCCTGCTAGAGCTGATTGCCATGCCGTGACAATCTCTCCGCACAGGAGTTTCGTCACTGGATCACACCTCCGTCGATCTGGGAGATCCAGTTGCTTCCGTTCCAAACCGCCAGTGCGAGGGGGTAGCCGCCGCTTCCGTCGTGGATTCCTTTATCACCATCGTAGAGGCCCTCTATGCCGCGCAAATCGGTCGGTGCGATATCGCCGTGATTGCGAAGCCGCAGAACGTCCGAAGTTGTATTGACGAACTGCGTGCCGTCAAGCCCGAGGTGCGAAGACCGATAAAGGTCTACGTCGCGGGCGTTTGTGACGTAAACGAAGGCGTCTTCGTAGTTCTGGTACGTCGAGTTTGCGACGCTCACGTTCGGAGCGTTAGCGATGGCGATGCCTCGGAATCCTTTGGTTCGTCCGTTCGGTGCGTTCTGAGGGTAATTCCCCCGGAAGTAACAGTCGAGAAGTGCGAGATCCGGTGAGGTTTCGCCGACGAATACTTCCTGCGGATATTGCGAGCTCATCCCGTTCCCCTCCAAATACGTATTATATATGCCCTGTACTGCTCCAGAGCGAGCGTCGATACCGGACGAACCGTTGTACTGTACCGTACCGCCGTGAAAACTTGAGGAAAACCCTCGGAGCAGAACGCCGGGTAGATTGTTCCCGTCGTACAGGCCACAGTAGAGCGCGTGACAGCCAAAAAAGGTGGTACTGTGCGGGCGCGCGCCCGGATCCAACCTGAATCCGACACCGCGACAGGCCCAGGCCATACAGTCGATGAAGTTAACTCCGAAGGTACCTCTAAATTCACCGTCTGGTGAGGTATACCCCTCGACCTGAACACCGTGCGACCGATTTTCAAAGAAAATCAGTCCGCGGTATGTCGAGTATGGAACGCCCTGAACGCGGAGTCCGATGTTACCACCGATAATCTTGAGATCTTGTATAAGTGCCCGATTACGGTAGTCGCGCTGGCCACTGCCGAGCACTTCGATGACGTTGGCGTCCACGCCCGTTGCGTCGATCACTGAACCGGCGGGGTGCCCGCCGGTCAACGAGATCTTCTTCTGGGTGAGATCGAGTTGGATCGGGAACTGTTCGCCGGCGGTCTGTGCATCATACGATCCGTGGACGTAGATTGTATCGCCGTTTTCGGCCGCGGCGATAGCCTCCTGTATCGTGTTGTAGCCGTTCGGTGAGCCGACGACGAGTCGGCCCCCGACGTTCATCTCGTCCGGCCCATATACGAGGCGCGCCCCGCCGGTGTCGGTCTGCTGTGTCTCAACCTGGGGAGAGACGTTGTTGCTTCGATCTCTCCGCGTAACGGACGCGCCGAAGGCCCCAGCGCTAAGAGCGCCGAGGAAGCTCCGTCGAGACCACTCTTCGGATTCGGTCTGATCCCTCTCTGGAGCGTTGATGAAGCGATCGGCCACATCGTCTTCGGCCTGTTCCTCTCCGATTGATTTTCTTCCGTTTCTGTTTGTCTTCAATGCAAGTTATTCTGTAATTCTATACACTGTTTGTTATTGTTTTAATATATTATATTATTCTATCTCTACTCCTGGAGAAATTGAACTCTAACAGCCTATAACTTGTTGTTGTTTTTGATTAGTGTATGAATTAATTAATAAAATTCTCTAAGAAATATTATTAAATTTAGGAATTTACGGGTTAGACGATGATGGGTGAATTAACTCGTAGGAAGATACTGAAAAGAGCCGCTGGAGTGGGCACAATCGCCATAGGAAGCCGAAGCGTGGAGGCCGATAGCACACCCCAGCCGGATCGACTTATAATTGGAACTGCGACGGAGAGGGCGATGGAGGCGGTTCAGACCGAAGCAGCTGCGGTCCATCAAACGCTCGACTTCGGCCGAATCGGCGGAGCTGTCGTCGGGACCTTCCCCTCCGAGAGCTGTAGTATGCTCAGTAGCCGTAGCGACGTCCGCTACGTCGAGCCGGACGGGATTCTCGAGGCGACGGGGCACGGCTCCAGCGGAACCCAGACCATTCCCTGGGGCGTCGATCGGATCGACGCCGACGAGGTGCACCACGACGGCTACACCGGGAGGGGCGCGGACATCGCCATCATCGACACTGGCATCGACTCGGATCACCCCGACCTTCAGGCGAATCTCGGGGCTGGAAACGCGTACGTGCCGTGCGGAACAACCGTTTCGGGCGAACCGTGCACGCAGTCCAACGGCAACGACTGTCTCCAGCCCTGGGACGACGACAACGATCACGGCACGCACGTTGCCGGCACCGCTGACGCGGTGAACAACGCCGAGGGCGTCGTCGGCGTCAGCACCAGAGCGACCCTCCACGCGCTGAAAGCGCTCGATTGCAACGGACAGGGGTACTACTCGGACGTCGCCGCCGCAATCGTCTACACCGCCGACCAAGGGTGGGAGGTCGCCAACTTGAGCTTGGGCGGCGACGTCGGCTCGCAGACGGTTCACGACGCCTGTAAGTACGCATACCGCAACGGCGTGCTGCTGGTTGCGGCCGCCGGCAACGACGGGTGCGAAGGCTGCGTCGACTACCCGGCCGCCTACCCCGAGGTGATCGCGGTGAGTGCAACGACGCGAAATGACGCGGTCGCGTCGTTCTCCTCGACGGGCCCCCAGATCGAACTCGCCGCGCCAGGCGCCGAGATCTACTCCACCGTCGCCGGCGGGTACGCCACCTTCTCGGGAACGTCGATGGCGGCACCGCACGTCGCGGGCGCGGGCGCGCAGCTGATGGTGGTCGGGTTCAACAACGCGAACAACGTTACGTACGACGAGAGCGGCGAGCTCTCCCAGGACAGCTACGAGAATCCCGACGGTGCCCGCGGTCGCCTCCGCCAGACGGCGGAAGATCTCGATCTGCCCGCTAGCGCCCAGGGGTACGGATTAGTCGACGTCGAGGCCGCGCTCGCGATCGGCGAAAGCGGCACCGTCTCGGTCGATCAGCCGGACCGAAACACGTGGCGTACCGTCTCGCTCAGGGGAGCCTATGACGATCCTGTTGTGATCATGAAGCCGGTCTCCTACAATGGTGTTCACCCTGCTCATGTGAGGCTTCGGAACGTCCAAAGCGAGAGTTTTGAATTTCAGATCGAAGAGTGGGCGTATCAGGACGGTAAGCACGTACAAGAAACGATCCAGTATATCGTCATGGAATCCAGCACGTACGTTTCATCGGCTGGTAACAGGATTGAAGTAGGAACGATGACGACAAATCATCAGTTTACTGAACGTAATTTCACCCAGAACTTCACTACTAAGCCAGTTATTTTCGCCCAGTCGCAGACTCACAACGGTCCATACCCAATAGCCGTTCGTCAACGGAACACTTCGAGCACTAGCACCGAGATCCGCCTGCAAGAAGAAGAAGGGTTAGATGGGATTCATGTGAGCGAGACGGTAGGATACATGGCAATTGAACCGGGCGTGTTCAATATTAACGGTACACAATTCGAAGTCGGACGAACGCCTGACGCTGTGACTGACACCTGGTACAATATTTCATTCACAGAAAGCTACGAAACACCTCTGTTCCTGGCCGATTTACAGACGTTTGACGGATCGGATACAGCAACCCTTCGATATCGAAACCTCTCTAGCTCTGGAGTAGAAATTTCCGTCCAGGAAGAACAAAGTAGAGATACGGAAACACAGCATACGACGGAGGTAGTAGGATATGGAGTAATTGAAACAGGTGGTCTCATATAGCGAGTACTTCGCAAATCAGATGGTGGAAATACTATCACATCATAGGCACAAGACGGTTCTCTATCAGATTTTTCGAAGAATCGGGATCTCATCGAACAGACGGGTTTACTTGTGTCTCTTTCCTTAGCGTTACCCGCGAGCATACAAATGGTTTTAATACTATATCAGTAGCTCCCTGGCCGCCTCCGCTAGTATCGAATACGTAGGATCCAGTTCCGCACAGTACAAATTTTATCTGTTGTAACGTCAGTCAATCGAATGTGCCTGCAGGATAGTCTAAAATATCATTATATTTTTCGTCCAGAGACACAGAGACAGAGAGGAAAACTGGCACGTCCAAATAGAGCCCTCATGTGAAATTTGAGGAGACAGGGCTTCTGTGGATAATATCTGTAGTTTTATAATTTGAAGAAGCCCGAATTGTCTCCCTCAAACGTCAGTTCTATGTTTAGGATGAATTTCGCAGTGGCCGCGTCGAATCACCGAATCGATGCAGGCACCTCGTCGGGGTATTACACATCTACACCTACACGGCCCCACAATGAGAGGAACAGTGGTGTCTCGAACGAAGCAAGCGTGACCCGCCGTGTGAATCCTGTGTTCGCCTTTTCCGGATCGGTTTCTACATCGTCTATCATTATTATTTTCTGATCACACCATGGGCAACGATACTTTCCCAGCTTAGACAGCTGAAAATGGCTGTGCATTATTCGCATATAATTGTACAAGTCAGAGAAGGGGTTTGCACAAGCCTCCAACGAGACATGCGGCTGTAACCTACATGGTTGTCTGTTGAGTGGAGTCCACACTTACTCTGATTTAAAGAGGGCTTCCATGGTTCCGGCAGAATACACAACTGCCAAGAATATTTGATAGAGGAGGTGAAACGAAAAGGAGCCGATACCAAAACCGAGTATCACAACTAATGAAACAGTCTCTATAGCCGTATTTAATAATATTGTTGGGAGACTCGTCTGCAAACCACATAAATATCTCCGGAGATGACCTCGATGGTTTTTAGTTGGAGCTGAACATTGCTTCACGTTATGAGAAAGGTGAAAATAGCCGCAACCCTTGCCACAGTATGTTTCTCTGCGGGGATACTCGGCACTCACACGACGGGGATGCTCTATCCGTGGCACCCTCTTGGTGCGATTGGTGCAGGACTTTCTCTGATCTGGGGGATCTGGGCTGTTCGGACGCGTCGAGAGGGTCTTGCGGTGGTAGTCCTTGCAGGCCTCTTAGCAGTCGGATATCGGGTCTATTCGTTTGCATTCCCATCGAGCCTCATGGGGTTTGATCCGGATGCTCATGCGGTTCGGAGTCAGATTATCATACAGAATGGCGGAACAGAGCAGCTCATTGGATTGTTTTACTCAGAAGCTGTATTGTTCCACGTCCTTGGGGCTGAGACCGCACTTATCACAGGTCTCCCAATCGATACTGCCTTTGGGATCTTTCCGCTCACGATTGGCGTTGGTGTTGTCGTCTTCGCGGCGACATTGACGAACCAACTTCAGCGATCGTGGGGTGTTAGTGGGGAGGCCGTGGGTAAGGCGATTGCCGTAGCGGCGGTGGTCGCAGCGGTCGGGGGATCAACAATTCGCTACGCGACTATGCCTATCCCTACCACCCTATCTGCCCTTCTCCTCGCGAGCTTTGTTTCTGTATTCATCGTTTATCGAGAAACTGGGTTTGATATCCGGCCCTTTATTATCCTTGCAGGACTGGTCGCTGCGCTCGTTTACCTTCATAAAGTCTCTGTGCTGATTGCGTTTGGAATAGTTATCTTCCTAACCTTGCTTTGGAGTGTCGATTGGTGGATCACGTCACGTTCCCCGGCGTCGTACGTCTCTGGACCAGTAATCGGACTACTGGGCGTGATCATCTCTGTGCAGTGGCTGTTTGTTACCGAATACATTAACCCCTATACAGGCGTTGTGGTGATTCTCGCTGCGCTAACGAATGCAGATTTGTCACTGCTTTCCCAGACGCCAACATATACAGCTGCGACAAAGTACACGGTCCCGCTGTGGCGTACAGTCCTGAATTCGAGTTTCATTCCGTTCATCCTCGGAGCGGGCGGAGTAGCGTGGCTTAGTCTCTTTACCCGTCGCCGTGGCGACGTGCCGACGCGTGCAGTCCTCGCTGCGGCAGCAGTAACAGTTGGATTTGCACTCCCAGGCTTGGCTATTAGCGCCGCCCCAGGTTTTCGTCGCCAATTCGCGATGGCGAGCGTGTTCGTCGCCGTTCTTATCGGTATTGTTTGTACTCGCGCGTGGGCACCATGGTCTTCGTCGACAGCCGGTCGTGAACGAGTGGTTAGCGTATTGTTAGTTAGCGTTGTTGCTGTGATCATCGTCACGCAACTTCTCTCCCCACTTGCGACTCCGGACCATCCGGACATGCATCGCCAGTACCTGACTGAAGCGGAGGTCGACGCAAAACACTTCTCAAATCAGCATGTTGGTGACCTTGTTCATGCTGAGATGTATTACGCAGATGAGGTTGTGGATTTTCCACGCGCGGCACGAGGGGGCGCGGTTCATCAACAAACAGTGCCAAACCCTCAGTGGCGACCCGGTCTAATGAGCATTGAATTACTGAATGCGACGCTCATTGAGCAAGAGTATGAATACGTTGCCGTGCGACCGAAAGTCGAGATTTATCGGCTTGTAGGCGGGCGGTATCTCTTGGAGTGGGAACCGGAGCGCGAGTTAGACAGCAATTATCACCGAGTATATGTAAATCGAGACGTCAATATCTATCGTCAGGCGAGCGATTGATAACACTAGAGTCATAATGCTACTTTATAAGTGGTTTCACATAGCTTTTTTCTCAGGGGTAAAGCCGATGGATAAATCTGCTAGCTTTTAGAATGGTGTCCCTCTCTAAGATTTTACCCTCATTGCGGCTCTTCACGTTGCCGAGTCAAGATTCATACTCTATGGAGCCCAATTTGCGTAGGGTGCTCCTTGATCCCCCATTGGGGCACTGTCTAGTTAAGCAGTTTGAGAAGGCGAGGAGTTCATGCGGTGAGTGTCCATGTCACTACAAGAACTCCTCGCTGAAACGTTGGACGGGGAAGCGTTTCAGTGTTGGGAGCGAGAGCGGACGGCGACGCCCGTCAGGGCGTTCGCCGTCCGCCTCCACGCAGCTGGGCATTCACTCCGGGAAACAGCCGCTATCTTAGCGCTCCTCAACGTGGATCGCTCGCACCAGGCGATTTGGCAGTGGAAAGAACGGTTGGCCGACAGCAGATGCGACCCGCGTCGGCGACGCCGACGCGGGTCGCTGTCGACGAAACCGCTGTCCAGATCGACGGTGAATGGCACTGGGTGTACGCCGCCATCGATGTCACAACAAAGTTACTGCTGGACATCGAGCTGTTCAGCCGTCGTGGCACCGATCCTGCTGCCGCATTTCTCCAGGGATTGACCGAGAAACACGACCTCTCGGAGGCCGTGTTTCTCGTCGATGGCTATGGCTATCTGACTGCCCTCTCTCGTGTCGGAGTGAGCGGTCGGCTAGACTATTCGCTCCGAAACCATGTCGAACGGTGGTTTCAGACCCTCAAAGTGCGGACTGACCGCTTCCATACGAGCTGGGTGGGCAGTCGGTCGGCTGTGAGACGCTGGCTCCAGCAGTTCAAACGCTATTACAACCACGATCGACCGCATCAAGCACTCAACGGACGAACGCCTGCGGAGGTTATCTAGACAGTGCCCCCCCCCCATTGTTTCACGTAAGTTGAGTCAGATTAAATGTGTGCGGACGTATGCACTCAAACTGTCTCCACCTCTGAGAATAAACGTATGTTGTTCAGCTGGGTGGGTCAGATGAAAGTGGAGGTGACTGTGTTTGATATGCACTTTACTGTGTATCTCGGTGAAGCTCACTTTCGTTGTCTGATAGACAATTTGAGATCTCGGCGCTGTTGTGCGTATCCTGCCAGACCTGATTTCGGGGAAGAGCTCTAGGAACCATGCGAAACAGTTGGTTGATTGATCTAGCGCCTAGTTTGAAAATGAATTACACTGTCCAAGCATCTTGCCATACTTCCCCGTTGTGAATGCGCTTACCGCGTTTTCCAGTTTCCGTGTTCGTCCCGTCATCAAGATACTCAGTCCCATTTATAGGATTTGCCGGAACGATAGGTGAGTAATCATTACCATTCTTGGCCTCATTGTGGAGTGTTCGTACGTATTTTCGGATGTTAACATCGGTGGGGAAGACAATATCTTTGAAATCATTATTCTGGAAATAATTATTCCGAATAACCGAATCACCGCCGTACTCTGTCGCCGTGTTTTCAAACTTTAAACCGGCATTCGCCGTGTTTTCGAACCGGCAATCATCAATAACAAAATCCACAAAGTTAGCGGATGAGGCAACGGTCTCCATAGTGAATGCAACTTCTCGACTGTTATTATCGAAAACACAATCTTTAATGGAGAGCCCACCAACCGTTCCGCCCCGGACCTGCAGTCTTCTATCACGCCCATTATACACCCGACAATCGGCTACTGTCACGTCCTTTAGCGTTGCAGCCCCTGCATTAATGAGGATCCCGACACCTGAAGCGCCCCTAACTTCACAGTCAATAAGGCGCACGCGCTCGACACTTTGATGGAATCCTCCTATCGTGAATCCTGTTCGCCCTGGTGTAACGACTTTACATCCGTCACACCACACATCGGAGCATGGTCCATAGGTCGCGATGGTTTGGCCATGTGTCTTACCTACTTGGAACCCGCCAGCCACAGGATTGATAGCCACGCAGTCAATGAATGCACAGTCCGTCGCACCGTCTTCAATCTCAAAACAGTCAGTCGTCCAGTCACCGGCGCGGCGTTTGTTAATGCTGATGCACTCATGAGTGTAGACGTTCTGACTGTTTACTGATATCGAGATGTCATCGTCGCCGCTAGAATCATTCAACAGACAATTATCGATACGTCCGACTGTACTGCCATCACTCACCTCAATACCGTGTCGGAACCCTCCAGTGATGGTTACATTATCAATGCAGAAACGATCACACCCCGTCGTACCGTCACCCCGACGGGCACCGACCTTGATGCCCATCGTATCGTGCCGCTCGCTCGTCTGGGTGCGAACGCCCGCGTCAACCTTCAGGTTTCGGATCTCCCAGTCAGTGACATTCGAACACCAGACAGGCGAGGCAAGATTGGGGATACTGGAGTCAGCGTCATAGAAGAGCACCGTTTGGTCACCCGCACCTTGAAGAATAACATTCGATTTCATTGCCAGGCAGTAGTCCTCACCGTCGGCGTCCTGGCCTTGGACGGAGAGAGTGTACGTTCCCGGTCCGAATTGGATGACCCCTCCACCTGCGTTACTTACCTCGTCAATAGCTGACTGGATCTCATTAGTTGCCATAGACGGATCGACAATACGCTCAAATGCGTTGTAGAGCCGCTCCGTGCTTATTGATGGGGTGGGGCTAGCTACTGACCCTATCGGAGGATGAGTTACCCCTCCGTTTTCATCCTTGACACCGATTTCGCCATCATCGGTCAACCAGTACAGTTCACCAGCCTGCATAACACTGGCATCGAACATACTCTTCGGTGCAGTGATGTAGTAGTCGCGCGTGTATTGTTGGGTAAGTTCCTCAATGCGGCGGTCTTCGTTTGCGGTTCTTTGGTGACTGCCGGTGGTGATTCCTGAGCCCCCAGTTAGTATACCGGTCGCCATGAGAAGCTCCCGGCGGCTTAGGCGAATATTATTAGACAGAGAATCATCGTCTTTATGTTTAGCCATATACGTCGAATACGCAGCTTCTAATAAAAATTTTTCTTAATAATTATTAGAATATAATATTGAATAGCTATTCAATTGGTTTTCTGAGATAGTATGAGGGGGCGGTGGCCAGTCAAAGTACAAGTAGTTCTCGAGATCAAGTAGTCTACAGTCAAAAGGACGACTCACCGTCTCCTTCGATTCCTCAACATTTAAGTGTGGAGAGCGGGGGTGTTACAAGAACTTTCAAAAGACATGTAATTTGGCTTCACGCCACACTACACACACTTCGCGAAACAGCAGCCACTCTCGAAGCGTTCAGTATCACTTGCTTATATGAAGCGATATCTCAACGGGTTCACTGCCTTGCTGAGCAACCCCTAACCAACCATGAGCATACCGCGGCAATCTGTTGTCGACGACCGTATGTCAGCGGATTCTCATCGATAGCAATCCGTTGTTTACAAGCAAATGGGCGACTCTGAGAAGGTTCTCTAACTACATCCATCCCACAGGTTCAGAATAAAACGACTACAGAACAATTCGAATCGGCGGTTCAGCGATTCGAATTGTGAATATTAAACCGAATCAGTCAGAGAATCAGTCTGTGATGGAGAACACAGATATCGACCCAGATCTTGCGTCACAAATTGCCTCGACACGGCGGAACCTCCTTGCACTCCTCGGCAGTGCGGCGCTCATTGGAATAGGCACAGAGGAGACACAAGCCTCCTCAAGTTCAGACGATGCGACGATCGACGTTGAAACGGCTCGGTTCGAGAACATTCTCGTTAAAAACAACGAAAATTCCGATCAAATATCCGTCCGGGGAATTTCTGAGGCGGACAACATTGAGGATGTGGATGGGTTCACGATGGATCATGGTGTCCTTGTTGAGCGTGAGGACGGCAGGACCGATGGTCACATGCGGATCATGCTCGGGCCGGAGGTCGCCATCGGCAAATATGAGCCCGAATATGGGGGTGCAAGAGAGATGCTCAAAGCGCTTGACGGTCGTGTCACGCTCAAAAATGATGCGCCCGGCCGAGAGGTTGCACTCCAATCGCAGCGTGGTGGCGGTATCTCATTCTATACTAACGATGGGGGCGGAATCGGCTCGAATAGGCGTCGGCTTCACTTCGACGATATCGGCAAGCCTAAGACGAACGCAGAATTCCTCAACCTCGACACACTGACTTTAGAGGGGTTAGTCAAAGTCCGCGAAGAAGCGAGTGATGGTCCACAGTTGCTTATCAATCCTAACACCAACCAATCGTTAGTAACGTTAAACGCCCCAGGATCTATGCGATTCGTTACTGGCGGTCAACTTGACTTCGTACTTTCTAATGGGACAATACACATTAGTTCGAAAGTGAATCTTCGCGGCAATCCGTTACAAGGCTTGCGAGAGATCAATGGTGTCTCCGGCGCCAGAGATCTCTTTTGGCGCGAATTAGCAATTGACACTCAAAATGATCGTCTCGTTCATTCCGACAGTTCAGGAACTGTTCGGTACTGGGAGGCTGATGGTACACTCTGAATATACATTAACTGATATTTGCTAAATTTCCCTAGTGAGGAAGATCATGGTTCCCTTATCGTTGACACATTAGAAGTACTCCCAAAGGCGGTTACAGCCCGGACCATGGCCGATCGTTGATTCATCAAGGAACACGAGCGGCGGGGGGTGAATGAGCGACGTCAGCCGCGAAACACCGCCGGAACCAGTGTTCATGACACCTTCCACCGAATGGGCCTAACAGCCAGTTGGTTGTGTCGGCAACAGCGGCCATGACACCATCGACGATGGGGAGGCCAAGTGCATCGTCCGCGATGATCGCCGCGATCGCGAGGAGCGCAAATCCAACTGATCCGAGTGCAGTCCACAGACCGAGAGCCGCCGTAGAATCGACTCCAAGTGCGCCGGAGAGCACGCTGGAGGCACCTGCTGCCACGTACTGTCCGGCAGGGAAGGCGTAACTCGCAGTTGCGGTTGCGTACTTCTGGGTGGTTGTCATGATCATGAGTGCCTTCTCGCGGGCACTCGTCACGATGTTCGCGTTCTTGGCCCACAGGAGCGCCTTTTCGGCGTTGGTGGACGCCCACGCCGCTGCCATCCGGACTTTCTGAGCGGCCAAGAGCGAGTACTCGACCGCGACCGCAGGCCCAGCACAGCGACAACGATCGCCGCTGCGGCCAGTCCGAGGAGACCAACGCCAGTTGCTTTCGTCGTTCCGGGATTACTGCGAATCCCTTGTGGGAAGAGATCGTTTCTTCCGTGAAAGCGTTCAAAGCCGACTCTCGTAGGTCTCAGCGGTGAACACCGAAACATCGGCCAGCTTGTGCAGGAGATCGAAGTGCTGTTCGTCTAACGTGTAGAGTCAAGTATCTAGATAGCACCTATTAAATTATTTCTCCATCGATCTGCGAAACCCAGTTGTTCCCGTTCCAGATAGCTATCCCTGCAGGGTAGTTACCGGACCCGTCATGAACACCCTTATCTCCTTGGTAAAGGCCGCTAATTTGACGTAGATCAGTCGGACCAATATCACCGTTATTTCGGAGCCGCAAAGCGTTCGATCCCGTTTTGATAAACGGTGTCTGATCGAGTCCAAGATGCGATGATCGATATAACTCAAGGTCAGCGACGTTTAAGGCGTAAATAAACGCGTCTTCGTAATTCCGGTACGTCGAATTGTTGATACTCACTTTGTGTGCACTGTCGACGAAAACTCCATGATACCCCTTACTACGTCCGTTTGGTGCAGTCCGTGCATAGACTCCTTGGAAATAACAGTCACGAACTGTGAAACATCCGGATCCTCCGGGGAGATACACCCCTTTGGGATACTCAGAACTCATGCCATTCCCTTCGAAATAGATATTATAGATACCCTGACCCCTGCCATAAGTAGCCTTAATTCCTGCTGCGCCGTTATTTTGTATCGTGCCACCGTGAAAACTCGACGAGTTCCCACGAAGCTCAACCCCTGGAAGGTTGTTTCCATCGTAAAGCCCGTTGAAGAGCGCATGACACCCGAAAAAAGTTGTGTTAGCAGGCCGTGCACTCTGAGCCAATTTGAATCCTACTCCACGGCAAGACCACGCCATGCAGTTAATGAAATTGCTACCGCGCGACCAACGGGACTCGCCCTCGGGAGTCGTATACCCCTCAGCTACGACTCCATGAGATTGGTTTTTGAAGAAGATCAACCCGCGATAAGTCGAATAAGAGACGCCACGGATTCGGAGCCCAATGTTACCGCCGATGAGTTTAAGATCACTTACGAGGGCATGGCTTCGTCGGTCATTCTCTCCATCACCGATAATTTCAATGATATTTTTCGAAGTGCCGGTCGCATCAATTTCGGAACCGGCTGGATGTCCCCCAGTTAATGCAACCCGTTTTTGAGTGAGATCAAGTTGAATTGGGAACGCTTCACCCGCAGTTTGTGCATCGTACGAGCCGTGGACATACACAAAGTCCCCGTCTTCTGCGGCATCTATCGCCTCCTGAATTGTATTGTACCCATTCGGAGTACCAACGACAAGTCGACCACCAACGTTCATTTCATCGGGCCCGTACGAGAATCGTGCACCCTCCGTCTCGGACTCTTGCGAAGTAATTTGACTATTAAATTCCATCATAGTTTCATGTGTCTTATCTGATTCTTGACTGCGTTCAGTTTTCGAAGCTTTCCTAGCATTCTGTTCGTTGTCATACCAAGGGTTCATCTCAGTATTCTGGACTCCTAAGTTGGGGAATCAAGCTGGCTACATCAAACCTACTTCTATCACGGGTGATTTTCATCATTGAATAACACTCCCGTCGATCTGTGAGATCCAGTTGCTGCCGTTCCAGACGGCTAGCGCAAAAGGATAATCGCCACTACCGTCATGAATACCTTTATCACCGTCATAAAGACCGCTAATTCCCCGGAGATCAGTGGGAGCAACATACCCGTTGTCGCGGAGCCGGAGAACGCTTGGTGCTGCATTTACGAACTGAGAATCGTCAAGCCCCAGGTGAGTAGACCAACAAAGATCTACGTCTCGGGCATTTGAGACGTAGACGAACGCGTCTTCGTAATTCTGGTACACGGAGTTCTGAACAGTCACATTTGGAGCGTTAGCAATGGAGATACCACGATAGCCCTCACCTCTCCCATTAGGCGTATCGCTTGGAAGAGTTCCATTAAAATAACAATCTCGAACAGCAAAGTCAGGTGATGTCTCGCCCACAAATATTTCTTCCGGAGCTGGTGAGGCCATTCCATTACCCTCGAAATAGGTATTATAGATACCCTGTGCCGCACCAGAGCGAGCATCAATTCCGGCTGCACCATTGTTTTGGATGGTTCCACCATGGAAGCTTGAGGAGAACCCACGTAATTGAACGCCAGGGAGATTATTCTCCTCAGATACTCCACAATAGAGTGCATGACTCCCGAAGAACGTCGTACTGTGGGGCCGTGCACTCGGATTCAGGTGGAAGCCAATACCGCGGCATCCCCAAGCTAGACAATCAATGAAGTTAACACCGAACGTTCCCCGAAATTCCCCTTCTGGGGTGGTGTAGCCTTCTATTTCGACACCATGAGATTGATTCTGGTAGAAAATGAGCCCTCGATAGGTTGAGTACGGAACGCCACGAAGTCGAAGCCCAATGTTCCCACCAGTAATTGTGAGATCATCTACGAGCGCTCTGTTACGGTAATCACGTTGTCCAGTTCCAAGGACCTCGAGAACATTTGCATCGACACCACTAGCGTCGATTTCCGATCCTCCAGTATGCCCACCAGTAAGTGAGATCTTTTTTTGAGTGAGATCAAGTTTAATTGGGAAGGTTTCGCCAGCGGTTTGGGCATCATACGAGCCATGGACAAAGATGGTATCACCGTCCTCAGCATCGCTAATTGCCTCTTGAATTGTATTATACCCGTTTGGATCACCCACAATGAGTCGGCCACCGATATTCATTTTATCAGGGCCATATACAAAGCGGGACCCACTCACGTCTGCTTGTTGTGCACCTACTTGTGGGTGTATTTCGGAAGCCGTTCCCGTGTTACTCGTAGGAACGGGGAGTGTACTAAGCCCAAGGACGCCGAGGAATTCACGTCGAGACCAATCCGTTCCTAGGTCTTCATCAACTAGTGAATTATCCGCACCCCTTAATATTTTACCTCTCATATATATTGTGTTAATTTATTTCTTAGTCTGATTTTGAGTTTTTCGCACATTACGTTCCAAGGTTCTACTCTTCTACCAGAAACTATTTTCGATAATATTCATTCACTAATTATTAGACTGTCACTAGTTCAAGTTAGTTTTCATTTCTCATCATATGTATAACTCCGATAGTATTTGTTTTACTATATATTTTATAATATCTATTACGCATAATTAAAAAATTATATTACACTATGACGGATTTGTTCTGGTGCCGGATAATAGAGTAATCCCAAGAATGCCGAGTGCACCAGACACACTGGTCGCGATACAGGCACCGAGCACATATCCGAGCAAGAGGATCAACACGACTTGCACGGTGATACGCAACATTTCCGACAGCGTCTTCCCCAAGAAGACCGCCGTCCGACTCATCGGCGACACGAGCACCTTCTCGAAGAGCCCACGCTCCATATCGTCGACGAGGCCAATCCCTGAGGAGGCTGCAGCGATGAGCGCGACCTGGATGACGATGGCTGGAACGAGGAACGTCAGATACGCTTCGCTCGATCCACCTGGACCGCCGACAGCCTGACCCGCAACTTGGCCAAACACCTCCGAGAAGAAGACGAGGAAGACGATTGGCTGGACAACCGAACCGACAATAATGGCGAGTTTCGGATCGCCTTGGTGTTCCAGTGTTTGAAGTTCACCCAGACGTCCGTCAAGAAGCCGTTCGCCGGTGCAAGCTCAACCGTCGGGGTGACGAACTCAGGTGCAGCAGGAGCGCGTGTCGGAATACCGCCGTCGCTCAACAATCCAGGTAACTCATTGTCACTATCCGGATACAGACGGCTCATCGCCGCACCCCCGAGGCTGTCTCACCGTCAGTCATCGCTGCCGGTCCCTTCGCGTCCGTTCCTGCAACTCCATTGACGACTGCATCCTCGAATCGCTCACTGGTGACAGAGAGGAACACGTCATCGAGCGTCGGCGAGCGGACGTTGAAGCCAGTCACCGTAATCCCCGCATCGCAGAGCGCGAGGAGTATTTCAACGCCCATTTCCCGAGCCCGAGGCAAGGCGACAGCAATCCCCTCATCGGTCACGGTGACGACGGTGCCACCATCGAGGAGCGCAGATTCGTGGACGATGGCAGCCGCTCGTTCCGCATCCCCCTCGTCAGCAGCATCGATGTCGAGTTCGAGGACATCACCGCCGACACGGCACTTCAGTTCTGCTGGCGTCCCCTCGGCGACGATCCGTCCGTCGAGGATGACCGCAACGCGGTCATAGAGCTGGTCAGCTTCCTCGAGGTACTGGGTCGTGAGGAAGATCGTGATTCCCTCGTCGTTGATCCGCCGAAAGTACTCCCAGAGGCGGTTCCGAGCCTTCGGATCAAGGCCGGTCGTTGGTTCGTCAAGGAACACAAGCGGTGGGCGGTGGACGAGCGCTGTCGCAACGTCCAGGCGCTTTTTCATGCCGCCAGAGTACGTCTTAGCTTGCTTATCGGCGACGTCTACGAGGCCGACCAGGCCGAGTAGGTCGTCGATCCGGGCAGCGCGCTCAGCCCGCGGGACACCATACGCTTCACAGGCGAACTTGATGTTCTCACGACCGGTGAGTTCGTCGTCGATGCTCGTCTCTTGAGCCATGTAGCCGATCGAGCGCCGGACGGAGCGCGTGTCCGACAACACGTCAAAGCCATTGACGGTGATTTCACCTGCCGAGGGCTGAAGAAGGGTCGCGAGCATCTTGGTGGTCGTCGTCTTTCCAGCCCCATTAGGCTCGAGGAAACCGAAGAACTCACCCTCAGGAATGTCGAGCGAGATTCCACGCACTGCTTCCGTGCCGGTGGAGTATGTGAGCTCAAGATCTCGCGCGAATTGCATAGCGGCGGGTCGCCGAGATAGGATCTGATGATGGTGATGATGTTGTAATGGTCATGAATACCTCGTGTTGCTCCGCACGTCAGCACTACCGTTCACAACGACAGCGTCCAACGTCGGATGTGTAGCGTAGGAGGCAGCACCCTTAACGGAATCACCGCTAGACGGGTACTGGTCGTAAGCATCAGTATGGTTGCTGAAACGATATACCTATCACCGCTCTTGCCCAGGGCTAACCAATCTGTATGTAGTACCTATGGGGAGGTCGAGATCCGTATTCGCTTGTACGCTTGCTCAATCAGATCGGTTTGCACTGGCGATTGGTCGTTCTCTATGAACTCCAAGACGGCGAGCTACGATTCAACGAGTTAAATCGTACAACCGACGCAAGTCCACGTACGCTCTCACGGCAGTAAGCGATCTCAATGAGATGGGGTTTTTGAGACGGCGCCTTGAAGAGGACACTCCAGTTGCAACATATGAGCGCCACACCTCAAAAGGAGTCTTGCTCCACACCGTGTTTCGCGCTACCGAGGCCTGGGTTTGGGGGCGGTTAGATGAACCGACAGCTGGAACGTGATTCATCCCACAGCTTAAGCCGTGAGTTTTCTCGCCTGACTCCCTGTAAGTTTAGGCGCTCTGTGATCCAATCAGGGGGGCGTGTCCAAGCAGTAATATCACGCTACAGAGTGATACGAGTGAATAACAATTACTGCAGTGTGTTTATTGTCTATGTCAATGTTTGAACTGAGTGGCTTCCAACGCGACCTCCTCGTCGTCATCGCCGGATTTGAAAAGCCGTCCGGCCAAGACGTGAAGGAAGCGCTTGCGGATGTGTACGGGACCGAAATTAACCACGGACGGCTATACCCGAACTTAGATACGCTCGTTCAGAAGGACTACGTCGACAAGGGGACGATCGATCGTCGGACGAACTTCTACGCGATCTCTGAACAGGGACGAGAAGCACTCGGAGAGTGGAACGAGTGGAGGTGTGAAACCGCCCCTCAGATCAGTCACTGAGGCGAAAAAGTAGCCCTTCCACCGCGCCTCCCGCAGGACGTGCGACGATATCGTCGGACCGTCGAAGCTGCCGGTACAAACGCTCGAGACGATTAGCCCGAGACGCGCTGGAAGGATGATCGTTTCTTACTCCACGAGGGAGAAGCTCCGACCTCGACCCGGAACTGGGTGCGCCTCTCGAGACCATTCAGCCTCTCTATACGGAAGGTGACAGGGTCGTGGTGTCCATCGAAGAATTCGGTCGTCGTCGGACGTCGATGATCCCCTCCCGTCACGGTTGCTTGTCATAAAGTAGAGACTGCCGGCCCTGGCGACGACGCTGCGAATTCGTCCGAATTCACCCGCAAACAGCGCCTCGTTCGTTTGCACCGTTCTGCGGTCGTCGGCAAACGTGACCCGGCGAAGGTGGGTACCAGCTAGGGTGCCGAAGTAGAATGCACCACGGAAAAACTCGGCGCTCGCGGGAGCGATGGTCGGCGTGTACGAGGCGAGCGGATCGGTGAATCGAGGATCGTCACTCGGGCCGGTCACCTCCGGCCAGCCGTAATTGTGACCCTTTTGAATGAGATTTATCTCATCGTCGGTGTCGGGGCCGTGCTCCGTGCTGTAGAGCTCTGCCGTCTCGGGATGGAACGCGAGCCCCTGGGGATTCCGATGCCCGTAACTGAAGACGGCGGTTCCGAAGGGATTGTCAGCGGGCACGGAGCCGTCGGGATTGAGCCGAAGGATTGTGCCGTGCAGCGTCCGCGGATCCTGGGCCTTCGTTCGTTCCTGCGCATCGCCACAGGTCACATACAGCTTTTCGTCAGGCCCGAAAGCGAGACGGCCGCCGTCGTGCGTGACCGCGCCGGGGATGTCGTCGAAAATGACCGTTCGTCCGGTCAGACTGCCCCTCCGCAGCCGATATCGGAGAATCCGATTTTTGATCCCATCATCCTCGTATGTTTGGTACAGGTAAATCGCCCGGGACGCGGGAAACGCGGGCGGAAGCGCGAGACCGAGAAGGCCCCCCTCGCCGACCGCGTGCGTGTCTGGAAGTTCCGCGAGCGTGACCGCACTCCTGCCGGGACGGAGACGATTAACTCTCCCCGGCCGTTCAGTGAAATACAGCGTCCCGTCCGGGCTGAACTCCGCTCCCCACGGAATCTCAAGGCCCGAGGCGAGAGTTTCGACCTGCGAGTCCCGGGGGCCGCGATCACGGTCGCGGGGAGTTGCTCCGACGCGCTTGCTTGCCAAACCGACGAGACACAGATTTCCGATGCCGCCGAGCCATTGTCGTCGTGAGACGCTCATGGGAGACGTATTACAGAAGCTATTATATTAAATTACCTACTATTTATAGTATAAGTTTAACGTGAGATCTGGAAGCCTTCGAATTCGCTACATCGTGTGGTGAATTGAGTTGGGCGCAACCAATTTGTTGGGTGTCGGAGTCGGAAGCCACTCTGGGAAAAGCTTGTTTGGGAGGCCTTGTTGAAACCCTTGCTGACAAACACGAGTGGTGAATAGCGCAAGCTAAGATGGATTTCCTCCCGAAGTCACGCTTATTTCAATACGTTGATGTTCTATCGTGTTAGCCCGTCGTGCTGTTGCACGGTTTTCGACACGCTATTCGCGGAAACGATTCACGCTCCGGCAACACGTGGTCTTGCTCCGTCTGAAGGTGAAAAAGACGGCCACGTACCGCGAGCTCGTTGACGAACTCATCGAGATGCCTCGCATCCGCGAAGCCCTTGACCTCGACTCGATCCCTGGACCCTCGACACTCTGCAAGGCGTTCGACCGCTTGGAGATGGCCGTCTGGCAGGTGTTACTGAACGTCTCGCTCGCGGATTTGTCGGTAAGCGGTGTCACCGGTTGAGATCACCATTACGACTCACCGCATCGACGACTCTGGTGAAGATCAGGGGCCAGTCAGCCGACTGTGGTGTGGCAACAACGGAACCGGCGGGTGGTACTGCGAGACGATTGACCTCCGAGACTCAGTTTCTGACGCGGCTTCTGACAGTGGCGACGCGTAGAGACGCAGCGAGCAGCAGATAGCATACCCATCATTTTGCATATAAATCACTATGGTAACTCCGAGTAACAAGTGTAGCGACATCGGCGATTTTCAAGCAGGCGAAGACGGCTGGTGGTTCGGCAAGGCCGGCGACCACGACGGGCTCCAGGCAAAACTCGAAGAGCTCGGCGTCGACGTCATTCACCGTGATACGGCAGCCAATCAAGCAAATTACACCCCAGAGGATGGAGCAGCATTCTACACAGAAGACGAGGAAATGCTGTATCTCGGCGACGGGACGAATTGGAATGCCCAGGACACGTGGGGGGCGAGAATCCGACGTTCACGTCGGTTGATGCGGAGCAGTTATCAAGCATGTCAGCGTTCAACATAGAGGAAGTCTCTCCTGATGACAGCGACCTGCAAAGTCGAGTTGATTCGCTTTTCTCGGAGGGGGGGGGTGGGACTGTCCTCTTAGAACGGGGGATACACGATAAGCATTCATACCCGATCGATTGGCCTTCAAACGTGTCGATGATGGGTTTCACTCAGCCACGCAGACCGAGTGCTGGTGGGGGTCTTGCTATCGAACCTTCAGCGGTTTTCGAGTGCATGGGACAATCCGATTCGGAGCTGATCAGAATCGTGAGTTGGGACTGTACAACATTGGTGTCCGCCAGGCCGATAGCAGTCTCGGAAGCGGACGTAGCATCGAGATTCATGGATCGACCTTCCTCATCGAACTCCGTAATATCGCAATCGAGGGGTGTGACGGGTATGGGATGTACTGCGAGGGAGATGGACAATCCCTCTTTGATCATGTTGCCGTCCACAACTCAGGAACAGCAGTTGATGGGCAAATCATTATTATTCCTCAACAGGAGTTGGTGGCGGGTCGGGAACCCATTACAAACTCGTCTCGGCATTCCACAAAGACTCAGCAACATCCCCAATAATGAGGGGCGAGAGTTCAACGGTGAGATGCCGACACCCGGAGAGGATTGGATCATCCTCGTCGTCCCGACGGTCGGCGAGGACGAGACGCTGTCCGCGCGCGATCTGTCCGTGTTCGTCGACGGCGTCACTGTCCCGCTCACAAGTCTCAGTCAGCGAGATGGCCCGCGTAGCGGGGTCGCGGGTTACGAACCGTACAAGACGCTGAACGAGGAGCTGGGCCTCCCTGCCGAGCCCGTCTCCCCAAGCATGTTCGTGCCGCGACTCGCCTCGGACCTCGAGTGTCCGGATGCGATCCGACAGCGGGCCCGAACGCTCGCGGAACAGGCTGAAGAACTGGGGGTCACGACGGGGGTTCATCCGGCCGGGTTCGCAGCGGCCTGTTTGTACAAAGCAGGGCTGGAACAAGAGCGGTGGGCGACACAAACCGAAGTCGCGGAGGCCAGGAACGTCACGCCACCGACTGTCCAGACGCATCGCGATACACTTGCTGAACAGGTTATCTAGACTGGCCATGTAGGGAGCGAGGGAGTTCCCCCATCCCACCGAATCGAATCGACTGCCGACGGGAGCTGTTGAAGGCGATCATCGAGTACAGAGAGTGGGTGCATATCGAGAAAGGTCGCGCCATGCCGATCGACAGGCGTGTCTTCGTAATTGAGCTGAATGTGACATGGACCGAGATCCTGATGGTCGGCATCCTGATGGAATCCGAGCATGAGGTTTCGCTCCGGTTCGACCCAGTTGATACGATAGTATTCGTGGCTGACACCGCCTGGGTACCAGAAACGAACCTCCAGTCGTGCGTTCTCAACGTCGTAAGGGTCACCCAGGAACGTTGTCGCCTCGGCATCCGCGATTACGTACCGAGGCCGTCGTCGCGACGGACGATAGCGGACATCCTCGCAGCCAGCCTGATTCGTCAATCGGTCATGAACATCTCGGAGGAGGGTGCGCTGTGTGTAGCGGTCGCGACCAGCAAGAAAAATCATGATGTGAGTTGAGGGTCAGCTCGTGGCGCGGTCTGCCACATCAGTCATGTGCTCGCGTGCGGATTCGACATCCGAGTACAGTTCCAACGCGTGCTTGATAAGTCGGCGGTCCTCCTCGTTCTCCTGCCAGAACGCGATCACATCGCGGCGTTCGCGAAGATCAGCACTCGAGAGGTCACCGTCGGCAAGCGACTGTTCGAGCCCCTCCCACGTCTCGACAGCGTATGTCTCCTGCCACTCCTCGATCTCCTCGGTAATCGCCGCCAACTCACTTCGGAGTTCCTCGCGAGAGTTCTCCTCGATGAGCGTGCGGATTTCGTCGAAGAGCAACCGCGTGTAATCCGGCTGGTAGAGCGTCGTCTCGCTGGCCTCGACGCGTCGCAGCTGTCCCTGTTCGACGAGATCTTGCAGTTCCTCGTTGGTCGTACTCCAGGCGGCGTCCGCCTGGTCGCTGATCCAATTGACCGACCGGGGTTCACGAAGCGTTTCAGCCGCCGAACGAATACGTTCGCGGGCACTCATCGACTCGGTCCACGACTGGACACCATCTCGCGAGGGCTCGGACATACTGATCACCTCTATCGAGAGTGTTCGTGCCCAACTCTCATATATGTTTGTGCCTTCTCGAATAATCAAGAGGTAATCGCGAGCACGGTCACCCTGACGTTGAAATACCATCCCGACAGAACCTGCGAGCCAACCGATGCAGAACCGATATTCTGACTTCGAGGAACTACGGCCGATCGGTGAGGCGTCCCACATTCCAGACGCAATGCTCAGCGAGAGGTGTGACGGCGAGCCTCGGCGGCAACACGTTGCGACGACCACTGGAGGCTGCCCCGACGAACCGTCGGACACCGGCGCAGAGTGCCAGTCCTGTGGTGCGTCGATCCCGGCTGGCCAGACGAAGTGCCGGTTCTGTCTCACCAACCACCTCGGTGACATCCTCCCCGCCGTAACCGGCGGGGCTCCCCACAGACCGATTCTGCTGAGTTGGGTGGTTGCAGGTTTGCACTCCATCACCGCAGTCGGAGTTGGAATCTCCGAGCGCAGTCCCGTGAGGGTATTGATGGACTGCTGGCAGTGCCACACCGCCGGTACTCCTATCCTCGACGTGTTCGGAAGGGTCGTTTCGGTTCCGACAATGCCGAAACACGTTGTCGCCAGATTCGGAGTTACGTGCTTTGAGTCGCACTCGGACGCGCCAGAAGGGGTCTACCTTCCGCTCTTGTGTTTGGGTTGTTGGGTGTGTTCGTCCGACACACGGTGGACGGCGTGCATCTATGTAACTCTTTGCCACCCTAAGACGGCGCTGTATCCCCGCCCTGAAGGACGGGGTTTTAGCGCCTGCATCCGAGAATAACGAAGCCTCGCCATTTCACACGAGGAGTGCGAATGCCCGTGAATCAAAAGGAACGAGTGCTAAATACAGAAGTTGAATCCGTCAGGGTCCCTTCTCGGAGGTGTGACCAGCCCTACACCTCGACACCGTCCGCGGCGGCCGCCGGGGCGACCTCGATGAGCTGGGCGATCTCCTCCGGAAGGCTCTGCTCGCCCGCCGGCGTCTCGACGGTTACCATCCCGAACGGCGCGACGTCGACTACCGTGAGTTCGACCTCCGGGCGAACGCCGGCATCGGCGAGGTACCGCAGTTCCGCGTCGCCTTGGTGGCGGATCCGCCGGACAGTCACGCGCCCGCCCTCGTCGGCGTCGGCGAGGCGGATGGTTTCGCTCTCCTTGGGAAAGGACAGGTCGGCGTCGGGGATCGGGTCGCCGTGTGGATCGACTGGGGGATTGCCCAGTGCCTCGGCGATGCGGTCGGTCAGTTCCTCGGAGACGTGGTGCTCAAGTCTGTCGGCCTCGTCGTGGATGTCGGCCCAGTCGTAGTCGAGCTGTTCGGTCAGGAATGCCTCGAGAAGGCGGTGGTGCCGGATGATCTCTAGAGCGACGAGTTCGCCCTCCTCCGTGAGCGTCACACCCTTGTACTCCTCGCGGTCGACCAGGCCTCGTTCTTCGAGCTTTTTCAGCATGGAGGAGACGGTCGGCGCGGTGACCTCGAGGTGGTCGGCGAGAGCTGATGTCGACACCCGCCCGTCGCTGTCGCTCTCGATGGCGTAGATCGTCTTGATGTAGTCCTCCATGACCGCACTCAGCATTCCTGTCGATACATTCGGCTGACTTCCCTTGTCGCTTCGGGTGTGACCGTCGTCTGGCGAGTCGTCATCACTGGCTGCGACCATCAGTCATCACCCGTCCCGGTGCCGACATCGGCGCTGTCGGCCTCAATGCTACCCATGTCGGGCGTGGCCTGTTCACCACGGGCGGACTGGACCTTGCCCAGCGCGACGGCGCAGATGTAGATTCCCACGGCGACGAGGACGATGACCCCACCGGCCGTGGCGCCGCCGTAGTAAGCGACGGCGATGCCCAGCAACACTGCGAGTTCCGCGAGGACGACCGAGACAACAAGCGATTCGGAGAAACTTCGGGACACCTGGGTCGCGCCCGCTACTGGAACCACGAGCATCGCCGCGACGAGGATGACACCCATGATCTGCATCGCGCCGACGACGACCATCGCCGTCAGCATCACCATCACCCGGTTGTACCAGTTGACGGAGATGCCGGAAACAGCGGCCGCGGTCTCGTCGAAGGTTACGTACAGGAGCTGGTTGCGCGTCACGGCCACCGTCCCGACGATGACGGCGAACAGCGCCAAGAGGATAGCTGCGCTTTGGGGCGACACCGTGGAGAGGTTGCCGAAGAGGAACTGGTTGACGCCGACGGCGAGCCCACCCGCGTTGAGGCTGATGAGCGTCGTCCCCAGCGCAAACCCAGTCGACAGGACAATCGCCATTGAGACGTCGTTATAGGCGTCCGTGACCTCGGAGATGAGTTCGATGAACAGCGCGGCGATCATCGCCACGACGACGGCGGTGAGGTACGGTGATACCCCGAGGTCGATGACGGCGTTCAGGAACAGGCCGACGGCCACCCCGGCGAACGCGGTATGGGCCAGCGCGTCTCCGATGAGCGCGAGCTGTCGGTGGACGAGGAACGTCCCGATGAGCGGCGCCATCACGCCGACGCAGAGCCCGACGAGGATCGCCCGGTGCATGAACCGGTAGCGCGGGTTCAGCATCTCCAGGCCTGTGAAGTAGTACACCCAGTCCATCAGCCAGTACCACTGCTCCAAGAACCACAGGAGGACGCCGAAGACGAGGTCGCCTAGCCCGCTCTGCAGCGGGAGGACGAGCGACAGGTCCACGGTGGCGAGGACACTCGCCATGAGCGTGGCCGCCACGCCCGCGCTCATCCGTCCACCCCCGTGAGAAACCGTGCCTCGGTTCCAAACGCCCGGGCCAGCGCGTCGCTTTCGACGAACTCGTCGGTCGGACCGTCGAAGTAGACCTCGCGGTTCAGGCAGACGACGCGGTCGGCGTGCTCGACGACCGCCCCGAGGTCGTGCTCGATGAGGAGGACGGTGATGCCCTCGGCGTTGAGCGCCGCCAGCAGATCGTAGAAGGCGTCGACCGACTCGGCGTCGACGCCGACGGTCGGTTCATCCAGCACAAGCAGGTCGGCCTCGCTCGCCAGCGCCCGCGCGATGAACGCGCGTTGGCGTTGGCCACCCGAGAGCTGCGTGACGCGCCGGTCGGCGAACGCACTCATCCCGACGGTCGCGAGCGCGTCGTCGACAATGGCCCAGTCCTCGCTCGACAGGCGGCCAAACCCGACGTGCGGGAACCGACCCATCTTCACCACCTCGCGGACGGTGATAGGCATCTCCTTTGCGGCGCTGGCCTGCTGGGCGACGTAGCCGACCCGCTCGCCGTCGTCGAAGCGGTCAGCGCGCTCGCCGAATAGGTGGGCCGTGCCCGTGTCAGGCTCAAGCAGACCCAACATCAGCTGCATCAATGTCGACTTCCCGGAGCCGTTCGGCCCCACGATGGCGACGTACTCACCCGGGTCGATTGTCAGCGAGACGTCCTCGACCACGGGTGTCGCTGTGTAGCCGAAGGTGAGGTCTGAGATGTCAATGACCGTCTCGTTCGCTGTGGCGTCCGAATCCATCGCGGTGGTTGTCTGCTCGTCTGTGCCGGCCGCGCTCCCGGAATCGGCGTCTTGCGTGCTCATATCGGTTCAAAGTTCCGCCACTGCTCTAGCCAGTCCTCCGACGGGGCTGCGTCTTCGGGTGTCTTGTTGCCGAGGACGATCTCGAACGTGGGCATGTTGATGTTGTAAGCGATCTCCTCGTAGCCCCAGTTCTCCTCGACCCACTCCTTACGGACGCCCGCATACGGCGTCACGGGGAAGTACGCCTCCACAGCTGTCTCGCGGACGAGCTGCTGAGCCGGGCGTTGGGACTCAAAGACACCGTTGGCAATGTACTGGATGTCGTTCTCGCGGATAACCCTCTCCGCCTCGTGGATGTCCGCGGGCTTGACGTCGCCGCTTGCCGCGAGGTTCGTTACTAGCGGCCGCATCCGCACGCCGTATCGTACACCGATGTACTGGAAGGCGTTGTGTGCGGCCAGTTGAACGATGTCGCGCTCGGCTCGGTCGAAGATAGTCTGGTAATCCGAGTCAATACGGTCGAGCACCTCAGACCTGTACGTCTTGGCGTTCTCACGGAAGGTGTCTGCGTGTTCTGGGACGATTTGGGCGAACCCGTCAGCGATGTTGTCGACGGACTGCTTTGCGCGCCGGGGATCGAGCCAGAAGTGCGGGTCCTTTCCGCGCTGAGCGCCGACGCCCTCCTCCTCGCGATCGAGGGACGCGGCGAGGTCCACCAGGTCGATGCCCTTTCGGACGTTGATTAGTGCCGTCTCTACGTCGTCGCCTTTGATTGTTTGGATGGCGCGGTCGGCCCAGGGCTGGAAGTCCTCCCCGACGTGGATGAACGCGTCCGCCTCAATGATGCGCTGGGTGATACTGGCGTTGGGCTCCCAACCGTGGCCGTGCAGCCCCGTCGGGACGAGGTTCTCCACCGTCAACGGGGTCCCGTCGGCGATCTGCCGGCCGAAGTCGAAGAAGCTGAAGAACGAGGCCACGGCGACCGGCCCGTCGCTTCCGTCGTCACTGTCACTCCCAACCTCTACCGGTGCGCTCGGCAGCGCCGTGCACCCGGCCAACCCCGCCAGCACCGCCGCACCGCCTGCACGTAGCGCGTCCCGTCGTGTCACCGCTCGTTCGTAATGTATTTTTGTTGTCATGATTGATGATCAAAACCCTCAATTAGCCTTGTCTAATTCTCAATTTGCTACACCCACATGTATAGGTTGTGATTCCCGAAACAGTGGTGGGCGGGGTGAACGACCGCCAGGGGGATGGGTGCTGTCTTGTCCGCGCGGCTAAACGCTGCTCCACAACCAGCGACGACGATAGGCCCGTGGGGGACTATCGCTTCCGGACTTCTCGGCGGTGGTCTGGCTACCTAGTTCGGTGGCTATGCCGGGTAGACAGCAGAGGTGAGTGGCTCTCCTATCCTCTGGAGGGCGTGTAAAATCGTGTTCGTGCTCTTTTTGGTTTTCTCTAGATTTGTGAGGTAAGGCCCTTCGCCAGCAAGAGTTCTGCGTGTGGGTGTGAGACCGAAATCGAGGCTAGGATATTCGGGAGAATATGCTACAGCTGTATCCAGGCGTAACATTATTGCTGCTACCGCTCACTATCGCTGCTAGAGATTGATCATGAATTCTTACACATCGCAGGACGAGCCGTCATTCGACGAGGTTGCAAAGCGTCTTGGTCAACACCGGCGGAGGGTCCTTGAGGTATTTACCAACACAGAAGCGAGAGATGCTCAGCTCGATACGTCGTTGCTACGCAAGCAGGGCGAGGTTCCGACTGGGAGCATCAGACACCATTTAGAAACGCTCGAAGACTGGGGATTGCTCCGTGACACGGGAGAACGGTCGTTCAATCCTACCGGAGGATCACGAGCCCGAGTCTGGGCACTCACTGACCGTGGACGGGAGTTCATCGATACACATCTTGACCGACAGGATCAGACGGATATCCCAGGGGAAATCGATGACCTAACGAGACGCGTCGAAGAGCTTGAAGCGGAAAACAAGCAGCTGAAATCGGTCCTCGCGAAACTCGCGGTTCACGTCGGAATACTCGACGAAGACGAAATCAGCGATTTTTTCCTCTGAGAAGATGCTTGAGATCGTTCCTCAGTCCATCCCCTGCAGCTGCATCAGGCTCGCTGTGTCCAGGTGATTCAGCGGACATGTGCGACTTCGCTTGTCCGACAGCCGACAGGGGAACAGTTAGCCCGTCGTGATAGAGTTCGAGTGGCCCACCATCCTCTGGGACGATAACGACGTGCCAGTCAGCTCCAGGACGAGGAGCAAAGTCAAATTCCAGTTCGGGGATGACCGGTTTCCGTATCGTCCGCAGGTCATCATCGGCAGCGTCACCCACAGCAGCATACTTCGTCGTGTTCAGGAAGATATCGAGCGGATCGTCAAAGCGAGCATGCTCCGTTCCGTCATCATCGCGGAGAACGTACGCTCCAGTATCGTCTTCCCGAACCCAGACACTTTCTCGACTTCCCTCACGGTAGGCGGTCTGACCGTCGACGCGGAGGGTTCGTGACGAGTGATACAAGCGAGTCTCACCGTCGACAGGATAGTCAGAACGGGCGAAAGAAGGGTCAGTCGCCAGAGTATCCCAGATGTCGGCGGCCACCTCACGACGGCACAGGAACACGCACTTTTTCTCTTGGTTGATAGCGTCAGCCAGGTTCAGTATCGTCTGGCCTTTTTTCGACGTTCCGGTCGACTTCTCGGCTTCAATATATGCTTCTCGTCCGCCGGTCAATTGATAGGCGAGCGGATGCTGCTCGGCAAAGTTGGCGAGCGCGTCACGTGTGTCGACGGCATCAGCATCGTCAGGAATGTCAAGCAACGGAGTGGGATCGATAACGGCATCAGGCTGTGAGCCAGCGGTGGCATCCTGGGCAACAATCTGGACGTCGAGCCCTATCTGAGTGAGCTCGGGATATGCATCTCGCAGGAGTTGGGCATGCAACGCATCGCCCGATGCGCGCCCTTGACCAACGTCGAAAATGTCGACCTTCATCACCCTCCTCGAATACAAAGCCGACCTGTACGGCTGTCACGTCGTTCAAGTCGAAGCCGCTGGAACAACCAAAGAGTGTGCTTCGTGTGGTGTGGAAACGCCGAAGCCCATCTGGGTTCGAGAACACTCGTGCCCGTCGTGTGGGTTTGAGTGTGACCGTGACGCGAACGCTTCGTTGAACGTCCTCAAACGAGGATTCGAAGAACTAGGGCTGGGATGGCCCGAATCAACGCCCGTGGAGACTGTGACCGCTACGGACACCGCTGATTTCCAGCGTGTGTCTGCAAGTCACGTCGTAGAAACGGGAAGCCTCGGGGCTTGACCCCGAGGCGATTCACTCGTTTAATGAGGCGGTTCGGGCGACTATCACCAGCTATCTGCCTACCGGCAAGACACTCTCAAAACCCCATTATCACCCCGCCAACCACGATGGCGTCGAGTACACGCGGAAATTGATGTTCATCCGAGGGCTACGAATTGCGGCACAGCACGGCACCTTCAACGATGTCCTCCCGGTCAGGCCGTGGGATAGAAGCGAGCCGAAGTATCGACTTGGGCTCGATGAGTCCGCGTTCTGTGAAGCGGAGACGATTACCAACGCTGGACAATATTTGCGGTTCACGAGTGAACAACGACGGAAGCGACCCCTCGAATACGTAGGCGACTTCCACGAGACGTGCTTGAACCGATTCTATAGCGATTGCCTCGGGTGGCTAAACCAGCGATGAATATCTGCGACTACGTATACATTGAGCCACTGTCTTCCATCAATGCGATCTGAGGGAGCTCTTAGTTCTTGGAAGAGGAATCAACTTCAGTAATAAGTACCTCGTAGACGTTCCGCGTCCTCTCATTCTGATAGAGGTACGCTCCTTGGAGATCGATGCCTTCGTTCACCGCCTCCTCGCAGAGCTGGGAAAGTCGCTGTTCGAAGTCAAACTCTGCATCTTGTTCAGTTTCCTGTGGAGATGGTGTTTCCGAGTGGGAGTTATCTTCATTCATAGGAACCTCAAGGTGAAAGCCCACGACTTCAGTCGTTGGAAGAACCCGACATGGCCTTTCGGAAGCGACACAGCGTCTCTCTGGCCGGTTTCGCTATCCTTTTCGTTCATGCTATCATGTTTATTGGTAGTGCAAGGAGTCCAAAATGGACGCTTTGTACGGGTCTCCGTAGGTAGGCCCCGAACAGCGGGACGATGACGTGGCCGCTCCGAGTGGGCGTGACCCACCGCGAAGCCGCCGAGAACACGCTGAATTAACGCGGTGTGAGCTAGCCCATCGCGTTCCACCGAGGAACGAGACAGTGCCTCTCCATGGGCCAGTGCCTTGCCGGACAAACCCCCCGGCGAGAGTACGACGAACGGAAGAGAACAATTCCGTCCGTCCGAACGCTGTGCGTGCAACCCGCCTATGACGGCGGACGGAGTGTGGGCCGAAACCCCTTGCGGGGGAAAGCCCATGACTTCAGTCATGGGTAACTTACTGTTCGTCCATTCCGTCTTCGTCCGGTGAATTATGGGGCAAATTTTCACTTCTCACTCTTGGTGAAAACGCATTTGTTCCTTTGAAAGATTGGTAACTGAGACAGATAAAAGCGGCAAAGACGAGCGATGCCCATTGAACAGTTGTGAAGGTGGAAAGTGCGGCCAGTTGCAGTGCTGAGCCACCAATACCGATAAGTCCCCCACCGCTGAGAAGACACACCAGCCAGAAGGGGGGACTAGAAGAGCGCGGTGTGTGAGCGGGTAGATTGTGAGTTGCTTCTCTCTTCAGCACTTCCTTGGAGAGGTCGGAAAGCGACATCTCTCCGTCGTGTTCGGCAAGTGCGAGAATAATTGCCTGTGAGCGAGCATCAGTGATGATACCAACTGAGTCAGCTCCGGGTGAGGGAGTTAGTGAACTACCCCGACCTACTCCCTTGCGCCGAAGGCGCTCGGTCCTTGAGGTCGGAGTTTCCTGGTTCTGCGACAGGACGTGCACCCGTCGCACGGACGAGCGTAGCGGTCCGAGTCTCCGCAGGCGTTTCCCTCGTGGGCCGGTTCGGAGTGAACCACTCCTCCCGATTCGACACGCCGACCACACCAACCGATGCACGCTTCTTGTCGCGTTTGAACACCAGTGGAACAGTGGTGAGTGTCTTACTACCCGCTTCAACCGCGCAGGGAGTAACGATACCGCAGACAGTGAACGTGAACTGTGCGGGCACTGTCTCCCTTCCCTGCTCGCGCCTTCCCTTCGGTTGGCGCTCGCTGAGGAAGGGGGCGTAGCGCCCTCGATTAAAGCTAACCGCGAGTGCATTTCATCGAATAAAAGGGGACGGGAGGTGAGTATCGTCTGGTTCTATTGTGAACTCGTTATTCGGGGGAGGAACCTTAGGTTGGTTGGGGTTCTCCGGCGATTGTGTGTTTGATCAGCTGGGCGTAACCACGTTGGAGACGTTTCGAAATCGCGCGCTGGGAGACCCCAAAGTGCTCAGCGAGATCACGCTGGGTGATCGTTTTCGGATCGGTGTAGTACCCTCTCTTGTAGGCTTCGAGGAGCGTTTCAAATTGTGTCTCGGTCAGTCGATATTGGTCTGCGAGTTGGGCCTCCGGCTTCGTATGAAGATACTTCAGCTCAATCGAGACCTTATGATCAGCACAGTACGTTTGGAACTCACGGAGCTGAGTGTGTGTCGTAAACCGCAGATCAACAGTCCAGCCCGTTTCTGTTCCGATCGCGCCGAGAATCACCGCTCCAGTGGCGGATACTCCATGAATGAATCCGTCGGTTGGGTTGGCCCATGAAACACGATACAGTGCGCCGTCTTCGACTGTATCGAGTAGCGCCAATGAGGAGAGTTCATCCACACTGTCGAGACTTGCTTCAAATTGGGCGGGGCTCTCGTTATTCCACACCCAAAAGAAGGGGATGAATCCATTTTCGCTGGGGACGACTTGTTCGAGTTCGATGCGAATGTCAGGAAGCTCCTCTAGAGCACGCCCAAGCGGGAATCCATGGACAGGAAGCGTAAATTCCGTACTAATCGTCATCAGGTATACACAGGCGCTAGTCACTCCTGAGGTTGTCGCCGTGCGAATCAGCGATTGAGGTGGAGGGTACGTCTGTACGTACTTGAGGGACGTTCGGAGAGTATCTCAGGAGCAATGTGGTTGGCTCCAGTGAGGCGGTGTTCGCGCCTTTGACATCCACCCACGACTCAAGTCGTGGGATGAATCGCCGTCGTCGTCTCCTTTCAGTGCGCAGCGAAGGCTTAGGTACTCTCCGCGCGGTTCTCTGGTCATCCGACGCGGCACGTCCGCGCCCAAACCGGGACAATCGGACAAACTCGGACCTCCCGACCAAGGCTCGAAGTACCCCTTCGGGATACCTCACGTCGGGTACCGACGCTAAATACCCAGGTACCTCCGAATCCGGTCACACTCGGTCGTATCCTGCCGGAAACGGTGGGGGCGTCCGGTTTGAGGAGAGGAGTAACGGCCGGTTGGCCCGGCCAGCACCTCGTCGGTGTGCGAACCGTACCCATCCCAACTCAACGGGCCGTCGCTCGTGGGAATCCCGCGACTGTAGTCGTGGGAGGAGGTCAATCTTCGTGATCAATAGAGAGAGCAAGTGTATCATCGAGGATAGCTCTGACCGCGCGCCGCAGTCGTTCAGAGACGGCCTGGCCTGAAATCCCGAGGTCGGCTGCAAGCTCTTGTTGACTTACCGCACGTGGGACGTCGAAATACCCACGGGTATAGGCGGTGACCAGCGCGTCGTATTGGCCATCAGTGAGGTTCGCGGTGACGTCTTCACCGCCGTGCTCTGTATAGATCGCGCTAAAATCTGCCTGGATCCCGTGCTCGTGGAGTTTTGTCGCGACGGTTGAGATGGCGTCTCTATCGACTGCGCGGAGCCAAAACTGCCAACCGGCTGCAGTGACCGTCCCTCGTTTCAGAACGGTATCGTGATCATAGAAGAGAATCCGAAAGAGCGATCGTAGCTCCTCGTGTTCTGATTCAACCCGGTAGAGTCGAGACGAGCCCTCCGTCGTCAATGTAGCAATCTCCTGGATGAGTGGCTTCTCGCGCGCCTGTGCTTCAAAGCGCTCGAAGTCGTCCCCTGAGGCCCAGACAAGGAGTTGAATCGTCTTCTCGCCAACGAACGGGAATTGTCCTGGCTCGATCCGCAACTCCATGTCTGGAACCGCGGCAAGCGACTCTTGGAGAAACGGAACCTGAAGGGTGAACTTTGCGGTGATCACGGGCCGTCAGCTCGGAGTAGCTGTGGACAGTTGCACGCGGTTCTTTGTGGCATCTCTCTGTCCATGGGTCTCATGGTAAGGAGACCCATGCCGGCCATGGGAAAGCGTTCCCGGTGAAAGTCTTTTCGGAGACACACCTCAACACGACGATGTGGAGGCACTCAAGACTCAATGGGGAGGCGAGACTGTACTTAGGTCGCAGAGACACAGGCATTCTCTCAGGAAGGAAACGGAGTTCCGTGAGTGAGGATCCTGTGCGAGACACCTGCGTGTGCGGAGAGATTGCCTCCTACAGGTGCTAAATACCCTCGTAACGCTCCCTGGGGAGAGCGTTGTCCGGTCTCAGACCAGCAATTAAGGGCACTCAACCAGCCCTCAGAAGTGGTGACGACGATGGATCTGCTTGACCTTGACCCAACTGAAGCGGTGAGGCACTGTCAGAGTGTGGCGCCAACACGGTCCACCAGATTGAGCTCACGCTTGAACAGACCTCCGAGAGGGACGACGTCAGTCCTGAGAACACTCTGGTGTGTTGTTCACTCACTTAAGTAGCTCAGAGGAAAACACGGTCACTACTGGCGCTTCCTCCGAGAGCTACTAGTGGATCTTGTCGGTGTCCGTCCCGACGTGGACGGAAACACCAGTATCGCTTGCTTGCTACAGAGATGAGAGCACCTCACAACGATGCTCGAAGTGCGGGTTCACGGCGAAGGCGAACCGCTCTGGCACCGAGTTCTGTTGCCAGAAGTGCGGCTACGCGGTGAACGCAGACTACAACGGAGCGAAGAACATCGGGCTACGATACGCCCGTCAGCAGTACCACAGACTCCGTTCGGGGCAGAAGTCCCTGGGCGGAGACGCACCAGTAGACGTGCGTGTGAATCGTGGGACGATGACCGACGACGGACCGCAGGCCTTAGCCTCGGACTGATCGCCGGGAGTCCACATGAAAGCCCCTCCCTCCGGGAGCGAGACCCGTATGGGTCGAGCGAGCAGGGAGGGGTAGTTTACCGTACTCCGCTTTGGACATTCCCCGCATCTGCTTTAGATCGTTCGTGTACTCATTGATGTATTGAAGCTTGTCAACGACAATCTCCTCATCGACCATCTAGACGTCACCACGAGCTAGCCGATCGATAAATTCTCGCCGTTCTTCTTCTCGTTCGCTCGCGCTTGCGTCATACTCGACCTCAACGTCCTGTTTGTAGGTGTCTACGTCCTTCTGGTCACCAACGAGACGAACACCATCTCGGAGCACAGTACGCGCAACATGAGTTGGCAGCGACTCGATGTCGCTCACGTCGACGAATCCATCTGCGTATGCCTGTAGGTCCGCGTCAATACGGTTGCGCCGGCGGAACCGTTCAGCTTCGGACAGCTCGTCTGGGAACCGAAGTGCGATATCGACGTCCGATGACTCGTCTGCTGTTCCATTTGCATGTGACCCAAACAGTACTGCGAAGATGACCTCGGTTTGAGCGAGGTACTCTCTGATCTCTTCGAGGTCGATTGTTTCGACAGAGGAGTCATCCGGTTTGGGCATGGTAGTACTTCACGTTCCTACTTAATATATCTCCGTAGGTTCCCTGCCAATCGTTACGGCCCGCCCCGCTCGCCGTTGCCGCCCTCCGCGTCGCTCACGGCTCCCCTTCGGCCACCGTTCGCTTCGATGCACTCCCTTCGGTCGCGCCTCGTTTCGCTCGCAATATTGATACTCCTCTTCTCCAAACTCTCTAAACAGACCGCTAGGGAGCTTCAGCCGCTTCCACATTCGGTTCGTCGAATTCGAGTGCCTCTCTAACGGCTTCGGGAAGCGTCGGTCGTGGTGCGTTCTCGTGGCGCTGCACCCGCTCGGATTTTTTCGTCTCCTCGTAGACCGCGCGCGCAATCGGAACGCCCCGCAGGAAGTTATGCTCGTAGAGAATCTCAACCCCGCGCTCGGTCGGTCCCCAGAACTTTGACGGGAGGTCTCGCGTCGACACGTTGGGTTCGTGCACGTAGACGTCAAGGATTCTTGCCTCTTGGAGTGTCTCGAGCTGGTCGAGGATGGCTGCCTCGTTCTTCGGAATCATGTAGTCGAGCTCGGCCAACGACGCGAGGTGTGCTGGGTGACCGAGGATCAACTGCAAGATGAGATGGCGCGTCTCCTGGGAGAGCAGCTCACGCATTCGCTGCTGCTCGGCGAAGGGATCCTCGAACCCTTCCGGTGCCGTGTCGCTCATACTGTAGAGTAGTGGGCTCGACTGCATAACGGTTTGGGTTGAACAAGTCAATAGAATCGCCGAAACACTGAGTCAGTTAGAAACGCCTTTTACCCAGCCAGTGCAGTTCCTGCGTATGAGTTCTCCATCCGTTCCCCCAAATTCGAGCGAGATCATGAAGGCTGTGCAGCAGGCTCTACGCGGGCTCGACGTCGGGTCGACGGAGGCCGTGCGAATCCTCTCGTGGGCAAACAGTGAGACGCCGGCAATCTACGACCGTGATCAAACCGCATATCTCGTCCTCGGGAGCTATCGTGATCCGTATCTCCGCCGAGTACGGGCGGTCAGTGATCGGTTGAACCGCCGATACGGAACATATGCCTTCCTCATCGGAGACCTCTCGGACATTGAGCTTCCCCGACTTCCGGAGTTCCGCGTGAAGTTCCATATCACGGCGACACTCTGTGATTACGTGGCTGCCGTATTCGAGCAAGACGCGGGTGGGGAGATCAACGAACTCGGCAAACTGGGCGAAACCGAGTACTTCGAAAAGGCGTACGCCCTCCCGCGTGCCTACCAGGGGGAAACGGAAGATCACCTCACTGACGAACGTGATGTAGTCGCTGCGGCTGCGCAGATCAGAGCTGCCACCGACATCGATGACAAGACGAAGACTGCAGAACTCGAGGCGCTCGTCGAACGAGCAAACCAAGCTGGGATCGACATCTCGGTCGGTGCGGTGAGGACCACACTTGAGGAACACGATATCGAGGTTCCGTCGTACAGCTGGGTGCATCTGAATGACTTCCGTCTCTTCGAACTCCATGGGCGATGTTATCCCTGGACGACTGAGGAAGAGTTACTCGACGCTACAGATGATCTTCCAGGGTCACCGAGACCAGGGTGGGAACAACGGTAAATCATATTGGCGGAATCCCAGACTTTGGGAATCCGCCACATACTCTTCGGCTGCCGACCCCTCTCATTGCTAGAGAGACCCATTCAGAGTGAGTGGACGTAGGTACTGAACTCCAGCATTCATGAGTGAACTACTCCGACCTACCGCACTCGGGCCTACCCGGCCCTCGCTTGTTGAGGTCGGAGCTTCCTGTTTCTGTGTCGAAACTTGCACCCGACGTGGGCACAGCGGTTCCAGACTCCACAGGCGACTTCCCTTTACGGGTGGTTCGGAGTGTCCCACTCCTACCAAATGGACACTCGGCCACACCCGACGGTTCGCGCTTCTTGTCACGCTTGAACACCGTCGGAGACGTGGTGAGCATCGTACTACCTGCTTCGACCGCGCGGGGAGTAAAGATGCCGTAGACAGTGAAAGTAACCCGTACGGGCGCTGTCTCCCCTCCCTGCTCGCGGCTTCGCCGCTCGCTGAGGAAGGGGGCTTAGCACCCTCGATTACAGCTAAAACGCAACTCGATATCGAAGACGGCCGCACAGATGACGGGCAGTCGGCCACCGAATCTCAGTCGCTCTCATCGTGTCCGGAGTGCGACGGGCAGATTGTGCATGACGATGAGCACGGAAAAACGACCTGCGAAGAGTGCGGCTTGGTCGTCTACGAGGATTCCATCGACTGGGGGCCGGAGTGGCGGGCGTTCAATACTGGCGAAAAAGACGAGAAAAGCCGCGTCGGCGCGCCAACCACACAACTCATGCACGATAAGGGGCTCAGTACGACGATTAGCTGGCAAGATAAGGATGCGTACGGCCAATCGGTAGCTGGCCGGAAGCGAGCTCGCCTCCAGCGCCTTCGCACGTGGGACGAACGGTTCCGGACGAAAGACGCCCACGAGCGAAATCTCAAACAGGCACTCGGCGAGATCAGTCGGATGGCATCCGCTCTCGATGTCCCGGACCCAGTCCGAGAGACGGCAGGAGTGATCTATCGACGTGCAGTCGAGGAAGATCTTCTACCGGAACGGTCCATTGAAGGCATGGCAACAGCCGCACTGTACGCCGCAGCCAGACAACACGGGACACCCCGACAGTTGGCTGAATTCGCTGAGGTTAGTCGTGTCGCAGAAATCCGGATTCAGCGGGCCTATTGGTATGTCTCCAGAGAACTTGGACTGGAGATCAAACCAGCGGATCCGCTGGAATACGTTCCCCAGTTCGCGTCAGCACTCGATGTGAGCGACGAGGCCGTGCGCCAGGCGCGCGATCTCCTCACCACGGCAAAGGCAGAGGGCGCCCATAGTGGGAAAAGTCCCGCCGGTCTCGCCGCGGCGGCACTCTACGCGGCGACGCACCTCACGAACGAACAGCTGACACAGGAGACGGTGAGCAACGCGGCCCACGTAAGCCGGGTCACGATTCGGAATCGCTACCAGGAACTGCTGGAGGTCTACGCATAGAGCGGAGGCTATGCGTGATGACCGAGTACGCAGAATCGCGTCACGAGAAGGGAGCGACCGCTGGCTGAGCAACGGATGTGATGAGTGAAATTGGTCGCGAACTCGACCGGGAAGTCCTTGCCATACTCGGCGCGGAGTCGCCGCTCCATGTCATGGATATCGCCCGCACTGCAGATTGCCATCCGATCACGGTCGACCAAACGTGTGCCCAACTCTATGAGCATGGCCAGATCCATCCAGTCGGTCGAGGCCTCTACGAGATTACTGACGACGGAAAACGGCGGATTGGAGACAGCTCCGAGTTGTAATCCCTGTGGGACGACAGCGTTCGCAGACTGATTCCACTCCTCGCCTGGTGAATCGTAATCGGATAGCATATCCCGAGTACCTGCCAAAATCAGACAATGGTGCGTGATTCAGCGTTATCTGAGGACTCTCCATCGCTGCAGGCTGTCCTTGATGCGCTGGACGACGCCGACTGTCGGGCTATCCTCCGTGAAACAGCTGAACCCATGACTGCAACTGAACTCATCGAGACCTGTGACATCCCCAAATCAACGGTGTACCGAAAACTCGAACTCCTCAGCGACGCCTCGCTCGTCCGCGAGCAGGACACGATCAACCCCGGCGGGGGTCGAACCACGAAATACGAACGCGACTTCGACGATGTGCTGATCTCCATGGACGAGGATAACGACTTCTCAGTGACCGTCGAGCGGCCGCCACGGAATGCCGACGAACGGCTTGCGGACATCTGGTCGAAGATGGGGGACGAACTATGATCTGGATAGAAACAGCCATCGTCGTCGTCAAGACGGTGATTCTACTCCTCGGAAGCGGAATCACCTATATCGCGTTTAGAGCCTATTGGAACACCGGAACACCATCGCTTCGCGTTCTCGGCATCGGGTTCGGTGTCATCACGTTCGGCGTGCTGCTCGCAGGCATCGCCCATCAAATTCTCTCCGTCACCTTGGAGATGGGCATCCTGATCAATAGCATCCTCGTGGCAATTGGCCTAGCGATCGTATTGTACTCGCTCTACCTCGAACGTTGATGAGGATCACAACCAGAACCCCACTCCCTCTGGGGAGGTTAAACTCCATTCCCTCTCGTGAACAGACTGGATGCGAATACATTCGGAATCCAAGTGCAAGAATCGGTAGTCAGGAGTACCACCACTTCGTTCGCTGGGCTCACGAAGACCACGCTGCGCGCCTCGTTACACTCGGTGCTAACGGGGTCGGAGGACGTTCACGGCGCAAAGTGCTGTGTGCTTGGGAGAGCAACGCTCTCCCAGTGACCGAGACGGCCTCGCCCAGTTTGAGTCCACCAGGATGTCGACTGATTCGCTGAGCGTCGAACTCGGATGGACGGGCGCTTCTCAACGGCCCGCCCCGCTCGCCGCGTGCCGCCTTCCGGTGAGCAAAGCTCACCGACGTCCCGCTCACTTCGTTCGCGGGACCTCCGCGTCGCTCGCGACCGACCATTCCGGGCATGCGGCGCCCTCGCGTTGCTCGGTCGCCGTTCCGGGCTAAAGTGCATGTGCCCTCGCGCCAGCACCAAGCGCGGTGCTAGATGCGTCTCCTCACTCGGGCGCGAGCGAGCGCGCGCAGATGGGTCTGTCGGTCGGTGTCGTCGGAAAACCGCAATGGTGGAGCATCGCGGTGTCGGGCGCGTGAGCGCCTTCAACGGTACTGGTGAGTACCAATGTCAAGTAAGAACGTTACCACTGATGTAGTTTCGGTCGATGAACAGGCATTCGAGAAACACGAGGACGCGGCGGTCGACGAGGACGGTTTCGAGGTCGTCGACGAGACGCCGAAGTTCAAGGCAACGGTGCAGATGGAAGTGCAGGCAAAGGTCGATACGAACCACCCAGACGGGATGGTCGACACCAATGACGAGCGGATCTACGGTGCGACCCTCGAACAGGAAGAGCGCATTCGGGCGCGAGAGGCTGAGCTAGAGCGCATCAGTGCCCAGGCCGAACTAGGAACGCAAGACGGTCGGGAGAAGCGGACGCGAGACATCGCGTCGAAGCGGAGCGCTGAGCGGCGTGTAGCGTTCCAGAAGCGGGCGGCGAGCGTGGACCCGTGGGCGGACCCGGAGCGAGACGATCCTCGTGCAGAACTCACCCAAGAGCAGTTGGTGGCGGTGAACACACAGTCGATGCGGCTGGCCGAAAAGCTGGATGGCTGGTCGCGAGCGGCGATTGGCCGGCGGCTGGGTGAAGCCGTGGTCGATGGGAAAGACCTGATGAGTGCGGTCGTCGGAGTATTTGAGGAGTTGCAGACGGCGCCGGGGCAGGTGGTCCCTATCGGAAAGCTCGAAGACGTCAATCGCAAAGAGGTGAGCATCGAAGGGACTGTGGTGCAACTCTGGGAGCCGTCAAGTCCGAGCATTGCTCAGGTCGGTCTCATCGAAGATGAGCGCGGGCGCACGAAGTTCACAAGCTGGAAAGCATCGGAGGCCCCGTGGATCGAAGAGAGCGAACGAGTTCGGATTCACGGAGCGGCGAAGAACTGGTACAACGGGCGCGTCTCGGTGGCTCTCACCGGCTGGAGCACAGTCCATTTCCCAGAGCGCGGTCGGGGGTGTGAATAGCCGGGGGACACCCTTTTTGCTGGTGTGTACGCGAGCACCGCCACTACGATCACTTCCACGATCCGGGTGCTGACGCACCGGCCGTTCGCACACTAACCGAGATTGCGAGGGCAGAGACGAGGGTTCACCTTACTCGAGGCGTTTGAGATCGCCTTTGCGTTCGGCGTGCATGATCCCAACGGTGAACAACCGGATCTTGTCGAGTAACTCGTCTTCAGTTTTATACGTCTCGACGTAGAGGTCCCACCGAACCTTCGAGGATCGGATCATCGCGCTTGTTACGTTGGCTTCGTGAATGAAGAAGAGACGATCGCCGTGTGTCTCGGCGAGTGCTTCGAGGATACTTCCCGCCTCTTCGCCCACACCGAAATTATGGCCCAGGTACGGGACGATAAACACCGTCGCGTTACTGCATCGTGCAAACTCGATGCTCTGCGTGACTGCATCGATATCATCCGTGTCCACGTCGACGTCAAGGGCGAGGAAGGCGTTCACACCAGGGTCCATTCGGAGGCCACCCTGGATACGCCGAAGGAGCGCCTGTGCGTCGGTGATGGCGTCTTTCTCCTGGAAGAGGCGTCGCAACGGCCCCGGGAGGTCGTCGATCTCGATTCCGGCGCGTTCGTCCTCGTTGAGGACGTAGTTGAGGTTGAACGACTTATACGGTCCCATCACATACACGAGAAAACGTGGGTAGGTCACTCGTCCTAATCGCTGGACGATGAGGTCCCGAGTGATCCGGTCGGTCATACGCGAAGCAACGGATGCACCATATATAAATAAGGGCGTTTTTTGTAAATGCTGGCTTGGGAACACCTAAGTTAAGCGCCCTCGTAGTAAGAGATAGTATGGCGACGAATTCGAAGCACGCAGGCGGTGAGGATCTCCCGGAGGACCCTGCGGATTTACTGCCCGAGAACAGCGCTCTCTCACTCGAAGACTACCTCGCGATGCACGCCGCGATTGGAAACCGAACGCGATACGAGATCGTCTACCGCCTCGTCCACTCCGGAGATATGAGCCCGACCGAACTCGTCAAGGCGATCGACATCGACGACAGCACGCTCCACTACCACCTCAACAAACTCGTCGACGTCGGCCTTATCGCGAAACGCCAACGCACTGAACGCGGCCAGGACGGCCTCTATACATATTACCGGGCCACTATATTCGGTAAAACCGTTCTCTCGGAGGGTGTCGACGAACTCATCCGCGGAGAACACGAGTTCGAAGAGATGTATAGCAGTTCGACAGACCAGTAGCCACGGCTAGTTCTCGGACACTCTCGCCCATATTCACGAATTCTTTATATTTTCTACACTATTAATATAGTATTCAATAGCTATTAATTCCTATATGAAGGTCGCAAGTGGATCGATTCGAGACCGGGGACGCTGGCTAGTCGCGCCCTCACCTCGGTATCGGCGATCCTCGTGGTCCAGTGAAGGGTGACACCGGCCGTGATGACCGTTGCCGAAAGCTGCGGCTCGATACCCTGTAACTCGTCAATCGTTACATCAGCGACACCCTTGGCTCGCGAGAGACGCTTCCCGGCGTCAGTAACCAGATCACTGTCCGTCCGACATGGAATACGGATCGTGACGACAGCGGTCGTGATCGATTCGGGGTCGTTGTCACTGATGGTTGCCATGGTGTCACCTCTCTCGAGGAGCGCCGCACGGGCTGTCAGATCCACGAGCGACGCTCTGAGTGCGCGAGGGACGACTCGAACGCCCGTTTCGGTCGTGGCACGACCGGGCGGGGAGTAAAGATGCCGTAGACAGTGAAAGTAAACCGTACGGGCGCTGTATCCCCTCCCTGCTCGCGGCTTCGCCGCTCGCTGAGGAAGGGGGCTTAGCGCCCTCGATTACAGCTAAAAGATAGTGCGAGCGCATACCCGCGTCTTGAGGCGCAGGAGGATGTCAAACATAGTTCTGGCGCTGTTGAAACCCTCAGAACGTGACAGGAATAGCGAGCTAAAGACAATGCGCGTATCTTGCAGGCCGTAATCCTCCAAATCTGTCGGAAACTACACCCGTCTAGGTAACGTAGGGTGGTGATTACCTACTGATTCTTGATATGAACGGACGGACCGGCAGTCAGCACCAGGCGCTGCGGCCCGGGCTGCGACTGCCTTACTCGGCCTCTGGGAACTCCACCAGCCGAGCCAGGTTCTCCAGGCTCATGCCCCAACCCGTGGCGGCATCCTCTTCGGGGATCGGTTTGGGGATGCCCTCCTGGCGAACGGTCACCTTGGTACCACCCTCAACCTCATCGAGGGTGATGGTCACGGTCATCTCGCTCTGCATCTCGGGCGCATCGGTCTCGAATTTGTCTGTCTGGACGATGCGCTCGTGGGGCACCAGCTCCACGTACTCGCCACCGAAGCTGTGGCTTTCCTTGGTCTCCAGTGCCGTGAACGTCCCGCGGTACGTTCCGCCGACCTTGGGATCGACATGGTCGTACCTAGCGGTGTAGCCTGCCGGCGGCGAGAACTTCGCCAACGCGTCAGCGTCCAAGAACGCCTTGTAGATACGCTCGGCGGGTGCTTTGATCACACGGCTTACCTCGATGGTTCCGGTTTCTTCTGACATTCCAGTCACCTCACTGCCCCGAATACGTGTAGCTGATCATCCACTGGACGCCGAAGCGATCGCTGAAGCTTCCCCAGTAGTCACCCCAGGGCATGTCGGCCATCTCCATCTCGGCCTCACCACCCTCGGATAGGGCGGCGAAGAGCCTGTCCGCCTCTTCTTTTGAGTCGACGTGGAGGGAGATGTATGTGTTGTTGCCGACCACCAGTTCGTGCTCCTGGGACTCGAGGATGTCCGACCCCATAAGGGTCTGGTCCCCATCCAAGGGTAGCCCCACGTGCATAACCTTCTCCTGCTCATGCTCCGGGATGGATTCACCCTCCGTGGGCATGTCTTCGAAGCGCACGATGTCCGTCAACTCTACACCGAGGGCATCCGCGTAGAAGCGGAAGGCCTCCTCAGTGTTACCTGCGAAGTTTAGGTACGTGTTTGCCTTCATCGGTTCACCTTGTAGATACGTTCGGCCCGCATATCGATCACGCGGCTGACCTTGGTACTTCCAGCCACCGTTTCATTAGTTTGGTCGCTCATGTCTCATCGTCTCCTTCGACTTGTTGCGCGATGGCCTCCAGCGTGTCCTCCCAGAAGATGCGGTACTGGACGATCCAGGAGAAGGCTTCGGACAAGGGCTTGCCCTGGAGCGCGCACCTTCGCACCCGGCCTTCGTGGGTTTGCTGGAGCAGCCCGGCGTCCTCCAGCACGCGCAGGTGCTGGCTAATCGCCGACAGGCTGACGTCGTGGGGTTCGGCCAACTCACTCACACTCTTCTCCCCTTCGGAGAGTTGCTCGATGATCGAGCGCCGGATGGGGTGGGAGAGCGCGGCGAAGACCGCGTCCAGGTTGACGTCAGGATGCTTAAGCATCTACTAAACTAATGTGGCCATGTTACTTAAGCATTTGCTTAAGCAAGGAAAGTCGGATACAGGGCCCTGAACGGTGGCCGACTCTTCAGACGACATTTGAGGTGGAACCCCACGACTTGAGCCGTGGGAGGAAGCCGGCATAGTACTCAACAGACGATACACGGTTTCATGGCCGGGTTGTGATACGTTTAGCTGAATTAAGGCGCTAAGTCCCCTTCCTCAGCGAGCGCCAACTGAACGAGAGGCGCGAGCAGGGAGGGGATACAGCGCCGCACGTTTGTTCATACACTCTACGACGGCAGGCCCACAGGCCCACGTTCCGTCACACTTAACCACATATCTTGTGTAACTTGTGGTGTGGTAAAGCGCAAGAACATCTCGATACGCGACGACCAAGAGGAGTGGATTCAGGAGAATCACCTGAATCTCTCGCGGTTCGTTCAGGATAAGCTGGACGAACTCATCGAGGAGCGCGAATAGTGGATGTACTACGCCTACAAATATCGTCTCAAACCGTCCGACGCCCATCGCGAGGAGTTGGACCGCCACCGCGATATTTGTAGACAACTGTACAATCACGCGCTCTACCGCTTCAACCAAATCCCCGAGGACGCGGGCACTCTCAACCAGCGCGTCCGGTCCGTTCGCGACGAACTTCCCGCCCTGAAAGAGTGGTGGGATGGCCTCTCGGACGTGTACTCAACAGTCCTGCAAACAGCGGTCATGCGAATCGAGCAGAACGTCAAGTCGCTCGGGGAACTCAAGGAGAACGGCTACGGCGTCGGCCAGCTCAAGTGGAAACCGCCACGGGAGTTCCGCAGTTTCACGTACAGTCAGTCTGGCTTCAAGCTCGACAAGAAGGGCGGTCAGACTGTCCTGTCACTCTCGAAACTCGCGGACATACCGATACGGCTCCACCGCGCCATCCCCGACGACGCCAAGCTCAAGCAGGTCACGGTCAAGAAGGAACCGACGGACGAGTGGTTCGCCACGTTCGGCGTCCAAATGGACCGTGAGACACCCGAACCACCCGAGAACCCCGAGAAGTGTGTCGGTATCGACGTGGGGATTCTCACGTACGCCCATGACACCGACGGCACGGCGGTCGGGTCGCTCGACCTCTCGAACGAACGTGAACGCTTGGAGCGCGAGCAACGGAAGCTCTCGCAGAAGCAACACGGCTCTGCCAACTACAAGAAGCAACGGCGTCGAGTCGCAGAGTGTCACGCCGTCCTCCGACGGAAGCGCCGCGACTTCTTGCACAAGCTCTCGAACTACTACGCTCGGGAGTACGACCTCGTAGCTGTCGAAGATTTGAACGTGAAGGGGATGATGGAGTCGCCGTCGAACAGCCGCAACACGGCGTCTGCGGCGTGGCGAACGTTCCTCTCGGTGCTCGACTATAAGTGCGAGCGAGCGGGGACGCACTTCGTGGCGGTCGACCCGAGAGGGACGACCATGGAGTGCGCGGCGTGCGGCGTTTCGACGGACAAGCCGTTGTGGGTCCGTGAACACTCCTGTCCCGCCTGCGGGTTTGAGGCGGACAGGGACGCGAACGCGGTCGCCAGAACCGCCGGTTCTGGCGGGCAGCCAAAACGCGGAGCGTTTTGGCAACGGCGTGGAACATTCTTTCTCGCGGCCTCGAAGACGTAGGAGTGGGATACTCCGAAGGAACGCCTGTGGAGACTGCGCTCCCTGTGGATACTCCTGTATCTGCAAAGCGCGTCGTGGAAGCAGGAAGCCCTCCCCTCACGGAGCGAACGGCGTCAGCCGTGAGCGAGTAGGATAGGGTAGTTCACCACCACGACCGAGGTGCGTTGCCGCCATCGGGGCGGGCTGGGAAGCTGGCGGAGAACACGCCACTTGATCCTCCCGAGCCCCTCGAACGTAGAGTCACCTGTCTCTCCCCAGGGTAGAAATGCTAAGCTCTTCGCCTCCCTACATCGCATATGACTGCGGGAATCGACAACATCCAGTTCCTAGCCACGTCGGCCCACCGCGTCAGCGTCCTCGAGACGCTGACCGACGGACCGACCGACCGTCGAGAGCTGTGTGAGGCCACCGGCGCCTCCTCGCCGACCGTCGGACGGGTGCTCGCCGATTTCGAAAGGCGTACGTGGCTCGTAAGGGACGGCCCAACGTACGGGCTGACCCCCCTCGGCGAGTACGTCGCCGACCGGTTCCTGGCTCTCCGGGACGCGATGGAGATCGAAGAGAAGCTCCGCGACGTCTGGCAGTGGCTGCCGGTCGAGATGCCGGGCTTCTCCGTCGACCTCTTCGCCGACGCGGTGGTCTCCTACCCCGGGCCAGGTTACCCCTACGAGCCCGTCGAGCGTCTCGGCCAGCTCATTGCGTCGACCTCGTCGTTGCGCGGGTTCGACAACATCGTCTACAAGTCGAGCAACCTCGAGACAGCCTGCGGCGCAGTCCTCGAGGGAATGACGTTCGAGTATGTGTTCACCCCTGAGGCCCTGAAGGGGATGTTTGCCTGGAACCCGGACCGGATCATAGAGGTCGCCGCCTGCGAGAACGCGACCGTCCTGGTCCACGATCACCTCCCCGACGGCGACCGCTGCGGCCTCGGCATCGTGGACGACCGGGCCGGTATCTGCTGCCACGACGCCGAGACTGGGGCTCTCGTGGCGGTCATCGACACCGACGCCCCGGCGGCCCGCGAGTGGGCCATCTCAGTCTTCGAGCAGGTTCGCGCGGAGGCGAGCCCGGTAGATCCCACCGCTTTCGAGTCCCACGTGCAGTCGTAACACCCTTGGCGACGACCGCCGCCCTCGGACTGGCAAACCGGTCAGCCGAGAGCTTCTCACGTAGCAAGCACTCGGCCTACCGAGATTTCAGGGCATGAAATCCTGCACGCGGCATCATCACTTCCCTCCGGCGCGTACACTTACCGAGGAACGAAGACATGATCGAACGACACGACACTGTCATTATCGGTGGCGGCCAAGCCGGACTGGCGACTGGGTATTACCTGCAGCAGCACGACCAGGACTTCGTCATCCTCGACGCGAGCGATCGCGTCGGCGACGCATGGCGGGCCCGCTGGGACTCCCTCCGGGTGTTCACGCCCGCCCGATATTCGAGCCTACCGGGGATGGACTTTCCGGGCTCACCGTACGCCTTCCCCACAAAGAACGAGGTGGCCGACTACCTGGAGACCTACGCCCAGCGGTTCGACCTGCCTGTCGAACTTGGCGTCCGCGTAGATGGGCTGGAACGGAGCGGCGATGGCTTCCTCGTCACCGCGGGCGACCGGCGGATCGAGTCGGACAATGTCGTGGTGGCGATGGCGAGCTACCAGGTCCCGAAGGTCCCGGATTTCGCGGCGGAGCTCTCCGACGACATCGTCCAGCTACATACGAGTGACTACCGAAACCCCGATCAGCTCCAGGACGGGAACGTACTCGTCGTCGGGGCGGGCAACTCCGGCGCCGAGATCGCCCTCGACGTCGCCGGCGCTTCACGCCGGCTGCAAGCGAGACGCGGAGCGTCTCGCCCTGTCGCCTCCGAGCACGAAACGTGGCTGTCGGGTCGAGATGTCGGCCACGTGCCGTTCCACATCGACTCGTGGGTCGGCCGTCACCTCGGGGTCCCGTTTGTGATGCGCGTGCTCTTCCATCGGATCTTCACGACGGGGACGCCGATCGGGCGCCGTATCCGCCCGAAGGTGCTCTCACAGGGCGGCCCGCTGGTGCGCACGAAGCCGAGTGACCTGGCCGCAGCCGGCGTCGAGCGGGTGCCTCGCACGACCGGCGTCCGTGATGGTCGCCCCGTCGTCGGGGACGACGTTCTCGACGTCAAGAACGTTATCTGGTGCACTGGCTTCCGCCCTGACTTTTCGTGGATAGACCTCCCAATCTTCGACGAGAAGGAACAGCCCAAGGAGCCTGTCCACGTGCGCGGTGTCGTCCCGGACGAGCCGGGACTGTACTTCGTCGGCCTCTTCTTCCTGTACGCGATGACGTCGGGGCTGTTCACCGGCGTCGGCAGGGATGCAAAGTACGTCGTCGACCACCTGACGTCGACGGCGCGGCAGCAGCAGCAGCCTCGTCCGAGCTATATCGGATCGGTGGACGACCTCCTCCAGCAGTCGTAGTCGAGTTCGGCGTCAACCCCGAGTCTGAGAACGGGCAGTCTCGCGAACGTCGCCATCTCGCACGATCTAGCTCATCCTAACTTGGAGCCAGATCACCCGCGGTGACCGGTACATCCTCCGTATTCAGCAGAGCCTCGCCAAACCGTCAGGAATTGAGCGTTTCAACAGAGTCATAGTTCTGTAAACTACCTCACCCCTACTCGCTCCCTCCTGCCTTGCGGCAGTCGGTCACTCCTTGAGGACGGGGCTTTCTCGCAACGACATTGTGCCCCGCGACCCCATGCATGGACGCGGCCCGGCTTCCTCTTACCGTCCTCATTCCGGCATGGGCGCGATGTTTGTCGCTTCCCACTCCGACCGGGGCGAGGATTGTCCCGCCGATTTAATTCCCGGTGTCCTCTCGCTCGGCCCCAAAACGGGGAGACAGAGGCACATGGCGTGTCTTCGCGGTCGTCGTTCCCGAGTACAGGATGCGAGGACGAATGTCCTCGCACCACAGGAGCCAGTTTACTTGTGGCTTCTACTGTCCCGGACATGTGCCGGGACAGCAGTACACTACATTTGAGGCGTAGACGGCCTAATCCTTGCGTTTTCCCCGCCCCATGTCGGTTTCCTCTCCGGCCTACTCGCTCACTTCGATCGCTCCTTGAGGCCGGAGGCTCCACTTCGAATTTAGCTGAAAGGGGAGCGTATCTCGAACCAGGTTGCGACCAACGTTTTTCGCTTCAACGTTCGTACGTTCGGACTAACGAGGAGGTCACTCATCCTTGACGATGATCTCTCCTTCGCCAACAACCAACATTGATACCTTCGGATCTCATCCGTTAATAACTGAGTACTGTCCGCTATGACCGACAGCCAACGACCGGACGAAATCGCTCACCGACTCGTGACGAACGTCGGTTCACCGGTTCGCGTGTACCTCGACGACGGGCAGGCCACGATCCCGGTCGAGCCCTGTCGAGGCGTGAGTCCCGCCACGACGACCGTCCCTCTTGAGTACTTCGACGCCGTCATCGAGAATGCATTGATCGAAGACGGTGGGCTTACCCTGTTCTGTATGGACGGACTTCACCTCCCGGAATCGGAGTGGTGTCGGTCCGGCCTCGACCGCCACTGGCGCGACGGCGACGCTGACCTCGAAGACCCGTTCTTCCCCCCGCAACGCAAACTGGAGGTCTGGGCGAGCCGCGAGGACGCACTCTACGATGCAGACGAACCGTACGGCTTCTCACACCTCGACGGGATCCCGGATGACTCGCCCATCTTCACGGAGTGGGTTGCGAACGCTTCCGACGAATACCCTGACCGTCCGCCCGTTCCGTTTGACCGCCCAACCGTCTCCGTTCGCGCAGTGCGCGCCGAAGGTGTCACCGACGTACAGGGATTCGACCGCGTTGACGTAGGGCAGATCGCTCGGATAGAACTCCTCGATGAACTCTCCGAACAGCCGTCCGCTCCCGATATCGAACCTCGGGACGTGGACTTTTCGCCGCCGTCGCGCCATCCCGAGATTGACTACGACGAGATCGATCCGCTTCCACAGTCCAACGAGCTGCTCGAAGCGGTGTTCACGATCAACCGTCACGCCAAACGGCTCGACGAGGAGGCGGATACAGCCTACCAACGGGGGGACGGTGCAGAAGCTCGCGTCTGCTCGCTCCGAAAGCGAGCACTATACCGGACGAAGACCGTCGCGCTCCACCGCTTCAGTAAGTCCGACCCCGACGCAATTCGAGTTGTCGGCCACGAACTTAACGGCGATCACGAGCTGCTCTGCTTCTATGTGGGCACGTACTCGTATCACCAGCCGATAGCAGCGGTCAACCCCAACTTGCTCGCGGCAACCACCGGAAGCGACGATCTCTCGGAGATCAAGTTCGGTGCTATCGATTTCGAGTCATCGGCTGAGACCGGTGACCTCGACATGTCGCTTTCGCAGGCTATCGGCGTCCTGCGTGACCATGGCATCGAACCGAATGACTACCTCGACGCCACGCAGGTTGAGGATTTCACGTGGGGCTCCGTGATTTCGACCACATTTGCTGAACGATAAGGTCGGCTGTTTGTTCGTCCTCGAGACGGCGAGGCGACGTCACCGTCGGCTGTATTGCGGAGACGTGGCCACGTGGATGTTGCCGTTACTAGAACGTGCTGCCATCTTATAGCCTGTTGCTTAGCCCAGGTGAGCGTGCTGAGCCCTATCCGTGATACGGGAGGGGCGTCACCTCGAATGCATCGTAGTGGCGGTCATAGGTGAGAATGTGATCGATTTCTAAGTGGTTCATGTGAGAGGCGACAACGAAATCAGTGAATGACGCGTTGAGATCCGTCCACTCGACGAACGTCTCTCTAGCCTCGTTAAAGACGTCCTCAGAGACGGACTCGAACTGATAGAGATCACTCTCGTCGAGCGTCGTCACGAACGCCGCCGCGTTCCGCATCGATGCCTGCTTTTTGAGCCGAGTTGCCGCCTCATCAACGATATGGTCGTTCACGACGAGACGACGGTAGGGGAGCTCGCCGTCACGGACGAACGTCATGAAGGCACGCGAGACTGTGTGCATCTGATCGCGAGGATTAAACAGCGCGTACAGGAACTTCGGGCCAACGACGGCCTGGTGTCGAACGCGACCCGGTCGAAAATGCTCGGCCGTAACGGTCCCGATCGGAGTCTCGACTGGATCTGCCATTTGGATCAGGACTTGGCGGACGGATCGTCGGCGAGCGTGAACGTCTCATCGCTGCCGTGCCACTCCTCGACGAGATCGGCTTCGTTGCGGGCATCCGTATCTGCCGTGTCCGGAAGTGAATCCCCTTCGAGTTCGTCAAGGACGGTAAACGCCCGATCGTTCGGATCCGCCCGCTGCTGTCGTTCGATCCACTCGAGGAGGGCCTTCTGCCCAGCTTCCTTGAGCGAGAGCCCCTGTTCCCGAGCGAACTCGCGGAAGCGTTCGTACTCGTCCTCCCTCAGTTCGGTCTGAACGTGCTTGGTGTCGTTGCTGCTCATACAATCCCTCAGTTGCTACGGCACTCTACTGATTCATGGACTATAAGATGTTCGCATAGATGATTTCATGAAAAAGGCTAGGGCGCAGAGGCTGCAAAGTGTTCCACCCACCAGAGATTCACGAACGGGGGCTTCCGAATCGATCACTCTGAGGACAGAGCGCACGCGTTCTACTGGTGCGTTCCTCGGGCCGGACATGGCACCGCCCTCCGGATTCCGCTCCAGATCTTCCAACCGCAATGGACCCGTATGTCGAAAAGGGTAGTTGTCGCCTGTACTGCCACGGCGTGTCCGAAGTGTGAATCACGCCATGCCGTAGCCGTCCGTTTGCGCCTCTGTCGTCTCCCACGAGGTGGCCCTCTCGGCTGACCTGGGTGAGGCTTTAGGGTCGGGCATCGATGGTTGATCGCCGGGTACCGGCTGGTCGCGCCAATCGCCGGCGGGGAAGTCGCCGGTTTCGGCTCGGCGTTCGAGCGCGGTGAAGACGTCGGTCACCTCGGTGCTCCCCCCAATCCCATCCGATTCGATGTTCGGCGGGAGGCTCGTCACGAACTCGTTGTCGTGAAAGCTGTTCCCCTCGCCCGCGGGTCGCCCGAGTGCGAGGTCCGCTCGATCGGAGCCGTCGACCCGGTTGTTCCGGATCTCGTTCCCCGACGATTCGACGACGTGGGGGTGGACCACAATTCCGAAGTGGTCGTGGTCGTGAACCCGGTTCCCGGCGACGATGTTGTCGGATCCTCCCCAGAGGAGGATTCCCATCCCGATGAGCGGATACGACGACAGGGCCGGAGCGCCCGCCTCGTTGTTCGCGTAGACCTGGTTGCCGACGAGACGGGAGGATCGCTGGGGCGGGTCTGCCCTGTCAAGGGTATTCGGGAAGATACCCACCTTGTTGTACCGCCAGACGGAGTCTCTGACGGTCAGAGATCCGCCGGTGCTCGTGCCCGAGTACCCGATGGCGTTGTACTCGGCGACGACATCGGAGATCACGGCGTCGTAGGGGCGGTTTCGACCGAGGTAGAAGCCGGCGTCGGGGTGGCCCGACGCGTAACTGTGTTCGAATCGTCCGTCCCGTGAATCGTAGGCGTAAATTCCGTAGTAGCCGTTGTTGTACGCCGTGAGAAAGCTCCCGCGGAACCCCTCCACACCGGACCAGTAGAACCCGGTCCCTCGGTAGAACCGTCCAGTCAGGTTCTCGATGGCGACCCCGTCGGCGGTCACCTCGATGGCGTTTCTCCTTCTAAACCCCCCATCCAAGACGACCTCGTTCCTGTCGCGTCCCCGGACCGTCACGCCCGGCGTCGACACGACGACCTCCTCGGCGTACGTGCCTGGCGCCACGAGGACCAGATCGCCCGCCGAGGCGGCGTCGACGCCGGCCTGAATCGTCTCGTAGTCCTCGGGGATCTGAACGACGTCGTAGTCGCGCCCCCCGTCGATCGTCGCGGAGGCGTCGTCTTCCGGGTTTCCGGCACCACCCCCGCCGCCGTTCCGCCGCCCGCCTTCTGTGATCCGTGGCGCCGCACACCCGGCCGAGCCGACGACTCCCAGGTTGCTCGCCATCCGAAGGATCTGTCGTCTAGACATCATCGTGGCCAAAATCTACGGGGGCAGTCCACATGACATCCTCCCCGCCGTGGCCGGCGGGATTCTCTCCGTAAGTAAGATCAGTTAGTCCAGATCTTCATGTAGATAGCGGTAGATTGCCTCGGAGAACCGCTCAAGGCGTCCAAGATCATGATAGATATTGTGTATTTCTCCCGTATCGATGTGGCGGTAGCGATGGGCAAGAACATTCCGAAGGCCGCCGATATCGATGAATTCCTGACGGTGCGATGCTGGGAGCACGCCTAGCTCAACGAGTGCAACGAACACCTTTGCGTTTGTCGTCTCATTGAGATTGCGTCCTTAAAGGCGACCGATTAGCCGACCGATGTCGATGCACGTCTGTGTGGCTTTTTCAAGACGTCGTTCGACGATATCTTGGAGATCCGCATCGTTCTCGAAGCGGTCTTTTGGGACGCCCTGCTTCTCACGAAGTCCATCGAGGTACTCCTCAAGATCCGCGAGCATTTCGCGGAGCCGAGCCTGTTCGTCAACCATGCTCGCGGCGTTGGAGACGGCGCTGGATCGTGCGTTCAGCATCTTCGATACGGCGCTGAACGAGTTCTTCTTGTCGTTTACGAGCCGGTTCAAGCCGGTCGCGAAGTTGGGCGGCGTCCTCGTCTGTGCCGATGAGAAGCTCTCCCTGTTCGAGAGCCTCGACTGCGATTCGGGGATCAACAGATGTAATTCGCACTACATCGACATCATCTCGCCCGAGAATTCGTGTGAGATCGGTGACGAGCGAGAGATGGGTATTGGTGAGGTCTTCGAGTGAATCGTCGTATTCGACAGCTATGTCGACGTCACTGCCTATGGTGGCACGGCCGGTTGCATAGGAGCCGAACAGTAGCGCGAGCGAGACGGGAGCCTCTTCGAGTCGTGTGATCACGGCCTCACGAACATCGGACGGCAGATTGTTAACCGGCTGTCCCATTCTCTACCTGCACATATCGTTTCCGAGGGTATGAATCCTTGCTCTTTGACACCGTCCCTGTCCTAACCCACAGCGCGATTTCTGAGAGTAGTTGTGTCCGAATCCACAGGCCTGTGAACCTCCGCCCTACTTCGGTGCTTTGCGCCTCCGTTGAGGGTGGGGGAGTTCACAACTGCTTTACCTTCCAGTGGAATTCCAACGCCGAAGCAGGAAGCCGCAATGTCACCTGATGTGTGACGCGCCGGAGTAGATTAAGGTATTCACGCGAGTCGCTCCAGAAGATCATCGACGTGTAGCACCCCCCTCAGACCGAGCGCCTCGCCGACTCTCGTAACGATAGGGGCCCGCAGGCCGGCCTCGTCCATCACCGCCTCGTCGGCGAACACCTCGCGAGGGGTGCCGTCGGCGACGACCTCGCCCGCCGAGAGGGCGATGACCCGGTCGGCGTGGGCGCGGACGAACTCAACGTCGTGGGTGATACAGACGACGAGACGGCCTTCGGCCACGAGATCGCTGATCGCCTCTCCGATGATCGAGACGCCAGCGGCGTCCTGTCCCGCCGTGGGTTCGTCGAGGACGATCACGGGCGTCCGCATCGCGAGCACCGATGCGAGGGCGACGCGCTTGCGGGCGGCCCGACCGAGTTCGTAGGTGTCGGACTCCCGAACAGAGTCGAGCGTCAGCTGCTCGATCGCCGCCTCGACCCGCGTTTCGGCGTCGACGCGGTCGAGGTTCTCCGGACCGAAGCGGATCTCGTCCTCGACGGTCGCACGGAACAACTGATCGTCGGGGTTCTGGAAGACGAGGCCGACGTCGGCCGAGAGTTCCGCCACGCTCGCCGTGCGGGTATCGGTTCCCCGCACGACGACTCGTCCCGCCGTCGGCCTGAGCAGGCCGTTCAGGTGTTTCGCGAGCGTCGTCTTGCCCGCACCGTTGTGTCCGACGAGCGCGACGCAGCCGCCGTTCATCGCGAGAGTGACGCCCCGAAGCGCCTCGACCCCGCTTTCGTAGACGTGGCGGGCGTTTTCGATCCGAATCCGTGGATCCACAGAAGATCCACGGGTCGTACCGTCGGGGACGGAGTCGCTATTCGGAATGGCGGTCGTCACGACCTCGGCGTGGCGCGTTATCTCCTCGACGGTTTCCGCGACCGTGAGCGGGAGCGGCCGGTCCGCCGGCACGACGCCGCGATCGCGGAGGCGACGGCCGACGTCGACCGTCGGCGGAACGCGCACCGCGTCGTCAAATGACCGGTCGGCGCCGAGCGACCGGGCGTCGAGCACCTCTCGTGGCGGGGCGTCGCAAACGAGGCGTCCGTCCTCGAAGACGAGGAGACGCTCCGATCGCGGTGCGAGGCGTTGGAGGTCCTGGCTCACGAGAACCACCGTGCGTCCAGCAGCGTGGATTCGACTGACCGCGTCGAAAACGGCGTCGGTCCCGTCGGGATCGAGCTGCGACGTCGGCTCGTCGAGCACCAGCACCGCCGGTTCCAGCGCGAGAACGCTAGCGATGGCGACTCGCTGAAGCTGGCCGCCGGAGAGCGTGTTCGGATCGCGCTCGGCGAGGTCGACGATGCCGACCCGCTCGAGTTCGGCCCTCGCGCGACGTTCCAACTCGGCCGACGGGACGCCGCGCTGTTCGAGGCCGAACGCGACCTCCTCCAGCACGGTAGTCGCTGCGCCGGTCAATTGGTCGAACGGGTTCTCGAAGACGTACCCAACCGCGTTCCCGAGGCTGGTGATGCTCGTCGTCGAGGTGTCGACGTCCCCGACGGTGACCGACCCTTCGAAGTCGCCGCCGAAGAAGTTCGGGATAAACCCGGGAAGGAGTCGACAGAACGTCGTCTTTCCCGCGTCCGAGGGGCCGGTGACGCCGACGAACGAGCCGGCGTCGATGCGGCAGGACACCTCACGAAGCGCTGGCTCCTCGGTGTTCTTGTAGACGAACGTAACGCTGTCGACGTACACGTCGCTCATACGAGCCTCCAGGCGACGAGGGCGACGACGCCGAGGACGGCGGCGACGCGCAGCGCGTGGTCGAGCGGCGATTCGACGAGCGAGTACAGCGACGAACGGGGTCCCTCGATTGAGAACCCCCGCGCTTCCAGCGCGAGCGATCGGGTCCGCGTCGAGATGAGCGCCCCGATCAACAACGGAGTCAACAGCGCGACGAGCGCGAGGATACGGTTCCGGGGCGATCCGCTGGTGTCCAGCCCACGCGACCGTTGGGCGTCGAGGATGCGTCCGGCGCGCCGCTGGAGGTCCGGCACTAGCTGGAGCGACGCCACGAACACGTACCCTAATTTCCGGGGCACACCCTTCTCGGTGAGGCTCACCATCAGTTTCTTCGGGTGGGTCGTCGTGACGAACAGCAGCCCCGCCAACACGAACGCCGTGAGGACGCCGAAGAAGGACACGGCGTACAGTACGCCTTCACGCCAGAGCGTGACGGGACCGACAGCGAGGAGTGCCACGCCCGCTCCTTTCGTGAACAGGCCGTGGATGACCAGCAGGCCGACGCCGAGTGGCACCAGGATCGGAACCGCGGCCCGTCCGACGGCGCGCCCGACGCCGGCGAGGGAAGCCGCACCGGCGAGCGCGGCGAGCAACGCCAACAGCACCGGAACGGGAGCGAGGTACGCTCCGAGGATACAACAGACCAGGAGTACCACCTTCGTCACCGGGTGCAGACGATGGACGACGCTGTCGTCCGGGTGGTAGGCGACGGGTTCGCCGTTCATCGCCGGAGCGGAGAGCTGCGATCCACGGTCAACGGTCCCTATCCAGCACCTTCGCCGCCGTTTCTGGTCGGTATCGCGCAGGGATCCGCTCGGCGATGAGCGCCGCGAGCAGGGCGGTCACGACCTTGTCGATAGGTTCGACGACGAGCGTCTGGCCGACCACGGCCGACCAGATGTTGGAGCCGGTCGCCCGGAAGAACGCGGTGACGGCGTCGGATCCGGTGCCCGTGACGCCTCCGAAAGCCAGCACCGTGATCGGCGCGCCCATCACGATGGAGATGATCGCGAGGACGAGCCCGACGACGACTACCTTCCAGTAGCGGCGGAACCACCCCCTTCGTGCCATGTAGCCCGCCGCGAGACCGAACGCGACCTGCAGCGGCGTGTACGCCCAGAACGTCGGATTGACGATGAAACCCTCGACGAGGTTGACGAACACCCCGGTGAGTGCGGCCGTCCAGGGCCCGACGAGTATGGCGATGAGCACGACCCCGAGAGCGTCGAGGTAGAGGAACGGCACCTTTACCACGTTGACGACGTACGCGGCGACGACGCTCAACGCGACGCCCATCGGGATGAGCACCCACGTCTGCGTCGTGAACTCTCGACGGACGCGATCGAGGTACCCCGATTCGGTCGGGTCAGCCATCGTATATCACCGCCAACCGAATAATCACCGGTCGAAGGGCTCTTCGGTGATTCTGCTTCGATTCGGAGAGTTGAATAAGATTTTCCTTCATACAACGTGTACGATCCTGCACGTTATATAGGCGTTCCGGATCAGTGGCAAGGAATCACACGACCTGATCGACGAGAGTCACCGTCTCGGCCGTCAGCCACTCGATGGAGGGGCACGGTTGATCCGCAAGCGCCGTCCGCGCGCGATCCCCAAGGGGATCCACCCACGCATCCGGCAGCGCGTCGCGTCCGACGTGGAGGCCGACGGCAGATCCGACGGTCGCACCGTTGCAGTCGGTATCGAAGCCCGCGCCGACGGCTCGCGAGATCGCCGTCCCGAAATCGAGGTCGGACCCTGGCCACGCCAGCACCGCCGCGACGACCTGTGCGTTCGGCAGAACGTGATACCCTTCGTAGTAATCGCCGTCGTCCCACCCGTCGTGAATGCGGTCGATCGCCGTCGCGAAGTCCACCTCGTCGTCGCGCCACGAGAGCACCGTCGTCACAGCGTCGGCAAACCGGGAATCGGCCGGGATCTCGGTCAGCCCGATTTCGAGAGCGCTCCGAAGCGTTTCGACGGCCGGAACGGCCGCGAGCGTCGCCGCGACCCACATCGCTCCGTAGATCCCGTTGCGCACGTGGCTCACCCGCGCGTCGCGGTAGGCGAGCGCCGCCGCCAACTCGGGGTTCCCGGGAGCGACGTAACCGTAACAGTCCCCTCGAATCTGTGCCCCGATAAGTTCGCGATACGGGTTGCGGCGAGTCGCTGACTCAGGTGGATCGATGCCGTCGAGGAGGTTCCGATACGCGACGCGCTCGGCGGTGTGTAGTTTTCCCGCGGGCAGCTGCGTCAGCCACGTCCAGGCGAGATCCTCGCTCGTGAAGTCCGGCCCGGCCCGCCGAAGGGTCTCCAGCGCGGCGACGGTGAAGTCGACGTCGTCGTCGCGAACCGTACCGTCGACGCGGTCTATCCAGCCACCGGTCTCGTCGAGGTCGAACCCGTTGCTGCCGGAGACGTTGGCTCGGAGGTACCCATCTAACGCTTGATCGGTAGCGTCGAGGAAGCGCCGAATCTCGGTCCGCGTCCACGTCTCGACGGGCTTGCCGAGCAGACACCCCGCCAGCCGTCCCACCCATGCACCCGCGATTCGGTCGGTACGCTCGTCGTCGGTGACGTCGAGCCGCCGCGGGCCACTCGGCCGAGCGGCACGAATCGCCTCCAACTCGTCCGGTTCGTCGGCGCGAGGATCGGGAAGTGATTCGCACTCGTCCAGGAGGGCGTGTGCGCGATCCTGGTGCGCTTCAGCACCGTCGGCTTCCATATCGGCGATGAGTGCGTCGAACTCGTCGGTCAACTTCTCCGCTGGCCGGCTCGCGTCAGCGAGATGCCGACGCTCGAGGACGAGTTCCCGCGGTTCGATCGCGAGGTATTCGACATCCATACTGCCCAAGAATCGACCCCAGTACTTAGCTCTCGTTTCGACTGAGAGTTCACACATAGTTCGAGGCGGAAGCCCACGACTTGAGTCGTGGGTAACTTACAGTAATGCACAAACTGTTCAAGCCACCGCTGGATACTCGGCCGACTGCCCACCCAGGAGTTGTAGAAGCGGTCGATGCGCATTTTGAGCGTGTGAAACCGTTTCTCAATCAAGTTTCGCTCGGTGTAGTCGAGCTGACCGCTCAACCCAATTCGAAAGAGGCCAGTCCGATAGCCGTAGCCATCAACGAGAAACAGAGCGTCCGAGAGATCGTGTTTCTCGGCAAGTTCAGAGAGAAACGTCGTCGCTTGATCAGTACCACCTTGATCAAACACAGCGATGTCGAGCAGCAGCTTTGTTTCGGTGTTGATTGTGGCATACATCCAAGACCATTCGTCATTAATTTGACAGCGGTTTCGTCCACCGCGATCCGCTTCGGCTTCGCCTCAGGTGAGTCACATCCGCTGTCAGCCAGCCGATGTACCCAATTCCAGACCGCCCCATGCGAGCGTTCAACGCCCAATGTCGCCAAGATCGTTGTTGTCTCGCGGAGCGAACAACCAACCTCATGGAGGCTAACGGCGAACGCCCTGACGAGCGTCGCCGTCCGCTCGTTCTCCCAAGATTCTTCTAAATCCAGTTCTAAGCACTCGCTGAGCAGGTCTGCAAGCATTAGTCCAAATTAACTCAACGACCTGCTCTTTCCTCAAACTGGCTCAACTAGACAGTACCCGGGCATCTAAAATGGCAGTGATAATTTATATCTACCTCTATTACATTATTTACACAAATGCACAGAGAGGCGCTGATACACACGAAGAACAGTAATAAACTGACTGCCGGGTTTATGTGCGTTCGAACAATGGGTTGTGCTAATGACTGTTAGGAGCCAATTCGGATGAGCGCGCTTTCATGGATGATTAGGACACTCGCTGGAGGAAAACAACAGGACGCAATCATCTATGAATGCCGCGTTTGCGGAACTACCCTCCATCCAATCGACGAACACTGTCTACGCTGTGGGTCTGAGGATATTACGAAGTTCGATATCACGTGATATCCTTCCACGACTAAAGTCGTGGGCTTCCCACGCCCGTTTGCGCTGGGTTGAGAACGTACGTGTACGACCCGACACGCCGATGGGATTGCCACGCCCCTGTTACTCCTCACCCGGGAAGGACTCGGAGGTACCTGATTTTTACCGTCAGTTTGGGCGTCCGGAGATTTACATTTTGCTGAGGCAAACGCCACGTCAACTGCCAGTTTTCGAACAGTCAATTACGACGGGAATCCGTCGCAACGACAATCGCAGATACGGAGTGGGGGAGCTCAAACCTCGTGGTTTCGACGTTTGAACAGTATGCGCCGATTCATCCCACACCTTTAGTCGTAGGTTTCTCTTCTAAATCCTATAATTTCATTTTGGTAGATTGAGTAGCGGTAGGTGTCATCTACTGGTAATCGGTGGATTCCAGAAGCAGTGATTAAAGCGGAAAATGCAGTAAATGTCCAGATTTAAATTATAGATAAATACTAATACAGAGAATAACAGTACCCTATTAACTCCTTTTGTCGTGTTTTTATTAATATTATAATACCTAAAATAGAGGTCGATAAGAATTAAAGTTGCATGAAGTTAGGCAATCACTCGACTCCAGATCCGACTGCGCATAGCCGACGGCGGTTTTTGAAACGAACCGGTGGAGCGACGGCACTCGCTGCGATTGGCACGTCGGGTGCTGCCACTGCGGTGGACGACGCTGGCCGATTCGAAGACGATCCATTTTCACTCGGTGTCGCCTCGGGTGATCCACTGCCGGATTCTGTAATTCTCTGGACGCGGCTTGCACCGAATCCCCTTCAGCGCGGTGGGGGGATGCCTCAAGAGAAGGTCCCTGTCCAGTGGAAGATCTCATCCACGGAGAACATGAAATCTGTCGAGCAAGTTGGTGTCGCCTTTGCAAAACCTGAGCACGCACATTCCGTCCATGTGGACGTGGCCGATCTCGAACCTGGCACAGAGTATTACTACCAATTTGAAGCCGCAGGGCACCAGAGCCCTGTGGGGCGGACGAAGACTGCTCCGGCGCCTGATGACAACCCTGAGGAGTTCACGTTCGCGTTCGCCTCCTGTCAAGCATGGGATAACGGGTTTTATACGGCCTATGACTACATGGCTGCGGATGAGCTTGATCTAATCATCCATCTCGGTGACTACATCTACGAATATGGCATCGGGCCAAATGGCGGAGATCGAAATGTCTCAGTCCCGCCGGTCTATCGCTCTGAGACGGAGACGCTCGACCGCTACCGCCTTCAGTACGGTCTCTACAAATCTGATCCCAATCTGCGGGCCGCTCACGCAAGCGCACCGTGGCTTGTTACGAGAGACGACCATGAAGTCGATAACAACTGGGCCGGTGATGTACCGCAGGATCCGGATAAACAGACGCGCAACACGTTCCTGAAGCGCCGGGTTGCAGCGTTCAAAGCCTATTATGAGCACATGCCGTTCCGGATGGCACAGATGCCGGACGGATCGAGCCAGAAACTATATCGAAACTTCACGTTTGGCGATCTGGCCGAGTTCAACGTGCTTGACACACGTCAGTATCGTACCGACCAAGCATGCGACGACGCGTTCAGCGTAGTAGGTTGCTCAGAACGGTTCGATGAGGATCGAACCATCCTCGGCGACGCTCAGGAGCAATGGTTAGTAAATAATCTCAAGGCATCGAGCGCGACCTGGGATGTCATCGCGAACCAGGTGCCAATGGCATCCATGGATTTCGAAGAAGGACCCGAAGAGGGCTACCGGATGGATCAGTGGGACGGATACGTCGCTGATCGGAACACGGTCCTCGATGCCTTCGAACAACACGTCCGCAACCCCGTTGTCGTTACCGGGGACTTCCACACGAACATTGCTAACAACATCAAGAAAGATTTCGAAAACCCCGATTCGGCAACGGTCGGCACCGAGTTCATTGGGACCTCTATCAGCTCCGGCGGGAATGGCGTCGAGATGGACGATTTCGGCAGGCAGGTGTTGTCCGAAAACGAGAACGTCAAGTACTATAATAACCAGCGCGGTTACCTCCGCTGCACGCTCACCCCCACCCAGTGGCGGACTGACTATCGCGTTGTCGACTACGTGACGCGTCCGAGCGCATCAATTCGTACGGATGCTAGTTTCGTCATCGATGACGGAGCTCCCGTCATCCAAAGTCTCTAGCGTCAGTTCGAACATGGCCCAATCGTACGAATTGGGTCATATAGAGAGTTTCCACACTGGCGGATAGGAGAGCAAGGATTCTGAGCAGGCGACCACTTATGCAGAGGTTGAGCGACACCATAGAGTCGTTTCCCTAGCAGCCAGTCTGTTGCGGCCCCGTGTATCACAAAGTGCTGCGCCAGCGGTGAGAGCCAGTCCGAAACAGACAACCAGTGGCGGCCGGCACGGCGTTGTTCGCACGGCGATAACATGCTGGAGTCGGGGTCTCGGTGGCCGGGCAGCCCTATGAGGGAGGAAACGAGAGTTCCCCTGATGTTTCACGAAAGAAACGCGCTTTCGGACTCGTCGGTTGACTTGAACCTTCCCGAAATGCCGCTGGATCCCGCTGAGTCTGGGGTGGAATCTTAAAGGCGACAACCAAAGTCTGGCACCCACATTCCACGTCGGCCACGGCGTGGAGGAGGTCTAACTGACTCCTAGTGAACAATTTGTGTCGCGGTTTCACGCTGCCATTCGGTCCACTTACGGAGTGACTCCTGTCCTTGCTCAGAAATCGCATAGAAGTTCGTTCGTCGGTCGATCGTTCCCTTCTCGATGTATCCCTTCTGCACCAGCGTATCGAGGTTCGGATACAACCGGCCATGGTTGATTTCGTCTCCATACACTTCTTCGAGTCCGTCTTTGACATCTTGACCCGATGGCTGGTCAGCGCCAGCGATCACAACCAAGAGGTCTCGTTGGAATCCACTTAGCTCGAACATTGAAATAGAGAATTGATACCGTGTGCTAATTGTTATTCACATACATTCCGTTGTAATAAGATCGTACTATTGCACTTCTCACTGGCGTTTGCGGTCTTCTTACCGTCAACCATGTATTTTGACTCTATTCACCTTGAAAACAGCCTGCTAGTACAGCCCGTTCCCGAGTACGAAGAAGCCTACTTGGGGGCGTCTCTTAACTCCCTTATGGATGTGAGGATACTCGGTGCAAGCGGATAACGTAAACGGCGAAGCAGATACTATAAAGCTCAGTATTCCTTTGGTCGAATATCGGTATCCTTGAGGAAGAGAAGAAGTTCTCGATGACTAAGCCCTCACAACTAAGTTTTCTTCGAAGATACCCATGGGTATGAGTGTCATTGGTAAGTTCGAGATCAAGACCGCTCAGTTTCTCCTAGCTAACGTGCTTGCAGAAATCCCAGATGCGTGGGCAGAACTTGAGCGGGTTGTTCCATCAGGAGAGCAAACGATGCCCCTACTTTGGGTCTACGGTGGTGATCCCGCGGTAACCCGCCATCACCTCCGAACTCATTCAATGGTTGAAGATGTTAGACAGCTTGAATCGTTCGAAGACCGAACGCTGTACGCCATTGAGTGGGTAAAAGAGCCCAATAGCGTTATGGAGGGAATCGCCAAACAGAATGCCGATATCCTGGATGCTGCTGGATCAGCCGACGTCTGGAGATTAGAGCTCCGGTTTCCGTCGCACAAGGCGTTGTCAGCCTTCAAATCTCATTGCGACGATACAAACGTTAAGGTGACGCCTACACGCATCTATCGACCTAAAGAGGCTGAGCTCGGCTTCCGCTACGGACTCACTGATCGACAGTTCGAAACACTTGTTTATGCTGCCGAAATGGGGTACTTCGATGTACCACGGCAGATCTCGATGGATGAGGTAGGGGCACGCTTCAATATTTCGAGCCAGGCGGCCTCCGAACGAGTTCGGAGAGGAATCAAAACTCTGCTCATGAATACACTTGCTGGCATAAGAGACAGGTGACATCCTCCCACGACTGAAGTCGTGGGCTTCCCACAAGCCGTTCTTGCTGAGTTGGGTGTTTGCAGGTTTGCACTCCACCACCGCAGTCGGAGTTGGAATCTCCGAGCGCAGTCCCGTGAAGGTATTGGTGGACTGCTGGCAGTGCCACGCTACCGGTACTCCTATCCTCAACGTGTTCGGAACCGTCGTTTCGGTTCCGGCGGAACCGAAACACGTCGTCGTCAGATTCGGAGTTACTTGCTTTGAGTCGCAATCGGACGCGCCAGAAGGGGTCTACCTTCCGCTCTTTTGGTTGTTGTTGATGTTGGTTGTGTTCGTCCGATACTACAATGGACGGCGGGAAGTACCGTAAGTGTTTCCACGACAAAGACGGCGATTCATCCCACGACTTCAGTCGTGGGTTTTCTCGCCTGCAATTCTATAATCGGACAAATTCGGAGTCCCTGACTGCGTTTCGACGGCATACCGTCGAAACGGGGCGGGTACCGACGCTAACTACCGAAGTACCCCGCCGAATCCACCGCCACACGCCGTAACCACGAAGGAAATGACGAGAAACGTCGCGTCGAGGAAACGAGTGACGGCTACTTGGCCCGGCCAGCACCTCGTCGGTGTACAAACCGCAAACGCCCAAACTTAGCGAGATGACACTCGTGGGAATCTCCATCTTTCAGGGTAGAGAGGATGTCAAAAACGTTTGCAGTGTCTCTGGTCCCCAGTAGGTGCAATGAATAGGGCCAGCTATACAATAATTTAAAGCAACTGGAGATCCTGTTGAATAATCTGCTAAATATGAACGATCCTGATTACCTCTTAACAACGATCTTCGGAGAATCAAACCAGCAAGCTTTTGTTGCGATCTCACCAGGCCGTGTGAACCTCATCGGAGGCCATACGGATTATAACGAGGGGTTCGTACTCCCAGCTGCGATCGGCCAGTATGTCAACGTTGCAGCACGACCGCGAACGGACAAAACCGTCGCGGCGTACAGCGAGGAGTACGACGAGATTCGAGAGTTCTCCCTGGAAGATGCCGATCCGGACGCGAAGGGTTCTTGGATCGACTACGTCGAAGGGGTGTGCACGCAACTCGCCCAGGATCATGCACTTCGCGGGGCGGAGTTCGTCGTGCGGAGCGACCTGCCATCTGGCGCGGGTCTCTCGTCCTCCGCAGCGCTGGAATTGGCCGTCGCCGCAGCCGTAGATCGGATGAACGACCTGGAGTGTTCGAACCGGACGCTGGCGCGGCACTGCTGGCGAGCGGAAAACGAGTTCGTCGGCGTCAACTGCGGCATCATGGATCAGTACGCGGTCGCGCTCAGCGCCGAAAACAGCGCCCTCTTTCTCGACTGTCGGGACGAGGCGGTCGAGCACATTCCGTTCCCGGCCGAGACGGTGAACGCGGTCGTGATAAACACGACCGTCACTCACGAACTCGTCGAGTCGGCTTACAACGAGCGGCGGGCGCAGTGCGAGAGGGGAGTGGCGCTGTTCGATCGGTGTTTGGACCGGGAAGTGACCTCGCTACGGGACATCTCGATCGACGACTTCGAAGCGTATCAGGAGCGACTCCCAGCGCCCGTACGGGAACGGTGCGAACACGTCGTTTACGAGAATCGACGCGTTCAGAGGGCGGTGGACGCGCTTCGGGAAGGTGAGATCGAGACCGTCGGCGATTTGATGTACGACTCGCACGCGAGTCTCCGCGACCTGTACGAGGTGAGTTGCGAGGAACTCGACGTCGCCGTCGACGTTGCGCGTACCCAGGACGACGTGTTAGGGGCTCGAATGACGGGTGCCGGTTTCGGCGGAAGCGTGATCGGACTCGTGCGAGCGCAAAACTCAGGGGACGCCGTGAATGCTATCCGTCGCGAGTTCCGATCGCGCACGGACGTCGACCCGCAGGTAGCCGTCTATTCGCTCGTCAAAGGAGTACAAGCGAACTGAAGGCGAGATAGCACGTGGCGGGATACGACAGCGAGTTAAGGAAGAAACGTCCCCGAATATTGATCAGGGCGGTAGCCCGCCCACCACTTTTTGTAGTCAGAGACCTTACATAGGTCGTGAAACGGCGGGGCTTTCTCAAATCCACCGTTGGCGGTGCCGCAGGTGCTCTTGGCATCACTCAGGTCCCCGTCCGTACAAAAAGGTGGGGAAGAAACCAGACGTGGTTTTCCGGTGATTCGGGCGTGGCGACCAGCGACAAAGTTCCCGCATCAGTCGGACTTCGGACAGTCGTCACGAATCTGCGGGTGCCGCTCGACGTTGCCTTCGCGCCTCATACCGATCGACGATACATCGCTGATCAAGTAGGTATCGTCTACGTTCACGGTGCAGAAGGCCTCCGCGAGAAGCCATTCCTTGATTTGCAGGACGCTATCGAGTTCGGCACTGAAAGAGGACTGCTGGGTATCGCGCTCCACCCAGGTTTCAACGCAAACAAGCGGGTCTTCGTTCGCTACAGCGCCCCACGACGGCCGGGAACTCCCTCGAATTACAGCCATACGTTCGTTCTCGCAGAATTCGAGGCCTCCGACGACGGGCTCCGAGCGCGACGTGACTCCGAGCGAACGATCCTGGAAATTCCGGAGCCGTACCCCCACCACAATGGCGGTGCCATCGCGTTCGGACCAGACGGATATCTGTACGTCGCGGTTGGAGATGGCGGCGGTGACGGGGGTGGCATCGGTAGCGAGAGCACTGGCCAAGACGTCACCCAGAACTTGCTCGGAAGCATCCTCCGGCTCGACGTTGACACCAGAGAGGGCGCGAAGAACTACGCGATCCCCGCTGACAACCCGCTCGTCGACACAGTGGGACTCGATGAACAGTACGCGTGGGGGTTCCGAAATCCGTGGCGAATGTCATTCGATGAGGCGGGCTTCTTTGTCGGCGACGTCGGCGAAAATCGATACGAGGAAGTAAACCTGGTCGAGAAGGGCGGTAACTACGGGTGGAGAATTAAGGAGGGGACCAGCTGCGTTACCGCTTCCAGCTGCCGGGATGGAACGCCCATCACCGATCAACGAGGTGACCCACTGATCGATCCCATCATCAGCTATCCGCACTCATCTGCCCCCATCAGCGGCGCGTCGGTTATCGGGGGCTACGTCTATCGTGGCTCTGCACTGCCGTCGCTCGAAGGGGCGTACGTTTTCGGCGACCTGATCGCCGACAGTCGGTTGTTCGCTGCGACGCGCTCTACGACTGGCAGTCAGTGGCTGACCCGAACCGTCGAGATAGTTAGTGACGACCGAACCTCACTTGAACTCATATACTCGTTCGGACGTGATGACGACGGAGAACTGTACGTGCTGGGCTCTGCGACTGGCGTAGGGAGCCTCTTCCGTCTCGTTCCCGCGGGATAACCGATAAATCGACCGAAAAACACGTCTCAGAAAAGGTAGTCGATACACCCTGTCGTGAGGAAACCCGGCGTAAACGTCGGGAAGTGCGCCGAAAATCACTACGACTATATCGATCCCTGTTACCGGAATTCACATCCATAGTAATATTATACAGATTTATTTATCCTATTTTCTGATAGAATTTTGGGATGAAAACCCCCAACCAACTCGAAAGTAGTCGGCGCGAATTTCTTCGAAGGGCGTATACCACGGCAACGATTGCGGGATTGGGAACCACCGGCGCGGGGTTCGCTACTGCGGAGGAGAACAAGGTACGAGGGGTACTCGGGAGCGATCCGTTTACGTTGGGCGTGACCTCGGGAGATCCACTGCCCGACTCTGTCGTCCTCTGGACCCGACTCGTTCCTGAACCGTTAGAGGGAGACGGGGGAATGCCCGATCGCCAAGTGCCGGTCCAGTGGCGAATAGCGACCGACGAAGAGATGAACAACGTCGTTGGCGAAGGAGATGCGATAGCGCACCCCGAGTACGCTCATTCGATCCACGTCGACGTCAAAGGTCTCGATCCGAACACTGAATACTACTATCAGTTCAAGGTCGGCCCCCATTACAGTCCGGTCGGGAGGACGAAAACGGCACCAGCCGAGGGAGCGGCCGTCGAGGAGTTCCGCTTCGCCTTTACCTCCTGTCAGAATTATCCGCGAGGGTACTACACCGCTCACCGCCACCTGGCCGAAGAGGATCTCGACCTCGCTATCCACCTCGGCGATTACATCTACGAAGGTGGAGCACAGGGATCACTCGGGCGGGGTCACGAACCGCCTCGCGAAATCGAGAGCCTCGACGACTACCGCATTCGGCACGCTCAGTACAAGACGGACCCGGATCTTCAAGCGGCCCACGCCGCGTTCCCGTGGATCGTCACGTGGGACGACCACGAACTGGATAACAACTGGGCGGACGAGATCTCCCAGGACGACGATCCCGTGGAGGAGTTCCTGAAACGACGGGCCGACGCCTTCCAGGCGTACTTCGAGCACCAGCCGCTGCGCCCCTCGCGGATGCCCGACGGGCCGGACATGCCGCTCTATCGGCGGTTCACCTTCGGCGAGTTGGCCGAGTTCAACGTCCTGGACACCCGTCAATACCGTGACGATCAGGTCGACTCCAGCGAAGAAGCGAAGGATCCGGAGCGGACGATCCTCGGCGACGAACAGGAAGAGTGGCTGATCGAGGGACTGGCGAACTCGACGACCCGGTGGAACGTGCTCGCCAACCAGGTCCCCGTGGCCGCGACCGACGAGAATCCGAACCCGGACGTGCAGGACTTCGGCGGCGGTGACAAGTGGGACGGCTATCGGGCCGACCGACAGACGCTCCTGGAGGTCATGTCACAGGACGCCGACCTGAATCCGGTCGTCGTCACCGGCGACGTCCACCGCAACTACGTCTACGACCTCAAAGCCGACTTTTCCGACCCGGACTCCGAGACGGTCGGCACCGAGTACGTCGGTACCTCGATCTCCTCGTTCGGAGACGGTTCCGGGATGACGCAGTACGGCCCGTCGGCGGGCGAACCGTGGCAGCGGTTCTTCAACGTCGATCGGGGCTACGTCCGCTGTACGATCACTCAAGAGCGGTGGCAGACCGATTACCGGGTCGTCTCGACCGTCGAAGAACCGACCGCGTCGGTTCGGACTCTCGCGTCGTTCGCGACCGACGCCGGCAACCCCGGCGCGAAATTGGTTTCCGAGCGGCCGGAACAGGAACCGGTAGAAATCACGGAGATTCAGGCGAACGCACCGGGACGCGACGGCGAAAACCTCAACGGAGAGTACGTCAAGCTGCGTAACGGCGGCGACGCGGCGATCGATTGCTCGGGGTTCATCCTCAGCTTCGAGGGCGGAAGGGCACAGAATTACGTGTTCGGTGACTTCACACTCGGAGCGGGCGAAACGGTCACCGTCCGAAACGGGAGCGGCGAGGACACCCAGTCGACGCTCTACACCGGATTCACCGGTGCGGTCCTGAACAACAGTAATCCGGACACGGTACTCGTCGCCAACGACGAGAAGATCGTCCTCGACGAGAAGTCGTACCCGCCGAGCTAGCACCGGCCCTCGGACCGGAGGGCGAGGCGTTGTGCGTTTGCTCCGCGCCTCGCCTTCACGATCGTCCGGCGTCTTCGTGGTCTTCCCAGGCCGGCCGAGGAGTCGGGGAGGGAAGCTCCGCGACTGCGGACCGGAGCTCCCGTTCCGTCGTCCACGGCAAGCACCGGTCGTGTAATTCGAACTTTCTGAACTTGTTGAGATGGACCCAGCTGTAGGTCGCTGGCTCGCTTCCTTCGGTCTTCCGACGGTCGATCGTATCTCGGACCTCCTGTTCTGTGATATCGACGTCGTCGTTCTGCGCGCGGTCGACGAGAGACGCAATCTTCGCCCGTTTCTCGTCATCAGTCAGCCCATCGGTGAACGCGATCTCGACGGCGGCTCGGACGACGTGGTGTTTCGACGCTAGATTCGCGTCGGTAATCCAGGCGTAATCGCGCGGGAACACGTACGATTTGTCGAAGTACGGCGGATCGTCGATTTCGCCCAGTTCCGGAGCCTCGCCGCCGCTTTCCTTCTCGAAGACGGCGACGATGTAGTCACTGTAGGAGGCGAGCAAGGAGAACATGATATCGAAGACGTTGAGGCGATCGGTTGGAAGTTCCACCAGATCGCCCATAACGAACGGATAGGCCCCGAGTTGCTTCGTGAGCTCGTTCTGCACGGCACGAAGCCGACGAATGTACGGATCGCGGTAGCTACCGAGGATAAAATAGGAGGTTCGCTGACTCCAGAGGTAGGGGAGTTCTCGCTGGGCAAACCGCCAGATGTTCCGTTTCTCGGCGGGTTCGAGTTCGAGCCCGCCAACCGCTTCGTGAACCAGCGTCATAATGTCCGCAGCGTCAGGCGGCGGGCCGGGGTCGCTCATCCGGAACGCAGTTCAAACCACTGCACCATATCTCTTCCGAACCAGTTTGGCAAATCCCGGAATAACCTGTGTAGATGACCCGAACCATTATAGCGACGCTCGTCGTAGCAGTACGCATGAGCGAGAGCGACACAGGGGCTGCTGACGCGGGGCCGTTCGCCGAACAGCAGCGCCTGTTCAAGCTGCTCTCGCAGGACACGCGCCATCTCATCATCCAGGAAATTCTCGGACATCCCGCGCACCTGGCGTCCCTCGCCGAACTCGAATACATGGTCGGGAAGAGTCAGGCGGCTATCAAAGACCAGCTGGAAGCGCTGATCGAGGCGGGGATCCTCGCGCGGTACACGTACGAGCCGAGCGAGACGAAGCGAGATCTGCCGTCGCAGTTCTACGGGTTCACGGAACGCGGCGTTACCGTCCTCCACGACTACAAGTACCTCCGCGGCCTCCCCGTCGCCCGAGCGCTGTACGAAAATACTCGTAAAACGGAGAAAGTCGAACGCCACGAAGCGGCCCCGCGTCCTGCGCTCCCGACCGCCGTCCAAGACGCGCTTGCGTTCGACGAACCGGATCTCGAATCGGTCGACGTCAGCCCAGGTCAGTGAGAGCCGCGTCGACGAACACGCATCGTTTCACCTGATGGCAGACAGCGCGTGATCTCTTTCTCTCCGAGCACCGAAGGCGGCGAGTGGGCCGGGGGAGGTCCCCGATCTCCACCGCTGATGATCTCGCCCCCGTAACGCGATACCATTCCAAGCGATGCGACGATAACGGTTTCCGTCGCTGCTACCACTAGTCCCCATGAGCCCTGACAGACCTCTGGTACCGCCTTCTCGAACAGATGGCGGCACCTCTTCCACCACTACACACAAACGGTTGATCCTGAACCCGACTAGTGGGACGGCCGACCACATCGAGGAGGTACGCCGGCTGGCCACCATCCTGGGATACCGAATCGAGAAGACGGAGGCGGAAGCGCACGCCGTCGAGCTCGCGAAGGCTGCCGCGGCGGAAAACGTGGAGTTGCTCGCCGTCGCCGGCGGGGACGGGACGATCCACGAAGTTGTGCAGGGACTCGTGGAGGCGGAAGCGCTGGGGGATGTGACGCTGGGCGTCATTCCGGTAGGGACGGCGAACCTCTTCGCGACGAACATCGGGATCCGGAGCATCGAGCAGGGATTCGACGCGCTCGAAACGGGTGAGCGTCGACGTATCGACGTCGGGATGGCAAAAGGCGAGCCGTTTGTGATGTCCTGTATCGCCGGACTGCCGGCGACCGCGAGCGTGGCGACGACTTCGGAGCTGAAACGACGCTTCGGGACGTTCGCGTTCGTCATCGCCGGCGTCCAGGAGGCCACGGCGTTCGTCGGTCTCCACATCGAACTCACCGCGGTCTCGAACGGAGAGGCGATCACGTGGGATGGAGAAGCCCTATGTGCGCTCGTCGGGAACGTCCGTCGGTTTACGAAGCAAGGGGGGCAGGCGAACGTCGAGGACGGCCTCTTCGAGGTGGTGATCATCGAGCAAATGCCGGCGAGCGATCTCGTCGTTGAGGCGACTGCCCAGCGGTTACTCGGCCAGGATACTGAGCACGTCCTCCACGTGCAGGCGAGTCAATTGGAAATCAAGAGCTTAGATAGCGAACCGATCGAGTTCAGCCTCGACGGCGAACGGCGCACACACGAACGACTTGCACTGCACACGCGTCCACAGGCACTCACTGTCTGTGTCGGTCCGGGATACGAGTCGGCTCCAAGCGAGGACTAGTAGTGAACTACCCTGCCCTACCGCGCTCGGGCTACTCGCCCCTCGCTTGTAGAGGACAGGGCTTCCTGTTTCTGCGTCGGCACGTGCACCCGACGTGGGCACAGTGGTTCCAGACTCCGCAAGCGACTTCCCTTTACGGGTGGTTCGGAGTGTCCCACTCCTACCAGATGGACACTCGGCCACAACCGACGGTGCGCGCTTCGTGTCGTCGTTCGAAAGGTGCGTAGCACCTTTCGTGATGACGAAACGGCGAAGCCGTTTCGAACCACGCGTGAACACCATCGGAAGCGTGGTGAGCATCGAACTATCCCTATCAACCGCACAGATAGTAACTGTAACGGAGATGGTGTCTGAGAACCGTGCGGGCGTCGCCAGAACGCGGAGCGTTCTGGCTGCCAACCAGAAGCCTGCGGCTTCTGATGACGTTGACGAGACGCTTTGCGTCTCGTTCGCGCACAAGAGCAAAGCTCTTGTGCACGCTGTCTCCCCTCCCTGCTCGCTCCCGTTGGTCGCTCAATGAGGAAGGGGGCGTAGCGCCTCACTTCAGCTAACCGGCAGACCAACTCATTTGGACTAATGGACCTCAACGAACGTGAACCACCTCTGGACTTGATTTCGAGGTACTCAGCCAGTCTGCCGCAGCGTACAGAGTGGAGCCACCAGCCCTGGTGAAATAACGTAAGTTATTTCACATGGGCGTGCTCGCAGAGTCCACTTCCCTCGTTTTGACAACGGCTCTGTAATCCACAATACCTTCCCCATCGCGAGGCTGGCATTCGATGTTTCGAGCACCGCTCTCGAATGCGGTCAGAATTGATTCGGGCGTCTGGTTACCCTGGCTGCTCAGATGCTTCGCTACCATTCCAGCGACCTCCGGAGCGGCGAACGAGGTTCCGGATGCTTTCACCCACCGACCCTCGAGCTGCTTTCCCATCACCGTCCCTGACGCTTGCGCCAATCGGTTATCCTTGCCAATGGCAGTCACGTCGGGGTTGTCATCCTGTGGATTGTACGAGGAAAATTCAGTCATCGCTCCGCGTTTCGTACAAGCACCGACACTGAACGCCCTTTTTGCTGTCGCTGGACTTCCGCCTTCCTCACCCGAATTGCCGGCGGCAACGACGTCTCGGACGCCTTTATCGATTAGCTGGGTGTGGATTCGGTCGAGTTGTTCGGACTGCCGTTGTGACCCCCAGGACATGTTCACAACGTCGTACTCCTCGACGTTTTTGTGAAGCCACTCATAGGCACGAAGGACGACGTTCATCGTCGTCTGTCCTTTGTCGCCGAATATTCGAAGCGAAACGAGTTCGGTCTCAGGAGCGAGGCGGATGACTTGACCCGCGACCGCCGTCCCATGTCCGAGGGCGTCTTCATCCCCGGTAGAGTCCGTGACGTCGACCTGCGTGATCGAGGCCTCATCGAATACTGGGTGAGCCGTATCAATTCCAGAGTCCATGATCACTACCGTTTGTCGTTCACCTGCCCCGCCCGCGCGCGGGACGGAGTGTAGTCGACGCACGTCCTCGAGCGTTGCGACGGCCGATGGTGCATCGGTCACGAAAGCGGGCTGATATCGAACTGTGGCGAGCTGATTGTCCTCGACGTTGATAACGTGATCGTCGGCGTGTAATGGGTCCTCTTCCTCGGCGTCGTACTCGACGTACGCAGCCGAGCAAAGACCCTCACCGAAGGAATACGTTTCGTGGACTGTGCACTCGGTTTCAGTCAGCGCTTCTGGCTGGTCGTTATAGAAGACGATTTTGTCCATTTTTATCAGTAGTGTTATCTGTTTTCTTCACCTGATCGCTTTTAGCACTCATTCGAGGGAATTCGAGCAGGTTCCCCGGCGTTAAACCGTGGAGTGGGGAATCCGGCAACCCCGAACGGCAGTACTTCGATACCTTCTCGATTTGGGTTCGTACCCATAAAGGAACGATTGTATCCTGTTAACTTAACCAAGACAGAGTCGTTTCCGAAAGTTCCGAAAAGGACGGGATCAGTCAGTGCTGCCCCCTCTCTGAGATGAAGCACTAGGCACCCTTCTCGATGAGACCGCGAGGTCACGCCGGAAATAACGGAGCTCACCGCCACAAAGCCAGCTCCGCAGCCACATCGGCGCACACAGAGAGCCACACGTCACCGCGTGTGATATCCGCGACGCAAGCACGAGACCCCGTTTTATCGCCGTACCCGTCGACTGCGAACGTGATTTCGGCGGTTGTCCACTCAGTGCTCTGGTTCGTATCAGATTTCGAGGTAAATGTTCGTTCATCCGTCCACAGTCCACAATCAGCGGCAGATGACATAGCCAAGACTGAGTTGATTCCGATAGTTCCGATAAGCGAGCTCGGCGTCACTTCTCCTACCATACCCGACCGGGCGTCCGCATTGAAATTCCGCAGACTTGTATGAGTGCTTAGGTATAACCGACCTGCACCCGTACACACCGCGATGCTACGTGCCATCGTTAACGGCCTACCAGTGGTTATCCTGATTTCGGTGCTTCTCGGAGGCGTAACGCCGTATACGCCCGGTGTCGACAAACCTCATCACGGCCAGCCGGAGAGAATCGACTCGTGCACCGCTATCACCGAGCCCGGTCGATACGAGTTAGTCCGCGATATCGCAGGAAACAACGCCGGCACGTGCGTCCAGGTCCGCGCGAGCAACGTGACTCTCGACGGGCGGGGATTCGAACTGCGGGGGAGATCCGCGTTCGACGGATCGACGGGAATCGCCGTGTCGGCATCCCGTTCGCTCACGAACGTCACGGTCCAAAATGTGGTGCTCACGCAGTGGACGCGCGGAGTGTACGCCGAGAACGGCACCGACGTCGTCGTCCGGGATATCGTGACGGCGTTCACCGTCGACGGTGTCGTCCTCTCCGACACCACGAACAACACGGTCCGGGACGCGCGTCTGTCGAACAGCGTCACCGGGCTCTCGCTGATCCGGACGCGGACACGACGGTCACCGAGACGACGGCCCAGTGGAGTAGTTTCGAAGGGATCTACCTCGTCAACGCGGGCCGAACGACGCTGTCGTCGGTCTCCGCGCCAGACAACGCGATCGGCATCTACGTCGCGGGCTCTTCCGGCACTCGTCTCGACGACAGCGTCGTCCGTGAGAACACGCAAGTCGGACTCTACGTCGTCGACTCCGAAACGGTCAGAGTGAATCGAACCGTTGCCAGCGGCAACACGGGCACGTACACGGCCGAACGGACACCGGGTTCGGTCACCTACGCGAATGCGACCGACATCGTCCTCGAAAACGTGCGCGACAGCCGCCTCACACGGGTAGCGACGCCGAGCGACCAGTGGTCGGTCACCTTTACGGGCGGAACGGAGAACACGACGGTTCGCGACTTCCGAACCGACGACGCGCGGCTCTCCTTTTCGGGGAGCGAGTTCACCCTCAGTTCGTCCCCGCCGGTCCGCTCCCCTCCGGACGGGTTCGACCGCGTCGACGAACCCGTCGAAGTGCGCGGAGTGCGAGACACACAGCAGGCACCTCGGGTTCGGTTGGCTGTGGCATACACGAACCGGGATGCCGAAACGGTCGACGAGAGCTCGATTCGAGCCTGGACGTATCGCGACGGACGGTGGACCGTCGCCGACGAAACCTGGGTCGACGAACGGCAAAATCGGGTCCACGTGAACGCGACCGAGTCGGGAGTAGTAGCGCCTCACGGTAGAGTCGAGGAGTGTCGGCGCGACGCAATCGTCGTCCTGTGGCCCGGCGGAGACGAACGGTGCGAGTGCACCACCGTCGCCGGAGTCGCCGTGTGTCGTCAGTGAACCCACCCGTCGGAATCGACGGGAGTCGGCAGAAACGTTAGACACACTAGAAACGACCGCCTACCGCCCGCTCGCCACGAGAAGCGACTGTCTACTAATCGGTAGGTCGCGAATAGAAATAATCGACACGCTGAAAGTGCGTTCCGATGTCAGATGACAACGGAGCCAACCTCCGGAGGCGGCAGTTCCTGAAGGGAGCCGCCGCGGCAGGCGCGGGGTCGCTCGCCGGCTGTTCGACCAGAGAAGTACCGAACCTGCTCGGTTCGAACGCCGAGTCCGCACAGCGGGATCCCGCCCCGATGGTGAAAAACGCCCCTCGGGGGAAGGGACCGCTGGCGAGCCGCCCGGAACGGGGGGAGACGGAGGGGTTCGAGTATCTCGTCGACAGGGGGCCGAAGGAGGGGGCGCTCTACGTCTGGCAGGACGGCGAGTGGAAGTTGCTCGACGTCCACACCGAACCAGGGACGGTCCGACAACTGTCGAGCGTCCAGTTCGCGTCGGCGCACGCGACCGCCGGCCGAGGGACGGCGGACGATCCGTGGGTCGTCGACGACGCGATCGTGAACGCGCCGGGGCTCGTGTTCCTCGACGAGGGCGAGTTCGTCTCGGAGGGGCTGCGGACGACCGCCGACATCGACTACGAGGAGACGTCGATCTGGCTCACCGGAGTCGGCACCCGGACCACGTCGCTCACGAAGGACCCCTCGTCGGACCGCCACCTCATCGAGTTCGACAACGACGGCGACAGCGGGAACTTCGGTGGCGTGCGGAACATGGGGGTGTACGGCGAATTCCCGCACGACGGAACCCGGTCGAAAGGCCACCTGATATACTCGTCCGGCGACATCTTCGATCTGACCTTCGAGAACCTCATCGTCCGGTACGGGTGGGAAGACGGGGTTCATATCGCCCCGTCGGCCTCGGGAACGAGGATGCACAACTGCTGGGTCGAGAACAACGGCGGCTGGGCGGTCTGGATCGACGGCGGAACCCGAGCGAAGCTCTCGGACCTCCACATCATCAACAGCAAGGACGGCGGTCTCCACTTCGAGCCGAGTCAGAGCCACGTCACCGGCCTCTCGGTATTCCACTGCTGGCCAGGCGTCGAAATCGACTGCAGCGGCACCGAAGTATCCGACTGCTGGATCGGGAGGTCCTACATCACTGAAGAGGGTGAAGGAGGCGTCGCGCTTCACGAGCTCAGCGGCGCCGGAAACAACAGGTTCGCTAACCTCGCCGTCGTCGAGGCGGACGTCGGCATTCTGGCGGAGGGGCGGAACTCCCAGTACGCGAACGTCGGCGTCCGCGACACGCAGCAGCAGGCCGTCCGCGTCGCGAGCGACGGCGTCTCCGTGACGGGCCTCCGGATCACCGACTTCGGAAAGCGCGGTCAGAATGTTCCCGCGCTCGACGTGCAGGCCGACGACTGCCAGGTAAACACCCTCGCCGTCGCCCAGCGGTCGAAGGAGTACGCGGGCGAGGTCGTCGCCAGGGTCGAGGGGCGCGGGAACGTGCTCTCGAACGTCAAGGCCGAGGGGAACCGACCGTGGAGGATCCGCGTGAGCGGGAAGGAGAACGTCCTCCAGAACGTCCACGGAGTCGCCCGGTCGAACGTCGTCGACGACGGCGTGCGGACGATCGTGAACGGCGAGGGGACGAACCGGGGGAACCCGAACTCGACGGGCGAGTGGGCCGGACACGGCGATTACGCGCGCGACACCGGCGCGACCGTGTGGGACACCACGACCGCGCCCTGGACGCCCTACAAGGCCGATGGGCAGGGAAACTGGCGCGAACTCTGACCGTCCGATGAAGCCGTCGAACGTGACCGTGTCTATACCGCCTTTGAGAACGTGCTGGACGTCTACGAACAGACGGCGAACGCGCGTAAGGTCTACGGACGGACGTTCCGGCGTCTGTTCGACTGTCCAGCATACACGGCCGGCGAGCGCGGCAGGGCGTGAAACGTAGCGATAGACGGCATGCTTCGTACTGTCGGTGTACCGACGGGATATTAAAACGGAATACCCACGAGACGCAGAAGAGAAGGAGCATCCGACGGCATCCAAGTCTCCGAATCAGTCCCGACGGAACGTCTCGGCGAGGACGGTTCGACAGATCTCGAAGAGCGCGTTACGGGCGTTCTCCCTCCGTAGATTCACTCGACGGCTTGCCGAGCGAACTACCGAACGGTCACGAGTGTGGGTGGACCGGCGAGTTCCTTGGGTAATCAACGATGAAGAATGGACTACGGATCGACGAGTTCATCCTCATACTCGTTAAGTGAGCGGAGGACCGAATCGATCTCGTCGAAATTGGGTCCTTTGGTGATTGTCCCCGTCTCTCGGTCGTAACGAATGTAGCCGCGTTTCTCTAATTTCGGGAGGTGAACGTGGTGAAGTTGAAGACAGAGGTCCTCTGCGTGCCCCTCTGCGAGTTCCTCGCGCTCGCTGAGGCTCGAAATGTCGTGCGGCGCGTTTTCACTCACTTGGCGGAGAACAGCCCTGCGGGCAGGTTTGGCAAGCGACAGCAGGTGTTCACTGAGCGTCACGTGGCGACCTCCTCAAACCCGAACAGATGGGCACCTGTATCGTGTCCGTCAGCTCGACCGTTTTCAGTTCGAAGCCGCCCTTGATCATTCCGGCGTCTCCATCGAGAATAAGCGCGTATGGCGTGCTTCACGGCTGTCACCGGTCCAAGGATGGGCTGATGAGCTCGTCTGAGAGTACGGAAAAGGGGGTATCCATCGAGGCACCAGTCGGTCTCTCGGGGTTTGTCATCCATTGCGCCCGAGCGTACTGGGTCGACGAGCAAAGTTTGGATGCCTAAAGTATTTTTACTGGCTGGATCGGTACTGCGGGCGACTCCCGCTGACACCGAATCGAGGGAATCAGGCGGCGATCGTCGAAAATCCACCTAAGTGGATCTTCCTATATGACGTCGCGGAAGACGGTGAACCACATCCCGGGAAAACCGGACCGTGCTCGTACCGGGACGAAACCGATAGATATTGGGTTCGAGTTACCGATTATCGGCGTCAGTTTAGGCGGTCGACGGCGGGCGGGGTCTGCGGACCGAAAGCGGTTGAAAGGCCGAATAACGGGTTCACAGGGTCTTTTTCCGACGAGGGGAGCGACGATGCCGCCGGAACACCGGCAGAAATTAGTGGCGCCTTGAATGAGCCATCGAGTTTGGACCCGATAGAATTTGGGTCAGCCGCTAACCGCCTGGTCGTTCGATCAGCGCCGGCCGAACTATCCAAATATGATGGGAGACGAGAGAGATGCTACGTTTGCAAGCACTCGGTGGTCGGAGTAGCTTTCACGCTGGAGTACTCCGGGCGAACCGTCGAAGACGAAAGGAAATACTCCGAAATGGCTCATGCGATATCGGCGTCCTCGACGAGGATTTCGACGAGCTTCTGTAGACCCGTACGGACGTGTTGATGGAACGTAGCCGGTGCAATGCCGAGCGATTCTGCCATGTCTTCGCCTGAACTATCACGAGGCCATTCGAAGAACCCAGCGTAGTACGCGGTCTCGAGGGTTGCTCTCTGACGTTCCGTGAGCGCCTCTTCGAGTTCCAACTTGAACTCTCGATCCGTTTGGACTGGTCGCTCGCGCTCGCGCTTACCGACGAATTCGGAGCGGGTGAATGTTGACTGAACCGCTTCGACGGCGACCCTGACATCGGCCCGCTGAGACACGGCCGCTTCGACCGTCCCCCTTCCATCCGCGAACGCGGCTTCACGAACGGTTGCACCGTACTCTGCGAGGAGCGTGGCTGGTGACGCCTCGGAGATGATGAACTCGATTAGCGCCTCGTTCTCGTGATCGTTGATGAGTCGTGCGCGCTCGATGGAGTCGTCAGCGGCGGCACGTTCGAGCACCCGCTTCGGAGATACGTCGGTTACGGTGAAGTATTGGAGGTACGATCCGTCGGACTGCGAGACGATGCTCTCCATCTCGAACACGGCGCCGGTCTCGGCCGACGCGGTCACGAAGAACACGTCCGGATCCGCAATTTCGAATTCGATCTCTACGACCGTGTCGGTGAGAAGCGCCTTCTTCCGCTCGACCGCGTTAATCGCCAGCCCGATGGTCTTTCCCAGTTCGTGGAGAACGGCTTGCTCTCGAACGCCGAACGCGTTTGCCCGTGACGAGTAGGCAACGAGTACGCTGTAAACCGTATCTTTGTAGACGAGCGGAATCACCGCGGCGAACGACCGACCGCTTACGAACTCACTTCGGTCGGTAGGGCGATCAATAGCGATCCCCGCCGGAAGGTCATCGAAGTCACGCATGATCTGCACATCACCGGATTCGACGGCCATAGCGATCGGAGGTACCTTTTCGGCGTTAACTGACGTGTCGAGGATATCTGCCCCGATTCCGGTTTCGGTCTTCGGCTCGACTCTGTGGACGCCACTTGTAACCTCGCCGATCCACGCGGCGTGGTACAGCTTCGAATCGGTCAGTTTCTGACACACCTGGGTTTCGATCTCTCTACGGGTCGTCGCCTGCACTAAGCCCTGGTTCACCTGCCGGATGACTGTATTGATCTGGTTGAGCGTCTCGAGCTCGTCACGCTGACGGCCGAGTTCGAGTTGCTGTTCTTTCACTTCCGTGATATCGTCGATGACACCGACGAACCGATAGATGTCGCCGTCGTCGTTTCGCAACGGAAACGCGAAGCTATTGACCCACCGAATTGAACCGTCGGGCCGGATGATACGATACTTTTCCTGGAATCTCCGTGCTCCAGTTTCGTTCTGCGACGCCTGCGGGGCCTGTTTCATCGCCTCCGTGACTCGTTGCTGGTCCTGGGGATGGACAGCGTCAAGGTGGTTCAGGAGATTATCGTACACCGAATCGCGTGATCGGCCCGTGATGGCCTCGTACGCGGGATTAATGTACAGTATCTCGCTCATGTCGGCGTCGGCCATCCAGATGGCGCTGTTGATATTTTCGGCGATCTGGCGGAGTCGAGCTTCGCTCTCGCGCATCCGCCGCTCGCGCTCTTTGCGGTCGGAGATGTCCGTCGCGATAACGACCGCTTTTTCGATGTCGCCTGCCTGGCCCCGGATGGGTGCGATACTAATTGCCACCCAGACGCGATCGCCATCGGGGCGCTCGAGAGTGAACTCGGAGTTGAGCACCTGCTCACCGTGGTCGAACACGCGACGCAGCAAGTCCTCGGGCGGAACCCGTTGCCCTCCGGCGCTGTAGAACTGACGTTGGGAGACATCAAGCGTCCGGCTGGTGATCTCCTCGATAGTCAGACCCAGGAGTTCCTCGGCCTGGTCGTTGACCCGCGAGATGTCACCGTTGGAACTTATCACCCCGATACCGACGGGGCTGGTTTCGAGAATGTGTTCGATGACGTCCCGTTCTTCCTGGAGAGTTCTCTCGCGCCCTTTGCGGTCGGTGATGTCCGTCGCGATGACGACCGCTTTTTCGACGCTGCCCGCCTGGCTTCGGATGGGTGCGATGCTGATTGAAAGCCAGACGCGGCTGCCATCTGGTTGACCGAGTTCGAATTCCGTGTCGAGGACGCGATCCCCGTGGTCGAACACCCGCTCCAGCAGGTCTTCGGGGGAGAGTTGGTACCCGGCCGAGTCGTAGAGTTTTCGCTGTGAGACGTCGAGCGTCTGGTTCGTCAGTTCGTAGTCGGTGAGACCGAACAGTTCCTCCGCGCGGTCGTTCACCCGGGAGATGTCCCCGTCGGGTGTGATGACACCGATACCGACGGGGCTGGTTTCGAGGATGTGTTCGATGACGTCCCGTTCTTCTCTGAGTGTCTCCTCGCGCTCCTTGCGATTGGTGATGTCTGTCGCGATGATGACCGCTTTCTCAACCGTCCCGTTGTCGTCTGTCATCGGTGCGATGCTGATGGCAGCCCAGACGCGATCGCCATCGGGGTGTTCGAGGGTGAACTCGGAGTTGAGCACCTGCTCACCGTGGTCGAACACCTTGCACAGTAAATTCTCGGGCGGAATCGACTCGCCATCGGAATCGTATAGTTTGCGCCGGGAGACGTCGAAGGTCTGATTGCTAATCTCCTCCATGGTGAGACCCAAAAGCTCTTCGGCGCGGTCGTTCACCCGGGAGATGTCCCCGTCAGGCGTGATGACGCCGATACCGACGGGACTGGTTTCGAGAACGTGTTCGATCAACCCGCGCTCTCGCCGAAGCTCCTCGACCCGTTCTCTCCGCTTCGAAACATCACGGGCGACACCGACCATCCCTCGTATTTCGCCGCCGGCCTCTAGAAGAGCCATTTGAACTTCGCAGGGTATCGTCTCGCCCTCGGCGGTGTTGAAATCGAACTCGGCGATCCCTACCTCTTCGTCCTCGTCCGGAAGCAATTCAGCGAGTGCGTTCGTGTTCCGGGTACCTATCTCCTCGTCGAGGAGCATCGATACGTGTTCGCCTACCAGTTCGTCGCGCGAGTACCCGGTCAGTTCAACAGTGGAATCGCTGACCCGTTCGAAGTACCCTCCACTATCTAACTGATAAACCGCATCACCGGCCAGTTCGGCGAGTGCCTCGTAGCGCTCGGTCGACCGTTCGGTCTTCCCGCGGTGGGCCCGGTTACGAATGAATCCAACGAGCAATCGGCGATCGTCCAGCGTGAGTTCGCGTACGTCGATGCCGAGCCGAACCTCGTGGCCGTTCGCGTGCCGCGCTCGGAGGCTGAGTCGGTCAGTAGCCTCTTCGCTACACTGAGCATCCACGGATGGTATTTTCGTGTGGTGGTCGTCGACGACGAATGCTGCAAACGGTTCGCCCACGAGTTCGCTCGGGGAGTAACCGAGAACGTCCGTGATTGCCGCGTTAGCGAACACGACGGTTCCATCTTCGTCGATGGCGATCGTACCGTCCGGCGCGAGCGCAACGAGGCGCTGAAAAAACGACGTACCACGCAACTCATCGCGGAGGACCACCGGGATGTCGCTCTCGGATTCTGTCTCACCGGAGTGCGTGCCGGTTTGCTCTCGATTCCCCGTCATAGATTAGCAGCCGTATGCGCCGGAGCTGGATATAGCGAACGGCCGTAGACGTGTTACAGGGCGCGAAATTTGGGCTGGGTGAACTACTCCGACCTACCGCACTCGGGCCTACCCGGCCCTCGCTTGTTGAGGTCGGAGCTTCCTGTTTCTGTGTCGAAACTTGCACCCGACGTGGGCACAGCGGTTCCAGACTCCACAGGCGACTTCCCTTTACGGGTGGTTCGGAGTGTCCCACTCCTACCAAATGGACACTCGGCCACACCCGACGGTTCGCGCTTCTTGTCACGCTTGAACACCGTCGGAGACGTGGTGAGCATCGTACTACCTGCTTCGACCGCGCGGGGAGTAAAGATGCCGTAGACAGTGAAAGTAACCCGTACGGGCGCTGTCTCCCCTCCCTGCTCGCGGCTTCGCCGCTCGCTGAGGAAGGGGGCTTAGCACCCTCGATTACAGCTAACGAATGAAATGGGGATCGAGTAACGAATGAAAACCAGAGCCGAGATGGTATTGGACACCGCGACGTAGAGCCGGTTGCAGCGCGGGCAGCAATCGACGTTGTACAATCGCGTGGGCAAACGAGGCGGGGAGAGGCCACCGTGCAATCGGCACGAGCCGTCGCCCTGACAACTTGTCGATGAAACAGTCGACAGTCAGACCACCGTTCACCAAGTATTTTCGAGGGGAGCGATCGTGGACCGTACCGGTCGCAGTCGGCGCAGGCGTTGGGTTACTCTACGACTCATCTAGTAACTATCGGGAGTACAAAATAGATATATTATAAACCTTGATCAATTTACCCGATAAGTTGAGGTATCGATGCTCGAAAACGTCACCAGGCGGGACGTGATGCGGACGGCGGCGGCCGCGGCGCTCGCCGAACCGGCGGTAACTGGGTCGGTAGCGGCCGAACGCACCGTCTCCGAATCCGCCGACAGTGAGATGATTTCGGCGCCCTACGGCGCGCAAGTGGGCGACGTGAGGGAGGATCGTGCACTCATCTGGAGTCGCGCGGACGGCCCGGCGCGGATGTACGTTCACCTCTCCACCGACGACGACTTCTCGGACGCCAAGCTAATCCGAGGACCGGCGGCGCTCGCGGCGACGGACTACACTGCGACCGTCGACCTCGTCGGCTTCCCGTCCGGCGAGGAGATCCACTACCGCGTGGTGTTCGAGAGCCTCCGGAACCCGGGAAAGCGAAGTGCGCCGGTCGGCGGGTCGTTCCGCACGCCGCCGAGCGAGCGGCGCGACGTCCGCTTCGTGTGGGGCGGCGACGTCGCCGGCCAAGGCTGGGGCATCAACCCCGAGTTCGGCGGGATGAAGACGTTCGAGGCGATGCTCGCGACGGACCCCGACTTCTTCGTCCACTCCGGCGACGCCGTCTACGCCGACGGGCCGCTCCCCGAGTGCGTCGAGCTGGACGACGGCGGCGTCTGGAGAAACGTCGTGACGGAGGCGAAATCCGACGTGGCGGACACGCCGGACGAGTTCCGCGGCAACTACCGGTACAATCTGCTGGACGACCACTACCGGCGGTTCGTCTCCGAGGTGCCGATGATCCCCCAGTGGGACGACCACGAGGTGACGAACAACTGGTACCCGGACGAGATCCTGCCGGCGGACGACCCGCACGACGTGCGGAGCGTGAATCTGCTCGCGGCGCGCGGCCAGCGGGCCTTCCTCGAATACATGCCGATCCGGCCCCGCGAGGACGCCGCCGACGCCGTTTATGAGAACTTCCCGTACGGCCCGTCGCTCGAAGTGTTCCGCCTCGACATGCGGAGCTACCGCGGCCCCAACACCGAGAATACGCAGACCGATCCGGGGCCGAACACGGCGCTCCTCGGCGAAGAGCAGCTGACGTGGCTCAAAGAATCGCTCGCCGCCTCGGAGGCGACGTGGAAGGTCATCGCGTCCGACATGCCGATCGGCCTCGTCGTCCCCGACGGCGACAGGTACGAAGCCGTCGCGAACGCCGACGACGGGACGCCGAAGGGGCGGGAACTGGAGATCAAAGAGCTGCTCTCGTTCATGCAGTCGGCGGGCGTCCGGAACGTCGTCTGGGTGACCGCGGACGTCCACTACACCGCCGCGCACCACTACCATCCCGATCGAGCCGAGTTCTCGGAATTCGACCCCTTCTGGGAGTTCGTCTCCGGCCCGCTGCACGCGGGCACGTTCGGGCCGAACGATCTCGACGACACGTTCGGTCCCGAGGTGGTCTTCGAGAGGACGCCGCCGGAGGGTGAGGCTAATCTCCCGCCGAGCGAGGGGCTCCAGTTCTTCGGCCAGGTCGACGTCGACGCCGACACGGAGGCGCTGACGGTGACGCTGAAGGATCTCCACGGCGACGCGCTCTACACCGAGGACCTCGCGCCGGCGGGGCGCTGAGACCGATCCGGTGGCTCGACGTTCGTCGACGGTCCTCCCGCAACACTCGGGATCGAAGTGATCGGCATTCGATGAACGCGTTTATCAACTCTACTCTTCTATACAGGTTGTTCGATGGAGAAAGACGCAGTATCGGTGCGGATCAGCGCGGTTGACAGCAGTTTCGGTCTCGCTGCGACGGGGAGGCCAGCCCGTGCGCACGCGCTGCGACGGGAGAGACGATGGTAGACGTACTCTCCGTCGGCGGACTGCTCCTCGCGTTCTTTCTCGTGCTCATGAACGGGCTGTTCGTGGCCGCGGAGTTCGCGTTCGTCAGGATCAGACCGACGCAGGTGAACGCGCTCGTCGAGCGAGGAAAGCCCGGCGCGGCGCTGGTAGAGAACGCGATCCAGAATCTGGACGACTACCTCGCGGTTTGCCAACTCGGCATCACCCTCTCCTCGCTCGGACTCGGCTGGATCGGAGAGCCTGCCGTCGCGGACCTCATCGAGCCCGTCCTCGGTCCGCTGGTCCCCGCCGGGACGCTTCACCTCGTCGCGTTCGCGCTCGGCTTCGGCTTCATCACGTTCCTCCACGTCGTGTTCGGCGAACTCGCCCCCAAGACGTTCGCCATCCAGGAGGCGACGCGCATCTCGCTCATCGTCGCCCCGCCGATGAAGTTCTTCTACTACGCGTTCCTGCCCGGGATCGTCGTCTTCAACGGGACCGCCAACTACTTCACCCGACTGGTCGGCGTCTCCCCGGCCTCCGAGAGCGAGGAAACCCACACCGAAGAGGAGATCTTGATGATCCTGACGCAGTCACAGGAGAGAGGAGACCTCGACATCGACGAAGTCGAGATGATAGAGAGCGTGTTCGAACTCGGGGACACGATCGCCCGCGAGATCATGGTTCCGCGTCCGGACGTGGAAACCGTGCCCGCCTCCATGTCGCTCGACGATCTCCGATCGGTCGCCGCCGAAGGGACCTACACGCGGTATCTCGTGCTGGACGAGGACGGAGAGCAGCCGGTCGGATTCGTCCACGTGAAGGACGTGCTCCGAGCGACCGAATCGAACGCGGAACGGGACGTCGCGCTCGCGGCCCGTGACCTCGCACGGGAGGTGCTCGTCATCCCGGAGACGCGGCGCATCGACGAGATCCTCGCCGATTTCCAAACGCGGGAAGAGCAGATGGCGGTGGTCGTCGACGAGTGGGGTGTCTTCGAGGGGATCGTGACCGTCGAGGACATCGTCGAAGAGATCGTCGGGGAGATCCGCGACGAGTTCGACACGGCGGCCCAGGAACCGACCATCGAGCGGTGCGACGACGGAACCTACGCCGTCGACGGCCGCGTCCCCGTCCGAGAGGTGAACGACGCCCTGGACGCGGACTTCGAAAACGACACCGTCGAAACCATCGGCGGTCTCGTGTTCAGCCGGCTGGGGCGGGTGCCGGAGGTCGGCGATCAGGTCGAAGTTGACGGATACACCTTCCGCATCGAGGAAGTGGAGGATGCGCGGATCGTGCGGCTCGTCGTGCGAAAAGGGCGACCGGAACGGAAGACGAACGGGGATCAGCCTGGATAGCCGGCTTTGAAAAGTCCGGGTCGGTCTCCGTGCGCCCGTGCGAGTGCGATCAGGGACCTGCGAGCGCCAGAGACTTGTTCCGTCGTCGAGAAGCGCCGAGTGATGAACGGTCTGGAGATCGCATTTCGACTCGTAGCGGGGCTTCTCTTGATTCTGGCGAACGGGTTCTTCGTCGCGATCGAATTCGCGTTGACGCGCGTTCGACAGTATCCGGAGTCGGAGTTCGACACTCGCGGACTCCGGCGGGCGTGGGAGATGACCGACGACCTCGAGATCTATCTCACGAGCTGTCAGGTCGGCATCACGGCGTCAAGTATCGCGGTCGGAATCGTCGCGGAGCCGGCTCTCGCCGCGATATTCGAGCCGTTCTTCGAGAACACAATCTTAGCGTCGATCGGGGGCGGAGCGCTCCTCGGCTTCCTCATCATCAACCTGCTGCACCTCACCCACGGCGAACAGACGCCGACATATCTCGGCGTCGAACGAACGAAGATGGTCTGTCGGTACGGGGCGACGCCGCTGGCCTGGTTCGCCTGGTTGATCTCGCCCGTGATGCGAATCGGCGACAGCGTCGCGAAGTGGACGCTCCGCCTGTTCGGCATCGAGATGACGCAAGCGTGGCTCGAAACCGAAGAGGAGGTCATCGAAAACCGAGCCCAACTCCGAAATCGAATCGACTCGATCCTCGGGCGAGGTGACCTTTCCGAAGAACGGCGCGAGGAGGTTCTCAGCGCCCTGACCGTCGGCGAACGGCCAGTGAGCGAGATCGCGGTCGGTATCGACGACGTCACGGCGCTTTCGACGGCCAGGTCACCGGGGGAAAACCTCGACCGAATAGCGAGAACGCGCTACACGCGGTATCCGCTCGTCGGAGACGGATACGACGACTTCGTAGGGATCGTCTACGTTCCGGCGATCGTCGACCGGATAGAGGAGCTGCGCGAAGGGACCGTAGACTTCGCCGATCTCGCCGCCCCGCCGATGACGATCGAAGCCGACACCGACGTCAGTGACGCGATCGATCAGTTTCAGGCGGAGGGGCAGGAACTCGCGCTCGTTCTCTCGGACGATGAAGTCGTCGGTCTCCTCACCGCGACAGACGCTCTCGAGGCCGTGATGGGTCAAATCGAAGACCCGCTCGATCGAGAACAGGCCGCATGAAACGGCGAAGTAGAGACGCTAGCGCGGTTCTCACACGCTCGATCATCATCCGGACAGTGATCGTATATTTCCGTCCGCTTTAGGCCGTGGAACACGAACGGGAAGCCGTGTACACCAACCTGCTCGTTCCAACGGACGGGAGTGACGCGAGCGCCGCCGCAATCGACCAGGCGCTCGCGATCGCGGAGGGAGTCGGAGCGACAGTCCATTTTCTGTACGTTGTCGACGTCGGGACAGAGATGTCCGCGTCGGGGACCGGCACGATCGCAGACGAACTGACTGAGACACTCAGCGAAGAGGCCGAGCGGGCGCTCGATGAGGCGGCCGCGCGGGCTGACGAAGAGGGGGTGGCGTACGAACGAGAAACGCTCGAGGGCGTTCCCCACGAAGCTATCGTCGATTACAGTACAACGCACGACATCGATTTGATCTCCGTGGGAGCGAGCGGCCGCTCGGGGATCAAAGAGCACCTTCTCGGAAGTACGACCGATCGTGTCGTTCGATCGTCCGACACGTCCGTCCTGGTAGCGCGCCCTGAGGGGGATTCTTCCAACTAAACTAGCGATTGACATGAGTCAACGCCTCGCGGGTACAGCAGAGAACGGACCTCAATCCACAACCTGCACTATCACTTCATCTGGCGTCCGAAGTACCGCAAGGCAGTGCTCACTGACGAGGTGGCAGGGGCGATGGCATGCCCCGTGCGCCTTAAGTGGGACGCCCACAACTGGGCAGAGCCACCACACGCTCAAGAAAGTCCCAGCGAGGTTCGCACGCACCGGCAAAAGACCTTCGTCGGTGCGTAAACAGCCTCGGGCGCGGTGGCCCAAGGCTTTTGTAGTTCCCTCAGCCTTGCGCTAGCACTCCCTGTTCCGCGAGGGAACGGGATGAGGTTGGGCGGCTTACGCGCCCCGACCCGGACAGACGCACCAACCGAACTTGCGGCTGGGTTTTGTGAGTCCGGTAATTCGTCGTGTTACCGTCGAGTTTCGCCTTCTCACGCCATGCGATGTTCACCGACGCGTTCCGGTCAGCGTGGTCTTGCACCACGTCACACTCGTCGTTCGTACACCCGAACCGCCGTCCCTGACGATGCCCACGCTCACCACAGCACGAACACGTCTGCGAGTTGTGGTAGGCGTCCACCTTGTCCGTGGGGATCTCTCGCTACGTCGCCTTGTACGAGACAAACTTCTCGAATTTGTGGAACAGGAGTTTGTGCAACCGTCGGTTCATGTACGACCCGTACTGTATTTCGTCGCGGATACCGCCCATATCCTCGAACACGATGACCGGGTTCGAGAACTGTTCTGCGAACTCCACGACAGTACGGGAGAGTCGATGCAACACCCATTCGGTGAATCGTTCTTCCTTGTCACCGAGTTTCTGGTGAATGCTCGTCTTGCCGTGTTCCTAACAGCGAGTGGTGATAGTGTGGTAGCGTTGGCGTTCCTGTTTGACTCGTCCGTAGTCGAGGACGAGCGTGCCCTTCGTCCGCATCGTCTCGCGGTCAAGGGCGGTGAGTGCGACGTCGCGTTCGTTGATGTCCACGCCAACCAGCGTATCGGTGGTGTCGGGGTCGGGCACGTCGAACTCGCGTGTGACCGTGACGTGGAGGTAGTACACGCCATCGCGGTACAGGAGTTCAGCCTGCCCCACATCCACCTCGTCTGACGTGATGGCGTCCCGAAGTTCGTCCATCGCGACCGGTTCACCGCGCAGATGGCCTTTCACCTTCTTGTAGGGTTTCGGGCTGATGCGAAACTGGACGCGCTCGGTGTCATCGTCCACGGTGAGTCTGTAGCCTTCCGTGTGTGCCATCACAAGCGGGTACGCACCGGATTTGTCCGTACTCGGTGGCGTTGGTTTCCCTCCATCTGGGTCGCCTTGTTCGTACCACCACTCAAGGAGGGATTGGTAGGAGTCCCATGTTTGGAGGCTTTGCCGACGACCGCGCACTTGTTGTTCCGCAAAAAGTCGTCGCGGTCAACTTCCTTCTGTATCTCGGTGCGGGTGTACCCTTGTTGTTTGAGGCGGATGGTATCGTTGAATATCTCTCGTGACGCGAGGCGGGCATCGTGAAGCCACGACCGCTTACCAGACGCTACGTGAAGACGCGTCTGAATCGTCTTCGTGGCTTCCTCACCCATACTTTGACAGTCATTTCAGACTGTCATAAATGTAGGTGTTAGGGACGGAGGAGCACCGCAGTCACGCGAATTCTGTTAGTTCCTGCAAGTATCACTTCGTGTGGTGTTCGAAGTCAAGCAAAGCGAAGCTTTGCGTACCTCGCGGGATCGAAGATCCCGCTCAGTACCGCCACCCGGTTCTCAACGTGGTTGAAGACGATGTACGAGAGTTGTTTGGGGAGACTGCTGACCACTTCGGGCACGATATTCTGGCGTTGGAGATTGCGGACGATCACGTTCACCTGTTCGTGCAAACTGACTCGAAGCACAGCCCTGCGAACATCGCTCGGCAGTTCAAGTCGTACTCTGGCAAGCACTTGCTGGAGCGGTATCCCGATATTCGGGAGTCGTATTTCTGGGGTGGCGGGTTTTGGAAGGTCGGGTACTACGTGGGGACGACGGGCGCGGTGTCTGAGGAGGTGGTTGAACGGTATCTCGAAGAGACGGAACACTAGGCTGAGTGTCGGGCTTCACCCCCGACCCCGGTGGTCGGGGAACTCGCCCTCGCAGGTTGTTTAGACCCCGGCCGAAGGAATCCCACGGCTGTAGCCGTGGGAGGATGTCAAGCCGTATCCTCGGTCGGACGATCAGAGACGAACAGTCCTGCCCCGCAGCCGGACAGAGAGGACGCCCCTCGGACTTCGGGCCGGTCATGACGAATCGACCGTCCGCTCGAACTCCTGTATCGCGTCGTCGCTTCCGGCGACGATCACCTCGTCGCCGGCCTCGATCGTGGCGCGTTCGTCAGTGTGAACGGCCCCGTTGCGCGCGAATCCGACCACCGTCCAGCCGCGCTCAGCGTTGCGACGCGCGGCCATCAGCGACTCGCCGGCGAACGGCGCGGCGTCGGCCCGGACGAGGCGGATCTGGCTCACGGGGTCCACGACTCGTTCGCCGTGGACCTCCGCCGCGACCAACCGTGCGCACACGCGTTGAATGGAGAGAACGTAATCGGCGCCGGCTCTGAACGCCGCCGCCGACTTCTCGGCGTCGGTCACGCGCGCCAGGATCTCCACGGTGTCGGAGAGCGAGCGAGCCATCGCCACCGTCAACAGGGCGGTCGCGTCGTCGTCGACGGTGACGATCAGGGCCGAGGCGTCCTCGACGCCGGCCGCGTCGAGCGTCTCCGGTTCGGTGACGTCGCCGACGACGTCGGGCGTGGCGTCCTCCGATTCGTCGACAGTCGTGACTCGGACACCCTCCGGGAGCGCGTCGACGGCCGCGTTTCCGCCCTCGCCGAGGCCCGCCACGAGGACGCGCGATTGCGCCGAGCCGCGCGGCGTCCGGACGTTCGACACCTCGCTCGCGACCTCGTCGATCGCGCTCTCCGGACCGGCGACGACCAACACGGCGTTGGGCGTGAGTCGGGTTTCGGGCGATGGAGGGAGGCGCAGCTCGCCGTCGAACCATCCTGCGACCAGTGTCAGCTTCGGATGGGCCGCGAACGGCGAGTCGCGCACCCGGACGCCGTGGAGCGGGCTGTTTCGCCGGACGAGTATCTCGCGGATGGCGACCGCCTCTCCGTCGGCCAGGTCGTCGATCGCGACGGAGGTCGTCGCTTTCTCGGCGAGTCGCCGGCCGATGAGGGCGTGCGGCGCGACGCTCCGGTCGACGCCGATCTCGGCCAGCGCGGCCTGCCGACGCATCGAGGCCGTGAAGCTGATCACCCGCAGGTCCTCGTTGGCTTCGAGCGCCGTCAGGACGACGCTCGCGGTGCGGTCACCGGCGTCGGTGATGAGCAGCGACGCCTTCTCGATGTCGGCCCGGTCGAGGTCGGCCCGGTCCTCGGGGTCGCCGTGGATCGCCTGGTAGCCCTCGTCCGAGAGGCGCTTTGCCTCCTCCCGATCGGATTCGAGGAGGACGTAGTCCACGTCGAGTTCCTCGAGTTCGGCGAGCAGGATGTCGGTGTCGCGCTGGTACTCCGCGACGACGACGTGGTCGTTTTTTATCGTGAGTCGATCGTCGAGGTTGAGCGGCGTCCGCTCGAAAAGCGGGATGACGAGGACGCGAAGCGTGATGAACCCGATCGCGACGCCGGTCAACTGCATCGTCACGACCAGCAAGTTCATCGCCGGCGTCGCCCACGGCGAATCCGCGCCGTACCCCGTCGTCGTCATCGTCTCGGTGACCGTCTGGAACGAACGGAAGATCGACTGCGGACGGCCTTCGAGCGTCTGCATCCCGACGTTGTAGACGACCGTGTAAAAGAGGACGACCGAGGTGAGACTGGCCACGTAGACGAGCAGCAGCCGCTGACGCCGCGAAAGGTCCCGCGGGCGCAGCCCGTTCAGGTTCTGAAGTTCGCGCATTCGATAGCTCCCTGTCCTGCCGTCGGTATAGCCGCGGACCCTCCAAAAGCTCGTCGCAGCGGCGGGTCGTCAGTCGGATACGGTGTTCGACTTTTTCGGCGAGTCGAACACTCTCCGTGGCGTGTCACCGAAGATCACGTCGAATCCGATTCTAACGAGTAGGCCGAAAATCCCTTGACAGGGGTACCCTCGATCGCGGTGGCCACGACGCGACGAGCACGCTTAGAACCGTAAGGGGGATTCAATAGCCCTAGAAACGGTCTCACCACCCTCGCCAACTCAATATCGTTACTATCGCCTCTGCATGTGACTCATTATTTCTGTTGTTCCATTATGAAAAGTAACGATGGATTAAATGGACCGCACACTCGTCCAATGTCGAACGATACACATCCGGGCGAACAGGGCATCGATCGACGAACGGCGATGAAATCACTGGGAGCCGCGGCTATCGGTGGGATGTCGTTGGCGGCGCTCGACCCCGACATCGTGACGGGGATCGTACCGCAGTCGGGCGAAAGTGAGGCGGTCGACTGGAAGGGCGGCGAGAAGAGCGAGAGGATGTTCCCCCTCTCGGTCGCGAGCGGGGGTCCGACCCCGTCGGGGATCATTCTCTGGACGAAGCTCTCCTCGGAGCGGTGTCAGTCGTCGGAGCCCGTCCACGTCCAGGTGGCGACCGACGAGGCCTTCACGGATCCCGTGTACGAAGGGAAGGTGGCCGCCGAGCGCGTCAAAGCCGACAACAACTACGTCGTGAAGGTGGATCTCGACGGGGAGCTCCCGGCGGACAGCCACCTCTTCTACCGGTTCCACCACGCCGGGGTCACGAGTCCGACGGGACGCGCTCGGACGCTCCCGAAGCCGGACGCCAGCCCGGAGTCGGTTCGGCTCGCGGTCGTCACCTGCCAGTCCTACCAGAGCGGCTACTACCCCGCCTACAACTACATCGCCGACGAGGACGTCGATTACATCGTCCACCTCGGCGACCAGATCTACGAGTACGCCGGTGATTCGCCGTTCGAGGGGCGATCGATCGAACTGCCGAGTGGTCACGACCTCGCGTGGACCCTCGAAGACTTCCGGCACCTCTGGGAGACGTACCGGGAGGACGCGTTCTTCCGGCGCGCGCTCGAACGGCACCCGCTGATTCCGACGTGGGACGACCACGAGATCGTCAACAACCGCTACTGGGACTACGAGAACGAGCGCCCGTGGACGGAGGATCACCCCCTGAAGGACGACCCGGAGGCGCTCACGCGACTGTTCGCCGACGGGATCAAAGCGTGGTGGGAGTACAACCCGGCCCGCGTCGAATACGACCCTTCGGCGGATTCGCTGCTCGACTCGCTCCGCCTGTGGCGCAGCGTCAGATTCGGCGATCTCCTCGAACTCCCCGTGACTGACGAGCGCCTCTTCCGGTCGCTGCCGCCGGCCGGGGACGCCGCCGGTCGGCGTCAGCGGGGCGTTCCGCCTCACGCCCCCGAGCGCGACAACGGCGACCGAACCATGCTCGGGTTCGAACAGCGCGAGTGGCTCCTCGACACGCTCAAAGAGACCGACGCAACCTGGAAGGCATGGGCGAACGAAGTGGCGATCTCGGAGTTCGTCATGTCGTTCACCGACGACGGGCAGTTCTGGCGCAACTACGACTCGTGGGACGGATACGAACACGAGCGCGAGGAGATCATGGGCCAGCTCGAGCACTTCGGGGTGGAGAATTTCCTCGCGTTCACCGGGGACTGGCACACGAGCTTCGTCTCCTACCTGATGCTCGATTACGAGGACGCGTTCCAGCGAACGCCGATCCCCTCGGAGGAAGACGTCGTCGGAATCGAATTCATGACGCCGGGCCTTTCGAGCAACGGGTGGGCGTCCGACTTCTGGGGCAAAGAGAATCGTACGGACGTCGAGTCGGAGTCGCCGGAGCTCACCAACGAGACGTGGCAGGAGGTCGTCCTCGAAGAGAATCCCCACTTCGAGTTCATCGACGTGAAGTACAACGGCTACTCGGTCGCCGAGTTCACCCCCGAGGAGTTCACCTGGACGACGTACGCGGTCGACGACACCGTCGACGAGCCGGGCGTGGCCCGCGGGGTGCTGCGGAAGTACCGAGTTCCGGAAGGAACGGTCGAACTCGAGGAACTGGAAGCCGACGATTCGCCCCTCCCGGAGAACGAGGCGGACATCTAGACCCGCGGCTGACGTGACTCCGATCCGATCGGAGTTTCTCTTCCGGAACACGGCGCTTCTCGGACTGCTCTCTCCGGATCTTCGCCTCTAGCGCCTCCCCCGCGATGACCCGGGTCGACAGACGTGACAAGTGACGAGCGCCCCGCCGTCCTGCCGGTAGAAACGCGGTGCCGGCGTGTCGCGGCCTAAAATATATCAGGCCGTTCGGCGGACGGGCTTCCATGGTGAATCGAGTGGCCGTCGTGGGTACCGGTCCGGGTCGCGGCACCGACATCAGCGGGCGAAGCCACGCGTGGGCGTACCGTCACGCCGACGCGTACGCGGCGCGCGAGGACTGCGAGATCGTCGCCTGCGCCGACGTGGTTCCCGAGTACGCGTCGCGGTTCGCCGCGGAGTTCGACGTCTCGGAAGAGCGCGTCTACGAGAACCACGGGGCGTTGCTTCAGGACGCCGACCCCGACGTCGTCAGCGTGTGTACGCCGATCCCCACGCACGCCGACATCGTCGTCGACTGCGCCCGCGCGGACTCGGTCAACGCCGTCCACTGCGAGAAGCCGATGGCGTCGACGTGGGGCGAGGCGCGGGGGATGGCCCACGTCTGCGACCGCCACGGCGTTCAGCTGACGTTCGGCCACCAGCGTCGGTTCGGAGAGCCGTTCCGCGAGGCGAAGCGCCTCCTCGACGACGGGGAGATCGGCGAGCTGAAGCGCATCGAGATCTCGTGGGGCAACTTCTTCGACAACGGGACCCACGCGCTCGACCTCGCGGCGATGTTCAACGACGAACACCGCGGCGCCTGGGTTCTCGGACAGGTCGACTACACGAAAGAGCACGTCCGGTACGGGGTCCACACCGCCGATCACGCCTTCGTGTCCTGGCAGTACGAGAACGGCGTGCACGGGATCGCCGCGACCGGGGACGACGTCGAACTCGCCGGCGGTCCGTACGACTTCTACGACTGCTGGCACCGCCTCGTCGGCGCCGACGGGGTGGTCGAGATCGGCCGCCGAGACGGGCCGGCGCTGCGCTCGCGTCGTGACGGGGAGGGGTGGCGAACCCACGACGTCGCGGACGAGTTCGAAGGTCGAGTCGACCTCGCCATCGACGAGGTCGTCGAAGCGCACAACGAGGGGCGCGAGTCGGAACTCCGAGCCGAGCGCGCGCTCGCCACGACGGAGATCCTGTTCGCCGGCCACGAGTCCTCGCGCCGTCGCGGTCGCGTCGAACTCCCCCTCACGGGCGTGTACGACCACCCGCTCGAATCGATGGTCGAATCCGGCGACCTTCGGCCGTCGATCGGGGACGATCGACCGCCCCACCCCGCCGAGGAAGAGCAGCAGGTCGAAGACTGAGAGGAGAACGGTCCAAACGTAGCCATTCCCATCCCACTAGACCCCGATCTTTCGTTGTGAGGTTCAAAGTGACGGCTGTGCTCCTGTTGAGGCAACCAACAGGTCGTACGCTGTGGTAGGCGCAAAGAGACTCAGAACCCGATCAAAACGAAGCGCGGAGCGCTCAGTCACGCCGACAAGTCGAGCACCGAACTGAAGCACTCCGTAGGGGACGTACTTGTCGACCGGCGTCGAAACAAGCGAAGCGGAGACGAGCGATAATCGACCAGGGGATCGTTCTCGGTGTGTGCGATCTTCGGCGCCTACTTTAACGACGACGCACCGGAGGAGATACAGGACTTCGTCTACTCGGTGGCGGCGTCGGACGGATTCAAACTCTATCGGCTCACTTTCGGCGATAAGATAGCGACTGTGATCTGCAGCGGAAAACGAGGCTAGATTTCGATGACGCAACATTTGTTCATGCCTCCGACGTTCTCGATCGAGATGTCGTCGTCAGCATCGACGCGCACCTCGAACACGAAGGGGAGTTCGAGTACGAGCGCTCAACCCGAAAGACTACTGAACGCTCTCCTCGTTCGCAGTCCCGTGACCGGCGCTCCAGAGAATCCGTGACCGGGTCGCACTCTCCCAGAAACGCGAACCGCCGTACTCCCACCGTCGAGCGAACCGGGCAGCAGAACTAACCGCGCTACCCCCGAACGACGAGACGCCATGGACCGTCTCATCCAGACGCTCCCGAACCATTTAGACGAATCCGACGTGGGCGACGGAAAAGTGGGCGTCGTCGCCGGCAGCGTCGAGTTCACGGGACAGCCGTCGATAACCGGGATGGCGGCCCTGCGGACCGGGTCGGACCACGTTCGGGCGCTCGCGCCGGCGGAGATACACCCGATTGTCGCGGGGCACTCGCCGAACCTGCTCGTCGGACGCTACCCCGGCGAGGGGTTCTCCGACGAAGCGGTCGACAGAGCGGTCGAACTCGGTCGGTGGGCCGACGCGCTCGTCGTGGGTCCCGGTCTCACCCGATCGGACGGACGGGCGGTTCGCGAGACGCTCGCGGCGGTCGACCCGCCGGTCGTCGTCGACGCGGTCGCCATCGAACCGGCGCTGGACGGGGATTTCTCGAACGCGGTCTTCACGCCGGACGATTCGGAGGAGAGGACCATCGTCGAGGAGTACGGGTCGCTGGAGGCATTCTCCGAGTCGACGGACGCGGTCGTCGTGGTGACCGGCGACGTCGACACGATCGTCGTCGAAGGCGAGCGGACGACAAACGAGACCGGCACGGCGGCGCTGACGGTCGCCGGAACGGGAGACACGCTGGCGGGCGTCGTCGCCTCCCTGCTCGGCCAGGGTCTGAACCGCGCCGAGGCGGCCGAACTCGGCGCGTGGATCGTCGGGAAGGCCGGCGAACTCGCGACGGCCGACCGCGGCGCCGGTCTCGTGGCCACCGACGTCATCGATCGAATTCCCGACACCATTCGCTGACATCGGGCGTTCGAGCGTACTGCCAGTCGGACAGGACGTGCGTCCGACCCCGTCCGACCCGTTCGGACGGTCAGATTCGACGGGAGTGAACCGTTCTCCGGCCGTGAGAGAACGTCATGATTCGCCCGCTGAATTTGTACGCTGCGGTTAATTATCTATAAATATAGAGGAGTCGAAGTATATATCATGTACCAGAAGATCCTTCTCCCGACCGACGGGAGCGAACACACCGAGAAGGCACTCGAACACGCGCTCGACATCGCCGCGGAGTACGGCGCGGAGCTCCACGCGCTGTACGTGGTCAACACGTCCGCTCTCCCGTCACCGGACGTCGACTTTCGCGACGAGTTCGTCACTACGGGCGAGAGTATCGGGCGGAAGGCCGTCGACGCAGTCGCGAGCAGGGCCGAGAAAGAGGGAATCGAAACCGTCACCGAGCTCGCCCAGGGCGCGCCGTCCAAGGAAATCCTCGAGTACGTGAGGGACAACGACATCGACCTCATCGTCATGGGGACGCACGGGCGCGCGGGGCTCCGGCACGTGCTCCTCGGAAGCGTCGCGGAGCGGGTGGTTCGGCACACGGAGGTCCCGGTGATGCTGGTCCGGATGCAGCAAGGGGGTGCGGAACGCAGCTAACGGATCCTTCGGATCCCTCCCTTCTCGGCCTTCGTTTTCGCCGTCGCCCGCCCCACCTGAGTCGTCTGCGCGTCAGCGCGGGGTCGGACTCAAGAGCACGGAGGGCGAACGGACGCTTCTCGCCGGCCGTCGGAGACGCGACGGAGAGAGCCGGAGTTCGCCGGCGAGCCCCTGCCCCGAGCCGAGAGCGTCAGCCCGAGGTCGGAAGCGGCCGTTGCTAAGCGCCGATACCGAAGGCGGCGCGAGGAAAAACGCGAGGTCGATTAATTTCCGCTCAGTTTCGGTTTCGCTAGTGCTTCGGAAGAAATCACTTCTAACTATATATAATGAATATTAATAAAGATATGTGTCCGTTCGTATCGCTCAGGAATACTGTACAAAAAATTTATTGATATCGGTCGCATGGCCCGGATTATGGTAGAGGGTAACACAACACACAATGGTCGGACTGAGCCGCCCGTGATCGAGTCGACGCCGACAGCGACGTCCGGAGGAGGGCGGTGAGAATGGGCGAAGCGGAATCGGCGACCGAAACGAGAACGGAGCCGGAAACGGACGCCGCCCCCGCTCAACCGGACGTGAAGGAGTACTGGCGACGGAACCTGAGACTCATCGCCGGACTGTTCGTCGTCTGGTTCGCCGTCTCGTTCCTGGCCGCGATCATCTTGGCCGAGCCGCTCACCGCCGTCACCATCGGCGAGTTGCCGCTCGCGTTCTGGTTTGCACAGCAGGGGGCGATCATCGTGTTCGTCCTCCTGATTTTCGTCTACGCGTGGCGAATGAACAAGCTCGACCGCGAGTTCGGGGTGGAGGATTAGATGCTGTCCACGTCGTCCGTTGCGCCGATTTTCGCCCAGCTGGGGTTGGGTGTGAATACGTGGAGCTTGATTCTCATCGTGGGGACGTTGCTGATCTACTTCACCATCGCCATCGTGATGCACGTCGCAGACCCGGACGATTTCTACGTCGCGGGACGAACGATCCCGGCGACGGTTAACGGCGCCGCGGTGGCGGCCGACTGGATGTCCGCCGCCTCGTTCATCTCGCTCGCGGGACTGATTTCGATCCTGGGATTCGACGGCGCGATATACCTTCTCGGCTGGACCGGCGGGTACGTCGTCCTCGCCCTGTTGATCGCGCCGTACCTCCGGAAGTACGGCCAGTACACGATTCCCGACTTCATCGGCGATCGGTACTACTCGAACACGGCGCGCGGTGTCGCCGCCCTCGCAACGCTTTTCGTCTCTCTCACCTACATCGCCGGGCAGATGCGCGGCGTCGGGATCGTCCTCAGTCGATTCCTCGGGGTCAACATTACGCTCGGCATCATCGTCGCACTCGGCCTCGTCGCTCTCATCGGCGTGATCGGCGGGATGAAGGCGATCACCTGGACCCAGGCGGTCCAGTACACGGTCCTGATCACGGCCTTCCTGATCGTGACGGTCGCGATTTCGCTGAACCTCACGGGGAACCCCTTCCCCCAGGCGGCGCTCGTCACGAGCGACATCGCGACGCGGCTCAGCCAGCTCCAGGCGGACATCCAGATGGGTCGGTACATCGTGCCGTTCCGCGAGTACACCCAGTGGCAGGTCTTTGCGATCGCGCTGACGCTCATGATCGGCACGGCCGGACTCCCGCACGTGATCATGCGCTTTTACACGGTGCCGAGCGCGTCCGACGCGCGCCTCTCGGCGGGGTACGCGTTGTTCTTCATCGCGCTTCTCTATCTGAGCGCGCCCGTGCTCGCCATCTTCGCGAAATTCAACCTGATCCAGACGCTCAACGGCACGCCGGTCTCTCAAGCGAGGAGCATTCCCTGGGTGCAGCGGTGGTCCGAAACCGGGTTGCTCACCATCCAGGACAAGAACGGCGACGGCGTCATTCAGATGACTCAGGGCCTCACCTCCCAGGCCAGCGAAGTCGTTTTGGATCCGGACATCATCGTGCTTTCGACGCCGGAGGTCGCCGGGCTCGCACCTATCGTCATCGGCCTGGTCGCCGCAGGTGGGCTGGCCGCGGCTCTCTCGACCGCCGACGGACTGCTCATTGCGATGTCGAGCGCGGTTTCGCACGACATCTACTACAAGATTTTCCGCCAGGACGCCACCGAGCGCGAGCGGCTCATCGTCGCTCGGATCGTCATCCTGATCGCAGCCGTCGTCGCGGCGTACCTCGGGATCAACCCGCCGGGATTCGTCGCGGAAGTCGTCGCGATCGCCTTCGGCATCGCCGCGGCGAGTCTCTTTCCGCCGATCCTGTTGGGCGTCTTCGATCAGCGGATGAACAAGGAAGGCGCCATCGCGGGCCTGCTCGTTGGCCTGAGCTTCACGCTGATCATGGTAATCCTGATGACCGCGGACGCGGTGCTCGGATTCCAAGAACCGATCGTCACCACTTTCCTCGGTCTCGAAAAGCAGAGCGTCGGGCTCATCGGCGCGGTGCTCAACTTCGCCGTCGCGCTGACCGTCTCGCGGGTGACTCCCGCGCCGCCAGAGGAGATCGCCGAGATGGTGGAGGAGATTCGGCTCCCGCGCGGATCAGCCGACGTTGCCACTACCGCGGTCGACGGGGGTTTCGAAACCGACGGCGGTGAGAGGCGGAGGGAGACGAACTGACGGCTGTCGCCTTCCCAGCGTCATCTATGTACCGACCGCCTCTACCGGAACTCGCGTTGCTCTCGATTCGGAGAACGCTGGGCGTCTCGCTCGTCCTCTACGCCTTCTACCTCGGCTTACACTACCTGAGCGGCTATCCCTTTCTTACGCCTACCGACGTAGTCACCGTACTCGCGCTCGTGTTCGCCGGCACGTGGCTCGGAATCGGATTTAGCCTGGTAGCGCCGCTCCCCGAAGAGCGGGGGTTGCCGCGAGTCGTTCGGACGATCCTCTTGACAGTCCCCGCACTGGGTATCGGCGTCGCGTTGCAGATCTTTCTCAAAGGCGCTCGCTCCGACATGGCCTTGTACGCGATCTTCGCCCTGGCCGCGTGGCTCGGTTCGACATTCGTTCGGGAAGAAGGGTCGGATGAATCTCATGGGGGAACCCTGAGAGTGTGAGAGCCGCGTCTGTCAAGCGCAGCGGGTCCACTCCAGCAGTAGGCTGAAGGACTATCTTCAGACACTCTTCTCACAACTTTCCGGAGTTCCGTAGTAGAGGAGAGGGGGAGCCAGAAAGGGTGCCTAAGCGGCCAAGTGCTATCCCCCTCTATCTGCTCGGGTAGAGGTTTGAGATCGGCATCCACCCCGTCAAGGACGAGGCTTTGGCCTTGAGAATCACGTAGTGGCCGAAGGCACAGAAGCGTACTTTCGAAATCTGATCAACGAGAGATGCGCTCGCCGGCACCAGTTCGACCGTGAGTACAGACCGCGAGCGCACCAAGGAGACCGGCCTTTGAGCCGAGTTCGCTGAGTTGAATTGGTGGAACGGGGACGAGTGCCTTTTCTCGTACGTGATCTTCGAGGGGATCGAGTATCTCTGACGGATTATTAATTGGAACGCTTCCGCCAAAGGTGACAGTACCGGGGTTTAGAACGTTAAGTAACGAGCTGAGAGCAACTGCATTGTATCGGCCAATTTCGTCGAGATAATCCTGCGCAACCGCGTCCCCGGTACGAGCTACCTCGAAGAGATCATTCGCCGTAAATCGAGTGAGTTGGTCCAATCCTGTCTCGCGTTTCTCATCTTTGAGCTTTTGAATGACAAATTGCTCGATTCCTTCTCCGGAACAGTATGCTTCCCACGCGCCGGGGACTCCGGACGCGGACAGAGAAGCGTCTTCGGAAACCGTGATCATGCCAACTTCACCAGCAAATCCGTCTTCACCACGAAGGAGTTGGGCACGGTCGACGATTCCTGCGCCGATTCCGGACCCGATGTTGACGTGAAGGAGAGACGTGTACTCGCGTCCTGCTCCGAAATAGTACTCCGCCAGCGCTGCGGCGTTGACGTCGTTCTCGAGGTAGACGTCGATAGCAAATCGGTCTACTAGCTCGTCTCGAACGTCGAGATTCGTTAAATCTCGGACACCCATTCTCGTGTCGAAGCGAGCGATGATACCTCTCTTTTGATCGACTAACCCCGTAGTCGCGATACAAATACTTTCGATCGAACCGTCAGCTTGATCGATTAATTCAGCCGTGCTAGCGAGGAGTCGATCAACTACTCCTTCACACGGCGTTTTCCGGGTATAGATCGGCGTCGCGAACTCACCGCCGGACGTAGCGAGAGCGTACCTGAAATTCGTACTTCCAATATCGAAGACCGCATGCTGAGTCATTAAACGGGTTTTCACGACGGTTTGTTAATAAATTCATAGAAACTCGTATAGAAAAAGGTTGGGTTTGTGATGCTTACAGACTACGTTCCCGTTCTGAAGAAGCACCGCAGCGAACAGAGTGAACGAGGAACGCATTAGGAGGGGGGAATACAGCCGTACGCAATATCAATCTAAACGTGTCTCTTCGAGTTCGTTCACGGTTCCCGTGAAAGGGAAGAGGGAAATCACGCGTTAAGCATTGTCAAGTACGTTGTACCCGCTGCGTCAAGAGATGTGGACCAACTCGGCTCGCGTCAACCTGTTCTCAAATGAGTTTGTTCCGATAAGTGCGGGTTCCTGACCGTTTGGAGTCACGAGTGCCAGAGTTACTCCGTGTTCGACTGCAGGTCGAGTTCGAGCAGGGTGTCGAAGTGGTACGCGTGTATCGGATTCTGCTCCTCTTTAATCGTCGCAATGACGAACTTCGAACTCGTCCGTTCGACACCGTCGATGGCCTCATACTCCTCGATCAATCGCTGGACGAACGCGCCGTTCGGGAGGTGCGCAACGACGATGAAGTCGGTGTCGCCCATCGTGAAGTAGACGTCCGAAACGCCGTCTATCTCGCCGAGTCTCGATCCGACGCTCTCGTGGTACCCCTCGGCGAACTCGGCCAATACTTCAGTTATGACGGTGACGTCGAGACCGATTGCGGCGGCGTCAAGTTCGTACAGGTCGTTCTTGAGGACTCCCGCCTCCCGGAGTTTATTCAACCGGTAGTGGATAGTCGATTTCGGAATCCCAGTCTCGCTCTCGATGTGCTTCGGGCTCGGAGTACCGAGCCCGTACACCGCCTTGAGGATCGCGAGGTCGCGTGCGTCCACGGTCACGACACCTCGTAACCCCGGGTGGCGTACGGCGCTACAGGTCCGTCTGGACAGGTCGACCTCGGAGCGCGCTCGCGTACCCCACGGCGGGGCGACGGCGAAACGGCGGCCATCACGCGGTCTCCCGCCCGTCGGACGCCGCGGGCGCACCGGCGAGTCGCCGAACCGCCTCCGCGAACGCGTCTGCCCCTGCAACGGCGTCTGTCCACTTGGTGAACTCCCGTTCGTTGTGGGTCTTCCCGTCGACGCTCGGCACGAAGACGAGTCCTGCGTCGGTCAGATCCGCCAGGTACGACGCGTCGTGTCCCGCGCCGCCGATCATGCGCACGGACGATCGACCGACCGCCTCCGCGGCCGCCTCGATCGCGTCGCAGACCCACGGGGAGAACTCGGTGTGGGGGATCCGCCACAGTTCGTCGAGCTCGTAGGTCGTCCCCTCGCGCTCGCACGCGGCCGCCAGTTCGGCGTCGACCCGCTCGACGCCGGCGGCGACGACGTCCTCGTCGTACGACCGGAGGTCGACGGTGAACGTCGCCCGGTCGGGGATCACGTTGACGGAGTTCGGTTCGACGCGGAACTCGCCGACGGTCGTCACGGCGTCGTCCGCGAGGCGGCCGGCCAGGCGGCGGACGCCCGTGACCACGTCCGCGGCCGCGACGAGGGCGTCAGACCGCGTGTGCATGGGCGACGGGCCCGCGTGGTCGGCGTCGCCGCGGACGGTCGCCTCCAGCCACGCCATCCCGAGGATGCCCTCGACGACGCCGATCTCCCGCTCCCGTTCTTCGAGAACCGGCCCCTGCTCGACGTGCAGTTCGAGGTAGGCGTGCGGCGTCTCGGTCGGGCCGCAGGGCGACTCGCCTCGGTATCCGATCTCCGAGAGCGCCTCCGCGACGGTCGTCCCGTCGGCGTCGGCCGTTTCGAGGACCACGTCGACGTCGTGGGTGCCGACGTAGGCGCCGCTCCCCATCAGCGCGGGTTTGAAACGCGCGCCCTCCTCGTTCGTCCAGTTGACGATCTCGATCGGTCGCTCGGTCACAAGGTTGGCGTCCTCGAACGATCGAAGGGTCTCCAGCGCGGTGAGCACGCCGAGCTGGCCGTCGAACCGCCCTCCGTACGGCTGTGAGTCCAAGTGCGACCCCACGAGGATCGGCGCCGCGTCCGGATCCGCTCCCTCCCGCCGGCCGAAGACGTTGCCGACCTCGTCGATACGAACCGACAGGCCGAGCGATTCGAGGTCGGCGACGAACCGGTCTCTCGCTTCGCCGTCCGCGGCCGAGAGAGCCAGACGGTGGAGTCCGCCGTTGTCGGTCGCGCCGATCGCCGAGTACCGTTCGAACGCCGCTCTGAATCGCTCCCGATCAATGCGTACCATGATACTGGTCGGGGAACCAGCGTATTTATTTTTTGTTCAAAATGTTTATTATCTGCTGAACAGAGTTCCGATAGCGCTCGTTGATTGGAGCTGTGGCCAACAATGTACGATAGTTTTATAACCGTTCTGTCGCATCTGCTGCCATGGTGGATGATAACAACACGTCCGGAACGGGGAGGCGCGAGTTCCTCCGCGTTGGCGGAGCAGCAGTCGGGCTCGGCTCGCTCGCCGGGTGCCTCGAAGGAGCGATCAGCGGCGGTGGTGGCGGCGACGGCGGCCTCACCATCGGATTCTACGGCCCGTTCTCCGGCCCGGCGTCGAACATCGGCGAGCAGAAGCGGATGGCCGCCAGGCTCTCGAAGGATCTGATAAACGAGGACGGCGGGGTCCACGGCCAGGACGTCGAATTGATCTTTGGCGATTCGGAGTCCCAACCGTCGGCGGGACGGAACGAGGTGAACCGCCTCATCCAGGGAGAGGGTGCCGACGTCATCGGCGGCGGCTTTCATAGCGACGTCGCGCTGGCCACGGTTGAGGTGACGAGCCAGCAGGAGACACCCCAGATAATCGACGAGGCCGTGTCGAACGAAATCGTGCAGAAAATCAACGACCGAGATATGTGGAACGTGTTTAAGACGGCGCCCCCGTCGGAAGCGTACGCCGTTGGTTGGAAGCAGCTCATCACGGAGTTCCAGGAGCGGGAGATCGGCTACTTCCCGTACGAAAACAAGACCATCGCGCTCATCGGTGAGGACACGTCCTACGGGCTCTCCATCATGGATCTCATGCAGGACGAACTCGACCAGATCGGGTGGAACGTCGTCTCGCAGGACGAGGTGAGCCTCGACGAGACCGACTTCACCTCACTGCTCTCGCGCATCAAGTCGAACGATCCCGACGTGGTGTGGGCCGTCCAGACCTCTTCGACCGGCGCCGGCAACCTCGCGAACCAGTTCGCGGGGACGGGCTTCGAGGGAGTACACTTCTTCCATAACTACGGGCTCACCATCGACGAAGCGCGCAACACCGCGGGCGACAGCGCCGACGGCGCGGTGACGCTTCTGAACGCGGGACGCGTCGACAAACTGCTCGAAGAGCAGGGCGTCCTCCAGGCGTGGAACGACCGGTACGACGCCGACATGACGGGGAGCGCCGCGCTCTCGTACCAGAACGTGAAGGTCATCGCAGAGTACGTCAAGGCGTTCGACGGCCTCGACGCCTTTCGCTCGGCCAGCGTCGAGGAGTGGCAACGGACGGTCATCGACCACGACCCCATCAAGGGCGGAACGGGGTACATCGACTTCCAGGACAATCACCAGGCGGCCTGGGGCGGTTCGGACACGCAGCCGGCGCTCGGCTACCAGGTGCTCGGCGGCGAACTCGCGTTCGTCTGGCCGTTCGACCTCGCCGCCGAGGAGTTCGACGAGAGCGTCTACTGAACGCGGTGACGGGCGGCCGACGCCGACCCAGCTACGGATCAAAACACCATGGAAATCAGGGAAGTCGACACCGACGCCGCTCGCCGGGAGGCGTTTCCGGTCCTCCGGGAGCTCCGGGATCACCTCGACCGCGAGCGCTTCGAGGAACTGTACGCCGAGATGGAGGCGGAGGGCTACCGCCTCTTCGCCCGCTACGACGGCGACGACCCCGTCGCGGTCGCGGGCGTCAAGATCTCGACGAACTTCTACCTCGGCCGACACGCATACGTGTACGACCTCGTCACGACGGCCGACCGCCGATCCGAGGGACACGGCGAGGCCCTCCTCCGGTTCGTCCACGAGTGGGCGCGCGATCGGGGGTGCGACGCCGTCGAACTCGAATCCGGCCTCTGGCGCGACGACGCTCACCGGTTCTACACCGAGCGGATGGGCTACGACACCTACTGTTACTCGTTCAAATATGATCTCGATTGAGAACGCGCCGCCCGCGAGGGCGGCACCGGACACCGACGCACAGAACGCCAACGTTCCCGACGCGGATCCAGCGCGCGGACGTCGGCGTCGACGACCGACGCACCCGCCGCTTCCGCGTTTCAGCCGGTCGCGGCGCGCCGAGGAGGAGCCCGTCGGCGAATGACGGAAGACGTCTGCTTCGCCTCCGCGAGGTCGATCGCGGCGAGGATTCGCGCCGGCGCGCTCTCGCCGGTCGACGTCGTCGACGAGCACCTCGACCGCATCAAGCGGGTCGACCCGCTGATAAACGCCTACGTCACGGTGTGCGCCGAGGAAGCGCGGGAGGCGGCCCGCGACGCGGAGCGCGCCGTCGAGCGCGGCGACGACCTCGGCCCGCTGCACGGGGTGCCCGTGGCGATCAAGGACCTCACCCGCGTCGCGGGGGTGCGCACCACGTTCGGGTCGGCGGCGTTCGCCGACCACGTCCCCGATCGGGACGACACGGTCGTCGCCCGCCTCCGCGAGGCGGGGGCGGTCGTCCTCGGGAAGACGAACACGCCGGAGTTCGGACGGAAGACGGTCACGGAGAACGCGGTCGCCGGCACCACCGGCAACCCGTGGGATCCGACGAAGACGACAGGCGGCTCCTCGGGCGGGAGCGCCGCCGCCGTTGCCGCGGGGCTGGCGCCGCTCGCGCTCGGCTCGGACGCCGCCGGCTCGATCCGGATTCCGTCGAGCGCCTGCGGCGTCTTCGGGCTCGTGCCGGACTTCGGTCGGGTCCCCGAGGGACCGACCCGGGCGGACGCGTTCGAGAGCGCGCTCCCGTACACGTTCCGCGGCCCGATCGCGCGAAGCGTCGGCGACGCGGCGCTCGCGCTGGACGTGCTGGCCGGTCCCGACGCGGCGGACCCCTACAGCCTCCCTGCGACGACGGCCGCGTACACCGACGCGCTCGGAGGTGCCGTCTCCGACCTTCGGATCGGCTACTCGCCCGATTTCGGCGGGTTCGCGGTCGCCGAGGAGGTGGGAGAACTCGTCGAGACGGCCCTGGATCGGCTGGCCGGGGCAGGGGCGACGGTCGAGGCGGTCGACTTCGAGTTCGACGGCTCGTGGGAGGAGCAACACGACGCGCTCGAACGCATCCTCCAGGCGCGCTACGTCGGGCTCTACGAGAACCTGAAGCGCGACGCCGGCGTCGACCTGCTCGACGACGACCTCCCGGTCACGCCCGAGGTGCGCTCGCGGATCCGTGCGGGGCTCGACCTCGACGCGCGCGCGATCGCGGCGGCCCGACGCCGCCGAACGGCCGTCTACGACGAGATACGGCGCGCGCTCGCCGAGTACGACGTGCTGGCGACGCCGACGCTGAGTCGGACGGCATTCGACCACGACGCCGACGCGCCGACCGTCGATGGGCGGCCCGTCCACGCGATGCATGGGTGGACGCTGACGTGGCCGCTGAACCTCAGCGGAAATCCGGCGGGGACCGTCCCGGTCGGCTTCGTCGACGGGCTCCCGGTCGGGATGCAGCTCGTCGGGCCGCGGCTCGGCGACCGCGACGTCGTCGCGGCGTGCGCGGCGGTCGAACGAGAACTCCCGTGGGACGACGCCTACCCGCCGACCGGCGTCGCGGAGGCGACGTGAGCGCCCTCCTCGCCACCGACGGCCTGACGAAGACCTTCGGCGGCATCGTCGCCGTCGACGGCCTCGACATCGCCGTCGACGAGAGCGAGCTCGTCGGCCTCATCGGACCGAACGGCTCGGGGAAGACGACGACGCTCAACCTCGTCACGGGCTTTCACGCGCCGACCGGCGGCGCGGTCCTGTTCGACGGCGACGACGTCACGGGGATGAAGCCCTACCAGGTGTCCAAGCGCGGCATCGGGCGCACCTTCCAGATCTCGAAGCCGTTCGGTCGGATGACCGTCTTCGAGAACATGCTCGTTCCGAACGTCCCGTACGGGCCGAAGGAGCGCGAAGAGCGCATCTGGAAGCTCCTCGAAGAGCTCCACCTCGACCACGTCGCGGAGCACCGCGCCGACGCGCTCAGCGGCGGCCAGAAGAAGCTGCTCGAACTGGCTCGCGTGCTCATGCTCGAACCGAAGCTCGTCCTCCTGGACGAACCGGCCGCCGGCGTCAACCCGGCGCTGATGGACGAGATCATCGCGGACATCAAACAAATAAACGAGCGCGGGACGGCCATCCTGGTCATCGAACACGACATGTCCGTGATAAGTGAGCTCTGCGAGCGGGTCATCGTGATGAACGCGGGCAGGCAGGTCACGACCGGGACGTTCGAGGAGATACGGAACGACGAGCGCGTCCGGGAAGCGTACCTCGGGGGGGCCTGAGATGAGCCTCGTCGAACTCGACGCGGTCGACGCGGGGTACGGGGAGAACCAGGTGCTGCACGACCTGACTCTCTCGATCCAGCCCGGCCGCGTCAACTGCATCATCGGGCCGAACGGTTCGGGCAAGTCGACGACGCTCAAAGCCGTCTGCGGGCTCGTCGACGTCTGGGACGGGACGATCCGCGTGCGGGGCGACGACGTCACCAACGCCCACCCGCGCGACGTCGTCGAGCGAGGGGTCGTCATGCTGCCCCAGGGCGGCAACGTCTTCCCGGAGATGACCGTCAAGGAGAACCTCCGCATCGGCGCGTTCCTCGTCGACGACAGGGACGTTCTCGAACGCCGGTACCGGGAGGTGTACGAGATGTTCCCGGTGCTCGAAGAGAAGAAGCGCCAGCGCGCCGGCGAACTCAGCGGCGGCCAGCAGATGATGGTCGCCTTCGGCCGGGCGCTGATGCCCGACCCGGAGATCCTCCTGCTCGACGAACCGAGCGCGGGACTCGCTCCGGACCTCGTCGACGACGTGTTCGACCAGGTCGAGCGGCTGAAGGAGCGCGGTCGGGACATGATCATCATCGAACAGAACGTGCGACGGGTGCTGGACGTCGCCGAGTACGTCTACGTCCTCGATCAGGGCGAGCGGATGTACGAAGGCGAGACCGAGGCGCTCCGCGACGAGGACGAGATCATGCGGATGTACATCGGAGAGCGACACGGATGACGACCGAGTATCGACCGAAAGACGACCGTACGCACCGCCTCGGGCGGGAGGGACGGCATGGTTAGCCTCGGCCTCCTCGCCCAGCAGATCGTCAACGGCCTCTTCTTCGGGGGGCAGCTCGCGCTCATCGCCATCGGCCTCACGCTCATCTGGGGCGTGGCGCGCGTCCTGAACTTCTCGCACGGCGCGATGTTCATGGTCGGCGGCTACGTCGGCTTCTTCGCGCTCGGCTTCACCGGCAGCGTCGCCGCGGCGATCCTCGCCTCGATCGTCGTCGTGTTCGCCCTCGGGTGGGTGACGGAGTTCGCGCTCCTCGAACCGATGCGCGACCGCGAGGAGTTCGACATCGCCTCGATGGTCGTCACGCTCGGACTGGCGATCTTCCTCGAGAACGCCATTCTGGTGGGCGTCGGCTCGCGCCGGCGGGCGTTTCCCGCACTCACCGAGGAGGTGTGGCGCGTCGCGGGTCTGACGATCAGCGTCCAGCGGTTCGTCATCTTCCTCATCTCCGTGTTCGCGCTGGCGGCGCTCTTTCTCGTCATCTCGCGGACGAAGCTCGGTCTCGCGATCCGGGCGGTGTCGCAGGACGACCAGACGGCGCTCCTCATGGGCGTCCGGCCCAGGCGCGTCTACGCCATCACGCTCGGCTGCAGCGCCGCGCTCGCCGGGCTGGCCGGCGTGCTCCTCGCGCCGCTTTTCACCGTCTACCCGTCCGTCGGGTGGTACCCGTTCCTGCTCGCGTTCGTCGTCGTGATGGTCGGCGGCCTGGGGAGCGTCCGCGGGACGCTCATCGCGGCCATGGGGCTCGCGATCGTCAGGAGCGTCAGCACCATCTGGGTGGCGGCCGAATCGGCGATGGTTCTCCTCTTCGCCATCATGATCGCGGTGCTCCTGATCAATCCGGACGGCATCGGGGGGTGGATCGACGGATGACCGTCGAAGCCGTGCGTCTCGCCGTGGACAGAGTTCGGTCCCGGCTGCGTGAGGACGCTCGAACCCGGAACGGTAAGCTGTTCGCGGCGATCACGGCGCTGGCGGTGTTCGCCCCGGTGATGTTCTCACCGTACCGGCTCGAGATCGTGATGCAGCTGCTCATCGTCATCCTCGCGGTGGCGAGCTGGGTGTTCGTCGCCGGCTACTTCGGGATGTTCACGTTCGCCCACGCCGCGCTCTACGGCGTCGGCGGCTACGCCGCGGTCATCCTGGCCGCCGAGATGGGGGTCCACCCGCTCGCCTCCATCCTCCTCGGCGGCGTCGTCGCGGGGCTGTTCAGCCTCCCGATCTCCTACCCGGTCCTCCGGCTCTCGGGCGCCTACGTTGGCATGGTCACGCTCGCCTACGCCGAGATCATCTACTACGGCACCATCATCCTCCGCGACGTCACCGGCGGACCGACCGGCTACACCGGATTCCCGCAGCTCTTCGGCGGCGACCGCGTCGTGATGTACTACTTCGTGCTCGCTCTCGTCGTGGCGCTCATGCTCGCCATGTACGCGCTGCTTGTGAACCGCTTCGGACTCGTCGCCCGCGCGATACGCGAGTCGTCCGACGCGGCGCAGATGCTCGGCAACAACGTCCCGCGCTACAAGCTCACGGGCTTTCTCGTCGGGTCGTCCATCGCCGGCGTCGCGGGGGCGCTGCAGGCGTACAACATCCTCATCATCTCGCCGCCGATGCTCGAAATCGACCAGATGATCGAGTTCATGGCGATGGGGATCATCGGCGGCCTCCGCACCTTCGGCGGCGCCGTCTTCGGCGGTATCATCGTCTTCGGGTTCTCCGAGGTGCTTCGGGACATCGGCGAACTCCGACTCGTCGTGTGGGGGGCGCTCCTCATCGTGGTGACGCTGTACTTCCCCGACGGCATCGCCGGCAGCAGTTTCGACGTTCGAAAGCGCTTCCAGGAGTGGTTCGATCGATGAGGCACTCCGGGCGGACGAGCGACGACGGCTGGCGAAACCGCGGCGACTGGCGGAGCGTCGAAAGCGGTCGCCGCCGGAACGACGACCGGCCGGACCCACTGCGGCGAAACACCGCGCAACGAGACGGCAACGGACGATCCGACGAACGCAACGGACACACCGATGAAATACGAAGACGCGATAACCGAGACGGTAGCATCGAAAGAAGACGACCTCGTCGACCTCGTCGCGAGACTGGTCGAAGCGAAGAGCGTGACCGGCCGCGAGAAGCCGGCCCAGGACGTCGTGGTCGACCACCTCGAATCGATGGGGCTCGATCCCGACGTCTTCGAGCCCTCGCCGGAGGAGCTGTCGGATCACGAGGGCTACTTCGAGACCTCGTCGTACGAGGCGGTCGGCTACGAGGGGCGGCCGAACGTGGTCGCCCGCGTCGAGGGCGGCGACGGCCCGACGCTCGCGGTCGGGGGTCACATCGACGTGGTCGACGTGACCGAAAGCGAGTGGGAGCGCGAGCCGTGGACGCTCACCCGCGAGGGCGAGACGCTGTACGGCCGCGGCGTCGCGGACATGAAGGGCGGGCTCGCGGCCGTCCTCGTCGCCATCGAGGCGCTCGACGAGGCGGGCGTCGACCTCGGCGGCGACCTCGTCTTCCAGAGCGTCATCGAGGAGGAGGACGGCGGCGTCGGCGGCACCCTCTCCGTGCTCGAACGGGGGTACGTCCCCGACGCGGCGGTCATCGCGGAGCCGTTCAACCTCCCGAACGTCGGCATCGCGAGCGCGGGCGTGATGTACTTCCGCGTCCGCGTACCGGGAAAGAGCGTCCACGCGGCGTGGGGCCACCAGGGCGTCAACGCCATCGGCAACGCCGCGACCGTCTACGAGGCGCTAGAGCGGCTCGACCGCGAACGGAAGGCGCGGATCGACTACGAGCCGGCGTACCGGGGGGAACCGGAGCTCGAAGGGAACGTGACGAACATCAACGTCGGCACCATCGAAGCCGGCGACTGGCCGTCGACGCTCCCCAGCGAGGCCGTCCTCCAGGGTCGCGTCGGCTGGCCGCCGGGGGAGACGAGGGCGGAGGTGCGGGCGCAGATCGAAGACGCCGTCGCCGAGGCCGCGGCGAACGACGAGTGGCTCAGGGACCACCCGCCGGAGGTCGAGTGGTTCGGCTGGCAGGCGGCGCCCCACGAGATCGACCCCGAGGGCGAACTCGCCCGGCTCGCAAAGCGGCACGCGGAGGCCGTCACCGGCCGGTCGGGATCGTTCGTCGGCGGGAACGCCGGCCTCGACGAGCGCTTCTACGCGCTGTACTACGGCGTCGACGCCGTCTCCGTCGGGCCGACCGGCGCGAACCTCCACGGCGCGGACGAGCACACGACGGTGACTTCGCTGCTCGAAACCGCGACCGCCGTCGCCCGAATCGCGGTCGACTACTGCGGCGTCGAGGAGTGACGCGGACCCGGCGGGCACCGCCCGACGAACGTTTCATATCACCGACTCACAACATCGAACGCATGGACGACACCGAACTCACGGACGACACCGGACCCGCTGACGAAATCGAATTCACGGACGACGATTCGACGCTCAGCGCGTACTGGCACGACCGGATGCTCGACCACGAACCGCCCGCGGGGGCGTTCAAGTTCCCGCGGACGCCCATCGTGGCCGTCGACGAGCCGCACCCCGATCGGCGCGAGCGGGTCGAGAACCTAAAACGGATGCTCGAACGCGCCTTTCCGGAGCGCGCCCGCTTCGAAACGGCGACGCGGGCGACGCGCGGGGAGATCGAGCGGGTCCACGATCCCGACTACGTCGGCTGGTTGGAATCGTTCTGCGCTGACGGCGGCGGCCGGATCGGGGACACCACGACCGGCGCGAACGAGGCGACGTTCGACGCGGCCCGGTACGCCGCGGGTACTGCGGTTCGAGCCGCCCGCGACGCCGTCGACGGGTCCGACGCCATCCCGTACGCGCTCTGTCGCCCGAGCGGCCACCACGCCCAGTCGGACCGGGCCGACGGGTTCTGCTTTCTGAACAACGTCGCCGTCGCGGCCGCCGCCGCGGTCGCCGGCGGCGTAGAGCGGGTGGCCATCGTCGACTGGGATGTCCACCACTGCAACGGAACCCAGGAGATATTCGAGGCCCGCGAGGACGTGCTCGTCGTGAGCGCCCACCACGATCACGGGTCGTGGCACCCCGAGTACCACCCCCAGGAGGGCACCCTCGACGAAGTCGGAACCGGCGACGGCGAGGGGTACAACGTGAACGTGCCGCTCCCGCCTGGGACGGGCGACCGCGGCTACGAGCGCCTCTTCGAGCGGATCGTCGAGCCGGTCGTCCGCGAGTACGATCCCGAGTTGATCCTCGTCAGCGCTGGTCAGGACGCCGGCGCGGCCGATCCCAACGGGCGAAACCTCGTCACCCGCGCCGGGTTCCGGACGCTCGGCCATCGGATCCGGCGACTCGCCGCGGACGTCGCAGACGACCGGCTCGCGCTCGTCCAGGAGGGCGGCTACCAGCAGTCGCACCTGTCGTTCGCGACGCTCGGCGTCTTCGAGGGCGTGCTCGGACATACCGTCGACCTCGAACGCTACGGCACCGACGACCCCTTCGACTGGCTCGACGAGCCGACGGATCTCGTCAACTCCTGGATCGACGACGCGGTCGAGTACCACAGCGACTACTGGCCTCTCGACTGACGCGGCCGAAACGGTGTGACGAGATGGCCGCGTGGGAGGTCTCCCATGAATCGCATGCGGTCACTTCGTCTGCCTGACGCCGAACGGCGCCGACGAGGACGTACCATTAGGCCGACATCGTGAAACTCGGCCAAAAGATATAATTAATCTTGATACGATGCATTGGTGAGATGTACGATTTAACGGGCTTCCAGCGCGACCTCATCTACGTGATTGCCGGGCTCGACGACCCGCACGGGCTCGCGATCAAAGACGAGCTCGAAGAGTACTACGAAAAGGAGATCCACCACGGGCGGCTGTACCCGAACCTCGACACCCTCGTCGACAAGGGGCTCGTGGAAAAGGGGGAGATCGACAGACGGACGAATTACTACGCGATAACCGCCCGCGGGCGCAGGGAAATCGAAGCGCGTGCGGAGTGGAAGGCGAACTACGACAGCGAATCGGAGTTGACCTCCGCGTAGACGACCGCACTCGAACCCAAACTGGGCGCACGGAGGCCGGCGGCATCCCCTCTCCGTCGCGGGTTCGAACCGGTCGACGATGGCCCCCCTCACCGGAACCGTTTTCGCTTCGATGCGGTGAGTCGGATTCGTCGGAGTCATCCCGCACCTAAAGGCACGGGTATTCGAGGAGAACCCCCATACTAGAATGGAAAATGATTATGGATCTGGGGTGAGATTGGTAGGGCGCACCAGGAGGTGTACCACATGCCTTCAGTCCCGTACGATCCCACGGAAGACGCCGAACCCGACGAACAGCTGGTAGACGTCGACGAGATCATCAATCAGATTCTCGGCGGCGGCGATAGCGCATCGCCTCGCACGAAGAGCGCGTAGACCACACGGTCGCGTCGCCATCTTTGCCCACTTACGCCGCTCGTTCGAGCGAATCGGCGACGATAGCTTCGTGTAATTGACTGGCTAAAGCGGGGCTTCGCGCTCCCGTGAGATGACCGCCCCGAGAGTAGGCGGCCCTTACGATGCGTCGGGACACTCACTTCGCGATGAATGTAACGAACGGTGGCCGAATCGGAGGGGCTAGAAAAGCTCCGCGACGATCCCGAGAGTACGTCCCGTTCGAAACGGCGCTCTGCGGGGTCAGAGCGCCGTTTTCGGTTCCCGGTCGAGGCCGAAGCACGGCCCTGTATATACAGCGATGGCTGTTATAAAAACAAGGAGAATACCCGCGCCTTCAGGTGCGGGATGAATCCGACAACTCTTCCACAGGCCACCGAGCAAACGCTCGGCAGGATATGACACGCTCAATCACAAGGTTCACAATACACGTTATCATAACCCGTTATGGAAGCGTTCCACGATGCATATCCACCGTACCTACCGAGCGAAAATCCTCAACCACGGCCAAGTGGCTGAGATGCTCGACCGGCACGGCTGGAGTACATCCAAACTGTGGAACGTTGCGAACTATCACTCCAGAGAGCAGTGGAACGAAACGGGCGAGATTCCTGATGATTCGGACTTGAAACGCAAGTTGAAGACACATCCAACGTACAAGGGACTGCATTCGCAATCCAGTCAGCGCGTTCTGGAAGAACTCGCTGAAGCCTTCAACTCGTGGTACGGCAAACGCAAGTCCGATGATCGTGCGAATCCGCCCGGCTACCGCAAGAAAAACTACTACGACAACGACGGCAACCGCGTCCACGAAGAACACCCGCGTGCCACCGTGACGTGGAAGCAGAAAGGCATCCGTCACGACACCAAACACAACCGAGTGCGCCTTTCCAAAGGCGCGAATCACAAGGAACACCCACGAGCGTGGGAATACATCCTCTGTGAGTACGAGACGCGCCCCTGTGTCACCGTTGAGAACCTACAACAGGTTCGCGCCGTCTACGAGAAGGCGAAAGGGCGTTGGGAACTGCACCTCGTGTGCAAACACGAAATTGAACCTCCTGACGCTCCCGGTAACGAGTCGGCGGGTGTTGACCTCGGTGTCTGTAACTTCGCCACCGTCGCCTACAGCACCGAAGAAGCAGACTTGTACCCCGGCAACCGTCTGAAACAGGACGGGTACTACTTCCCGAAGGAAATCGCTAAATGTGACGACTCCTGTGGTGAACGAGCCACGCGACTGCACCACACGTGGTCGGAGCGCCGCACACACTTTTTCCACTCCTTAGCGAAGCATATCGTTGAACGGTGTGTGGAGCGTAGAGTTGGTCGCATCAACGTCGGGAAACTCGCTGGCGTTCGAGAGGACGAGAACGGTGAGTCAAAGAACTGGGGTAAGCACGGGAACTTGGACTTGCATGGGTGGGCGTTCGACCGCTTCACCTCGATTCTCACCTACAAGGCGAAAGTCGAAGGTATCGAAGTCGTAGAAGTGTCCGAACGCGACACGAGCAAGACGTGTTGCGTCTGCGGTAGGGAAGACGATAGGCAGCGTGTCGAACGCGGCTTGTATGTCTGTGATGACTGTGACGCCGCGTTCAACGCTGATGTGAATGGGGCGGAGAACATCCGTCTCGACTTGAACCAAAGTAACTCCGAGTCTTCCGGGCAGTTGTCCGGGGATAGGAGTACCGGCTGGTTGGCACAGCCCGGAGTCTACCTTCACGACTTGTCTCACGGATTCTCACCGAGGGAACAAGTGGTAGACTGCAAACCGTAATATCCCAATCCAGCGGCACGGTGCCGTGGGATTCCGCGTCTTCAGGCGCGGGAGGATGTCAATGACGAATCGGACGTCGTTTTGAACGAAGACACTATGACCGCGCAAACGCTCAACGAGCTGTTCGCACAGGGGCTGAAAGAGATGTACTTCGTCGAGCAGGAGCTCACCGACGCGCTCGACGCGCTCGCTCAGGAGGTCAGCGAAGACGATCTCGCGCAAGCGTTCGAAGAGCACCGGGAGGAGACGGAGGGCCACATCGATCGGCTCGAAGAGGTGTTCGAGATGATCGACGAGTCGCCGGAGGGTAAAAAGGTGCAGGCGGTTCAGGGGCTCATCAGCGATCACGAGGAGTTCTCCGAGGGGGATCCGGACCAGCACGTTCTGAACCTGTTCGACCTCGCGGCCGCCGAAAAGAGCGAGCACCTCGAGATCGCGGCGTACGGCAACCTCACGTTCTTCGCCGATCAGCTGGGGCTCGACGACGCGGCGGACCTGCTCGAAGAGAATCTCCGCGAAGAGCAGGAGACGCTGGACGAGCTCAAGCAGCTCACCGAAGCCTACGACGTGAGCTCCGTCCCGACCGCGTAGAGAGCGGGAGCCGAACGGCGCCGTCGGCCCCGTTAACGGGGAGTATTTGCGGAATCCGCGCGGCGGATGGGCGTCCCCCCTCGGGGGAACGTGGGCCAACGGTGACGCGCCCGTTTGCCAAACAATTAGGTTCGGCCGTCCCTATTCGTACATCCATGTCCGACGCGCGAGAGCAACTCCTGAAGCAGGTGAACGAAAAGCAAGCCGTGGGCGGACTGGATCCCGAAACGAGAATGCTCATCGGCTTGCTCGGCGAGACGATTCTGGCCTTCGGCGAGGAGATCGACGACCTCCGCCAGCGGGTCGCGGAGTTGGAGGACGACGCCGAAGAGCGCGATAAGCGGGCGTGGTACTCGGAGCAGTAGTCGTCGCTGACCGGGTTCCTCGTGCGTTCGCACTCGCTACCGATCCGGGCGCGGCGCCGCCTCGTACCGTTCGATCACGTCGGTCTTTTCCACCCGGTCGTAGATCGTTCGCAGGGTGTTCTCGGCCCGGAGAAGCCCGTGTTCCTCCAGAAACGTTCGCCCCTCGTCGCTGACGCCGTAGAATTTGTACGGCAGGTCGTTTCGTCGACGGTCCTTCGGGAGCAGGACCTCCTCGACGATCCCGGCGTCGACGAGCCGCTGGAGGTGCTGGCGGATCGTCGTCTGGCTCTTGCTCGGGTTGAGGTAGTCGAGCTCTTTCAGCGTCGGAAGCTGCGCGGGATGACCGAGGATGTCCTGCACGAGCGAAAAGCGCGTCTCCTGGGTGACGACGTTCAGCCGTTCGCGAACGCGGTCGAGATCGGTCGGCGTGTGACCGGACGTGCTCATCGTCGGTACCTACGTGTAGTGCGTGCAAAAGCGTTTCGCCGAAATGCGAATCGGTCGAATACGATGCGGTCGACGTTGAAGTCGCCACATTGAAACGTCGGGCGGGTGATCGCGGACGCGATGGGCGAGAGGGAACTGACCGCGGAGGATCTCGCGGAAAAGGCCGAGGAATACCTCCACGAAGCGTCGCTCACCCCCGAGGAATACGAAGCGTTAAAACGCGGCGTGGCTGAACTGTCCCCGATCTTCGCGACCGGAAGCGCCTACTTTATTCTCGGCAGCTACGGGCGACCGGAGATCCATCGGCTCCAGCTCGTCAAGGATCGGCTGAACCGACGGGCCGACACCTACGCCTTCCTGATGGTGGATATTCGGAAGGAGTGGGTCAACACGTACCTCAAGTTCCGTCTCCTCGCGGACTACACAGACCACATCGTCGGCGTGAGCGAGCACGACAGGGGCGGCTTCCTCGTCGAGCAGGGGTACTTCACCGCGCTGGAGGAGTACTTCGCGAAGACCCACGTTCTCAAACGCGAGTACGGGGAGACGGCATTGGCGGACGTCGACACGGGGGTTGATCCCGAAAACCCGTACAGCGGGATGCAGACGGCGATCTTCGACATGCTTGCCGACGCCGGGCGATTGTGCGTCTGGCGGACCGAGGATGATCTCCTCGAGTGTACTGAAGCGTTGCCGTGACGAACTCGCCCGATTCTCGCCGTAGCGGAGACCGTCGTTTTGAACCGCCGATCCGTCGCTCATCGGAGGTTCAAACCGTCACTCGCGAACGCGATCGGACGCCGCGGGAACGTCGCTCCCGGCGGTCCGCTCCGTCGTCGGCGGTTCGACGTTCGAGTCGGTCAACAGCCGCGTCGGCGCGGTCCCCAGCGCGGGGAGCAGCGCGATCAGGGCGCTCACGAGCGCCAGCAGAATCGATCCGACGACGATCCCGAGGACGACGGTCGGCGAGACGACGAGCGAGACGCGGATCCCGAAGACCGTGAGGAGGTCCGTCGCGGCCAACGCCCGGGTCAGGAGAAGCGTCGCCGCGGTGGCGATAATCGCGGCCGGAACCGAGAGCCGACAGACGTCCAGGAGGACGGTTTTGAGGATCCACGCCGGGTCCGCACCCGTCGCCCGGTAGATGCCGATGGCCCGGCGACGGGCGTGGACGGCCTGGGCGAACGTCGCCGTCGTGCTCCCGACCGTCGTCAGCCCCGCGAGGACGACCATCGCTGCCAGCAGGACCTGGACGTTGCCGAAGACGCTCTCGATCGCGCGCCCCATGCCGGTCCCCGGCGAGTACTCGGCGTTGCCCGCCATCGTCGAGAAGACCCGATCGTCGCCGACGACCGTGTACTGCTCCCGCGCGATGGTTTCGCCGTCCGAGACGACCCGAACCGTGTACTCGCCGGGCGACGCTCTGTCGTCGGAGTTCCCGCCGAGCGTCTTCTCCGTGGAGACCGCGTCGGTCGCGTTGAGCGTGACGGTCCGCGTCTCCGCCTCCGTCGGCGAGACGACGCTCACGTTCCGCGTGAGCTCTTCCGCCCACGGGTTCACGAGCGTGACGTTCACCCGCGGGCGCGTGATGACGCTCGCCTCTTTCGGGGAGATCCGAACCCGCGAGGCGAACTGCCGGGTCGCGCCGTCGACCACGCGCATCCGGTGCGTCGCTTCCGACCGATCACCCTTGCTCGCGGTGATCGCGTACTCGCCCTCCTCCTCGGGAAGGGTCACGAGCGCCGCGCCCCGCCCGTTGGTCTCGAACGTCCGATCGCCCACCGCGACGGTAGCACCTCGAACCGGCTCTCCGGTCGCCGACTCCACGAGAACGACCAGCCTCGCGCCCGGCGGGCCGCGGTTCGGGTACTCCTCCGGGATGACGAGCGCGTCGGCCGGGAGGACGGTGACGTTCTCCGAGTAGGAACCCGCCGACACCTTCCGCTCGCCCGGCGCGGGCGCGGGAACCTGCACCGTGACGCTCTTTTCCTCGTTCGGCCCGACGGTCACCCGCCTCGTGTGCGTTTCGTCCCCGACGCGGACGGCGATCTCCTCGCTCCCGCGGCGCGGTTCGAAGTTCTGCACGTCGACCGTGACGTTGAGCGTCTCGTTTTCGGCGACCGGCGAGGAGGCCGAAACGCCGGTCACGGCGATCCCCTCGTCGGATCCGGCGCTCGCCGTCTCGTCGAGCGCCCCGCCGGACGTCCTGATGAGGTGGACCGTGCCGGGTTCGAGCGAGAGGTGGTGGGCGGTGTCGAGGGGGACGACGAGCTGGTCGTCGAGCGTGTCGGGCGCGTCGAACCGCCCGACGACGGTTACCTGCGCGACGCTCGGGCTCGTGCTGCCGCCGAGCGTCACCGTGTCGCCGACCTCCACACCCAGCGTCTTCGCGAGATCCGACCCGATGACGGCTTCGCCCGGATGTCTCGGTTGCCGACCCTCGACGAGCCTGGCGTCCGTGACCGACGCGAAGGCGGAGTAGTTCGCCCCGCGAACCATGTACGGGCGGCCGTCCCTGACCTGCGCGACGATGATCTCGGGGCTCGCCTCGATCCCCTGCGACCGCAGAACGGACGCGTAGCCGGCGTCGACGCGGCTGTTTATCGGGTGGGCCGCCCCCGCCTCCGTGACCGTCCCGGTGTCGGCCGTCGCGAGCGGCGCGATCGTCCCGCTGATCGAGGCGGACAGCACGACGATGAGCGCGAACACCGCGAGCGTCGTCGTCGTCGGGACCAGCGTCCGCCAGCCGAGCAGACGCGGCGTGAACGCCGCCCGGAGTCCCGACTCGCCCTCCCGTTTTCGCCCGCGCGATGCCGGGGTGTTCAGGCTCCCGAGGGTCGCCGGCGGGCGAGTCGTCGCCGGGTACGCCGCCAGCGCGCCCGCGAGCGCCCCGACCGCGACGAGCGAGGCGAGCATCGGCAGCACCACCCGGAGAACCCTGGGCGTCACCGTCGCGTCCATCGAGATCGGGAACCCCGCGTAGATCGCGGCGTTGATCGTCGCGCTCGTGACGATGACGCCGAACGCGTAGCCGAGCACGACGCCGACGAGGGCGAGCAGCCCGGCCCGGAGTCCGAACAGCGCCAGGACCGTCCGCGGCGACGCGCCCGTCGACCGGACGACCTTGATCGTCCGGAGCCGCTCTCTGACGCTCATGCGCGTGACGTTGTAGACGACGACGAGGACGAGCACCGCCCCGCCGGCGGCGGCGAGAAGCAGCAACCGGAGCACCTGGTTCAGCCCCGCCAGGAGGAACAGGAGGGCGGAGACGAGCGGTACGCCGGAGCCGGGGACCTGCCCGAGCGGGCCGCCCGAACCGCCGTCCGCCGAGACGACGAGCGCGCCCGTCGGTCCGAGATCCTCGACCGCGCCGGCGTTCGCCGCGTACCACGGCGACGGGAACAGCGAGCCGTTCGTCGCGTGCGGGTGAACGGTGACGGTCGTCTCCCCGTCCGGACCGGCGAGCCGCTGGCGCGTCGGCTGAGAGACCGGTCCCTGGACGCTCCGGTCCGCGGTCGGGTTCGGCAGTTTCGCCTCGTCCCACGGGACGGAGGCGTCGGCGACGGCGGGCGGGGCGTCGGGCGGAACGCCGACGACGCGGTGCGTTCGGCCGTCGCCGTCCGTCACGGTCGTGACCGGGAAGACGAGCGCGTCCTCGGGGGCCGCCGCCTGCGCCTCGGCGTAGGAGTCGTACTCGGTGACGGTCGTGGAGACGGCGAGGTCGTCGCCGATCGTCGTCGTGTACGCGCCGGCCGTGAGGAGAAGCAGCGCCGTCCCGACGAGAAACGCCGTCGTCACCGCGACGACGACGACGGTGAGCCGATCGCGCCGCGACCACTGCGTGAGGATGGACCGCCGGTAGCTCACCGTCGATCACCTCGGGTCGGCGAGCGTTCGGACGGGTCGGCGAGACGCCTCGGCGAACGGCGGGAGGAACCGGAGGACCGGGGCGGGAGGCGGTTCGCTGGCAAGTGTGGAGTCAGGGGAGTTTCTGCGGGGAATCGACGCCCTCGGCGGTCGCGTACGCGGGGCCCTCGACGATCTTCCCGTCGGCGAGGGAGACGACCTCGTCGAAGCGGGAGGCGAGCTGGTGGTCGTGGCTGATGACGACGAGCGCCGTCTCGGCCGCCTCGCGCATGCTGAACAGGAGGTCGATCACGCGGTCCGTGGTTTCGGGGTCGAGCTGGCCGGTCGGTTCGTCCGCGAGGATCAACTCGGGCCGGTTGGCGAGCGCCCGGGCGATGGCGACCCGCTGTTTCTCCCCGCCGCTGAGCGTCGCCGGGTACTGCCCCGCGAGGTCGACGATGTCGAGCGCCTCGAAGAGCGTGTCCAGCCACTCGTCGTCCCGCTCGCCCGCGTGCTCCTGGGGCATGGCGGCGTTCTCGCGCGCGGTGAGGTCTTCGATCAGCTGGAAGTTCTGAAACACGAACCCGATCGTGTCGCGCCTGAGCCGGGCGCGCTCGCGTTCGGAGAGTCGACTTGCGTCCTTCCCGGCGACGAAGAGTGATCCGCTCGCCGGGGCCTCGAGCAGGCCCAGCACGTTGAAAAGCGTCGTCTTCCCGGCGCCGCTCGGTCCCTGAACGAGCATGCGAGCGTCCGCCGGAACGGCGAGCGAGAGGCCGTCGAGGATGGGGCGGCCGCCCCGCTCGACCGTGAGGTCCGTCCCCCGAAGTACGGGCTCCGTCATTGGTTATCGCGTGTAAGTTTTACAGGTGGAAAAGTAAGACTATCGGCGAACTGGTTGACACATTTTTCCGTCGTGCTCCGGGGAGGCGCTGATCGAAAGGGGATCCCGACCGGTCGTGCTGTAGATGAGATTCCGCTCGGTGGTCCACCCGCGGTAGGTCCCGGCGGTGACGGTCTCCGGCGCCGCCGGGAAGAGGTGCGCGCCGGTCGTCGTCCACGACCGCTGTGAGATCGTCGGACACGAGGGGCTGGGCCCCCCGCTGAGCCACGTGGCGGCGGGTTCGATCGTCCGCTCCGTCCGCGTCGGGTAGTAATTTTTCCCGAGCGTGGTGAGCGAGTGATCCGCGGTCCACTGGTCGTCGAGGTGGGACGCGGCGAACGACACGGCCGCGAACTCCGATTCGTTCGTCGTGCTCGGGAACGAGAGCGTGTCCAGGTTGACGAACGCGATCGGCGCGGTCAGGACGAGGCTCACCACGAGCAGGACGAGGAGACCCCGCCTGACCGCGGGTCGGCCGGCGAACCCCATCGCGGTCGGCGGCGACAGGCGGGGGCTGACGTACCGGACCGTCGCCAGCGCGGCCAGCGCGAGCACCGGGAAGTGCGCGAACGTCTGGGTCCGCATCACGGTTCCGAAGAACTCCGGCGTCAGCGCCGCCGTCAGCGAGTAGAACGTCATCACGATCGGGGCGGCGAGCAGCGCCAGGAGCACGACGCCCGTCGCCGGCTCCCGAGAGAGCACCGGGAGCGACCGGCTGGCGAGCGCGACCGGGACGAGCAACAGGAGGACGAGCCCGAGAAGCGGCAGGGGGGTTCTGACCGTCCCGGGGAAGATCGTCTGGAAGACGTTCGCCACGAGGACCGCGAATCCGATCGCCACCGGGGCGAGGAAGGCGGCGCGCTTGAGGCGGTCGCTCGTCCGCAGGAACCAGGCGATCCCGATCACGAGGAGGATCAGCCAGGCGACGAACAGCCCCGGGTACGAGAGGACCCGTCCGGTGTACGGCACCGTGAGCGGGGTCCGCTCTGCGACCCAGTAGTAGGCGGCGAAGTACCCCCAGAAACCGCCGACGAACCCGAGCCCGACGACGGCGGTCCGCGTCGCGGGCGTCCGGAACAGGTGCGCCGCCAGCACCCCGATCACGACGATGCCGGCCATCAGCGTGCTGAACGTGTGGGTCACGGGATAGAGGAGCATGAACAGCGCGACGAGGCCGAGCCAGCGCCGGTCGGACGACGCCAGCGCCCGGTGCAGCGCCAGCGCGAGCAGCGGCAGGTACAGGAGCCCGATCACCTCCTCGTCGGGGATGCCCGTCCGCCGCAGGTACAGCCCCTCGACCGCGAGCGAGAACCCGACGAGCGCGGCGACCCACCTGATCTCACGGCCGGGCCACCGGAGGTTCTGACCCGCCCGGCGGACGAGAGCGATCGCGACGAGACACGTGGCCGCGCCGACGAACGCGATCAGCGGCTGGACGACGCGGACCGGAACGCCGTCGAGCACGACGCTCGCCGCCGCGAGGAAGCTCGCGAAGCCGAGGTGGTCCGCGCGGAGGTGGGACAGGGGGAAGTGACCCGTCGCGAGCGCGTCGCGGGCGTACGCGGCGTACTCGAACCCGTCCAGCGTCGACGGGAGCGGGCTCCAGTAGAGCGTGAGCGTCCGCATGGCGACGGCGACGGCGAACACGGCGAGGCAGACGAGCGCGTAGTCGCGGGGGCCCATCCCGACGCGCTCGGATCGGCGGCCGGTCATCGCTGCGGTCGGGACGACGGACGGTCGTCGGGGCGGTCGTCCGGGCGGTCCGGGGTCGGTCGCTGCCGGGTTCCGCCGAGCAGCGCCGCCGGCGCGGGCTTGAACAGCGAGGCGGCGGCGAGACCGGCGCTGAGGACGGCGAGCGCGAGCGCTCCCGCGCCGACCGCGGCGAGCAGCGCAGCGGAGAGCGCCGGGCGCAGAGTCACGCCGAAGAGCGTGAGCCGCCCCGCCGAAAGCAGCGCGGTCGTCAGGCCGACCGAGAGGACGAGCGCCAGGCCGGTCGCGACGACGCCGATCTTGAACGCGTCCAGGAGGACGGTACCGACGACCGCCGCGGGCGTCGCGCCCGTCGCGCGGCGGATTCCGACAGTGCGGCGGCGGGCGTGGACGGCCTGGGCGAACGTCGCGGTCGTCCCGCCGACGGTCATGAGTCCGGTCAAGCCGACCACCACGCCCAGCAGCAGCCGGATGTTTCCGAACGCCGTCTCGATCCCCTGGCCGAGCCCGGTGCCGCCCAGCTCCCGGCCGCTGGTCGCCACCGCGGAGCCGAGCCGGTCGTCGCCGCGAACGGTGTACTCACTATTTGCGATCACATCGTCGTTTACAATAACGCTGACGGTGTACGTACCCGCCGGACGACGAGCGAGTCCCGCGGCGAGCTGCCGCGTCTCGCCGGGGTCGAGCGTGACGGAGCGGGAGACGCCGCCGCCGGGGCCGTCAACGCGAACCCGCTGGGTGAGCGTCTCGTTCCACGGGTTGGTCAGCTCGACCGCCGCCACCGGTTCCACGATGACCGTCGGCGCGGACGGCTTCACGCGCAGGGACGCCTCGAACCGCCTGTCGGCGGACTCGCCCACGCTGACCTCCTCCGACGCGGTCCGACCGTCGGCGTCGACGGCGACCGTGTAGTTCCCCGGCACCTCGGGAAGCGGGAGCCGCGCGACGCCGTTCGATCCCGTCGTCGCGGTCCGGCCGTCGACCGAGACGGTCGCGTTCGCCACGGGGCCGGAGGCGTCGGTGACGCGGACCTGCGGCGTCGAACCGGGCGGGGCGGTCGACGGGAGCCGCTCGACGCTGATCGCGTCGGCGGGCGGGACGGAGACGTTCCGGCGGACGTTCCCCGCCGCGAGTTCGTACGTCCCGGGTTCGACGTCGCCGAACGAGACGTTCTCCGCCGCGCTCTCTCCGGGACCGAGCGTCAGTCGAACCCGTTCGGTTCGGTCCCCGAGGGACACGGTCACCGTCCGTTCGCTCCGTTCGAGCCCCGCGTTCCGCGCGGTGACGGTGACGGTCGCGGAGCCGTTTTCGGCTCGGCGGACCGGAGAGACGTCGACGACGGTGATCGTGGAGGCGTCGCCGCCGTCGTGCGCCGCTGACGGGGACTCGGTCGTGCGGACGAACTGGACCATCCCCGGCTCGGCCGACGAGAGGTGCCGCGCGGTCGGGAGGCTCACCAGGAGCTGATCGTCGGTCGGGCCGGGTGCGTCGAACGTCCCCACGACGGTGACCTCCGTGAATCCGGGGTCCGTGCTGCCGCCGAGCGTCACCGTGTCGCCGACCCCGACGCCGAGCGTCGCCGCGAGGTCGGACCCGACGACCGCTTCGTCGTCCGCCGCGGGCGGCCTCCCGCGAACGAGTTCAGCGTCGCTCAGCGACGCGTAGGCGGAGTAGTTCACGCCGCGGGCGAGAAACGGCTCGCCCCCGTTGACCTCGAACAGGAGGATCTCCGGGCTCGCCGGGCGGCCGTCCGCGCGGAGCGCCCCCGCGTAGCTCTCGGGGACTTTGCTGGCGACGGGGTGCTTTGCGCCCGGTTCGGTGATCGTGACGCCCTCCGAGGCGGTGAGCGGCGCGGCGAGGCCGCCGATCGTCGCCACGAGGAGCGCGAACGTGACGAACACGGTCAGCGTCGCCGTCGTCGGGACGAGCGCCCGCCAGTCGAGCAGGCGAGTGCGCAGGCGGCGGCGGAGGAACGCGGGGATCGGCCCGGGGTGCTCGTCGCTCCCGGACGGACGGCGGGACGCCGAAATCGCGCCCGGTTCGCAGCGCGCGACGGACAGCGCCGCGACGAGACCGGCGAGGCCGCCGGCGAGGACGAGTCCGACCACCGCCGGGACCAGCACGGTCAGCGTGTCCGCGGTCACCTGCACGTTCAGCGACGTCGGGAGGCCGGTGAAGAGCGCGAGGTTGACCGCGGCGCGGGTCAGGATGGCGCCCGCGGCGTAGCCGGCCGCCGCCCCGACGAGCGACAGGAGGGCCGCGCGGCCGGCGAACAGCGCCAGAATCCGCCCCGGCGACGCGCCGGTCGCCCGGAGGACCCTGATCGTCCGGAGGCGGTCTCTGACCATCATCCGGGTGACGCTGTAGACGGTCACGGCGACGAGGATCCCGCCGGCGATCGTCGCGAGGCGCAGCAGGCTGACGAGTTGCGTCGTCCCGGCGACGAAGAACGGGAACGCCGAGACGAACGGGACGCCGGTGTCGGCGACGGCGCGATCCGTCGCCGAACCGCTGACGACGAACGCGCCGGTCGGTCCGAGCCGGTCGACGGTGTCGACCGAGGCGACGTACCAGGAGGGGTCGATCACGGACGCGCCGTCCCGGGGGACGACCCGCACCCGCTCCGTCGCCTCGGTCCCGGAGATCCGGCGGATCCGAGCGTCGGTGACGTCTCCTCGGCTCAGCCCGTCCTCGGGCGGCTCGGGGAAGCGAACCTGCTCCCCGCGCGCCAGTTCCGGGGGCGGATCGCTCGGGACGCCGACGACCGTGTGCGTCGTCCCGTCCCCGATCTCGACGCGCGCGGAGGGCAGCACCACCCCGTCCGGGCCGGCCGCGGCTCGCGCCTCCTCGACCGACGCGTACCGCGTCACCGTCCCGTCCGAGTCGTACTCCTCGGCGATCGCCGACGTCTGTGCGCCCGCGGCGAAAACGACGAGCGTGGTGCCCGTGAGGAAGGCGACGGTGGCCGCGATCACGAGGACGGCGAGCCGATCGCGGCGGGACCAGCGAAACAGAATCGAGCGTCGGTAACCCATTGATCAGTGTTTGCTGCGATTGTCCCGAACGTTGAAATACGTATCGTTGGAGTATATTTTCATTTTTTACGTTCGGTCGTTAAGACGGGGAAGGTGTCGATTTCGCGAATTCAGCGTAATTCAAGATGGAGCCTCCGGCCTCAAGGAGCGACCGAAGGGAGCGAGTAGGCCGGAGAGGAAACCGACATGGTACGACAAACCGGCATACTGCGACCGACCGACTCCCGATCGTATAAATACCGTCGGCCCCCCTCTGAAGTATGGACGTGCGCCGAACCGCCGTCGTGAAACTCGCCGTTTCCGACGAGCAACGTGACGCACTCCACCGAACCGCCGAGCAATACCTGTACTGTGCGAACCGCACCGCCGACTACTGTTGGTCGGACACGTCGTTCACCAAGTGCAAGACCAACAAACGAAAGGTGAGGGACGCGCTCTACTCCGAACTTCGAGAGAAGACAGACCTACAGGCACAACTCGTCCAAGCCGCCATCCGGCGAGCCGTCGAAGCCGTCAAAGGCGTTGTCGAACGATGGAAGAAGGGACGGCGCGTCTCTTGCCCGACGTTCACCGCCGAGACGATGGACTACGACACGCGGAGCGCGACCTTCTACCGACGCAAGGTGTCGCTGGCAACTGTTGAGGGCCGGGCCGAACCGTCGTTCATAATGAATGCAAGGTGGAAACCCGCGTCTTTAGGCGCGGGAGGAAGCCGACAACCCATTACACAATCCACGTACGTTGGCAGGCCGACTCCCCACGCCAATCCAAACTAATATAAATACAGGATATTACACATGAAGTACGGATGGTGGAAGACTCAGCCACTCGGACCGTCCCCGTCAAACTCGACGTGGACGAGAGTGCCGCTGACCTCCTCCACCAGACCACCGATCACTTTCTCGCCGCCGCCAACTACGTCGTAGACGTAGCGTGGAAACCAGACTGGAAAATCACCAGCAAACAGAAACTCCACGACCTCACCTACTACGACGTACGAGACGACTCCCCACTCCCGGCCAACCTCGTGCAAGCCGCACGAAACCACGCCGCAGAAGCCGTCAAAGGCTGTGTTGAACGCTGGAAACAAGGCAAGAAAGCCTCGAAACCACACTTCACGTCGCGGTTCGCCAGCTACGATGCCCGAACCGTCACAATCAACGACGCGACCAGCAAAAGTCTGGGCGTGGAGGCGCACCCGTAGGCGTGCGCTTGAACAGCGGGATGATGAACGTGAACGGCGAGTATTCGCCTCCTGCCCTGAGCAGTTAGAACGGGAGTCCACGCTGAATGCCACGCCCTTCAGGGCGTGGTAGCTTACTCTCCCGGCAGACAGCCCAACGCCCTACGAACGGTATGTTCTCTTCGAGGACTACGAGTTCCGTGAGAGTACCCTTCGGTACGATGCGGCAACAGACGAGTTCTACCTCAATATCTCGACCCGGCGGTGTGAGTCGGACGGCGACGAAGCAGAGGTTCCGGTAGATACCGGGCACCCCGACCAAACGGTCCTCGGTATCGACCTCGGCGTTCGCAAGAGCTTCGCTCTTGCGCAGCCCATCAGAAATCTCTGATTTCTGAGGACGTCAACAGTCTCGCCGTCTCCTCAACCGGCACGTTCTGGCAGGGAGACGACTACGACCACTGGTGTCGTGAGTTCGAAAAGCGACGTGGGGAGATGCAACAGCGCGGCACGCAGGCCGCACACAATGCCCTGCTTCGACTCGGGAAACGCGAAGAAGCGTGGCGCAAACAGTACATCCACACGGTTGCTAACGAACTTGTCGCGGAAGCCGTCGAACACGACTGCGACGTTATCGTGTTCGAGGACTTGACCGATATACGCGACCGACTTCCACACGCAAAGTGGCACCACGTTTGGGCGTTCCGACGCCTCTACGAGTACGTTGAGTACAAAGCGCCCGAGCAGGGCGTCTCCGTGGAACAAGTCGAGCCGAACCACGCGTCCCAACGCTGTTCTCGGACGGACTGTGGGTTCACGCATGAGACAACCGCCACGGAGAACGCTTCTGTTGCCAGAAGTGCGGGTACGGGGTGAACGCGGATTACAACGGCGCGAAGAACATTGGGCTACGATACGCCCGGAAGCGGACACACAGACTCCGTTCCTCGCCCACGTCGGGGAGCGGAGACGCAGAAGTAGACCTGCGTATAAATGGTGGAACGTTGAACGGTGAGAGTCACCGGCCTATTGCCGGAGACTGATTGCCGGGAGTCCATATCAAAGCCACCGAAAGACGAAGCCTTTCGAGGCCTCGACGGAGCTTCGCTCCGTCGGTGGCCCCACCCTCAAGGACCGAGGCGCGGAGTCGTTCGAGACGGCGTCGCCGTCTCGTGATGACGAGAGAGCGAAGCTCTCTCGGACCACGCCGAGGGAGTAGGGTAGTTTACTGGAGGCGAACGTCCCATCGAACGAGAGATCGGTTCCGCTCGCCGAGTCGAACGGGGCGGAATAAAATCGACAGACGGAGATCCGAAACACGGTGTAGTAGGCGACCCGGTGCCGGCTAGTGGAGGGAAGTGTTTTGACTGTCCGCTCACAATGTACACACATGAGTTCCGGGTCGGGAGAGAAAAAGCGTGTCCAGTTCCGCGCGCCGAAAGGGCTGGTCGACCGAGCCGACGCGCTCGCGACCGTGTTCGAGACGGATCGAACGGACGTCCTCATCACCGCTCTCCGGGGGTACCTGCGCGACGCCGCGCACTCCGACGAGGTGAAACAGGAGATCGCCGACGCGTTCTACGGCGACGAGATCACCTTCGAGGAGCTGAAATCGCTCGTCGGGCACGAGGAGGCGGCGAACTTCCGCGTTCTCAAACGGCAGTTGAGCGACGAGTTCGTCGACGAGGTTGCGGAGGAGCTGGCCGAACCGTAGATGGCGCGGATCGTCGCCGACACGTCCGCCCTCGTCAGTTTAGGTACCGTCACAGACGCCGAGCCGAATCCCTTCGACCTGCTCGTCGAGTCGCACGAGGTGACTCTTCCAGAGCAAGTCGCCGAAGAACTCGCAGAGACGGCGTCTTACGACGACACCTCGGGAAAGGCAGCGCAGGCGGTTCTCGACCGTCGTTCCGCGTTCGAGGTCCGTCCGGTCGACCTCGACGAAGCGTTCCCGCTGGACGACGGCGAGAACGCAGCGGTCACGCTGGCAAACGAGGTCGACGCGGTTCAACTTCTCTGCGACGAGTTCAATCGGTTGGCGCTCGTTCACGCCTCGCTGGCGGGACCGCGGCTCGTGACGACGCCGATCCTGCTGGTCGCGTTCGTTCGTAACGACGTTCTCTCCTCCGAGGCTGCCGAGTCGTTCTTAACCGAGATAAGCGAAGCCCGTAGCTGGTCGGCGAACTCCTACGTCGCGCGTGCGAAATCGACGCTTCGACGGCAACGCGAGAGCGTTTGACGGGGTCGGGTCGAATACGTCGGGACTCGACACCGGTTCTTCCGGCAGTGGTTCAGACCTTGATGTTACACACAGGAAAACGAATATAGGCCCCCGTCGCCACAGTTCGATCGTGAGTCACGAACGCAGTTCCCGCGTCGAGGCGGCCCTCCTCGTCGCGCTGCTGGTGGGGTCGGTCCTCCTGCCGGCGGCGGTGGCGCCCGCGAGCGGGGCGGACGCCGGCGACCCCGCCGGTCCTCACGCCGTCGAGTCGGGCGGCCTCGCCCTCCAGCAGAGCGGCGCCAACGCGTCCGGGAACGAAACGCCGACCCGGCACGCGAACCCCGACGAGGCGAACGAGGACGGCGACCTCGGGGCGGTCGAGTCGCACCTCGCCTCCCAGCTCGCGCGTCGTCTGGGCGACAGCGCGGTGCAGCTCGAAGAGGGAGAAGCCGACAGGGCGAGACAGCTCCTCGGCGACGACTTCGCGGACGCGATGTCGAAGTACGCGGAGGTCGCGGACGAGAACGGGAACGAAGAGTCGGCCGAGCGCTTCCGGAAAGCACAGAAGAATCAAGAGGAGTACGCCTCGACGGTTCAGGAGTACCGCGAGACGTACAAGGAGTACCAGAAGGCGAAGGAGAACGGGAACGACCAGCGGGCCAGGGAGCTGGCGCGCGAACTCAACCGCCTCGCGAAGAAATCCAATCGGACGGCGAACGAACTGAACGAGTCGTTCGGCGAGCTGGAGCGGTCGACTGGCGGCGACTTCTCGCAGGCCGCAGACAGCGTCAACGACGTGCAGTCGAACATCTCGGCCCAGCAGGAGGAGGTGAACGAGGCCGAATTCGTGCGGACCGAGCTCGAGGTCGAAGCCGATGACGACAGCGCGTCGTTCAGCAACCCGCTCTCCCTGAGCGGTCGGCTGACCACGGAGGAGGGCGACCCCGTCGCGGACGAGGAGGTGACGTTCCGGGTCGGCGAACAGAACTACACCGCGACCACCGACGAGGACGGCGACTTCTCGCTGTCGTACCGGCCCACGGCAATACCGAAAAACGCGAGTAACGTGACGGTGGCGTACGTCCCGAAGGGCAACGAGCCGTACCTCGGGTCGAACGCGACGGTCGACCTCGCCGTTGAACAGGAGAACGCGACGATCGAATTAGACGACGTCCCCGAGGGAGCCGCGTTCGGCGAGCGCGTCAACGTGAGCGGGACGGCGACAATCGACGGCGAGCCGGTGCGGTCGGCCCCGGTGACGCTCGCGGTGGACGGACGGCGGCTCGGGACCGTCGTCACCGACGGGGAGGGGCGGTTCGCGTTCGAGGCGCGCCTTCCGGCGAACGTACCCGCCGGGGAACGCTCGCTGACCGTCGGTTCGGCGAACGATAGCCTCGCCGTCGTCGCGGAGCCCGCGGAGGCGAACGTGACGGTCGAGCCGACGCCGACGAACCTGACGCTCTCGGCCAGTCAGGCGGACGACGGAGAGCTCGCCGTCGACGGCCGCCTGACGCTGGCGAACGGCACGCCTGTCGACGGACAGACCGTCGAACTCCGCGTCGACGGTCGGACGGTCGGAATGGTCCAGACCGCCGCCAACGGGACGTATCAGGGAACGATCACGCTCCCGTCCGACATCCGGGAGCGCGATCGGATCACGCTCGTCGCCGTGTACGCCGACAGGGGGACGAACCTCGCCGATTCGCGGGCCTCGACCGGGATTCCGCTGGCCGCGTTCGACCCGACCGAGGAGTTGCTCTCGTGGGACTCGCTCTCGCGGGCCGAGAAGGCCCTCGCGCTCTTCGTTCCCCCCGCGATCATCGCACTCCTCGCGTGGGCGTACCGGCGGTGGCGCGAGGGCGGGAGCGCCGACGGAAGCGAGGCGACGCCGGAGGTGGCGCCCGACGCCGACGACGGAGAGGATCACCCGACGCCGACGGGTCCGTCCGGCTTTTCCATCGCGCGCGAGCGGCTGCTCGAAGGCGACGCCGACGGCGCGGTCGAGGCGGCGTACGTGGCGGCCCGTCGCCGCGTCGCGGCCGATTTCGACGTGTCCCCGAACGGGACACACTGGGAGTTCTTCCGGGCGTGTCGGACCCGCGGCCTCGACGACCGGCTCGACTCGCTCCGACGCCTCACCGAGCGGTACGAGCTGGCGGCGTACGGCCGCGAGGACACGGCGATGGATCGAGCGCGGGAAACGGTCGAGCTCGCAGCATCACTCGTTACGAGGGGTGACCACGCGAGCACAGACGGCGGGCGGACGCCGACTCCCGAGTTCGACGAGTCCTCCGAAGAGCGGTAGCACGGGCTGGCATCCCCTCGGTCCTCGAGAGGGAGCGCCACACGTCCATTCGCTGCTGCGGCGGAAGAATTGGGATCGAACACCAACGACGGGACAGCCGTATCGAGCACTCGTTACTCTGATGCGCGAGCGATTCAGAGGGGTACGGTGCTTTCCACCGACACGCGACGTCGATCAGCGGGAATTCGTCGAGCCACGGTCGTGGGTTATGGCGCCGTTTTGCCACGAAATTTCGCGTCATGTAAATTAACCTCTCACCACGTTATTTACGGTCTTATTTGAGATACTTCAAATAATATAGAGTAAATTGCCCTCTAAATTTTTTCGGTTTAAATTGTTTTTAGTTTGAAGTTTGTTTTTCTACGATTTACAATATGACGTTATCTTTTTCCTCACTGTATGGACTACGAGAACGAACCCGATAACGCGAACGAAGGTGGCGACGAGAGAACGCTTACGCGTAGGTCCTGGATCCAGGCACTAGGGGCGGCTGCAACCGCCCCGCTTTTGGCTGACAACGCTTCAGCGGCGCTACTCACCTCGAACAGCGAGGGGGCGGGAGAGTTCGGCAACGTCGTTAACGTCGTCCAGGCGGGGGCCGATCCGACCGGAGAAGAGCCGATCAATCCCGTCCTCGAAGAGGTCCGGGCTGACGACACGCTCCTGTTCTTCCCCGAGGGCCGGTACAGGATGAACACGACCTTTCGGTACACCGGATTCACCAATTTCGGGATCCGTGGTCCTCGCGCCACGATCGTTCCGGCGAGTGCCGACGAATGGGTCGGGGAAGACGAACGGTGCTTTCTTCTGGGAGTCTACTACAGTCCCGGACAGCGGATTCTGGTCCAGGGGCTGGACTTCGATTACTCCGCGCCGAACACGGGCGTCCGCGCGGTGGAAGCGTACGCCAGCGATCGGCTGTTCGTGAGGGGCGTCGAAATCACCGGGGAGCACGACACGCTCATGGACGCCGGCGGGACGTTCAACGTCACCGATCCGAGCGGAGTGGGCGTCGTCGACGGATTCAGCGTCCCCGACGGAACGGCCGCGCTCGTGGACGAAGGGGGCCGAATCCAGTACGGGCGCTCGGGCATCACAGTCAACCGGTACCACAGCGGGAGCATCTGGTTCCGCAACTGCGTTATCAAATCCTGCTGGGACAACGGCCTGTACGCCACCGACAGCAACGGGTTCGTCTCCATCCAGGGCGGGCTGTACCAGAACAACAACGTCTCGAACCTCCGGTTGGGCGGCGTCGACAGCGTCATCCAGAGTCCGAGAGTGGTCGTCGACCGCGTTCGGTTTAACGATCTCAACCAGCGAGGGATTCGAATCGAACAGGGTGCGAGGGTACTGGTGAACGGCGCTAAAATTGAGCTCCCCAACCCGAACGGTCACGCCATCACGGTAGAAAACCCCGTCACCTCGGCGACGATCACGAACGCGAACATCGACATCGGTTCGTCACCGGTGCAGAACAGCCAGGGGATCGTCGTAAGCGGAGACACGGGCCCGGTTCGCATCGTGGGCGGAACCATCAACATTTCCGGGCCGGACATCGGCGGTAACGCGATTTCGATAGGCAGCGGCCAATCGACCGAGCCGGTGATCGTCGAGAACGTGCAGATCACCGGCGATCGAGGCGGCGAACCGGGCGGTCGGGAAGCGATTCGATGCGGACGGAACAACTGTACGTTCCGAAGCCTCCAGATCCGACAGCCCGGGCCGGCGTACCGCCAGGGCCTCACGCTCACGGGGGATAACTGCAAAGTTGTCTACAGCAACATCCAGGCGACTCACTATCCGCTAATCAACACCGGATCCGGAACGCGCGTTCTGAATTCGGTTCTCGACTCGTACGACGGGTATCCGGCCGCGCGATTGTACTCCTCGTCGTCCGACGTCGAGTTCGTCGGCTCCACGCTCGCACACGGAATCCAGGACGATGGAGCGACGGACCTCCGCCTCGTTGCAAACGGTTTCCCCTCGACCTAGATCGAAGATCCGAGATTTTGTACGCGCCCGGAAGAAGGACCGCGGAACGGGGAATCGACGCTGTCGGACGCCAGCACTGCTTGACAAAATCACACACATTGTCCGCGGAGAGTCGATATCCCTCTCGAATTCTGTTCATACGTTGAAGAAATTCATTTATATCACCGGAAGTATCCTACTGCATGGATCTTTCAGGAAAGCAGATACTTATCACCGGCGGGGCGGGCCTAGTGGGCTCGCACCTCGCGGGGCTACTCGCGCCCGACAACCGCGTGGTGGTCGCCGACGACCTCTCGAAGGGCACCCGCGAGCGCGTCCCCGACGGCGTCGAATTCATCGAAGCGGACATGACCGATCCCGCAGACGTTGCGGAGGCGATCACCTCCGACGTGGACGTCGTCTTCCACTTCGCGGCGTACACCGACACCAACTACGCGAACCCGCGGCAACTGTTCGAGGAGAACACCGAGATGACCTACAACGTGCTCGAACGCATGGACGAC
>NZ_PEND01000006.1 GCF_002844195.1 Halegenticoccus soli
TGGGAACGTTATGAGGTATTAGCCTCAGTTTCCCGAGGTTATGCCTCTCCGTAGGGTAGTTTGGCCACGTGTTACGGAGCTATTCGCCACGAGTCTGAACTCGTGCAACTAGCATGGCTAAATCGGATCCCAATAGCAATGGCCTCCGGCAGGATCAACCGGAATGGTCCTGGGCTCCCGGTTGGGAGCTCAGGGGGCGTGGCGGGAACTGTCGCCGTGTGCGGCGACAGGTCACCATAGCATTGCATGGTCCGTGTTCGGCGACGCGGTCGTCGGTCGACCGGGTGTCACCGAACTATCAGGGCTAACGTCAGATTCCATCTGTACGGCGGACCGCAGGGGTGGAATCCTCATGTCCTTCGGACCCTAGCGTAGCACAGTCGGGGCCTTAAACCCGTCGAAGTGCGTGTCGCCTCGCCCCCGACGGGGCGAAGAGGTCCGAGTGTGGATCGAATCGAACGACCCACGTCTTCTTCGGACGTGAACGGAAGCGACGTTCGGGTATAAACCCGTTGATTCGCTTCCGCCGCGGGAGTGGATCCCGCACCGTCCGCGAATATGGGTCGAGTTGAGCGACCCACATCCACGCTGCGTCTTACGCATTTCTACCGAGTGGTCTGTAGTACTTAATAGCACTGATATCGCCCGATATCCGAAAAATCATTGAGAAATCGGGGGCGTGTGCTACGGATTGCCACCTCATCCGCGATAATCTGAAAAGTGTTCAACAGAGTACCAGTAACGGAACCCGGTGACTGTTCGCCGGGCACGTCTATCGGTTCCCAGGTAGTCGGCGAGAGAGACGGTGAGAGAGGCGGTGAGAGGAGGGACGAGAGAAGGGAAAGGAAAGCGAAAGGGAGGGGAAAGAAGAGAAGAGAGACGTCCGGGAAAGCAGGGAGAGAACGAAAACGCGCAAGAGGGGCCCGAGAGAACCGGGCCGCCGCCGATGTCGGGGGTGAGCTTCGGCTCGTGGACGAACGTCAGTCGCTGGTATTTTCTACGCGTACGCGCGGCCACGTCACTTTATAACGTGTCCGTTTATAAGCCAAGGGTGAGGAAAAGAGAGCGAACAATGACCTCGCCAGCAGACTCTATCGAAATTCAGAACGTGGTGGCATCGACGGGGATCGGACAGGAGCTCGACTTGGAAGCGCTCGCCGACGACCTCCCCGGCGCGGACTTCAACCCGGACAACTTTCCCGGACTGGTTTACCGAACCCAGAATCCGAAGGCGGCGGCGTTGATCTTCCGATCCGGGAAGATCGTCTGCACGGGAGCAAAGAGCATCGAGGACGTTCACGACGCCCTCGGAATCATCTTCGACAAGCTTCGCGATCTGAGCATCCCGGTCGAGGACGACCCCGAGATCACGGTCCAGAACATCGTCTCCAGCGCGGACCTGGGGCACAACCTCAACCTGAACGCGCTGGCGATCGGCCTCGGGCTCGAAGACGTCGAGTACGAGCCGGAGCAGTTCCCGGGGCTCGTCTATCGAATGGACGCCCCCGAAGTGGTCATTCTGTTGTTCGGCAGCGGGAAAATCGTGATTACCGGTGGGAAACGCACCGACGACGCGACGACGGCGGTCGAACAGATCGTCGAGCGGATCCAGAACCTCGGACTGCTCGGCTGAAACGGGGAGACGCTGTCGAGGGAGTGTCGAAGGGCGACGCTATTCGCGGTGCGGGCGCGACCAAACGGGCCGCGGGAAGTCCAAAATGGTGATGTATCGGCGTCCGCAATGGAGGTTCGATGAGCGCACGAGAGGACATCGCTTTTCTCGTCGGTTCGGAAAGTCGGATAGAGATTTTGCGGGCGGTGAACGAGGCCGAGTTCCGACCCACCGATCTGGGCGAACGATGCTCGTGTGCCAGGGAAACCGCCCAGCGAACGCTGCGAGGGTTCGTCGAGCGCGGGTGGGTCGAGAAAGCGAACGGGCGATACCGAGCCACGCCGGCGGGACGGATGGTCTTCGAAGACTACGAACGGCTCGCCTCCACGGTGACCGACACGAGCCGGTTCCAGCAGTTTCTCGCACACGGCGGGGAAATCGCGCGGAGGCTACGGCCGGAGTCGCTCGTCGATCTGACCGTTACGACCGCGACCGCGGACAATCCCCACGCGCCGATAGACCGCTACCTCACCGTTCTCGGCGACTCGCCCGTGACGTCGTTCCGGGGAATGGCGCCGATCGTGAGCCGCGTGTTCAACGAGGCGGCGGAGGCAGTGATCGGACCGGAGACGAGCATGGAGCTCATCATCGACGAGGCGGTGCTGAACGCCTCGGAGGCGAGGTATCCGGACGCTCTCGCGAAGGCGTTTGATCTCCCCCAGTTTGAACTCCTCCTCTCGCCGGACGAGATCGACTTCGGCTTGGCGCTGATAGACGGGCGCGCGTTCGTCGGCGCGTACGACGAGCACGGCAATCTCATCGCGAGCGTCGACGGGACCGGCGACGCCCTCTGGGACCTCTCGACGGAGGTGTACGCCGAGTACCGCGAGCGCGCGCGCTCGCTCGAACGCGCCGACGTGACCGCCCGGCACTGAAACCGGCGCTGGGCACTGAGATCAGCGCTGAGACGAACGAACCGTGGGTGAGCCGGACGATCTTGGCCAATTCGGTAGTGTGACGGGATGGATCACTCGTGATTGTTTCGGTCACGATAGGGAGTGAAAAATTATAAGTCATCCCTGCGCCTGGACTCGAATGCAGCACGACCGAATCGTGCCTCCGTACCCCATCCGCTTCGGCCCTCTCACCGTTTTCTACGTCGTGGTTCGACGTCGTGGAGTGCCCCGGACGTCGGACAGCGCGAGATTTTCGCACCCGGTGCCCGAAAAGAGAGCTCGCCCGCCGCGAAGAACGCGCGAGCGCTCACGTGCTCTCGGTCAGAACTTCCTTGACGACTTCAGGATCCTCCAGCAGTTGGTGTTTCGTGTAGCTTCCCTCGGCACTGCCGCCGCTGTGCTTCGATTGTTCGATGATGTCGAGGAACGCGTGTTCTTTGAGGAGATCTCGAACTCGGCGCAGCGAGAGGCTGTCCGAACCTTCCTGCCGGCAGATGCTCTCGTAGATCTCGTACACTCGGCTCGTCCGGAACCCGTCCTTGCGCTGGTTCGAGAGGGAAAGGAGGGCGAGCGCCTGGAGGACGTACCGGGAGTGGGGCGTGGAGCCGCGGATGAGTTCGCGGAAGCGATCAGTCTCCGCGCGCTCGCGCGCCTGCGTGACGAACTCCTCTTTGACCGTCGGGGCGCCCTTCGACTGGGCGATTTCGCCGGCGTACCGGAGGATGTCGATGGCTTTGCGCGCGTCGCCGTGTTCCCGCGCGGCGAGCGCGGCCGCGCGGGGGATCGTCGACGGGTCGAGCACGCCGTCGCGGAACGCGTCGCTCCGCGCCTCCATGATGTCTCGGAGCTGGTTCGCGTCGTACGGCGGGAAGACGAACTCCCGCTCGCAGAGGCTGCTCTTGACCCGTTCGTCCATCCGATCCTTGTACTGGATCTTGTTGCTGATGCCGATGACCCCCAGTTTGCACTGTTCGATCTTCCCCGCCTCGCCCGCGCGGGAGAGCTGCATCAGGATGTCGTCGTCGTCGAGCTTGTCGATCTCGTCGAGGAGGATGAGGACCACGTCGAACTGCGCGTCGAGGATCCGCCAGAGTCGCTTGTAGTACGTCGACGTGCTGAGGCCCTTGTCCGGAACTTTGATACCGGTCGCGTCGACGTCGTTGACGCTGTCGGCGATCGTCTGCACCGCCTGGGTCTCGGTCGTGTCCTGCGCGCAGTCGACGTAGGCGAACGTCGCGTTGACGCCCTCGTCGCCGGCGGTTTCGACGAGCCGCTGGGAGACGTACTTCGCACAGAGGGACTTTCCGGTTCCGGTCTTCCCGTAGATGAGAACGTTACTCGGACTCTGACCGAAGATGGCGGGGTTGACCGCGTTGGCGAGGTTCGAAATCTCGTCGTCGCGGCCGACGATGCGCCCCTCCCCCGGAAGGTGGCTGATCTCCAGGAGCTCCTTGTTAGCGAAGATCGGGTCGTCTCTGGTGAAGAGATCGTCCCCTGTGTCCAACATACCAAGCCACACCACGTTTCCGGTGAAATGAGTTGTCCTTTTAGTCGGGACAGACACACCGGGTTTCCGGTGAAACGCGTGAACGGTGGATAGCGGTCCAGTTGAAACGGGGGGTTCTGATTCACCGGAAACGCGGTGTGCGCTCTTTCTCGCGAGCGCGTCGCAACTGTTCGAATGTCCTCCGGTGGTAGACGGACGACGAGAAAGAAGGCGACGACGGGGGCGCTGAAGACGATGAGGGAACGACGGAGGCGTGAGCGAGAGCTGACGGAGACGTGGAGAGAGCTGACGGAGGCGTAAAGAGAGCTGACGGAGGCGTAAAGAGAGCTGACGGAGGCGTAAAGAGAGCTGACGGAGACGTAAACGAGGAACAACGAAGGCGTCACGGTACGTTACGCCGGGCCGAAAACGACTGTAGGAGGACGGAGGAAACGATGGGCGCTTTCGACTGCGGCCTTGAGCGAAGCTCTCGTTTCAATTTTTGCGAAGAACTTGGTGAACTATTCACGAGTTCTATGTTTAAACCTTTTGAAAGTAGCTCCGCCACTACACCCGTGACGGACCTTCGTTGATAGCCTCGGCTCCCCGTTTCGGTTCCTTGTTTTAGTTTCCCGTTTCGGCCTCCCCTTTCATCGGAAACGTGGTGTGTCTCTCCGTACCGCTACCCGTTCCTCGTATTTTGACTCTCCGCGTTCCCCGCCCTTCCGCCTCCGTTTCACCGGAAACGCGGTGTCTCAGCGCGAACGATGGCCGAATTCCAGTGTATGACTGAATTCCGCTGAATCGGTAGATTTCGGCGTCGGCCGCCGTCCGTGAAGTCGCGGGCGACCCCCGCCGACTCTCCTCCCTGATCACGGTTCGACCGTTCGATTCACCGGAAACGTGGTGTGGTAGGGCACCGCGCGGGGGATGGAGGTCGAACTTCTCCGAATCGATTGCGCTGTTCACTCCGCGGCCGAACCGACCCCTTTCACATCCTGCATCCTCCGGGGAAGCCCCGCCGATGAGGAACGGAAGGCGGTAATCGGAGTACGCGAACGGCCAACCGGCGGGGGCGAGAAGCTCGATAGGGATCAGAACCGACCGACTGCACGGCGACGACCGCCCGGTTGAAGGCGGCTTTCAGACTGCGGAAGCCAGCGGCGGCGTCGGAAGCGTTCACCGGAAACGCGGTGTCTCCGCCGGCGTTCCCGTCGTCACAACTCGCGCTGCCCCTACTTTCCGCTGCCGTCCCACTTTCCGCTGCCGCCCCCCTTTCCGCTATCGTTCTATTTTTGACTCTCATCCTATTTCCGCTCTCATCTCACTCTCCCCCGCTGTCGCCCCAACTCCCGTTACGGCGGAACCGCCTCCACCGCGGGGCGTCCATCGGAAACGTAGTGTCCGTCCGTCGGATGCGCCGAAATCGTTCCGTCGTTCTGACTGTCTCGCATTTCACCGGAAACGCGGTGTGTTCGACACGGAATCTCTGGCCGCCCTCGTTCGACCGTCTCACGCCTATCGAGCCAAGGAACTTCACCGGAAATTCGGTGTGACTCGGCGCATTACCACCGTCCGAAAACCACCGTCCGAAAACCACCGTCCGAAAAGCGGCGCTCCGTCGCGCTTACACCGCCGCAAACGGCATAAACTTCCGGATCGTAGCCGCGTTCAGTGGCGTCGAGACACGGAAGTCAAAGCGCGGGAGGATCGACCGTCCGTTCGCAACGAACTCTGTGGGACCCGCCCGTTCGCGATCCGGGCGCCTACGCTCTAACGGACCACTTTCGTCGCCGTCTGCGACAACAGGGACGGTACGTCTCGCTTCCGATCGTGAGCGAGGCCATCAAACGCGGCCAGATCCGCTGGAACAGTTCCGACGGCTGGCGATTTTCGTTCGTCGAGGACGGGATCAGGTTCACCGTCGTCGTCGGCGATACCGAAACCCCGTCGCCGGTGGTTGTCACCGGCTGGACCGAGGTCGAATCGTGGCCGGCGGCGCTGTCGTCGCCGCGTTGGACGGAGAACGACGTTCACACGATACAGCTTCGCTCCGACCTGAGCGCGCACCGCGACGAGCAGATTCCCTCGCTCATCCGACCGCGCACCGTCGACCGTCCGTTCGAAGTCGGGAACCACCGCATCACGACCGAAGCGGGGGCCGGCTGCGTCGAGTGCAACGATTGCGGTCGTCGGTTCCGTTCGAAGGCCGAACTCTGCGGTCGCCGGTGCCGCGAACCCGCCGATCTGACGTCGATGTAATGGTGATGTGACGGTGGTGTGACGGTGGTGTGACGGTGGTGTGACGGTGGTGTGACGGTGATGTAACGGTGGTGTGACGGTGATGTAACGGTGATGTAACGTCGATGCGACGGTAACCCGAATCTCCTACAAAACGTCGTTGGAGCTCGTCCGCCGTCTCTCAGCGTCGAGTCACTGGCCGCGCGTTCGACCGATCGAACGACCAATAGAAAATACGTATTTACCCGTAGCGGAGACTGTACCGTTCGATAACGCGTATTTGGAAAGGCTGAACTATAACTCGCTCGGGTGCGTAATTTCGTTGTCGCTCGGAACGCGCTCGCTACGAGCACGAATCCTCACGACCACGAGCACGATCGCTCTACGGAGGCGAACCCACAGTGAACGGAGACCCGAACGGAGGCCGACCATGAGAACGCCGGCGTTCAATCGCGCGTGGACGCGAACGCGCCGGTGTATCGCACGAGCACTATCCGCGATAACGACCCCGCTCAGGGCCGCATCCGCCCGCGTAACGGCCCCCCTACGCGATCGATCGACGAACCGGGCGTGGGAACGGGCGTGGATCGCGCGCGGCGAGGCGCGGTGGCGGCGGGGTTCGGAGTCGATCGAGTGCTTTCGCTTCGCCGACGGCTACGTCGCGACCGTGGAGTACGAGGACCGCGACGTGACGTGGCAACTGACCGCCGGGCCGGCGAACCTCGCGGGAGCGCTCTTCACCGTCGGACTGTACATGCAGCACGGCGTCACCCCGCAGATCGACCCCGAAGGGCGGATGTTCATCGCGATCGGCGACGACGGACCGGTGCAGGTGTTCGAGGAAACGACCCGCGACCCCGTCGAGTACGTCTACATCGACGCGTTCCGGACGCTCGAGGAACTCCCCGGCTGCGTCGACGCCGACGAGATCGAACGCGCGTACCGTCGGCTCTCGCAGGACCGGCCGCGCGAGCTGCCGTCCGGATGAATTCACGGGAAGTCCACGCTCACACTCCGCGTCGACTTTCGAAACTTCCGCGCCGATCTTCCGCGTCTTTCCCCTCCTCCACCTCCATGTCTTTCCCCTCCTCCACCTCCATCCTCGATCTTCGTCCGCGGATGTCGCAACCCGTTTGCCGCTGGCGACGCTACCGCGACCGATGACCGACGAGGGGGACGATCCCGCGGACGACTTCGCGGACGACGCGACCGCCGATCCGCGAGACGACGCGGCCGCCGGTTCGAACGACGACGCGATCGACAGTCCGGATGACGACGCGATCGACGGTCCGAGTGACGACGCGGCTGACAGTCCGAATGACGACGCGGTCGATGGTCCGAATGACGACGCGGTCGATGGCCCGAATGACGACGCGGTCGATGGCCCGAAGGACGGTACGGCCGACGATCCGAGCGACGACGGCGAGCGGGCGGAGCCGACCGTCACGATCGATTCGTTCTACGACGCTATCGAGTCCGAGGGTCGACCGGTCGTGACCGCTCAAGAGGTCGCGCGACGGCTCGGCTACTCGCAGGCGAGCGCGGCCGAGGCGCTCGAGCGGCTGGCGCGCGAAGGGACGGTCCGGCGGGTCGACGTCGAGACCGATCCGGTCGTCTGGTACCCGACCGAGTGGGACGAGATCGCCGCGCGCGAACGGGTCATCCTCTTCCCCGAGCGCCGCGAGATCGTGGTCGATCAGCCGACGCAGTACACCCGCGCGCAGCTGTCGCAGTTCGCCCACCTCGTCGACTCGACCGGCACGCCGGGCGCGGGGACGCGGACGGAGGGCGCGGGCGGGTACCTCTACAAAATCAGACGGGAGGACGTCTGGCAGGCACCGTTCGACGACCTCGACGGCCTCCTCGCGAGCGTGCGAGCGGTCCTCCCCCGGCGGTCGCCCCACCTCGAAGCGTGGATCGAAGACCAGTGGCGGCGCGCGAACCAGTTCACCCTGCGCACGCACGAAGACGGTTACACGGTCCTCGAAGCCGCGAGCGAGAGCCTGATGGGCAACGTCGCCCGGCAGAAGCTCGACCACGAGCACCTCCACGGCCCCATCTCCGACACCGAGAGCTGGGCCGTCGACGGCGCGGAAGCGGCGATAAAGCGGATCCTCTACGAGGCCGGCTACCCCGTCCGCGACGAGCGCGATCTCGACGCGGGCGACCCGCTCGACGTCGAGCTCCGCGTCGACCTTCGGGAGTACCAGCGCGAGTGGGTCGAGCGCTTCGCGGACCAGAAATCCGGCGTCCTCGTGGGGCCGCCGGGGGCGGGGAAGACCGTCGCCGGAATCGGCGTCCTCGCGGCCGTCGGCGGCGAGACGCTGATCCTCGTCCCGAGCCGTGAACTCGCGGGACAGTGGCGCGACGAGCTCCTCGCGCACACCTCGCTCTCCCCGGAGCGGATCGGCGAGTACCACGGCGGCGAAAAGGAGATCCGGCCGGTCACCATCGCCACGTACCAGACCGCCGGTATGGATCGCCACCGTTCGCTCTTCGACTCCCGCCGCTGGGGACTCATCATCTACGACGAGGTCCACCACGTGCCGAGCCGGATCTACCGCCGCAGCGCCGACTTGCAGGCGAAACACCGGCTCGGCCTCTCGGCGACGCCCGTCCGCGAGGACGACCGGGAGAAGGAGATCTTCACACTCATCGGCCCGCCGATCGGCACCGACTGGTCGCGGCTGTTCGAAGCCGGGTTCGTACAGGAGCCGGAAGTCGAGATCAGGTACGTCCCCTGGCGGGACGAGACGGCGCGAAACGAGTTTCTCAGCGCCGACGGGCGCGACCGGCACCGGCTCGCCGCGGAGAACCCCGCGAAACTCGACGAGGTTCGGGCGATCCTCGCCGACCACCCGGACGCGAAGGCGCTCGTCTTCGTGGAGTATCTGGACCAGGGTCGCCGCCTGTCGGAAGTCCTCGACGCGCCGTTCGTCAGCGGCGAGATGCGCCACGCGCGCCGGGAGCGACTGTTCGAGGAGTTCCGCCGGGGCGACCGACGGACGCTTATCATCTCGCGCGTCGGCGACGAGGGGATCGACCTCCCCGACGCCGACCTCGCCGTCGTCGCCTCCGGTCTCGGCGGGTCGCGCCGGCAGGGCGCACAGCGCGCCGGCCGGACCATGCGCCCCGCGGGGAGCGCGCTCGTCTACGTGCTCGCGACGTACGGCACGAGCGAGGAGGACTTCGCCCAGAGACAGATGCGCCACCTCGCCGGAAAGGGCGTCCGGGTGCGCGAACGCGCGGCCGACGACTGAGCACCGAGCACCGCGCCCGACGACAAAAACACGTCGGCGACAATTCAACACCGGCGAAAGTCCAACTACGAGCGGCTGACGCTTCTGTCTGCGCTCTACTCCCCGTCCAGTACCGCGCCGAGCGCGTCCATCGTCCGGTCGACCCTCTCCACGTCCGCGTTGTACCCCATGTGCCCCACGCGGAGGATGTCGTCGGCGAGATCACCCAACCCGGTCGAGAGCACGACGTCGTGTTCCTCGTCGAGCCGTCGCTGGAGGTTCGCCGCCCGACCGGGGACGTGGAACGCGGTGACCGTCGGGGAGCTCCGCTCGGGATCGGGGTAGAGGTCGAGTCCGAGTTCGCGCCCGCGTTCCCGACACCGCTCCGCCGCCGCCTCGTGGCGGGCGTAGGCGGCGTCCAGCCCCTCGTCGAGCAGGAGATCGAGCGCGGCGTCGAGCGCGACCACGTTCGCCGTCAGGTGGGTGTACGGGAAGCCGTCGCTCGTGTCGCGCCACGGGAGGAGATTCGTGTACAGCGTGTTCGGATCGCGCGCCTCGATGGCGTCCCAGGCGGCGTCGCTGACCGAGACGGTCGTCAGCCCCGGCGGCGCGCTGAAGCACTTCTGCGACGCCCCGAGCCCGATGTCCACGTGCTCGGTCGGCACCGGCGTCCCGCCGAGCGACGAGACGGCGTCGACGATCGTGAGCACGCCGCGCTCGCGCAGGCGTTCGAGCACCCCTCCGAGGTCGTTCAGCGTCCCTGTCGGCGTCTCGCAGTGGACCATCGTGGCGGCCTTGAATCCGTCTCCGCCACCTGTACCGCCGTCCCGGTCAGTACCGCCGTCCCCGCCAGCACCGCCGTCCCCGCCCTCCCCGCCAGCACCGCCGTCCTCGTCCAGCGCCTCCTCGACGGCGGTCGCGTCGAGCGGTTCGGTGTAGTCGACGCCGACGAGCGTCGCCTCGCCGCCGTAGCTCTCGACGAAGTCGGCGAAGCCGTCGCCGTACAGCCCGTTCGACAGACAGAGCACGCGGTCTCCGGGCTCGATCAGCGAAGCGACGGCCGCCTCCAGGCCCAGGATCCCCTCGCCGCCGAGGACGACGAGGTCGTCGTCCGTCCCGTACACCTCGGCGAGCTTCCGGGTCACGTCCGCGTATCGTTCGCCGAACGCCTCCTCGACGTCCGGGTTCGGCATCTCCCGGCTCATCGCTTCCCTGACCTGCGGCGGGACTGCGGTCGGTCCGGGCGTCATTAGCATACGTCTCCGTAACACACCGGGGGATTTAGCTGATACCGGTTCGCTCGCGCCGAGTCGACGCGAGTAGCCAACTACCTGGCGGTGCGGCGACGAAGACGAGGTCGTCGCGGAGTCCGTCGGTATCGTCTCCGAGTCAGCCGATATCGTTTTCGAATCCACGGCTCGTCGCGACGGGACGACAGTCGGCGTCGACGGGAAGGCACAAGAGCGGGGGACGGCATACCACGCCCATGACGGGCAAATTCGATCCGGCGGACCTCGACCGCTACGTCCTCTCGCGGACGGGTGCACCGAACGACGATCTGCTCGTCGGACCGGCCTACGGCGAGGATGCGGCCGCCGTCCGGATCGGCGACGAGACGCTGGTCGTGAGCACGGATCCGATCTCGCTCGCCGCGGAGCGGATCGGCACGCTCGGCGTCGCGATCGCCTCGAACGACGTGGCCGCCTCCGGCGGGATCCCCGAGTGGCTCGTGAGCGCGGTTTTCCTCCCCGAACGCGACCTCGATCTGCTCGACACGATCACCGCGCAGCTCGACCGAGAGGCGGACAGGCTCGGAATCACCGTCGCCGGCGGACACACCGAGGCGGTCGGGGCGCTCTCGCGGCCGCTCCTCTCGCTGACGTGCATGGGGACGACCGACCGCTACGTGCCCACGTCCGGTGCCGAACCGGGGGACGCCGTCCTCCTCACGAAGGGAGCCGGCGTCGAGGGGACCGCCGTGCTCGCGACCGACTTCCGCGACGACCTCGAATCGCGCGGCGTCGCCCCGGAGGCGATCGCCGCCGCCGTCGAGTTCTTCGACGACATCAGCGTCGTACCCGAGGCGACGGCGCTCGGGCCGATCGCGACGGCGATGCACGATCCGACCGAGGGCGGCGTCCTCGCCGGCCTGATCGAACTCGCCCGCGCCTCGGAGGTCTCGATCGCCGTCGACCGCGCCGCGGTGCCGGTACGCGACGAGACCCGGACGCTCTGCGGGGCGATGGGCGTCGATCCGCTCCGCATCCTCGGATCGGGCGCGCTGCTGGCGACGGTTCCCGATGACGAGGCGGACGCGGCGCTCGACGCCCTCGCGGACGCGGGCGTCGACGCGACCGTCATCGGCCGCGCCGAGGCCACGGAAAGGGGGGTCGAAGCCGGCGTCGCGCTCGATGGCGAACGCCACGCCGAGGCGATCCGCGACGACATGTACGCACTCTGGGACTGAGCGACCGGCGGCCCGAACGCCACCGTCCGAACGCCACCGTCCGAACACCACCGTCCGATCGCGCACCGCGCGCGGAGCCTCTACATCCGCTCCGGTTCGCTCCACCTGTCGTCCGGATCGACCGGCTCCAGGGCGTGCTCGATCTGCTCCTCGGAGAAGTCGATCCCGTCGAGGACCATGCTCAGCCGCTGCCATCGCGCGCTGAGTTCGGACTCGCCCTCGGGGCCGACTCTCGCACCGCGTGTTTTGAAAAACTCCTTTCCCCGACCCATCCGGCTTCCCTCGCCGGTGTGCCCGTCGAAGATCACGTCGTACCGGCCGCTGGGTTCGAGGTCGCCGACGGGGAAATCGTGCGAGGGCTCCGTCCCCCGCTCGCGCGCCTCGGCGCGGACGTCGGCGACTTTCCGGAAGTACTCGTCCGCGTTGGCGGCCTCCCGCGACGCGGTCGCGCGGGCGACGGTCAGGGCGGCCTGGATCGCACACAGCCGGCCCTTCCAGGAGTCCATCGACCACCGTTCGGTCGCGAGTTCCTCGTACCGCTCGACGAGCAGCGCGGCGTCCTCTCCGGCGCGGAGGTCCTCGACGACGTAGAGGTTCAGCCGGTCCCAGAGGTTCCAGCCGTAGCCGGAGCGCGCGAGCTCCCAGGCGGCCCACGCCGCGACCTCCTCGTCCCCGCGGCGAATCGCCTTCTGCAGCAGGCTCGACACGTCGTACCGGTTGTAGCCGCCGTCCGTCTCGTCGTCCCCCTTCGCCTCGCCGAAGTCGTTCGCGCCGGTCGCCTCCGGCGGCACGTCCCGGTTGAACGTCCCGTCGCTGCCGAATGTGGCCTGTCGGTCGTCCCCCATGGGGCGGCGGACGACCGGGTTCCACAAAGTCCCGTCGGACGGACTTCCGAAGGTTCGTCGGACGGGCTCTCGGAACGCCGACGATCGGAGTCTCGGAGTTCCGCCGACCGGTCTCTCGGAACTCCGCCGACCGGATTCTCGGGGTTGCGTCGGACGGCTCCGCGAGCGAGGGGGACCGCGAACGCCGCGCCGAAACCGCGAATGGGAATTTTTAAGTCCCGATCGGCGACTACTGTACGGTGACCGCTCTTAGCTCAGCCTGGCAGAGCAGCCGACTGTAGATCGGCTTGTCCCCCGTTCAAATCGGGGAGAGCGGACTACTTCACTCGTCGGCCGGTCGCCGGCGAGTCCTCGGTCTCGTCGCCCCCGCTTCGACTCAGTCCCGAACGGTGCGCCAGACGGCGCGCGCGATAGTGAGCGGGTGCGCGAGCGGCGTGAGCAACCGGCCAAGCCCGCGGTCCGGTTCGTGGAAGACACCGAGTTGTCGGAGTACGGTGGCCCGGTCGTAGTAGATGCGTTCGCCCGCGAGTTTGTCCTCCTCGTCGAAGGAGTAGACCGCACACAGCGGGAACTCCACTCGGCGGCCAGTGCCCGGTAGCCCCCGCCACGGCCCCGTGTGGGTCCCGCTGATGACGACCTCCAGAACGACGTGCTCGTCGGTCACGTGGCGGCGCTGTACGTCGATGTGCAGGTCGGGCACCGCCCGTAGCAATCCCTCGTAGTACGCGCGGACGCCGTCCCGGCCGGTGTGGTGACCGCGCCACGGCGTATCTTCGTACTCGGGCGTCGCGCCGAACGTGGCCATCACGGCGTCGAGGTCGTGCCGGTTCTCGTGTCGGACGTGTTCCTCGACGAGAGTCAGTCGCGCCTCACGCGCCTCGCGTGTACCGCCTCCCGGTGAATCGTCTACTGTCATACCTGATCACGATTAATCACACGTGATCGGCGGACATAGCGGTACAGGGTAGTGGGGTGATATCGCCAGTTAGCGCCTCTTCGGCCCGCTCCGACGATTCGTCCTCGTGTCATTCGAGGGATAGACTCCCCGCCTTTTTCGGATCCGAAGACGGCAGTCCCTGCACGACGTGACGTGTGGCTCGTCTGCAAAGCCACGGGCGGTACTCGTGACGTGAGGGCGGCGCGGTGGACCGCCGTAGGTGGCCGTCTCGTGCCGTTCCCCTTCCAAATGGGGAGAGCGGACTCGCTCGCAAACCGGTCGAGCCGTTTCGAAGAGGAATCTCGCCCGAAGTTCACCCCCACGTAAACCCTTACAAATACAGAGAGAACTGGTATACGAACCGCGGGTATACTGCAAGTCGGCCGATGAACGAACCGAGACAGTACCGGTGCGAGGACTGCGACTGGGGCGTCGACGAACGCGACGAACCGGGTCGCGATCTCCCTCGCCTGGCCATCGAACACCACGCCGAAACGGGACACAGGATCACGAGCGACCGGATACGCAGCTAACCCCGTCGAGCGCTCGGACGACCGAGGGGTACGGCCGCGTATCGAACGCGAGGATCGCCGAACGCGAGCGCGATCGGACGACGGGGATCGATCGTTCGCGGACGGCTTTCGTACGCAAGGACAGCACCTTTTCCGTTGTGTCTCCTCCGTCAGTATGCAACGGCGGGGCACCCCGGGCTGACGTATCCCGAGACCGATTCGGGAGCGGCGCGTATCTGCCGCCGCGGATCGGCGGCTACGCGCCGCAACGACCGTCGTGCGTCGCCCGGCGGTGTCCGGGACGCGAACCCCGCTCGGCCGTACGTTGCGAGTCGCCGGAGACGAACGACGGCGGTGCGGAACGCGGTCGGACGCCTCCGCGGCCTCCACAGCCGGAATGTCACAACCATGTCCGAACCAGCAGATCAACTGAAAACCGTGATCGAACGGTGTTCCCGGTGCGACCGCGAGACCGAACACCGCGTCTCGATCGACCTCGTGACCGAGAGCGATCGAGACCGAAACACCGAGTTCTCCCGCGAGCCGTACCGCGTCAGCGAGTGCGTCGACTGCGGGACGCAGCAGACGCAGCGGATGAACAACGCGTGAACCGGAAGGCGACGCGACGCGGTCCGATTCGACGTTTCCGACGATAATTTTCTTCGGTTCGTTCGCGCCTCGAATCGCCCGATACCTTCGGTTCGACCGTCGTCACCGATAACCACACAGGCCGATCGTCGTCGCCGATGCCGCATCGATCGATCGTCGATCGCCGCTCTACTCCCGGACGGTACGCAGCGCGCGCCGAACCGGTGTCGTTTAGCGAACGCGGACCGTCGAATCGGCGATGTCCGACTACCGGTACGAAGCTTCGATCCAGGTTCGGTTCGGCGATCTCGACCTGCTGGGGCACGTGAACAACGCGGTCTACGTCACGTATCTGGAACAGGCTCGGATCGACTACTTCTCGGACGTGCTCGGCCTCGATCTGGACGACCTCGGCATGGTCATCGCGCGCCTCGAAATCGACTACCGCCGATCGGTCACGCTCGAAGACGAGCTCGTCGTCGCGCTGCGCGTCTCGCGGCTCGGCGGATCGAGCTTCGACATGGAGTACGAACTCCGCGCGGGCGAGGAGGTCGTCGCGACCGCAGAGACCACGCAGGTGACGATCGACGACTCGGGGAGTTCGCGGCCGATTCCCGAGCCCTGGCGGCGGCAACTCGCCGAGTACGAGGGGATCCCCGCGGGATTCGAGGGGTAGTCGCCCCGGGCTACCTCGGTCCCCGCTCTCGGCGTTCGTCTCGTTCTCGTTCTCGTTCTCCGCACGTCGTTGTCGCTCTCCTCACGCCGTTGTCGTCTCCTCACGCCGTTGTCGCTCTCCGCACATCGTTCTCGCTCTCCTCGCGCTCTGTGCGCTTCGCCGCTCGCGCCGCTCACGATCCGGCAGCCCGCCGAACGACTGGGGTTTATATGCACGGGCGATAATCTCCGAATATGACTCAGGGAGTATTCGAGGGGGAACCGAGTGCAACCCTCGCCGACGCGGGCGAGCGCGTCCTCCAGATCGGACGCGACAGGCCCATCCGGATCAGCGCCGGCCATCGGCTGCTCCACCACGACGGGAAGTGCAGCCGCCCGCACGGCCACAACTACGAGATCTCGGTGCGAATCGTCGGCGAACTCACGGCTGAGGGGTGGGTCGTCGACAAGGGCGACGTGACGGACGTGCTCCGCGAGTGGGACCACCGCTTCCTCCTGGAGCGCGGCGATCCGCTCGTCGAGGCCTTCGAGGCCGCCGGCGACGAGGACGCGGCGATCGTCCTCGACGCTCCGCCGACGGCCGAGGTGATGAGCGTCGTGCTCGAACGGAAACTGCTCGACGCGCTGCCCGACACCGTCAGCGACGTCTCGGTGCGGGTCCGCGAGACGAGCGAGCTCTGCGGCGGCGGGCGCTGATCGAGGTCCCGACGATGCCCGTCACCTCGAAGATCGACCGTCCCGAGAGCGCCCCGGAGGGTCCAGCTCTACCGATCAACGAGCTGTTCGCCTCCCTCCAGGGCGAGGGCAAGCTCGCGGGCGTCCCGAGCGTGTTCGTCAGGACCAGCGGCTGTAACCTCCGCTGCTGGTTCTGCGACTCGTACCACACGTCGTGGGAGCCGACCCACGCCTGGATGGGACTCGCCGAGATCGTCGACGACGTGCGCGGGTACGACGCCGACCACGTCGTCCTCACCGGCGGCGAACCGCTCGTCCACGACGCCTCCGAGGCGCTCCTCCGCCGCCTCGACGACCTCGGGTACCACACGACCGTCGAGACGAACGGGACGATCGTCCCCGACGCCGACACGCCGATCGACCTCGCGAGCGTCAGCCCGAAGCTCGCGAGCAGCACGCCCGTGCCGGAAAAGGACCCCCTGGGTGCCGGCGAGTGGGCCGAGCGCCACGACGCCCGTCGGGTCGACCTCGCCGCGCTCGCCGCGCTCGTCGACCGCTACGACCGGCAGCTGAAGTTCGTCGTCACCGGCCCGGAGGACATGCCCGAGATCGAGTCGCTCGTCGCCGACCTCCGCGAGGTCGCGAGCGCTCCCGTCCCGAACGAGGACGTGCTCCTGATGCCCGAGGGGCAGACCCGCGAGGAACTGGCCCGGACGCGGAACGTCGCGGCCGACCTCGCGATCGAACGGGGGTACAGATACACGCCGCGGCTGCACGTGGACCTGTGGAACGACGCGCCGGAAACCTGAAACCCGTGCCGAAACCTGCGACCAGATTGCCGACCGGCCAAGCCCGACCACCGACCGATCGTAGACCGACCACCGACCGCCAATCGATCAAACCCGATCCCGATCACCCGTGACCGCCACCGAATCCACCGACGCAGAAAAGAAACGCGCCGTCGTCCTCGTCTCCGGCGGCATGGACAGCGCGACGACCGCCTACGAGGCCAGAGAGCGAGGGTACGATCTGTACTTCCTGCACACGTCGTACGGCCAGAAGACGGAGGCGAAGGAGTACGAGTGCGCCCGACGGTTGGCCGAGGACCTCGACGCGGCCGACTTCCTACGCATCGAAACGGATCACCTCGCACGCATCGGCGCGTCGAGCCTCACGGACGAGTCGATGGCGGTCGAGGACGCGGACTTGGAAAGCGACGAGATCCCCTCGTCGTACGTCCCCTTCCGGAACGCGAACTTCCTCTCGATGGCGGTCTCCTACGCCGAGGCAAACGGCTGCGAGGCCGTCTTCGTCGGCGCGCACAGCGAGGACTACGCCGGCTATCCGGACTGCCGCCCCGAGTTCTTCGAGGCGTTCGAGGCGATGGTCGAGGTGGGCACGAAGCCCGAAACGCGGATCGCCGTCGAGGTGCCGTTCGTCGAGAACTCGAAGACCGAGATCGCGGAGCGCGGCGTCGAACTCGGCGTCCCGTTCGAACACACGTGGAGCTGTTACCGGGCCGAGGCGCCCGCCTGCGGCACCTGCGACTCCTGCGCGTACCGCCTGCAGGCGTTCCGGAACGTCGGCGTCGAGGACCCCATCGAGTACGAGACGCGGCCGCGGTACGCCGACTGACGCCGCGGGCGACCCTCGGTCGGACGTATTCGGTCAGTGTGACCGGCCACGCCTGCCGCGCTGCGAGAGGCTTTGGTGCTCGGCCGCGACGGACCCGCCATGAGCGACGACCGATCGCCTCCGACGGACGATCGACCGCACGCGGACGACGGACGATCGCGCGGTAGCGCCGGCGACGACCGATCTCGGAAGCGCACGACGGCCGAATCGTTCGGTCGGGCCGCCGAAGCGTACTTCGAAAGCTCGGTTCACCGGGAGGGCGACGACCTCGACCGCATCGGATCGTGGTGCGCCGACGCGAACCGCGCGCTCGACGTCGCCACCGGCGCCGGCCACACCGCGGGCGCGATCGCGGCCGCCGGGGTCCCGACGGTCGTCGCTGCCGACATCTCCCCGGAGATGATCGACACCGCGGCGACGGCCTACGACGGCGTGCTCGGCGTCGTCGCGGACGCGGAACGGCTGCCGTTCGCGGACGACTCGTTCGACGCCGTCGCCTGCCGAATCGCGGCGCACCACTTCCCCGACCCGGAGGCGTTCGTCGCGGAGGTCGCGCGGGTGCTCTCGCCCGGCGGCGTCTTCGCCTTCGAGGACAACGTCGTCCCCGAGGACGAGCGGCTGGCGACCTTTCTCAACGGGATCGAGCGCCTCCGGGATCCGACGCACGTTCGCCACCGTTCGGTGTCGCGGTGGCGCGGGTGGTTCGCCGACGCCGGGCTGTCGGTGCGCGAGTCGTCCGTCGCCAACCTGCCGATCGAGTACGAACCGTGGGTCGAGCGGACGAGCGTCCCGCCGGATCGGCGACGGGAACTCGAGGCGCGCTTCGCCGGAGCGCCCGACGCCGCGGTCGACCTGTTCGAGATCGAAACCGACGCCGACGGCGTCCGGTCGTTCTCTATTCCGAAGGCGCTGATCGAGGCGACGGCGGAGGAGTGACGGTCCCCGGACGGCAGGTGCGCCCCGGTCTACCGACTCGGAATTTATTGTGATCGAACCCGCTACCGTCCAGTGTGCCATCGCCCACGCCCGATACCGGAACCGCGCGGCGCTCACGTCGCCTCCCCGCGGCCGCGCCGACGTCGGGGAGGCGCACATGAGCGACGACGCCCCTCGAAAAGTCGCGATCGCCTGCCAGGGCGGCGGCAGTCACACCGCCTTCACCGGCGGCGCGCTCCAGCACTTGCTGTCGAATTCGGACGAGGAGTACGAACTCGTGGGGATGAGCGGCGCGTCGGGCGGTGCGGTCTGTGCGCTCACCGCCTGGTCGGGGCTGCACAACGGCGGCGAGCGAGAGGCCGCAACCCGCCTGACCAGCCTCTGGAAGGCGCTGTCCGCGAATACGTGGTTCGAACGGTTACAGAACGACGCGCTCGTCCGAGGCGTCCGAATGGCGGACGTCGGCATCGGACTGCCGCAGGTGAGCCCCTACGCCGTTCCCTACACCGAGACGGCGGTGGAGGACCTGGAGGAAACGCTCCGGGACCACATCGACTTCGAGGGGTTACGGCGGTCGACGGCGGAAGACGTGCTGACGAGAATCAGCGCGGTCGACGTCAACGACGGGACGTTCAAGACGTTCTCGAACGAGGACGTCTCCGTCGAATCCCTCCTCGCGTCGATGGCGGTACCGAACCTGTTCGAGGCGGTCAAACTGGACCCGACCTCCGATCCGAGTCCCTCCGACCCCCGATCGGAGGGGGACTCGCCGTACGACGGCGACTACCACTGGGACGGGTTGTTCTCCCAGAATCCCCCCGTCAGGGACTTTCTCGAACGACCCGCCGGGATCGAGAACAAACCCGACGAGATCTGGATCGTCCGAATCAATCCACAGCGCGCGCCCGGCGAACCGACGACGCTCGCGGAGATCGGCGACCGCCGCAACGAACTGGCCGGGAACCTCTCGTTGAACCAGGAGCTGCGCTTCATCCGCCAGGTCAACGAGTGGCTGGACGACGGAACGATACGCGAAGGCGGAGCGTTCAAGACGGTCCGACTGCGCTGTCTCGAACTCGACGGCGCGGGGCTCGACTGGTCGCTCGATCCAGCGTCGAAGCTCGACCGCAGTCCGGAGTTCGTCGCTGCGCTCATGCGGCGCGGCCGGGATCAGGCGCGGGACTTCCTCGCGAACCCTGACGACGACGCGTACGACTGTCCGCGAACCTGAGACGATCGGCGGAGGGGTATCGGCGGTCGCCTGTTCGGCGATTTCCGACGGATCTCGACGATCACCAGTTCGACGAGCCCCGGCGGACCCCGACAGTCACCAGGCCGACGAGCTCCAGCGGATTTCGACGGTCACCGCTTCCACAACCTGTAAGCCCCCGCGCCGGCTCTGCTCGGCCGTGAGTTCAGCCGTCGACGCGCGGGTGTCGCCGCTGGCCGCGCTCGCCGTCGCCATCGTCGCGGTGAGCACGAGCGCTATCCTCGTCCGGTGGAGCGAGGCGCCGAGCCTGATCAAGGCGCTCTACCGCGTGCTCTTCACCACCGCGCTCGTCGCGCCAGTCGCGCTCGCCCGTCACCGGGGGGACTTCCGCCGCCTCGGCGGGCGGGATCTCGCCGTCGCGTCGGCCGCGGGCGTCGCGCTCGCGCTCCACTTCGCCTCGTGGTTCGAGAGCCTGAACTGGACGACCGTCGCGGCCAGCGTGACGCTGGTCCAGTCGCAGCCGCTCTTCGTCGCCCTCGGCGCGTGGGCGCTCCTCGACGAGCGAGTCACCCGCCGAACCGTCCTCGGCATCCTCGTCGCCTTGGTCGGCATGGTCGCGATGTCGCTCGGCGACTTCCTCTCGGGCGTCGCGCTCGAAGCCGCCCGGCCGCTCTACGGCAACGGCCTCGCGGTCGTCGGCGCGGTCATGGCCGCCGCGTACGTGCTCGCCGGGCGCTCCCTCCGGCAGCGGATCGCCCTCCTCCCGTACGTGACGGTCGTATACGGCGTCTGCACGCTCGCGCTTTTCGGCCTCTCGATCGCTCGCGGGCACGCGCTGGTCGGCTACCCCGCCCGCGAGTGGCTGCTCTTTTTCGCCATGGCCGTCGGACCGGGGCTCTTCGGCCACACGGTCATCAACTGGGCGCTCGCGCACCTCGAATCCAGCGTCGTGAGCGTCTCGCTGCTCGGCGAACCCGTCGGCAGCACCCTGCTCGCGCTCGTCCTGCTCGGCGAGGTGCCGACGGCCGCGACGGTGATCGGCGGGGCGGTCGTCCTCGCGGGCATCTACGTCACCGCCTCGGCCCGCCGGATCGACGACCCCGCCGAGGGGGCCGACGAACTGCCCGGCGACGCCTGACGTTCGACGTAAACGCCTTTCGGCGCGGCTCAGTGCAGCTTGAGTTCGACCCGCCGCCCGTCGGGATCGCGGACGTAGGCGGCCCAGTCCCGTCCGTACGCGCCGTATCGCCGGTACGGCTCTCCGTCCTCCACCTCGACGCCGGCCCCTCTGAGGCCGTCCAGGAGGCGCTCTATCTCCTCTTCCGTCTCCGTCTCGCTCGACCGCAGGAGCAGACAGACGTGCTCGCCGTCCACGTCGATCGACTCCTCGTCCGTCGGGACGAGGTGGAGGTGCCGACCGCCGGCGACAACGGCGACGTAGGGGACCTCGCCGTTCTCGAAGCGCTCGCGGTCTCGGACCTCCATCCCGAGCAGGCCGTGGTAGAATTCGAGCGCGCGGTCGAGGTCGGTCACGCGGATCGCGACGTGGTCGACGTCGACCACACCGATGTCGAGGGTCATGTCCCCCGATTCGACCCCGGAGGGAAAAACCGTGGCGGCGGCCAAGAGGGCGCTGTTCGCGCTTGTACAACTGACGCGAGCGTGATTCAGTCGCGTGAGCTGCCGATACGGTTTCGAAAGCCCCCGGGCGCTCCGGTCGCGCGCCTCGCTGTGGTCCTCGACCTACGGCCTGCGGTCCTTGCTTCGGCGTGCTTCCCGGAGCCCCCGGCCTCTTTCAGTCCCTCCCCACGGCGGTTGGGCCGCCTGCAACCGCTTTATCCGAACACCGGCGGCCAGGGATATGTCCGCGTTCCTCCGCCTTCGGTTTCGTCCCTGGTCACTTCAGCGTCGCCCTTGGTCTCTCCGTCCTCCCTGCCCGTTCGATCGCTCTCGCCTCCGTTCGATTCCGGTCTCCGCCCGCCCCGTCCGAATCAACTTTACTCCGCTCTCGACTCAGCTCCGCCCCTCGAGCAACTCCTTCGTCCGCCGGTGTCGGTAGCGGAACATCGGCTCGAAGCCGACGCGGGCAAAGGGTCCCAGCGCCGCACCGCACCCCCCGAAGGGAAGCTCGTACTCGACCGCGTCGTCGACGATCGTCCCGCCGCCGTCGGCCGTGAACTCGTGGGTGTGGACCCACCGCCGGAACGGGCCGCCGACCATGTCGTCCTCGAAAACGGCCCGCCCGTCCTCCCGCCGACGCTCCGTGATGCGCGACACCCACCGCTGCCGCGGGCCGACGCCGAACGGCCGCAGCGACATCTTGACCTGCGACCCGGCTTCCAGCACGTCGGGGTCGTCCGTCCCGTCGGGCCCCCGGATCCGCTCTATCGAAAGCCCCATCCAGCCGGGCGTGAGCGCCTCCAGACCGGAAACCCGCGAGTGGAACTCCCAGACCGCTTCGAGCGGCGCGTCGACGCGCGTCCGACGGTGGTACGTGGGCATACCGCCGACTACGTGCCTCGCGGGCAAAAGATCACTGCGGATTTCGAAACGCGTTTGACACGTGGGAGCGAGCTCCCCGTATGGCCCCGCTCCCCCTGTTCGGCCCGATACCCGCCGGTCCGGAGCTCGTTATCGTCCTGATGGTGTTTCTCCTCCCGATCGCGGTCGGCATCTGGGTGTACTTCGACGCGAAACGCCACGAGATGCCCTACGCGCCCGCCTGGGCCCTGGGCGTCACCGCCCTGTTCATGGCGGGGTTCCTCCCCGGAATCCCTGCGTTCTTCGCCTACGTCTACGTCCGGGAGAAGCGGGCGAGGCGGCCCCGCTAGCCGGACGCCTCCGCCCCGACGCCGTCGACGAGAAACCCCTCCTCCTGCCACGCCTCGACGACCTGCTCCAACCCCTCCCGGTAGGTCGGGTACGCCGGCTCCCAGCCGACTTCCTCCCGAAACCGACGGTTCGTCGTCGTCGCCGACTTCGTGAACGCCCGAACGGTCTCGCGTCCGAGCACGGGGACGAGCAGCCAGCCGGGGAGCCGACGCGGCGACGGCGCGTCGAGCCGCTCGGCCAGCGAGCGCAGCAGCGCGGCGACGGCGACGGGTTCGTCGTCGACGACGTGCCACAGCCCCTCGACGCCGGCCTCCGCCGCGGCTACGAACGCCCGCGCGGCGTCGTCGACGTGGAGCACCGAGATCGCGGCGTCCCGACGGCCGAGCGGTCCGCCGCCCGGGATCGGGAGGCGTCCCTTGCGGAGGTTCTCGCCCGTCGTCCGCGTGTGCGCGGCGTCCGGCGCGTAGAACGTCCCGCACCGGAGGACGCCCACGTCGAACCCCTCACGGTCGCCGGCTCGTCCGGCGATGTACTCGGCGTCCAGGGCCGACTGGGTCACCCGTGTCGGATGGGGAACCGAATTCTCGTCGAACGCCGAGCCGTCCGGCTGGCGGGCCACCCACGTGATGCTCTGTTGCAGATACAGGCCGGCTCCGACCTCGGCCGCGGCGGCGGTCAGCGCCTCGGTCCCCTCGCGTCGGACGCGGTCGTTTCGCCGCCAGTCGGCCTCGCTCGGCCGGACGCCCGTCGGAATGGCCGTGGCCGCGTGGATCACCGCGTCCGCGCCCTCGGCTCCCCGGGCGAGCGACACGGGGTGGAACAGGTTCCCCCGGTGGGGCTCGCCCCCGCGGGCCTCGACGATCGCGTCCCCCTCCGCGCTCCGCGTCAGCCCCGTCACGGCGTGGCCGCGCTCGGCGAACCGGTCGACGAGCCGCCGACCGAGCACGCCGGTCGCGCCGGCGATGAACACGCGCATGCCCGACCGTTCGACTGGTCGTCCGGTAAACCTCGGCATCTTCAGGTCCGTCGGAACGTGGTCGCGCTGCACTGCGGTCCGGGATCGCTGTCGACGACTCGACGGCTCGACGATTCGACCGCCAGGAGTGCCGAGAGGCCCGGTCGACGGAACGACGCCCTCAGAGCGTGAACCGCTTGACCGTCGTCCCGGCGACCGTCAGGTCGGCGTCGGTCGCCGCCGCGACGACCACCTGATTCTCGCCGTGGCCGATGCCGAGTTTCGTCTCGAACCTCCCGCCTTCGGGTTCGACCAGCGTCGTCTCGGCGGGCGTTCGGACGGCGACGACGGCGCCGTCCGTCTCGCCGGACACCTCGAGCATGTCGCCCTCGAAGCGCGTGTCGACGCGGAGCGACGGCCCGTCGGGGCGGTCCGTTTCTATGTACCGTTCCCGGACGAAGGCGGGCGTCTCGATCGGCTCGCCGGCGTCGATCCCGTGGGCGAGGCGGACGTACTGCGCCATGCTCCACGCCAGCGGCGTCGCCGCCCCGGTCCCCCCGCCGAACTCCCAGCCGTACTCCGTCTCGTGCTCGCGGTCCCACACCTGCTCGGGGAGCATCCGGCCGCTGTTTGCGAACCCCTCCATGGTGCGCAGGAGGTTCTCCGGGGCGAGCGGCCCGTCGTCGGTCCCGGCGAGCAGTTCGTACTCCCCGCGCTCGCCGGTGAATATCGGCCACAGCCGACCCTTCCCGGCGGCTTCGATCGACCAGGGCGCTCCCTCGTCGTCGCGGCTGCGCTCGCCGTAGCCGTCGCCGTTGTAACGGTACCACGCCGGCCCGTGCGGCGTGTCCACGCGGATCGTGTCGTCCACCTCGGCGAGCGAGTTGCGGATCACCTCGTCGTTCCACGGCTTGATCCCCAGGCGCGTGAGTTCGAGGAAGCCCGCGTCGATGATCTCGCGCTCGTCGAGCGTCGGGCCGTTGTTGGCCAGCGTCCGGAGGTGGCCCGCCTCGGGGTCGCCGTCGCGCGTCACGCGGACGTAGTACGGCGTGTGGGTGTGCAGGTCCGTCCCCGTCTCCGTCGCGGTCCACGACTCGACGTTCTCCGTCCAGTCGTCCGCGAGCGCGAGCCAGACGAGCGCGTCCTCCTCGTGCCCCTCGTCGAGGGCGATGGCGGCCGCGCAGACGAGGCCGGCGATCTCGGCCGCGATCGAGGACGGCGAGTAGCCGGCCTCCTCCTCCCACCGCTCCTGCGCGGTCGGCGGGCCGTTCCGCGCCACGTAGTCGGCGGAGCGCTTGACGTTGACGTAGTCGTAGGGGGCGTCCTCGAAGCCGACACCGCGCCGTCTGAGCGCGTAAGCCATCACCTGCGGGAAGGAGATGTTGTCCATCTGCTCGCCGCCCCAGCGCGTCCGACCGTTGAGGTAGGTGTTCTGCGGAATGAACCCCTGCTCGTCCTGCTGGTACTCGTAGATGTACGCGAGCGCGTCCGCCGCGGTCTTCAGGTCCCCGACCGCCTCGAACACCGTGAACACCTGGTAGAGGTCGCGGGCCCAGACGAAGTTGTAGCCGTATCCCTTCGACTCCTCGGCGGTGACTGCCTCACCCCACGGCACCGAGGGGCTGGCGATGCCCGCCCCGAGGAACGTCTTGTCCTCGACCGCCCGCAGGCCCATCAGCGACGCCTTGTACTGGTTTTCGAGCTCCGGGTCGCCCCGCACGCTCTCGGGGAGCGGCTTGTCCCCCAGGAAGTCCGCCCAGGAGTCGACGTACGCCTCGCGGACGGTCTCGTAGCCGCGCGTGAGCGCGCCGACCGCCTCGCCGAGCGCCGCCGCCGTGTCGGCCTGCTCGGCGAACCCGAGCGCGAGCGTCTCGTCGATCTCCGCGCCGACGTCGCCGACGCGGCCGACGAGGACGACGTTCTCGTCGTCGATTCGGTCCCACGCGTCCGGCGGTTCGCCGTCGGTGAAGAGCCTGCTCAGGTGCTCCGACCCGGCGACGCCGACGGTCGCCCAGTCGAACCGGTTCGCGGCCGTGAGCGCGACGGCGACGCTGTACTCCTCGCCGTTCTCGTCGATGAGCAGCGGCTCGCTGGCCTCGCCGGTGTCGTACGCGCCAGAGTCCCGGGCGACGAGGTGGTGCCCGCCGGCCCGGCCGAGGCGGAGGCCGCGGTCCTCGTTGCCGGTGTTCGTCAGCGCCGCGTCGGCGATCGCGTACACCTCGTACTCGTTGTCGTCGTCGGCCTCGAAGCGCATCTCCGACAGCAGCGCGTCGTGGGCGGGGTCGACCGCGTACTCGACGGTGAGCGTCCACCGGTGTCCGCGGCCGTCGCCCGACTCCGAGATGGTGTGCCGGAACACGAGCGCGTCGTTCTCGACGATCTCCGCCCGGCGCTCGATCGTGTCGGCCGCGTCGTCGAGCCGCGTCTCGTTGTGCGTCCGGGCCGTGTACGTCGAATCGGGGTCGGCGTCGACGACCAGGAAGTCCAGCGTCCGGAGGTTCATCAGGTCGACCCTGGGGAACCGAACCTCCGTCAGCGCGCCCTCGGTCAGCGTGAACCACACCCGGGACGGGTCGGCCGACCCGTGATCGGCGACGGTGCCGACGCCGTACTTCTCGCCGGTCGTCCACCGCGGCCGGTCGCCCGGACCGGACGGGGCGGGCTTGGCCGCCGGGAGCGCGTCGTGCTCCCGCAGGAACGCGGTCGTGTGCAGCCGGAGCGCGTGCGACCAGCCCAGCGGGGTCGCGCTGTCGGGCGTGCCGTCGTCGAACATCTGCTCGACGAGGTAGCCGACGTCCGTACAGAGCGGCCCGCTCGGATCGAGCAGCTCGTACAGCTCGGCCGCGCGGTCGAGGAGCGCCTCGCCGTCGCGGCCGTACCCTCCGAGGAGGACCCCGAGCTTCGCGGCGGCGTTCGCGCCCCACGCGGTCGAAACCGACCAGATCTTCTCCGGCACCTGCTCGCCCGTGCGCCAGAAGTCGTCCTCGAAGCGGACGAGCCCGGCGACGGGGGTGTCGTCGGGGTCGCGGTAGAGCCCGTCGAGCGTCTCCTCGACGTGCGATTCGAGCCTGTCGAGGTCCGCCTCGGTCAGGTCTTCGAGCGCCTCGTACTCGGCGAAGGCGTCGACGAGCGCGAACGTGCTCGAATCGAGCCGCGCGTCGGGCTCGCCGCCGTCGAGCCGCAGGACGTAGTGCCCCTCCGCCTCGTCCCACAGTTCGTCGAGGCCCCCGAGGACCGCCCGCGCCTGCTCGGCCGCGTGCTCGCGGAGGCCGTCGTCCACCGGCGCCCGCGCGACGGCGGCGTACGCCTCGAGGAAGGTGGCGGCCGTGTGCGTGAAGCGCCCGCTCATGTTCTCCCAGGCGTTCTGACAGCGGATCGGCAGCCCGTCGTCCCCGACGGTCTCGTCGAGCCCGTCGACCGCGCGGCGGAGGGTCTTTCGGATTCGGCCGGCCAGATCGTGCGGGAGTTCGCCCCGCCGCAGCCGGAGCAGCGTCGCGAGGAACGCGGCGACGCTCGCGGTCTGGTCCGCCTGGTACTCCGCGCTGGCGGCGCCCTCCACCCGGGCGTTGGCCCACCCGGGAGCGACGGTCCCGTCGACCGCCCAGACGCGGTGCGGCCAGGTGCCGTCCGGCCGCTGCGTGTCGCAGTAAAAGCGCGCACTCGTCTCCAGCCGATCGCCCAGACCGAGGTCGAGCAGGTCGTCCGCGTCGAGCAGGTGCGCCGAGATCTCGGCGTCGTCGCGGAACCACGTGTACCCGTAGCCGCCCGAGTGCGAGTAGAACGGGTCGAACTCCGGACCGGCGATCCGGGCGCCCGTCGGCGCCGTCAGGAGCGAGAGCACCCGCAGGTCCTCGCGCACGACGCGCGCCCGCGGCGCGTTCTCGGGGACGGTCACCTCCGCCCTGGCGCGCCCCGCCTCGCGGAGATCCTCCGCGCTGGCATGCCGGAGCGCGCAGTGGCGCAGATCCGAGAGCGCCTCCTCGCGGGTCATCTCGCCGTGGTTCGAAAGCTGCGTGACGAGCGTCGTCCTCGCGGCCCGCCCCTCGCGTTCGAGCGGCGCGCTCACGACGATGTCGCCGCTCAGGTGGGTGTCCTCGTAGCGTTCGAGGACGGCCTCGCGGGGGAACTCGAACGCCTCCTCGGAGAGGATCTCGTCGAAGCGCTCGGGGATCTGCCCCCGGACGTCGTCGAGGCCCGTCGAGGCGGTGACGTAGTCGTGCTCGGTCCGGTGGAAGACTTCGACGGCTTTCGTCCCGTTCGGCCCCGCCTCCTCGTGGATGAGTCGGCCGACCCGGGTCTCGCGCCCCTCGGGCGCGAACGTGATGAAGGCGGTCAGGTGCGCGTCCGTCGGCACCGCCCCGCGGAGTTCGACGTGCGTGACGTGCGCCCGCCCCAGCGTCAGGTCGTACTGGTGGACGGTGAACGCCCCGGCGTCGTACTCCGTTTCGACGACGTTCGTCTCCCGGTAGTAGTGCTGCCGCACCGGGTGTAGTTCGTCGAACCAGTAGGTCTGCTCCGGCGTCTCGATGCCGAAGCGCGAGCGGTCGATGCCGTACAGCCCCGACAGCGACGAGGAGTAATCGCGGAGGAACCCGCCGGGATCGACGTAGACGAGCCGATCGCCGTGCCCGGAGAACGCGCCGGCCGCCGTCGGGAACTCCTCCGGGAACGGCGACCCGCGGTTTCGCTTGTAGTCGTTCAGGGCGGTTCGGAGTCGCATGGAAACACAGCCGTCGCCCACTACATAAGTATTGCCGGAATCCGCAAAATAGGACGAACCGCGGTTTACGGCGCTCTCGCCGCCTCTACACCGGTTATTTTTCGTTCGATTGATGGATCCGGAACTCGGGATTCACCTCTACTATTTAAATTTTTCTTATCGATGTACTACACCTGTTCACAATACTTCGCCGAGGAGTAAAGACAAAGTAGCGGTGAGCGCAGCATCTCGGTATGCATCACCCTGGTCCGCCGAGGTTCGTCGCCGCGGGCGACTCCGTCGAACTCGCCCCGCGGGACCCCGATCCGGAGGCGACGTACACGTGGCAAGTCAAGAGCGCGCCCGCGTCGAGCAGAGCCTCCCTAGGCACCGACGCCGTCGAGCACTTCGTCCCGGACGAACCGGGCAGGTACGCGGTCGAACTCGACGCCCCTGACGGGATTCACGAGCTCACGATCCGGGCGTTCCCCGGCGACCTCCGACCGGTCGACGCGCCCGCGGAAGGCGCGAGTGGCGTCAGCGGACGCAGCGGATTCAGCGGCGCGAGCGGCGTTAGCGGCGTCAGCGGGATGGCCGGCGCGAGCGGCTCCGGAAGCGGAGCGCGCGGGGGCGACTCCGGTGGCGGAGGCGGTCGCCCGCGGATCCAGCTTCGGGCGCGCGTCGAGGGCGACGCCGTCGTCGTCGAGGCCGACCCGCGGCCCAACCCCAACAGCGACGCGGACCCCGCGGACCTCGGCGTCGAGTTCCTCCTCGACGACCGCGACGACGTGAGCGAGGGCGACGTCGAGATCGGCGACCGGACCGTCCGAATCCCCCTGTCGAAACTCTCCGATCGGGTTCGCGTCCACGCCGTCGCGATCGACGACTCCTACAGCGTCCCGGACTCGATCTCGATCGAGCGCGACCCGAACTCCGGCGACCTCGTCTCCGACGGCGGTGTCGAGGCCGGTACCGTCGAGGATGGCGGTGTCGGGGGCGACGGAATCGCGGACGGCGGAGTCGACCTCGATTCCGCCGCGTCGAACCCGAGCGAGGGCGTCGAGGTCGTCCGCCTCAACGACCCGCCGGAGTGGTCGAAGTCCGTCACGCTCTACGAGATCTACGTCCGCGGGTTCGCCGCGGACGACGAGGAGGCCGAAACCACCTTCGAGGCGCTCGAAAAGCGGCTCGACTACCTCGCCGACCTCGGCGTCGACTGCCTGTGGCTCACGCCGGTGCTGCAGAACGACCACGCGCCGCACGGCTACAACATCACGGACTTCTTCAGCGTCGCCGCCGACCTCGGCACCCGCGAGGACTACGAGTCGTTCGTCGAGGCGGCGCACGACCGCGGGATGAAGGTCCTGTTCGACCTCGTGCTCAACCACTCTGCGCGCGAGCACCCGTTCTTCCGGGACGCCTACGGGAACCCCGACTCGGAGTACTACGACTGGTACGAGTGGCAGGAGAACGGCGAGCCCGGCACCTACTTCGACTGGGAGTACATCGCGAACTTCAACTTCGACAACCTGGAGGTCCGCCGCCACCTGCTCGACGCGGTCGACGCGTGGTTCGAGCTGGTCGACGGGTTCCGCTGCGACATGGCCTGGGCCGTCCCGCAGCCGTTCTGGCGCGAGCTCCGCGACCGCGTGAAGGAGCGCGACCGGGACTTCCTCCTCCTGGACGAGACCATCCCGTACATCGCGGACTTCCACGACGGGATGTTCGACGTGCACTTCGACACGACCCTCTACTTCACGCTCCGGCAGGTCGGCAGCGGGCACGAGCCGGCCGAGGCGATCCTCGACGCGATCGAACAGCGGACGGAGGTCGGCTTCCCCGACCACGCGTCGTTCATGCTCTACCAGGAGAACCACGACGAGACGCGCTACGTCGGCGAGTGCGGCGAGCCGGCGGCGTTCGCCTCCGCGGGCGCGCTGTTTACGCTCCCCGGCGTCCCCATGCTGTACGGCGGCCAGGAGCTCGGCCAGCTCGGTCGCCGCGACCCCCTCGCGTGGGAGCACGCCAACGAGGAGCTCCGCGACCACTACGAGTCGCTCATCGAGACGCGGAACGAGGTCCCCGCGCTCCGGTTCGCGGGCGACTTCCGCCGCGTCGACTACGAGAGCGACTCCGACGAGGCCGTCGCGTTCGCCAGGATCGACGGCGACGAGGGGTACGTCGTCGCGCTGCACTTCGGCGAGGGGGCGGCGACCGTCTCGGTCGATCCCGACGTCGGGGAGACGGACGTCGTCTCCGGCGAGTCCGTCGTCGAAAGCGGTGCGCTGCGGGTCGACGACGTCGCGGTGGTACCGATCCGATGAGCGCGGAGGAGACGCACACGGCCCCTCGGCTGCTCGACGGGGCGACGGCCGATCTGCTCGCGTGGCACGGCGACGTCCTCTCGCGCCACGAGTCGGCGTTCGAGGCCGCGAAGGAGCTCTCGACGCGGCTCGGTGCGCACCGCGTCGACGGACGGGGGAACGAGGGCGGAACGGGGGGCGATGCGCCCGGCTCCGCGGCAGGCGGGGGCGGGAGGACCGACTCTGCGGTCGAGGGAGATGGGTCGACCGGCTCCGCGGTCGAGGGGGACGGGGCGTCGACGGCCGTCGCGCGGGTCGGATTCTGGACGCCCGAACTGCTCGACGCCGACGTGCCGCCGGAGAACGTCTTTCTCGAAGTGCTGACGCCGACGGAGGACGTCGATCTCTCGGCCGACGAGCGGACGGTGACGTTCCGCCGCGATCGGGTCCCGCTGCGCCGCAAGGGCGAGTACCACTGGGGCGTCGTCGAGGGGATGCGCCCCGGGACGAAGGAGCGCCTCGGTTCGCTCTACCAACTCGTCTACGAGGCGGACGGCGAGTGGCGCTCGGTGACCGATCCGCTCGCGTACTCGGTCCCGTTCGGCGCGTTCGCGCCCGCCGAGTTCTACGACCTGGACCGGCTTGACCGCGAGCGACCGGACCGGGAGTACTTCGAGTCGCTCGGAACCGCCGACGAGCGGGTGTCGACCACCGAAGACGACGATCTCCCCCGGGTCGACCCTGCTGTGAGTATGCTCGAAATCCACCCCGGGACCGCGACCGAGTCGGGGACGCTCGCCGGCCTCGCCCGACGCTACGAGGAGATCGGACGCAAGGTGCGCGGGGGGGAGGATCTGACCCCCGCCGAGCGAAACTTCGTCGGCTACGACGCGATCCAGCTGATGCCCGTCGAGCCGATCACCGAAAACGAGAATCACCCGGGGTACTGGCGGCCGCAGGAGACCGACCCCGACGCGGACGAACTGGAGGTCGCGGTCTCGCGGCCGGACGCGATCAACTGGGGGTACGACATCGTCGTCTCCGCCTTCTCGGCGACGAATCCGGCGGTCCTGGAGACGGGTCGGCCGGACGAACTCGTCGAGTTCATCGCGGCCTGCCACAACCACCCGGAGCCGATCCGCGTCGTCTTCGACGTCGCGCTCGGCCACGCCGACGACGGCGCGCTCGAACTGCTCAACGACTACTACTTCGAGGGGCCGGGCATGTACGGGCAGCACCTGAACTACCGCCACCCGACCGTCAGGGCGATCCTCCTGGAGATGCAGCGCCGGAAGATGGACTTCGGCGCGGATGGCATCCGCGTCGACGGCGCGCAGGACTTCACCTACTGGGACGCCGAACGGGAGGAGAACGTCCACGACGACGCGTTCCTCGCGGAGATGGACGCGGTCGTCCAGGAGGTCGCTGGAACGCGGTACCGCCCGTGGATGATCTACGAGGACGGCCGCCCGTGGCCCCGCGAGGACTGGGAGCTCGCGTCGACGTACCGCGCGCTCATCGAACAGCACCCCCACTCATTCCAGTGGAGTCCGATCACGTTCGCGCACAACACGCCGGCCCTGCTCACGTTCTGGGCGACGAAGTGGTGGCGCGTCCGCGAGGTGGCCGACTTCGGCGGCCACTGGCTCACCGGCGTGGCGAACCACGACACGATCCGCCGCGGGACGCAGATCGACCCGACGGTCGAGTTCAACCAGTCGCCGGTGAACCCGTACCTGGGCGAGACGCTGCCCGACACGCTGGACGCGGCGTACAACAATCCGGCGGCGAGCGCGCTGTTTTACTGCGCGCTGCCCGGCGTGCCGATGGACTTCGTCCACGCGAACATGCGCGCGCCGTGGGGCTTCGTCCGCGACACGGACGCGATCTGGAACGTGAAAGTGGTCTCCGAGGAGTCGAACTTCGTCGACTGGCAGGTGCGCCCGGAGGCGTTCCAGCGCCCGGAGCACTTCCGCCGCCTGAAGGACCTCGGCTTCGAGAACCGCGAGGAGGTGCGGACGTTCATCCGCGCGCTGTCGGCTTCGGTCGACGCGACGGACTACGACCTCGACGCGACGGCCGCGATGCTCTCCGCGCTCGACTCGCCGCTCGGGTCGGCGCTTTCGCCCGACGACCTGGAGGCGTTCGGGTACGCGTGGATGCGCGACGTGCACGACTTCGCCAACCTCGCCCACTGGACGGACGCGCAGGACGACGACCGCACCGCGTTCGACCTGTCGGTCCGCCGGTTCCGCCACGACCGCGAGTGGCTCCGCGACGACCTCCGGGAGGGCGACTTCTTCACCTACCGCCACCCGACGGAGGGGACGGTGCTGTACTACGGCCTCCGCGAGTCGCCGGACGGGGACGAGCAGGTGCTCTTCGCGGCCAACATGGAGGGCGTTCCAGTCGCCGTCTCGCCCGAGCTGCTCGACCTCGACGAGGCGTCGAGCGAGGGGTGGCGCGTCGCGCTCTCCTCGCCCGGCGTCGACGAGGCCGGGGGCGAACCGTTCTCGCTCGCGAACGGCGAGGCGGTCGTCTGGACGCGCGCGCGGTAGGCGGGATCGGGGACCGGCCTCCGCTCTCGGCGCTCCTTCACCTCTCCGCGGAAGCCGTGTATCGCGCGTCGGACACGACGCGCCCCGCGGGGGTCGCGTGCGTCACACGGCCGACGAAGTCGATCGGAAAGCCGTCGAGACCGAGACGGCGCGACCCCTCTGCGGTCGACGGCGGGAGAAATCCGCGAATCGCACCCCGACGGGCGAGACCTCTCGCCGGTCGCCGTCGAATTCAGAGGCGCTTCGAGCGCGCGTCGCGGACGGTCCCGCCGTCCCGAACCTTGTCCTCGCAGGCGGGGCACACGCGAACGTCCGCGTATCCGTCGGGCGCGAACACCCGGACGTACTTTTCCGTCACGAACGCGCCGCAGTTTAGACATTCCGGCATCGCAGTCTTATCGTGGCTATTACGCGACCTATATTTTTGGGCCGGAGCGACGGCGTCGGAGCCGTTCCGGTCGCGCGACGGTCGGGGAGTTGTCGGAAAGCCGACGGTCATCCGGCGAGCGCGTCGAGGAGCGTCACCGCCGGTTCCTTCGCCAGCGGCTCGTTCGCGTTGCCGCAGTGGGGCGACTGGACGCACGCGGGACAGCCGTCCTCGCAGGGGCACCCGTCGATCAGCCTGGCCGTTCGCGCCATCAGCTCCTCGACGATCTCGTAGCCGCCGCGCGCCAGCCCGACGCCGCCGGGGTACCCGTCGTAGACGAAGATCGTGCTCCGGCCGGTGTGCGGGTGGACCGGCGTCGAGAGCCCCCCGACGTCGGCTCGGTCGCACAGGAGCGACAGGGGAAACAGGGAGATCATCCCGTGTTCGGCGGCGTGGATGCCGCCGTTGAACCCCCGGTCGCCCGCCGCCCCGCGCATCTCGGTCTCGACGTCGCGCGGGACGGTGAAGTACAGCGCCTTCGTCCGCAGCGTCGTCTCCGGCAGGTCGAGCGACTCCCGGCCGATCGCCTCGCCGCGCCTCGGGTCGCGGCGCTCGAAGCCGGTGATGCGCGTCGTCACCGTCACGTCGGCGAACCGGACGGACGCGTCGGGCCGGGCGGACAGCGGCTTCTCCGCCAGCTCCGACTCGACCCGCACGTCCTTGTCGTGCAGAATCCGCGTGTAGTAGTCGGCCCACGTCGGCTGGAGTTCGGCCACGTCCCGATCGAGGTCGAGGGTCACGACCTCGTAGGACTGCCCCTGGTGGTGGTAGATCGCGCCGGGGTGGGCGTCCCGCAGGCCGTCGGAGAAGGACAGCGACGCGATCACCTCGTTGGACCGGCGGTCGAGGAGATCGATCTCGCGGCCGTCGATGGTCCGCAGGCTCATCTCGTGCTGGGGGCTTCCGCCGCCCGCGTGCGTCCAGCGGACGCCCTTCGCGGTGTCCCGCCGTTCCAGTCGACCCGCCGCTTCGAGGTCCGCGACGACCCCCGGGTAGCCGGCACCGAAGTGGCGCTCGTCGCCGGTCGACAGCCAGTTCTCGCTCGCGGCGCACGCGACGTGGTCCGGGAGCAGGTGGTCGTTTTCGGGATCCGAGACGGCTCGCTCCGGATCCCCGTCGAAGAAGTCGTCGGGGTTCCGCATCAGATACTGGTCGAGCTGGTCCTCGCCGCCGACGAGCACGACGAGCGCCGGATCGTCGCCCCGACCCGCTCGTCCGGCCCGCTGGAACGCGGACATGCGCGTTCCGGGGTAGCCGTCGAGGATCACGGCGTCGAGCCCGCCGACGTCGACGCCGAGTTCGAGGGCGCTCGTGCTCCAGACGCCGCGGACCGCTCCCGCGCGGAGGTCGGCTTCGATGTCCCGTCGCCGGCCGTGCCGGAGCGAGGCCTGGTACGCCCGGATCCGGCCGGCGAGGTCGCGTTCGCCCCGCTCGCGCAGCGCTTCCGCGCTCTCGGTCGCGTACCGCTCGGCGGTCTGTCTCGCGCGCGTGAACGCCAGCGTCTGACAGCCGCGCGAGACGAGGTCGACGAAGAGGTTCTTCGCCTCGACGTGGCTCGATCTCCTGCGCCCGCTTCCCGCCCGGTCGCCGTCCCGGTACTCCGGCGGGTTCCAGAACACCCAGTGGCGCGGTCCGGCCCCGCTCGCGTCCTCGTCGACGAGCGCGAACGACGATTCGGGCCGGCCGGTGATCCGCGCGGCGTGCTCCGCGGGGTTGCCGACGGTCGCGGAGCAGCAGACGAACTGGGGATCGGAGCCGAACCGCTCGCAGACCCGGGCGAGCCGGCGGAGCGTCAGCGCGACGTGGCTGCCGAAGACGCCACGGTAGTCGTGAATCTCGTCGATCACGACCGTTTCGAGTCCCGAAAAGAACCACTCCCAGAGGCGGTGGGCGTAGGGCAGGAGCGCGTAGTGGAGCATGTCCGGGTTCGACAGGAGCACCGTCGGCCGGCGGTCGCGCACCTCGCGCCTCTCCCGCTTCGACAGCCGGCCGGTGTACTGCGCGACGGAGACGCGGCTGCCGAAGCCGAGGCCGCGCGCCAGCCCCGAGAGCGTCTCCTCCTGGTCGGCGACGAGCGCGTTCTGCGGCGCGAGGTACAGCGTCCGTCCGCCGTGATCCATCGCACGCTCGAACGCGGGAACGGTGTACGCGAGGCTCTTTCCGCTCGCGGTTTCCGTCGCCAGCACCACGTTCTTCCCGCCGCGGAGGGCCGCGACGGCCTCCGCCTGGTGGCGGTAGAGCCGGTCGACGCCCTCGGCTTCGAGCGCCCGCGCCAGCCGCGGTTCGAGTTCCGCGTCCGCGAACGCGGGTTCGCGGGCGGGACGGCGGCGGTGGGCGACTACCTGTCCCTCGTAGGAGGGTCGTTCGCGGAGCCACTCGACGAGGTCGTCCACGGTACCGGTCGGACGCGATCGCGCCTAACGGTTGCGATCGCGCGCGAATCCGCCGCCGACTGCCGCCGCCAGAGCCCCTTTCGTCGACGAGCGCGTACTGTCGCCCGATGTCGGAGCCCGACGCCTTGCTCGTCCACGACGGCGACTGCCCGTTCCGCTCGGCGGCGACCGCGGTTCGGCACGGCCGCGGCGGCGGCATCGTCCCCTGGAAGGACGACGCCGCCCGGCGGTACTACGAGGACGAGGGGGACCTGATTCTCACCTGCACCGCCACGCCCCGATCGGACCTCCGGATCGAAGTCTGCAAGCACGAGGAGACGCTCGACCACCGGGCGGAGCACGACAGACCGCCGGGCACCGCAAAGCGGTAACGATGGCGGCTCCGAAGGGCACGTACACGCTGGTGTTCGAACTGCCCGAGCCGACCCGGATCACCGTCGGGGCGCTGGGGGAGTGTGCGTTTCCGGCCGGCGGGTACGCGTACACGGGCAGCGCGTTCGGCCCCGGCGGCCTCGATCGGGTCGACCGCCACCGGCGGATCGCAGCCGGCGAGCGCGACGTTCGACACTGGCACGTCGATTACGTTGCCGGCCACCCCGCGACGACGCTCAGAACCGCCGTCACGACGGTCGACGCGGACGTCGAGTGCGACGTCGCGGAGCGCCTCGGCTCCGGGCCGGTTGTCGGCTTCGGCGCGTCGGACTGTTCGTGTTCGTCCCACCTCGCGCACCGCGAATCGGTCCGCTCGCTGGAGCGCGCGGTGGACGACGCTCACCGGACCGCGAGCCGGTAGCGGCGCTCGGCGATGTAGAGCGAGTAGAGAGACGGGAAGCCCCCGGAGCGGCCCCGACGATCCGGGCAAGGTCGGCGAGGCCGCAGCGATCCGAGGGCTCTCCGCGTGGACCGGCCGATCCGGGCAGAGTCGGCCGGTCGAAACGAATTGCCGGTTTGTCAGAGGCACCCCGGCGTTCTGACGTATAGTCGCTTCTATCTTTACCTCACTCGTCGGGCTAGCCAGTCAGGTCTTGACAACGGATATTTAAAAATTTCTCCCCTTTATCAGTAAATGTGGCGCAACCGAAACTTTATCGTTTCCCTCTCAGCTACACTACCCGATGACACGACCGGATCCCGCCGAAGTCATGGCCGTCGTCGCGCGTCGGGGTCGCGTTCTCCGCGCGGCCGGACCCGACGGGGTTCGAAAGCGCGATCTGGTTGACGACCTGGACGTGTCCCGGTCGACGATCGACCGGGGGATCCGCGAACTGGAGGGGATCGGGCTCATCGAGCGGACTGACGGCAAGTACCGTCGAACCCTGTGCGGCAGGCTGGCCCTGGCGGAGTACGACGCCTTCGAGTCCCGCATCGACGGCCTCATCGAAGGCTCGTCGGTGCTCTCAAAACTCCCGCCGGACGCCGACTTCGACGCCGCCGTCCTCGACGGGGCCGAGATCGTCCGCGCGAAACGCCACTCCCCGCACGTCCCCGTCTCACGTCTCGGCGACGTCGTCTCCCGCGCGACGCACGTCCGGGCGATGGCCCCGGCGGTCATGCCCCAACAGGTCGAAACGTACCGGACGGGCATCGTCGAGCGGGGGCTGACGGCGGAGGTCGTCCTGTCGGACGCGGTGGTCGGCCGTCTCGTCGCCGCGTACCCCGACGCGCTGGAGGAGGCGCTCGAAACCGGTCGGCTCTCGCTGCGCCGGACGGAGGAGTCGATCCCGTACAGCCTCCTCGTCGCCGACACGCCCGACGGACGGGAGATCGGCGCGCTCGTCTACGGCGACAGCGGCGTGCGCGCGTTCGTCGGCAACGACGACCCCGCGGCCGTCGCCTGGGCGGAGGACTGCCTCGCCGAGCGCTGGGAGCGGGCCGAGCCGTTCCCCTCGCCGCTCGCCGACTGACCGCGCGGCCGCCCGTCGCCGGCGTCCGCGTGGACCCCCGATGGACGATCGGGCGGTGGCGACGGTCCGGGATCGACGCCGACGCTCCGGCGCGTTACAGAGGTTCGAGGAGAAAGCCCACGACTTCAGTCGTGGGAGGAAGTCAGGCCAGCGCCTCAGCCAGTTTTTCGACGGGGTGCGGCGGCTCCGGTTCGCCGTCGCGGTCGCCGAGCTGCGACCGGCAGGACGCGCCCGGCGCGACGACGGCGTCGCCGTCGCTCGCGTCGACCTGATCGTAGAGGATGCTCGCGATGGCCTTGCTCATCGAGTAGTGTTCGGCCTCGTAGCCGAACGACCCGGCCATCCCGCAGCAGGTGGAGTCGAGGGGATCGACCTCGTAGCCGGCCCGGCGGAGTACCCCGACGGCGTGGTGATCCTTCTTCGTCGCCTTCTGGTGGCAGTGGCCGTGGTAGGTGAGCCGCTCCGCCGGCGCGTCGAACGCCATCCGCTCGTCGAGGCGGAACGCGTCGACGTACTCCATGACACCGTAGGCGTTGTTCGCCACCGCGGTCGCGTCGCTCACGTCGCGAGAACCCTCCGAGGCGGTCGGCCTGTCGGGCCGCTCGTCGGACTGGACGGCGTCGAGACCCGCGTCCGACGCCGCGTCCGTCGTCGACGACTCGGCGGCCGGCCCGGCGAGCGCGGACCCGGAGGCCCCGCCGCCGTCGGCGGAGAGCAGGTCGAGGTAGTCCGACTGAAACATCACCGCGTCGGACGGTTCGACGACGACCACGTCCCAACCCTCCCGGACCTTCGGCGCGAGGGCCGCGACGTTTCGCTCGGCCTCGGCCCGCGCCCTCCCGACGAATCCCTTCGAGAGCGGCGGCCGACCGCTCCCGCCGACGCCCTCGGGGACGGCGACGCGCACGTCCGCGGCTTCGAGCGCCCGGACGGCGGCCTTCCCGGCCTCGGGGTGGTTGTAGTTCGTGTACGTGTCCGGGAACAGGAGCGCCTTCCGGGCGGCCCCGGATTCGGGAACCGTCGACCCGCCCCGCGCCTCGAACCAGTCGACGAAGCTCTCGCCGCGGAACGTCGGCAGGGTTCGGTCCCTCGCGATCCCCACCGTTTTCTCCATCACCGTCCGGGCGCCCGGGAGCTTCGCCGCCCAGTTCGACACGGGGGCGAAGCGCGAACCGAGCGCCGACAGCGACTCGACGTTGGCGAAGAGGTGGTCGCGCAGGCTCGCGCCGTTGCGCTTGTGGTACTCGTACATCACCTCCGTCTTTAGCTTCGCCATGTCCACCTCGCTCGGGCAGTCCTTGGCGCAGCCCTTGCAGCCGATACAGAGCTCCAGCACCTCGTGGACGAACTCGTCCGTGAACACCTCGTCCTCCGGGAGCTCCCCGCTCATCGCCTGCCTGAGCATGTTCGCCCGGCCGCGGGTGGCGAGGATCTCCTCGTTCTCCGCCCGGAAAGTCGGACACATCACGCCGCCGGTCGTCGACTGGTTGCCCCGGCAGCCGCCGCACCCGTGGCAGAGTTCGGCCATCCCCCGGAAGCCGTTCTCGTTGTCCCAGTTCAGCGAGGGCTCGAACCCGGCGTCGAACTCGTAGGCCGGGTCGAATCGGAGGTTCTCCGTCATGCGGGCGTCGCCGCAGACGTTCCCCGGGTTGAGCAGCCAGTCCGGGTCGTAGGCGGTCTTCAGGTCGCGGAAGACGTTCCACAGGCGGTCGCCGTACAGCTTGCGGTTCCACTGGGTGCGCGCGCGGCCGTCGCCGTGCTCGCCGGAGACGCTGCCGCCGTACTTCACGACGAGGTCCGTCACCTCGTCCGCGATGGCCTCGAACGTCTCCAGCCCCTCGACGGTCTTCGTGTTCACGAGCGGCCGGATGTGGAGCACGCCCGGCCCGGCGTGGGCGTAGTAGCTGGCGAAGGTGTCGTGCTCGTCGAGGATCTCCTGGAAGTCGGCGACGTACGCCGGCAGGTTCTCCGCCGGGATGGCGGTGTCCTCGATGTAGGCGATGTGCTTCGCGTCCGAGGTGCGGGACAGGAGGATCGGGAGCCCCGACTTGCGCATCTTCCAGAACTTCGCGCGCGTCTCGGCGTCGTGGGCCTCCATCGCGCCCACCGCGTACGCCTCCTTCTCCGTGATCGACGCCGCGCCCTCGCTCGGCTCGGCCTCCGACGCGCCGTCCGGAACCCGATCGGCGATGAGATCGGCGACCTTCCGCCTGCCGTCGTCGTCGTCCTCCGCGTAGAACTCGACGAGCAGCACCGAGTCGGTTCCCTCCGGCAGCATGCCGACGACGTCCGTGAACTCCGCGGTGTCGCGGGCGAGGCTGAGCAGCACGTCGTCCATCACCTCGACCGCCGCGGGGCCGTGTTCGAGGATGGGAGCCACGTCCTCCATCGCGTCGATGACGCTCTCGTACGTCAGGAGGGCGACCGACTTCGTGTTCGGAATCGGTTCGAGCGAGACCGTCGCCTCGGTCACGATCGCGAGCGTCCCCTCGCTGCCGGCGAGCAGGCGAGCCAGGTTGACCGTCTCCGGTTCGCCGCCGGAGCCGGTCCCCTCCTCGCCGCCCGAGCCGGTCTCCGCCTCCCTGTCGGAGCTGATCCTCTCCTCGCCGCCCGAGTCTGCGCGCGATCCGCCCGCCTCGTCGACGAGCACGTCAAGGTTGTACCCGGAGACGTTCCGCTTGAGGTCGGGGTACCGCCGCCGCACCTCGTCGGCCTCCTCGTCGATGACGCGGACGACCTGCGCGTAGATCCGCGGCAGCAGGTCGCTCTCAGGGCCGTCCGGCCCCCACGCGTCGGCGTCGGGATCGGCCTTCTCGCGCAGCTCCTCGACCCCGATCTCGCCGAATCGGGTCACGGTGCCGTCCGCCAGCACCGCCTCGACCTCCTCGACGTAGTAGTCCGTCTTGCCGTACTTCAGCGAGTGCGCGCCGGTGCTGTTGTTGCCGATCGCGCCGCCGATGGCGCTCTTGTCGCCCCAGGCCGGGTCCGGAGCGAACTTCAGCCCGTGGGGTTCGAGCCGCTCGTTTACGTCGCCGAGGATCGCCCCGGCCTGCGCCGTCGCCAGCCGCCCTCGGACGTCCACGTCGAGCAGGTCGCCCATGTGGCGGGTGAAGTCGAGCACGACCGCCTCGTTGACCGTCTGCCCGGCGAGGCTCGTCCCGCCCCCGCGGGGGAGGACCGGGATCTCGCGCGCCGCACAGTACTCCATCACCGCCGCGACGTCCGCCGTCGCGGTCGGGAAGACGACGCCGATCGGCGTCACCTCGTAGGCGGAGGCGTCCGTCGCGTACAGCTGGCGGGAGTACGAGTCGAACCGCACGTCGCCGTCGACGAGCGATTCGAGGTCGGACACCAGCCCCGGTCGCGCCACGTCGTCGCTCGCGTAGTCGTAGTTCGCCCGTCGGTCGCCCGCCGGATCGTTCTTTGCCCGTTCGTCGCCCGGCGGACCGTCCGTCGACCGTCCACCGGCCGCGGGATCGCTCGCCGTCCGCCCGTCGCTCGCGGGATCCCCCCGCGGCGAGTCCGTCGTGTGAGATGCCATCTTGAATCAGAGTTCGCGCGTTACGTTATAAACGTCCGGACCTTGATGCGGTCCGGTGACGCGGTTCCGCCGTTCGATTGTCCGCCGGTCAGAAGACGCCCGGGAACAGCACGTAGCTGAACAGCAGTGTCAGGAGCCCGGTGAACGTCGCGTAGTAGACGAGCGGGATGAGCTCCAGCCGGATCACGCGGCCCTCCTCGCCGACGAGGCCGACGACCGCGAGCGCGGCGACCACGTTGTGGACGGCGATGAGGTTGCCGATGGCGCCGCCGACCGCCTGCGAACCGAGCATGATCGTCCGGGGCGTGCCGATGCTGTCCGCGACGCCGTACTGGAACGTTCCGAACAGGATGTCGCTCACCGTGTTCGAGCCGGCGAGGAACGCGCCGAACGCGCCGACCCACGGCGCGAAGAACGGGTACGCCGCCCCGGCGATGCCCGCCGTGCCCTCGGAGAGCACGATGAGCATGCTGTCGCCGTCGACCGCCGCTCCCGACTGGAGCATGATCTGCACCGTGGCGACGGCGAACAGCAGCGCGATCACGGCGGGCGTGACCTTCTCGCCGGTCTCCGTCCACGCGGCGGCCACCTCCCCCAGGCTCATCCGGTGGAGGCCGATGGTGAGCAGGTGGACGAACACGAAGATCGCGCCGGGCAGGTAGAGGACCGCGATGTCGTCCTCGAGGCCGGTGCCGAGGATGTCGGTCCACGCGAGGACGAGGTTGCTCGTCAGGAACGTCGTCAGCGGGTCCCACACCCGCGTCAGGACGAGCAGCACCGCCAGCAGCGCGTAGGGGAGCCACGCCATCCCGAGGGACATCGCGTGCGAGGGGTGCCCGCCGTCGGCCGCCACCGCACCGGACCGGTCCGAGGACTCGCCGGGTTCGATGTCGCCGACCCAGTGGTCGGGCCAGCGCGATTCGGGCGCGAAGTCCCACTCGTCGTCGGGGTGGAAGAACCCCGCCTTGAGCGCGCCGACCGTGACGAAGAGGCCGACCATCGAGCCGATGAGGCCGGGGAACTCCGGCCCGAGGAAGTAGGCGGTGAGCCAGTACGGGACGACGAAGGCGAACCACGCGAACACCGTGAGCGGGAACGCCGCCAGCGCGGGCCTGACGGACCTCTCCTCGCCGAAGAAGCGCGTCATCATCGCGACGCCGATGAAGGGGAGGAAGAAGCCGACGATCCCGTGGAACGTCGCCGCGAAGACGCCGATCTGGGCGACCCACTCGGGGATGCTCGCGAACTGCGGCTGGGCGAGCACCTCGGTGCGGATGCCGGTGACGCTCTCGAAGATGTCTATCATCCCGATGATGAGCGGCGTGCCGACCGCGCCGAAGGTGATCGCCATCAGGTTCCCGGTGAGGGCGACGACCACCGCCGCGAGCGGCGGGAACCCGAGGCCCACGAGGAGCGGCCCGACGATGGCCGCGGGCGTGCCGAACCCGGCGGCCGCCTCGATGAACGAACCCATCAGGAACACGAGCAGGACGACCTGCACGCGGCGGTCCTCGCTCACGGAGGCGAACCCCTGGTTTATCACGTCGAACGCGCCCGTCTCCTTCAGCGTGTACAGCAGGAGGATCGCGCCGAAGACGATCCAGAGGATGTTCGCGGCCGTGATGAACCCGACGATGGTCGACGCGGCGATCCACGTCTCGTTCATCCCCCAGTACAGCCCCGCGCCGATGGCGACGAGCCACGCCACCGGCATCGCGCGCGTGGCCGGCCAGTACAGCCCCACCATCAGCACCGCGATGGTGAGAAGCGGGAGCAGCGCGACCAGCACGTCGACGGCGCTAGCCATGGCGGCCCTCCGGTTCTCCCCGCTCGCTCGCGGGCCGACGGCGATCGCCGACCTCTGCCTCCGTGACTATTCCAGATGGATGCCTGTTTCCTCCTGGCATGAGTCGCCATGCGTAACCGTACCAAAAAATACCTATCGATCGTTGCAATCCGTGAAAGATCAGGATCCGGCGGGCGATGGATCAGGGATCATTTACCGCCGCGTTAGCACCCCTGTTCAGACGAATGCACTGGAGAATTTGGCGAACAGGGGGGCTCAAACCGGAAATATCCGTCGGGTGCCTGACTACCCCCTCTCGGAACAGCCGGTACGGACGTCGCTCGTCCGACCGGCCGTTCACTCGTGTGCACTGGCGAGCTGTACCCTTACCGACAGCTTCGCTACGTGTGCATAGGCTTATGTTCTCGTGTGTAAAGGCCTTCTCATGGGCGAACAGACCCCCGACCGCCGCAGAAACGAGCACGGGCAGTACGCCGACCGCATCCCGCTCGACCGCGTGATGGGAGTCTTCGAGGCGCGGGACGACCGCGCGCGCCCGCTCACGGCGACCGACGTGATGGAGGCGCTGGGTTGCTCGCGGCGGACGGCCCACAACAAGCTCAACGCGCTCACGGAGCGGGGGGCTCTCGACACCCGAAAGGTCGGCGCGCGCAGCCGCGTGTGGTGGGTACCCATAGAGCGCCCTGTCGACCCGGAGGTGCCGTCGGACGGCCGACCGGCGGCGGTTTCGCGCGCGATCGAGACCGCGAACCTCCCGGGGAGCGGGCCGACGCTCGAAGCGCGCCGGGAGGCGCTGTCGGCCGCTTACGACTACCTCGCGGAGTACCCGGAGGCGAAGAAGGCGGACTTCCTGCGCGACGTGTACCACGAGCACTCGGCCGGGTTCGAATCGGCCGAGGGGTGGTGGAACGCGATCCAGCCGGCGCTCAAGCAGCTTCCGGGCGTCGATCCGCCGAAGGAGCGCGGCCACATCTGGCACTTCCTCGGCGGTTGATTTCCCCCGACGGCTGATCCTCCCTCGGCGGCCGCTCTTCGCTCGGCAGTCGGTCCCCGCGTCCGCCGGATGCGGCGACCAGGTGGTTTTATGTCACGATAGGAACCACCACCCCCCGACGCACCATCGACGGACAGCCCGCCGGTCGGACGCTCGCCGGCGAAGTCGGTGCGACACGAACTCATGAGCCGGCCCATCGATCCCTCGGACGACGTGGCGGAGCCGAGCGAAGACGCCTCCACCGACGAGGGGGACGAGGGATCCGTCTACGCGTCCGAAGTCGAGGGAAAGCAGTACCGCGGGACGTGGTACGTCCCGCTGCCGTACGAGAGGCTCGAAGCGGCTCCCGAGACCGACGACTACCCCGACCGGGGGACCGGTGGCGGGTTCAGGCTCGCCGACCTCCCGCGGGTCCCGCGCGTCCGACACGTCGTGGGCCCCAGCGCGATCATGCTCGGCGCTTCGCTCGGCAGCGGGGAGACGCTCTTCTGGCCGGTGCTCGTCGCACAACACGGCTGGGGTCTCTACTGGGCGTTCGTTGTCGGGGTGGTCACGCAGTTTTTCATCAACACGGAGCTCCAGCGCTGGACGGTCGCGACGGGCGAGAGCGTCTTCCGTTCGTTCGTCCGCGTGCACCCGCTCTGGCCCTGGCTGTTTCTCCTCGGCGGATTCGTCAGCCTGGGGTGGCCGGGCTGGGCCGCGGGGGCCGCGCAGGTCGGCGCGACGGCGCTCGGCCTGGGCGGGACGACGACCGCGGCCTTCGGGTTCGAGATAGCCAGCTGGAAGCTCCTCGCAGTCGCGCTGATGACGATCATCTGGCTGTCGTACCAGGTCTCGTCGGTGATGTACAACGCGGTCGAGGCGTTCCAGGTGGGCCTCCTGTTCGTCGCCATCGGGGCCACCCTCGCGCTGGTGACCGTCACCGACTCCCTCGGGGAGCTGGCGAACGCTCCCGCGGGCGTCCTGCGCGTCGAACCGCTGCCGCCCGGCATGGACATCGCGGTCTTCCTCGGCGGGCTCGCGTTCGCCGGCGCCGGCGGCTACCTCAACCTCTCACAGAGCCTGTGGGTCCGCGAGAAGGGCTACGGGATGGGAAACTACCAGGGTCGTGTGAAGAACCCGCTCATCGGCGACGACCCGGAGCCGATCGAACGCGACGGGTTCACCTTCCGCCCGACGCGGCTCAACCTCCGTCGCTGGCGGGGCTGGTGGCGCGTCGTCCAGCTCGAACACTTCCTGACGTTCGTCGTCGGCCTGCTCGTCGTCGCCACCGTCCTCATGACCGTCTCGGTCCGCTACGCGCCCGGGACGACCGCGAACGCGCTCGAAATGTGGCTGGGCGGGATCATGCCGCAGCTCGGCGGCCTCGGTCGGCTGCTCGTGTTCCTCGTGCTCTTCGTCGCGCTCTTCACCACGGAGTACGCGATCGTCGAGTCCTTCGTCCGAAACAGCGCCGACGCGCTGTACGAGGCCTACGGCCGCGACGCGGGGTGGAACCTGTCGCGCATCTTCTGGCGGCTCCTCACGGGGTTCACCGCGTGGGGCGTCCTCATCATCCTCCTCTTCAGCGCGCCTCTGGCCCGGCAAGGTCCCTTCTTCTTCCTCGTCGTCGGGGCGGCGATGTCCGGGGCGATAATGTGGCCGTACACCGCGCTCACGCTCGTCGTCAACACGACCCGCCTGCCGGAACACCTCCAGCCCGGCTGGCTGCGCGTCGTCGCGATGTGGTGGGGGTCGTCGTTCTACGGCTACTTCACCGTTCTCCTGGTCGGCGACACGCTGACGACGTGGCTCGGCTTTTCCGCCTTCGCGACCGCGGCCGGCGTCGTCGGAAGCGGCCCCGGCGGCTACGCGCTGTGGGCCGCTTTCTTCGCCGCGCAGGCGTACGTCATCCTCCGCTCGGCCGTCGGCAAGCGCGACGCCGGTGACACCGTCGACGACGCCGAGGAGACGAGGAACCTGTTCTCCTGAGGCGCCGCCGCGTCCGTGCTCCCGCGTTCACCGTCGCGCGCCCCCGCGGGGGTCGCCGTCAATACTTTGAGGAATTCCGAAACGACATAGGGGGGCGCACCCATGAGACGACATGGCATCCGAGACCGTCGCCGAATTCGAGGCGTCGCTCGGGCGGCTGGACGCGGACCGACCCCGAGGGGTTCGACGAGACGCTCCGGTCCGTCGTCGAGGAGCCGGCGGTCGGGGCGTCCCTCCCGTTCGAGGGCGTCTCGCTCGCCGGCACCCCGGTCGTCACGAATCCGACGCCCGCGCAGCTCGCGGACACGAAGACCGGCGTCACCGCCGCCCGGTTCGCCGTCGCAGACTACGGGAGCCTCGTGCTGGAGTCGACTCCCGACGGCGCGGAGCAGACGAGCCTCTTTCCCGACCTGCACGTCGCGGTGCTCCGCGCGTCGGACGTCCTCCCGGACATGGGGGCGGCCTTCGAGCGACTCGGCCCCCGTCTCCGCGAGGGCCGGACGCCGGGCGCGAACCGCAGCGCGATCATCGCCACCGGCCCGAGCGCGACGGCGGACATGGGCGCGCTCGTCCGCGGGGCGCACGGACCGAGGGAGGTCCACGTCGTGATACTCGAGGGGGGCGAGGTCGATGAGTGAGTCGAGAAGCGCGAAGGCGGCCGAGATCCGGCGGCTGATGCGAACAGAGGGGGACGCGGTCGCGCGGGGAACGCGCGGGTTCAACCTGGGTCGGTACGAGTCGGTCGCCGACCTGGAGGACTACGAGGAGCTGAAGGACCGGGCGCGGGAGATCAAGGAGGACGCGATCGAGCGCCTGCCGGAGCTGATCGATCGGCTCCGCGAGCGCGTCGAGGAGAACGGGGGCACGCTCTACGTCGCCGAGGACGCCGCGGACGCGAACCGGTACGTCCGCCGGGTGGCCGAGGACAGGGGCGCGGGGCGGCTCGTCAAGAGCAAGTCGATGACCACGGAGGAGCTCGACCTGAACGACCACCTCGAAGCCGCGGGGATCGATGTCGTCGAGACCGACCTCGGCGAGTGGGTGCTCCAGGTCGCCGACGAGTCCCCGTCCCACATCGTCGCGCCCGCGATCCACAAGTCGCGTGAGGAGATCGCGGCGCTGTTCAACGAGGTGTTCGAGCCCGACGAACCGCTCGAAACGGCGGCGGAGCTCACGGCGTTCGCCCGCGATGAGCTCGGCGAACTCATCGCCGGCGCGGACGTGGGCGTGACGGGCGCGAACTTCGTCACGGCCGACACGGGGACGATCGCGCTCGTCACGAGCGAGGGCAACGCCCGGAAGACGGCCGTCGTCCCCGACACGCACGTGGCGGTCGCGGGCGTCGAGAAGGTGATTCCCTCGGTCGAGGACCTCCGACCGTTCGTCGAACTCATCGGTCGGTCCGGCACGGGGCAGGACATCACCTCCTACGTCTCGCTTCTCACCCCGCCGGTGGAGTCGCCGACCGTCGACTTCGACGACCCGGACGCGCCGATGGCGGACGCGGCCGCGGAGCGGGACTTCCACCTGGTGCTCGTCGACAACGGGCGCACGGCGATGTGCGAGGACGACCAGCTCCGCGAGACGCTCTACTGCATCCGCTGTTCGGCGTGTTCGAACTCCTGCGGCAACTTCCAGAGCGTCGGCGGGCACGCCTTCGGCGGCGAGACGTACTCCGGCGGCATCGCGACCGGCTGGGAGGCCGGCGTCGAGGGGCTCGACACCGCCGCCGAGTTCAACGATCTGTGCACCGGCTGCACCCGCTGTGTGAACGCCTGCCCGGTGAAGATCGACATCCCGTGGATCAACACGGTCGTCCGCGACCGCATCAACCGCGGGGCGGACCCGAGCGCGTTCGACCCGCTCGTCGAGGGCCTCACGCCGGACGCGGAACCGGCCGGAATGAGCCTCCAGAAGCGGTTCTTCGGCAACTTCTCGACCGTCGCGAAGCTCGGTAGCGCGACCGCCCCGCTGTCGAACTGGGTCGCAAACACCGGTCCCGCGCGGGAGCTGATGGAGCGGACGCTCGGCGTCGACCGTCGGCGGGACCTCCCGGCGTTCGAGCGCGAGACGCTGCGCAAGTGGTTCGACGCCAGGGGGGGCTCGCGCGTCCCGGCCGCCGCCGCCGCCCGCGAGGCGGTCGTCTACCCGGACCTCTACACGAACCACGTGCAGGTCGACCGCGGGAAGGCGACCGTCCGGGCGCTCGAAGCGCTCGGCGTGCACGTCCGCGTGCCGGCGGTCGCGTCGAGCGGCCGCGCGCCACTCTCGCAGGGGATGGTCGAGACGGCCGAGCGGCACGCCCGCGACGTGTACGGCGCGCTCGCAGAGCACGTCGACGCCGGGCGAGACGTCGTCGTCGTGGAACCGAGCGACCTGGCGATGTTCGAGCGGGAGTACGCGAAGTTCCTCCCGGAGACGTCCCACGAGCGACTCGCGGGGAGCAGCTACGAGGCGATGGAGTACGTCTACGGGCTCCTCCGCAACGGTGCGGACGCGTCGGCCCTCCGCGGGGCCGCGGACGCCGAGAGCGCCGGGGTCGCGTACCACAGCCACTGCCAGCAGCGCACGCTCGGCCTCGAAGCGCACACGGTCGCCGTCCTCGAGGAGCTCGGCTACGACGTGCTCACCTCCGAGACGGAGTGCTGCGGGATGGCGGGCTCGTTCGGGTACAAGGCGGAGTACTACGAGCTGAGCGTGGACGTCGGAGAGCCCCTGCGGGAGCAGTTTACGAGCCCGGAGGCCCGCGGCCGGACGATCGCGGCCAGCGGCACGTCCTGTCTCGAACAGCTCGAATCGCTGCTCTCGCGGCCGACCCGCCACCCGATCCAGCTCGTCGCGCCGCGGGGCGGAGACTGACGGACCGCCGTCCCGGATCCGTCACCCCGCCGTCACGAATCGCACCTACGAACGCTTAAGACCCGGGACTCCAACAGCATGGACATGGACGAAACGCCTCAGGAAATCACGACGCTCGTGGGCCGAGAGGTCTACTCGAACAACGGTGTGTTCGTCGGCGAGGTCGAGGACGTGCGCCTCGATCTCGATCAGGAGGTCGTCACCGGCATCGCGCTCTCGCAGCTGAACGACGAACTGTTCCGCGACCGGATCGAGCGCGGCAAGGGCGTGATGATCCCGTACCGGTGGGTTCGGGCCGTCGGGGACGTGATCCTCATCAACGACGTCATCGAACGGCTCGAACAATCAGAAGAGAGCGACGAGATCGCGGCGTAGCCGAATCGACGTCCGCCGGAGGTAGAACAGCCGGCCTCCCGTCGGTCGCGCGCGAACCCGCGCCGGGAGCTTTCGCGAGCCCGCTAGCTGCCGTTGCTACTCTCGCTCCCGTCGACGCCCATCGCGTCGAACAGTTTCCTGCGAACCGCCTCCTCCGTCAGCGCGAGCAGCGTGTCGCGATTCCCCTCGCTCGCCTCGATGCCGGTGAAGATGCCCAGCGGGATCTCGACGCTGCCCTGCGTCGAGTGGCCGCCCGCCGTGCCGATCTCCTCGAACGCGTCCTGGAGGATGTTCCCGATGTTGATGCGGATGTCCTTCGAGCGGGCGGCGAGGTAGATGTTGTCGTCGGCGATGCCGAAGACGGCCGTGGTCGTGATGCCTTCGAGGTTCAGGAGGTGGTTCGCGGCCTGGCCGAGCGCCTCGCGGTCGCGGATGAACCCCGCGTTCGAAACGAGGTGGCTGCCCTGGACCTCGCGGTTCTGGATGGCTTCGGCGAGCACGTCCAGCGTCTCCGGCGACATCGACGGCGACTCGACCTGTTCGAGCGTCTCGTGGTTCGCGAAGGGGTAGAGGTAGGCGGCCGCCGTGAGGTCCGCGGGGGTCGTGTCGCGCTTGAAGTCGAGCGTCTCCGCCCGGATGCCGTACAGTAGCGCGGTGGCGACGGCCTCGCTCGGGCTGAGGTCGAACTCCTGGATGTACTTCGTGAGGATCGTCGACGTGGAGGAGACGTTGGGTCGGACGTCCATGAAGCGCGCGTCGACGTCCGTCCCGGGCTCGAAGTGATCGATGAAGATGTCGACGCCCGCGCCGATGTCGAGGTCGCCCGACTTCATGTGGTCGACCAGAGCGATCGCGCTGTACTGGGACAGCGGCGGGGCCTCGTCGCGCTGGCGGAGCTCGATGCCGAGGAGGTTGACGAACGCGCGGTTCTCTTGGTGCCCGATGTCGCCGTCGTAGAGGATGTCGGCGTCGACGTCGTACTCGCGCGCGATCGCCTGCAGCGCGACGGCGCTGGCGATCGAGTCGGGGTCGGGGTTGTCGTGGGTGAGGATGGCGAGCGTGCCCTCCGTCTCGCCGAGGATGTCGGCGAGCTGTCGGGCCTTGTATTCGAGCTCGCCGGATTCGAGCGTTCTGAGGGCCGAGTCGGCGATGACGGTCGAGGGGTTGATCACCACGTCCGCCCCGAGGTCGCGGAGTTCGTCCTCGGAGACCGGATCGGAGGCGCGGACGACGACGAACTGCTCGCCGCCGTGGTCGCGGATGGCCGAAACCGCGGCCTTGTTGGCCTCAACGTCCGACGCGAGGATGAGGATGACGTCGCGTCCGTCGACGGCGTTGGCCACGGCGGGCTCGCTGATGTCCTGCCGCCGCGCGTTCAGATCCTGATCGCGGAGCGTCTCGACGCGGCTCTCGTCCTTGTCGAGAATGAGGACGTCTTTACCCTCGTCGGCGAGCTCCTCGGCGACGATGTGGCCGACGCTCCCGCAGCCGAGAATCGCATACGTCGACATCGAGGAGATAGTGACCCCGGTACTCATCAGTACCGGAACTAGCCGCGGACGACACTTAACACCCACTCTTTGCTATGGATTTGGACAGGGTTCTTCACAAACACAAGAACGTCGGAGGGGTACGAATGATCGGTAGTCGATCGGGTGACAGACGACCACCCGGCCGCTTCCGCCGTGTTATCGGCGGTGCGGTCGCAAACGTACCGGAAATCTGTCATCGTCGTCGATCGGTCGGTCACGGGTGACGAACCCGGTCACGACCGACGAATCGGCGCGGTCGGTCGGCTTGTTCTCGGTCAGAAATCCACCGTTAGATTTACTATTCAGCGCGAAAACACTAGAGTACCCGCCGTCCTGGCTGTGGTGGTCCCGTTCACCTTCCAGCCCTCCCGTACGGCGGGTATGGGTCTCAGACATTTCGGCGCGCGAACTTCCGCGCGTCGTTTTCGAGAATCGCGCCGGTAGCCGACGCTTCGTCGCGCAGTCTTCGACGGCTCCGTCGGAGGCGTCAGCGACCGATACGGCGCTCTCGCTGCGCCGGCGACGGAGCAATCGACTCCTCTATGGCCCCTCGGAGCGACCGACGCGCCGCCCGCGAATCGCTCCGTCTCCTCCGCGCCGGCGTTCGAAATGGCGTTCGACGGCACCTCCTCGGCCGATCGTCGCCCCGCCCGAAAGGGAAACGCCTTTTAATCAACCCCGGCAATGACCTCGTGAGGGCCGGTAGCTCAGTTAGGCAGAGCGTCTGACTCTTAATCAGACGGTCGGGGGTTCAAATCCCTCCCGGCCCGTGCACTGAACCACCGAGCGACAGCGAGGTGGTGAAGGAATCGGCAGGAGGATTTGAATCAGGGAGTGAAGCGAGCGCACGCGAGCGGAACGACCGAGGTTCAAATCCCTCCCGGTCCGTTTTCCCGCGAACGAAGTGAGCAGTGAAAACGCCGCCGTGGGATTTGAAGTAGAGGAGACGAACGAAGTGAGTCTCGGCGTGGTTCAAATCCCTCCCGGCCCGCTTCTGTGACGAACCAACCGACGAGCGCCGCGTCGCACGTGCGGGTCGCTCCCCGGATCGAACCCCCCGAAAAGCACCGTAACGCGAGAACACGCGTGCGTTCCCCTTCGCACTGAGACGCCCGACGCGAACCCGCCGTCCGCGCCGGGCGCCCTCGGCCTGAAGCCTCCCTGGGGTGCTCATGAAGAAGCAGGACGTGTCGTCCTCCCTTCCCCCAGGTCGACTAAATATCGAGGCCCATTGCTTGTAAATCATTCTATCTAACACCTAGAATAATTACCGGTGACAATCAATACCATCCGAAATACGCGCGATTCGATAGGCGACGTGGGGGTCACGCTAGCACGCCGCGAAGACGGGGCGGGGCTCTCAGTCCGCCAGTCGCTCGCCCATCGCCGCGATGCCGGCGTCGACGTCGACGGTCGCGCCCTGCGCGTCGAGCGCGTCGCCGAGCGTCGAGAGCAGGTAGTTCACGTTCTTCGGGCGCGCGGAGTGGCCCATGCAGCCGATGCGGAAGATCTCGCCCGCCAGGTCGCCCAGGCCGCCCGCGATTTCGAGGTCGTACTCCTCCAGCAGGTAGCCGATGACCTCCCCGTCGTCGACGCCGTCGGGGACGCGCACCGCGTTCAGGCTCGGCAGCCAGTACTCGTCGGGGGCGTTCATCTCCAGCCCCATCGCCTCGACGCCCGCCTTGAGCGCCCCGGCGACGTGCAGGTGGCGGTCCCAGCGCTCCTCGATGCCCTCCTCGGCGACGAGGCGCAGCGCCTCCCGCAGCGCGTAGACGTTCGTGATCGGCGCGGTGTGGTGGTACGACCGGTCGTCGCCCCAGTACCCTTCCAGCAGCGAGAGGTCGAGGTACCACGACCGCGCGGGCTCCTCGCGGTTCAGCACCTTCTCCATCGCGCGGTCGTTGAGGGTGAGCGGACTCGCCCCCGGCGGACAGGAGAGACACTTCTGCGGCCCGGAGTACGCCACGTCGATGCCCCACTCGTCGACGCGGAGTTCGACGCCGCCGAGCGAGGTGACAGCGTCGGCGATCACGTAGGCGTCGTGCTCGCGGGCGATCCGCGTCAGCTCCGGAACGTCCGGCTGGCGGACGCCCGTGCTCGTCTCGGCGTGGACGAACCCGAACACGTCCGGCTGGTGCTCGTCGAACGCCGCCCGCACGTCCGCGGGGTCGAGCGGCTCGCCCCACGGCGCGTCGACGTGGACGACCTCGCCCCCGGCGCGCTCTGCCATGCTCTCCATCCGGCCGCCGAAGTAGCCGTTCGTCGGGACGAGCATCGTGTCGCCCGGCTCGACGAGGTTGCCGATGGCGGCCTCCATCGACGCCGACCCCGTGCCGCTGATCGGGATGGTCCACTGGTTGTCGGTCCGGAAGGTGTACCGGAGGAGCTCCTGCACCTCGTTCATGATCTCGATGAACGAGGGGTCCAGGTGACCGACGAGCGGCGTGCTCATCGCCCGGAGCACGCGGGGGTTCACGTCGCTCGGGCCCGGTCCCATGAGCGTCCGTTCCGGCGGTGTCAGTTCGTCCACGACTGGGGCGTCGGACATACGCCACCCTTCCGCTCACGGCACGAAAAAACCACGGTTAAACATCACATACTGCGGGTTTCGAGGCCGGGGACGGCTACTCCAGCGCCGCGGCCACCAGTTCGATCGGATGCGCCGGTCGCTCCGCGCCGGGACGGTCGCCGAGCTGCGTCCGGCAGGACGCGCCCGGCGCGACGACGACGTCGCCGCGGCTCTCGTCCACCTGCCGGAAGAGGATCCTCCCGATGGCCTGCGAGAGGTCGTAGTGCTCGGCCTCGTAGCCGAACGACCCGGCCATGCCGCAGCAGCCGCTGTCGAGGTGGTCGACCTCGTAGCCCACTCGGCGGAGCACGCTCGCGGCGTGGTGGTCCTTGTTCGTCGCCTTCTGGTTGCAGTGGCCGTGGTAGGTGAGCGACCCCGTCACGTCCGTCAGGGCGAACCGCTCGTCGAGTCGGTACGCGTCGACGAACTCCAGCGCGCCGTAGGCGTTCGCGCCAACGTCGAGCGCGTCGTCGCCGTCGAGGAGATCCGCGTACTCGTCCTGGAACATGACGGCGTCGGAGGGTTCGACGAAGACGACCGACCAGCCGTCGTCGACGTACGGCTTCAGGAGACGGACGTTTCGTTCCGCGCGCTCGCGCGCGAGGTCAAGAAACCCCATCGAGAACGCGGCCCGCCCGCTCGGCGAGACGTCCGCCGGGATCGCGACGTGGACGCCCGCGGCTTCGAGCACGCGGACGGCCGCCTCCCCGGCGTCCGGGTAGACGTAGTTCGTGTACGTGTCGGGGAACAGCAGCACGCGATGCTCCGCGTCCTCGCGCGGGACGCGACACCCGCCGCGCTCGTCGAACCAGTGTTTCAGCGTGGTCCGCCTGAACGTCGGCAGTTCCCGCTCGGATGCGATTCCGAACGCGCGTTCCGCGACGGCCCGCGCGCCCGGCACCGCGTCCGCCAGGTTCGAAAGCGGGGCCAGTTTGCTCCCGATCGCCGCCCACCGGTCGATGTCGGCGAACAGCCGCTCTCTGAGGCTCGCCCCCTCGCGTTCGTGGTACTCGTGTTTCACCTCCGCTTTGAGCTTCGCCAGGTCGACGCCCGTCGGACAGTCGCTCATGCACCCCTTACAGCCGACGCAGAGGTCGAGCACCTCCGTCTGGAACCGCTCTGAGTACAGCTCCTCCTCCGAGAGCTCGCCGCTTATCGCCGCTCGGAGCATGTTCGCCCGTCCCCTGGTGGTCTCGGCCTCGTCCTTCGAGGCGCGGTAGGTCGGACACATCGTGTCCGAGTTCGCCTGCCGGCACGTGCCGCAGCCGTTGCAGAGTTCGACGAGGTGCGCGAAGCCGCCCTCCTCGGAGAAGTCGAGGGCGGTGTTCGGCTCGACGGACGAGTACGACGCCCCGTACCGGAGGTGCTCGCGCATGTCCGTGGGGTCGTCGTCGCGGTAGACGACCTTGCCCGGATTGAGCCGCCAGTCGGGATCGAACGCCGTCTTCAGCTCCTTGAACGCCTCCCACAGCGTCGGCCCGTACATCTTCGGGTTGAACTCCGTCCGCGCGAGGCCGTCGCCGTGCTCGCCCGAGAACGAGCCGCCGTGTTCGAGCACGAGATCGGTCACGGCGTCCGAAATCGATCGCATCGTCTGGATGCCGTCGTCCTCCTTGAGGTTCAGGATCGGCCGGATGTGGAGCGTCCCCGACCCGGCGTGCGCGAAGTACGCGGCGGAGGTGCCGTGATCGTCGAGGATCTCCTCGAACGACCGGACGTACTCAGCGAGCTCCGCGGGCGGGACGGTCGCGTCCTCGATGAACGGGTAGGGCTTCGGATCCCCCTCCAGCGACATGAGAAGCGGGATCGCGGCCTTCCGGAGCTTCCAGAGCTTCTCCTGCTCGTCGTCTGCGTACGCCTCGATGACGTCGAACGCCGCCCCCTCCTCGACGAAGTGGGCGTTCGTCTCGGCGACGGCCGACTCGAAGTCCTCGTGCAGCTCCGAGTCGAATTCGAGCATGAGCGCCGCGGCCGCCTCCTCCGGGATCGGCTCGGCGTACCGCGCGAACTCGCCGGAGTTCCGCGCCAGCCTGAACACCTCGTCGTCCATCAGTTCGACGGCGCTCACGTCGAAGGTGAGCGCCTCAGGCACGGCCTCCATCGCCTCGACGAGGTCGCGGAAGCAGTACAGCGCCAGCGCGGTCTCCTCGGGCTTCGTCACGAGCGACACCTCCGCCTCCACGACGATCCCGAGCGTCCCCTCCGCGCCGACGAACAGCTTCGAGAGGTTGATCACGCGGTCGCCGTCGTCCGCGTCGCTCGCGCTCCTCACGCCGTCCCCGACGCCGTCCGCCGGGTTGTCCTCGTAGATCACCTTCTGCAGGTTGTACCCGGAGACGTTCCGCTTCAGCGTCGGGTAGCGCGATTCGATCTCGTCCTCGTTCTCCTCGACGAGCCGGCGGACGGTCCGGTACAGCTCGGCCTCCAGGTCGTCCTTCCCGACGATCTCCTCCCACTCGGGGCTGTCGAGGACGACCTCCCGCGTGTGGATCAGGGATCCGTCGGCGAGTACCACCTTCAGCTCCTCCGTGTACGCGTCGGTGATGCCGTAGCGGACCGAGTGCGCGCCGGTGCTGTTGTTGCCGATGCCGCCGCCGACGGTCGCCCGGTTCGACGACGCCGGATCCGGCGCGAACTTCAGCCCGTGCGGCGCGAGCGCCGCGTCCAGGTGGTCCTGCACCACGCCCGGCTGGACGCGCGCCCGCCGCGCCTCGGGGTCGATCTCGACGACGTCGTCCATGTACTTCGAGAAGTCGAGGACGACGCAGCCGGGACCGACAGCCTGCCCCGCGAGCGACGACCCCGCCCCGCGCGGGAGGACCGGCGCGTCGTGCTCGGCGGCGATGCGCACCGTCGCCCGCACGTCCTCCACCGTTCGCGGGAGCACGGCGCCCGCGGGACGCGCCCGGTAGATGCTCCCGTCGGTGGCGTAGAGGATCTGGGTGTACTCGTCGAACCGCACTTCGCCTTCGACCGCCCCCCGGAGATCGGAGGCGAGCGCGGCGTGCGCTTCGACGTCCGGCACGTCGTATCCCCTGCTCTCCCGGAACGTCTCGAAGTCGCTGAGATCTGACCGTGGCTCGTCGACCGCCATTGCGGTGACGTACAATCGTTCGTGATAAATACCCTGTGCCGGATTCGCACGATGAGAACCCGGACGGCCGCCTCCCGTCGAAGCGGTCGTCCGCCGCGAGTTTCGAATCGAAACGACTTTTCGCCGACTCCGTGCACGCCTCGGCGTGGACGACAACAGGATCCAGTTCTACGCGCTCTACCTCACGCGGTTCGCCGACGGCTTCGGGTTTATCACGCTCATCACGCTGCTGCCGACGTACATCAACGTCCTCGATCCGTCGGCGGTCACGGTTCTCGGCGTCACCCTGAGCGCCGGGTTCGTCATCGGCATGTTCACGACCGGGTTCACGCTCGCGCAGACGGCGGCCGTGATCCCCCTCTCGTGGGCGGGCGACCGGTTCGACAAGCGTCTGGTGCTCCTCGGTTCGCTCGCGGTCGGCGCGGTCGCCTACGCCCTCTTTCCGCTCGTCGACTCGTCGCTCGCGTTCGTCCTCGCGCGCGGCCTTCAGGGCGTCGCGGTCACCGGCGCGTCGCTGATGTCCCTGTCGCTGGTCGGCGAGCTCGCGGCGACCGGCACGCGCGCGAACCACATCGGCAAGGCCAACGCGGCGAACTTCTCCGCGGCGATCTTCGGCAGCCTGAGCGCCGGCGCGCTGTACGAGGCACTCGGGTTCACCCCCATCTTCTCGATCATCGTGGCGCTCTTGGCGGTCGCGTCGATCGGCGTCCGGCTGTACCTCCCGCCGGACGGGACGACCGTCCGCGGCTTTCCCTTCTCGGACCTCGCGCTCAACCGCCGCATCCTGACACTCACGAGCTTCCGCGCCCAGTACGCCGTCGCCGTCACCCTCGTCCGGACGTGGGTGCCGATCTACGCCGGCGTCTCGGCCGCGGCCGGCGGGCTCGAGTACGGCGCGCTCGCGGTCGGCGTCACCGTCGTCGCGGAGAAGCTCACGAACATGCTCTGTCAGCCCTACACCGGCAGGCTCTCCGACCGCTACGGCCGGGCGCTCTTCGTCTTCGTCGGCGGCGGCCTCTACGGGCTGGTCGCGCTCGCCGTTCCGTTCTCCCCGGCCGTCGGCGAGGCGCTCGGGCTCCCCTCCGCCCTCCCGGTCCTCGGCCCGCTCTCGCCCGCCTTCCTCCCGCTCGTTGGCCTCTCGGGGCTTCTCGGCGTGGCGGACAGCCTGCGCGAGCCGGCGAGCATGGCGCTCTTCGCCGACGAGGGGACGGCCGAAGGCGGCGTCGCCAGCAGCTTCGGCGTCCGGGAGCTCGTCTGGCGCCCGGGGAGCGTCGCGGCACCCCTGCTCGGCGGGTATCTCATGACCGACGCGGGGATGGCCTGGGTGTTCTTCGTCGGGGGCGGGACCGCGATCACGGGGGTGCTGACGTTCCTCGCCGTGCTCGCGTACTCCCACGGCGCTGCCGCGCTCACGGAGTGGTGAGCCGGGCGGTGCCGGCCAACGATCAATACGCCGTCGCCCGTACGAACGCCCATGACCGACTCTCTCGACACGCCGCTCGCCCACAGGCTCGCCTCGTCGCCCGTCGGCGGCGTCTTCGAGACCCGGCCGTTCGAATCGATGCTCCTGCGGGGGTTCCTCCGGGGGTTCCGAATCTCCCGCGCCAGGGCCGCCGCGGACGTCTCGCTCGGATCTGGCCCGTCGGCGTACCTCGCGGCGGTCGGCGCGCCGCCGGCGCCTCACCTCCACCCGCGAATCGAGCGCGCGCTCGCCGAGTACGCCCGCCTGCGGTCGGAGTACGACGACGCGACGGAGCGGTGGGACGACGCCTTCTGGGGCGACGCCGAAACGACGCCCGACGAGCGCGTCGAACTCGAACGCGAGCGCCGACGGGCTTCGGCCCGACGCGCGATGCCCGCCTCGACGTTTCGGTTTCTCGCGTCCGACCACTTCCTGCCGCCGGTGAAATACGAGATCCCGAACCCCGACGAGGCGATCGGACGGTGGGCCGCCCACGCGGCGCACCCGGACCGCTTCTACGGCCTCCGCGGCGAGATCGAACCCGTCGAGCGATCGCGCGAGCTCCGCGGCCCCGGCACCGTCGAGTACCTCGTCCGCTTCCCGTCCCCCTCGCCGTACGTCGGGGACTCGGCGACCGCCCGCGTGTACGAACCCGCCGAGGGCGACCGCTCGGCGCTCCCGACGCTCGTCTTCAACCACGGCTTCGGGATGCTGAACGACCAACTGACCTACTGGCCAGAGGAGGAGTACGCCGGCCGGGCGCTCGCGCCGGAGGGTTACCGCGTCGTGCTTCCGGAGGCACCGTGGCACGGCCGGCGCGAGAAGGCGGGCCTCTACAGCGGCGAACCGTACGTCGCCCGCGCGCCGGTCGCCACGTTCCAGCTGTTCGAGGCGTCGGCGATGGAAAACGGCGTGCTGGTCGAGTGGGCCCGGTCGCGGGGCGCGCCGGTCGTCGGCGTCGGCGGCCTCAGCCTCGGCGGGCTGACCGCGCTTCACGTCGCCGGCCACTGCGGCGCGTGGCCGGAGTCCATGCGCCCGGATCTCGTCTTCCCCGTCGCGGCGACCGGCGCCGTCGACGAACTGCTCGCCGACGGCCGGCTCTCGAGGCGCCTCGGTCTCCCCGGCGCGCTGTCGGCGGCGGGGTGGACGCGGGCGCGGCTCCGACAGCTCGCCCCGCTCTTGAACCCGCCGGCTGACCCCGACATCGACCCGTCGCGGGTGGTCGCCTTCCGCGGCCTCCGCGACGAGGTCGCGCCGGCGGGCTCCGCCGAGGAACTCCTCGACGCCTGGGACGTGCCCGCGGAGAACCGGATCGAGTGGCGCACGGGCCACTTCGGCGTCTTCGCGAAGCTCGTCCGCGGCGGCGAATTCCGCGGCGTCGTCCGGGAGCGGCTGAACGCTGTCGCGCGCTCGGCCGACGCCGGCGAACCGCGACCGCGGTCGGCGTGAAGCGAGCGAAGCCGACGACGAGCGCGTCGGCGACCGCACCGCCGCGCGTTCTCGCCCCTATTCGTCCGCGAGGAAGTCCGGCTCGACCCGCTTTTCGGCGCGCTCGGCCTCGATGTGCGCGCGGAACGCTTCGAGCCGAACGTCCTGCCGCTCGCGCTCCTCGCGGTCGCGGACGGAGACGGTCCCGGCCTCCTCCTCGTTCCCGCCGACGATGAGCATGTACGGGACGCGGTCCTCGTGGGCCTGCTGGATCTTCCGGCCGACCGTCCACGAGCGGTCCTCGATCCCGACGCGGAAGTCGCCGAGTTCGGCCCGCACGCGCTCTGCGTACTCGATGTTGTCGTCGCTGACCGGCAGGATGCGGACCTGCTCGGGCGCGAGCCACAGCGGGAATTTGCCGTTGAAGTGCTCGATCATGACGCCCATGAACCGCTCGAAGGAACCGAGCAGCGCGCGGTGGACCATGACCGGGCGGTGCTCCTCGTTGTCCTCGCCGACGTACGTCAGGTCGAGTCGCTCGGGGATGTTGAAGTCGAGCTGGACGGTGCCGATGGTCCACTCGCGGCCGATGGCGTCGATGGCGTTGACGGCGACCTTCGGCCCGTAGAACGCGGCCTCGCCCTCCTCGACGTCGTACTCGACCCCCTCGGAGTCGAGGGCGTCCTTCAGCGACTGCGTCGCCTGCGCCCAGATCTCGTCGCTGCCGACGGCGTTGTCGCCCTTCGTCTCCAGCTTGTACTCGATGTCGAGGTCGAAGTTGCGGTAGATGTCCCGGATGCTCCGGAGCGTGTTGACGACCTCCTGTTGGATCTGGTCCGGGCGGATGAAGGCGTGGCCGTCGTCCTGCGTGAACCCGCGCACGCGGAGCAGGCCGGACAGCTCGCCGGACTGCTCGTTGCGGTAGACGGTGCCGAACTCCGAAAAGCGGATCGGCAGGTCGCGGTACGAGTGCTGCTCGTGGGCGTAGATGTACGCGTGGTTCGCGCAGTTCATCGGCTTCAGGCCGTACTCGGTGTCGTCCTGCTCCCAGTTGAACATCTCGCCCTGCGCGGTGAAGTTGTCGTAGTGGCCAGTCGGCTTCCACAGCTCCGCCTTGTTGAGCTCCGGCGTCCAGACCTCCTCGTAGCCGAGTTCGTCGTTCTTCGCGCGAACGTACTCCTCCAGCTCGCGGCGGATCCGCATCCCGTTCGGGTGGAAGTGGACGCACCCCGGCGAGTGCGCCGGCACCGAGAACAGATCGAGCTCGCGGCCGATCTTGCGGTGGTCGCGCTCCTTGGCCTCCTCGCGCCGCTGAAGGTACTCTTCCAGCTCCTCCTCTGACTCGAACGCCGTGCCGTAGACGCGGGTCAGCGTCTCCTTGTCCTCGTCGCCCCGCCAGTACGCCGAGGAGATGTTCAGGAGCTTCGCCGCGCCGATTTCGCCGGTCGATTCGACGTGCGGCCCCTTACAGAGGTCCTCGAACTCCGCCTGCCGGTAGAAGGAGACCTCCTCCTCGCCGGCGGCCTCGTTCTCGAGGATGTCCCGCTTGAACGGGTTGTCCTCGTACTTGTCGAACGCCTCCTCCCGCGACAGCGTGTACCGCTCGATCGGGTAGTCCGCCGCGATGATCTCCTCCATCTCCGCCTCGATCGCTTCGAGGTCCTCGCTGTCGAGGTCGACGCCCGTGATGTCGTAGTAAAAGCCCTCGTCCGTCCACGGTCCGATCGTGAGCTTCGCCTCGGGGTACAGCCGCTGGAGCGCCTGGGCGAACACGTGCGCCGCGGAGTGGCGCAGCACGTCGAGGTACTCGTCGCTCTGCTCGGTGACGATGACGAGGCGCGCGTCGTCGCGCAGCTCCGTCGCCTTGTCGACGAGGTCGCCGTCGACGACGCCCGCGACGGTGTCCTTCCCGAGACCCGGGCCGATCTCGTAGGCGACGTCCTGCACCGTCGACCCCTCCGGGACGGACAGTTCCGATCCGTCCGGGAGGGTCACAACGATATCGCTCATGTGCAACCGAAATCGGAGAACGGGGATAAGTGTTGTTTTGACGCGCCACCGCGGACGGCGGTACCGCCGTCCGATCTTCGGTTTCCGATCCGGCCTCTCGGTTTCTGCCCCGGCCTCTCTATCCCCCGGCTACCCGTCGAACGGCCGCGCTTTCGCGGCGACCAAACCCTTCAAACCGTGGGGCGGTGATACCGTACTAGCATGCGCTTCGACCGCCAAAGCGGCGTCTTCCTGCACGTCACCTCCCTGCCCGGCCCGCACGGGATCGGCGACCTCGGCGACGGCGCCTCCGCCTTCGTGGACTTCCTCGCCGACGCCGACCAGTCGCTCTGGCAGTTCTGCCCGCTCGGGCCGACCTCGCCGGCGCACGGCAACTCCCCGTACCAGTCGTACTCCGCGTTCGCCGGCAACCCTCTGCTCGTGAGCCTCGACCGCCTCGTCGAACGCGGGTGGCTGACCGACGACGACTTCCAACCGGTGCCCGACTTCGACCCGCACGAGACCGAGTACGGGCGCGTCGCCGAGTACAAGCTTCCCCTGCTCCGGACGGCGTTCGAACGGTTCGAGGAGTCGGCGACCGGCGGCGAGCGCTCCGCGTTCGACGCCTTCCGCGAGCGGGAGGGCGACTGGCTCGCCGACTACGCGCTGTTCATGGCGCTGAAGGGGGAGTTCGACGGCGCGCTCTGGACGGAGTGGCCCTCCGAGGTGAAGACGCGGGAGGCGACTGAGCGCTACCGCGACGACCTGGCCGAGGAGATCCGCTTCCGCGAGTTCGTCCAGTTCGTCTTCGACGGCCAGTGGCGCGACCTCCGCGAGTACGCCCGCGACCGCGGGGTCGGCCTCGTCGGCGACCTGCCCATCTACGTCGCGCTCGACAGCGCGGACGTGTGGGCCTCGCCGGAGGCGTTTCTCCTCGACGACGACAACGAGCCGGCGGCCGTCGCGGGCGTGCCGCCGAACGCGGGCGACGGCGGCCAGCGGTGGGGGAATCCGCTGTACGACTGGGACCGCCTCCGCGAGACCGGTTACGAGTGGTGGCTCGCGCGCCTCTCGCGGCTGTTCGACCTCGTCGACGTCACCCGCATCGACCACTTCAAGGCGTTCGACGAGTACTGGGCGATCCCCGCCGACGCCGACGACCCCGCGGCCGGCGAGTGGCGCGACGCGCCGGGGGACGACTTCTTCGAGACCGTCGAGCGCGAGCTCGGCGACCTCCCGTTCGTGGTCGAGGACCTGGGCTTCATCGACCAGTCGCTCGTGGACCTGCGCGACCGCTTCGACTTCCCCGGGATGAAGGTGCCGCACTACGCCGACTGGTGCCGCGCGGGCGACCCGAACCAGCCGATGCACTACCCCGAGAACAGCGTCGCCTACTCCGCCACCCACGACACGAACACCACCGTCGGCTACTACCGGAACCTGCCGGACGACCAGCGGGACTGCCTGCACTACAACCTCGGCATCGACGGCGGCGACGACATCCACTGGTCGATGATCGAGGCGGTGTGGAACTCCGAGGCCGTGATCGCGTTCGCGCCGATGCAGGACCTGCTCGGCCTCGACGAACACGCCCGGTTCAACGCGCCGGGCACCGCGGAGGGCAACTGGCGCTGGCGCTGCACCCGCGAGGGGTTCGATCCCGGGGTGGCGGACCACCTCGCGATGCTGACCGACATCCACATCCGATGAGCGACTGTCGACCGACCGCTCGCCCCCGATCAGTCTCGTCCCGCCCGCCTCACTCCATCACGCCGCCACCCGCGTTCACTCCGTTCCCGTCGGCCTGACGCCGCCGATCCGCGAGGAGAGGTACAGCGAACAGACGCCGCCGACGAGGACGACGCACCAGTAGGTGGCGACCCGGTACAGGAGCACCGCGGCGGCGACCGCGTCGACGGCCGCGCCGGTCAGGAGCACGATGACGGCCGCCGCACCGACCTCGGTGCCGCCGAGGCCGCCGGGAGTCGGCAGGAGCGTCGCCAGGCCGGCGAGGGGGACGACGAAGAGCGACAGCGCGAGCGCCGGGCGGTGGTCGACCGCGAGGAATCCGAAGTGCAGCGGGAGGGCGAAAAGCGCCCAGCCGCAGAGCGCGAGCCCCGCCGCCTGGGCGACGATCCGCCGGTCCGCGGTCGCGCGTTCGAACGCCTCGAAGAAGCCGTCGAGCCCGCGGTCGACGGCGTCCGGGGCGAGCCGTCGCCGGGCGCGGGGGACGAGTCGGCCGACGCTCACCCGGCCGACGGCCGCGACTCCGTGCGCGGCGTGCCTGAGCGCCGATCGCCGGCGGAGCAGACAGCCGACGAGGGCGGCGGCGACGGCGAGCACCGCCGCGAGGCCGAGCGCGAGGGCCCCGACCCCGGCCGACGCCCCCGCGGTCAGGACGAACCAGACGAAGCCGACGGCGGCGACGACCAGCGACGCGAGGAAGATCACGAGTTCGCTGGCCGTCACGGAGGCGAACGTCCGCCGGTAGTCGAGCCCCAGATCCTCGGAGAGCACGTAGGCCAGAAGCGGCACGCCGCCGGCGTGACCGAACGGCAGCACCTGCTTCGCGAACGTTCCGGCGAGGTAGCCGACGCGGACCCTTCCTGCGGGCACCTCCTCGACCGTCCGGAGGAAAAGAACGGTGACGCCGCTCCAGGCGAACTGCGCCAGTAGACTCGCGAGCAGCGCGACCCCGAGCAACCGCAGGTCCGCCGCCGCGAGTTCCGACGCGACCGCGTCCCAGTCGAAGCCGGCGACGGCGGCGACGGCGACGAGCGCCGCGACGATTCCGAAGCCGAACGCGATCCGTCGGCCCGCGGCTGACCCGGACTCGTTCGCGTAGCCGGCGCTCATACGCGGTCAGAACTCATCAAAACTGATTAACGTTTCGTTAAGTGAAACGTTTTCCCACCGCGTCCGACCGGACGACGCGCCGCGCACCGTCTCCCGCCAGTCGGACGCCCCTGCGATCCGTCACCGATTGGTACCGAATGGCAAGGGTCAAACCCGTTCCGCCCGCAACGGCCGGGTATGCACGTCGACGCCGACCGCCTGCGGGCGGACATCGAGTCGAACGCGGAGTTCGGAGCGATCGAGACGGACGAGGGCCGGGGACGGACGGTCCTTGCGGGAACCGACGCGAACCGCCGGGCGCGCGAGTACTTCGTCGACCGGCTCCGCGACGCCGGCCTCTCCGCGACCGTGGACGCGGTCGGCAACGTCGCCGGCACCTGGACGCCGGCGAGCGCGGACCCGTCCGCCGCGCCGGTCGCGGCCGGGAGCCACCTCGATTCGGTTCCCGAGGGCGGCGTCTTCGACGGCCCGCTCGGCGTCTACGCCGCGCTGGAGAGCGTTCGGGCCGCGCAGGAGGCGGGGCTCGAACCGGAGCGGCCGATCTCGGTCGTGTGTTTCACCGAGGAGGAGGGGCAGCGCTTCTCGAACGGGCTGCTCGGCTCGTCGGTCGCCGCGGGCGACCGGACGGCCGAGGAGGCGCTCGCGCTCGAAGACGACAAGGGAGTCACCCTCGACGCCGCGCTCTCCGACATCGGCTTTCGCGGGGAAGGGGTGCTCGACGCCGCCGAGTGGGACGCCTGGTTCGAACTCCACGTCGAGCAGGACACGCGGCTGGAACGCGCGGGGGCGGCCGAATCCGCCTCGGTCGCCGGGACGGACTGCCCCGTGGGCGTGGTGACGACCATCACGGGCATCACCCACTGCGAGGTGACGATCCGCGGCGAGGCGAACCACGCGGGCGCGACGCCAATGGGCGAGCGGACCGACGCGCTGGCCGCCGCGAGCGAGTTCGTCCTCGACGTGGAGGCCGCCGCGGAGGACGTCGTCCGCGACTCCAGCGAGACGGCCGTCGCCACCGTCGGATCGCTCTCCGTCCGGCCGAACGCGACGAACGTCGTCCCCGGTGCCGTCGAGATGGGCGTCGACGTCCGCGACGTGGCGTACGAGTCGATGCAGACGCTCGTCGAGGCGGCCCGCGCGAGCCTCGGCCTGCTCGAACGCGAGCGCGGCGTCGAAACCGAGTTCTCGCGGCCGTTCGACCTCGAACCGACGCCCATGAGCGAACGACTCCGCCGGGCCGCACACCGCGCCGGGGAGGAGGCGGGCATCGAGACGGTGGACCTCCACTCGGGGGCGGCCCACGACACGATGCACGTCGCGAGCGCGACCGACGCCGCGCTGCTTTTCGCCCCGTCGCGGGACGGAATCTCGCACAACCCTCGCGAGTGGACCGACTGGGGCGACTGCGCGACCGCGACGCGGGTGCTGGCCGGCGCGCTGGCCGACGCGGCGGGGGCGGTCCAGTAGGCGGGAGCTGCTCCGTAGGTTTCGCTCGAAAAAGCCGTCAGAAGGACAGTTCGTCGAAGTCGTGCGGGTTGGCCGCGCGGTCGTCGTAGAACTTCCGGCCGACGTAGGCGTCGGTCACGTGACAGAGGAGCGCCTCGTAGACGCCCTCGGGCGACCGAAACGTCGTCGCGTCGCACCGTTCGAGGACTTCGCCGATGGTCTCGGAGTCGCCGGTGGGCGACTCGATGGTCCGGTCTCCGAGCTCCGCGTCGAGCCGCTCGGCGCTGATCGGAAAGTCGAACGTCCGGTCGACTATCCGGTACGTTTCGCTGAGGCGCATCGCTCCCCGCTTCGCCGACCGGGGGAAAAGCGGCTCTGACCGAACCGTCGAAAGCGGCGGACTGCGGCGGGGTGAAGGCACTTCAACGACCTTGAACGCCGCCGCTGGACCGCTTCCGCGACGATCTTTCACCACCGAGACAGCAGCGGCTCCGCCCGGCCCGGGCCGCGCCGCCGATCCCGACCACGCGGTCGCGCTTCGGAATCCACGCGGGTCCGGCCGAGCCGGCCGTCGATCCGTATCGAAAGCAGGAAAGCCGCCCGGGCCGTCGGTCACGACGATGGAAACCGGCGCGATTCCGCTCTCCGACCTCCACGGGCCGTTCGACCTCCAGGCGACCCTCGAAAGCGGCCAGTCGTACCTCTGGGATCGGGCCGACGGGCGGATGTACGAGCGGACAGACGCCCACGGCGGCGACGCCTGGTACGAGACGGTCGTCCCGCCGATCGAGGGCGTGACGGAGCGCCGCGAGGTCGTCCGCGTCCGCCAGGCGGACGGCGCGCTGGAGTGGGAATCGACGACAGACGCCGTCCCCCTCCTGACGCACCTGCTCCGGCTCGACGACGACCTCGACGCGATCGCCGACGCGGCCCCGGACGACCCGCTGCTCGACCGCGCCTACGAGGCCTACCGCGGGATGCGGCTCGTGCGCGACCCGCCGTTTCCCTGCCTCGTATCGTTCATCTGCTCGGCGCAGATGCGCGTGTCGCGCATCCACGGGATGCAACTCGCGCTCGCGCGGACGTTCGGCGACGCGCTCCCCGTCGACGGCCGCGAGTTCCGCGCCTTCCCGACGCCCGAACAGCTCGCGGCTCGGACCGAAGCCGAACTGCGGGACATCCGCCTCGGCTACCGCGCGCCGTACGTCCGGCGAACGGCGGAGATGGTCGCCGCCGGCGAGGCCGACCCGGCGGCCGCCGCGACGCTCCCCTACGAGGAGGCCCGCGAGTACCTGACGCGGTTCGTCGGCGTCGGCGACAAGGTGGCCGACTGCGTCCTCCTGTTCTCGCTGGGATTCCTCGAAGCCGTCCCGCTCGACACGTGGATCAAAAGCGCCATCGCAGACCACTACCCGGACTGCGACCGGGGCGGATACGACGCGACGTCGCGGGCCATCCGTGACCGGCTCGGCGGCCGCTACGCGGGCTACGCGCAGACGTACCTGTTTCACTACCTCCGGTCCCGCGGGGCGTGATTCCGGGTTTATATCGTCGAGATCGACGGTTTATTTCTTCCCACCCGGGGTATTCAGGCGAAGGTTCATACAGCCTCGTAAACAACTACCGTCCACCATGGATTGCAGAGTCGTCGTGGAGGCGGCGGTTCCCGTGTACGACGTGGAGACGGCGGACGAGGCGGTTCGGATCGCCATCTCGAAGACGGGTGAGATGCTCAATCCGGATCTCAACTACGTCGAGATCAACATGGGGTCTCGCACGTCTCCGTCCGGCGACGAGCTTCCGCCGGCGTTCATCGCCGCGGACGAGGCGCTCGTCGCGCTGGAGCTCGAGATGACCGTGTTCAACGTCGAGCGGGAGGAGCACGCGAGCCGAATCGCGCGCAAGGAGATCGGCCAGCGCCTCGAAAACATTCCGCTCAAAGTCCTCTCCGTCACGGTGATCCCCGACGACGACTCCGACGAGCCGGAGGAGGCGGAAACGGACACCGAAACCGACGGAGAAGGGCCCGGCGGCGAGAACGATCTCCTCCCCGAGTTCGAGGAGATGGTCGAAGAAGAGGGGTGAGAGCCGCCGCTGGGGGCGGTGTGAGTTCGGGAGGAGACTAGTATAGTTCGCTCAGTCGGCCTTCGGAGCGAGCGCTTCCGATTCGACGGCTTCCATCGAGGAGGTGATTCCGCGAGCGAGTTCGAAAACAGCAGCCTTGTGGTCGGTCTTGGACTTGTGAATGGATGTCGGTCGGACGCCGAGTTCCTCGTACTCGGTCAGGTCGAGTTCGCGCCCGTCCCACATTTCACACTGTTTCTGTACCTCTGCAAGCAGGCCGTGAAGGTGAATGAGCTCCTGCTTCTTCATGAGCAACACATGCTTACAACTGGAGGGTTATATTATTATCTTGAGTCCCGTTAACACACTTCTGGCCGCATGAACCTTCGCACGGTTGATTTCGCCGAAATCGGCCGACGGGTATGAACGTTTTAGTTCGCCGTTACCGTTGCGTTAGACATGGATTACGAGGACCAGCTCGACCGCGGACTGTCCGAGACGCCGGAGATCGAAGAGATCGCCGACCGGTTCGACGTTCCGGACCCGTCCGTCCGAACCGAGGGGAACGCCACCGTCTACGAGAACTTCCAGGACACCGTCGACAGCGTGGGCCGCGACGAGGCGCACGTGCTGAAGTTCCTCCAGTCCGAACTCGGCACGAGCGCGCAGATCGACGAGCGCGGGCGGGCGCGGCTCACCGGCGACTTCAAGCCCGCCCGCATCGCGGCCGCCATCGACGCCTACGTCGACGGCTTCGTGCGCTGCTCGGAGTGCGGACTGCCGGACACGCGCCTCGTCAAAGAACGGGGGACGACCGTGCTCAAGTGCGACGCCTGCGGGGCGCTGTCGTCGGTTCCGGACCTCTGATCCGGAGGGTTCCGGTCACTCGAACTGCCGGACGATTTCGAGATCGCGTTCGGTCCGCATGAACTCGGTCAGCCGACGCGTCGCGTGACAGCTCGGACAGCTGAAGTTCCGGCGAGTCGCCGGGAGGTCGGACGGATTCGCTTCCCACTCTTTCCCGCACTCGGGGCACAACAGACGGACGAACGCCTCGACCATGGTCCCGACTGTCGCCCCCTATCTCAATAAAAGTTGTTGCGAAATTCGCCGCCCTCGCGGGCGGGAGCCGTTCGACTTCACGCGAACAGGCCGAGTTCCTCGGCCTCGAGGAGCTCCTTGTACCGGTTGCGGATGGTGACCTCGCTGATGTTGGCGACGTCGGAGACCTCGCTCTGGGTCACCTTCTCGTTGGTGAGCAGCGACGCCGCGTACACCGCGGCCGCCGCCAGTCCCACCGGGCTCTTCCCGCTGTGGATTCCCGCCTCCTTCGCCGTCTTCAGCAGCTGCCGCGCCCGCCGCTCGGTCTCGTCCGAGAGGTCGAGGTCCGAGGCGAACCGCGGGACGTACTGCTCGGGGTCCGCCGGCTGGATCTCGAGCTTCAGCTCGCGGACGACGTAGCGGTACGTCCGGGTGAGCTCCATCTTGTCCACCCGCGAGACGCTGGCAATCTCGTCGAGGCTGCGGGGAGTGCCGGCCTGCCGGGCCGCCGCGTACAGCGACGCGGTGGCGACGCCCTCGATCGACCGACCCGGGAGGAGGTCCTCGCTCAGCGCGCGGCGGTAGATCACCGAGGCGGTCTCGCGGACGGTCTCCGGCAGACCGAGCGCGGAGGCCATGCGGTCGATCTCGCCGAGCGCCTGCTTCAGGTTGCGCTCCTTGGAGTCGCGCGTGCGGAACCGCTCGTTCCACGTGCGCAGCCGCTGCATCTGCTGGCGCTGGCGGGAGCTGAGCGCCTTGCCGTAGGCGTCCTTGTCCTGCCAGCCGATGTTGGTCGACAGGCCCTTGTCGTGCATCATCTTGGTCGTGGGCGCGCCGACCCGGGACTTGGCGTCCCGCTCTTCGCCGTCGAACGCGCGCCACTCGGGGCCGCGGTCGACCGAATCCTCCTCGACGACGAGTCCGCAGTCCTGGCAGACGGTCTCGCCGTGCTCCTCGTCGGTGACGAGCCGTCCGCCGCACTCGGGGCACGTCCGGACGGACTCGCGGGCTTCTCGCTCGCGCTCCTGCTCGCTACCGCTGGTGTACGTGCGGATTGTAGTATCGCTCATGGTGTGTGTGTGGCGGACGGGGACCTCACCGGGCGAGAGAAACGAGAGAAAATCCGGCGGGGCGCGTCCTTACACGTAGTAAAGGGCCGAAAAGTATATAAATGTTTCGCAGGCGTATGGTGCGGAAACCGACCGACAGCGACCCGATCGCCGCCTCGAACGCCTCACCTCCGTCGAACGTTCTCAGAACTGTCACGGTTCTTAACGCTTTCGTCCGGCTCGTCGGAACCGCTCACAGCCAGCCTTCGCGCCGGAAGTACGAGAGCATGATGAGCGCCACGGTCGCCATTCCCAGCATCACCGCCGGGTAGCCGAACTCCCACCCCAGTTCGGGCATGTTGTAGGAGCTCCCGCCGAAGTTCATCCCGTACACCCCGACGACGAACGTCAGTGGAAGGATCACCGTCGCCACGACGGTCAGCCGCTTCATCACCTCGTTCGTCGACTGCGACAGCGTGTTGAGGTAGATGTCGCGCGCGCCGCGAGCGAGGTCACGGTACGTCTCGGTGAGGTCGACGAGCTGGACGAGGTGGTCGTACACGTCGCGGTAGTACTTCTCGGTCGGTTCGCGGATCTCGTCGGGGTCGCCGCGGGCGAGCACGGCGACCGCCTCGCGCGTCGGCCACAGGAGCTTGCGGACCGAGAGGAGGTCGCGGCGGACGGCGTTCAGCCCCTCCAGCACCGAGGGATCGGGGCTGCCGAGGACGCCGTCTTCGATCCCCTCTATGGTCTCTTCGATCTCGTCGAGGAGGTCGAAGTAGTCGTCGACGATCCGATCGAGCACGCGGTAGGCGGTGAAGTCGGGGCCGTACCGGAGGAGGCGGTCGTCGCTCTCGGCCGCCCGCCAGACGCGATCGACGGCCGGCGTCTCGCCCGTCGAGAGGGTCACGAGCCAGTCCGAACCGACGAACAGGCCGACGGACTCCGTCCGGATCTCGTCCCGGAACGCCGTGTCGCCGCCGCGGAGCGTCGCGGTCTTCACGAGCACGAAGAGGTGGGTCGGGTAGTCCTCGGTCTTCGGCCTGACGCCGTTCTGGACGTCTTCGACCGACAGCGGGTGGATGCCGAACGCGTCCGCCACGTCGCCGAGGTCGCCGCCCGTCGCCCGAACCCACGTCGTCCCTCTCGCGGCCCGCGCCCGCTCGAGATCCGAGTAGGTCGTGATCCCGTCCGCGTCGTACACGACGGCGGAGATCACGGCCCGTCGACACCCCCGATCTCGCCGTACCCGACCGCGATCAGCGTGATTCCGACCATCGCTCCCGTGACCGAGAACGCCCGTCCGGGATACGCCGCGACGACGCCGACGGCGTAGCCGGCGAGGCTCGCCGCCGTCAGCCCGACACCCGCCGCGAGCGTGCGCGCCATACCTCCGGGCTTGCGTCCGGGCGGCAAAAGCGTTGCCCGCGGTCCCGAGGTCAGGCGGGGTGTTCGATCGCCTCGGCCATGGCGACGACGTTCGCCTCCTCGTCGAACCGCCGGGGGTAGACGGCCATCGGGACGACGAAGTCGCCGTCGCGGGCCTTGGCGACGTGGACGTACACGTCGATCTGCCGCCCCTTGAACGTCGCCTTCGCCTCGTACTTCGTCATGGTCATCTCGTCGCCCAGGACGGTGATCGACCGCGAGCCGACCTCCCTCGGATCGCTGATGCCCTCGTAGTTGCTCGCGAGCAGGTTCACCAGCCGGTCGTTGTCGTAGTCGTCGATGGGGTTGAACGTCTGCCCCAGCACCTCGACCGGCGGGCTGGCGATGACGGCGAACACGCCGAGCTTCGCCCCGCCGAGTATCGGCAGGCTCAGCCGCTTCTCGTAGGTGGCGATCTCGTTCGTCACCTCGACCCTCCGCGACTGCCCGGCGGCCGAAAACTCCCGCTCGATCGTCTGGGACTTCGCGTCCGTCAGCTCGTACCCGGCGTCCGACGCGACGGACTGCGCCGTCTTCGCCGGTTCGGCCGCGAACGTGAGCGGTTCCCTCCCGGTCACGAAGCCGAGACAGCCGCCTCCCAGTGCCAGCGCGGCGAGCGCGCCCGCCGCCACACGTCTGCGCGTGTACATCTCTCTGGCATTTTAACTCGTCCGGCATAAGCTATGTGGCTGAAAGTCCGGTTATCCGTATTTTCTGGTTCCGGCTGCAATTGTCGCAGAATAAACGTTTCTCTCCGTCCGCCGCGAGCGACGGTCGTCAGCGACCCCGCCACTCGGGATCTCGATCCTCCAGGAAGGCGTCGATGCCCTCGTTCTTGTCCGCCGTCGCGAACAGCCCGACGAACAGCTCGCGCTCGTAGTCGAGTCCGGCGTCCAGATCCAGCCGGGAGGCCGCTTTCACCGCCTCCTTCGCCCGCCGGAGCGCGACCGGGCTCTTCGACGCCATCCTCCCGGCGAGCTCGTTCACCCGCGCGTCCAGCTCCCCGGCCGGCAGCGCCTCCTCGACGAGGCCGATTTCGGCCGCCTCGGCCGCGTCGATCAGCTCGCCGGAGAGCACGAGCCGCATCGCCTGCCCGGGGCCGACGAGCCGCGTCAGGCGCTGGGTTCCGCCGCCGCCGGGGATCAGTCCGAGGTTGATCTCCGGCTGTCCGAGCTTCGCGTCCTCGCGGGCGATCCGCACGTCGCACGCCTGCGCGAGTTCGCAGCCGCCGCCGAGCGCGTGGCCGTTGATCCGCGCGACGACCGGCTTCGGGCAGTCGGCGATCGCCTCGTACACGCGCGGGCGCTCGCTCGCCTCGCGCTGCTCGACGACGCCGCGCTCCCTGAGCTCGGTTACGTCCGCCCCCGCGACGAACGCCCGCGCCTCGTCCGATCCCGTGAGGACGACGACCCGGACGCCGTCGTCGTCGGCGACGGCCGCGAAGGCGGCTTTCAGCTCCCGCCGGACCGCCGCGTTCATGGCGTTTCGCGCGTCCGGACGGTCGATGGTGACGGTCGCCACCCCCTCGCCGCGCCCGCCGACCTCCGCGCGGACGTGCTCGCAGTCGGCGACGGCGGCGACGACGCTCGCTCCCCCCGCTCCGCCGTCTCCCGTTGCTCCATCCGCTCCCCCCGCCCCGCCGTCTCCGCCCGCTCCGTCTTCTCCCCCCGCTTCGTCCGCTCCGTTCTCCCCGTCAGTCATGGTCCTCCCCGCTCACGCCGACGATCTCGCCGTCCTCCCACACGTAGAACCCCTCGCCGGTCTTCTTGCCCAGCTTCCCGGCGCGCACCTTGTTCCGGAGGATCGTCGGCGGGCGGAACCGCTCGCCGAGCTCCTCACGGAGGTGTTCGAGGATGCCGAGCCGCACGTCCAGCCCGACCACGTCGCCGAGCTCGATCGGGCCCATCGGGTGGTTGTAGCCCAGCTCCATCGCCGCGTCGATGTCGCGCGGGTCGGCGACGCCCTCTTCGACCATCCGCATGGCCTCGACGCCGACCGCGACGCCCAGTCGGGAGGTGGCGAACCCCGGCGCGTCCCTCACGACGACGGCCGTCTTGCCGATCCCGCCGACGAACTCCTCGGCGAACGCCCGCGTCTCGGCCGACGTCTGCTCGGCGAGGACGACCTCGACCAGCGCCATGATGTGGACGGGGTTGAAAAAGTGCAGACCGACCGCCCGCGACGGGTCCGAGAGCGCGCTGGCGATCCCCGTCACGGAGATCGATGAGGTGTTCGTCGCGACGACCGCGTCGTCGGGCACGTGCTCCTCCGCCTCGCCGAGCACCGTCCGCTTCAGCTCCTCGTCCTCCGGGACGGCCTCGATCAGGAGGTCGGCGTCCCCGGCGGCCGCGGCGAGGTCCGTCGTGCCCTCGATCCGGTCGATCGCCCCCTGTGCTTCCTCGGCGGTGAACTTCCCCCGCTCGACCCCGCCTTCGAGGTTCGACTCGATCTGGGTCAACCCCTCCTCGACGATCTCCTCGTCGACGTCGCGGAGCGCGACGTCGTGGCCGGCCATCGCGCTCACCTGGGCGATGCCGTGACCCATCGTCCCCGCGCCAAGTACACAGACGTTCATGAGGGACGCCGCGACCGGGAGCCGATTAAATCATTCCCTCTCGGAAGGAACCGCGCGTGAACCACCTCCGGACGGCCCCCAGCGTTACGGGTCGTCGGTTCGAACGTGCGGACCGTCCATGGCAGACAAAACGCTCTCCGAGGAGAAGGTCACGGGGGAGGAGGCGGCCGACCGGCTCGAACGGCTGGCGGCGGCGCTTCGGGACGGCGACGGCGACTTCGACGTGCGGGTCGGCAACAAGACCGTCACGCTGAACCCGCCGGCGGAGGTGGGGATGGAGGTCGGCGTCCGCGAGCGCTCGTCGCTCCTCCGCGGCAGCCGCGAGTCCGTCACCGTCACGCTCGACTGGAAGCCGGAGTAAGCCACCCGCGACGTCGGTCGCGGGTTTCCGCCTCGAATCCGTGCGATCGTCCGGCGAGTGCGGTCCGTCAGCGGACGGGCCGAACCTTGCTCCCGTACCGCGTCACGCCCTCCTGCGTGTAGACCCGCCTGACCACCGCCTCGACCGGGTCGCCCGCGCGGACGTCGCCCGGCTCGGCGTCCGTCACCTGCATCGGGACGCTCGCCGTCTCGCCTCCGAGTTCGAACGAGACGACGGCGACGGCGAACTCGCCGCCCCGCGCGCCCTGCTGTGCGAACTCCGGCGGCGCGCCGCCGGGCGAGACGGTCGTGGCGGTCTCGACGGTCCCCCCCCGCGGGAGTTCGACGCGCTCGAACGCCGAGAGCGCGTGGCAGTTCGGACACGCTCCCTCCGGCGGGAAGGCGAGCGCCCCGCACTCGGGGCAGCGGCCCGCGACGAGCCGGTAGCGCGCCTCGCGGGTCCGCCGCCACGACGGCACGGAGACGGCCGCCCCGCCCCCGGCCGGCGGGCCGCCGCCGATCTCGCCGCGCAGGCGCAGGTACTCGGCGTAGCTCACGTCCTCGCGGCCGTCGAGCGCGAGGTCGACCGCCGGTGGATCGCCCCCGAACAGGAGCGCGTCGGCGCCCGAACCGCTCCCGTAGCCGACGACGAGCGTCCGCTCGCGGCCCCCCGCGAGCGCCCGGACGAACGAGAGCAGCGGGCTCGCCGCGCCGGTGTCGCCGAGGTCGTGGACCGTGGCGACGTCCCGAACCGCCCCGGCGTCGACGCCGAGCGCCTTCGCGGCGCGGTAGGGGAGCGTCCCGTCGGGCGCTTGCAGCGCCAGCGCGCCCGCCGCCGGGTCCTCCAGCCCGCCGACCGCTCCGGCGACGGTTTCCGCGAACGCGCGCCGGTCGTAGGCGGTGACGCCGAGCCCCTCGACGTCCTCGCTCCCCGCCTCGCGGAAGCGAGTCCCCGGGTAGTCGACGCCGTACTCGGCCCGTTCGCGGAGCTTCGTCGGCCCGTCGTCGGTCAGGACGAGCGCCGCCGCGCCCGCGCCGGCCGCGTGGCCCTCGGGGCTGTCGGGGGCTCCGCGGGGACAGTCGGCGGCGACCACGACCGCCGGGAACCCGCCGGCGTCGACCGCTGCGGAGAGCGCCTGCGTGCCGGCGCGGGTGCTCCCGGCGAGGAACCGGCGGGTCGCCGTCGCGGGCGCGCCGAGGAACTCGCCGAGCCGCGGCGTCGGATCCTCCTCCGCGAGCGGCGGGGTGCTCGTCCCGAACGCGAGCGTTCTGATCTCGCCCGCGTTGACTCCGGCGGCGGAGAGCGCCCGCCGAGCCGCCTCCGCCGCCATCGTCAGGCCGTCCTCGTCCGCGCCCCCGACGGCCTTCGAGCGGATCCCCGACGCCTCGAACCGCCCCCACGCCTCGCGGATCGCCTCCGCGTCGATCCTGTACCGGGGCGCGTACGCGGCGGCGGCGGCGACGCCGGCCCGCGGCGTTCTCGCCGCGCCCGAACCGCCGTCCGCTCCCGGGGCGCTCACGCGCCCACCCCCCGGCCGTCAGCGCCGGCCGGATCCGCGCCCTCTGCCTCGAAGACGTGAACGACGGCCGCGCCGCCGCTGCCGCCGACGTTGTGGGTCAGGCCGCGCCGCGGGTCGGAAAGCTGCCGGTCGCCCGCGCCGCCGGTGAGCTGTTTGAACGCCTCGACGGCCTGTCCGGCCCCCGTCGCGCCGATCGGGTGGCCCTTCGACTTCAGCCCGCCGGAGGTGTTGACCGGAAGACGCCCGTCGGGGTCGGTCGCGCCCGAGTCGATCAGGGCCGCGGCCTCGCCCCGCCCGCAGAACCCGAGATCCTCGTACGCGAGCAGCTCCGCGATGGCGAAGCAGTCGTGCACCTCCGCGAAGTCGAGGTCGTCCGGCCCGACGCCGGCAATCTCGTAGGCCGCGGCGGCCGCCCGCTTCGAGGCGGGGATCGACGTGTAGGTGTCGCGCTGGAACAGCCCGACCCGATCGCTCGCCGCGCCGACACCGGCGATCCGGACGCGGTCGTCGAACGACGCGGCGACCTCCTCGCTCGCGACGAAGACCGCCGCCGCGCCATCGGTCGTGGGACAACAGTGATACAGCGTGAGCGGGTCCGCGACGACCGGCGCGGACTCGGCGTCCTCCAGCGAGCAGGTGAACCGGAGGTGCGCGCGGGGGTTCTTCGCCCCGTTCGCGTGATTCTTGACGGCGACTCGCGAGAGGGACTCGCGCTCGACGCCGTACTCACGCATGTAGGCGTCGGCCATCTGGGCGTACACCCCGGAAAAGGTCGTTCCGGCCATGCGCTCCCACTCGGTCTCGCCGCTGACGCCGAGCCAGTACCTCGTCGCCTCGCTCGACGCGTCGGTCATCACCTCGAACCCCCCGGCGAGGGTGAGGTCTACCATCCCGCTCTTCACCGCCATCACCGCCGACCGGAGGGCGTACCCGCTCGCGGCGCAGGCGTTCTCGACCCGCGTGCACGGAACCCCGTGGAGGCCGACGTGCTCCGTGACCGCCGGTCCGGGGAGTCCGAGCTGCCGCCCGCCGACGCCGAGCGTCCCGACGTACGCCTCGTCAACGTCGCCCGGGTCGACGCCGCCGGCGCTCCCCTCCGCGGCCTCGTACGCCGCCCGGAACAGCGACCGGTAGCTCTCCTCGGGGAACGCGCCGAAATCCGACTGGCCCGCGCCCACGAGATACGCGTCACTCATGATCGAACGATACGGGTCGATCGTGATATACCCCGCGGTGGCGGAACGCCCGTCCGCGCCGTAGAGGGGCTGCTCGGTCCCGGCAGCGCGCACGCCGACCGCCGGTCGGATTCAGGCCACCGATTCCGACGTTCGATCCGAGCCGTCCCCCCGTTCCGCGGCGTCCCGCCGCTCATTCTCGGCGCGGATGCGCCGGCCGCTGTAGAGGTAGTACGCCGGCGCGGCGAACGGGAGTCCGAACGCCGCGCCGAACCAGAGGTGCCGCGTGTACCCCCACTCCAGGCCCTGCCGCCGGAGCGCCTTGATGTCCGCGCGGACGAGCCCCGCGAAGAAGAGGTGGGTGACGAGGAGGACGGCGAGCGCCGCGTCGATGCCGAACGGAAGCACGACGAGCAGGATGACGCCGCCGAGCGCCCAGACGACCGGCAGAATCGGTCGGTACGGTCCCCTCACGCGCGGCCGTCGCCTCGACCGCTCGACCTGCGTTCCGCGCCGATAGCCGTCCGCGCTCATGTTCGGAGTACGCCCGCGCCCGTTCAAAAAGCGTTCGTCCGACGTTCGGTCCCGGAATAACAAACCCACATCTATATACGTCTCAGGACCGGAGTCGGTATCGGAGTTATTGCGAATGGCAAAAGGTACTGTCGCTTTCTTCAACGACACTGGCGGTTACGGATTCATCGAAACTGAGGACGCGGACGAGGACGTGTTCTTCCACATGGAAGACGTCGGCGGCCCGGACCTCGAAGAGGGTCAGGAGGTCGAGTTCGACATCGAACAGGCCGACAAGGGCCCGCGCGCGAAGAACCTCCAGCGGCTGTAACGGCGTACGGAAACGGTTTTCAGTATTTCACCCCCGGACAGCGGCGGCTCCGCTCACCCGAGCCGCTTGACCTCGATCTCGTGCGGCCCCCCGGGCGCGTCGACGACGATCGACCCGACGACGTGCGACCGCACCGCCGCGCGCCACCGCTCGACAGCCTCGACGTGGCGCGCGCGGTGCTCCTCGGTCGAGTACCCCTCCTCGGCTTCGAGCCGATCCTCGGTCTCGTCCACCTCCGGGTACCGCGGCGCGTCGTCGTCGACGAGCCGTCGCGGGTCGAGGTGGATCGGATCGACGTCGCCGTCGTAGCCGCCCTCGCCGCCGGCGACGTGGAGTCGCGCGCGCATCCGGCCGTAGAAGGGCGGCGTGATCCGGAGGACGACCGGCCGGCCGCTCCGCTCGACCGCTTCGAGCGCGGTCACCACGTCGTCGACCGTCACGGCGATGGACCTGATCGCACTCGGGTCGGAACCCTCCCCGTCGGGCCTCCCTCGTCGCTCCGACGGCCCGGACCGACGCGTCGGTTCCGTCACGGTTCGGTACTCACCAGCCGACCGCCGATCGCAAGACGCCGCCGCATTCGGGGCAGGCGGCGCGGTACTCACCGGAACTCACCCGCCGATCGCACTCTCGACAGACGTAGAGAACCCGTTCAGCCATCGGCGACTGTTCGGCCGGGGCAGTGTTAAATGTTACCGCGTATCTCTCGGAGCGGATAGTACACAAATATTTATCACCGTTGTCTGAAGGAGAGCACATGGCGTACAGCTACGAGCCGCACTACTTCGAGGATTTCGAGGTCGGACAGGAGTTTCAGAGCGTCGGGCGGACGGTGACGGAGGCGGACTTCGTCATGCACTCCGCCTTCTCGGGCGACTGGACCGAACTACACACCAACCGGCACTACGCCGAGGACGAGTACTTCGGCGAGCGGGTCGCCCACGGGCCGATGACGTTCGTCCTGGCGACCGGCTTCGTCTACCGCTGCGGGTTCCTCGAACGGACGGTTCTGGCCTTCCTCGGCATGAACTACATGGACATCCCCGCGCCCGTGCGGACGGGCGACACCATCTCGCTCCGGATGGAGGTCACGGAGACGAAGCCGTTCTCCAGCCGCGACGACGCCGGGCTCGTCGTCATCGACACGGAGATGACGCGGCAGGACGGCGAGGTCGTGTTCGCGGGCGACATGAAGTTCATGATAAAGCGGAAGTAGCGCAGCCGCCGAGCGAGCTTCTTCGAGGACACCCGCCCCGAACGTTTCGGGTGAGATCAGTCGGCGTACGGGGTTGTCACTCGCCGTGGCTCTGACCGCGCTCTCAGAAGAAGGCGTCGGGGACGCGCCGGTCGGCGACTTCCAGGAAATCGAGTTCGCGCGGGTGATTCGCGCCGGTCAGCTCTCGTCGCGCTCACCTCCCGCTCTCTTCGCGTCCCGCTCGACGGGCCACTTGAGCCGCACCTCCTGCACGCGCCTGCCGTCCTCCGTGTACGACCGCTCCGTCACGTCGAGCCGACCGGTCTCGGGCATCGGCGCTCGTCCGTCCGTCCCGCCGGCCGTCATCGGTCGAATCCCCTCGTACCGCCCGGTGAGGTCCTGCCTGAGCCGCCGGAGGTAGACCGCGCCCTCGTCGCGGTCCATGCGCGCTTCGCGGAGCGCCTCGCCGTCCGCCGCCCCGTCGGCCCCGCCCGTCGCGGCGGTGGCGTGCCCCTGGAGGACGGCGTTCACGACGGCCCCGACGAGGAGCACCAGCCCGCTCAGGTAGAGCCAGGTGAGGAGGACGACGATGCCGCCGAGGATGTCGGACGGGTTCGTCCTGCCGGTGTATTCGAGGTAGGCCTGGAACAGCCCCTGCAGGACCGCCCAGCCGACCGCGGCCAAGACGACGCCGGGGACGACCTCGCGGGGGGAGAGATCGACGTCGGGGAACACGTAGTACAGCGGGAAGAACGCGACGCTGAGCCCGAACACGAGGAGGAGCGGGTTGAGCCAGTCGAGAAACGGCAGCGACTGAAACGCCGCGAACGCCGCGCTGGCGACGACGATGGCCGCGATGGCGACGGTGAGCGCGACCAGGACGACGAGCCCGTCCCGGAGCTGGTCGGTCAACGCGTTGTCGGCGTCCGACTCGTAGATCTCCGAGAAGGCCGTGTCGAGGCCGCGGAAGATCTTCAGCGTCCCCCAGACGAGCACGACGAGGCCGATGACCGAAACGCCGGTCTGTCCGCGGTTGCCCCGCAGCGCGCTGTCGACGAAACCGCCCACCGCGGGGGTAAGGTACTGCTTCGCGAGCGCGGCGACCTGGGATTCCATCTGTCCGCTGCCGAGCAGCGACACGACCAGCACCAGGAGCACGATCAGCGGCGCGAGCGAAACGAACGCGTTGTAGGCGATGCTCCCGGCCATGAACGTCACGTTCTTGGCCCTGAACTCCGCCAGCACGTTCTTCCCGACCCCCGCCGCGCGCGAGACGGAACCGAGCATACCCCGACGTGCGGCCGCCACGGACAAAACCGGGACGGCCGACGCGACGGCGGTGGCGCGCTCCGCACCCGGTCGCCGTCGCCGGGGGTCCGGGAACGATCGATCCGCGGGCGGGTGGGCCGGAACTTTAATTCGACTCGCGTCGAGGTCGGACCATGCGAATCACCGACGACGACGGCGTTCGGACGATCACCTTCGACCGACCGGACGCGATGAACGCGATGACCGCCGACATCGCGGCCGAACTGGCGGACGAGATCGAGGCGCTCGACCCGGCCGAGCGCGACGCGTGCGTGCTGACCGGCGAGGGGCGCGCGTTCTCGGCCGGCGGCGACGTGCAGGCGATGGCCGAGCGGGACCGATCGAGCCGCGAGGACTACGAGATGATGCGCTCGACGTTCGGCCGGGCCGCCGAGGCGGCGATCGGGTCGGCGGTGCCGATCGTCGCCAAGGTGAACGGCGACGCGGTGGGCGCCGGGCTGGCGCTGACGGCGGTGTCGGACTTCGCCTACGCGGCCGAGTCCGCCCGGTTCGGCGCGGCGTTCGTCAGGGTCGGCCTCGTCCCCGACACGGGCGGGACGTTCCTGCTCCCGCAGCTCGTCGGCATGCGCGCCGCGAAGGATCTCGCCATCACCGGGCGGCTGGTCGGCGCGGAGGAGGCCGCCGAGCTCGGGCTGGTGAACCGCGTCGCGCCGGACGAGGACCTCGACGACGCCGTCGGGGAGCTGCTGGAGACGCTCCGAAACCGCCCGACGCGCACGATCGGGCTCATCAAGGAGGCGCTGCACGGGAACGCGGGTCGCGGCTTCCGGGACGCGCTCGACTACGAGTGCATGCTCCAGGCGCAGGCGTACGACACCCCCGAGCACGAGGAGGGCGTCTCCGCGTTCCTCGAAAAGCGGAAGCCGGAGTTCTAGCGGCCGAACGCGGAGTCCGAACGCGCCGCCCGCGCCCGGCGGTTTACGGATCGACGACCGCCGGCCGCTCACAGACCGAGGGTGCCGAGGCCCGCGGATCGTGGTCACTCACGCTTCACGGATCGAGGGGGTCCGCCGCCTCACAGGTCGAGGAACGCCTCGGCGTTCTCCCACAGCAGCTTCCGCTGGGTCTCCTCGTCGTAGTCGGTGTACTCCGCGAACTGCTCCAGCCACCGACCCGGTCGGATCATCGGGTAGTCGGTGCCGAACATCACCTTGTCGCGGAGGACCGTCCCCGCGTAGTGGAGCACCTGCTCGTCGATGTACTTCGGAAGCCAGCCCGACAGGTCCATGTAGACGTTCCCCTTCTGCTGGCAGATCGCAAGCTGCTCTCTCTCCCACGGGAACGCCGGGTGGGCGATGAGGATCCGCAGGTCGGGGTGCTCGGCGGCCACGTCGTCGATCAGCATCGGATTACCGTGCTTGACGCGCAGGCCGCGCCCGCCGGGGCTGCCCGCGCCGAGCGTCGAGTTCCCGCCGTGGAAGATCACCGGGACGCCGAGCCCCTCGATGGCGTTCCACAGCTCGTCGTGTCGCGGCGAACTCGGATCGAACCCCTGGGCGATCTGCTGGAACTTGAACCCGGAGAGGTCGAGGTCCTCGACGCAGCGTTCGGCCTCCTCGACGCAGTCGCCCTTCAGCGGATCCACGCTCCCGAACCCGACGAAGAAGTCGGGGTGTTCGTCGCGCACCTCCGCGACGTAGTCGTTCGGGACCGGCGGGTTGCCGGTGTTCGTCTCGGCGTCCCAGCCGAGGAGGACGGCGCGGGCGACGCCGGCCTCGCGGTACTCCGCCAGCATCTCCTCGTAGTCCCACGTCTCCATCTCCGCGCCGAACTTCCGGGCGGCGTCCCGCATCATCTCCCCGCCGGCGTCGTGGAGGAACTCGCTCGTCGGCTGGTGGGCGTGGGTGTCGATCGCGCGGGGGCCGTCCTCGGCGGCGAGGGCTTCGGGGAGCATGTCGAGTATCTCGGCCGGGAACGACAAAAACGTAGCCGCCGGGGGTGTCGTGATCGCCGTCGCGGGCGACGGCACCGGCCGCGACCCGCAGACGACGCCGTTCGCGTCTCAGATGACGCCGTCCTCGCGCAGCCGTTCGATCTCTTCGGCCGCGTAGCCGCGCTCGCGGAGGACCGCCTCGGTGTGCTCGCCGAGCAGCGGCGGGTGCCGGCGGATCGTGGCGGGCGTCCGCGAGAAGAACATCGGGCTGCCGGGCATCCGCACCTCCCCCGCGGTCGGATGATCGACCGTCCGGAGCATCCCCCGCGCCTCGACCTGCGGGTGCGAGAAGACGGCCTCCATGTCCTTCACGTCGCTGGCGGGGACGCCGTGGTCCTCCAGCGCGTCGAGCGCCTCCGCCGTGTCCATGTCGGCCAGGATCGGCTCGACGATCCGGTCCAGGGCGTCCCGGTTCTCGACGCGGTCGGCGTTGGTCGCGAAGCGCTCGTCGTCGGCGAGGTCCTCGCGGCCGAGCGCCGCGCAGAAGCGCGGCCAGATGTTCTCCGAGGAGACCGCGACCACGACGTACCCGTCGGCCGTCTCGTACGCCTGGTAGGGGGCGATCGTCGGGTGCTTGCTCCCCATCCGGCCGGGCGACTCGCCGGTCGCGAAGTAGTACGAGGCCATGTACGTCATCCACGCGACCTGCCCGTCGAACAGGCTCACGTCGACCTTCTGGCCGGTCCCGTCGCCCAGCTCCCGCTCGAACAGCGCCGCGAGGATCGCCTGCGTCGCGTACATCCCCGCGCCGATGTCCGCGAGGGCGACGCCGACCCGGACCGGCGGACCGCCCTGCTCGCCGGTGATGCTCATCAGCCCGCCCTCGGCCTGCATCATCACGTCGTAGGCGGGGCGGTCCTTCGCGGGACCCCACTCGCCGTACCCCGAGATCGCGCAGTAGACGATGCCGGGGTTCTCCCCCCGGAGGTGCTCGTAGTCGAGTTCCCACTCGGCCATCTTCCCGACGCGGAAGTTGTGCACGAGGACGTCCGCCTCGCGCGCGAGGTCGCGGAACACCTCGCGCCCCTCCTCCGAGGCCAGGTTCAGCGTGACGGAGCGCTTGTTCCGGTTGACGCTGACGTAGTAGGCGCTCTCGCCGGAGTCGCCGTAGGTGGGCGGGTGCCAGCCGCGGGTCTGATCGCCGACGCCCGGTCGTTCGACCTTGATCACCTCCGCGCCGAGGTCGCCCAGTTGCATCGTGCAGAACGGTCCGACGAGCACGCGGGACGCGTCGAGAACCGTCACCCCCGACAGCGGCCCCGACTCGCCGGACGGCTCGCGGGCTTCGCCGACCATTATCCGAGGCGGGCGGGACGCCGTGTGCGCCGCGCTCCGTCGCCGCCGTCGTCGCGCGATCCGTTGCGATCGAACATGCGGTTTTCTCCGAAGTAGCGCCGCATAACGTTTCGCCCTCCGGAAGGATCGAAGCGCGCTCGCTCCGGACGGTCGATCCCGCGGGATCTCTCGACGCGTCGAGGGGGAAATTCTATTCGCACTTACAGTATTTAATCCCGTATTCAATATCCTTATCAACAATGATTGATACGGAGTGGTATGGCGCGTGAAAGTGGCACACGGAGCATGGACAGGCGTGCGTTCGCGAAGGCGACGGGTGCGGCCGCGCTCGCCGGGCTGGCGGGCTGCGCAGGCGGCCCCGCCGGCGCGGGCGGCGACGGCGACGGCGGCGGTGGCGGCGGGCCCACCTTCGTCACCATCGGAACCGGCGGGACGGGGGGCGTCTACTACCCGCTCGGCGGCGGGATGGCGGACATCCTCAACAAGAACCTCGACGGGGTCGAGGCGTCCGCCGAGTCCACCGGCGCGAGCGTCGAGAACTGCCGGCTCGTCGCAAACGAGGAGATGACGATGGCGCTGGCGCTCGGCAACTCCGTCCTGCTCGCGGTCAACGGCGAGGGGGACTTCGACGAGGCGCTGCCGCTGTCGGCGGCGTTCGGCGCGTACCAGAACGCGACGCAGGTCGTCACGCTGCGGAACAAGGACATCGAGTCGATCGCCGACCTGAAGGGAAAGCGCGTGAGCGTCGGCGCGCCCGGCAGCGGGACGGAGGTCATCGCCGAGGAGCTGCTCAACTTCTACGACATCACCTACGACGACATCGACGAGCAGCGCCTCTCGTTCAGCGAGACGGCGAGCGCCCTGCAGGACGGCCAGATCGACGCCGGCTTCTGGAGCGTCGCCTACCCGGCGTCGTCGATTCAGGACCTCGCCAGCCAGCGGAACATCCGGCTGATCGACTTCCCCGACGACGAACTCGGCGAGATCACGAGCCAGTTCGACTACTACGTGAAGGGGACCGTCCCCGGCGGGACGTACAAGGGGCAGGACGAGGACGTGAACGTCCCGGCCGTGACGAACACGATGATCGTCCGGGAGGACATGGACGAGGACCTGCTCTATCGTGTCGTCGAGGCGATCTACGGGAACCTGGATCAGCTCGCGGAGGTCCACCCGGCGGCGAACCAGTTCGAAGGTGCCGCCCGCGCCGCGCCGATCGACCTGCACCCCGGCGCGAAGAAGTACTTCGACGAGGCGGGCCTGTAGGGTCGAGATGCGCCGACGCCGGATCGCCGCGGCCGTCGTCGCGCTCTCGCTCCTCGCGGGGGGGATCGCGGACGCGACCGTCCTGCTGCTGCAGGATCCCCGGACCGGCGAGACGCTCGGCGTCGAACGGGTCGGGGAGGGCGACCGGTTCGCGATCCACTACGTCCACTCGTTCGATAAGACGCCGATCCGCGAGGTGTACGAGGTCCGCGGAGCGACGATCGTGCAGATCCGCGAGGAGTACCGGTACCACGCGATCGGCCTCGAATACACGGAGGGGAACCAGACCCGCGAGGGGAACTTCACCGTGCTGCGCATGGAGCGACGGTTCGACGCGTTCACCGTCCGCGTGGCGAGGTACACCAACCAGACGCTCGTCCTCGACGGGGAGAGACGCCCGCTGCCGGCGTACACGGACCGCTGGAACTCGATCCGGTTTTCGGTCCGCCGCGTGAGCTACCTCGATTACCTCAGATTGCGGCTGGAGACACACCTATGACCGACACGACACAAACCGACTACGAACTGCAAGACGCGGAGGATAAACCGGGAAGAACGCTGCGCGGCCGAACGCGGCTGATCGCGCTCGCCGTCGCGGTCGTCGCGGGGGCGTACCACATCTACGTGGCGGGGTTCGGGAGCCCCGGCGCGTTCGTCAACCGCCCGCTGCACCTGGCCGCGATAGCCGTGCTGGCCCTCCTGTACTTTCCGGCGCGCGAGGCGGATCGGGACCGCGTCCCCTGGTACGACTGGGCGCTGATCGGGATCGGCGTTCCGAGCGTCCTGTACCTCACGTACGCCGTCCGATACGGCGGGCTCGCGCAGCGCTCGGGCGACCCGCTCGCGATCGACCTGGTGTTCGGCGGCATTGCGATCCTGCTCGTGCTCGAAGTCACCCGTCGGGCGACGGGGCGGGCGCTACCGATCATCGGCCTGGCGTTCCTCCTGTACGCCTACTACGGGCGGCTGATGCCGGGGCCGCTCATCCACCGTGGCTACACGATCGAGCGGATCGTCGCGCACACCTACCTGACGACGGAGGGAATCTTCGGCATTCCGCTCGGCGTCAGCGCGACGTTCGTCGTCGTGTTCATCATCCTCGGGGCGTTCCTCGAAGCGACCGGCATCGGCGACTGGTTCATCGACCTCGCGTACGGCGCGACCGGCCGGAGCACCGGCGGGCCGGCGAAGACCGCCGTGCTGTCGAGCGGATTCCTGGCGAGTCTCAACGGGAGCGCCGTCGCCAACGCCGCGACGACGGGCGCGTTCACCATCCCGCTCATGAAGCGAACCGGGTTCAGGGACCGGTACGCGGCGGCCGTCGAGGCGGCCGCGTCGAGCGGCGGGCAGATCATGCCGCCGGTGATGGGCGCGGGGGCGTTCATCATGTCGGCGTGGACCGGGATCAGCTACGTCACGATCATCGCGGCGGCGGCGGTTCCGGCGCTCCTGTACTTCCTGAGCGTCGGCGCGGCCGTCCACTTCCGCGCGAAGCGGGAGGGGCTGGAGGGGCTCAGCCGATCCGAACTCCCGGACCCGCGGCACCTGCTCGGGACCGGCGCGCACTACCTGCTCCCGATCGTCGCGCTCGTCGCCATGCTCGTCCTCGGCTACTCGGCGATGTTCGCCGCGTTCGTCGCCATCGCGCTGACGGCCGTCGTCTCGATCCCGCTCGGGGCCGCGCGGACCTTCGTACGGGCGCTGACGGAAGGGGACGCCGAAACCGCGTCGCGGCTCGCGCGCGCTGCCGCGATGACGGCCGTCGACGCGCTCGACCGCGGAATGCGCATGACCGTCGTCGTCGCGGCCGCGTGCGCGACGGCCGGTATCGTCGTCGGCATGGTGACGCTGACGGGACTGGGTCTGGAGTTCAGTTCGCTCATCGAGTCGGCGTCCGGCGGCGTCCTCCTCGTCGCGCTCGCGCTGACGATGCTGACCTCGATCGTCCTCGGGATGGGGCTGCCGACGACGGCCGCCTACGTCGTGCTCGCCGCGCTCGGCGCGCCGGCCCTCGTCGGCCTCGGCGTCGAGACGCTCGCGGCGCACCTGTTCATCTTCTACTTCGGCATCATCAGCGCCATCACGCCGCCGATCATGCTGGCGGTGTTCACGACGAGCAGCATCGCCGAGTCGGACCCGTGGAAGACCGGCCTGACGGCGGTGAACCTCGCGGCCGCGGGCTTTCTCGTGCCCTACCTGTTCGTGTTCGGGCCGGAGCTGCTCCTCATCGGCTCGCCGACGGACATCGCCGTCGGCGTCGGCACCGCGCTGATCGGCGTCGTGGCCCTCTCGGGGGGAACGCAGGGGTACCTCTACGCCCCGACGCACGTCGTCGAACGGTTCATCCTCGTCGCCGGCGCGGTGGTCCTCATCGCGCCCGGAGTGACGACGGATCTGATCGGGCTCGGACTCATCGCCGTCGTGTTCCTCCGGCAGTACGTGACCGGAAAGCGGGGGATCGCGGCGACGCCCGCGAACTGAGCGGTCGACCGGTTTCGGGTCCTCCCGAGACGATCGGTCCCCCGCCGTACTGTCCGAACCGGAGACCCGTTCGACGCCCGTACTCTCCGGCTTCGGTGGCGGAATTCTCCTTGGACGCGCTACCTGTTTAGGGAGGCCCGGGAAACTCGGAGACGATCGAGGCAATGGTTCGACAACGGTCCGACGACGCGGCCGTAGGTAGCCGCGAAAGACCTACTCGCACGTCATGACGTCACCGACCCGAGACAGGAGCGGCGGCGGGCGCTACTCGTCGACGTATCTGGCCTCCTTCGACCCCTCGAAGGAGTACGAACCCTCGCTCGCCGTTCTGCGCGCGATCGCGGACCTCACCGGGACGAGCATCGAAGAGTTACCCTGCATAGACGACGCCGTCGACTCGGACGCGCTCAACGCGCTGTTTTCGGCCAGCGGAACCGAGGACTTCACCGGATCGCTCACGTTCCGGTGCTGCGGATTCGACGTAACGGCGACCAGCGACGGCGACCTCACGCTCTCGTCCCGGGACCGCGACTCGTCCCGGGAACGCCGACGGGGCGACTGACCGGCGCAAAAAACGGGCGAAAAGGAGCGCAGAGCGTCTCGAGCGGGGTATCCGAGGACGCAGCCGAAGACGAGGTACAGCGGGACCGCGCCCGCGACGAGGGAGGCACCGAGCGCGAACGGGGTGACCGCGGGTCGGGGTGACCGCGGGTCGCTCCGAACCGTCGCCGAACGCGGCGACGAAGGCGGAGGGTAACGCGACTGCGTCGGGGCGTCGACGGCCACCGATGCCTGCCGTCGTCGCCCGAAACGGCTCCGCCGTTTCGCGATCACGAGAGACGCGCGTCACGCGTACTCGGCTTCCGCGCGCTCTGGACGCGCTTTCGCACCGCGAAGTAGCGGTGACGCTCAAACGAACACTTGCGCGAACAGCCCCGACTGCCCGCGACGCAGACGCTCTAAAAACGCCGTCTTGCTGATTCCCAGCTCGGACGCCACCTCGGCCGCCGTCGCACCGCGCGGGACCGAGAAGTACCCCATCTCCAGCGCCGCCCGCAGCGCCTCCTCCTGCGCGGGCGTCACGTTCCACCGCCCGGCGGCCGCCTTTTCGCCCTCCGGCCCCAGCGGGTACAGGCGCTCCAGCCTGACGCCGACGGCCTCGCCGGCCGCTTCGAGCACGCCCTGGAGCACGTCGTACCCGACGACCGCGCCGGTGTGGCGCTCGACGCCGTCGCGGTAGGTCAGCGTCTCGGCCATGAACCCGACGTTCGTCAGCTCGTGGACGACGCACGGGCGCTTCGACAGGCAGCGGTAGACGTCCCGCCCGTCCGCGGCCGAGCGGTGGAGGTAGCGGAGGCGCCCGTCGGCGTCGAGCGCCGCCGCGAGATCGTCGCTCTCGGGCGCGGTGAACCGGAGGAGCGCGTAGCCGTCGTCGCGGAGCTGCGGCGGTTCGCACTCGACCGCGACGCCCGCCTCCCGCGAGGCGACCGCGAGCGGGCAATCGTCGCCCGTCACCCGGAATTCGACGACGAGACACTCGTCGATCATCACCTCCCTCACGTCGCGAACAGTATATAAATGCATTCCATGGACGGGCCAATCGGTATGCGGACGTATTTGTAACTATCTTCCATGGACCTCGACACCGTCAAGACGGAGGCCGGACCGAGGCGGTTCAGCCCCAAGGACGACATGCCCGAGGAGTACCGCAAGGCGGCAACGCGGATGATCCAGTTCCACGCGAACTCGGAGGTGATGGGCGGGTACCTGGAGAAGCCGTTCATCCGGCAGGCGCCGAGCCTCGATCGCAAACTCGCGTTCAGCGCCAAGGTGCAGGACGAGATCGGCCACGCGCAGCTCCTGTACCGGGCGGCCGAGACGCTCGGCGTGAAGACGCGCGACGAGATGCTCGACGAGCTCGCGGCGGGCGAGGGGAAGTTCCTCAACTGCTTTCACTACCCGATGACCGACTGGGTCGAGACGCCGATGATCGCCTTCTTCGTCGACGGCGCGGCGATGCGCCGGCAGGCGACGCTGAAGAGCACGAGCTGGCAGCCCTACGCCCACGCGATGGACAAGGTCTGCTTCGAGGAGGGGTTCCACGTCAAGCACGGCGAGGACATCCTCCGCGAACTCATGTCCGGCCCGAAGGCGACGCGCGAGCGCGTCCAGGAGGCCTTCGAGGAGTGGTGGCCGCGCATCCTCCAGTTCTTCGGCCCGGTGAACGAGCAGAGCACCCACCACGGGTTCGCCTCGGAGGTGGGGCTGAAGACGATGGCCAACGACGAACTCCGGCAGGCGTTCCTCAACGCCTACATCCCGAAGGCCGAGAAGTACGGCCTCGAAATCCCCGACGAGCCGCGGCTCATCTACCACGAGGACGAGGGCCGCTACGAGGTCGTCGAGGAGGACCTCGACTGGGACGAGTTCTGGACCGTCGCGAAGAACGACTACGAGGGCAGCGACGAGCAGATCGGCTCCCGTCGGCGGCGCCAGGAGGCCGTCGAGTGGGTCCGGAACGCCATGGACAGCTGGGAGAGCGCGAGCGCGGGCGCGGCCCCGCAGGCGGCCGATTGATCATGATCTGGGAAGTGTTCAGACAGGAGAAGGCGGGCGGCTACCACACGCACTGCGGCAACGTCCACGCCCCCGACCGGGAGATGGCGGAGCTGTTCGCGCAGATCCAGCACGGGCGGCGGATGAAGACCCACAGCCTGTGGGTCGTCCCGCAGGGCGAGATCAGCGAGGTCGACGACGAGCGGGCCCACTTCGGCGGGACGACCGACAAGGCGTACCGCTGGGCGATGACGTACAACCGCGTGGACGGGAGCTTCGCCCGCGAGGTCGCCGAGTCGGAGGCCGAACAGCGCGAGGCCGCGCGGAAGCGCAAGGAGGCGCAGTCGTGACGTCGACGCTGGGCCCCGACGACCTCGGCGACCGCGAGCGCGGGGCGGTCGAGGAGCTCCTGTTCCGGCTGGCGGACGACGAGTTCGTCGCCGCCGAGCGGTACACCGAGTGGCAGATCTACGCGCCGTCGCTCGAATCTGACCTCGCGCTCGCCAACATCGCGCAGGACGAACTCGGCCACGCCCGGCTCTGGTACGACCTGCTCCAGGAGTTCGGGTACGCCGAGCCGGACCTCGTCTGGGAGCGCGACCCCGCGGAGTGGACGCACTCGACGCTCGTCGAACTCCCCTTCGAGGAGGGCGACTGGGCGGACGTGATCGTCCGGAGCTACCTGTACGACACGGCCGAACACCTCCGACTGGAGGCGCTCGTGGGCACGAGCTACGCGCCCATCGCCGACCGGGTCGGCAAGGCGATCGCGGAGGAGAACTACCACCGCGAGCACGCCCAGAGCTGGCTGGAGCGGCTGGCCGGGGATCCCGGATCCGAGAGCCACGAGCGCGTCCAGGCCGCGCTCGACCGGCTGTTCCCCCACGCGCTGACGCTGTTCGAGCCTGGACCGCGCGAGGACGACGTCGTCGACCTCGGGTTCCGGACCGAGACGCTCGACGACCTCCGGACGGAGTGGTTCGAGATCGCGATCCCGTACCTCGAGTCGCTCGACCTCGACGTGCCGGACCCCGAGGAGACGGCGCTTCCCGAGCCGGTGGGTCGCGACGGCACCCACACCGACGCGTGGTTCGAGCTGTACGAGGAGTTCACGCACACGTACGAGGACCTCGGGAGGCCCGAACCGATCCGGCTCCGGGGTGAGGGCGCGTGAGCGCCGACGACGAGGTCGGGTTCGAGCCCGCGCCCGACTCTGAGGCGTGCGCCTACACGGACTACGCCCGCGGCGACGCCCCCGAGGAGTACCCGAAGACCGGCGAGGGCGCGACGGGCGCGGAGCGCGAGATCTGGGACGCCCTCTACGAGGTCGAGGACCCCGAGATGCCCGTGAGCGTCGTCGACCTCGGGCTGATCTACGGCGTGCGCGTCGAGGACGCGGCGGCCGCCGGAGCGGACGGCAAGCGCGCGGTCGTCGAGATGACGCTCACGTACACCGGCTGCCCGGCGCGGGAGATGCTGCTGAACGACGTCCGGTGCGCCGCGATGACCGCGGGCGACGTCGACGACGCCGACGTCCGCCTCCGCTACTCGCCGCCGTGGAACGTGAACATGGTGACCGAGCGCGGCCGCGAACGGCTCCGCGACTTCGGCCTGAGCGTGTGACCATGCGGTTCGACCCGAGCACCGCGACCGGGGGCGACGCGACCGGCGCGGAGTGCCCGTACTGCGGCTCGACGAACACCGTCCGCGACCACCCGAAGGGTCCCGGCCTCTGCCGGTCGATGCACTACTGCGAGGACTGCGAGCAGCCCTTCGAGAAGTTCGGCTGATCGGACGCGCCGGACCCGACGGCGAGAGGCGGCGGAGTCGAGGTGGTCACCCGCCGACGGCAATTAGATTGATGCGCGTCTCCCCCGTTTTCGCGGACATGAGTCCTCGCGGATCGAATGCGGCGGTCGGTGTCGAGCGCGACGGGCGGGAACGCCGGATCCGACTCCCCGACGAGGAGCCATGAGGGTACTTCTCGCCCCCGAGGTGTACCGCCCGGACGACCTGAGCGCCAACGGGACCGTCAACGACCTCGTCACCCTGGTCGAGCAGTGGCTCTCCCTCGACGACTCGCTGCACGTCTACTGGCTGCTCCCGCCCCGCGAGACCGCCGGCTACGGGGCGGGAGACGTGCGCGCGGACCGCGAGCGGGTGACGCTCGTCGAGGCGGAACCGTTCATGCACGGCGACGAGCGGGAGTACCTGTTCACCGAGGGAGGGTACAGCCGGGATCAGCTGTACGCCCTCGACCGCCGCATCTTCGACCGGGACGCCTACGTCGACGTCGCGATCGACGGCCACCGGACCGGCCGCGCGACGCTCTACAAGTGGCTCCTGGAGGGCTCGGATCACTGGGCCGCGCAGGTCCGTCCGTTCGACGTGATCGCGGACGTCCACGACCTCCAGCTCCCGTTCAAATACCGGTGGTGCCCGTACCGCAACGACTACCAGTTCCGGATGGAGGTCTGTCGGGCGCTCTTCGCCGACGGCGTCTGGTTCAAGGCCGGCGTCGACGCCCGCGAGCTCAGAAAGCGCGCGACGGCGTTCCTCCGCCCCGACGCGGTCGAACCGGCGCTCGCGGACGCGGTGGAGACGGGCAGCCCGGTCGACTTCTCCGCGTACGACGAGACCTACGCCGACCGCCCCGAGTGGCTGCACCTCGCCGGCTCGCTGTGGGACAAAAAGCGGACGGACCGGCTGATCGGGCTCTCGCGGACGCTCCGCGAGCGGTTCGGAATCCGGACCGTCATGACGAGCATGGAGGAGATTCCGGACGAGTACGGGGCGCTCGACTGGGTCGAGGCGCACCCGAACGCCGACCGCGAGACCTACGAGCGCGCGCTCGGCCTGGGGGACCTCGCGGTCTGCGCGAGCGAGTACGAGACGATGGCGCGGACGCCGTTCGAGCAGGCCGCCAGCGGCCAGGTGCTGATCCTGCGGGACGAACCCTGGATCCACGACTGCGTCCCGGGGGACTACGCGCTCGCCGGGGCGGTCGACGAGCTCGAAACCCTCGCGATCCGGGCGGTCGAACACTGGGACGAGGCGGTGGCGGAGAACCGCCGGCTGGTCGAACGCGTGACGCGCGTCCGATCCCCGGAACGGGCCGGGAGGGTGACCTACGAGGACCTCGCGCGCCGGGTGGAATCGAAGCTGGAGGCGTTCGATCGGGGTGAGCTACCCGGGCCCGCCGGGCGACTGTTCGACGACCTGACGGCGGATCGGGTGCGGCTCGACGCGCTTTTCGAACGGAGCGCGTCGTACACCGACGACGGCCGACCCGTCACCGAACTGGAGTCGGTAGCCCTCTCCGACCTGGTGTACGCGCTCCGGTCGCTCGGGTACGTGGACGTCGGCAACGCGGGGACGCCCGTGTTCGAGCGGGCGTGACCGCGGACCGATAGCGGTCGATCGAAGGCGGCCGACGGGAGATAGATGGGCGGTCGACCGAGTGGGGCCGCGCCCGCCGGGATCGCGGGAATCAGACGGCGGTGGCTCCCGCGGCGACGGGGAGCGCGATTCCCGTGACGAACCGCGCGTCGTCGCTGGAGAGCCACATGAACGCCGCGCTCACGTCCTCGGCCTGGATGATGTCGCCGAGAACGTTGTCGGGGCCCGACTGCTCTGCGATCTCGGCGATGTCGTCGTCGATGGTCTCGACGATGCCGCTCGTCATCGCCGTGTCCACGGCGCTCGGGCACACCGCGTTCACGGTCACGTCGTGCGGCGCGAGCTCCATCGCCAGCGTCTTCGTGAGCCCGATGACGCCGTGCTTCGCGGCGGTATAGTGACCCAACCCCGGCGAGGAGGCCATCCCCGCGACGGAGGACGTGTTGACGATCCGGCCGCCCCCGCCGCGCTCGATCATGTGGCGCCCGACGTGCTTGGCGCACAGCCACATCCCCTTCAGGTTCACGTCGAGCGTCGCGTCCCACGTCGCCTCGTCGAGGTCCATGAGCCCGGACACCGGCGCGATGCCCGCGTTGTTCGCGAGGATGTCGATCCGGCCGAACTCCGAGAGCGCCTCCTCGACGGCGTACTCGACCTCGGCCTCCTTCGAGACGTCCATCTTCACCGCGAGGGCGTCTCGCCCCCGCGATTCGACCGCGTCGACGGTTTCTGCGAGCTCCTCCTCCCCCGAGAGCTCGTACTTCGATTCCTCGGTCGTCTCGCAGATGTCCGTGACGACGACGTCCGCGCCGTTTTCGGCGTACGACACGGCGTGCGAGCGCCCCTGTCCGCGGGCGGCGCCGGTTACGAACGCTACTTTCCCGTCGAAGTCGTATTGAGCCATGTAGACACCTCGTCTACAGCCACGGAGAGTGACGGTAAAAGCACTTGACAGGTATATGCAAGCGCACTCGTTTTGCGGAACCGGCGCGTCGTTTCGCGCGTCGGACGCGACCGTCTCAACCATGCACGTGCTCATCACCGCTCACGACTTCTACCCCGACCCCGGCTCCGGCGGGACGGGGCGCTACGTCTTCGAAACCGCGCGCCGGTTCGTCGACCGGGGGCACCGAACGTCGGTGATCACTCGCCGGCGCGGGGACGTTCCCCGCTTCGAAACGATCCGCGGTATCGACGTGTACCGGTACGACATTTCCATCGCCGGGGAGTCCGCAACCGACATCCTCCCCCAGCTCCCGGCGGCGTACCGGACCGTCGCGCATTACGTCGCCCGCGCCGCCGCGGAACCGATCGACCTGCTCAGTTTCCAGGGACCGGTCACCTCGTTTCTGGTCGACCTGGCCGCCGACGGGTCGATCCCCCGGACCTGCACGTTCCACAGCCCGTGGCCGACCGAGTACGCGATCAAAACCCGCGACGACTCGTCGCTGTCCCCGCTTCGCCGCCGCGCGAACGTCCGGCTCCGGGCCGCCGTCGAGCGGCGCGTCGTCGAGAACGCGGACCGCATCGTGACCCTCAGCGAGTTCATGCGCGGGGAACTCGACCGGGTGTACGGGCCGACGACCGAAACGACAGTCGTCCCCGGCGGCGTCGACGTCGAGCGGTTCTCGCCGGACGCGGGCCGGTACGACCGGATCGACGCCGACGGCACGGCGTTTCTGACCGTCCGCCGGCTCAGCGAGCGGATGGGTCACCGTCCGCTTTTGGACGCGTTCGCGCGGATCGCCGAAGAGTTCCCCGACGCGCACCTGTACGTCGCGGGCGACGGGCCGCTCCGCGACGATCTCGAACGGCGCGCCGCTCGGAACGGAATCGGTGGACGCGTGACGTTCCTCGGGTACGTCCCGGACGAGGATCTCCCGAGCGCCTACGCGACGGCCGACGTCTTCGTCCTTCCGACGACCGAACTGGAGGGGTTCGGTCTGGCGACCCTCGAAGCGCTCGCGTCGGGGACGCCGGCCGTCGGCACCCCCGTCGGCGGGACGGTCGAGGTGCTCGGCCCGCTCGCGGAGTCGGGCGACCTGCCGGCGGATCCGCTCGTCGAGGGGACCGCCGCGGACGAACTGGCGGCTGGACTCTCGGCCTGGGCCGACCTCTCGGAGGATCGGACGGCGGCCGCCGGGGCGGCGTGTCGTCGGTACGCCCGCGACCGCTACTCGTGGGAGGCGGTGGCGGACGAACTCGTCGACGAGTACCGGACGGTGATCGACCGGCGAGAACGGCGGCGAGGGTCGGCGCTCGCCGGTCGATCGACGTCCGGCTAGGAACGGATCCGCGGTCGGGGTCCGGCCACCGTCCGAGCGGCCACCGACCGAGCGGCCACCAGGGGATCGATCGATCACCGGCGATCGACCGCCGGTCGTCGGTTCGAAACCGATCGGCCGCCGGCCGCCGGTTCGGAACCCCGTCAGTCGTCGGTCCGCGTCGTCGCTCGCGCGGCGCGCCTCGTCGCCCCCGTCGATCCCGTCGACTCCATCGACAGCCGCTCGCTCGGGCGGGAGAGGGCGTCCTCGACGATCTCCGTCACCTCCGCTTTGAACCGCTCTCGGCCGAACCGCCGCTCGATCTCCGCCGCGTTCATGCGGAGGTTCCGCTGGAGCGCCGGATCGTCGATCACCCGAACGATCTTTTCGATCGCGTCCGATCGGGACTCGTACAGCTGTTCGTCCCGGTCGCGCACGATGGCGTGCTGGCCGCCCGTCGACGGCACGAACGGGATCGCGCCGCCGGCCGCGAGTTCCGCGACGGCCATCCCGAAGTGTTCGTACTCCTTGCCGTGGATGCCGTACTTGTGGGTACAGATCCGCTCGATGAGCTCCGACCGGGGGAGTTCGCCTTCGAGGTAGACGTACTCGCGCTCGTCCGCGAGCGCCTCGACCTCCGCGTAGTACTCCTCGTCGACGGTGGGTCCGATGACGTGCAGGTGCGTGTCGTACCCGCGCTCCCTCACGCCGTCGACGATCCGGATCATCTCGTCGATGCGCTTGCTCCGCTCGATCCGGCCGACGGTGACGAGGCCGTCCTCGCGCTCATCCAGGGGTCGGTTGCTGAACTCGTCGGTGTCGATCGGCGGGTAGAGGACCCGCGGCCTCGTCCCGTACGCGTCCTCGACGACGTCCGCCGTCCACTCGGAGTTCGCGAGGAGGGTGTTCGTCCGGATGTCGCTCCGCGTCACCCCCGCGATGCGGGTGCACACCCGCTCGTAGAAGCTCTCCTCCTCGACGGTCGGGTGGAAGATGTGCTCTCTGTTGTCCAGGCTCACCGTCCAGTCGAACGGGAAGTGGATGTACTGGATCGAGTCGGACTCCAATCCGAGCTCGTTTATCGTGCTGAAGAGCAGGTCGTACTCGTCCGCGTGCCGCCTCGCGTACCGCCCGAGCAGGGCGTTCTGTAGGACGTAGTACCGTATCCCGAACGCCTCGTTGATCGTCGGCGCGATCCACCCGGCTCGTCGGACGGTCAGGTCGTCCACGTCGGTGTTGAAGTACTCGTTCAGCGCCCCGATGTCCGGGTCCGTGAGCGTGATCAGCGTCACGTCGTGGTCGTCCTGGAGCGCCTCCAGGACGTTCATACAGACCGCTTCCCCGCCACCCTTCGACATCAGGTCCATGTGGACGACGGCGACTTCTCCCATGACTAGCGGGAGGTATGAGTAGTAGTAGAATACTGGTTCTGCCTGTATATTCACGGTATCACCCCCGTATCTGCTGATTTCGGGGCTTTCGACGGGTGTACTACTCCGTCGACGGTGGCGGTGTTCGTCAGTCGACACTGTCGGTCGACACCGGCCGCCGCCTTCGCTCCCGTCGACCGCGCGTATCGGCCTCACGTGGGCGACGCGAGCGACGGAGTCAGAGATCGAGTCCGAACAGCTCCGCCGCCTGCTCCACGTCCTTGTCCCCGCGGCCGCTCAGGTTCACGACGATCGTGTCGTGTTCGTCGGCGATCTCCTTCGCCAGCGCGACCGCGTGGCTCGACTCGAGCGCCGGGATGATCCCTTCCGTCTCGCTCAGCGTCCGGAAGGCGCCGAGTGCCTCCTCGTCGGTGACGCCGCGGTACTCGCAGCGTCCGGCGGCGCGGAACATGGCGTGCTCCGGTCCGACGCCGGGGTAGTCGAGGCCGGCCGAGACGGAGTGGACCTCCACGTCGTCGTCGATGACGCGCGTCCGCATCCCGTGGATGACGTCCGCTCTCCCCTTCGCGAGCGGGGCCGCGTGGCGCTTCGAGTCCGCCCCCTCGCCGCCGCCCTCGGCGCCGTAGAACGTCACGTCGTCGTCGCGGAACGCGTGGAACAGGCCGATCGCGTTCGACCCGCCGCCGACGCAGGCGACGGCCGCGTCGGGCAACCCGCCGGTCTCCTCGCGGATCTGCTCGCGCGCCTCCTCGCCGATGACGGACTGGAACTCGCGGACCATCCGCGGGAACGGGTCCGGACCGACCGCCGAGCCGACGAGGTAGTGGGTTTCCTCGACGTTCCCGGCGAAGTCCTCCAGCGCGGCGTCGACGGCGTCCGCGAGGCCCGCCCCGCCCCGGGTCACCTCGTTCACCTCCGCGCCCATGAGGCGCATCCGGAAGACGTTCATCCGCTGGCGGTTGGCGTCCTTCTTCCCCATGTAGATCTCGGTGTCGAGGTCGAACAGCGCGCCGACCATCGCCGTCGCGGTGCCGTGCTGGCCCGCCCCCGTCTCGGCGATGAGGCGCGACTTCCCGGCCTTCTTCGCCAGGAGGGCCTGCCCGACCGCGTTGTTGATCTTGTGCGCGCCGCCGTGAAGCAGGTCCTCGCGCTTGAGGTAGACGTCCGCGCCGTACTCGGCCGACAGCCGCTCGGCGCGGAACAGGGGCGTCGGCCGCCCGGCGTACGATTCGAGGACGTCGCGGAACTCGGCCCGGAACTCGGGCGTCCGCGCGACGGTCTCGTACGCCTCGGTCAACCGGTCGAGCGGTTCCTCCATGACTTCGGGGACGTGCCGGCCCCCGAACTCGCCGAACTGGCCCGGCGTCGCCTCGTCCTGTCGGGTCATGGGTGCACCACGGTCGGTCGGACATATGTGCGTATCGGTGTCACGGAGTGGGTGTCGGAGTCGCAGACTCGTCGCCAGAGTCGTAAAACTCGCTGTCGGACGCGCTATCATCCGTCCGACGACAGGGCTGTACGTCGAATGGTGTTGTGTTCGGCGACGCGTCCCGTCGTTTCGGATCGCCGTCGACGGCGGTCCGAACGGTGCCGTTTAACCCGCCGGGCGCGCAACCGACGGCCATGACGACCGACGCCTGGTTCGCCGGGGTCGCCCCCGGCGACGTCGACGCCGCCGCCGAACGGATCCGGGAGGGGGCGGCGGACGCGCCGGACGACTGGCCCGCCCGGGCCGTCGAAGCCGGCTTCGCCGCCGACGAGGAGGAGTACTACGCGGCGCTCCGCGAGGCGACCGTCGAAGCCGCGCGGACCGCCGCGGCGGAGCGCGAGCGGGCCGACGACAGACAGCTCGTTCACGCCGTCAGAGCCATGGACGACGCCGAGCGGACCGCTAACGAGCTCGCCGAGCGCCTCTCGGAGTGGGCCGGCACGCTGTACCCGGACGCCGGCGCGGGCGTCCCGTACGCGCGGGACCTCGCCGAGGGCGAGCCCGACGGCCCCGTCGAGGAGCGCGTCGTCTCGCTCGCGCGCCGCGTCGCCGACCTCGCGGACGAGCGCGACGACCTCCGGGCGTTCATCGAGCGTCGCGCCCCGGAGGTCGCGCCGAACCTCAGCGAGATGGCCGGCCCGGTGCTCGCCGCCCGCCTGATCTCCCTCGCCGGGGGGCTCGACGCGCTGGCGAAGAAGCCGAGCGGGACCGTCCAGGTGCTCGGCGCGGAGGACGCGCTGTTCGCCCACCTGGCCGGTCGCGCCCCCTCGCCCAAGCACGGGGTGATCTTCACCCACGAGTACGTCCGCGGAACGCGTCCCGAGGACCGCGGCTCTGCGGCCCGCGCGTTCGCCGGGAAGCTGACGATCGCCGCCCGCGTGGACCGCTACGGCGGCGAGTTCCGACCCGAGATCCACGAGGAACTGCGGGAGCGCATGGAGGCGATTCGGGCGCGCGCCGACGCGGCGGGGAGCGACAGGGACGTCAGCCGCGGCGACGGTGAGGGGGACAACGGTCGCGGTAACGGGGATACCGGTCGCGGTGACGGGGATGCCGATCACGGCGAGTGCGACGCGGATGCGGGTGAGCGCCGATGAGTCCGGCGCTCCCCGAGGGCGTCGAGCGACGCGAGTTCGACGGCCGCGAGCGGCTCGCCACGCGCGGCCCGCCGGTGTACGGCGAGCCGACCGAGGGCGGCTGGCGCGTCTGGGACGCGGGCCGGTCGAAGCTCGGCGCGATGCTCGAACTCGGGATGGACGCGGACCTCTCGGGCGGCGACGCCGTGCTCTACCTCGGCGCGGCGAGCGGCACGACCGTCAGCCACGTCGCCGACTTCTGCGGGCCGACGTACGCCGTCGAGTTCGCGCCCCGCCCCGTCCGGGACCTCGTCGGCGTCGCCGAGGACCGCGGGAACCTCTTCCCGCTTCTGAAGGACGCGCGGCGGCCCGAGACGTACGCGCACGTCGTCGAGTCCGGGCTGGACGCGGTCGTCCAGGACGTGGCCACGCGCGGCCAGGCGCGGGTCGCGACCCGGAACGCGCGGTTCCTCCGGGAGGGCGGGCGGCTCCTCGCGGCGATCAAGGCGCGCAGCGAGGACGTGACCGCGGATCCGGAGGACGTGTTCGACGCTGTGACGGCCGAGCTGAGCGAAGCGTACGAGATCCTCGAAACCGAGCGGCTGGAGCCGTTCCACGACGACCACCTCGGCGTCGTCGCCCGGGTGCGGTAGCCGGCGTACGTAGGTCCGCAGAAACCCACCGACAGGTGCGGTAGCGAGCGACGAATCCGGCAGTGAACGCCGGCGGCAGACGGTGCGAAAACGCGAGTGTACGACCCGGTACTACTTTCCCTCCCTCCGCGTAGTGCGGGTATGGCGTTCACGGACGAACTGGCGGCCGACGCGGAGCCGATCTTCGACGCCATCTACGACCACCCGATGGTCCGGGGAATCGGCGACGGGACGCTGGACGAGGAGCCGTTCCGCTACTGGGTGAAACAGGACTACGTCTACCTCGTCGACTACAGCCGGGTGTTCGCGCTCGGCGCGGCGAAGGCGCCGACGCTCTCCCGGATGGGGACGTTCGCCGAACTGCTCTCGGGGACGGTCAACACCGAGATGGACCTCCACCGGTCGTACGCGGCGGAGTTCGACATCGGCGAGGCAGAGCTGGAGGCGACGGAGCCGTCGCCGACGACGCGGGCGTACACCGACTTCCTCGTCAGGACGGCCTCGACCGGGACCTTTGGCGACCTCGTCGCCGCGCTCCTGCCGTGCATGTGGGGGTTCAACGACACGGGGACGCGGCTCGCGGCCGACGGGCTGCCCGACGACGAGCGCTACGCCGACTGGATCCGGATGTACGCCGGCGAGGAATTCACGGAACTCACCGAGTGGTGCCTGGAGCTGACGGACGAGGTGGCCGCGGCGTCGACCGAAGCCGACCGCGAGCGGTACCGCGAGCTGTTCGTCACCTCCGCGCGCTACGAGTACCGGTTCTGGGACACCGCTTGGCGGCGGGAGGGGTGGGAGCTGTGACCGACGACCGCCCGCCGGAACCGAACGCCGATCGATCCGAGGATTCGGTCGCCACCCGATTCGCGGACGCGGACGCCGACCGCTTCACCGACTGGCTCCGCGATCGGTCGGAGCCGGACTGGACCGCGGCGACGGAGCACCGATTCGTCCGGGAGCTCGCCGACGGGACGATCGACGACGCCGCGTTCGCGCGCTACTTGGTCCAGGATTACCTGTTCGTCGAGTCGCTCGCGGGCCTCGTCGGGTACGCGGTCGGGCAGGCCCCGTCGATGGCCGAGAAGGCGCGGCTGGCCGAATTCCTCGGCACGGTAACCGACGAGGAGAACGACTACTTCGAGCGCTCGTTCGAGGCGCTTGGCGTCCCACCGGAGCGGTACCGCACGCCCGAACCGACCGAGACGACCGCCGCGTTCCGCGACCTGCTCGCCGCGGCGGCCCGCGAGGGAGGGTACGCCGAGACGCTGGCCGTGTTCGTTCCCGTCGAGTGGGCGTACCGAACCTGGGCGGGGGCCGTCGACGCGCCGGACGACCCGTTCTACCTCCGCGAGTGGATCGAACTCCACGACACCCCCGAGTTCGACGGGTTCGTGGCGTGGCTCCGGGGACAGCTCGACGAGGTCGGCCCGACGCTCGCGCCGCGTCGGCAGGAGCGCGTCGCCGAGCTGTTCGAGCGGGCCGTCCGGCTCGAAGTCGCCTTCTTCGACTCGGCGTACGAGGAATAGCCGCGGATCGCCTCGATCCGGGTCCACGACTTATATAACAGGGCATCGCTAACACTGGCGCGATGGAGCTAGGTTCGCGGGAGTCGTTCACCAGGATGGGCACGCTCGGCGTCGAGGAGGAGTTCTTCATCGTGGACGACGCCGGCCGGCCGACCTCGGGCATCGACGACCTCGTGTACGGCGACGAGCCCCCCGAACCCCTCGCCGGGCGGATCGACCACGAACTGTTCGAATTCACGATCGAGACGCAGACGCCGCTCATCGAGCGCCCGGAGGATGCCCGCGAGGCCGTTCTCTCCGTCCGCGAGGCGCTGGTCGAACACGCCGAGCGACACGGGTACCGCATCGCCGGGGCGGGGCTCCACCCGGCGGCCAAGTGGCGCGAACTCGAACACGCGCAGAAGCCGCGGTACCGCGCCCAGCTCGACCGCATCCAGTACCCGCAGCACCGGAACACGACCGCCGGCCTGCACGTCCACGTCGGCGTTGACGACGCGGAGAAGGCCGTCTGGATCGCCAACGAGCTCCGGTGGTACCTCGCGCCGATGCTCGCGCTCTCGGCCAATTCCCCGTTCTGGAACGGGTTCGACACCGGGCTCGCGTCCGCCCGGGCCAAGATCTTCGAGGGGCTCCCCAACACCGGGATGCCGACCGCGTTCGAGGACTTCGAGTCCTACCAGCGGTTCGAACGCCGGATGGTCGAAACCGGCTCGATAAACGACCGCGGCGAACTCTGGTACGACGTTCGCCCGCACACCGGCCACGGGACCGTCGAGATCCGAACGCCCGACGGGCAGGCCGACCCGGACGTCGTGCTCGCGTTCGTCGAGTACGTCCACGCCCTGGTGTTAGACCTCGCCGAGCGCTACGTCGACGGCGTCGCGCCCTCGGCGCGGCGAGCGGACGGCGGGGCCGGAACCGACCTCCGGCGCGAACTCCTCGACGAGAACAAGTGGCGGGCGATGCGCTACGGCCGCGAGGCGAGCTTCGTCGACCGCGACGGCGAGGGGACGGTCGATCTCGACGAGGTCGTGGAACGCGAGTGCGACCGGCTGGGCGTGACCGGCATCCGCGAGGTGCTCGACCGCGAGAGCGGCGCAGAGCGGCAGCGACGGATCCTCGAAACCGACGGGCTCGACGCGCTTTGCGAGTCGCTCCTCGTCGAACGCTGATCCGTTCGATCCCGATCGGCGCGCCGCGTTCGGGATCTTCGCCGTCGGCGCGCTGACAAGCAAACGTTTTTCCGCGCGCGGTTCTGACCTCCCGCGCAGAACACATGCCTGCCGACGACCCGACGGACGATCCGCAGCGGGGTGACGCGCCCGACGAGGAGGCGGCCGACGCCGGCCTCGAAGAGGACGAGACGCAGCGGACCGCCCGAAAGCGGCTCGAAGAGGGTGCCGACCGCGCGGTCGAGGAGTTCGACCAGAGCGTCGTCGACCTGCTCGCCTGGCTCCTCGACACGGAGACGCGGGCGCGGATCTACGTCTACCTGCGAAAGCACGAGAACAGCACGAGCGAGGAGGTCGCGGACGGAACGGGCCTCTATCCGAGCACGGTCCGGGAGGCGCTCGCGGAGCTGCACGACGAGGAGATCGTGACGCGGCGAAAGCGCGAGAACGCCGGGGCGGGCAACAACCCCTTCGAGTACGAGGCGATCGCGCCGAGCGAACTCGTCCGCGGCGTCGTCGGGCAGATCCAGCGCGAACTCAACACGGTGTTCAACCTCGACCGCCGGCTCGGCGGCGACGACAGCGCCGACGAACCGGTGACGATAACCGTCGAGGACACGGACGAGGGGGACGACGAGGCGATCGAGGAGAACGCCACCGAGGAGGACGACGAGAACGCCGATCCGACCGGGGACGGCCCGGGGCGATGATCGACCGTCGGTGACCCGCCGGCCCCGCAGAAGCCGCCGCCGGTACCTCGCGGGTATCGAGCCGACCGGTTTAAGTGACGCCGCACCGACGGCGAGGTATGAACGTCGCGCTGGGCGGGACTTTCGACCCCGTACACGACGGGCACCGCGCGCTTTTCGAGCGGGCGTTCGAACTGGGCGACGTGACGGTCGGGCTCACGTCCGACGAACTCGCGCCGAAGACGAGACACGTCGACCGGAAGGTACGCCCGTACGAGGAGCGAAAGCGCGACCTCGTGGCGGAACTCGAAGAACTCGCCGAGGCGCACGACCGGGAGTTCGAGGTCAGAACGCTGGAGGAGCCGACGGGTATCGCGACCGAGCCGGGGTTCGACGTGCTCATCGTCTCGCCCGAGACGAAGCGCGGCGGCGAGGAGGTCAACCGGATCCGCGAGAAGCGCGGGCTCGACCCCCTCCGGATCGAGGTCGTCGAGCACGTGCCCGCCGAGGACGGCGAGCGCATCTCCTCGACGCGGATCGTCCGCGGCGAGATCGACCGCCACGGGAACCTCACCCCGGAGCGCGAGGGACGGTCCTCGTCCGACTGACGCTTTTCGGAGCCAGTCACCAGCTCGGCGGCCGGAACCCGGCGTCTTCGAGGATCTCCTTCCACCGCGACTGGATGCTCAGTCGGGTCACGCCCATCGCGTCGGCGACGGCCGTCTGCGAGCGCTCCTCGCCGGCGATGAGCGCCCCGGCGTAGAGGCTCGCGGCGGCCGTGGCCGCCTTCGATCGGTCCGAATCGGGGATGTCCGAGAGGAAGAGGTCGGTCGCGTTCGATCGCGCGTCGGAGCCGAGCCCGAGGCGGTCGCTCGCGCGGTCGATCCGGGTGAGCCACTCCTCGTTGTCGACCCGGTCGCGGGCCCGATACATGGGTGTCGCGTTCGCCTCGAACGCATATAAACTGTCCAGCCGACGGCGTGGGCTAACGACAGTTTCTTACTCGGCTTGGCTGTAGTGGGTGGTGCGCGTGGGTAGCCAAGCCAGGAAACGGCGCAGCGCTTAGGACGCTGTCCCGTAGGGGTCCGCCGGTTCAAATCCGGTCCCACGCACTACGACCTTTTGCGCTGCGGGCTGCCTTCGGCAGCCCTCGGCAAAAGCTCGACCAAAAGCGCCGTCGGAACACCGCTCCGACGAGCCTTCGATCGCTTCGCTCACGAAGACACTCCTCGCTCGCTTCACTTCGTTCCGCTCGCTCGTCGGCCCGAACGCCGGTGGCGCTCGGTGAACGGCTTCGCTCGGGTTCTCCGAACCGCTCGCTCGCCGATGCTCACCGCGCTCGTGACGCTCGCACACTCCGCCGAGCCGACCGTCACGATCGCGGACGCCGGGCGGAGGGCGACGGCGGAGTGAGCGCGGTGGGCAACCGAAGCACGCTCCGCGTCTGTCAGCGTTGCGGGTGCGGGCGACTGCCCCGAATCCGCTCGTCGAGGGATCGGATCGAGTGAGGCCCGGTCCCGGTCGATGTTGCGCTCGACGAACGATCCCGCGGGCTTCGACGCGTCGGCGACGCTGGACGCTCGGTGCCCGGCGTTCGACGGTCACGCGGCGAACGCGTCGACGTCGACGCGTTCGGCTTCGCGCTTGTACCGCTCGTAGGTTCGTTCCGCCCACGATACCACGGCCTCGTCGTCGGTTTCGACGAACGCCGGGACGAACCCGCGGCCGTCGTTCAGCTCGAACCCGACGGTCCCGTCGTTGAGTCCCAGCGTCACCATGGACGTGTCGCCGTCGTAGAGGTACAGGTCGCCGCCGGCCCGCATGTACCTGTCGAGGTCCTCCCGCATCGCCGGATCGGCTTTGACCGCGTTCATCGCGTCGAGCGTGTAGATTCCCTCGAAGACCGGTACCCTGCGGACCAACTCCGCGACCTCCTGCGTGGCCAGCCGATCGACCGCGGTCACGAGCATCTGAAACCGATCCGTGCACGCGGTCATGAGCTCGACCTCGCGTCGGATCGGGGCGATCGTGTCGGCTTGCGTCGGGCGCGTGATCCGCGCGTCCGCGAGGCGGCGGAGGTCGAAGTCGAACTCCTCGATCGGGAGGTACTCGATCACGCCGCGCAACCGGTCCGCGGAACGCATTCGGTCGTAGAGCCGTACGAACTCCTCCGCGACGAACCGTCCGAGCGGGGTCAACGCGTAGTCGTTCCCGTCTCTCGCGATCCACCCCCGCTCCCCGAACGATCGCAAGAGGCGGCTGATCGTCGCCGACGACGCCCCGGTCGCAGTCCGCAGGTCGACCTGCGTCCGCGGTTCCTCCATCAACTCTTCGAGCGCGCTGACCCGGTGCTCCGAGTCCGCAAGGAACCGGATGTCCTCCAGCGCGGGGGCCATGATACCCATAGACACGGTTCGGGCAATCTTTACCGTTGCGGACCGATCCGTAGCCGGGCCGGTGATGCGGGTTTCGGCCGGTGAGCGGATTCAAATTCCGCTCGTCGCCGCGCGGCGGAACGGCTCGGACGGCTCCGACGCCCCCTGAGCGAACGAGTACTCCTCGACTTTGCGCGTCGCGTCCAGCTACGAGTGGCGTACTCTCTTCGCCGACTGCAACGATCTCGATCCCCGCAAAATTTCACTAGATGCCTACACGTCTCCGCGGTCCGTACCGGCTAGCGCCGGGGGACGACACGACGCGCGTGGACGTCCGCCGAAGCGGAAACGGAGCGAAAGGAGGGAGAAATCGTGACAGCAGAAACCCGACAACGAGTCGAAAACGCACAGGCGGTAGAGCTCTACCGGTTCGACGGAACCGACGTCTGGCAGGAGGGCGACGAGCGCGCCCGCATCCGGGGGTATTTCCCGCTCTCACCGGGCACGCCGAACGCGGGTGACGTCTCCGGCGACGGTCTGATGATCGTCTGCATGGAAATCGAGCCCGGGAACTACCTGCCGACGCACCGAGACAGCAACGAGGAACTCCTCCTCGTGACCGCCGGGAGGGTCGAGGCGTCCGTCGGCGACGAGACGGTCGAACTGTCGGAAGGCGAGTGTACGATCGTCCCCGAGATGGCCCCGCACGGCCTGCGGAACGTCGGCGAGGAGCCCGCGCGAGTCATCGGGTTCTTCCCCAACGACGAGCTGACGGCCACGTTCGAGGAACCGCTGATGCCCTTCGGATCGGAGGTCGTCTCCGTCGGAGGACACGCCGAGGGGGAGAACGAGGAGTGACCGAGGTGGGTCAGATGAGCGAAACCGCGGCCGACGAAACCACCGCAGAACGGCACAAGGAGAGCTTCCGCCGGCTCATGGCCGAAACCCACGAGGGGAATCTGGACGTCATCGACGAACTCGTGAGCGAGGGCGTCGTGACCCACGGGTTCTTCGGCATGGACGCGACCGACCGCGAAGGGTACAAGGAGTTCTTCGCGAACTTCGGCGCGGCCTTCGGCGATCAGGAGTTCGTCGTCGAAGACCTCATCGCCGAAGGCGACACGCTCGTGGTTCACTTCTCCATCAGCGCCGTCCACCGGGGCGAGATTCTCGGGATCGAGCCGACCGGGAAGGAGCTGTCCTGGACCGGAACCGCGATCGACCGGTACGAGGGCGGAAAGATCGTCGAGGCGTGGCTCTATCCGAACTACCTGGCGATCCTCGAACGGCTCGACGTGCTTCCCGAGGGCGTGGGCGTAGACGTTTGAGCCCGCGGGATCCGACCTGACGGCGGTTCGTCGACTCGCTACCGGGCGCGGGGACGCGGGGAACGCGAGCGACGCCCGAGAAGACTCGCGCTCCGAGACGAACCGCCTCGGTTCGAAGCGACCAGCGGGAGCTCCTCGACGGCGAACGACGGTGAGCGACGGCGAGAACGAACCCGTCAGTCGGCGCGGTCGGTCATCCGCCGAGCGCGCCTTCGAGGAACGACAGCGTCTCGAACCACGCGTCGGCGTTCGCCCGAGCGTTCGCTTCCCGACTCCCGCCGTACACGTTGTACGCGTCTTTCGCGGTCCCCGCCGTCGGGAGGTAGGGGAACCGGACGTAGTGACCCGCGCCGTCGTGGCTGTCGTGTCTGTACCCGTGCGGATACCCGCGCGCGTCCAGGCGGTCGACGACCCGGTCCGACAGGGCCGTCGACGGCCACCGCCGGTCGTCCGTCGCCGACACCAGAAGGATCGGCGCTTCGGCCTCCTCGACGGGGATCGTCGCCGCCGCGAGTTCGTCGTCGCCGGCGGCCGAGAGCGCCGGCTCGAAATACGGGAGGCCCGGAGTCGGCGGGGTCCCCGGGTCCGCGTCTGCCAGCTCCAGGAACGGGACCGGGTTGCCGTCGATCGACCACGCGGAGGTGCCCGCCGGCGTCCGTCCGGGGCCGAGTCCCTCCCAGACGATCCCGCTCGGAACCCACCCGACGATCGCGCCGACGTCGCCGCTTCGGCTTCCCAGAAGCAGAGCCAGCTCACCGCCTCTGGAGAACCCGAAGAGACCGACGTCCGGGCCGGCAACTCGGCTCCGTTCGCGAAGCCACGTCATCGCCGTTTCGACGTATTCGACCGGCACTTCCACCAGCGCGTCCGGGATCGGCTCGGGATCGCCGAAGTACTGGAGCGTCAGCGTCGCGATCCCGCGGGACGCTAACAGTTTTCCCGTCGCCACGTGGGGTCGCCCCCCCGCGCCGTGGAGGTGGACGACCGCCGGCGCGGGCTCGTCGCCCGGCGGCGCGAAGAACTCCCCGACGATGCCGTCGTGGTCGACCGTTCGCCGCTCGATCGCGGGATCGTACAGCCGGCGCGTCGTCGTCGACTCGGCCACCGTCTCACCGTCGACCTCGGCGGTGAGGTCGACGTCGTACCCCGCCTCGTCCGGAACGAAGCGCACCTCCGGAGGGAGCGGGCGGTCCGGGTCCGCGTCGGCCGGTCGCATCGACCAGAACAGCCCCATCGGATCGACCCCCTCGTAGGTTCCGTCGACCGGGGCTTGCCCGGGAACTGACACCGTTCCGTCGTCACTGACGTCGTAGCGAGCGCGGGCCTCCCAGTCGGTTCCGTTGCGCGAGCGCGCGGTCGCGCGGACGGTCAGCGCGCTCTGCGGTTCGATCCCCTCGATCCCGATGCGGATCGGTTCGTCGGTCAACGCGGTTCTCGGCGCCGCGATTGACGCGTCGGCGTCCGCGGCGCAGCCCGCTGCCGAAAGGAGACCGACGCCGCCGAACAGTCGCAGAAACTCGCGTTTGTTACACCGACGACGGAGGGTCATACCTGAGACTAATCCACGCGGTGAAAAAGGTTACTCGCGTGCGCTGGTAACGCGGCAGGTCTCCCGTTCGGTGCGCGTCTCCCGAGCGCCCGTCTCGCACGCGGCGGGCCGCGAGACGCCCTGATCGCCGGGCGGATGCGTTCTGGACGAGAATGATCGGAAATAGCTCACTTCCGGCCGATCTGATTCACCCGCTCTCGATTCAACGCCGATCGTTCGCGTATTCAGACACGTCGGGGCCGGGGGCGCAAGACAATCGCATGACGGCCCGCAAACCTTTTTCCGTCCGGCTGAGTGTTACGTCGCAATGGCGACCCTGACCGAGCTCCTCGACGACCTCGTGGCCGATGTCGACGGCGTGATCCTGTTCTCTCCGAGCGGGTCGTACTACGAACGCTTCGAGGATGCCGACGAGGATCCGGTCGTCGTCGCCCCGGAGAACGCGGTCGAGGCGGAGACGTTCGTCGAGCTCCCGCTGGAGTTCGAGAACGTCCGGGATCGGATCCGGTTCGGGATCGAGGGCGCGATGGAGCACGACCTGTTCGAGGAGGGCGACGTCGTCGCCTGCGCCGTCTCGGTGTTCGGCGGCGACACGGACTCGGTCGTCCGAGTTCGCGTCAGCGAGTCGATGCGGTCCGGGATCTACGACCTGTTCGCGAACTCCCGGGCCGACCCCAACGTCATCCGCGACGTGTTCGAGGTCGCGATCGAACTCGGAAAGAAGGGCCAGAAGGGCAAGCCGGTCGGGGCGCTGTTCGTCGTCGGGGACGCCGGCAAGGTGATGAACAAGTCGCGGCCGCTGTCGTACAACCCGTTCGAGAAGTCGCACGTCCACGTCGGCGACCCCATCGTGAACGTGATGCTGAAGGAGTTCTCGCGGCTCGACGGCGCGTTCGTGGTCTCCGACTCCGGGAAGATCGTCTCCGCGTACCGCTACCTCGAACCCTCGGCAGAGGGCGTCGACATCCCGAAGGGGCTCGGGGCGCGGCACATGGCCGGCGGCGCGATCACCCGCGACACGAACGCGACCGCGATCGTGCTCTCCGAGTCGGACGGCCTCGTCCGCGCGTTCAAAGGCGGCAAACTCATCCTGGAGATCGATCCGGAGGACTACTGACATGGCGCAGATCGAAGCCTACCTGGACGCCGTGCCGGCGCGGTGGTGGCTCGCGCTGGGCATCCTCCTGCTCGGCGTCCTCCTCGGGTACGTCGTCAACGTCGTGAACAATCGACTCCTCCGCCGGGCGGGCGTCCCGGAGGCCATCGAGGGGACCGCCTTCGAGCGGATGGCCCGCGACCTCGGCACCTCGACCGTCGCCATCCTCGCGCGGCTCAGCATGTACTTCGTGGTCGTGCTCGCGATCCTCGTCGCGCTTACCATCGCCGAGATCCGGTACACGGAGGTTTTCTGGAGCCAGGTGGTCGAGTTCATCCCGCAGGTCTTCATCGCGCTTCTCATCCTCATCATCGGCGTCGTCGTCGGCGAGAAGGTCGAACTGCTCGTCGCGGAGCGGCTTCGCGGGGTGAAGCTCCCCGAAGTCGGATTCATCCCGGCGCTGGCGAAGTACAGCGTCTTTTACGTCTTCGTGCTCATCGCACTGAGCCAGGTCGGCGTCGCGATCCTCGCGCTCGTGGTGCTGCTCGGCGTGTACGCCCTGGGAATCGTCGTCCTCAGCGCGATCGCCTTCGGCGACATGCTCTCGTCGGGCGCCGCGGGCGTGTACCTCCTCTTGACCCAGCCCTACGGCATCGGCGACGAGGTGAAGATGGGCCAGCGCCGCGGCGTCGTCCAAGAGATTGACGTGTTCGTCACCCACGTCGAGAGCGACGGCGACGAGTACATCATCCCGAACAACAAGGTGTTTCAGGACGGGATCGTCCGGATCCGCCGGTAGGCGATCGTCCGGGTCTACCGATAGGCGGTCGTCCGGTCTACCGATGGGTGACGCTACAGGCGGTCGGACGCGCCGCCCCCGTCCGCGCGGTCCGCCCCGTCGTCGCGGCGCGTCACTTCGACGGCCGGCACGCCCGCGACGGTCGCCCCCGGCGGTACGTCCTCCGTCACGAGCGAGTTCGCGGCGACCTGGGCCCCCGCTCCGATCCGAACGCCGGGCAGGACGACAGCGCCCGCGCCGACCATCGCCCGCTCGCCGACGACGACCTCCCCGGTGCGGTACTCGTCCTGGAGGAACTCGTGGCAGAGCAGCGTCGCGTCGTAGCCGATGATGGCGTCGTCCTCGACGGTGACGAGTTCCGGCCAGAACACGTCCGGCGTCGATTCGAGCCCCCACGAGACCCCCCGACCGACCGTCACGCCGATGCGCCGGAGGAGCAGGTTCTTGAGCCGGAGGCTCGGAGCGATCCGCGCCGCGTTGACGAAGAGGTAGTTCCGCGCGACGACGAGCGGGGATTTCGCCTCCGTCCACGACCACAGCGAGTTCCGCGGTCCGTCGGTTCGGTGGCGGGAGAGCCTGTCGTGGCGCCTGTCGCGTTTCGCGTCCGTCACGCCGGACAGTTCCTCGCCCCGCCTCTTAAACAGGGTGGGCCCGCGGTCGGCCCCTCGTGGATCCTCACGCGCCCGTGTCGGGGACCATCACACGCTCGTGTCCTGCTCTGCGAACGTCAGCCGCCAGTTCGCCCGATCGGTCAGGAACCGCTCGGCGACCGCCGCGTTCCACTCGTCGCCGGACGACAGCGAGCGGGCGACGACGGGCGTCGGACTGGTCGCGAACGACAGGGGCGGTTCGTCGTCCCCGAGGAAGCCGAGGCGCGAGAGCACCGATTCGGGTAGCGTCCCCTCGGCGACGGCGAACACGTCGGTCTCCGGATGGTCGTCGATCAGCGCCGCGAGGAGCCGTTCGAACGCCGCCGCCTCCCGCTCCGCGCCGGCCATGGGGAGGGCGTCCATGACCTTGGTGACGAGCGCCCTGTCGCTCTCCTCGGTGCAGGCGACGAGGCTCGCAACCGTCCGGCCGTCCCGCTCGGCCGTGTACGCGGCCGTCTCCCAGTTCGGGTTGGCGAACCGCCAGCGGTAAAACGCCTTCTCGCGCGGCACGTGGAGCGTCTCCGGCGCGGACAGCGAGTAGAGCGACGCGAATCGATCGGCCGGGATCGACGAGTGACGCCCGACCGTGACGCCGGGATTCCGCCGACCGAGCCGTCCCCGGTCGCGCATCGTGAGGTAGCCGCGCGTCGCGGCCGAGACCCCCGTTCCGAGTAGTCGGCGGTCGGCACCGAGGAACGCCGACGGGTTCTCGATCCGGTAGCTCGTCGCGACGGATCCGACCTCCCGCCAGCCGAGCTTCAGGTACGCGGGCTTCGCCTCCGGGTTGGGAAAGTTGAACACGAACGACGGCTCGCCCGCGGTGTACCGTTCGAGAGCCCGCTCTGTCATCCGGGTCAAAAGCCCGTTGCGCCGGTGGTCCGGGTGAACCATCGCGTCGGCCGGTTGGACGGCGGAGACGGTCACCTCGCCGACCCGGACGTCGAACGAGATGAACGGCTCGGCGCCGACGAGTTCGCCGCCGCGCTCGGCGACGAACATGCGCACCTCGTCGGTGTACGGACCGCCGTACCGCCACTCGAACCACTCCGGCGTCCGAGATTTCTCGAACACGTCCTCGTACAACGAGAGGAACTGTTCTCTGTCCGCCGGCTCGTACTGCCGGACGACGTACCCGTCGTCGGACTGTAACCGGGGTTCCGCTGATCGCGTTTGGCTCATCCCGCGGTACCTTCCGCGGAAGCGATCTTTGTTATATCCGGAATACACCGCCTCGGGCGACGTTTCGATCCGGTAGGCCGACCCTTTCGGGCGCTGCTGTCGGCCCCCGGCGGCGGATTCCGGATAAGCTTCGGTTACTGGGTTCTTCTGACCCCGCCGTATCCGCGTGAGATGACACTCGCCGACGCGGGGTCGGTCGCCTCAGCCCCGGAGTTCGTGCACGTGCGCGATCCGCTTTTCGAGCAGTTCCGCGGTCCCGATGTCGTGACGGACGCGGAGCCCCTCGCCCGCGGCCGAGAGCGCGCCTTCGGCGATCTCCTCGGCGGCGGCGATGCTGTCGGCCACCCCGACGACCGCGAACGCGCGCGAGGTCGTCGTGTAGAGGCCGTCCGCGCGCTCGTCGACGCTAGCGTAGTACAGGAGCGCGTCCCCGGCGCTCCCTTCGTCCACGTCTATCTTCGCCCCGGCGTTCGGCTCCTCCGGGTACCCCTCGGGAACGGCGTACTTGCAGACGGTCGCCTCGCCGGCGAATTCGAGTTCCGGCAGCGGCTCCCCCTCGCGGGCGGCGACGAGCACGTCGAGGAACTGCGTTTCGAGGATCGGGAGGGTGTTCATCGCCTCGGGGTCGCCGAAGCGCGCGTTGAACTCGACGACTTTCACCCCGTCGGCGGTGAGCATGAACTGCCCGTAGAGGACGCCCTTGTAGTCGGGGAGCGCCTCGACGGTCGCTTCCAGCACCTCGACCGCCTCCTCGTAGTCGGCCTCGGTCATGAACGGGAGGTGCGCCGCCGCGTCGCTGTAGCTCCCCATCCCGCCGGTGTTCGGCCCCTCGTCGCCCTCGTATGCGCGCTTGTGGTCCTGCACGGCCGGCGTCGCTCGGAGGCCGCCGCCGGCGACGAACGCCTGGACCGTGAACTCCTCGCCGACGAGGCGCTCTTCGAGCACGACGCGGTCGTAGTCCGACTCCCGGAGGTACGCCTTCGCCTCCTCCCTCGTCACCTGATCGCCGATCACCTTCACGCCCTTGCCCCCGGTGAGCCCCGCGGGCTTGACCGCGAGGTCGCCGTCGTACTCGTCGACGTACTCGCAGGCGGCCTCGACGTCGTCGAACGTCTCGAAGTCCGGACAGCCCGGAATCCCCTCGTCGCGCATGAACCGGCGCTGGAACGCCTTGTCCGTCTCGATCCGGGCCTCCGCACTGCGGGGACCGAACGTGTAGACGCCGGCGTCGTCGAGCGCGTCCGCGACGCCGGCGGCCAGGGCCTTCTCCGGCCCGACCACGGCCAGCGTCGCGCCGACCTCCTCCGCGTACGCGGCGACGCCGTCGGCGTCCGTCTCGTCCAGCGTCTCGAAGCCCTCCGCCAGTCCGACGATGCCGGGGTTGCGGTTGCTCGCGCACGCGTACAGGTCGCAGCCGGGGACCAGCGCGCGGGCGATCGCGTGTTCGCGGCCGCCGCCGCCGATCAGGAGCACGGTCTCGGTCATGGTCGGAGTGGGTACGCATACCGGTGTAAAGGTTACCTTTGATGCAGACGAGATAATGCACGATCTTGGGTTCGTCCGTCCGGCGGTCGAGTCGAGAACGCGCGGTTGTCCGCGGTACCGACGACGAGATCACCCGCGGAACCGCGGTGACGAAGACGCGGCTGCCCGCGGCGACGGCGGACGTTTTAGGTCCTGGGGCGCGTAGCGCTCGTATGACCGATCCCGCGGGCCGCAACCGACTGAGCGAGGAGGAGAGCCCGTACCTCCGCCAGCACGCGGACAACCCCGTCCACTGGCAGCCCTGGGACGAGGAGGCGCTCTCGGCTGCGAGAGAGCGCGACGTTCCCATCTTCCTCTCGATTGGCTACTCGGCGTGCCACTGGTGTCACGTGATGGCGGACGAGAGCTTCGCGGACGACGAGGTGGCCGACGCGCTGAACGAGGACTTCGTCCCGGTCAAGGTCGACCGCGAGGAGCGCCCCGACCTCGACAGCGTCTATCAGACGATCTGCCAGCTCGTCACCGGCCGCGGCGGCTGGCCGCTGTCCGTCTGGCTGACGCCCGAGGGAAAGCCGTTCTACGTCGGGACGTACTTCCCCCGCGAGTCGAGACAGGGGATGCCGGGGTTCCTCGACCTGCTCGAGAACGTCGCCCACTCGTGGACCGAAGACCGCGAGGAGATCGAAAACAGGGCGGAGCAGTGGACCCGCGCGCTGACCGATCAGCTGGAGGAGACGCCCGAACAGCCCGGCGAAGCGCCGGGCGGCGAAATTCTCGGGACGGCCGCCCAGGCGGCCCTCCGCAGCGCGGACCGGGAGCACGGCGGGTTCGGACAGGGCGGGCCGAAGTTCCCGCAGCCGCGGCGCATCGAGGTCCTGCTCCGCGCCTACCAGCGCACGGGCCGCGAGGAGGCGCTCGCGGTCGCCGTCGCCGCCCTCGACGCGATGGCGGACGGCGGGCTGTACGACCACGTCGGCGGCGGGTTCCACCGGTACGCGACCGACCGCGCGTGGACGGTGCCGCACTTCGAGAAGATGCTGTACGACAACGCGGAGCTGCCGAGGGCGTACCTCGCCGGGTACCAGGTGACGGGCGACCCCCGGTACGCGCTCGTCGCCCAGGAGACGTTCACGTTCGTGGGGCGGGAACTCACCCACCCGGACGGCGGATTTTACAGCACGCTCGACGCCCAGAGCGAGGTGCCGGAGTCGCGGGCCGAAGCGCACCCCCGCGCCGGCGAGGAGGGGGCGTTCTACGTCTGGACGCCCGAGGAGGTGCGCGAGGTGCTCGACGGGCGCGACGCCGACCTCTTCTGCGACCGGTACGGCGTCGCGGCAGGCGGGAACTTCGAGGGGGGGACGACCGTCCTCACCGTCTCCGAGAGCGTCCCGGAGCTCGCGGCGGCGTACGACCTCGACGAGTCGTACGTCCGAAAGCGGCTCATGGACGCGCGCGCGGCCCTGTTCGAGGCGCGCGAGGAGCGCCCGCGGCCGAACCGCGACGAAAAGGTGCTCGCCGGGTGGAACGGGCTGATGATCTCCTCGCTCGCGGCGGGCGCTCGCGCGCTCGACCCGGACCACGCCGACGCCGCCGCTGACGCCCTGGGTTTCGTGCGCGAGCACCTGTGGGACGGGGCGGAACGCCGGCTCCGCAGGCGGTTCATGAACGGGGAGGTGAAAGGCGACGGCTACCTGGAGGACTACGCGTTCCTCGCCCGCGGCGCGTTCGACCTCTACCAGGCGACGGGCGAAGTCGACCACCTCGCGTTCGCGCTCGACCTCTGTCGCGCCGCAGTCGAGGAGTTCTGGGACGAGGACGCGGGGACGCTGTACTTCACCCCGGAGAGCGGCGAGCGGTTGGTCACCCGTCCGCAGGAGCCGTACGACCAGTCGACGCCGTCGAGTCTCGGCGTCGCGGTCGATCTCCTGTTCGACCTCGCCCACTTCGCGCCCGACGCCGGCTTCGAAGCGATCGGCGATCGAGTGCTCCGGACGCACGGCGACCGCATCCGCGCCAGTCCGCTCGAACACGTCTCGCTCGCGCTCGCGGCCAGCGAGCGGGCCCGCGGTTCGCTCGAACTGACGATCGCGGCCGACGAGATCCCCGCCGAGTGGCGGGAGGCGCTGGCGCGCCGGTACCTTCCGGGCGCCATCGTCGCCAGGCGACCGCCGACGGACGACGCGCTCTCCCCGTGGCTCGACGCGCTCGACCTGGCCGAAGCACCGCCCATCTGGGCCGGCCGGGAGGCGGAAGACGGCGATCCGACGGTGTACGCCTGCGAGGCGTTCACCTGCTCGCCGCCGCAGACCGACATCGGCGCGGCGCTCGACTGGGCGGAAGGGAACTGATCGGCCGTCGAATCTTCGCCTTCCCCGTCTTCTTCTCCCTCTCCGAACCTCGGGGGCGAAAGGATTGAATCGGACGAGGGCGTAGTGACATTCGAACGCATCGACGATTGTCGAGACGGCCGGGACGCGCCCGGTCGACCTGAAACACGGATGGAGTCGAACGGATCTGTCGGTTGGAACCCCGAGGAACCGCCGCACGAAGCGCGTCTTCGGCGCGCAAAGCGGGGGCTCTTCGTCCACCCCCCGATCGCGGCGATCCTGTGGCTCCTCGCCGCCGCCGTCTCCGACGTCGCGTCGGGGCGAGTGGGGTCCGCCCTCGTCACCCTCCTGCTGGTGCTCGCTGTCCTCCAATCGCTCGTCGCGTGCACCGTCGTGGCGAACCTCCTCGACGCCGGCAGGTACGACCCGACCTACCGCACGCTACTCGGGGCGATCGGGCTGATAGTCGGACTGTCGCTGCTGACCGCGGGCCTCTACGCGCTGTTTCTCCCCGACATCACGGACGCGTGGGAGGAGCGCGCCGAGGACCGCGTCGAGCGGTTACGGGAGGACCTGGAGGCGATCGACGCGGCCGCCGACGCCCCGGCGGCGGTCGGCGATCTCCTGCGAGCGAGGCGGCGGGCTCTCGCGTTCCTCGCGCTCGCCGTCGTCGGTCCAGTCCTCGTAGGCGTCGCGGGCGGGGCGCTCGCCGTCGTCGGGTATCTCCTGCTCCGGACGGAGCCGCCGGTCGACGGGTGTCCCTCCGAGTGACCGGCTCCGATCGGCGGTCCTGGGCGCTCGACGGCCCTCAGGCCGACGCTTCCGCCTCTTCGAGGCGGTCCGCCAGGTACTCCGCGATCGACACCGGTTCCTCCTCGACGAACCGGGCGAGCTCCTCGCCGTCGCGTTCAACGACGACCGTCGGGATGTACTCGACGCCGTACGCCTCGACGCCGGGGCCGACCTTCGAGCCGTCCTCCGCCTTCTCCACCGGGTAGTGTTCGATCCGCTCGTCCGGCACGCCGGCGGCGTCGAGCGCGGCGGCGAAATCGGGTAACTGCCCGCGGCAGTCCTTACACCAGTCGCCGCCCCAGACTTTGAACACGAGCCCGTCGCCCCCGAGCGCCTCCACCGCGTCGCCGTAGGACGCGGCGTCCCACGTCGGGTTGGGTTCCATCGTTTCGAGCCTCATTACCGCGGGGATAGCGGGCGAGGGGTGTTAAGACCCGCGTTCCCGGCGACGCACCGCGGCCCGTCGCGCCCTGCCCGTGTCGCCAGCGGTTTACGTCAGGACGCCGTACGGACTCGAAAATGGACGCGAACGTTCTGGACACCATCGGGTCGCCCCTGGTTCGGGTACGGTCGCCCGAGGGGTCGACCATCGCGGCCAAGCTGGAGTCGAAAAACCCCGGCGGCTCCGCGAAGGACCGCCCCGCGCTGTACATGATCGAGGCGGCCGAGCGCGCGGGGGCGCTCGAACCGGGCGATCACATCGTCGAGCCGACGAGCGGCAACACCGGCATCGGCATCGCGATGGTCGGCGCGGCGAAGGGGTACGACGTGACGATCGTCATGCCGTCCTCGAAGTCCCCGGAGCGGCGGCGAATCATGCGGGCGTACGGCGCCGAGATCGAGCTCGTCGACGGCACCATCACGGACGCCAAGGAGCGCGCCGACGAGCTGGAAGCCGAGGCGGGGATGACCCAGCTCCGGCAGTTCGAGAACGAGGCGAACCCCGAGTCGCACTACCGGACGACCGCGGAGGAGATCTTAGCGCAGGTCGACGGCCGGGAGATCGACGCGTTCGTCGCCGGCGTCGGCACGGGCGGCACGCTCACGGGGATCGGCAGGCGGCTCCGGGAGGCGTTTCCGGAGGTGGAGATCGTCGGGGTCGAACCGGCCGACAGCGCCGTTCTCTCCGGCGAGGAACCGACGGGCGACAGCTTCCAGGGGATGGGGCCGGGGTTCGTCAGCCCGAACCTCGACGTCGACCTGCTCGACGGCGTGGAGACCGTGACGATCGGGGAGGCCGAGGCCGAGTGCCGCCGCCTCGCCCGCGAGGAGGGGATCCTCGTCGGCCAGTCCAGCGGCGCGGCGAACCTCGCGGCGAAGCGCGTCGCGGAGCGCATCGCCCGCCCGGAGCTGAACTGCTCCGACGCGGCCGACGGGCTCACCGCGGACGGATCCGGCGACGACTGCCCGCTCGTCGTCACGGTGTTCCCGGACGGCGGCGAGCGGTACATGTCGACCGGGATGTTCGACCGGTGAGATCGGACGGCGGATCGAAATCCCGACCGCCGCTCGACCGCTGAGCCCGTTCTCGGCCGCCGAATTCCTTCTCGGCCGTCGAACTCCTTCTCGGCCGTCGAACTCCTTCTCGGCCGTCGAACTCCTTCTCGGCCGTCGAACCCGCTCGCTCAGCCGCCGAACTCCTCTTCGGTCACGCGGACGACGACGGTGTCGTCGACGTCCCGGAGGTCGTAGTCGGGGATCTCCCCGCCGACCCGCGTGAGGAACATCGGTTCGACCAGCCGGCCGTCGTCGACGCCGTACACCTTCAGCAGGTCGCCCGTCTCGGCCGGGTCGACCTCGCCGTCCCTGATCGCCCTCGCCAGCGGGCGGGAGAGCCACTCCCCGTCGCTGACGCTCGGTTCGAGCACGAGCGCGGCGTCGACGAACCGCACGAGGTACCAGTTCAGGTCGTTCAGGAGCGACACCGCCGCGCCGACGCTGACGGTGTCGACCGCGACGGCGTTCTCGAACGGCTCGCGGAGCTCGTACGTCGAAAGGGCGTCCCTGGAGGTTTCGCGGGAGAACAGTTCGTACCGGAGGTTCACGTCCGGCTTCCCGACGAGACAGACCCGCGTCACACTCGATCGAAGTCGGGGGTCGAGTAAAGCGGTTGCGGTGATCGACGGAGACGAGACGATCCCGACGACCGGCTGAAGCGAGATCGCCGAGCAACTCGGGGGGCCGGAGCCGTCCGCGGTCGCCCCCCCGACGGACGGCGAGTCAGTCGACGACGAGCGTGTTCGAGACGAGTTTCTTCGTCCCCCGGCGTATCCGTTCCGAGGCCGCCTGATCCGAGACGCCCAGCCGCTCTGCGACCCCGGAGAGCGTGCTGCGGCGCGGGACGTCGAAGTACCCGGCCTCGAAAGCCGCCGCCAGCGCCTCCCGCTGGGTGCGGGTGAGCCCGTACCAGGGGAGGGTGTCGGGCGTCGCCGGGTCGTAGACGCGCTTGACGTCGAGCGGGATGTCGTGGTCGGCGCAGTAGCGCTGAAACCCGCTCAGGTCGGCGTGGTTCTCGAACCGAAGCTCCAGGCGCCACCGCGCTGCGCTCCCGCGGGCGGAGACGAGCGTCGCGCCGCTGTCGAGGATCGCCCGGACGAGGCTGTTCACCTTCGGGCTCCACTCGATCGAGTAGAGCGTCCTGTCCTCGAGCGAATCCAGTCGTTTGACCTGGTTCACCAGCGGCTCTGCACGTAGCGTCCGATCCACGTCGTTCCGCCCCTCGCCGTACACCCAAAATAGCGGCAGAATACTTTCGGACAGGGGTACGATCCGTTCGACTTCGACGTACGTCTCCGGATGCCTCTCTAATACCTTCCCGAGTTCGAAGTTCGACGTCGCCACTTCGAATTCCAGGATGACGCTCATACGTGAGATGAGCGTCCGGAAGCGCATGAATATTCATGATCAACTCGCGCCGCGGCGATCACTCTCCCCCCGCGATCGGCGCGGACTGACGCCGAAGCTCGTGCAGATCGACCGTCTCCGCCTCGGCCGCGAGCGCCGCCGCCCGCTCGAACAGGTCGGCCGGTTCGGCGGCCTCGACCGCCGAGAGCGTCGCGTTCGTCTCCGGGTGCGTCGGCGCGACCCGCTCGCAGCCGACGGGCAGCGTCGAGTCGTCGAACGTGCCGATGCGCCGCGCCGCGTCGGTGATGTCGGTCTTGTCGCGCGTCAGAAGCGGCCGGTGGACCGGCAGCGTCACGGCCGCGTCCGTCACGGCGAGGTTCGGCCCGGTCTGGCTCGACTTCTGGCCGAGCGACTCGCCCGTGACGATCGAGTGCGCCCCGACCTCGCGCGCGACCTCCTCGGCCGTCCGGAGCATGACGCGCCGCAGCGACAGCATCCGGGTGTGGCCGATCTCCGCGGCGAGTTCCCCGACCAGGTCGCCGGCCGGCACGACGCGCAGGACCGCGTCGTAGTTCGGCGCGTACCGGGCGAGCCGGCACCCGACGGACACGGCCCGCGCCCGGTGGTCCGGACCGCCGTAGTCGCCGAGATCGACGTACACCGGCGCGATCGTACAGCCGCGCTTCATGGCCTCCCAGGCGGCAACTGGCGAGTCGATGCCGCCGCTGAGGAGCACGACGGCCGTCCCCTGCGAGCCGAGGGGGAGGCCGCCGGGGCCCGGCCGGGTCTCGGTGAACACGAACGCCTCCTCCTTCCGGCAGTCGACGCCGTAGGTCACGTCCGGATCGTCGAGGTCGACCGGCGCGCCGGAGACCTCCCCGACGACTCGGCCGCCCTCGCGTTCGATGTCGCCGCTCGCGAACGGGTGGGCGTCCTTCGGACCGGCGCGGCGCGCGCGCACCGCGAAACTGCCGCCGGGGTGCGACTCGGCCGCCTCGCGGAGCGCCCCGCGGATCGCGTCCAGCGTCGGCGGCCGGGTCGCCGCGGGGCTCGCCGAGACGACGCCGAACGCGTCGGTGGCCGCGTCGAGCGCCGCGTCGGGCTCGTCGGTGTGGACCAGGAGGCGCGACCACCGGCGCTCGACGGTCCCGTCGACGCCCCGATCCGACAGCAGCGCCTCGATGTTGTCGCGGAGCCGCCGCTCCATGTCGGTCCGCACCTTGGTGCTCTTCAGGCCGATCTCGCCGTACCGGCAGAGGACGGTGTCCGCTTCGAGGCTCACTGAGAGACGGTACGCCGCCGGGGGGATTAAGGCGCTTCGACCGCCGCGAGGATACTGGTGAGATCCGATTGATCCGGTCGAATCGTCTGCTGGGACGGGCTCAAAAGTCCCCCACGGCGGCTGATCCGCCCGCAACCGCTCAGTTGAACACTCCCCCCGCGGGAGGCCGATCCTCAGAAGGTGGAGAGGCTGATCCTCAGAAGGTGGAGAGGCCGATCCTCAGAAGGTGGAGATCTCGCCCTCGATCGCCCGCCGGGTGACCGAGGTCACGTTCGCCAGCTCCCGGTCGACGATCGCGCGCACGTCGTCCTCGACGTCGGCGACGGAGACGCCCTCCTGGGTGACGAGCTGGGCGTCGGCGACGTGCGGCCGGTCGATGGGGCGGCCGATCTGGCTCAGGAGGCGGACCTGGAGGTCGCGGATGCCGTCGACCTCGGAGACGACCGACTCCGCGATCTCGGTCGAGAGGAGGTTGTAGATCTTCCCGATGTGGTTGACGGGGTTCTTGCCGCTCGTCGCCTCCATGCTCATCGGGCGATTCGGCGTGATGAGCCCGTTCGCGCGGTTGCCGCGGCCGACGGAGCCGTCGTCGCCCTGCTCCGCGCTCGTGCCGGTCGTCGTGAGGTAGATCGACCCCTCCTCGTAGTTGTCTGCGGTGTTGACCTCGACGCCGATCTCGCGGTCCGTGTACTCGCGGGCGAGATCCGTCACGAACTCCCTGACCCGCGCGACGGCGGCGTCGTACTCGTCGAGGTCGTCGACGTACCTGTCGATCATCGCGGCGGCGACCGTGATGTCGATGCGGTCGCCCTCGCGCTTGCCCATGATCTTCACGTCCGGCCCGAGTTCGGGGTGGTCGGCGGCGAACGTCGTGTTGAGCTCGCGCTCGGCGTTGAGGACGATCCGCTCCGTCTCTGTCAGCGGCGCGTGGCCGACGCCGAAGCTCGTGTCGTTGGCCATCGGAACGGTCACGTCGTTCTCGCCGAAGACGTCCTGGAGGTCGCCGCTTCCCTCGCCGAGCTTCACGTCGACCACCACCTCGGTGCCGAACTCCAGCTCCGGGATGTGCGCGTTCAGGTACTCGCGGGCGGCGGCGAGCGCGACCGAGTCGACCGGGATCCGCTGGCCCTCGTACTCCTTCGTCGCGCGGCCGACGATGAGCACGTAGATCGGCTCGATGACCTCACCGCCGCCGAACGCCGGGGCCGCCGAGCCGGCGACCAGCTGCGTCTCGTCGGTGTTGTAGTGGAGAACCTTTCCGACGCGGTCGAGGTAGGTCTGCGAGAGCGCCCGCGAGACGCTCTCGGCGATGCCGTCGCAGATGGAGTCGGGGTGGCCGATCCCCTTCCGCTCGACGATCTCGACCGCCTGGTCCTCGACCGCGCGCCGGTCGAGTTCCGCGACCTGGATGTTCCGAGTGGTCATTGTCGAGGTTTCGGCACGGCAGATGCTATAACTTGCGGAAACCTCCAGCGCGCGTCGAATTACTCGGGGGCATTCTCAGCCGACAAGAGCCCCAGGTACGAGGTCCGGATCCCCCCGTCGGGATCGAGGCCGAGATCCCGGAGGACGCCGACCGCGCCCTCCCTGACCGCCTCGATCTCCCCCTCCGTCGCCTCGCGCTCCACCTCGACGAACTCGCCGAGGCCCGCGACGCGGTCGAGGGTCACGGCGTAGCCGTCCAGCGCGTACCGCTCGCGCTCCTTCTCGACGACCGCCGCCGGTTCGAAGCCGAGGCCCCCGAGGACGCCCGCCATCGCCTCGTCGTCCGCGACTTCGGTCTCGAACTCCTCGCGCGTCTTCGATTCGGCCTCCACGAGCGGTCCCTTGTACGTCACCTTCGCCGTCGTCTCCCCCGCTCCGTCGAGCTCCTCCTCCCGTCGGATCCGGAGCGCCTCGTCCGTCTCGGCGAAGTTCCGGTGGGGCGCGTCGTAGTACGTGTCCCGCTGGACGACCGCGCCGACTCGCTCCGCGCCCCGCTCGACCAGGCGGCGGCGAACCGCGTCGCGATCGGCGCGAACCTTGAGTTCGACTTCGTACATGGGCGGCGAATCGGGCGACGCGGGCAAAAGCCGTCCGCTTCCCGCGGCTGCCCGTGTGGAAACGCCCGCCGCGAGGCACTTAAACTCCCTACGTGAGATGGAACAACGCTCTTTCTCGACTTCGACCGAGTGTGTACTATGGTAGCGCACAGAACCGAACCGGACCGCCGTTCGGTCCGCCGACCATGACGGATCGCGCGAAACCCCGGGGCGGTCCGCTCGACGGGCTCCGAGTCGTCGACTTCTCCGGCATGATAAGCGGGGGGTTCGCCACCTGCCAGCTGGCCGACTTCGGCGCGGACGTGGTGATGGTCGAACACCCCGAGTACCCGGATCCGCTCCGGGAGTGGCCGCCATTCGAAGAGGGCACGTCGCTGTGGTGGAAGTCGATCGGCCGCAACAAGCGGTGCGTCACGCTCGACCTCAAGTCCGAGGCGGGGTCGGCGCTGGCGCTCGAACTCGTCTCGGACGCCGACGTGGTGTTCGAGAACTTCCGGCCGGGGACGATGGAGCGGTGGGGGCTCGGACCGAACGCCCTGTTCGAGGCGAACCCCGAGGCGATCGTCGTCCGCCTCTCGGGGTACGGGCAGACCGGCCCGCGCTCCTCGAAGCCCGGGTTCGGCACCGTCGCGGAGGGGATCTCCGGCTGGGCGAGCGTCAACGGCTTCCCCGACCGCGAGCCCCTCCTGCCGCCGATCAGCCTCGCGGACCTCACCGCGGCGCAGTTCGCCGTGCAGGCGACGATGTTCGCCGTCTACGAGCGCGACCTCGGCCGCGGCGGCAGCGGCGAGGGACAGGTCGTGGACGTGAGCCTCTACGAGCCGCTGTTCCGGCTGTTCGTCGGCGACGTGGAGGGGTACGACAAGCAGGGCATCGTCCGCGAGCGGACCGGCAACCGCCACCCGAACGCCGTCCCGCGGAACGTCTACGAGACCGCGGACGGTCACCTGACCCTCTCTGCGTCCTCCCAGCGCATCTTCGAGAACGTGATGCGCGCCATCGGCCGGCCCGACCTCGTCGACGACCCGCGGTTTTCGACCAACGAGCGGCGCGTCGAGAACGCGGACGAACTCGACGCGATCATCGAGGCGTGGACGCGCGAACGGCCGACCGACGAGGCCATCGAAGTCATGGAGGAGAGCGACGCGATCGTCGGGCCGGTGTACGACATGGGCGACATCTTCGAGGACGAGCAGTACCGCGCCCGCGGTGACATCGTCGAGGTCGAGGACGACGAGGTCGGTCGCCTCAGGACGGCCGCGCCGATCCCGAAGTTCTCGCGCACGCCCGGCGCGGTGACCCACGCCGGACCGAGGCACGGACAGCACGACGAGGAAGTGTTCCGCGGCGAACTCGGTCTCGACGCCGACGAGTTCGAGCGCCTGCGGGCGGAGGGCGTCGTCCGATGAAGCTGTGCGACGTGACGCTCCGCGAGGGCGACCAGATGCCCGGCCGGTCGTACTCGGTCGAACAGAAGGTCGAGGCGGGCCTCGCGCTCGACCGCCTCGGCGTCGACTTCGTCGAGGCCGGCTTCCCGGCGACGGGCGAGAAGGACCGGCGCGCCGTCGCCGAGCTGGCCGAGGCCGCCGAGGCGGACGTCGCCGCGATCGCCCGGGCGGTGCCGGCCGACGTGGAGGCGGCGCTCGACGCGGGAGTGGACGTGATCTCCGTGTTCGGACCGGTGTCGTCGCTGCAACTGGAGCACGCCCTCGGGAAGTCGCGCGGGGAGATGCTCGACGCGATGCGCGACGCGGTCGACCTCGCGCTCTCGGGCGGCGCGCGGGTCCACCTCAGCCTCGTCGACGCGTTCCGAACCGAGCGCCGGCACGTCGTCGACGCCTGCGAGCGGTTCTCCGACGCCGAGTACGTCGTCCTCGCCGACACCGTGGGCGCGCGGACGCCTCGAACCGCCTCGGGCTTTCTCGACTCGCTCGGCGAGTCGGTCGACCTCGGGCGGATCGGCGTCCACTTCCACCAGGATCTCGGCGTGGCCACGGCGAACGCGCTCGCGGCGTACGAGGCGGGGGTCGGCAAGGCGGACGTCAGCGTCGCCTCGCTCGGGGAGCGGGCCGGCAACGCCGCCCTGGAGGAACTCGTCGTCGCGGGAACGGTCGAGTACGGCGAGTCGTTCGGCGTCGATCCGGAGCGCCTCGTCCCGGTCTGCCGGCGGGTGCTCGAAATCCTGGGGGAGGACGTCGACGCCCGGAAGCCGATCCTGGGCCGGGAGGTCGCAGAACACGAGTCGGGCATCCACACCGCCGCGATGCTGCGGGAGCCGAGCGTCTTCGAGCCGTTCGACCCCGCCGACTTCGGCGGCGAGCGGCGGCTCGTCTTCGGGGCGGGGACGGGCCGCGGCGGCGCGCGCGGGCTGCTCGAACGCGCCGGCGTCGAGCCGACCGACCGGCGCGTCGGGTCGCTGCTGTCGGCGCTCGCGGACGAGGGGCCGATGGGGACGGACGAGGCGGTCGCGCTCGCGCGGCGGCTGTTCGGCTGATCGGCTTTCCGGCCCTCTCCTCACCCCTTCAGCTTCGACGCGAAGTTCTCCCGGAGCTTGTCGAGCTTCGGCGGGACGTGGACCGCGCAGTACGCCTGGTCCGGGTTCCTCTCGTAGTAGTCCTGGTGGTACGCCTCGGCCTCGTAGAACGCCTCCAGGGGCTCGACCTCGGTCACGATGGAGTCGTCGTAGGCCCCCGCCGCCTCCAGCTCCTCGATGAGCGCCTCCGCCGTCTCCCGCTGCTCGTCGTCGTGGTAGAAGACGGCCGAGCGGTACTGGCTCCCGACGTCCGGTCCCTGCCGATTCAGCTGCGTCGGGTCGTGGATCGTGAAGAAGACCTCCAGTAGCTCCCGGTAGCTGATCGCGTCGGGATCGTAGGCGATCTGGACGACCTCGGCGTGGCCGGTTTCGCCCGAGCACACCTCCTCGTAGGTCGGATCTTCCGTCGTCCCGCCGGCGTACCCGGAGGTGACGGACAGCACCCCCTCCAGCCGTTCGAACGGGGCCTCGACGCACCAGAAGCAGCCGCCCGCGAGCGTCGCCAGTTCCGCGTTTCGGTGGTCTGTCATCGCCGCCCCTTGGTCCTCTACGGGCTAAGGACCTCCGGTCCCGGCTCGGCGAGACGCGGGTCCGTCGGGCCCCTCGCCACCCTCCGCGAGCAGCCGCCGGCCGTACTCGATCAGCCCGCCCGCGTCGACGAGTTCGCGCAGGAACGCCGGGTACGACGCCGCCCGAAGCACCTCGCCGGTAGTCTCGTCGGTCACGGAGCCCTCGCCGACGTCGACGCGCAGGGCGTCACCCTCGGAGATCCCCGCGGTCGACTCGACCCGGAGCGCGGGGAGGCCAACGTTGATCGCGTTGCGGAAGAAGATGCGGGCGAACGACTCGGCGACGACCGCGGACGCGCCCGCGCCTTTGAGCGCCAGCGCCGCGTGCTCGCGGGAGGAGCCGCAGCCGAAGTTGGTTCCGGCGACGACCACGTCGCCCGGCTCGAACCGCCCCGCGAACGTCGGATCCGCGCCGCCCATCGCGTGCGCCGCCAGCGCGTCCGGGTCGGCGGAGGTGACGTGCTCGGCCCGGATGATCGCGTCGGTGTCGACGTCGTCGCCGAAGACGAACGCGCGACCCACCTACGCCACCTCCTCGGGGTGGGCGATCTCGCCCGCGACCGCGCTCGCGGCCGCGACGGCCGGGCTCGCCAGGTACACCTCGCTCTCGGGGTGGCCCATCCGCCCGGTGAAGTTGCGGTTCGTCGTCGAGACCGCGATCTCGCCCGCGTCGAGCACCCCCGTCCGCTGGCCGAAGCACGCCCCGCAGCCGGGGTTCTCCATCGTCGCCCCCGCGTCGAGGAACGTCGCTGTCCAGCCCTCCTCGACGCAGAGTCGTTCGAGCCGCCGCGAGCCCGGGGTGACGATGAGCCGCACCCCCTCTGCGACCTCGCTTCCGTCGAGCACCTCCGCGGCGGCGCGGAGGTCCGACTCCCGCCCGTTCGTACAGGAGCCGATCACCGCCTGGTCGATCTCGACTCCCTCGGTCTGCACCTCGGAGACGGAGACTGCGTTCGCCGGCAGATTGGGCACCGCGACCCGCGGCTCCATCCCGTCGCAGTCGATCGTCGCGACGGTCGCGTACTCGGCGTCGTCGTCGGGGACGTAGATGGCGTACTCCCCGCCCGCGTGCGCGTCCGCGAAGGCGCGAGTGATCCCGTCGGGCTCGACGATGCCCGTCGCCGCGCCCGCCTCGATCGCCATGTTCGCCAGGGTGAACCGGTCGTCCATCGGGAGGTCGCGCACGACCGGGCCGCCGAACTCGATCGCGTGCGAGACGGCGCCGTCGACGCCGAGTTCGGCGAGCGCGGCGAGGACCAGATCCTTGCCGCACACCCAGGGGTCCGGCTCGCCGACGAACTCCACCCGCGTGGTCTCGGGGACGCGGAGCCACAGCCAGCCGAACGCCATCGCGAAGGCGAGGTCCGTCGAGCCGACGCCGGTCGCGAACGCCCCGAGCGCGCCCTCGGTGCAGCTGTGGCTGTCCGCGCCGACCATTAGGTCGCCGGGCTTCACGAGCCCGTCCTCGGGGACGACGACGTGCTCCTGCCCCTGCGAGCCCTGCGGGTAGAACACGGTCCCGTGCTCCGCAGCGAAGGCCTCGCAGGCGCCGTACAGTTCGGCGGCGTACTCGTTGTGCGCCGGGACGAGGTGATCGGGAATGACCGCGATCCGCTCGGGATCGAACACCGTTTCGACCCCCAATCGTTCGAACTCCTCGATCGCGGGCGGCAGCGTGATGTCGTGTCCGAAGGCGAAGTCGACGGGCGCGCGGACGATCTCGCCCGGCTCGACCGGTCGCCCCACCTTCGCCGAGAGGATCTGCTCGGCTATCGTTGGCATGAGTACTGTTAGCGCGCAACTCTGCATATGGCGTTCCCCGATGCTCGTCGGGTCTTTATGTCGCCGCCCGCCGGCTCCCGAATCCTCGCTCTCGCCTGCGGGGACTCCGCGCTCCGGTCGTCCCGCCCCTCCGCCCTCTTTATCGGCGGGGAGACGCGTGCGAACGTTTGACGAAGGGTTTTAGGTCCCATATCCGCATTATCGATTATCACGGTTCCGGACCGGTGTCTCCGATGTTCCAGGCAGAACTCAACCTCAAGCAGGAGAAGGCGTGCGTGCTCTCGGAGCTGTCGCGGCGCGTGACGAGCCCGCTACGCATCGAGATCGAGGAGCTCCACGATCACAAGGTGACGTTCATCGTCGACGCCGGCGAGGAGTTCGAAACGGCTCACCGGTGCCTCGCGGAGTCCGACGAGGTGCTGCACCTCGACGCGATCGGCGACGAGCAGCTCCTCGTGACCAAGCCCTCCTGCGGCGCGTACTCCGCCGTGTACAAGAACCACGGGGTACTCCGCCGGCAGAACTACATCTCCGACACGCAGCGCGTGTACAACGTCCTCGTCTTCCGGCGCGAGGACCTGAAGGACATCGTCGCCGACTTCAAGGACATCGGCACGGTGACGCTCGGGAAGCTGACGAAGTACGACGAGCCGCGCTCCGTGCTCACCGCCCGCCAGCGCGAGGTGATCGAGCACGCCTTCTCCCGCGGGTACTTCCGCTGGCCGCGCGAGGCGACGAGCGAGGAGCTCGCCGCCGACCTGGACATCAGCCGGGCGACCTTCCTCGAACACCTCCGGAAAGCCGAGGCGAAACTGCTCTCGCAGCTGCTCGACGACGACCCCCACTCCCGGCCCCGCATCGGCGTCCGGGCGCGCTGATTCGCGGTCGTCTCCGACCACGGTACTAACCGCGCTATTCGCCGAAAAGGGAGGTCTTCGCGATTTCGTCCCCGACGGAGCGGCGGACCCGATGAAGCGGGTGAGGACGGAACCGTCCGACGGGAGGCCGAGGTCCCCTACGAGATGCCCTCTAGGGCCGCGAAAACGCCGTTTCTGAACCGCTCGGCGCGTTCGGCCGTCTCTTCCGCTCCGTACTGGTTCTGTACGTACAGCGACTCGAGGTAGTAGACCCCGTTCAGCGCGACGTAGAGCGGTCTCCGGCGCTCGAAGCCGGCCGGGATCGATCGAACGGACTCGTACCCGTCCCGGAACGCCCGCTGCGAGGCGTCGGTATCCGGATCGAACGTCGGGAGGGCGGTCCGCCAGTAGTCGAACTCGCCCGGTGCCGCGATCGCGTGCTCGAAGTCCACCACGCAGGCGACGCGTCCGTCGACCACAGCGACGTGTTCGGGCGTCGCCCAGCCGTGACAGCAGACGGGACCGTCCGAGCCGGCGAAGACCTCCGGACGGTCGGCCAGGAAGTCGGCGACGGCGTCCGCGGCGTCGGCGTGTCCGTGCCGCGCGAGAACCGGGCGGTGACGGCGGACGTACGCGATAGCGGCCGCGCGCCAGTCGTCCTCTCCGGCGGTCGCAACCCCGTCGTCTTCCGGGTGAAACTGACCGTACCCGTCGAGAAGCGGGGCGGTTTCGTCGTGCAGCGTCGCGAGCGCCCGACCCGCGGCCCTCGCCCACGTTTCGTCCACTTCCCGTCCCTCGTCGGGCGCTGGAGCGTTCGGGTGCCAGGCGGCGACGTAGTAGTCGTCTCCGACCAGCAGGACCTCGGGCACCGGTACGGAGGTCCGATCGCCGACGAACGCGATCACGCGCCCTTCGGTGGCGGCACTCCCCGTCGGGCCGGTGTCGCCCTTGTAGACGGCGCGCCGGCCGTCAACGCGGACTTCGTACACCTCGTGGGGCGGGACGTCGTGGAGCCGACGAACGATTCTGTGAGTAGCGAACTGCGACGCGAGTCTGTTGTGTGCGTCCTGTCTCATAGTGGTTCGCCGCGTGACGCGCGGCGGTCGGCCGTTCGCGGCGCGGTGCCGGGGCTACGGCCGAGAGAAGACGACCGGAAGATCCGGACGCCGGGTAAAAAGACTTCCGCCCCCGCCGCCTCACATCCGCACGTCGGCCGTCTCCCCGCCGCGCGCGCCGAGGCGCTTTTCCGCGGCGAAGAAGGCGACGTTGACGGCGGCGGCGACGGCGACGAGCACGACGATGATCGCCAGCATCCGCGCGATCTGCGCGCCGACGATGTACTCGACGAGCGTGTACCCCAGCCCGGCGCGCGAGGCGAACATCTCCCCGAGGACCACGCCGAGGAACGTGAGGTTGAACCCGAGGCGGAGTCCGATCACGAGCCCCGGAAGGATCGACGGGACGATGATCTCGCGGAAGGTCTGCCACCGCGACAGGAGGAGCGAGCGGCCGATCTTCAGGTGGTCGTCCTCCACGGTCTCCATCGCGGCCATGGTGAGGATCGCCACGGGGAACACCCCGTGGAACCAGCCGAAGGCGATCTTCGACTCGACCCCGAGCGCGAAGACGAACAGGAAGACGGGGTAGAGCGTCACCTTCGGGACGGAGTAGACGCCGAGGATGAGCGGCTCGAACACCTCCCGCCAGAAGTCGCTGAGGCCGAGCGCGACGCCGACCCAGACCCCGACGAGGACGGCCAGCGCGTACGCGACCGCCAGCGTGAAGAGCGTGATCCGCAGATCGGCGAGCAGCCACCCGTCGGCGAAGCCGCCGAGGAGCTCGCCGACGGTCGCGGCGGGCGTCGCCAGCGCGAACTCCCCGGCCACCGTCGCGAGCGCCTGCCACAGCAGGACGAGCGCGACCGGGACAAGGAGCCGTCCGGCGGTCACCGCGTCGACCCCGCGGAGCCGCCCGCCGGTGTCGACGCTCACGCTCTCACCCGCCGGTACAGGCGCTTTTCGATCGCGATGAGCAGGCCGTTCACAGCCAGGGCCAGGAGGACCACGAGCAGCATCGCGGCGTACATCCCGCGGACGTCGAAGTTGTCGTAGTTGAAGGAGATGAGCCAGCCGAGGCCGCTGTCGGCGAGGATGAACTCGCTCGCGATGGTGCCGATGAGCGCGTAGATGAATCCGAGCTTCAGCCCCGTAAAGACGTACGGGACCGCCGCCGGGAAGTAGACGTGCTGGAGCAGCTGCCGCGGGGTGAGATTCATGTCGCGGCCGGCTTTCACGTACACCTCCGGGATCTCGGCGAGTCCCGACGCCGTGTTCGTGACGACGATGACGACGCTGAACCCCCACGCGATGGCGACGATGGGGGCGATCCCGAGGCCCATGATCGAGATGAGGAGCGGGTAGAAGGCGAAGAACGGAACCGCGTAGTAGATGAGCAGGTACGGGTCGAGAATCTCCTTCAGCGTCTCGACCTTCCACAGGAGGACGCCGCCGGGAACGCCGGTCAGCAGCGCGAGGGCGAACGCGCCGAACACCGCGGAGAACGTCTGGACGACGTGCGGTTCGAGCGCCCCCGTCGACAGGAGCGTCCAGAGCTCCCCGAGCATCGCCGACAGGGGGATGAGCGTCGTCGGATCGACGAGCCCCACCGTCGGCCCGAACTCGACGAACGCGAGGAAGCCGAGCACGATAGCCCCGCGGGCGGCTTTCACCCGCTGCGATCGAGTCAGCGGCAGCGACGCCGAGGGTCCGATGTCGGTGATCGTGCTCATGTGTCCGCGGGGCGCGTTTCCGCCTTCGCTTCGGCGCCGTCGCCCGATTCCGCGTCCACGCGCCGGCCGGTCTTCTGCTCGAGGCCGCGTCTGCTCTCGTCCTTGAGTTCGTTCCAGAGCCGCTGGACGAGGTCGTTGAACGCGGCGGTCGTCATCGTGTCGCCGTCGCGCGGGCGCGGGATGTCGTTCTCGACGATCGCCTTGAACCGTCCCGGCCTGGCGCTCATCACGGCGATGCGATCCGACAGCTGGGCCGCCTCGTTGATGTTGTGCGTGACGAAGAGGATCGTCGCCCCCGTCTCCCGCCAGATGCGGAGCAGCTCCTCGCCGAGGATGAGCCGCGTCTGCTCGTCGAGCGCGCCGAACGGCTCGTCCATCAGGACGATGTCGGGCTCCATGACGAGCGTCCGGGCGATGGCGACTCGCTGGTTCATCCCGCCCGACAGCTCCGAGGGTCGGGCGTTCTCGAACCCGGTGAGCCCGACGAGATCCAGCATCTCCGTCGCGCGTCGGCGTCGTTCGGCCTTGTCGACGCCGTTCATCCGCAGGCCGAACGTGACGTTCTGGAGGACGGACAGCCACGGGAAGGTGCTGTGGCTCTGAAACACCATCCCGATCCGCGGATCCGGCCCGGTCACCGGATCGCCTTCGATGCGGATCCGCCCCTCCGTCGGCTCGACGAGGCCGCCGATGAGCTCGAACAGAGTGCTCTTGCCGCACCCCGTCGGTCCGATGATCGAGACGAACTCCCCCCGGTCGATCGTCATGTCGACGCTGTCGAGCGCCTTCACCGTGCTCGTGCGGTCGTCGCCGAGTCCGTACGTCTTCGAGACGTTGTCGATCTCCAGCATAGTCAGGCCGATCCGACGGCGCTCAGGTCGACCCGCTTGCCCTCGGGAAGGAACGACTGGTCGACGATCTCCGACCACTCGACGTCCCGATCGATGAGGCCGATGTTCTTCATCCCCTCCTCGATGGTCGCGAGCCCCTCGGGGTCGAACTCGTTCGTCGAGTAGTACCTGTCCGGCTCGACGTTCTCCAGCGAACTCCGCATGACGTCGGCGTCGTAGCCGTCGTTGTACGACGCGAATATCTCCGCCGCCTCGTCCGGGTTCTCCCGGATGAACTCGACGCCTCGCGCCCGAGCGCGCAAGTAGCCCCTCACCGCGTCGGGGTCGTCCTTCAGCACGTCGGGGCCGGCGATGACGACCGTCTGCTGGAACGTGTCGAGGTAGTCCTTCGCCCAGAAGACGACCTGCCAGGGCTCGCCGTCGGCCTGCTGCTTCGAGAACACGGGATCGAGGTGCGCCGCGGCGTCGATGGAACCGCCGTCGAGCGCCGTCAGCCCCTCGCTCAGGCCCCCCATCGCCTTGAACGTCACCTCGTCGACGCTGATCCCGTCCGCCCGCTTGACGGCGAGCGCGGAGGAGTTCTCCGTGACGGACCCCGCGCTCGTGTAGCCGACGGTTTTCCCCTTCAGGTCCGCGATCGACGTCACGTCGGAGCCCTTCTTCGCGACCCAGTTGATCGTCCCCGGCGAGTTCGTCGACCCGGCGATGATCGTCAGCGGCGCCCCCGCGTAGTAGGCGTTGACGGCCGCCGGCGTGGCGACCTCTCCGAAGGGGAGGCCGCCGGTGACGACGTTTCTGACCGTGGTGCCGCCGCCGCTGCTGCCGACGACGTTCTTCAGGTCGATCCCCTCCTCCTCGAAGTACCCCTTCTCCAGCGCCATCTGGTACGGCGGCGCGTACATGAGGAGCGGCCAGTGCGTGACCGTCACCTCTCCCGAGAACGTTCCGCCGCCTCCGCCGCCGGAGCCGTCGCCCTCTCCCGCCTGATTCCCGCCGGCGCTCTCGTCAGCCTGTCCCGCGCAACCGGCGAGCGCGCCGACGCCGACAGCACCTCCCAGTTTCAGCATCGTCCGCCTGTTCACCCGTGCGTGGTGTGTGGTGCCTTTTGACATCCTGATCGTCAATGAACGATCCGGATGAATAGGGATTACACCTACATTGGTTGGGTCATATTATGATCCGCTTGGCGGATCGGAGCGCCCCGGCGGCCGCGGATCAACCGCCCGGCGGTTCGCGTCCCGTCGATCGAGTCCGGGGGTCCGCGGGCTGCTCGCCGATCCGTAGCCGTCCTGCCGCGCCCGTCGAACTCCCGTCGGTTCCGCGACGGCCGACGAACGGCCGCGCCGCGCATCTTTCGCGCGGTTCGAAACGTGATTCTTAAGGGTCGCACGGGAGACGTACCCTACATGAGCGATGAACAGCAGGCGGAGTCGGCGGAGGAGCCGGTAGACGCCGACGCATCGGAGGAGTCCCCGGAGGAGACCGAAGGCGGGATCCAGGAGGGCGACTTCGTCAGGCTCGATTACACGGTCCGAACGATCGAAGAGGACACCGTCGTCGACACGACGAGAAAGGAGGTCGCCGAGGAGGCGGGCATCGACGACGAGGACTACGACTTCTCGCCGCGCGTCATCGTCGTCGGCGCCGGACACGTCTTCGAGAAGGTCGACGGGGAACTGCGGGGCAAAGCGCCCGGCGACTCCGGGACGGTCGAGATCCCGGCGGCCGAGGCGTTCGGCGAGTTCGACCCCGACGACGTGCGGACGGTCAGCGCCGACAAGATCTCCGAGGACGACCGGTACCCCGGCGCGCGCGTCACCATCGACGGCCAGCAGGGCCACCTGGAGACGATCATCGGCGGTCGGGCCCGCGTCGACTTCAACCACCCTCTCGCCGGCGAGGACCTCGAGTACGAGTACGAGATCGTCGACCTCGTCGACGACCGCGAGGAGCAGGCCGAGGGCCTGCTCGGTATGTACCTCCAGCAGGAACCCGAGGTCTGGATCCAGACCGACGAGGTCGAAGAGGAGACGCTGGTCGAGCCCGACGAGGAGGACGAGGACGCGGAGCCCGAGACGGAGGTCGAGACCGTCGAGAAGGAGACGCTGTACATCGAGGCGACGCCGCAGATGACGATGAACCAGCAGTGGCTCTTCTCGAAGCAGCAGATCGCCCAGGACGTCATGGACCGCCTGGACCTCGACCGCGTGATCGTCCAGGAGACCATCGAGGGCATGGGCGGCATGATGGGCGGCATGGGCGGTATGATGGGCGGCGCCGGCGGCGCCGACATCGAAGCGGCGCTCGAGGACGTCGACGTCGACGCCGACGAGATCGTCGAGGAACTGGAAGAGTCGGACCTCGAAGCGGGCGAATCCGAGGCCGGCAACGAGTCGGAAGCGGCCGAATCCGACGAGTCGGAAGGCGACGCGACCGAGGAGTAGACGCCCGCGCCGCGGTTCGAAACCGGGATTTTCTTTAGCGGTTCGCGCCCAGTCGCCGACATGGACGCCGCAGAGGAGTTGGGGATCACCGACGACCTGCAGGTCGCCGCCGTCGCCGCCGGGTGTACGGTCGCGCTCACCGCCGTCCTCCGCTACGGGCTCGGCCTCGACGTCGGGCTCGTCGCCCGCCTCTCGCCGCTGTACGTGTACTTCCTCTACGTCTTCACCCGCAAGGGTGGCCCGTATTCGCGGTACGACACCGTAGCGACGTGGTCGGCGCTGATCGCGGCGGTGACGGTCGGCACGATCCTGTTTTTCGCGCTGTGATCTCGCCTTTTCCGGCACCTCGTCCAGCCCGGCCAGCTACGCGATGTCGCGGCTGGTGTCGATGGTGACCCGCTCCGCGAGCTTCAGCTTGATCGTCTCGTCGAGCGCCGCGCCGCCGCGGAACTTCGGCACGGCGAGTCGGTTCTCGATCTCCGACCCCTTCACTCCCGTCCGGAGCTCGAACACCACGTCCGCCATGTGCTCCGTGAGGTCGCGGTTGTCCGGCACCGATCGGCCGTCGAGCGCGTGCAGCACCGCGACCCCGCCCGTGTTGACCATGTGCGTCTGCAGTTCGTTCAGGAAGTTCCGGTAGCGGGCCGAGCCGCACCGCTCCAGCACGTCGACCACGTCGACGATGAGGTTCGCGCTCTCGGGGAGCGCCCCGACGAGCCGGTTCGCGTGGTCGAGCGGCGTGTCGGCGCCGACGTCCCGGATCGTCGGGCGGCCGACGCGGGTGTTCGTCCGGTCGAGCGCGTCCTGGACGGCGACCGGACCGTCGTGAGATACAGCGTCCCCCGGGCGGCGGTGAGCTCGTAGAGGAACAGCTCGGACTGGCTCGCGGGGTCTGCCGAGAGCAGCACGACGCTTCCGGCCGGTATCCCACCCCCGAGCTGGCGGTCGAGCACCGTGATTCCCGTCGGGAGCCGGCCGGACATACCGCGTAGTATCTATCTCGGCGCTTATATGTCTTCCTCCGGACCGAGCGCCGCGGCGACTCGCGCGTAGGCCGCCTCGACCGCCGGATCGCGGAGCACCGGCGGATCGACCTCGGGCACCGCCGCCAGGACCGGACAGCCGAGCAGGTCCGCGAGCCGGTCGGGCGCGAGCCGGGTTCGCGTCAGCACCGCGCCGCGAACGGGCGTTCCGAGCGCCCGGGCCATCGCCGCGGTCTTCGCCGCGTCGCGCAGCCCGGGCGCACACAGCGTCGACGCCAGCAGGACGCCGTCGGCCGCGCGAAGCGGCGCGGCCGCGTCCGGTCCCGCGCCGGCGGGGCAGTCGACGAGCACCGTCGCGTCCGCCTCGCTCGTCGACAGGCGGACGAGGAGTTCCGATACGTCGGCGTCGCCTCCGACCGGCGCCGGGAGCACCGACACGCCGTCGTCGGCCGGGTACGGCTGGGCGACGGCGGCGGGGTCGCCCCGCGCGTCGCCCAGGGTCGGCGTCCGCTCGACCTCGGCCAGCGTGTGGAGGTTCGGCATGTCCCCGTCCGCGTCGACGGCGAGCGTCGGACCGTCGAGCGCGGCGGCCAGCCCGAGCGTCGTCGTCGTCTTCCCGCTCCCTCCCTTCCCCCCGGCGATCGCGAGCATACCCGTCCGTGGTTCCGGCTTCGCATTTGAACCTTCGTCGCCCTTGATCTCTCATCACCCCTCACCCCTCGTCACCCGGGCTCCGCCTCGCCCTTCGGGCGGACGATCCGGTCGAAGAACGGGTCCGACGCCAGAAGGAGGAGCCAGGAGTACATCGCCAACCTGGCGCTGTAGAACGACAGCCCGACGGAGAAGGCGAACACCGCGGAGGGGACGAGCGACTTGAGGACGCCGTACCGCACCTGCTCGCGGTCGAGCGGTCGCCGCGTCAACCCCTTGTGACTGGCCGCGTACCACCAGAGGACGGCGAAAACGACCCCGATGGCCGCGAGCGTCCCCGCGTAGAGGGCGACCGCGAACTGACCGGTGTAGTCGCCGAGCAGCGCCGTCGTGAACGGGACGAAGGCGACGAGCAGCAGGTACCCGATGTTCAGCCACAGCAGCTTCCAGTCGTACCGGACGATGCGCTGGAACACGCGGTGGTGGATGACCCAGTAGTTCCCGACGATGAGGAAACTGATCACGTAGCTGACGATGTCCGGCCACTCGGCGAGCACGAACGCCGCGGCGGACGTCCCCGGGGGGAGCCCGTCCGGGACCTCGATGTTCAACACCAGCAGCGTGATGGCGATGGCGAACACCCCGTCGCTGAAGCCGATCAGCCGGTCGACCCCCTTCTCGTGCTCCGCGTCGCTGAGCGACGCGTCGTCGAACTCCTCCGTCGGATTCGCGGGCGCTCCGGGCCGGGCGGGATCGGACGCCGTCATCGCCGCCCGACCACCCTCCGTCGCGTCCGGATGCGGTGCCGCGCGCCCCGTACGGCGTCGGCGTTCAGCAGCGCGAATCCGTGGACGATGACGGCGACGAAGATCCCCGCACTCCGACTTACTGTCGATAGACGCACATTTGCCATGGGGGTAGAGACGACCCGCGCTCAGCTAACCATTGCGTCTGTTCGTCCGAGCGACAGTCTCGTTCGGCCGGCGACCGGGAGCGTCCCGGCAGGGCCGTCACCGCTCGCCTCCGACGCTTCGAGAGCGATCCCCGCTGAGGCGGACGCGCGTCGAAACCGATCCGCGCCGAAGCCGCTCCGCTTCGAACGGCCATCCCGCCTCGGTCCCGCTTTATTTACACGATCGTATTATATACTCAACAATTCACGTATACTTACTGGAAGTTCGTGATAGTGCGACAAAAATTACTATGTATTGGATAAAAAATTGCTCCCGGTAGGTATGAACGACAATCACTCGGCGGCTCATCGGCTCTCGCGACGACGATTTCTGGCGGGCACCGCGGCGGCGGGGACGCTTCTCGCGCACCCGTCGCTCGTCGATCGGACGACAGCGGACGACGCGTCGGCTCCGATCGACGTCGACTCGCCCGCGCTGTCCGTCGCCGACCGGCTCGAAGACCGGCGGTACGTCGTCACCGGCGACCGGGCCTACGTTGTCGGCACGCAGGACGGTCGGTTCCCGGCGATGGGGTGGCACGTCCGCGGCGAGATGGGCGGCGTCTGGAGCCCGCCGATCAAACTGCTCGACGGCATCTGGTTCGGCGTCGACGGCGAGTGGATCGAACCCGCGGAGCGCTTCACGAGCGGGTACGGTCACGCCCGGATGGACTTCCCCGCCCGCGGCTCGCTGGAGATCAGCCGCACCGAGTTCGCGCCCGACGGGGTTCGCGCGGTCCTCATCGGGCTGCACTTCACGGCGACCGACGGCGAGGAGCGCTTCACGCTCGAGGTTGACGCGCACTCGGAGCTGATGAAGTCGTACCCGTGGGGCTGGACGGACCCCTCGCAGCTCGAACACAACACCGAAGACGCGGTCGAGTTCGACGGCGAGCGCCTCGTCTTCCGCGATCGGGGGACGCCACCGGTCGAGAACGCTCTCGAACACGACTGGGCCGCGGTGGTCGGCTCGACCCTCGATCCGGTCGACGGGGAGACGGGCGAGGACTACCGCGGGCCGCAGGATCCGGCGACGATCTGCCCGGCGGAAGGCGACGCGCCCGACCGCTGCGACGACACGGAGTTCGGCAACGGAAAGGGCGGCCGGCTCGCGTACGACGTGGCGGTCGCGGACGGCGAGACGGAGACCGTCTGGTTCGCGGTCGCCGGGGCCGACTTCGACGGACCGGACCCCGACGACGCTGTCGACGCGGCGCTCGCCGAACTCGACGCGGCGCTCGACGACCCCGAGGGCGCGCTCGCGGAGAAGGTCGAATCGCGGGTCGAGTTCGGCGAGAACACGAGGCTCGACCTCCCCGACAACCCGCGCCTGGCGGAGAGCATCGACTGGAGCAAGCAGAACCTCGCGGACTCCGTCCTGACCGTCGAAAACCTCGACATCCGGGAGACCAACGCCGGGGAGAACTACCCCGAGCCCGAGGGGGTGGTCGATCGAGTCCGGTTCCTGGGCGCGGGCTTCCCCGATTACCCGTGGCTGTTCGCCACCGACGGCGAGTACACGGCCTTTGCGAGCGTGGCGGTCGGTCAGTTCGAGCCGATCAAGGACCACCTGCGGTCGCTCAGGGAGATCAGCGAGATCGACAACGACGGCAGCGGCAAGGTCGTCCACGAGGTCACGTTCGACGGCTCCGTCTACTTCGGCTCGAACGCCGACGAGGGGAACACCGACGAGACGTCGAAGTTTCCGAGCGCGGTCGCCCTGATCTGGCGCTGGACGGGCGACGACGAGTTCCGCGACGAGATGTACGACTTCGCCAAGCGGAACATGGAGTACGTCCTCGAGGAGCTCGACGAGGACGGCGACGGCTGGCCGGGGGGGCACGGGAACGTCGAGCGCCCCGGCATGGGCGAGGAGAAGCTCGACGTGGCCGTCTACACGATCCGCGGCCTCCGCGACCTCGCTGACATGGCGCGGAGCAAAGGCGACACCGCGACCCAGAAGTGGGCCGAGGGTCGGGCGAAGTCGCTGGAAGTGCGGTTCGAGGAGACCTGGTGGTTCGGACGCGAGGGCGCGACGCAGTACGCCGACTCCCTTTCGAACCCCGACAACGAGCAGGTGTTCCAGCGCCACTGGATCGGCGTGACGCCCATGGAGATCGAACTCCGCGACTCCGCCGGCGCCCCGCGGCCCGGCCTCGCGGCGGAAGATCACGGCACCGCCGCGCTCGAAGAGCGCGAGCGGGGCTGTTACACCGACGAGTTCGGGCTGTACCACACCGGCACCGGTCCGACGGAGGCGGAGGACGGGAACCCGGGGCCGAGCTGCGACGAGCACGTCTCGGAGGTCCCCTCGGAGCGCCAGATCTTCACGCTCAACACCGCGATCATGGCCGTCGGCGAGGGTAACTACGGTCGCCTCGGCCCCGACCGGCAGGAGCACTACCTGAACGCGAACGCGGAGCTGCAGTTCCTGCCGGACGAACAGCCCGGCGCGATGCCCGAGATCGCCCCGTCGCCCGACTACGGCCGGTCGATCGACCTGCCGCTGACGGAGCGCGCGATGGTCCTCCAGGCGTGGGGCGCGTACGGCACGGTCTGGCCGGTCGTCCACCAGCACCTCGGCGTCCGACCGGATCTGGGTCGCGGGCGGCTCGAAGTCGTCCCGCAGGTGCCGCCGCAGGCGTCGTCCGGCCTCTCGGGCGAGAACATCCGGCTCGGCGACGGTTCCGTCGCGGTGTCCGTCGACGCCGACGGGTCGACGTACGAGACGACCGTCGACGCCGCCGTCGGCCTCGACGAACTCGTCGTCGGCCACACGATCCCGCGCGACGCCGAGGTGTCGTCCGTCGCGCTCGACGGCGAGGAGGTCTGCTACGAGACCCGCGAGACGAACCGCGGCGCGGAGGTGCTCGTTGAGGCCGACCCGGACGGCGAGCGGACGCTGGTCGTCGAAACCGCGTGAGCGACCGGATCGAGTAAAGAGACGCGCTGGCGGAGGTGACGCTGACGGTGGTTCCCCTCGGGCGGCCCCATTCTGCTCCGCGGCGAGTTCGAACGCCGCGGGTCCGACGACGACTCGACGGTTCGCGCCGCCGAGGCGACGCCGTGTCGCCGGGGCGGATCGCGGGCCGAACCCTTCTGTGAGGGCCCTCACGAGGAGATCGGCTTTTCCGACGACGAGTGAGTCCGACTGGCTGATTCGGTCGTGGTTGAGGACCGCGCTCCGGCGCGCCTCGCCGACGAAGACGAGAACGCCTTTCAGGTGACCCGCCTTCCGCTCGCGCCGCTTTCGAGGCGGGATCGAACGGAGGGTGAGGGATAGGTGCGCGCCCGGTCGACCGAACTGTCGGATACCGAATGCCGTCTCTCGAGAGACGAACGGAATTTGATATAGCGAGAAATAATTTATACGGTCGCTTATCGACGCCGCTCCGGCTTCGAACAGCGGTCCGGATCGTCGGACGCGAGGGCTATTCGGCGGAAAAATCGAGCGGGCGATCGTCGGACGGGCGCTACGGTTCGACGGATACCATTCGATCCGACAGGATCCACGCGTGTTCGTTTCGCGGGTCGGAGATCAGCGCGAACAGCGTGCCGTCGATGACGCGTTCGGAGTACGTGTCTCGCAGGGAGGGTTCGTCGGTGGGGTTTGCGGGGTTCATATGCCTCTGTGAGTCTGTTTGCGAACTGTGCGGAGGGCGAGCGGAATCGTCCGTCCCGCGCCGAGGTTCGACGCGCGGCTGCCCCTCCCGCGGGAAAGACGGTTCGTCCGCCGATGATTCCTCGGTGAATCCGTTTGCGCGCGTACCTGGGGACGAGCGAATAAAAGGATTGTTACACGAGACTGGAAAGGTAATTATACCGCTGACCGTCGCGCGGAGCGGACGGTAACAGACGCCCGCGCTCTGGCCCGATTCGGGTCAGTCGTGACAGCAGCCGCCGGCCTCGCCGCCGAAATCGACCGCGAGGGGCTCCGAGATGGCCTCGTTGATCTCCGCCAGTCGTTCCTGCAGGACGTCCTGCGCCTCCAGGTACTCCTCCATGACGGGCAGCGCGTGCAGTTCCTGCTGGGCCCGCTGGACCTTTCGGAGCCCCTCCTGCGTCGCCTGCCCCGTCTGGCGGGCGACCATGAACTCCTGGCGGAGCTGTTCGAACTCCGAAATCCGCTCCTGGGCCTCCTCGTCGTTCTCGACGGCCTCCTTCGCCTCCTCGAACGCCCGGTGTTCGGGCGTCCCGGCGATCGCCTCGCCCAGTTCGCGGCCGAGGTCCTCAAGCGAGGTGGTTTCGACGCTCATACACCGGCTTGGGACCGGATTCGTTTAGGCCTGCCGGATAGGATCGGATCCGCCGTCACCGCGCCGCGGCGGCCGATTCACCCCTTCACCTGCCGCTCGACGAACGACACGAGGTCTCGAAGCTCGTCCGGACCGACGCCGTGGGCGGTCTCGTATGCGCCGAACTCCACGTCTGCGCCGAGCTCGCGCAGCCGCTCCGCCGCCGCCTCCGCGCGGTACGGCGGGATCACCTGATCGGCCGACCCGGCGGCGACGAACACCGGCTTCCCCCCGACGCCGTCCGGCGACAGATCCGCGTGCGACTCGGCGAGGTAGCCGTGGAGCGCGACGACCCAGGCGAATCTGTCGGGGTTCTCCAGGAGGAGCGAGAGGCTCACGATTGCTCCCTGGCTGAACCCCAGCAACCCGATCCGGTTGGCGTCGAGGTCGTACGCCTCGATCGCGGCGTCGACGGCCTCGGAGACGACGTCGAGGCTCCGGCGGAAGTCCTCGGCATCCGGCTGGCTCCTGTGCAACCCCCCGGCGGACATGTCCAGTTCGTACCACGTGTACCCGCCCATCAGCCGGTCGGGGGCACGGAGGCTGACCACGTGGAGGTCGTCGGGGAGCCGCCGAGCGACGGGGAGGAGGTCCTCCTCGTTCGCGCCGCGGCCGTGCAGTACGAAGACCGCGGGAGCCCGGCCGTCGGTCGGCGTCTCGGGTTCGACGTGGACGTGTTCGAGCGGGAGCGCGTCGCTCATGCGTCCGCGGTACGGGCGCCTCGCCTATACCCGTTTTCCGTCGTCTCGCTGGGCAGGGTTCCCAGCGTCGCCGTCAATCGCGCTCGTGCACCGCCTCCGCGGCGTGTCCTTCGACGAACGCCGCGACGGCCCCGTCAGGAGCGTCGTTCCCCGGAGCGGAAACGGCAGACCGGTCATCGATCCGCCGGATCGGGGGCCGACCCGCCCCCCGCCCACTCGCCCACGAACTTCGCCGCGAGGAGGGCCGTCGCCGCGGTCAGCGCCGCGGCGAACGCCACCACGAAGGCGGTCGTCGGATCGTCGACGCCCGAGGCCGCCCGCTCGCGGACGAACGACCCCGCCGTGACGGCGCTGACCGCGATCAGGGCGAGCCCGCCGACGTTCGCGAGCGCCGTCGGCGACCGCGGGACGGTCCCGGAGTCGTTCAGGAGGTAGAGGACGAGCGCGAGCGCGAACGGGGTGCCGACCAGCCCGAACGCGAGCACCAGCACCAAAAGCGGGAAGAAGGCCCCGCCGAGGAACGCGCCGCCCGCGCTGGCGAGGGCGACGGCGGCGAGGAGTCCCCGGTAGCGCGGGTCGGACCGGTCCGTCCCCCAGCCGAGCTTGTCCGCGAGGAGGTACGGCGGGACGACCGTGTTCCCGCCGAGCGTCGAGACCGCGGCGCCCCAGAGGCCGAGGAGAAACAGCCACTTCGCGTGCCCGCCGACGAGCGGGCCGAGCGCCTCCGCCGCGGCGGTCGCGGTCAGCGACCCGGCGTCGATCCCCGGCGCGTGGAGCGCGCCCGCCGCGACGAGGAAGATGGCGAGGCTGTAGGCGCCGAAGGCGACGAGCATCGACGCCCCGACGTCGGCGGTCGCCAGGCCGTAGTTCTCGCGGGTCCACCCCCGCGCCCGCACCGTGTAGGTGTGCATCGTGACGAGCGTGACGTGCACCGCCCCGCCGAGGATGCCCGCGGCGAGGAGCGCGCCGTCGACGCCCGCGGGGATCCGCGGGATCACTCCCGTCGCGGCCGCCCCGAAGTCGATCGGGACGACGGCGACCGAGAGCAGAAAGGCGAGCACGATCGCCGAAACCAGGAGCTTCGCACCCCACTCGACGACACGGTAGCCGCCGCCCGCCAGCCCCACCGCGAGGACGACCGCCCAGACGACGCCCCAGACGCGCGCGTCGACGCCCGTCACCGTCTCGCTCACGTCCGCGACGGTTTTCATGATGACCAGCTGCGCCAGCCCCGCGGCCAAGACGACGTCGATGACCAGCAGCCACGCCCAGCCGTCGCCGAGCCGGCGCTCGACGGTCGTCACGATCCCCTCCTCCGTCAGGAGGCCAAGCCGCATCGCGAGATACTGCGACAGCGCCCCCATGACCGCCGAGAGGACGACGACCCACAGGAGCGCGTACCCGAACGCCGCGCCGGCCGCGAGCAGGCTCGCCATCGTCGCCGGCCCCGCCGCGATGGCGCCGGCCACCCATCCCGGTCCCGTCTCGGAAACGAGCGCTCGGAGGCCGCCCCCGCTCGTCTCTCCCCGTGTCTCGGTCACGCGCGGTGATGCGCGACGGGCCGTGAAAACTGTTTCCACTCGGTGGTACTACCGCAGAATTAGCTACTCAGCCGACGCCGAGCACCTTCCCGCAGTTCTTGCACAGCCAGAGGTTCCGCTGGCCCGCGCCGAGTACGACCCTCGGGCGGTCGCCGGCGGACGACGGCTCCTCGAACGTCAGTTCTCGCACCGTTTCCCCCGGTTCGAGGTCCCCTTTCGACCCGATTTCGGCCCCGCAGTCCGGACAGGCGAGCGGTTCGTCGGACATGTCGGTCCGTACGACGGCCGCGGCGATAAGCCGGCGCCCTCCGTGCGACCCGGACGCACACCCGGCGCGAGAAGTCGCCGACCGGCGGTGCGAGAGGCCGCCGCCCCGAGGAGCCCCTCGGAAGCGCGCCTGTTAAACGTCCTGACCCGCAAAGACGAGCCAATGAGTCAGGACGCCTATTCTGAGGGGGATCTCCGGAAGACGGGGATGGCCCTCAAGCACGACCGGGAGTGGGACTACGAGCTGGAGCGGATCGTCGAGGCGATCGAGGAGCGCGACGCGAAGAAGGTCGGCCTCCAGTTCCCCGAGGGGCTGAAGCGCCGGGGCCCGGCCGTCGCGGACGACCTCCGCGCGCTCGTCGGCGACGACGTGACGTTCATGCTCTCCGGGCAGCCCTGCTACGGCGCGTGCGACCTCGACACGTACCTGATGCGACGGACGGACGTGTTCGTCCACTTCGGTCACTCGCCGATGAAGGAGTCGGACAAGATCATCTACGTCCCGCTGTTCTCGAACGTCGACCCCTTCCCGATCATGGAGGAGGCGCTGGACGAACTGGAGGAGGGTGACGTGGGGCTCGTGACGACGGCTCAGCACATGAACCGCTTCGAGGAGATGTACGACTGGCTGGAAGAGCGCGGGTTCGCCGTCCACACCCGCAGGGGCGACGACCGGCTCACCCACGAGGGACAGGTGCTCGGCTGCAACTACGCCAGCGCCGACGTCGACGCCGACCAGATCCTCTACGTGGGCGGCGGGAAGTTCCACCCGCTCGGCCTCGCGATGGAACACCCCGAGAAGACGGTCGTCATCGCCGACCCGGTCAACAACGTCGTCACGGTGGCGGACACGGAGAAGTTCATGAAGCAGCGCTACGCCGCGGTCCACCGGGCGATGGACGCCGAGAAGTGGGGCGTCATCTTCTGCACCAAGATCGGCCAGGGCCGGTGGGAGGTCGCCCAGGAGATCCTCGACGACAACGAGAACGCCTACCTCATCACGATGGACGAGGTGACCCCCGACCGCCTCCTGAACTTCGACATGGACGCGTTCGTCAACACCGGGTGTCCGCGCATCACGACCGACGACGGCCCGCGCTTCCGCAAGCCGATGCTGACGCCGGGGGAGTACCGGATCGCCGTCGGCGACGAACCGCTCGACTCGCTGTCGTTCGACACGTTCCACGGCACCTGGTAGGAGAGGGCGTACCTGATCGCCCCGTTTTGTTCTCCCGGTCCCGCTACCCGCCCAGAACCTCCGCCTCGATCCGGTATCGCTCGCCCTCGTACTCGACGACGTACGGTTCGCCCACCCCGAACGCCGGACGAACGCCGTTCGGCTCTTCAAGTCGGACGTCGGTCACTCCTTCTTCAAAGAAGGGAAGCGTATTTCGGAGACGACGGTCCCGGATCGCCGCCGGACGATCCGCCTCGCTTCCCGCGTCCGCCGCCGGTCAGCGACGGGCCGACTCCACGTACTCGACCGCCTCCTCGGGCGTCTCGACAGCCTCGACGCCCGCCGCGTCGTGCGTCCCGATCCCCGCGACCGGCCGATCGAACACGCCCGCGAAGCCGATCTCCGAGAGCGTCCCCGCCGCGCCGTCGATCGCGACGACCGCGTCGCCGTTCATGACGACGAGGGCGTTCCGCGCGTGGCCCAGCCCGGTGGCGATCGCCGTGTCGACGTAGCGGTTCGCGGCCGCGGGATCCTCGCCCGGGAGGATGCCGACGGTCTCGCCGCCGGCCTCCTTCGCCCCGCGACAGGCCGCCTCCATCACTCCGCCGAGACCCCCGCAGACGACCGTGTGACCGTGCTCGCCGAGCAACCGGCCGACCGCCGCGGCCGTCTCCGTCACCTCTCCCCGAACGCCGCCGCCGCCGATGACGCTCACGCGCATACCCGCCTCTCGCGGTCCACGGGAGACAACCGTTTCGGCTCCGGGAGATCGCCGCCGACCAGCCCGACGGCTCCGCTCACGCGTCGGGCGATTCCATCGCCCGCGGGACGCCCTGGGCCGTGATGGTTTCGCCCACGACGTACGACGAGGCGGGGCTGGCGAGGAACTGCGCGACATCGGCGATCTCCTCGCTCGTCCCGATCCGACGCTTCACCTCGTCGCGGTCGACCTCGTCGGCGGTGACGCCCATCTGCTGTTCGACCCCGGGCGTGGCGACGAACCCCGGCGCGATGCAGTTGACCCGGACGCCGCTGTCGGCCCACTCGTAGGCGAGGCTCGTCGTGAGGTTGATGATCCCCGCCTTGGCCGCCCCGTAGTGGCTCATGTACGGCGACCCCCGCTGGCCGGCGACGCTCGCGAGGTTGACGACGGTCCCGCCGCCGCTCTCTCGCATGCGTTCGCCGGCGACCTGCGTGCAGTGGTAGGTGCCGGTGAGGTTGCTGTCGACGATCGTCTCCCAGCCATTCGGCGAGATGTCCTCGAAGGAGGCCATGAACGACGCGCCCGCGTTGTTCACGAGCGCGTCGACGCCGCCGAACTCCTCGACGGTCGCCTCGACGAGCGCCTCGACCGCGTCGCGGTCGCGCACGTCGCACTCGACGGCGAGCGCGCGGCCGCCGCTCCCGTCGTCGGTTATCCCGTCGGCGACGGGATCGACGTTCTCCTGCTCACGGGAGCAGATCGCGACGTCCGCGCCGTCGGCGGCGAACCGCTCGGCGATGGCTCTGCCGATCCCGCTGGATGCGCCTGTAACCACGGCGGTCTGTCCCGCCACGCTGAACTGGTCCGTCGGCATGGCCGCACCCACGGACGGACGGGTTATAGTTTTGCGCGCGCGAAACTCACCCGCGACAGCCGCAACGGCTTTTGAAGTGTGCCCGCTAGGCCGACCCATGGGCACGTACTCGGCGCTGATCGACGTTCACGAGTCCGCCTTCCAGAACGTGCAGGACCTCGCGAGCGTCTGGGGCGACATACGGGCCGACGTCGAGGAACTCGGGGGAGAGCTCGTCGACGCGTACGCGATCCTCGGCGAGCGCGACTTCCTGGTGCTGTTCGAGGCCGAGAATCGGGATCAAGCGTTCAAAATCTCCGTCGCGCTCGGGCGGTACGGGTTCGACACCCAGACGATGGAGATCATCCCCGTCGACGACCTCGGCCGGCTGGTCGAAGACTTCTGAGGGACGGCGGACCCCCGCCGTCAGCCCGTCGCGCCGGCCGTCTTCGATTCCTCGCGGAGCACCCTCGTCCGTCAACCGCGGAGCTCCGCAGAAAGCGCGGGCAGGACCTCGGTCGCGTCCGCGCGGAACTCGAAGTCGGCACGGTCGCTGCAGGGCGTCTCCTCCAGATTGACGAGCACGAGCGTTCCGTCCGCGGCGGCGAGCCTAGGCAGCGACGCGGCGGGCTCGACGGTGAGCGACGATCCGACGGCGAGGAACACGTCGCTGTCGGCCGCGAGCCGCCGCGCCTCGGCGAGCACCCCCTCCGGGAGCATCTCGCCGAACAGCACCACGTCGGGCTTGTAGACGCCCCCGCACTCGCAGCGCGGCGGGAGCTCCCCATCGCGGACGCGTTCGCGGATCGGCTCGGCGTCCTCGCGGCTTCCGCAGCCGCGACAGACGACGCGCGCGTTGCTCCCGTGCAGTTCGAGGACGCGCTCGCTCCCCGCGGCGGCGTGCAGTCCGTCGGTGTTCTGCGTGACGACGGCGTCGAGGTGGCCTTCGTCTTCGAGCCGCGCCAGCGCCTCGTGGGCGGCGTTCGGCTCGACCTCGCCCGGGAACATCGCCTCGTGGAGCCGCAGCCGGTCGCGCCAGAAGCCCGACGGATCCGCTTCGAACCGACCGACCCGGAAATCGTCCGGGTCGAACTCCGTCCGCCAGATCCCGTCCTCGCCCCGGAAGCTCGGGACGCCCGAGGCGGTGCTCACCCCCGCGCCGGTGAACGCGACGGCCGTGTCGGCCGCCGCGAGCGCGCCCGCTACCCGTCGGAGTTCGTCGTCCATGTCCCATCGATGGTTCCGGGACGGAAAAAAGCGCGTGGAGTCGGGAGCGGACGTTCCCGTTCGACCGCTCCTCGCCCGACTCGACGCCCCCTCGGTCGACATTCTCCCCCCACCGACGACTCTTCCCCCACCGACGACGCTCTCCCTCCGACGCGTCGGTCCCTACCGGCGCTTCGAAACGCCGAAACCGCCGGTCAGCCGCCCTTTCGGCCTCGGCGTCGCCAGTCGGATGAACCGTAACATCTCCGCGTAGTCCGCGCTCGGACTGTCGCTGCGGCTCCCTCCCATAGTGTCACACGCCACGGCGGCGAGGAGGGTCTATGTTCTGCCTGCTCATTACGGGTGGCGTCTATCCGCCCCCGCAGTCCCGCAGCGCCGGCCGACTCCACAACGTTTAGACCGTCCGCGCGCGCACGGGGTGGTATGACAGTCAGTGACTGGGGCGACTGGCTCCCGCGCGCCGTCGAAGACGCCGACCCGGACACCGTCGCGATCTGGTATCTCGGCTGCAACGGTTTCGTACTCAAGGGCGGGGAGGGCACGACGCTCTTCTTCGACCCCTACGTCGGCACCGGCGACCCGCCGCGGACCGTCCGGATGGTTCCGGTCCCGTTCGATCCCGAGGACGTCGAGGTGGCCGACGCGATCCTGGCGACGCACGAGCACGTGGACCACACTCACGGTCCCAGCCAGGCGCCGATCCTGGCGAACACCGGCGCGACGTTCTACGCGCCGGACGACAGCCTCGCGGTCGCGCGCGAGGAGGAACGCTGGACCGAAAACTGGGACGTGACGGACGACCAGTTCGAGGAGGTCGAGGAGGGCGACGCCGTCGAGATCGGCGAGTTCACCGTCCGCGTCGAGCCGGCGCACGACCCCGATTCGACGCACCCCGTGAGCTACGTCGTAGAGCACGAGTCCGGGACGTTCTTCCACGGCGGGGACACGAAGCCCGCGGCGGAGTTCGAGAGGCTCGGCGACCGCTACGACATCGACCTCGGCGTGCTGGCGTTCGGAGCGATCGGCAACATTCCGGACAAGGAAACCGGCGACCCGGTCCGGACGAAGTGGTACTCGACGGAGAACGAGATCGTGAAGGCGGCGAGCGACCTCGAACTCGACCGCCTGCTCCCCAGCCACTGGGACATGTGGAAGGGAATGACAGCCGACCCGAAGGCCCTCCACAACCACGCACGGAGCTACGAGTACCCCAGGGCGCTCGAAATCGTCGAGATCGGTGACAGGGTGGACCTGTAGGGTAAATTCTACGACAGTTCAAAATTCTGGTTATATCGTCCGTTTGATTTATGTAGTGAGTGCGGGATGTGTTCCCCATGAGTCAGGGCCCTGACCCGGACGAGGTGGTCACCGTCTCCGACGAAGGGGTGACGGTGGAGAAGACGTTCGTCGCGGACGAGTTCCCCGTGCCGGCGGTCGCGTTCACGATCCGCTCGGAGCGATCGGAGCCGGTCGACGTCCGCGTGACCGACGCGATCCCCGAGTCGTTCCCGATGGAGCACGTGGGCTTTCACCCCGACTTCGAGAACGACAACTGGACGGCGTACACGGACCACCGCGTCGAGTACAGCCGCACGCTCGAACCCGGCGAGTCGGTGCGGACGGTTTACGGCGTCCGCCTCGACGACCCGGCCGAGGGCGCGTCGTTTCTCGGCGAGCCGTCCGTCGAACGAATCGTCGACGACGGGGCCAGCGAGGGGGTCGACGGGGCCGAATCGGTCGAGGACGTCCTCGGCGAGGATCGAACGCAGGTCGTCAGGGAGGCGCTCGCCGGCGACCGAGACGGCTCACCCGCCGCGGCGTCCGCGATCCCCGGCCTCAGCGATTCGACCGACTCCGACGCCGCGAACCGCGCGGACGCGGCGGATCCGCTCGGGGCGGCCGACTCGCTCGACGGCGCCCCGGACGCGACTGACGACGACCCCTCGGACGTGACTGACGACGGCGGATCCGCCGACGCGGACCCGATCGAACTGCCGCTCGACGATCCGCTCGCGGGCGTCGACGCCGGTGTAGACGCCGACGTCGGGACGGACGGCGATGCTGCGACGGATGGCGATGCCGGGACGGATGGCGACGTCGGAACCGACGAGGCCGGCGGCGTCAGCGAGACGGACCCGTCCGTCGACGTCGATTCCGACGACGGCTCGGACGTCGAGGAACTCGTGCTCGAAACCCCGGCCGACGAGGCCGAGTCGCCGGTCGACACCTCGGCCGAGGGCGGCGAGGCGTCGGGGGGCGAGACCCCCACGCCACGCGAGCTCTCCACGGACGCGGTACCGGCCGTCACTTCCCGCGGTGCCGACGAGGCCGACGCGTCCGGCGGGATCGCCGCCGCGCTCGCGGCGGAGATCCGCGAGGATCGGGTCGACGCCGCCGACCTCGCGCTCTTGAAGCGCGAACTCGACGCGGGGGACGTCGACGCCGACGGTTCGTCCCCGCCCGAGCGCGTTCCCGCCAGCGTCGACGCCCGCATCCGACACCTCCAGTCGAAGATGGACGACCTGGAGGCGTACAGCGACGCGCTCGCGGAGTTCCTCGACGAGGAGGGGACCGGCGCGGAGGCGATCGCCGACCTGCGCGAGCGCGTCGAGGCCCTGGCGGCGACGGTGGACGGCCTCTCCGCCGAACTCGGCGACGGCGACGTCCGGGAGGAGGTCGAACGGCTCGACGGCGAAGTGGCGACCCTGGAGGCCGCGACCGAGACGAACGCGGAGGCGTTCGAGCGGCTCGACGACGAGATGGGAGACGTGCGCGCGGACATCGCCGACCTCGACGCCGATCTCGTCGGCGCGAACGAGGACCTCCGCGAGGAACTCGCGGCGATCCGGGACGAACAGGCCACGGTCCGCGAGGAACTCGCGGCGACCCGCGAAGAGGGAGAGAGAGTCCGCGAGGAGCTCGACGCGATCGAGGGGGAACTCGAGGAGTTCCGCGAGTTCCGGTCGAGCCTCGGAAACCTGTTCGGGGGTGCCTGATCGGGAGTCTCGGTTCGGGGGACCGGGCCGGAGCGGGTGGCTCGGACGGCCGCACGCCGACCGTCACGCGCGGTCGTCGGACCCGAACGAAGATCGCGAATTGCTACCGAACGACGCGCTCCGGCCCGCGAAACTGCGGAAAGCGCAATCGGTTTAGCGTCGGACGCCCTCGGTCCGGTAATGACCCAGACGGTCTGCGTCGCCGTGCCCCGCAAGGGGCGTCCACTCGAAGCGGTCCTCGAACGCCTCGCCACGGGCGCGGGCGTCCACGACCTCGCAGACGACATCTCCTCGACCCTCCGCTACGAGAAGGCCGTCACCAAGGGACGACAGCGTCCCGATCGGGACGTCTACGAGCGGCTCGCCGACTACAGCGACCTGTCGGATCCGACCGCGCCGGAGTACACGCTGCTCCGCGACGACCGCGACGGCAAACCCCGGCGCATCGTCTTCGACAGCGTCGAAATCTCCGTCGACGGCGTCGACGTCCGCCTCGTCGGGCGCGAGGAGCCGTTCCGCGCGCTCCGCACCCACGAGTTCGCCCTCGGTTTCGACAGCGCCGACCTCGTCCTGGAGGAGGTCGTCTCGCTCCGCCCCGACGGAATCGGCGGCCTGGGCGACGTCAACGCCCGGATCGACCCCCGCGACACCGACGTCCGGGTCGTCACCGGCCTCGGCGACACCGTCTACCACACGCTGATGGCCACCCCCGAGATCCTGCCGCCCGGAAGCGACCTCTGTCGCGACTTCGTCGCCGACTACGAGGGCGAGCTCTGCATCTCGCCGCGGTACGAGCGGCTGGTCGAGGCGGTGCTCGGAACGGAAGCCCTCGACGGGATCGAGTTCACCTACCCGCCGGCCGGCGCGGAGGAGGAAGCCGCCATCGCCCAGACGGGGCTCGGCGTCTACCTCACGGTGACGGGGTCGACCGCGCGGGAACACGGGATGGTGCTCGGCGAGCACCTGTTCCCGAGCGAAACCGTGTTGATGGAGAACGCCGCCGAGACGGGTCAGGCGACGGAGCGGCTGAAGTCGCTTCTCACCCGCCAACCGCTGGAGACGGCGATCGAGGTCTGACTCGCGCTGACCCTCTGGCCCGCCCCGATCCGCGCCGATCCACGCCGATTCACCCCGTTTCGCCCCCGTTCGGTCGAACTCCGGCGGGAGAGTTATGTGGCGCGGGGGAGGTGCATCCACCGTGTCGCTCGACGCTCTTCCCCTGCTCGACGAACTCCGGATCCTGGCGACGAACGGGCTCCGGTACGCCGACAATCCGTACGACGAGGAGCGGTACGAACGAATACTGGAGCTGGTCTGTACGTACTACGGCGAAGCGCTCTCCGTGCCGCCGGACGAGGTCAGACGGCGGTTCGCCGCCGAACTGGGTCACGTCACGCCGAAGGTGGGCGCGGAAGCGGCGATCTTCGACGACGAGGGCCGAATCCTGCTGATGAAGCGCGCGGACGACGGGAAGTGGTGCCTCCCCTGCGGGTGGGTCGAGCCGGGCGAATCCCCCCGGGAGACGACCGTCAGGGAAACCAGGGAGGAGACGGGGCTGACGGTGGAAACGAGAGCGCTCGTCGACGTGTACCACCTGCCGCCCGGCGCGACGTTCGGCCCGCACGGACAGATAGCCGTGTCGTACCTCTGCGAGCGCGTCGGCGGTGAACTGCGGCTCTCCCACGAAGGCGAGGCGCTGAAGTACCACGAAATCGAGGGCGTGTCCGACTGGCACAAGAATCACCGCGAGTTCGCCCTCGACGCGGCGAGCGCGAGGAAGTGAATCCCGAGAATGTACAGACTTGGGTGCTGGCCAGTTACCACCTCTTCGAGCCTGAACGCCTAACCCGCTAATCCGCGAATCCGATAACGTTAGCAAACTATCGGCTCGTAGAACGGTACACAGTCAGGCCAGGACGGCCGAGGGGACCGGTATGGATATAGCGATATGAGATTCATCCGTCGTCACCGGAACGCGATACGCCCCCGATTCCAGCGCCGAGATCCGACGGGGACGGTCGCGGACGCCGACGAACCCCCGCGAGTCGGTCGTAACGAGAGGGGTCTGTCGAACACCGGCGAGTCGAAGACACCCTTCCGACACTCGATTTTGGTTTCGATCGACGATGGAGGGCGGGGACCAGCGTCTCCTCTCTCGCCCCGCTCGGTTCCGCCGCGGACTTCCGGCCGCTCTCGACGCGAGGGGAGCGCGTCGACGATTCGAACGGCGCCGCAGCGGGAGAGTCGTTTCGAACGCCCCGCTCCAGACGTCGGCAACGTTCCCGCCCTCGGCGCGACGCGGTTCGTTCGGCGCAACACGCCGACTGCTCGCACGAACCGTCCGTCCGTCGGCGCAAACCGATGTCGGAGAGTCCCGACGCGACCCTTCGGCGGTCAACGGCCCGCGTCGGCCGTTTTCCGGCGCGCGAGATCGTCTACCACTTCACGCCGACCCCTTCAGCGCTCTCGTCGCCCGCGATTCGTCGCGCCTGAAAACTCCCGGTCGCGCGTGGACTTCGCCCCACACGTACCCGGACCGTCGTGACCGTTCACCTGGCCCCTCCCGCTTCGCCTCCGATCTCTCGGTTCACCGTTCGTTGGCGCAGCCCTTCCGCGGACGGGTAATCGCGGCGGCGGTACGGCGGCGGTACGGCGCCACAACGGCGCGCGGCGAACAAGTTCGCCGCGCCGAACCGTCCGCTACGGTGGACGATTGGGGTCGAACCGATTGGCCGAAAACTGTCATCTATCGCTCGGTCGAGTTTCCCCTCTCTCGTCGCCGACCGTGGCTCGTTCCGAACCGGGAACGAGCGAGCCGGACGCACGAGCGACGGCGAATTTTTATCCGAAATCCTATGCCTATACTGGCGAATTTACAGTGCTAAATTCCGGCATATTCTACTATTCCGCGCCGAGAGATGGTCCCACGAGGAGGTATAAGGTTACTTATCCGGGCTCGTAGGCATAGTTTGATAATCCTCGCCCGAGAGACAGTCACCATGGCCGACGCGGACGAGACGGAACTGACCGCGGTCAAAACGTACGTGCCGACGTATCAGAAGGCGGCGTGGAAGGAGCACGCCGACCGACTCGACATGAGCCAGAGCGAGTTTCTCAGGACGATGGTGCAGGCGGGGAGACGGGGATTCGAGCTCGACCCCGCGGAGGGCCGTTCTGAGCACGCAACCCCTGGGGGTGAGGGACTCGAAGACCGGGTTCTCGCGATCCTCTCCGAACGCGGAGCGCTCTCGTGGGACGAGTTGGTCGACGCGCTCTCGGGAGACCTCGAAGATCGGCTGGACGAGGCGCTCTCCCGGCTCCAGGACGAAAACCGGCTTCGGTACAGCGGCCGCGACGGGGGGTACGTTCGGACCGATGGCAACTAACGCGGCCGCGCCCGACGACCCGGACGATCCAGTCGCGTACTTCATCGAGGACCTCACCTACCACGGGAAGACGGAGCGAACGCGCGCGTTCTACGAGCGGGTGCTCCGTCGGTTCGAGGCGTTCCTCGCGGACGCGGAGCGCAATCCGGCCGGCCGGTCCGTCGCCCCCGGGGAGGCGACCCACCGCGACTGCATGGCGTGGATCCACTCGCTCCGCGGCGCCGTCGCGGAGAGCACGATCGCCACCTACGCCGCGTACCTCCACCGGTTTTACGCCTACATGACGCAGGTCGGCGTGTTCGACTCGAATCCGATGGCGCTCGTGATGGAGGAGATGGACGAGTCGATCAACAAGGATCCGACGCGTCGGGAGATCGACGTGCCGTCGATGCGCGCGTTCGTCGCCGAAATCCCCCATCCGCTGGACCGCGCCGTCGTCGTGACGCTCCTCAAGACGGGGATGCGGGTCGGCGAGCTGTGTAACCTCGACCTGCGGGACGTCCGACTCGCCGACGAGCGCGTCGAACGGGCGTACGGCCCCGACGGCGGCGTCGCCCCGGCGGTCGCGCTCGGCCGCCATCCGCAGCTCGACGGCCGCCCCGACTCCCTGTACGTCTCGCCGGACCCGACGCGCGGCGCGGTCGTCAACGGGGAACGCCGGACGGCCTCGAACAAGCGAAAGCGGGCGACGGTGATCCCCGTCGACGCGGAGCTCAAGCGCGCGCTCGTCCGCTGGCTGGCCGTCCGTCCCGACGCCGCGTCGCCGGCCGAACCGCTGTTCGTCGCCACCCGCGACGGGTGGGGAGAGCGCCTCACCCCCGAGTCGGTCAGGCACGCCGTCGAGGGCTACGCCCGCGAGTTCGGCTGGTACCGCACGGGCGGCGGCGCGGAGGAGAACGTGACGCCGCACTACTTCCGGCACTTCTTCACGACCCACCTCCGGGATCGAACGGGCGATCGGGGGATCGTGAAGTACCTTCGCGGGGACGTCGCCGAGGACATCATCGACACGTACACCCACAACTGGGGTGACAACGTGCGCGAGACGTACGAGGCGAACATCTACTCGCTCTTCGACTGAGTTCCTTGTACCGTTCTCCAATGGTCGTCCGGCACCTCGTCGCGTCGGCGGCGGATGTATTCTATATCGCTATATCGATTGGCGGCCGTCGCATCCTACCCGATTCCGGCAGTCACGCAACTCGTTCCCCTCCGGCACCGACTTCTGAGCCGGCCGCGCTCCGAATCGGCGAGTGAGACGGGTGCGGCCGATGATATCGGTCTGCCCGCTCGCGGCGGCCGGAACGTCGAAAAGACCGCGTCGTTCCGTCGCGTTACTGCGAACCGCCGAGTATCGCGCCGAGCACGCCCCCGAGTTCCCGCATCTGGCCGGTACCGACGAGGTAGTACGTCGCGGCCTCCACGCGGTCTCGCCACGCTGGCCCGTCTTCCCGACTCCGACCGCTTCCGACGCCGACGTCGCCCGCCCGGATCCGGTCGGACGCTTCCTGCGCGAGGACGCCGGCGAGCGGCGAATCGTGCTCCGCCCGAACCGCTCGGAACGTTCGAACGGCGCGCCGCTTCTCGCGGAACGCGCGGCCGGAATCGTAGTCCGCGTCGTCCGGCGACACGCCGAGCTCCGAGAGCGCGAACGCGTGCGCCCGGCGCGCGAGGAGCGCCCGAGCGACCTCGACGACGCGCTGGACGGTGTGCCCCCGTCGATAGCCGCCCTCCTCGAACCCGAACCGGAAGCTGTCGTCGTAACAGAGCGTCAGGAGTTCCCACCGGGCCGCCCCATACGGGGTCTCCTGTGCGAGTTCGAGTTCCTCGTCGATCTTCCTTCGGAGTTCGTCGCGCGTCGGGAACTCGTTCACCGCGTCCGTGAGCGCGACCAGCGCGTCGTCCAGCGCGTTCGCGTGGGGGCGGGCGCCGTCGCCGAGATTCTCGCGGTACAGGTCGCGGTGGTAGCGGGCGTTCCGGAGCCGCTGTTCGGCTTGAACGTGCGATCCCCACGTGGCCGCCACGTCGCGTTCGGAGTATTCGTCCGGGTCGTCGGCGCCGCCGGTGTACGTCCCCGAACGGTGCGAGTCCAACCGTGCGAGCGAGAGTTCGCGCTCCGCAAACCAGAGGTGCGCGAGGTCTCGGGCCGGGTCGGAGATGCGGTAGTTCCCCAGGGAATCGAGAACGCCGTCCGCCGCCGTCCGGAGCCGGTCGCCGCGTTCGACGAGCGCCTCCGGGTCCGTCTCGTCCAGCGCGACCTTCGCGTAGCCGACGGCCTCGCCGGCAAACTGCATCCCGTACGTCGCGGCGAACAGCCGCTCCCACGGATCGGACTCGTCTCTCGCCGACTGCAACCAGCCGCCGGAGGGGTCGCTACGGTCGAGGTGGAACGCGAGGTCCTCAGGGAGGGAGCCCACGTCGACTCGTCTTCGAAGGGCTGTCGCTCGCTGGACCGTCTCTTCGAGGAGGGCGACCGCCTTGTCGGCGTGCGCGTCGGACATCGCCGGACGCCAGGCGTGAGCGGGCGGTTCGGGGTAGATACTCAGGAGGGCGTCCGTCACGGGGTCCGGAAGCCACGTCGGCGCGTACAGGCCGGTGCCGAGGGAACCGACGCCGAGACCGACTCCGGTGCCGACGAGGAGGTTCCGGCGCGTGAACGGGATGTCGGGGACCATGCGCCGTCGTTCGGGTTCCCGGCCTCATAAACGTATCTACGAGGTGAACACTTCGGATCAGGACACTGATCGGAGGTTGTGTCGTTCGCCGTCGTCCTCTTCCACCGCCATCAAACTCTCATATCGGATGAAACCAATAGTAATGAAACTATTTCTCGAACCCAAGAATGACGCTCTCATCTGTATTTCACCGTCTAAAAACGAATCGCGCCCGAATCTAATATCTCTTTCAATTTTCAGTAATTCATTAATTTCCTCTACTTTCTACCCGAAAGGATATAAGCGCACCTGTCGAACGGCCAGTCAGTCTTGTGCGAGCGAAATCACACAATCCGATACGGTGGGCGCTGCTGACCGTCGGCTGCGTCCTGGCGCGTCTGCGTCTCATCAACCGGCGGCGCGTCTGCCACACGACGCGGCTGGCGTGGCCGCGCATCGTCACCGGACTCGCGCGCGTGTCGAAGTCGGCGGTCGACATCGCGATGGTCGGGGTCGCGTTCGGACCGGCGGCGATCGCCGGCGTCGGCTTCGCCTCCCCCCTCTGGGGGATCGCGTTCGCTATCGGGGAGGGGATCGCCGACAGCGCCGTCGGTCTCGTCGCGGCGCGCTACGGCGCAGAACGGTACGACGATCTCGACGCGGCGGTGAAGATGAGCGCGCTCGTCGCGGGCGTCGTCACGTTCCCGTTCGCCGCGCTCGTCTGGGTGTTCCCGCGTCCCCTGCTCTCGATCGTCACCTCCGACCCGCAGACGATCGCCTACGGGGCGACGTACCTCCGGATCCTGAGCTTCGGGATCCCCTTCGCCATCCTGAACCTGATCGCGAGTCGGACGCTCGTGGGCGCGGGCGACGCGCGGTCTCCGATGGTGCTTCGCGCGGGCGGGGCGCTCGTGAACATCGTCATCACCGCCGCGCTCATCTTCGGGCTCGGATTCGGCGTCGGAGGTGCGGCGGCGGGGACGGTGTTGGCGAGCGTCGCGGTGACCGTCGCGTTCGCCTGGGGGTTCATCACGGGGGAGCTTCCCTACGTCGGACAGTTCCCGATCACGCTCACCGTCACCGGCCCGTACCTGGACCGCCGGCTGATGCGGCAGCTCGTCGAAATCGGGGCGCCGGTCGCCCTGACGAACGCCGCGCGGACCGGCGGACAGATCCCGCTTCTCGCGATCGTCGGGCTGTTCGGACCGAACGTCGCCGCCGCGTTCGTCGTCGCCCAGCGCGTCCGGGCGCTGATGGACACGCCCGGCTGGGGGTTCAGCCTGGCTTCGAGCAGCCTCGTCGGGCGTGCGCTCGGCGCCGGCGCCGAGCGCACGGCAGAGGGGTACGCGCGCGACGTGTTCCGCTTCGCGCTCGTCGTCTACCTGCTCACGGCGCTCGTCGTCGTCGCCCTGTCGCCCCTCATCCAGCCGACGCCCGTCGACGATCCGGGCGCGCTCCCGTTCGTGGACGACTTCATCCACACGGCCTGCGTGAGCGTCGTCTTCTACGGCGTGACCGGGAGCGCGTCGGGACCGCTCCTGGCGAGCGGAGACACGCGGTGGCCGCTGTACGGGCAGGCGCTCGGGCTGTACGTCTTCGCCCTCCCGGCCGCCTACCTCGGGGCCGTGACCCCACTCGGCGTCGCCGGGATCTGTCTCGCGCTCGTCGCCGAGACGCTCGTCCCCGCGCTCGTGACGTACCACCGGTTCAACACCGGGCGGTGGAAGGCGATCAGCCGATTGTACCGACCGGTCGACTGACGGCTCGCTGACCGGCGTCCGCCAGCCGTCGCCGGCCGTGGTTTCGGCGCGGACCCCCGCTCCGACGGCGGTCGCCGCATCGACCACTCGCGGTCGTCGCGCCGTCGCCCGAGGAGCGCTCGCCGAAAATACCCTGTACGGATTGACAGCTCGCAAACTATTAGCGAAACGAGGCTGAACGGTAACTTATGACGACTGTCGCTATCGTCGGTGGTGGTCCCGCCGGCCTGAGTGCCGCACTGTTCCTCGCGAAGAACGGCCTCGACGCGGTCGTGTTCGACACGGACGAGACGTGGATGCACAAAGCCCACCTGTTCAACTACCTCGGCGTCCGCAGCATCAGCGGCTCCGAGTTCATGACGCTCGCCCGCGGTCAGGCGGAGGACCGCGGCGCGGACCTCCGCTCCGAGGAGGTGACGGCCGTCGAATCGACCGACGACGGGTTCCGCGTGACGACCGGAGACGGCGAGTACGACGCCCGGTACGTCGTGTTCGCGACCGGCGCGAAGCGCGATCTCGCGGAGGAGCTCGGGTGCGAGCTAACCGAGGCCGGAACGGTCGACGTCGACCTGAGCATGCGGACGAGCGTCGAGAACGCCTACGCCACCGGGGCGATGATCCGCGATCAGGAGTGGCAGGCGATCATCTCCGCGGGCGACGGCGGGGCGGCGGCGCTCGACATCCTGAGCGAGGAGAAGGGCGAGCACTTCCACGACTTCGACACGCCGGCCGACGTTCCCGAACTCTGAGCGCCCTGCCCGAAGACGCGTCCTACCCGCAGACCTCGGAGACGAACGCGTCCAGCCGCCGCCGCACGTCGCCCGCGTTGTCGCCCGAGAACAGCCGCTGGGCGTGCTCGTCGCCGTCGTACGTCACCAGCTCCTTCGGCTCCGGCGCCTTCGCGTGGAGTTCGCGGCCGACGCGGACGTACTTCTCGTGCTCGCGCTCGCTGATGACGAACAGGAGCCGCCCCTGCAGGTCCGACGCACGCTCGACGCCGCCGCTGGCGGAGAGCGTCGCCGTCCCGTCGACCGCGCCCGGCTCCGCCTTCGCGTTCGCGAAGAGCGCCGCCTTCCCGCCCGAGCTCGCGCCGATGACCACCAGGTCGCTCACGCCCCGTTCCCCGCGCATATACCGAATCGAGCCCAGCACGGAGTCCGCGCGGTTGTCGGGGTCCTCGTCGAGCGCGAGCACGAGCCGTCCGTCGCCGGCTAGCCGCTTCGCCTCGGACTCCCAGCTTTCGCGGTCCCTGTCGATCTGCGGGACGAGCACGACGCCGCAGTCCCCGCTCCCGTAGAGCGTCGCGTCGAGCGTCGGCCCGTGCGCCGCCGGCAACGTGACGTTGCGCGGCCCGGTGTCCCCCTCGGGTACCCGCTCCTCGGACGGTTCGCTCAGGCACCCGGACGCCGCTCCCGCCGAAACGGCTCCCGCGAGCGCCAGGAACCGCCGCCGATTCGGTTCGCGGAGCGCCATGCGGGATATCGGACGCCATCGAGCTATTGTTAACCGCCTCTTACGCGGCGCACGCCGGCCCTACCGTGGCTCTCACGGACTGCGCGTTTCTGTCGACTGAGGCTCAGTATTCCGGAGCGACGAGACCGAATTCGAATCGGCGGGGGCGCGTCGTCGATCGAGACGGTGGGGATCGCGCTGCCGTTCCTCCTCGTCGCGGCCGCCGTCGCACAGGGCGTCGTCGGCAACGAGATACTCGTCGCCTCCCCGATCGTGTTCGTCCGCTCCGCGTTCGCCGCGCCGTCGCTGCTGAAGCGGGCGGTCGAACGGGTCGGTCCGGGCGGGGGAGGCGGCTCCGGCGGCGAGCGGGCTTCCGACGGGTCGCGTTCGGCGCCGGGGAGCCGGATCCGGGACCGGTGTAGCTCAGTCCGCGGAGTTCACCGTCGGCGTAGCTCGTTCACCTCGGCGGACCGTCCGATCGCACACCGACCGAATCGCTCAGGAACGGACGACGACCTCGCCGTCGACGACGTCGATCTCGACGAGGCTCTTGACCTCGAACGGGAGCTCCGGGGCGTCGACGCCCGCCACCGCGCGACGGACCACCACGACGACGTCGGCGAGCTCCGCCCCCGCGTCCAGGATCGCCCCGCAGACGGCTTTCAGCGTCCCTCCGGTGGCGAACACGTCGTCGACGACGAGAACGCGGTCGCCCTCGCGGACGTTGTTGAGGTAGAGTTCGCCCTCGGCGTAGCCCGTCGTCTGGTGGATCGGCACCTCGTCGTCGAAGCCGTAGGGGCGCTTTCGGACGACCACGAACGGAACGTCGGATTCGAGAGACAGCGCCGTCGCGTGGTGGATCCCCATCGCCTCGGGCGCGACGATCTTGTCCACGCCGTCGAGATCCGTCGCGGATTCGATCCCGCGGGCGATCTCGCGGAGCAGCGCCGGTTCGACGAGCGGGATGCCGTCCGTCACCGGGTGGACGACGTACTCGTAGCCGTCCCGCCGTATCACCGGCGCGTCCCGGAGCGATCGGAGCAGGTTCTCCATGGTCGGCGGAACCTACGTCGGCGATCCCGTTCGCTCTTCCGGGCGGTCGCAGCGTCCGCGAGGCGCGCTCGTCCACCGGAATCGCGCGATTCAGCGGCCGCCCAGGCGACCGGGAACCGATTCCGTCCCGACGCCGACCGTCCGGAGCGCGTCCCACAGCGTCGCCGCGTTGCTGGTGACGACCGGGACGCCGAGATCGGCCTCCAGCGGCTCGATCGCGGGGAACGTCCGGTAGTTCGTACAGGAGACGAAGACCGCGTCCAACCCCCCGGAGTCGAGCGCCGCCCCCTCGACCGTCCGTCGGACCTGGCGGTGAGCGTCCTCCGGGGCCAGCGCGCCGATGGCCGTGTTGTCCTCGATCCCGCGGCCGTCGACGGCGACGACGGTCCGCCCGCCGGCTTCGAGGTACGCCACCTCGCGCTCGGTGAGGTCGTCGACGTAGGGCGTCGCGAGCGCGATCCGATCGGCCGACAGGGCCGAGAGCGCCCGATCGACGGAGCGGGCGGTCGCGACCGCCGGCCGGCCGGCGGCCGCCGCGAGGTCGTCCTCCAGCCCCGCGGCGAACTCCCGGCCGTGGAGCAGGCTCCCGGAGGTGCAGGCGTAGGCGACCGCGTCCACGTCGGCGTGGGCGAGCCGCTCGGCGCACTCCGCGGCCGCGCCCGCCATCTCGTCGAGCCCCGCCGCCGTCACCGACGAGAGGGGCATCCGCGCCGCGTGGACACTCACGCCGTCCGGGACGGCCCCCGCGAACTCCGGCTCCGCGGTCGAGTTCGACGACGGGACGACGATCCCGAGCCGGGCGCGCCACCCGTGCATCAGGCGGCCCTCCCGCGGGTGGTCATCGGCTCACCTCTCCGTCGGCGTTGGGTGACGTTCGTCGAGCCGCCTTCCCCCCGGCGTTCGGTGACCGTCACCGAACTCATCGGACCACCTTCCCGTCGCGGCGGTCGCGCTCGCGCGCCTCGGGATCGCGCTCGGCCGGGTCGCCGTGCCCGCCCCCGCCGGGCGTGCGGACGGTGACGGTCGTTCCGGGGTCGACCTCGCGGGTCGTCTTCGCCGGGACCGGCCGGCCGTCGACGAGGTTCTCGCCGGTCGCGCCGTCCTCGCCCCCGGCGACGCCCCTCGGCGCGATGCGCCGGCGCTCGGTCAGAAGCGACACTGTCGCCGCCGCCTCCACGGTGACGGCGCGCTCGACGCCGAGGCCGCCGCGGAACCTGCCGTCGCCGCCGCTGTCCGGCCGGAGCGCGTACCGCTCGACGCGGAGCGGGTACTCGGCCTCCATCGCCTCGATCGGCGTGTTGAGCGTGTTGGTCATCCCGACCTGCACGCCGTCCATGCCGTCCTTGTCGGGGCGCGCGCCGAAGCCCCCCGCGATCGTCTCGTAGTAGGTGAACCCCTCGCTCGTCCGGCTGCCGACCGTGAGGTTGTTCATCGTCCCCTGCCCCTGGGCGGGAACGCGGTCGGGCGCGGCCTTCGCCAGCGCCGAGAAAACCACGTCGGTCACGCGCTGGCTCGTCTCGACGTTGCCGCCGACGACCGCCGCGGGCGGCCGGGGGTTCAGCACCGATCCCTCGGGGATGTCGACCTCGATCGGGTCGTAACAGCCCTGGTTCGGCGGGATCTCCGGGTCGGTCACGCAGCGGACGACGAAGTAGACCGCGCTGGTCGCGACGGCGAAGGGGGCGTTGACGTTGCCCGCGACCTGCTCCGCGGTGCCCGAGAAGTCGACGGAGACGCGGTCGCCGTCGATCTCGACCGCGACCTCGATCGGAACGTCCTCGTCCGTCACCCCGTCGCCTTCGAGCGCGTCGGCGGCGGCGTAGGTCCCGTCCGGGAGCGCTTCGAGTTCGGCGGCCATCCGGTCGCGGGAGTAGTCGATCACGGCGTCGAACGCGGCGAGGATTCTATCTCGGCCGCGTTCGGCGATGAGGGCGTTGATCCGGTCCTCGGCGCGCTCGTTGGCCGCGATCTGCGCGCGGAGGTCCGCCCGGCGCTCGGTCCCGTTGCGGACGTTCGCGAGCAGCAGCGTCATCACGTCGTCGTTGATCTCGCCGCCCCGGACGAGCGGCACCGGCGGGAGCCGGAGCCCCTCCTGGTACACCTCGCGCGCGCCCGCGGGCATGCTCCCGGGGGTCATCCCGCCGACGTCGGCGTGGTGCGCCCGGGAGGCGGCGTAGCCGACGACGGTCCCCTCGTGGGCGATCGGGGAGACCATCGTCACGTCCGGCAGGTGGGTGCCGCCGGCGAAGGGATCGTTGAGCACGTACACGTCGCCCGGTTCAGGCTCCCGGTCGAGCACCGCCCGGACGGCCTCGGGCATCGCGCCGAGGTGGACCGGGATGTGCTCCGCCTGCGCGACCAGCCGCCCGTCGGCGTCGAAGACGGCCGTCGAGCAGTCCCGCCGCTCCTTGATGTTCGGCGAGTAGGCGCTCGTGACGAGCACCTGCCCCATCTCCTCGGCGATTCCTTCGAGCCGGTTCCGCATGATCTCCAGCGTGATCGCGTCTAACTCCGTCATCTCTCACCTCCGTCGGTCACTCTTCCTCACCCCGTTCGAGGACGACCGAGCCGTCCTCCCGGACCGCCCCCGCCCAGCCGGGGGGGACGACCGTCGTGCTCTCGTTCTGTTCGAGAATGGCCGGTCCCGACAGGTCGATCGCCGGGCCAGGAGCTGACGCGGCGGACGAGCCGTCGACGCTCCCGCGGCCCGCGCCGACGGGAAGCGCGTCGCGGTCGTAGACGGGCGTCTCGCGGAACCCGCCGTCGAAGAACGCCTCGCGGGTCCCCTTCAGCGGGTCGCCGTCGCCGCGGTACGTGAGCTCCACGGGCGGGCGCTCGCCGACGGCGGTCGTCCGGAGGTTGACGAGTTCGACCGGGTCGTCCATCCGGTAGCCGTAGGCCGCCTCGTGCGCCTCGTGGAACCGCGCCGCGACGGCCTCCGCGCCGAAGCCGTCGCCGACCAGGACGGTCAGCTCGAAGCTCTGGCCGACGTAGCGGAGGTCGGCCGCCCGCCGGACGCGGAGGTCGGCCGCCCCGCCCGCCCTCGCGCGCACGTCCGCCGCGAGGTCCTCGTAGGCGTCTCCGACGGCCGCCGGGTCCACTTCCGAGAGGGGCGTCCGGAACGTCCGGACGGCGTCGTGCTTCTCGTCGGCCGCGAGGAGGCCGAACGCCGAGAGCACGCCCGACGGCTGCGGGACGATCACCCGGCCGATGTCGAGTTCGGCGGCGAGTTCGGCCGCGTGCATCGGCCCCGCGCCGCCGAAGGCGACGAGCGAGAACCCGCGCGGGTCGTGCCCGCGCTCGACCGTCGCGGCCCGGATCGCCCGGGTCATGTTCGCGTTGGCGACGCGGTAGACGCCGCGGGCGGCCGCGAGCGGGCCGTCCAGGTCCGCCTCCGCGTCGAGTTCCGCCAGTGCGTCGCGAGCGGCGTCCGCGTCGAGTTCGAGTTCGCCGCCGAGCGCCGAGCTCCCGCCGATGTAGCCGAGGACGACGTTCGCGTCGGTGACGGTCGGCTCTGCGCCGCCGCGGCCGTAACAGGCCGGTCCCGGCTCCGCGCCGGCCGAGCGGGGGCCCACCCGGAGCGCGCCGCCGGGATCGACCCACGCGATCGAGCCGCCGCCCGCCCCGACGGTCGTCACGTCGACCATCGGCACCTTGATCGGGCGCTCGCCGATCCGCACGTCGGTCGTGCGCTCGACCTCGCCGCCGCGGACGAGGCTCACGTCGCTCGACGTCCCGCCCATGTCGAAGGTGACGAGGTCGCCCTCGGCGGCGTCGACGGCGCTCGCCCCGACGACCCCGGCGGCCGGGCCTGACAGCGCCGTCGTGACCGCCCGCTCGCGGACCGTCGCGGCGTCGGCGATACCGCCGTTGGACTGCATGATCCGCGGGGCGGGCACGCCCGCCTCGGCGGCCCGCTCCTCCAGGCGGCCGACGTAGCGGTCGATCTTCGGCGTGACGTAGGCGTCGACGACCGTCGTCGACGCCCGCTCGTACTCGCGGAACTCCGCGAGTACCTCGTGGGAGGCCGACACGTGCGCGTCCAGCTCCTCGCGGAGGACGTCGGCGACGGCGCGCTCGTTCTCGGGGTGGGCGTACGCGTGAAGGAGGCAGACCGCCACGCTCTCGACGCCGTCGTCGCCGAGCCGTCGGGCGAGCTCCCGGACCTCGCGCTCGTCGACCGGCGTCTCGATCCCCTCGACGGTCGCCCGCTCGTCCACCTCGTACCGGCGCCGCCGGGGGACCAGCGGCGCGGGCTTCTCCGCGTCGAGGTCGTACAGCGAGGGTCGGTCCTGTCGGCCGATTTCGAGCACGTCGCGGAAGCCCGCCGTCGTCACGAGCGCGGTCTTCGCGCCCGTCTCTTCGAGGAGCGCGTTGGTGGAGACGGTCATCGCGTGCGAGAACGCGTCGATCGCGTCGGGGGCGACGCCCGCGGCGTCGCACGCCTTCCTGATCCCCCGCATGACGCCGACGCTCTGGTCTTCGGTGCTCGGCACCTTCACCGTCGTGAGTTCGGCGTCGGGCGACAGGAGCGCCACGTCGGTGAACGTGCCGCCGACGTCGACGCCGACGCGGTAGCCGCCCACTCAGAACACCCCCGCGACTTCGAGCAGCGTCCGGACGCCGAGCCAGACGACGACGAGCGTCACGATCCCGCCGAGGACGTTCTGCGCCGGGCTGTTCGTGTAGTTCCCGAGGATGTCGCGGTCGTTCATGACGTAGATCAGGAACAGGGCGACGATCGGCAGGAGGACGCCGTTCGCCACCTGCGCGAAGAGGATCACCTCGACGGGGCTGTACCCGAGCACCGAGGAGAGGACGCCGACGAGCAGGATCGTCCCCCAGACGGCCCGGAAGCGGGTCGACGTGAGGTCGCGCTCCCAGCCGAGCGCGCCCGCGGTCGCGTACGCGCCGGCCAGCGGGGCCGTCGTGGCGCTCGTGAAGCCGGCCGCGAACAGCCCGACGCTGAACAGCACCTTCGCGTGCGTCCCGGCGAGCGGTTCGAGCTGCTGGGCCATCCTGCCGACGTCGTCGATGCTCGTGCCGACGGGGAAGACGGCGGCCGCGGTCACCAGGATGGCCAGCGTGATGACGCCGCCGCCCACGATCGAGGCGATCGTGTCGGTTCGGCACTCGGGGAGCTCGCTCGGCTCCGCCCACCGCTCTTGAACGCTGCTCGCGTGGAGGAACAGGTTGTACCCGACGATCGTGGTGCCGATGAGCCCGGTGATCAGAAACAGCGATCCCTCGGGGACGCTCGGGACGAACCCGCCCGCGACGGCGCCGAGGTCGGGCCCGACCAGCAGCGCCGCGGCGAGGAAGGAGAAGGCCATCAGGACCACCAGCCCGACGAGCGCCTTCTCGATGAGCTTGTACCGCCCCGTGAAGAGGAGGACGCCCGCGAAGAGCCCCATGAGCGGCGCCCACAGCGTCTCGCTCACGCCGGTGAGCGTCGCGAGGCCAGCGGCCCCGCCGAGGATGTTCCCCGCCTCGTAGGCGGCGGTCCCGATCCCGATGGCGCTGATGACGAGCGCGATGCTCGCGGCGCTCGCGATGGGGTTGTCGAACTGGGTGCGGAGCGCCTCGCCGAGCCCCTCCCGCGAGACGAGGCCCAGCCGGGCGCTCATCTCCTGGAGGATCACGGTCGCGACGATCGAGAAGGCGATCGTCCAGATGAGCGCGTAACCGAACCGCGCGCCCGTGACGCTCGCGGTCGTCACCGTGCCCGGGCCGATGAACGCCGCGGCGACCATCGCCCCCGGGCCGATCGCCTTCAGGCGTTCCGCCACTCCGACTGTCCGTTCTTCGCGCTGTGTGAGTCCCATTTTCGGTTCACCTTGTCGTGTGGTCACAACCCACTCATGGTGGGGCATAACTGCTGTTATGATCGGTGTGCACTCGGGGCACACGTCGTATGATGCGATGTGAAAGCTATCGTCAGGCGTCCACCTACGGTTCCGGAGGAGACGCGACTTCACCGCCCTCCGGTTCTCGGATCGTCACGATCGCGAGGAGTGAATCGCCTCCAGGGCGCGCTGCCCGACGAACGCTACCGGGAGAGTTCCTCCAGCGCACTTATTCCCCCTCCCAGTAGTCCACGTCGTCGTCGATCCGGTAGTATCCTTCAAGGGACCGTTCGTCCCGTCCCCTCGGCGGTGATCCGACGTACACCCCGAATTTGTCCGAATCCGGGTACACGGTCACGTCCGGTTGGTTCATCGTCGAGACGGTGAGGTATCGAAGCGGCGCGTCGGAGTCGTTGATCACTCGATGGCCGCCCGATTCGTCCGACGGAAACGCCACGTAGTCTCCCTCGTTGAGCGCGTACACGTCGCCGTCGAGGCGGAGCGTTCCGGTTCCGGCGAGCACGTACATCGCCTCTTCGTTCGCGGTGTGGTAGTGGTACGGCCACGACTTGCTTCCCGGCGGGAGCTCGTAGAGGCTACAACCGAGTCCTTCAGCTCCCGCTGCTTCGCTCAGCTGCTTCCGTCTGAACTGTGCATCTCCGCGGACGAGTTCTGTCCAGTCGAGTTCGCCCTCGTTCGTGCGACCCATGGGGCGACCTCACAGAGCGAACGGATATGTCTTAGCTACGCTTCGCGCTACCGTTCCGACTCTCGATCCACCGCGTTCGCCGATGAAACGCCTCCGCGCACCTCACTCTTCGACGACCAGCACCTTCGAGACGCCCTCCTCGACCGCGAGGTCGAACGGCAGCCCCTCGGCGCTGCGCTCGATGAACCGGAGCATGAACCACTTCATCGACTCCGAGGGGAACACGACGTGGTAGGTGCGCTCGCCGGCCTCCCGGACCGTGAGAAAGCCGCAGAAGGACAGCCAGTCGAGCAGTTCGCCGGCCGAGTCGAAGCGGTTCCGGTACTCGGTCGCGTGGTACTCGGAGACGCGGTCGGCGCAGTCAAGGAACGCCGGGTCGGGTTCACCCCCCTCGCCCTCGACGTGTTGCAGGAAGCAGTGGAGGAAGTCCACGTCGAGGAGGACGTGCTCGCCCGACGAGAGCATCTGGTGGTACTCTTCGAGGTTGGCGCTGGCGTCGGCGGTGGCCGCCTCGAAGTTGGCGGCGTAGAAGGTGAGCGCCTGCCGGACGAGTTCGCTCTGCCCGCGCCCGGTCCGCGAGACGAGGCTGTCCAGCGCGGATTGGGCGTCCGCGTCCATGGACACCGTGACTCTGTTCGTGGCCATACGTTCCGGTGGGGCCGGGGAACCTAATGGTTTCGCGGCGTCGCCGGTCCGCGCTACTCTACCCCTCGATCGGCTCGATCAGGTCGGGCGCGTCGTTCGCCGGGCTGTTCACGCGCGTCGACACCGGGTAGGCGATCATCTCGTCGTCCGGGTGGGGATCGAGCAGCGCGGCGGCGTCGTCGGGGTCCGCCGTCAGCCACTCGCGCTCCTCGTCGGGCGCGAGGACGACGGCCATCCGGTCGTGGAGGTCCGAGATCAGCCCGTTCGGCTCCGTCGTCACGACGGCGAACGTCTCGACGGCGTCGGGTTCCGCCCCCTCCGCCGCCTGCGTCCCCGCCGGTCCGCCCGCGCCGTCTCCGCCGTTCGCGCCGCTCCCGCCGCTCCCGCCGCTCCCGCCGCCTCCGCCGCCGAAGTCCGAGAGGCCCGTCTGCGTCGTGGGCGGCGTCCACCGCTCCCACAGGCCGGCCATGGCGAACGGCCGGTCGTCCTCGAAGGCGACCCGGTACGGCTGTTTCCCGCCGCCGTCCCGTTCGACCCACTCGTAGAAGCCGTCGGCGAGGACGAGACACCGCCGCCGCTCGAACGGCTCGCGGAAGCTCCGCTTCTCGCGGACTGTCTCCGCGCGGGCGTTGATGAACCCGCCGTCCGACTCGTCGTCGGCCCAGGACGGGACGAGCCCCCACTTCCGAAACCTGATCGCGTCGGGCGCGTCGTTCGCGATCACGGGGAGGCGCTGGCCGGGCGCGCAGTTGTACCGCGGCTCCGTCGGCCGCTCGAACGCGGCGTCGAAGCGGTCCTCGAGGACGCCCTGCGGCGTGAATAGCGTGTAACGGCCGCACATATTCCAAACGACGGTCCCGAGGGGGATAACCGCTTCCCGTCGGGCGGCGCGTCCGCGCCCGTCCCCACCTGCCACCTCTGCCCACCACCGCTCACCACCGCTCACCTCCGCTCATCTCCCTGCGACCCTCGAACCGTCCCTCCGGGCGGAGTTCAGGAGGATTTAGGTTCCTCGCCGGAGACGGCTCCGGACGTGCGAATCGAGAACAGCTTCATTCCCGTCCGCGGGGTCGGCGAGGCGACGGAGCGGAAGCTCTGGGAGCACGGCGTCACCCACTGGGACGAGTTCGACGGCTCCGTCGTCGGCGAGACGACCGCCGGCCGCATCGAGGAGTTCATCGGCGTCGCGACCGAGCGCCTCGACGCCGGCGACTCGCGCTTCTTCCGCGACGCGTTCCCGAGCGGGGAGCGCTGGCGGCTGTACGAGAACTTCCGCGACGACGCCTGCTTTTTCGACATCGAGACGACCGGCCTCAGCCACCGCCGCGACGAGGTGACGACGGTGAGCTACCGCCGCGGCGGCGAGACGACCACGCTCGTCCGTGGCGACGACCTGACCGCCGAGACGGTGCGGGAGGCGTTCGCGGACGCGCCGCTCGTCGTCTCGTTCAACGGCAAGCGGTTCGACGCTCCCTTCCTCGAAGAATCGCTCGGCGTCGAGATCGACGCCCCGCACGTCGACCTCGTGTACCCCTGCAAGCGACTCGGGCTGACGGGCGGGCTCAAGCGGGTCGAGCGCGACGTGGGCATCGAGCGCGACCGACCCGACCTCTCCGGCCGGGACGCGGTCCGCCTCTGGCGCGAGTACGAACGCGGCGACGAGGGCGCGCTCGACACGCTCATCTCGTACAACCGCGACGACGCCGACAACCTGGAGACGCTCATGGACCGCGTCGCGGCCTCGCTCCACGAGGAGACCTTCGGCGTCGTCGAGTCGGCCTGACGCGCCCCGCGGCGGCTGTCGCCCGATCTCTTCGCGGTTCCCGTGTCCCTACTTCCCGTCCGGGTATATTTCTAGACACCCATCTAGAAATATGTCCGAATAGACAACCGGCTACTTCGTCTACCGTCGGACCGCACTCGAAACCGGATATCCGCGAATTCCGCTGCGAGAGCGGATTTGCGGTCGGTCTTTCGCCCGTCGACCATGTAGATTTATAATTCGTCACCGCTGACACCAGTTGTGATCGCCCTCCGCACGAACCCTCCGTGCTCGCACGACAGCCCCGTTCGAGCAGTTGGCTCCCGGCCTCGGGTCCGGAGTCCCGACCCAGTACTGACACCCACTCGTCGACGAACGGCGCGCCTCCGGCGGTGGAATTGATGCCGTCGTTCACGACGCGACTCGCGGACGGATGGGAACTGGCACGGTCGCACCTCCCGCTGGCTCTCGTGCCGCTCGCGACCGCACTGCTCAACACGGACAAGATCGGCAAGGTTCTCAGCGCCGACGGGGCGCACTTCGGACTCCAGTCCGGGTTTCCGGCGACCGTGGTCGACCTCTGGCGGTTCGTCAGCGTCCCGGAGGAGGGCGCGACCGTCGACCTCGGCGTCGGCGGATCGGACACCGCCTTCGCGCTCCTGCTGCTACCGGTCGCGCTCGCCGTCCAGGCCGCGTTGTCCGCGGGGTACTTCGGAAGCATCCGCGACGCGCTTCGCACCGACAGCTACGACTTCCTCTCGAACGCGCGCCGCCACTTCGTCCCGTTTCTGCTGTACGCGGCCGTTCCGGTTCTGCTCTTTCTGCCGCTTTTTCTCCTCGGACCGACCGGCGGAAGCCGACTGCTCGGCCTCCTGGTCGTCGTACTGGTCCCCGCGATTCTCGTCGCCACGTACCTGTTCTACGCGACGCCGTACCTCGTCGTCCTGCGGGAGACGGACCTCCTGTCGGCGGCGCGGGGTTCGTTCGGGCTCGCGCTCGCCGGCGGCCCCTACCTGAGGTTCGCGCTCGGCTTCGCGGGGTTCGTCCTCGCGACGTCGCTGTTCGCGACCGCCTTCGTGGTGAACCTCGGGGCGGCGGGGGTCGCGCTGGGCGCACTCGCCGCCGCCCCCGTCGGGCTCGCGGCCAACGCGGCGACGATGCGCTTCGTCGCCGACGTCGATCCCCGGTCGCCGTCTCTCGGGCCGTGGGACGGCGACGGCGGCGAAGGCAGCGAGGGTGGCGAAGGGGGCAAAGGCGGCGGAGCCGATCCCGACGCGGGGTCGTACGCCGCGGAGTGAGTCGAACGAGCGGCAGCCTTCGACGCGCCTCGTTACCCTCGGTGAGGGAAGCCCACGATTTAGTCGTGAGGGAGTGTCACTTCAGAATGTCCGCGATCCGCCTCGGTTCGCCGCTGAGCGCGGGCTCTTTCTCGACGATCTTCAGCACCTCGTGGTCGGTCACGTCGGGGTAGCGTTTCTGCGTCGCCTCCTCGATGAGATCCCTCTCCAGCCGGAACTCGGTTCCTTCGTAGATCACGTCGACGCCGTCGTCGTCGAAGGAGAGAACGGTCATACCGACTCTACCGCCGCGGAGGATAAAAGCGCACGGCTCCGCGTCAGACGACCGTCTTGCGGGCGGTTTATTAGGGGCGGCGTGCTGGTGCGGACTGTGTCACTCGGGCAGGACCCTCTCGACGCGCTCGCCATCCCCGACGGCACGACCGCCGAGGAACACGACCTCGTCACGGACGGCGACGTGGTCGTCGGCGGCCAGAGCACCGTCGAGTTCGGCGTCCGCGGCCGGAACGTGATCGCCGGCGAGCGGGTCACCTTCGGCGGCGACATCGAGGCCGAGGCGGACTGCCGACTCGACGTGTGGTGCGACGTGGCGGGGAACGTCCTCGTCGGCAAGGACGCCTACCTGGGCGAGCGCGTCCACATCGGCGGACAGCTGATGGTCTCGGGCGACCTCGACATCGGCGACGACGTGGACATCGAGAAGGGGTTCGAGGCGAACGGCTGGATCGTCATCCGCAACCCGGTCCCGACGCTCGTCTTCTACTTCATCGTCCTCTCGCAGCTCCTCCGCCTCGGCGAGAACGACGCGGCGAACGAACTCGCCGCCGCGCTCGGCGAGGAGGGCGAAGCGGAGGTCGATCCGCTCGTCATCCCGCGCGGGTCGAGCGTCTCGGACGACGCCTGGCGCGTCTCCGCCCCCGCGACGGTCGGCGACGGCTGCCGCCTGCACGGCAACATCCGCGCCGAGTCCATCGAGATGGGCGAGGACAACAACGTCTTCGGGAGCCTCCGCGCCCGCGAGGACATCTCCGTCGGCGAGGGGACGCGCGTCCACGGCGACGTGACGACCCGCGGCGGCGAGGTCCGCATCGAGGAGGGCGCGCGGGTGCTCGGCGACGTGCTCTGTTCCGACCTCACGGTCCACGAGGGCGCGACCGTCGACGGGACCGTGCGCGCCCGCGGGAAGGTGCGGCTCGTCCGCGCCGATCAGGCTCGCGAAGCCGAGTAGTTCCCGCCGATCGACGCCCGCCCGTCGAGGGGCGCGCAGACCGAAAGGCCATTTTCCCGGACGACGGTACTCCCCCCTATGATCACCATCGCGCTCGCGGGCAAGCCGAACGCGGGCAAGTCGACCTTCTACAAGGCCGCGACCATGTCGGACGTGGACGTGGCGAACTACCCCTTCACGACCATCGACGCGAACCGCGGCGTCAGCTACGTTCGCACCGAGTGCCCCTGTCTGGAGCGCGACGAGCGCTGCGGGGACGAGGCGTGCCGCGACGGCAAGCGGTACGTCCCGATCGAACTCATCGACGTGGCCGGCCTCGTCCCCGGCGCGCACGAGGGCAAGGGGCTCGGCAACCAGTTCCTCGACGCGCTGACGAACGCCGACGTGATCGTGAACGTCGTCGACGCCTCCGGCGGCACGAACGAGGAGGGCGAGCCGGTCGAGGTGGGCAGCCACGACCCGATCGAGGACGTGAACTTCGTCGAGGAGGAGATGGACCTGTGGCTGGCCGGCATCGTCGACCGCAACTGGGAGTCGATCGAGCGGAAGTCCCGGTCGCCCGACTTCGACCTCGACGACGCGCTCGCCGACATGCTGACGGGCTTCGGCGCGACGGAGGCCGAGGTCGCCGCGAGCCTCCGGAGCCTCGACTACCCCGAGGACCCCATCCAGTGGACCGACGAACACCGCGAGGCGCTCGCGCGCGACGTCCGCGCCCGGACGAAGCCGATCGTCCTCGTGGCCAACAAGGCGGACGTCGCCCCCGAGGAGAACGTAGCGCGCATGCGCGAGACCGGAAAGATGGTGATCCCGGCGACGGCGGACGGCGAACTCGCGCTGCGGAAGGGCGCGGAGGCGGGCCTGATCGACTACGACCCCGGCGACGAGGACTTCGAGATCGCGGGCGACGTGAGCGACGCCCAGCGGAAGGGCCTAGAGCGGATCCGCGAGGTGATGGCGGAGTACGGCGGCACCGGCGTGCAGGAGGCGCTCGACCGGGCCGTCTACGATCTGCTCGACCACGTCACCGCGTTTCCGGTGCAGAACGAGACGCGCTGGACGGACGCCAAGGGGAACGTCCTCCCCGACGCCTTCCTGCTCCCCCGTGGATCGACGCCGAGGGACCTCGCGTACGCCGTCCACTCGGACATCGGGGACGGGTACCTCCACGCCGTCGACGCCAGGTCGAAGCGGCGGATCTCGGACGCGTACGAACTGGAGGAGGGCGACGTGATAAAGATCGTCAGCACGGCGAAGTGATCGGGCGATCCCGGCGTTCGCGAACCGGAGAGGTCCACCGTTCCCCGGCAGCGTTCGGAGAAGCGTCACTTAGTCGAGTGAGCTGCTGAGACGGTCTCGAAAGCCCCCGGACGCTCCGGTCTCGCGCCTCGCTGTGGTCCTCGGCCTGCGGCCTGCGGTCCTTGCTTCGGCGTGCTTCCCGGAGCGCCCGGCCCCTTTCAGTCCCCCCACGGCGGCTGATCCGCCCGCAACCGCGTCTCTGAACACTGCCCCCTCGCGCGGGCAACGTTTCAAGTACGTCCCGGCGCAACAGTGCGGTATGTACCGCGCGATCCTCCCCGACGGCGACATGGAGTGCGACGAATACGAGAAGGAGGAGTACGGCGTCAACCTCTACACCGAAAGCGGCGACCACATCGCGTTCGTCCCCTACGCGAACCTGATCGCCGTCATCAACGAGGACGTCGACACGGGCGACGAACCGTCGATTATCTGAGACTCGGCGGTCGAGTCCTCCTCTCGCCCCTCAGCGGACGGCCCGCGCCGCCTCGCCCATGATCGAGAGGGCCTCCTCCAGTTCCTCGACGCTCGTCGCGTAGGAGATGCGGGCGTAGCCGTCGCCGTGCTCGCCGAACGCCTCGCCGGGCACGACGATGACGCCGCGGCCGATGCACTCTCTCACCCACCCGTCCGGGACCTTCGGCATGGCGTAGAACGCGCCCTTCGGCGTCGGACACTCGATGCCGATGTCTGCGAGTCCGTCGAGCAGCAGGTCGCGCCGCTCCTCGAACGAGGCGGTCATCTCCCCGACGACGTCCTGCGGCCCGGTCAGGGCGGCCTCGGCGGCGAACTGCGCCGGGGCGCTCGCGCAGGCCTGGGCGTACTGGTGGACGCGGATCATCCGGGCGACGCGCTCGCTGGAGGCCGCGACCCAGCCGAGCCGCCAGCCGGTCATGGCGTACAGCTTCGACGCCGAGTTGACGACGACCACGTTGTCGCTTTCGGCGAACTCGGCGGGCGAGCGGTGCTCGCCGTCGAACACCGTGTACTCGTACACCTCGTCGGAGACGCAGAGCACGTCGTGCTCGTCGGCGATGCGGGCGAACTCCCGGACGTCGGCCTCGGGCGACACCGCCCCCGTCGGGTTGCCGGGGCTGTTGACGACGAACGCCGCGGTGTTCTCGGTGATCGCCTCCTCGACCGCCGCGGGGTCGATGGTGAGATCCTCGCGCAGCGGAACCGGAACGGGCGTCCCGCCGGCGAGCTTCGTCAGGGCGTCGTAGGAGACGAACCCGGGGTCGGGGATGAGCACCTCGTCGCCGGGGTCGACGTGCGCCTCCAGCGCGATGTGCAGCGCCTCGCTCCCGCCGGCCGTGGCGATGACGTCGTCGGGATCGACCTCGATTCCCTGGTCGCGGCGGTGCTTGTCGGCGATCGCCTCCCGGAGGCTCCGAAGCCCCTTGTTCTCGGTGTAGGCGTCGGCCCTGCCGTCTGCGATGGCCTCGATGGCGGCCTCGCGGGCGTGTTCGGGCGCGGGGAAGTCGGGTTGGCCGAGCCCGAGGTTGATCGCGTCCTCGCCCGCCGCCTCGAACACCTCGCGGATGCCGCTTATCGACACCTGCTCCACGCGCGTGGAGAACTTCGTCATGGACTATCCGGAGCGGGGAGGCGTGATAGTTCTTTGCTCACGGGCAGAGGCGGCTCTCCCGGGATCGGCCCCCCGTCACGGAAATAATTGCCTTAACCTGCGACGGTCTCATCTCCCGTGATTTCGTCGAAACGGGCGCTTTCGGGGCCCGGAACGCGGAAATTCGACCGTTCGACGCGAAACGGCAGAACGCGGTGTTTACCGGTGGCGTGTGCCGAATAAGTCGCGACTCCGTACCGCTCGCAATGACTGACACACCGATCGACGGAGGGTACCGCGCTTCTCGCAGGCGGTTTTTGCGGGCGACCGGCGCGGCGGTCGCCGCGGGCGGCGTCGCCGGCTGCCTCGGCGGCGCGGGCGGGAAACTCGACGAACTGACCGTCGCGTACATGCCCATCTACCCCGACATGCAGTACTTCGTCATGCAGGAGGAGGGCTACCTCGACGAACTGAGCCTGGACGTAAAGCCGCGGGAGTTCTCCGACGGGCCGAGCATCGTCAAGGCGTACGCCGGCGGCGAGATCGACGTGGCGATGTTCGGCGTCCTGCCGGCGATGATCGTCATCGACCGCGGCATCTCCGCGAAGGTCACCGCGGCGAACATCAAAGAGCCGATGATGATCATGGCGCACGAGGACCTGCTCGCGCTCTGGGAGGAGCACGGTCCCGACGCCTTCGCGGCGTTCGAAGCCGAGACCGGGCGGAAGTTCCGATTCGGAACCTTCCCGAAGGGGAGCGTCCCGGACATCCTCCTCCGGTACTGGCTCTCGGACGTCCACGGGCTCGACCCCGAGTCGGCCGTCGACATCATCGAACTGGGCGGCGCGCAGGCCGTCTGGCAGGCCATGGTCAACGGGGAGATCGACGGCACGAGCATCATGGAGCCGGTCCCGACCATCGCGCGAGAGGAGGGCTCGCCGATCAAGCGGCTCGCCGTCGCGAGCGAGTTCATGGAGGGCCAGCCCGCGGCGGTCGTGCTGATGAGCGACGCCGTCCGGGATCACGACGTCGGAACCGAGTTCCTCGAACAGCACGTGAAGGCGACGGAGCTCATAAACGACCGACCCGATCGGGCGGCGGCGGACGCGAGCGCCGTCATCGGCGAGCGGACTCTTCCCGTGGAGCGGGCGCGCAAGGCGCTCGACTCGCCGCTGTCGAACTTCGTCACCGACCCGCGCGAGATCGAAAACGGGACGAAGATCTTCGCCGAGTACGCCGCCGAACTCGGCAAGACCGACGCGAAGCTCTCGACGAGTGACGTCTTCGACTACTCCCTCTACGAGTCGCTCGACGCATGAGCGTCGACACCGAAGAGGCGGCGGTCGACGCGCGGACGCTGTTCGCGTCGGCGGACCGCGACTGGCGGCACCTCGCGAGAGGCGCGGCGGGGCTCGCGGGTTTCGTCGGCGTCTGGTGGGTCGTCTCCCTGTTCCAGAACGACCTGGTCCTCCCGTCGCCGGTCTCCGTCGCCGAGACGTTCGTCGCCGAACTGCTCTCGGGCGCGATGGTCACCGCGCTCTTTCAGAGCATGCTCCACTGGATTCCGGGGACGATCGCCGGGACGCTCCTCGGCGTCGGCCTCGGCGTCCTCCTCGGCTGGAGCCGGCGGGCGGACGACACGGCCGCGCCGGTGGTTCGGCTCCTCCGCCCGGTGCCGCCGCTCGCGCTCATCGGCTTCGCCATCGCGTGGTTCGGAATCAACCACGCCGGGGCGGCGTTCATCGTCGCCGTCGGGGCGTTCTGGATCAACTTCTACAACGCCTACGGCGGCGTCGAGGCGGTCTCCGAGGACCTCCTCGACGTGGCGCGGAGCCTCGGCGTCTCCGGCGACCTGGCGATGGTGCGGACGGTCGTCCTCCCCAGCGCGCTGCCGGAGATCCTGACCGGCGTGCGGACCGGAATCGGCCGCTGCTGGATGCTGGTCGTCGCCGCCGAGATCTTCGGCGTCCCCGGCATCGGCAGGCAGATTCTCACCGCGAGCAACAACCTCGCCGTCGACGTGGTAATCGCCTACATCCTCGTGTTGAGCCTGGTGTTCCTCGTCGTCGACTCGGCGTTCCGCGCCGTCCAACGGAGGGTGCTGGTGTGGCGCGACTGAGCGACTCGTCGGGCGCGTCGGACGGCGACGAGCCGAGCGGCGATGAACCGAACGACAACGAACCGGGCGACGGCGCGGCGCGCGTCAGCGTCGACGGCGTCGAAAAGGAGTTCCCGGGCGAGCGCGGCCCGGTTCGGGCGCTCGACGGCGTCGACCTCGACGTCGCGGACGGGGAGTTCGTCTGCCTCGTCGGCCCGTCGGGGTGCGGCAAGACGACGCTCCTGCGGATCATCGCCGGGCTGGAGCCGCCGACCGGCGGCGAAGTCCGGCTGAACGGCGAGCCCGTCACCGGTCCCGGCCCCGACCTCGGCGTCGTCTTCCAGGAGTACCACCTGTTCCCGTGGCGGACCGTGGCGGGCAACGTCGCCTTCGGGCTCGAACGGCAGGGCGTCCCCGAGGAGGTGCGCGAGCGGATCACGAGCGACCTGATCGAACTCGTCGGGCTCGACGGCTTCGGGGGCGCATACCCGTCGGAGCTCTCCGGCGGGATGAAACAGCGCGTCGCCATCGCCCGGGCGCTGGCGGTCGATCCCGAGATCCTCCTCATGGACGAGCCGTTCGGCAGCGTCGACGCGCAGACCCGCGAGATGCTCCAGGGGGAGCTTCTGGACGTGTGGGAGGAGACCGGAAAAACCGTCGTCTTCGTCACGCACGACGTCGAGGAGGCGGTCACGCTCGCCGACCGCGTGGTCGTCCTGGCCGCGAACCCCGGCCGGGTTCGCGAGGTCGTCGCGGTCGACCTCCCCCGCCCGCGCCGGCGGACGGACGAGGGGTTCGTCGAGGGCGTCGAGCGCATCCGCGGGCTCATCGGCGACTGAGCGGCGAGCCTTTCAGCCCTCGTACTCGTCCCGCAGGTCCTCGATGTGCGATTCCAGCACCGAGAGCGCGGCGTCGGCGTCCACGTACCCGTTCTCGTACTCGTCGAACACCGCGTCCGCGTCCCGGAGGAACGTTCCGACGGCGTCTTCGAGGCGTTCGCCCATGGCCGGGTCGACGGGCGCGGTCGGTTTAGGCGTTCGGCCGGGTCGGCGGCGTCGAGAGAGGCACGGCCGACAGGATACACGTCAGTGAGATCACGTCAGTGCGATCGAATCGATACCGGAGAAGCTCATCAACCGGGTACCGCGAGAACTCTCATCGAACGCGGGCGGTCAGAACTTCTTTCGCCTCGGCTGCTTCGGGCTCGCGCTTTCGGGTTTCCGCCGCTTCAGCGGCCTCATCGGCGTCTTCTGGTCCCCTGCTCGGCGGAGAAATCGAGACCGACGCCTCCCCCGCCGACGAGCTGGCCGAGGAAGCTGTTCGCGAGCACGAGGCTCACGCTGGCGAGCATGGCGACCATCGCCCAGACCGGATGGACGAGCCCGGTCATCGCCGCCGGGACGCCGATGCCGTTGAAGCCGAACGCGATGAGCAGGTTCTGCTTGGTCTTCGAGTAACTGTTCTTCCCGATCTCGTAGGCGTCCATCACACCGCCGAGCCGGTCGCCCACGAGGACGACGTCGGCGCTCTCGACGGCGACGTCGGTTCCCGCGCCGATCGCGATGCCGATATCGGCTTGCGTCAGTGCGGGCGCGTCGTTGATGCCGTCGCCGACCATCGCCACCCGAACACCGTCGGACCAACGGTCCGACGAGCCTCGGCTCGCTTTGCTCGCCGAGACGCCCTCCGCCTGGATACGTCGGACTTCCCGGGTTTTGTCGTCCGGTAAGACCTCAGCCGTCACGCGCTCGAGGCCGACTTCGTCGGCGACCGCCTCGGCGGTCCGCTGGTTGTCCCCGGTGATCATGATCGGCTCGATCCCGGCGGCTTTCGCGCGCTCGATCGTCTCCGCGGCGTCCGCCTTGATCCTGTCACCGATCGCAACCAGCCCGACGAGTTGGTCGCCGGCGGCGACGCCGACGACGGTCCTGCCGCGGTTCTGGAGCCGCTCGACGTCCGCCTGTCCGGCGCTCAGATCGACGCCCTCGTCGGCGAGCCACCCGGGCTTCCCGACCAGCACCTCTCGGTCACGAACGGTCGCGCGCACGCCCTTGCCGGTCAGGCTGTCGAACGCTGTGGGATCCGGGACGCTCACGTCCCGATCGTCGGCGTCGTCGAGGATCGCCTGCGCGAGGGGGTGTTCGCTGAATGCCTCTGCAGCGGCGGCCAGCCGAAGGACGCTGGCGTCGTCGCGGTCGCCGAGGCTCACGACCTCGTCGACGGCGGGTTCGCCTTCGGTGACGGTGCCGGTCTTGTCGAGGGCGATCACTTCGACGTCCTGGAAGAGCTGGAAGGCGTCGCCCGAGCGCACGAGGATACCCCGATTTGCGGCCATCCCGCCGCCCCGGATGAGCGCGAGCGGCGTCGCCATGCCGAGCGCGCACGGATAGCCGAGGACGAGGGCCGCGAGCGCGGCGAACGCCCCGCGCCGGACATTCGGTTCGCCGCCGACGACGAGCGGGCCGACCGTCCAGAAGACGAATGCGCCGGCGGCGGCGACGAGCACGCCGGGGACGAAGTACTTCAGGACGCGGTCGGCGAGCCGAAGGACGCCCGGCTTCATCGCCCTCGCTTCCTCTATCTGTCGGGCGACCTGGTCGAGGAACGCGTCGTCACCCGTAGCGGTCACCTCGACGAGCAGCGCCCCCGTTTCGTTGACGCTGCCCCCGATGACCTCGTCGCCGACCCGCTTGTCTTCGGGGACGGATTCGCCCGTCGCGACGCTCTCGTCGACCGCGCTCTCGCCCTCGATGATCTCGCCGTCGACCGGGATCTTCTCGCCCGGCTTCACCCGGACGCGGTCACCGACATCGACCTCGCTCACCTCCACCTCTTCGACCTCGCCGTCCTCACGGACGCGGCGCGCCGTATCGGGTCGAAGGCTCAGCAAGTCCCGGACGGATCGGGAGGCTCGCGTTCGGACGACGAGGCTCGTGTACCCCGAGAGGATGTGGTAGGTCGTGATGAACACGGACACGGCGAAGAAGTGGACGGTCGGGAACGAAGGGTAGACGAAGAGCCCCAGAAAGCCGCCGACGAGGCCGCCGAACGCGCCGGCTTCGAGCAGGACGTGCTGGTTGAAGATGCCGCGGCGCAGGCTGTAGTAGGCCTTCTCCTTGATGTCCCAGCCGGGCCAGAACATCGTGACGAGCGCGAGCCCCATCGCGGCGAGGTCCGTCCGGAGCGACCGGGACTCGAACGTACCCATCACGAAGATCATGAATCCCATCAGCGCCGCGGTGGTGACGGCGGCGGTCCCGCTGACGAGGAGTTTGCGCTTTCCCCCTTCGAGCTCCTCTCGCTCCTGTTCGAACTGTTTGACCTTGTCCGGATCGCGGATCGTGTAGCCGAGTTCGCGGAGCGCGTCCTTCAGTTGGACCTCGTCGACCTCCTCTTCGTCGTATTCGACGAGGACCTCCTCGTGGGCGAGGCTCACGTCGACCCTGCTAACGCCGGACGTCCGGTCGTACGCCTTCCGGATGCTCTCGGCGCAGAACGAACACGACATCCCGCCGACGTTGAACTGGGTCGTGATCATACTCTTCCGGTGAGTAGGTGGGGAATTCACTTAAGCACTATCACTAGTATTGTACCGCTCTAAAGAGAGTAGATCTGATAGTGGCCGCTTCAACCGAACGGTTTTCCGTTGCACCGATACGAATCGCTTCCCAGTAGTGTTATGGCCGTAGCTCCCCTATCGACGCGGTATGAGCCTCTTCGCCACCGACGTGAGTATCAAAGACGTGATCACGACCGATCCCCAGAAGGCCAAGGCGCTGGAAAACGACGTCCGCGCGAAAATCCTCGATATGCTGGCCGACGAGGAGATGACTATCGAACGGATACGCGAAGAGCTCGAGCGGCGCGGTGACGAGAAAGCCGAGACGACCGTCCGTCACCACGTGAACGTGCTCAAAGACGCGGGGATGGTCGAACTCTCTCGGCTCGAGGAAGCGGGCGGCGGGACGCTGAAATACTACCGCTCGAACACGCGCGTCTTCTCGTACGACTTCCCCGAAAGCGCCGAATCGGCGCTCGAATCCGCCTCGGAAACGACTCGTGACGAACTTCGCGGTCTGATCGGGACGCTGTTCGCGGAGCACGGCGACGAGATCGAAGCCGTCGCCGAGGAGATGAAACCGTGCGAGTACTGTTCGACGCAGCACTACGAGGAGTACATCGTTCGCGAACTGCTGAATCGGTCGCTGACGACCCTGAGCGAGGGCGGCGATCTCGACGAGCTCCGCGATCAGTAGATCGTCGAAACGGTCCGGCCGTTCCGAGGAGAGACGCCGCGTAGCGCGTGACTTCGACCGGCCGCGGTGAGAGGTGAAGCGATCGGACGGGTCGACGGGGTCGGTAGCCGATCCCACGAGGAGCCGTCGCAGCTCCGCGACCACTCCAAGCTATTTAGCGCCATTACGAACTTCGGGATAATAGTTAAACGCGTCGCTCGTCTACGTGCGCGCATAGATCGATACGAACTTCGGGTAGAAGGCATGTCCTGCACCGGCTGCGAGGAACGCGTGACGAACGCGGCCGAGCGCGTCGAGGGCCTCCGGCGGGTCGACGCCGATCACGAGACGGGGACGGTCGAGATCACGGCCGACGAGGGCACGGAGGACGCCGTTCGCGCGTCGATTCACGAGGCGGGCTACGACGTTCCGGCGTAGTCCGCCCGCACGAAACCCGTTATCGACCGCGGCGCGCAGCCGCGTCCGGAGCCCATTTAGCCCCCCGCCGCGAACGCTCCGCCGGTGACCATCACGCTGTCGTTCGAGGACGGGACGATCCGGATCGCCGGCGACCCTCCGGCGCTCCCCTTCGTCGAGGACGACCCCCGAAGCGGGACCGCCCGCGCCCCGGCGCACCGGTACGCCGACCTCCGGGACGCCCTCGACGAGCGCGGCGTCGCGTACGACGACCGGGTGCTCTCCTCCGCGGCGGCCGCCGCGGATCTGGACCTCGAAACGACGTACGAACTCCGCCCGTACCAGCGCGAGGCGCTCGACGCCTGGCGCGACAACGGCGACCGCGGGGTGATCGAACTCCCGACGGGCAGCGGCAAGACCGTCGTCGCCATCGGCGCGACGGCCGCGCTGTCGACCCCGACGCTCGTCGTCGTCCCGACGATCGACCTGCTCGACCAGTGGGGGCGCGAGCTGGAGGCGGAGTTCGGCGCGCCGATCGGCCGGTTCGGCGGCGGCGAGCAGCGTCAGGAGCGGATTACGGTGTCGACCTACGACTCGGCGTACCTCCGCGCCGACGAGGTCGGCGGCGACTTCGGGCTCGTCGTCTTCGACGAGGTCCACCACCTCGGCGGCGAGGGGTACCGCGACATCGCCCGGCTGCTCGCCGCGCCCGCCCGGATGGGGCTCACGGCGACGTTCGAGCGGCCCGACGGCGCCCACGAGGTCGTCTCGGAGCTCGTCGGCCCGCGGGTGTACCGGGCGAGCGCGGACGACCTCGCCGGGACGCACCTCGCCGACTACGACATCAAGCACATCGAGGTCGAGCTCACGGACGAGGAGCGGGCGCGCTACGAGGAGGCTCAGGGGACGTTCGTGGACTACCTCCGCACCTCGAACATCACCTTCCGGAGCGGCAGCGACTACCAGGAGCTCGTCAAGCGCTCCGGCACTGACCCGCGGGCGCGGGAGGCGCTCCTCGCCAAGCAGCGCGCGCGGGAGGTCATGATGAACTCCGACAACAAGGTCAGCGAGCTGGAGCGCATCCTCGACCGCCACCGCGACGACCGCGTCATCGTCTTCACGGCGCACACGGACCTCGTCTACCGCCTCTCCGAGCGGTTTCTGATCCCCGCCGTGACGAACGAGACGAGCGCCCCGGAGCGCCGGGAGATCCTCTCGCGGTTCCGCGACGGGACGTACAGCCGGGTCGTCTCCGCGAACGTCCTCGACGAGGGCGTCGACGTGCCGGACGCGAACGTCGCGGTCGTGCTCTCGGGCAGCGGGAGCGAGCGCGAGTTCACCCAGCGGCTCGGGCGCGTCCTCCGGCCGAAGGACGACGGCGGGAGGGCGCTGCTGTACGAGCTCGTGAGCAGGGAAACCGCGGAGGAGCGGGTGGCGGCGCGGCGGCGCTAGCCCGGCGTCTCGGACGAGCCGCAGGGACGAGCGACTCAGGCGACCGACGCGGACGGGCGGAACGAGCCGTCCCGCTCGAACGCCTCGTACGCCACCGGGAAGTCGAACGCGACCTCGGTCTTCCCGCCGCCGGGGACGTTCACCTCCGCGCGCTTCTCGTGTTCCTCGTCGCCGACCGCGACCCGCGCGACCACCGCCGCCGTCAGGTCGTCGTCCGTCCGGTTGGCCACGGCGACGACCGCCCGGAGGTCGCCGTCACCCGTTTCCTCGAACGAGAAGTCGGAGACGTACAGCGGCTCCCGCTCCGGGAGGTCGCGCGGGTCGCCCGCCGGCGCGTCCGGCGGGTTCCGCGGCCCCGTCGCCCCCGGGTACCCCTCCAGGCAGCCGGCGGAGAGGCCGAGACAGAGTGCGCCGAGGAACGCCCGTCGATTCGTGCGCATACCCGTGGCTCCGACCGGTCCGGCATGAGCCTTGTCCTCCGCGGCCGCGCCGGTCGGGGAGGGCGACGATCTTCGGAGCGACCGAGCCGAGGCGCGGCCCTTTTCTCGTCGCGCCGAATACTCACCCGCGTGCTCACGAAGGACCTCCTCCGCGTCTCGCGGGCCGGCGGCGGGTACCGCCCCCGGTTCGTCGGCCGCGAGGCCCGGCCGCTGGCCGCCCGCGTCCTCGGGGTCTTCCAGGGCCACGTCGGCGAGCGCCGCCGCCGGCTGGAGGAGGCGCTGACGGAGTTGGAGGCGGAGGCGGGCGCGGGCGACGGGGCGTTCCGAGCCAACGACGGCTTCAAGGTCGTCCGCGGCTTCGCCGCCCTCCTCGACCGCGAGGCGACCTTCGAGACCGACGCGCCCCTCCCCCCGGAGCGCGTCCGGCGGACGGTGTTCGAGTGCGCCGAGGCGGCGACCGTCGCGACCGAGGCGGAGCGCGCGGTCGCGATCGACGCGGCCGCCGATCGGCTGGGAACCGACACGGCGTCGATCGAACGGTCGCTGTACGCCGACCGCGAGGCGAACCAGGTGCTCGTCGCGTTCGACCCCCGGTGGGACCCCGACGAACTCGTCGCGCAGTACAACCTCTCGCTCGCGCAGACGGCGCTGTTCGACGCGACGGAGGTCCGCGTCCGCAGTTCGGACCCCAGGGCGCTCGTCTCGGCGGTCAAGCGCCTCCGGCTGATGTACGAGATCGGGACGGTCGACGGGGCGAGAGAGGTCGTCGTCACCGGCCCCGACGCGCTGTTCCGCCGCACCCGGCGGTACGGGACGGCCTTCGCCCGCCTCCTGCGCACGGTCGCCGGGACGGCGGAGTGGTCGCTCGTCGCGACCGTCGACGACCGCGGCGCAGAGCGCGAGATGCGCCTCTCGACGGGCGACGTCTCCGTCCCCGGCGTCGAGCCGGTCGCCGAGCCGACGTACGACAGCGGCGTCGAGGCCGACTTCGCCGCCCGCTTTTCGGGGCTCGATCTCGACTGGAGCCTCGTCCGCGAGCCGGAGCCGCTCGAAGCCGGCCACCGCGTGATGATCCCGGACTTCGCGTTCGACTACCGCCACGCCGACTTCCGGGTCTACTTCGAGATCATGGGCTTCTGGATGCCCGAGTACGTCGAGAAGAAGCTCGACCAGCTCGCCACCGTCGAGGACGTTGAGCTGCTCGTCGCGGTCGACGAGTCGCTGGCGGTGAGCGAGGAGATCGAGGCGGCCGACCACCGGGCGATCCCCTACCGCGGGACCGTCCGCGTCAAGGACGTGGTCGACGCGCTGCGGCGGTACGAACGCGATCTCGTCGCCGACGCGGCCGCGGAACTCCCGGACGAACTCGAACCCGACGCGGACGTCGTCTCGCTCGACGCGCTCGCCGCCGCCCGTGGCGTGAGCGTCGAGGCAATCGAGGAGAAGCGGTTTCCGGCGCACGAGCGCCTCGGCAGGACGCTCGTCCGCCCGACGGTCCTCGACGCCCTCCGCGACGAGATCGAACCGGGCATGTCGCTCGGCGAGGCGGAGTCGGCGCTCGAAGCGCGGGGCGTCGACGACGCGAGCGCGGCGCTGTCCGCGCTCGGCTACCGGGTCGAGTGGCGGGGGCTCGGCGGCGGGACGGTGAGACGGAAGGAATGACCGCCCGTCCGGTCTGCTGGGCGTCGGGGGCGTCGGATTCGACCGAGCGAACAGGCACTCGCCGGCACTCCATTTTTGTCGTTCGCGCCCCAACGTGATCCCATGGTACTGAAGAAGCTCCTCGGTTCGAAGTGGTCCCGCCGCCTCAGCGCCCTGTCGTTCGTCGCGCAGGCGGTTTCGGCCCTGAAGCGCGGAAAGACCAAGCTCGCCGTCGCGCTCGTCACCGCCGCGGCGATCGCCTACCGGTCGAGCGTGGCCGGCATCGTCATCGAACTGCTGCTCCGCGGCTACCGGCGCAAAGCCGCGTAGCTGGTTTGACATCCTCCCGCGCCTGAAGACGCGGGAATCCCGAGCGTTGGGATATTACGGTTTGCAGTCTACCACCTCTGTCCGAGGTTGGAATCCTCGGGAGAGGTCATGAAGGTAGACTCCTGGCTGTGCCAACCAGCCGGTACTCCTATCCTCGGGCAACTGCCCGGAAGACTCGGAGTTACTTTGAGTCAAGTCAAGACGGATGTTCTCCGCCCCATTCACATCAGCGTTGAACGCCGCATCACACGGCTCACACACGTACAAGCCGCGTTCGACACGCTGATTCTCGTCTTCCGGCTCTGACTTGTTGCAGGTTTTCAACCGTGACTTCGGGGCGAGCCTCGTATTCAACGAGGATATAGTCCCAGTCTCTCGGGTGGTCTTTGTGGTTCGCACCCTTCGAGAGTCCGACACGGTTGTGTTTGGTGTCGTGACGGATGCCTTTCTGCTTCCACGTCACCGTAGAACGCGGGTGTTCTTCGTGGACACGGTGGCCTTGTGAGTCGTAGTAGTTTTTCTTGCGGTAGCCGGGCGGATTCGCACGAGAATCGTTCTTGCGCTTTTGTTTCCACGTTGGGATTAGAACGTGGAATATCCCGCCGGGCTATCGAACGGCGGGTGGTGTAGTGTATTGTCGGATTCATCCTGACCCTAAAAGGTCAAGTATTCTCCTTGATTCCGTATAGCTACCGCATTCTCACAGCTCGGCCAGCGACTCCCGCCGCCCCTTGGGAATCGTCGAGCGGAGCTCGCCGTGGAGGTACAGCCCGACGCCGATCGGTTCGAGGTCGCCGGCGAGTTCGTGGGCGACGACGAGGTAGCCCCAGTCGCCGTCCCACTCCACCTCCTGGTCCTCGCCGGCGGCGAAGCGCGCGGCCCGCTCGCCGTCGAGTTCGAGCACGTTCCTCGTCGCCGCGCGGCCGAACCGCTGGACGGCGTTCGTCGTCGGCTTCCAGTGCTCTTGGCGGGTACGCAGGAACGCCATGCCGAGCCCCTCGACAGCGATGGGGTCGGCAACGTCGCCGCTCAGGATCCAGATCTTCCCCGCGCCCTTCTCCCAGAAGGTGTACCCGTCGAAGCGGTTCGGATCGACCCCGAAGCGCTCGGCCCACCACTCGACGACCTCCTCGCGGCTGGCGCGGCCGGGGACCTCGCGATCGTCGGGCGTCTCCGGCAGGCGATCGAACACCTGCCCGTCGTTCTCGCTCACGCCGTCACCTCCAGCTTCGCGCAGAAAAAGCCGCCCGTGTCGTTCTGGTGGGGGTAGACGCGGTGCGCCCGCTCGACGCTCGGGTCGTACTCCTCGCCGTCCCACTCGGTCACGCCCGGCGACGTTTCGAGCGGCGCGTCGAACTCGACGAGCCGGCAGGCTTCCTCGCGTAGGACGTGGTTGAGGACGGCCTCGTTCTCCTCCGGCGCGAAGGTGCAGGTTGAGTAGACGACCGTCCCGCCGGGCTTCGTCGCCTGGACGGCCCGCCGGAGGATCCCCTTCTGGATGCCGGCGACGCTTCGCACGTGGTCCATCGTCCACTCATCCAGCGCGTCGGGGTTCTTCCGGCAGGTGCCCTCGCAGGAGCAGGGCGCGTCGACGAGGGCGCGGTCGAACGCGGAGAAGGACGGGTCTGCGGGCTTCTCGCCGTCGGCACCCTCCCCTCCATCTCCGTTCCCGTTTCCGCCGCCGCCCGCGTCACCGTCTCCGCTTCCGTCCCCGCCCCCGTCCCCGCGTCCATTTTCGCCTCTCCCCCGGTGCCCGTCTCTCGCGCCCTCGAACGGCTTCAGGGAGAAGTTCCGCGCGTCCTGGTTCGTCACGGCGAGGTTCGTCACGCCGAGGCGCTCGGCGTTCGACCGCAGCGCGGACAGGCGGCCGAGGTTGTTGTCGTTGCCGACGACCAGGCCGCGGTCGTCCATCAGCGCCGACAGCTGGGTCGTCTTGCTCCCCGGCGCGGCGCAGGCGTCCCAGACGCGCTCGCCGGGCCGCGGATCGAGCACGAGCGCCGGGAACGCGGAGACCTCCTCCTGGCCGTGGAGCCAGCCGTGGAAGTACGGCCACGTCGCGCCGGCGCTCCCGCGATCCAGCCGGAGAAGTCCGGGGTGCCAGTCCGCCGGTTCGTAGCCGACGCCCTCCCCGTCGAGGGCGGCGCGGGCCCGTTCGACGCTCGCCTTGATCGTGTTGACGCGGACGACGTACGGCAGCGGCCGCTCGCAGGCCGCGAGGAACGCCTCCTCGTCGTCGACGAGCGGCAGGTACCGCTTCAGCGGGTTCATCGACGACACTTCCTGTCGCGGTCGCTTGTCGGTTTCGGAGTCCCGCCGTCGGTTTCGGGGTCTCTTCGCCGGATTTGACGTCCCGCCGCCGGATCCGCCAACGGCACCGTTGCTCGGGCCCCCAACGACTCCGCTCACACCCGCCAACGGCTTTACTACGCCGCCGTCCGTCGTCACGGACATGGCTCACGTCAACATCCTGGACGAGGACCTCGCGCTCGACTCGCCGATGCTGGTCGAGGGGCTGCCGGGCGTCGGACTGGTGGGCAAGATCGCGACGGACCACCTGGTGAGCGAGTTCGAGATGACCCACTACGCGAACGTCCACTGCGAGGGGATCCCGCACGTCGCGGTCTACGCCGACGGCGACCCGGGACTCCACACGCCCGTCCGGCTGTACGCGGACGAGGAGCGAGACCTCCTCGCGCTCCGGAGCGACGTCCCGATCTCGCCGGCCGCCGCGACCGAGTTCGCCGACTGCGTCGCCGACTGGTTCGACGAGAACGACGTGACGCCGATCTTCGTGAGCGGCATCCCGCGGGAGAACTCCTCCGACGTCCCGTCGCTGTACGGCGTCTCGACCGGCTCGGGCGACGAACTGCTCGCCGACGCGGGCATCGACAGCCCGAGTGAGGCCGGTCTCGTCTCGGGTCCCACCGGGGCGCTGATGAGCTTCGCGGTGGAGCACGGCCGCACGTCCGTCGGCCTCATCGTCGAGTCCGACCCGCAGTTCCCCGACCCCCAGGCGGCGCGGACGCTCATCAAGGGCGGCGTCGAACCGCTCGCCGGGATCGACGTGCCGACCGACGAACTCGTCGACCGGGCCGAGGAGATCCGCGAGGCGAGAGAGCGACTCGTCCAGCGCCTCCAGGAGGCGGGAGACGAGAGCACGCAGGCGCAGCCGCTCCGGATGTATCAGTAAGAATAGAACGGAGGACGGAACCGCCCTACCGGTTCCGCGAGCCGAACCGCAGCAGCCCCGGGAAGTCCGAGATGACGCCGTCGACGCCGACGGCGCGGAGCCGTTCGGCCTCGTACCAGCTCCGAGTCGTCCAGACGTTGACCGTTCGATCCTCCTCGTGGGCGACGCTGATGAGGTCGACGTCCTCGACGCCGCCGGCCCACGCGTCCCCGAAGAAGGGCGTCCCCTTGATCAGGTACAGCGGCGGGTGGAGCGCCTCGCAGTCGTACTCGCGGGTGATGTCGAGGCCGTCCTCGATGGAGTCCCAGAAGAGGAACGCGACCGGCACGCTCGGGTCGGTCTCGCGGACCGTGGCGATCGCGGCCTCGTAGAACGACGAGACGAGGATCTCGTTCTCGTACTCGGCGGCGATCTCCAGCGCCTTCTCGGTGAACGGCCGCCAGAGGTCCTTCTGCGCCTCCAGCGCGTCGCCCTCCAGGTTCTCCGCGAACCGGACGTCCTTCGAGCCCGGATTCTTGAACTCGAGGTTGACGCCGACCGACGGCGGGATGGCGTCCATGACCTCCGTCAGGAGCGGCACCGTCTCGCCGCTTTCGAGCACTTCCGCCGACAGCACCTCCTCGGTGGGCGTCTCCCAGACGATGCCCTCCTTGTCGGTCAGCCCGCGCTCGCCGCCGTCGCGCTCGGCCAGTCCGTCGTCGTGGAAGACGACGATGTCGCCGTCGCCGGTCGGGACGATGTCGATCTCGATCATGTCCGCGCCGCGGACGCGGGCGTCGTTCGACCGGCCGCCCCGCGCGGACGCGCGAACCGCGCCGACCGTGTTCTCCGGGTAGACGCCGGCGAACCCGCGGTGTGCGATGACCGCGGGTTCGTCGCCGTCGGGGCGACGCCCCTTCATCTCGGCTTCGGCCGCGTCTCCGTCGCCCGCGGCGGCCGGTCCGGCTCCCAGAGCCGTCCCGGCGACCGCGACGCCCGTCCCTTGCAGAAACCGCCGTCGATCGATCTCGCGTGAGTCGTCACCCATGACGACTCTCTCTGCGCGAACAAAAGATTAATATTTTTATAATAATATCAGATATCACACAACGTATATCGGGTGCGAATCGATCGCGTCCGAAGCGGTACGAGGCGGTACGTACCGCTCCGGAGCGTGCGGACTGGCGGGGATGCGGATCGGTTCGATCGGGCGCGACCGTCGAGCGGTCCCCGAACGGACGACGCCAGCGACCCGAACCGCTTCTACAAGCCTTATACTCCGCGGGCGATTTCCTCCGGGTATGACAGACGACGCTGGCGAGGCCCGCGGAACCGAGTCCGAGCAGCTCGACGACGCGCCGGAGGAGGACGCCGTCGGCGCGAGCGACGGCGAGGCCGCCTCCACCGACGAGGACGCGGCCGGTGGATCCGGCGGCGCAGCGGCCGAGCACTCCGGCGACGAGGAGGCCGGCGGATCCGAGGCGGTCGAACGGGAGCCCGCCGAGGAGGCGCTCGCCTCCCGCGTCGCCGAGCACGACGACGAGCTCGCGTCGGCGGTCCGCGAGCTTCAGACCTGCGCCGACGAACTCGAATCGGAGCTGGCGGAGCGCGACGAGCGGATCTCCGACCTCCGGAACCGCCTGAAGCGATCGCAGGCGGACTTCCAGAACTACAAGAAGCGGGCGAAAAAGCGACAGGAGCAGCTCCGCGAGCGCGCGACGGAGGACCTCGTAGAGCGGCTCGTGACCGTCAGGGACAACCTGGTGCGCGCGCTGGAGCAGGACGAGAACGCCGACATCCGCGACGGCGTGCGGGCGACGCTCGACGAGTTCGACCGCGTCCTCGCCGACGAGAACGTCACGCCGATCGAGCCCGAACCCGGCGAGGACGTCGACCCTCAGCGACACGAGGTGATGATGCGCGTCGAGAGCGACCAGCCCGAGGACACGATCGCCGACGTGTACCAGCCGGGGTACGAGATCGCGGACAGGGTACTCCGCGCGGCGCAGGTCACGGTGAGCAAGAGCGACGACGAGTGAGCTGACTGAACCCCTCCGATCCTCCGGCGGACCGGTCGGGTCCGGCGACCCTTCCACCTCACCGGTCTGCCGGCCCGTCCGCCTCTCCGTTCCGACGGCCCCTCCGCCTCGCCGCCCCGCCGGCCGAACGGATTGATTGCGGTTGGTTTAAACGCACCGACCTGCGGGCGATCGGTTCGGCGAAAAACGCGAGACAGAGTCGAGGTCGTCCGCGGTCCGAACTCGGGGCGACTAGTAACCTTTAACCGACACAAGGCGGTAAATCCGTCAAAGATGGCGAGCAACAAGATTCTGGGTATCGACCTCGGTACCACGAACAGCGCGTTCGCGGTGATGGAAGGTGGCGACCCGGAGATCATCGTGAACGCCGAGGGCGATCGGACGACGCCCTCCGTCGTCGCGTTCACCGATGACGGGGAGCGACTCGTCGGCAAACCGGCGAAGAACCAGGCGATTCAGAACCCCGACCGGACCTTCCGCTCCATCAAGCGCCACATGGGCGAGGAGGGGTACACGGTCGAGGTGGAGGGCGAGGAGTACACGCCCGAGCAGATCTCCGCGATGATCCTCCAGAAGATCAAGCGGGACGCCGAGGACTACCTCGGCGACGAGGTCGAGAAAGCCGTCATCACGGTCCCGGCGTACTTCAACGACCGCCAGCGCCAGGCGACGAAGGACGCCGGGGAGATCGCCGGCTTCGAGGTCGAGCGGATCATCAACGAGCCGACGGCCGCGTCGATGGCCTACGGGCTCGACGACGACTCCGATCAGACCGTGCTCGTCTACGACCTCGGCGGCGGCACGTTCGACGTCTCCATCCTCGACCTGGGCGGCGGCGTCTACGAGGTCGTCGCCACCAACGGCGACAACCAGCTCGGGGGCGACGACTGGGACGAGGCGATCATCGACTACCTCGCCGAGGAGTTCCGGAACGACCACGGGATCGACCTCCGGGAGGACCGCCAGGCCCTCCAGCGCCTGAAGGACGCCGCCGAGGAGGCGAAGATCGAACTGTCCAGCCGGAAGGAGACGGACATCAACCTCCCGTTCATCACGGCGACGGACTCCGGGCCGGTCCACCTGGAGAGTTCGCTCACCCGCGCGAAGTTCGAGAGCCTCACGAAGGACCTCATCGACCGGACCGTCGAACCGACGGAGCAGGCGCTCTCGGACGCCGGCTACTCGAAGGACGACATCGACGAGGTGATCCTCGTCGGCGGGTCGACCCGGATGCCGCAGGTGCAGGAGAAGGTCGAGGAACTCGTCGGACAGGACCCGAAGAAGAACGTCAACCCCGACGAGGCGGTCGCGCTCGGCGCGGCCATCCAGGGCGGCGTCCTCGGCGGCGAGGTCGACGACATCGTCCTGCTCGACGTGACGCCGCTCTCGCTCGGAATAGAGGTCAAGGGCGGCCTGTTCGAGCGCCTCATCGAGAAGAACACGACGATCCCGACCGAGGAGTCGAAGATCTTCACCACGGCGGCGGACAACCAGACCTCCGTGCAGGTGCGCGTCTTCCAGGGCGAGCGCGAGATCGCGAACAAGAACGAGCTGCTCGGCGAGTTCCAGCTCTCGGGCATCCCGCCGGCCCCGGCCGGCACCCCGCAGATCGAGGTGACGTTCAACATCGACGAGAACGGCATCGTCAACGTCTCCGCCGAGGACAAGGGCTCCGGCAACGCCGAGTCGATCACCATCGAGGGCGGCGCGGGCCTCTCCGACGAGGAGATCGACCGCATGCAGGAGGAGGCCGAACAGCACGCGGAGGAGGACAAAAAGCGCCGCGAGCGCATCGAGGCCCGCAACGAGGCCGAAAGCGCGGTCCAGCGCGCCGAGACGCTGCTGGAGGAGAACGAGGAGAACGTCGACGACGAGCTCCGCGAGGACATCGAGGCCGCCATCGCGGACGTGGAGGAGACGCTCGAAGACGACGACGCCACGACCGAGGAGCTGGAGGCCGCGACGGAGTCGCTCGCCAAGCAGCTACAGGAGATCGGCAAGCGCATGTACCAGCAGCAGGCCCAGGCGCAGGCCGGCCCCGGCGGCGCCGGCGCTGCCGGCGGTCCCGGTGGCATGGGCGGTCAGGATCCCAACGCCGACAGCGACGGCGACGAGTACGTCGACGCCGACTTCGAGGACGTTCAAGACGACGACGAGTAGTCGTCGTCTTGAGCCAATCAGAACGCGAAGCGTTCTGATGACGTGGACGAGAGCGACGAGTAGCCGCTCTCGTTCGGCGGATCCGGACGCCCGAGCGGGGCCGCGCACCCGCCTTCGGCGGACCCGGTCTCGGTTTGCGAGACACGGACACGCGGATTTCTCGGCCAGAGGACGTATATACGGATTTCACGTACACCGGAGCGTGAATATCCGGGACGTCTACCTGTCGGCGCGGAAGCTGTACGAGCTCGTCGAGGAGGAGGCGACCTCGCTTTCGACGTACGACCGCCCGCTTCGGCGTCGGCTCTGGCTGTGGCGGCGGGGCTTTCTCAGCAAGTCGGACTTCCTGTACGACCTCGACGAGTCGAGCTACCGCCGGTACCTGACGGACTTCGAGCGGTTCGTCCGGACGAAGCAGATCAACGGCCAGTGGGCCATCGCGCTGGACAACAAGCTGTTCTTCCACCACATGCTCCAACCGTTCGACGAACACCGACCGGCCGTCTTCGGGATGATCCGCGACGGTCGCTTCCTCCCCGTCGACCGGCTCGAACCCGCGGCGACGGACGGCGGCGTTCCGACCGGGGCGACCACCGACGCGCCGGAAGGGATCGACGAGCCGGTCGGATCCGACGCGCCCGAACGGAACGACGGTCGCGTCTCGGAGGCCGGCCCTCGCGTCTCGGCGCTCCTCGAAGCCGAGGGGGAGCTCGTCCTCAAGTGGATCAAAGGCGGCGGGGGGAACAACGTCCTCCTGTGTTCGTGGGACGACGGCGCGTGCGTCGTCAACGGCGATCGGATGGGCCGCGGGGCGTTCGAATCGCTCGTGGGAGAGCGGAACGAGTACCTCGTCTGCGAGTTCGTCGAACAGGGCGCGTTCGGCGCGCGGCTGTTCCCGAAGACGCCCAACACGATCCGGATCGTCACGATGTACGACGACGAGCGCGAGGAGGCGTTCGCCCCCATCGCGATCCACCGCATCGGCTCCGAGCGCTCCCTGCCGATGGACAACTTCACGCAGGGCGGGCTCAACGCCGAGATCGACGTGGAGACCGGCGAACTGGGCAAGGCCGTCCAGCTCCCGCGGGAGACGGAGCTCGTCCGGCACGCGACGCACCCCGACACGGGGGCGGAGATCGAGGGGACGACCGTTCCGTCGTGGGACGCCGTCCGGGACCGGGTGCTGGAGATTGCGGCGTCGTACCCGCACGTCCCCTACGTCGGGTGGGACGTCGTGCCGACCGACGGCGACGGCGGGTTCCGGATCATCGAGGCGAACAGCTACCCCGGGACGAACTCCCTCCAGGTGCACCGCCCGCTCCTCGCCGACGAGCGCGCGAAGCGCTTTTACGACCGTCACGGCGCGCTCCGGCGGGACTGAGGGATCGGAAAGCCGCGCTTTTCAAGTAGCTCGCCCGAGTACACGTTCGACAACCGATGAGCGAGGACTTCTACGACGTGCTCGGGGTGTCGAAGGACGCGACCGAGGACGAGATCAAAAAGGCCTACCGGAAGAAGGCGGCCCAATATCACCCGGACGTCAGCGACGACCCTGACGCCGAGGAGAAGTTCAAGAAGGTCAAGAAGGCGAAGGAGGTCCTCAGCGACGAAGAAAAGCGCGCGGCCTACGACCGGCTCGGCCACGAGCGCTTCGAGCAGGCCGAAAAGCGCGGCGGCGCGGGCTCGGCCGGACAGGATCCGTTCGGCGGCGCCGGGGGCGGCGTAGGCGGCTTCGAGGACCTGTTCAACCAGTTCTTCGGCGGCGCGCGCGGCGACGGACGCGATCGGCCGCGCCAGGGCCCCGATCTGCGCACGAGCGTCGCGCTCGACCTCGAAGAGGCCTACGAGGGCGTCGAAAAGCGGATCACGATCGCCCGCCCTGAGCGGTGCCCCGACTGCGACGGCAGCGGCCACCCGCCGGACGCGGAGGTTCGGACGTGTCCCGAGTGCAACGGCCGGGGGCAGACGACCCGCGTCCAGCAGACCCCGTTCGGTCGGATGCAACAGACGCAGACGTGCCGCCGCTGCGGCGGCGAGGGGCAGCTGTACGACGCGACCTGTTCGACCTGCGGCGGCGACGGCCGGGTCCGCAACGAGGCGACCCTGTCAGTCGAGATCCCCGCGGGCATCCGCGACGGGCAGACGCTCCGGATGGAGCGCGAGGGCGCGCCGGGCGAGAACGGCGGCCCCAACGGCGACCTGCTGATCGAGGTCGCGGTGCGCGATCACGAGCAGTTCGAGCGCGACGGCGACGACCTCCACTTCCGGCAGCCCATCTCCTTCCCGCAGGCCGTCTTCGGCGCCACGGTCGAGATCCCGACGCTCGGCGGGAGCGTCGAGATGGAGATCCCGGACGGGACCCAGAGCGGCGAGACGTTCCGCCTCCGGGGCAAGGGGATGCCCCGCCTGCGCGGCCGGGGGAGCGGCGACCTCTACGTCCGAGTGCAGGTCGTCACGCCGGAGAACCTGAACCGGGAGCAGCGCGAGGCGCTCGAGGCGTTCGCCGAGGCGGGCGGCGAGGAGGTCGAGGTGAAGGAGGGCTTCTTCGAGAAGATAAAGCGGAGCTTCTGAGGGCCCGGCGGCTCACGGCTCCGCGTCGCCCTCGCGGAGCACCGACGCGCCGCCCCCCGACGGCTTCGTCACGCCCGGAAGCGCGGTGAGCCACCCGTTCCGCGCGAGTTCGCGCCCGAGCCCGAACGCGCCGACGCCGACGACGAACAGCGCCACGTTGACGTGCGGATCCCGCGAGTAGACGAGCGCGAGCGTGACGGTCGCGTCGGACAGCGGGTACAGGGGCCGAAGCCCCATCGGCGTGACCACGTCCCCGGCGAGGTGCGATCCGATCCCGAGAACGCCGACCACGGCGCCGAACCGCGCAGACTCCCCCGCGGATCGCGGGCCGCGGCGGCCGAGCGCCAATCCGACGACGGCGCCGAGGGCGCCGAGGGCGATCGCCATCCAGAGCGTGTGCGTCACCCCTCGGTGCATCAGCTGGGCGACGTACAGGTCGGCGTCGGGGGCGGCGGCGCAGAAGAGCACCCCCGCGGTCCCCGCGCGGCGCGCCCGAACGCGGCCTCTGTGGGTGAGGTACGCCGCGGCTGGGGCGTAACAGAGGAGCGCGAGTCCGATGTGGCCCGGCGCGTACACACCCTATGGATTCCGTTCTCCTATAAAAATTCCCGGCAACGGGTCAGTGATCCGACCCGATAACTTCGTCGTTACCGACGGTTCGGGTGGCGGTAGGATCCGCTTACGGCCGGTGCTCGCTGTTCTCCCGCGATTCGTCACCGTTCGCGCACAACCCGTTTTGTCACTGCCAGCCCGCCGTTCGCCGGCGATGTCGGCGCACTTTTCGCCCGCGGATCGAAACGGTGAGGCATGGAGACGCTCTGCGATCTCGTCGCGCGCGACCGGCGGAGCGAGCGCCCGGCGCTCCGGATCGCCGGTTCGACCCCGTACAGCTACCGCGACTTCTGTACGACCGCGTGGAAGGCGAGCCACGCCCTGCGGTACCTCGGCGTCGGCCGCGGTCGGCGGGTCGAACTCGACGACGACCCGTCCCCGGCACCGATTCTGACGTTCCTCGGCGCGGTCCTGCTCGGCGCGGAGGCGGGTTTCGTCCCCGGCGAGGGGGACGCCCGGGCCGTCGTCGTCCCGCGCTCCCGCGAGGGCGAGTTCGACCTCCCGCCGGGGCGAAAACTCGTCGTCTACGGCGGGCGGCCGTCGTCGCCGAACGCGACGCACTGGGAGCGCGACGTCTGGAGCGAGAACCCGACGTTTCCCCCCGTCGGCGTCGAGCCGGGAGATCCCGCGCTCGTCACGGGCGGCAGCGCGTACACCCACGCGGACCTCCTGTCGGCCGCTCGGAGCGTCGCGGATCGCTTCGACCTCGACGCCGACGGCGAGGTCGCGGTTCGCTCGCCCCTGCGCCGTCCGGGAACCGTCGCGGCCGGGCTCGTCGCGCCGCTCCTGGCGGGGGGGACGATCGTCTCTCCCGGCGCTGACTCGGAGGAAGCGACGGTCTGCGATCTTGGCGTCGGCTCCGACTGTCCGGACGACGCCGAGATCGCGCCGGACGAGGTCGGCCTCGCCTGACCGGCTCGATCACTTCGTCGTCTGGATCTACTACTTCGCCGCCTGGATCTTTTCGAGCGCGTCCGGGTTCTCGATGCTGCTCATGTCGCCGAGCTCCTCCCCGGCGTAGATCGAGGCGATGGCCCGGCGGATGATCTTCCCGCTCTGCGTTTTGGGAAACTCGTCGACGAACAGCACCTCGCGCGGGCGGAACGGCTTGCCGAGCTCCTCGCCGACGAGCTCACGCAGCTCCTCGCGGAGCGCGTCGCTCACGGCGTGGCCCTCCTCCAGCACGACGTAGGCGACGACCGCCGTCCCGGTGGTGTCGTCGGGGACGCCGACCGCGGCGGCCTGGTTGACCGCGTCGTGTTCGATGAGCGCGCCCTCGACCTCGGCGGGACCGACCTTCCGTCCGGCGACGTTCAGGGCGTCGTCGGCCCGGCCGTGGAGGAACCAGAAGCCGTCCTCGTCCTTCTGCGCCCAGTCGCCGTGGTCCCACAGCGGCGGCTCCTCGAAGGTCGACCAGTACTCCTCCAGGTAGCGCTCGTCGCCGTCCCAGAGGCTCTTGGTCATCGAGGGGCAGGAGTCGCGCGCGACGAGGAACCCGCGTTCGTGGACGTCCGCGATCGACTCGCCGGCCGAGTTCACGATGTCGACCGCCATCCCGAGGCCGGGGCCGCCGAGGGTACAGGGCTTGAGCGGCTGGGTCGGCATCGGCATGAGGAAGCAGCCGCAGATCTCGGTGCCGCCGGAGATGTTGATGATCGGCGCCTCGCCCCCGCCGACGTTCTCGTAGAACCACATCCACGACTCGGGGTCCCACGGCTCGCCGGTCGACCCGAGCAGCCGGAGGCTGGAGAGGTTGTGCCCGTCGAGCCACTCGTCGCCGTGCTTGCGGAGCGCCCGGATCGCGGTCGGGGAGATGCCGAACACGGTGAGCCCGTGGCGGTCGATCATCTCCCAGAAACGGTCCGGGTCGGGGTAGTCCGGCGCGCCCTCGTACATGAAGATCGTCCCGCCGAAGGTGTGGTTGCCGATGAGCGTCCACGGCCCCATCATCCAGCCGATGTCCGACACCCAGAAGAAGCGGTCCCACGGCTTGTGGTCGAATCCGAAGTAGATCTCCTTGGCGCACTGCATCTGGACGCCCGCGTGAGTGTGGACGATCCCCTTCGGCTTGCCCGTCGTCCCCGACGAGTACAGGAGCATCGACTCCTGCTCCGAGGGGAGCGCCTTCGTCTCGTACCCGTCGTCCGCGCGCTCGACGGTCTCGTGCCACCACTCGTCCCGTCCGTCCTCCCAGGGGACGTCGACGCCGCTCTCGGGATCGCTCGCCCCGAGGCGGTCGAAGACGATCGCGTGCTCGACGTGGCCGGCCGCCTCGATGGCCTCGTCGGCGGTGTCCTTCAGGACGATCTCGCCGCCCCGGCGGTAGAACCCGTCCCCCGTGAACAGCACGGAGCACTCCGCGTCCTCGATTCGGGTGGCGACGGCGTCCACGCCGAACCCCGAGAAGATCGGCACGGCGATCGCGCCGACCTTGAAACAGCCGTAGAGGATCGAGATGACCTCGGGGACCATGGGCATGTAGAGGCCGACGGTGTCGCCGGTGCCGACGCCGCGCTCTTCGAGCGCGTTCGCCACCTTGTTCGCCTGGCGGTGGAGCTCGTGGAAGGTGATCTCCCGCACCTCGCCGGGTTCGCCCTCCCAGATGCACGCCACCTTGTTGCGCGTCTCGCTTTCGGGGGCGGCGTGCCGGTCGACGACGTTGTGCGCGACGTTGATCCGGCCGCCGGGGTACCAGCGGGTGAACTGCGGGCCGTCCGCGTCGTCGCGCACCTCGTCGTAGCCCTCGTAGAACTCGACGCCGAGGTAGTCGGGCAGTTCGTCCCAGAACCAGTCTACCTCGCCGCAGGTCCGCTCTATCAGCCCGTCGTAGTCGTCGATCCCGTACTCCTGCATGAACGCGTACACGTTGGTGGACTCGACGAACTCCCGGCTCGGTTCGTGGACCACCTCGTCCGTGTCGGGTACTGTTTCCATGGGACGGTCTCGGTGGCACTACAGCGCAGGGCGACGTAATTTTTACCCAATCGATCACCAACGTCGGGGGCGAAACCGGCGGCCGGCGGTCGGTCCGCTCACAGTTCCTCGTCGCCGTCGACGATCCGAACCGCCCGGTCCGCCAGCGCCGGGACGCCCGCGCCCATCTTCGGGTACAGCGGGTCGCTGCTGTTGCCCTCCAGGTGCCGCCTGAGGAACATCTCGCCGAGCGCCGCCAGCTTGTAGACGGCGAGCGCCCGGTAGAAGCGGTCGTTCTCGAACGCGATTCCCGTCCGCTCCTCGTACCGCTCTGCGAGTTCGCGCCGCGTCGGGTACCCCTCGCGCGCCATGAACGTCGGCATGAGCTCGGGAACCGCCGGTTCCGGGTCGCCCTCGTCGCGCCAGAACGCGAGCAGCCAGCCGAGATCCGAGAGCGGGTCGCCGAGCGTCGACAGCTCCCAGTCGAAGACGGCGACGATTTCGGGCTCGGCGGCCCCGCGCGCGCCGCCCGCGCCCCCGTTCCCCGACGCGTATCGACCCGCGGGCGCGAACATCACGTTGTCGAGCTTGTAGTCGCCGTGGACGAGCGTCTCGGGGTGCGACTCGGGGACGTTGTCCGCGAGCCACTCGCCGACCGCCTCCAGCGCGGGCACTTCGCGCTCCTCCCGCGTCCGCTCGAAGGCCCACGCGAGCTGTTTCCGCCAGCGTTCGACCTGTCGCTCGGTGTAGCCCGCCGGCCGGCCGAAGTCGCCCAGGCCGACGGCCTCGTAGTCCACGCCGTGGATCGTCGCCAGCGCGTCGACGAGCTCCTCGCCGATCCGCCGTCGAGCGCCGGGAGCGGCGAACCGCTCCGGCTCCGACTCGCGGAGCACGTCGCCCTCGACCCGCTCCATGACGTAGAAGTCGCAGCCGAGCACGCCGTGATCCTCGCAGGCGAGCACCGTCGGGGGAACCGGGACCTCGGTTCCCTGTAGCGCGTCCACGACGCGGTACTCGCGGAGCACGTCGTGCGCCGTCTCCGCGACCTCGCCCGGCGGCGGGCGGCGGATCACGAGGTCGCGGTCGCCCCACGTCGCGAACAGCGTCTCGTTCGAGTGCCCCGCGTCGTGTCGCTCGACCGCGAACGGCTCCGCCTCGCCGAGCTCGCCCGCGAGGTACGATCGCAGGGCGTCCTCGTCCACGAGGCGTTCGAAGTACCCGTCGGGCCGATCCGCGTCGCTCACGATTCGGTCGACCCCCGTCGCGTCGCTCGGACCATGGCTGTGCGGTACGGCATCGCCCTACAATTATGTACCGTCGACCGCGCCGCCGGCCGGTACTTCTGGACGCCGCCGCGCGGTCGTCCTCCCCCGCGCCTCTTCGGTTCCGGCGGCGGCGCTTCGGCGCGAGATTTCCCCCGCACGAGACTTTTTGACGCGACGCCCGCATCTGTGACCTATGAGGTACGATGACTCGGATCGCGCGCGCGAGGTCGCCGCCCGGACGCGCGAGTTCGTCGACGAGGTGGTGATCCCCGTCGAGCGCGATCACCTCGGCCGCGAACCGGCGTCGGACGGGACGATCGCCGACCTCCGGGAGCGAGCGCGGGAGTACGGCGTGTACGGTCCGCAGATTCCCGAGGCGTACGGCGGCATGGGGATGAGCTACCGGGACGTACTCCCGGTTTTCGAGGAGGCGGGCCGGAGTCTCCTCGCCCCGGCGGCCCTTCGCGTCGACGCCCCCGACGAGGGGAACATGCACACGCTCGCACTCGTCGGGACGGACGAGCAGAAGGAAGCGTGGCTCCGCCCCCTCGCGGCGGGCGAGATCAGCTCCGGCTTCTGCATGACCGAACCGATCCAGGGCGGCGGATCGGACCCGAAGATGCTCCGCACGCGCGCCGAACGGGACGGCGACGAATGGGTCGTCACCGGGCACAAGTGGTGGACGACGAACGGCGCGGAGGCGGACGTGTTCCTCGTGATGGTGCGGACGGACCCGGACGCACACCCGTACGAGGGCTGCTCGATCGTTCTCGTCCCGGCGGACGCTCCGGGCGTCGAGGTGAAGCGAGCGATCCCGCACACCGGCGGCGACGTGACCGGCCAGAGCCACGCAGAGATCCTGTTCGACGGCGCCAGGGTGCCCACCGAGAATCTCCTGGGCGAGGAGAACGCCGGGTTCGAGATCGCCCAGCGGCGACTCGGACCGGCCCGGCTGACCCACTGCATGCGCTACTCCGGCATGGCGGAACGGGCGCTCGACATCGCGAAGGCGTACGCGTCCGAACGCGAGGCGTTCGGTTCGTCGCTCGCGGAGAAGCAGGCGCTCCGGTTCGGGCTGGCGGAGGCGGAGACGCGGCTCCACGCCGTCCGCTGTATGGTCCGACACGCCGCCCGGCGGATCGAGGCCGGCGACGAAGCGCGCGTCGAGGTGTCGATGAGCAAGCTGTACGCCTCGAACGTGGTGCAGGAGACCGTCGACGCGGCGATGCAGGTGTGCGGGGCGAACGCCGTCGGGAAGGACCTCCCGCTGGCGGACTTCTACGAGAACGTCCGGCAGTTCCGCTTCGTCGACGGCGCCGACGAGGTACACAAGCGCGTCATCGCCCGCGACGCCTTCTCGGACGTCGATCCCGGGGAGTTGGCGAACATCACGCGGTACGACGAGCCCTGAGCGGACTCGACCCCGGATGCGCTCGGTCGGTCGGGTTCGGGAGCGGCGATATCCGGACCTTCGCCCGGCAGCCACGATCGATCGCTGCGACCGATCCCGATCGTCGTCGCCCGATCGCCGCACGACCCGTCACCGCGTGAAATCCGAACCCCGTCGGCCGAACCGTTATATCTCCGACGTGAGATCCGAGGGTATGCGACCGCGCCTCGGGTACCCCGGTTATTACGGCTGGGTCGTCGTCGTCGCGTGTTTCCTGGGCTCGCTCGTCGTCTTCGGCATCTCGTACTCCTTCGGGGTGTTCTTCGACCGGATGCTCGCCGAGTTCGGTCGATCGCGCGGCGAGACCTCGCTCGTCTTCGCTATCCAGACGTTCGTCGTGTACGTCGGCGCGGCCGCCGTCGGCTGGTTAGTCGACAGGTACGGGACCCGACGCCTCCTGTTGGCCGGGGCGGTGCTGATCGCCCTGGGCCTCGGGGGCGCCGCCGTGAGCGACACGCTCTGGGGCGTGATCGTCTCGTACGGCGTCGTCGCGGCGCTCGGGTTGAGCGTTGTCTACGTCGTCTCCTACGCGACGGTACCGAAGTGGTTCGAGCGGCGTCGGGGGTTCGCTGGCGGCGTCGCGTCCTCCGGGCTCGGAATCGGCATGCTCGTCGTCGCTCCGACCGCCTCGATGCTCATCTCCGCCTACGGGTGGCGCTTGACGTACCTGCTCGTGCTCGTCCTGTCGACCGCGCTCCTGACGATCGCGGCGGTCCTCGTCGCCGACAGTCCGCGCCGACTCGGCGTGGACGCGTCCGAGGAGTTTCCCGAGGGGTACGACGACGGGTCGGAGCGGCGCCGACTGACGCCGCGCGAGCAGCTTCGAGAGACGCTCGCGGTTGCCCGTTCGGGGTCGTTCCTGCTCGTGTTCTTCGGGTGGGTCTGCATCTACGCCACGCTGTACGTCGTGTTCGCCCACCTGGTCCTCTTCACCGCCGACGCCGGGATCGGACGGTGGGTCGGCGTCTGGGCGCTCGGCGTCGTCGGGGGCGTCACGAGCCTCGCGCGCCTCGCCATCGGCCACCTCTCCGACCGCCTCGGCCGGGCGCGCGTTTTCGTCGCGTGCTCCACGGCGATGGGGCTCGCGACCGTCGCCCTCGCGTTCGCGACGACGCCGCTCGCCGTCTTCGCCTTCGCCGTCGTTTTCGGCGCGGCGTACGGCGGGAACGGCGCGCTCCTCTCGCCGCTCACGGCGGACCTGTTCGGCACCGCCAACATCAACGTCCTGTTCGGTCTCGTCTCGACCGCGTTCGCCGTCTCCGGCCTCCTCGCTCCGTTCGCAGCCGGCGTCGCCTACGATGCGCTGGCCACGTACGTCCCGGCGTTCGTCGCCGCCGGATCGCTCGCCGTCTTCGGCGCGGGGCTGGTCGCGTGGGCCGGCCGGCGCGAGCGCGCGCTCGGCGGCGCGTAGTCGCACCGCTCGCGGATCCGTTCCCTCCGGACGTTCCGAGGAGGACGTGCGCCGTGCCAACATACATGTGTTGTCTTTCCGTAGCCTCTCCTCGTGCGAATCCAGGATTCACCAATCGCTCGCGGCGTGCGTCCGCTCGGGGCGGGCTTTCCGACAGGCTCTGCCCGACGGACTCGACGGCGGGGGGCGGTCTGAGTGTCCGTCCTCGACTCGTTCGACCTCTCCGGTCGGGTTGCGGTCGTCACCGGCGGGACGCGCGGCATCGGTCGGGCCATCGCGGTGGGGTTGGCGGAGGCGGGCGCGGACGTGGTCCCGACGTCGCGCACCCGCGGGGACGTGGCGGCCGCCGCGGAGGCCGTGCGCGAGCGCGGCGGGGAATCGATCGTCGTCCCGACGGACGTGACCGACGACCGCGACGTGACGGACCTGTTCGAGCGGACGGCGGCCGAACTCGGCGGCGTCGACGTGGTCGTCAACAACGCCGGCGTCAATCCGGCCGCGGCGCTGGGCCGACCCGAACGGGTGGAGATGGCGGGGTTCGACCGGACGCTCGACGTGAATCTCCGCGCCGCGTTCCGCTGTTCGCGGGCCGCCGCCGAGTTCCTGCGCGAGAGCGACGGCGGGTCGGTGATCAACGTCGCCAGCGTCGGCGGCGTCGTCGGCCTCCCGCGCCAGCACCCCTACGTGGCGTCGAAGCACGGGCTCGTCGGGCTGACGAAGAGCATGGCGCTGGACTGGGCACCCGAGATCCGGGTCAACGCCATCGCGCCGGGCTACGTCGCGACTGAGCTGACCGAGGAGGTTCGGGGGAACGAGGATCTCCGGCGGTCCATCGTCGATCGAACGCCGCTGGAGCGCTTCGCGGATCCGGAGGAACTCGCCGCTCCGGCGGTGTTCCTCGCGGGCGACGCTGGATCCTTCGTCACCGGCGCCTGTCTGACCGTCGACGGCGGATGGACGGCGCGGTGACGGCGAGCCCGACGTTCTCGGAGAGCCGGCGCGGCGCGCGGGAACGCGTATTGAGGGTAGCTAACAGACGACACGGTCGGCGCGCGAAGTGGCGTGTCGCACTCCCGCGGAGCACTTCGCGGTAACGCGTCAGGTCACGGGCGATCTGGTCCCGCCTTCGTACATGAATCTCCGCTTCGGGGCGATCTCGGGTTCCCGGCGTCGAGCCGCGTTCGGGAGAGCGTAACTAACACACTTTTGGGGTGCCGGGGAAAATCGGCATCGTGTGACACTCGACACCTCCCGCGTCGAGACGGTGACGTTCGACTCCTACAGCACGATCGTGGACGTGGATGCGGTCGAGAGCGTCCTCGCCGATCACGTCTCGGACCCCGAACCCGTCTCGGCGCTGTGGCGGACCCGGTCGCTGGAGTACGCGATGGTGAGCAACTTCGTCGACGCGTACCAGCCGTTCTACGAGATGAACCGCGACGCGATGGAGTACGCGCTGGCGGTACACGGCGTCGACCTGAGCGCCGACGAGAAGGACGAGATACTCTCGGCGTACCACGACCTCGATGTGTTCGACGACGTCCGGGACGGGATGGCGCGCCTCGTCGAGGCGGGGTTCGAACTCTACGTCGTCTCGAACGGGAACCCCGAGATGCTCGACTCGATGGTCCGCGGCGCGGAGGTGGGCGATCTCCTGACGGACACGATCAGCGCCGACGAGGTGGAGACGTACAAGCCCGCCGCCGAACTCTACCGGCACGCGGCGGCCCGAACCGGCACCCCGATCGATCGCATCGCGCACGTGAGCGCCGGGTGGTTCGACGTCCACGGCGCGATGCACGCCGGGATGCAGGGCGTCTGGGTCGATCGAAAAGGGACCCCGTGGGAGCCCTTCGGAGATGCGCCGGACCTGACCGTCGAGACGTTCCACGACCTGGCCGACGAACTCGGCGCGTAGGTCCGCCGCCGGCGCGACCCGCGGCGTCCGGGGTGGCGCGGTCGGCCGATCCGAGGACGAACGGCCGTACTAGACGCGAACTAAAGTTTATGCGCCCTCGCGGTATCTGCCGAACCGGATTATGGCAACCGATTCCAGCGGAACGATCATACAGCGGTTCGGCCGGCGGGTGTCCGGCGTCGTCGAGGAAGTGATGCCGAGCCCGTTCCTGTTCGCGATCCTCCTGACGTACGTCGTCTTCGTCGCCGGCGTCGCGGTGGAGGGGACCGGGCCCGGCGCGATGGTCGGGTACTGGGCCGACGGGTTCTGGGCGCTCCTGGAGTTCGCGATGCAGATGGTGCTCATCCTCGTGACGGGGTACGCGCTCGCGTACCACCCGTGGGTCAGACGGGCGATCGCGCGGCTGACGGCCGCGCCGCGGAACGGGGCGCAGGCGGTCGTGCTCGTCGGCGTCATCGCGATGGTCGTCTCGTGGATCCAGTGGGGGCTCGGCCTGATCGTCGGGGCCGTCCTGGCGCGGGAGATGGGACGGCAGGCGCACGAGCGTGGGATGGCCGTCCACTACCCGCTCCTCTGCGTCGCGGGCTACATGGGGCTCGGCCTGACGTGGCACTGGGGGCTCGCCGGCTCCGCGCCGCTGCTCATGAACACGCCGAACAACGTCTTCATCGAGCAGGGCGTCGTCGACGGGCTGATCTCGACCTCGCGGACGATCTTCTCCACGTACTCGCTCGCGCTGACGGCGCTCGGAATCGCCTACAGCGCCGTCGCCCTGTACCTGCTCTCGCCGCCCGCCGAACACAGCGAGGGGATCGAGGAGTTCGTCCCGGCGTCGCAACTCGGCGGCGCGGGAGACGGCGGAACGTCGGCGAACGGCGGAACGCGGGCGGACGGCGGCGTCGAGACGACGTCCGTCGGGGACAGCCGCGACTTCGACACCTTCGGCGAGCGCATCGACAACAGTCGGCTCGTCGGCTTCGTCATCGCGGCCACGGGCGTCGGGATCGCCCTCTACGCCTTCGCGGAACAGGGGCTCGGCGCGCTGAACCTCGACAGCGTCAACTTCCTGTTCCTCTTTCTCGGCCTGCTCCTGTTTCTCCGGCCGACCGCGTACCGCGAGCAGTTCTACGACGCCGTCTCCTCGACCGGCGGAATCATCCTCCAGTTCCCCTTTTACGCCGGCATCATGGGGATGATGAACTCGTCCGGACTGTCGCAGACGCTCGCGGAGACCATCGTCTCCGTGTCGACGCCGCAGACGTTCCCCGCGGTCGCCTGGATCACCGCGGGCATCGTCAACTTCTTCGTCCCCTCCGGCGGCGGCGAGTGGACCGTCATCGGCGGCACGATCCTGAGCGCGGCGGCGGACCTGGGCGTGCCGCCCGGCAAGGCGGTCGTCGCCTACGCGGTCGGCGACGCCCACACCAACCTCTTCCAGCCGTTCTGGGCGCTCCCGCTGCTCGGCATCACCGGGGTCCGCGCCCGGGACATGTTCGGCTACGCGGCGACGATGCTCCTGCTCCTGATTCCGTTCCTCGCGCTGGCGCTGACGTTCATCCCGTACTGATCGGGGCGGACTCGCCGCCGTCGCGGGAAACGCTTTATGCCCCACTGGGGACAACTCTCCGTCATGTACGTCCGCGATGCGAAAAACCGCGACGAGGTCTGGTTACTGGACCACATCGAGGCCATGGGGCTCGACGACGCCGCCTTCCGCTCCCGGGACTACGTCATCGCGGTCGACGAGGAGACGAACGAGCGGGCCGGGTTCGGGCGGATCCGAATCCACAAGACGGACGACGGGGAGCTCTGTGAGCTGACGGGCATCGGCGTTCTGAGCGCCTGGCGGGGGCAGGGCGTCGGCGCGCACGTCGTGGAACGGCTCGTTCACGAGGCGGGCGACGCCGGCTTCCAGACGGTGTACGCGCTCACCGACGAGCCCGGCTACCTGGCCCAGTTCGGGTTCGAGCCCGTCGAGACCGACGACCTCCCGGAAACGCTCCGGGAGCGACTGGCCGAAAAGCGCGACGCCGTCGACGAGGACGCCGTCGGCACGGTCCTCCGGGTCGACGAGTTCGTCATGCCGCCGCGGCTCCGCGAGGCGTTCAAGGTCGCCGCCCCGGCCAACGACGCGGAAGCCGAGCCCGAGGAGACGCCCGAGGACTTCGGAATCGACCCGGACGAGGCCACATACAAGTACGACACCGGGCGCTGATCGCGGCGACGCGTCCGGTCCACCTGACGCTTCCGGCGTTGCCCGCGGCGTCGGCCCGAACCGGTTTCTCCACTCGGCTCTCGGCGACAGTCAGGTCTCGCCGGAAAGGGAACCGAGCCGTTCGGTCCCTTCAGGGGAGAGTGATGCCGCGGCGCGACTCGACCGGGACCGGCGGGACGAACCGGGGAACGGACGGCGGGAGCCGGGGCCCGCGCGGAGCAGGTCGCTCCGACGGCGATTCCTTGAACTTCCTTCTGCGGCGGGCCCGGGCGACCAGTGGCCGTGCGAGGAACGCGGCGACATCCCGGCCGGCTCGAAGAAGTACCTCTACCGAGGAAGATTCGCCGTCTCAGCTCCGGCCTTCGAGGAAGTCGGTGCTGAAGACGATCCACGCCAGCACCGTACAGAACAGGATGGGCGGGAGAATCGCGAAGGCCCAGAGGGGTTCGATTCCCCAGAACAGGAGCAGGACCAGGTCGAAGAGGCCGATTGCGAGGAAGGGAAGCACCGCGAGGAACGCCCGCTTGCGGTTGCGGCCGCCGCCCTCGCCCGGCGGACCGTGGCTGCGTTCGTCCGGCGATCTCGGGCCGCGATCGCTCGACGACCCGCGGTCGCCCCCGCCGGCGGGGTCCCGGTCGCCCTCCGTCGTGCTCGTGGCCATACCCGTACTCCGATCCGGAGCCTGAAAAGCGACCCGCTTAGGCGCGGTTTTCGAGGTTCGACGCGTACTCCACCGCCGCGAACAGGCCGCCGAGGACGACGAGCGCGAGGAGGCTCCCGTACAGCGCCAGCGCCCCCGGCGTCGTCGGGAGCGTCAGGAGGCCGAAGACTTCGATCTCGGGCACTCGCTCGGCCCCGTTGGCGCCGACGAACAGACCGACGAGCCCGGAGAGGAGGACGACGATCGCGCCGAGGGCCAGCATGATCGGTCGGCCGCGTGGTCCGTCGCTCACGGGCGTGAGTGAGTCGCGGCCGGTATAGACTCTTTCCTTCGCCGGCGTCCGTCCGCGGCCGCGGCGCGCTGCGGGGCCGATCCGGGCGCGCCGTTCGACGCGGTGCGAGACTCGCCCCGACGCGTCGGAGACGGGAGGTATAAGCGACTCCTCGCGCTATCGATCGGCATGCCCGACGATCTCGTCCAGCAGGCCCGCGACGCGCTCGACAGCGCCTACGTCCCGTACTCGGAGTACCGCGTCGGCGCGGCGCTGCGGACGGCCGACGGAACGGTCTTCGTCGGCTGCAACATCGAGAACGCGAACTACAGCAACAGCCTCCACGCGGAGGAGGTGGCGATCGCCGAGGCGATCAAGAACGGCCACACCGAGTTCGACCGACTCGCCGTCTCCTCGGGGGTCAGAGACGGGGTGACGCCGTGCGGGATGTGCCGGCAGACGCTCGCGGAGTTCTGCGACGAGGCGTTCCCGATCGTCTGCGACGAGGGCGGCGAGGAGACGACCGAGTACGCCCTCGGCGAACTTCTGCCGAACACGATCTCCCTGGACACGCTGGACGCGGCGAGGGGGCGGCGGGAGTGATCTGCCGGCGGGTGAGAGCGTCCCGAACGTCCGGGCCGTCCATCGCGTCGGCGTCTGCTGCCGCCGAGCGCGGGAGCTATATGAGTCCTCGGGGGAAAGTCCGCCTGTGACCGACGACAGCGAAGACCCGAACGACGAGGTGCAGTACCACATCGGGGCGCGCGAGGGGGAGGTCGCCGACTCGGTCCTCCTCCCGGGGAACCCCGAGCGCGTCGACAAGATCACCGCCCTCTGGGACGACTACGCCGAGGTCGCGCGCCACCGGGAGTACCGGACCGCGACGGGGACGTACGACGGCACGCCGATCTCCGTCACCTCGACCGGGATCGGCAGCCCGTCGGCGGCCATCGCGGTCGAAGAGCTCGCGCGGATCGGCGCGGACACGTTCGTCCGCGTCGGCTCCTGCGGGGCGATCCAGCCCGGAATGGACGTGGGCGACCTCGTGATCACCTCCGGCGCGGTCCGCCAGGAGGGGACGAGCCACGAGTACGTCAGGGGCGACTACCCGGCGGTCGCCTCCCACGAGGTCGTCTCCGCGCTCGTCGCCGCCGCGGAGCGGCTGGGCCACGACTACCACGTCGGCCTGACGATGAGCGCCGACAGCTTCTACGCGGGACAGGGTCGCCCCGGATTCCGGGACTTCCGGGCGGCGGGGAGCGAGTCGCTGATCGAGGACCTGCGCGAGGCGAACGTGAAGAACGTCGAGATGGAGGCCAGCGCCCTCCTCACGATCGCGAACGTGTACGGCCTCCGGGCCGGCGCCGTGTGCACCGTCTACGCCAACCGCGTCACCGGCGAGTTCCGGACGGAGGGGGAGTCGAGAGCCGCCGAGACGGCCAGCCTCGCCGTCGCGCTGCTCGCCCGCATGGACGAGGTGAAGCGCGAGGCGGGCGCGGATCACTGGCACGCCGGCCTCTCGCTCTAGCCGGCTCCGAACCCGGCTGGCTCGATTCGAACCGATCGAGGGGAGGGGAGCGCGGCGCGGCGAAGGGGGGGTACAAAGACGCGACGGAACAACGCGAGAACGGAGGTGGCGAGACGAAGGGGGAACACGACACGGAGGCGACGGGCGGCGGAGACGGGGGACGGGATGACGAGACGACCCGGGGAGAGCCGACGGCACCGTTATGCCGATCGGGAACCACGTTAGCACACCGAACGCCGCGCATGTTCGAACGCATACTCGTCCCGACCGACGGGAGCCGAGCCGTGGAGCGCGCCGTCGAGGTGGGGCTGCGGATGGCGAGCACCGACGGCGCGACGGTCCACGCCCTGTTCGTGGTCGAGACGCGGGAGGAGTGGGACTTCGCCGTCGAGCGGCGGGAACGCGAGGGCGAGCGGGCGGTCGAGGCGGTCGAGGGCCGCGGCGACGAACTGGGCGTCCCAGTGATCAAGGCGTTCAGGTACGGCCTCCCGCACGAGGAGATCGTCGACTACGCCGACGCGCACGGGATCGACCTCGTCGTGGTGGGGTCCCACGGTCGGACGGGGTTCGGCCGGTTCGTCCACGCCGGGAGCGTCGCGGAGCACGTCGTCCGCCGATCGCGTGTACCCGTGCTCGTCGTTCGGGGCGAACCGCGTTCGTCGGAGTGACACGATCTTTCCGGTAAGACAGTCGTGTCCGTTTCAAAGGCCTCTTATCGGATGCCTTCGGAGTACGCCGTATGCCTAAGCAGGTCGTCGTCCTCGGTGCGGGCTACGCCGGGGCGGGTGCGGTCAAATCGTTCGAGAAGGAGATCGACGACGGCGAGGCGGAACTCACGTGGATCTCCGAGCACGATTACCACCTCGTCCTCCACGAGGTCCACCGCGCCATCCGGAACCCGAGCGTCGAGTCGAAGATCGCGCTGCCGATCGACGACATCAAGTCTCCGGAGACCGACTTCGTCAAGGGCCACGTCTCGAACGTCGACACCGACGAGCGCGTCGTCGAACTCGACGACGACCGGACGGTCGAGTACGACTACCTCCTCGTCGCGCTCGGCAGCGCGACGGCCTTCTACGGGATCGACGGCCTCCGCGAGTACTCGTTCACGCTCAAGAGCCTCGACGACGCGCGAGAGATCCACGAGGCGATCAAGTCGGCGGCCGCCGCCGGGTCGCGGAGCGATCCGGCGCAGGTCGTCGTCGGCGGGGCCGGGCTCTCCGGCATCCAGGCCGCCGGCGAGATCGCCGAGTACCGCGACGAACACCGCGCGCCGATCGAGATCAAACTCGTCGAGGGGCTCGACGAGGTCTTCCCGGGACAGGACCCCGAGGTGCAGGGTGCGCTCCGCAAGCGCCTCCTGGAGAAGGACATCGAGATCCTCACGGGTGACTTCATCTCGAAGGTCGACGAGGAGACGATCTACCTCGGCGGCGGCGAGGACGAAGCGCCCGACGAACTCGCCTACGACGTCCTGATCTGGACCGGCGGCATCACCGGGCACGAGGAGGTCTCCGAGGCGAACGTCGACAAGGACGAGCGGAGCAACCGCATCTTCGCGGACGCGGACTTCCGGACGAGCGACGAGCGCGTCTTCGCCATCGGGGATTCGGCGCTCGTCGACCAGGGCAACGAGGCCGTCGCGCCGCCGACCGCGCAGGCCGCCTGGCAGGCCGCGAAGGTCGCCGGCGAGAACCTCGCGCGCGCCGTCCGCGGCGCGCCGCTCGAGTCCTGGACCCACGAGGACCGCGGGACCGTCATCTCCGTCGGCGAGAAGGCCGTCGCCCACGACGTGAAGGGCGTCCCGATCAACACCTTCGGGGGTCCCGGCGCGAAGGTTCTGAAGAAGGGGATCGCCACGCGGTGGATCGCCGACATCACCTCGGTCCGCCGGGCGATCGACGCCTGGGAGTACATGTGAGCCGATCGGTGACTCTCGCGACCGGTGAGCGACCGGTCTCGAACGCGTGACGCGAGCCGATCGCTCGGGTGCGGAACATGTCAACGACTAATGTTTATTTTCCGCACCCTGACGGGCGTATGAGAAACGATTAAATCCGATCGCCATTCAGTTCCACCCGTGAGGGCAGAACGCGCGAGGCGGCGACGAGCGTTCAAATCAGGTACTGTGGGGTGAAATTGAAGCAATGATCACGGCCGAATTTTCGATCGAGGTACCGTTCCTCCGGGAGTCGCTCGCCGCGGTTCCGGACATGACGCTGACCATCGAACCGGGTCAGTTCCCGTTCGTCGGGGAGAAGAACGCCAAGCTCCTCGTCTGGGCGAGCGGGGACGATTTCGAGCGCTTCGAGGCGGCCGCCGAGGACGATCCGACCGTCGCCGAACTGTCCTCGCTCGCGACCCAGGACTCGAAGCGGCTCTACCGCGTGGAGTTCGCGAGGAACGAGCTGGAGTCGCTCTTCGCCACCCTGTTTTACGATCACGACACGCTCCTCGTCGAGGGGACCGTCACGGCTTCGGGGTGGCTACTCCGGATGCGGGCGCTGGAAAAGAGCGCGATCTCGACCATCTACGACCGGTTGCGGGAGCGGGAGATCCCCGTTCACTTCAACTCCATCTTCTCGGAGTCGGACAGCCACGCTTTCAGCACGGATCTCTCAGAAGAGCAGTACGAAGCGCTCTCGGTCGCGTTCGAGCGCGGGTACTTCGAAGTTCCGCGACGGACGAACCTGACCGAGCTGGCGGAGGAGTTCCCGGTTTCGAGCCAGGCGCTCTCTGAACGCCTCCGCCGCGCGACGGCGACCGTGCTTGAGGAGGCGCTGGACGGTCCCGAAGCGGACTCGGCCGAGTGAGCGCGCGGAGGGGTCACTCGAAGCGTTCCGGAACGAAAAGCGCCGTCCGCGGTCAGTGCGTTCCGTACCCGAGGCTCGCGTCGTCCGCGCCGACCGCCCGGTCGGCGCGGAAAAACCGAAGGAGCGAGAGAGAGAGAGAGCGAGAGCCGAGTCAGTGAGCCGGCTCCTCGGCCGGCGCGACCATGTCCTCGATGCGGAGGATGAGGATGTTGCTCGTGTCGTCCTTGCCGTCGACGATGCCTTCGATCACGAGCTTCGAAAGCGGCGTCGGGCCGACGGTGACGGTGTCGCCCTCGTGGAAGTCGCGGACGGACCCCTGGAGGTGGATCTCGGCCCGACAGAGCTCGGGGTGGTGGACGCTCGAGAGGTCGATCTCCTCGACGTTCGCCCCCTCGACGGCCTCGTCGTTGTGGAAGAGCGGCACCGACGCGGGCTCGTCCATCTGATCGACGTCGAGCGCCTCGTACGCGTTCGCGGTCGGCTTGTAGCCGCCCTTCGGGCCCGGTACCCCCTCGACCAGCTGCAGCGCCTTCAGGCTCTGCATCTGGTTCCGGATGGTGCCGGGGTTCCGGTTTACCTCCTCCGCGATGTCTTCGCCCTTCACCGCGTCCTCCGTTTTTCGATAGAGGTTTATGAGCGCGGTGAGGATCGTTTTCTGACTCGGCGTCAGCTCGATTGATGACATGCCGAATCCTTCGTAATAGATGTCCTTAAATGCGATGGATACTCGGCAGCCGTTGACCGGCTCTCGAACGCCTTCGTCCGATTTTCCCGCGGTCGGCGCGACGTCCCCTGTTTCTGTCTGGCTGATAGGAACGACAGCTGATACTGTTCGAACGGATAAGATAACTCTTTGTTTCGGGGCTTTGGCTTCTCAGATATGCAGGGAAAACGAGTCCTCGTGACCGGCGGCGCAGGGTTCATCGGCTCGAACCTCGCTAACCACCTCGCGGCCGAAAACGAGGTCATCGCCCTCGACGACCTGTACCTGGGCACGCCCGAGAACCTCGACGACGCCGTCGAGTTCGTCCGGGGAAGCGTGCTCGACGACGACCTGCCGTCCGAGGTCGACGTGCTGTTTCACCTCGCGGCGCTTTCGTCCTACAAGATGCACGAGGAGAACCCGCGGCTCGGCGCGCGCGTGAACGTCGAGGGGTTCGTCAACGCCGTCGATCAGGTCCGCCAGGACGGCTGCGACACCGTCGTCTACGCCTCCACCTCGTCCATCTACGGCAGTCGAACGGAGCCCTCCCCTGAGGACATGGAGGTCGAGGCCAGAACCGGGTACGAGGCGTCGAAGCTCGCCCGCGAGCGCTACGCCGAGTACTTCCACCACCACTACGGGATGAGACTGGCCGGGATGCGGTTCTTCTCGGTCTACCAGGGCTACGCCGGTAACGAGGAGCACAAGGGCGAGTACGCGAACACCGTCGCGCAGTTCACCGACGAGATCGCGAACGGTGAGCGGCCGGAGCTCTTCGGCGACGGCACCCAGACGCGCGATTTTACCCACGTCGACGACGTCGTCCGGGGGCTGGAACTGGCCGCCGACCACCGCCTCGACGGCGTCTACAACCTCGGCACCGGCGAGAGCTACGACTTCAACACGATGGTCGACATGATAAACGAGGAGCTGGGGACGGATGTCGAACCGGTGTACGTCGAGAATCCCTTCGACGTGTACGTCCACGACACCATGGCCGACCCGACGAAGATGAAGGAGGCGACCGGATGGGAACCCGAGATCAGCTTCGAGGAGGGCGTCCGGCGGGTGTGCGAGCCGTACCTGTGACGCGGTACGGAGGGTCGATCCCCGGTCCCTTTCGGACTCCTCTCACAGCAGGCCCAGCACCGAAACCGAGAACAGGACGACGTTGAGTATCGTCAGCGCGATCAACGGGATCTCCCACCTCCGCGACGACACGGCGAGGTAAGGCGCGAGTTTCCACGCGTTCGCTCCGGGGACGAGAGCGCCCGCGCCCTCGTCGAACCGGACGACCCCGTACACCTCCAGTTTCGGCAGGTGCGTCTGGTGCAGCGAGACGTACACGCTCTTGTACGCGCGTTCGTTTTCCGCCCCCTCCGCCTCGGCGACGTGCTCGGCTAGCTCTCTCCTCGTCGCGTCGCCGTTCTGCAGCAGGTAATCGACCACCAGCCGCCGCCGTTCGTTTCCCAGCAGCTGAAAAATCGCGGTTTCGGTGAGCGGCTCGTCGTCCCGTGAGGTGCCGTTCTCCGCGTAGTGCTGGTTCGCGCCGATCCGCCGTTCCACGGACCTCTCCCACTTCGCCCTCATGGACGTGTTAGTTCTGTGCGGCGCGACACATACGAGGTGGGTCTACGTAGTTAGAGTCGGCACAGCGACCTGATCGTGGGGGGGAGATCCCGGCGTTGCGGGAGGTAGCGGTTCGAGACCATACGTTCGCGGCGGAGGATCGGGCACTAAACGGAACTGATCACGCGCGCGTACAATCGGAGTCCGAGGGACGATACCGACACCGAGCGCGGCTGTCCCGACGGCGGGAATCGGACGTTCGCCGCCCGGAACCGCCCGGCGGCGGTCACCGGCTCCGCGGTCCGGCTGTCGGATCGCCCTCCGTCCGCTCTCGCGGAGCGCGCTGCGTTTAAAAAGACGACTCTAAGTGATTAGCTATCGCACCGACTACGCCGGACCTCCGTCGACGAACGCCGTGACGAGTTTCCGCTCGGCCGCCCGCAGGTGGTAGTGGAACGTCGGCGGCGTGATCCCCATCGAGGCCGAGACGTCCTCGGCGGTGCTGTCGCGCGGCCATTTGAAGTACCCGGCGTGGAACGCGGTTCGGAGCGCCTCCCGTTGCCGAGCCGTCAATCCGACGTCGTCAGCCGCTGTCGCCGCGATCGACGGGGGCGCGGGCGAGCGTTTCACGTCCCGCTTCGAAACGAACTCGACGGACGCGAAGGCGCGCCCGAGCCGGTCGATCGTCGCTCGGACGTCCGTTCCCTGTGGAACGCGGACCGCGAGGGTGCCGGCTCCGCGGCGCCCGACGGCGGCGTCGATCTCTATTCCGTACTCGGCGACGGTCGTTATCGGAGACGAACTTCCGAGGATCAGCTCCACCTTCCCCCCCGCCTCCGCGTCCGCGAGCGTCCGCGTCCGCTCCACCTCGGACGAGTTGGACGCCAGATCCACGATTCGCTCCGGGGAGGTCCCCTCGACCTCGAGGTACGCCAGGTACGTTCCGTCTTCGAGCGGGAGAACGTGTTCGAGGGTGAGAGAGCAGTCGGCCGCGTCGGACGCGTACAGGATGAAGGCGTCCGGGTCGGCGATCCGAAGCTCCAGTTCCGTGACGACGTTCGCGTACAGGAGCTGCCTGTTTCGGACGACGGCGAGCGCGAATCCGATCGTCCGGCCCAGCTCCTCCAGGAGGACGACCTCGTCGCGATCGAACGCGAACGGGCGCGCGGCGTACAGGCTGAGAACCCCGTAGACGGCGTTGTTGTACGAGAGCGGAACGAACGCGACGGCGCGAAAGCCCGGGCCGTCGTCGTTCGACTCGGCGACGTTCTGCAGAACCTGGACGGTTCGGGTCTCCGCCGCCGTCGAACCGAGGCTCGCGTGGACCTCCTCCCCGAATGGGCCGTTCAGGAGGGCGTCGAGCTCCTCCCTCTCGACGCCGGCCCACGTCCGCGGTGAGAACTGGTCCGCGCCCGGGGAGAAGTCGCCGACGACGGCGAACAGACGCGAATCGAACGCGGCGAAGGTCTCGCAGACGGCTCGCTCGATCCCCTCGACGGTCGACTTGTCGGCGACGGTGCGGACGAGTCGGCGGACGACGGTGCTGTACCGGTCGAGCGGTTTGAGCGACCTGAGCTTGCGCTGTAACTCCCGTTCGCGCCGTTTTCGCTCGGTGACGTCCTCCGCCGCGAGGACGACGTGGGTCGTCTCCCCCTCGTCGTCCGCGATCGGCGCGGCGTTGATCGAGACCCAGAGACTGCCACCGTCGCCCCGCTCGAACTTTCCCTCCCAGTCGCGGATCGGCTCGCCCGTCTCCAGCGTCCGGTTGACGGGGTGATCCTGCGCCGGAACGGGGTGATCGTCCCCGTCGTAGAGGCGCCACTCGGCGGAATCGTAGCGCCGTCCCACCAACTCGCCCTCGTCGGTGCCGAAGACCGCCTCGATGCTGGCGTTCGCGCGGACGAACTCGCCCTCGCCGTCGAGGACGGCGATCCCGACCGGGTTCGTCTCCAGCATTCGGTCGCTCAGGTTCCGTTCCTCGCGCAACTCCCGTTCGCGCTCCTTGCGGTCGGTGATGTCGCGCCCCTCGGGGATGAGTAGAACGACGTCCCCCTGCCCGTTCGTGATCGGCTTTATCGAGAAGTCTATCGTCGCGGTTCCCGTCTCCCCGCGGACATCGACCTCGTAGCGGACGAACTCTCCGGCCGCGGCCCGCCCGATCGCGCGCCGTAGTCGCTCCCGCGTCTCGGTCGAGAGCGTCCACCAGCGGGCCTCCCAGAACGGCTTTCCGATCACGTCCTCGCGCTCGATCCCGCCGAACCGGAGCGCGGTCTCGTTGGCCTCGACGAGCGTCCCGTCGGGTTCCATGAGCCCGGTGAACTGGTAGGTGTGATTGAATATCGCTTCGAAGCGCCGTCGGCGCTCCTTGCGATCGGTGACGTCCTGAACCGTGCCGCGAAGCGAGACGACCTCCCCGTCCTGACGGTGCGGCTCGCCGACGATTCGCACCCACCGCTCGTTCCCCTCGGCGGTGACGAGACGAAGCTCGTGATCGAACGCCTCCCCTCGCTCGATCGCCCGGTCGATCGCCGCGCGGATCGTCTCCCTGTCGTCCGGATGGTAGAACTCGAGCGCCGCGGCGAAGCTGGGCTCGTAATCGGCTGGGACCTCGTGGATGCGACGCGTCTCGTCGGTCCACCGGAGCTCGCCCGTCGGAACGTCGAACTCCACCCCCCCGACGTGGGCGATCTGTTGGGTCTTTTCGAGGAGGTCGCGGCTGCGTTCGAGTTCGCGGTGGGCCCGGGTCCGGCTCAGTTCGTGCCCGATCCACTGGGCCATCAACCGGGCGAGGGTGAGTTCGGCGTCCGTCACGGGCGACTCCCGCGGCGACGGGCTCCAGAAGTCGAGCGTGCCGTAGCGCTCGCCGTCGACCGTGACCGGCACGCCGAGGTACGACTCGGCGCGCCGCGCTCGGCTCGCGCGGTGCGCTCGCTTCCCGGCGTCGGCCGCGTTCGCGAAGCTCCGCGCCTCGCCTCTTTCGACGACGTCCTCGCAGAGCGTCTCGGCCAGGTCGAACCGATCGCCGCGTTCGACGGCTCCGTCGGGGGCGTGGACGGCGCGCACCTCGTACGTCGACTCCTCGACGCGGGAGAGGACGCCGACGTCGAACGACAGCCGCTCGCAGCCCGCCGCCAAGAGCCGTCGCACCTTCCCGTCGAACGCGGCGGCGTCGGTCGTCACCTCGTAGAACGACCTGAGGTACGCGGCGTCGCTGCGGAGCCGGCGCTCGCGCTCCTTCCGGGTCGAGATGTCGCGGCCGACCCCGGCGAGTCCGACGACGGACCCGTCCTCGTCGGCGACCCTGGATCCGGTGAACTCGTAGGGGATCCGCTCGCCGTCTTTCGTCACGAGCGCCGACTCCACGACGCGCTTCGTCCCGTCGAACACGTCGGCGATCGCCTCGGCGATGAGCCCCGCGTGCTCGTCCGGGACGAAGTCCAGCGGGTGCATGTCGGCGATCTCCTCGTCCGCGTACCCGGTGACGTCGGCCAACTGGTCGTTCCACCGGAGGAACGTCCCCGACTCGTCGAACAGGTAGAAGACGTCGGACTGCGCGTCGAGCGTCGACTCCGTGATCGCCCGCTGTTCGCGCAGTTCGCGCTCGCGCTCCTTGCGCTCCGTGATCTCCCGCGAGTAGATGGAGAGCCCGTTCTCGTCTGGGTAGACGCTCACCTCGATCCAGTACTCGAACGGTTCGAGGTACGTCTCGAACGAGACCGCCCGCCGCGTGCGCATCGCTTCCCTGTACCGGTCTTCCAGTTCCGTCCCGCGTATCGCGGGGAAGGCTTCCCACAGGATCTCGCCGGTCACCTCCTCGGCCGACCGCCCCGTCCGGTCGGCCATCCTCGAGTTCCAGTAGACGATCCGCCACTCGCCGTCGACGGCGTACACGGCGTCTGTGACCCGTTCGAGCGTTTCCCGGAACCGGCGGTCGCCCTCGGACGCCTCCCCCTCCGTCCGGTACTCCCCGACGAACGCCTCGATTCGGTTGCCCACGACCCGCGGTTCGCGCGTTTCGATCCCGGAACCGGTACAGTCCGTCAGACCCGCGTCGGCCAACTCGCCCACCGGGGGTTGCTCCCCGTTGCCCGCCCGCAGGAGCACCGGGAGGTCGGCGTCGAGGCCGCGGATCGCCGCGAGGAGTTCGGTCGCCGTCCCGTCGGCGAGCGGGGGATCGGCGACGACGCACGCGACGCCGTCGGTCGCGAGGCGGCGTCGGGCCTCCGCGACGCTCCGCGCGGCGTCGATCCCGAACGCCGTTTCCCGATCTTCGAGCGCGGCTTCGAGCCACCCGCTCGCGTCGGCGTCCTGGCCGACGTACAGCACGCGAACGGGGTCGTCGGTGCGAGCGTACGCTTCGCCCGAGAGTCGCATGGTCGAGGATGGTAGCACCGTTACTTCAGCGTTACAGCGTCCGCCCCGCGCGAACGTCGCGGCGGTCGATCAGTCCGGCGATCCGGACTGCGGCTGAGCGGACCCCCGATCGGACTGTGATCGGTCCCTCCTCCGGCCGAGACGCCGGCCGGTCAATCCCCTCGGCCTGGCTGGGTCAATCCCCCCGGCCCGACTGGGTCAATCCCCTCGCCCCGATTGGTTCCGATCGACGAACTCCACCGTGACCGTCACCCGCTTTCCCGTCCGCACCGCGACCTCCCCGCCGATCTCGTCGGCCAGCGACGGGTACGCGCTCCCGTCCGGGCGCGCGACGGTGACCGTCACCTCGCGCCTCGTTTCGACGGGGCCGACGCCCCCGAACTCGACGTGGACGGAGCGCAGTTCGAGTTCGTCGTACTCCTGGGCGAGGAGGTCCTGCACGGTGGTCTTGGCGTCGTTCTCGAACGAGATCTGACCGGCCATGACGGTCCCGGGGCCGACGAGGAGGACGAGGAGGCCGACGACGAGCGCGACGGCGGTCGGCGACCGGGCGAGCATGGCGGCCCGTCCCGCGCGGTCGCGCTCGTCCCAGCCGTCCGGCCGGTAGCCGAGGTACCAGAAGACGGCGAAGGCGGCGAGGTTTATCGAGACGACGTTCGCGATCACCACGACGAGCGCGCCGAGGGCGACCGCCGGGAGCGCCCACGCGACGCCGATGCCGACCGCCGCGGCGGCGGGGATGAGGGCCGCGGCGACCGCGACGCCGACCAGCGAGACGGGGAACTCCGTGGCGAGGCCGAACGCCCCGGCCGCGCCGGCGCAGACGCCGACCACGAGCGTCAGGAGGCCGGGCGAGGTCCGGCCGCTTATCTGGCTGACCGTCTCGACGGAGAGCGCGGGCGGCACGAACTGCGCCGTCTTGAGGAACCAGCCGAAGGCTGCGGCGGCGAGGATGGCCGCCAGCAGGCTGAACGCCTGCGACCGCACGCCGCCGACGAGCATCCGGCGGTCGCCGAGCGTCGTCCCGACGCTGGCCGTGAGCGCCGAGCCGACCTGCGGGGCGATCACCATCGAGCCGACCACGACCGCCGGCGAGTCGAGCAACAGCCCCGCCGTCGCGACGAACGCGCTCAGGAGCGTCATCGCGTAGTACGTCAGCCGGTCGGGCGTCATCCGCTTTGCCTTCGCCCTGATCTCGTCGTTCGAGATGCTCTCGTCCTCCTCGCGGCCGTCGACGAACCGCTCTTCGAGCTTCTCGTAGTCCGGGGTGATCGCCGTCTCCGCGTTCGCGATCACCGTGTACCCGTCTTCGTCGAGCCCGGTCGCCCGGAGGTCCTCGAGGACGGCGTCGACCGCCTGCGTCGGCAGGGGGAAGTAGAGGACGACCGACTCCCCGTCGCCGTCCGCCTCCCGCGTGGCGACGTAGTCGATGTCCTCCTCCCCGAGGAGTTCCCGGACCGCCTCCAACCGGTCCGTCGGCACCAACAGCTGAATGAGCCGCATACGTCCGGTCTCGCCGCCGAACATATAGCCCTGTATGACGGTGGTCGGAGCCGCCGAGTCGACGGGTCAGAATCGGACGGGGAAGCGCCGCACGAGGAGTCGACCCGCCGAATCCGACGAGATTCGCCGCGATCGAATCGGATCCGATAAGTAGCGGGCGGCAACATTTGCGCCCATGACACGGTCGGTCCGCATCATCGGAGCCCCGGCGGACTACGGGGCGAACCGCCGCGGCGTGGACATGGGTCCCTCGGCGATCCGCTACGCGGGGCTCGCCGACGAACTCGAACGGTCGGGCGTCCCTGCGAGAGACGCGGGCGACCTCGCCGTCCCGCGCGCCGAGGAGCGCGACCCCGACGCGACCGCGCCGCCCGCGGGCAAGGCCAAGTTCCTCCGCGAGACGGAGGAGGTCTGCACCCGCCTCGCCGACGAGGTCGCCGACGCGCTCGCCGACGGGGAGACGCCGCTCGTCCTCGGGGGCGACCACTCCATCGCCATCGGAACGGTCGCCGGGTCCGCCCGCGACGCCGACGTCGGCGCCGTCTGGTTCGACGCCCACGGCGACCTGAACACGCCGACAACCTCCCCCAGCGGGAACGTCCACGGGATGCCCCTCGCGGCCGCGCTGGGCGTGGGAGAGTTCGCCGACCTCGGCTGGGCGAACGTCCCCGGCCTGCGCGAGCGGAACGTCGCGCTCGTCGGCCTCCGCTCCCTCGACGCGGCGGAAAAGGAGGTCATCCGCGGGGGAGACCTCACCGCCTTCACCATGTCCGACATCGACGAACGCGGGATCACGGACGTCGTCGAGGAGGCGCTCGCGGTGGCGACAGACGGGACCGACGGCGTACACGTCAGCCTGGACCTCGACTGGCTCGACCCGAAGGAAGCGCCGGGTGTCGGAACCCCCGTCCGCGGGGGCGTCACCTACCGCGAGGCGCACTCGGCGATGGAAACGGTCGCGGAGTCCGGCGCGATGCGATCGCTCGAACTCGTCGAGGTGAACCCGATCCTGGACGAGCACAACGAGACCGCCGCGCTGGCGACGGAACTCGCGGCCAGCGCGCTCGGAAAGACGATCCTCTGATCCGCGGACCGGTATATTCAGGGACCGCTCTTTCCCGCCCCCGCATCGTACGGTCGCTGTGAGACTCGTCCAGGTTTTCGTTTCGGACGACGAGCTGGAGTCGGTCCGCAGCACGCTCGAAGAGCGCGACGTCGATTACGTGACGACGAGCGGCAGCGACGACCAGGTCGAGCACACGCTCGTCCAGTTTCCGCTCCCGACCGACGCCGTGGGGGACGTGCTCGGCGCCCTGTCCGAGGCGGGCGTCGACGAGCGGGCGTACACGGTCGTCGGCAGCGCCGAGAGCGCGATGACCCCGAACATGGAGACGCTCATCTCCCGCTACGCCTCGGACTACACGCCGCTCGCGTCCTTCGAGCTGAGTTCGAAGGCGCGCTCTCTCAGCCGCGACACCTACTCGTTCGTCTGGATGATCCTCCTGAGCGCGATCATCGCCACGGCCGGCCTGCTCATCGACTCGCCGGCCATCGTCGTCGGCTCGATGGTCATCGCGCCCATCGTCGGTCCCGTTCTCACCGCGAGCGTCGGCGCGGCGGTGGGCGACTGGAAGATGATGACCGCGGGCGTCAAACAGCAGGTGATCGGCCTCGCGGTCGCCATCGCCGGGGCGGCCGTCACGGCCCTGTTCCTGAAGGAGCTCTACTTCGTCACGCCCGTCATCGAGCCGAGTTCGATCGAGCTCATGACGGTTCGACTCGCGCCCAGCGCCACCGCCGTCCTCGTCGGGGTGGCCGCCGCCGGGGCCGCGGCGTTCGGCGTCACGACGAAGGGCCCGCTGTCGCTCATCGGCGTGATGATCGCGGCGGCGCTCATCCCCGCCGCCGCGGCGGTCGGTATCGGCATCGCGTGGGGATCGCCGGTCGTCGCCCTCGGGACGCTCCTCCTCCTCCTCGTCACCATCGTCGTCATCGACCTCGTCCTGTTCTCCTCGCTGTGGCTCCTCGGCTATCGGTCCGCTCCCGGCCTTCGCTCCGTCCTCCGAGGTGGAACCGGACGGACCGTCGGCGTCGTCCTCGCCGCGGTCCTGCTCGCCGCGGTCGTCGGCGTCGTCTTCGTCGGGACCGCAGAGCAGATAGCGTACCAGCGGGAGGTTCACCGGGAGGTGTCGGAGGTCGTCTCTCAGCCGCAGTACGACGAACTGAGCGTCACCGGGGTCTCCGTCGAGTACGCCTACCCGCCCGTCTTCTCGCAGCCCGAGACGGTGACTGTCACCGTCAACAAACCCGCGGATCAGTCCACCGGGTCGCTCTCGGACGAACTCGCCGCGGCGATCGCGGACCGGACGGGCGAGCGCCCGGTCGTGCGCGTCCGTTACCAGAACTACGAGCAGGCGCGGCCGGCCGCTGAAGCGCGCTCGAACCCGGGGCTACTCGTCCCCTTCGCCGACGCGCTCGGCCGGAATCACGTCGACCGAAGCGACGCGGTCGCCGGCGTCGAGATCCATCACGATGACGCCCATGGTGTTTCGGCCGACCGTCGAGATGCCGTCCACCGGGGTTCGCATGATCTGGCCGCCCTCGCTCATCACGAGTAGGTGGTCGCCGGGGCCGACGGCCTCGATCGCGCAGGTCGGGCCGTTGCGCTCGTTCGCCTTGATGTCGATGAGCCCCTTCCCGTTGCGCGACTGCTTCCGGTAGTCGCCGATGTCGGTTCGCTTGCCGTAGCCGTTCTTCGTGACCGTGAGCAGCCAGCTGTGCCGCTCCCCGTTCACGGCGGCCACGCCGGCGACACTGTCGTCGCCCTGAAGTTCGATGCCGCGGACGCCGCGCGCGGACCGCCCCATCGCCCGGACCTCCGACTCGTCGAACCGGATGCTCATCCCGCCCTCGGTGGCGACGACGAGGTCGCGCTCGCCGTCCGTCACCTCGACGTCGACCAGCGCGTCGCCGTCCTCGAGCCTGATCGCCCGAATTCCGGTCGAGAGGATGTTCCCGAAGTCGTCGACGGCGGTGCGCTTTACGTACCCGTCGCGGGTCACCATCGTGAGGAACTCGTCCTCGTCCATGTCGTCGGTGTTGACGACGGCGGTGATCTCCTCGCCGTCGTCGAGGTCGATGACGTTCACCGCCGACTTCCCGCGGGCGGTTCGGCTCATCTCCGGGATCTGGTACGCCTTCAGCTGGTAGACCTGCCCGCGGTTGGTGAAACAGAGCAGGTAGTCGTGGCTGTTGGCGAAGAACACGGAGGAGACCCTGTCGCCGTCCTTGAGGTCTGTGCCGATGATGCCCTTGCCGCCGCGGTTCTGCGCGCGGAACGTCGACGCGGGCATCCGCTTTATGTAGTCCGACTCAGACATGACCACGACGACGTCCTCCTCGGGGATGAGGTCCTCGCGGGTGACGGTGCCGGCGTCCTCCACGATCTCCGTCCGGCGCTCGTCGGCGTACTCCTCCTTGATCTCCAGGAGCTCCGACTCGATGACGCCGAGGAGCTCCGACTCGTCGCTCAGGATCTCGTTGAGCCGCTCGATGGTCGCCTGGACCTCCCCGTACTCGTCCTCGATGGCGGCCGCCTCCATGGAGGTGAGGCTGCCGAGCTGCATCGAGACGATGTGTTCGACCTGCGCCTGGCTGAAGTCGTACGCCTCCGCGAGCGCCGCCTTGGCGGCGTCGCGGTCCTCCGCGTCGCGGATGACGTCGACCACGTCGTCGACGTTTTCGAGCGCCGTGAGCCGCCCTTCGAGGATGTGCGCGCGGTCTTCGGCCTCGGCGAGGTCGTACTCGCTGCGCCGCCGGACGACCTCGCGGCGGTGGTTCAGGTACTCCCGGAGGGTCTCCTTGAGGTCGAGCACCTTCGGCTGCCCGTCGACCAGCGCGAGGTTGATGACGCCGAAGGTGGATTCGAGGTGGTGTTCGAGCAGCTGGTTCTTCACCACCTCCGCCATCGCCCCGCGCTTGAGCTCGATCACGACGCGGATGCCGTCGCGGTCGGACTCGTCGCGCAGGTCGCGGATGCCCTCGATCTTCCCCTCGTTCACGTCGTCGGCGATCCGCTCTATGAGCCGCGCCTTGTTCTCCTGGAAGGGGAGTTCGGTGACGACGATGCGCTCGTCGTCCTCGCCCTCGTTTTCGATCTCGAACTCGGCCCGGACGCGGAGCCGGCCCCGCCCGGTCTTGTACGCCTGGTAGATCTCGTTCCGGCCGACGATCTTCGCCCCGGTCGGGAAGTCGGGGCCCTTGACGTGCTCCATCAGGTCCTCGACCTCGCAGTCCGGGTTGTTGATGAGGTGGACCGTCGCGTCGATCACCTCGCCGAGGTTGTGCGGCGGGACGTTCGTGCTCATCCCGACGGCGATGCCCGACGAGCCGTTCACGAGCAGGTTCGGGAACGCCGCGGGGAGCACCTCGGGCTCTTCGAGGCGATCGTCGTAGTTCGGCGCGAAGTCGACCGTGTCCTTCTCGATGTCCGCGAGCAGCTCCTCCGCGATGGGCGACATGCGGGCCTCCGTGTACCGCATCGCCGCCGGCGGGTCGCCGTCGACGGAGCCGAAGTTGCCCTGCCCGTCGACGAGCGGGTAGCGCATCGAGAAGTCCTGCGCCATCCGCGCGAGCGTGTCGTAGATGGCGGAGTCGCCGTGGGGGTGGAAGTCGCCCATCGTCTCGCCGACGATCGAGGAGGACTTCCGGTGGGAGGCTCGGCTCGTGACGCCGGCCTGGTGCATCGCGTAGAGAATGCGCCGGTGGACCGGCTTCAGCCCGTCGCGCGCGTCCGGGAGCGCCCGGCCGGCGATGACGGACATCGCGTAATCGATGTACGACTGCTCCATCTCGTCTTCGATGCGAGCGGTCGTGACCTGTGCCGCTTCGACTGCGTCTTCCGGGTTCGGGATGTCTGAACTCATCGTGTCTCTTTCGTTCGTTCGATGGTGGCGCGCCGTCGGCTCGGCGCGCGAGGCCGCGCGGGTTCCGCGCGGGCGTCTCTGCTACGTGCGGCGGCGGGTCGACCTCTCATGTCGCCTCTAGATGTCGACCCACTCGGCGTCCGTCGCGTGATCCTTGATGAACTGCTTGCGCGGTTCGACCGCGTCGCCCATCAGGACGGAGAACATCCGGTCGGCCGCCGCGGCGTCCTCGATGGCGATCTGCTTCAGGATTCTGTTGTCGGGGTCCATCGTCGTCTCCCAGAGCTGGTCGGGGTTCATCTCGCCGAGCCCCTTGAACCGCTGGACCTGCGTGGGGTTGCCGTCGCACTTCTCCGCTACGATCCGGTCGCGCTCCGCTTCGGTCATGGCGTCGTACGTCTTCCCGCGGTACCGGATGCGGTACAGCGGCGGTTGCGCCGCGTAGACGTACCCCGCCTCGATGAGCGGCCGCATGTGGCGGTACAGGAGCGTGAGAAGGAGCGTTCGGATGTGGGCTCCGTCCACGTCCGCGTCGGTCATGAGAATGATCTTGTGGTACCGCGCGTCGTCAATGTCGAACTCCTCGCCGATGCCCGCGCCGACGGCCGTGATGAGAGAGCGGATCTCGTTGTTCTCCAGGATGCGGTCGAGTCGGTGCTTCTCGACGTTCAGGATCTTCCCGCGGAGGGGGAGGATCGCCTGGAACCGCCGGTCGCGGCCCTGCTTGGCGCTCCCGCCGGCGGAGTCGCCCTCGACGATGAAGAGCTCCGCCTCCTTCGGGTCCCGCGTCTGACAGTCGGCGAGCTTCCCGGGGAGGGAGCTCGATTCGAGCGCGCTCTTGCGGCGGGTGAGCTCTTCGGCCTTCTTCGCGGCCTTCCGCGCCTTCGCCGCCTCGACGGCCTTGCGGACGATCGCCTTCGCCGTCGCGGGGTTCTCCTCGAAGTACGTTCCCAGCCCCGAGTGGGTCGCGCTCTCGACGATGCCGCGGACCTCGCTGTTGCCGAGCTTCGTCTTCGTCTGCCCCTCGAACTGGGGGTCGGGGTGCTTCACCGAGATGACGGCCGTCAGGCCCTCGCGCACGTCCTCGCCCTTGAGATTCTCGTCGAGGTCGTCCGCGAGGCCGTTGTCGTTCGCGTAGTCGTTCACGACGCGCGTGAGGGCGGTCTTGAAGCCCGTGAGGTGCGAGCCGCCCTCGCGAGTGTTGATGTTGTTCGCGAACGAGTGGACGGAACCCTGCAGTTCGTCGGTCGCCTGCATCGCCACCTCGACTTTGATCCCCTCGGCCTCGTCGTCGAAGTAGATCACGTCGTCGTGCAGTGGGGTCTTCGTCTCGTTGAGGTACTCGACGAACTCCCGGATGCCGCCCTCGTAGTAGAACACCTCCGACTCGTCGGTCCGCTCGTCCGCCAGCGTGATCTCGACCCCGGAGTTGAGGAACGCGAGCTCCCGGAGGCGGCTGGCCAGCGTCGAGTAGGTGAACTCGGTCGTCTCGAAGATGTCCGTGTCGGGCCAAAAGCGGATCGTGGTGCCGGTGTCCTCGTCTGGTTCCAGCTCGCGCACGCGCTCGAAGGCGCCCTGTACCGGTTCGCCGCGGTCGAAGCGGTGCCGCCAGACCGCGCCGTCGCGCTTGATCTCCACCTCCAGCCGGTGCGACAGGGCGTTGACGACCGAGACGCCGACCCCGTGCAGCCCGCCGGAGACCTGGTAGGACTTGTTGTCGAACTTCCCGCCCGCGTGGAGGACCGTCATGATGACCTCCACCGCCGGGCGGTCGTACTCGGCGTGGGTGTCCACGGGAATGCCGCGCCCGTCGTCGGAGACGCTGACCGACCCGTCCTCGCGGATCGTCACGTCGATGTTGTCGCAGTAGCCCGCGAGGGCCTCGTCGATCGAGTTGTCGACGACCTCGTAAACCAGATGATGGAGCCCGCGGGCGTCCGTAGAGCCGATGTACATCGCCGGCCGTTTCCGCACGGCCTCGAGCCCTTCGAGGACCTGGATCTGACCGGCGCCGTACTCGCTTTCTTGTACCATAGAACTTGATTCTCCGTAAGAAACCACCGTCCTTAAACCCCTCGCACGCGGGCGCGCGTAGATATCTCTGTATACGCCCAGCCGCAAATGGGCCCCGACGCGCGCGCTTCTCCGCGCCGTCCGCACCGGGTTTCACTTTCACTCCGGTGCCGAACAGGTTTTAACCGTCCGTCCGATACCACTCCCTACAGAATGACGTCGTTCCAGTCGACACTCGGCGACGAGCCGGGGATCGCAGAGGAGCTGGCCGAGAGCCAGCGGGAGATCTCCATCGCCGAGTTCTTCGAGAAAAACAAGCACATGCTCGGGTTCGACAGCGGAGCCCGAGGGCTTGTAACCGCCGTGAAGGAGGCGGTCGACAACGCGCTCGACGCCACCGAGGAGGCGGGCATCGCCCCCGACATCTACGTCGAGATCGCCGAGGTCGGCGACTACTACCGGCTCGTCGTCGAGGACAACGGCCCGGGTATCACCAAAGAGCAGGTCCCCAAGGTCTTCGGGAAGCTCCTCTACGGGTCTCGTTTTCACGTCAGAGAGCAGAACCGCGGTCAACAGGGAATCGGGATCTCGGCCGCGGTGTTGTACTCACAGCTGACGAGCGGGAAGCCGGCGAAGATCACGAGCCGAACCCAGGGGAGCGCCGAGGCCGAGTACTTCGAACTCATCATCGACACCGACAGGAACGAACCGGAGATCAAAGACTCCCGGACGACCTCCTGGGACCGGCCGCACGGGACGCGCATCGAACTGGAGATGGAGGCGAACATGCGCGCCCGCCAGCAGCTCCACAGCTACGTCAAGCACACGGCGGTCGTCAACCCCCACGCGCGGATCGAACTCCGCGAGCCGGGGCTCGACGCGCCGCTGAAGTTCGAGCGGGCGACGGATCAGCTCCCCCAGGAGACGGAAGAGATCCGCCCGCACCCCCACGGGGTCGAACTCGGGACGCTCATCAAGATGCTCGGCGCGACGAACTCGCACTCCGTCTCCGGGTTCCTCCAGGAGGAGTTCACCCGCGTCGGCAAGAAGACGGCCGACAAGATCGTCGACAACTTCCGCGACCGACACTTCGGCCGCGAGATGGCCTGGAGCGGCCCGCCGTCGCACGACGGGGCCGACCTGGAGTCCGCCATCGTCGGCGCCGTCTCGAACAAGGGGCGCGACCCCACCGAGGCGTTCGCGGCGGAGGTCGTCGAGGTGGTCTCGAACCGGGAGCGGACCTCCCATCAGGAGCTCCGGTTCATCGTCGGGAACGCCGCCGAGACGGCGTCGGATCAGTTCGAGGTGACGTTCGGCGAGACGGTCCGCGAGAACGCGCTGGAGGCGGCCTGGGGCGGGCTCACCGCGCACGACGCCGAGGAGGAGGTCGACCTCCTGACCCCCTCGCTGTACGCGCTCGTCGACGAGGCGACGAGCACCCGGAAGGACGACGCCACCGTCGAGGCGCTCGCGGAGCGGCTGGCCCGCAAGTTCGCCGGCGTCGAGGACCCCCGCCACCGGGTGACGAAGCGCGAGCTCCGGGAGTTCGTCGACGGCGCGGCCGACGCGACGCAGGAGTACGACGACGTCACCGTCGGCGACACGGCGCGCGAGAACATCACCGAGGCCGTCTGGTCGGTCATGCGGACCGTCTCGGACGCCCCCCCGAAGGTCGCCGAGGTCGCCGAGAGCCGCGACACGGCCTCGCAGCTCCTGGAGGCGATGCGCGAGACGGACATCCTCGCGCCGCCGACGGACTGCCTGTCGCCGATCACGGACGAACTCGTCGAGGCGGGCCTGCGCAAGGAGTACGACGCCGACTTCTACGCCGCCGCGACCCGCGACGCGGAGGTCCACGGCGGCGACCCGTTCATCGTCGAGGCCGGCATCGCCTACGGCGGCGACCTCCCGGCCGAGGGGAGCGTGGACCTTCTGCGCTTCGCCAACCGCGTCCCGCTCGTCTACCAGCGCGGGGCGTGCGCCACGACCGACGTGGTGAAGCGGATCGGGTGGCGGAACTACGGGCTCGACCAGCCCGGCGGCAGCGGAATGCCGAACGGGCCGGCGGTCATCATGGTCCACGTCGCCTCGACCAACGTCCCGTTCACCAGCGAGTCGAAGGACGCGCTCGCGAACATCCCGGTCATCGAAGACGAGATCGAACTCGCCATCCGGGAGGCCGCGCGCGAACTCAAATCCTACCTGAACAAGCGCCGGTCGATGCAGAAGCGTCGGAAGAAACAGGACGTGCTCGGGCGGATCCTCCCGCAGATGGCGGACAAGGTGGCCGAGGTGACCGGCCGCGAGCGGCCGAACATCGACGGCGCGCTGGCGCGGATCATGAACAACGTCAGCGTCGAGCGCGAGTTCGACGGCGGGACGGTCACCCTCATGGTCGAGAACCACTCCGACCGGTCCGAGGCGCTGGACGTCACGGACATCGTCTCGGAGGAACCGACCGACGTGGAGGCGGACGGCGAGACGACCGTCGTCGACCTCGACGGCGAGTGGTTCGTGAAGTGGGCCCCGTCGGTGTCGGCGGGCGAGACGGCGACCCTCACCTACGCGGTGAGCGAGGACGCGTCGTTCGACGTCAACGTCGACGGCGTCGAGGCGGAGAAACTCACGGTGCACGCGTAAATGAGTTCGAACACGAAGATCCAGGACGAGCGGGCGCGCGAGCGCCTCATCGACCTCGCGGCGGAGTTCTACGACCAGTTCGCCGGGGGGCAGATCCCCGAGATGCGGCTGCCCACCCGGACGAAGAGCAACATCGAGTACGACGAGGACGCGGAGGTGTGGGTGTACGGCGACCGGACCAGCACCCGCAGCGCCAACAGCGTCCGCGGGGCGCGAAAGCTCCTCAAGGCGGTGTACACCATCGACTTCCTCGCGAAGCAGCTGGAGGAGGACCGCTCGTCAACCCTCCGTGAGCTGTACTACCTCTCGGAGTCGTGGGACACGAAGGAGGCGCACTTCTCCGACCAGGACGAGTCGAACCAGCTCGTCGAGGACCTGGAGATCGTCTCCGAGGTCACCCGCGAGGACTTCCACATGCGCCCCGAGGAGTCCGGCGCGACGCTCATGGGCCCGCTCCTCCTCCGCGAACAGACCCGGAGGGGAGAGCGCGAGATCCACTGCCAGGAGGACGTCGGCGAGGGCGGCTACCAGATCCCGAACAACCCCGACACCATCGAGTTCCTTGATCACGACATCGACTTCGTCCTCTGCGTCGAGACCGGCGGGATGCGGGACCGGCTCATCGAGAACGGCTTCGACGAGGACTTCAACGCCCTCATCGTCCACCTCAAGGGGCAGCCGGCCCGGGCGACCCGCCGCATCACAAAGCGGATGCACGACGAGCTCGATCTCCCCGTGGTGGTCTTCACGGACGGCGACCCGTGGTCGTACCGGATCTACGGCTCCGTCGCGTACGGGTCGATCAAGAGCGCGCACCTCTCCGAGTACCTGGCGACCCCCGAGGCGAAGTTCGTCGGCATCCAGCCGCAGGACATCGTCGATTACGACCTGCCGACCGATCCCCTCTCGGACTCGGACGTCAACGCCCTCCAGAGCGAGCTGGAGGACCCGCGGTTCAAGACCGACTACTGGAAGGAGCAGATCGAACTCCAGCTCGACATCGAGAAGAAGGCCGAACAGCAGGCGCTCGCCTCCCGCGGGCTCGACTTCGTGACCGACACGTACCTCCCCGAGCGCCTCGGCGAGATGGGCGTCCTCTGACCGGTCGAACGGCCGGCGTCCGGCGCTCCGAGCCTTCGCCCCGCGCCCTCGACTCCGCCGCGCGGCACATGTACCCCCTGAGTATCCCAGGTCCACGACTACGAAATTCCCGGCTCGTCGTACGACATGCCGAACGGAAGACGAGCGTTCCTCGGCGCGCTCGCCGGCGTCGGGACGGTCGCGAGCCTGGTCGACGGTCGCGTCTCCGGGGTACGGCGCGCGCAGACGCGGCGATCGGACGGTTCGACGGGGTACTTTCCGCCCGGGCCGACCGTCCGGGCCGACGCCGTCGCGGAGGGGGTGACCGCACCGACCGACGCGGCGGTCGCGTCGCCGGGCGACGATCGCCTGTTCGTCGCGGAACAGCCCGGACGGGTCGTCGCGGTCGATCCGACCGACGGCCGAGTCGAACCCTTCGTGGACGTTCGAAACCGGCTCGTGGCGCTCAACCCCTCGTTCGACGAGCGGGGGTTGACGGGGATCGAGTTCCACCCGGCGTTCGAGGAGAACGGCCGCTTCTTCCTCCACTACAGCGCGCCGCCGCGGGCGGACGCCCCGCCGAACTTCGACCACACGGAGGTGATCTCGGAGTTCGAGGCGACGACGGACCGCTCCGCCGGACTCCCCGGATCCGAGCGCGCGCTCATGGAGATTCCGCACCCGCAGTCGACGCACAACGCGGGGCCGATGGCGTTCGGCCCCGACGGTTACCTCTACGTTCCGATGGGCGACGGGGGCGGGGCGAACGACGACGACCCCGGCCACCTGTCGGACTGGTACGCGCGGAACGCCGGCGGAAACGCCCAGAACGTCTCCACGCTCCTCGGAAAGGTGCTCCGGGTCGACGTCGACGGCCGGGAGGAGGGAAAGCCCTACGCGATCCCCGACGACAACCCGCTCGTCGGACGGCCCGGCCGCGACGAGCTCTACGCGTGGGGCTTTCGCAACCCCTGGGGGATCTCCTTCGACGACCGCGGCCGGCTCTTCGTCGCCGACGTCGGACAGCAACTGTACGAGGAGGTGAACCTCGTCGAGAAGGGCGGCAACTACGGGTGGAACGTCCGCGAGGGGACCCACTGCTTCGACGCGGAGAACGCGGAGGAACCACCGGCCGACTGCCCGACCTCGACGCCCCCGGACGTCCGCGGCGGCGAACCGCTCCGCGATCCGATCTTCGAGTACCCCCACCGCTACCGCGGGGAGACCGTCGGCAACGCCGTCGTCGGCGGGTACTTCTACCGGACCGACGGCGGCCCCGACTTCTACGCGTTCGGCGACTACGCGGGCGACGTCGAACGATCGTCGGGCCGGCTGTTCGTCGCGTTTCCGCCCGAGGAGGCGGCCCCGCCGCCCGGTTCGCCGCAGCGGGAGGTGCCGAACGCGCCGATCTGGCGCGCGGAGGAACTGCGGGTGCGGAGAGCCGGAACCGCCGGACTCGGCGCCTTCCTCCGGGCGATCGGGCGGGGGCCCGACGGCGACCTCTACCTCCTCTGCAGCCGCGACGCGGGGCTGGCCGCCGGGAACGGGACGGTTCTCCGACTCGCCCGCCCGTTCCCGAGCGACGGCTGACGTCCGCCCGATCTCCGTCGTCGACGCGCGCCGGGCGGTATCGGCCGCGCTCGCGGAAACCGCGGTTCGCCGGCAGAATTTTAACAATAAATAACGTCTTTTCCGTCGGTGGAGACACCGCATGTCGACCACCAACGTGGCCAGCTGTCCGAACTGCGATTGGACCGGAACGCCCGACGAACTGGACGACAGACACGGTCGGCCGGCGTGTCCGAACTGCGGCCGGCGGGTGACGCTGGCGTAGGCGGGCGCGAACCCCGGCCGACCGGCATCGTTCTTTGCGTCGGACCGGAGTTCCGACCGAACGGACGATCCAGGTCCGCCTGCGGTCGGCCACAAGCGCTACGGGCGAACCGCCCGTCGGTACCGACGGTGACGAATCATGGCCGAGTGTCCCGTCTGCGGCGCGTACGTGGACGAGCACAACCCGCCCGTCCAGGGTAACTACCGGGGCGAAACCGAGTACTTCTGCGGCGTGGCGCACAAGGAGGAGTTCGAAGAGGACTACGTCCAGCGGACGTAGCGGGCGTCGCTCTCAGTCGAGGTCCGCGTCCAGGAAGCGGCGGACGGTCGCGTCGAACCGTCGTTTTCGCTCCTCGAAGGCGCCGTGTCCCGCGCCCCCGAGCAGCGCGATCCGCGCGTCGGGGATCGCGGCCGCCGTCTCGCGGAGGATCGCCTCCGGGAAGAAGTGATCGAGCGCCCCGACGACGACGAGCGTCGGGGCCCCGACGCCGCCGAGGCGTCCGCGCGCGTCGTGATCGAGGCAGGCCCGACAGGAGACGACGACGTCGGAGCGGTTCGCGGGCTCCGGGAGGACCGCGCCGCCGAAGGCGCGGAACAGCGGCGGGTACAGCCAGCGACGGTAGCCGAGGTACGTGTGCGGGACGCTGTCGAGGTAGATCTCCCGCCACTCCCCGCGTTCGGCCCACGCCTCCCAGCGGGCGATCGTCTCGCGCCCGCCGTCGCCGAGCCGGTACCCGGCCGCTCCGAGGACGAGCCGCTCGACGCGCGCCGGGTAGTCGACGGCGAGGTGCTGGGCGACGAGCCCGCCCATCGAGAGCCCGAGAACCGACGCGGGCCCGATCCCCCCGAGCGCGTCGGCGTACTCCGCCGCCATGTCGCGGGTGGAAAACCCCTCCGGCATCCCGCGGGGCCGCCCCACCACCCAGACCGCGTGGCCGTCGACGTAGGGGCGGTAGTAGTACCGCGCGAGGAGTTCGGCGACGAGCCTCGTCGGTTCGGCTCCCTGAAGGGCGTCGCTCAGCCCGGGGAGGACGACGAGCGGGCGCGGGCCGTCGCCGATCCGGTAGTAGGGAAAGCGGTCGTCCAGCAGGCCGTAGTCGACGCGGGGCACGGTCGAACCGCCGCTACTGGTTCGCGCCCCGCTCGTCGAGGACGACGGGGACGCCGCGCTTCGCCACGTCGGCCGCGAACGCCGCCGAGTCGGCGGCCAGCAGGTCGAACGTGTCGTAGTGGATCGGGAGCACGAGATCCGGGTCCAGCGCCTCGGCGAGGTCCGCGGCCTCGTGCCGGTCCATCACGACCGACCCGCCGATGTTGGCGAGGAACAGCGACGCGTCGAGTTCGCGGAAGCCGTCGAGCGCGTCCGAGTCGCCCGGCCAGAAGACCGTCGCGTCACCCAGCGAGAGCAGGAAGGCGACGCCGAACCCCTTCGGGTGGTACGGTTCGCCGTCCTCGTCGACGTGCGGGCCGTCCGGCTCGTTGTACGCCGGCATCGACCACGCGTCGACCCCGCCCGCGGCGTAGTGGTCCTCCTCGCCGATCCGGACGACCTCGTAGGGCAGATCGTCGACCGGTGTGACGTCGCGGTCCGTATCGTTCGCGTCCACTCCCTCGTAGACGACGACCGTCGCGTCCTCCTTCGCCACGCGCCCGATCCCGTCGGAGTCGTAGTGGTGGACGTGCGTGACGCAGACGAGGTCGCCGTCGCGCGCGTCGTAGCCGTCGAGGACGCCGTACCGCCCCGGATCGAGGTAGGCGACGAAGCCGTCCTCGGTCTCCAGCCGCGCCGTCGCGTAGCCGAGCCACTCGACGAGCAGCCCGTCGTGTCGGACAGTCATGAGGACGGGTACGAGAGGACCCCCTAACGTCCTTTCGGTGCCGGAAGCGATCGCGGCGCGGGTCGCGGGGATCCGTCTCGTCGGCCAACTCGCTTCGACGGCCGACACGCTTCGACGGCCGACGGGCTACGACAGGTACGACTCCGTGACGTCGCCGCGGAACGCCCGGATCCGTTCGAGGTACTCCTCGGGGCTCGGCTTCGCCTCGCGGGCGCGGCGGAGCGCCCGGCGGCTCTCCGCGTCGGTCATGAGGTCGACGAGCGCGCAGGCGGTGATCTTCGCCGGGAGCACGTACGCCATCTCCTCGTCGACGACGCGGAACTCGCGGGAGTGGACGCTCCCCTCGAAGCCGCCGACCCAGGGGTGGATCCCGGGGACGATCTGCGTCACGTCGCCCATGTCGGTCGACCCGGCGAGGTGGGGGTTCCCCTCCGTCAGGACCCCCTCGCCGAGGATCGACCGGACGTTCCGGTCGTACGCCTCCACGATGGTCGGGTCGGTCCGAAGCGGCATGTAGCCCGGGTAGTCTTCGATCTCGATCTCGCCCCCCACGGCCATCGCGCCCGAGGCGAGCGCGCGGTTCACCTTCGCGTTGGCGTCGACCATCGCGTCGACGGTCCGCGCGCGGACGTACGACTCCATCGTCACCTCGCTCGGAACGACGTTGACGCCCTCGCCCCCCTTCGTGACGATCGGGTGGACGCGGACGGCGTCCTCGTCGGGGAACGTCTCCCGCTGGGCGTGGATGGCGTTCGCTCCGAGCACGGCGGCGTTGAGCGCGTTGACGCCCTCCTCCGGCGCGGCGCCCGCGTGCGCCTCCTTCCCGCGGTAAGTGACGAACTTGCCGACGAAGCCGTTCGTCGAGAAGTCGCTCGTGATCCGCCGCTCCGGCACGTCGCTGCCCGCGTGGATCATCACCGCGGCGTCGACGCCGTCGAGTTCCCCCCGGCGGATGAGTTCCTGCTTGCCGCCGAAGAACTCGATCTCGCCGGCCTCGACGAGCGACCGGCGGTAGTCCAGGTCGAGGTACTCCTCGGCCGGCACGGCGACGAAGTCGACCGACCCGCCGAGGTCGTCGATCGCGCCGCCGCCGACCAGCCCGAAGGCGGTTCCGACGAGGTGCGCGATCTGGGCGTGGTGACCGCAGGCGTGGCACGCGCCCGTCTCAGGGTCCGCGAGCGGGTGCTCCGGGTTGACGAGCGCGTCGAGTTCGCCGAACACCGCCGCGCGGAACGAGTCGTTCGACCCGAGCCGCGCCCGCGCGCCCGTCACGGCGATGTTCTCCCGGACCGGGAGCCCCACGCTCTCGAAGGCCGAGACGACCTTCTCGGTCGTCCTCTCCTCCTTGAATCCGAGCTCCGGTTCAGCCTGGATCGACTTCGCGAGCGCGACGATCTCGTCGGCCCGCTCGTCGATCGCGTCGCACACCCTCCGTTTCAGCGTCTCTGTGTCGGTCACGCGATATCACGCCTCACGATACTCCCCCGGAGGCGAACCCGCACGATAAGTGCTCCCAATCGCCCGAGCGTCCGAACACGCGCCGGCGCTGCGACTCACGGCCCCGTCCGCCGTCCCGCGGCGTCGACCGTCGACGCGTACGCCGGAAGCGTCCGGACGACTCCCCGAGCGGGCCCCCGGTTGAACCGCCGGAACAGCCACTGTACGCCGTCGATCGTCTCCCCGTCGAACCCGACGCCTCGCAGGTCCTCGGGCGCGAGGCGCGGTCGGTAGGGCGTCGAACGGACGAACCGGTCCAGCCGGTCGTCGACGCGCTCCCCGGCGGCGTCGAACTCGTCGGACCGGAAGACCGGTTCGAGGTCCCCCCAGGCCCTCGTCAGGTACCCGGGCCACTGAGCGAGACACCGGTACACGCTCGGAAGCTGGTCGCCCAGGCCGTGGAACGCCTCGATCGCGTCCACCGTCTCCTCGAGTTCGTCCGGGACGCCGTCGGGGGCGACCATCGTCGGCGGGAGGCCGCGGTCGCGGTCGAACCACTCGGGGAACGGCTCCGTCGCCACCCGCGCCTCGTCCGGCCCTGCACCGACGGCTTCGTCCGGCCCCGCGCCGACGGGCTCGCCCCGGAGCGACCGATCCATCACCTCGAACAGCGCGGCGAGCCGCGGGCCGACGGCGTCGAACGTCGCCAGCTGGCCGCGGAGTTCCCGGTACTCCGCCGGACGGAGCTCGAGTTCCTCACAGCGGTACGTCGGTAGCTCGCGGGCGTCCCCGACCGAGAGCAGTTCGTCGTGGTAGGCGGCCGAGAAGCGCGCGAACCCCCGCGTCTCGAAGATGGGCTTCACCTGCCCCCAGGCGTACCGCAGGAACGCCGGCTCGTTCGCCATCGTCGTCCGGAAGATCCAGTTGACGAACGGCGCGCGGAACGTCCGCTTCACGTCCTCGTACAGCCCCCGCTTCCACCCCGTCGCCTCGGTCTCGTACAGCTGTTCGCTCGTGTCCATGGCGGACGATGCGCCGGCAGCGAGTTCAGCCTTTGCCCGGCCGTTCAGGTAGCGTTCGACGAGCCGGCCAACCGTTCGACCCGCTCCAGGGTATCCGCGTCGTCGGGGTCCTTGTCCTCTCTGACCGCGACGAAGCGCGGGAAGCGCAGGGCGTAGCCAGACGAGTACGTCGGCGACCGCTGGATCTCCTCGTAGCCGACCTCGAACACCACCGACGGGCGGATCGTCACGTCCTTGCCGTCCTGCGCCTCGATCTCGGGTTCGAGCAGCCCCGTGAGCTCCGCGAGCTTCTCGTCCGTGATCCCGGTCGCCACCTTGCCGATGGTCTCGTACCCCGACTCCGTCCGCGCCGACAGGAGGAACGTCCCGAGGAACTTCGCCCGGCGGCCCTCGCCCCACTCCGCGCCGGTGACGACCAGGTCGAGCGTCTCCACGTCCGGCTTCCGCTTCAGCCAGTTCTTCCCGCGCCGGCCCGGCGTGTACTCCGACTCGGGGTTCTTGAGCATGATCCCCTCGTGGCCGTCCTCCAGCGCCGCGGCCTCGACGGCCGCGATCTCCTCGGAGTCGTCCGTGAGGGTGAGCTTCGAGACGCCGCCGTCGAGAACCTCCGTCAGCCGCTCGTACCGCTCCGTGAGGGGCGCTTCGAGGAGGTCCTCGCCGTCGGCGTGGAGGCAGTCGAACGCGTGGAGCCACAGGGTCACCTCGCCGCGCATCCGCCCCACGTCGTGCTTGCGTCGGAACCGCCGGAGCACCTCCTGGAACGGCAGGGGCCGGACGCCGTCGCCCTCCTCCCGCGGCTCGACGGCGACGACCTCGCCGTCGAGGATGGCCGGGGGGCCGACGTTCTCCTCGACGAACTCGACGATCTCCGGGAGCGCGTCGGTCACGTCCTCCATGTTGCGCGAGAAGACGGAGACCGCCTCGCCGTCGTAGTGCACCTGGACGCGCGCGCCGTCGTACTTCGTCTCCACGGCGACCGTCCCCCACGCCTCCAGCGCGTCGCCGACGGTGCCGGCCTGCGCGAGCATCGCCTGCACCGGCCGGCCGATTTCCAGCTGCACGCCTTCGAGCCCGGCCTCGCCCTCCTCGCGGGCCAGTTCGGCGACCCGTCCGTAGTCGTTCGACACCTGCAGCGCCCGCTCCACGGCCGCGACGGGCGCGTCGAACGCCTCGGCGATCGCGTCGCGGACGGTCCCCTCGCCGACGCCGATCCGCATCTCCGAGAGGACGAGGCGCGCGAGGTACCGCGCCTCCGCGGGGGACGAGCGGTTGAACAGCCCGAAGAGGACGTCGAGCTTGCGGTCCCGGCTGCCCGATCCCTCCGCCGCCGCGAGGTCGCGCAGCGAGCGATCGACCTCGGAGACGGTCAGGCCGTCCCGCCCGCCGCCGGCGAACGACGCGAGCCCCCGCTGTCCGCCGAACTCGTAGCTCGCCGCCACCTCCCCGATCTCGCCCGTCTCCGCCAGCCGATCTTCCACGTCCGCGGCCGTCACGTTCGGCCCGGCCGCGCGGGCGATGGCCTCGTAACAGAGGTTCGGACCGATGTCGAGGGTCGTCGAGTCCCAGGCCGGGAACACGCGACCCTGGACGAACCGGGCGACGATCGGGAGGTCGTCGTTCGACTCCTCGAACAGGTCGCGGACGAGCGCCGTGATCTCGAGGTCGGCGCTCTCGGCCTCGATCTCCTCGGCGCGGGCGGCGAAGTCGGCGAAGTCCATCACGCCGTCGTAGTGGGCTGGCCGTGTTAAGCGCCGCGGATCGACCGCCGATCGACCGCCGACGGCCGACCGAGTCGCGCCCCGCGAGCGCGACGGGCGGCCGAGCGACCGAACCGCGCTCCGCGGGTGCGACGGCCGACCCGCCCGTCCCGACCGCTACTGTTCTCGGGGCACGCTGATGTTCTTCATCCGTCCGCCGCACTCCGGACACTCCACGGGCTGGGACTCGGCCTCCGTCCGGTACCCGCACTCGGTGCACTCGTAGGTGTACGGCGGCTCGACGTCGTGGGGGTCCTCGGGGGTCATGCGTGTTGATGTGTGTCGCACACGGCTATAGTTTATTGCCGCGGGGGCGAGCGTCCCGACCCGTCGCATTGAAGGCCGTCGGTAGCGCACACGACCGCATGGCAGAAGACCTCGCGGCGCAGGTCGAAGCGGTGCTCTCCGTCGACGCCGAGGCGTTTCAGGCGGAGGCGGAGGCGGACGCCGAGGTCGTGAAGTCGGCGCTCCGCGAGGGCGCGTTCGACAACCACCAGTCGATCGTCGGACTGGAGTACGAGTTCTACGCGGTCGCCGACGCGAGCGGGCGGTGGGCCGAGTCCGACGAGGGCGACGCCGACAACGTCTACGCGCTGACGCGCGTGCCGCGCCGCCTGCTCGAACTCATCGGCTTCGAGAAGGAGCTGGGCCTGCACAACGCCGAGATGAGCACGAGCCCGCAGCCGTTCAACCCCCACGGCCTCCGCGCTCAGGAGTCCGAGGTGCTCGCGCGGCTCAGCGCGGCGCTCGACTGCACGCGCGCCGAGGAGATGCGCCTCGTCAGCGACGCCGTGTGGACGATTCCCCCCGCAGGCGAGACGGCCGGGAGGTACCTCTCCGACAGCATCGTCGACGAGGGCGTCCGGATCGCGACCAACATGAGCGACGCCGTCCGCTACCACGCGATGGCGAACGGGGAGAACGCGGGCGAGACGCTCTCCGTCGAGGCCCCCCACGTGTCGCTCGACGCGGACACGGTGATGCCGGAGAGCCTCATCACCTCCATCCAGCCGCACTACCAGGTTTCGCACGCCGCCGACCTGCCGGCGTACTTCAACTACGCGCTCCGGGTGGCCGGCCCCCTCCTCGCGCTCGGGGTCAACTCGCCCTTCTTCCCGCCGGACCTCTACGAGGACGTCCCCGCCGAGGAGATCCTCGCCGACGCGTGGGACGAGGGGCGGATCTCCGTGTTCGAGTCGGTGCTCAACAGCGGCGGGGGGCCGGACAAGGTCACGTTCCCGCGCGACCTCGAAACCGTGGAGGAGGCCGTCGACCGCGTCGTCGCCGACGAGATCATGGTCCCGATGCCGGTCGAGCGCGGCGACCGCTTCGACGACGAGTTCGCCACCCTGCGGACCAAACACGGGACGTACTGGCGGTGGGTTCGGCCGGTGTTCGACGGCGCGACGCGCTCTTCTGCGAACGCCCGCATCGAGTTCCGCCCGATCCCGGCGCAGCCGACCGTCCGCGATTCGATCGCCTTCCAGGCGGCGTTCGCCGGCCTGATGGAGAGCCTCCCGCGGCGCGAGCACCCCGTCGTCGACCAGGAGTGGGAAACCGCCCGCGAGAACTTCTACGCCGCCGCCCGCGACGGGCTGGCGAGCGGCCAGCGGTGGATCACGAACGACGGACAGGAGACGACCGACCCGGTCGAGGTGTACGACGACCTCCTCGCGCACGCGGCGGACGGGCTCACCTCCGCGGGCTGCTCGGCGTCCGAGGCGGACCGGTACGTCTCCCCGCTCAGGTCGCGCGTCGAGGCGGCGCGAACCCCGGCCGACTGGAAACGCGATCGGGTGCGGGCGCGGCTCGACGACGGCGCGAATCTGGCCGACGCGATCGTCGGGATGCAGCGGACGTACATCGAGCGCCAGACGGAGACGCTGCTCGACGGGAGATTCGTCGACTGGGTGTGAGAAGGCGGCACCGCGCTTCGGTTCGCCGGGCGGATCTACGGGTTCACCGATTCGCCGCTACAGCAGTTCCTCGATGTCCTTGCGGCGGTCGATCTCGACGCCGTCGGCGGTGACGACGGCCACGTTGATACCGTTGCCCGAGGCGAGGTCGCGCTCGACCGCGGACTTGATCGCGCGGGCGGCGACCGTCCGCGCCTCGTCGACGGCGAGGTCGTCGCCGTAGTCCTGTTCGAGCACGCCGAGCGCGTACTGGCTGCCGGAGCCGCTGACCGTGTAGTCCTCCTCCATCGTGCCGCCGGCTGGATCGATGCTGTAGACGTGTGGGCCCTCCTCGTCGACGCCGCCGAGGACCGGCTGGACGATGAAGAACGCGCCCGAGCGGAGGAAGTTCCCCACGAGCGTCGAGAGCGCCTGCATGCTCATGTTCTCGCCGCGGCGGGCCTCGTAGAGGCTCGTTTCGGCCCGCAGCGAGCGGATGAGCGACTGCGCGGCCGAGACGGAGCCGGCGATGGTGAGCGCCGCGGTCGGGTGGATCTGCTCGACCTTCTGGACGTCCTTGCTGGCGACCATGTAGCCCGCGCTCGCGCGCATGTCGGTCGCGAGCACGACGCCGTCGTCGGCCCTGATGCCGACGGTCGTCGTGCCGGTCTTCATCTCCTTGTCGCCGGCCGACTCGCTCGCGCGCCGCTCGGCGTGGGGGAACTCGCCCAGCTCGGGGCCGAACACGTTCGAGTGATCGCCGTTCAGGGGATCGAGATCGTCCGAGAAGTCGGTGGGGGTACGCATTGTCTGCTTTTGACCTGCGGCGCGTATAAATGCAACCCTTCCCACTCGCATTGCCTCTGCCGACGCCGACCGCCTCGCGCGTCCGGACCGCGCGTCGGACCCGCTCGCGGCTGATCGGCCGCACAGCTCCTCGGACGGGAACGAACGTCGAGGATCAGGTGGACGGCTCGCGCCGGATTCAGCGCGAACTGGCGTTCTCGTAGGCGGTACCCAGGGTCTCCACGAGCCGGCCGACGGGGAACGGCAGACCCGCCCGCCGCGCGACCAACGCGAGCGGCAACAGCAGGATGCCGACGACGACCGCGAACTGGTACAGTGCGAACAGGCTGAACCGGTACAGCGATTCGAACATTTACTCACCCGGTTCTCCCACCACGCTCGTATATAAGCGTTTCCGCCCAGCGGTCAGAGGGAAGTCGACGCTGTCTATCGGTTCAACCGGAGTTGATCCCCGGACAACCCAACTTGTCGATCTCCTACCTACGGGGCACGTTCCGCGTGGTTGATTCGGGTACTATCCGTAAGTTATGGGGATAATCGCCGGCGGATGCGCGCGGACGACCCGGCGGAATGAGAGATCGGAGACGCCGGGCGAGGGCTCGGAAGCGCGAACCACAAAGCACGAAACCCTCGCGTTCCTCTACCCCGTATGAGCAACTATCTCGTCGCGATGGAGGCGGCCTGGTTGGTCCGCGACGTCGACGACATCGACGACGCGATCGGCGTCGCCGTGAGCGAGGCGGGCAAGCGGCTGAACCAGAAGAACAAGGAGTTCGTCGAGGTGGACGTCGGCGTCACCGGTTGTCCGGCCTGCGGCGAACCGTTCGACTCGGCGTTCATCGCGGCGAACACCGCGCTCGTCGGCCTGCTGCTCGAAATCGAGGTGTTCAACGCCGACAGCGAACAGCACGCCTCGCGCATTGCGAAGAGCGAGGTCGGCGGCGCGCTCCGCGACGTTCCGCTGTCCGTGATCGAGATCGTCGAGACGGACGCCGAGGAAGCCGACGCCTGAGGCCCGACGCCCGGCCGCGCGTCGTCGAAAGCTTTTCTAATAACCTGTGGTTATCAGGGGTATGGAACTCCCGACGCCGCAGGACCTGCGCGAACGGCGCACGTCGCTGGAACTGACGCAGAGCGAACTCGCCGAGCGGGCCGGGGTCTCCCAGCCGCTCATCGCCCGGATCGAGGGCGGCGACGTCGACCCCCGGCTCTCGACGCTCCGCCGCATCGTCAACGCGCTCGACGAGGCAGAAGGGAGCGTCGTCCGCGCGGGCGACATCATGCACGAGGACGTCGTGAGCGTCGCCCCGGACGACTCGGTGCGCGAGGCCGTCCGGAAGATGGAAGAGGAGGCGTACTCGCAGCTGCCGGTGCTCCAGGGCGGCATCCCGGTCGGCAGCATCAGCCAGAGCGACGTCATCCACGCCGGGGACGGCGTCGGCGACCTCCCCGTGAGCGAGGTGATGAGCGAGTCGTTCCCCACGGTCGCGCGCGGCGCGACGGCCGACGAGGTCGGCAACCTGCTCGACCACTACAAGGCCGTGATGGTGACGCAGGGCGGCGAGACGCTCGGCATCATCACCGAAGCGGACATCGCGAAGCGGCTCTCGTAGCACCGACTCGCCCGTCGCCCGCGTGCGTTCGTGTCCGAATTTTCCCCGCATCCCCGCCGCTTCGAGCGACGACCCGCGCGCCCCGAAGGTCCGGAGATTTATCACGGAAAACGGGACCACCGACGGTATGCGCTGACCGACGACCGCGAAACGGCCAGCGGGAGCACGGCGCACCGTTTCGCGCGAGCGTTCGCGCCGTCTGTTCGCAACGCGGTAGGCGTCCCGATCACCGTCGCCGGAAGCGACGCCGACGGACGGAAACTCGCGGACCTACAGCTCCAGTCCGCGGATCGCCACGCCCTCGCCCTCCTCGACGCGCCCGACGACGCGCCCGTCCGTCTCCTCGGCCAGCGCCTCCGCCCGCTCGGGCGGGAGCGCGGCGACGAACCCGGTGCCCATGTTGAACGTCCGGTGCATCTCCTCGTCGGAGACGTTTCCCTCCGATCGGATGAACTCGAACACGGGCTGCGGCTCGAACGGCTCCTCGACGACGTAGCGGAAGTCGCCGAGGCGCGCGAGGTTCGTCCACCCGCCGCCGGTGACGTGCGCCGTGGCGCGGACGCCGCGCTCGCGCATCGGGTCGAGCAGGTCGGTGTAGATGCGCGTCGGCTCCAGGAGCGCCTCGCCGATCGTCTCGTACCCGTCGAACGGGCAGGGATCCGCGTACTCGTGGTTCAGCGTCGCGGCCTTCCGGGCGAGCGTCAGTCCGTTGGAGTGGACGCCCGACGAGCGGAAGCCGACGAGCGCGTCGCTCGCCTCCGCCTCGCCCGGAAACAGCGCGTCCTTCGCGGCCAGGCCGGCGCACGTGCCCGCCAGGTCCAGCCCCCTGATCACTTCGGGCATCACCGCCGTCTCGCCGCCGACGAGTTCGAGTTTCGCCCGCTCCGCTCCGGCGGCGAGTCCCCGTCCGATCTGCTCGGCGAACGTCTCGTTCGGCTCGTCCACCGCCAGGTAGTCGACGAACGCGACCGGTCGCACGCCCGCGGCGACGAGGTCGTTCGCGTTCATCGCGATGCAGTCGATGCCGATCGTCGAGTAGTCACCGAGCGCCTCCGCGACGAGGAGCTTCGTGCCGACGCCGTCGGTCGCCAGCGCCAGGTACCTGTCGCCGATGTCCAGGAGGCCCGCGTAGTCGCCCTCGCTCTCCCCCACGGCTCCGATGAGCGCCGCGGTCGCCGCCTCGCTCGCCTCGATGTCGACGCCCGAGTCGGCGTAGGTGAGTCCGTCGTCCGTGTCGTCCTCGCTCATGTAGAAACCCGGGCGGGCGGTCCGCAAAAAGGCCACCGTTCGGACGCGCGGTCGTTATCCACTCGCTAACCGGGGGGACGTCTCCCCGTAATCAGGCGCTACCACCCCCGTAATCCGACGATGAGTCGTCGGTCTGATACCCTTCCGAGCCCGTTGACGCTCCCTACCATCGTCGGAGAAACCGCCGACGCGAAACGCCGCTATATCGGCCGATAAAACTTCTCGGCGGCGCAGAGCCGCCGATAAATGGACGAAAGAGCGGGACGCGACGAGTAAATCGTCCGAATCGACCGTAACGTTCGGGCCGTTATATACTGACTCGTGACGCATTCGCGTCCGGGTGTGCTATCTCATGTCAGGTGCTTCCTCCACCGCCGCCGACCGACCGAACGCGGGCTCGGCCGAGGTGCCGGGTGCCGCCGCCTCCGTCCGTCGAATGGCCGCCGGCCCGGTCAGGTTCGTGAGCTTCTGGGCTGCCGTCGCCCTCCCCTTCCTGTACGTTCCGTTGCTACACGACGGGCTGTCGGGGAGTTCGGCGGTCGTCTTTCTGGTCCTGCTCGCGGCGAACGCCCTCGCGCTCGTCGCCGGACACGGCCACCGACGAGAAAGGAACTGAGCGGGCGCGCGGACGCGCCCGAACCGCACTTCAGGCGAGCGCAACCTCGACGAGCCGCGGCCCGTCGCTCTCGATCGATTCCGACAGCGCCTCGGCAAGCTCGTCCCACGATTCGGGCCGCCGAGCGGCCACGCCGAAGCTCTCCGCGAACGCGACGAAGTCCGGGTTCGTGAGCTTCGTCCCGAACGACTCGCCCGTGTGGCGCTCCTGGTTCTCGGAGATCAGCCCGTAGTCGTCGTCGTTGAACAGGACGACCGTGAAGTCGAGACCGAGCCGCGTCGCCGTCTCCAGTTCCGCGGCGTTCATCAGGAACCCGCCGTCCCCCGTCGCGACGACGACGTTCGAGTCGACCGCGAGGTCCGCGGCCACGCCGCCGGGGACCGCGATGCCCATGCTCGCCAGCCCGTTCGAGATGAGACAGGTGTTGGGCTCGTAAACGGGGAAGTACTTCGCGATGTCCATCTTGTGGCTCCCCACGTCGGAGATCAGCACGTCGTCGTCGGCCATCATCTCCCGGAGGATCGGCAGCGTCCGTCGGACGGAGAACGGCTCGTCGGGGTCGGGCTTCCGGCGCGCGTCGGTGAGGATGACCTCGTGGATGTCGGTGCACCACGTCTCCCGTCCCCCCTCGACCGCCTCCGTCAGCCGGCGGAGCCCCATCGAGATGTCCGCGACGATCTCGATATCGGGGTTGTAGTGCTCGTACACCTCGGCCGGCTCGTGGTCGAGGTGGATCACCGTCTTCGTCCGGTCCGGATTCCAGCGCTTCGGGTCGTGCTCGGCGATGTCGTAGCCGACCGCGACGACGCAGTCGGCCTCGGCGACCGCGCCGGCGGCCTCGTCGTTCGGACCCGAGTCGAGCGTCATGAGCGACTGGGCGGCCCGGTCGGACACCGCACCCTTCCCCATGTACGTCGCGATCACCGGGGTTCGAGTGCGCTCGACGAACTCCCGGAGGCGTTCGGAGGCGTGGGTTCGCACGGCCCCGTTGCCCGCGAGCACGATCGGCCGCTCGGCGTCCGCCAGCAGCCCGGCGGCCCGTTCGACGGATTCCGCGTCGGGATCCGGCCGCCTGACCCTGTCGCGGCGGGGAAGCGGCTCCGCGTCCACCGGTTCGGCGGCGACGTCCTCGGGAATCTCCAGGTGCGTCGCGCCCGGCTTCTCGTACTCAGCGAGTTTGAACGCCTTGCGCACCGACTCGTTTATGATCTCGGTGTCGTTGAGCTGGGTGTTCCACTTCACGACGGGCTCGAACATGTGGACGACGTCGAGCGCCTGGTGGCTCTCCTTGTGGAGGCGCTCGCGGCCGCCCTGACCCGTGATGGCGACGAGCGGGGACTTGTCGAGGTGAGCGTCCGCGACGCCGGTGATGAGGTTCGTCGCGCCCGGGCCGAGCGTCGCGAGGCAGACGCCCGCCTCGCCGGTCAGTCGGCCGTGGACGTCGGCCATGAACGCCGCTCCCTGCTCGTGCCGCACCGGCACGAACTCGATCGACGAGTCCCGGAGGGCGAACAGCACGTCCTCCAGCTCCTCGCCGGGGACGCCGAACACGTACTCGACGCCCTCGGCTTCCAGGCACGCGACCAGCAGGTCGGCTCCGTTCATCACTCGCCCAGGGAGATGGATCCGACGCCGTGCTGGACCCAGATCGTCTTCCGGTTGACGAACTCCCGGACGCCGGGGCGGCCGAGTTCGCGGCCGTACCCGGACGCCTTGACGCCGCCGAACGGGACCCGCGGATCCGACTTCACCATCTGGTTGACGAACGCCCCGCCGGACTCGAACTTCCGGGCGAACCGCTCGCCCCGTTCGAGGTCCTCGGTCCACACGCTCGCCCCGAGGCCGAACTTCATGTCGTTGGCCAGCTCGATCGCCTCCTCCTCGTCTGCGACCTCGAAGACCGCGGCGACGGGGCCGAACGTCTCCTCCCTCGCCGCGGGGGAGTCGCGCGGAATGTCCGTCAGCACGGTCGGCGGGTAGAACGCCCCCTCGCGGTCGAGCGGCTCGCCGCCCGTGTGGCACTGCGCGCCCGCCTCGACGGTCGCCTCGACCTGCTCGTGGAGGTCCTCCATCAGGTCCGGACGGGCCTGCGGGCCGATGTCCGTGTCCTCGTCGAGCGGGTCGCCGATCTCGTAGGACTCCAGCTCGTTTATGAAGCCGTCGAGGAACTCCTCGTAGGCGTCCTCGACGACGATGAACCGCTTCGCCGCGATGCAGGACTGCCCGGAGTTCTGCACCCGCGCCCAGGCGGCGCTCTCGACCGTCTGCTCCATCGGCGCGTCGTCGAGGACGACGAACGGGTCGCTCCCGCCCAGTTCGAGCACCGTCTTCTTGAGGTTCCTCCCGGCGTTCTGCGCGATCGATCGCCCCGCGCCCTCGCTGCCGGTGAGCGTCGCCGCCTTCACCCGGCCGTCGGCGAGGAGGTTCTCGACCTCGCTCGACCCCACGAGCAGCGACTGGAACGCCCCCTCGGGGAAGTCGGCGTCGCGGAACACCTCCTCGATGGCGAGCGCGCAGCCGGGGACGTTCGACGCGTGCTTGAGCAGGCCGACGTTCCCGGCGGCGAGGTTCGGCGCGGCGAAGCGGAACACCTGCCAGAACGGGAAGTTCCACGGCATCACCGCGAGCACCGGACCCAGCGGCTCGTAGCTCACGAGCGTGTGCGCGTTCGGTTCCGATCCGACGACCTCGTCCTGCAGGTGCTCTTCGGCGCGCTCGGCGTAGTACTCGCAGACCCACGCGCACTTTTCCACCTCGGAGCGCCCCTGCGTGATCGGCTTGCCCATCTCCTCCGCCATCAACTCGGCGTACTGGTCCGTCCGGCCGCGGAGCACGTCCGCCGCCTCGTTCATCAGCGTCCGCCGATCGGCGAACGACGTTTCCGCCCAGGAGTCGGCCGTCTGGGACGCCCGCCGGAGCGCTTCCTCGATGTCGTCGTCGCTCGGCTCCTCGTACGTATCGACGACCTCGCCGGTCGCCGGGTTGATACTCTCCATGGTGTGTTTTGACACTCGCCAGCCGTATAGGCGTTCGTGCCGCCGGGCTGATATCCGGCGCGACGCGGACGGAAACGCGGTGGCGCGGGCGAACATTCGACGCCGCGCTGGTGGACGCTCGGCGACGCTGCGCGGGTAGACGCCCGGCGACGGCGGAGAAGAGGAGGAGGAGGAGGAGAAGAGGAGGAGAAGAGGGAGGGAAAGGAGATCGGTGGCCGGTCGAACCGGCCCCGCTCAGAGGACGTTAGATCCGAACAGCACGACGAAGGCGACCGCCGCGACCGGGAAGAACACGAGCGTCCAGACGACTTTGCTCCACCCGATCACGGTCCGCCCGTCGAGCGGCCCGAACGGGATCATGTTGAACGCCGCGAGGAGGAGGTTGATGAGGATCCCGTAGAGGCCGATCTGCACGAGGAAATCCGATCCGAGCGCCGACCCCGCGACGGCTATCGGCAGGCTCACGACCGCCAGGATCACGTTCGTCACGGGTCCGGCGAGGGCGATGAGCCCGTGCTGGCGCTCCGTCAGCATCCCGCGGTGGTGGACGGCCCCGGGCGCGGCGAACAGGAACCCGATCAGGGCGCTCATCACCGCGAGAAAGAGCATCCCGTAGTCCGCGCGGAACTCCGCGACCTGCCCGAAGTGAATGGCGACGACCTTGTGGGCGAGTTCGTGCAGCAGGAACGCGACGCCGGCCGTGAGGAGGCTGACGACGACGAGCGTGACGCCCTCTCCCCGCTGTACCGCGCCGAGGAAGCGGTCGCCGCCGCCGGCGAAGAAGATGGCGAACGCCACTCCGAGGACGAGCCAGGCGACGGCGAGGTCGCGCGTCTCCGTCGCGCTGAAGCGGAGTCGACCGACGCTCACGTCACGGCCCTCCAGATCGTGTCGGCGCTCCGACTCGCCCCTTCGATCATCAATCTGGTGACTCCCTCGACGCCGCCCAGTTCGGCCCCGAACAGCGGCAGGACGTACGCCGCGAACAGCACGCTGGCGATGATGCTCCCGACGTTCGTCATCGCGACGACCATGATCAGTCGGAACAGCGGCACGTCGAACATCTCCGAGACGAGCTGTTTTATGGGTTTCTCCTCGTCCGACAGGAGGCGATTCAGCGTCGCGACGTCGCCGACGTTCACCCGCGTGTGGCGCAGCTCCATGTAGCCGGTGAACCACCCCGGGGCCAAAAGCGGGTTCACCGAGGTCATCCACGCCACGCCGCCGCCGACCGCCGCCGAGGTCCACCGCGCCCCGGCGAGCTTCGCCAGGCCGGCGGCGAACACGCCGTTGACGAGGAACCACGCGCCGAACAGCTGCAGGAGGAACGCGTCCCGGACCCCCGCCATCGCCAGGAGGACGAAGAAGGCGACGAAGCCGACGGAGATGAGGACGCCGAGGATCTCGAACCAGGGGATCCCGCGCTTCTTCGCGGTCCCGACGAGCGACTCCATCGGCGGGAGGCTCCCGGGGTTCGCGAGGTAGCGCTCGATCCCCTCGCGGTGGCCAGCGCCGACGACCGCGACCACGTCGGCCCCCTGCGCCCGGAGCGCGACGAGCTGGTGGGCGATGTACGCGTCGCGCTCGTCGATGAGCGCCTCCGCCCCGCCGGGGCTGAACTGCCGGAACTCCTCCATCATCACGGTCACCACGTCCGTGTCCGTGAGCTCCGAGAGGTCGAGTTCCTCGACGTCCTCGACCTCGCCGACGCCGGTCACGCCGAAGGCGGCGGCCGCGACGACGCCGACGACGAGTCCGGCGGCGATCCCGAGGGCCATGCTCCCGACCGCGGCGCTCGCGAAGCCGCCGAGGTACGCCGACACGATCCCGTTCGCCAGCCCCAGCCCGAGGCCGCCGACGAGGCCGACCGCGACGCCGCCGCCGACGGCGACGAGCAGCCGCTCCTCGCCGTCGAGGAACGGGCCGGAGACGACGTGCAGGATGGTCCCCGCGACGACCCCGAGGAGGACGCCGCCGGTGGCGCGCGTCAGGAGCGCGTCGGTGACCCCGAAGGCACCGCCGAACAGGCCGATCAGCGGACCGAGGAACAGCCCGACGAACAGCCCGAGCGCGATCCCGACGACGCGGCTGTCGGTGACCCCGAAGGCGAGCCCGCCGACCATCCGGAGCTTCTCCGCGAGACCCATCCGCGCCCAGAACCGCTGGATGGTGGTCTGGATGTCGCGGTCGACGAGCGCCACGTCGATGCCGAGCTCCTCGGCGGTTTCGACCGCGGCGAGCATGTCCGCGCCGGGGCGGACGTCGAACTTCTCGCCCAGCTGCGCCTGCACGTACGAGAGCATCCAGTAGGCGATGAACTGGAAGACGGTGTTCCCCCGGAGCAGGTCGCTCGCGTCGAGATCGTCCGGCGTCTCGCCCTGTAGCTGGCGGTACCGCCCCTCGTCGAGTTCGACGGCGACGACGTCGGGACGCTCGGCCTCGATGGCCTCCTCGACCTCGCGGACGCTGTCCGCGGAGACGTGCGCCGTCCCGACGACCCGCACGCTCCCCTCCGCAGGGGCCGACTCCGCTGTGTCACTCATTATCCCCGCTACAGGCCCACCGGTTTTACCAGTGTCGGAGTATGCGACTCTCGGCGTCCGGAACGCGCGGACACGTTCGCCGCGTCCGCGTCCGGCACCTCCCGCGGCGCGAGAGACCTCCCCGGCGTCGGCGCGAGCGACGCCCACCCTTTTGGTCCCCGGGCGTGATCCCCCGTCATGATCCGAAACGCGGACGAACTCGGCGGAGGCGACGCCCGCGAGACGGCGCTCGCCTGCGTCGAGGCGGGCATCGAAGCCGCGACCCCGGAGCGCGTGATCGCCGAGCGCCTCTCGCTCGACGGCGACGCGCTCTCCGTGGCCGGTGCGTCCTACGACCTGGCCGGCTTCGACCGGATCGTCGTGGTCGGCGGCGGGAAGGCGGCCGGCGGCGTCGCGCGGGGGCTCGAATCGCTCCTCGGCGACCGCGTCGACGGCGGCGCGGTCGTCGCGTCCGACCCGGCGGAGACGGACCGAATCGCCGTAATCGTCGGCGACCACCCCGTCCCGAGCGAGCGGAGCGTCGAGGGCGCGCGTCGGGTGCTCGACATCGCGGCCGGGGCGGACGAGCGGACGCTCGTGCTCGCGGTCGTCACCGGCGGCGCGAGCGCGCTGCTCGCCGCGCCCGCCGAGGGAGTCTCCCTTGCGGACCTCCGGACGACGACCGACGCGCTGCTCGACAGCGGCGCCGACATTCACGCGATAAACGCGGTCAGAAAGCACCTCTCCGCGATCAAGGGCGGGCAGCTCGCGCGGGTCGCAGCCCCGGCGACGGTCGTCGGTCTCGTCCTGAGCGACGTGGTCGGAAACGACCTGAGCGCGATCGCGAGCGGCCCGACCGCCCCCGACGACTCGACGTACGCGGACGCCCTCGACGTGCTCGACCGCCGCGGGATCGACGCGCCCGACGCCGTCCGCGAGCGCCTGTCGCGCGGCGCGGCGGGCGAGCTCGACGAGACGCCGAGAGCCGGCGACCCGGCGTTCGACCGGGTGCGAAACCACGTCCTCGCGGACGGGTTCACCGCGCTCGCCGCGGCGCGCCGGGTGGCGCGCGAACGCGGGTACGGGACCTGCGTCCTCTCCTCGCGGGTCCGCGGCGAGGCCCGCGAGGCGGCGAAGACGCACGCCGCGGTCGGCGAGGAGGCGCTCGCCACCGGAAACCCGGTGTCCGCTCCGGCGGTCGTCCTCGCGGGCGGAGAGACGACTGTCACGGTCCGCGGGGACGGCGAGGGCGGCCCGAACCAGGAGTTCGCCCTGTCGGCGGCGCTCGAACTCGCGGCGTCGCTCCGCGGGGCGGACGGGGACGCGGCGCTCGCCAGCGTCGACACCGACGGGCGGGACGGCAGCACCGACGCCGCCGGCGCGCTCGTCGACGTCGACACCGTCGCTGACGCCGGGGAGGCCCGCGGCGCGCTGGCCGACAACGACGCGTACGCGTACCTCGCCGACCGCGGCGCGCTGATCCGGACCGGACCCACGGGGACGAACGTCAACGACCTCCGCGTCCTGGTCGTCGACGCGTGAGCCGTCCGAACCGACGGAAGTGTGATCCGCACGAACCAATAGCTTTGTCTCAGTCCGCCGTCTACGGCGCGTCATGGCGAGACTCCTGCCCTCCGCCTCCGACGCCCCCGCGGTCGAGGACGCCGAGCCGCGGGTCATCGGCGTCGACAGCGCGGACGCCGACGACCTCCTGTCGGCGCTCTCCTCGGGTACCGCCCGGCGGTTGCTCTCCGAACTCCACGAGGAGCCCGACACCCCCTCGGGGCTCGCCGGCCGGCTCGACACCACGCTCCAGAACGTCCAGTACCACCTCGGAAAACTGTCGGACGCCGACCTCGTCGAGGTCGTCGACACCGTCTACTCCGAGAAGGGCCGCGAGATGAAGGTGTACGCCCCCGCCGATCGCCCCCTCGTCGTCTTCGCCGGCCGCGAGGAGGACGGAGCGGGGCTGAAAGCGGCGCTGAAACGGCTGCTCGGCGGCTTCGGGCTCCTGGGCTTCCTGAGTCTCGTCGTGCAGTACCTGCTGACGGACGGGCCGTGGCTGGGCACGGCGCAGATGGCCGGAAGCGACGGCGGCGCCGGGGCGGGCGGGGTTCGGGCGACCGCCGAATCCGCCGACGCGGCCGCGACCGCCGCCGGTCTCCCGCCGGGGCTCCTGTTCTTCCTCGGCGGCGCGGCGGTTCTCGTCGTCTGGTTCGCGGTCAGGTACGCGAACCGGGAAGTCAGATCCGGATAAGTGTCGTTTCGCCCCGGCATTGTTTCCTCCACGCCGTCGCCGTTCGTATTCCGGGGGTAGCTATTCATACCTCCGACGCCAACTTCTGCCCATGGATCACACTGCCGAAGTAGAGGGGATCGCCGTGGGCGTCGGCCCGGACGGCGCGAACGTTCCGGCAGTGGTGCTTTCGGCGCGCGGCGAGTACCTCCCGATCTTCGTCACGACCGACCAGGCGCAGGCGATACAACTCGGGCTCACCGGCGAGCCGTTCGAGCGACCACTGACACACGACCTGCTCGTCGACATCGTCACCGAGTTCGGCGGGGCCGTCGACGGCGTCCGCATCGACGACCTCTCGGACGGGACGTTCTACGCGAAGCTCGACGCCGAGCGCTACGAGGACGGTCGGCCGCAGAAGTACGTCTTCGACGCCCGCCCCAGCGACGCCATCGCCGTCGCGGTCCGCGCGGACTGCCGCATCACCGTCTCCGACGAGGTGCTCGACGCCGCCGGCCGGCCGCCGTCGGCGGTCGACCTCGTCTCCGAGGACCGGCGGGAGCGGAACCCCTTCGGCGAGATCGACGAGGACGAACCGTAGCGCGGTTTCCCGCCCGCCGCCGAACCACCGGTGGCCGGGGCCGAGTCGAATCGACTGGCTTCTTGACGGGCCGGGTCCAACCCGCGCCCATGTCGGACACCCGGACCGCGACGCTCGCGGAATCGTACACCGAGATGACGGAGCTCCTGCTCCCGAACGACACTAACAACCTCGGACGGGCGCTCGGGGGGGCCGTGCTACACTGGATGGACATCTGCGGCGCGATCGCCGCGATGCGCTTTTCCAACCGCCAGTGCGTGACCGCCTCGATGGACCACGTCGACTTCATCAGCCCGATCGACCTGGGCGAGGTGGCGGTCATCGAGGGGTACGTGTTCAACACCGGCCGGACGAGCGTCGACGCGAAGGTCGACGTGCGCGCGGAGAACCCCAAGACCGACGAGGAGCGCGAGACGACGACCTCCTACTTCACGTTCGTCGCGCTCGACGACGACGGGCGGCCGACGCCGGTTCCGGACCTGGAGTGCCCGACGGAGGAGGAACGGGCGCTCCGACGGGCGGCGGTGGAGGGCCGCAAGGCGCAACTGGAGGCGGTCGTCGAGCGGATGGGCGAGTAGCTCCCCGAGGTAGATTTATCTCCGGATCGGCGCATTGTACCGGTATGACGTCGGTTTCTCGCGGCACCCCGGACGGCCCGATCGCCCTCGTTCTCCTCGTCGGACTCGTCGCCCTCGGCGTCACGGGCCTCGCGACGAACGCGGGACTCTTCTTCCTTCTCGCGTACGTGTTCCTGTGGTCCGCCTCGCTCCTGTTCCTCGCGGATCCCGAGCGGTTCGTCGAGCGGGTCGAGTCGTGGCTCGAACTGGAGTTCTCGGACGGCGGATCGGACCGGGCCGACGGCCCGGCGAACCGGACCGACCCGGAGCCTGATCCCCTTCTCACCCTCCGCGAGCGGTACGCGGCGGGCGAGGTGGACGACGACGAGTTCGAGCGGTTGCTCGGCGCGCTGCTCTCGACGGAGACGCTCGCCGACGCCCGTCGGTACGCGACCCGCGGCCGCGCGCGGCCGGCGACCGAACCGGCGATCGACAAGTAAGCGGCGAGTGGACGGCCGGGTGCCCGAGTACCCGAGTGACCACGTGGCCGAGTGACTGCGGTCCCCCGACCGTCGTCACCGCGGGCCGGCGGGCGCGCGGTAGATCCTAGTCGCCCAGCTTGTTCCCCCGCGCGGTCGAGAACCGGCGACGCCGCGACCTCCCCGTCGGCGGACGAGTCGGACGGCAGTTGGAACAAAGGGGATCCTCCCCGATCGAGACGCGGTCCGGACGCCGACGCTTTTTGTCGTCTCGCGCCCTCCGATGCGGTATGTCACTCGACGTCGAGCCGCCGGAGCCGCCGGAACTGAACGAGATCGATCCCAACGAGTACGAGGACGCGACGATCGTCGGCGAGACGGACTACCGCCGGGAGGAGCTGCAGGCGTTCCTTCGGGAGGGCGCCTGGGAGGAGGCGTTCGCCGAGTGGGCGGCGGACGCGACCGTCGGCGAGGACGAGTGGGCGATCGTCCGGGATCTGGATCTGGTCGCCGGGTTCGACTTCTTCTGGGACGACTTCGCGGACCGCGTCGGCTACCACGCGCCCGGCGTCCCGGAAGACTGGAAGGAGCGGGACCTCCACCCCGACCTCGACAGCTGGGCGAAAGTGTCCGCCATCAACGCCGGGCTGACGGAACTCGGCCAGGTCGTCTGCGACGTGCTCAAGGAGGAGTACGTCGACTGGGAGGCGGAGTACGAGGCCCCGGACGACCTGCCCGATTTCGACTGATCGGACCGACAGCCGCGCCGCGAGCCGCTCGGTTCTCGTCCGCCGATCCGGCGGCTTCATTGCCGGGCGGTCCGAACCGCCGGGACGGGTGAGTGTCCATCTACTCGAAACACCACTTTGCGATCTCGGTCCTGGTCGGAGCGGCGTTCGCCCTCGCCGTCGAATCGCCGTTTCCGGCGTGGTTCGTCGTCGCCTACGCCGCCGCCGTCGGCGTCGGCATCGACTTCGATCACTTCCTCGTCGCTCGCCTGAACACCGGCTCCTGGCGGGCGGCCAGCGGGTGTCTCCGCGATCCGAGGCGGGTGTTCGCCGGCCAGGACGACATCTTCGAGGCGGGCGAGGTGGGGACGCTCCGCCGCCTCCTGAGCCACGTGATCATCGCTGGGATCGCCGTCCCGCTCGTCTACGCTCTCAGCCCGGTCCTCGCGCTCCTGACGGCGCTTTCGCTGTACGCGCACCTGCTCTCCGACCTCGTGTGGGACGTGTACGCCGAGGCGAAGCGCGGATCGCCAGAGGTCCCGACGGCGGTCCGGGAATGAGGGGTCCCGACGGCGATTCGAAGTGAACGCGCCCGACGGCGCGCACCTCGGCCGGGCGGAAGCGGGGCCACCGGGTTCGACACCCGCGGTGCAGGACCACCGTTTTGATATACGCAGGGCGTCAGAGAACCGATATGGAAGATATCAGCGACCAGTACGCCCCCGAGGAGGTAGAGGCCTCGGCGGAGGCGCACTGGGACGAACACGACGCCTACGGGGCGACGAAAGCGGCGCACGCTGATGATCCGCCCTTCTTCTTCGTCGACGGGCCGCCGTACACGAGCGGCCAGATGCACCTCGGGACGGCGTGGAACAAGACGCTGAAGGACGCCGTCATCCGGTACAAGCGGATGCGGGGCCACCGGGTGACGGACCGGCCCGGTTACGACATGCACGGGCTGCCGATCGAAGTGAAGGTGGAGCGGGAACTCGGCTTCGACTCGAAGCGCGACATCGAGGAGCTCGGCGTCGAGGCGTTCATCGAGGAGTGCAAGGCGTTCGCCGAGCGCAACCGCGAGACCATGGACGACGACTTCCGGTCCATGGGCGTCTGGATGGACTGGGAGAACCCGTACAAGACACTCAGTCCCGAGTACATGGAGGCGACCTGGTGGGCGTTCAAGCGCGTCCACGAGAACGGCCTCGTCAAGCGGGGAAAGCGCGCCATCAACCAGTGTCCCCGCTGTGAGACCGCCATCGCGGACAACGAGGTCGAGTACCACGAGATCGAGTCTCCCAGCATCTACGTGAAGTTCCCGCTGGTCGACCGCGAGGGGTCACTCGTCATCTGGACGACCACGCCGTGGACCATCCCGGCGAATGCGTTCGTCGCCGTCGACGGCGAGATGACCTACCGGGCGGTCCGCGCCGAAACGGACGGGCGGAGCGAGCTCCTCTACCTCGCCGAGCCCGTCGTCGAGGAGGTCTTGAAGAAGGGCCGCTACGAGGACTACGAGGTCGTGGACGAGGTCTCGGGCGACGAGATGGTCGGCTGGGAGTACGAGCACCCGCTCGCCGACGAGGTTCCGGACCACGTCGACTTCGAGGGCGCACTCCAGGTGTACACCGCAGACTACGTCGAGGCCGACAGGACCGGTCTCGTCCACTCCGCGCCCGGCCACGGGCAGGAGGACTTCGAGCGCGGCCGGGAGCTCGGGCTGGAGATCTTCTCGCCGGTCGCCGGCAACGGCGAGTTCACCGACGAGGCCGGCAAGTACGCGGGGACGTTCGTCCGCGACGCCAACGACGAGATCATCGCCGACCTCGACGCGAAGGGCCTGCTCCTCTCCAGCGGCCGACACACCCACCGGTACGGCCAGTGCTGGCGCTGCGACACGGACATCGTCTTTCTCGCCACCGATCAGTGGTTCATCACGGTCACGGACATCAAGGACGAACTGCTGGAGAACATCGAGCACAGCGAGTGGTACCCCCAGTGGGCCCGCGACAACCGCTTCCGGAACTTCGTGGAGGACGCGCCGGACTGGAACGTCTCCCGACAGCGGTACTGGGGCATCCCGCTTCCCATCTGGGTCCCCGAGGACGCCGGCGAGGATCTCTCGGCCGACGACATCGTCGTCGTCGGCACCCGCGAGGAGCTCGCCGAACGGGTCGACCAGGACGTGGATCCCGAGGCGCTGGACCTCCACCGCCCGTCGGTCGACGACCTGACGATCACCGAAGGGGGAACCACCTACCGGCGGGTCCCCGACGTGTTCGACGTGTGGATCGACTCCTCGGTCGCCTCGTGGGGAACGCTGGACTACCCGAGCGAGACCGCCGACTACGAGGAGCTGTGGCCGGCCGACCTCATCATCGAGGCGCACGACCAGACCCGCGGCTGGTTCTGGTCGCAGCTCGGCATGGGGACGGCCGCCGTCGGCGACGTTCCGTACAGGCAGGTGCTCATGCACGGGTTCGCGAACGACAAGGACGGCCGGAAGATGTCCAAGTCGGTCGGCAACATCGTCACGCCGCACGAGGCGATCGAGCGCGCCGGCCGCGATCCGCTCCGCGCGTACCTGCTCAGCCACGACCAGCAGGGGGCCGATCTCGCGTTCGAGTGGGACGGCCTCGCGGACACGCAGGCCACCCTCAACATCCTCTGGAACGTCTTCCGCTTCCCGCTGCCGTACATGCGCCTCGACGGCTACGACCCGGCCGAGGCCGACCTCGACGACGGCGAGCTGTCGGTCGTCGACGAGTGGGTGCTCTCGCGCCTCCAATCGGTGAAAGCGGAGATGACGCGGCACTGGGACGAGTACGAGGTCCACGCGGCGCTGAACGCGCTTTTCGACTTCGTCACCGGCGACGTCTCGCGGTTCTACGTGAAGGCCATCCGCGAGCGCATGTGGGAGGAGGAAGACTCCGCGTCGAAGCGCGGGGCGTACGCCGCGCTCTCCACGGTCCTCCTCGAAACCGTGCGGCTCCTCGCGCCGTTCACCCCGTTCCTCGCGGAGGAGATGTACCAGCACCTCGACGGCGGCGAGACGACGGTCCACATGCTCTCGTGGCCCGAAGTCGACCCCGATCTCCACGATCCGGACCTGGAGGCGAACATGGCCGTCCTCCGGAACGTCGAGGAGGCCGCCGCGAACGCCCGGCAGCAGGGCGGTCGGAAGCTTCGCTGGCCCGTCCAGCGGATCGTCGTCGAAACCGACGACGACGCGGTCGCCGAGGCGGTTCGGTCCCTGGAGGGCCTGCTCCTCGACCGGGTGAACGCGCGGTCGCTGGAGGTCGTCGAGGCGTTCGACGAGCTCGTCGAGTACGCCGAACCGCAGATGGGCGTCATCGGCCCGAAGTTCGGCGGCGACGCGCAGAAGGTCATGCGCGCGGTGCGGGGGAAAACGCGCGAGGAGCTGGAAGGCGATCTCGCCGATGCCGAGTCGGCTCGTCCCGCAGTCGAGGTCGACGGCGACGTGTACGAACTCGAAGCGGACATGGTCGAGTACCGCGCGGAACCGCCGGAGAACGTCGCCGGCGCCGACTTCGAAGGAGGGACGGTGTACGTCGACACCGCGCTCACGGAGGAGATCGAGGCGGAGGGGTACGCCCGCGACATCGTCCGCCGCGTGCAGGAGATGCGCAAACAGCTCGATCTCGACGTCGAAGAGCACATCCGGACCCGACTGGACGTCGCGGACGAGCGCGTCCGCGGCTTCGTCGACCGCCACCGCGAGTTCATCGCCGAGGAGACGCGGACCGCGGAGTTCGCCGAGGGGGACGAGTTCGATCTCGACGGCGACGGCGTCGATTCGCCGTTCGATCTCGTGGAGCGGTGGGACGTGGAGGGCGTCGACGTGACGATCGGCATCGAACGGCTCGGGGCCGAAGAGCAGACGGCCTGATCGGAACCGTCTCGGCCGATCCTCCCGCGGGACGGCCGGAGTTCGCCGTCGTCCGCCCCGCGCTCTTCGGCGGCGGTTTCACGTCGCCTCGTTCTTGATTGAATCGGAGAACCGTTCCGGATAGTATTATCAAATAGTTTATGAATGTCGAAATACAAGTATCTCACCGTAGGTATCGGGCATCGGGGTCTCAGAGCGTCCGGTACCTACTTTCCGCACTTCGCGCCGAGTGCGATCTCGAACGCGCTCAGTCCGGCTTTTTCCACGCGCCCGGCTCCTGCCCGTGGAACTCGCCCTTCGCCTGCCGTTTCCCCGGCCAGAACGTCAACGCGAACAGGACCGCGTAGAAGAGCGCCAGCGCGCCGGCGACTACTTCGCCCGGAACGTCGGACACCGAGGCCGTCTCCAGCCACGTCTCGCCCGGAACGAAGACGGTGATCCGAAAGATCCACGCCACGCCGAGCAGGAGGAACATCGGGAAGTACACCCGTCCGAGCCGGCGCGACAACGCCTCCCGGTAGGTGACCTTTAACACCGGGCTGCGGAGATCCCGCCCCAGTTCCTTGCGCCAGTCGCGGAGGGGCGCGCCCTCGGGGTCGAAGGCGTTCGCGAACACGTTCTCCTCGACGAGGCGAACCCGCGCCCTGATCGCGTCGTACGTCCGGTACCGCCGCACGTCGAACAGGAGAAACATCACGAGCGCGATCATCCCGATCAGAAGGAGGTTCGAGGACCGCTCCGTGCTCTCGAACGCGAGCGCGAGCACGGCGGTGACGACAGCTATCGCCCAGTCCACGGTCAGGTCTAGGCGGTCGAGGTACGTCGCCGACTGCGACATCTCCCCCCGGTAGTACTGCTGCGCCATCGAGAGGAACTCGGACTCGTCCTCGGCGGCCGCTCCGCCGATCTCGCGCGCTTCCCGCTCGTCCGAGTCGAAATCCCCTCCGAGTCCTCCCGTCATCCCGTCCGTCTAGTCCTCCGGGTCGCTTAACCGCACCTCATACGCCGATCGCGTACCTCCCTTGCGGTAAGCACCTTGCGGTCCGGGATTTGTACTGTCGGGAATAGACAGCGACCGCGATCCGCCGGGGACACCGGCGCGATTCGGAGCCGCCGGCGATTCGGAGCCGACGAACCGACTCGATCGGGGTGTCTCCGATCGCGGGGCGCTCCGCCGACGAGCGGGCGTTACTTCTCTTCGTCCTTTCGCGACCCCCGCCGGAGCGTCGAGAAGCGGCGAACGGCGTTCATGTCCGGCCGATCCCGCGACGGGAGGGTCGAAAACCGCGACCGACCCGACGCGCCGCTGGCGCGCGCGCCGTCTTCGTCCTCGGCGTCGTCGCGGCCTTCCTCGCTCCCTTCGTCCTCCTCGACGGTTTCGTCCGGCCGATCGGCGGACGCCTCGTCCGCTCCGTCGGCGTCGAACGACTCCCGAGCCTCCCGAAGCCCGTCGGAGAGCTCCGCCACGGAATCGAGCAGCCGTTCGCGGAGCGCCTCCCCGGCGGACGGGTCGCCGTCTCCGTCCTCCTCTTTTCCGCCTCCGTCCGCTTCTCCGCCTTCTTCTCCCTCCTCGCCGACGCGCTCTCGTTCCTCTCCGGGAGGCTCGCTCCCCTCTTCGGCGCTTTCGTCCTCCGCTTCGGCGCTTTCGCGCTTCCCTCCCTCGTCGCCTTCGCGGTCACTCCCCTCCGCGCCATCGACTCCGTCCGCGTCGTCGACCCCGTCGACCTCGTCCGCGTCCTCGGTTCCGTCCGCGCCCTCGTCGTCCGAAAGGAACTCGGTTAGCAACCCGCTCAGCGTCGACTCCTCCGCCCTTTCCGCGCCGTTTCCGTCGCCTTCGTCGCCGTCGTCGCCGAACTCTCGGAGCCACGACGCCAACTCCTCGTCGTCGCGTTCCACCGCGCTTCCGAGGTCGTCCATCCGGAGCAGCTTCCGCAGTCGGACGAGCGGATCCGCGTCCGCGTTCGCCACGAGCGCCGGGAGGTCGGTCGGGTCGATCTCCGAGGGGAGGTCGGTGAACCCCGCCGCCCGGAGCAACTCGTCGATGGACGCGTCTTCGAGCGACTCGCCGCCCTCGCGCGCGAGTCGCCGCAGCTCCTCCCGATCTTCGTCTGAGAGGTCGGCCCCTCCCTCGTCGGCGTCCCCGGTGATCGATTCGGCGCGCTCTTCGATCTCCGCGAGGAGTTCGTCGAGTCGTTCGATCTCTTCGGTCTCGTGTTCGGACATCGTCCCTGGCGTGTCGGTTCGGTCGGGAGCCGCGCGGTCAGCGATCGAGCCAGTCTCCGACGAGACGGACGAGGCGGTTCAGTCCGTCCCGCCCTCTTCCGGCCCGCTCTCTGCCGTCCCGTCGTCTTCCGCCCCGCTCCCTTCGGCCCCGTCTCCTTCCGGTTCCCCGTCGTCGCTCCCGTTCCCTTCGGATTCCGATTCGCCTTCGGCGTCCACGTCCTCCGAGAAGCGGTCGACGATCCGGTTGATCATCTCCTCTCTGCTCAGGTTGGCCTTGACGCCGACCTGCTTGGCGACGGACTGGAGGTCCCGGTACGACATGACTTCGAGGAGTTCGCGGTAGGTCTCCTTCTTCAGATCCCCGAGGTCTCCCTCGGAGAGGTCGCCGATGTCGACCGGCGCTCCTTCGACAGCCCCTTCGGTTCCGTCGGTCTCCTCCGCCTCGGCGACCTCCTCCGCCGCGTCAGCCTCCCCGGTTTCTTCGTCCGTCTCCGTCCCCGTCTCCTCGGTCGTTTCCTCGTCGGCCGCTTCCTCGGCCGCTTCTTCCCCCTCGGCCTCCTTCTCCTCGCCGCCTTCCGGCGGTGGGCGGGCGGCGCTTCCGGCTCCTTCGGCGAGCGCCGTCAACCGCTCTTCGAGCGCGTCGCGGAAGCCGCTCGTCTCGGCCGCGTTCCGCAGCGCCGTGCGGAACGCTCCGAGCGCGCGTTCGAGCGGCGACGGCGATTCGTCCGATCCGTCGGACGAGCCCGGCCGGACGCGTCGACCGGCGCGCCGACCCAGTTCCCGTCCGACCGTCGCGCCGACCGCCGCGCCGACCGCCTTTCCGAGCTTCCCGGCGTCGATCTTCTCGGCGACGTCGCCCTCGCCGAGGAGGTCCGCCACGTCGAGCTGCTCGTCGAGCTCGTCCCGGATCGCCCGCTTGAGCGTCGGTCCGTCACCGCCCCCGTTCCCGCTCACGGCTCACCACCGCCGGCGCGCGGGCCCGTCGGGGGGATCGACCGCACGATCCGGGAGGTCACACGGCGTTCACCCGCCCTCTTCGTCTGTTTCGCTCGCTTCATCTCCGTTCTCGCTGTCCTCGTCCGTCCCCTCGGCTTCGTCGGCCTCGTCACTTTCGGCCGATTCCCCGTCGTCCGCATCGTCCGACTCGTCCGATTCGTCCGACTCATTCGACTCGTCCGGCTTTTCTCTCCCGAGGACGTTGACGGCCATCCACGCGCCGAGAAGGCCGCCCAGCCACTCGCCGAGGTGCCGTCCGACGATCTCTCCCAGCCGGCCGCCGATCGCCTCGGCGACCGAACCGCCCTCGTCGAGGACGCCTTCGAGTTCCGTGCCCTCGAAGATCTCGTCGAAGTCCACGTCCTCTCCGACCTGATCGAGCCCCGCGTCTTCGATCAGCGATTCGTCGCTCATGCTTCGGCCTGCTCGCCGCTCTCGTCGCCTTTCGACTTACCGTCGAAGAGCTGCCGGACGAGCTCCTTGAGCAGCTGCGTGAGCAGCTCTTCGAGCGGCAGATCCCTCACGATCTCGCCGAGCGCGCCCCGGATCCGATCCGCGAGCGACGCGACGAACCCCTTCGAATCGTCGTCGCTCTCCCCGTCGCCGCCGAAGAGGCCGCCGAGCAATCCGCCGGGAAGGAGGTCGTCGAGGCCGCCGCGGTTCAGGAGGTTGGCGACCGCCGAGAGGAGGTTGCCGACCAGCCGGCCGTCACCGGGAACGGCCGACACGTCGAGGACGACCTCGTCGAGGTCGACTTCCAGCCCGAGGAGGTTGAGAAACAGGCCTTCGAGATCGAGGAACAGGACGGTCGTGCCTTCCTCCTCCTCGTCCTGGTCTCCTTCTTCCTCCTCTTCCTCCTGGTTCCGCTCTTCTTCGGCTTCCACCTCCCCTTCTTCGCCCTCTTCACCCTCTTCGCTCTCTTCGCCCTCTTCGCCCCCGGTCTCTTCGCCCTCGCCTTCTTCTTCGCCTCCGTCCGGGAGGAGTCGAACCTCCGTCGACGCGCCCCGAGAGGCGGCGGCTACGTCGCTCCCCGATTCTTCGCCGAATTGGGGGTTGAGAATGCGAATCTTTTGTACGCGTTCGCTATCGTGCGAAAGTGTATCCTCGGCGGTCATGTAACGCTCACAGCAAAAATACGGCGTATTTTTTTAAATCCCTACTGGCCGTTTTTCAAGCGGATCCGCTCGGAACGCGGTGGACGCGGTGCGGAGAGACGCGCCGCGCCCGAACCGACGATGGCGGCCGGGTGCGATCCGTCGACGAACGGATCCCCCCGGATCAGCGCGGCTCCGGACCGCCCACGCCCGCTCCCGCCGCGCGGTCGATCACGCGTCGGACCCCGTCGGCGGCGGCGCGCCGCGAGGGGAACCCCCTGCCGCTCATCGCGATGATGTCGTCGCTCCCGTCGACCAGCCGCCAGCGCCACTCGCCCGCCCTGTCCTCGTAGATCTCGAAGCTTCCCGCCTCCTCGTCGTCGAGGCGGTCCAGCGCGACGCTCCCGGAGAGCTCTCGGTCGTCCGGTGATTTCCCCTGTCGCGCCTCGTCGCCCCCGTCGCTCTCGTCGCTCTCGTCGGAGACGCTCCACTCCAGCTCCACTTCGAGGGAGAGCTCGGAACCGTCCTCGCTTTCGCCCTCGTCCGGCTCCTCGCGCTCTATCTCGAACTCGACGAGGAGCTGATCCGGGGGAGTCACGGTCGCCGCGGCCTCCCCCGCGGTGAACGTGATCGCGCCGCCGCGGGCGAGGCCGTCGGCCAGCTCCCGGAACAGCGCGGCGGTCGCCGCCCGCCGGATCGGTCGTTCGAACTCGAAGATGGTCTCGTCGCCCATACTCGATGACTAATCGTCAACGACTCCTAAGCGTTGCGCGGAAGCGCCGCGGGGAGATCCCCCGGCTTCGGCGCACAGGTGTTTTCCCCGTCGGTCCCCAACTCCCTAGCGTGATGCAGGGTCCACTCGACCCTCGTCGGAGAGGGGTGTGTCAGCCGTGAAACGGACGACGGTGCTCGTCATCGGAGGTGGCGTAACGGGCGTCGGCGTCGCCCGCGACCTCGCCGTGCGAGGCGTGGACGTGACGCTGATCGAACGCGGCGGACTGGCGAGCGGGACGTCCGGCCGGTCCCACGGGCTGCTCCACAGCGGCGCGCGGTACGCCGAGGCCGATCGACTCGGCGCGGAGGAGTGCATCGAGGAGAACCGCGTCCTCCGCAACGTCGCCGGCGCGTGCGTGAACGACACCGGGGGGTTTTTCGTCCTGCTCGACGGGGACGACGAGGAGTACTACGAGCGGAAACTCGCCGCGTGCCGGGACGTCGGCATCCCCGCCGACGACGTCGCGGTCGACGCCGCCCACGGCGTCGTTCCGGACCTCCCGGCGGACGCGGTGCGGGTGATGCGCGTCCCGGACGCGGTCGTCTACCCCTCGCGTCTCGTCGCCGCGACGGCCGAGAGCGCCCGCGAGCACGGCGCGGAGATCCACACCCACGCGCCGCTCGTCGACCTCCACGTTCGGGACGGTGGGATCACGTCCGCGACGGTCGGCGGGAGCGTCGACGACCGCATCGAGGCCGACTACGTCGTGAACGCCGCGGGCGCGTGGGCCGGCCAGTGCGCCGCCCTGGCGGGCGTCGACGTGCGGATGCGACCGACGAAGGGGGTGATGGTCGGCGTGGACTACCGGGGGCTCGGACCGGTGCTCAACCGCTGTCGGAGGCCCGACGACGGCGACATCGTCGTTCCGCACGAGGACCAGGTCGTCCTCGGGACGACGAGCGTCGAGGTCGAGGATCCGGACGAGTTCGACGAGGAGGGGTGGGAGATCGAGACCACCGTCGAGCAGTGCGCGAGGCTGTTGCCGCCGGTCGCCGAGGCCGAGATCACGCGGACGTGGTGGGGCGTCCGGCCGCTGTACGCCCCGGACGAGGAGTCGCGGGCGGACGCCGGGGAGGACGCCCGCGGCATCTCCCGCGACTTCTTCCTGCTCGATCACGCGGACGGCGGCGTTGACAACTTCGCCAGCATCGTCGGCGGGAAGCTCACTACCTACCGCCTGATGGCGGAGGCGACGGCGGACCTGGTCTGCGAGAAGCTGGGCGTCGAGGCGGCGTGCGAGACGATGGACGAGCGGCTGCCCGGCGCGGACGACCCGGCGAAGCTGGACGAGCTGGTGGCGAAGTACGACGCCCGATCGCCGTCCGACGAGGACGTGGTCGCCCCGTCGCCGAGCGAGCGATAGCGACGGGGCAATCTTTCACCCGCGTTTTCGCGGCCGCCTCGTATAACCGTCTCGCGGTCCTCCTCCCCCTATGGCCAATGGGAACGAGGCGGTCGGGGTCCTCCAGAACCTCGGCCTGAGCGAGTACGAGGCGAAGTGCTACGTCGCGCTCGCTCACCTGCCGCAGGGAACCGCGCGGGACGTGAGTCGAATCGCGGACGTGCCGCGGTCGCGCGTGTACGGGGCGCTCGACAGGCTCAGCCGGAAGGGGCTGGTCGACGTACAGCGCTCTGAGCCGAAGGTCTTCCAGGCCGTCGGGGCCGACACGGCCCTCCGAATCCTCCGCAGGCAGTACGAGTCGTACTTCGACACCGTCGAGGAGTCGCTCCGCGACGTCGAACCCGCCTACAAGGGGATCGAGCGGGCGGTGTGGGCGATCGAAAACCACGAGAACGTGACGGAGCGGACGTTTTCGCTGATCGAGGAGGCCGAGAGCGAAGTCGTCCTGCTACTCCTCACGGAGGAGATCTTCGACGGCGAGCTGGTCGCAAGGCTCGCGGAAGCGTCCGAGAGGGGCGTTTCCGTCCTGGTCGGGACGGACAGCGAGGCGATCGCCGATGGGATCGAACGGGACGCGCCGGGCGTTCGACTGTTCGACTCGGAGTTGATCCGGTGGTTGAGCGAACGAGAGCCGCCGCAGGAGCGGAAACAGACGCTCGGACGACTGGTGATGACGGACCGGAACGCGGTGCTGGTAAGCGCCGTCTTCGGGGAACCGATTCCGGGGTTCCCCGAGGAGACGGCCGTCTGGAGCAGCGGCGTCGATCACGGGTTCTCGGCGCTGCTCCAGCAGCTTCTCACCCGAGAGATCGAAGGGATCGAAGGAATCGGGAGGTGACTCCACACCCGCTCGTCTTGGAAGGGTCGACCCTCCCCGACTACGTCAGCGCCTCCTCCAACACCTGCAGCGGGTGGCGGATCTCGTAGCCCGTCCCGTGTTCCATCTGCATCGAGCAGGTCGGACACTCCGTCATGCCGACCTCGCCCGCCGCGTGCTCCATGTGTTCGAACATCTCCTCGCCGATCGCCATCGAGGTGTCGTACTTCTCGGCCTTCCAGCCGTACGTCCCCGAGATGCCGGAGCAGGAGGGGCCGACGTCCTCGATCGTCACGCCGTCGAGGTCGCGGAACAGTTCGACCGCCTGTCGGTCGAGTCCCTGATTGCGGGCGTGACACGGCGCGTGGTAGGCGTAGGACCGATCGGACACCGACGCCTCTTCGAGCGCTCCCTCCAGGTCCTCGTGGATCCGGAGGTACTCCATCGCCTCGTAGGTGTGGTTCGAGAGGTCCTCGACGCCGTCCATCGAGAACAGCTCGGGGTACTCCTGCCGGAGCGACATCGAACAGGAGGTGCACGACGCGACGACGTCGTACCCCTCCTCGATCAGCCCGGAGAACCTCTCGGCGTTGACGCCGGCGGCGCGCTCTGCGTCCTTCAGCATCCCGTTCGCGAACATCGGCGTCCCCGAACACCGCTGCCTCGGGACGACGACCTCGTAACCGAACGACTCGAAGACCCGGACCAGCGCCTTGCCGACCTCGGGCGTGTTGTAGTTCGAGTAACAGCCGTGGAAGTACGCGACGCGCTTTTCGTCCGAGGTAGTATCGTCGCCTCGCTCCGCTCTCGCCTCCCGCGCTCGCTTTTTCGAGGCTGCCGCGCCGCCTCGCTCCTCCCACCACTCGCGGAACGTCTGCTCCGCGAACTCGGGGAAGTCGCGCTTCGAGGTGATTCCGAGCACCTTCTCGTTGAACAGTTTCGTGACGCCGAGCCCCATCACGAAGTTCGTGAGGCGGGGCACCTTGCTCCCCAGCTCGGCCATCGTCCGGTAGTTCGCGAGGACGCGGTTCCGGACGTACTCCCGCGAGAGCGTGTCCATCTGCGCTTCGACGTACTCGCCCCGCGCCGCGTTGTGCATCTGCGAGAGCGGCACCGACGACGGGCAGGCGTTGTCGCAGCGCATGCAGTTCGAGCAGGACATGACCGATGGATCGATGTCCTCGTCGCCCTTGCGCTTCAGCCGCCACTGCTCCGGCCCCTGGAACTTCGGTCCCGGGAACTCGTCGTCCACCTCGGCGACCGGACAGACCGAATCGCACGTCGTGCACTTGTAGCAGTTGTCCGCCCCCGGGCGGAGGTCCATCTCCTCCGCCTCCGGGAACACCTGTACCGGCTCGAAGTCGTCTTCCGAACGTGGTTGTTCTGCGTCGCTCATGTCGCTTCTTCACCCGCGTTGCGGCCCGCGACCAACCCGGTCGCGAGCGAGACGCCGCCGCCCGATTTCTCCGCCGCGAAGTCCGCCCCGCCGACGACGCCGCCGGCGGCCCGGAGGTTCGAAAAGTGCGGCCCGCCGCCCTCGTCGGTCGGCCGAAGCTCCGCGTCGGGCACGACGCCGAACCGCGCGAAGGCGTGGTCGCCGAAGGCGTCGTCCTCGAACCAGTCGTATCGGTCCTCCGAGTGGGGGACGCGGCAGCCGAAGATCGGCTCCTCGACGCCCCCGCGGCCCGAATCGATCCCCTTCCCGACCAGGCCGCCGGTGGCGAGCACGAACTGCTCGGCGTGGTACGGCACGCGCTGGCCCTTGCGATCGACGTAAACGGCCCGGACCCGCTCTCCGTCCGCCTCGTAGTCGACGACGGGGTTGCCCGTGCTGATCCGAACGCCCGCCTCGTCGAGCGCCGAGTAGAGCGCGTCCTCCAGTTTGAGGCCGAGGAGGCTCGGCGGCCCAGTCGGAATCTCGAACACCTCCGCGCCGAGGGCCGCCTCCAGGTCCGCGCGCACCTCGTCGGCGCGTTCGTCGCCGAGCAGGGCGGGGAACCCGACCCGCTCGGCCGCTCCGAGGTGCGGCGCGACGGTCTCCGCCAGCGCCCGTCGCGTGCCCGCGCCGTCCGCGCGCTCGTCGCGGTCGAGCGCCTTCGCGAAGCGCGTCACCTTCGCGTCCGCCCGGAAGCGCCGCGGGAACGACACCGTGACCCCCTCGACGGAGAAGGGGACGCCCGCCGCCGAGAGGTGCCGCGCCGCCAGCGGCGCGTCGAAGTCGGTCAGCGATTCGAAGCCGACGAGCAGCGCGTCGCGCGGGTCGCTCGCGAGCCCCGGCGCGGCGCTCTCGGGGTACCGCGCGGTCGGTTTGACGGTCCCGCCGTGGGTGAGCAGGAGGGCGTTCGCGTCGGTGTGCCCGCCGCGGTAGGCGTCGCCGACCACGCCGTCGAACAGCTCGAACCCCTCGCGGACGGCGTCCTCGCCGACGACGCTGTAGGGGTGATCGGCGGGCAGCTCCGCGATGGCCTCGAACGGGTCCGCGATCGGTCCCTCGCCGTCGGGCGCGTACCCCAGGGCGTCGACGAACCCGCTGGCGAAGCGAAGGGTGCTCTTCTTGTAGGAGACGAGCCTGACCGAGGCCCCCGTCTCCGCGGCCGAGAGCGCGGCCGTCGCGCCCGCCAGCCCCCCGCCGACGACGAGCACGTCCTCCCTAATCGGCACGGTCGCCTCCGTCGGTCGCGGCCCGATCGCCGCTCGCGTCCGCGCTCCCGGCCTCGGCCGCGGGCCCGGCGTCGAACGCGCCGAAATCGACGGCCTCGTCCCGCGCGGCCGGATCGCCGTCGCGGTTCATCGTCGTCGCGTGCAGCGCGTACTTCAGCATCGCCTGGGAGAGCTGTTCGCCCCACAGGGCGTGTCGCTCGCCCTTCCACCGCTCCTGGTACAGCTCGTCGAGCGCCGAGCGGACGGTGCGCTCGTCGTGGTCCGGGTGCAGCTCCTGGGCCATCCGGTGACAGCAGAACGCCCCCTGGCAGTTGCCCATGGAGGCGCGCGTCCGGATGCGGACCGCGTTGAGGTCGGTCCCCGATCCCTCGATGGCGTCGTGGATCTCCGCGCGCGTGACGGCCTCGCAGTCGCAGACCACCGGGTTCGCGCCGGACCATCCGCCGAGCACCTCGCGCGAACGCGAGCCGAGCCGCTGTGCGCTCCGCCGCGCGACGGGCGAGCGGAGGCCGAACGACTCCATGTAGTCGTCGAGGACGCCGGCGTCCTCGCTGCCCGGCAGAGGTACCTCCGCGGTTCGACACGCCGCCTCGACCCCCAGCTTCTCGCAGACGTGGTCCGAGATCTTCTCGGCCATCATCCGGTAGGTGGTGAACTTCCCCCCGACGATGCTGGTCATGCCGGGAAGGTCGTCGCGCTCCTCGTGGTCGAGGAGGAAGAAGTCGCGGGTGATGTCCGTCGGATCCGTCGTGCCGGTTCCCGGCGGCTCGTAGAGGGGACGGACGCCCCAGAACGAGCGGATGGTCCGAGCTCCCTTGAGGATCGGCACCAGCTCGGAGAGGGTGTCGATCATGAGATCGACCTCCCACTGCTCTTCGGGGTAGTCGTCGGGGTCTTCGACCTCCTCGTCGGTCGTGCCGAGGATGGCGGTGGTCTCGTGGGGGACGATGATGTCCGCGTCGCCCTTCGGCCGGCAGCGGTTTATCACCGTGTCGACCTGCCGGGTGTTCATGATGACCATGACCCCCTTCGAGGGGCGGACTTCGACGCTCACGCCGGCCATGTCGCCGATCTGCCCGGCCCACGCGCCCGACGCGTTCACCACGTAGTCCGCGCGGATCTCTTCGGTCGTTCCTGACGCCTGGTGCGTGCGTTGGCCCGAGGCGGCGTTCGCCGGCGAGGTACGCTTTCCCGGTCCGGACGCGTGTTCGACCTCGACGCCGACGACTTCGCCGCCGTCCCTCAGCACGTCGACCACCTCGGCGTGCGTCTCGATTCGCGCGCCGTGCCGTTCGGCGCTGGCCGCGTTCGCGACGCAGAGCCGGAAGGGGTCGATCGCGCCGTCGGGAACCCGGATCGCGCGCTTCACGTCCTTCGCGAGGAAGGGTTCGACCGCACGGGCTTCCTCGGCCGTCAGTTCCTCGGCGGGGATGCCGCACTCGCGGCACCCCCGCAGCTTCTCCTCGAAGTAGTCGTCGGGGTCCTCGGGTCGCTGGACGAACAGGCCGCCGGTCATCTCGACGCAGTGACTCGCGATGTCGCGGAGCACGCGGTTCTCCTCGATGCACTCTTTCGCGCTCGCCTGGTCGGAGACGGCGTACCGCCCGCCGCTGTGGAGCAGGCCGTGCATGCGCCCGGTCGTCCCGTGCGTCAGGTTCCCCCGCTCCACGAGCGTCACGTCCGCGCCCCGCATGGCGAGGTCGCGGGCGATGCCTGTCCCTGTCGAGCCGCCCCCGATGACAACCACCGTCGGTGTATCCGTCATCGGTCTACCCGAAGGTTGGACCCAGTCTACTTTACTTTACCCCTAGAAGCGCCTCGCGAGTAAACTATTGACCGACTCGTCGGGTGCCGTCCACGTTCGGCTGAGCGTCCCTTGATTAGACCGATCTCGGTTTAATATACGTGATCAATAGTAGTGGAATATTCACAGATCAATCGGCTAGAGTAAGATTTATAATGATACTCCATTCTGTTTACGTGTGGCACGGCACCGTCGATAAAGAACGGACGTGCCGACCGCGGGAGTGGTGACAACAGATGCCAGAGCAATACGTCGGTGCGATCGATCAGGGTACGACCGGTACGCGGTTCATGGTGTTCGACCACAGCGGACAGGTGGTCGCCAACGCGTACGAGAAGCACGAACAGATCTATCCCGAGCCGGGGTGGGTCGAGCACGACCCCCTCGAAATCTGGGAGAACACGCAGTCGGTGATCAACGACGCGCTCGCGAAAGCGAACCTCGGGCCGGACCAACTCGCGGCCATCGGCGTGACCAACCAGCGCGAGACGACGCTGCTCTGGGACGCCGAGTCCGGCCGCCCGGTCCACAACGCCATCGTCTGGCAGGACCGCCGGACGACGGACCGGGTCGAGGAGCTGGAGGAGGCGGACAAGGTCGGCACGATCCGCGAGAAGACCGGCCTCGAAGCCGACGCGTACTTCTCGGCGACGAAGGCCGAGTGGCTGCTCGACAACGCCGATCCGATCAAGCTGCAGCGCGCCCGGCCGGAGGACATCCGCGACCGCGCCGAGCAGGGAGAGGTCCTGTTCGGCACCATCGACACGTGGATCATCTACAACCTGACGGGCAACCACATCACGGACGTCACGAACGCCTCGCGGACCATGCTGTTCAACATCCACGACATGGACTGGGACGACGAGCTCCTCGCCGAGTTCGGCGTCCCCCGCGAGATGCTCCCCGAGGTGCGCCCGTCCAGCGACGACGACTACTACGGTCGAACCGACGCCGACGGCTTCCTCGGGGCCGAAGTGCCCGTCGCGGGCGCGCTCGGCGACCAGCAGGCCGCCCTGTTCGGGCAGACCTGCTTCGACCCCGGCGACGCGAAGAACACCTACGGGACCGGGTCGTTCTTCCTCATGAACACGGGCAACGAGGCCGTGGAGAGCGAACACGGCCTGCTGACGACCGTCGGCTTCCAGCGCTCCGGCGAGCCGGTCCAGTACGCGCTCGAAGGGGCCATCTTCATCACCGGGGCGGCGATCGAGTTCCTCGAAGACCTCGAACTCATCGAGGACGCGGCCGAGACCGAACAGCTCGCCCGGAGCGTCGACTCCACGGACGGCGTCTACTTCGTGCCGGCGCTCACGGGGCTGGGCGCGCCCCACTGGGACGGCCGGGCGCGCGGCACCATCGTCGGCATGACCCGCGGCACGCGCCGCGAGCACGTCGTCCGCGCGACGCTCGAATCCATCGCGTTCCAGACGCGGGACGTCGCCGAGGCGATGGAGGCCGACTCCGGGATCGAACTCGGCGACCTGCGCGTCGACGGCGGGGCGGTCAAGAACAACTTCCTCTGCCAGTTGCAGGCGAACATCGTCGATTCCACCATCGTCCGCCCGGAGGTCGACGAGACGACCGCGCTCGGCTCCGCGTACGCCGCGGGCCTCGCGGTCGGCTACTGGGAGACGGTCGACGAGCTGCGCGACAACTGGCAGATCGACCGCGAGTTCGAACCGGACGCCGACGCGAACGACGTGGACCGACGCTACGCCCGCTGGGGCGAGGCCGTCGAGCGCTCGCTCGACTGGGCCCGCGACGGGGGTGACTGAATGGTCCCGCTGCAGGCGGACTTCTCGGTCTTCTTCGACCCGGTGATGATCCTCGCGGCCCTCGCCGGCGGCGCGTTCGGGGCGGCGCTCGGGGCGCTCCCCGCCTTCATCTTCACGGGCTTCATGGTCATCGCCGGGCAGGTCGCCGAGTACGTCAACCCCGAGTCGGCCGGCATCACGACGGCCGTCGCGTTCGGGCCGCCGTTCTCGCCGGCGATCAGCTTCGCCGGCGGTGCGGCCGCCGCGGCGTACGCCGCAAAGCGGGGGTACATGGACACCGGCTTCGACTACCACGAGGCGAAGAACATCGCGTTCGCACAGGGGACCAAGCCGGACATCCTCGCCGTCGGCGCGGTCTTCGGGGTCGTCGGCTACTGGCTGACGCAGCTTTCCGCCGTGTTCCTCCTGCCGTGGGACGCCATCGCCATGGGCGTCACACTTTCGGCGCTCATCCACCGCGTCGTGTTCGGCTACTCCATCATCGGGGACGTCCGCGGCGGCGGCCTGTTCGACATGTCGCCCTTCGAGCGCGAGGAGACGCGCGTGATCGGCGAGCCGGCGACGGCGGACGGCGGCGACGACGCCGCGACGGACGGCGGGACCGCGACCGGAAAGACGCGGTTCGCGGTCGAGCCGTGGCTCCCCCACCAGTACAAGTGGCCGGGGGTCGCCACCATCGGCGTCTTCGGGGGGCTCCTCGGCGGGTTCATCGCGCTCGAAACCGGCCTGGTGTTCCTCGGATTCGGGATCAGCGCCGCGACGCTCGTGTTCCTCAACTGCGGCGTCGAGAAGATCCCGGTGACCCACCACATCACGCTCATCGGCTCGGCCGGAGCCGTCGCCGCCGTCGGCGGCGATCCGACCGGGGCAACGACCCTCGGCCTCGTGGCCGGCGGGATCTTCGGCCTGCTGTCGGCGCTGTTCGGCGAGGCGTTTCAGCGGGTGTTCTACGCCCACGGCGACACCCACTGGGACCCGCCCGCGGCGGCCATCGTGATGGGGTCGCTCCTCATCGCGCTCCTCGCCATCGTCGGCGTGCTGCCGGACTCGTCGTACGTCCCGACGTTCGGCCTCTGAACCGAACGCGGCCGCTTTCGAGGAACGCAGCCGTATGGGAAGCACCGTCCGTTCCGCCGGCCGAGGGAGCCTCCCGGCCGGCGACCGACCGTCGGTCGCCCTCGCGGGGTGTCGGCCGGTCGGACGGCGGACGATCCCGCCGCGCGGCGGGGACTCGGATCTGACTGAATCCGAATGAACCTCAGAGAACGAATCGCACGGCGACAACGGACCGACAGCGCACCCAGGCTGGTTCACGACTACGACGCCGTGAACCCGGTCGTCCACCCCGAGGAGCCGACCGGCCGGGGGCCGGTGCTCGAACAGCTGCTCGACCACCTCGAACCGGCGCTCGAAGACGTTCTCCCCCCGAATCTCTACGTGTGGGGGCCGAAGGGCGGCGGCAAGTCCGCGGTCGTCTCGGCGCTCTTCAACCACCTCTCGGAGATGACGCGTGGCTCCCGCTCCGCGATCCTGACCACGACGCGGGCGACGCCGCCCCACCCGACGGAGTTCGTCTACGTCGACGCCCGCGCGGCGAAGAGCGACTTCGGCCTCTACCACGCGGTGCTCGACGCGCTCGTCGAGGAGACGGTGCCGGAACAGGGCGTCGGAACGGCGCAGCTCCGGGCGCGTCTCGGCGACGAACTGCGCGAGCGCGATCGGCGCGCGGTCGTCGCCGTCGACCACGTCGGCGAGCCGGAGACGCACTCGCTCCGGGCGGTCGACGACCTCCTCTCCGAGGCCTCGGACCACGTCTCGTGGCTGGTGATCGGCCGCGACCCGCCGGGCGACGTCGGGTGCGACGCCCCCGCGGTTCGCGTCCCCCCGTACCGGCATCACGCCCTCGTCGACGTCCTCACGGGCCGCGTTTCGACCGGCCTCGCGCGCCACGCGCTCACGCACGAGCAGGTCCGCGAGATCGCGGAGTGGGCCGACGGCGACGCCCACGACGCGCTCGCGGCGGTGTTCGGGGCGACGGACGAGGCGATGCGCGCCGGTCACGAGAGCGTCCTGCCCGCCGACGTCGACGTCGGGACGGCGGCCGTCCCCCGGCCGTGCGTCTCGCTCGGCCGCGTTCTCGCGCTGCCCCCGAACCGCCAGCGCGTGCTCCGACGGCTCCTCGATCTGGACGACGACGGGCTCGGATCGGTGCAGGGCGCGGCGGAGGCGATCGCGGCATCGCCCGACGTCGACCTCTCGGCGTCGACGGTCAAGCGGCTCCTGTACGAGATGGCGGAGAACGGCGTCATGCGGCGGGTGACGATGGACGACGCGACGGGGATCGGTCGGCCGCCGAGCCGCCTCGAACCGCGCTTCCCGACGCTCGTGTTCCGCCGGCTCGCGGCCCTCGACGAGTCGAGGACCTGACCCGACCCCCGCCGAACCGGAACCCGACAAGTAAAGGGTCGCCCCCGCCAAGCGCGCGCCATGGATCGAATCGTCACCGTCGTTCCGGAGGAGGGGCTCCACGCCCGCCCGGCCGCGAAGTTCGTCGAAACAGCGGGCGAGTACGACGCCGCCGTCACCATCGCGCCGGTCGACGGGGACGGGGACCCGGTCGACGCGAGCAGCATGCTCGCGGTCACCGGTCTCGGCGTGAAAAGCGGCGAGGACGTGCGGCTCGTCGCCGAGGGCGACGACGCCGGGGCCGCGCTCGACGCGCTGGAGGAGATCCTCTCGACGCCGGAGGGCGAATCGTAGCGACGAACGGCCGACGGCGGGGCGACGAACTCCGCGCTCGAAACCGCTCGGCTCGGATCTCTGACGACGGTTCGGATTCGGGCTCAGGAGAGTTTCCGGTAGTCCCTGGCCTCTTCTGCGGCCTCGACGACCGATTCCAGCGTCGACTTCGACCCGGCGGCGTTGACCGCCGCGTTGAGCGCGCCCTCCAGCACGGGCGCGTCGGCGATTCGCACCTCGGACTCGGCGCCGAGGGTCTCCTCCGCCATCTCGACCGCGAGCTCCGCGTTCATCACGGCGCTGCCGAGGTCGACGAGCACGACGACGTCCTCGCCGTCGCCGCCGGCGGCCGCCTCGATCGCCTCGCGGATGTGCGGGGCGCTCGTCCCGATGCCGCCGTCGCCGTCGCCGCCGGCGGGTTCGATCCTCGCGTCCGCGCCGCCCATCTGCGCGGCGATCTCGCAGATCCCCTCGGCGGCCTTGGCGCTGTGGGAGACCACGACGAGCCCGACCATCAGTCGTCCTCCGGGGTGGGCTCCTCCTCGGGCACGTCCGGCGACGCGGCGTCCACGTCGACGTCGCCCTCCAGGTACTCCTCGGCCGTCGCCAGGAGCTCCTCCACGATGAAGAGGGTGCTCGTCGCGCCGGGGTCCTGGTGGCCGACGGAGCGCCAGTCGAGGTAGGAGGCGCGCCCCTTCCGGGCCTTGATCGGCACCGTGAAGCGGACACCGCGCTCCGCGGCGTCGACCGCCTTCGCCAGCGCGGTCAAAGGGGGCAGGTCGTCCTGCTCGATCGACTTCTTGTAGGTGTGGACCGCCGGCGTGAGCGCGTCGACCATCGTCTTCGCGCCGATCTCCGCCTTGCCCCGCTCCTGGACCTTGTCCAGGTACGCCTCGGCGAACGCGACGCTCGTCTCGGCGGTGATCCCCTCGGAGAGCTCCGCGCTGGCGCTCATGATCGACCCGCCGTACAGCGGGCCGGACGCGCCGCCGACCTCCGAGATCAGCGTCACCCCGACGGTCTTGACGAGGTCTGCGACCTCGCCGTCGTCCGCGTCGGCGGTCTTCTCGGCGACCGCCCGGAAGCCGCGGCTCATGTTCGCCCCGTGGTCGGCGTCGCCGATGGCGGAGTCGAGATCCGTGAGGTACTCCTTCTCGGCTTCGATCCGGTCTGCGACGTTCTCGATCGCGTCGAGCACCGCCTCGCGCTGCGTCTCGGTGTCGGCCATACCGTTACGGGGGTCGGAGGCGGCAAAGCGTTTGTGTCGCGGATCGGTCGTCCTCGTCAGCAGGGTGAATCGCCACGGCGGATCTCGGCGGCGGGCGGGAGCGACGAATCGCGGCGGCGCGTCGGAGCGACCGCCGATCAGCGGATCCCCGCGGCCGGACTGGTCGGCTCTTTCGCCCGGTCTATTCCCACGGTGTCTCCGCGCGGGCCGGCGTGCAACACCCCGTCGAATCGACGTCGTCCGTCGAGTAGTCGCTCTCCGAGTCGGCCAGGACGAAGTCCTCGCCGGTCACGTTCAGGGTGCTGTCTTCGAGTTCGACGGTCGAGTCGAGGAGGAAGAACCCGTCGCGGTTCTCGCCGGTCTGGCTGATGCAGCAGTCCTCGAACGTCGCCTCGCGGTGCTGGAGGCGGACCACCTCCCGCTCGCCCCCCTCGCCCGTGACGCTCACGTTCTCGTACTCCAGCGGCTCGCCCTCGCCCTTGGTCCTGACCGCGTTGACGCCGTCGGCGTTGATCTCGATCCGGCTGTCGTACACGTCGCACCTGCTCGGCGCGCCGTATCCCGACTTGTAGTGGATTCCGCTTCCCGCCGGGTGGTCGATGACGACGTCGCAGTCCTCGACGAACCCGTCCATGTTGTAGTAACACCAGATCGCGCGGGCGTTTCCGGGGCTGTCCTCGTAGAGCCGGGTCGGCCCCTCCTCGTCGACGACGACGGTGCAGTTCTTCGCGTAGCTGTCGGGGGTCCCGAGGCGGATGCTGGAGACGTTGTTGTTCCTGAAGTACGAGTTTTCGACCTCGACGGCGCCCATCTCGCCGCGGTCTATCTGGCCCGCGCCGGATGCGTACAGCGCGTTCGCGCTCATTCCCTCCATCGAACACCGGTCGAACCGGAGCGTCCCCGCGTGGGCGTTGTAGACGAAACAGCCGTTGCCGGGGACGAACTCCGCCGCCCCGTCGGGGCAGTGGACGTTCTCCACCAGCCCCTCGCCGTCCTCGTCGGTCACGGCGACCAGGAAGCAGCTCGTCGCGCCGTCCGCGTCGCGGACGCCCTCGAACAGGACGTCCCGCATGAGGAAGTCGTCGTCGCTCTGGAAGGCGACGGCGGCGGTCGTGTTCGGGGCGGCGTAGTCGACCGTGAAGTTCTCGAACCTGACGCCGGTGCCCCTGATCGAGATCACGTAATCCGCGTACCCGTCCGGCACGGTGATCGTCGCGTCCCCCTCGCCGACGACCGCCGTGTTATCGGCCTCGAAAAAGCGCGTGAGCCGATCGAACAGGTACGTCCCGTCCGGAAACACGACCGTCGTGTTCGGGCCGAGCGCCTCCTCGAACGCGTCGTTCACCGGCTCGCTCCCCGTCGGGTCCGCCCCGTAGTCCTCGACGACGTTTACGACCCTCGCGCTTTCGTCGTTCACGTCCGGACCGTCGTCGCCGCGCACCGTATTCGATCCGGCCGCGGCGACCGCGCCGAGCGACGTCGCGGAGAGCGCGCCGAGGAACGCCCGGCGACCGACCGGCGGAGTCGTCCGCGGCTCTTGCCCCCCTCGTTTCGTCCGCTCCTCGGCTGTTTCGATCGAGTCGCCCCGTTCCCCACCGCGTTCCCGAGCGCCGTTTCGTTCTGGTTCGCCTGGCATATCGTCCGGACGTACTATCCGGTTAGACGACTAAAATTTAGCTTAAGATAGTATATATTTGATACTGGAGAAATATTTGAAAATAGGTGAATGGGGCGTCGCACTCCCGCCGCCTCTTTCGAGACGCGCGCCGATCCGAGAACGGTATCACGACCGGCTTCTCTCGATGACGAACCCGCCGCTTTCCCCGCCCCGCGGATCGAGGTCTACGGAGCCGCCAATGCCGCAGCGTCTCTCGAACGCGTGAGCGTACGAGGGTACCAGTACTATGTACGAACCTGACCGCAACCGCGTCCTATTTTCCAGTATTTACTAAGAATATAAAGATTCAATATAAAATAATAAAAGTTAGAACCTGAGGTGGTAGAATCCGGCGTCCGCTACCGCGTCAGTCGCGCGCCGGACGTACGCCTCGGAAATCGCGACGGAGACAGGGCGCATCGGGCGGCGAAAGGCACAGGCACCTATCGCCGGCCCGGGAACGCCTGTCGACCGTCGGAGTTCGCAGACAACCAACGGAGGACGACGACAATGGACTACAGACGGCTCACAAACCGCATCGGACGGACGGCCGACAGCGCGACAAACGACGTATCGGAGCGCTCGCCTTCGGAATCGGTGAGTCGGCGGAGCGTCTTGAGATCGGCGGCGGTCGGCGTCACCGGGTTGGCGGCGACGAGCGGGACGGCGACGGCCGGCGATTACGGCTGCGATTACCACTTCCCCGACTGTCCGTCCTGGTTCGGGGAGGTCGAACCGGAGAGCTGGGACTTCCACAATTGGCCGTGGGGAGCGGACAACCTGACCATCTTCGTTCACGGGTTCACGAACCAGAACGGGGGTCGAGACTACGCCTACGAGGTCTACCGGAACCTGTCGGACCAGGGATACGGCGGGTACGTCGTGGCCTGCGATTGGAACGCGGGGGACTCCTGGGACGACTGGTACTGGGCCAAGGACCAGGCCATCGAGGTCGGCCAGGAGTTAGCCCGGATCTTCGATTATTACGGCTGGACGGAAGACCACGGCGTCACGGTGAACCTCGTCGCGCACTCGCTCGGCGGGAAACTGGCGCTGGAGTGCGTCCGGGAACTCCAGGGCACCTACGGCCACTCGATCAACTCGGTCAACCTGTTCGGTGCCGCAGTGTGGGACGAGCAACCCGGCGAACGGTTCTACGACGGCATTCTGTACGGGACGAACGAGACGCACAACTACTACAGCGAGAACGACGACGTCCTCGGTGACCTGTACCAGTCGGCCGAGTTCGGGAGACACGCCTGCGGATACACCGGCGGAGCGGGCGGGGAACCCTGGAACTGGTACGATCACGACGTGTCGTGGCGAATCGAACAGCACTGCGAATACATGGACTACGACGACGGCTGCGTCTGGTACGTCGACGACGACCTCTACTGACCCCCGAACTCCGTTTTCGCGCCGACGAGCGGGTTCGTCGCTTCCGCCGGCACGTGGAGAACCTCGGGTTCTCCCAGCGTGACTGTCCCGCTCGACGTGCATTCTCGGCTTTCGTACCGGATTCGATTACCGTCCCCGACGAGATAACGCCTCTCGAGGGCGGCGGGATGGACGGCAAGAAAGCGCGATGGACAGCAACGCTCCCGCGGAGGTCGATGGCCTCCTCAGAGGCCGGACGCCGCTGTCTCGTCAGGCGTTTTCGAACACCAGCTCGCAGAGCCGGCGCTCGGCCTCCCGGAGGTGGTGGGAGAACGTCGATTGCGTGATACCCAGCGCCTCGGAGAGTTCTTTGCCCGTCCGCACCCGCGGTGACTCGAAGAAGCCGCTCCGGTAGGCCGTTTCGAGGACTTCGCGCTGCCGGTCCGTGAGCTCCTCCGTGAGGACGTCCCGCAGGTTCTGCGGCGTCTTGATGGATCGGTCGCGGGTGCGGCGAGCCACGAGTTCGGTTTTCGGATAGGCGGTTCGCACGGTCTCGACGAACTTGCGAACGTCCGCGGCGGAGGGGAGGTCGACGACGACGCTGGTTCCGTCGTCCGCGGCGGTGAGCGAGCGGATGACGGCTCTTTCGTCGATTACGCGCGACGCGAGCGTCGGCCCCGTCACCGTTCCTTCGAAGACGCACTCCCCTCGGTCGTCTTCGACGAGTTGCAGCCCTACGACGTCAGTCACCCGTTCGGCGCCGGCGAGCACGTCCTCCGGGGAGGCTCCGCGAGCGGTGAAGAAGAGACGGGCCCGACCCTCCGTCCGCGGAACGAGTCCGTCGAAGTCGATCTCGCACCCGGTTTCCCGAGCGAGTCGCGCGAGGACGTCGTCCGACTCCGATATCCTCAGCGTCACCTCGGCGACGCTGTCCGTCCGGAGTGTCCGCCTGGTTTCGGCGGCGTCGATCGCGTGGGCGATCGTCCCGCCTAGCTCTCCCAGCACCGCCCGCTCCAGTTCATCGAACGCGTTTGGCGACCCCGCGTACAGGGTCAACGCCCCGTAGACCGATTCCTCGTAGACGAGCGGGACGCTGATGCAGGCTCGAAATCCTCGCGACAGCGTCGCTTCGCGCCACGGCTTGAACCCCGGATCCGTCAGTACGTCCTGGATCACCTGTACCTCCCCCGTTTGAAGCGCCGCGGTCACCGGCCCCGGTCCGGTCGGGGTGTCGTCGTCGGTGATCGTGACGGCGTCGAGATAGCCGCTCCGGTCCCCCGCCCGTGCGCGCGGTACGATCGCGTCCGTAGCCGGGTCGAAATCGCCGATCCAGACGAACTGATAGGGGTCGAACGCGGCGAGCCGCTCGCAGACGATCTGCTCGATCTCCGCGCGCGTGTCGGCGCCCACCAGCGCTTCGTCGATGCCCCGGACGACGCGATTAATTCGGTTGAGCCGTTCCAGCTGGTCGTTCTGTTCCCGGAGCGTGCGTTCGCGGTCGGCGCGATCCAGCGCCGCCTCGATGTTCGCCCCGATCGCGGTCGCCAGGTCGACCCTCGGATCGTCGAACGCGTGCGGGTGCGTCGATCCGGTACAGAACACGCCGTGCCTCCCGAGCGGGACGATCACGCCGCTTCGGAGCGGGGTCTCGGATCCGTCGAACCCGGCTGAGGATGCGAGGTCGTTCAGGACCTCCGTCTCCTCCGTGACGAACGTGTCCCACGCGAGATCAGCGTGCAGCTCGGTGAAGCTAGTGACGTTCGCCTCCGGATCGGCGGCGCTCCTGCCGTGACATTCGAGTTCGCCGGTGTCCCCGTTGTAGGACCAGAACGACGCGAACGTGACGTCGAGTACGTTCCGAACGATATCAGCAGCGCGCTCGGCGATGTCGTCGCCGTCGAGATACATCAGCTCCTGCGTCGCCCGGTTAAGCGCGCGCAGACCCCGCTCGCGCCGTTGGAGCGTCTCGTAGGCCCGGACGCGTTCGAGTAACGACTGGGCGGCTCGGCCCCCGTCGACGTCTGCGACGGAGTGTTCTCCGGTCTCGACGCCCTCGTCCGGGAGATAATAGAAGTTCCGCGCGGTCGCCCCGCCGTAGACGAGGTTCGGGTGGGAGCGGATGATCTGGTTGAGTATCTCCGGTTCGAAGCGCGTGACGTTGTACTGGCAGACTCCGACGACGGGCCGGTTCTCGTACACGGCATTCAGCGTCCGCTCGTACTCGATCATCCGGTCGAGACTGTGCTCACCGTCGAGCGCCCACGTCATCTCGCCCACCATCCGAATCGTGTCGTATTCGTCGCTCTCGGTCACTTCCCGGACCAGTTCCTCGGTTGCGGCGACGGTGTCGTCCGGGTCGAACGCTCCGCCCCGCAGGAAGAGTTCGTCCTTGGTGTGAAACGAGAGAGCGCCGGCCTCGACCGCGGCGTCGACGTCGATTCCCGCCTCGCGCATCGCCGCCACGACCTCCGCTTTCGTGTTGTCGTCGTGGAGGTAGTAACAGCGCTCACCGCGATCGAGACCGTCGCGAACCAGCGGGGCGACGGCCGCGAACTGCTCGTCGCGGTCCGCGTACAGGAGCGCGACGTGATCGTGAAGTGAACCGTCGAGGTCGCGATCGTGCCCCTCGCAACCCGGCCCAGCGGCGATCCGATCGAGGCTGATCGAGCGATCCGAAGTAGAGGGTGTGGTATCCGGTCTCCGGTGACGTTCGTCCTGATCCACAGTATCGCAGAGACGGCTTGCGGGCTGAATAATGTGGCGTTGGATACCCGGACGGACCCCACGGCGGCAGACGTTCGCAGGCGCTGATCGGACGACTACTCGACGATTTCGTCCTCGTATTCGTCGAGTTCCCGGACGAGCGACTCGACCCGAGCGAAGTTGGACCCTCTGGTGATCATCCCGGTCTCCCGGTCGTAACGAATGTAGTCGTTTTTCTCCAAGAGCGGGAGGTCAGTGTGATGGAGCCGTATCCGCACGCGGGTAGCGTCTTCGTCGGGGAGGTCAGCCCGGCGGACCAGCTCTGCGAGATGCCGCGGAGATGCCTCGCTCACCTGGCGCAGGACCGCTCGCCGCGTCGGCTTTGCGAGCGCCCGTAAGTGCTCACTGAGCGTCATTCGGTTCCGTCCTCGTCCCGGAGAGTGATGGGGGCTGAGCGACCTCGCGCTCGGAAATTTCGACGTTGGCCATCCGCGCACGCTCACCGGTCGTGAAGGATCTCCGTCTCGCACGCTGAGCAGACGGTTCGACGAACGGGCCGTTTCGCGAACTTGGCGTTCCCCGGAGCGACTTCGTTTCCATCGGCTGTCGACGTTAGCCGGATCGATAAGTGGTGTACCGTATCCTTCCCACAGCGCTCGCAGTAGGCCACTGTTTTGTTCGGATCGAAGAGATACTGGGGTGCGTCGGAAGTGACCATCTCTGCGGTTCTTCTCGGGATCGAACCGGGATGAGCGTTTACTCTAGACTGTGCGGTCGTCGCTGTCGTCGACCCCCAATAACTAGACACCCCCCGGGGCGAGGTGGCGTCTCAAGCGAGGGGAGCTAGATGAACACCGTTTCGCGGTACTCGTTGAACCGCTCGGGTGACGGTGGACGGGAGTAGATCGAGAGACGCCCGAGCAGATAGTGACGCAGCGCTCGGAGCGTACCGAGTCCCGTGCGGTCTCGGCGAGTGAGCGTTCGTTTTTCCGTCTCTGTCGTCCCAGCTCCCACCGAGAGGCGGGAAACGTCCTTCGTATTAGAGGAAAAATATAAATTACATACGATAACGAATTTACGTCGCTGTCCGAAAACCGTGCCCGTGACACACAAGCGGAATCCTGATGAGGATCGTAGTAAAGAATCGGATTCGGCCGCGCGACTCGACCGACGGAACTTCCTGAGCGGACTCTCGGGATTGTTCGCCGCCGCCGCGTACACCGCGGAGGTTCCCGAAGCCGTCTCCGCGACCATATCGAACGAGGACGACGCGGACGAACAGACCATCACCTCTCCCGACGGCAGCGTCCGGGTAACTCTCGACGTTTCGAGCGGGGTCCCCGCCTACGCGGTCTCGTTCGACGGAACGACGTACCTCGAATCCTCGACGCTCGGCTTCGATTTCCGAAACCAGCCGCCGTTCGGCGCCGCAGCGGACGGGACCGCCGGCGCGAGCGTCACGGTGACGGGGAGCGAAACCGGAACGGCCACCGAGACGTGGGACCCGCTGTGGGGCCAGTACGCCACCGTCTCGGCGGAGTACACGTACCTCCGCGTCGGGCTGGCCGAGACGAGCGGGCCGAACCGGGCGGCGAATCTGGAGTTCCGCGCGTTCGACGACGGCGTCGGGTTCCGGTTCGCCCTCGGCGAGGATTTCGTCGGAAACAGCGGAAACGCGGTCGTCACGTCGGAGAACACCCGGTTCGACTTCGCCGGGGATTACACGGCCTGGTGGATCAAAAACGAGTTCGTCAATCCCCGGTTCGAACAGGAGTACCGGGAGACGAGGCTCAGCGAGGTCGAGTCCGGCACCCGAACCACCCGTCCGAACGGCAACGCCGTTCGAAACGGCGCGCACACGCCGTTCACCGTCAAAGCCGGCGAGGACGCGTACCTGAGCATCCACGAGGCGGACCTGACGGACTACGCCACGATGTCGCTCGCCCCCCGGTCCGAGGGCGGCGGAACGGACTTCGCGGCGGAGCTCGCGCCGCTCCCCGACGGGACGAAGGTGTCGGCCGAACCGCCGATGGCGACCCCGTGGCGCACGATCCAGCTCGCGCGCAGACCCGGCGACCTCGTCGAATCGTCGCTGATTCCGCTTCTCAACGACGAGCTGGACGAATCGGTGCTGCCGACCGTCGACGGCGACCCCGACGCGAGCTGGATCGTCCCCCGGAAGTACGTCGGCATCTGGTGGACGATGATCGCGGGCAACGCCAACTGGGAGTACAAATCCGACGCCGAAGTCGAGGCCGACGGCGACGATCCCGCGGCGTACATCCACGGGGCCCGAACCGAGCGGATGAAGCGGTACATGCGATTCGCCAGCGAGAACGGCATCGAGAGCGTGCTCGTCGAGGGGTGGAACCGGGGCTGGGACAGCTTCCCCGGCTCCGGGGTGACGATGGACTTCGACCGTTCGTACCCCGACTTCGACCTGACCGGGGTCACGGACTACGGGCAGTCGCTCTCCCCGAGCGTCGAGATGACCGCCCACAACGAGACTGCCGGGAACGTCGTCACCTACGAGGAGCAGATCCTGAACGACGACATCTTCCGGTACTACGAGGACAACCGCATCCGCAGCATCAAGAACGGCTACGTCAACGACGACGGGCTGGGTCACAGGGGAGACGGCGGAACGGCGACCACCAGCCAACACAGCCAGATCGCGGTCAACCACCACGAACTGGTCGCCCGGGAGGCGGCGAAGAACCGACAGCTACTGGAGCGCCACGAGGCCGACAAGCCCACCGGGAAGCGCCGCACGTATCCGAACCTGGCGGCCACGGAGACGGTCAAAGCGCAGGAGTACGACGGCTTCGGCGCGCTCGGCTCCGACGTCGGCCCGGACCACCACGTCACCCTGCCGTTCACCCGGATGCTGGCCGGCCCGGCGAGCTACCAGCCGGGCATCTTCGACATCACCTTCAACGACGACACCGGCGGACAGATCCAGACGACCCGGGCCAAACAGCTCGCGATGTACCCGAACTACAACGCCGGGCTGCAGATGGTCGCCGACCGCATCGAGGCCTACGTCAGCCCGGAGCTGGAGGTCGGTGAACTCCTGCAAGCCGCAGCCGGAGACCTCGGCGGGTTCGTCACCGCGGACGAGTGGCGCGACGCGTTCGGGACGAACTACGTCGCGGTCGACCCGAACCGGGTGCCCTCCGGGTCGTCGGTCTCGTGGACGGTCACGGGCGTCCCGTCGGACGGGACGTACGACCTGCACCTGCGCTACGCCAGCGCGCCCGAGGAGAACGCGTCCCGGGTGGTCGAAGCGGGCGAGCCGCGGGCGACGCTCCGGGTGAACGACTCGACCGAGACGATCACGCCGCCGTTCACGGAGTACTGGGACGACTGGCAGGTGTTCACGACGCGGGTCGAACTCGACGAAGGCGAAAACAGCGTCGCCGTCGAACTGCACTACGACGACTCCGGGGAGACGTTCACCGGCGACGTCGGCGGGTTCAACCTCAACACGGTCGCCGTCACCGAGACCGGAGCGGAGTCGCCGGTTCCGGCCGAGTACGAGGGCTACACCCCGGAGAACGAGAACTTCGAGACGGAGACCGAGTTCGCGTTCCTGGAGAAGGTTCCCGCGGGCGGCTGGGACGACACGGCCGTCCTCAACGCCGAAATCGGCGAGTACGTCGTCACCGCTCGACGGAAGGGCGACGAGTGGTACGTCGGCGCGATGACGAACGGGGACGGCCGCGCCGTCGACGTGCCGCTGGACGTTCTCAACCCCGGGAAGAACAGCGAGGGCGCGCGGGGTCCGAAGCACGTCGCCGAGATCTACGCGGACGGGAGCGACGCCAGCTACGACGAGAACCCCACGGACGTGTGGACGACCGACCTGATCGTCGACCCGGACACGACCGTCCTCGCCTCGATGGCCGCCGGCGGCGGTCAAGCGATTCGACTGCGGCCCGTAAACGGCACGGACGTGAAGGAACTCCCCGCATACGAGCCGCCGGCGCAGGAGTACGTCTCCTTCGAGGCCCCGGAGACCGCGGTCTCCGGGCAGTCGATCACCGTCACGATCACGGGGACGAACGCCGGGTCGGTCATCGGCGGAGAGACCCTGAGCGTCTTCGTCGACGGCGAGGAAGTCGGGACCGCGTTCGTCCGGCTGGCCCCCGGCGAGAGCGAGAGCGCCGTCCGGGTCGAGCTGCCCTCTCTCTCGTCCGGCGATCACGAGATACGGATCGGACGGTCGCCGGACGAGGCCCTCCCCGCGCAGACGATTCGAGTGCTCCCGGCGATGCCGCTCTCTTCGACCTGGCTGTTCCAGCGGGGCGACGACGCGGCCCGGGCGGATCCCGACTACGACGACAGCGACTGGGAGCGCGTCGAACTTCCCGCGAACTGGGAAGACCACTCGGGATACGCGGAGGATCAGGTCTTCGGCTGGTACCGGAAGACGATCACCGTCCCGGAATCCTGGGAGGACTACGGAGCGGACCTGCTACTCCCGGTGGGGAAGATCGACGACGTCGACCGGACGTTCGTCAACGGCGAGGCGGTCGGCCAGACCGGGAGCTTCCCGGAGGAGGGCTTCAGCACCGCCTGGGAGGAACCGAGAGAGTACACGGTGCCGACGGAGATCGTCGATTACGGGGGCGAAAACGTCATCGCGATCAGGGTCTACGACGAGTTCGGAGGCGGCGGCCTCTACGCGGGACCGCTCGGTCCCGTCCGGCCGGATTACGATCGTTCCTGAGCCGGATCGCTCGGTGCGGTTTCGGCCCAGTCGATGGAGCGCCTGAAGCGCCTCGCCGAAAGCGACCCGGCGGTCTCCGCCGGCGGATCACCCGTACCGTCGAACCGCCCGGAAATACGCGTCGGCGACGGCCGGGAACGCTCCGATCGCGACGCTACTACCGACCACAGCGAAGACGATCGAACCGAGCGGCGACTGCTCCAACGCCAGGGCCGCGCCCCCGTACGCGACTCCCCCCAACAGGAGATTGTAGTAGGCGAAACGGAGTAAAATCAGCGACGGAGTGAGTGATACCCACCCGGGGACGTCGGATCCGAGCGGCGTTACCCAGCCGCCGCGAATCAACGCACCGACCGCCACCATCGTCATCCACGCGACCAGAGCGCTCGTCTTCGCGCCGAAGTAACTCTGCGGCTCGGTGACCATGACGGCGTACAGGACGGGGAGGCTCAGAACGGATATCTCCGCGAAAACGAACACGACGTCGTCGATGAACAGCCCGAATCCGTCTTTTTCGGCCTGGGCCCCTTCTCCGAGCCCCGACCAGGTCCACCGACGGCGACTCTGCGCGGCCTTCGTCTGCCGACTCGGCGGATCGGACATGATGGTACGTATGCGTCACCCCGACGATAATCCCTCCGGAGAATTCGGGGCTTGGCGGTTGTTCCTTCCGACGCGGTCCGCTTGCTTTTAGCTGAATTGAGGCGCTAAGCCCCCCTTCCTCAGCGAGCGCCGACCGAACGGGAGGCGCGAGCAGGGAGGGGATACAGCGTCCCCAGAACGCTTCGCGTTCTGGTGTGCAGACGAGACGCCCCGCGTCTCGTCAACGCCGCACGGTTCTCATACACGATTCGGTGGCAGGCCCACAGGCCCACCGTCGTCTTTCGGTGTGTTTATGGGGGGTTGGAATGCATACTGTATATACGGTGAAGCGGACCACAATCACGCTCCGAGAGGACCAACACGAGTGGGTTCAGGAACACCACCTGAACCTCTCGTCGTTCATCCGTGAGTGTCTTGACGAGTACATCGAGGAGCACGAGTAGATGTACTTCGCCCACAAATACCGTCTCAAGCCATCCGACGCCCACCGCGAGGAGTTGGACCGCCACCGAGACATTTGTCGGCAACTGTACAATCACGCGCTCTACCGCTTCAACCAAATCCCCGAGGACGCAGGCACCCTCAATCAGCGCGTTCGGTCCATCCGCGATGAACTTCCCGCCCTGAAAGAGTGGTGGGATGGCCTCTCGGACGTGTATTCGACGGTGCTTCAAACGACCGTCATGCGAATTGAGCAGAACGTGAAGTCCCTCGGGGAACTCACGGAGAACGGCTACGGCGTCGGGCAACTCAAGTGGAAGCCCCCACGGGAGTTCCGCAGTTTCACGTACAACCAGTCTGGCTTCAAGCTCGACAAGAAGAGCGGTCAGACTGTGCTGTCTCTCTCGAAACTCGCGGACATACCGATACGGCTTCACCGCGCCATCCCCGACGACGCCACACTCAAGCAGGTCACGGTCAAGAAGGAGCCGACAGGCGAGTGGTTCGCCACCTTCGGCGTCCAAATGGAGCGTGAACCGCCAGAACCGCCCGAGGCTCCTGAGCGGTGCGTCGGCATCGACGTTGGCATACTCAAGTACGCCCACGACACAGACGGGTTCGCAGTCGGGTCGCTCGACCTCTCCGACGAACGGGAACGGCTGGAGCGCGAACAGCGGTCCCTCTCGCGGAAGCAACACGGGTCGAACAACTATGAGAAGCAACGCCGACGAGTCGCGGAGTGTCACGCCGTCCTCCGACGGAAGCGCCGCGACTTCTTGCACAAACTCTCGGCGTACTACGCTCGGGAGTACGACCTCGTAGCTGTCGAAGATTTGAACGTGAAGGGGATGCTCGAATCGCCGTCGAACAGCCGCAACACCGCGTCTGCCGCGTGGCGAACGTTCCTCTCGGTGCTCGAATACAAGTGCGAGCGAGCGGGGACGCACTTCGTGGCGGTCGACCCGAGAGGGACGACCAAGGAGTGCGCGGCGTGCGGCGTTTCGACGGAGAAGCCGTTGTGGGTCCGTGAACACTCCTGTCCCGCCTGCGGGTTTGAGGCGGACAGGGACGCGAACGCGGTCGCCAGAACCGCCGGTTCTGGCGGGCAGCCAAAACGCGGAGCGTTTTGGCAACGGCGTGGAACATCCTTTCTCGCGGTCTTTCCGATGTAGGAGTGGTTCACTCCGAAGAAACGCCTGTGGAGACTGCGCTCCCTACGGGAACCGATTCGGTTCCTGCAAAGCGCGTCGTGGAAGCAGGAAGCCCCGCCTCAAGGAGCGCCCGAAGGGCGCGAGTAGGGCGGGGTAGTTCACAAGTTACGGCCTTCTCGTGGAGGCATCGGTCAACAGGCCACCTCTATCCGCACAATGGTCCTCCGAATTTACTTGCGTCTCTTCCGAATGTAGTTCGATATGGCTCTCACCGTCGATCGCTCGCTCACCGCCGAAGCGGCCGAAGAGCTCCGAGCGTTGTACGACTCGCATCCGGGGTGGGCCGGACGAACCATCGAAGAGGTCCGCACACTGATCAGGAACTCCGACGAAGTCGTCGGCCTCTGGGAGACGAACGCGGAATCGGAATCAGAATCGAAGACGCTCGTGGCTTCCGCGCGCGTGTTGACGGACTACGTGATGTACGGGATGATCTACGAGGTGATCGTCGCAGAATCGCGCAGACGAACGGGGCTCGGAAAGCGAGTGATGGAGGCGGTCGTCACCCATCCCGAACTCGAAGGCGTGGCGCTCTCGCTGCAGTGTCGCGAAGGGCTCGTTCCGTTTTACGAAGCGTGCGGGTTCGAACTTCACGATCGGAATATCGAGTTCCCCGAGTTCCCGGACGGCGATCCCGTCACCTACCGCACGATGATGTACGAACGCGAGTGAGAATCCGAGACCCTCCGGGCGCTTCCCGGTGGCGAATGCGCGGAGCGGTGGCCCTCGAACCGGAACCGCGCGTGCGGCACTCATCCGCCGCGGCGCGGGCTACGAGTCTTCGGCCAGCGGATCGTTCGGCAGCCCGTCGTTCGCTTCGAGCTCCTCGAGCGCGACTTCGCCCTCCGGGATGCGGTACCTCCTGAGCACCGCCCGGGGGGGCGTCGGCGTCGTCGACGCTGTCGTCGACCGCGTAGGCGGTCCAGACGCACTCCTCGGGTGTGAACTCCGCGACCGCGTACCCGCTGTACTCGGCAGTAGCGGTGTCGGTCGGGGGGCAGTTCGCCGTCGAGGTCGGCCTTGATGACGTAGTTGTTCTCCGCTCTGATCCGATCCGCGTCGATCCGCCCCTCGTAGATCGGGTCGGCGAACGCCTCGGTCTCGGCGACCTGCACGTACGCGGGGGCCGCTTCGTCGTAGGCTTCGTCGGCGATTTTGGCCCAGAGGATCGCTCCCGACGGGGTCGGCCCGCCGCTGAGCACCGAGAGGGGAAACGTCCCCTCGGGCGACCTCTCGGACGACCACTCCACCTCGCTGCGTTCGAGTCGCCGGGGAGCGAGACCCCGCACGAGGTCGGCGTCGAACAGCTCAAGCGACAGCCCCCCGACACCCACCGCGCCGATCGATTTCAGCACGCTCCGTCTACCAAGCGTCGTGTCCGCTTCGTCCGTGTCCGGCATGATGCGGTCGGATCGATAAAACCGGGCGCATTAGGGTTTATAATAGTTGTAAGGGCGTGAAATTACCGGCGCATCGTGGATCCGATCGCTGGCGTCGTCTCGGGAGCACAACGTAGCGGTACGTCTCAGTAGCCAGCCCCGGCCGACGGAAATCACCGGCCGACGTGCTTCCGGCGGTTCGACGACCACGCAATCACGTCGCGCTCGACGAGTTATGACCACGCAACTGAGTTCACCACAAAACATTTACCTCCCATCGAGCATCTCTCAGTCGGTCCGTGACGAAGGGTGCCTCTGACAGATCGTTTCCCTCCACGGACACACCGCCGGCCGAACGGTCCTTGCTGCGCGGTCCTGCCGTCGCATTGGACACCGACACCGCAGGATCGCGGCTTTTCGATCTCGCCGTGAAAGGGTAGATCGCAGGCGGACGGCTGCGACGCCGTGGTTCGTCCGTGTCCGCCAAAAACGGCGGAACGTCGTCCTCACGGGCCGTTTATCACGCCGCAGGCGTTTTCGGCGCGAGCCGTCCCCTCGAGAAGTTCGACGACGAGATCGTCCCACGTCTGGTTAGAGCGTTTCATCTCCCGAAGCGTCTCGTACGTTTCGGGAGAGACGGCCACGCGTTCGTACCTCCGGTGCGTGAGGGTGTCTGTCATCGTCCTGTGGGCGGTTGCATCCCCCTCTACTGAGCAGTTCTGGAACCGGTGTGAACTGAAAAAAAGTTCATTTCGGCCGCGTTTCGCCCGCGGTCGGAACGTCGGCGCGTGACGGTGCCTCGGCGCGTCACGATCGACCGGTTCACCGGCCGTGACGGTCGCGTCCGGTGACGAACGATGTCTCTCCGGCCGCCCGTTCAGCGCCTCGATCGCGGCGCAGACGTACTATCGCAGTCCCCTCGGCTCGGCGAACGCGGATACGAGTCGAAAAACGAGCGGGACGAACCGAACCGGCGCCGACGGGCTACTCCGTTACCTTCAGCGCCGGGGTGTTCGCGGACGCGGCGAGCAGCTCCTTCAGCTCGTCGTCGACGGCGCAGACCGTGATCGAACAGCCCTGCATGTCGAGCGAGGTCATGTAGTCGCCGACCCAGGCGTCCCACGTTTCGAGGCCGTTTTCGTCCATCAGCTCCTGGAGCCGGCGGTTCACGACGAAGAGCTCCATAAGCGGCGTGCCGCCCATCCCGTTGACGATGGTGAGGACCTCCCGCCCCTCGTCGAGGTTGAGGTCCTCCAGCACCCGTTCGGTCAGGTGGTCGGTGATTTCGTCCGCGCTCATGATCTCAGTGCGCTGGGTTCCCGGCTCGCCGTGGATGCCGATGCCGAGTTCGATCTCGTCCCCGCCGAGGTCGAACGTCGGCTCGCCCTTCTCGGGCGTCACACAGGAGGTGAGCGCCATTCCCATCGTCCCGACGCTGTCGACGACCTTCTCGGCGACCGCCTTCACCTCCTGGAGGTCGCCCCCGGCGGCGGCCTTCGCCCCGGCGGCCTTGTGGACCAGGATCGTCCCGGCGACGCCGCGCCGACCGCTCGTGTACAGCGAGTCCTCGACCGCCACGTCGTCGTTGACGACGACCTGCTCGACCTCGGCACCCTCCATGTCGGCCATCTCGGCCGCGGTGTCGAAGTTCATCACGTCCCCCTCGTAGTTCTTCACGACGCAGAGGACCCCTTCGCCGGCGTCGCACGCCTGGATCATCGCGCTGAGCTGGTCCGCGGTCGGGGAGGTGAACACCTCGCCCGCGGCCGCCCCGTCGAGCATCCCGTCGCCGATGTACCCGGCGTGGGTCGGCTCGTGGCCGCTCCCGCCGCCGGAGACGATGCCGACCTTGCCCTCGACGGGGGCGTCCGAGCGGACGAGTACCTCCGTCCCCTCCAGCCGGCGGAGGCGGTCCGGGTACGCGGCGACCATCCCGTCGAGCATCTCGTCGACCACATCTGACGTCTCGTTGATGAGTTTCTTCATGGCTCGTGTTATCGGTTGGCGCGACGCGTCAAAAGCGTTTGTAGGGAGTCTGACGGGAGCGCCGCTCGCGGCGTCGACGAAATGGGGTCCCGCGCTTCCCGAAAACGGGACAGTACCGCCTCCTGTCCGACGAGTACAAGCCGTCGAGACGCCTACTTCCGGTAGGTGTTCGCGTTGTTCGACGCGTGGCGCACGGACATCGAAGCCGCCGAAAACGGGCCCGCCGCGTTCGAAAGCGCGCGAGCGGCCGACGGGCGCTCGTCCGGCGCGGAAACGCCCTCGTCCGGTTCGTACCTCAAGTTGCTCCCCGGCGAGGGCGTCGCTCAGCTCGGACCGGCGCTCGCCGCGGTCGCTGCGGCCGTCGTCGCCTTTCTTCCGCTTCGAGGCGGCTCCGGCCCGCTCGCGACGATGCAGGGAGGCGCGCTCTCGGAGCGGGAGCCCCGAGGGTTTCCTGCCGACGATGCGATCTCCGCGAGGTGAACGCGAACGAGAGCAAACGCGACAGGTGACAGAGATGCCCCCGCCGAGGCGGGTGAGCTGCCCCCGATATTACTGAACGGAGGCGCTGGGCGGTTCGAGGCGGACGGCGACCGTTCCGGTCGCCAGATGGATGGGGAACGAGCGCTAAGAGGGGGTCGATGAAAGCGTACGAACGGGAGTATCTGAACGAGACCCTCGAAACGTGTGCCGTGAGCATCGCACATCTCCTTCGGGAGGGGTTCGTGAGCGAGGAGGTCCTGGAGAGTCAGAGTCAACTCACCGACTTTGGATTGATGTGGGTCAAGGGGTTCATCGCCGGGAGACTCATGCTCATCCGAAGCTGCTGTGTCGGAAATCCGAACCTGTCCCCCGCTGATATCGACGAGCTGACGGAACTCGCCGGGCAGCACGAGGCGAAGATCGCCGGGCAGTTGTATTCGTAATGCGGAAACTGACCGCTGCGGTCGAAGCGAGAAGACGCCGCGTCGAGCACGCGCGTGCCCACTCCACAGCACCCCGAGAGTAGTCGAACATGCTACCCACGGTGCGCGTGATGTCGTACAACATCCGGTACGACAATCCGGACGACGGATCCAACACGTGGCGAAGGCGCCGAGACGCTATCGTGAGCGCGATCCGCTTTCACAGCCCAGATCTCGTCGGATTGCAGGAGGCGTGGCCTACACAGCGTCGGTATCTCCGCAATCAGCTCCCCGAGTACGACTGGCGAAGCGCGAGCGAAACGTCGAACCCCGGAGAGTTCGTCGCGCTGGGGTACAAAACGCGTCGATTCACCTTCGAGAGCGACGGCGTCTTTTGGCTCTCTCCGACTCCGGACGAACCTGGCGGTCCCGGTTGGGACGCAGCCCTCCCGCGGCTCGTCTACTACGCGACCCTGCGGGAGCGAACGACGGGGGTGAGGCTCGTCCACTTCAACACCCACTTCGATCACGTCGGGGACGCCGCCCTCGTGGAAAGTGCGAAACTGGTGCGGGCTCGTCTCTCCGAGGTAGCGTCAACCAGGCCGGTAATCCTCACCGGCGACTTCAATTTCCGACCGTCGTCACCGGCCTATCGGCGGCTGACTCGGCGTTCGACGGACACCGGTGCCACTCTCGTCGACGCGTATCGCGCCTCGAAGCGCGGCCACCACGGACCGTCGACGACCATGACGGACTTCCGGTCGCTCGTCCCCGACAAGAAACTCGATCACGTCCTCGTGTCCGACGATATCGACGTTCGCATTCACGGGATACTGAGCGACACGTACGAAAACGGTCGGTATCCGTCCGACCACCTCCCCGTTTGTGTCGACGTGTCGCTTCCCGCGCCGAACGAGAGCGAGTGACGTCCTCCGTAGCCTTACCGAGAGTGGCATCCCGGGGGAGAACTCCGTGCGCTGAGAACAACGAGTGTTGTCCTACAACGGCTATTATTAAGAAAATTGATAATTCTTATCCCCTCCGATCCCCCACCAACTCTTGTAATGACCTGGAAACACCGTCGAAACCTCTCGAAGTCCGAACAGAAAACGGGTGAAGCGAAAGCCGGTACTAACTGGTGGTTCATCGCCGCCGCAGCTGTCGCGGCGTAGCGTCACCGGCGACGTCAGTATCCCTTTCCCAGTCGAGGCTTTGTCGTCACACTTCGTAGGAGGAGTATGGAAACCCCCGAACTCACCGCCGTGCTCCGAGATGCCGGTCTTTCGCCGTACCAGGCTGACGCCTACGTGACGCTGCTCGAACTCGGATCGGCGTCGGCTAGCGACCTCGCTATCGCGAGTGGCGTTCCGGGGCCGCGCATCTACGATATCCTTCGCGGACTGGAGGACGAGGGGTACGTCATCACGTACGAGCAAGATCGGCTCTACGCTCGGGCGGCGGATCCTGCGGAGGCACTTGCGAACATCAGGACCCAGGTCGGACGGTTCGAAGCGGCCATCGAGGAGATCGAAAGCCGATGGCATCAACCGGAAACCCACGAGCACGAGATCACCGTCGTGAGACGGTTCCAGACGGTTTTCGAGCAGACCAAACGCGATATCCAGAGCGCGGATCAGTACGTCCTGTTAGCGGTCACGCCCCCTCAGTTCCTGGAACTCGAACCGGCGCTGTCGACCGCGTACGAGAACCGCGTGCACGTTCAGCTCGTAGTCCATCCGCGGCCGGACGAGGATATCGTGCTCGAAGAGGCGGACTTCGAGACGGTGTGTGCGGAAGCGCGCAGAACAGTCCCGTGTACGGGGAAACCGTTCGTCGCCCTCATCGACCACCGGAAAGCCCGACTCGCACTGAACGTCGGCTCGTCCGACGAATACGGATTCCTCGTCGACGATCCGCTCCACGAGTACCTCCTTTGGTTCTATCTCGCCGGGCTGTCGGAAGTCGCGAAGCCGATTTACTCGGAGCAAAATCTCCAGCTTCCTATCACCTTCACCGAAATCCGCAGCTGTATCCGAGTGATCGAACCGCATCTTCGAGAGAAAACGAACGTGAGCGTGCGAGTGCGCGGTCGGTGGGTCAGAACGAAGCGGCCGTGTGAGATCTCGGGAAACGTCACGGCGATACGGTACGCGGGCGAACCGGCAACCGGCGAACCGCTCTCGGTCTTTCACCTGGCCGAACAGGCCGGGTTCGTAGTCGACACCGAAGACCGGACAGTCACAGTAGGCGGGTTCGGAGCCGTTCTGGAGGAACTCGAAGCGGAGGAGATCGTCGTCGAGGAAATCGGAGAGTGAGGCTCGCGGTCCGTTCACGGAATTTCGGCGGACCGGACGGCGTGACGAGTGACTCCGGCAACCGGACCCGAAGACGGCGCGGCCAGCGGGGAATCGAGAACGAGGTTTATGCGCGCGGCCCCCCACGCACCCCTATGAGCCCGCCGCTCGCGCTCGACATCGACGGGACGCTCACGACCCCCGAAGGGACCATCGACCCGCGGTTCTTCGACGCGCTCTCCTCCTGGGACGCGCCGGTCGTCCTCGCCACCGGAAAGGCGTTCCCGTACCCCGTCGCGCTGTGTCACTTCATCGGCATCCCCCAGACCGTCGTCGCCGAGAACGGCGGCGTCGCGCTCGCGGCCGAGCGGGTCTCGTTCGTCGGCGACCGCGAGCGGGCGCGGGCCGTCGCCGAGGAGTTCGAGGCGCGCGGCGGGGATCTCGGCTGGGGCGCCGCGGACACCGTCAACCGCTGGCGGGAGACGGAGATCGCCGCCAACGTCACCGCCGACGAGGCCCTGCTCCGGGAGGTCGCCGGGGAGTACGGGATGCAGGTGTACGACACGGGGTACGCCTACCACATCACGGTTCCCGGCGTCGAGAAGGGCACGGGGCTCCGGGAGGTCGCGGACATCCTCGACATGGACGTCGGGGAGTTCGTGGCCGTCGGCGACAGCGAGAACGACGTCTCCCTCTTCGAGGTCGTCGGCGAGTCGTACGCGCTCTCCAACGCCGACGGCCCCGCGCGGGCCGCGGCGGACGCCCTCGTCGACGGCGGGTACAGCGAGGGGACGCTCTCGGTGCTGGCGTCGCTGCGGTGACCCGCCTCCGATTTCGACCGGATACCGGTCGTCCCCCTCGTCTCGTCGCTCATCCCTCGACCGCCCCGTCGCGCCAGCCGGCGAACGCCTCCAGCACGTCGGTCTCTTCGAAGCGCTCGACGCAGGGCACGTCGTAGGGGTGGAGTTCGACGACCCGCGATTTCAATTCCTCGTAGCGTTCGTCGGTCGTCTTCGCGAGGAGGATCACCTCCTCGTCGTCGCTCACCTCGCCCTCCCAGCGGTAGACGGACGAGCAGTCGACGCTGTTGACGCAGGCGGCGAGGCGCTCTTCGACGAGCGTCCGTGCGAGGTCGTCGGCCGCCTCGGGCGGCGCGGTGACGTACGCGGTGACCATGTGCGACCCGTCGGCCGCCGACGTGTTCGCCCTTTCGGTCCGCCTACCCCGGGCCCTCGATTCCGCCCCCTCGGAGGCAGGTTCAGCCCGCCGATTCCCCGAACCGCGACTGTGTGTACCGGTTTATTTTCTCTGCAACTAAGGAAAACACAAATATACTGCGGCTTCTAATTACTATGCGAATCGTGTCAGACGAGCTCCAAGATCGGTTACGAACCCTCCGCGAAACGCGTCCCTCGAAGTACGGGCTCCTGTGCGCCTACCACCGGGACGTCGGCCGGGCGCTCGACGAGTGTCCGCGGAACTACCCGTGCGTGAAACAGCTCCACGGATCGCTCGAAAACCCGGACGTCACGCCGCAGATGCTCGGCAACGTTCTCTCCCTCTTCGTTCAGCTCGGCGTGCTCGGCGCGTACAGCGAGCGGAGCAACAGCAACCGGTACGACCTTACCGAGTACGATCGGGCGGCAATGCGGGAACTCGCCGGCCTCCTGGAATCCGAATCCGAGACGTCCGCGAGGGGGTGATCGTCGGCGATCACCGGCGCGGGCTTCCGCGGGCGAGCCGCGTCACTGTATATCTGGCAATATATCCGTACATCTATCTAGATATCCAGCTCGAACCCGGGGAACACGCCGGTAGTCGTCTCGGCGGGCGCTGTCGCGTCCGCCCGACGGCGCGGCTACTCCTCTTCGATCGGCAGGAACGTCCCGTTGATGTCCCACTCGTGGATGCAGTAGACGCTCCCCGCCCGACGCTCGCCGTCGTCGACGGCGACGCGCCAGCTTCCGTCCTCCCAGACCTCGCGCCGTCCGCACCGCTCGCAGATGCGCTCGGTCGGCCTCCGGAGTCGTGCGTCGGTCATACCCGAATAGGGGTCGGCGAACGGTTTAACGTTAGCTCCGACGGCAGACGTTCCGGCCGCCGGAGCCGACACCGGTAGAGCGAAGTCCGTCATGATCGTCCGTCCGGTATGGTCACGCTGATCGAACTGCTCGTCCGCAAGGACGGGCTCACGCACGAGGAGTTCGTCGACTACTGGTTCGAGACGCACAGCCCGATCGCGAAGGAGCTGCCGGGGCTCGAACGCTACGTCACCTCGGTTCCGAAGGACCCGGAACGGGCCGGATACGACGGCGTGCTGGAGCTCACGTTCGAGGACGCGGACGCGCTGAAGGCGGCGTTCGACTCCGAGGCCGGCGAGCGAACGATGGCGGACGCGGAGAACTTCGTCGAGGTCGGCGCGGGACCGCGACTCGTCGTCGAGGAGACGGTCCAGTTCGAGAGGTAGCGCCGATCCGTCCGATCGCCTCGCCCGCCCTCCCTTCAGGCCGATCGGGTCGAGGTCGACTCCCGCTCCCCCTCGAACAGCGTCCGGAGCGGCGCGGTCACGACCACCTCCTCCGCGCTCGCCTCGCCGAACCGGGCGGTCCGCCGTTCGACCTCCTCGAAGCCGCGGGCGTCGTAGAACGCGCGGCCGACCTCGTTGCCGGCGAGCACGGCGGCGCGGAGGTCGCCGTGGCCCGCCTCCGCGAGGTCCGCGGCGACGGCCGCGAGCAGCCGGGAACCCAGACCGGTGCCCCAGAACACCTTCCGGGCGTAGATGCGGTGGAGGGTCGCGCGACCCTCGTCGTCCGCGCCGCCGTGCGCGAAGCCGACGACCTCGTTCGCGTCGGCCGCGACGTAGAAGGGATCCGAGCCTCTCGTCTGCTCGCGGACGTCGTCCGCGTCGTACCACTGGTCGAGCGTCCGATCGATCTCGTCTGCCGGGAGGAGGTCGGCGTGCGCCGCGTGCCACGCCTCGCGCGCGACGTTCACGATCATCGGCGCGTCCTCCGGTCGAGCGGGACGAATGTCCATGCGAGGTGACTCTACGTCGCGCCACGTAATGTCTCCGGTCCAACATCGCGGTTCCGCTCCGCCCGGCGCGGCGTTTATGCGCTCGCCGACGCATCTTCCGGCATGGGATTCCACACGTTCGACGTCGACCGGGCCGACGCCCTCGAAGACGAGGGGCGGTACCGGTTCTGCTCGCGCGAGGAGTTACTCGCGCTCGTCCGCCCCCACGAGCGGATGGTCGCCGCCGACCTCGGTTCCGGGACCGGCTTCTACACCGACGACGTCGCCCCTTTCGTCGCGGAGCTCTACGCGGTCGACGTGCAGCCGGAGATGCACGAGCTGTACCGCGCGAAGGGGCTTCCGGAGTCGGTCGAGACGGTGACCGCGGACGCGGCGGACCTCCCGTTCGGCGACGGCGCGCTCGACGCCGCGTTTTCGACCATGACCTACCACGAGTTCGCCGGCGAGGAGAGCCTCGCCGAACTCCGTCGCGCCCTCCGTCCGGGCGGTCGACTGGTCACGGTCGACTGGTCGGCGGCGGGGACGGGCGAGCGCGGACCGCCCGTCTCCGAGCGGTACGACGTCGGGGACGCCGCCTCGGCGCTCCGCGACGCGGGGTTCGCCATCGAGTCGGCCGCCTCCCGGTTCGAGACGTTCGTCTGCGTCGCCCGCCGGTAGTCGAGCGAGGCGGTTCGCGGGGTCGCGCCCTCCGTCGTCGTCCGTCCGCCGGTTCCGGCGGGCGGGAGGGCCTTCGGGAGCCTTCGGGCGCGGCCGCGGCGCTCGACGCGTCACGGTCGATCCCGACGAAAACGGGTCGCGCCGCGCTCAGTACTCGATGTCGTCGGCGTAGTAGTCGATGACGACGACGAGCAGCGCGCCGACCAGCCCCGCCCCGAGGAACGCGGCGACGGCTTCGGTCGTCCACGCCCCGCCCGATTCGGCCAGCTTCTTCCCGGCCTCCACGACGGGCGCGCGGAGCGCGCCGACGATGAGGCTCACGAGGAACGCGAGCGTCGCCTCGCGGTAGCGTTCGAGCGCCCACCGGACGACGTGCGACACCGTGAAGAGGCCGACGACGGCGCCGGTCACGAACGTGACGACCACGATCCCCGGTTCGATCACCCTGCTCACGTCGCCGCCGGTGAGGACGGCGAGCGCGCTGTCGATGAACGACGACAGGGTCGCCACCATCCGCTCGTACTGCCCGAGGAGGATGAGCAACAGCGACCCCGAGATCCCCGGGAGGATCATCGCGCTCACCGCGATCGCCCCGGCGACGAGGACGACGAGCAGGCCCCCTCCGAGGTTGCCGGCCGTCTCCCCGGAGACGAGAAACGCGAGGACGAACCCCGCGATCGCGGCGGCGATCCGACCGGGCGTGTCCAGCCTGACCTCGCCGTAGAGGACGAGCGCCGAGGCGGCGATGAGGCCGAAGAAGAACCCGAACGTGAGCACCGGGATCTCCTCGATGGCGACGTGGAGGACCCGCGTGATCGTCGCCACGGCGGTGAAGATGCCCGTCCCCAGCACGAGGAGGAACAGCCCGTCCATCTCGAAGAACGCGTCGCGCGCGTCCGAGCGACCGCCCGGCGTCGCGCCCTTGAGCACCCGAACGACGCGGTCGGGGCCGATGGCGGTCACCGCCCCGATCAGCCGCTCGTAGATGCCCGTGATCAGGGCGATGGTGCCGCCGGAGACGCCGGGGACGGCGTCGGCGGCGCCCATACAGAAGCCCTTGAGGTACAGGACGACCCACGAGCGGATCCCGTCGACCGAGAGCGACGTGCGGAAGTCGCTCGCCATCAGCGGATCCCGGCTCCGACCGCGGCGATCGGTGCGCCGACGAGCGCCGCGGTTTCGGGTGCCGCGGTTCCGGGCGCTGCCAGCGCGTTGGCTGCGGTACCGTTCCCGCCGGAGCCGCCCGTGGTTCCGGCGCTCCCGTTCGCGCCGTCGCCGTCCGCCGTCGCGTTCCCGCCCGCGTCGCCGTCGGCCGAGCCGTTCCCGGCGGTCTCGTTTCCGGCCGCGGTTCCGTCGCCGGTCGCGCCGCCGTCACCGCCCGACCCCTCGCCGGGGACCGGCCGTTCGCCGTCCGCGGTCTCGTTCACCCGCTCGATCGGCGTCCGTTCGAGTCGGACCCGCGCGGGGCTGTCGTCCTCGCCGACGACTTTCGCCTCGGACACGTCGACGGTGCCGTTGTAGACGACCCGGTCGCCGCCGTCGTCCGTCGGCTCGGAGACGATCTGGTACGGCCCGGTCGCGCGGACGCTGACGTTCGAGTAGCCGTTCTCGGGGCCGAACCGCTCGTACCCGGTCGTCGAGTACGGCAGCGTCAGCGTGAACTCGCCGTTCCCGTTCGTCTCCGCGTACTGCGTGTACTCGAAGGTGGAGCCGTCGGGCGACCGCATCTGCACCGTCGCCCGCACCTCGCTGTTCGGCGGCGCGCCGCTCCCCCGGACGGTCGCGCCGGGCACGCGTTCGAACGTCTTCACCCACGAGGGATCTGTCTTGGAGAGGAACTGTGGCGGAATACCGGTCACCTGTGAAGTAATTCCGACGCTCTGCTGGTACGAGTACGTACCGGCCGCGGACGACTGGCTCGCGTTAACGAGGCGGTAGTGCTTCAGCGCCGGCACGCGCTCCTCGGGGTAGGGTCCGACGCCGCCGATCTGGGCGCTGCCGTCCCGTTCGACGTACTCGCGCGCGGCGGACACGTTGTCGAACGTCCGGACGAACTCGCCGTCGCCGCGCGGGGCCTCCCTGAACGTCGTTCCGTCGATCGTCCGCGGCTCCCAGTCGATCACGAAGGGCGCGGGCTCCATCGCGCTGCCGTGGTAGTGGTACAGGCGGACCATCATGCTCTGGTAGTACCGCTGGTCGTGCGTGAGGAGAACCGGCGAGTACCCCCGCTCGGACCGCTGATAGACGACGTCGTAGAAGTCGCGGTCGTCGAGGTTCTCCTCGTCGTAGAAGACGATCGGCGCGCCGAACTTCTCGCCCGGCGTGACCATCTGGTAGTCGACCATCACGTACCGCGTCTGGTTACCCTCGGTGCTCTGGTTGGCGAGGACCTGCGCGGCCCGCCCCTCGCTCGGCGCGAGGAGGTAGTTCGCGGCCGCGGTCGCGCCCTGCTGGAACGGGTTGGCGTTCGGGATGCGCTCGCCCATCACGGTGATCCAGTGGCCGTAGTCCCACCAGGACATGACCCCGTAGGCCCCCTCGGGGTACTCGAAGTCGCCCGTCCGCTCGTAGCGGTCGTAGTACCCCATCTCGTTGTCCGCGCCGCCGTACGTTCCCTCGGCCGGGGTTTCGGTCGCCAGCCACCGGAGGCTCTCGTCCCACCGGGTGATGTCGCCCGGCCCGTGGCTCCGCGCGACGTCCATCGCGGTCGCGCTCCTGTCGTACGCCGGCGTTCCCGTGTTTCGGATGTCCACCGGAAGGACGAGCGCGGGCGTGACGATCAGCATCACGGCGGCGACGACGGCGAGCACCTGGTAGCCCTTGATGTCCCCCACGGCGTCGGACGCCGGCCGACGGAGGTCGAGGAGCCGGAGCACCTCGCCGAGCAGGAACGCGTTCATGACGACCACGACCGGCGCCAGGTAGTAGTTGAAGCGGACCTGCGTGAACGCCGCGGCGGTGATGAACGCGGCCCAGACGACGACGAAGAGGCGTTCGGCGCGGTAGCGCGTCAGGAGCGTCGCACCGAGGAGCAGCGCGGCGACGACGAGCATGCCGACCAGCTGACCCGTGACAGGAAAGCCGCCGAGGGCCGCGTCTAGCGGCCCCGCGAGCGCCCGGAGGACGCCCGGCGCGAGGAAGACGAGCCCGACGACCGCGATGCCGGCCCCGACGTAGCCGAGGCGCTTCGAGTCGCCGTCGCGGACGAGCGGTTTGGCCACGAGCCACGTCGCGGCGGCGACGCCCGTGAAGATCGTCAGCCCGTACTCGCTGATCAGCATCCCGGTCGCGTCGAGCCCCCGCTGTTCGAGCAGCCCCGGGTCGAGGAAGGGGCGGGCCTCGGCGATCGTCCGCGTCTGCGCGCCCGCGTTGAACCCGAGCGTCCCGAGGAAGTTCCGCTGGAGCAGGCTGAACACCTGCGGCAGCGCGACCGCGACGACGGCCAGCGACAGGGCGATGAGGCCGAACACCGCGACCGGGTAGTGCGACGTCGAGAGGTCGCGGCTCTCCCACTCGCGGGCCAGCCAGGCCATGAAGACGGCGCCCGCGGCGACGGCGAAGGCGAACCCGGGCTGGAGGAGCGAAAAGCGGGTCGTGGTGAACCCGAACGACTCCACCGGGGGCAGCATCAGCAGTCCGGCGACGCCCATCGAGACCGCGCCGGCGAACGCGACCGGCTCGGGGCTGTCGCCGTTCACCGTGTCGCTCGTCAGCTTGAAGACGAGGAACACGCCCACGATCCCCACCAGGAGGACGCCGGGCGGCCAGACCCACATGTACGCCGCGGTCGCCGCCCCGGCGACCGCCCCCCAGCGCAGCGGATTCCGGAGCCCGTCGAGGTCGCGGTCCGCGACGAGCTCCCAGACGGGCTTTTCGCGCTCCGCGACCGCGAAGGCGACGAGGAGCGCCGCGACCGCGAGCGACTGGAAGAGCGGCTCGATCCCGTTGTGGTCCGCGACGCCGACGAGTGAGCGCGCGAGGAACGTGCCCGGGAGGAGCATCAGGATCGCCGCGCCGAAGACGCCGGCGAGTCGCCCGCCGAGGCGCTTGCCGATGATGTACACCGGGATCGCGGTCAGCGCGCCGCCGACGGCCGGCGCGACGAGCAGCACTTTGGCCACGAGCGCGTCGCTCGGGTTTCCGAGCCCGACGACGAGCGCGACGGTGGCGACGATCTGGTCGTACAGGGTGCCGAACTGCCCGGTGCTCGTCCCGTAGGGGAAGTACGTCCACGGGTCGAACGGCATGGTGAACGGCCAGTGGCGGACCGCGTAGTTCACCTCGCGGAGGTGATACCACGCGTCGTTGCCGGAGAACAGCACCCGCCCGTCCCTGACGAACCGCCCGTACGGCAGGAGGCGGATCCACAGCATGACCGCCACGATCGCCGCGAGGGCGGGGACGTGATACCAATCTTCCAAGAGCTCGAGGACCGAGGACCCGTAGTCCTCTTCGCTCTCGCTGCGCAGGCTCATTGCTTGCACCGAGTCCCAAACTCTCCATAAGCCTTGTGATAAAAGGGACGACACGAGGACAGCGGTAAGAGAAGAAACATGATCGGCGCGGGACGGCGACGGCGGGGCGAGCGTCGGCCCCGGCCGGTATCGATGTCACGAAGCTTTTATACGCCGATCTACTGTCGTTCACCAATGGTCTCGCACAGTATCGCCGTCTGTAACTACAACATGGCCGATACTATCGAGCGGTCGCTCCGGAGCATGCTCGATCAGGTCGACGACCGATTCGAGGTCGTCGTGGTCGACGGGGGGTCCGACGACGGCAGCGTCGAGATCGTCCGGCGGTTGGCGGACGAGTACGACGCGCTCCGGCTCGTCGCGCTGCGACCGGATCCCGAACGTTACCTCGGCGCGGATCGGAACCGATCGTTCGAGGAGTCGCGGGGGGAGTACGTCCTCGAATCGCTCGACACCGACGACTACTACTTCGACGGCGTCATCGAGGACTTCGTCGAGATCTACCACCAGCTCGAATCCCAGCTCGACTTCGAGTTCTTCCTCAGCGGGACGGGGATCAACGCCGCGCCCCGGTCCCTGCTCCTCGACGTCCCCTACTACAACCTCGGCGGCGCGGAGGACCGCGACCTCTGGCGGCGGCTCCTCGCGCGGGGGCAGCTCGTCTGGCTCGACCACGGCCCCGTCTTCGAGCGGATCGGCTACCACAAGTCGCTCCGGGACGAGATCCGCCGCGACGTGCACGGGAAGGTCTGCGACTTCCAGTCGGGGATCTCGCTCCCGAGCTGCCTCTCCTGGGCGGTCTCCCACGAGCGCTACTACATTCTCGAAGAGCCCTGCCACCCGCTCCTGCGGCCGGCGAAGGCGGCCTACCACCTCGTCACGTTCCCCTACGCGTACCTCCTCGCGCGCGGGAGGGAGCGCCACGACGCGCCGCCGGGGTTCGAACGCCGAGGCACGCTGGAGCGCGTCATTCACGAGGAGAGGCGAACTCTCTCCGAGATCGAGGCGCGCTACGGCGTCGAGATCGACCGGAGCGCCCTGAGCGAGACCGGACGCGAGGTGTACGACCTGTGACGGGGGACAGAAACGTCGTCCTCGTCTGCCTCGACGCCGTCCGGAAGGACTACTTCGACGAGTACGCGCCGCGGCTGCGCGCGATGGCGGACGTCTCCTACGAGCAGTGCCGCGCCGCCAGCGGCTGGTCCGTGCCGAGCCACGCGAGCGTGATGACCGGCGAACTGCCCTCCGAACACGGAATTCACGTCTACAACCGGGACTTCTCCGGGCTGACCCGCGCGGACACGTTCCTCGGCGATCTCCCGGACCACCGCGCGACGGGCGTCAGCGCCAACGCCTACGCCTCCTCGGCGTTCGGCTTCGATCGGATGTTCGACGACTACTCCGACGTGTCTCCGCAGTGTCGGTTCCCGGAGGGGATCAACGTAATCCGGTTCGGCCAGGAGTCCGAAAAGCGCGGCGTCGCGCGGTACGTCGACTTCCTCCGGGCGGCCGCGACCCACGAGCACCCCCTCGCCAGCCTCGCCAACGGCGCGCTCGTGCAGGTCGACCGCGCGCTCGCCCGGCTCCCGGTGCCGAAACCCCTCGACGACGGGGCGAACATCGTCTCGCGCCACGCCGTCCGCGCCGCGCGGGAGGGTCCGGAGCCGTTCTTCGTCTTCACGAACTTCATGGACGTCCACGCGCCCCTCACGAACGTCCTCGGCTACGACGACGACCTCCACGACGCGTCGAACACGTGGTCGTCGGCCGCGTTCGACACCGACGAGGTGAACTACGGCGGAAAGCTGGAGGAGCACCTGGCCGAGATCGAGACTCACCGCGGGCTCTACGCCGCGGCGGTCGACTACCTTGACCGGAAGGTGGCGGCCGCGATCGAGCGGATCGAGGAGGCGACGGACCGGGAGACGACGTTCGTGATCACCGCCGACCACGGCGAACACCTGGGGTTCCCGGCCGACGACGGGCTCTTCGGCCACCGCGGGCCGCTGACGGAGGGGCTGTTGCACGTCCCCCTGGAGGTGATCAACGCCCCGGACGGGGAGTCGTTCGTCGAGACCGGTTACGTCTCGCACCTCGACCTCGGCGACCTCGTCGTCGGCCTCGCGAACGGGGCGGTGCCCGACGTCGCCCGGCGGCGTATCGCGGCGGAGCGCGTGGGGTCCAACGTCCCCGGCGGTGCCGATCTCACGGCGGAACAGCGGGAGTACTGGGACCGGATGGTCCGGTGCGTCTACGACGGCGATCGGAAGGTCTCGTGGAACTCCGCCGGCGACCGGACCGAGTACGAACTCGACCCCGAGCGGCCGTGCTGGCAACGGGCGGTCCGCGACGGCGTCGCCGTCGCGGCGTACGAGCGCGAGTTCTTCGACGCGCCGATCGACGAGGCGAAGCGGGCGGCGCGTGAGGCCCGGCGCGAGGTCGAGGTCGACGCGGCGACGGCCGACAGGCTGCGCGAACTGGGGTACCGATGACGTTCGCCGACTGGCTCGCCGAGACGCGGCTCCGGTTCGACCAGGAGGGGCTCGCCGCGGCGCGGCCGGCGCTCTCGGAGCTGTACATGGGCGCGTGGAGCCGCGTCGGCCGCGCGTACAACTACGGGACGCCCGTCTGGGAGCGCGAGTGGGACCTGCTCGTGATCCTCGACGCCTGCCGGGTGGATCTGCTGCGCGCGGTCGAGGGGGAGTACGCCTTCGTCGACGGCGCGCTCGGGACGCTCGACTCCGTCGGGAGCATGTCCGCGGAGTGGCTGGAGAAGACGTTCGCGCCCGAGTACGCGGACGAGATGCGCCGGACCGCCTACGTGACGGGGAACCCCTTCACGGAGCGCGTCGGGCTGGATCCGAACGACTTCGCCGCGCTCGACGAGGTGTGGGCGTACGCGTGGGACGAGGAGGCCCGGACGATCCGGCCGCGGCCGCTCACAGACCGGACGATCGCCCGCTGCCGGGGCGAGCGGCCGGACCGGGTGATCGTCCACTACATGCAGCCGCACGCGCCCTTCCTGAGCGACCCGTCGCTCGGGACCGACCTCGGCACCCCCGACGACGGCTTCGGCGAGGTGACGGAGACGAAGACCGTCTGGCAGCGGCTCCGCGACGGCGAGGTCGACCGGGGACGGGTCTGGAACGCCTACCTCGACAACCTGCGGATCGTCCTCGACGACGTGGCGCTGCTCCTCTCGAACGTCGACGCCGGCCGCGCGGCGATCACGGCGGACCACGCCAACGCGATGGGCGAACTCGGGATCTGGGGCCACCCCGACCACGTCCCGCTGCGGGCGGTGAAGCGCGTGCCGTGGGTGGTCACGAGCGCGACCGACCGGGGGACGCACGAGCCGGCGGACTGGCGGCCCGACGAGGGAGGCGAGCGGACGATCGAACAGCGGCTCTCGGACCTCGGGTACGTCGACGGCAAGACTGACGGCGGCGCGCGGGGAGGTGCGAACCGATGAACGACACCATCGCCGTCGTCGCCCTCGACGCGACCGACGTCAGGCTCGCGCGGAGGTGGGACTGCGAGAACCTCCTGCTCGACGAGCACCGGCGGCTGGAGACGTACTCGCACTCGCTTTCCTTCCCGCGGACGGTCGAGGTGTGGCCGACGGTCGCCACGGGCCTCGGGCCCGAGGAGCACGGCATCGCGGGCGACGGCAACGAGTGGGAGAACCCCCTCCTCCGGGCGGCGAGCGCCGTCACCCGACACCTCCCCCGGGAGGTGCGGGCGACGCTCGGCCGGCCGTTCCAGCGCGCGGGGGAGCGGCGGTCCATCGCGCGCACGGACGCCGACCACGTCTTCGAGGCGGGCGCGGTGCGGTACTGGCCGGGGATCGCGGACGCGACGCACCTGGTGGAGTCGTGGCGGCTCATGTCCTTCGCGACGGGCGGCGACATCACCGAGCGGGAGCTCCAGCGCGAACTCCGGGGGCTGACCGGCGAGGAGTTCGGCTGGCTCGCGGTCGCCGCCGAGTGGGACGTTCCCGTCGTCGGGGTCCACTCGCACGTGCTCGACACCGCGGGGCACGTCTACGCGAACCGCGAGGACGACCTCCGCGAGGCGTACGAGTGGGTCGACGGGCAGGTCGGCCGCCTCCGCGAGCGGATCGACCGCCTCGTGATCCTCTCGGACCACGGGATGGGGGTGTCGTTCCTCGGCGACGACGACCCCGGCACCCACAGCTTCGACGCGATCGTCGCCGCCCAGGGCGTCGACGGTCCGCTGCCGGAGTCGGTGTACGACGTGCGCGACTGGCTCGAACGGCGCACGACTCGACCGGCCGCCGCCGAGTCGGACGCCGCCGCCCGGTCGGACACGCCCGTCGAACACCTCCGGGATCTGGGGTACGTGGAGTGAGACCCGACGGGAGCGGCATCCCCTCCGGGTGAAGCGCACCACTCCGTCGAAGCGAACCGCCCCGGCGAAGCGCCCCTCCCGCGCGGTCGGAGCGGCTGTCACGACCGATCCCTTCGGTGCCGACGACGTCTCAAGCGATTTATACGGGCGCCTGCCAACCCCTCACGCATGCGTAACGTCGTCCTCGTCTGCCTCGACACCGTCCGGAAGGACTTCTTCGACGACTACGCCCCGCGGATACGGTCGCGAGCGGCGGTCTCGTTCGAGCAGTGCCGCGCGGCGAGTTCGTGGTCCGTGCCGAGCCACGCGAGCATGATGACCGGCGAACTCCCGTCCCGACACGGCGTGCACGACCACAACCGCGACTTCTCCGGGCTGACGCGCGCGGACACGTTCCTCGCGGACCTCCCCGGTCACCACGCGACGGGCGTCAGCGCCAACGTCTACGCCTCCTCGGCGTTCGGCTTCGACCGACTGTTCGACGACTTCTGCGAGGTGTCGCCCGACCGGCGGTTCCCCCGAGGCATGCACGTCGGCCGGTTCGGCTACGAACACCCCGAGGGGGGAATCCGGAAGTACCTCGCGTACGCGCGGGAGTCCCTCCGGCACGAGCACCCGATAGCGAGCCTCGCCAACGGCGCGTCGGTGGCGTTCGAGCGCCTCTCCGAGCGCCTGCCGCTGCCGAAGCTCCTCGACGACGGGGCGAACACCATCGCCCGACAGGGCGTGAAAACCGTCCGGGACGCCCCCGAGCCGGTGTTCCTCTTCGCCAACTTCATGGACGCCCACGCGCCGCTGCGGCACACGCTCGGCTACGACCGGTCGCTCCACTCGGCCCCGAACTCGTGGGACTCGGAGGGGTTCGACAACTGGGAACTGAACCTCCGGGGCGAGGGGGGCCTCGCGGCCAACATGCGCGACGTGCGGCTCCACCGGGAGGTGTACGGCGCGGCGATCGACTACCTCGACCGGCGCGTCGTCCGCTTCGTCGACGAGGTGCGGCGGGCGACGGACCGGGAGACGACGTTCGTGATCACCGCCGACCACGGCGAGAACCTCGCCTACGAGGCCGAGGGGTACATGTTCGGCCACGACAGCAGCCTCTCGGAGGCGCTCCTGCACGTCCCGTGTTACGTGATCGATCCGCCCGAGGGGTACGACGGGGTCGAGGACGGCTACTTCTCGCACCTGCGGCTCGGCGACCTCATCGTCGGCCTCGCGAACGGGGAAACGCCGGACGTGTTCGACGAGCGCATCCCGGCCGAACTGGTGGGCAGCAACAACGCGAACCCGCCCGAGGACGAGGAGTACTGGGGGCGGATGCTCCGGTGCGCCTACGGCGGCGAGACGAAGGTCGAGTGGGACTCCCTCGGCGACAGCGCCCGCTACGAACTCGACCGCGACCGCCCCTGCTGGCAGCGGAAGGCCGAGACGGGCGTCGCCTGCGACGAGCTAGAACGGGAGTTCTTCGACGAGCCGATCGCCGAGTACAAGCGCCGGGCCGCGGGCGGGGAGGGCGACGATCCGAGCGTCGACGCGGCCACCCGCGACCGCCTGCGGGAACTCGGGTACCTCTGACGGTTCGGGGCTCCTCTGACGGTGGTCGAGTAACGGAACCGTCGAACCGCCCCCTCAGAGGACCACGCCGAGCAGCCTGACGCGGTAGTGCCAGTACGCGAACGCCGCGAAGACGAGCGCGAACGCGATCGGAAACGCGCTCGCGGTGAGGAGGAAGCCGAGCGGCGTCCCGACGATCCACCCCGCGCCCGCCGCCTCGACGGCGGCGTCGAAGAGCCCCGCCAGCCCGGCCGCGAGATACCACCACGCGCCGGCGACGACCGCGGCGCGGACGACGACGAACGCCGTCCGCCCGACCGATCGCTCGGTTTGGGTCGACATGCCCGTTCTATCGGAGTCGCGTACGGTAAAGTTTTCTATTATTTCTGATATGTGGGCCGAATACTGCTTCGTCCGATCCGCAGTCCGGCGTTCGCGCCACCGTCCGGAACCCACAAGTGACATATCGGTTCGGGGGGTAGCCCGGGTCGATGGAACTCCTCGTCGTCGGGCTCGACGGGCTCTCGTACAACATGCTGGAGCGGTTCGACGTCGACCTCCCGTTCCTCCGGCGGACGCGCGAGGAGGGCGTCTCGGGGCACCTGACGAGCGTCGACACGCCGACGACTATCCCCGCCTGGACCTCGTTCGCGACGGGCAAAGACCCCGGCAGCCACGGCGTCTCGAACATGCTCCGCCAGGACGCCGACTACGAGATCGGGCCGAGCCGGCCGAACGCGACCGACGCCGCGATCTACGACTTCCTCGACGACGCCGTGTTCGTCAACCTCCCGGCGTCGGTCGGCCGCGTCCCCGCGGGCGAGAACACCCACCTCGTCTCGGCGATGCTGGCGAGGGACGAGGCCGACGCGGTCCCGGACGAGCTCAAGGAGCTGGACGCCTACGACGACTACGTCCTCGATCACGACGCGAGCCTGAAGGTCCGCCCCTCGAAGTACCTCGACCACGTGCTCTCGATCTCGACCGCGCGCCACCGCTTCGCCCGCGAGGCGTTCGAGACCTACCAGCCGCGAGTGGGCTTCGTCCTCTTTTCGACCCCGGACTGGGCCGGCCACATCCTCTCGAACCTCTCGACCGACCGGGAGCGGCGGACGTTCTACGCGACGCTCGTCTCGCTCGTCGACGAGCGCGCGGCCGATCTCGCCGACCTCGCCGAGAACGTCGTTCTGATGAGCGACCACGGCTTCGAGTACAAACACACCAACGTTCACCTCGCCGAGTGGCTGGCCGAGCGGGGCTACTTCGTCGAGGAGGAGACCGACGCGGGGGCGACGGACCTGGCCGTCCGCGCGGCGAAGGCGGTCGCCAGCCGGTCAGACCGGCTGTACGCGCTCATCCGGCGCGTCCACAACCACATCATGGCGACCGAGGTCGGCTCCTCGCTCGCGTCGGCCGCCAGCCCGCGGATCGACTTTCCGAACTCCCGGGCGTGGCAGCTCCGCTACGGCTGCGTCTACGTCAACGACGCGCGGTTCGACCACCCGACGGTCGACGATCCGGACGCCCTCCGGCGGGAGATCCGCGACGGACTCCGGGAGCTCACCGACGAGGACGGGCGGCGGATCTTCCGCGACGTGCTCCTCCCCGAAGAGGCGTACGCTGACCCGGGACCGGACGCCCCGGACGTCATCGCCCGGCCCGCGCCCGGGTTCTTCCCGACGACGCTGTGGTCGCCGACGGGCGGCGTCACCAGCCCGACGAAAAACTACGAGCACCGGTACCGCGGGATCTTCGCCGCGAACGGGCCGCTCTTCGCCGGGGGCGGCGAGACGATCGAGGGGATGTCGATCGTCGACGTGCTCCCGACGACGCTGGCGGCGCTCTCGGAGCCGCTCTCGCCCGAGTTCGACGGCGAAGCCCGCCTCGACGCGCTCGCCGATCCGGCCGAACCGACGGTCACGGATCCGGTCGACCTGCCGCGCCCACGGACGCGCGAGGACGCGCTCGACGGCGGAGCGCGCGACGGCGCGGTCGAGGACCGGCTGGCCGACCTCGGGTACATCGAATGAAGGACACCCCCTCGCTGTCGATCGGCAGGGAGGCGCTGCTGTCGGTCGGCTCCAAGGCGCTCATGGCGGCGATCGGTTTCGGCGGGATCGTCATCTTCGCCAACGTCCTCGGCGACGTGGGGCTCGGTCAGTATCGGACCGTCATCGCGGCCGCGTTCGTCCTGACGCAGCTTCCGGCAGGAGTCGCGACGGCGGTGAAAAAGCGGGTGAGCGAGGTGTCCGTCGCGCCGGCCGAGTTCTTCGGCCTCGGGCTCCTGGTTCACGCGGCCTTCTCGGCGCTCGTCCTCCTCGGGTTCGTCGTCTTCGAACCGGCCGCGGCGGACTACTTCGGCACCGCCGAACTCGCCTACGGCGTCGTCGCCGTCACGGCGGCGCTCGGCTTCTTCAACGTCGCGAACCGGCTCTACTCCGGGATCGGCCACCCCGCGGCCTCCTCGTGGCTCGACGCCGTCCGGAGCGTGCTCACCTTCCTGCTCCAGCTCCTCTTTCTGTGGCTCGGCATGGCCGCGTTCGGCCTCGTCGCCGGGCTCGCGGCCGCGACGGCCGTCACGGGCGTCTTCTCGTGGCTCGCCGCGCGGGTCAGCCCGGCGGCGCCGACCGTCGAGACGGCGAAGCGCGTCTACGAGTTCGCGCGCTGGAGCGTGCCGAACGGCCTCCTCACGAACACGTACCAGAGCGCCGACCCGCTCATCATCAAGTGGCTCGCCGGGGCCGGCGCGGTCGGGGTCTACACCGTCGCGCTGAACCTCGTCGTCCCGGCGTCGATGTTCGCCGGAAGCATCCGCGACGCCCTCTCGGTCAAGTCGAGCGGCGTCGACTCCGTCGGCGGGTCCGTGCGCTTCGACCTCGCGAACGCGGTCTCATACGCCGGGCTGTTGGCGATCCCCATCTTCTTCGGCGCGCTCGCCATCCCGAACGCCCTCCTGACGACCGTCTTCGGCCCGTCGTTCGCCGACGCGCCGGGGCTCGCGCTCGTCGGCCTCGCCCTGTACCAGGTGCTGAACGTCTACCGCCTGCCGTTCGAGGCCGTCATCGAGGGAACGGACCGCCCCGGCATCATCTTCCGCGTGAACGCGGCCGTCCTCGTCCTTTACCTCCCGCTCGCGTTCGCGCTCGGGACGCCCTTCGACCTGCTCGGCGTGATCGCGGCGACCGTTATCTCGGAGGCGGCCCGCGTCGCCGCCTACCAGTACGTCGCCCACGTCGAGTACGGGGGAATCGTCGTCACCCGCCCGATCGGCGAGCAGGCGCTCGCCGGGGCGGTCATGTTCGCCGTCGTGTGGACGCTCGCCGAGTTCGCGGTTCCCGTGCGGAGCTGGGTGCAGCTCCTCCTCGTCGTCGGCGTCGGCGCGGCGGTGTACTTCCTCGCGCTGCTCGCGGTCAGCAGCCACTTCCGCGAGACGATCCGCCACACGGTGCCGCAGCTGCTGCCGGCCGACGCCTGAGATCGCGGCCGAACCGCGCCGGCGGCTCGGGCGATCAGGCGATCCGCCGGTAGACGGCTTCGATCTCGTCCATGACCTCGTCCCACGTCGGCAGCGGCTCGCTCGGCGCTCGTCGGCCCACAGCCTCCCTGACGCCGGCCGCGACCGCGCCGGGCGCGGTTCGGCCGTCCCCGTCCAGCTCGACGCCCACGCAGTCGTCGCGCGCCGCCCAGTCTCCGAGCGCGCCCGCGGAGCGGACGACGCAGGGCGTCCCCGCGGCGAGCGCCTCGGCGACGGTCATCCCGTACGCCTCGAACGCCGACAGGGTGACGAACGCCTCCGCGCCCGCGTAGAGCCCCGGGAGGTCCGCGTCCGGGACGAACCCGAGAAAGTCCACGCGGTCGGAGACGCCGACCGATCGGGCGACCCGCCGCAGTTCGCCCTCGTGGGGGCCGGTCCCGGCGACGACGAGGTCGAGGTCGCCCCCCAGCTTCGGCAGCGCGCGGACGGCGTGCTGGACGCCCTTGTACGCCTCCAGCCGACCGACGCAGAGCAGGTACGGCCGGTCGCGCTCCGCCGGCGCCGCGTCGGCGAACCGGTCGACGTCGAGGCCGTTCGGGATCACCTCGGCGTCGACGCCGAAGTCGCGCGCCAGCGCGCGGCGCTCCCACCCGCTGACCGCGACGACGGCGTCGGCCTCCCGGAGCGCCCACCCGCCGAGCGGCCGGTACGCGCGGAGGAACCGATCGCGGACCGCCGACGCGCTCGCCCCGTGGTAGTGGGGCGTCGCGACGAACGGGGGACGCGAGCCGCGTCGAAGGGGGGACCGCGAGCCGAGTGCCGCGAAGAGGAGCGGGAGGGAGTGGTAGTTGTGCGCGTGGATCACGTCGGGGGTCGCCGCGCGGACCACGGCGACGACGCCCGGCGCGGCGTGGAACGCCCCGCCGGGTTCGATCCCGGGGTGGCGGACGACGCGGACCCCGCGCCGGCGCTCCCGCCGGGGTGCGTCGGCGGAGCGGGCGTCGGCGGCGTGGACGGCCACCTCGTGGCCGCGCGCGGCGAGCCGCTCGGCGAGCTCCGAGACGTGCGTCTCGACCCCGCCGGCGTGCGGCGGGTACCTGGAGGTGACCTGGAGCACCCTCACTCGAACGCCTCCCGGGACTCCCGATCGATCTCCCAGATCCCGTCGCCCCCGCCCGCGAGGAGGCGGACGGCGGCGACGAGGAGCGACGCCTGCGAGTCGAGCACCGCGTAGAGCGGCTGGAGGGGACCGAGCCCGTCGCGCTGCCCCAACCAGGCGAAGGCGACGACCCCGGCCGGGACCGCCAGCCCGGCCGCCCCGACGGCGGAAACGGCGGCGAGCGTCGCCGAGAGCGCCGCGAGGACGGCGAGCCACGGCGAGACGACCATGAACCACCAGTTGAAGGGGAGGACGACCCGCCCGTACCGGCCGTACCGGCCGAGCATGTCGCGGTTCCGGACGAGCAGCCTGAGCAGTCCCATCGCCCGCCGGTCCTTCCGCTTTCGGCGCGTCCGGAAGCCGGACGCGCCGGACTCGGCGAAGCGCATCGCGGGGTCCATCACGACGCGCTTGCCGGACCGGCGGATGCGGAGGGCCACCTCGGTGTCGTCGGCGAGCGAGTCGGGGTCGATCGGGACGAAGTCCTCGCGCCGGAAGGCGAAGCAGGGGCCGTGGAAGATGAACGTCGAGTCGAGGTGCGATTCGAGCGCCTGGAGCCTCGAGAGCATGTCCCGGTAGTCGGCCTCGACGGCGCTGTCGCCGAGTACCTCCGACTGCCGGCCGGTGACCGCGCCGATCCGCTCGTCGGCGAGGTTCGCGACCGCCTGGCGGAGCGCGTCGGGCGCGAGCGTCGAGTCGGCGTCCGTCCTGAAGATCACCTCGCCCGACGCCGCCCGGAACGCCTCGTTGAGGGCGGGCGCGACGCCGCGGCGCTCGTCGTCGCGGAGGGTCGTGAGACGGGGCGATTCGCGGTCTTCGAGGTACGATCGGACGATCTCGGGGGTGCCGTCGTCGCTCGCGTCCGCCAGGACGAGTTCGAGCTTTTCGGTCGGGTACTCGAGCGCCAGGACGTCGTCCAGCTTCCGCTCGACGATCGTGGCCTCGTTGTACGTCGGCACCACGACGCTGACCGCGGGCTCCCAGGGCCGCTTTTCGGCCGGCGACCCGGACGGGCGGGCGGTCGCGTACAGCAGCGCGTAGCCGAGGTACGGGAGGCCCGCCGCGGCGAAAAGCGCCGCGGTCGCGCCGACGAGGAGGTCCATGGGGTCGGCTACGCGCGTGATCGCATAAAAACACGAGGGAACGAGTGTCGGCGCGCGCGACATTTCCGAGCCGCGGGAGGAAGCGTTTTTAACGGACCCGCGTCGAGATGCTGTCAATGGATCGCGCCGACGTCTGCGTACTCCTTCCGACCTACAACGAGGCCGAAACCATCGGCGAGGTGATAGACGGCTACCGGCGGGAAGGGTTCACCGACATCCTGGTCGTCGACGGGGAGTCGACGGACGGGACGCAGACGATCGCGGCGGAGCACGGCGCGCGCGTCGTTATCCAGTCGGGGACCGGGAAGGGACAGGCGGTCCGCGAGGCGATAGAGCACATCGACGCCGAGTACGTCCTCATGGCCGACGGCGACGGCACGTACCGGCCGGGCGACGCGGACGCGATGCTCGCGCCCCTCGAAGCCGGGTACGAACACGTCATCGGCGACCGCTTTGCGAACATGAAGCCCGGATCGATGACCCGTCTCAACCGGCTCGGAAACCGCGTCGTCAACCGCGCGTTCGCCTACATCCACGGCCGCGACCTGCGGGACATCCTCAGCGGGTACCGCGCGTTCACGCGGCGCTCGTTCGCGCGGCTCGCGCTCAGCGCGGACGGGTTCGGCATCGAGACGGAGATGGCGGTCGAGTGCGTGAAACGGGACGTGAAGACGAAGGTCGTGCCGATCACGTACCGGCCGCGCCCGGACGGGTCGGACACGAACCTCCACCCGCTCCGCGACGGCGGCATCATCTTCCTCGAACTGTACCGGCGGGCGAAAACCAACAACCCCCTCTTTTACTTCGGGAGCGTCGGCCTCCTCTCGACGATGTCCGGGGCGCTCCTGGCCGTGTACGTCGCCGTCGAGTGGATCACCCAGCGGATCTCCCACGAGGTGATCGCCGTCGTCGCGGCCGCGGCGATCATCTTCGGGGTCCAGCTCCTAATGTTCGGGGTCCTGTCGGACATGATATTCACCCTCCACCGCGAACAGCTCCAGAAGATCGAGGAGATCGAGGAGCGACCGCCGCGACTAGAACGGAAGCAGCGTCCGTAGGCGGCCGACGATCCCCGTCGACGAGGACCGCCGCTGCTCTTCGAAGATCGGGTGGAGCCGGTCGAGGAGGTCGGCTTTCGTCTCGAATCGATCCCGCGACAGGCGCGAGAGCGCCTCCTCGAGGTCCAGCGTGTTACCCGCGCCGTCGGTCGGAATCGCCGTGTCGTCGAGCGCGCGGACGATCTCCTCGCTCGACGCCGGGAACTCCACGCCGGCGTCGTCGAGGCGCGCGCCGACCGCCGGGATCCCGAACTCGATCACGTCGGGCGACGACGACGAGCCCTGTGGTGGCCTGACTCCCATCTCGGCGAGAGTATGTGCTCCTGCTTGAAAAACGTCCGCACCGCTCTCCCGCGGCAGAGCCGGCGTCGTCCCCGCGGACCGGCCAGCCAAACTTATCCCGGGCGCGACCCTCCGACCGACTATGACGGAGTACACGACCGTCTCCATCCCCAAGGAACTGGCCGAGCGGGTCGACGAAACCATCGAGGGAACGAGCTTTTCGAGCACGAGCGACCTCGTGCGCTTTCTCCTCCGGAGCATCGTCATCCAGCACCAGCGACAGGGACAGCTCACCGAGGCCGAGTTCGAGGAGATCGCCGCACAGCTCGCCGACCTCGGGTATCTGAAGTGAGGACGTCCGGCTGCCCGAAGTGAGGACCTCCGTTACCGAAGTGAGCGCGACGCCGCTCGTCCGGTAGTTCGGCGGTCGGCGGGGCGGCGACGGAGGGGGGTGCGAGGAAGCCCGCTCTTTTCGTCCGTTTTCAGGCCAGCGACTCCCGCGGCGGTTCGGCGTCGAGCAGCGACAGTTCGAGCCGCGCGCCCGATCGGTCGAACGCCGCGAGCGACCGATCGTCCCACGGCGGGACGGCGACGAGCACGACCGCCGCGAGGTCGTCGCGCTCGGTGAGTTCGAGCTTCCCCTGCGGGTGCGTGACGAACCGCGCGCGGCCGCGGCCGGCCGGCGTCCCGAGATCGACGCCGAACACCGCCGTCACCGAACTGCCGGCGTCCGGGAGGTAAAAGTGCGTCAGCACTGGCGTCTCGGGCTCCAACCCGAGGTCGCGGTCGAACTCCCCGGCGGGCGTCGCGGCGAGGACGACGTTGATGGCCTCGGGCTCGGCGTCCGCCGCGAGGTCGAGCAGCACGTCGGCGAGACCGCGCGTCGCGTAAACCACGGCCGCACTACGCCGGCCTCGCCCATAACGCCGTCGGGCGCGCCCGCTTACTGCCTGACTAAGCGTCCGTCGAACCCGCATAACACCTGATTAGTGAAGTGGTTTGCTCGCGAGATATATTTCGACGCCGACCGGAGATCAATCATTTAGTTCTATCATATTAATGTCAGAAATTTTTAAATACTGCGGCGTAGACTGGATAGTTGTGATGAAGGACAGCAACCCCAACTCGTACCTGGCTGAGAACCCCCGAATGATCGGCGTCCTGTTCGCGATGGTGCTGCTGCTCTCGCAGGCGGGGAGCGCGGTGGCCGGCTACGCGACCGTATGTGCTGGCCCGTGAAGGATCTCAGCTCGGAGAAGTAGCGTCGAAACGCGTCAGAACTCGCTCAGGTCGAGCTCGTCGGTCCACGCGAGTTCGCCGTCGAGCAGCACCGGCGTTCGTTCGACCGCGAGCGTCTCGCGGAGTTCTTCCGCCGTCACCGTGTACGTGTCCAGCTCGCCGGACGCCAGATAGTGCACTCCCGGTTCGGCGTTGAACGTCCCGGTGATGCTCCCCATGCCGTGCGACGACGTCGGATAGAGACACGGCGTGATTTCGTACCCGTTTTCGACCGTGTCGACGGTCAGGAGCACCGGTGCCTGGCTGTCCGACTGGACCACGTCGAGGTTCCCGTCGCCGACGACGATGTAGTGGCATCCGACGATCGACTGGTCCTTGGCGATGTTCAGGGCCACGCGAAGCGGGAAGCCCTGGTTCAACAGCCGGACCATCGTCTTCCCGACGCTCACGGCCCCGCTGTTTATCACCTCGGCGAGGGTCACGACGCCGCCGATCGCGCCGCGCTCGATGAGCGCCATCCCCTGCTCGTAGGAGCCACACGCGTTCAGGAAGAACGCGTCGACGCCGACGTACTCCAGTTCGCGCACGTCCAGCTTCCCGTCGACGCACTCGAACCCCTCGTCGTCGATGTGGCCGATGTAGTGCAGGAAGTCGCCGTCCGTCTCCACGACCGCGCGCAGGGCGTCGACGGAGAGATCCCGGTAGATGCGAACGTCGAAGGGCAGGTCGTCGCGGGTGCCGTACACCTGCTCTGCGAGGTCCTGCTCTTCGTCCATCGTCGGATCGTTGCAGACGACGGTGATGTCGATGTCGCCGTCGGACGCCTCGCGGCCGAGGCGGTTGCGGAACGCCCGCACCGACGCCTTGCTCGCGCCGATCGGCGCGTCGTCGCCGGCCCACGCCTGCTCGATCGAGTCGGCCTTCGACGGCTGAATGAGCGGCGGACTGCTGACCGTCGCTCCCGCCGCGCTCCGGGTGAAATCGTCGATCGCGGCCGTCTGCGCCTCCGACAGCGAGACCGACCGCCCCTCCGGCAGCCGAACGACCGCGAGGTCGTTCACGAGGAACGGGAGCAGTTCGGCGTTCCCCGGCGTCGGGTCGACGTGCGTCGTCAGCTTCCACTCCGGGACGAGGTCCTCGACGAGTCCGTACGGCACGTCGAGGTACGCCCGCAGCTGCTCGGAGAGCGGCCGGTCGTAGAGCGACGCGAAGTCCAGGCCGGTCACCCGCTCGGCCCGGCGGCGCTCGTGGAGGTCGACCTTGTAGTACCCCTCGGTCCGAGTGGCGCAGTCGAGGAAGAACGTCTGCTTCAACACGCGCTCGACCTCGCTTTCGAACCCCCTCGGAGGGTCCAGCGCGTGCTCGAACCCGTCGTCGGTGACGATCCGCGCCGTCGCCCCCGGCTCGACCCGCGCGCCGAGGTAGTACGAGAGCGGCGCGACGGGGTAGAGGTAGCGCAGGCTCGGCGGGATCTCGATCCTGACGCCCGTGTCCGGGGGCGTCAGCTCGCCCGGGACGCGGAGTTCGTCGCCGAGTTCGACGAGGGGCGGGTGGCCCCGGAGCGTCGGGTACGACCGCTCGCAGGTCGTCGTCTTGAGCGCCGATCCGAGCGCGGACACGGCGCGCATGAGATCGAACGGCTCCTCCGTCGTCGTGATCGTCGCTTCGGGGCGCTTGTGGTGCGAGCGCGCGCCGACGAGGACCTCGCCGCGCCGGCCGAGGTCGACCGTCGTCCGCTCCGCGGAGGCGCGAACCGTCAGCGGCCCGTCCGCGAGCACGTACAGCTTGATCGGCGCGCAGAGTTCGACGCTGTACCGTCCCGCGGGGAACTCGCGACCGCTGAAGTGTTCCACCTCCGCGAGCATCTCGCCGTCGGCGTCGCGGACGTAGGTCGCCACGACGCTCGGCAGCGCGATCGACCGCGTCCGAACCGAGACCGCCTCGTCGACGGGGAACCGGAAGCGCTCGCCGGCCGCCGGTTGCGGCGTCACCGGGTCGCTCGTCAGGAGGGTGCACTGCCGTCGCTCGATCGCGTCGGTGACCGTCACCCCCTCGCACTCCGTCGAACGACCGAAGGAGACGCTCACGGCGTCTCGCCTCCCCCCGCGTTACGCGCCCGGACCGCCGAAGTCATACGCCCTCTTGTTTCAGCCGAATTTACAAAAACCTACCGACGAGTTGAAACTACGTCGAGAGAAGCGCCCGGATCGTTTTCCCGTACAGCGCCGGGGTCCGGCGGCGGGATCCTGAGAGCGCCTCCCGGAGTGCCGCCGTGGCGTCCTCGAACACCCCCGCGCCGTGCCCGACGAGAATCCGGTTCGGTCGCAGCCCCGCGAGCGGCCGCTTCGGCGGGAGCAACCGGAGCATCGGATGGACGCCGAGGCGCTCTCCGTCCGCCAGGAAGAACTCGCTCGTCCCGACGGACTCGGGCACGAGAAGCGTCCCGTCCTCCTCGCAGTACAGTCCGACCTCCTGCCACGGCGGGACGGCCGAGTTCTTGATCGTGAGGGCGCGGTACCCCGTGTCGGGGAGTCGGCGCGAGAAGCGTTCGACGGGCGCGTCGAGCTCCGAGGCGACGCCCGTCATCCAGTCGGGAAGGTACACCGGCACGTCGTGCCGCTCCGCGAGGAGATCGGCGTCCCGCTTGTGGCGGTCGAGCCCCACCACCACGCCCGCGACCTCGCCGAACTCGGCGAGCAGCCCGTCCAGACTGGGCGCGTCGACGGGGTCGACGACCCACACGTCGCCGTCGATCGCGAGCGCGTGACCGGCCCGCTGCATCGCCTCGTCCGGGTACGCGATCCAGCCGACGCCGCCCTCCCAGCGGTCGATCTCGCGCAGGTTCGCGGGTCCGTCGCCCTTCAGCTGCATGCGCCCGACTTGGGACGGAAGCCGCATAAAGCCCCCCGGCGAGCACCCTCTTCTCCCGACGGTCACCCTCCTCCCCCGGCGCTTTAACCCCCCGCGCGCGTACGACAGTCATGCTCACCTCGCTCCGCCACCTCGCGCTCGAAGTGAAGTACCTCGATCGGGCGCGCTCGTTCTACGTCGACCGGCTCGGTCTCTCGCCCGCGCGCGAAACGGACGCCGAACTCGAGTTCGACCTCGGGGGGACGGCGCTGACGCTCCGGCGTCCGACGGCGGTCCCCCGCGGCGGGCTCCACACCCACTACGCCTTTTCGACGCCGAAGGCGGCGTACGACGACTGGCGCGATCGGCTGTCCGATCTCGACCCGGAGGAGCACAGCTTCGGGTCGTACCGGTCGCTCTACGTCGACGACCCCGACGATCACTGCGTCGAGATCGGGGGGATCGACGGCGGAAGCGCGGACGGGGAGCTCACCGGCATCTTCGAGGTCGTCCTGGAGGTCGCAGACCTCGGTCGGGCCGAGGAGCTGTACGCCGCCCTCGGGTTCAACCCGGTCGATCGAGGGAGGGAGCGCCGCCGAGTGCGGCTCCGGGGACCGTTCGGCCTCGCCGCCGACGGCGATGGGCCGCCGCGCCCACTGGATCTGGAGCTCTGGGAGCCGCAACTGGGTCTCGCGGACGCGCGCGGCGGGGTGCACGTCGACCTCGGCTTCGGGACCGACGATCCGGCGGAGGCGGTCGACGCCGTCGCCGACCGCGTCTGCGAGCGCGAGCGGATCGACGGCGGCGTCCGCGTTCGGGACCCCGACGGCCACTACCTGACGTTCGTCGCGCCGTGAGCCCCCGGCGCGTTCGTCGCGCCCCGAACGCCGCTCGGGGCACTCGATTCTCGGAGCGGCGCGGAAAACGACTTACAACAGGTCGGTGTCGATCTCGACGCCCGGGGGGCTGACGACGAGAAAGCGCCGGAAGTGCATCAGCTCGCCGCCCATGTCCCTGACCTCGCGCGCGAAGCCGGCCGCGAGCGTGTTCAGATCGCCCTCGATCGCCAGCACGAGGACGTTCCCCTCGTCGACGTGTCGTATCCACGTGTTCGGGTCGGTCTCCCCGTTCAGCACTCCGAGCACGACGTCGCCCGTGATTTCGTCCTCCTCCAGCTGTTCCTCCGCGCCGCGGAGATCGAGGTCGAAGTCGCTCATACCGGTGCCTTGATTCGGGGTGAGAAAAGCGTTCGGTACCTTCGGGAGCCACGACGCGGCCAGAGCGGGGGCGAGTCGACGTCCACTGTGAGGCGACTGCGCCCTCCCGCGCCGACCGCTCGGGCGGCCCTTTTCGACCCGCTTTCGGTCACCTTCGCTCCGTTTCCGGTCCGGGTCCATGTCCGTCCAGTCGGAGGCGCGCGTGACGCGCCCCGACCATAATTTCTACAAAAATAGGAAGAAATATTGTGCTCCGTAATCTTCCCCCCGATCGAGACGCCGACGAGATATAATTCGATATAAGGCGACAGGAGTGTATAAGGTCGACTACGTCCCGCGGTTTCGCGGAACCGATCGGACAGCCGATCGTACCAGATCCCGAAGAGGGACTGTCTCAGGGACAGGCTTATATACGAGATGGGCGCTGGTACCAGTCACGATGTCCCACAACGACACAGAGGGCGCGTCGGTATCCAGCCCGGCGGGTCGAGTTCTTCGAGGGCACACTGAACTCCACATCTGAAATCGACACTGTACGGATTTTCGATACGACGCTCCGCGACGGCGAGCAGTCGCCGCGCACCTCGTTCAGCTACGACGACAAGCGCGAGATCGCGGCGACGCTCGACGAGATGGGCACCCACGTCATCGAGGCGGGGTTCCCGGTCAACTCCGACGCGGAGTTCGAGGCCGTCCGCGACATCGCGGCCGCGACGGACGCAACGACCTGCGGGCTGGCCCGCGTCGTGGACAAGGACGTCGAGGCAGCGCTCGACTCCGGCGTCGACATGGTGCACGTGTTCGTGAGCACGAGCGACGTGCAGCTGCGCGACTCGATGCACGCCTCCCGCGAGGAGGCGAAAGAGCGCGCGGTCTCCTCGGTCGAACGCGTCCGCGAGGCGGGCGTCGACGTGATGTTCTCGCCCATGGACGCGACCCGGACCGACGAGGCGTTCCTCGTCGACGTGATCGAGGCCGTCACCGAGGCGGGCGTCGACTGGATCAACGTCCCCGACACCTGCGGCGTGGCGACGCCCACGCGCTTCGGCGACCTGATCCGGCTCGTCCGCGAGCACACGGACGCCCGCGTCGACGTGCACACGCACGACGACTTCGGCCTCGCGTCGGCGAACGCGATCGCCGGGTTCGAAGCGGGCGCACACCAGGCGCAGGTGTCCGTCAACGGCATCGGCGAGCGCGCCGGCAACGCCGCCTACGAGGAGGTCGTCATGGCGGCCGAGAGCCTCTACGACGTCGACACCGGGATCGACACCGCCCGGATCACGGAGCTGTCCCGGACGATCGAGGAGAAGTCCGACATCCCCGTCCCCGCGAACAAGCCGGTCGTCGGCCGGAACGCGTTCTCCCACGAGAGCGGCATCCACGCCGCCGGCGTCATCGAGAACTCGGACACGTTCGAGCCGGGCGTGATGACGCCGGAGATGGTCGGCGCGAAGCGCGAGTTCGTGCTCGGCAAGCACACCGGCACCCACTCCGTCCGAAAGCGGCTGGAGGACGCCGGCTACCGACCGACCGACGCCGAGGTGAGGCGGATCACCCGTCGGGTGAAGGACTTCGGCGCCGAGAAGCGGCGCGTCACGGTGACCGAACTGGAGCGGTTCGCCCGCGAGATGGGGGTCGACCGGAAGGAGGAGGTCCGGGCGTAGGATGGCCCGACCGCCGTCCGCACCGACCGAGGAGCGCCGCGAGAGTCGGCGCGCCCCGCGGGCGGACGCCGGCCGGACCCCGTGCAACGTTTGCACGCCGCGAAAAGGTTATGCCGCTCGGGGCGGTTCCACCGGATACGATGAACCGGCACGCCGACGCCGACCGCGCGCGGACCGCCAGCGAGCGGTCCGTCCGCGGCGGCGAGGGCGTCGGTCGGTCGCTCATTATTGTAGGGGCTGCCTAGCCCCTCACCACCCCCATCCCCGATTCGGCCTCGCACTGCTTTCCGACAGCCACGCAGCCACGTCCACGATGGACAACACAACCGACCGACAGCACACGACACGAGACCAACGGAGGGACAGCACCGAATGAGCGAACGCGCGACGCAACCGGCACCGGACAGCGAACGGAACGAACCGGACGAGCCGACCGAGCGACCGCCGGTCACCTCCGGCGCCGAGGCGGCCGTCCGGGCGCTCGAAAACGCCGGCGTCGAGGCGATGTTCGGCGTCCAGGGCGGGGCGATCATGCCCGTCTACGACGCCCTGTACCACTCGGACATCCGCCACGTCATGATGGCCCACGAGCAGGGGGCGGCCCACGCCGCCAACGCCTACGGCGCCGTCAGGGGCGAGCCGGGCGTCTGCCTCGCCACATCCGGCCCGGGCGCGACGAACCTCGTCACCGGCATCGCCGACGCCGACATGGACTCGGACGCGATGCTCGCGCTGACGGGACAGGTCCCGGCGGACATGGTCGGCTCCGACGCCTTCCAGGAGACGGACACGACCGGCGTCACCGCGCCGATCACGAAGCACAACTACTTCGCGGGCGACGCCGACACCGTCGGCGACACGGTCGGCGAGGCGTTCGAACTCGCCAGGGCGGGCCGACCGGGGCCGACGCTCGTCGACCTGCCGAAGAACGCCACGCTCGGCGAGACGGCGCGCGAGCCCGGCCCGGCCCGGCTCCCGGAGACGTACGCCCCGCAGCTCGAAGCCGACGACGACGCGGTGGCGCTCGCCGCGCGCGCGATCGAGCGCGCGGACAAGCCGCTGCTCCTGTTCGGCGGGGGCGTGATCAAGGCCGACGCGACGGAGACGGCGCGCGAGTTCGCGATCGACAACGGCATCCCCGTGGTGGAGACGATGCCGGCCATCGGCGCGATGCCGGACGACCACGAGCTGTGCATGGAGTGGGCGGGGATGCACGGCACCGGCTACGCGAACATGGCGATCACTCACACGGACCTCCTGATCGCGGTGGGCTGCCGGTTCGACGACCGCCTCACCGGCGGCGTCGACACCTTCGCCCCCGAAGCGGAGGTCGTCCACGTCGACATCGACCCCGCGGAGATCAGCAAGAACGTCCACGCCGACTACCCGCTCGTCGGCGACGCCGGCCGCGTGCTGGACCAGCTCGACGAGGAGCTCGAGCGTCCCCCGGACGCCCGCGAGTGGCGCGAGCAGTGCCGGACGTGGAAGGAGGAGTACCCGATGGACTACGTCACGCCCGACGACGAGCCGCTGAAGCCGCAGTTCGTCGTCGAGGCGCTCGACGAGGCCACCTCCGACCGCGCGATCGTCACGACGGGCGTCGGCCAGCACCAGATGTGGGCCGCCCAGTACTGGACGTTCCGCCACCCGCGGACGTGGATCTCCAGCCACGGCCTCGGCACGATGGGCTTCGGCCTGCCCGCCGCCATCGGCGCGCGCTTCGCCGCCGAGGACGACCAGGAGGTCGTCTGCATCGACGGCGACGGCTCCTTCCTCATGACGATGCAGGAGCTGTCCGTCGCGGTCCGCGAGAACCTCGACATCACCGTCGCCGTCCTGAACAACGAGTACATCGGGATGGTCCGCCAGTGGCAGGACGCCTTCTTCGAGGGCCGGCGGATGGCCGCCGACTACGGCTGGTGTCCCGAGTTCGACAAGCTGGCGGAGGCGTTCGGCGCCCGCGGCTGGTCCGTGGACGAGTACGACCAGGTCGCGCCGGCCATCGAGGGGGCGCTCGCGCACGACGGCCCCTCCGTCATCGACTTCCACATCGATCCGGCGGAGAACGTCTACCCGATGGTCCCGAGCGGCGGCGCGAACGGGAAGTTCGCCCTGTCGGAGGAGCAGCTATGACGGCCGGCGGAGCGAGCGCCCGCCGCGCCCCGCGGGACCCGAGGTGGTCCGCGTGACGGGCGGACTGCGAGGCCCCTCCCCGGAGGAGCGACCCCACCCGGAGGGGCGGCGGAACAGCCAGGGGATCCGCATCGACCCCGAGGCGGAGGCCGAACCCAGGACGCGAACCGCGGTCGTCTCCGCGCTCGTCGAGCACGAGCCGGGGGTCCTCTCGCGCGTCTCCGGGCTGTTCTCCCGCCGGCAGTTCAACATCGAGAGCCTGACGGTCGGACCGACCACCGTCGACGGCCACGCCCGGATCACGCTGGTCGTCGAGGAGACGGACCCGGGCATCGACCAGGTGAAAAAGCAGCTCGCGAAGCTCAAGCCCGCCATCTCGGTGGGCGAGCTGGACGACGACGCCGTCCGCGCGGAGCTCGTCCTCCTGAAGGTGCGGGGCGACGAGCCGGACAAGGTCCACGCGATCACCCAGATGTACGAGGGACAGACGCTGGACGCGGGCCCGCGAACCATCACGGTCCAGATCACGGGCGATCACGGGAAGATCGACGACGCCGTCGACGCCTTCCGGCAGTTCGGGATCATCGAGATCGCGCGGACCGGCCAGACCGCCCTCGCGCGCGGCGACACCCCGACCACGCCCGGCGAGGAGCCGGGCCACACCGCCGAGCCGGCTGGCGACGGCGCGGACCGAGGCGTACCGGATACGAACAGCGACTGAGGAACCTGCGCGGAGAACGACCGGAAAACCGACCCGCGATAGACAATCACAACCCACCCAGACACACCATGACCGACGAATTCACCACCGAGGTATACTACGACGACGACGCGAACCGCACGTACATCGACGACAAGACCGTGGCCGTCCTCGGCTACGGCAGCCAGGGCCACGCCCACGCGCAGAACCTCGCCGACAGCGGGGTCGACGTGGTCGTCGGCCTCCGGGAGGACTCCTCCTCGCGGAAGGCCGCGGCGGAAGACGGGCTCGACGTGGCGACGCCGGCCGAGGCCGCGGCCCGGGCCGACATCGTCTCGATGCTCGTCCCCGACACGGTCCAGCCGGCGGTGTTCGAGGAGATCGAAGGCGAGCTGGAGCCGGGCAACACCCTGCAGTTCGCCCACGGGTTCAACATCCACTACAACCAGATCGAGCCGCCGGAGAACGTGGACGTGACGATGATCGCGCCCAAGTCGCCGGGCCACCTCGTCCGGCGCAACTACGAGAACGGCGAGGGAACGCCCGGCCTCCTCGCGGTGTACCAGAACGTCTCGGACGAGGCGAAGGAGGAGGCGCTGGCGTACGCCCACGCGATCGGCTGCACGCGCGCGGGCGTGATCGAGACCTCGTTCCGCGAGGAGACCGAGACGGACTTGTTCGGCGAGCAGGCGGTCCTCTGCGGCGGGGTCACGAGCCTCATCAAGCAGGGGTACGAGACGCTCGTCGACGCGGGCTACAGCCCGGAGATGGCGTACTTCGAGTGCCTGAACGAGATGAAGCTCATCGTCGACCTGATGTACGAGGGCGGGCTCGGCGAGATGTGGGATTCGGTCTCCGACACCGCCGAGTACGGCGGCCTCACGAAGGGCGACGTGATCGTGGACGACCACGCCCGCGAGAACATGGAGCGCGTGCTCGAAGGCGTGCAGAACGGCACGTTCGCCCGCGAGTGGATCGCGGAGAACCAGGCCGGCCGGCCCTCCTACACGCAGCTCCGGCAGGCCGAGAAGAACCACGACATCGAGCGGGTCGGCGGTCGGCTGCGCGAGCTGTTCGCGTGGGCGCAGGAGGAGAGCGAAACAGAGGAGAAAACCGAGGTGACCGCGGATGACTGAGCGAAACGGACGAACACGGAACGGACGAAACCCGACCCGCGAGCGCGCCGAACGCGATCCGGCGGGGTCGACGGCGAGCGACGCGGAGGGGAGAGACGAGCGAACGATGAGGGACGTGACCCACACGCACCCCTACACGGGCGAGACGTTCGGCGCGGTGTTCCAGCGCGGGCCGGCGGTGGCGGACGGCGGGGAGTCCCCCGCACGGTCGCGGGGCGAGACGATGGAGGACGTGGATCACACCCCGCCGCACGGCGAGAGCGCGAACCGCGTCTGGGCCCGCGGCGGTAACGAGGCCGAGGTGGCGGACGTACGGAGTCGGAGGACCGTAGATGAGTGAGGGGACGCTGTACGACAAGGTGTGGGAGAACCACGCGGTCGCGGAGCTCCCCACGGGCCAGACCCAGCTGTTCGTCGGCCTCCACCTCATCCACGAGGTGACGAGCCCCCAAGCGTTCGGGATGCTGCGCGAGCGCGACCTGGACGTCGCCTACCCCGAGCTCACGCACGCGACCGTCGACCACATCGTCCCGACGGCGGACCAGTCGCGGCCGTACGGCGACGACGCCGCCGAGGAGATGATGGCCGAGCTGGAGGAGAACGTCCGCGAGGCGGGCATCCAGTTCTCCGATCCGAACAGCGGCGACCAGGGGATCGTCCACGTCATCGGGCCGGAGCAGGGACTCACCCAGCCCGGCAAGACCATCGTCTGCGGCGACAGCCACACCTCGACGCACGGCGCGTTCGGCGCGCTCGCGTTCGGGATCGGCACCTCGCAGATCCGCGACGTGCTCGCGACGGGCACCGTCGCGATGGAGAAGCAGAAGGTCCGGAGGATCGAGGTCACGGGCGAACTCGGCGACGGCGTCGAGGCGAAGGACGTGATCCTCGAGGTGATCCGGCGGCTCGGCACCGAGGGCGGCGTCGGCTACGTCTACGAGTACGCCGGCGAGGCGATCGAGAACCTCGACATGGAGGGCCGGATGTCCATCTGCAACATGTCGATCGAGGGCGGCGCCCGCGCGGGCTACGTCAACCCCGACGAGACCACCTACGAGTGGCTGCGGGAGACGGACGCCTTCCGCGACGACCCCGAGCGGTTCGAGGAGCTGAAGCCGTACTGGGAGTCCGTCCGCTCCGACGCGGACGCCGAGTACGACGACGTCGTCGTGATCGACGGCGACGAGCTCGAACCGGTCGTCACCTGGGGAACCACGCCCGGACAGGGCGTCGGCATCACCCAGCCGATTCCGTCCCCCGAGGACCTCCCCGCGGACAAGCGGGAGACGGCCCGGCGCGCGCAGGAGCACATGCGCGTCGAGCCCGGCGAGACGATGGAGGGCTACGAGATCGACGTGGCGTTCCTCGGCTCCTGTACGAACGCGCGGCTGCCCGACCTTCGCCGCGCGGCGCGGATCGTCGAGGGCCGGCGGGTCCACCCCGACGTGCGCGCGATGGTCGTCCCCGGCAGCCAGCGCGTCCAGCGGGCTGCCGAGGAGGAGGGGCTCGCCGACGTGTTCAGGGAGGCCGGCTTCGAGTGGCGCAACGCCGGCTGTTCGATGTGCCTCGGCATGAACGAGGACCAGCTGGAGGGCGACGAGGCCTGCGCGTCCTCCTCGAACCGGAACTTCATCGGCCGACAGGGGAGCAAGGACGGCCGGACGATCCTCATGAACCCCCGGATGGTCGCCGCGGCGGCGATCGAGGGCGAGGTGACCGACGTGCGCGACCTGAAGGAGGTGACGGTGGCGTGACGACCGAGGAGATCCCGGAGGTCGAGTCGGTGACCGGAACGGGCGTCCCCGTCAGGGGCAACGACATCGACACGGACCAGATCATCCCGGCGCGCTTCATGAAGGTCGTCACGTTCGACGGCCTCGGCGAGTTCGCCTTCTTCGACCAGCGGTTCGACAGCGCGACGCCCGCGGCGTCGCGTGACGGAGACGGCGGAGCCGTCGAAGCCCAGGACGATCCCAAGGACCATCCGTTCAACGACGAGCGGTTCCGCGACGCCTCCGTCATGGTCGTCAACGCGAACTTCGGCTGCGGCTCCTCGCGCGAGCACGCCCCCCAGGCCCTGATGCGCTGGGGGATCGACGCGATCGTCGGCGAGTCGTTCGCCGAGATCTTCGCGGGCAACTGCCTCGCGCTCGGCATCCCGACCGTGACGGCCGACACCGAGACGATCGAATCCCTCCAGGCGTGGGTCGACGAGAACCCCGACGGGGAGATCGAGGTCGACGTGGCGGCCGAGACGGTGACGTACGGCGGAACGACCGTCGAGGTCGCGGTCGACGACGCCCAGCGGAAGGCGCTCGTCGACGGCGTCTGGGACACCACGGCGCTGATGAAGTCGAACGCCGACGCGGTGCGCGCGACCGCGGAATCCCTGCCCTACGTGAGCCTCGATGACTGAGGAGATCGTCGTCGTCCCGGGCGACGGCATCGGCCCCGAGGTCGTCCCGGCCGCGATCCGCGTGCTCGACGCGGTCGGCGACTTCGAGTTCGTCGAGGCCGACGCGGGCGACCGCGTGAAGGAGGAGACGGGCGAGGCGCTCCCGGCGGAGACGTACGACCTCGCCGCGAGCGCGGACGCGACGCTGTTCGGCGCGGCCGGCGAGACCGCGGCTGACGTGATCCTCCCCCTCCGGCGGGCCGTCGACTCGTTCGTCAACGTCCGCCCCGCGAAGGCGTACCCCGGCGTCGACGCGCTCCGCCCCGAGACCGACCTCGTGTTCCTCCGCGAGAACACCGAGGGCGTCTACGCGGGTCACGAGGACCGCCTCACGGACGACGTGTCGACGCTCACCCGCGTCGTCACGGAGTCGGCCTCCCGGCGGCTCGCCGAGTACGCCTGCGAGTTCGTGCAGAGCCGCGACGAGGCGGCGTCAGCCGCCGCCGAGGAGACGACCGACGGCCGCGACGCGTTCACCGTCGCCCACAAGGCGAACGTGATGCGCGAGACGGACGGGCGGTTCCGCGACGCCGTCCTGTCGGTCGCGGCTGAGCGGGGCGTCGAGGCGAACGAGGTCCTGATGGACGCGTTCGCGACGCGCGTCTGTCTCGACCCGACGCAGTTCGGCGTCGTCGTCTGCCCGAACCTCGCGGGCGACGTGCTGTCCGACCTCGCCGCGGGGCTGGTCGGCGGACTCGGCCTGCTGCCGAGCGCGAACGTGGGGCCGGAGCGGGCGCTGTTCGAACCCGTCCACGGCACCGCCCCGGACATCGCGGGCGAGGGCGTCGCCAACCCCTCGGCGACGATCCTCTCGGCGGCGATGCTGCTCGACTACCTCGGCCGGAACGACGCGGCGGCGAGCGTCCGCGACGCGGTCGAGAGCGTCCTCGCCGACGGCCCGCGGACCCCCGACCTCGGCGGCGACGCGACGACGACCGACGTGACCGAGGCGGTCGTCGACCGGCTCGACGGCTGATCGGTTCGATCGTTTTCGTTTCCGCACGCTCCCGACGCTTCCCGCAGATAGCGACAGCGCCCTTCGGCCGGCGGTCCTTCGCGCCGCTCGTTTCGCCCGACATAATATTCTATACGACATCGTCAGAAACAATCGAGAACGCAACACGAACAGTTAACACGGTCGGGAAAACAATCAAAGGCGAGATCGGATCGAGAACCATGCTACCCGCAGAGCGAAAACGGAAGATCGTCGAACTCGTGTCGGAGGCCGACGGGCGATCGGTCGAGGGACTCGCGGACGAACTGGGTTTCTCGAAGGCGACGATCCGGCGCGACCTCCGCAGTCTGGCCGACGACGGCCTGATCGAGCGGTCCCACGGCGGCGCGGTGCCGACGACGACGGTCGGGCGCGAGCAGACGTACGGACAGCGGGAGGTGCAGAACCTGGAGGGGAAGCGCGCCATCGGCGCGCGGGCGGTCGAGGAGATCCGCGAGGGCGAGGTGGTGTTCTTCGACGCCGGGACGACGACGATGCAGGTGGCCAAGCAGGCCCCGCGGGACGGCTCGCTGCTCGCGGTCACGAACGCCCCGCGGCTGGCGGTCGAACTCGGCGAGGAGGACACCGAGGTGATGCTCACCGGCGGGACGCTGCGCCGCCGAACCCGCGCGCTCGTCGGCCCCACCGCCGAGAGCTTCATGGAGCGGATGAACTTCGATCTGCTCTTTCTCGGCACGAACGCGATCGACCTGGAGGAGGGGCTGACGACGCCGAACGAGGACGAGGCCCGGATGAAGCAGCTGATGGTCGAAAAGTCGGAGCGGGTCGTCCTCGTCGCCGACGCGAGCAAGATCGACGAGCGGAGCTTCGTCAAGTTCGCCGACCTGACGGACGTCGACGTGTTCGTCACCGACCGCGAGCTCCCGCCCGCCGTCCGCGAGGGGTTCGAGGCGGCGGGAACGGAGGTCGTGGGGGTGTCCGCGTGATCCTCACGGTCACGCCGAACCCGGCGCTCGACCACACGCTCCGGCTCGACGAGCCGCTTCGATCGGGCGTCGTCCACCGGACCGACGCGGCGCAGTTCGACGCCGGCGGCAAGGGGATCAACGTCTCGCAGTACCTGCGCGCGCTCGGCGAGTCGACCCTCGCGACGGGCTTTCTGGGGAACCCGTTCGGAAGCGTCCTCCGCCGGCAACTCGCGGCCGACGGCGTCGCCGCCGACTTCGTCGACATCGACGACGGGACGCGCCTCAACACCACCGTGCTGACGCCGGACGGCGAGTACAAGATCAACCACGACGGGCCGACCGTCGGCGAGGGGGCGACCGAGTCGCTGCTCGAAACGATCCGACGGCACGACCCCGACACGGTCGTCGTCGCTGGGAGCCTCCCGCCGGGGGTCGACGCGGACGCCGTCGACCGGATCGCGGCGGCCGACTCCTGGGAGGTCGCCGTCGACGTCGGCGGCGACGTGCTCCGATCGCTCTCGGGGGAGTACGCCCTGTGTAAGCCGAACCGGGAGGAGCTCGCGGCGGCGACCGGCGAGCGGCTCGACGCCGTCGAGGACTGCGCGGCGGCGGCCGAGGCGCTGCGGGCGCGGGGGTTCGATCGGGTGGTCGCCTCGCTGGGCGCCGACGGCGCGGTGATGGCGACGGCGGACGGCACCCTCTACGCGCCGGCGCTTGAGACGGACGTCGTGGACACCGTCGGCGCGGGCGACGCGCTCCTCTCGGGGGTGCTCGCCGCGCTCGCGCGGGGGGAATCGGACGCCGTCGCGCTCGGGTACGGCGTCGCGGTCGCCGCCCGCGTCACCGCCGTCGCCGGAACGACCCTCCCCGGGTTCGGCGACGTGTCCGCCGCCGCCGAATCCGTGACCGTTTCTGAGTACTGAACCGTCACCTTCGGCGCTTCCGCACGGGTTTGATCATCCGATTCCCGGTATCCGAATAATGTGGAAAGTATCGATCAGAAACGATCGCATTCGGAAAATCTTTTGCACACGTGCAGAAACTATCGTGAAGATACTGGCATGACGTCGAGAGACAGGGCGGAAGGCGCGCTGCGGGCGCACGTCACCTCCGTCAAAGAGGACCTGATGACAGGCGTATCGTTCATGATCCCGTTCGTGACGATCGGCGGGATCCTCCTCGCGCTCGGGTTCGGCCTCGCCAACCTCGGGTTCTTCCCGGGGGACACGGAGACGGTGTTCGACCAGACCGGGTCGATCCCGTGGTACCTCGCCGAGATCGGCGTGCTCGGGTTGACGATCATGGTCCCCATCCTCGGGGGGTACGTCGCGTACGCGATCGCGGACAGACCCGGGCTCGCGCCGGGGTTCATCCTGTCGTACACGATCCAGCAGGGGAACCTCATCGACGCGGCCGGCGCCGCTGTCGGATTCAGCGCCGGCGGCGCGACCGCCGGGTTCCTCGGCGCGATCGTCGCCGGCCTCCTGGCCGGGTACGTCGCCCGCTGGCTGAAGAACCTGGACGTGCCGGGAGTCATAGAGCCGATGATGCCGGTGTTGATCATTCCCGTCGTCACGACGCTCCTCCTCGCGCCCGTCATGCTGTTCGTGCTCGGCGTCCCGATCGCCGTCGCGAACCAGGCGCTGACCGACTTCCTCCGCTCGATGCAGGGGCAGAGCGCGCTCCTCGTCGGCGTGATCCTCGGGGCGATGATGGCCTTCGACATGGGCGGTCCGGTGAACAAGGTCGCCTACGTGTTCGCGGTCGGACTGCTCAGCGCCGACCCGCAGCCGATCACGCAGCCGATGGCCGCCGTGATGATCGCGGGGATGGTCCCGCCGATCGGACTGGCGCTCTCGAACTTCGTCGCCCCGCAGAAGTACGCCGCGGAGCTGTACGAGAACGCGAAGAGCGCGGTACCGCTCGGCCTGTCGTTCATCACCGAGGGCGCGATCCCCTACGCCGCGGCCGATCCCGTCCGGATCATCCCGAGCGCCATGGCCGGGAGCGCGGTCGGAGCCGCCGCCTCGATGGTGCTCGGGGTCACCATGCCCGCGCCGCACGGCGGCATCTTCGTGTTCTTCCTGTCGAACCGGCCGCTCCTGTTCCTCGGCTGTATCCTCCTCGGTTCGATCGTCACCGCCGCGGTCGCCACGGCGATCAAGCCCGACTACGAGGAGACGATCGACAGCGCGAGCGCACAGTCCACCGATTAGCCGCACCATTCACGGTGCAGGACCCCCACCACAAGCCATGGAGCACGACATCGACACGCTGATGCCGGAAGCGTTGATCTCGCTCGACGAGCCGCCCGCGGAGAAGGAAGCCTGTATCGAGCACCTGCTCGACCTCGCGGTCGACGCCGGGCGCGTCGAGGACCGCGAAGCCGCGCTCTCCGCGCTCCTCGAACGCGAAGAACAGACGACGACCGGCGTCGGCATGGGGATCGGCATCCCCCACGCGAAGACCGACGCCGTGATGCGCCCGTCGGTGTCGTTCGCCCGGTCCTCGGCGGGCGTCGACTTCGGCGCGATGGACGACGAACCGGCGACGCTCCTCTTCATGATCCTCGTCCCCGAGGAGGGCGCGGACGAACACCTGGAGATACTGAGCTCGCTCTCGCGGACGCTCGTCCACGACGAGGTCCGCGGGCGGCTCCGCGAGGCGGAGACCGAGGCGGAGGTACAGCGCGCGCTCGCGGAGGCGATGAACTGATGGAGCGCGTCGTCACGGTCGTTCCGGAGGCGGGGCTGCACGCCCGGCCCGCCGCGAAGTTCGTCGAGACGGTCCAGGAGTACGAAAGCGACGTGAGCATCGCCCGCGTCGACAACGAGGGCGACCGCGTCGCCGCCGGGAGCATGATCGCGGTCACGAGCCTCGGCGTGCGGTGCGGCGAGGACGTGCGGATAATCGCCGAGGGCGAGGACGCCGAGGCCGCGCTCGACGCGCTGGAGGGAGTATTGACGACGCCGGAGGACGAACTCGACTCATGAGCGAGCGAACCCTTTCCGGAACGGGCGTCACCCCGCGCGCCGGCGTCGGCACCGTCGTCTGGTACCGCCCCGAGGCCGACCTCGAACTCCCCGAGCCGCCGGCCGAGGGCGTCGACGCGGCGGCCGAGCGCGAGCGCTTCGAGGCCGCCCGCGAGGAGGCCCGCGCCGAACTGGAGCGCGAGCGAGACCGGACCGCGGAGCGCGTCGGCGAGGAGGAGGCGGCGGTCTTCGACGCGCACGTCCAGTTCCTCGGCGATCCGCAGATCGAAGAGGGCGTGCTGGCGGAGATCGACGGGGGACTGCCCGCAGAACACGCCGTCCGGCGCGCCTTCGCCGGCCCCATCGAGCAGTTCGAGGGGATGGAGGGGCGGATGGCCGAGCGCGCCGACGACCTCCGGGACGTGCGCGACCGGCTCGTCCGCGTCCTCGTCGGCGGCGAGCGCGTGAACCTCGCCGAACTCCCCGAGGGGTCCGTCGTCCTCGCCGAGCGGCTCACGCCGAGCGACACCGCGCAGCTCGATCCCGACCGCGTCGCCGGCTTCGCCACCGTCACCGGGGGGCGCACCTCCCACGCGGCCATCTTCGCGCGGTCGCTCGCGCTCCCCGCCGTCGTCGGCGTCGGCGGAGACCTCGAATCGATCGCGGAGGGCGCGACGGTCGTGATCGACGGCGACGCGGGCGAGGTCGCCGTCGACCCGAGCGAGGAGCGCCGCGAGGCGGCGGCGGGTGGCGAGGAGGTCGAGATCCGCCACGAGCCGGTGTCGACGGCCGACGGCGCGCCCGTCGAGGTGGCCGCGAACGTCGGCCGACCCGCGGAGCTGGAGCCGGCGGTCGCCCGCGGGGCCGACGGGATCGGCCTCTTCCGCACCGAGTTCCTCTTTCTCGACCGCGAGTCGCCGCCCGCGGAGGACGAGCAGTACGAGGCGTACGCCGAGGCGCTGTCGGCGTTCCCGGCGGGCCGGGTCGTCGTCCGAACCCTCGACGTCGGCGGCGACAAGCCCGTTCCGTACCTCGACCTGCCGGAGAGCGAGAACCCGTTCCTGGGGGAGCGGGGCATCCGGCGGTCGCTCGGACCCGACGCGGAGCTGTTCGAGACGCAGCTCCGCGCGCTCCTGCGGGCCGCGGGGAGCGAACACGGCGACGGGCTGGCGGTCATGCTGCCGCTCGTCGCGACGATCGAGGAGGTCGAGGCGGCGCTCGACGCGCTCGACGCCGTCGCCGCCGACCTCGACGACGCGGGCGCGGAGTACGCCCGCCCGGAGTTCGGGGTGATGATCGAGACGCCGGCGGCGGCGTTCATGGCGCCCGAACTGGTCGAGCGCGTCGACTTCCTCAGCGTCGGCACGAACGACCTCGCGCAGTACGTGATGGCGGCCGACCGGGGCGACGAGCGCGTCGCCGACCTGCACGATCCGCTGCACCCGGCGGTGCTCAGGGCCGTCGCCCGCACGGTCGACGCGGCCGAGGGAGAGGAGTGCTGGGTCGGGATGTGCGGCGAGATGGCGGGCGACCCCGACCTGACGGAGCTGCTCGTCGGGCTCGGGCTCGACGAGCTGAGCATGAGCGCCGTGACGATCCCCGACGTGAAGGCCAACGTCGAAGCGACCGACCGCGAGGAGGCCGCGGCGCTCGCCGAGCGCGCGCTGGCCGCCAGTACCAAGCGCGAAGTGAACCAACTGATACGGAGAGACAGATGAAGTTCGTCGCAGTCACGTCATGTCCGACCGGTATCGCACACAGCCAGATGGGCGCGGAGAACCTGCGCACCACCGCCGAGGAGCTCGGTCACGAGATCCGCGTCGAGGTCCAGGGCGCGATGGGCGCCCAGGACGAGCTCACCCCCGACGAGATCGCGGAGGCCGACGCGGTCGTCATCGCGGCCGACACGTCGGTCTCGCGCGACCGCTTCTCGGAGAAACCCGTCGTGAAGGGGACGATCAAGGACGCCGTCAACGACGCCGAGGGCCTGCTCGAACGGGCCGAGGAGCTCGCGTCCGAGGGGCGGACGGGGACCGTCGAAGCCGACACCGCGGCCGAAGACGGCGACGCCGCGGAGACGGCCTCCGAGGAGACCGACGACTCGGGGACCGCCCCGGACGAAAAGCGCGTGGGCGGCGACCCCTCGAAGGGGCTGTTCGCCCGCCTGAAGCGGCTGTTCTCGTAAGCTCCTTCGGGACGGCTCCTCGGGCACGTCCGCGGGACGCTCGCGTGCGGTCCCCGAAGATGTCCGACGCCCGGCCGCAGAAAGAGGCGTAACCGTCCTCGGCGACGTAGCGATCGAAGTCTGACCGTTCTCCGTCCGCAAAATTGGACCGTTCTCCGTCCCGGTCACCGGGCGACGACGATGACGCCGTCGCACCCGTTGCACCGGTAGAAGCTACTCTCTCCCTGCAGGCCGAGGTACGTCCGATCGTGCGACGGGTGCGAACAGTCCGGTTCGCCGGAGAGCACGTAGACGTTCGACGGGGTCTCGGTCTCCGGCCGCTTTCGGCCGGCGGGCCGCGACCCGTCACGCTCGCCGCGGCGGTCGCCGGTCCCGAACGAGGCGTTCATGTCCAGTCGTCGTCGGCCCACACGAGCGCTTCGGTGATAGCCCAGAGCGCCACCACGACGACGAGGAGGGGCGCTCGTCCGAGTACGTCGAACCCCCGTAGCCACAGTATGATCGCCACCCCGATCAGCCCGACCCCGCCGAGCGTGACCACGAGGAGCGGCCACGAAATGCGAGTACGAGGCCGTGCGAGCCGATCCGGTGGGCAGGTCGATATCCCGCTATCGCGCGTGTTTTTCGTCATTCTCTGATCTCCGTTCCTCATAGGGGTTATCGTAGCCATCCGTACGTGGTGGGTGGAGAGACTCGGCACCGCGTTTCGAACCCTGTCGAGCGAATCTATGAACTTCTACGATAACCCCTATCAGTTCTCAGTCGGCCGGGCGACACCGTAACCCGACCACCTGGTATAGAAGGTCGTGGGTTCAGCCGTCTCCGGCGAGTACGAGAACCCGATGCTTTCCGAAACACGCGGACTGCCGATCGATTCCGGGACGATCCACGCGGCCGGATCCGGCTCGGCGACGGGCGTGGTGGGTCCGCTCGCGGTGGGCGCGACAGGTTTTCTCGAAACGGGGTCCTACTGAAGCCATGGCCGACACCGAACGTGACGCGGCCGCCCTTCGGCTCACGATGGAGGTGTGGCACCCCGACTGTTGGGTTATCGAGACGACTGAACGGGTCGACGTCGGCATCCTCGGGTACGGCATCTACACCAACGGGGGCGGTCGTGCGACCTCCCTCTTCACCGTCTACGCCGACACGCAGGCGACGATCGACGACGCGCTCGCGGCGATTCGCGCCTCTCCGCACGTGCACTCCGTCGCGGCGATGACTCACAACTATCGGCTCGATTCCCCGGCGACGCCGGGCAACGCGACGCGAGAACTCCTCGTCGAACACGACGGAACGATCCAGATCAGCGGGTCGTTCATCTCCCGCGGGTTCACGTACGCCGAGCCGGTCGACGTGCGGGACGGGCTCGAAGACTGGACGGTGGTGACCAACCGGGATCGGGAAACCGTCGACGCGCTCCTCGACGAGGTCCGCGACGAGAAAGCCGCCGAGATCACCGTGACCGGCGTGACGCGATCGAAGTGGGCGACCGGTGCCGGCGGATTACCGCTGGACCGGCTTTCGCGCCGGCAGCGGGAAGTGTTCGAACTCGCTCGCGATCGCGGGTACTACGCGTGGCCGAAGCGGACCTCGGCCGGCGAGTTAGCCGCCGAATTAGGCATCACGACGCAAACGCTGCACGAACACCTGCACAAGGTAGAGGCGGAACTCCTGGGCGCTTCCGCTGACTGACGGGCGCTGAGACGCCGGCCGCTCCGTAGAAAATTCCCGTGAACGAACGTGGCGGCGGCCGGATCTCCCGGACGATCCCTCGACGCGATGGAGGCGGTCGTCGAGGAGCGGCTCGGCCCCTCGCGCTCCCCGCCGCGCGCCCGAACCGTCCGTGCGCTTAAGTGCGTTCTGCTCGAAGTGGGAACTATGCCACAGGTGACCCTCGACGAGGAGACGCTGGAGCGGCTCGACTCCCTGCGGGAGGAGGACGAAGACTACGACGAGCTCATCAACGAGCTCATCAACATCTACGAGGCGGAGGAGCTGACGATGTACCGCAGCGGCGACGAGATCTGACCGCGCCGCTCACTCCTGGTACGCGATCCGAACCTGCTCCCACTTTCCCTTCGATTCCAGGTGCCGCTGGAGTTCGTCCGCGTACTCCTGGGTGAGCCGTTCGGCCGCCTCCAGGCGCTTTTGATCGACGCCGCCACCGCCGCCGAGGCCGAACGCGCGCTTGATCGACCCGAAGACGCCGCCACCGCCGCTGCCTCCGCCCCCGCCGGACGAGGCCCCGCCGCCGCCCATCGATTGCACCTGCGACCGGATGTTCTCGAGTTCGGGCAGTATCTGCGGGAGCTTCTCGGTGTCGGCGACGATTCGCGCCTCCTCCGGGTCGTCGGCGTTCTCGATCTCGAACTCCGTCGCCGTCATGACGAGTCCCCACTCCTGGTTCGTGAACTCGGAGGCGCGCACGCGTTCCGTGAACTGTCGGTCGACGGCCATGCGGTCCCCCACGATGCTGTCTGTCCAGTCGGCCATAGCCGACGTTCGTGGACCGGCCGCATCAGCGTTGTGCTGCTCGCCGGGTTCGGATCCGCGGGTTCGGGTCGGTGAGTTCGGGTCGGTGAGTTCGGATCGGCGAGTTCGGGTCGGCGAGTTCGAATCGGCGGATCGCACCGAACGGCTATCCGCCTCGGCGCGCTACGTTCGACCATGACGGGACGAGTCGAGGACGTCTTCATCGCGCCCGAGGACTCCGCGCCGATGGAGCGCGTCGAGTCGGTCGAGGCCGTGAAGGGCGGCCTCCGGGGCGACCGCTACCTGCGCGGTACGGGCTACTACTCGCCGTTCGACGTGTGCGAGGTGACGCTCATCGAGGCCGAGGCGATCGAGGAGATCCGCGAGGAGTTCGGCATCGACCTCGCGGACGGGCGTCACCGGCGGAACGTCGTGGTCCGTGGCGTCGAGGTGTACGACCTGCTGGACGCCACGTTCCGAATCGGCGGCGCGGCGCTCCGCGGGACGCGCCCCCGGCCGCCGTGCGCGCACGTCGAACAGGTGGCCGGCGAACGGGGCGTCGCGCGAGCGCTGAGGAACAGGCGCGGCGGCGTCTGCGCCGACGTGCTCGAACCGGGAACGATCGCCGTCGGGGACGAACTCGAAGTCGTCGAGCGCGATCCCCGGACGGTGGGACGGAAGATCGTGGATCGGCTGCGCGGGGGCGACTAGCCGGCGCACCGCGACCGGCCGCTTCGATCGCCCCGCGGTCCCGATCGGACGGAGAGCTGTCGGAGCGCTACTCCGGGAAGATGCTCTCCGGGAGGAACGCCGTCACGGTCCAGTTCGGCGCATCGACGACTTCGCTGATCTTCAGATCGACCGCCGCGGAGCAGAGGATGTACGCCTCCCCGCGCGTCAGGCCGCGTTCGGCGTGGAGGTGCTCGATCATGTGGCGGATCGCCTTCCGCGTTGCCTCCATCAGGTCGTCGGCGATGCCGGTCGTGCCGTACATCCGCTCGTCCGCGCCGGTCGGGGTGAACGGGCCGTCGGTTTCGAGCCGCGGCTGTTCGATCTCCGGGTCCGTTCGGACCGTGAGCCGGGCGGTGACGAACATCTCCGCCTCGATGCCGGTCACGCACACCTCGCCGTCGCCCTGCGCGGCGTGACAGTCGCCGATCGAAAACAGCGCGCCGTCGGCCTCGACCGGGAGGTAGACGGTCGAACCGGCGGTCATCTGCTTTACGTCCATGTTCCCGCCGACCGACCGCGGGGGCAGCGTGTCGTGTTCGCCACCCTCGCCGGGCGCGACGCCGATGACGCCCGGGAACGGGTCGAGCGGCACCTCGATGCCGTTCACGAACCGCCCGACGTCGCCGTCGAGATCCCAGACGTGGAGGCCGGCGTCGGGGAACTCCCCCGGCAGCAGGCCCAACCCCATCTCCCCGGGGAGAAAGCCCGTGTACCCCCACCCCTTGTGCTGGAAGTCGAGCAGGTCGACCTGCAGGACGTCGCCGGGCGCCGCGCCCTCGACGGCGACGGGGCCCGTTAGCGGGTGGACCGGATCGAAACTGACGTTCGCGAAGTCCTCGGGCGTCGACTCGACGGTTATCTGCCGGTCGACGGCGTCGCGGCACTCGAATCGGATCACGTCGCCCGACTCGACCGTCAACGCGGGGTCGACTCCGTTGTCCCAGACCCGATGAATGTTGTGCTCCGCGTCGCTCAGTCGGTGGTCGACCTCGTACTCGCGCGCCGCCGCGCCCTCGCGCTGGCTCATGGCTTATTTGTTAACTATCGTTCAGAATAAATTCCGCGATCGCGGCGAAACGGTCCGAAGGTATCTCGGCCTGCGCTTCATCGAACAACGCAAATCTGAGATTTGCGCGCACGACGAGGCTTACGCCTCATCGAACAACGTCGAGCGAAGCTCGACGGGCTTGACTTCGGCTACGCCTCGTCAAACGACGCCGAGCTCTGCTCGGCGAGCTCGATGAAGCTACGCTTCGTCGAACAATGCGGATCGACGATCCGCGGGCTCGATGAGGTTACTCCTCATCGAACAACGTCTCGCCTTCGACCATGTGCTCCTCGACGACGTCGAGGTCGAGCGTCACGCCGAGTCCCGGCTCCTCCGGGATCTCGATGTAGCCGTCCTCGATGACCGTCTCCTCGACGAGGTCCTCCCACCAGCCGAGCTGGTAGGAGTGGTACTCGACGGCGAGGGAGTTCGAGATGGACGTCCCGACGTGGGCGCTCGCCATCGTCGCGATCGGCGAGGAGACGTTGTGCATCGCGACCGGGACGTAGTAGGTGTCCGCCATGTCGGCGATCTTCCGCGTCTCGCGCATGCCGCCGACCTTGGGCATGTCGGGGGCGACGATGTCGACCGCCTGCTCTTCGAGGAGGCGGCGCATGCCGTGCTTGCGGTAGACGTTCTCGCCCGCCGTGATGGGCGTCGTCGTGCTCTGGGTGACCTCCCGCTGGACGTCGTGGTTCTCCGGCGGGACGGGGTCTTCGAGCCACCACACGTCGTAGTCCTCGATGGCCCTCGCCAGCCGCTTCGCGCTGTTCGAGGAGAACGTCCAGTGGCAGTCGAACGCGGCGTCCGCGCGGTCCTTCACGCGCTCCGTGACGGCCTCGACGATCTCCGCCTTGTGGCGGATCTCGCCCGGGCGGAGGTGGCGGTTGGCGCGGTCCTTCTCCAGCCCCGACGGCACGTCGAGGTCGAACTTCAGCGCGTCGTAGCCGAGCTCCTCGACGACGCGCTCTGCCTCGTCGGCGCACGCCTCGGGGTCGGCCTCGTCGGCGGTGTGGCAGTCGCAGTAGACGCGGACCCTGTCGCGGTACTTCCCGCCGAGGAGCTGGTAGGCCGGCACGTCGAGGATCTTGCCCGCGAGGTCGTGCAGCGCGATCTCGATCCCGGAGATGGCGGTGACGGTGACGCCCTCGATGGAGCCCTCGCCGGACATCTTCTGGACGAGGTGTTCGAACAGGCGGTCGATGTCGAGCGGGTTCTCCCCGACGACGAACGGCTTCATCCGCTCTATGAGCTCCGGCACGCCCGCGCCCCAGTACGCCTCGCCGGTGCCGACGAGGCCGGCGTCGGTGTAGACGCGCACGAGCGTCCACGGGAAGTTGCCGTCGACCATCGTCGTCTGCACGTCGGTGATCTCGACGTCTCGACCGCCGCCGCGCTCGCCGGTGACGCCCATCGTCTCCGCGGAGAGGTCCCGCATCGTGTACTCCGCGTTCGGATCGTGGAGCTTCGCGTAGTCGAGGCTCATAGCTAGCCCTTCATTCGGGGGAGGGTAAATCTTTGGAGATGCGGACGATCTCCGCGCTCCGGGCGTCGGTTCTCGACTCCGCGCCGACGGGTTCCGAGCGCGCTCTCACTCCGTCGCCGGGAGGGGAACGCGCCGTCCGGCGGCCGGGTCGACGAGCCGCCGGAGGTCGGGCGAGAGCCTCAGCCGGTCGAGCTGCCGCCGGATGTCGAGCCCCGGTGCGACCGTCGCCGCCTCGCCGTCCGAGAGCGCGGCGAGGCGGTTGAGGTACGCGAGCCGCAGGAGCCAGAGCGCGTCCCTGACGTCGTCCGGACCGCGGATCCGGTAGGTCACCCAGGAGGACTCCGGACGGACGTGGTGGCGGTCCGCCTTCCCCTCGGTCAGCAGCTGATTCCTGATCTCGCGCGTGAACGGCACGTCGATCAACCCTTCGTCCGGGTGGACGTGCCCGATCTCCGCCTCCCGGACGCGGAACTCGATCCCCCCGTCGGACGCCCCGCCTCGTTCGGTCCGGTCCGCCCGGTCGTCGGGCGTCCGCGCCTTCTCGGATCCGCCGATCTCTCGATCGGATCCGGAGCCGCTCGGCTCTCGGCCGTCGAAGCGGCGGGGCGCGGTTTCGACGCCGGGCCACGAGCCGACGCGGCGGACGACCGGCTCGAGGTGTCGTTTGGTCTGCATTAGTTCACCCCCGACAGTGTCGGTCCCCGATGAATATGCTCCCGGAGAGAATAACTGTGACGCGTCGCTCGCGGTCGGCTCAGGAGGATCGGCCGTAGAGCGAGTAGAGCACGAGCGCCATCCCGAGCGCGACCAGCAGCGACTGGCTCATCCCGGCGACGAAGATCGACCAACCGAGGACGTCGTAGAGGACGCCCTCCAGGATAGAGCCGACGCTGACCAGCGCGAACCCGCCCGCCACGAAGAGCATCGGACGGTCGTCGTACCGCCGGTAGCCGCGGTACCCCTGAAGCGCGATCGCCAGGCCGAGGCCGACGACGAGCAGCTTGGCGACGACGAGCCCGAGGTGCATCAGCCGTCCTCCTTCCGCATGTCGTTCCACATGCGCGCGAACCGGTCCACGGCGTCCTCCCGCCGCGTCACGCTCACCTCGAACTCGCCGTCGACGAGCCGGACGTCGACCCGTTCGAGGTCGGCCTCGTACACGCTCCGGTGGTTGCCGTCGGCGTCGAGCTCCACGGACTCCGAGAGCAGCCCCCGCTCGACGAGCGTTTCGAGCCGGCGGTAGACCGTCGCCAGCGAAACGTCGCAGGCCTCGCTCAACCCGCTGGCCGACATCGGCTTCCGGCTCGTCTCGCTCAGTACGGATCTCACGTGTTCGTCCCCCAGCAACTCGAGCAGTGACGCGTCCGCCTCACTCCTCTCGCTCACGGAACGGCGACTACGCGGCGGGAGGTATATGTGCGTGCGCTTTCTCGCGCGATGAGAACGCGCGGGTCGAGTTATTGCCCCGGCTCAATTAGACGCGGGCGAGACAGACCAATGAAGCGCAACGAATCCGTCAGCCGTCGCCGGTTCGCACAGTTCGTCGGCGGTGCGGCCGTCGTCGGACTCGCCGGCTGCACCGGGGACGCTCCGACCGCGGACGCCGGAAGCGACGGCACGACGACCGGACGACCGACGGAAACGACCGGACAGGGAACGGAGCCGAAAGAGACGACCACCGACGGGCACGGCGGGAGTCACGAGTCCGGCGGACACGGCCACGGGGGCGCTATCGAGGGGCCCGTCGAGCGGGCGGAGGTGACCATGCTGTCGAGCGACGACGGCGAACACTTCGACCCGCACGTCGTCTGGGTCGAGACGGGCGGCACGGTCGTCTGGAAACTCGAAAGCGGGGCTCACTCCACGACCGCGTACCACCCGAACAACGACAGGCCGCAGCGGATCCCGGACGGCGCGTCGGCGTGGGACAGCGGCGTCCTCAGCGAGTCCGGGGCGACGTTCGAACGGACCTTCGACGCGCCGGGCGTCTACGACTACTTCTGCATCCCCCACGAGTCGATGGGGATGATCGGCAGCGTCATCGTCGGCGAGCCGGACACCGAGGGACAGCCGGGCCTGAAGCCCCCGCAGGCCGAGTTCTCGGACGAGGTGAGCACGAAGCTCGAGCGCCTGAACGAGATGGCGAAACAGGCGCTCGAAGGGGGCGGAAGCGCCGAGAGCGGCCACAGAAACGAGACGGAGCACGGCCACGAGAACGAAACCGCCGGCGGTCACGGAAACGAAACAGCCCACGGCGACGAAAACGAGACCGAACACGGCCACGAAAGCGGGAACGAAACCGAGCACGGGCACTGAACGCGCCGACTCGGCCCGCGTCGGTCGGCCGCTCCGCGTCCGGACGCGTCAGGCGGTCGGTCGACGCGCTTCTCGCGCCGGCGGCGGTTCCGGTCGGACCTCACCCGAGTTTCGCCAGCAGGTTCTGCACGTAGATCGTCCGGAGCATCTCGGCGGACTTCCCGCGGTCGAACACGAGCTCGTCGGTGTCCATCACGTGCTCCAGCACGTCGCGGGAGGCGTGCTCGGGCGCGGCGGCGATGCCGCGGTCGTTCTCCGCGGCCCACCGCATCACCCGCAGGTCTGACTTGCTGTCGCCCATCACGAGCACGAACGGATCGTCGACGCCGAGCACGTCGAGCGCCGCCTCGACGCCGACGACCTTGTTCAGTTCGAGCGAGCCGATCTCGGCGGCGTCGGCGTGGTAGTACGCCACGTCGATGCGCTCGAACCGGTCCCGCGCGTCCTCGGGCACGCCCTCGGGGTCCAGATCGGCGTGTTCGCCCTCGGATTCGAGCACCTCGCGGATCTCGGGGTCGGCGTCGGCGTAGTACGCGCGGGCCCACCGGGGCCCCTCCTCGTCGTCGGTGATCGCCTCGCCGAGCAGGTCGAGCAGGTAGACGAGCCCCTCGTCGATCACCTCGGCGGCGCGGCTGCTCCCGGTCTCGAAGTTGGGTTTGAGCGTGACGTTGAACTCGTTGCCCTGGAGGTGGACGCCGCGGCGCAGCTCGTCCGGCGCGTCCGGGAGGACGCGCGAGCGGATCTCGTCGAACACCCGCTGGATCTCGTCGTCGAGCCCCTCGTAGAGGAGCTGTTTCGTCCGCGACCCGTGGCCGGCCGTGAACACGCCCGTCCCCGCCTCGTAGACGATGCTCAGATCGCCGGAGTGGACGATCTCGTTGCCCAGCCCCTGGATCATGAACCCCTTGACGTTTTCGAGCGTCTGTCCGGTACAGATGACGATCGGCACGTCCCGCTCGTGGAACTCCGTGAGGACGTGCAGCGTCTCGCGCGGGATCTCGTTATCAGTCCCGCCGGCCGACCGCAGCGTCTCGTCCACGTCGAGCACGAGGGCGTTGACGGCCCGGTCGTACTTGGTGTAGAGATCGAGCCCGGTGAACGCCTGCTCGCGGTCGGCGTGGGAGGCGATCTCCGCGAACGTCGCGCCGGTGGCGAACGCCCGCCGGATCTCGTTCTTCCGCCGCTCCAGTTCGTCGCTCGCCTCCTGCCAGTGATCCAGCGCCACGCGCGAGTCGACCGGCGGGAACACGTCGACGAAGTCCTGATACTCCCTGAGCGTGTCGGTGTCGAACTCGTCGTAGAGCCGATAGAGAAGGTCGTACCGCTCCATACCCAGTGACTGTTTTTCTGCGTGATAAGCCCCTCGGGGGTCGCAGATTCGGCCGGTTCGCGGCGCGGCGGTCGACGCCCGGGCGGCGACCGAAACCTCCGCTTCGTACCCCGTCCGGGGAAAACGGGGCCCGAGCGCGCCCCGACTACCTCACTCCAGGGAGATGTACGGGACGATCGTGACGTTCCCGTTGCCGCGGACTTCGACGGTGCAGCCCTTGTAGAGGAACTTCACGCTCCCGTCGTAGAAGTCGGTCGTGCGGTCCGCGGGAAAGAGCGCGTCGAGGGCCTCGGCTCCGATGAACCCCTCTAGCGGTTCCGCGGCGATCGTCTCCAGATCGAGACCGCGGATCTCGCCGACCGCCATCACGACGAGAACGCTCAGCGGGACCTCCTCGCGCGGATCGTAGTGAAAGTGGTAGTTGCCCGTCGACGGGTCGTACTCTAGCTCTATCTCCGTGTGTTCTCTGTGATTCATCTATCTAGTCAGCAAATTCCGATGTTCTCTTCCGGCGTGACTTCGACGGAGGGACTCGAATGGGACGTCAGTGCACTGTACCCGCCGCGGAGGCATGACGCCGGCGCTTAACCAGTTAAGTCATATAAGTGATCCGAACTATAACGATTCATCATCGGTTCGTTTCCCCGTCCGAGAAAACCGCTCCTCGGTCGGAGATCCGAACCGAGCCGCGTCTCCGCGCCGCTCGTCCGGAGGAGCGATCTCTGCTGAGGGTCGCTCGCCCCCTCAGCGGTAGAACTCGCGGATACTCCGTTTCACCGAACCGTCCAAGGAGTCGTCGAGAATCGCCGCCGTCGCCCGCCGCAGGCGTTCCGAGAGCGCCTGCCCCGAGATGCCGAACTCCTCCGCGAGCTCCGTTTGCGTCACGCCGCGCGGGATGTCGAAGTACCCGCGGTCGAACGCTTCCACCAGCGTTTCGTACTGCTCGTCGGATAAGTCCGCCGTCACCCCGCGCTTTTCGACCTCCGAACGGATCGAGTAGAGGTCGACGCGGGTCCCCTGCTCCCTGAATCGGTCGTGAATAACCGAAAGCGTCGATCTGTCGAGGGTCCGGAGCGTGAGCTCCCACCCGGCGGCCGTGATGATCCCGTCCGTCAGAATCGTTTCGTGAGTGCCGAAGAGCGTCGAAAACGCCGAACTGAAGTCGTCCCTCGGGAAGTCGATTCGGTAGAGGCGGGTCGAGTCCTCCGTCGCGAGGAGCACCGCGTCGACGATCGTCGAGTCGTCTCCGATCCGCGCTTCGAATCGGTCGAACTCGTCTCCGGTCGCCCAGACGAGGAGTGTCGCGGTGTCCTCGTCCGCGCAGGGAAACTGCCCCAGCTCGATGGTGAGTCTCATCTCCGGAACGCCGGCGAGCGACTCCCGGAGAAATGGAAGGCCGATGGAGAGGTTTGCGGTGATCATTTTGCCGGCTCACTCTTCTCTGAGACGCTCCGGCCCCGTTTCCGTCTATCGACAGGATCCTCGATCACGACGGCAACCAGATCGGTCCACACATCTTCACGATCTTCCCACCGAGCGTCTCCGTCTCCCTCTCCGCCGTCCGCGAATCACTCGCACCGCGCCGCTGGCGATGAGCCGTTTCGCACCTAACATTTTTATGTGAGGTTCGGAAGAGTTGGTCGTAGGCCATGAGCGATCCGCCGGCTGACGAAGGAGGAAGAACGAACGCTCGCCGAGATATCCGCGAGGGGAGGGTTTCGGAGGAGTTCCAGCTCAGGTGCGTCGCGTGTTCGTTCGAGCGAGCCATCGAGCCCGAGTTCGAGAGGTATCTCGAGGTCAGCGACGCTCACACCGACGCCGAGGGCGAGAACCACTTCGTCGAAGTCACGCGCGTCTCCCGCGAAGCGTCCGACTGACGCCGTCGTCGGAGACTGGAGCGTCTCCCTCTCTCCTCTGATCACCCCGAGCGGGACTAGTCTACTCCTCCTTCGCGGACGGAATCGACGCGTTTTCCGGTCCCATCTTCGGCGTCAGGCGTTGTTCATCCGCTGGCGAGTGCTGTGACCGCAGGCGGTACACCTGCTGATTCGGTACGGTTCCTTGGAGAACTCCGCGTTGGTCTCCTTTTTACTCTCCGTGACGATCTCGATCGACACCTCGTGTTCCGTCTCGCGGCGGCACTTTTCGCACCTCTCTACCAGTCCGGGCCGTTGCGGTTTCTCACTCATGTTTCATCTCTCCACCCCCATCTCGGCGTTCGGGTCGCGGTTCGCTTCGGAGGGCCACTTTCGTCGTACCCGGAACAACGGAAAGCGCGGGCATAAATATGATGTTGGGTCGCCTCGAAAGAATATCTCGCGGGCCGCTACGTACCCTCTCAACGGTTACCTCCGGCGATCGGCTCCCCGGTCCACCGTTCCGGTTCTTCGGTCCGCTAACAGACCGACCGCGGATTCACTCCCATCCCCTCCAGCGAGTCGGCGTAATCGTCGTACGCGATCTGGATCACGTACTCCGCGGCGGCCCGCGCGCGCTCCCAGTCCTCGTCAGCCTCGCAGCGCTCCTCCAGTAACCGGAGGCCGAGGTCGACCTCCTCGCCCGTCTCCCGCTTCAGATCGCGGAAGAGGTCCGCCCGCCTCTCGTCGGCCTCGTTGACGAAGAAGCCGACGATCTGCGTGTGGGTTCGGAGGCTCACCAGCCCGCGGCCGACGAGCCCCGCCGCGACCCGGGACGCGGTGTCCTCCAACCCGCGGAGGTACATGTGCATGGGGCCGCCGTCGGACGGGTCGAAGTCGTCGTCCCCCAGCGACGCGACGACGCGCTCGTAGTGGTCGGCCTCCTGTTCTCGAACCCGATCGAACGCCTCCCGCGCGCCCGCGTCGTCCTCCGAGTCGGCCCACCGCCGGAACGTCTCGCGCGCGGCGTGCTCGCTGTGCGCCGCCACCCGGAGCACCGACTCGCGGTCCAGTTCGGCGTCGGTGAGGGCGACGAGGAGCTTGCTCGATCCGAGACGATCGAGTTCGGTCCCTTTGGCTTCCTCGACGGCCTCGCGGAACGTGTCGGCGTCCATACCTCCGAAGAGGGGCGGCGGCCGTTTTAACGTTCCTCCGGAGCGCCTCGCCGGACCCGGAGCGCCTCCCGGACTCGGCCGACCGCGCCTCCCGGAACGCAACTGACCGCGCTTCCCGCGCCCCGCGACTCCCCCGCCGGGTCGCGCTTTTACGCCTCGAGGGCCTACGTCCCCCATGACCGATTCGCCCGCCGATGGGGACGCCGCGGACTCCGCGGCGGCGCTCTCGCCCGACGAACTGTACGAGAAGCTCCGCGACGGCGAGCGCGTCACGATCCTCGACGTGCGGAACCGCGACGAGTTCGAGGAGTGGCGCATCGCCGGCGAGGGCGTCGAGGCGACGCAGGTCCCCTACTCGCGGTTCGTGCAGGCGCAGGCGAAGGGAACCGTCGGCGATCTCGCGGCCGAACACGACCTCGAACCGCCGGTGCTCGCCGTCTGCGGGCAGGGCGAGGCGAGCGCGGAGGTCGCTCACCTCCTCTCGGACGCCGGCGTGGAGGCGCTGAACCTCGAAGGCGGCATGGAGGGCTGGGCGCGCGTGTACGTCGCCAGCGAGCTGAACGCGCCCGAAACGGACGCGACGGTGCTCCAGTACCGGCGACCGTCGAGCGGCTGTCTCGCCTACCTGATCGTCTCGGACGGCGAAGCCGCGGTCGTCGATCCCCTCCGCGCCTTCGCCGAGCGGTACGTCGAGGACGCGCGCGAGCGCGGGGCGGAGCTCCGATTCGCCGTCGACACCCACGTCCACGCCGACCACGTGAGCGGGCTGCGGGACGTCGCCGCCGCGGCGCGAACGTCCGGGACCGATCCCGAGATGGTCGCGCCGGCCGGCGCGGAAAGCCGGGGGCTCGCGCTCGACGTGCGGACCGTCGAGGACGGGGACGAGCTTCCGGTCGGCGACGCGACCCTGACGGCGGTGCACGCGCCGGGCCACACGACCGAGATGACGGCCTTCCGGCTCGGCGGGGTCCTGTTCGCGGGCGACCTGCTCTTCTTGGAAAGCGTCGCGCGGCCGGACCTGGAGGAGGGTGCCGAGGGCGCGCCCGCCGCCGCCCGCCGGCTCTACGAGACGCTGCGGGAGCGGATCCTCCCGCTGCCGGACGACACGGTGGTCGCGCCCGGCCACTACAGCGACGCCGCCTCGACCGCCCCCGACGGCACCTACACCGCCACTCTCGGCGAGCTGCGCGATCGCCTCGACGCCCTCTCGATGGACGAAGCGGCGTTCGTCGGGTTCGTCCTCTCGGATATGCCGCCGCGACCGGCCAACTACGAGGAGATCGTCGAGATCAACCTCGGCCGACGGGAGGCGGACGACGCGGAGGCGTTCGAACTCGAACTCGGTCCGAACAACTGCGCGGCGACCTCGGCGGCGGACTGATAGGGATTATCGGAGGAGTTCAGAGATTCTCGACGAAGAACCGAGAGACGTCACCCCGGGACGGGCTTCGAAACCGCCGGCTGGCTACGATAATCCCTCTGAGGCGGCGTGAGATCACGGACTTCGAAGCCGCGCGGTCCGGGACGGTCCGACCGCGAAAAGTCAGTCGTCGTCGGCCGCGGCGGCGTCCCTCGTCGCCTCGGTCTCCGTCTCGATGCTCGGCGGGTACTTGCCGCGGTCGAGTTTCAGGTCGCTCTTCGGCCGCGCCATGCACGTCAGGGCGTACTCCTCCGCCTCCTCCTCGGTCAGCCCGCGCGCGGCCGGCTGGGTGACTTCACCCGACACGATCTTCGCCGAGCAGGCGAGGCACATCCCGACGCGGCAGGAGTACTCCTGTGCGATCCCCTCCTCGATGCACGCCTTGAGGATCGTCTGCTTGTCGGAGACCTGGATCTTCTCGCCCGTGCCGACGAACTCGACGGTGTACTCGCTCATATCGCCGCGTACGAATGACCCGGGGAAAACTCTTTATGCCGGATTTCGTCGCCTCGCGCGCGTCGGATATCCGATCGACGCCGTCGTACGCGTCGCGGGACGGGGACTTTTCACCGCCGGGCCCCTCGGACACGGTGATGGAAACGATTCGCCGGGTCGTGCTCGACATGCTCAAGCCGTACGAACCATCGATCGTCGACGTCGCGCGGAGCGTCGCGGAGATCGACGGCGTCGACGGCGTCAACGCGACGCTGCTCGAGACAGACCAGGAGGTGCAGAACATCAAACTCACCGTCGAGGGGGACGACATCGCCTACGCGACCCTCGAAACCGTCGTCGAACAGCTGGGCGCGAGCGTCCACTCGATCGACCAGATCGTCTGCGGCGAACGGCTCGTCGAAGAGAGCCAGACGCCGCAGGACTGAGTACCGATGGCCGACGGCGACTCCCCGCTCCGACGGTTGCTTCAGCAAGCGACCAGTCCGATCTCCCGGCGCTACTTCGTCTCGAACGGCTTCGACGGGACGCTGACCGCGATCGGCATCGCCATCGGCGCGTACCTCTCGGGCGTCGCGGAGGGGCTGACCGTCGTGAAGATCGGCTCGGGGGCGACCGTCGGGCTCGGGACCTCCGCGATCTGGAGCGTCTGGGAGATCGAACGCGCCGAAAAGCGGATCGAACTGCGGGAGATCGAGCGGGCGATGCTCACCGACCTGAGCGACACGCGGGTCGAAGCCGAGGGGGAGGCCGGACGGCGCGTCAACGCCGCCATGAGCGCCCTCGGCCCGATCGTCGGGTCGCTCCTTCCCCTCGTTCCGTTCCTGCTGGAGGACGCGCTCCTCTCGATGCTGCAGGCGACGGCGCTCGCGGTCCTCGTGGGCGTCTGCATCCTCTTCACCTTCGGCGCCTACATGGGGTCGATCTCGCGGCAGCGGTGGTACGTCGCGGGCGTCCGGATGGGGCTCGCGGGCCTGGTCGTGGCGGCGCTGAACTTCGTCCTCCCGGGCTGAGAGGGGTTGTCGTGGAAGTTCTCAGATTCGCTCGACGGGGTTCGAAACGCGGTGTCGAGTCTCGTCACCCTCCACGTACGGATGGCTACGATAACCCCTATGAGAGCGGGAGTCGATCGAAGATGGGGTCGATCGGGACGGGAGGCGACCCCGTCCGCCGGCGGTGCGGGAGCGGAGCGCGCAGGGGCCCTCCCGCCGGCGGACGCCGCGTATCGTGCCGGCGTTCCGACGCCGCGCCGGCGATCCCCGCTCCGGCCGGTCACCCGCCGCTCGATTCCTCGTCGACGTATCGGACCGTCAGCACCGGTACGTCGGAGGTCCGGACGACGCGCTCGGTCACGCTCCCCAGGAGGTAGCGGTCCAGGCCACGTCGCCCGTGGGTCCCCATGACCACGAGGTCGATCCCGTTGTCGTCCGCGTACTCGCGGATGGCCTCGTGGGGTTTGCCCTCGGCGACCGCCGTGACGGCTTCGACGCCCTCCGCCGCGGCGGCGGCTTCGACGCCGTCGAGCGTCTTCCGGCCCTCCTCTTCGAGGGCGCTCTCGATGATCGCGGTGTCGTTGCCGAACCGCGTGAACGCCGCGTCTTCGTTCTCGACGACGTACAGCGCGTGAAGCCGAGCGTCGTACCGCGATGCGATGTCGAGCGCGTGGTCGAGCGCCGCGTCGGCCGGGGGGCTTCCGTCGGTCGGGAGGAGTATCCGGTCGTACATTCTACTTCCGCTATACGCGCCCTCGGAACGTGAATCCACTCGCCGCGTTCTGACAGCTCGGTCGCGCGGCGATACTGGGAACCGTCCTCCCGAACGCGCCGCTTTCGCGAAGAAGCCGGACCGTCGCCGCGACGTTCTCCTATCGAAGCCGCCTCCGCTCGTCACTCCCCGTCGGCGAACGCCCGAACCGCGTCCTCGCAGCTCCGGAGCGCGTCGTAGCGTTCGGTCCCCTCCAGCGACACCGTCTCGACGACCCGCCATCCCTCCCCGGAGAGCGCGAGCCCCTTTACCCACCGGTCGGTTGCGAGCAACACCCCTTCGGTCGGCCCGCCGCTCTCGACGGCGACGGCCAGGTCGACCGCGTCCGACCGGTTCAGCGCGGCGAGCTCGCCGTCGGCGAGCGCCCTCCTCGGGAGCGAGTCGACGATCGACATACCGACCCGGTGGATTCCCGCCGTGTTGACGCTTCCGGAACGCCGGCGGCGCGACCGGCCCCGCCGACGTTCGTCTCTCCTCGTTCGTCTCGTGGTCGTTCGCCCCGCGGTCGTTCGCCCGATTCGAAAGGTTTCTGCCGGGGGGCGGTACATGGGGGGACATGTCCCGCCCCGGCTTCGACGCCTCGCTCGCCCGGCGCGACCCGGTCGCCCTCGCCGTCGGCGCGCTCGCGGCGCTCGCGCTCGCCGCCCGACTCGTCGGTCTCGGCGCGCGCCCGTTCCACTGGGACGAGGGACGCGTCGGCTACTGGACGCTCCGCTACGCGGCGACGGGAGCCTTCGAGTACCGTCCCGTCGCCGGCGGCCCGTTCCTCCCGATCGCGAACACCCACGTCTTCGGCCTCCTCGGCGCGTCGGACTTCTCCGCCCGGCTGGTCGTCGCGCTGCTCGGGGGCCTCCTGCCGCTTTCGGCGCTGCTCTTTCGGACCCGCCTCCACGACGACGAGACCGTCGCCCTCGCCGCCTTCCTCGCCGCGAACCCGCTGCTGCTCTACTACTCGCGGTTCCTGCGCGGGGATCTCCCCCTCGCCGCCTTCTCGCTTCTCGCCGTCGGCTGCGCCGTCCGCCTGATCGACACCGACCGGCGTCGGTACCTCTACGCCGGGGCGGTCGCGCTGGGGCTCGCGCTCACGACCTCCGGGTTCGTCGTCGGGTACCTCGCGTGCTGGCTCGCCGCGGCGCTCCTGGTGTTCGACCACGTCCGAGTGCTCGGCGAGGGCCCCGCCGTCGCGCTCGAACGCCTCGGCGGCTACGCCCGGTGGATCCGCGGCCGGGCGACCCCGCTCGCGCGCGCCTTCCTGCTGACCGTCGCGACGGTCGTGTTCTTCTACGCGCCGCGCGGCGGCGCGCCCGGCGAACCCGATCTGTGGGACCCGCTGACGTTCCCCGCGGTGCTCGAAGCCGCGCTGGTCGGATCCGTCCGAAAGTTCCTCGGCGTTCGCGTCGAGGCCCGGGCCGGTCACGACTTCCTCTCGTTCGTCGCCGACTTCGCCGGCTTCCTCGCCGTCGGCGCGCTCGCGCTGTCGGCGTTCGCGCTCGTCGGGCTCCTCGTCGAGCGCTACGGCGGACGGAACCGGCCGCTCGTCGCGTTCGCCTCGTACTGGGGTGGCGCGGCCCTGCTCGTCTTCCCGATCGCGACGGAGGTGAGCGCGCCGTGGGTCGCCGTCCACGCCGTCGTCCCGCTTTCGATCCCCGCCGCCGTCGGCGGCGCGCTGCTGTTCCGGTTCGGAACGACCGCCGTCCGGCGGGAGAACGCGGCCGACATCGGCGTCGCGTCGCTGTTCGTCCTCGCCGCGGTCGTCCAGACGGGCGCCGTCGTCGCCTCGGACGTGTACGGCCCGAGCGACCGCGACAACCGCCTCGCCCAGTACGCCCAGCCCGCGGACGACCTGGCCCCGCTCGTCGCCGACGCCTCGGCGGCGATCGAGGGCAACGACGGGGTCGACGTGCTCTACGTCGGCGAGTCGTTCTACACCGCGTACGAGCGGGGGAACGACCAACCGCCGGTCGCCGACCAGTGGGGCAACCGCCTCCCGCTCCCGTGGTACTTCGAGCGGATGAACGCCGAGACGGCGAGCGTTCGGAGCGCCGAAGACGTCGGCGCCGGACCCGACCTCCCGCCCGTCGTGGTCGCGGAGCCGAAACACCGGGACGCGCTCGAAGCGAGACTCGACGGGTACGACGCCGCGACGTACCGGCTCTCGCTGTGGAACCGCGAGGTCGTCGTCTTCACGCGGAGCTGAATTTTCCTGCGCTCTCCTCCCCTCCGCCTCGCTACGCCCGCGCGGCGACGTCGATCTCGCCCACGGGAGCCGGGCGCCGCGCCGCGAGAACGCCGGCCGTCGTCAGGAGCCCGCCGCTGAGACCGAGCGCGGCGACTCGGACCGAGGGCGGGAGCGCCGCGACCGCGAGGCCGCCCGCGGCCGCCCCCGCGACGAACGCCGCCTGCACGCCGATGACGGCCGCGATCGCCCGCCGGCCGCCGTCCGCCGCGTAGACGCCGCCCACGGCGGCCGTCTCGACGGTCGCGTGTCCGGCGAGGACGAGCGCCGCGACGACCCCGACCGCCGCGCCGGTCGCGGCGACGGCGGCGAGCAGCGCACCCTCGACCGCGCGGTGGAGCGCCACCGCCGCGAACGTCGCGTCCGCGCACCCGCCGCACGCCGACCCGCTCGTCTTCCGACCGCGGATCCCCGCCGCCGCGAGGCCGATCCCGGCGGCGGTTCCGACGCTCGCCGCGCCGAGGTCTTCGCCGAGCGCGAGCGCCGCGGCGAGGAAGCCGAGCGCGAAGAGGAGCGCGCCGAGCGCGCGCGGCGTCGCCCCGCGGTTTTCGACGCGGCGCGCGACGAGGAGTCCCCCGGCGAGACTCGCCGCCGCGCAGAGCGCCACGGCGAAGCCGGCGCTCACCGCCGGACCGCTCCCGGTCGCCGGGTTCCCGTGCGCCGAAACGACGCCCGTCAGCGGCGCGAAAGCGCCGGCCGCGCCGGCGATTCGGACGAGCGCCTCGCGGCCGGCGCGCCACCGGAGGGCGACTCGACGGCTCACCGTCTCAGATCCAGACGTCGCTGGTGCAGTCGGCGTCCGGCCAGCGGATCTCGTGGGCGCGGGCGGGCCCGTCGGGGAGGTCGCCGAAGTCCACGAGGAACTCCTCGTCCAGCTCCATCGTCCCCTTCCGCGGGTTCACGTTCGCCTTCAGCATCACCGACCCGCGCTCGCCCTCCTCCGGGTAGAACTGGTTGTCCCACGTGGAGTACAGCGACGTCGTGAAGTAGAGTCGCTCGCCGTCGAGCGACAGCTGCAGCATCTGCGGACCGGCGACGACGGGTCGGTCCCGCTCCTCCGTCGCCGCGGTCGGGTGGCGCTCGCCGAACAGTCCGCCCGCGGAGATCGTGTCCGCCAACCGGGGGTTCGCGGGGTCGGAGACGTCGTACATGCGGACGTCGCCGTGGAGCCAGTTGGAGAAAAAGAGGTAGCGGTCGTCCATCGACACGAGGAGGTCGGTGACGAGTCCGGGGACGGGCATCTCCCAGTCGTCGTGCTCGCGCGGTTCGACGTCGATCACTTTCTCCGCGCGCCACTCGCCGTCGCGCTCGGAAAAGTGGAACACGTTCGACGACAGCGCCG
>NZ_PEND01000007.1 GCF_002844195.1 Halegenticoccus soli
TCCGAGTCGGGATCGACGTCGACGACCGCCAGGAAGTCCGGCGCGTCCGCGTCCGTTCCTACGTACAGCCCCATCACGTAGGCGACCTTCTCGGGTTCGGACTCCTCTATCGCCGCCTGCGGCGTCGTGTAGCCTACCCCTTCGTGGCGGTGGTCGTGGCGGCCGTGTCGCGCCTCTTCGTGTTGCTTGCTAGCGTCACTCATTTGCCGGCTAGAACGTCGCCGAAGAGCGTCCACTTCTGCGTGCAGGTAAATATTGCCCGTACGTCGTCCAGGTGCCAGAATTCGCTCGATTGGCCTCGAATGGGGGGAATCGGTGAGATTCGCATCTGAGCTGATTTCTGCCGGATAGGGAATCGACAGATCGACAAGGTGGTCGAGAGACAAGTCGGGTGATCGATAGAATGCCTCGCCGATTCGCCAGTCAGCGAATCCGTTCCGACGGGTAGACCCTCACCCGCGGCTCGTCTGCGACGACGGCGGCTGCGCCTTCCGAGCGTCTGCGAAAGACGGAAAAATCGACCGGCGCGCCGGCCCCGTATTCAGCGGAAGCCCATCGCTTCGATCTGTTCTTGATACCTGTTGCGGATGGTGACTTCGGTGACTTGCGCGACGTCGGCGACCTCTCGCTGGGTCTTTTTCTCGTTGCAGAGGAGCGACGCCGCGTAGATCGCCGCGGCCGCGAACCCCGTCGGCGACTTCCCCGACAGCAGCCCCTGTTCTGCCGACACGTCGATGATCTCCGTCGCCTTCGCCTGGACCTCCTCGCTCAGGTCGAGCGCGGAGGCGAAGCGGGGGACGAACTGCTTGGGGTCGACGGGCTTGAGTTCGAGGCCGAGCTCCTGGGAGATGTACCGGTACGTCCGGCCGATCTCCTTCTGCGGCACCCGCGACACTTCGGCGACCTCGTCGAGGCTGCGCGGGATGCCCTCCTGGCGGCAGGCGGCATAGAGGGCGCTCGTGGCGACGCCCTCGATCGAGCGCCCGCGGATCAGATCCTCGTTGAGCGCGCGGCGGTAGATCACGGACGCGACCTCCCGAACCGACCGCGGCACGCCGAGCGCGGAGGCCATGCGGTCGATCTCCGAGAGCGCGAACTGGAGGTTGCGCTCGCCCGCGTCCTTGGTTCGAATGCGCTCCTGCCACTTGCGGAGGCGGTGCATCTGGCTGCGCTTTTCAGAGGAGAGCGACCGCCCGTAGGCGTCCTTGTCCTTCCAGTCGATCGTCGTCGTCAACCCGCGGTCGTGCATCGTCTCGGTGATGGGCGCGCCGACGCGGGACTTGCTCTGCCGTTCGGAGTGGTTGAACGCGCGCCACTCCGGCCCCCTGTCGATGGACCGCTCGTCGATGACCAACCCGCAGTCATCGCACACGAGTTCGCCCTGATCGGCGTCCGTTACGATCTCCGCCGAGCCGCATTCCGGGCATTTTACTGTCTCGTCCGACTCCTGTTCCGTTTCGTGCGCTCGCTGACGCTGACGGGTTGGACGCTCCATTATAAGGTTTGTGGGCAAGAGCGAATTTAAACCTTTGTACCGGTCTGTTCCCGAACACGTCTTCGAGCCCGTACGACGGGGAATCGCCGCCGGGCGGCGATACGGTTATCACAGTCGGGTCCTCCGCCTTTATGAAGTTCACGGACGTATCTGGGCGCGTGACGTCGGTCGCACCTCCGCCGCGCCCATGCGTACTCGCCGCCGTCGCCGCGCTCCTGCTCGCGACCGCGGGCTGTCTCTCGCCGCTCGGATCGCCCGACGCCGGAGCCTCCCCCGGTAGATCGGTGCCGACGGCGACGCCGCACCCGTCGACGGCGCCGACCGCGACCGCGACGGTCGTCGAGGTGGTCGACGGCGACACCGTGAAGGTCAGGTACCCGAACGGGTCGCGCGACACGGTTCGGCTCGTCGGCGTCGACACGCCGGAGGTGCACGTCAGGGACGACCCGACGGAGTACGAGGGGGTCCCGGACACGGAGCGCGGCAGGCGGTGTCTCCGGGGCCACGGCGACCGGGCCAGCGACTACGCGACGGAGCGGCTCGACGGCGAGACGGTCGAACTCGGCTTCGACGAGAACGAGGGCCGGCGGGGTTACTACGGCCGCCTGCTCGCGTACGTCTACGTCGGCGGCGAGCAGTTCAACTACCGACTGGTCAGAGAGGGGTACGCGCGGGCGTACGACAGCGGCTTCGTCGAGCGCGAGCGCTACGAGGCGGCTGAGGCCGACGCCCGAGCCGACGGTCGCGGGCTCTGGTCGTGCGCGACGGCGGGGGGCGGCTCCGACCAGCGGCCCGCGGGCGAGGGGGGACTCGCCATCGAGACGGTTCACGCCGACGCGGAGGGGAACGACAACGAGAATCTCGGCGACGAGTACGTCGTCCTCGCCAACCGCGGCGACCGGACGCTGTCGCTCGACGGGTGGACCGTCGAGGACGAGGCGGGACACCGGTACGCGTTCCCCGCCGGGACGACGCTTCGGCCGGGCGAGTCGCTGACGCTCCGCACGGGGTCCGGGGAGGACGCGCGCACCGACTACTACTGGGGGCGGGAGCGGGCCGTCTGGAACAACGACGGCGACGCGGTGTCGGTCCGCGACGCGGCCGGTGGGCTCGTCGCCCGCCGGACGTACGGCTCGGCGGCGAGTGTCGGGGGAACGGGGGTGGAGCGTGTGACCCCCGAATCGCTGACACACGCTCAATCAGCAAAATTTTTATGGTCGAAATGAAAAGTACGTAGGATTCTGTCTCAAAATTAGATGGTATCGTCCGGTGAGCGACCCGACTATATTACTCTTGAGCATTCACAAAAGCTTTTGTATAACCGGAGAATATGTGGAAGCGCCATGAGCACGTCTCACTCGCCGAACGTCGAACGGGCGGTCGCCGCGTGTCGGCCGACGGACGTCACGCCGGTCAGCATCGCGGGCGACGCGCTCGATTCGCTCGCCCCGTCGTACCTCCGCGATCTGAAGGCGGAACTCGCCGACGAAGGGTACCAGCCCGCGACGCTCGCGGTTTCGGGTTGCTTCGCCGAGGACTGTTCGCTGGCGACGCAGGAGGAGGCCGACCGCCTCCGGCGGCACGTCCGCGCCGCCGCGTTCCTCGGCGCGAGCCGACTCGAACTCGCCGTCGACGAGGTGAGCGACCCGGAGAAAGTCCGTCCCGCGCTCTCCGCGCTCGAAGAGCGCGCCCGCCGCGAGGGCGTCCGGCTCGCGCTCGTCGGCGACGCCGACGTCTCGCTCCGAACCACGGCCTGATGGCGACGAAGCGCGCCCTCGAAGGGCAGCTCGCCGTCGTCGCCGGGTTCGAGAACCCGCGGGCCGCGCTCGAACAGTACCCGACCCCGCCGGAGCTGGCGGCGCACGTCGTCCACGTCGCCGACCTCCAGGGGGACGTCGAGGGGCGGACGGTTGTCGATCTCGGCGCGGGCACCGGGATGCTCGCGCTCGGCGCGGCGCTCCGCGGGCCCGCCCGCGTCGTCGGCCTCGAACTCGACCCCGCGGCGCTGGCGACGGCCAGGGAGAACCAGCGCCGCGTCGGGACGACGACGCCGATCCACTGGGTCGTCGGCGACGCCGCGCGCGCGCCGCTGTGTCCGACCGAGCCGACCACCGTCGTGATGAACCCCCCGTTCGGCGCGCAGAAGGGGCGGGAGGGCGCCGATCGGGCGTTTCTCGCCGCGGCGGCGTCCCTCGCGGACGTCTCCTACTCCGTCCACAACGCCGGCAGCCGCGACTTCGTCGAGGCGTTCGCGGCCGACAACGGCGGCGAGGTGACCCACGCGTTCCGCGCGGCGTTCGCCCTCGACCGGCAGTTCGACTTCCACGAGGCCGACCGCAAGGAGATCGAGACCGAAGTGTTCCGGATCGAGTGGAACTGAGCGAGGCTCGGGCTACCGTTTCGGATTTTCGTAGCAGTCACGCTACCCCCGGTACCGCTCCGTCACCGCACTACCCCCGGTGCCGCTCCTTCGACGCGATCCGCACCTTCGTGTCGGCGGCCGACGCGAACAGCTTCCGCCCCTCTCTCGTGAACGTGAGCCCGTCGATCGCGACCGTCTCGTCCGGGCCGGGGAGCGGCCCGCGGGTCGTCTCGTTGCCCCGGGTCACGGCGAGCGAAAAGCCGCTCCGCTCGGCGACGACCGAGACGTTCCGGCCCATCACGACCGGCTCGGCGGTCGACCGCGGCGAGGCGTACACCGGCTTCGACGCGCCGTCGACGCCGAGCGACACCCGGTACACCGGTTCGGTCCCGACCGGCTTCCACCCCTCCCTCGTGGCCACGACCGTCTCGCGCCACCCGACCCCGCCGAGGTGGATCCTGGCGGATCCCGCGAACGCGAGCCGCGACTTGGAGACGGCCGTCGTCCAGATCTCCCGCTCTTCGCTCCGCACGATGACGCCCGAGGTGTTCACGGACGTCCGCTCGCCGAACGCCTCGGCGTCGATCACCGCGATCATCCCGTCCGAGACGTTCTCGGCGTACGTCACCTCGTAATCCCGGACGGTCACGGATTCGCCGGGCAGGTCGTCGTCGCCGACGGCGAAGAGGAGGTTCACCCCGACGGCGGGCCCCGCGACGGCGGCCGTACACACCAGGAGCAGCGCGACCGCCAGCTCCCGGCTCGTGAGTCCGGCGACGAACCCGCGGAGCGTCTCCGGGTCGGGCGCCGCACCGCCGACGCGCGCGAGCGGTCGCCGATCGGAGGCGGTCGCCGCCGCCGTCACGATTCCGGCGAGCAGCGTCACGAGCACGAGGCCCCAGGCGCGGTAGAGGACGAACACGCCGTTGCCGCGGAACCAGTACACCGCCCACAGCGACTGCGCGACCGCGAAGAGGAGCACGCCCGTCCACAGCCGCAGCGCGGCGGGCGGTTCGTCGCCGCGGCGTCGGGCGAGCCGGAGCGCGATCGCCGCCCCCAGCAGGAGGCCGAGTAGGTGCCCCTGGATCGCGATGTCGGCGAACCACGGCGTCGAAAAGGTGGGTCGGCTGGCGGCCGTCGAGACGGGGTCGGCGAGCGCCCAGTACGCCAACCGGACCGCCTGACCGGCGACGAGCGCGAGCACGGTCGCGAGCGGGAAGTACACGAGGGCGAAGCCGGCGAACGCGAAGACGACGCCGGAGAAGCCGATAACGGGCCCGAGACCGAGCGCGGCGTTGAGCAGGCCGACCGCGACGACGCCGAGCGGGAACAGGACGAACGCCCGGACGTACGGGTTCGTCCGCCACGAACCGAACGACGACGCGCCCCGCTCCCGCGGGAAGTGGCCCCAGGCGTACTCCGCGAGCGGCGCGAGCGTCAGCGTCCCGACGAGGTTGCCGATCAGGTGACCCGGACCGGCGTGGGAGAACGCCGCGGCGAGCACGCCGAGCGGGTAGAAGTAGGACCACGCGGTGAAGGGAAGCGCGACCGGCGCGTTCCAGCGGCTCCACCCACCCTGGAGGAACAGGTACACGGCGAGGACGAACAGGGCGGAGACGACCGTTCCCCACGGGACGCCGGCGACGAACCGGCCGCGGAGCGCGGCGAGCTTCCGCGACCACCGCCGGTCGAGCAGGCGAACGACCGCCAGCGAGGCGGCGAGCGCGAGGACGACCGCCGCGCGTTCGACGGGCACTCCGCCGGGAACCCAACCCATACGTCACCCGATCCGTCGTTCGGCCTTGAATCCGCTGATCCGCCCGCGGACCGGCGCGGCCGCTCGCCGCCCTTCCCGCGTCGGGTCGGAGTGTTCGAACCGGGTATCCGGAACGCCGGCGAGGCGCGCCGACGGCTTCGAAGCGTCCGGTTCTACAGCTTCCGTTCCGCGTCCTCGGCGAGTTCCTCCATCCGCTTGCCGACGCGGCCGGCGCTGGAGAACTCGTCGTCGCTCATCGCGGACGCGAGCGCGTTCCCGAGCACGAACACCGCGTGTTTGTGCTCGCTCTTGGACTTGTGGACGTGGGACGGGTCGACGCCGAGCTGTTCGTAGGGCTCGAAGAGCGCCGGATCGACGTCCTCCCGCGCCCGGAAGTGCTCCATGATCGTGACCATCTGCTCGTGGAGTTCGAGGAGTTCGTCCTTGTGCATGGTCGTGGGTAAGCGCGTTACTGGTTTAAGAATTGTTTCGTCCGCGCTAGCGCGGCAACCGGTGACACAGACCGAACGGGTCAGAAGACGTACTCGTCCTCGTGACCCATCATTCCGTCGTCTTCGAAGCCCGGTTCGTCGTCCATCGGCCCGCTGGTCTTGTACGCTTTCAGGCCCGTCGCGAGCAGGTCCTCGACCGCTTCCTCGCGGTTTACGAACTCGCCCTGGTCGACGAGCTGGGCGATCTGCATCTCCAGATGTTCGGGGATGTTGATCTCGACTTTCGGCATCTGAACGTGCGAGGCTTTGGAGAGGGTGTATTTAAAGTTGGCGGGGCGACGTCCGGCTTAGCCAACCATACTATCCGGGTGATAAAAGATATTTTTCGTCCGCCGGAAGTACGATTTCGAATCCTGTAACTTATTCCGATCGAACCGGTAGGAATCGGCGCAAGTCGGTAACCATAGGTAAACGGCGACCGATGGACGGATATGGCAAAGAACGTCACCGACGTCTACGAGGAGTTCGGCGGCGAGCGTCTCCCCCCGGGCCAGCGCGAGACGAAGCGCTTTCCCGTGCTCTCGAAGAGCGGAACCCCGTCGTGGGACCGCGAGTCGTGGCGCTTCGACGCGTGGGGCGCGGTCGAGAACGAACTGCGGTTCTCCTGGGAGGAGTTCCGCGAGCTCCCCTCGGAGACGCAGATCCAGGACTTCCACTGCGTGACCGGCTGGAGCAAGTTCGACTGCGAGTTCACGGGCGTCCCCTTCCCGGTCCTCGCGGACCGCGCGGGCGTCGACGCGGACGCCGTCCACGTGATGTTCCACGCGATGGACGACTACACGACGAACCTCCCGCTGGACGAGTGTATGCGCGACGAGGTGCTGTTCGCGTACGAGTACGACGGCGAGCCGCTGCCGCCGGAACACGGCGGCCCGCTCCGCGTCGTCACCCCGCACAAGTACGCCTACAAGGGCGCGAAGTGGGTGAACGGCGTCGAGTTCCTCGCGGAACCCGAGCGCGGGTACTGGGAGCTGCGGGGGTACTCGAACACGGCCAACCCGTGGAACGAAGAGCGGTATAGTTAGGGTAAAGAGTCCGGAGTCCCGAGCCGCTCACAATGGAATCGCCGCGCGCGGACCGGTCGACCGTCGGAGGGGTGCTCGTCAGCCGGTCGACCCGGATCCCGACGCCCCCGTTCCGGGCGGTCGTCCGCGAGGCGTCGGCCCCGCGGACGGTGTGGACCGCGCCGGGCGAGTCGACCGTCGTCGGCGGCGGCGCGGCGGCGACGCTCACCGCCGACGGGCCCGACCGGTTCCGGCACGTCCGGGAGGCCGCCGAGTCGCTGTTCGCCGCGGGGGACGTTCACGCCGGCACCGAGGCGGCCTGCCCCCGCCTGTTCGGCGGCTTCGCGTTCCACGACGGGCCGGCCGCGGCCGGCGAGCTCGACGACCGAGCCGACCGCGACGGCCGGAGCGAACCAGACGACCCCGACGAACACCGCCCCTGGGACGGCTTTCCCGGCGCGCGCTTCGTGCTCCCGCGCGTGCAGGTCACGGACACCGCCGGCGGGACCTGGCTCACCGTCAACGCCGTCGGCCCCGACGCGACGGCGAAGGCGGTCGAACGCCGGCTCGACCGGGAGCGCGAGCGCCTGGCCGGCCTTCGGGACCCCGGTCCGATCGCCGACCCGCCGGGGGTCGCAGCCAGGAGCCGGACGACGGACGTGGACGACTGGCGCGCGGGCGTGACGGCCGCCGTCGAGCGCATCCGCTCGGGCGAGCTTCGGAAGGTCGTCCTCGCGCAGGCGCTCCGGTGCGAGCTGGTGTCGGAGCTGTCCGTCGCCGACGCGCTCGCCCGGCTCGGCGAGACGTACCCGGACTGTCACCGCTTTCTCGCGGAACCCGCGGCGCGCGACCCGCGGCCGAGCTTCTTCGGCGCGACCCCCGAGCGGCTCGTGAGCCTGCGCGGGCGGACGGTCGAGACGGGCGCGCTGGCCGGGACGACCGGCCGCGGCGAGACGCCCGCGGAGGACGAGTGGCTCGCCGAGGAACTCCGGACGAGCGAGAAGGACATCCACGAGCACGAACTCGTCGCCGAGGCGATCAGAGAGCAGCTCGCGCCCGTCGCGTCGTCGGTGTCGACCGGCGAGCGGACCGTCCGCCGGCTGGCGACCGTCCAGCACCTCTGGACGCCGATCACGGCCGAGCTCGCCCGGGACGAACACGTCCTGTCGCTGGTCGAGGCGCTGCACCCGACCCCCGCGGTCGGCGGCCTCCCGCCGGAACTCGCGCTGGAGACGATCCGAGAGACCGAGCCGTTCGACCGCGGGTGGTACGCCGCGCCGGTCGGCTGGTTCGACGCCGCGGGCAACGGCACGTTCGCGGTCGCGCTCCGCTCCGCAGTCGCCGCCGGCCGGACCGCGACGCTCTTCGCCGGCGTCGGCGTCGTCGCCGACAGCGATCCGGACCGGGAGTGGGACGAGGTGCAGCTGAAGTACCGGCCGATCCTGGACGAACTGGAGCGGCCGTGAGCGCCCGGGACCCGATCCCCGCCGGGGAGCGCCCCGACCGCGATGCGTCCCGACGGAGTATTGACCCTCGAACCGGAACTCCGCGCCGATGACCGCGCCGAACCGGAACACCCTCTGGGCGCGGGCCTTCGTCGACGAGCTCGCGAAGGCCGGCGTGTCGGCCGTTTGTATCACCCCCGGCAGCCGCTCGACGCCGCTGACCGCCGCGTTCGCCCGCCGCGAGGACGTGCGGGTCTTCTCGCACCTCGACGAGCGGGCGTCGGCGTTCTTCGCGCTCGGCCGCGCCCGGCGGACGGGCGACGTGACGCCGCTGGTCTGCACCTCCGGCACGGCCGCCGCGAACTACCACCCCGCGGTGATCGAGGCGTCGCGGGCGCGGGTGCCGATGCTCCTTCTCACGGCCGACCGCCCGCCGGAGCTGCGCGACAGCGGGGCGAACCAGACGATCGACCAGGAGAAGCTCTACGGGGACGCGGTCCGGTGGTACAAGGACCTCCCGGAGCCTGAGGCGGAGCCCCGGAAGCTCCGGTCGCTGCGGACGGCGGCGGCCCGCGCGCTCGCCGAGGCGACGGGGACGCCCGCCGGTCCGGTTCACCTCAACTTCCCGTTCCGCAAGCCGCTTGAGCCGACCGAGGTGCCGGGGGACGTTCCGGACGACCTCCCCGAACTCGCCGCCGAGGGGCGCGGGGAGGCGTTCGTCCGGACGACCGCGGGCGCGCCGGAGCTGGACGACCGAGACCTCCGGCGGGTTGCGGACGCCCTGTCGGTCGAACGGGGATTGATCGTCGCCGGCCCGGCCGACCCGCCGGGGTTCGACGTCGAGGCGCTCGCGGCGCTCGGCCACGCGACGGGCTTTCCGATCCTCGCCGACCCCCTCTCAGGCCTCCGGTTCGGCGGCCACACCAGGGTCCTGCCGGTTTTCGGCGGCTACGACGCCTACCTCGACCGGTCCGTCGCCGACGAGTGGCCCGACCCGGAGGTCGTCGTCCGGTTCGGCGCGCCGCCCACCTCGAAGCCGCTCCGCAAGTACCTCGCGGCCACCGGCGCGCGGCAGCTGCTCGTCGACCCCGCGGGCGAGCCGCGCGAGGCGGAGTTCGCGGCCACGGACCTCGTCACGGCCGACCCGTCGCGCCTCGCGGCGCGCCTCTCGCGGCTCGTCTCCGGACCCGACGGCGGCGAGTGGCGCGAGCGGTTCGAGCGGGCCGAGCGCGCGCACTGGGAGGCCCTCGACGAGACGGACGAGTTCTTCGAGGGGCGGATCCTGGCGGACGTGGCGGCCCTCGCGCCCGATCCGTCGACCGTGTTCGTCTCGAACAGCATGCCCGTCCGCGACGCGGACCGGTTCGCGCGCCCCGCCGCGAAGGCGCTGACCGTCCTCGGCAACCGCGGCGCGAGCGGCATCGACGGGATCACGAGCGCGGCGCTCGGCGCGGGCAGCGCGACGACCGACCCGCTGACGCTCGTCACCGGCGACCTCGCGTACTACCACGACCTGACGGGGCTGCTCGCGGTCGGCCGCTGCGGCGTCGACGCGACGATCGTCCTCGTCAACAACGACGGCGGCGGCATCTTCCACGCGCTCCCGATCGAGGCGTTCGACCCGCCGTTCACGTCGCAGTTCAAGACGCCCCACGGGCTCGACTTCGAGCCGACCGGCGACCTCTTCGGGCTCGACTACGTCCGCGCGACCGACCGGGACGCCTTCCGCGACGCCTACCGGGCCGCCGTCGAGGCCGACGGGTCGCACGTGATCGAGGTCGCGACCGACGCCGAGTCGAGCCACCGGACGCGCGAGCGGTTGCGGGAGCGCGTCCGCGAGCGGTTGGGAGCCGACTGACGCGGACGATGCGCGGACGCCCGTCGAACCCCGATTGGCTGGCGCCGGTCGCCTATCACCCGTCGCCTCTCGGTCGTTTCGCGGCGCATCCGAAACCGCAACGGAAGCGCATTCGAAACAGCATCGGATCGGGATCCGACGCTCGCGGAGCGGACGTGACCGAGAAAGGATTTATCGGCTGACACTGTAGCGGGGCGCATGTCCTCCCCAATCTGGCACGCCGTCGTCTGGTCGACGATCGCCCTCGTCTTCGCGTACTCCGTCGTCGCCGGGCACCCGCTCGTCGGAGGGTCCTTGGCCGCGGGGATCTACCTGATCGCGTGGCTCCTCGCGGAGCGTGCGCTCACAGGGCGGATCGCAGCCGCATTTAGCGCCAGACGGGCCGCCGTGACCGGCGGACTCGTCGTCGTCGTGGTCGCGTACTCGGCGGTACTCGCGGGGCAGATCCTGCTCGGAGTGATAACCGCCTGCGCGATCTTCGTCACCGCCGTTCTGACGAGTCCGACGGGACCGCTGGTCGACCGGACGGGCTGATCCTGCCGAGTCTACCGCCGGACGGGAATCTTTTTGCGCGCTCCGTCCGGCGTTCCGAGCATGGTTTCGGAGATCATGGACCCCGACCGCTGGGAGGAGGTCACGGGGGAGTTCGAGGACGTCACCTACCACCGGGCGGTGGACGTGCCGGCCGTCCGGATCGCCTTCAACCGCCCCGAGGTTCGGAACGCCTTCCGCCCCGGCACGGTCGACGAGCTGTACGCGGCGCTCGACCACGCCCGCAAGCGGGCGGACGTGGGGTGCGTGCTGCTCACGGGCAACGGCCCGTCGCCGAAGGACGGCGGCTGGGCGTTCTGCGCCGGCGGCGACCAGTCCGTCCGCGGCGGCTCCGGCTACGAGTACCGCGGCGACGACGAGGCGGCGGCCGACGACGATCCCGCCGTCCGCGAGGCGAGGGCCGGCCGCCTCCACATCCTCGAAGTCCAGCGGCTGATCCGCTTCATGCCGAAGCCGGTCGTCGCGGTCGTTCCGGGGTGGGCCGTCGGCGGCGGCCACTCGCTGCACGTCGTCTGCGACCTCACGCTCGCCTCCGAGGAGCACGCGAAGTTCCTCCAGACGGACCCGGACGTGGCCTCCTTCGACGGCGGCTTCGGCTCGGCGTACCTCGCCCGGCAGGTCGGCCAGAAGAAGGCCCGCGAGGTGTTCTTCCGCGGGAAGACGTACTCCGCCGCCGAGGCGGTGGACATGGGGATGGCGAACGAGGCGATCCCCCACGAGGACTTAGAGCGCGTCGCGCTGGAGTGGGCCGACGAGATCATGGACAAGAGCCCGACCGCGATCCGGATGCTGAAGTTCGCGTTCAACATGGCCGACGACGGGATGGTCGGCCAGCAGGTGTTCGCGGGCGAGGCGACGCGCCTCGCGTACATGACCGAGGAGGCGCAGGAGGGCCGCGACGCCTTCCTGGAGAAGCGCGATCCCGACTTCTCGCGGTTCCCCTGGCACTACTGACGTTTTCCGTCTCTCAGGGGCGCTCACGGGGCCTCGTCGATGCCGAACGTTGCACCCCGATTGGCGTCTGTCGCGCCCGCCTGGACGCGAGGTGAAATTCTTCGCGTCGCAATACCCTCGGACGTCACTCGTCTTCTTCGCCGGGTTCGAGCGGGAATCTCTCTACCTCGAAGTCGTCGTACGCCTTGTCCGAGGCGAGGACGGGAAGCCCCCGCGTCTCGGCGACGGCGGCGTGGAACGCGTCGAACGCGGTCGCGCCGTGTTCGTCCTGGTACTCGATCGCTTTGAGCACCAGTTCCTGATCCGAGTCGGGTCGTATCGGAACCATACTCATGAGGGCGACCGCGACGCGGCCCTGATCGAAGTCGTATCGCTCCCCGAGCATGAGAAATTCCAGGTACGCGTACGCCGACGTTTCGAGTTCGAACTCGTCACCGTCGACGGCACGCTCGGCGCGCTCTTTCAGCCAATCTGTATTTTTCGCCAGCGCGAGCAGAACATCCGTCTCAACGTATGTGTTCTTCGGCATCCTCGATCGCCTGCTGCCGCGCTTCGTCGCGTAGTTCGTCGATCGACTTCCCGTCGAACGCGTCCCCGACTTCGTCCCGGATGACGGCCGCCGGGTCGTCGGGGATCGGTATGAGCCGAACGTGATCTTGATACCTCACGACGTGAAACTCCGTTCCGTAGCGGTCTCGGAGTTCGCGCGGGAGGTAGAGCCTGCCTCGGTCGTCCGTGCGTGCCGTCCCCATGGGCTCGCTACGTGCGGGATGGTTTTGTGTCTTTCCCACGGAGAGTCGAATCGTCACGCACCTCCGACGAGACGACGTTCGCTCAGTCGCCGCCGGTCCCCGCCCCCTTCGCTCCGGTCCCGGCGCCGTCGACGCGGCGGACGATGGTCCCGACGAGCGCCACGGCGAGGAGGGCGACCGTCGCGATGACCGCGAACGCCGGGCGGAGGCCGCTCGACTCGATGAGCGCGCCGAAGACCGGCGGGGCGACGGCGTTGCCGATCATGATGCCGACCGTGATCACGGCGAAGTTCTTCCCGACGTCGTCGCGGGCGGAGAGCGCGTCGGCCAGCTTGTCGCGGGCGGGGAGGCTGAGGCTCCCGACGCTCCCGGCGAACACCGCACAGACGGCGGCGGCGAGCGGCGGGACGGCGAACGACGCGAGCGCGAACACGAACGCCGCGACGAGGAGGTAGCTGCCGACGAGGACGGGTCCGGGGCCCACCCGATCGGCGAGGTCCCCGCCGACCAGGATGAGCCCGGCCCCGACGACGAACGCCGAAGACAGCGCGAGGTTCGCCGTTCCCGAGTCGAGCCCGTAGCCCTCCGTGAGGAGCACGACGACGAACGAGGTGACGCCCCACATCACCGTCGAGGCGACGAGCGCGAACAGCCCCAGCCCGAGGATTCCGGGAGCCGACGCGATCGAGTTGATTCCGGCGCGAATCCGGTCGCCGACCGACCGCGGCCCCTCCTCGGCGGACGCGCTCGCGCTCGCGTCCACGTTCGGCCGCCGGATCGAGGGATCGACGCCGCGCAGGAGGGCCGCGACCGCGACCGCCGCGTAGAGAAGGCCGACGCCGCCGATCAGCCCGAACGCGTGCCGCCACGTCAGCGCCGGGTGGGCGGCGATCGCGGTGATGAGCACGGGCGGCGCCGCGAAGCCGAGGTTGCCGGCGAAGCCGTGGACGCTGAACGCCCGCGCGCGGTTGCGCTCGGCGGTCGCGTCGGCGAGGAGGGGGAAGTGGGCGGGGTGGTGGCCGGCGACGCCGAGCCCGACGACGACCTGTCCGACGAGCAGCCACTCGAACGTCGGAGCGAGCGCCAGGATCAGGGCCCCGATCGATCCCAGCGTCAGACAGAGGCCCAGCGTCAGCGTCCGGTCGCGCTCGTCGGCGAGGTAGCCGTACGGGAGCTGACAGGCCGTGTTGACGAACGCCTGCGCGCCCATGGCGACGCCGAGCGCCGCGAGGCTGACCTCGAACTCGCGGGCGAGCGTCGGCAGCACCGGCGGCAGCAGCACGAGGTACATGTGGTTCACGACGTGCGACCCGCTGACGAGACCGACGACGAGAGCGGTCCCGCGGGGCACGCCGGCCGCGGAGCGTCGAAGAGAGCGCACCGACGAAGCGTGACGCACAGCGGGCGGGAGTAGTTACCGGTCCCGGAGAGCCCCGCCGGACGTCGGCGCACGTCCGGGTCGGGGGGTTCGCCGCGCGGTCCGTCGCGAATCCGAACCTTCACCGTCCCGGCGACCCCACACGCCTGTAATGAGCGCGCAGAACGTCTCGCGGACGAAGGCGTGGCTGATGGCCGCCCGCCCGCAGACGCTCCCGGCGGCCGCCGCGCCGGTCCTCGTGGGCGTCGGCCTCGCCCTCGCCGACGGCGTGTTCGCCCCCCTGCCCGCGCTCGCGGCGTTCGTCGGCGCGGCGCTCATCCAGGTCGGGACGAACTTCGCGAACGACTACTACGACGCGATCCAGGGCGCGGACACGGACGAGCGTGAGGGATTCACCCGCGTCACCCAGTCCGGGCTCATTCCGCCCGATGAGGTGAAGCGGGCCATGTACCTCACCTTCGCCGCGGCGATCCTCGTCGGCACCTACCTCGTCTACGTCGGCGGCGTCCCCATCCTCGTCGTCGGCCTCCTGTCCGTCGCCAGCGGCGTCGCCTACACCGGCGGCCCGTACCCCCTCGGCTACCACGGCCTCGGCGACCTCTTCGTCTTCCTCTTCTTCGGCGTGATCGCCGTCACGGGCACGTACTACGTGCAGGCGGCGTCGGTCCTCGCGTCGCCGTTCCCGGTCGGCGTCCCCCCGGGGACCGTCACGCTCGCCGCCGTGATCGCCAGCCTGCCGGTCGCCGCGATCTCGACGGATATCCTGGTCGTGAACAACGTCCGCGACCGCGAGGAGGACGCGAAGACGGGAAAGCGGACGCTCGCGGTCCGCTTCGGGTACGGGTTCAGCCGCGCGCAGTACGTCGGCCTGCTCGCGCTCGCGTACGCCGTCCCGGTCTGGTTCTGGCTCGCCGCGGACCACTCGCCGGCGGTGCTGCTCCCGTGGCTGACGCTCCCCCTCGCGGTCCGCGTCTCCCGAACCGTCCTCGCCGAGACGGGCGGCGCGGCCCTGAACCCGGCGCTCGAACGGACCGGCAAACTGCTCGCGGCGTTCGCGCTGCTCTTCGCCGTCGGGCTGGCGGTGTGAGATGAGCCCGCGCCTGGAGGAGTTCTCGCTCCCGCTGAAGCGACCGCTGGCGACCGCGCGGGGCGAGATCACGGCGCGGCGTGGGTTCCTCGTCGGCGTCGAGTGGGACGACGGAACGCGCGGCGTCGGCGAGGCGACTCCGCTCCCCGGGTGGACGGAGTCGTTCGAGGAGTGCGCCGCGTTCCTCCGCGGGCTGGACGGAGGTGGTGATCCGGGGGGCCGGGGAGACGGCCTGAGGGATCGAGAGGGCGACCTGTCGGACCGAGGAGACGACCCGAAGAATCGGGAAGACGATCCGGGGGACCGAGGAGGCGACACGCGGGATCGAGGAGACGATCCGATGGGTGGCGGAACCGATCGGAGAGAACGGCCCCGCGCCCGCCCCGCCGCGCGCCACGGGATCGGGCTCGCGGACGCGGATCGACGCGCCCGGCGGGAGGGTCGACCGCTCGCGTCGATCCTCGCCGAGGCCAGCGGCGGCGGACCGGCCGCCTCGTCGGTCCCGGCGAACGCGACCGTCGGCGACGGCCCCGTCGGAGAAACCGTCGCGGCGGCCGAGGAGGCCGTGGGCGAGGGGTTCGACTGCCTGAAGGTCAAGGTGGGCGTCCGCGACCTCGACGCCGACCTCGACCGCCTCCGGGCGGTCCGAGACGCGGTCGGCGACGGCGTGACCCTCCGGGCCGACGCCAACGGCGCGTGGGATCGCGACGCGGCCGAGCGCGCGGTCGACGCGCTCGCCGATCTCGATCTCGACTACGTCGAACAGCCGCTGCCCGCCGCCGACCTCGCGGGCCACGCGGCGCTCCGGGGGCGCGGAATCGACGTCGCGCTCGACGAGTCGCTCGCGCGGCACCGCCTCGCCGACGTGCTGGGGGCGGACGCCGCGGACGTCGTCGTCCTCAAACCCATGGCGATCGGCGGGCCGCTCGAAACCGTCCGGGCCGCCCGCGCCGCCGAGCGGCGCGGCGTCGCCCCCGTCGTCACCACGACGATCGACGCCGCCGTCGCCCGCGCGGCGGCCGTCCACGTCGCCGCCGCGATTCCGGACGCGCCGCCGTGCGGGCTGGCGACCGGAGGGATGCTGGCGGAGGACCTGGGCGCAGATCCCGTCCCCGTCGCGGACGGCGAGGTCGCCGTCCCGGCCGGGCCGGGGACCCTCGGAGACGCCTTCGACGACCTCCTGTGGGACGGGTAACCGCCGGGATCGGGATCCGCGGAGTCGGTCGAATCTGGTCGGACCTACCCGTCCTCGACGACCTCGACGGTCCCGCGCATCCCCTGTTGCTGGTGCGGGACGCAGACGTACTCGTAGGTCCCCGGTTCGTCGAACGCGTGCTCGAACGTGTGGCCCTCCTCCACGGCGAGTTCGCTCTCGAACGTCCCGTCCTCGGCGACGACGTTGTGCTGGCCGCCGCGGCCGGTCCACTCCCAGACGACGGTCGTGCCGGCCGACACGCGGATCGAGGGGGGGTCGAACTGGTACCCGTTGCCCGCGCCGACGGCGACGGTGGCTCCGGACCGTCCCGTCGCGTCGACCGGAGTCTGCTCGCTCGGATCGCCGCCCGATCCGCCCGCACAGCCCGCGAGGGCGGCCAGTGCGCTCGCGCCGGCGAGCCGCACCACCGACCGCCTGGTGAGGTTCGTCATGCGCCGACGCTTGGCGGGGCGTCCACAAAAGCGCCTCCAAACGCCGCCGTCGCCGGGCGCGAGTCGGGGATAATTATTAGACAAAGACTCCCCATGTGTCGATTACGCATGACAAACCTGGTCACGAACGTCGCGGACGCGGCATCGGAGTACCCCGGAGAGACGGCGCTCGGCTTCGAGGGTCGATCGGTCTCCTACGCGGAGCTGTGGGATCGGATCGGCGCGTTCGCCTCGGGGCTCGCAGAGCGCGGCGTCGAACCGGGCGACCGGGTCGCGGTGTACCTCCCGAACCTCCCGCAGTTCGTGATCGCCTTCCACGGAACGCTGCGCGCGGGCGGCGTCGTCGTCCCGATGAACCCGCAGTACAAGGCCCGCGAGATCGGCCACCTCCTGGCGGACAGCGGGGCGAAAGCCGTCGTCGCGCTCTCGGACCTCGTCCCGTTCGTCGAGGAGGTGCGCGACGGGACGGACGTCGAGCACGTCGTCGCGGTGGGGGGCGACGCGGACGGGGGGACGCCGTTCGACGCGTTCCTCGGCGAGCCGGCGTTCGAAACGGTCGACCGGCCGGACGACGAGGTCGCGGTCCAGCCGTACACGTCCGGAACGACGGGGAAACCGAAGGGCGTCCTGCTCACCCACGACAACCTGGCGTCGAACGCGGAGATGGCCGCGGCCATCGTTCCCGACGGCATCAGCGCCAGCGACAAGCAGCTCGGCGTGCTGCCGCTGTTTCACATCTACGGGATGACGGTGACGATGAACGCGACGCTGTTCAGCGGCGGCGCGTACTACCCGCTCCCGTCCTGGGACGCCCAGCAGGCGCTCTCTCTCATCGACGACGAGGAGCTGACGCTGATGCACGGCGTGCCCGCGATGTACAACGACGTCATCAACCAGCCGAACGCCGCCGACTTCGACCTCTCGTCGCTCCGGCTGTGCGGCGTCGGCGGCGCTGGCATCCCGGCGGAGGTGCTCCGCCGCTTCGAGGAGCTGTACCCCGTCAAGATCTACGAGGGCTACGGGCTGACGGAGACGGCCCCGGTCACTCACTTCAACACCCCCCAGGAGGGTCGGCGAGTCGGCAGCATCGGCAGGGTCCTCCCCGGAGTGGAGGCGATGGTCGTCGACGAGTCGTTCGAGTCGGTGCCGCCCGTCGAGCGGGGTCCGGTCGACGAGGGCGAGGTCGACCTCGCCGACGTCACGGGAGAACTCGTGATCCACGGTCCGAACGTGATGAAGGGGTACTACAACCTGCCCGACGCGAACGACGAGGCGTTCACCGAGGAGGGCGGCAAGCGCTGGTTCCACACGGGCGACATCGCCTACCACGACGAGGACGGCTTCTACTACGTCGTCGATCGGGCGAAGCACATGATCGTCACCGGGGGGTACAACGTCTACCCGCGCGAGGTCGAGGAGCTCCTCTTCGAGCACGAGGCGGTGGCGGACGCGGCCGTCGTCGGCATCCCCGACGAGCGGCGCGGCGAGACCGTCAAGGCGTACGTCGTCCCCGCGCCGGACGCCGAGGTGTCGGCCGACGAGATCCGCGAGTACTGCCTCTCGAACCTCGCCGAGTACAAACACCCCCGCGAGATCGAGTTCGTCGACGCGCTCCCGCGGACGACGACGGGGAAGGTCCAGAAGTTCGAACTGCGGGAGCGCGAAGAGACCGCCTGAGCGACGCCGGATCCGGGCGTTCGCTTCCGTCGTCGTCGGCCTCTCCTCGCTTCGAACGTCGAGGGCTCCGCCGGCGGCGTGACGGTGCCTACTTGACCGTCCCCGCCGACCACCGGGTATGACCCGCGTCACGGTCTGGAACGAGTACCGACACGAGAAGGACAGCGAGGCGGTCGCCGAGGTGTACCCCGACGGGATCCACGCCGCGATCGCCGACGGGCTGGCGGAGCGCGGCTTCGAGACGCGGACCGCCACGCTCGACGAGCCGGAGCACGGCCTGACCGAGGAGGTGCTCGACGGGACGGACGTGCTGACGTGGTGGGGCCACCGCGCGCACGCCGAGGTGTCCGACGAGGTCGTCGAGCGGGTTCGCGACCGCGTGCTCGACGGGATGGGCCTCCTCGTCCTCCACTCCGGGCACTACTCGAAGATCTTCAAGCGGCTCATGGGGACGACGTGCGGGCTGAAGTGGCGCGAGGCCGGCGAGCGCGAGCGCGTGTGGGTCGTCGAGCCCGGCCACCCGATCGCCGCGGGACTCGACGAGTACTTCGAGGTGCCCGAGGCGGAGATGTACGGCGAGCGCTTCGACGTGCCCGCGCCGGAGACGCTGGTGTTCGCGAGCTGGTTCGAGGGCGGCGAGCTGTTCCGCTCGGGGTGCTGTTACACCCGCGGAAATGGGCGGATCTTCTACTTCCGCCCGGGCCACGAGACGTATCCGATCTACTACCAGGAGGAGATACTGCGGGTGCTCGCAAACGCCGTCGAGTGGGCCGCGCCGACGGACGGCCCGGAGCCGACGCTGGAGAACGTCGATCCGATCGAGAACCTGGACTGACGATCGACGCTTCGACCGACGACCGCGACAGCCCGAGCTGACGACCGTCCGCCCCCTCGAACGGCGACGCTACAGCGGCCGTTCGGGATCCCCTTCTTCGAGCATGCCGGCGAACAGCTCCTCGAACAGGTCGGCGTCGGCCGACTCGATCACTCGCGTCCTGGCCGGGGCGTCGGCGACGTCCGCCGTGTCGACCACGCTGTGGCCGCGGGTGAGCCCCTCGCGCTCGTCTACGTCGGCGTAGTACGTCCCGGCCGCCCCCCGCAGCTCGGGCGCCATCGCCAGCGCGACGGTCAGCGAGTCGGGCTGGGTCGCGCCGTCGACGCCCTGCTCCTCGCGGGTGAACTCGCGGACGGGTTCGGCGATCGTGCGGAAGAAGTCGGCGTAGGCCGTGTCGAACGCGGCGAAGCGGTCGAACGCCTCGGCGCCGAGCACCGACGCGTCGAGGGTCAGCCCCCAGTCGACGAGCGTCACGTCGAGCTCGCGGAGGACGAGCTTCGCGGCGTCGGGGTCGACCCAGAAGTTGAACTCCGCCGCGGGGGTGACGTTCCCCGGCGCGTTGACCGCCCCGCCCATCACCCACACCTCGTCGACGTAGTCGTCCAGATCCGGCTCGCGCTGGAGCGCCATGGCGACGTTCGTCAGGGGGCCGATGCAGACGAGCGACACCTCGCCGGGGTCCTCCCTGACGGTCCGCAGGACGTAGTCGACGGCGTGCTCGTCCGCGGAGGGGATGCCGGTGTCGGGAAAGAGCTCGCCGCCGAGCCCGCCCTCGCCGTGGACGTAGTCCGCGTGCTCGAAGTCCTTGAGGAGGGGGCGTCGCGCGCCCTCGTGGACGGGCACGTCGTCGGCGCCGGCGAGCCGGAGGGCGTACTTCGCGTTCTCGACCTGGTAGTCGAACTCGACGTTGCCGGCGACGACGGTGACGCCGTCCACGTCGAGCCGATCCGAGAGGACGGCCATCAGGATCGCCAGCGCGTCGTCGCCCGCGGTGTCGGTGTCGATGATGACGCGTCGGGGAGGCATGTCTCCCCCTCTTCGTCCGGCGGCGCAATGGACGTTGTGCCCGAGCGGCCGGTCCCCGGTGGGCTGGCCCGACCGGCGGAATCACGCCCCCGTCTCCGCGACGGTCGGCGGACGCCGAACGCGGTTCACCGGCCGCTCATCACGTTCGTCGATCCGCACTCCGGGCACTGGGTCATCCGCCCGAGCGGCGGCGAGACGACGTGGTCCCACTCGTCGCCGCCGGCCGGGGCCGTGAAGCCGCACTTGAGGCATCGGGAGCGGTTCGTGGTGGTGGCGTTCACTGCCATGTGTACTCAAATGGCATGGTGCGAAATAGCATTTTTGTCGATCGTCGGAACGGTCGGCGGCGCGGGCGGCCCCGCGAACTAAGCCGCTGCCGCCCGTTGGCCCGCCATGGCAAAACCCACCCGCCGACAGCGGCGGCTGCTGTACGGGCTCTTCGCCGTCGCGATTCTCGTGACGATACTCGGTATCGGCGTCGTCTGGGCGCTGACGTACGGACCGTTCGGTTAGTCGCGGTCCCCGCCGTGCGTGACGCCCTCGCGGGCGTCGGCTTTCTTCCGACGGATGGCGGCGGCGGCGTTGCTCGCGTCGTAGCCGAAGAACACGTCCTTCGCGTACGCTTCTGCGACCTCCGTCGCGTGGACCAGGTCGTCGACGTCGACGTTCACGGCGTACAGCTCGATCGAAAACGGCGTCCCTCCCTCGGAGTCTTCGGACCGCCGATCGAGCGCCGAACCGCTCGGTTCGGCCCCGCCGAGCGCGCTCTCGAACCCCTTCGCGATGGTTTCGAGCCAGTAGGTCGTCCCGTAGTGGGTGTCGTACAGCGGGACGACGAACTCGTCGACGTGCTCCGCGAGGGCGTCGAGGTCGAGGCCCGCCCGACGGTAGAGGTGGCCCGGGTACGGGTCGGGGTAGAGCGTCAGGTACGTCCGACCCGGGATCCGCGCCGCGGCCTCGGCGACGAAGTCGGTGATGACCGACGCGCGCCACTCGAACCGGTCGTCGTAGCCGCTCTCCTCGAACAGGCGGGTGCACCTGTCGCAGTGGCAGTACTCCTCGCGCGGGAATCCCACGTCGTCGAGCCGCACGTCCTCGTTCTCGGCGACGCAGTCGTCGACGATTTCGAGCAGTCCCGCGCAGTACTTCTCGTTCGTCGGGCAGATGTACGCCCAGTCGAAGTACGTCCGATCGCGGGTGGCGAGTTCGCCGTCCGGGTTCACGGGGACGAGTTCCGGGTTGCCGTTCGCCGCGGCGTTGTCGCCGAAACAGGAAACCATGTTGACGGCGTCCGAAAGCGGCGCGGCGGCCCGCCCGGTCACGTCCTTGACCTCGTAGAACGCCAGGTCGAACTCGGGCCAGTCGACCTCCTTCGCGTTGCGCGTGACGACCCCGTACATGGCGTCCACTTCGGAAGCCGACGGGGTAAGTCGTTCGCTCCGATCGAGGTCGCCCCGTCCGACTCGTTCGCAGGACGAACCGGCCGCCCGGAGCGTCCCGAAGTGTGCTATCTGTCAACATTGATGCCGGAGTGCGACGTACTATCTACACGAGGTGAAGGGAAGTGGCAACGCTAGAGACGAACGCGGATGTGGTACGCCGTCTGCAGGACGAGTGCTACAACGAGGGTAACCTCGACGTGGCCGACGAACTGGTTTCGCCGGACTACGTCGAACACGGGCCGTCCCTGTCGGGGACGGTCCGCGGGATCGACGGATTCAAACACAACGTCACCACCTACCGGACCGCCTTCCCGGACATGGAGATCCGGTTCGAGGAGGTGCTCCAAGACGGTGACTCGGTCGCCTTCCGGTTCACCGGCCGCGGGACCCACGAGGGCGACCTGCTGGGGATGGCACCGACGGGCCGCGAGGTGACGGTCTCCGGGATCGAGATCGACCGGGTCGCCGACGGGAAGGTGACCGAGGCGTGGCTCACCTACAACACCTACGGCATGCTGGAGCAGCTGGGCGTCGTCGAGCCGATCGAATCCGCCGCCGAGCCGATCGAATCAGCGGGCGAGCGCGCCGCCGATCCGAAGGAGGCGGTCGTCCGCCGGTTCTTCGACGAACTCGTGAACGCGGGGGACTTCTCGGCGGTCGACGAGATCCTCGCCCCCGACTACGTCCGCCGCGACGCGGGCGCGGACGATATCCAGCGCGGTCCCGGCGAGTTCGAGGAGATGCTCTCCGGGTTCAGGGCGGCGTTCCCGGACATGCGGGTCGAGATCGACGACATGTACGTCGCCGACGACGCGGTCGTCGTCAAGGCGACGGAGACGGGGACCCACGAGGGCGACTTCATGGGCGCGGAACCCACCGGAAAGCGCGTCGAGGTCGAGGGGCTCGTCGTCCACCGGATCGCAGACGGCCGGATCGTCGAGACGTTCGCGAGCTGGGACTTCCTCGGGATGATGCGGCGGCTCGGGATCGTTTCGATGCCCGGAGAAACCGCGGCGTGAGCGGCGTGACGGGAGGATCGGTCCGGACGACCGCCGGGACGGTCCGGAACCGTCGGAAGGGCGATCAGCTCGCGTCCAGGTGCTCGGCGATCCGCTTTCTGATGATCGTCCCGCAGTAGGTGCAGCGGACGCCGTCGTCGACGACCTCGAACTTCGATTCGACCGGCTCGTTCGCGTTGGTGATGCAGTTGTGGTTCGGACAGGACAGCACCCCGGTCACGAGGTCGGGGCGCTCGACGCGGAGCTTCTCCGCGACCTCGTACTCGCGGATGATGTTGATGGTCGCCTCGGGGGCGATGAGCGACAGGACGTCGACCTCCGACTGGCTGAGCTCGCGCTCTTCGACCTTGACGATGTCCTTGCGGCCGAGCCTGTCGCTCGGGACGTTCACGCCGACGCTGACGCTCTCGCCCGCGCTGCCGTCGATGCCGAGGATGGCGAGCACGTTGAGCGCCTGCCCGCCCGTGACGTGGTCGATGACGGTACCGTTTCGGATCTTGCTGACGCGGAGTTGGTGGTCGCTCATAGGAGTGTGTCGAGCAGGGCCATTCGCACGGGGATGCCGTTGTGTGCCTGTTCGAAGTACCGCGCGTGCGCCGTCTCGTCCACCTCCGGGGCGATCTCGTCGACGCGCGGCAGCGGGTGCATCACGGTCAGCTCGTCCGACGCCGCTTCGAGCGTCTCGGCGTCGATCCGGTACTGGCCCGCGACGGCGCGGTACTCGTTCTCGTCGGGGAATCGCTCGCGCTGGATGCGCGTCACGTAGAGCACGTCGAGCTCCGGCAGGATCTCCTCGAGATCCGTGTGCTCGCGCACCTGCGCGCCCGCCTCGTGGAGGTCGTAGCGGACGCTCCGGGGGAGGCGGAGGCTCTCGGGGCTGACGAAGTGCTGGCGCGCGTCGAAGTTCGTGAGCGCGTGCGCGAGCGAGTGGACCGTCCGGCCGTACTTCAGATCGCCCATGACGCCGATCGTGATGTCGTCGAGGCCGTGGTTCTCGCGGATGGTGAAGAGGTCGAGGAGCGTCTGGGTCGGGTGCTGGCCCGCCCCGTCGCCGGCGTTGACGAGCGGCACGTCGACGAACTCCGCGGCCATCTTCGCCGCCCCCTCGCTCGGGTGGCGGAGCACGATCGCGTCGGCGTAGCCCTCGATGACCCGGACGGTGTCGGCCAGGGTCTCGCCCTTCGTGATCGAGGAGGACTCGACCGTTCCCATGTCGACCGTGTCGCCGCCGAGGCGCTTCATCGCCGTGTCGAAGCTCATCTTCGTGCGGGTGCTCGGTTCGAAAAAACAGAGCGCGAGCACCTCCCCGGCGCGGCGCGTTCGGAACGCCGCGGGGTCGGCGGCGATCTCGGACGCGCGGTCGAGCACCGCCTCGACGTCCTCCCGCGTGAGCTGGTGTGCGGAGATGAGGTGGTCCTGACGCATCTCAGGTGAGTGGGGTTCGTGCAGGCTCTTGAAACGCTCGGGTTCTCGCTCGCTGGAATTGTACACGCTCGTGCAGAAGAACGTGCCGCCGGAGAACGAAGGAGGGCTGGAGACGTCGGTCCGGTCCGCCCGACTACGGCCAGTTGCCGCCCTGCCGGTAGGCTTTGAGCACCCGCTCGATGGCGACGACGTACGCCGCCGTCCGGAAGTTCGGCACGTCCTTCGTCTCGTACGCGGCGACGAGATCGGCGAACGCGTCGACGATCACGCGCTCCAGTTCGTCGTTGACGCGCTCTTCCGACCAGTAGAAGCGCTGGCGGTTCTGCACCCACTCGAAGTACGAGACGGTCACCCCGCCCGCGTTCGCCAGGATGTCCGGGAAGACGGACACGTCCTTCGCCGTCAGCACGTCGTCGGCGTCCGGGGTGAGGGGGCCGTTCGCGGCCTCGACGATCACGTCGGCCCGCACGTCCTCGGCGAGGTCGCCGTCGATCGCGTTCTCCAGCGCGGCCGGGATGAGCAGTTCCACGTCGAGCGTCAGCAGCTCCTCGTTCGACAGCTCCTCCTCGGCGTTCGGGTAGCCGGTGACGCTCCCCGTCTCGTTCTTGTGCTGCTTCACCGCGCGCGCGTCGATGCCCTCGGAGTTGTACACCGCGCCGCTGGAGTCCGAGACCGCGACGACTTTGGCGCCGAGATCCTCGATCAGGGAGGCCGCGACCGATCCCGCGTTGCCGTACCCCTGGACCGCGACCGTCGCGCCGTCGATCTCCTCGCCGAGGTAGTCGAACGCCTCGCGGGCGGTGAGCATCGTCGAGCGCCCCGTCGCCTCGACGCGCCCCGCGCTCCCGCCGCTGTCGGGCGCCTTCCCGGTGATGACGCCGGGCGCGGTCGTGTTCTCCAGGGTCTCGTAGGTGTCCTTGATCCAGTTCATCTCCTGCTGGCCGGTGTTCACGTCGGGTGCCGGGATGTCCTTGTCCACGCCGATGAAGGGCCGGAGCTCCTTCGCGAACGAGCGCGTGATTCGCTCGAGTTCGGCGTCGCTGTAATCGTCCGGATCGAGGGCGATGCCGCCCTTGCCGCCCCCGAACGGGATGTCGACGATGGCCGTCTTGTACGCCATCCACCCGGAGAGCGCCTTGACCTCGTCGCGCGAGACGTTCGGGTGATAGCGGATGCCGCCCTTGTACGGCCCGCGGTCGCCGTTGAACTGCGATCTGTACGCCCGGAACACCTCGATGCGCCCGTCGTCCATCTCGACCGAGAGGTTCGCCTCGAGCACGCGTTCGGGGTGCTTGAGGCGTGCGAGGACGTCGGGCGTCACGTCGAGGTACGCCGCCGCGTCGTCGATCTGCTCCTGCAGACTTTCGAACGGGTTAGCCTCCTCCGCCATGCATGAGCCACCAACCGGACGACGAATAAGCCTGCCGTATTGATACCATACCTAAAAATACATATTCCTTATATTTCGTCCGCCGCGCGGGCCCGCTCGACGATCCGCTCGGCCTGCGCGATCAAGGGCGCGTCGATCATCTCCCCTTCGACCCTGAAGACGCCGCGACCCTCCGATTCGGCTTCGTCGCGCGCGTCGAGCACCTTCCGCGCCCACTCGACGCGTTCGGGGTCGGGTGTGAACGCGTCGTTGATCACGGGGACCTGGGCGGGGTGGATCGCCATCTTGCCGTCGTACCCGAGCGTGACCGCGAACGCGGTTTCGTCCGCCAGGCCCTCCGCGTCCTCGAAGTCGGTGTAGACCGTGTCGACGGCCTCGACGCCGGCCGCGCTCGCGGCGAGGACGACGTGCTCCCGCGCGTACAGCACCTCGGTCCCCTCGCGCGTGCGCGTCGCGCCGACGTCCGCCGCCAGGTCCTCCGCGCCGAACACGAGCGCGTCCGTCGCCTCCGCGGCGGCGGTCTCGCGTGCCGCGAGCACCCCGGCGGCGCTCTCGATCAGCGCGAGGATCGCCGCCTCTCGCCCGCGCGAGGCGAGCGCGGCGTCCACGTCCTCCACGTCCGCAGGCGAAGCCACCTTCGGCACCATCACCGCGTCGAGGCGCGCGTCCTCCGCGAGCACGGCGTCGAGGTCGTCCGCCGCGGTCTGCCCGGGGTTGACCCGCACGCAGACCTCCGCGTCGGGGTCGAACTCGGGGTCGGCGAGCACGCTCCTGACCGCGTCGCGCGCCTCCGCCTTCCGCGCGGGGGCGACCGCGTCCTCCAGGTCGAACACGACGGTGTCGGCGCCGGTGCCGGGCGCTTTGCGCATCAGTTCCGGGCGGTCGCCCGGCGAGAACAGAACGCTTCTGCGAGCCATGGTGAATACGACGCGGGCGAACGTTCATATATCATGGCGGGACCAGACCCGGCGTGACCTGACGCCCGTCGCGGGGCGAGCCGCGGTCGCGTGGCACGCCGTCCCGCGTTAACGTCGCAAACGCCGCCCCGGCGGCCGCCCGTTCCGAAAAGGGAGTCGTCGGAGAGGCCGGGGTCGGCGGCGCGACGCCGCTCGTGCCACCTGTTCGCCGCGTCGCCCGAGCGGTGCGCGCCGTCTCGGAGTCCGCCAACCGAATCGACGGGATCCCGCCGCGCCTACGGCCAGAGACCGCGCGCTTCGTGCGCCTCGGCGACCCGCGACAGCGCGACGACGTAGGCGGCGTCGCGCCACGTCACGCCCCGCTCTTCGACCACGTCGCGGACCGCGTTCCACGCCTTGAGCATCTCCGTTTCGAGTTCGTCGTTGACGCGTTCGAGCGACCACGCCCGCCGGTTGATGTCCTGGAGCCACTCGAAGTACGAGACGGTGACGCCGCCCGCGTTCGCCAGGATGTCCGGGATGACCCGGATCCCGCGCTCCTCGAAGATCGCGTCGGCGCCCGTCGTCGTCGGACCGTTCGCCCCCTCGACGATCATCCGCGCGCGCACGTCGTTCGCGTTCGCCGCGGTGAGGACGTTGCCGACCGCGGCGGGTACGAGCACGTCCACGTCGAGGAGGAGTAGCTCCTCGTTCGACAGCGTCTCCGGCGCGTCGTAGCCGGAGACCATCCCGGGGCGCTCGTCGTGACCCTCGACGTCGCGGGTGTCGAGGCCGTCGGGATCGTACACCGCGCCGTCGACGTCGCTCACAGCGACGACGGTCGCACCGCGGTCGTCGAGGTAGCGCGCGGCGTTCGCGCCGACGCTGCCGAACCCCTGCACGGCGACCGTCGTCTCTTCGAGTTCCCAGCCGTAGTAGTCGATCGCCTCGCGGGCGACGATCCCGACGCTGCGGCCGGGGGCCTCCTCGCGGCCGCGGCTCCCGCCGATGACGGGCGGTTTGCCGGTCACGACGCCCGGGATCGTCTCGCCCTCCTGCATCGAGTAGGCGTCCATGAACCACGCCATCGTCTGCGGGTCCGTCCCCATGTCCGGCGCAGGGATGTCGCGCATCGGTCCGATCACGTCGCGCAGCTCCTCTGCGAATCGCCGGGTGAGCCGCTCCTTCTCGCCGTCGCTGAGGGTCTTGGGGTCGACCACGACGCCGCCCTTGCCGCCGCCGAAGGGGATGTCCATCACGGCGCACTTCCAGGTCATCCACATCGCCAGCCCGACGCATTCCTCGGCACTCACGTCGGGGTGGTACCGCAGCCCGCCCTTGAACGGGCCCCGGACGCTGTCGTGCTGCGCGCGGAACCCCGTGTAGACCTCCGTCTCGCCCGTGTCGCGCTGAAGCGGGATCGACACCTGGTGGACTTTGTCCGGGTGCTTCAGCCGCTCTATGATCCCGGGGTCGACGTCCAGGTGCGCCGCCGCGCGTTCGAGCTGCCGTCGCGCCGTCTCGACGGCCGTCTCCGACTCCTCCAGTTCCGGTGCCGTAGCTGTTGCGGATGACATGACTGAGTACGTTCGCTCTGTCGGCGAAGGCGCGCGATCGCGTGCGCGTGAGTCGCACGCCGCCCGTCCAGAAACCGCCCGCCGATCGCTCCGTCTCTCTCGCGTCGGGGGCATTCACTCGGTGTCGTCCGCGCCACCATATAATTATTATTGTATTGGGTTCATTTATGACCTAATATGGCACACGTACGGAGTCGACGGACCGTCACCGTTTTCGTCCGCTCGCGCGACTCGCCGCGCATGCCCGGACGCTACTACGAGGAGTTCGAGGTCGGCGAGACGATCGAGCACGGAAAGCGGCGCACGGTGAGCGAGAGCGACAACCAGCGGTTCTGCGACATGACGATGAATCAGCAGCCGCTGCACCTGGACGCCGAGTTCGCCGCCGACACGCAGTTCGGCCGGCGGCTGGTCAACGGCCTCTACACGATGAGCCTCGCGGTCGGACTCACCATTCCGGAGACGACCGACGGAACCATCGTCGCCAACCTCTCGTACGACAACGTCGAACACCCCGCGCCGGTGTTCCACGGCGACACCATCCGCGCGCAGTCGACGGTGACCGAAAAGCGCGAGACCAGCGACGGCGAGCGCGGCGTCGTCACCATGCGCGTCGAGGCGTACAACCAGGACGACACGCTGGTCTGCGAGTTCGACCGGACGGTGCTGTCGCTGAAGCGCCCCGGGTGACGCGGGCGCGCCGGGGTCGAACGGTGCGGGCCCGCCAAGCGTTTTATCCGTCGGCCGCCATCCCGCGTTCATGGACGCGGACACGCCGCTCGACTGGCTGACCCTCGACGACGACGAGGAGGTGCTCTGGGCCAGCACCCCGCACCGCTACAGTCTCGTTCCGGAACTCGCCGTGGGGATCCCCCTGTCGCTCGTGCTGATCGGGATTCCGATCGTCGTCGCCGCCTACCTGCGGTACCGGAACACGAACTACGTCGTCACCACGTCCGGGCTGTACCGAAAGACCGGAATCCTCTCCCGGGACGTCCAGAAAGTCGGCTTCGACAAGGTGCAGAACATCTCGTACACCCAGACCGCGCTCGGCGCGTACCTCGGGTACGGCGACGTCGACGTCAGCACCGCCGGCAGCGCCGGCGTCGAGCTCCGGTTCCGGAGCGTCCCCGATCCGGCAGCCGTACAGGAGCTCATCGGACGGCGGACGGACCGCCGAGACGAACGGGAGACGGCAGACGGGAAGGCCGCGGTTCTCGACGAGATCCTCGACGAACTGCGGGCGATCAGGCGGACGCTGGAGGCCGACGGAGCCGCGACCGTCGAGGACCGGAAGGGCGACCGGAGCGGTGCCGGTACCGCTCCCGCGCCCTCGGAGCTGATACCCGACAGCGACGGCGACCGAGAGCCGTGAGTGCGGACGAATCCTGGCTGTGGCTCCGGGAGGGCGAGGAGGTGCGGTGGCGCGGTCGCCCTCGGCTCGCGCGCGTCCTCCCGGCGGTCGGCGTCGGCCTCGCGGTCGTCGCGGCCGCGGCGGGGCTGGCGGCACTGGTGGATCCGCTCGCTCTCGCCCTCGCCGCGTTCGGACTCCTCCCTCCGCTGGCGGCCGCTCTCCGGGTCACGAACACCGCGTTCGTCCTCACCGGCCGCACGCTGTGGATCAAAACCGGCGTCCTCGGTCGCTCCGTCCGGCGAGTGCCCCTCAGTCTGGTTCAGAACACGGCCTCCCGGCAGTCGGTTCGCGGATCGCTCTTCGGGTACGGCACCGTCGTCGCGGAGGTCGCGGGCGGCCCCGACGCCGTCCTCGTCGACGTCCCCGATCCGCGAGAAGTGCGCGAGTTGATCGACGACGGGGCGGTGAACCGCGGTGAAAAAAAGGAGGTCCCGGGCAGCGTCGACCAGTGGCGGGAAGTCCTGGCGGCCGTCCGGCGGATCCGGATCGCGATCGAGATGCGAAATCGGGCGGGTTTCGACCGCGCGTCAGAGTAGCCCGCCGAGCACCGCGGCGTTGACGCACACGGCGACGATCCAGGGGAGCGACAACAGCGCGGGGATCAATCGCTGGTACCTGACGGGGACGATCAGCCACCCGAGAACGCCGACGGAGAGCGCCGCGCCCTTGAGCCCCGCGAGGCCGACGACGGGACCGAACGCCGAGATGGCCGCGACGGCGACCGGATTCGCCTCGGCGAAGCCCCGCCGGAGCCCGACGACTGTCAGTCCGATGTCGAGCCAGAACAGCGAGAGGACGGCCGCCCACAGGTACGTTTCGACTCGGTCGACCGAGTCGAGCGAGGACGTCGATCGGTTTCGAACGGCGCACGCGACGCCCCGGGCGAGCTCGCGGAGACACGTCGCGGCGGTTCCCTCCGTCGCGGCCATGACCGACCCGACGCGCGTACGGACGAATACTATCCACACCCAAAAATCCGATAATGGGTCCCTAAACCGGCCAGGAACCTCGTTTCCGGGTCGGACACGCCTCGCTCCCGCCGATCAGAGGACGGTGCCGTGCTTTTTGTCCGGCAGCGACTTCTCGACGGTCTCGTAGAAGTCGAACCGCCGCACCAGCTCCTCCCGGAGGTCGCTCGGCGGGACGATCTCGTCGATGACGACTTCGCTCGCCATGCGGTGGGCGTCGATGTCCACCCGGTACTCCTCGCGGAGTTCCCGTTCGCGGGCCGCCCGCTCCTCCGGGTCGTCGATGGCGGCGAGCTTGTTCGCGTACACCGCGTTGATGGCCGCCTCCGGACCCATGATGGCGATCTCCCCGCTCGGCAGGGCGATGACGCTCTCGGGGTCGTAGGCGGGCCCCCCCATCGCGTATATGCCCGCGCCGTAGGCCTTCCTGACGACGACGGTCTGCTTCGGGACCGTCGCCGACGAGGTGGCGTAGATGAACTTCTTGCCCTTCTCCAGGATCGCGTCCTTTTCCACCTGCGAGCCGGCCATGAACCCCGGCGTGTCGCAGAGGTACAGGAGGGGGATCTCGTAGGCGTCGCAGGTCCAGATGAACTCGGCGGCCTTCTCGGCCGCGTCGGGGAAGATGGCCCCCGAGCGCTCGATCGGCTGGTTGGCGACGACGCCGACGGGTCGCCCGCCGATCCGGACGAACGCGGTGACGATCTCCGTTCCGTAGTCGGGCTTGAGTTCGAACGTCGACTCCGCGTCCGCGATCCGATCGATCAGGTCGAACACGTCGTACGGGCGGTTCGGCGACTCGGGGATGAGCTCGTCGATGCCGTCCGGCGAGTACTTCGGGGGCTTCGGCTCGCTCCGCGGCGGCTTCTCGCCCGCCTTGTCCGGCAGGTACGAGAGCAGCCCCGCCACGAGCTCCCGGGCGTGCTCCTCGTCGCGCGCGACGAGGTCGGCGCTGCCGGAGTACTTCGCGTGGATCTCCGGACCGCCGAGGTCCTGCATATCGATGTCCTCGCCGGTCACCATCTTCACCATCCGCGGGCTCGCGATGGCCATGGAGCTCATCCCCTCGACCATGATCGTGAAGTCGGCGAAGACGGGGGTGTACGCCGCCCCGGCGATGCAAGGGCCGTAGAGCACGCAGATCTGGGGGACGCGGCCGGAGAGCATCGAGTGGTTGTAGTAGTACTTTCCGATCCCCTCGCGATTGGCGAAAAAGCCCGTTTGCTGGTCGATGCGGCCGCCGGACGAGTCCATGAGGTACAGCACCGGCTTGCCCGACTTGAGCGCGCGTTGCTGCATCCGGAGGAACTTCTCGACGCCCAGCCGGGCCATGCTGCCGGCTTTGACGGTGAAGTCGTTCGCCATGAAGTGGAGGTCGCGACCCTCGAACTCGGCGGCCCCCGTGATCATCCCGTCCGCCGGGAGGCGGTCGTTCGGATCGTACTCCTCCACCTCGGGGCTGTCGGGGTGCCACGCGTCGAAGTGCGCGAACTTCCCGTCCTCGAATGTGACGCCGTCGGCGCCGAACCAGAGATCGAGCCGGTCTCGGACGAACAGCTTCCCCTGGTCGGAGAGGCGCTCCCGGTACTTCTCGGGGCCTCCCTGCAGGATGTCCTCGATCTCCGCCCGCAGGGCCGCCTCGCGTTCGGTCGGCCCGAGGTCGTCGTCCAGCGGGTACTCGGTTTCGGGCGGTTCGGCCGTCGCCGAGGGCGCGTCGTCGCCCCCGACGTGTACCTCGATGTCGACGCCGAGATGCTTCGCGAGCGCGGTGGCGATGGCGCTCGCCTCGTCTTCGCTCGCGCCCTCGCCGATGCGGACCTTCATGGTGCGACCTCCGTCCGACGGTTGCAAATGGTTTTCCATGTGAATCCGCCCCGACGCGGGCCGTCGCCGCGCCGCTCCGCCGGCGACTCCGCGTTCGAAAACGAGCCTCCCGACAGGAGAGTGCCTTCGGCCGGAAGGGCCGGCGACCGGAGCGAACGCTCAGGCCAGCGCCGATTCGAGTCGCTCCACGAGCGCCGCGTTCCCGACGTACAGCGGCACGCGCTGGTGGAGGGCGTCGGGCTCGACGGCGAGCAGCGAGCGCTCGCCGTCCGACGAGCGGCCCCCGGCCGACTCGATGATGTAGCCGATCGGAATCCCCTCGAACTGGAGGCGGAGTTTGCCCTCGGGGGCCGACCGGAGCGTCGGGTAGGCGAACACCCCGCCGTAGGTGAGCACCTGGTTGATGTCGCCGATCATCGCCCCGCCGTAGCGGAGCTTCATGCTCTCGTCGCTTTCGACCTCGCGGGCGTATTCGGTGAACTCGGGCGTCCAGTCGGGGACGCGCCCGCCGAAGCCGTAGACCAGCGGATCGTCCGGGAGGGCGACGTCCTCGCGGACGGCTTCGAGTTCCCCGTCGTCGACGACGTACTCGGTGACGGACCGGTCGCGGGCGACGGCCATCGTGGTGATCGGCCCGTAGAGGACGTACGCCGCCGCGACGAGATCCCCCCCGGCCGCGGGGAGCGGCTGGTCGTAGACGGCGACGATGGTCCCCATCGTGTTGTTCGGCTTGAGGTTCGACGAGCCGTCGAGGGGGTCGATGCCGACGGAGAGGCCCTCGCCCTCGCCGACGGCGATCACCTCCTCGCGCTCCTCGCTCGCGTACTCGACGACGCCGTCGATCGCGCCCAGCCGCTCCAGGAGGAGTTCGTCGGCGTAGGCGTCCGCCTCCAACTGCTCTTCGCCGCTCGGGTTCGTCTCGTCGCGCTTCACCCGCCGGCCGGGGAGGCAGCTTCGGATCTCGGGCGCGAGCGCCGCGACGGTCGTGATGACCTCGTCTATCGGATCGAACTCCGGCGACCCGGGGGGAGCGACGGTCGTACCCATCGGGTCAGTCGAGCGCCGCGCCCGCGCGTTCTTCGCCGGCGGACGACATCTCGCCCAGCGCGTCGTCGGCCGTCGCGCCCTCGAAGATCACCGCCTCCAGCGCGTCGAGGAGTTCCGTCGCGTTCTCGCGCTGGAAGACGTTCCGCCCGACGGCGAGGCCGGATCCCCCCGCGTTCATCGCCGACTCGACGGTTTCGAGGAACTGCCGGTCGTCCGTCTTCGACCCGCCGCTCATGACCACTTTCGTCCCCGCGGCGGACTGACAGACCCACTCCATCGCCTCGGGCGTGCCGGGGTACTTGACCTTCGTGATGTCCGCGCCGAGTTCGAGCCCCATGCGGGCGGCGTAGGCGATCGTGTCGGGGCTCCGATCGTTCTTCAGCCCCTGCCCGCGCGGGTAGGACCACATGACGACACCCATGTCGTGCTCGCGGGCAGCCTCGTGGGCGTCTCGGAACTCCTCTGTCATCTCCACCTCCTTGTTCGAACCCCCGTACACGGTGAAGCCGATCGCGTCGGCGCCGAGGTCGGCGGCGTAGTCGACCGACCAGTTGACCGAGCTGTCCGGTTCACCCATCCACAGGTTCGACGTCCCGTTGAGCTTCGCCAGGAGCGTCACGTCGTCCTCGTAGGAGGGGTAGTACGCCTCCGCGACGCCCTTCTGCACCGCGAGCGCCGTCACGGCGTCGTGGGTGGCGAGTTCGAACACCGTCTCGGGGTCCGTCGTCTCCGGGACTGGCTCGAAGTCGACCGGCCCGTGCTCCAGCCCGTGGTCGTACGCGAGGATCAGCGCCTTCTCGTCCCGGGTGATCGCTTCGTCGGCGTGTGGAAGCATTCGGTTGCATCTCCGGCAACCAACTATATAAATGGAGGGGCCGCGTGACGAACCGGGAACGTCCGATTTCTGGGAGGTAGAGGCCTCTATCCAGATTTTACACGGGATAGAATAGTGAAGATAATTACTACGGGAGTAGTAAACCCTACTCCCGCCTTCCGCGGTCGCGCGCGGCCTCGTGCCACCTTCGAACCGTCGAGGCGTCGAGGTCGAGCACGTCGGCGACGCGGTCGGGATCGGCCGTCGCCAGCCGCCGGACCGACGCGATGCCGGCCTCCGCGAGCAGCGCCGCGCTCTCCGCGTCGACCGACGGAAGCGCGGTCACGGGCGTCGGTCTGCTGCGGGTTCGCCAGGCCGTCTCGGCGGCCTTCGGATCGCCGCTCCCGTCGGTTTCCGCGGGAGACGAGGGCGACTGGTCGGCGTCCCAGTCGCCCGAACTGGCGGCGACCCAGGCTCTCTCGGCTTCGCCGAGTCCCCGTATCTGCGTCGAGCGGCGTTTCAGATCCGCCCCCGTGGACTCGAACGACCAGGGGAGCGAGTGCTCGCGCCTGATCCGGGCGGCCACGCCCGGATTCACGCCGGCCTCGACGAGCTGCGCGTACGAGACGCGCCGTCCCGCGATGTCCGTCGCGTCGACGTTCCGATCCGCGAGCACCGTCGCCGTCGCCGGTCCGACAAACCGGAGGTCGGTCGGGTCCTCGATCGCCTCCCCCGCGTTCGTATCCTCGCTCATTCCCCTCTCACCGGACGAACGAACATTCTCCCGAAGTGACTTGAAACTTTCTCAACCTGTATTCCAGGTTGAACGTTTCGTCAGACGCGGGACGAATCGGGGCGCTCCGCTATCCTTACGTCGGTGCCGACGCCACTCCCGGGCATGCGTGGCATGGACAGCATCGAGCGGATCGGCGTGATCGGCGCGGGGACGATGGGCAACGGCATCGCGCAGGTCGCCGCGACGGCCGGCTACGACGTGGTGATGCGCGACCTCGAACGGGAGTTCCTGGACCGCGGGTTCGAGAGCATCGACGACAGCCTCTCGCGGCTCGTGAGCAAGGACCGACTGTCCGAGGACGAGGCCGAGGAGATTACGGGCCGCATCACCGGAACGACCGAGTTCGACGACCTGGCGGACTGCGACTTCGTCGTCGAGGCGGCCGTCGAGAACATGGACGTAAAGCGAGACATCTTCGCCGACCTGGACGAGACCGTCGACGAGGACGTGGTTCTCGCCACGAACACGAGCACGCTCTCGATCACGACCATCGCGAGCGCGACCGAGCGTCCGGAACTCGTCGTCGGCCTGCACTTCATGAACCCCGTTCCGATCATGAACGGGGTCGAGGTGGTCGTCGGCGAGAAGACGGACGACGCGGTCGTCGGGCTGGCCCACGACCTCGCGGAGAATCTCGGCAAGGAGACGTGGGAGTCCGACGACAAGCCCGGCTTCGTCACGAACCGGATCCTGATGCCGTGGATCAACGAGGGGATTCGGGCGTTCGACGAGGGCGTCGCCACGAAGGAGGACGTCGACGCGGGAATGAAGCTCGGGACGAACGTCCCGATGGGCCCGCTCGAACTCGCGGACCACATCGGGCTGGACATCTGTCTGGACGCGAGCGAGACGCTGTTCGAGGAACTCGGCGACCGGTACAAACCGGCGTACCTCCTGAAGCGGAAGGTCGACGCGGGCGATCTCGGCAAGAAGACCGGGAGGGGCTTCTACGAGTACTGACGAGCGACGAGCGGCGGTCCGGTCGCATGCCGCCCCCGACGACGCCCCGGTAGGTTCCAGATACGGGCTGTAACGGCCGCATTACTTCCCCGGAGCGGCCGCTCTGTTCTCCCGGATCATGCTCGAAGACAGACGGACGTTCGTGCGACTCGCCGGAGTCGCCCTCGGACTCGCCGGCGCGGGAACCGCCGTCGCGGGCGGGGACGACGGATCCGGCGACGAAAGCGACGGCCACTCCGACGATGGAAGCGACGACCGATCCGGCGACGGAGCATCCGGACTGGGAGGCGAGTGCGCCCTCGAAGGCGTCGGTCTCGAAACCGTGGAGAGCGACGAGTGCTTCGGCGCGACCGTCGATCGGATCACGGGGGCGATCGAGGGCAACGAGAACCTCGCGCTCCTCGCGACGATCGACCACGCGGCGAACGCCGAATCGGTCGGCCAGGACCTGCGACCGACGACGCTGCTGCTGTTCGGCAACCCGGAGGTCGGCACGCCGCTGATGCAGGAGAGCCCGACCGCCGGCATCGATCTCCCGCAGAAACTGCTCGTCTGGGAGGACGACGACGGGTCGGTCAAGGTGACGTACAACGACCCCGAGTTCCTCGCGGAACGGCACGGAATCGACGGACAGGACGAGCGGATCGGAATGGTTTCGAGCGCGCTGAAGGCGCTCGCTTCGGGAGAGGTGGACGAGTAAAGAGAAAAGAGGGGGGAGACGCGGACGCCGCGTCCGGACCACCCGGGTTTCGCGGCAGGACGCCCCGGCGTCCCGTCGGCGGATCGATTTTATCTACGAGAAGGGGACCATCGCCGCTATGCGCTGAAAGACGCCGCGAGGTGGTCGGCGGACGCACGGCACGTCACCTCGCGCTCCCCGCCGTCCGTGCCGTCTGTTTGCCCACCTTACCGGCGCTCCGTCCCTCTCCGGGCCGAGGACATTCAGCACGCTTAACCCGCCCCCGAACGGGCGACAACGTATGAAGGCCACCGCGCGGGCCCACCCCATCCAGGGGCTCGTCAAGTACCACGGGATGCGCGACCCGGAACTCCGCCTCCCGTACCACGACAGCATCAGCGTCTGCACCGCCCCCTCGAACACCACGACGACGGTCGAGTTCCGGCCCGACGCCCCGGAGGACGTCTACGTGATCGGCGGCGAGGAGGTCGAGGGTCGCGGCGCCGAGCGCATCCGGGCGGTCGTCGACCACGTCCGCGACCTCGCCGAGATCGACCACGCGGTCCGCCTCGAAAGCGAGAACTCCTTCCGGTCGAACGTCGGCTTCGGCTCCTCGTCGTCGGGGTTCGCGGCCGCCGCGATGGCGCTCTCGGCGGCCGCCGGCCTCGACCTCTCCCGCCCCGAGATCTCGACGATCGCCCGCCGGGGCTCCTCCTCTGCGGCGCGTGCGGTCACCGGCGCGTATTCGCACCTCTACGCCGGACTGAACGACCACGACTGCCGCTCCGAGCGCATCGAAACGGACCTCGAAGACGACGTGCGGATCGTCGCCGGGCTCGTGCCGGCGTACAAGGAGACGGAGCAGGCGCACGCCGAGGCCGCGGACAGCCACATGTTCCAGGCGCGGATGGCGCACATCCACGGACAGATCGCGGAGATGCGCGACGCGCTCCGGGCCGCCGACTTCGACCGAACGTTCGAACTCGCCGAGCACGACTCGCTGTCGCTCGCGGCGACGACCATGACCGGCCCCGCCGGCTGGGTGTACTGGCAGCCGCGCACGCTCGCCATCTTCGACGCCGTCCGCGAACTCCGTTCCGAGCGGGACGTTCCGGCGTACTTCTCGACGGACACCGGCGCGAGCGTCTACGTCAACACGACGGCGGACTACGTCGACGAGGTCGAGGCGGCCGTCGCCGACTGCGGCGTGGAGACCGAGGTGTGGGGAGTCGGCGGCCCCGCCGAGGTGCTGTCGGCGTCCGAATCGCTGTTCTGAGCTCCCGTCCCGCGTCCGCGACGGGGCCGCGCGAGTCCGTGTCCTCTTGTCCCCTCGGTCCGTAGGGAGCCGCATGCGAGTCGTCGTACTCGGCGCCGGCTACGCCGGTCTCTCCCTCGCCCGTCGCCTCGAAGACCGCCTCCCCGCGGAAGTCGACATCGTCGTCGTCGACGAGTCGGCGGAACACCTCGTCCAGCACGAGGTCCACCGGGTCATCCGCCGCCCCTCCGTCGCCGACGCCATCACCGTTCCGCTCGCCGAGGTACTCGGCCGCGCCGAGGTCGTCACCGCCCGCGTCGAGGCGGTCGACGCCGACGCGCGGGAAGTCGCGCTCGACACCGGCGAGACCCTCGGGTACGACTACGGCGCGGTCTGTCTCGGCGCGGAGACGAACTACTACAACCTTCCCGGCGTTGAGGAGCACGGCGCGCCGCTGAAGCGGCTCGAGCACGCGGAGCGCATCCGCGGGGACTTCCTCGACCTCTGCGCGTCGGGCGGGCGAGCGATCGTCGGCGGGGCGGGCCTCTCCGGCGTGCAGGTGGCGGGCGAACTCGCCGCGCTCGCCCGCGAGGAGGACGCGGAGGCGCGCGTCGAGGTCGTCCTCCTGGAACAACTCGACGAGGTCGCCCCGGGCTTCCCGTCCAACTTCCAGCGCGCCGTCCGGGACGAACTCGAGGCCCGCGGCGTGGTGATACGAACTGGCACGGCCGTCGAGCGGGCGACGGCGGACGAACTCGAACTCGCCTCGGGGGCGCTCGCGTACGACCAGTTCGTCTGGACCGGCGGCATCGCCGGCTCGGCGGCGATGGGCGGCGACCGCCCCGTCGTCCGAAACGACCTCCGGCTGAACCGCTCGACGTTCGTCGTCGGCGACGCCGCCCGGGCCGTCGACGCCGACGGGGAGCCCGTTCCCGCCAGCGCCGCGGCGGCGGTCCGCGAGGCCCGCACCGTCGCCGCGAACCTCGCCCGCCTCGTCGAGCACGACATCTCGGGAGACGGCGGCTTCGAACCGCACCTCGAACCCTACCGCTTCGAGGTGCCCGGCTGGATCGTCTCGGTCGGCGACGGCGCCGTCGCGCAGGTCGGCCCGACGGTGCTCACGGGATCGGCCGCGAAGGCGATGAAGGCGACCGTCGGCGCGGGCCACCTCGGCACGGTCGGTGCGATCAGAAAGGCCGCCGAACTCGTCGAACGGGAGTTCGACGCCTGAGGGGCGTTCGATGTCCGCGCCCGAGGGACGTTCGACGTCCGCGCCCCGGACGAGCTTCCGACCGCTCCGTCCGCGCTCCAGCCCGCCTCACTCGCCCCGCGCGTCGTCCGCCGCCGCGACGAACCGCGCCACCCGGTCGGCGTCGACCGGGTTCGTCGTCTCTCCCCCCTCCTTGAGCGCCGTCCCGACGACGACGCCGTCCGCGACGGCCAGCAGATCTGCGACGGTTTCCGGGGTCGCGCCGCTGCCCACGAAGACGGGCGCCTCCGAGTCGAGTTCGTCCCGACGGGCGGCGATCGCTTCGAGGCGGTCGAGATCGACGGCGCGTCCGGTGCCGGCCCCCGAAGCGATGATCCCGTCAGCCAGGCCCCGGTCGATCGTTTCGGCGACGGTCTCCGCCGCGCCGCGCGGGGCGAGCGGCGCGGAGTGTTTCACGTCCACGTCGGCGAGGACGCGCACGTCGGCCTCCAGGCGTTCGCGGAGGCGCATCGTCTCGTGGGCGCGCCCCTCGACGACGCCCTGATCCGTGACGCGCGCCCCGGTGTGGACGTTCACCCGGACGAAGTCGGCTCCGGTCGCGGCCGCGACGGACAGCGCGGCCTCGGCGTCGTTGCGCAGCACGTTCACCCCGACCGGCAGGTCGGCGGCGTCGGCGACCGCGGCGACGTGGCCCGTCATCGACGCGACGACGTGCTTCGGAACGTCGTCGGGGTAGAACGGCGCGTCGCCGAAGTTCTCCACCGCGACGGCGTCGACGCCGCCCGATTCGAGCGCCTCGGCATCCCGGACCGCGCGCTCGCGGATCCGCTCGCGGTCGCCGTCGAACCGCGGCGATCCGGGGAGCGGCAGGAGGTGGACCATTCCGATCACGGGACGGTGGGTCCCGAAAACGTCGGCGTTCATACCGGCCGGTCGGCGAGCGGGGACAAAGGTCGTGCGGAAGCGTCGCTCCGGGTCCCGGACCGCGTCGCTATCGCGATCGGAGCCGCTTTGCGATCAGAGTCGCTTCGTCATCTTCACGTGCGGGATGTCGGCCTCGCAGAACACGTCGCTCACTGTCTCGTAGCCCAGCCGTCGGTAGAACGCCTCCGCGTGGGTCTGGGAGTTGAGCGTCAGCTCGGCGAACCCGCGATCGGCGGCGGTTTCCTCGACCGCGGCCATCAGCCGCCTCCCCCAACCGTCGCCCCGGGCGTCGGGGAGGACCGCGACGCGCTCGACCTTCCCCGTTCGGCCGCCGGCGGATCTCGAGATCGATCGACCGCCGTTCGATACGCCTCCGACCGCCTCGCCGTCCAGGGGTCGCAACCGCGCGGCTCCGATCGGTCGGTCCCCGTCGTAGGCGACGAAGTGGACCGCGCGCTCGTCGTGCTCGTCCCACTCGATATCCGTCGGAACGCCCTGCTCCTCGACGAACACCCGCCGCCGGACGGCGAAGGCGTCCTCCCGCGTCCGGTCGTCGTCGGCGACGACGACGCAGTCACCCGTCATCGGCGGTCGTTGCCGCCCGACGGGCAGAAGCGTTGCGGGTTCCGGCGACCTGCCCGCGGCGCTCGGGCGCAACGAGTAGCGTTTTGCGCGCCGCCGAGAGAGCGACGGTATGGCAGACCTCGGGAAGATCGACCGCGCGTTCTTCGACGAGCACATCGCGCCGCGGCTCGGCGCCGACCGCGACGACGTGGCCATCGGGCCGAAGCACGGCGTCGACTTCGGAATGATCGAGGTCGGCGGCCGCGCCGTCGTGTTGGCGACCGACCCGCTCTCGGTGCTCCCCGAACTCGGCTTCGACCGCGCCGGGCGGTTCGCGCTGCACGTCGTGCTGTCGGACGTCGCGGTCAGCAGCCTCCTTCCGACGCATCTCGCCGTCTCGTTCGCGCTCCCGCCGGAGATGACCGACGACCAGTTCGCCGAGCTCTGGGGGGCCATCGACGACGAGGCGAGCGCCCTCGGGACGAGCGTCGCGACGGGACACACCGCCAGGTACAGCGGCGTCGAGTACCCGTGGGTCGGCGGCGCGACCGCCCTCGCCGTCGGTGACCCCGCCGACGTCGTCCGCCCGGACGGCGCCCGACCGGGCGATCGGATCCTCGTCACGAAGGGTCCCGCGGTCGAGGCGACGGGCCTCCTGACGACGCTGTTCGGCGACCGGATGGACCTCCCGGCCGAGACGCTCGCGGCCGCGCGGGAGCGGCTCGACGAGACGCGGACCGTCCGGGACGCGGTCGCGGCGGCCGCGGCGGGTCCGGTGACGGCGATGCACGACGCGACCGAGGGCGGCCTCTACGGCGCGTTCGCGGAAGTCGCGGAGAGCGCGGGCGTCCGCATCGAGATCGAGCGCGACGCGGTGCCGATCCGGCCGGGGGTGACGGAGACCTGCGACTACCTCGGCATCGACCCGTGGACAGCGACGAGCTCCGGCACGCTCGTGTTGGCCGTCGCGCCCGGGGGCGTTGGCGCGGTCGTCGACGCGCTCGACGCGCGCGGAACGCCGGTCGGCGTCGCCGGCGCGGTCGCGGAGGGCGAGGGCGTCCTCGTCGACGGCGAGCGCGTCGAACACCCCGAAGTCGATCCCTCGTGGGCGGTTTACGCGGAGTACGCCGGGTCGGAGTGACCGGGCGCTCAGCCGGCGGTGGACGCGGCGATCCGTCCCCGATCGGTCGGATCCTCGAGCTCGCCCATCACCGACTCGAACGCGTCCGTCGCGGTCACGAGCCCCGCGACCTCCCCCTCGTCCCGCACGAGCGCGAGCTCCTGGTTCTCGGCCTGAAACCGGTCTATGACCCCGCTGATCGTCGTTTCGGCGTCGACTGTCAGCGGGTCGGCCGCGAGCGCCTCGAACTCGATCTCCCCGTCGCGGAGCGCGTCGAGCTTCCGGGTGATCGTCGGGACGTAGACGATCCCGCGGAAGTCGTCGAGCGAGTCGCCGACGAGCGGGAACCGGGTGTGGGGGTTCTCCTCGATGACGTCCAGGTTCTCCTCGAACGGCCGCTCGGTCGAGAGCGCGACGACCTCGTCCGGGTCGATGACGATCTCGCGGACGGGCCGCTCGCCGACGCGGAGCGCGTTGAGCACCTCCTCGCGTCGCTCCTCGGACAGATCACCCTGGTCGAGCACCTCGCCGATCCTGTTCCGGAGGTCCGCCCGACTCTCGACCGCGTCCGCTTCGGCCTCGACCCACGAGCGGCTGATCTCGACGCCGAACAGCCGGAGGGTCCACTTTGCGACCTTGTCCCCGACGAAGATGAGGGGGTAGATGACCTTGGTGAACCAGTACAGCGGGCGAGCGCCGTACCGGGCGATGAGCTTCGTCCGCTCGACGCCGAGGTACGTCGGCGTCTGCTCGCCGTGCGTCAGGTGCAGCAAGTTGATGACGAGGAACGACAGCCCCGCGGCGACGATGTGCGTCGATCCGGGCGCGAGCGAGTCGATCCGCGCCGCGCCGAGCAGCGGTTCGAGCACGCCGACGAGCGCCGGCTCCGCGACGATGCCGACCGCGATGCTCGACGCCGTGATGCCGACCTGACAGCTCGTCAGGTAGATTTCGAGCCGTTCAGTCATCTCCCAGGGGAGCCGGAGGCCGGGCGCGTCGAACTCCGACTCCGGGTACTGTCGGACGCGCGTGAGCGCGAACTCCGTCGCGACGAAGAAGGCGTTCGCAAGGATGAGAAGCAGTCCGGCGGCGAGCCGCGCGCCCGTGACCAACGTGTCCATCTTAGTGACCTCCGCGTCCGGCTACACGTCTGACCCGGATAAGCGAGGTGGCCGCGGTTCACCGACCGCGAACGAGGTAGTAGGCGCCGCCGACTGCGACCGAGAGCCCGTAACTGCCGACCAGGAACGGCCCCCAGTAGACCCACAGCGCGTAGTTTGGAAAGAGGACGCTCCCGATCGAACTCCCGACGGTCATGAGGAGGTACCCCGGGTAGGCGAGCGGCGTCATGAGCCGCGCGTCGAGCCGTCCGACGAGGAGGGGAACGACGAGCAGCGCGTAGACGCCGAGGACGACGGGGCCGGCGAGGAGGTCGCGCGCGGAGAGAGTCCGTTTTCGCGCAGGCGAGTGCCCTCGGTCGATCATCGGCGCAGCGACTCCTCCCTCACGCTCACGTCGGGTCGGTGAGAGACCCCGTGCTGGGCGAGGAGCGTCGACGCGAGGAGCTTCGTCCAGCGGACGCGGGTCCGGAGATCGAGCAGGAAGGTCGTCGCCTCGACGATGTAGCCCGGCCGGTCGAGGTCGCCCACGACCTTGTGGACGAGCAGCGGAGCGTCGCCGTCGATGACGTTTCCGCGGCGGAAGCGGTGGAACGGCATGGCCCACGGGACGTGCTCGTCGTTCACGTACTCGATCGCCGCGTCGGCGCGCTCGACGGCGTTTCCGACCGCCGCCGGGAAGACCGCCTGGCCGACCGACCCGCGGTGGACCCCGTAGATGCCCCGCGCCCAGTGGAGGTCGAGCACGACGTCGGGGTCGTGGCGCTCGACGACCTCCCACAGCGCCCGCGCCAGTTCCGTCGTCGGCTCCTCGCCGGGCGGGAACTGGCGGTTCAGATCGCCGCCGATCCCGTGGCGCGTCCCCCGCTCGATCGCCACCCGGTTCGCCCGGGGAACCACGACCGCCGTCCCGGAGCGGAACTCCCACTCCGCGACGTCCTCCGCCGCGAGGTAGCCGCTCCGCTCGCTCCCGTGAACGCCGCCGAAGACCATCGCCGTCGGCCCGGACTCGGGGGCGTCGACAGTCACGACCTCGGTTTCCTGGTTCGTTCCCGTCAGAATCGTCTCCGTCGTTCGCTTCGCCTCGGCCGCCCCGCCCGCCCGCGCGCGGTCCGGGCCGTCGGCGTCGACCGGTCCGGGGTCGGCGAGCGCGGAGCCGACCCGGTACCCGAGGTCGGGGTCGAACCCGAGCGCGGCTCCGAGCCCGAGCCCGGCGACGCCGACCGATCGCGCGAGGAACGTCCGTCGTCTCATCATCGGACACCAGTCGTCGCCCGACCATGATTATGTCCCCGATAAGTCCCCGAGCGGTCGGTTCCGAGACGGAGTCCGCCCGACTTATACGGCTGACAAATGAAAGCACCGTACTTACTCGGCCGGCGGGAGACGACCCAGGTAGGCATGCCCGTCAGAGACCTCGCAAACAGCAACGTCGTGACCGCGAGCAGAGACGCGTCCGTCCCCGACATCGCCGCGAAGCTCGCCGACGAGAACGTCGGCGCCGTCGTGATCACGGAGGACGAAAAGCCGGTCGGCGTGGTGACCGACCGCGACATCGTCCTCAAGATTCCGGAGGGTGACGTCACGTCGATGACGGCCGAGGACTTCATCGACGAGGACGTCGCGACGGTTCGTGCCGACGCCGAGGGGATCGAACTGGCCCGGACGATCGGCGAGCGGAAGGTGCGGCGGATCCCGGTCGTCGACGACGACGGCAAACTCGTCGGCATCGCCACGCTCGACGACATGGTCGCGACCATCGGCGAGGAGCTGGGGGAGGTCGCGGACGTGATCGAAGCGCAGTCGCCGGGCTACTCGCCGTAACGCCGGTCGCTCCTCCGGTCGTCCGCGAACGCGGTTCAGCGCCGTCGCGAGGAGGCGATCACCCGGTCCCCGCGGACTCGGGGTTGTCCGACTCGAACTTCCGCCGCATCTCGTCGAAGTAGTCGTCGCCGGTGATCCGGTGGAGCTGGCGGAGCTGGTGGATGTGGACCGCGTGGTAGAAGTCGTTACCGCGGTAGCCGCGGTTCAGCCCGTACCAGCTCACCTCGCCGGGTACCCTGTACTCCTCCAGGTGGCGCGCAACGGTCGTGATCGCCGCCTGGACCAGCGCCTCGCTGAACGCGGTTTTTCTGAGCAGCCAGTACTCGTACAGTCCCCACAGCCCGACGTTGAACCCGTTGAGCACGTGCGTCGGCGGGTCGTGCGGGTACTCTTCGATCCAGTAGTAGCCGTCGTCGTCGACCATGACGGTCCAGGGTCCCCCGCCGGCCGAACGCTTCAGCCGAACGAAGCTCCGGAACACCGCGTCGGCGATCTCCGCGTACCGTTCTTCGCCCGTCTGCTCGTGCAGTCGGAGGTACGCCGAGAGGGAGGTTCCCTGCGACATCCCCGAGTACCACGGCGGGTCGAGCGTCACGCCGGACCCGCCTTTCGCCATCGTGTACGGGAAATAGAGGCTCCCGTCGTCGGTGCGAGTCGCCGTCTCCAGGAAGGCCGCGCCGATTTCTTTCGCCTTTTCGAGGTACGGATCGCGGCCGATCTCGCGGTGACAGTGCAGGAGGCGCAGCGCGAGCCGCGACGTGCGGAGCGGCATGATTCCACGCTCGCCCCGGATGGTCGATTCGACCACGTTCGGTAGTTCGTGGACTCTCGCGGCGTCGTAGCGACACTCCGGCGGCTCGCGGCGGTCGTGGATGAACTGCGGGCGCTCCTCGTACGGAACCTCCCGCAGGTCGTACGGCTCCCGCTTCGCGGCGACGCCGCCGACGTCGACGGCGCTCGGGGTCGGTCGGGAGGTCGTCGTTTCGGTCGCCGTCGGGGCGTCGGTCTCGGTCGGCGCGGCGGTCGTCGTCGGCCTCTCCGATCCCGCGGTCGCTCCCTCGCCGCGCGGCGCGTCGGTGACGTCGCTACAACCGGCTAATCCAGTCGCCAGCAGGGCAGCGAACGCGCGTCGATCCACCCGGGTCACCTCCCGCGGCGTCGCGAGGGGCAGCCGTCGCTATCCCGGGGGTCCGGCGATTCGCGGAGGGGACGTATCGGGGACATACTCTATTCATGTAATACTAGAATACGATGTATTAAATTTCCGGAATGAGATATCATCCCCCTCGCGGATCGTCTCACCGGCGGGCCGCCGTCGGCTCAGCGAACGGTCCGCGCGACGGCCTTCGCCTCGGCTTTCCGGAGGTGTTCGCCCGCGGTCGCTCGCCCGATCCCGACAGCCGCCGCGATCTCCGCGAGCGTCGTTCGCCGCGGGATCTCGTAGTATCCCATGTCGACCGCGACGGTCAGAAGCTGCCGCTGGCGGTCGGTCAGCGCCGCCTCGGGATTCCGCGCGTTCCGAGCGTAGTCGCCGGTTCGTTCGAGTTCGACGCCGACCGACTTCGCGGCCTCGTCGATCGCGCGGCGGAGCGCCCGGCTCCCGCCGAGGAGCGTGACGCGGAGGTCGCCGGTCGCGGTGTATTCGAGCGGCGCGTCGAGGACGATCTCGTTCCGCCGGAGGATCGAGAGCAGCGACGCGACCGGATCGGTCGGGACGGAGTGGACGTACGCCACCCCGGTCCTCTCGCCGACGACGTCGCACGCCAGGACGCTCGGGCTCGACGCGAGGAGCTCCCTTGCGCGGTCGAGGTCGCCCCGGAGCTCGTACGACGCGGCGATCGTGCCGTCGTCGAGTCGGTTGACGCGGCGGATCCCCTCGCGCGTCACCCCCGGCTCGTCGGCCAGCGCGCACTCCGCCGGGTGAAATCCCCCGGAGCCGGAGTCGATCCGGACCGTCGCGTATCTCGCGCGCACTGCCGGGACGGAGGAGATGGGGGGAGATAAATGTGCCAGCGGCGTCCGGCGCTACCTCCATGACCCGCCGCCGCGAACGGACGGACGTGAGACGACCGTTCGATCCGTCCGCGGGGAACCGACGAACGAGGGCTCGACGGCCGCGCCCGACCGAAGCGGGCGGGCTGGTGATCGGGAGGTGTCCCCCGTGAAGTGGCTTTTGCGCCGGGCGTTCGCGGAACCCCGAGGGGTGCTCGGACGGATCGGCGGCCGAGTGATGGCCCGGACGAACGACGACGCCGTCCGGCGGACGCTCTCGCTGCTCGACGTGCGTCCGACGGACCGCGTCCTCGAAGTGGGGTTCGGGCCCGGCGTCGGGATCGAACGAGCGAGCGCGGCGGCGTCCGAGGGGTTCGTCGCGGGGGTCGACGCGTCGGAGGCGATGGTCGACCAGGCCCGCCGTCGAAACGCGGCGGCGATCGCCTCGGGTCGGGTCGACCTGCGGCTCGGGTCGGCCCTCGACCTCCCGTTCGACGACGAGTCGTTCGACGCCGCGTTCAGCGTCAACTCGATGCAGGTGTGGCCCGACGCGGCCGCGGGGCTCCGGGAGATCCGACGCGTCCTGAAACCCGGCGGTCGCGTCGCCGTCGCGTTCACGCCGCGCGCCGGACAGCCGACGGACGAGCTGGTCGGGCTGCTCTCCCGCGCCGGGTTCGAGTCCGTCCAACTCGAAGAAGGAACGGCGGCGACGTGCGCGCTGGCGCGGAAGTGAGCCGGATCGTTCATCGGCTCTCAGATCGGCTGCGCCGCCGAGCGCCTTCAGCGCGCGGTGTCGTCGCCACCGTCGCCGTCGCTCCCCCCTTCTGCCTCCAGCGCGTCGACCAGCAGGCGGATCCGCTCGACGGCGGCGTCTACGAGCGCGGAGCCCTTCTCGCGGGTGGCGGCCGTCGGGTCGCCGACGTTCCCGGCGGCCGTCAGTTCGGCCATGTCCTCGGCGGTGAGCGCCCAGCCGACCCTGTTGTCGCCGAGCGCATCGTAGTCAGTGAGCGGCAGCGACTCCTCCGGCGGATCGACCGCCTCCGCGCGGTCCGCGTGGACAAGTTCCGGCAGCAGTTCGAGCATGATGCTCGTCTCGAACTCCGAGGCGTGAAAGGAGACCTCGCCGGTCCTGATCTCGGCGGCGACGTCCGCGAAGAGCTCCACGAGCGGAACGTGGAACGCCTCGACGCCGTATTCGGTCCGGAGCCGACGGACGACGATCTCGAGTTCGGGGTCCTGCGCGAGGTAGTGACCGTTGAGCAGGAGGACGCGCTCGACGCCCCACTCGGCGGCCGACGCGCAGACGTCCGTCACGTAGCGCTGGAACGTCTCCGTGCCGACCGTGAACGTGCCCGGCTTGAACGCGTGGTGGGGGCTGACGCCGTACCAGACGGGGGGCGCAAGGAGCGCGGGACTGCGCTCGGCGACGCGCTCTGCGATCGCTTCGGGCATGAAGACGTCCACTCCGAGCGGGAGGTGGCGGCCGTGTTGTTCCGTGCTGCCGACGGGAAGGAGCATCGTGCGGCGGTCCCCGACCGCGGCTTCGACCTCCTCCCACGTCATTTCGGCGAGTCGGTACGGTCGGGCGTTCGTCTCCGAATCGGCGTCCGGGTTCGCGTCGGCGTTCATGCGTCGCGTCACGTTTCGCCGGCGGCGGCGTAAGTCGACCGAGAGCGGTAGTCCGTGCCGGGGAACGGGACGCGAGGAGCGCCGGCGAACCGCCGTTCAGCGCTCGGCGGCCGCGACGTTCCTGTTCGCGCCCGCGTCGGCGTCGACGGTGGCGAGGCTCACCCCGACGATCGCGGCCAGCGTCACCGGCCAGACGAGGATCGGGAAGTAGTCGGGCAGGAGGTAGAGGTTGCCGATCGAACTCGCCAGCCCGACCGCCGCGCCGGCGAACACGCCCGCGCCGGTCGTCCGGTCCCAGAACAGGACGAAGAGCAGCGGCAATCCGAGCGAGACGCCGAGCCCGACGTAGGCGAACTCGATGATCTCGAAGATCGTCCCGGGGCGGATCCACGCCAGCAAAATGCCGAACCCGGCGGCGATCACGACGACGGCCCGTCCGACGAGGATCAGCGTCCGCTCGTCGGCGTCCGGGTTCACGTGCGCCTCGTAAAAGCGCGTGACGTCCGAGGAGGTGACGAGCAGCATCGAGTCCGAGGTCGAGAGGACGGCGCTGACGATCGCCGCGAGCAGCACGCCGGCGACGACGGGCGGGAACAGGTCGACGATGGCCACCATCGCGACGTTCTCCGGGTTGCCCACGGTGCCGTAGAGGACGCGACCCGAGATGCCGATGAAGAGCGGCACGGTCAGCCGGAGCGCCTGGAAGGACACCGCGATCACCGACGCCCGGCTGACGAGCCGCTCCGAGCGGATCGCCTGAAACCGCATCAGCGAGTGCGGTTGGCCGATCGTCCCCATCGCGAAGGTGATCCACACGAGCGCGAAAACGCCCAGCTCCGTCCCGCCGAGGCCGGCGTCCATCCGCAGCAGCGTCGGCTCGATGGCGTTCGCCTGCGCGACGAATGCCGCCCACCCGCCGACCTCCGCGATCGCGAGAATCGGCAGCGCGACCACCCCGACGAAGATGAGGATGCCCTGGAAGAAGTCGGTCCACACCGACGCGTTGAAACCGCCGAGGACGGTGTACAGCGCGACCGCGGCCCCGCCGGCGACGATCGCGAGCGAGTAGTCGATCCCGAACCCGGTGTCTATCGCCTCGCCGACCGCGATGACCTGCGCGCCCACGTAGGAGACCATGAACACGACGACCGCGAGCGTCGCGACGATCCGAATGGCGGGTCCGAGCGGTTCGTCCTCGAACACCCGCGAAACGTGGTCCGTGACCGTGACGCTGTCGACGGCCTCGGACTCGCGGCGCAGCGGCGAGGCGACGTACCGGTACATCAGGAGCACGACCACGACCATCGTCAGCGAGAACCACAGCCCGCTCAGCCCGAGGGTGAACCCGACGCCGACCCACGCGAAGAACGTCCACCCGCTGGCGACCGACGACACGTCCGACACCGCGATCGGCCACGTTCCCACGTCCCGCCCCGCCAGCAGGTAGTCCGACAGCCGCTTCGTCTCCGTCGTGAAAAAGAAGTACGCGCCGATCGCGATCAGGACGAGCAGATACAGTCCGAAGGTGAGCTGCAAGCCGAGGGACATCTATCGCCGCCCCCACAGCGAGACGTATCCGCCGGCCCGCTTTTCGTCGATGCGGTAGAGGAGGTACGCCAGGATCGGCGTCGAGACGATCAGCGCGAGGGCGACGAACGTCCCGAACGGTAAGCCTGTTCCGAGTGTCATACCGGAAAGAACGTTCGGAACGCGGCATAAATCCTGCTCGTCACTTCGTCGATCTTTCAGGGGAGCCTACACCACCCGAATGATTTACGGCGGTGATCGGCGATGCTACGGTAGGGCCGAGACAGTCGGCGACGCGCGGTCCCCCCGATTGAACGGCCGGAAACAGCACCGTTTCCGTGACAGGGCCATGAAACGGAGTACGCAAAACACAGAGACGAACCGCGGAGGAACGGAACCGGAAGGCGATCTCCCCTCCGAATCAGCCGTCCCGGGCTACGGTGACGAGGACGTCCTGGCCGATCTGGAAGAGCGCGTCACCGACGTTCTGGCTCGGGAATTTCGTCCGCCGGCCCGTCGAGCGCTGAACCGCTGGACCGTCCTGAGCGTGAGCGGGCTGGTGAGCGTGCTCGGCTCGTACTACCATCTCGCGGTTTTTTCGATGCTCTCGACGAGCGGCTGGGCGAGTTTGGCGTTCGGACTGCTCACGTTCTGCGGCCTGTCCTCGCTCCGGCCGGCCATCTTCGATCGCTGAAAGGCGATTCGGGCTGGCTCTCAGTCGGACCGGGATCGTCCAGGCGTCACGGCGCAAGAAGACGGCCAGCACGGGTATATGACGACGTTCGCCGATCCGAGACGACATCCTTCACCAGGCACGCCGCTGTCGATTACACCTGATCCGCAGCTCGAAACAGTCCTGCCGAACCTCGGCTGCGAGACGGACGGTACTGACGTCGCGGAGCAAGACGGTACCGCGAACATCGGGCGGCCGGTTTAACGGCCGCCAGAGGCGACGAACTCCCTCATTCCAATCGAGGGGTTCGCGTCGATCCCATCTCGTTCGCTTCGTGGTTGGGCGGCCAGTGATGCAGAAATGTGAACCCCCGAGAGACGGTCGCCTCGCTTCGCTCGGCGCTGCGACTCTCGTGGTTCAAATCCTTTGCGAGTACATCTCCCGCTCCTCACTTCGTTCGTCGCAGGAAGATGGGCGCTACAGGATTTGAACCCGTGACAACTTGGTCCGAAGCCAAGCACTCTGTCCAGACTGAGCTAAGCGCCCGTACTCTACCCTTGCGCGGCACTCGGTTTTAAATCACGTGGTTTCGATCGCGGGCGCTCGCTTCGCGTCATTTATACCGGCCCGCCGGGCAGGAATCCGTATGTCCCTCACCGACCGCGCCCGCGGGCTGCTCGAACTCACCCGCCCGGGGAACGCCGTCGCGGCCGGCGTGCTCACGTTCACGGGCGCGTACGTCGGTGACGACATCTTCGGCGCGCTCTGGCCGGTCGCGCTGGCGGTCGCCGCGACCGCGTTCGCCACCGGCGCCGGGAACGCCGTCAACGACTACTTCGACCGCGAGATCGACCGCATCAACCGGCCGGATCGCCCGATCCCCCGCGGCGCGGTGTCCCCCCGCGGGGCGCTCCTGTTCAGCGCGGCGCTCTTTCTCGCCGCGACCGCCTGCGCGGTCCAGCTCCCGGCGGCGGCCATCGCCATCGCGGTCGTGAACCTCGCGGCGCTCGTCGCCTACACGAAGCTGTTCAAGGGGCTCCCCGGGATCGGGAACGCCGTCGTGGCGTACCTCACCGGCTCCGCGTTCCTCTTCGGCGACGCCGCGGTCCCGACGAACGACGGGGGCGGGCCGTTCTCGTCCGCCACGCTCGTGCTGTTCGCCCTCGCGGCGGTCGCGACGCTCACCCGCGAGATCGTAAAGGACGTGGAGGACGTGGCGGGCGACCGCGAGGAGGGGCTCAGGACCCTCCCCATCGCCATCGGCGAGCGCCCGGCGCTCTGGCTCGGCGTGGTCGCGATGGTCCTCGCCGCGGCGGCGAGCGTCCTCCCGTACCTCCGCGGGACGTTCGGCCCCGTCTACCTGGCGCTCGTCGTGCCCGCGGACGCCGTCATGGTCGGCGCGGCGCTGCGGTCCTTCCGCGACCCGACCGGGAGCCAGCGGCGGCTGAAGCACGGCATGTTTCTCGCGGCGGGCGCTTTCATCGCGGGGCGAACCGCCGCCATCCTGGGATTCGGCGCGTGAGCGGTTGCACCGGGTGAGATAATCAAAAAGAATATTACCGGTTCAGCGTATCTTCCCACCAGTTGATGACTTCCGGTGAGACGGAGCGTCACACGGACGGACGCGCAGAGCCTTTCGCTCCGGTGACGAGGCGCCCGTATGTATGATCTCGGCCCACCCTTCGACGCTTCGGTCGAACCGGGAACGAACGTTCTGGTGTCCGGACCGCCGCTGACCGGAAAGCGGGCGCTGGCGCTCGACATCCTCGCCGAGGGAACCAGGCGAAACGAGGGTGCGATCGTCGTGACGACGAAGGACAACGCGAGCAGGGTGCTCGACGACTACGCCGAGCGGATCGCGTACGCCGGCAAGCCCGTCGCGGTGGTGGACTGCGTCACGCGCCAGCAGGGGATCGGCGACGTCCGCGACGAAGAGCGCGTCAAGTACACGTCGTCCCCCGTCGACATGACGGGAATCGGAATCAAGCTCTCGGAGTTCCTCCAGACGTTCTACCGCGAGCGACGCGTCGAGCGGAACCGGATCATGGTCCACTCGCTCTCGACGCTTCTCATGTACTCGAACGTCCAGACCGTGTTCCGGTTCCTCCACGTGTTCACCGGCCGCGTCCAGAGCGTCGACGGCCTGGGGCTGTTCTGCATCGACTCGACGGCCCACGACGACCGGACGATGAACACGCTCAAGCAGCTGTTCGACGGGATCGTCGAAACGGAGGAGGGCTCGCGCCCGGCGCTTCGGCTCGCGCGCGACTGAACCGCCGAACGCTTTTAGCCGACGGCGACCTCCGGTAGAACATGCCAGTCACCACCGACGACGGGCTGCGGGAGCTGCTGGAACTCGATACCGTCGCGGTCGTCGGCTGCTCGTCGACGCCCGGGAAGGCCGCCCACGAGATACCCGCGTACCTCCAGCGACACGGGTACGACGTCATCCCCGTCAACCCGTACGCCGACGAGATCCTGGGTCGGGAGGCCTACGACTCGCTCGCCGACGTCGAAGAGGAGATCGACCTCGTGGACGTGTTCCGGCCGAGCGAGGAGGTCCCCGGCGTCGTCGATCAGGTCATCGAGCGCAAGGAGGAACGAGGTGACGTGCGGGCGATCTGGCTGCAGCTCGGCATCGAACACGACGGGGCCGCCGCCCGCGCCGAGGAGGCCGGCCTCCGGATCGTGCAGGACCGCTGCATGAAGGTCGAACACGGCCGCCTCGTCCGCTGACGGGACCCGGCGCAGACCGGAACCGGCACGACCCCGCGGCCGAACCGCCACGCTCCGCTACCCCTCCCACTCGTCGAACGACCCGTAGATCCCCTTCGAGAGGTAGCGCTCGCTGGAATCGGGGAAGACCGTCACGACGGTGTCGTGGGGGGCGTCGATCGCCCCGTCGCGGATCCGCCGGGCGACCTCGCGCGCGGCGACGCTGTTCGCCGCGGCGCTGGAGGCGACGAGCTGTCCCTCCTCGCGGGCGAGCCGCTGGACTTCGGCGTGCGTCCGCCGGTCCGACACCTGGACGACTTCGTCCACGAGGTCGGGCTCGAACAGCTCGTTCGTCGCCGGGTCGTGGGTGCCGATCCCCTCCGTCTTGTACTCCTCCTCCTCGACGTCGCGACCGAGGACCGTGGCGTACAGGGACCCCTCCGGCTCGACGGCGACGACGTGCGTGTCGGGGTGCCGCTCGCGCCCGTAGCGCGCCACGCCCATGAGCGTCCCCGCCGTGCCGCAGCCGGCGACGACGGCGCCGACCTCGCCGTCGAGGGCCTCGTACACCTCGGGACCCGTCGTCGCGTAGTGCGCCTCGGTGTTCAGGGGGTTGGAGAACTGCTGCGGGACGACGGCGTCGTCGAGCTCCTCGGCGAGTTCGTGCGCGCGGTCTATCGCCCCGCCCATCCCGTCTTCGGTCGGGGTGTTTATCACCTCCGCGCCGAGGGCGCGCATGAGCTGCTGCTTTTCGACGCTGAAGCGCTCGGGGACGACGAACACCGCGTCGAGTCCGAGCCGGCCGGCCGCCACGGCGATGCCGATGCCCGTGTTGCCGGCGGTCGGCTCGATCACCGTCCCGCCCGGTCGCAGCGTCCCCGCTTCGAGCATCCGTTCGAGCATGTACTTCCCAATGCGGTCCTTGACGCTCGCGCCCGGGTTGAACGACTCCAGCTTGGCGTAGACGGGGACTTCCTCCGGCGCGGCGTGAACCGCCACGAGTGGCGTCCTCCCGATCGTGTCCAGCACCGACGACAGCGGCTCCCGGTGGGTCGTCATCGTGCTGGCAAAAGTTGCCCCGGCCCGTTAAGTTTGTTATCCGCTACTCGTCGGCGGTCGTCGGCGCGTCCGTACCCTCCGAGCCGGTCGTCGCGCCGTCGGGGTCCGATTCGTCCGTCCCGGCGGTCGATCCACCCGTTCCGGCGGTCGTCGCGTCCGCGTCCGTCGCCGTCGCGTCCCCCGCTGTCCGCTCCGCCTCCTCGATGTGCGCCTTCGCCTTCACGGCGTCGAGGTCGACGCCCTGTTCCTCCGCGATCGCTTCGAGGATGGCGCGCTGTTCGGCGACTTCGGCTTCGAGGCTCCCGACGCGCTCTCGCGTGTCCGCGACCGTCCGCTGGGTCTCCTTGACCTGCTCGCGGACCTCGTTCAGGCGCTTGTACACGTCCTCGGCCATGTCCGTCACCTTCTGGAGCGTTCTGGCGGTGTTTCCGAGTCCCATATCCCCGCATTCGTCGCCTCCCTTGTGTGCGTTCCGCTTGCCCGTCGACGTCCACCCTCCCTCCGAGAGGCGCGCCAGAGAACTCGCGAGTGGAACGTACGGGTCTTCGAATCGCCGGTCCTTCCAACCGCCGAGACGGGTGAGACCGGAGAGATTGGAGGGAACGGAGAGAGCGGAGAGCGGAGCGCTTTTGCGCGTGCCCCCGGAGTGGGGGACATGGGCAAGCCCCGGATCCTGCTGACGAACGACGACGGCATCGGGAGCGTCGGGTTCCGCGCGCTCTACGACGGGCTCTCGGCGGTCGCGGACGTGACGGCCGTCGCGCCGGCCACAGACCAGAGCGCGGTCGGCCGGGCGCTGTCCCGCGAGGTGACCGTCTCCGATCACGAACTCGGCTACGTCCTCGACGGCACGCCGGCCGACTGCACGGTCGTCGGACTGGAGACGCTCTGCTCGGACGTCGATCTCGTCGTCGCCGGTTGCAACAAGGGGGCGAACCTCGGGGCGTACGTCCTCGGCCGGTCGGGGACGATCAGCGCGGCGGTGGAGGCGACGTTCTTCGGCGTCCCCGCGATCGCGGTCTCGCTGTACGTCCCCGGCGGCGACGTCTCGTGGACCGAAGCCGCGACCGACACCGAGGACTACCGGGAGGCGACGGACGCGACGGCGTACCTCGTCGAACACGCACTCGGCGCGGGGGTCTTCGAGGAGGCCGAGTACCTGAACGTCAACGCGCCGATGCCGAACGAGACCCCCGCGAGGATGGCCATCACGCGCCCCTCGACGCTGTACGACATGACCGCCACGCGCGAGTCGGACGGCGTCCGACTGCGGGACCGCGTGTGGGATCGGATGCGCGAGGGCGACCTGCCGGACCCGGACGGCACTGACCGCCGGGCGGTCGTCGACGGGAACGTGAGCGTCTCGCCGCTGACCGCGCCGCACACGACGAAACACCACGACTCGCTGGACAGGCTCGCCGAGTCGTACCGGTCGGAGTCGAGGGAATAACGCCGAACCGCCCGCACCACCGGGCGCGCCGCTGCGAATGAGATACGCCTTTTACCGTGTACTGATACCCTCCTCACCGTGAACGGACTCCTCGCCTATCTCGTTCTGGTGATCGCCGCGACCGCCGTCATCTGGAAGGGCAGCGAGCTCCTCGAACGGTCCGCCGAGCGCCTCAGCAAGTACTACGGCTTACCGGTCGCGGTCCACGGAGCCGTCGTCGTCGCGGTCGGATCGAGCTTCCCCGAACTCAGCTCCGTCGTCATCAGCACGCTCCTCCACGGCGAGTTCTCCCTCGGGGTCGGAGCCATCGTCGGGAGCGCCATCTTCAACCTGCTCGTCATCCCGGCGCTCTCTGCGCTCTCCAGCGAGGAGCTCGAAGCGACCCGCGACATCGTCCACAAGGACGCCCAGTTCTACATCATCAGCGTTCTGGTCCTGTTCATCACGTTCTCCCTCGGCGCGACCTACGTGCCCGGCGGGACGAACACGGCGGCGATCCTCACCCCGGCGCTCGTCCTCATTCCGCTCGCCACGTACGGCATCTACGTCTTTCTGCAGTACCAGGACACCCGCGACCACGTGACCGCCGAAGCCGTCGACGTGGATCCGCGCCGCGAGTGGGGAACGCTCGCCGTCTCCCTCGTCGTCATCGCCGTCGGCGTCGAGGGGGTCGTCCGCGCCGCCCTCGGCTTCGGCGAGCTGTTCGGCACGCCGAGCTTCCTGTGGGGGCTGACCGTCATCGCCGCCGCGACGAGCCTGCCCGACGCGTTCATCAGCGTCCGCGCGGCCAAGAACGACGCGAGCGTCACGAGCCTCACGAACGTCCTCGGGAGCAACACGTTCAACCTCCTGGTCGCGATCCCCGTCGGCGTCCTCCTCGCGGGATCCGCCACCGTCAACTTCCTCACGGCCATCCCGATGATGGGCTTTCTCGCGTTCGCGACGCTCGTGTTCGTCGTCTTCACCCGCACCCACCTGGAGCTCACCGACCGCGAAGCGTACGCGCTCCTCGGGCTGTACGCGGCGTTCCTCGCCTGGATGACGCTCGAAACGGTCGGCGTCATCGACACCGTGCGGGGCGTCTGACGGGTCCCGGGTCCCCCGCGTCAGCCCCGATCGAACGGGCCTCACTCCCGGCCGCGGGTGTCACTCGCGATCGAGCGGGCGCTACTCTCGTTCGCGCACGTCCCGCTTTCGCTCGGGTAGTGAGGATGTGAAGACTGAACTTCCGAGTCGGCGACGGTCACTTATGGGCGAAAAAGAGGCCATCGAACGGGTGGCCGACCCGGCGACCGTCTCGTCGCTCGCGGCCGATCTCCGCGATCTCGGGGTTCGGGAGGGCGACGCGCTCCTGGTCCACTCCTCGCTGAGCGCGCTCGGGTGGGTCTGCGGCGGCGCGCAGGCGGTCGTCGACGCGCTGCGGGAGGCCGTGACCGATTCAGGGACGCTCGTGATGCCGACCCACACCGGGCAGTACACCGATCCGGCGGGCTGGTCGAACCCGCCCGTCCCCGAGGCGTGGGTCGACGTGATCCGGGACGCGATGCCGCCGTTCCGCCCGGACGTCACGCCGACGCGGGGGATGGGCGCGATTCCGGAGTGCTTCCGGAACTACCCCGACGTCGTTCGAAGCGAACACCCGGAGGTCTCGTTCGCCGCGTGGGGGGCGGACGCCCAATCGATCGCGACCGGTCACGGGTTCGACTACGGACTCGGAGAGAACTCGCCGCTCGCGCGCGTCTACGAGCGCAACGGCGACGTTCTCCTCCTCGGCGTCGGGCACGACAGCAACACGTCCCTCCACCTCGCCGAGTATCGGGCCGACGTTCCGAAAGAGACGGCCGAGTGCGGCGCGCCGGTTCTCGAAGGCGGGCGACGCCGCCGCGTCGAGTACGAGGACATCGAGACGAGCACGGACGACTTCCCCGACCTCGGGGCCGAGTTCGAGCGGCGAATCGGGCTCGCGGAGGGCCGCGTCGGCGACGCGGACGCCAAGCTGGCGAGCCAGCGGGCGCTCGTCGACTTCGCGGTCGAGTGGTTCGAGGCGAACCGCTGAGAGACCGGTGCGCGGTTTACGGGGTCGCGGCGGACGGTCAGCGGGACGGAAAGCGAGCCCCTCCATCCCGTCGTCCGGAGAAATCCGCCCGAATCGCGGAAACACCAAGACGTATGTCGGAGCCTCGTTTCTGCACCGGTATGCATCGGGCATTCGTGGAGCTACTCCGGAGCAACGCGAACCACGCGAGCGAGTTCGAATCCCGGTTCGACGACGTGCAGGACGCCCAGCACCCGGACGTCGTCACCGTCTGTTGCTCGGATTCCCGCGTCCTCCAGGACCACATCTGGGTGAACGACGAACCCGGACGCGTCTTCACGTGCGGCAACATCGGGAACCGCGTCGTGCAGCGGACCGACGCCGGCGAGGCGGTCTCCGGAGACGTGCTCTACCCGGTCGAACACACCGGGACGGACACCGTCGTCGTCGTGGGACACACGGGTTGCGGTGCCGTCACGGCGACGTACGACGATCTGACGCGCGGAATTTCGGAACCGGCCGGGATCGAGCACTGCCTCGGGCTGTTGAAACCCCGCCTCGAAGCGGGCGTCGACTCGCTCCCCTCGGACGTGAGCCGAGCGGAGGCCGTGAACCGGCTCGTCGAGTACAACGTCGATCGGCAGGTCGAGTTCCTCGTTGAGAGCGACGACATCCCCGACGACGTCGAGGTCGTCGGCGTCGTCTACGACTTCCAGGACGTGTACTCCGGGCGTCGGGGGGAAGTCCACGTCATCAACGTCGACGGGGAAACGGACGTCGAGACGCTGCGAGACGAACACCCGGAAATCGACTCGCGGATCGAGCGGCTCTGGGAGTACTGACCCCGGAAGCGCCCTCCCTTCCGGAGGTCTGCCATCGACGGAATATGAACAGGACAGTCAACGTGGCGATCAAACGGAAATTCGGTGCGGTCGTGCGGTCGTGCCGCTGGTGGAAGCAGTTCCGCGAACACGTCCTCAAGTGCGTCGTTCACAACCTGGAACGAAGCCTCCTCTCTCACACGAAGACTACCAATGTCAGTGGTCTGAGATTCTCGGGCTGCTGGATGCAGAGTGGTGTATTCAGCAGCGACTCGTCTCAGTTCATCCCGCGCCCGAATCGACGAACTCCCCCAGGTCGGCGACGAAGACCTGGCGCCCACCGTTCGGACAGGCGTTAACCGTGACAAAGCGGTGCTCGGGGTCCCAGACGGGATGGGGATCGACGCGGAGTTCGTCGTGCGGCCCCGTAAACGGGGGGTCGGTGCGGATCCTGAGGGCAGTCCGTTCCGTCTGTGCCGCCACGTCGACGAGTCGTAGCGGGATCGTCCCGTCGCCTTCGGCGACGTCTTCGTGCTGATAGGCGTCGGTGACAAACGTGTGGCCGTCGGCGTGGGGGGCTGGATGGCCGCCGCCAACGATTGTATCGCTGAGCACCTCGTAGCCGCCGCCGTCAGGGTCGACCGACACGAGTCGCATCGGGCCGTCCTCCTCGAGCCGCAGGTTCATCGTGATGCGCTCGCCGTCCGGCCGCCAGCAGATGTGATGGCCGCCGCGGTTCCAGGCCTCGACCGGGAGACAGAGCCGGACGTTCGACCCATCGGCGTCGAGTGTGACCAGATGCGGGACCCAACGCCAGTAGCCACCCTCGTCGGGCCAGTAGCGGAAGTTCAACATCAACTGGTCGCCGGCGGGATTCCACATCACATGGAAGACGTAGTAGGTACCGGGACCGAACGCCGAGCCGTCGAGGTCGAGCGCCTCGACGATGTCCGCGACGGATGCGACGAGTTCGCACTCTCCGGTTTCCGTGTCGGTTACGTAGACGCCGTCGTCGTCGTCGGCTTCCTCGTAGCGGGACAACGCGTCGTCAGGGACGACGACCCCGTAGCCGTCCTGTGTCACGCGCGTCCCCAACAGGTTGGGACTGGCCGCCTTCGACCCGTCGGCAGTCACGTCGTAAATCGTCCCTTCGAGCCGAGTTTGGTCACCCGTGGTAGGGTCCAGTTTCACGCCGTACGGTGTCCAGGTGTCCGTGTTCATGTCATTGAAAAACAGCTGCGCGTCCGATTCGCCCCACTGGAGGTGGGCGCCCATCTGAGTATCCCAGCCCGTAGTCTTCGCAACCGTCTCGCGCTCGCCGGTCAGGAGGTCCACGACGGAGATTTCCGCGATTTCGCCCGGGTTAGGGAGCCGGTCCTCGCAGGGTAGTTTCGTGACCGCCAGGTATCGTCCCGAGGGACTGATCGGCGAGGTCTCGAAGAAGCGGTGGATGTAGCCCGTCTCGTCGGGCGTGACACACCAGGTCGGGACCGCCGGGTCGAACTCACGGTAACGGGGAAAGTGTTTGTCGAGGGTCTCTCGGTCAGGTGTCGGCATACCCGGGGTATGAAGACACGGGCTAAAATGGTTGCATTCTTGCGGCAATCCGGATCCTGCGAATCTGCTCGCAGTCCGAGCCCCAGAAATACCGCCTCCCGGAACGCCACCGACAGTTTATGGAAGTTACAAGGCTAAAACCCCGCCCTTCAGGGCGGGGATACAGCCGACAATTTCTACACAACCCGCCGTCGCTGTCACTGTCGGATATTCCACGTCTCAGTCGTTACTTTTAATACAGTAATTCCAATAAGTGCTTATGAATACTGTTCGATGCTGGAAACAACCCGTACATATCGAGCGAAAATCGTCAACCACTCTCAAGTGAGTGACGATCTCGATGACTGCGGGCACTCGGCATCCAAACTGTGGAACGTCGCTCGCTACCACATCCAACAAGAATGGGATGATACTGGCGAGATTCCGTCTGAGGCCGACCTCAAGCGCGAATTAAAAGACCACGAACGATACAGTGACCTGCATTCTCAGTCAAGTCAGCGTGTTCTCGAAGAACTCGCTGAGTCGTTCACCGGCTGGTTCAAAAAGCGCAAGAACGGCGACACAGACGCCAATCCACCCGGCTACCGCAAGCGAGGCGACAACCACCCACGCTCCACCGTGACGTGGAAGCAGAACGGCATCAAGCACGATTCCAAGCACAACCAACTCCGTCTGAGCAAAGGCTTCAACCTGAAGAACCACCGCTCAGACTTCATCCTCGTAGAGTACGAGACTCGACCGGACGTGACCGTGGGGAACATCCAGCAGGTGCGAGCCGTGTGGAACGGCGACCGCTGGGAACTGCACCTCGTCTGCAAGGTCGAGATTCCTGTTGAGGACGCTCCCGGCGACAACACCGCGGGTATCGACCTTGGCATCAGCAACTACCTCGCTATCGCCTACGACGATGGGGACGCTGAGTTGTATCCGGGGAACGTTCTCAAGCAGGACAAGCACTACTTCACCCGCGACGAGTACGACACTGAGGGCAAAAACGGCCCCTCTCGTCGTGCGCTTCGTGCCCGACAGAAGTTGTCTCGGCGGAAAGACCACTTCCTGCACGCTCTCGCTAAGCACGTCGTAGAGCGGTGCATCGACCATAAGGTCGGTCGCATCGCCATCGGTGACTTGGGCGATATTCGTGAGGATGAGAACGGTGACTCGCGGAGCTGGGGCAAGCGTGGGAACAAGAAACTCCACGGCTGGGAGTTCGACCGTTTCACGACCTTGCTCGAATACAAAGCCGAAGAACACGGTATCCTCGTTGACCGCACAAGCGAGCGAGATACAAGCAAGACGTGTTCGTGCTGTGGTCGAAAGCGTGACGCGAATCGTGTGGAGCGTGGCTTGTACGTCTGTGAGTCATGCGGTGTGACGATGAACGCGGACGTGAATGGAGCGGTGAACATTCGCAGAAAGATAACTCAGAATCCTCCAACAGGGGATATGAGTAACGGTCGTTTGGCACGGCCAGTAGCCTACCTGTTCAATCAAACCTCGGGGCGTTTCGCACCGAGCGAACAGGTGGGTTGCGAACCTTAATATCCCAACGCTCGGGAATCCTCGCCCTTTAGGGCGGGGAGGATGTCAACTGCCCCCTGTACCGAGCGATTCCTCAGACTGTTTCCGGTGACCCCCTGGGAACCGATACGCGCTCTGTATTCAGCAGATATCTCGACACCTATCACTGACCGAGGGTTTCAACAAGGCCGCGGGAATGGTTCTCCTCACGCGGCTGGTTTCTGCGTGGCTTCTTCCGGACGCCCGAGCCTCGATTTCGGCGAGCGCGTGACGTGTTCCCACGGCGGGATGGGCGCTCTTTACTCATCTCGAAGATCGATCCCCGACGACGAACGTTGCGTTCGCCCGCGTTGACACCGCTGGTTTGCGGAGCGTGAGCGGGCCGAGCGGGAAACGGACGGACGCGGGAAGCGGGTCCCGACGTCAGTACCCGGACCTCTCGATGGGTTACGCCCGACGCTGTCGAAGGCGCGGGTTACGTCGTGACGACGCGTTGCTCGGTTGATCAGCACCGCTCGGACGGCTGGAGCGCCAGGGTGCCGTCTGGGAACTCAAAACGTCCGATTCCGGTACCGACGGAACGAGCGCACTAATCGCGTCACAGCGGTGTTCGGCGACCGGGAAGACGCCGCTGAGCGCCGCATTGCCGATCCCACCTACGTCCCGTCCTCTCCCGGAACCCGCCCCGCCTCCTGTTCTTCAGCCCATTCGAGGATGGGATCTAATCGCTGACACAACTGTTCTCCGGACGCGGTGAGGTCGTACTCGACCCGCGGTGGGATCTCCGCGTACTGCTCCCGAGAGAGGTACCCGGCCTCGACGAGTTCATCGAGGCGAGTTGACAGCGTCGAACTGCTCACCCCGCCGAAGGCGTCCTCTATCTCGCTGTATCTAGCTGGTCCGATCGCCCCCACGACGCAGATCACCTGCATCGCGTACCGGCGACTGAGGATGTCCATCACCCCACCTAACGGACAGTAGCAGACGATCTCGCGGTTCTGCGAATTCGGGGCGTCAGTTGACGTGTCGGGTGTTTCTCCCATAGCTTTCGTTCACCGCACTTCGTTCGATACTTCGGACTTGACAGTATAAACAGTCCCGTATTCAAAGTAACAGCGTCCCATGAGTCGGAACGATACGTCACGAGATGTCGCGTGCACGCTGACTGAAGAACAGGAACGAGAGCGGAGCGAGGAGGTCCGCTCTCGTCTCATCGCCAACTACGTCGGATTCGAGGAGTCCGGAGACGGCTTGAGAATTCGGTTCGACGGAACTGACGAGTCGCTCCTGGCGGTCGCTCGATTCGCGTCTTCCGAGTTGAAGTGCTGTGCGTTCGCCGAGTACGGGATCACGGTATCGCCGCCGTACGAGGAGACGGTTCTGACGATCGCCGGCCCCGAAGGGACGCGGCAGACGTTCCGCGGCGGTCTAGTCGACCGGCTGGAGGCGGGAGCCCCGTAGACGCCATCTCGTGCGGAAACGCGGTTTCGATTACGGAAAGTCACCGACCTCGATTCCGAACCGACGGACGACATTTCCCTTTAGCTTCGGGGTCGTATGCGGAAGGGTAACATGGTTCGCCGGCGTAGTCTTCGGGTCGAAGAATAATGGAGACAATCACTTCAGCGGACGGGACTCCCATCGCGTTCGAACGGACGGGGAGCGGACCGCCGCTCGTACTCGTGCACGGAAGCGCCGGTGATCACACGCGGTGGGAACTGTCGGAAGTCCGTTCCGCCTTCGCGGAACACTTCACGGTCTACGCGGTCGATCGCCGTGGCCGCGGAGAGAGCGGTGACGCCGCCGAGTACGAACTGGAACGGGAGTTCGAGGACGTGGCTGCGGTCGTCGGTTCGATCGACGACCCAGTGGTCCTGCTCGGCCACTCCTACGGCGCCCTCTGCTGCCTGGAGGCGGCCCTGCGAACCGATAATCTGCGCAAACTCGTCCTGTACGAACCGCCGCTTCCGGTCGGCGACCACGAACTCTACTCCGAGGACGTGCTCGCCGAACTGGCGGCCCTCTTGGACGACGGTGAGAACGAGCGGGCGCTCGTTCTGTTCCTGCGCGAGGTCGCCGAGATCCCGCCGGCGGAAATCGACGTGCTTCGCTCGGCACCGAACTGGCCGGACCGCGTGGCCGCGGCCCGCACACTGCCCCGCGAGACGCGGGCGCCCGCCGAGTACGAGTTCGATGCTGCTCGGTTCGCGGATCTGGTCACACCGACCCTGCTGTTGTCCGGTGGCGAGAGCCCGAAGTGGTTCAGGGAGGCGACAGACGCGGTTAACGACGCGCTCCCGAACAGTCGGATCACTATCTTGGACGGTCAACAACACGTCGCGATGAACACCGCGCCGGACCTCTTCATCGACGAAGTACTCACGTTCGTCCGTGAGGCGAACTGACGGATCAACAATCGGTCGCCCACCAGTTCATACACTCGTTTTGAGACGAGCGGCCTCGACTGGCTGGTTTAGCGCAGTCTTTCTCAAACGAAGGGATCCCTCGAGAGATATTGTTTCTCACCACTCGCGTGTCCGTGATGACCCTCTGTAACACAACTCAGTGGAATAGAACCATTCTGGAGGAGTCATACCATCTAAAACAAGCGCCAGAGGCGATTTCACGAGCCCACATTTAAATGAGCGGTGGCCACCGGTGGTGACCCTCGTCGAAATTCTCCGTCGGTGAGGTATCACGCGGTGACACTGAATACACGGCGTATATGGAGTAGCCTTCTTCCATCGCTGTTGTGGAAGACCGAGAGTGAAAACTGGGCGCCCAACATTGATTGACCGACCCGCAGAAAACCGTACGATGGTTCAAGGCAGCCCGATTGTTCAAATTGGTGTAATTCTTCTCTCAATACTGGGATTGTGGATTGGCGCACGGCTTCTGGTCGACGCAGTTGTGCGGCTGGCTCAACGGTTCGGACTCTCAGACCTTACTATCGGACTGACGATCGTCGCGATGGGAACGTCAACACCTGAACTGGCGGTTTCGGTCGACGCTGCGCTCAAGATGTCGGGTGATATCGCGGTCGCTAACGTCCTCGGTTCGAACATCTACAATCTGGCGTTTATTTTGGGCATAATCTCCCTATTGAAGGTAATCCCGATTGCAGAATCACTCGTTCGTCGTGATGGCATCGCTCTACTGGCAAGTACTCTCATCGGCGGAATCGCGATTTTCGATCTTCGGGTTACGAGACTCGAAGGCGTACTCTTGGCAGGAGTGTTCGTCGCCTATACGGCCTATCTACTCCGCGCCAACCAGTCTAATTCGACGGTAGCCACCAATCAGTCACTCGGTGGACGAGGAATAACTCGCCCAGTGACCGAACGGGTGGCTTTCCGCGGGCGCGATGTCGGACTCCTCCTGGGCGGATTAGCGTTGGTACTGGTGAGTGGCGACTACATGGTACTGGCCGCTTCGGAGTTAGCCCGCAGCGTCGGCATTTCCGAGTGGATCATTGGCGGGACGATCGTCGCAGCAGGCACTTCGACGCCGGAATTCGCCGTCTCGCTGGTGGCGATCCAGCGGAGGAGCCTCGGTGTCTCGGTCGGTAACATCATCGGCAGCAACATCTACAATATCACGGGAATCCTTGGCGTTGCGGCGGTCGTTCGTCCACTCCTAGTGAGTGGCCTGGCACTGGAGACATTGGCATGGTTGGCCGGAATCTCTCTGCTGATGGTCGCTGCCCTCTGGACGGAACGAGTACTTTCTCGTTTGGAAGGCGCCTTATTTGCTACCTCTGAACTTATTCGGTGGATTCTGGGTATACTTGGACTGGTCGGGTAGCCCATTTACACCCGTGGCGCATTGAGCGGGTAGCGGTTCCCGCTCGTAAACGGACCCGCGACCCCGGACGGCTATGAAACCGTGTCATCTGTACCGACCGAGGAACGAAAGCGCAACTGCCGGAAGAAGAGCTCGCTACCCGACCAGCAACGAAGGCTCTGAAACAGCCGAAGTCGGCCCCCGACTCTCCGCTGTCCCACCTTGTTTAACTAGGTGAAATTCGCCATATGAAACTGCGCACTTTACCGCTTCTTTTGTTCCGTCGAGAACGTCAGCGTTACATCGTGTCGGCTGATTCGATGAATTCGCCGGTTGTGAACGCTGGAACGGAGCTCTGTTCGTCGAAGTGGGAATGGCGTTCCATCATCCGAACGAAGGTTTTTAACTGTACACACACAAGTGTGTATTGACATGGCGACCAAGACCATCTCGCTCGACGAGGAAGCGTACGAGCGATTGAAAGCTCGAAAACGGGAAGGAGAGAGCTTCAGCGAGGTCGTCAAACGGCTCGCCGGAGAGCGGTCGTGGAAGGAGGTTGCCGGGATCCTCGACGAAGAAGAAGCGGACTCCCTCGAAGCCGCTATCGAGGAGGGCCGCTCTCGGTCTCGAAAGCGGAGCGACCGACTCGCAGGCGAGTTCGACGAGGCCGTTGGGAGCGACGAGAACGCGGAATGATTCAGGACACGTCGTTCATCATCGACCTCCTGCGAGGTAACGAGGACGCCGAGATGCTCCTCAATACTATAGAGAAGGAATCACGCCCGCAGAAGGTGTCTTCCGTAACGGTACTCGAACTCTACGAGGGTGTCGCTCGTTCAGGAACGCCGAGTGAGAAGCAAGAACGGATTCTCGGCGTACTGGAGAGCAAATTCGTCGTCGCCGCCGACAACGCCGTGATGCGGAAAGCGGGGAAACTTTCGGGTGAGCTGATCACCCGTGGAGAACAGATCGAGCGGGAGGACTGCATTATCGCCGCTACCGCTCTCCTGAACGACGAAGCAGTCGTCACGAGGAACACCAAGCATTTCGAACGCATCGAAAACCTCGAAGTGCGGTCGTACTAGTCAGGGGGAGGCGAACCGACGCTTACTCGATGCGCTTGCGTGCGCCTCGTTGATTTCCGTCTTCCGCAGCTCATCGATCCCGAAAGTTCGCCGAATCTTATCGAGAATGCCATCTCTATTCTCTGAGGAGCGGCTAGAAGGTCTGCGTAGCGCGTCTTCTCAGAGGAAGTATCGGAGCCAGCTGGAGGTTCCAATGCCCGTCCTTGGGCGGCGTCTCTCGGTTCTTCGTCGAGAATCGCTGAACTCCTCCGATACTCCCTGTCAGTTACCTGCTCTCCCGGAACTTCACCTCGTTCAACTCGGAGAAATCCACCACGTTGGACGGCGCAATTTACCGCTCTTTCATTCGCTTCGAGAGGTGTCTATTCACCTCGTGTCGAACGACTCAACCACCCCACTAGTCGTGAACATCGGCACGAGGTCTTGCTCATCGAAACCAGAATCGTCGCTCCACACACCTGCGTCACGAGCGAGCGCGCAGGCCACGTACAGCACGTCGTTGGGGTCGGTATCGCCTATCGCTTCATCCGCTTCCTTGATGTACGGGTAGAACTCGCTAGCTGGTACTGTCTCGATGTACTGGAACAAAAGGTCCATGAACTGATGGACTCTTTCCGCATCCATCCCCGATTTCGTCGTGGACGACTTCGGGCGTCATTAAGTCGAGTTCGAGCGTGACGATGAGTTCCCGGGTTTTCGAATCAGCGATGAGTGCGGAGATGACGACGTTCGCATCGACGACCAACTTCATCCGTCAGAACTACTCCGACTCCTCTTCGATGCGTTTCAGTGCGCTCTCGTTGATTTTGGCGGCGATTTCGTCCACGTCGGCTTCGGAGAGTTCGCTATCGGCGGTCAGTTCGTCCATCAGTTCGAGCTTCTCGATTTTGTCTCGGATGGCCTGCCGAGTGACCTCGCTCCAGTTGATTTCCGGGTGCTTCTCCATCCGCTCTTTGAGCGCATCGTCTACGTTGACTGTGATGGTTGGCACAGAAGAACTGTGGAAGCACAGAATACTGTGTCTTCCGGTGGGCGGAAACTACGGGATAGAACGAATCTGTTACGGCCTCAATCCGTGGGCAATAGAGAGGTCTGCGGATGGCAGTTCGAGGCCACCGGGAGGAAAAATATTTTTTACTGAACTTGAATCGAAAGAATATTTTAAAGGCTAAAGGGGCGTCATACGGTCTGTATCGACAGATTACGGCTACCGCTTGCCCCTTTGCTCGACCTTGTTCAGGTCTCGGACTGACGTTACAGATTCCGTCTCCTTTGCCGCTTTCTCCCCGACACAGAGGAACGACGATCGTTTACCACCGACCCACGAATAGGTCGGTAGATGAACTCGAAGAGATGGCTTCAACGGCATCAAGTCGTCGTCTACGCAATCTTTGTTCTCCTCGCCGTCGGCGTCGGAATCGGTCGTCCGGACTCGGCCACCTTCTTCGAGCGACTCATCGACCCGGTGCTGGCCGTCCTGCTCTACGTCACCTTCCTCGAAATCCCGTTCGTTCGGCTCCGTCGCGCGTTTCGGAACGGACGGTTCATCGCAGCGGCACTGGGGATTAACTTCCTCGTCGTCCCCGTCGTCGTCTGGGGACTCACACGATTCCTGCCCCGACGACCGGTCATCCTCGTGGGTGCGTTCATGGTTCTCCTGACGCCGTGCATCGACTACGTAATCACCTTCGCCGAACTCGCAGGCGGCGACTCCGAGCAGATTACTGCGACCACCCCCGCCCTGATGCTCGTCCAACTGCTGTTGCTCCCGGTGTTCCTGTGGCTGTTCATGGGTTCGGAGGTCGCGGAGGTTATCGAGCCGGGACCGTTCGTCGAGGCGTTCCTGATAATCATCGCGCTTCCCCTGACGCTCGCGTGGCTTACCGAAATATGGGCAGAACGGTCGTCAAAGGGTGAAGCGTGGCAGGAGACGATGGGATGGTTACCTGTGCCGATGATGGGTGCGACGTTGTTCGTCGTCATCGCGTCGCAACTCCCACGGGTACAGAACTCGATCGAGCAGATCGCCGTCGTCGTTCCAGTGTACGTCGCCTTCCTCGTCATTATGCCGATACTCGGGCGACTCGCGGCGGAAGTCTTACGGATGAGTACCGGTGAAAGCAGGGCACTCGTCTTCACATCAGTCACTCGTAATTCGCTGGTCGTCCTGCCGCTCGCACTTGCGCTTCCGGCAGACTACCGACTGGCACCTGCCGTCGTCGTGACACAGACGCTCGTCGAACTGGTTGGGATGGTTACCCTCGCACGGGTCGTCCCGGCGTGGCTCGTCCCGGAGTCGCCGAAGCGAATCTCGCTTTCCGACCTAGTGACTCGAGAGTAATGTCTCGGTCGAAACTGTTTTTATGGCCGAATTGAGTTTTAATCCCGATTTGAACGCTGGTGTACTTTGTTCAGTTCGATCAACAGCCGAAAGATCGCCTTCACGAGGTTGGCGTCGACCTCGAACCGCTCGGCGTTCTCCCCCGCCCGTTCCATCACGCGCTCCTCCTGCGATTCGTCCGTCGTCGGGAGGTCGCGCTCGACTTTCACCCGCGCGATGGTGTCCGCGACGTACGTCCGTCTGGCGATGAGTTCGACGATGTCCCGGTCGATCTCTTCGATCTCCTCGCGCAGTTCGTCGAGCGTCATGCCCTCGGGTATCGGTCGGTCCTCGCTCATGGGTTGTGCGTCTCCTGATTCGCGTCGTTCATAGCGTTCTTGCCCCGTCGTTTCGGGTCGTCGTCAACCACGTCTGCCCCGGTCGCTCGTCCCAGCGTTCGCGGACCCGCGCCAGATCCGACCGCTCGCCGACGGCGACGACGCTCGGGCCGGTCCCGGACAGCGAGACGCCGTCGGCGTGGGGCATCGCCTCCACCGCCGGGTCCGTCGGGTACCCGAGCGCGGCCGAGAAGGCGAGGCCGTTCACGGTCATCGCCTCGCCGTAGCGCCCGTCGAGGGCGAGTTCGGCGACGAGGCGGGCCATCGGCGCGACCAGCTCGCACCGGCTCGCGTCGGCGTCGGCGCTGAACGCCCGCTCCGGCGGGGTCCAGACGAGCGCGTCCCACTCGACCGCCTCCCGGCTGAGTAGCGCGTCCTCCGCGTTGTCCGTGACCGTGACGCCGCCCAGCATGCTCGCGCTGGCGTCGTCGAACGCGCCCGTCACGGCGACGCCGGTCTCCCTTGCGGCCCGGACGCCGAGTCGGCACGCGTCCTCGCGGGTGATCCCGGCCGTCTCGCCGTCGTCGGCCGCGCGACCGGCGTCGTTCGCGTCCGACGCCTCGTCTGCATCGGACGCGTCGGCGACCGGAACGCCCAGCGCGTCGAGGGTCGCGAGCACCGTCGCGTTCGCCGCGGCGCTCGAACTCTTGAGCCCCGAGGCCATCGGCACGTCGCTCTCGGTCCGAACGCGTCCGCCCTCGCCGTCGCCGTACCGCTCGGTGACGAGCGAGACGCACCGCTCGATCAGCCGGGTGTCCGCGTCCGGCGCGCCGTCGATCTCGCCGGTCACGTCGCCGCCCGGCGTCAGCTCGACCGTCGCCCGCGTCTCCGCGTCGATGGCGAAGGCGGACCCGACGCCGGTCGCCAGGGCGTTCAGCACGGTGCCCGCCCCGAGGGCGGCGGCGCGGCCGTTCATACCTGGTGAGGAACGACGAGCCGTTTAGGTGTAGCGATCGCCGCCGATTTCGCTCGATTCCGGGGCTGATCGACGCGCCGGGATCGGTAGGCGCGCTGTCCTGGTCGACGCGCTGGAGGGTGGCCGAGGGCGACCGATGCCGATCGCCGTTGATCGCCGTCGACCGCCGCCGACCTGCCGATCGCGGCCGCACCCGCCGAACGCCCGCGAGACGCGACCCTTTTCCCGCCGCCGGGGGTAGGTGCGACCATGAGCGCGCGCAACGACGTGGCGCCGAGCACGCTCGGCGTCGAACTCCTCGAGTACGGCGTGCAGGTGGAGTACCTCGACGGGCGGCGGACGGTGTACCGCGGCGTCCCCGAGAAGGTGAACGGCACCCTCACGACCAGACCGGGCAAGGAGACGCACGTCCTCGTCACCGACCCGACCGAGACGGAGGGCGTGATGGTGTACGTGAACGACCTCAAGACCCACGACGAGATCCTGGAGGACACCGGCGTGGGCCGGATCATCCTGCGACAGGGCGAAGCGGAGGAACTGTTCCCCGGGGTGACCGTCCGCCGCGTCGGCGGCGAGCGGAACGAGGTCGAAGCCGACCCCGAGGTGGCTCGGGGCCGCGTGTTCGTCTTCGTCGAGGACGACTGGGGCGAGGAGAGCTTCGAGTTCGTGAGCGGGGGCGGCCCGGGCGAGAGCGGAGCGGTGTCCGAGGGCGGCGACGCGAACGAGGGCGACGACGCGGACCGCAGATGAGCCTCCGCAAGCGGTGGCGCGATCTCGACGGGGCGACGGTCCGGCGCGCGCCGGACCGATACGGCGTGTACGAACTCGGCGACGAGGAGGGGACGGTCGTCGACCTCGGCGTCGGCGTCCTGCGGGACGAACTGAAGGACGCGCTGGCGTACGGAACGGCCGCGAAGGTCCGGTGGGAGGAGGCCGCCTCGAAGGAACACGCCGAACGGATCGCGGACGAACACCGGTGAGCGATCGTTCGACGCCCCCGTCGCGTCGCAGGCCGAGCCGGCAGACCGATGCCCGCCCGAGACGACCGGGGTTCCGCCGATCGAGCTGGACCGGTCGAGTTCACGCCGAACGGCTCACGCCGACTGATCCTCTACGGGGCTCGGCTCCCGCGTCGGCAGCGCGTCGATAACCTCGTCGACCGCCTCCGTGACGATCTCGTAGGCCGTCCGGTACCGCTCGACGTCGGTGCTCGGATACGGATCCTCGATCTCGAACGCGTCGACGACGGCGGGGGCCAGGAAGTACGCCTTGTCCGCCGCCGACTCGAAGTCGCGTTCGAGCCGCCGGTAGTTCTTCACGTCCATGAGGAACACGACGTCGCTCCGACGGAGCTGTGCGGCCGTCACCCGCCTCGAAGCGTGGTCGGAGAGGTCGACCCCGTACGACCGGGCGGCTTCGACCGCAGGCTCAGGGCTCGGTCGACCCTCCTCCCTGACGAATCCGGCTGACTCGACCGACACGTCGGCCCTGCCGGCCTCGGCCAGCCGCGCTCTCGCGTACCGTTCGGCCATCGGACTCCGGCAGATGTTCCCGAGACAGAGAAACAGGAGCGTGGCGTCCGGCGGGAGGTCCCCGAGCGCCTCGGTCCCGCGGAGCGGCCGCGCGTCGGGGTCGAGGCGAAATCTCGCGCGGAGCAGTTCCCGGCGCAGCCGCTCCCCGGCGAGACGGGCGTACCGTTCGCCCCGCTCCGACGCGTTCCGAAGCGCCGTCGGGATCCGAGTTGCGACCCGCACGATCACTTCACCCGCCGATCGACGAACTGGTAGCCCGTCCGCGCCAGGAAGCCGACCGCGGGGCCGGGATCGGAGGCGGAGAGGATGTCGAAGCTCCGCGGTCCGGGGGCCGGTTCGAGGATCTCCCGGACGGCGACGCCGGGATCGGGGCGGTTGAGCACGTGCGCGAGTTCGCCGAACGCGCGGCGGGCCTGAACGCCCTTGCGGTACGAGAGCGTCCGGTCGCAGTCGCCGTCGACCGCGAGCTGGTACAGGAGGTACGGAAACTCCACGCCGGCGGCGACGGAGAGCGCGAGGCTCCCCCAGAACCGGGGGTTGATCTCCATGAGCTTCGGCACGCCCGAGTCGGCGTCCCGTCGGAACTCGACCATCGCGACGCCCTGCCACCCGATCTCCGACAGGAGCGCGTCGGCGTACTCGACGAGTTCCGGGTCCTCGTACGTCTCGCGGAGGGTGCTCGGTCCGCCCTCGGGCGGGTTCGAGCGGAGCCGACGCTGGACGGTGATGCCCGCGAGCTCCGAGGACCAGTCGTAGATCGTGTACACCCCCGCCTCGCCGCCGTTCGGGACGAACTCCTGGACGAGGAGCGGTCCGAACTGCTCGCGCGTCCGCTCGAAGGTCGATTCGAGTTTCTCGGCGGTTTCGCAGACGGAGACCCCCGACCGCCCCGCGGCGCGCTGGGGCTTTACGACCACGGGGTAGTCGAGTTCCGCCTCGACCTCGTCGAGATCGAGTTCGTCGCGGGCGAGCGTCCGCGGGACGGGGACGCCGGCCTCCCGGGCGGCGTCGATGGTGCGAGCCTTGTCGAACCCGACGTCGAGGATCCCCTTCGGGGGATACGGAACCTCGACGTCGGGTTCGAACCGATCGCGGTGCTCGACGACGGTCGGAACCGTCACGTCGGTCATCGGAACGACGGCGTCGTAGTCGCGGGCGCGCAGCTCCGCCTCGACGGCGTCGAGAAACCCCGACTCGTCGGTCCGAGGATCGGGGTACCGCAGGCGTCGGGCCGCGTACCTGGACAGGCCGCCCGGGTTGACGTGCCTGTCGGAGGCCGCGGTGACCCGCAGGCCGTGCCGGCCGAGATTCCTGACCGCGACGATCCCCTGTCTCCGTTCCGTCTCGAGCACCAGGACGCGCTGCGACGTCAACGGGCACCTCCGCGCGACGATTCGCACGAGGGCGACCGCTCGCCGCTGCCGTCGGCGTTTCTCTCGGACGACCGCGATCGACGTACCACGAACGCACACATGGATCGGGGTACCCGGTTCGCCTACCTTGTTAATCAGCCGTTATCACCGAGTACGGACACGCTACCGACGGGAGGCGTTCGGGCGCGCTCCCCGGTGGAGGCACCCCGCCGACCCCGTGAAGCCGGCAGCGCCCTACTGCAGGTACGAGGGCGAATCCGTATCGCAGTTCGCCTCGTGCTGTTTCGCGTCTTCGCGGTCGTCGAACAGCAGGCCGCACTTTTCGCACTCGTACCACGTCATCTCGTCCCGACGCGTCGTGGTGACCATAGTTCGAAGTGTGTTGCCGCGGGATAAATCGGTTACTCCGAACGCGACCGCCCCGCGCTTCGCGTGATTCTTGACGGCGACCCGCGCTCGCGGACGCCCGAAGGAAGCGTAAAGGTCCGCGCGCCCGAAGCGCGTGACATGAGCGACGAGACGGGCCTCGAACTCGCCGTCCGCGGCGCGGAAAAGCGCGACGCGGGGCGCGGTATCGCCCGCCTTCCCGAGTCCGCCCGCCGACGGCTCGGCGTCCTGAGCGGCGACACCGTCGTCATCGCGGGGGCGCGCGAGACCGTCGCGAAGGTCTGGCCCGCCCGGGGCGACGCCGTCGACGGCACGATCCAGATCGACGCCGACACGCGGACGAACGCCGGGGTGAGGATCGGCGAGGCGGTCCGGGTCTCGAAGGTGTCCGTCCGCGAGGCGACCGCGGTGACGCTTCTCGCGCCCCCGGGGCTCGGGTCCGCCGATATCGGCCGCGAGACCGTCGTCGACGCCGCGAAACGCGACCTCCTGGACAGGCCGGTCCGCGAGGGCGAGCAGGTCCACCTCGAACGCCTCGGCGGGAGCGCCTTCGTCGTCTCCGAGACGGTGCCGGACGGAACCGTCCGCGTCGTCGACGACACGGACGTGAACGTCTCCTTCCGCGAAGAGAGCGACGCCCCGGCCCCGAACCGAGGCGTCCGGGCGACGGTCGGCCGGCCGAACGCGGACGCCCGAACGGGCGTCACCTACGAGGACATCGGCGGCCTCGACGACGAACTCGACCTCGTCCGCGAGATGATCGAACTGCCCCTCTCGGAGCCGGAGGTGTTCGCCCGCCTCGGCATCGAGCCGCCGAAGGGCGTGCTCCTGCACGGCCCGCCGGGCACCGGCAAGACGCTCATCGCAAAGGCCGTCGCCAACGAGGTCGACGCGACGTTCCTCACGATCTCCGGCCCGGAGATCATGTCGAAGTACAAGGGGGAAAGCGAGGAGAAGCTCCGCGAGCGATTCGAGGAGGCGGCGTCGAACGCCCCGGCGATCGTCTTCTTCGACGAGATCGACTCCATCGCGGGCAAGCGCGACGAGGGCGGCGACGTGGAGAACCGCGTCGTCGGGCAGCTGCTCACGCTGATGGACGGCCTCGACGCCCGCGGCGAGGTGATCGTCATCGGGGCGACGAACCGCGTCGACGTGCTCGACCCCGCGCTCCGCCGGGGCGGGCGGTTCGACCGCGAGATCGAGATCGGCGTCCCGAACGAGGGCGGACGACGCGAGATCCTCGACGTGCACACGCGGCGGATGCCGCTGGCAGGCGACGTCGACCTCGCGCGCGTCGCCGCCCGGACGCACGGATTCGTCGGGGCGGACCTGGAATCACTGGCGAAGGAGGCGGCGATGACCGCGCTCCGACGGACGCGGCGGGACGGCGAGCGGGTGCCCCTCGAAGACCTCGAAGTCACGCGGGCGGCCTTCGAGGCGGCGCTCGCGGCGGTCGAGCCGAGCGCGATGCGCGAGTACGTCGCCGAGCAGCCGACCACGACCTTCGAGCAGGTCGGCGGGCTGGCGGAGGCGAAGGCGACGCTGGAGCGGGCGATCACCTGGCCGCTCACCTACGGCCCGCTGTTCGAGGCCGCGAACGCGTCGCCGCCGTCCGGCGTGCTGCTGTACGGCCCGCCGGGCACCGGCAAGACGCTCCTCGCGCGCGCCATCGCGGGCGAGAGCGGGGTGAACTTCATCCACGTCGCCGGCCCCGAACTGCTCGACCGGTACGTCGGCGAGTCGGAGAAGGCGGTCCGGGAGGTGTTCGAGCGCGCCCGGCAGGCCGCCCCGTCGATCGTCTTCTTCGACGAGATCGACGCCATCGCCGGCAACCGGGACGCGGCGAGCGGCGACTCCGGCGTCGGCGAGCGCGTCGTCTCGCAGCTGCTCACCGAACTCGACGGGCTCACCGACAACCCGAACCTCGTCGCTCTCGCGGCGACGAACCGCCGCGACGCGCTCGACCCCGCCCTGCTGCGCCCCGGACGGCTCGAATCGCACGTCGAGGTGCCGGCCCCGGACGAAGAGGCGCGGCGGGCGATTCTGGGGGTCCACACCCGCGACAAACCCGTCTCGGAGAACGTCGACCTCGATTCGCTCGCCGTCCGGACGGACGGCTACTCGGGGGCCGACCTCGCGGCCGTGTGCCGCGAAGCCGCGATGCGGGCCATCCGCGAGGTGGCGGAGTCGTACCCCGGCGCGGAGGCGAACGACCACGCCGACGAGGTGCTGCTCCGCTCGGAGCACTTCGAGGCGGCCCTGGAAACGGTCGAACCGACGCTCGGGTGAGGTCGACCGCCGGCTACCGCCGTCTCCGTCTCCGTCTCCACCGCTCCCGTTCTCGCTCCGGCTCCCCGATCGGTGTCACCTCCACTCCCCGACCGGTGTCACCTCCACTTCCCGACCGGCGTCACTCGCGCGCTTCGATCGGCGTCCACTCCCGCCCCGTCGCGCCGACGTAGCTCGACCGCGGTCGGATGAGGCGGTTGTCCTCCAGCTGTTCGAGGCAGTGAGCCGTCCAGCCGCCGACGCGGGCGACGCCGAACGTCGCCGAGAACAGCTCCCGCGGGACGCCCACGCCGTGGAGGAGGACCGCGGTGTAGAACTCGACGTTCGTCTCCAGGTCGCGGCCGGGTTTGTACTCGGCCAGCAGGTCGACGGCCGCCTCCTCGGTCTCCAGGGCGGTTTCGAAGAACGCCTCGTCGCCGCTCGAATCGGCCGCGTAGAAGCGCTCGGCGGCGTCGGAGAGGACCGCCGCCCGCGGATCGCGCACCCTGTACACCCGGTGGCCGAAGCCCATCAACCGCTCGCCGGCGTCCAGCTGCTGCCGGAGGTAGCTCTCGGCGTCGCCCGACTCGTGGACGTCGAGCAGCGTCTCCAGCACCGGTCCCGGCGCGCCGCCGTGGAGCGGCCCCTTGAGCGCGCCGACCGCGCCGGTGATCGCCGAGACCAGGTCGGACTCGGTCGAGGCGATCGTCCGGGCGGTGAACGTCGACGCGTTCAGCCCGTGGTCGACGACCGCGTTCAGGTACGTCTCAAGCCCGCGCACCTCCGCCTCGCTCGGCTCCTCGCCGGTCAGCATGTACAGGTAGTTCGCGGCGTGCGAGAGGTCGGGACGGGGATCGACCGGCTCCCCGCCGCTCCGGACGCGCCAGTAGGCGGCGACGATCGTCGGGAAGGCCGCGACGAGCAGCAGCGAGTCCGCCTCCGGGTCCTCGTCGTCCCGAGCGAGGCTCAGCGACGCCGCGCCGATCCGGAGGGCGTCCATCGCGGACTCGGATTCGTCCTCGGCCGCCGCCCGCACCGCGTCGAGCGCGGCGTCGGGGATCGACCGGAGCGACGCGAGGCGCTCGCGGAACTCGTCGAGTTCGTCGGCGGTCGGGAGCCGATCGTTCCGGAGCAGGAACGCGGTCTCCTCGAACGTCGCGTTCGGCGCGAGTTCTTCGAGCGGGTAGCCGCCGATGAGCAGTTCGCCCGCCTCGCCGTCGATCCTGCTGAGCCGCGTCTCGGCGACGACGACGTTCTCCAGCCCCTCTCTGAGTTCGTCCGTTCCCATACCCGGTATCGTTTCCGAAGGAAGGAAACAGTTCGCGTGGCAGCCCTCCCCGGTCGGTTCGACGGCGGCGTCGACGGGGTCACTTCGGGTCGGACTGTCGGCCCCGTCGGTTATATGTGGGTGGCACCCGGTGGCACGGACGATGGAAAACGGGTTGCTCACGCCGCAGGCGAGGGACAGGCTCACGCGCACGTGCCGGACGGCAGCGGGGGACAGCCTCCGGTCGCTCACGTACTTCAACCGGTTCGACTACGAGCAGGTGTACCTCCGCGAGGATCTGGAGCAGGACGCCGACCTCAACTCCTTCATCGGCAACGAGTGGCACGACTTCAAGACCACCCAGGACGCCTACCGCGGCTCCGAACTCGGCGACTACCGCTACACCATACGGGTGTTCGAGAACGGTTACCTCGTCCGCATCACGATCGAGGACTCGGGCGTGTTCGTGACGACCGACGGGATCACGATGCAGGACTTCGAGGCGCTGTCGGCGGCGGTGACGGAGGTGCTCGAAAACTGGATGTACTCCGACTGAGTCGCCGGGCGCGTCGCGGCTATCGGAGGAATCTGAGGAGACTCCTCGCCGCTGCGACCGTCCGAACACCACCGATCCCGCGGGTCCCCTTGATTCTCGTCTCTGCCAGCTGGGCAGCCGACGCAGGCGGAGCTTTCGACGTGAGGTATTCCCACTTGGCACGGAGGCTGGCTCGTCGGTACCGAAACGCCGCCTCCGAATCGTCGTCCGACCATCGAACCGACGGCGCGAGCCGTCACTCGGGGCCGACGATTTCGACCTTGATCCCCTCGGGATCCTCGCAGTAGAGCGCGTAGTAGCCCCCGGCGAAGGGGTGGCGGTCCTCGTAGAGCACGGTCGCGTCCTCGCGTTCGCGGACACCGGCTGTGATATCGTCGACCCGCTCGCGGGAGGCGGCGTGAAACGCGAGGTGGTTGATACCGGGAGCCCGCCGATCGAAGGGTAGATCAGGGCTGCCGGCCTGCACGAGCACGAGGTACGTGGGTCCTCGGACCCACGAGCGACCCCCCTCCCACTCGTCCTTCGGTTCGTACCCGAGTTCGCCAAGGAGCCAGCCCCAGAAGTCGGCCGACGCGTCGAGATCGGAGGCGTACAGTTCTACGTGGTGAAGGTGACCCGCGTGTTCGGGATCTGCGTGGTCGTAACTCATGGTACCAGTTTGACGGCCCTGCTACAGAAGTAGCTCCCGACGTCGAACGGTCCGGGACTGGACTCCGGGCAGGCTCGGCGCGGAACCGCCGAGCTTCGGCGGCTGCTACGCCTCAATCCCAGAACGACTGCGTCCGGGCGTACTGCCGCTCCTGTTCGAGGATGTCCCGGTAGAAGTCGTCCTCGTCCTCGCGGAGCCTGGCGATGATACGCGCGGCGTTCTGCGGGCCGACGCCGCGGGCGGCCATGGCGATCACCGCCCGCTTGCCGTGGCTCTGGACGAGGTTCGCGGACCTGTACGCCCGGCGGGTCAGCCGCTCCTGCTCCTCGTCTTTGTCCGGCGATCGGACGGCTTTCACCGTCTCCTCGTCCCACGGGTTCAGTGCGGCGATGCGCGTCGACCCGCACTCGGGGCACTCCGGGCGCTCGCGGACCCGCCGCACCTTCGTCTTGCGCGACCAGTCCTTGCAGTGGAGACAGAGGAGGATCACCCGGTCGTTCTCGATGCGCTCTCTCACGGTCTCGATGACGCTCGCGTCGGCGTTCTCCGGGACGAGCAACTCCCGCCCGCTCGACCGCCCGCCGCTTCCGATCGGCGTCCGGTCGCGGGCGACCGCGAGTTCGATCTCGCCCGCCCGGATCCGCCGGAGCACGTCAGCGGCCGCCTCGACCGCGAGGTCCCTGTGGAACACCTCGCGGACCGCCTCCTCGTAGACCGGCGTGTCAGAGAGCGCCGCGAGGAGGCGGTCCGCGCCGAACCGACCGCTGCCCTGGTACCGCTTCAGCGCGCCGAACTTGGCGGCGACCTGCGCCAGCGTGAACTTCAGCGCGTCGGAGTTCTTCAGCGCCAGTTCGAGCAGCGCCCCGACGTGGTCCGGCTCCGTCGTCTCCAGCGCCTCGACGAACGCCGCGACGCCCACTTTCGGCGGGACCTCGAACTCGATCCGGTACGGGTCGACCTCCATCGCGACGGACGACCCCGTGCGCTGGCCGATGAGCGCCGACAGGAGCCGACCGAGCGTTTCGTTCACCTGGTGGCCGAAGCAGGCGTTGACGACGACGGTCCGCCCCCGCCCCTCGACGACGATCCGGTCGCGCGTCGGCGTCGGCGCGCCCGCCTCGACCTGCCGCTCCAGCGGCTTCAGCGCCTCGGCGATCGTGTACTCGTCGGTCGGGTAGCGGCCGACGAACTCCCGCGCGACCGACTCGACGTCGTCGCCGCGCTCGAACTGCGGCGCGGCGACCGCCCGCATCTCGCCGACCTCGCCCGCGACCGGCTCCGGCACCGGGATCTCCCGACCGACCCACGACGGCACCTCGCCGCCGGGGTCTTCGATCGGCGCGACGTTGACCCGGCCCTCGTCCTCGTCGATGTCGTTGATCCGCCACATCTCCCCGCGCTGGACGAACACCTCCCCCGGCTCGGCGAAGTTGACGACGAACCGCTCGTCGAGGGTGCCGATCTGCCGCCGGGAGGACATGTCGTGGACGTCGTACGTCTCCTCGTCGGGGATCATCGAGAGGTTCGCGTAGAAGTACTGCCACGTTCCGCCGGACTTCTCCAGGAGGTCCTTCTCCTCGTCCAGCCACAGGAGGCGGTTGCCGGACAGCTCCCGGACCACCTCCCTGAACCGCTCCTCCGTCAGGTCGCGGAACGGGTAGGCGCTCGTGACGAGTTCGTACGTCTCGCGGGCGCTCACCTCGCCGCGGTCCATGACGACGCCGACGATCTGGTTCGCCAGCACGTCGAGGCTGCCGTGGTGGATCCGCGCGGGTTCCACCTCGCCCGCGGCCCCGCGCCGGGCGATGGCCAGCGCCTCGAAGGTGTCGTCGGGGTGGCTCGTGACGATCGTCCCCTCGCTCGTCACGCCCCGTCTGTGCCCCGCGCGACCGACGCGCTGGAGCAGGCGGGCGACTTCCCTGGGGCTGTTGTACTGGACGACGTGGTCGACCCGGCCCACGTCGATGCCGAGCTCCATCGAGGAGGTGCAGATGAGGCCGTCGAGTTCGCCCGCCTTGAACCGGTCTTCGACCTCGATGCGGGCCTCCTTCGACAGCGACCCGTGGTGGACGCCGACGGGCTCGCCGAGCGCTTTAAAACGCGACCCGAGCGCCTCGGCCGTCTGCCGGGTGTTGACGAACACGAGCGTCGAGGTGTGCTCGCGGACGAGGTCCCGGATCGCCCGGACGTGGCTCGCGATCTCGGCGTCCGTCGCCAGCTTCCCGGCGAGGCGCTCGTCCTCCTCCGTGACCCGCGGCTGGCGGACGGCGAAGTCGACGCGGCTCCCCACGTCGACCTCGACGATCTCGAACGGTCTGCCCCCCGTGAGGAACTTCCCGACCTCCTCGGGGGAGCCGACGGTCGCCGACAGGCCGATCCGCTGGTACGGGCCCGCCAGCCGACGGAGGCGCTCCAGCGCGACCGTCAACTGCGCGCCCCGCTTCGAGGAGGCGAGCTCGTGGACCTCGTCGACGACGACGTGCTCCACGTCGGCGAGCGCCTTCCGGAGCTTCTTCCCCGTCAGCATCGCCTGGAGGGTCTCCGGCGTCGTCACCAGCACGTCCGGCGGCTCCTCCGCCTGCCGCTGCCGTCGGTACTGCGTGGTGTCGCCGTGTCTGACGTCGATGTCGAGGTCGAGGCACTCGCCCCACCACTCCAGCCGCTCGCGCATGTCGCGGTTGAGCGCCCGGAGCGGGGTGACGTAGAGCGCCGAGACGCCGAACCGCGGGCCGGACTCGACGATGGAGTCGAACACCGGGAGCATCGCCGTCTCGGTCTTGCCAGTCCCGGTAGGGGCGATGACGAGGGCGTTCTCCCCCGACGCGAGCGGCGGTATCGCACGCCGCTGCGGCTCCGTGGGCGTCGAGAAGCCGCGCTCCGAGAGCGCGGCGCGGACCCGGTCGCCGAGGTGCGTGAACGCCGCCGCACCCGACGCGGGCTCGCTGTCTGCCATCGTTCCGTCTACCGGCGCGAGCGGATTAAGGACTCCGTTCTCCCCGCGGAACCGGGCCCGCTTGGCCCGCGATCGGCGGCCCCGTCGACGGAGCCGCGGGACGCGCGGCTACCGCCCGAGCAACCTGGCGACCCCGCCCGCGAGCAGGACCGCACCGCCGGCGACGAAGGTGCCGGGAATCGGAAGCACGAACAGCGCGAGACCGAGCACGAGTACGATAGTCGAGAGGCGCATCGTGTTCGATCCGACTCCCGGCTGTCGGGTAGGGGTTGCGGCCGAACGGTCCGACCGGACGTTCATTGCCCTCCGCCGCGTACCCTCCCGTTCGCCATGCCCGTCATCCCCGTTCTCCGGAGGGTGAAGCCGCACGACTCCGTCGAACTCACGCTCGACACGGGCGACACGGTCGCCGCGCGCGTCACCGACGTGGACCGCGCGCGCGACGAGCGGATCCGCGTCGGTCTCGCGTCGCCGCGGTTCGACGGCCGGCTGCGAGTGACGGCGACGCGCGGGTTCGGAGAGTGGCGGCCGGCGTACCTCCAGCGGAACGCGCTGGCGGAGCCGGCCGAGGAGTGGTCGCCGGTCGGCGAGGTGGTCGAGGCGGAGATCGTCGGGACCGCGCCGGCGTGACGCGGCCGGCCGTTCAAACGCGTCGGTAGTCGCCGAGGCGTGTCCCGTCGAGCAAGTACGCCTCGCCGCGGTCGAGGCCCTCGGGGAGGAACGGCGCGAGGAACTCCTGTCCCTCGACGTTGATCCACGTCCCGCCCGAGCGCTCGTTGAACGCCGGAAACACGATCAGCTCGGGGTCGCCCCACGGCAGGTCGGCCGGATCGACGCCGCGGGCCTCCGCGAACGCCTCGCGCCGGAGCGGCCCGCGGAGCCACGCCCGCTCGACGCGGCTGCCCCCGACCGCGTCGCGGAGCTTCACCGCCGGGTGTTCGTGGCCGACGCAGACCGTCCCGGCGGCGAGCACGTCCGGGGCGGGCCACGTGTGGCCGTGGGCGAACCCGGCGTCCCCGATCAGCGCGCCGTCGCCCGGCGTCACCTCGATCCGGTCGCCGAACGCCTCGTCGACGCCGCCGTCGTGGTTCCCCCTGACGAGCGTCAGGGGGACGCGCGCGGTCACGGCGTCGACGAGCGCCTCGATCTCCTCGCGCTCCGCCCCCCTCGGCCCGCCGATGCGGTGGCCGAGGTCGCCGAGGACGATCAGCCGATCCGGGCGGGTCCGATCGAGCAGCGAGAGCACCCGCTCCCGGCGCCGGTCGGCGTCGCTCGCGAGTTCGACGCCGCGCTCGTAGCGGAGGGCGTCCTCGATGCCGGCGTGGTAGTCCGCGATCACGAGCGCCCGTTCGACCGGCGGTTCGGGCGCTTCACCGCCCCCCGCGCGCAGTTCCGCGACGGCGGCCGGTTCGCCCGGAACCGGCTCGACCGCCGGCATCAGATCGCCTTGAGACGACCCTCGCCCGGTTCGTAGCACTTGCCGCTCATCAGGGCGTCCTGGATCGCGTCCTCGACCGCTCCCGGGTCGGCGCCGTGTCTGTCGACGAGCGCCGCCACGACCGCCTCTCGATCCGCACCGTCGCCGTCGTCGAGTTCCTCCATCGCGTCGACCGCGGCGTCTTCGAGGTCGACGTCAGCCGCCGGTTCGGCGGACTCGGCCGCGGGGTCCGGCTCCGTCGCCGTCGACCCCGTCGCTTCCGGCTCCGACTCCGACTCGGCGTCGGCGGAACCGGACGGGGACTCCCCCTCGGCGGGTTCGGATCCCGGCTCGGCCGCCGTCCGGTCGAGCCCGTCCGATTCGGAATCGGCTTCGAGCGGTTCGCCTCCGGGTTCGTCGCCGGCGATCGCGGGCTCGGCCTCCGTCACCGACTCCCCGGCGTCGCCTCCCTCGGCCGACTCGGCGGCCTCTGCGCCCCCGTCGAGCTCGTCAGCGCCGGGCACGTCGATGTCGGCCTCGCCGGGCTCGCCGACCTCCGACCCCGTGGAGAACTCGGTTCCGAACTCCTCTCTGACCTCGCGGCGCTCCTCCTCGTCGAGCTCGTAGAGGTCGCCGTCGTCGAAGTCCCCGAGCCCCTCCGCGGAGTCGAGGTCAGACCCGCCGCCGTCGAAGTCGCCAAGCCCGTCGTCTTCGGCGGACGACGGGGTCGGGTCGGCTCCGTTCGATTCGGTCGACGGTTCGCTCGTCGCGTCCGCCTTCGCCGTCCCTTCCGTCTCGCTCGCCGCGTCCGCATCGGTCGTCGCCTCGGTGTCGGTCGTCGCCGCTTCGTTTTCGGTCCCGGCGGCCGCGGTCACTTCCGCACCGGCGTCGGCCGCGGCGACCTCGGTCGGCTCCGACTCGGCGGCTTCGTCGTCGAAAGCGGGTTCGGCTTCGCCCGTCGCTTCCGCCTCGGCCGCTTCGGTCGCGGTCTCGGTCCCGGTCCCGATCTCTGTCTCGGACTCGATCGCGGACTCGGACTCGGTCGCGGCACCCGTCGGATCGTCGTCCCGGTCAGCGGTGGCCGAGCCGAGATCGAACTCGGCGGTCTCGGGGAGCGGTCCCAGCGTCGCCTCGCCGCCTTCGTCCGGCGCGAGTTCCAGCGGGCGGACGCCGTCGCGTTCGCCGGCCACGACGGCGAGCGCGTCCGCCGCGAGTCGCCTGACGGCCTCCAGGTACGCCGTGGTCGTCCCGTAGTGCTCGATGGCGAGCGGGATCCCCGCGGCGAGCGGCGCGGGAACGCCCCGGTCGAGGAGCGCCTCCCGGAGGTCGTCGCCGCGCAGGTCGGCGTCGAGCGCCGCGGCGAAGACGCCGACCCGGCGGAGCGTCGCCTCGGCGGCGGAGACGACCCAGCGGTCGCGCGTGCCGGCGTCGACCGCGTTCAGGCTCTCCGGGCGGACCGACGTGTACACGCGGTTCGAATCCTCCGGCTCGAAGGTCCGGGCCTTGCCGGTCAGCGCGACGAACGCGGGCGGCGACGTGCGGTCGAGGAAGGCCATCGCCTCGGGCTGGTACTGCCCGGCGTAGGTGACGAACGCCCCGGTGGGGTCGACGACGCGGCCGCGGAGCACGTCCTCGCTCACCGATTCGACCTCCGTCAGCACGCCGACCGCGAACAGCCGGTTCACGCGCAGTCCCGTCGGGGTGACGACGTAGTTCGGCGCGCGCTCCTCGTCGCTCTCGGAGTACGACAGGGTGGCGTCGTCGTACTCGGCGGCGAACAGGCGGTAGGCCACCTCGCGCCGCCCCGGGCCGCTCCCGTCGGCGCTCACGCGCCCACCTCCCGGTCGCCGACCGCCGCGAGGAGTTCCCCGGCGCGTTCCGCGGCGTCCTCGTCGGACTCCTCGAACTCGGTCGTGTCGAGGTTCGCGCCGTACTCGTCGACCGAGAGGTTCCCGCGGACGCGGAACTCCCGGCCGACGATCGTCTCCGCGATGTCGTCGGTCACGACCTCCTTGTCCATCGCCTCGCGGGCCGCCTCCTTGGCCTCCGAGAGGGTGCCGCCGTACACCTCCTCGGTGAGGTCGGCGTCGAGGACGACGGTCACGGTGTCGGTGCCGTCGTCGAAGATCGCCTTCACGCGGAGGTCGTCCTCGCCCTCGACCGCGCCGTGGCTCCGACACTGGCCGTTCTGGATGACGCGGCCGCACTCGGGGCAGCGCTCGATGAGCCCGGAGCCGTCGCGGACCTCGAGCACGTTGCCGACGAGTTCGACGTCGAACATCCCGCCGCTGCCGACCGCCTCTGCGACGGACAGCCGGGGCGCGGACTCCCTCACGTCGACCGGCTCGGACAGCGGCGTCACGGTCGTGAACTCCGAGAGGTTGACCGACGGGACGCCGCGGAACTCGCGGACGTACACGCCTTCGAGCCGCAGGTCCGCGCCCTCGGTCACCTCGTCGTGGGGGTTCCAGTCGGTGAACGGCAGCCGCGCGGTCCCGTCGGCGACGACGCCGGAGAGGATCTCCGTCTCGCCGTCGCGGCCGTCGATGGTCCGCCGTTCGACCTCCAGCACCCGGACCTCGACGTTCCGGCCGCGGTCGCCGGGTTCGAGGTCGAGGAGCGTCGAGTCGCCGCCGACGGGGTACTCGACCTCGACGGGGTCCGACTCCATCGCCACGGAGGTGCTCTCGCCGAGGTTGAGCTCCGGTTCGCCGTCCCACTCGCGGACCGAGGCGTTGCCGACGGTGATCGAGTCGCCCGGCTCGAAGCCGAAGTCCTGCCACGCGGTGTAGGAGATCTTGCCGGTCGGATCGGCCAGTTCGCCCTCCCGGATGACCCGCTCTTCGCCCTGGTACCGGATGGAGCGCCGTCCGACGGTGAGCACGCGGGCGGTGACGGTGACGTTGCCGCTCTCGGGCGTGATCTCGGCGACGTCCTTCGTCGACGGCGCCGCGCTCCCGGAGCTTCCGCCGCCGTGCTTCCGGCGGACGCTCTGTTTGGCTTCCTCGATCGGAACGCTGTACTGCAGTAGGTTCTGTAGGTCGCGTTTGACCTCCTCCTTGTCGACGCCGAGGTCGGAGGCGAGTTCCTCGGCATGATCGTCTACCTGCATCGCTTCGTGTTTCGTCGCCGCCGTTTAAAAAGGATTGCGCGCCGAAGGAGCGCACGCAGGCCGAAGCGACGCGGGCGTCGCCGAGAGGGGCGTCGGTCGACGCCGCCGGCCGAACCACCCACCGCGCTACTCGTGTCCCGGTTCGCTCCCCGCTTCGGGCGGCGCGACGAGGCAGACCACCCGCGCCGGCTCCCCGCCGAGCACCTCGTAGCTGTGCGGGACGCCGCCCGGCGTGACGATCGTATCCCCCGGTCCGGTCTCGCGGATCTCCCCGTCGACCCCCCAGCGCATCCGCCCGGAGCGCACGAAGACGACGTGGGTCTCCTCGTGGGTGTGATCGCCCCGCGCTTCGCCGGCGTCGTGGTGGACGACGTGCACCTCGCAGCCCCGGAGCCGGACGCGCTCGCCGGGACTGTCGGGCGTGATGAACTTACTGTAGTTCGTACGGTCGGTCTGACTCATTCCCGATCACTGCGGAAGAGACGGCCCGTCCGGCGTTAACTCTTCTCGCGGAAAACCGACCGTTTCCGTCGCGGTCGGCGCGGCGCTCAATCGGTGCTGGACGCGACGGCCTCCGGCTCCCGCGCGCGGAGGTCCGCCCCGACCTGCGCGGCGCACGCGAGCGCGAGCAGGCCGACGAGCGCGACGGGCGGCAGCGATCCGCCGACGAGGGCGACGAGCAGGACGAACCCCGCGGCCCCGAACCGGTACAAGCTGGCCCCCGCGCCGGGCCGGAGGTCGCCCGCGCATTCGAGCGTCGTCCGGTGAAGCAGCCCCAGCGTGGCGAGACAGAGCGCGAGCGAGCCGCAGAGCAGCCAGCGCTCGGCGGGCGGCAGCGGCGCGGCGAGGTCGCCCGAGAGGACGTGAAGCACCCCGACGCCGGCGGCTGTGAGGCCGACGACGAGCGGGAGGTGGAGGTAGAGCCACTCCTGGTACGTCCAGATCCGACCCTCGGCCTGCGCCGCCCGGACCGCCGAGCCGTCGTGGTTGTCGAAGTAGATCCACCAGAGGCTGAACGCGATCGCCGTGCCGAACGCGCCGATCAGGACCGAGGTCGCCGTCCACTCCTGGGCGGCGATTCCGCCGACGACCCCGACGATAGCCTCACCGAGCACGATGATCGTGAAGAGGCCGAACCGCTCCGGCAGGTGCGAGGGGTGCGGCGGGAGTTCGGCGTGGAGGGTGCCGGCGCTGATCGGCGTTCCGAAATCGACGGCCAGGCCGATCGCCCAGAGCCCGAACCGGTACGGCACTGGGACGAACGCCGAGGCGAACCAGATCAGGGCGGCGAGGCCGAACCCCCGCGCGAACCGCGTCGTGAGCGGGCGAGCCTCCGGGATGTGCCGCATCGCCCGGTAGTACTTGAAGACCAGCACGCCGCGGACGCCCGCGTAGGCGAGCGCGAACCCCGCCGAGGTCGATCCGAGGCCGTCGTGGATGTTGACCGCCAGCGCGATCACGCCGAATATCTCGACGGCCGTCAGCAGCCGGTACTCGACGTCGTCGGTGTCGAAGCGCGTCGCGTAGAAGGTTGAGCCGATCCACGCCCACCAGACGGGGACGAACAGCGCGACGAACCCCAGGACGCCCGCCACCGAGAGATGCGCGCTCAGCGTGTGCGCGAGTTCGGCGACGGCGACCACGAACACCAGGTCGAAAAAGAGCTCCAGCCACGTCGCGTGGCGGTCGTCGTCGACCCCCTCGCCCGACCGCAGCCGCGGCGGGCGGAGCCACCCGTCGAACGTTCGCATGTGCGTACCAGGGCGGCGACCGAGTTAGCGCTGCCGTCGGATCACTCGCCGCCGTCGGTGCTCGGTTCGCCCTCGCGGTCGACGTTCGATTGCCCGCGTCCGGCGGCGGCCGCGAGGTTCAGGCGTTGAACGAGATCGACGCGTCGATGTCGAAGTACGAGAATTGGTTCGATCAGTTCACACGCCTCGAAGGACGGTACGACCCGACTCGCGGTGAGATGAGCGTCGAGACGCATTGACGTGCTCAGGGTGCCTTGACGTACCCGAACCCCTCGCTCTGAAGGCGGGCGAGTTCCCCGACTCCCGAAGGGACCGCCTCGACGCCCTCCAGCAGGTCTTCCGCGGTCTTTCCCGCCCCGCGCAGGGCGTTCGAGCAGGCGCGGAAGGCGATCCCGCGCTCCGCGAGCGCGGCGACCATCTCCGGGTCGGCCGCCGCTCCCTCGACGAACATCCGGACGCCCCCGCCGTTGGCGACGACGACGATCTCGTCGCCCGGGGCCGAGACGGCGTCGTCGGCCCAGAGGTTCGCGGCGTTCGCCAGCGCGTGGCGCTGATCGCCGGGATCCGGACTCGACACGTGAAACACGGTCTTCATGGGAGAGAGGAGGCGAACGCGGGGCTAAACGGTTGCGTCGACGTATCAGCGGGCGGGAAAGCTAAGTAGCGGGGCGGCCACACGGTCGGTATGACCGAGGAGTTCGACTGCACGACGCACATCGAGGAGGGGCGCACCGAGATCACCGTCTCGGGGTCCCGCGAGGTCGCCGTCGTCGTCCGCTCGGCGTCGGGCGAGCGCATCTACCTGCCGCCGGAGGGGTTCGACCGCGATCGCGACGCCGACAGCCCGTATCAGTCCGCCCGCGACGACAGCCCCTACCAGTCGGTGAAGAGCGACAGTCCGTACCAGTCGGTCAGCGACGACAGCCCGTACCAATCCGTCCGCGACGACAGCCCCTACCAGTCGCTCACCCGGAGTCCCGGCGTCACGATGACCGAAAACGGGTTCCGGATCGTCCACCCGGAGGCGGTCGACGAGTTCCAGGTGTTCAGGTAGCGAAAAGCAGGACGCGGCGACGATCGGGAGGGCGTTCGAGAACCCCGCCCCGGGGCGTCACGCCCGGTTTGCGACGTCCTCGTACACGTCTATCGTCTCCTCGACCACCTCGTCCCACGTCCGCGGTTCGTACTCCGGCGGGCCGTCGCGGGCGAGCGCCGTCCGGATGCCGTCGGCGATCGAGTCCGAATCCGGTTCGACCTCGACGAGACAGCCCTCCGGGAGGCACTCGGCCACGCCGCACTCCGTCGCGACGACGTGGGTGCCGGCAGCCAGGGCCTCGGTGATGGTGATGCCGAAGGGCTCCGAGAGCGACGGCGAGACGAACACGTCGGCCGAGGCGTAGTAGTCGCCGAGTTCCTCCTCGGGGATGTAGCCGACGAACTCCACGCAGTCTTCGATCCCGAGCAGTTCGACGAACTTCTCCAGCTGCGCCGTCAGGTGCCCCTTGCCGCCGACGACGAGCGTCACGTCCGGGTCGCGGAGCTTCTTCATCGCGTACAGGAGGTGCGTGATCCCCTTCTGGTCCGTGTGACGGCCGACGAAAAAGAGCATGCTCCCGTCGATGCCGAGGTCCGCCTTCACGTCCCGTCCCTCGATGATCGGCGTCGAGAAGCCGTTGTGGACGACGTGCGCCTCCCCGCCGTACTGCTCGCGGAGGTTCCCCGCGAGGAGGTGGCTCACGGCGACGAGGTAGTCCGAGCGCTCGACCACGCGGCGCTCGGTTTCGCGCTCGCGCCGCGGCGGCGAGACGTTCCGGTCCGAGCTGAGCGAGTGAAACGAGGTGATCCACCGCACGTCGGCGTTCGACTTCGCGCGCGAACCCGGGCCGTAGCCGAACCAGTCGTGGGTGTGGACGACGTCGAATTCGCCGGCCCGCTCCGCGAACCGCTTGCTGATGCGGCCGATCCGCGTGATGATGTCCCCGTCGCCGGTGGGCACGCCCTCGATCCCCTCGCGCCCCTCCGGCGCGTACTCGGCGGGCAGCATCAGCTCGACCTCGACGCCCGCCTCGCGCAGCCCGTCGAACAGCTCGCCGACGTGCGTGTCCAGTCCGCCGGTGACGTTCGGCGGAAATCCCCACCCCAGCATCAGCACTCTCGGTGGCATACCAGTTGAATTTCTCCAGACCCTACTTATGACTTGTCGCTGGCACAACGTCGGGTGCCTGGCACCGAAAGCCACATCTCCCGCCCGCCCGACGCGGCGGATAGGCCATGCACGTCCTCGTCAACGCCGCGGTGAGCGTCGACGGGAAGCTCTCGTCCCGTCTGCGCGAGCAGGTGCGGATCAGCGGGCCCGACGACTTCGACCGCGTCGACCGGATCCGCGCGGCGGCCGACGCGGTGATGGTCGGCGTGGGGACAGTCCTCGCCGACGATCCCCACCTCACGATAGACCTGGAAGACCGGCGCGTTCAGCGCCTCCGGAGCGGCCGGCCGGCGAACCCCGCCCGCGTCGTCGCCGACTCCCGCGCGCGGACGCCGCCGGACGCGCGGATCCTGGACGACGAGGCGACGACGCACGTCCTCGTCTCGGAGGCCGCCCCCGACGCCCGCCTGACGCCGCTCCGCGAGGCGGGCGCGGAGCTCGTCGTCGCGGGCGAGGAGCGGGTCGACCTTCCGGCGGCGCTGTCGGCGCTCGAAGACGCCGGAATCGACCGCCTGATGGTCGAAGGCGGCGGCGAACTGATCTTCTCGCTGTTCGAGGCGGGGCTCGTCGACGAACTCTCGGTCTACGTCGGCTCGATGCTCGTGGGCGGCCGCGACGCGCCGACCCTCGCCGACGGCGAGGGGTTCGTCGAGGGGTTCCCGCGGCTCTCGCTCGAATCGGCCGAGCGGATCGACGACGGGATCCTGCTCAGGTACGCGGTCTGAGCCGGGTGCGTCCGGCCTCGGCCGGGTGCGCTCCCGGCGGAATCCGCCGTCGAACGCGAGGCGGTTCTCGCCGAGGGCGGCGCCGGATCGAGGCGGCGTCGACGCGGTCGTGCGCTCGGCGGGCATAGCTGATCAATAGTTAAGCCGCTCCCACCACTACGGTGGTCCATGAGCACGCCCGAAGCGAAGACCGGCGAGCCGATTCACGTCGAGAGCGAAGACCACCTGGCGGACCTCGTCGCCGAACACGACGTGGTTCTCGTCGACTACCACGCTGACTGGTGTGGGCCGTGCAAGATGCTCGAACCGACCGTGGAGGAACTCGCCGCCGAGACCGACGCGGTCGTCCTGAAGGTCGACATCGACGAACTGCAGGATCTGGCCCGCAGCGAGGGCGTCCGCAGCGTCCCGACGCTGCAGTTCTACGAGGGCGGCGAGCGCGCCGAGCGCGTCATCGGCGTCCAGGACAAGGCCGACCTCGCCGCGATCGTCGAACGGCTCTCCTCCTGAACTCTCGGTCGCGTCCCGCCCGAAACCGTAGTCGAGCTCGTCACTCCGTCGCCGTTCCGAACGCCTCGACGAGCGCGTCGTGCGCCTCGCCGTTCGACGCGACGAGGCCCGTCGAGTCGTGCCGCCACGGCTCGCCGCGGGCGTCGGTGACCGTCCCCCCGGCCCGGCGGACGAGGTGGACGCCCGCGACGGTGTCCCAGGGGTCCAGTCGGACGGTCGACACCGCGGCGTCGAGTTCGCCGGCGGCGACCATCGAGAGCGCCGCCTGTCCGCTCCCGACGTGCCGGAGGTCGCCGAACTCGTCGATGGTCGTCTCGACCGTCCGGGAGAGCTCACCCCGCGAGTGAGCGTCCAGCCCGAAGATCGCGTTCACGGTGAACTCCGCCGGCTCCGCCCGGTCGCTCACCGAGACCGCCTCGCCGTTTCGGGTCGTTCCGCCGTCGTCGGCCGCGTAGGTGTCCCCGAGAGCCGGGAGGTGATTCACCGCGGCGACCGGCTCCCCGTCGCGGACGGCGGCGACGCTGGTCGCCCACCGGCGGTTGCCCGCGACGAAGTTGTTCGTCCCGTCGATCGGGTCGACGATCCACGCCGGGCCCTCGGGCGGGACGCGCTTTTCGGCGTCGTCCTCCTCGCCGACGACCGGGTCGTCCGGGTACGACTCGCCGACGCGCTCTACGACCCGCCGCTGCGCCGCGCGGTCGGCCGCCGTGACGGGGTCGAGCGGTCCCGCCTTCGTTTCGACGGGGACGTCCGTCCGGAAGGAGTCGAGGGCGGTCGCCCCGCCGTCGCGCGCCGCGTCGAGAAGAACCGACAGCCTGCTGTCGGAATCGTCCATGCCCCTTCACTCGGAGGGCCGCCACCAAAGCTTTCCGCCTGTTCGATCCGGGCGAACGCGACTCGGTGCTCCCGCTCGGCCGCGTGCTCGTCCGCCAGCCGCTCGGCGGCCGTTCGCGTCCCGACCAGCGACTCGGTCCGACAGTCACGACACACCACGTGGAAGACGCCCTCGTCGGTACTCGTGTCTCCTTCGTCTGCGCTCGTCTCTCGGCGGCTACGAACCGCCCGCTCATAGTTACGAACCCGCTACAACGGATCTTAACGGGGTCAAAACCGGATTTCCGGTTCGCCGCGGGGCGTGCGCCGCCCGAACGCTCTCGCCGCCGGTCGAAAAACCGGCTCTCAGAACGGCACGTCGGAGAAGTCGTCGGACCCGTACCCGTAACCGTAGTCGTCCCCGCCCGTCGAGGCGTGGACGATCTCGATCTCGTCGAACTCCGCGACCATCCGCGCCTTGAGCGCCTGGATGGTCATGGGGGAGATGCCGCAGCCGCTGCAGGCGCCCGCGAGCGAGATCCACACCTCGCCCGTCTCCTCGTCTATGGCGTCGATGCCGGCGGTGCCGCCGTGCATCTGGATCTGCGGGAAGTTGCGCATCATGAACAGTTCGATGCGCTCCTCCAGGCTCTTTTCGGCGGTCGCGCTCATAGTCGTCCGGTGGCGGTCGACGGATATAGCGTTTCGCTATCGCGCGTCGGACGCGCGGCCTGCGCGCCGAACCGCGACGACGGCGACCCGGTCCTGTCAGGATCGGGGAGGGCTTTTAACGTCAGGGGTGTTACCCCGTCGTATGATTTCGCTCGACGAGGCCGTGACGGCCCGGCTCGAATCCCACGGCGCGCGGTTCGAGGTGCTCATCGACCCCGACGCGGCGCTCGCCATCAAGCGCGACGAGTTCGACGGCGACCTGACGGACGTGATCGCCGCCGAGGACGTGTTCGAGGACGCCTCGCGCGGCGACCGCCCCGCCGAGGACGACCTGGAGAACGTTTTCGGCACGACCGACCCCCTGGAGATCATCCCGGAGGTCGTAACGCGGGGGGAGATCCAGATCACGGCCGAGCAGCGCCGCGAGATGCAGGAGCAAAAGCGCAGGCAGCTCATCGACCGGATCGCCCGCAACGCGGTCAACCCGCAGATGGACGACGCGCCGCACCCGCCCGAGCGCATCGAGCGCGCGCTGGAGGAGGCCGGCTTCCGCGTCGATCCGATGCAGCCGGTGGAGACGCAGGTCGACGACGCCCTCGACGCCCTCCGCCCCGTCATCCCGATCCGGTTTTCGGAGGTGACAATCGCGGTCCAACTGCCGGCCGAATACGCCGGCAGCGCCCAGGCGCGCGTCCGCCAGTTCGGCGACCTCGAACGCGAGGAGTGGCAGAACGACGGCTCCTGGGTCGGCGTCGTGACGTTCCCGGCCGGGATGCAGAACGACTTCTACGACCTGGTGAACGAACTCACGAGTGGCGAGGCCGAGACGCGGGTGATCAAGGACAAAGACGAGTTACGGAGGCGGTAGGCGGGACGGAGGAGATCCGAGCACGGCGGGGCGAGAGCGCTCTGCTCACCCCTTTCTGAATCCGAGCAGGAAGCCCGCGGTGAACCCGCCGGAGATGGAGAGCGTCGAGAGGATCGTCATCGCCCAGTCCGGCGGCGCGCCGTCGGCGGCGTTTCGCCCGGTCTTCGCCACCCCGGCGGTGAGTCGCTCCCAGTCGACGCTGAGTACGCCGCGCGCCTCGAGGAACTTGAACAGGGCGAGTTCGAGGCCGACGAGGACCGCGAGCACCTTCGCGACTTTCTTCGCGGCGAAGCCGACGACAGCGCCGATCAGCGCGCCCGATCCGGCCTCGATGCCGAGCTGACGCAGATCGACCGTCGCGAACGCCGGGACGATCGTATCGAACATACGATGACTGAGATACCAGATATTATGAATTTTTAGTTCGCTGTCATTTGTGTCGGCGGAAACGCCACAAATACGGTTTTAAAGGATCAGAAAACCCCTTCCGATCCGGCCGTCGTGGTCGAATCCCCCACACTTATCAAAATTAGATACTAACGGTGACGGAACCGACCGCCCAGCCAGGAACGTTCAAGAGTGCGCGCGTCTTACGTCCGCCCATGCGGTTCGAGGTGCAACGAGAGGTGAAGAACCCCCGCCCCTGAGGGGACGCGACGGCGATCCGCCCCGGACGTCGCGGAGGTCGTCGGAGTCGACATCAGCGGCCGACACGAGGAGGACGGCGGGTACCTGATGGTCGCGGCCGCGGTCCACGCCGCCGTCGACTCGGCGCGCATCCGCAGCGTCGAGGGGATGGGATTCGCCGTGAGCCGATCCCGGCCGACGCTCGACGCGACCCTCTCCGTCGTCGCGGAGGCCGTCGGCGAACTTCCGGCACTCCCCGCCGGGCCCGTCGTGGCCGAGCGGGGGGAGTTTTACGAACGACCAGCATCGACAGTGTCACTCGAATTTCAACCCGACTTCAAGTACATAGAGAGCATAGCCGAGCGCGAAACAGTGCGGATCGCACACCACGCCGCGTACGCGGCGCGGGAGCTGGTACGATGACCGAAAAGCGGGCCATCGTCGCCAAACGCGCGGATTTCGGGGCCGCAGATCTGAGCGAGATCGCGGACCTCGCGCGTTCCGCCGGGTACGAGGTCGTCGGCGAGCTCTCGCAGTCGCGCGAGGAGGACGCCGCCTACTACTTCGGCGAGGGAAAGGTCGACGAACTCGCGGCTCTCGTCGCCGAACGCGACGCCGACTGCGTCATCGTCGACGGCCGGCTGGGGGCGTATCAGACGTACAACATCGGCCAGAAGCTCCCGGACGGGACCGAAGTCGTCGACCGCTTCACGCTCATCCTCGACATCTTCGGCCAGCGCGCGCAGACCCGGAAGGCGCAGCTGCAGGTGGAGCTCGCCGAACTCAGGTACGAGCTCCCGCGCGCAGAGGCGAAGGCGAGCCTCGCCAAGCGGGACGAGCGCCCCGGCTTCATGGGGCTCGGCGAGTACGACGAGAGCCGCGAACAGGACATCAAGGCCCAGATCGCGAACATCAAGCGGGAGCTGGACTCCATCGCCGACAAGGAGGAGACCCGCCGGGAGCAGCGCCGCGAGTCCGGGTTCGATCTCGTGGCGCTCGCGGGCTACACCAACGCCGGCAAGTCGACGCTCCTGCGCCGGCTCGCCGCGGATCTCGACGTGGAGCAGAACGAGGATCTCCACCCCGACCTCGACGCGACGGCGGAGTCGGAGGACCGGCTCTTCACGACGCTCGGGACGACCACCCGCCGGGCCGACACCGGCAAGCGGAACGTGCTGCTGACGGACACCGTCGGGTTCGTCTCGGACCTGCCGCACTGGCTCGTCGAGTCGTTCAGGTCCACGCTCGACTCCGTCTACCGGGCCGACCTCGTGCTCCTGGTCGTGGACGCCAGCGAACCCGTCGAGGAGATACGCGAGAAGCTCGTGACGTGCCACGACACGCTCTACGAGCGCAACGAGGCCCCCATCGTGACGGTGTTCAACAAGATCGACAAGGTGGGCGACGAGGAGCTGGCCGAAAAGGAGGCCGCGCTCACCGCGCTCGCGCCGAGCCCCGTCGCGGTGTCGGGGCTGACCGGCGAGAACGTCGACGAACTGAGCGCCCGGATCGAGGCGGAGCTGCCGCCGTGGCGCGAGGAGCGATTGATGCTCCCCATGACCGACGACACGATGCGCGTCGTGTCGTGGATCCACGACCACGGACACGTCGAGCGCGAGGAGTACGAGAACGACCACGTGCTGCTCGAATTCGAGGCCAAGCCCGACGTCGTCGAGAAGGCCCGGTCGAAGGCGGCCGATCTGGCCCCCGCGGAATCGGCGTAGCTACGCGGACGCGCCGGCGAGCCGATCGAGCGTTTGTTCCGTTTCGTCCACGAGGTCGGCGACGATCCGGCCGGCCGGTCGCGCGTCTCCGACGAGTCCGGCGCTCTGTCCCGCGAACAGCGCCATTGCCTCGACATCGCCCGTCACGTCTGGCGTCGCCAGCGCCTCGTCGTACCGCTCGATGGCGTTTCCCTCGGCATCCGTCGCGACGACGCCGTCCTCGTCGGGTCGATCACCCGGAGCCGGTTGCCCCGCGGCCTCCCACCGCTCGACGGTGCTGTTCCTGAGAACCCGGTGCGGCATCCCCGGCCAGCCTTTATCGAACAGATCGGAGTAGTACGTCCCCGTCTCGTCCGTCTCGGCGACCCGGCGGCGGTACCTCCCGTGAACGACCGCCTCCTCGCTCGCCACGAACCGCGTTCCGAGCCAGGCCCCGTCGGCGCCGAGCGCGAGCGCCGCCGCGACCCCCCGGCCGTCCGCGATGCCGCCGGCCGCGACGACCGGAGTCTCCGGAACTGCGTCGACGACGCGCGGAACGAGTGGCATCGTCGCGACCTCACTCTGCACGTGACCCCCGGCCTCCCAACCCTGTGCGACCACGATGTCTACCCCGGCGTCGACGGCCGCCCGCGCCTCCGCGGCGCTCCCTACGGTCTGCAAGGCGACGCCCCCTGCGTCGTGGACCGCGTCGACGTAGGATGACGCGTCCCCGAACGAGAAGGAGAATATCTCGGCTCCGGCGTCGAGACAGGCGTTGAGGTGCGTCGCGGTGTCGATCCGCTTCGTGCGCTCGTCGAGGACAAGGTTCACCCCGAACGGACTGTCGGTTCGTTCCCGGGTGCGACGGATGACCGCCTTCGTCTCGTCAAGCTCGCGCCACGTAACCGCGAGCGTACCGAGCCCGCCCGCGTCGGAGACGGCGGCGGCGAGTTCGGGACACGTCGCGCTCCCGATGGGCGCTTGGACGACGGGGGAATCGACTCCGAGCGCGTCGCAAAATGGTGTATCGAGCGCTGTCACGGGACGGCGTTCGCGCCAACCCGAGTTAGCTTCTCGGTTCGTCGCCGCCGACGCGAGCGATCCCGTCGGGGGCGAGGGTTCAAGTACCGAGACGGGACCACTCGGTCCCGTGCGGTGAACGCGGCCGCGAAGCGCTCCGCGGGAGTACGGCACGCCGCTTCGCGCGTGTCGAGTGCCGTCTGTTCGCACCGGTTCTCCCTCGGACAGGGACGCGACTCGGAATCGGCGACGGAGCGGCCGGGCTACTCCGGCGTCCGTTTCTCCTTCTCTACGACCCGAACGTCCGAGATTCGCGTGCCCGGATACTGCCCCTCGTCGTCCTTCTCGGCGGCCTTCACCATGTCCCACACCACGTTCAGGCCGGTCGTGACGCCCTCCAGCGCCTCCATCTCGCAGCCGGTCTTCCCGGTCGTCTCGACCGCGACGGTGAGGACGACCCGGTCGTCCCGCACCTCGAACTCGGTGTCGACGTTGGTGATCGGGATCTGGTGGCACATCGGGATCGTCTCCCAGGTGTGTTTGACCGCCTGGATCGCGCCGATCCGGGCCGTGGCGAGCACGTCGCCCTTCTCGATCTCGGCGGCGGACGGCGTTTCGCCCACCCTCCCGTCGTTCCGCTTTACCGCCTCGATCGTCTCGGGCCGCAGGCGGATCTCTCCCCGCGCGACGGCCCGCCTGGCCGTGTCGGGCTTCCCGCCCACGTCGACCATCTGGACGTTACCGCGGTCGTCGGTGTGAGTGAGCTCCGCGTTCGGCTCAGAGTCGCCGGACTCCGTCCCCTCAGACATCAGTCTCACCTCCGAGCGCGAGGGGGAGTTCGTCCACCATCTGCGACGCGGTGAAGCCGTAGCCCCGCTTCTCGAACGCGAGATCCCCGGCGCGTCCGTTAGCGTAGGAGGCGATGGCCGCCGCCTCGAACGGTTCGTGCACGGCGGCGAGTGCGGCGGTCGCGCCGGCCAGCACGTCGCCGGTTCCGCCGACGGTCATCCCCGGGTTGCCGGACCGCGAGACGCGGGTCCGCTCGCCGTCGGAGATGACGTCGTAGGCGCTCTTCACGAGCAGAACGTGTCCCAGTTCGGCGGCGAACGCCTCGACCAGGTCCGTCCGCTCGCGCCAGTCGTCGCTCGTCTCGCCGCCCATATCCCGGAGTTCGCCCTGGTGCGGCGTACAGATCAGCTCCGCCTCGGTGCTGACCTCGGGGACGACCCTGAGCGCGTCGGCGTCGACGACGGCCGTCCCGTCGAACTCCGAGAGGAATCTCCGGACGGCGTCCGTCGTCTCGGCGGCGTCTCCGAGTCCGGGGCCGATGACGACGACGTCCTTTCCGTCGGCCATGGACAGGAGGCTCTCAACGTGGTCCGGGACGAGGTGGTCGCCGTCGAGCGGATGGACGATGAGATCCGGCTCGTAGCCCTTGATCGCCTCGGCGACCGACTCGGGGCAGGCGACGTTCGCCAGGTCGCCCCCCGCACGGAGCACCGCCATCGCGGACAGGGCGGGCGCGCCGGAGAACGGACCGCCCCCGATCACGAGCACGTCGCCGTTTTCGCCCTTGTGGCTCTCCGCCTCTCTGCCGACGCGTCGGAGGTCGCCGGGACCGACGAACAGCTCCGCGGCCGCCGGGATGCCGATGTCGGCGACGGTGACCTCCGCGTCGAGGTCCGCGAGTCCGGGTTTCGCGTCGTGGAACGTGACGACGCGATCCGCTTCGACCGCCGCGCCGTCCGCCGCGCCGGTGTCGGCGTCGACGCCCGAGGGGACGTCGACGGAAACGACGGTCGCGTCGCTTCCGTTGATCGCCGCCGCGGCGGTCGCCTCCGGCTCGCGGAGGGATCCTTTCACCCCCGTCCCGAGCATCGCGTCGACGATCACGTCGGGGGAACCCAGGTCCAGGCTCCGCGAATCCGTGACGGTGCGGAGGTCGTACTCGGCCCGCTCCAGCGCGTCCCAGTTCTCGCGGGCGATAGTCGTCGAGATCGTCTCCGGGCGGCCGAGGAGGTGAACCGTCACGTCGTACTCGTCGAGGAAGCGGGCCGCGACGAAGGCGTCGCCGCCGTTGTTTCCCCTCCCGGCGACGATCGCGACGTTCGCACCCGGCTCGGCCGCGTCGCGGATCGCGCGGGCGACGGCGTTGCCGCTCGACTCCATGAGCTGCTTCCGGGGGACGCCCAGCGCCTCGGCGTTCTCGTCGACCGCGGCCATCCGTTCGGAGTGGATCATACGCGATCTTCTACCGGGCGGGCGTTAACGTATGTGGTGGCGGTCGACGACCGATCGCCGCCGGGCCGATTCGCAACGCTTGAACACCCCGTCGACGAACGACCGAGCGTGACACGACGGCTCTTCGGGACGCTCTGCGGGCTCGTCTTCCTCGTCAACTTCGGGCGGACAGCGTTCGCGCCGCTCGTGGAGACGTTCCAGGGCGCGTTCGGCGTGGGGCCCGCCGCCGTCGGCCTCGTCACGACGCTCGTCTGGGTGGGAACCGCCGTTCCCCGCATCCCGGTTGGATACCTGCTGACGCGCGTCCCGCGACACCACGTCGTCCTCGGAACCGGCGCGCTGCTCGCGGCTGCTGCGGCGTTCACCGCCGCGGCGACTTCGCTGTTCGCGCTCCGCGTCGGCGCGTTCGCCATCGGCGTCGCGTCGGGGGCGTACTTCGTCGCCGCCGTCCCGCTGGTCGGCGAACTCTATCCCGACGCGCTCGGTCGGGCCGTCGGCGTTCACGGCACCGCGAGCCAGCTCGCGGCCGTCGTCGCCCCGGTCGTCACGGTCACCCTGGTCGCGTCGTACTCCTGGCGCGCCGTCTTCTGGCTGCTCGCCGCCTTCGCGGTGCTCCTCACGCTCGCGCTCGTCGGCGTGCTTCGGGCCCGCGGCGGGGCCCCGGCTGAAGCCGCCGCTGACCGCGATTTCGTCGGCGCGCTCGCGCACTGGCGGATCATCCTCCTGGGCATCGTGATGGTGGGCGCGATGGGGTTCGTCTGGCAGGGTCTGTTCAACTTCTACGTGTCGTACATGGTGGACGGGAAAGGGCTCTCGGGGGCGGCGGCCGGAACGCTTCTGACGGTGATTTTCGCGGCCGGCGTGCCCGCGTTCTGGTTCAGCGGCCGGCTCGCGGATCGCCTCCCCCACGTGCCGTACATCCTCGCGATCCACGCCGCCTTCGTCGTCTGCCTGTTCGCGCTCACGAGCGCCTCCTCGTTCGCCGCGCTCGCCGTCGTGACGGCGATCACGGGGTACGTCGTCCACAGCCTGTTTCCGGCCCTCGACACGTACATGCTCGATTCGCTGCCCGCGTCGAACCGCGGCGCCGCCTACGCCGTGTTCAGCGGCAGCGCCCTCCTGATCGAAGCCAACGGGAGCGGCGTCGTCGGCGTCCTCCGCGGACTCGGATTCGCGTTCGACGACGTGTTCGCGGGGTTCGCGGTCTGTCTGCTCGTCGTCCTCGCGGCGCTCACCGGGCTGTACCTGGCGGGTCGGATCCCCGAGACGCGCGCCGATCAGCCCGACTCGGACGCGCTGAACCCTTGAGCTCGGACGCCTCGACGCAATTATTGTCAGCGTTCGTCAACTATTTCCGAAGGGTTTAGTACGCCTCGGAGGAACGATCCAATATGTCAGGGCTGCTACCGTCTGACACGGACACCACGCAGTCGCAGGGCGGCGATCTCCGCGTGCTCTGGCTCGACGACGAGGAGTCCGAACGGCTCATCAGTTCGCTGTCGTCGGACACAGCCCGATCAATCCTCACGGCCCTCCACGACCATCCCGCGACCGCCTCCGAACTCGCCGAGGAGATCGACACCTCGCTTCAGAACGTCCGTCACCACCTGAAGAACCTCCAGGAGGCGGGGCTCGTCCGGATCGCCGACACGCGCTACTCGGTGAAAGGACGCGAGATGAACGTGTACGGTCCGGCGGACGACTCGCTCGTCGTGTGCGTGGGCCGCGAGGACGATCGGTCGACGTTTCTCGACTCGCTGCAGCGGCTCATCGGCGCGGTCGCCCTGCTCGGAATCGCGAGCCTCGTCGTTCAGGCCGCGTTCGGTCCCGCGGTCGCAGATCTCGGCGGGCCCGGGACGGCGCCGCGCGTCGGCGACAGCTTCGGATCCGCCGCGGACCCCGTGCTGGGGCTCCTCCCGCCCGGCGCGGCCTTCTTCGCCGGCGGGCTGCTCGTGCTGGCGCTCGTGGCCGCCTGGGACGCCTTCCGACGGTGACGCGATGACAGTTCCCGTCCGCTCCGCCGCGGAGGTGCGGCGATGAGCCGTCGGCGCGGATCGATCGCCGTCGCGGTCGACCTGGCGTTCGTCGCGCTGCTCGTCGCGGCTTCGGTCGTCACGGGGTTCGGCGGCCTGATAGTGTACGCGGTGCCGACCGAACCGGCGGGGGACGGGTACGGGCTCGACTCGCTGTACGTCCTCGAACCCCCCGGCGCGGACGGCGCGACCGTACCGCCGCCCGGAAGCGGCGGGAATCCGGGCGCGGAGCGGCGGTTCGTCGCCGGCCTCGAAGCGATCGGGGCGACCGAGCTCCACGAGCGCGGCGTCACCGGCGAGGGCGTGAAAGTCGGCGTCATCGGCAGCGGCTTCGATCCCCGACACCCGTCGATTGCGGGCAACGTGGCCGCCCGCGATCGTATCGACGCGGACGCGTCGGACGCGGCCGACGAGACCGCCCACGACACGGCCGTCGCCGAGATCGTCTCCCGGACCGCGCCGGGCGCGGACCTCTACCTCGTGGAGATCGGAACGGAGCCGACGCCGGAGCGGTACGCCGCCGCGATCGAGTGGCTCCTCGCGAACGACGTCGACGTGATCGTCGACTCCGGGAGCTACTTCCCCCCGACGATGGAGGGGATGGACCGGATCACCGACGCCGCCGACAACGCGTCGGCGCAGGGAGTCGTGTTCGTCACCTCGGCCGGGAACTACGCCGAGCGACACTGGGCCGGGACGGACGCCGGGGAGGGATGGGCGTCCTTCGCTTCCGGAATCGAGGCGAACCCCCTCGCCGGCGGCGATCCGGTTCGGGGACGCGTCTCGCTCCGCCTCTACTGGAACTCGTCGGCGGATTACGACCTGTACCTCTATCGCCACGTCCGGGGCGGAGAGGACCCCGTCGTCGCGAAGTCGACCCGGCGGCAGTCCCGAAACGACAGCCTCCCGGCCTCCGAAGCGATCGACGCCGCGGTGCCGAAGGGGACGTACTACGTCGCCGTGTACGCCCGCGCCGGCGCGGCGAACGACACCCACACCCACCTCCGCCTGTTCTCGACGCGCCACTCGCTCGGATACGCGACGCCCGAGGGGAGCCTGGTCGCGCCGGCGACGAGCGATCGGGTCATCGCGGTCGGCGCGTTCGACGCCGACGGCGGCGCGACCCGCGCTTACAGCTCCCGCGGCGCGTCGGCCGGCGAGGTCGACGTCGGCGCGCCCGACGGCGTCGAGACGGCCGTCGCGGGACGGTTCTACGGCACGTCGGCAGCCGCGCCCTTCGTCGCCGGAACCGCGGCGCTGATGGAGGCGAGCGCCGGCGATCTCTCCCCCGAGGAGACGCGGCGAATCCTCCACGAGACGGCCCGCGCGTCGGACGGCGCGAAGCGGATCGACGCGCTCGCCGCCGTCGAGGCGGCGTCGGGTGCGGTCCGGCGACCGGCCGAAGCGTACGACGCGACGTCCGACGGGAACGGGACCGCCGCCTCGACGGCCGCCTCCGACGGGAACGAGACCACCGCCTCGACGGCAGCCTCCGACGAGAGCGAGACCGCCGGCGCGAACGCCGACGCGAATACCGCGGACGGCGCGCCGGAGAACGAGTCAGCCCGCGATTCGGCGAAGACGACCGCAGAGCGGCGGGCGTCCGCGGGCGAGTCTGCCGCCCCGGAGCACGGAACGGGATGCGACGGAACGGCGGCGTCCGGCTGACCGGTCCGCGAGTTTATACCCGATGACGGGACCAGTCTCCGACACCGATAAGCGTGACCGGGAGCGAGGACTGGACGTGAGCTGGCGCACCGTCTTCGGACACGGAGAGCCGTATCCCGAGCAGGCAGACGGCATCGAAGCCGCGATCGAGGCCGCCGACGCGGGCGGATTCGTCGTCGTCGAGGGAGCCTGCGGGACCGGCAAGACGATGCTGGCGCTCACCGCCGGCATCGACCGCGTGCGCGACCCGGAGTCGCCGTACGAGCGGGTGCTCGTGCTGACGAGCGTCAAGCAGCAGCTGCGCCAGTTCGAGGACGACCTCCGGACGATCAACGGGAACTTGCCCGACGACTGGCGGCCGGTGTCCGGACTCACGCTCGTCGGGAAGGCGGACGTGTGCCCGTACAGCCGCGAGCGGACGGCCGGCGTCGACGAGTCGACGGTGTACGACCGGTGTGAGGGGCTCCGCGAGCGCACGCGGAATCTGACGGGCGAGGGCGGATCGACGACGGCCGCGGCGCTCGCCTCGCGGGCCCGACGGGCGCAGACGGGACTCGCGGACTCGGGCCGCGGAGGAGGGGTGACGTACCTCGAAACGGCCGGGGAGCCGACGCCGTACCTCCCCGAGACGCCGGAGCACGGCGACGTCGAGTACTGCCCTTTCTACGCGCAGTTCCTCGACGACCTGCCGGAGGACGGCGACCCGGTCGAGGCCGTCCCGTTCGACGTCGAAGAGCGGGGGCTCCTCGAACCGGACGACCTCGTTTCCCTCGCGGCGGGCCGCGGGACGTGTCCCCACTCGGCGATGGGCGCGGTCCTGCCGCACGTGGAGGTCGTCATCGGCAACTACTACCACGCGTTCGACCCGACGACGGTTCGGACGTTCACCGGCGCGCTCGCGGACGAGACGACGTTCGTCGTCTGCGACGAGGCGCACATGCTCGAACCGCGCGTCCGCGACCTCGTCAGCGACGGCGTGGGGGACGCCACCCTCGGGGACGCCGAGGCCGAACTCACACGGGTGATCCAGCCGGTCGAGTTCGACGACGGCGGCGGGCGGACCGCGGCCGACGCCGACGAGATCCGAAGCGAGCTCGCGGACTCCGACGTGACGCTCGCGGAGCTGAAGGAGACGCGGCGCTTCGTCCGCGACCTCCGAGAGGAGCTCGACCGCCGCGTGAAGGCGCACCTGGACCGCGTCCGCCCCGACTGGCGGGCCGAACTCGCCGGTGATGAATCGGCTCGCTCCACTGATCACACCGGTGGTGGATCGGCTCGGACAGGCGATCTCGCCGGCGATGGGCCGACTCGTGCCGGGAATCCCGCCGACGAGCCCCCGGCCCGTTCGGCGGGCAGCCCCTCGCTCGAAGACGCAGAAATCCCGCTGCGCGACCCCGAACAACCCGGCCCGGACGCGCTCTCGGAGTGGGCCGTCGAGGCGGGGTACGACGGCGGAACCTGGGCGCGGGCCGAGGCCGTCGGATCGCTCGTCGCCCGGGTTCTGAACGCGGTCGAAGGGGAGGACAGGCGGCGGGCAGCCCCGGCCGTCGGCCGCTTGCTCGGCGAGTGGTACCGGCTGGACCACGAGCGCTACTTCCGGGAGATCGAACTGGAGCGGACGTGGGACCGGACGGAACCGCCTGACTCCTGGCGGCGGGCGTACAACGCCCGCCTCGCGCTGCACAACTGCGTCCCGAGCGACGCCATCGGGGAGCGCCTCGCCGAGTTCGGCGGCGGCGTCCTCATGAGCGCCACGCTCGCGCCGCTCGACGTGTTCCGGACGGTGACCGGGCTCGACTACCTCGAATCCGAGGGGCGTCCGGTCGTCGAGCGGACGTACGGCCTCTCGTTCCCGGCCGCGAACCGCGCGAGCTTCGCAGTCGATGCGCCGAAGTTCACCTACGGCAACCGAGGCCGCCCGGGCGAGGACACCGAGGCGCGGCGCGTCCACGCGGACGCGGTCGTCGCCGTCGCCCGCTCACCCGGCAACGTCCTCGTCGGGATGCCGAGCTACGGCGAGGCCGAGTGGATCGCCGGCGTCCTGGAGCGGCGGATCGACAAGCCGGTCCTGCTCGACTCGTCGAGCGACGACGGGGAGACCGAGTCGCTCAAGGCCGACTTCTTCGGCGGCGGGGACAAGGTGCTCGTGACGAGCCTCCGCGGGACGCTGACGGAGGGCGTCGACTATCGCGGGGATCGGCTGAGCGCCGCCGTCGTCTGCGGCGTCCCGATCATCAACACGTCGAGTCCGCGGACGAAAGCCGTCCGGACGGCGTACGACAGGGAGTTCGGGTCGGGATTCGAGATCGCCCTGACGATTCCGGCGGTCCGGAAGGCGAGACAGGCCGTCGGCCGCGTCATCCGGGGTCCGGGCGAGGTCGGCGTCAGGGTGTTCGTCGACGCCAGGTACGCCCGCGAGTCGTGGAACGGCGTCCGGGAGTACTTCCCGGAGGAAGAGCGGGAGGAGTTCCAGCCGGTGAGTCCGGACATGCTCTCGTTCGGGCTCGAACGGTTCTGGGAGACGCACCGGGAGTCGGAGTCCGAATCCCGGTCCGAGTGACGCCGGGATCGCCGAACGATCAGCCGTCGTCCTCGCCCTCTCCGTTTCCCTCGCCTTCGCCGTCCCATCCGTCGCGGCACTCGTCGCCGCAGAAGTGGCGGTGACGGACCCGTTCGTCGTCGATCCAGGTGACGACCCGGTGGGTCGGCGACTGAACGATCTTCTCCCCACAGGTCGCACACTCCGGAGCGCTGCTCTCGTCTACGTCCTCGCCGAGATCCGATGTGGGGTCCACCATGTTCTCTGCATCTCTTCCCCCGCGGCACTTCAATCCGTCTTCCTCGGCAGGTGTGACTCTCGACGGGCGGCCGGCATCGGCGGGGCGTCTCGGCGGTCGGCGCTCCGCTCCGTGTCCACGAGTCGGTCCGCTTCGGGCGGCTCGGTCGGGGTGACGGACTCAGTCGGGTCGACGGAACACATATCGAAGGCCGCCGCCGCCCTTCACGAGAATCGAGCCCCCGGCGTGATCGAAGCCGAGGGCGTCGATCCCCTGGTGGCCGAACTCGTGCAGCGGCATGCCGGCGTCGACGCTGCCCTCGCGGGTGACGGCGAACGTCGCGCCGCCGGTCCGGCACTCGAACCGCTCGTCGGTGACCGCGAACTCCCCCTCGCAGAAGCGTTCGAGGTGCGCGCCGACCTCGTCCCAGTCGTCGAGCGACACCAGCGTGTACCCGCCGCCGTCTCCGTCTTCGCCGCCGTCGCCGTCGGATCTGTCTTCCATACTCGGATCCGCGTTCGGCCCGTTTCGGCAAACCTCCTGCGGCCGCCGGCGACAGAGGGGGCCGTCTCGGCGCTCCGCCGATCGCTCGGCCGTTCGGCCGTTCGGCCGTTCCGTCGTCCACCCCGTCAGTCGCGGACCCGCTCGACCATCCCTCTGAGCTCGTCGCTCAGCCCCAGTTCCTCGATCTCGGCGTCGACGTCGAGCGCCGCGAGGGCGTGCTTCCCCTCAGGCGTGCGCTTCGTCGTCAGCGCCCGGTACAGGTACGACAGCCGGAGCAGCCACCGCGCCCGCTCCACGTCGGCCTCCGACGCCACGTGGAACGTCGTCCACCCCGACTCCGGAACCACGTGGTGTTCGCCGGTTTTCCCCGCCGCGATCAGGGCGTCGCGCATCCGCCTCGGGAAGTTGATGTCGACGATCCCGACGCAGTGGACATGGCCGACCTCCCGCGGCCCGAGCAGGAACTCCGTCCCCCCGAACCGGTGCGGCTCCGCGTCGATCCCGGTCCACGCCGACACCTGGTCGACGATCCGGTCCACGTACTGTTCTCTGTCCTCTTTCGTTGTCGTCGTCATCGAGCGCTCCGTTCGTGACGGTACGGGGGCCGACCGACGCGATCAGAACGTCGTCTCGCCGGCCGCCGCCGTCCGTCCGCCTCTATATATTCGAGACGCCGTGGCGGCATAAGCGCGCCGTCGGAAGTGTTCGACTGACGGAATACCGACGAGAACGGCGGCGAAAGCGGAGATTCCTGACGATCGGGCGGTCGCGCTCGAGCGCCCCTCTCGCGCGTCTGCCGATACGATCACTCGCGACCGGTATGTTGAGCTATGGAGCCCTCTTAGCAGGCGTTATGTATTCGACACCTCATCTCAATACCTGACGGTCACCATGTCAGAAGTCGACGTCAACGCCGGGTCGCGGTCACGCGGTGAACGGGCGAGCGAACGCCGGATCGACGGGCGAGACTTCGATCTCCACAGCGTCGTCGTCAGTTACGAACGGGGCCCGGACCGGTGCACGATCTACCCCCGTTACAAGCGCTGTCACGAGCGCGTCGAAACGTGGCTCACGGCGAACCTCGACGCGTTCGTCGGCCTGGAGGAGATGCGGTAGTCCCCGCCGTCTCACCCCCGAACCCCCATTTCCGCTACTTCGGCCGGATCGACCGCGATCCGGTGGGCGTCCCACGCGTGTTCCATCAACGCCTCGACCGGCGTCCGCTCGTCCTCCGACCCCGTGGCGGAGTCGCCGCCGGGCCGACGCGGGACGCGTCCCGTCACTGCGCTTCTCGTTTCCGGGCCCACGAAGACTGACGCCGTCGCAGCCGTTTTCGCGAAAACGGGGCGGTTTTCGACGATACAGACGGCTCCGACGGCCGTCTCGTCTACGCTACCCTGCCTTTCAGGGACGCCAGCGGGCGTCGGACAGCGTCCGCTGCACCGCCTCCTCGCCGACGGCCGCGGCGAGCGCCTCGAACCCCCCTCGCTCCGCCCTGTTCCGCGCGTTGGCGACGAGCCGCGAGACGATGAACTCCGGCGTCGACTTGCCGACCGTTCCGAACCGCGGCTGGAAGTCGACCCGGAGTTCGAGCTCCGGCGTCAGCCCCTCCGCGAAGATGCCGTCGATCCGCGCCTGCGAGGGCAGGGGGCTCAGGTCGTCCGCGAGGTGGGTCACGTAGACGCCGAGCGCGCCGCGGTCGACCGTGAGCCGGACCAACCCGTTGAGCAGGTCGGCGGCCCGCCCCGGCTCCGTGATCGCCTCGAACTCGTCGACCAGCATGAGCACCCGCCCCTCGCCCGTCAGCGGCGGGACGATGGATCGCAGCGTCGATTCGAGCACGCCCGCGTTGAAGCTGGCGTGCCGGCGGTGGAAGACGACGGCGTCGAACCGGCCGACCTCCGCGCGGTCGGCCGGGACCGGAAGCCCCATCGCGGCGAGCAGCGCCGTCTGACAGAGCGTCTCCAGGAGGGTCGTCTTGCCCCCGGAGTTCGCCCCCGTGAGCACCGCCACGCGGTCGCCCGACGGCGGCGTTTCCGCGCCCTCCTCGTCGCCCGGCGGCAGCGAGTGCTCGCCGACCGCGTAGGTGACCGGCTGGACCTCGCCGCTCAGAAAGAGGTTCCGAGCGCCCGAGACGGCCAGGCCGTCCTCGACGAGTTCGGGTCGGGAGAGGTCGTGCGCCGCGGCGAAGCGCGCGAGCGAGAGGGCGACGGCGATCTCGTCCACCGCCGCGACCGCGGCGTCGACGTCCTCGCGGGCCGCCTCGACGGACTCCCGGAGGTCGGCGGCGACCTCCCTCTCCCGCTCGTCGACCCGCTCGCGGAGATCCGCGGCGAGCGTCCGCAGGGTGGTGCTGACGAAGTCCGCCGCGTCCGCGGCGTCGTCGGCCGCGGCGCTCCGGATCTCGCCCCGCGTCAGGCCCGTCTCGCGGGCGACGTACTCGACCGTCGCGGCCTCGAAGTCCTCGAGGCTCGATACTCCGGCGCCCCTGACCTCGTCGAGCACGTCGAAGGCGCTGTTCGCGAGCCGCTCCGCCTCGGCGAGGCGCGCGCGCAGCCCGTCGAGGCGATCGTCCGCCCCTTCCAGCACCGCGTCGCCGTCGACGTAGCCGAGGGCCCCCGCGGCGGCTTCGAGCGCCTCCTCGTCGACCTCGTCGAGCGCCGCGAAGGTGTCGCCCCGCAGTCCCGCCTCCCGGAGCGCGAGCGCGCACCGCACCGCCGCGCGCTCCGTGCCGCCAGCCTCGTCGTAGGCCGAAAACGCGTCGAGGACGGCCTCGCGGGCCTCGTCGTCGAGGGCGGTCCACGCCTCGCGCGCCGAGCGAACGTCGTCCAGTCGGTCCGCCGCCTCCTCGCGGTTCGGCAGCGGCGTCAGCACCCGGATGCGGTCGGCCGCGTGCCGGGAGACGGCGAAGTCGCTCGCGAGCCGCAGCAGGTCGTCGTAGACGCTCCGCGCGTCTCGGGTGCCGAGCATCGCCATGCCGGCCTCGCCGTTGGCGCGGCGCAGAATCCTCGTCGCCCGGCCGCGACTCAACCCCGCGTCGACCAGCGTCCGGATGTCCGCCGACTCGATGGCCGCGACGGCCGCCTCCACCCCGAGGGAGTCGCGCAGTAACTCGCTCGTCTTCGGGCCGACTCCCCAGTACTCCTCCAGTCGCATACGCGATGCTGTCGGGGAACGGTCTTAGTGGTTGTCGGTCTCCGCGACGGTCGCGGGGTCCGACTTCTCTCGGGTGTGACGTCGCGGTAGTGTGCCGGAAGAGAGTCCGGTCCGCGGACCGGAAAAGAGAGAGACGCCGAGCTAAGCGGGACAGATAACGTTTCGAGGGGTCGCGGAAGTCGGGCGGGGCATCGGTCCCCGGCGGGGTCGAGGTGTCACCCTTCGACGAGTTCGGGGTGCGCCTTCGGTTCCCGCTCCGACAGGGAAGCGAGAATTCCGGCGAGCGTCGTCACCGCCTCCTCGTGGCGGTCACGGGATGCGGTGAGCGTCATGGGGGTCACGCCGCGTTCGCGGTACGGGTCGAAGTCCCCCTTGCCCGCGATGCCACGCTTCACGTAGTCCTCCGCGATGATCGTGAGCAGCGTGTGAAGGTGGATCAGTTCGTTCTTCTTCACCGTGCGTATGATACGCGTTCGTTACGGGTAAACCACACGGTGGACGAGTGCTGTAAATTAGTACTGAGAGGCGCACGAACGGCCAAATAAGGGCGGATAACCCGTCGAAATTCAACCCTTCTACTCGACTGATTAATACGGCGGCGGCGTACGATACCGTTACCCCCGTTCGGTCGGATTCGAACGTCCGGCCCGCGGCGTTCGGCCCGTCGCCGTCCCCGCTCGCGGTCTCGTCGCTCCGGGCGGTCCCGCGACTGCGACTCGATCTCCCGGGGCGGTCCCGCCCCTCCGAGACGATCCCGTCACCCCCACCCGCCGTCGAACGACTCGAACCGTTCGAGGTCGTGGCCGTACAGCACGTCCGCGTCGTGGACGCGCTCTTCCTCCTTCAGTTTCCTGACGGTGTCGAGCCACCGCCGCTCGCACCAGAGGAGCCCCGGTCCCATCGGGAGCTCGTCGGCGTAGTTGGCGTCCACGTACGCCGCGTCGCCGGCGAGGAGCACCGTGCCGCCGTCGCGGTCGATCCGGGCGGCGAGGAGGCCGGGTGTGTGTCCGGGCGCGCGGATCAGTTCGAACCCCTCGGCGAGCGTCCGACGGTCGCGGTGGATCACGTTCCAGTTCAGGTCGCGGTCGAAGTCCGACGCCAAGTACGCGACCGATCCCTCCGTCGTCTTCGCGCTGTAGTAGGCGTACTTGAGCTCCTCCCGGTGGACGTAGATCGGGACGCCGCTCCCGTCGAAGTTGTACAGCCCCCCGGCGTGGTCGAGGTGGAGGTGGCTCGTCACGACCGCGTCGAGGTCGGACAGCGAGTAGCCCGCGGCGTCGAGGTCGTCCTCGAGGCGGTGCTCGTCGGCGTCGACGTGCTCGAAGGCACCGTAGAGGGGCTCGGGCCAGTAACCGCTCCCGGCGTCTGGGTGGGAGCCGGTGTCCCAGAGCACCGTCATCTCGGGGTGGTCGACGACGGCGTTCCAGACGACGAACTCCCCGATCTCGTGTTCGGGGCGCGGGTTCTCGGCGTCGGCCATGACGTACCCGTCGACGACGTAGTTCACGTCCGCGCGGACCCGGCCGCGGTCGAGGAGGTGGACGCTGGCGTCTGTCATACCGACGGTTGGAACGGCGAGGGGATAAACCTCGGCTCACCGACGCCGCTCAGATCACGTTCTGCGTGATCCCTCCGTCGACGTTGACCGCCTCGCCGGTGACGTTCCGGTTCGTGGCGAAGAAGACGGCGAGTCGGCCCATGTCCTCGGGCGTCTGATCCCGACCGAGCGGGATGACGCGCTCTATCGTGTCCGCGTAATCCTCTTCGAGCGTCGGCGTGAGCGCCTTCTCCCACATCGGCGTGTTCACGATGCCCGGGCAGACGGCGTTCACCGTCACGTCGTCGGGCGCGAGTTCGAGCGCCAACACCTTCGTCAGCCCGATCACGGCGTGCTTAGAGGCGCAGTAGTGGCCGAGACCGGCCGCGCCGATGGTGCCCGCGATGGAGGCGACGTTGACGATTGTCCCACGCGACTCTCGAAGGTGCGGAATCGCCGCCCGCGAACAGAGGAAGACGCCCTTCGCGTTCACGTCCATGATCGCGTCCCACGCGTCCTCCTCGAGCTCTTTGACCGGCGCGACGGTGATGACGCCCGCGTTGTTGACCAGCACGTCGAGGCTCCCGAACGCCTCCACCGTCCGATCAACCATCGACCCGACCTCGTCGGCCTTCGTCACGTCACACTTGATCACCATCGCCTCCCGCCCGAGCGACTCGATCTCCTCGACGACCGACGTCGCCCTCGTCGCGCCGCCGACCTCCGCCGATCCCTGCTGGTTGTGTGCCGATTCGAGGACGTCCACGTCGGCGACGACGACATCGCACCCCCCTTTCGCTAATTCCCTCGCGATGCCGTGACCGATCTCACCGCCGGCACCGGTGACGACCGCGACCTTCCCGTCGAGCGAACGTTCGACTGACATGATCCGACGTGACGTACGACGCACGTTAGCATATCAGGTGACATCGTCTCGATCGCGGACAGGTGTCGAAAAAGCGGCGCGAGACCGCGTGAACCGACGAATCGCCGCCTCGACTCACCGCGACTGCCGGTAGATCAGGTTCCGCTGGATCTCGTTCGCGCCCTCGTAGATCACGGGGATGCGAACGTCGCGGTAGACGCGGGAGATGCGGCGGTCCGCGAGGACCGAGCGGCCGCCGTGGAGCTGCATGCCGCGCTCGGCGCAGAAGTTCGCCACCTCGGTCGACTTCGTCTTCGTCGCCGCCGCCCAGAAGCCGGCGTTCTCGCCCGCCTCGACCTTCTCGGCGGCCCGCCAGTTCAGCGCGCGGGCCGCCTCGAACTCCGTGCGCATGTCCGCGAGGATGTGCTGGACCGACTGGAACTCGTTGACGCGCCGGCCGAAGGCCTCGCGGTCGTGGACGAACTCCCACGCCTCCTCGATCGCCGCCGCGGCGAGCCCCAGGCCGTGGCCGCCGACGACGACCCGGCCGTGGTTGAAGAAGTCGGCGAGCATGTAGAAGCCGCCGCCCTCCGCGCCGACGAGGTTCTCCTCCGGGACGGCGCAGTCGTCGAAGACGACGTGGCCCTGCTTGGAGGCGCGCATGCCCATCTTCTCCGGGATGTGCTCCGCGTCGTAGCCGTCGGCGTCCGTCGGGACGACGAAGAGCGAGTAGTTCGAGTAGCGGTCGTCCAGATCGCCCGTCTTCGCGTAGACCGTGAGCCAGTCGGCCTCGACGGCGTTGCCGATCCAGTACTTCTCGCCGTTGAGGACGTAGCCGTCGTCGGTCTTCTCCGCCGTCGTCGTCATTCCGGCGAGGTCGCTCCCCGTGTCGGGCTCGGACACCGCGAGGCCGGAGATCTGCTCGCACTCGGCGACCGGCCGGAGGTACTCCTCCTTCTGCTCTTCGGTGCCGTACTTCTCGACGATCTCGCAGCCGAAGCTCGCGAGCTGGAGCGTCAACGCGATGCCGGCGTCCGCGCGGTAGAACTCCTCCGCGATCGCCAGGATCTGCCGGAGGTCGTAGCCGGCTCCGCCGTACTCCTCGCCGATGTCCTGGGCGACGAGGCCGGCGTCCTGCCCGGCTTCGAGCACCTCCCACGGGTACTCGCCGCTCCGGAAGTACTCCTCCGCGTTCGGTGCGATGTGCTCGGCCGCGAACTCCCGGGCCTCCCGCTTGACCCCGCGGGCGTGCTCCGGCACGATGCTTTCGTCGAGAAGTTCCATAACGCACCTCCGAGGGCCGTGCTAAAATATCTCGTGGAACTCCGAGTTCCGGAACCGCCGTTTACTCGGTCGACGACGGCTCCGGCCCGTCGTCGCTCTCGTCGGTGTTTCCGTCGTCGCCCTCGTCGGCGCTGTCGTCGCCCCCAGTGGCACCCTCGTCGGCGATCGCGTCGTCCCCCTCGTCGATTCTGCCGGCTCCGTCTCGGTTCGCGTCCGGGTCGCCCCCGCGGTTTCCGCCCTCCGGGCCGCTTCCGTCTCCGCCGATTTCCCGGCCGTCTTCGCCATCACCGTCCTCGACGCTCTCTACGTCTTCGCCGCTCTCTTCGCCATCGCCGTCCTCGCCGCTCTCTACGTCTTCGCCGTCTTCGCCGTTCGTCTCCCCCGACTCGGCGGCCGCCGCGACCCCGTCCGCGGTGTCCGCCTCCGCGACCCCGTCCTCGCCGTCCGCCTCCCGAGCTTCGACGAGCGAGACGATGCGCTCTCGGACCGCCGGACGCTCGACCGTCCCGGAGGCGGTCCGCGGCAGCTCCCCCTCCTCGAAGGCGATCGTCCGCGGGAGCTTGTAGCCGGCCAGCCGCTCGCGGCAGTGCGCCTCGACCGCGTCGGCGGTCAGGTCGGGGTCGTCGCGGACGACGAGCGCCGCGACCCGCTCGCCCCACTCGTCGTCCGGGAGCCCCACGACCGCGGCCTCGGCCACGCCGGGGCAGTCCCGGAGCGCCTCCGCGACCTCGCCGGGATCGACGTTCTCGCCGCCCGTGATGATCCGGTCGTCGATCCGGCCGAGCACGTACACGCGGCCGGCCTCGTCGCGGTAGCCCACGTCGCCCGTCCGGAGGCCGCGAGGCCCGAAGGCGTCCGCCGTCGCCTCCGGGTTCCCGTAGTAGCCGGGCGAGACCGTCGCCCCCGAGACGACGAACTCGCCGATCTCGCCGGGAGCGACCTCGTCACCCTCGTCGCCGACGACGGCGAGGTCGGTCCACAGGAGCGGCCGGCCGACGGTCCCCTCGAACTCGAACGCCTCCCCGGGCGAGGCGGTGGCAATCTGCGACGCCGTCTCCGTCATCCCGTAGGTCGGACACACCGGGACGGAGTAGTCGCGGCACCGCCGGACGAGCGACCGCGGCGCGGGCGCCCCGCCGAGCAGGACGAACCGCAGCGAGTCCGAGAGCGTCCCGCGGCTGTCCAGCATCCGCCGGAGCATCGTCGGCACGAGCGAGATCCCCGTCGCGCCGTACGCGCCGACGTCGTCCGCGGTTCCCCCCGGGTCGAACGACGTGCGGAGGACGACCGCCGTGCCGTAGAGCGCCGACCGGTACAGGGGGGCGAGCCCGCCCATGTGGTACAGCGAGAGCGCGACGAGCCAGCGGTCGTCGGGCGCGACGCCGAGGCGGAACGCCGAGGCGACGGCGCTGTGAAAGACGTTGCCCGCCGTGAGCACGACGGCCTTCGGGGCTCCGGTCGTCCCCGAGGTGAAGAGCATCGCCAGCGGGTCGTCGTGCTCCCACGACGCGGGGTCGAACGCGACCGGCTCGGCCGCCGACAGCGACGCGACTCCCCCGCTTTCCGGGTCGTCCACCGACGCCGCGGGCACGCCGCCCGCGGCCTCGACCGCCCGCGCCTCCGTCTCCGCCCCGCAGACGAGCGCCGTCAGGTCCGCGGTCTCGATCTGATCGGCCAGTTCGGTCGCGGTGAGCCGATCCGAGAGGGGAACGAGCGTCGCGCCGAGGCGCATCGCCGCGTGGACGAGTCGGACGTAGACCACCCGCGACGGCAACAGCACCCCGAGATGATCCCCGGCGGTCACTCCGAGCGCGGCGAGCCGACCGGCCGTCCGCTCGACCGCGGCGTCGAGTTCGGCGTAGTCCCACTCCCGACCGGTGTCGGCCGCGACGAGCGCCGTCGAATCCGGCGTCGCCCGCGCCCGGTGAGTGAGCCAGTCGTTCATCGACCGCCCTTCTCGGCCGATCCACTACTCTTTTTGCATCGTTCGGCCCCCGGTTCGTCACCGGCGCGTCGAGCGGGTCGGGTCACCGACCCGTCCGCTCAGTGCTGCACGAACTCGACGAGGACGCCGCCGGTCGACTCCGGGTGCAGAAACGCGACGTCGTGGCCCCACGCGCCGGGACGCGGCCGCTCGTCGATGAGATCGAGTCCGAGGTCGCGGGCGCGATCGAGCGCCGCCTCTATGTCGTCGGTGGCGAGCGCGACGTGGTGGATTCCGGGGCCGCGGCTGTCGAGGAACCGCGAGATCGCACCCTCGGCGTGGGGTTCGAGGAGTTCGAAGTAGCCGTTTTCGAGTTCGAGGAAGACGACCGTCATCCCCTCGAACCGCTCCTCGTGCGCCACCGGCGCGCCGAGCAGATCGGCGAACAGGTCCGCGAGCGCCGCCGCGTCGGTCGTTGCGATTCCGGCGTGATCGAACTGCATGTGTCGGCACTCGGGAGGCGAGGTGATAAATCCGAGCGGAGGAGGAAACGGCGCTCACGTCCGCCGATTTCGCCGGACCCGCCGAACAGAAAACATATACCCGGACGTACGTCTCTGGTCGTAACGACTGTCTCGAAATATGATCTATACGAACGAATTTACCAACCATCCCGTCGGGAGTGGCGGGGAGCGGCCGTCAAATCGGCACGGACGCGTCCGATGACCGTATCACGGATATTGTACGTGGGAGAAGGTGTCCGGGTACCGTCACGGCTTCCGGCCGAACGACCGCACACCGTGGTCAGCGCGGCGGCCGGACCGGACGCGGCGACGGCCGAACTGCTCGCCGGCCCGGTCGACTGTCTCGTCTGCGGCCGTCCGATCGGGGACGAGCGCGTCGGGGACTTCCTCCGTTTCGTGCGCGAGGCGGCCCCCGATGTGCCGATCGTCCTGGCGGCCGAAGCGCCCGGAGCGGCGCGGGACGTCGCTCCCGGTCTGTACGACGAGTGGGTTCCCGCCACGGACGACCGGCGGGCCGACGAGCGGTCGCTCGTCGAGGCGGTCGAACGGTGCCTCGATCGACGGGCGGGGACGGGGAGCGCGGACCCGTCGAGCGGAGCGTCGACGGATCGAGCCGTCGAAGCGACCGGCGACGCGGTCCTTCGGCTCGACGCCGACGGCGCGATCAGCGCCGCGAACGCCAGGATGGCCGCCCACCTCGGCGTCCCGCGCGAGGAGGCGCTCGGGCGGGCGCTGTGCGACGTGCTGGACGCGGACCGCGGGTGCGAGCGGTGGCTCGAAGCCGTCGACGCCGCCGTCGAGGAGGGGCGGCCGGTCGAACTGCGCGAGTCGATCGACGGGCGGGTGTACCTGCTGCTCGTCGTGCCGCTCGACGACGGCGGCGCCCAGATCCTCCGGCGGGACGTCACGGAGCGCGTCGAGACGCGCCGCGCGCTCGAACGGGAGCGGGCGTTCATCGACGGCGTCCTCGACAACCTGACGGACATCTTCTTCGTGATGAACACAGACGCCGAGTTCGTCCGGTGGAACGAGCGCGTCGGCGCGGTGACCGGCTACGGGGCGGACGAGATCGCGGCGATGAGCCCGTTCGACCTCATGGCCGCCGAGGACGTCAGCCGGGCCGCCGCCGCGGTTTCGAGGATCGTCGAGGACGGGGAGGCGACCGAGGAGATCAGGATCGAGACGCGCGACGGCGAGCGCATCCCCTACGAGTTCACGGGGTCGCTCGTCCGCGATTCGGCGGGCGATCCGCTGTACATCTGCGGCATCGGACGCGACGTCACGGAGCGGAAGCGACACGAGGAGCAGTTGCGTCGCAAGCGGGAGGAGCTGGACCGCAAGAACGCCGAGCTCGACCGGAAGAACGCGGAGCTCGAGCGTTCCAACGCGGAGCTCGAACGGTTCGCGTCGGTCGCCTCGCACGACCTGAAGGAGCCGCTTCGCGTGGTGTCGAGCTACCTCGAACTGCTCGAACGGCGCTACGGGGAGGATCTCGACACCGACGCGCGGGAGTTCGTCGCGTACGCGGTCGAGGGGGCCGACCGGATGCGGGAGATGATCGAGAACCTCCTGCACTACTCGCGGGTGAGCCGCCGGGACGAGTCGCGCGCGCCGGTCGACTGCGAAGTGGTCGTCAAGACGGTGCTCGAAAACATGCAGGTGACCGTCCGGCGGGCGGACGCCGAGGTCGCGGTCGACGAGCTGCCGACGGTCGTCGGGATGGAGACGCTCCTGGTGCAGCTGTTTCAGAACCTCATCGGCAACGCGATCGCGTACGCCGGGGACGCGCCGCCGCGCGTCCGAATCGGGGCTGAGCGGCGCGGGGACGAGTGGCTGTTCGCCGTCGCCGACAACGGCGTCGGGATCCCCCCGGAGCGACACGACCGCATCTTCGACCTCTTTTCGGGTTCCGGCACCGACGGCGGAACCGGGATCGGCCTCGCGACGTGCGAGCGCATCGTCGAGCGGCACGGCGGCGACATCTGGGTCGAATCGGAGCCCGGCGAGGGATCGACGTTCTACTTCACGCTCCCCGCGGCGTCGGCCGCCTCCGGGCCGCTCGCCGATCCGACGGCCGGCGAGCGAGAGTAGCGTCGCCGCGGGCCGAACGTCGCTCCGCGGCGACCCCCCGGCGTCCCCCGTTCCCTTTTCGCGGGCGACTCCTCCCTCTCCGCGGAAGTCTTCCTCTTCGCGGCGGAACGCCTCCCGTCAGGCGGTCGGTTCGACCGCCGCCGCGGCTCGCCGGGCGAGAACCTCCTCGTAGTAGTGGGTCATGATCTCCGCCGCGCGCTCCCAGTGGCGGCGGGTGTGCATGTCGTGGAGTTCGGTTCCGACGAGGTAGTACGACGCGAGGTGGCCGAATCCCGACCGCCCGAACGTCGGCTTTTTCGGGTGCCCGGCACCCCCGAGCGCGGCCGCGATCTCGTGGCGCTGTGCGGCCATCGTCGGGGTCCAGTAGTCGCCGCCGACCTTGTGCTTCCGCCACGCCTCGGTCGTCCTCGTCGCGTACTCGCGGTCCGCGCCGACGACCTCGGCGCGGCGGGCGAGCCGCGCTTCGACCGGACTCCAGTCGGCGGCCGCGAGCGCCCTGCGGTCGAGTTCGCCCCCGCGGACGTGCGGGTCCTCGACCCGGTCCTTCTCCCAGAGGGCGGCGGCGTACGCCCGCGCCGCCGCGTGGGCCTCCGCGTCGTCCAGGTGGGCGAACTGCCGCCTGTCGACCTCGTAGAACGCCTCGACCGCGCCCTCCCAGTCGCGGTCGTCGTGGGCCACGAAGCCCCGGCAGATCCGGCGAGCCATGTACCTCGCCCGTTCGCGCAGCCCCTCGGTCCTCCCCGGATCCGCGGCGCCGACGGGTGCGGTTCTCGGGCGATCTGTGCGTCCTGTCGCCGTGCCGGTCGTCGTACGGATCGAGCGGGCGGACGTTCCTTCCTCGGAGCTCATCTCTCCTACCCCCGTCTGGCTCTGACTGTCCGCCTCCCATATACGTTCCCTAACGGCGGCGTTACCTCCGTGGTTACTGGTCGGTTACTCGGGGAGAGGGAGGTGCCGACCGATACGGGGTGATTTCGCCGCGGCGCAAGACGTATATCGGGCCCATTCGTTCGGCGCGACATGTTCGTCACGACGACAGACGCGGTCGCCGGCCGCGATGTCGCGGAGACGCTCGGCGTCGTCCGCGGCAACACCGTTCGCGCCCGGAACGTGGGAAGCGACGTGGTGCAGGGGCTCCGAAACATCGCGGGCGGGGAGCTGAAGGGATACACGGAGCTACTGTCGGACGCGCGCGACGAGGCCGTCGCCCGGATGGAAGCCGAAGCGGACGAACTCGGCGCGGACGCCGTGGTCAACGTCCGGTTCGAGACGGGGAGCATCGCCCAGGGCGGCGCGGAGATGCTCGCGTACGGTACCGCGGTGAGACTGAAGTAAAGGGAGGGGCTCAGACCGCGCTTCCGGGGTGGTACTCGCCGAACTCGTCGCGGAGCACGTTGCAGATCTCGCCCACCGTCGCGTACGCCTTCACCGCCTCGACGATCGGGGGCAGGAGGTTGCCCTCCCCCCGCGCGGTGTCGCGGAGCGCGGCGAGCGCCGCTTCGACAGCCTCGTCGTCGCGCTCCGCCTTGACCGATTCGAGCCGTTCGATCTGTCGGCGCTCGTCCTCCTCCGTCACCTCCTCGATGTCGATGTCCGCCTCCTCGTCGACCCGGTACTCGTTGACCCCGACGATGATCCGCTCGCCGTCTTCGATCTCCCGCTGGCGCTCGAAGGCGACGTCGTGGATCTGCCGCTGCACCCACTGGCTCTCGACGGCGTCGAGCATGCCGCCGCGCTCGTCGACCTCCGCGACGATCCCGCGCGCCTCCTCCTCGATCGCGTCGGTCAGCGATTCGACGTAGTAACTCCCGGCGAGCGGGTCGATGGTGTCGGCCGCGCCGGACTCGTGGGCCAGGATCTGCTGCGTCCGCAGGGCGGTCCGGACGCTCTCTTCCGTCGGCAGCGACAGCGCCTCGTCCTTCCCGTTCGTGTGGAGGCTCTGGGTGCCGCCGAGCACCGCCGCGAGCGCCTGGTAGGCGACCCGGACGACGTTGTTCTCGACCTGCTGGGCGGTGAGCGTCGACCCTCCGGTCTGGGTGTGGAACTTCAGCTGCTTCGACTTGGGGTTCTCCGCGCCGAAGCGCTCCTCCATGATCCTGGCCCACATCCGCCGGGCCGCCCGGAACTTCGCCACCTCCTCCAGCACGTTGTTGTGGGCGTTGAAGAAGAACGACAGCTGCGGCGCGAACTCGTCCACGTCCAGGCCGGCGTCGACCGCGGCTCGCACGTACTCGATCCCGTTACCGAGGGTGAACGCGACCTCCTGGGCCGCGGTGGAACCCGCCTCGCGGATGTGGTACCCCGAGATGGAGATGGTGTTGAACTTCGGCGTCTCCGCCGCGCAGAACTCGAAGGTGTCGGTGATGAGCCGCATCGACTGCTCGGGGGGGTAGATGTAGAGGTTGCGGGCGATGTACTCCTTCATGATGTCGTTCTGGACGGTGCCCCGGAGCTTCTCGCGGGGAACGCCCTGTTTGTCGCCGACGGCGACGTACATCGCGAGCAGCACCGAGGCGGGCGCGTTGATCGTCATGCTGGTCGACACCTCGTCCAGCGGGATGCCGTCGAAGAGCGTCTCCATGTCCCGCAGGGTGTCGATGGCGACGCCGGACTTGCCGACCTCGCCCTGCGCCATCGTCGCGTCGGAGTCGTAGCCCATCTGCGTCGGCAGGTCGAACGCCACCGAGAGGCCGGTCTGGCCGTTCTCGATGAGGTACTGGTAGCGGTCGTTCGTCTCCTCTGCCGTGCCGAACCCGGCGTACTGGCGCATCGTCCACAGCCGCCCGCGGTGCATCGTGGGGTAGACGCCGCGGGTGTACGGCTCCTCGCCCGGGAACCCCAGATCCTCCAGGTAGTCGAGGTCGGAGACGTCGGCCGGCGTGTAGAGCCGCTTCACCTCCTGGCCGCCGGTGTCGGTGGTGAAGCGCTCCTCGCGCTCTCCGAACCGCTCCAGGGTGGGCGAGAGCGTCTCCTCCTCCCACTCCTCCTTCGCGGATCGTATTCGCTCCAGGTCGTCCCGATCGAACATGGTCGAAGATGAAGGTAGGGGCCGACTTAAGCGTTTGATTCGAACGGAAATACGTGACAGAATTTCGCCATCTCCGGAGTTACTTCGCGCTCACTGATACGCTCCGAGCGCGTGGATTCGGTCGATGGATCGCGGTCGACGGCGCGTTCTCGAACTCGCGGGCGTCGGCACCGGCCCGGCGCTCGCCGGGTGCGCGGGCGGATCGAGCACGGAGGCGACGGATCGGACCGGGACGACCGATGTCGAGGAGGCCGTCTCCGTCGTCAACTCACGGGGGCGGCGTCACGTCCGCCGGGCGATCCGCACGTGGTTGTACTTGTGCTTGTCGAACCCCGCGGCGCCGGTCTTGGGCACGTCGACCCACCGGTAGTAGAAGCCCTCGCCGACGGGGTGGTACTTCGGGACGATCACCGCGTCCTCCCAGTTCGCCCGCTCCATGGCCAGACAGGCCCGTCTCCGAGCCGTCCGGTCCGCGTCGCTCTCCGTCCGGTGGGCCTCTATCGCCTTCCACGCCTCCGCCGCCCGCTTCGACGCGTCGGTCCCCTTCCACGCGACTCTGGAGGCCTCGGCCGTCGGCGAGAGCAGCTGGAGGAAGTTCTCGGGGGCCGGGTAGTCCATCGACCAGCCGAACGAAAACATCTCCAGAGCGCCGTTCTCGCGGCGCTTCGCCAGCGCCGGAAACGGCGCCTCCTCCAGGGTCAACTCGACGCCGACGGCCGCGAGCTGGTCGCGGAGCCGCTCGCCCGTCGTCCGCCAGTTCGCCCCCTCGTACACCGTGAACGTCAGCTCGGCGGGATCGCCCGGGTCGTACCCCGCCTCCCGGAGCGTCCGCTCCGCCGCGTCGAGGCGCGTTTCGCCGACTCCGTACGGGTAGTGGCCCCTCGCGTGCCGGTCGTACGCCTCCGGGCCGCCGGGGAAGAGGCTGGGCGGCGTCAGGTGGGTCGCCGCCAGCCCCCGGCCCTTGTGGACGTCGCGCAGCTGCCGCTCCTGGTTCAGCGCGTACGCGACCGCCCGACGGACGGGCCTCGGCACCAGCTCGGCGTTGAACCCGACGTACATCGTCGTCGCCTGCGGCACCTGCACGTACCTGACCGTCTTCCCGTTCTCGGGGAGCGGGCCGTAGGTGCCGACCTTCCGACCCCGCTCGTCGACCGCCCGGATCGAAACCAGCTCGGGGTCGAAGCGCGCGTCCGGGACCCAGAACGCGTCGGCGTTGCCGTTCGTCGCGTACTCGTACGCGCTGTTCGGGTCGCTTATCACCTGCCAGTGGATCCCGGCCACCGTCGGCGCGTGACCGTGGTAGTCCTCCCGCGCGTTCACCCGGTACTCGGTCCCCTGCTTCCAGTAGTCGAGCGCGAACGGGCCGGCCCCGACGGGACGGCGCGCGGCGAACTCCTCCCGTTTCACTTCGCCGTCGTACCCCTCGACGTCGCCGACGATCCCCTCGGGGACGATCCCGAACGACGGGTGCGCGAGGACGGCGGTCGTCGCGTGGAACGGCTCCGACAGCCGGAGCCTGACGGTGCGCTCGTCAGCCGCCTCGACGCCGAGGCTGCCGGGGACGTACTCCTCCCGCGTCCCCGAGTCGGTTTCGACCGTTCGCGTCTCGTGCGTCACGCCCACGAGGTCCAGGAGCGTCGACGCCCAGGCGGAGACGGGCGAGGACGCCAGCCGTTCGAAGGTGTAGACGACGTCGGCCGCGCGGACCGGGGAACCGTCGCTGAACGTCGCGTTCGGCTTCAGCGCGAACGCGTACTCCCTCCCGTCGTCGGAGACCGAGAGGTCCTCGGCGAGCAGGAGCTCGGGCGTCGGAGTCCCCTTCGGATAGTACGTCAGGCCGTCGTACAGCTGGCTCACGATCTTGGCGGACGCGGTGTCGATAGACTGCGCCGGATCGAGCGTCCTGATCGGCTGGCCGATCATCCGGAGGGTTCGGTCAGTCGGGCGGTCCCCGGCGCTCGGCGCGTCCGTACAGCCGGCGAGCGCGAGCCCCGATCCGAGGCCCGTCGCCGTTCGGAGAAAGCTCCGCCGCGAGAAAGCGTGTCGAGTCATGGTTCGAATCTGAGCGTTCGTGGTCGAGCCGACGAGCTGAAACGGAACGGTCTCGGAGCCCGTCGGTTTCGCTTGATCACCTCCCGCGAGCGCGGATAAAAAGCCAGCTAAGTGCTCTCCCCTCGGGTACCGTGATATCAATTGCCGCGTCGGCCGCCGAACGCACATTTAGATACCCACGACTCGATCCCTCCCGCATGGTCCTACCCGACGACGTGTCCCGGTTCGTCCGCGCGACCGGTCCCGAGCACGACGAGATTCAAGCGGAGATGGCGGCGTACGCCCGCGAGAACGGATTTCCCGTCATCGGTCCGGAGGCCGGCGGCGTCCTCCGGCTCCTCGCCCGCCTGACCGGCGCCAAGCGCGTGTTCGAGTTCGGGTCCGGCTACGGCTACTCCGCGTACTGGTTCCTCCAGGGGATGAGCGCGGACGGCGAGGTCGTCCTCACGGAGTTCGACGGGGACGAACTCGCCATGGCGCGGGAGTTCTTCGAGCGCGCCGGGATCGACGACCGCGCGACCTTCGAGGAGGGCGACGCGGTTTCCATCGTCGACGACTACGACGGCCCGTTCGACCTCGTGCTCGTCGACCACCAGAAGCACCGCTACGCAGAGGCGTTCGAGAAGGTCCGGGCGAAAGTCCGGGTCGGCGGCGCGGTCGTCGCGGACAACGTCATGCGCGGGCCGATCGACTTCGACGCGCTGCTCGCGTCCGTGGAGGGCGTGGACGGAGAGGGAGGGGACGGTGACGGCGTGGACGAGGCCGAAAACGCCGGAGGCGACGGCGCCTCCGCGCGCGCCGACCTGGACCGGGACACCCGCGGCATCGCGGCGTACCTCGCGACCGTCCGCGCCGATCCGTCGTTCGAAACGCTCGTTCTCCCGGTGGGCAACGGAATCGCGGTGAGCTGTCGGACCGCCTGAGAGGGCGGTACCACCGTCGGATTTCCGGCGGAGCGCTGCGACCCGGCTGCGTGAAACGGCCGGGCGTCGAGCGGTCGAACGATCCGCGGCGTCGGCCGCGGTCGCGCGGTCGGCCGCCAGTCACACCGACGCATGGCGGACGCCCTCGGTTGTAGTCGTGAGGGGAGTCGGACGCTAATCGGAGAGCGCCTCCCGTTCGGATCGCTCCCCGACCGATATCCTGACAGTCCCGGAACGGTTGCTGCGGACGGTGACGGAACAGCCGTCGTAGGGAAACGAAACGAAAACGTCCGGACGCGGGTGCGGGTCCTCTATCGTCGTGAAAAGGTCGTCGAGCGCGTCGGGATTTATCGCCTCCGAGAGGGGAAGTTGAAGCTCCATCTGGTCGCATCCCTCGCGGCGTGAAACCGCCACCAGCACTCCATCGCTTATCCGCTCCACCGGAGAGGGCTCGTAAACGACCCGGCCGTGCTTGCTCATCTCACACGCGGTTCTTGGCGGCGGGGTAAAAACATATCGTGTCGTTGAAAAAGTGTGAAGATAAATGGAAGATTTAATGAAATTTCCTCACCACCGTGAGATACTAATTAGTAATCGTTCGACTACGCTACTCCGTTCCATTTGATGCCGGCCGACCGGCGCTCCCTCGATCGCTCGTGGTCCCACGCGCGACAGCGACCGGAGCGGAAGACGGACGGCCGTCGCGTCCTTCGCCATACTTTTGCCGCCGGACCGCGACCGTCCGGGTATGTTCGGAGGCGGCGGAATGAACCCGCGGAAGATGAAACAGATGATGAAGCAGATGGGCATCGACGTGACGGAGCTCGACGCCGAGGAGGTCGTCATACGGACCGCCGACGAGGAGCTCGTCTTCACCGACGCCCAGGTCACCCGCATGGACGCGCAGGGGCAGCAGACCTACCAGATCGTCGGCGAGCCCGAGGCGCGCGAGCGCGGCGCGGCGGGGGCGGTCGAGGGCGAGTCGGGGGCCGACGCCGCCGAGGCGGGCGGCGCGGAGATCCCCGACTCGGACGTGCAGATCGTCGCCCAGCGCGCCGGCGCGAGCGAGGACGAGGCCCGCGAGGCGCTCGAAGCGGAGAACGGCGACCTCGCCGCGGCCATCTCTCGGCTGGAGTGATACTCCTCGTCCGCGGCGACCGGGAGTACCTCCTCGCGCCGGGCGACGAACTCCAGACCGACCTCGGCGTGCTCGAAGTGCCCGAGGACGCGACGCCCGGACAGCGGCTGGAGACGCACCTCGGCGAGGAGTTCGTCGTGCGCGAACCCCGCGGCCCCGACCTCTTCAACCACTTCGAGCGGACCGGCGCGCCGATGATGCCCCGCGACGTGGGGCTCATCGTCGGCCACACCGGCGCGGCCGCCGGAGATCGCGTCCTCGACGCGGGCACCGGAACGGGCGTCCTGTCCGCGTACCTCGGTCGCCTGGGTGCGTCAGTCGTCACCTACGAGCGGAACCCGGAGTTCGCCGAGGTCGCCCGGCGGAACGTGAAACTCGCCGGCGTCGAAGATCGGGTCGAGGTCCGGACCGGCGATCTCACCGACGAACTCGAAGGCGTCGACGGGTTCGATCTCCTCACCCTCGACACGGAGGACGCGGCGACCGTCGTCGAGCGCGCCCCGGACCTCCTCGTCTCCGGCGGTTTCGTCGCCGTCTACTCGCCGTTCGTCGAGCAGACCCGCGCGGCGGTCGAGGCGGCCCGCGGAGTCGGGCTGTCCGGCGTCGAGACGTACGAGACGATCCAGCGCCGCATGGACTTCGGCGAGCGCGGCTCCCGCCCGTCGACGGCGGGCGTCGGCCACACCGGGTATCTGACCTTCGCCAGGAACGAGTAGCTCGGCCGCGCTTCTTCTTTCACCTCGCTTCGACCCGTACGAACCTCTATGGTCGTGGCGGACGAACGTTCGGCGACGCATGAGTGCCGAAGACAGGCCGACCGAGGTCGAGGAGACGCGCACGTGGCCCGAACTCGCCATGGGGCTGTACGAGCGCCTGACCGGTCGCGGGGCGGAGATCACCTACGAGTTCGAGGACATGGAGGTCGACGTCCCGAACAAGACGGGCGACGACGCCGAACACGCCCACTGGCGGCTGAACGGGACGCTCCGGATCAGAACCCGCGAGCCCGAGGAGTGATCCCGGCCGAGGGCGGACGAGGGCTCGCCGTCGACGCCGATCTCTCGCTGACGATCGACGGCGCGGACGTGCGCGTCAGGGGGTACGGCGACCTGCTCGTCGTCGACGCGCCGTCTCTCCGCGTCGCGCGATCGCTCCTCCGCGGGATCGCCGCCGCGCCCGCCGGCCCGTCCGCGCTGGATCGGCACCCGAAGTCGGGTTTGACGGTCGACGTCAGGGTCGGCGGCGGAAGCGTCGCGCGGATCGAACCCGGCGTCCGCCCCGGCGCCGTCTCCCGGCTCCTCGGCGTCTCGCCCGCGCGGATCTCCCTCGCGGGCGCGGTCCTCGCGCTTCTGCTTTCGGACGGGGTCGACGATTAGCGACCCGCGGTCCCCGTCGCCCGGATCAACCCGAACAGCTCGTCGCGGAACGCCTCCGGACGGAGCAGTTCGCCGAGCGCCGCCGCCGTCGCGTCGTCGGCCTCGCGAACGGCCGTCGGATGCGCCCCGCCGGCGAACAGAAACTCACCCCCGTCCCGCCAGACCGCGACCTGCGCTTCGACTGCGAGCGTCGCGTCGCCGGTCTCGCAGACGGCGTCGTACGCGGTGAGCCGCGCCTCGACCCCGTCGACGGGGAACGATCGCGCGCCCGTCCGCCTCACCGACGAAAACCCGCGATCGCGGAGCTGTCGGGCGAATCCCTCGGCGGTCCGGGAGGCGACGAGGCGTTCGAGGGCGGCGGTGACGGGGATGGGCGGCGTCAGCACCAGACGTCCGGCGAGGAAGATCCGCCACGTCCGATCAGCGCCCGTCCGCTCGCGGATCGACGCCCGGAGGTCGGCGTCCTCGTAGACGGCCGCGTGCGCGGTGACCGCGAAAAACCCCGTCGAAAAGGGCGTCTCGGTCGACTCCTCGATGGGTCGCCAGCCGGCGAGCCGGTCGCCCGGAACCGCCGGCGGCGACGGCATTCAGTGGTCGTCTTCGCGCCACTTGTGTTCGCACTCGGTGCAGACGAAAAAGCGCGTCTCGGACTCGTCGGCGGAACGGATCTGCTGCATGTACCAGTACGCCGTGTCGTTACCGCACTCGGGGCAGCGCGCGTCGGTCGTCGGGAGGCCGCTCGACCCGCCGCCGGACTCGATGATCTCGCTTTTCTCCTGGGCCTGGGTGGTCACCATCTGCGCCTCCTTCGCGGAGTCGCGCGGCTTCTCGAAACCGCACTTGGCGCAGACCCACGCGCCGTCGTCGGCTTTCATCATCGAACCGCATTCGTCGCAGAATTCCATGTTAGAGGTTCCAGTCGCCTGGTCCACTTAAAGACGGGGATTCGAGGCGAACCCGGCGCGCCCGTCAGGCGTCGCCGTCGGACTGCATCGGTTCGCCGACCGCCTCGATCGGCAGCGCGTTGTTCAGTTCGGCTGACAGCTCGTCCGGCCCGTCGAACGTGTCGGTCGGGACGTCGGCGATGAGTTCCCCCAGGTTCTCCTGTCCGTCCGCGAGGAGGACAGTGACGTCACCGAACGCCGCGGCCGCGTCGTCGCGGGTGGCGGGGTACTCGATCCGCCCGAACAGCGTTTCGACCCTGCTGAGCTTAACCGTCTCGGACATACCTAACGATTCCTCATGCAGGGGCTTAGCCTTTCGCTGTCGACCGCGTCGATCGGCGTTCCGGACGATCTGTCCGACGGTCGGGACGCCCATCACCCGTCGGACGACGGGGTGCGGGAATCTGCGGAGTCGGCGGAATCGTCGGGGCCGGCGGCGTCGACGGAACCAGCGGAATCGGCGGTGTGGTCCCCGATCGGCTCGACGGAAAAGGAGTTACAGCGCGGACAGACGTGATACTGCACCGGGAATCTCGTGTCGCACTTCGAGCATACATACTCGTTTGTCGGTTCGGATTCGAACCGCCGGAGCAGGTCGGTTATCGGCCACATGAAGCGACGCTAGCGGCTCCCGGATATTGTTATGATTACGTTAAGTCACCCGAATTCTCGGATCGATAGAGCTAACAATCGATTAATAGGAACCGCTACTCGAACGTCGGGTCCCGCTTTTCGACGAACGCCTTCATGCCCTCTCGCTGATCGTGGGTGCCGAACAGCCCGCTCCAGACCCGGCGCTCGTACGCGAGCCCCGCCGACTGCGACCCCTCGCGAGCCGCGTTCAGCGCGTCCTTCGCGGCCCGGAGGGCGAACTTGGGCTTGGAAGCGAGGTCCGCGGCGAGGTCCGCGACGTAGTCGTCCAGCTGGTCGTGGGCGACGACCTCCCCGACGAGCCCGTATTCGAGCGCGTCGGTCGCGTCGACGCGCTCCCCGAAGAAGATCAGCCGCCGGGCGAGTTCGTCGCCGACGAGCCGCGGCAGGCGCTGGGTTCCCCCCCACCCCGGGACGATGCCGAGGTCGATCTCGGTCTGCCCGAGCACCGCGCGCTCGCTCGCCACCCGCAGATCGCACGCCAGCGCGAGTTCGCACCCGCCGCCGAACGCGTAGCCGTTGACGGCCGCGATCGCGGGCGCCGGGAACGTCTCGATGGCGTCGGCGACGCGGTGACCGAGTTCGGCGTACGCCTGCGCCTCCGGCGTCGTGAGATCCTGCATGTACCCGATGTCCGCGCCGGCGACGAACGCCTTCTCGCCCGCGCCGGTGAGCACGAGCGCCCGCGCGTCCTCGTCCTCGGCGGTCGAAAGCGCCTCGTCGAGCGCCTCCAGCGTCTCGACGTTGAGGGCGTTGAGCGCGTCCGGTCGGTCGACGGTGAGCGTCGCCACGTCGTCCTCGATGTCCAGGCGGATGGTGTCCCACGCCATGGGTGGCGGTCACGGGCGACGGCCATAACCGTTCCCCCGGCGGCGTCGAGTGCCGGATCCGGCCCGTTTCGACGACCGATCCGCTCGGGACCGTTCCGTCCGATCGCTTCGCCCGATCGCTCCGTCCGATCGCGGTCGATCGCGGTCACTCCGTTCGATCGCGGTCGCTCCGTTCGAGAACCTTACCGAAACCCCTTTTCTCGCCAAACGGCTAGCGCCACCGATGACCGGCCACTCCCGCGGCATCCCGCGACGCACGTTCGTCAAAAGCGCCGTCGCCATCGGCGGCGCGAGCGCCCTCTCGGCCTGCGTCGACCGGTTCGGGCAGCCGGACGTCCCGCGGGGGCCGGACGACCTCTCGAAGCTTCCGGAGCGACAGCACGCGTGGAACGGCGCGCTTCCGGCCGACGACAGCGGGAACCGGCTCGCGCCCCGGCACAACGTGCTCCTGCTTTTGAACTACGCCGGCGACGGGACGCCGACGGGCGGGGAGCGCCGGACGGTCGAGACGGCCCTCCGGGGGCTCGAACGCGCCTACGCGCGGCGGCACGACGGGCTGCTCTTCACCGTCGGCTACTCGCCGCGCTACTTCGACCGCTTCGACGAACCGCTTCCCGAGAGCGTCGACCTCCCCGAGCCGGAGGCGCTCGCGCCCTTCGAGAACCCGGCGTTCGATCGACCCGACGCGATCGTCCACCTCGGGAGCGACCACGGACAGGTCGTGCTCGCGGCCGAGGAGGCGCTCCTGGGGGACCGCGAGGAGCTAAACGGCGTCGAGCTGTCGGCCGACTTCGGCGGCGTCTTCGAGGTCGCAGCCCGGCGGACGGGCTTCGTCGGGGAGGGACTGCCGGCGGACCACCAGGACGTGAGCGGCATCCCCGACTCGGAGCCCGTCCCGGAGGACGCGCCGCTGTACATGGGGTTCAAATCCGGATTCGCGAAGAACCAGGCCAGCGAGGACCGCGTCACGATCCCGGACGGGCCGTTCGCCGGCGGGGCGACGCAGCACGTCTCCGCCATCGCGCTCCACCTCGATCAGTGGTACGAGCAGGACAGCCGCGAGCAGCGGGTGGCGAAGATGTTCTGTCCGGCGCACGCCGAGGAGGGCCGCGTCGAGGGGACCGGCGAGAACCTCGGCGACGGGACCGGGATCGAAGCGTGCGCCGACGACACCGAGAGCGACGCCCGGACGAAGGGGATGGTCGGCCACTCCCAGAAGGCCGCCCGCGTCCGCGAGGGCGGCTCGCCCCTCATCCTCCGGCGCGACTTCGACTCGACCGACGGCGATCAGGCCGGGGTGCACTTCGTCTCGATCCAGCGGCGGATCGGCGACTTCGTCGACACGCGGAAGGCGATGAACGGCACCGACCTCTCGGAGGGGTCCGCCGTCGGCCAGCGCACGAACAACGGCATCCTCCAGTACATGACCGTCAACCGGCGGGGGAACTACCTGCTTCCCCCGCGGAGTCGCCGGGCGCTCCCCGAGCCCCGTCCCCGGTGACCGGGAGAGGCGCTCCGAACGTCGCCCCGAGGGTTCGCCGAGCAAACCAGAACCGATAATCGGACGCGGCCGCTTTCCGGAGGCATGGAACGCCGCAACGTTCTCCGAGCGGGCGGATTCACCCTTCTCTCTGCGCTCGCGGGGTGCACCGGGCTGTTCGAGACGCGGCCGGCGGGACGGGAGCCGCCACTGGTCGAAAACCGCCCCGACGCGGTGTACGTCCCGACGCACTTCGAGGAGATGCAGATGGCCGGGATGGGCCACGGCGGGTCGCGCATGGTCGGGCTGACGTACTCGTACCCGCACCGCTTCTGGACAGTCACCGGTCGCGAGACGAAGCGCGTCGACGTCGAGGGAGACGACGCCGTCCACATGATGCTCTCCGTGTGGGACACGGAGACGAACGAGGTGCTGCCGATCGAGTCGGGGCTGCAGATCGAGATCGAGAAGGACGGCGAGACGGTCACGCGGCTGTCCCCGTGGCCGATGCTCTCACAGCGGATGGGATTTCACTACGGGGACAACGTCTCGCTGGACGGCGACGGGACGTACGCCGTCTCCGTCGACCTCGGGTCGATGGGGCTCCGCCGGATGGGATCGTTCGCCGACCGGTTCGAGGGACGGACCACCGTCCGGGTCGAGTTCGACTACAGCGAGTCGGAGCGGAACGATCTCGGGTACACGATGCTCGACGAGCGGAAGGGGCAGAAGGGGGCCGTCGATCCCATGATGATGGAAGACGTGCCGCTGTCGTTCGCCCCGAAAAAAGGCGATCTGCCCGGCGAATCCGTCGGCGAGGGGACGAGCGGGGACGCCGTCTTCGTCGCGACCGCCGTCGAGCGCGACGGCGGGCCGTACCTCGCCGTCTCGCCGCGGACGCCGCACAACCGGTACGTCCTCCCGATGATGTCGCTCTCGGCGACGGTCGCCCGCGGGAACGAGACCGCCTTCGACGGGGCGCTGACCGAGGCGATCGATCCGGAACTCGGCTACCACTACGGCGCGGCCGTCGACGGCCTCCGCCCGGACGACGACGTCACGATCACCGTCGACGCGCCGCCGCAGGTGTCCCGGCACGAGGGGTACGAGACGGCGTTCCTCGACATGCCCGAGGTCACCCTCTGAACGCGCCGCCGATCGAAGGGTTCGAGTCCGTCCGCTCCCCGCGTACGGACGTGAGCGACGAAACCGAACCCGAACGAGGGCGAGAGACGAGCCCACCGTCGACCCGACCGCGTCGCGTCGGAGGGGCGGCCGCGCGGCTGCTCGGCGCGGTCGCGGCGGCGCAGGCCGTTCCGCCCGTCGCGGCGCACGCCGGTGCGGCTCACGGAGCCACGCCCCACTGGCTGTTTCTCGTCCTCCTCGCCGTCGGCGCGGAGATGGTCGTCGCCTGCGCGGTCGCGCTCCGGAGGCGGTGGGTCCCGGCGGCCTACGCCGTCGGCGGGCTGATCGCGGGCGTCGCGCTCGGCGCGTTCGGCGGCGTCGCCCTGGCGGAGTCGCTCGGCGGTCCGGAGACCGGCCTCGGGGCGACGACCGCGGGGCTCGCGGCGGCGGTCGTCGCCCTGCTCGCGGGGATCGTCCTCGTTCGACGGTACCGGACGGCGTGAGCGCACGAAAGCGCCGGAGTCGGAGCCGTTTCGAGGTTCGGTTCCCGTGCCAGAACCGATAGACCGCTCCGGTCCGTCGGGGCGAGCGGACCACATGGATCCAGACGCACTCTTCGACGACGCGCGCAGTTCGAACGCGAACCTCTCCCGCCGGACGCTGCTCAAGTCGGGCGCGGTCGCCGCCGCGGCCGCGGCCGCCCTTCCGACGGTGGGGGGCGTCGCGACCGCCCACTTCCCCGACCGGCTGGACATCGACGTCAGGCCGCGCTGCGATCGGAACGTGATTCCGACGGAGGGACGGGGATACGTCTCCGTCGCGGTGCGCTACACCGAGTACGCCGACGAGAGCGGCGAGACGGTCGCGTTCGACCCGACCGAGCGCGCGGAGCGGTACCGGTTCGGCGCTCCGGACGCCGTCGCCGACGGGGGCGGAACCCGCCCGGCGTCCCGCGGTCGCGTGACCGACGTCGATGGCGACGGTAACGACGATCTCGTGCTCCGCTTCCCGGTCGACGGGGCCGGGTTCGACGGCGACGAGACGACGGCGACGCTGGTCTGGGAGGAGGACGACTCCGGCGAGCACGGGCTCTCCGGGACGGACGAGGTCGACCTCGTCGGCGCGGGAGGGCGGGCGGACGGGCGGCGGTGAGAACGGAGAGGTCCGGTCACGCGACGACCGGTCGGGAGATGATCCACAGCGAGAGGACCGTGTACCCGACCATCAGCGCGACGAGGGGGGCGTGCGCGCGCCCGGCCGCCCGGAGCGAGTCGTACCGCCGGACGGCCACGGCGTGGGCGGCGACGACCGCGACCACGTGGCCGGCGACAACGAGCGCGACCTGCGAGGCCCAGAAGGCGGGGAGCGACAGCCAACCGAGAGGGTCGACCGCCGGAGCCTCGATCCCCGGCAGCAGCGTTCCGCCGACGGCGAGGAACTGGCCGAGGTTTCCGAGCACGTACGGGTAGTTGTGCGCGACCTCGTACGCGGCCGCGATCGGGATCACGGTCGGTGCGAAGGCGCGCGCCGCCCCCCTCCAGGTTCCGCCGCGCGCGCCGCCGAGCCGTCGCACGACGTCGCTCGTCAGCAGTAAGCTCCCGACGAAGACCGCCAGGCCGATCAGGTAGAGGACGACGCTCGCCGCCGGCCCGACGCCGAGCAGGCCCCGCGCGCCGATCGAGAGCGTCTGAAACTCGGGCGTGCTCGTGAACCCGTCGAAGCTGACCGTGTAGACGGCCGAGACGACGAACGCGACGAGCGCGATCGACGGCGCGGGCTCCGCGCTCCCCCGCCACGGCGGTCGGACCAGCACGTCGTACCCCCCGTCGGCCGTCCGAACCGCCCGGAGCGGCGCGGCGCGCCCGAGCACCCGATAGAACACCTCGAACGCGTCCGCGCGCTCGAACCACCGCGGGCCGAACGCGACGCCGCCGAGGAGCATCACGAGCGCGTAGCCGGCGACGAGAAACACGGTCAGCCGCGGGTCGAGCGGGATCGCGGTGAGGTTCTCGAAGACGCCGACGATCGCGACGAACCCGACGAACGCGGGCCACTCCCCCAGCCGGGCGGGGTACTCACCCAGGACGGCTATCTCGTCGCCTTCGATCCGTTCGAGGGCCGCGTAGAGCGTCCGCCACGGCGAGAGGACGCGCCACGGGCTGCCGGCGAGGACCGTGAGCAGGCCGACGCCCCTGAACCACAGCGGCCAGACGAACACCGTCGCCAGGTTCTCCGCCCGCACTTGCTTGCCCGCCACCCCGTGCGCCAGCGCGGCGACGACGAGCGCGAGGAACCCGACGCGGGCCGCCGTCCGCAGCGCGGCCGCCGCGGTCGGCGAAAGCGAGACGAGCGGCCGCCGCGGTTCGACCGCCGCCGCGTTCCGTTCGGCGGTCGAACCCCGCTCGGCGGCCGGGTTTCGCTCGGCCGCGCCGAGCCAGACGGCGGTGACCGCGACCGTCGCCCCCGCGCCGACGAACAGCAGCGGGAGGGGGATCGGCGCGTCGAAGCGCGATCCGCCGACCTCGTGCGCCCTGGCGATCCGCGCGCTCGCGAGCAGGAGAACCGCCGCGCAGAGCAGCCGCGTCCGACGCATGCGGCGTACTCGGCGAGGCGGCGGGAAAGCGTCACTGATTCGCGCCGGGCGGGCGACGGAACGGGATGGAGGACGCGGAAGGAGGCGTCGGACGCGGGACGGGCGTCGAACGCGGAACGGGCCGCTTTTCTCCCTCCGCGGCCGAACCGCTCGTATGCGGCCTCGAACGGCGGCGGCGCTCGTGGGACTCGTCGTCCTCCTCGGCGGGATCGCGCTGGCCGCGACGTACGACGGCGGGTCGTCCGGCGCGCGCCTGACCGAGCGGTGGGTGAGCGACACGTCGACCGAGACCCTGGGCAACCACCACGCGCCGGCCGCGGGCCGCGTCGAGGGGCGGGGGATGGTCTACGCGCCCGTCAGCGGACGGAGCGGAACGGCGCAGTGTTCACTCGTCGCGCTCGACGCGTCGAACGGGACGGAGCGGTGGAGCCACCCGATCCCGCCCGAAAACTGCACGATCCACTCGGTCGCCGATCCGGCGATCGCGGACTACGACGGCGACGGCGCGAAGGAGGTGCTCGCGGCCACGACGGAGCGGTCGGTCGTCGCGCTCCACCCGGTCACCGGCCGCGAGGAGTTCCGCTACGACCTGGACGCGTACGGGTACACGAAGCCGGTCGTCGCCGACTTCACGGGCGACGGCGCGAAGGAGGTCGTCGTCGTCGACGTGAGGGGGACCGTCTCCGTCGTCCGCCCGGACGGGACGGCGGTCTGGACGAAGCGCCTCTCGTCGTACGTCTGGGGACAGCCGACCGCGGCCGACTTCACGGGCGACGGGCGGCCCGAACTGGCGCTCGGTCTCGGCGACGGCGACCTGGTCGTGTTCGGGCGCGACGGATCGGTCCGCTGGCGGCTGACGAACCCGTTCGACAGCTCGATCACGTGGCAGACCACCGGGGAGATCGACGGCGATCCGGGGCGCGAGATCGTCGTCGCCACGAGGGACGGCGCCGTGGCGGCGGTCGACGGGCGGACGGGCGACGTCGAGTGGCGGCGGAACTTCGGCGCGTTCGCCGCCGTCCGCGCCGTCGGGGACGGCGACGGCGACGGCGAGCCGGAGGTGTACGCCGTCGCCCGCGACGGGAAGCTCCGGAGCCTGGACGCCCGGACCGGGGAGGTCGAGTGGACGACGACCCTCACGACGGGCGACGTCCAGATGACGCCCCCGCCGAGCATGGGCGACGTGACCGGCGACGGCTCGCCCGAAGTCGTGGCCGTCACGAACGACGGGATCGTCTCGGTGGTTGATCCGGCGTCGGGCGAGGTGCTCGACTCGTACAAGCGGGACGTGTCGGTGTACACCCACCCGACGCTCGCCGACGCCGACGGGGACGGCGTCCCCGAGATCTACGTCATCTACGGCGACGGCAGCGTCGTCGCGCTGTCGGCCGCCGAAGGTGGGTGATCTCGTCGCACCGTCGGCGGTCGAGGGTGAGCGATCCCGCCGCACCGTCGGCCGCGGTGGGGGTTGCGCCGAGCGCACCGTCGGCGGTCGAGGGCGGTTGGGGCGACCGACTCGCGGACCGCCGAAGCGGGTGAGCCGACCGCAGCGCGGGCGGACGAGCGAGTCGACCGCCGACCCGGGTTGTGTGCGGTTTCAGAACACCGATATAGGTCGTCCCCAAACGTTCGAACATGAGTCTCTCCGACGAGGAGCAGCAGCGGCTGGCGGACGTCGTCCGGCTCCAGCCGACGAAGAACAAGGAGTTGCAGGAGCGGTGGGGCTTAGAGAGCGGCAGCGAGGTTCACCGATACCTCGAAGGGCACCTGAAGGAGTACTACTACCGCGACGACAACAGCCTCATCCGGGCGACCGACGAGGCCGCGGCGCTCGTCGGCGTCGAGCCGGGGGTCGAGGGCGAGGAGGACGACGAGGAGTCCGGCGTCCCGAGCGTGATCCGCGTCCCGGAGCTCGAAGCGCGGGTGTTCCGCGTCGTCGCCGGGCCGGACGATCGGTCCGAGAGCGTCGTGAGCGTCCTCAACAAGCTCCGCGAGGAGTTCGACGTCGACCCGGAGGCGAAGGAGGTCCGCCGCGCGCTCCAGAGCCTCCGGCGCAAGGGCGTCGTCGAGGTCGTCTACCGGACCGTCCCGACGTTCCGCCTCGCCGTCGAGCGCGACGAGGTCGACGTGGAGATCGCGTAGTCGGCCTGCATATACAGGCTCGCCCCTCTTTCCGGTCGGCGTCGATACTCCCCGTGTGAGCCCTCCAGCGAACCGCCACCGAGCAGCGCCGGTGGGGACGTCTCCGGGATCGACGACGGTTAGCGAGCCGCCTCTCGCCCGCGATACGTCGGGGTTCGGCGTACCATGACCGACCGGCCGAACGTCGTGCTGGTCGTCATGGACACGGCCCGCGCCCGCGACGTGACCCCCGAGACGGCCCCGACGCTCGCCGACGTAGCGGCGTCCGGCACCGACTACCGGCGAGCGTTCACCAGCGCGCCCTGGACGCTACCGTCGCACGCCTCGCTCTTCACCGGAACGTACACCGCGGACCACGGCACCCACGGCGGCCACACGCTGCTCGACGACCGGCTGCGGACGCTCGCCGAGTCGTTCCGGGACGCCGGCTACGCCACGGCCGGCGTCTCGAACAACACCTGGGTGACCGGCGAGTTCGGCCTGGCGCGCGGCTTCGACACGTTCCACCGCACGTGGCAGCGGATTCAGACGGAGGCCGATCTGGGCGAACTCAGGCACGTGCTGGGCGGCCGCCGGCGGCTGGAGACGTTCGTCTCCCGGCTGTTCGAGGGAAACCCGATCGCCAACGCGGTCAACGCCGTCTACGACCGCGTCGGCGGATTCGGGGACGACGACGGCGCGGCCCGGACGGTCGACTGGGTCGGGCGGTGGCTCGACGGGGTCGAGCCGCCGTTCTTCCTGTTCGCGAACTTCATCGAGCCGCACCTCCCGTACAGTCCGCCGCGGCCGGAGGCCGAGCGGTTTCTCCCCGACGGCTGGAGCTACGAGGACGCGACGTCGCTGCCGCAGGCCCCGCGGGAGTACGACGCGGGGCTGTTCGACCTCACCGACGAGGAGTTCGAGGCCCTCCGCGGTCTCTACCGGGCCGAGATCGCCTACCTCGACCGACGAATCGGCGACCTCAGGCGCGCGCTCGTCGAGGCGGGCGAGTGGGACGACACCGTGTTCGTCGTCGTCGGAGATCACGGCGAGAACGTCGGGGATCACGGCTTCCTCGGCCACCAGTACTGCGCTTACGACTCGCTCCTGCACGTGCCGCTCGTGATCGGCGGCGGCCCCTTCTACGGCCGCGGCCGGTCCGACGAACTGGTCCAGGTGCTCGACCTCGCACCCACCCTGCTCGACGTCGCCGGCGTCGACGATCCGGTCGCGCGCGAGCAGTTCCGCGGCCGGTCGCTGCACCCGGCGTCCGACGCGCCGCCGCGGGAGCACGTCTTCGCCGAGTACGTCCGTCCGCAGCCGCCGATCGAGGCGCTCGAAGAGCGGTTCGGCGACCTCCCGCCCGAACTGTACCGCTACGATCGATCCGTCCGGACGGCCCGGACCGACGAGTACAAGCTCATCACCCGCTCCGACGGCACCGAGGAGCTGTACCGCGTCGCGGACGATCCGGCGGAGACCCGGGACCTCGCCGCCGCGAGGCCCGAGCGCGCGGCGGAACTCCGGGACGCCGTCCGATCCCGGCTGGGACCGCTCGCCGACGTCGAGAACGCGGACGCCGACGGCGACGCCGTCTCGATGAGCGCCGAAACCGAAACCAGGCTCCAGGACCTCGGGTACCTCTGATGACCGACGACAGGCCGAACGCCCTCCTGTTGCTCACCGACCAGGAACGGTACGATCTCACGACGCCGGACAGCGGGGTCGAGACGCCGGCGATCGACGGCCTCGGCGAGGCCGGGATGCGGTTCGAGCGGGCGTACACCCCCATCAGCATCTGTAGCAGCGCCCGCGCCTCGCTCCTGACCGGGCTGTACCCCCACAACCACGGCATGATGAACAACTGCCACGAGGCCGACGCGATCCGGCGGAACCTCCCGCCGGGGCTCCCCACGTTCGGCGAGCGCCTCCGGGAGGCGGGGTACCGCAACACGTACCTCGGGAAGTGGCACGTCGGGCGGGATCAGGGCCCGGACGACTTCGGCTTCGAGTACGCCGGCGGCAGCGACAGGCACCACGATCCGCACCTCGCGTCGTCGTTCCGCGACTACCAGCGCAGTCTGGGGATCGACCCCGGCGGGATCGAACTCGAAGACCCGACGTACACGGAGCACGACCGGGATCCGACGCTCGTCGCCGCGACCACCCCCGCGCCGGTGGAGGCGACTCGCCCGTACTACCTCGCCGAGCGGACGATAGAGCGGCTGGAGGCGTACGCGGAGGGGGACGAGGACGGGCCGTTCTTCCACCGGACGGATTTCCTCGGGCCGCACCACCCTTACGTCGTCCCCGAGCCGTACGCCTCGATGTACGACCCCGACGACGTCGATCCGTGGCCGACCTACGCGGAGACGTTCGACGGGAAGCCCCGCGCCCATGAGCAGTACCTCCGCTACCGCGGCGTCGCGGGGTTCGGCTGGGACGACTGGGCGGCGATCGCCGCGAAGTACTTCGGGTTCGTGACGCTCATCGACGAGCAGATCGGGCGGATCCTGGGGGCGATGGAGGAACTCGGCCTCGACGGCTCGACGGTGACCGTTCACGCCTCCGACCACGGCGACTTCGTCGGCAACCACCGCCAGTTCAACAAGGGGCCGCTGATGTACGAGGACACCTACCGGGTGCCGCTCTTCGTCCGGTGGCCCGACATGACCGAGCCCGGAAGCGTCTGCGACGAGTTCGTGAGCCTCGTCGACCTGATGCCGACGTTCCTCGACGCCGGCGGCGCGCCGATCCCCGACGGGATCGACGGGCGGAGCCTCCGCCCGCTGCTCGCGGGCGAACCGCCGGACGACTGGCCCGAGGACCTCTTCGCCGAGTACCACGGCGACGAGTTCGGGTTCTACTCCCAGCGGATGCTCCGGACGCGGCGGTACAAGCTGGTGTACAACGCGCCCGACCGCAACGAGCTGTACGACCTGCGCGAGGACCCGAACGAGCTCAACAACCTGATCGACCACCCGGCGTACCGCGGCGTCCGTCGCCGGCTCGAACGCCGGCTCGCCGCGCGGATGCGCGAGACCGACGACACGATCGCGGAGTGGGCGTCGAAGGCGCTCGGTGCGTGAGCCTCAGCGCCGTTCGAACGCGCGCTCCCGCCCCCGCTCTCTGACCCACTCCCGTCGCCCCTCCAGCAGCCGTCTGATCCCCTTCCCCGGTCCCCCCTCGATCGGCCAGCCCTTCGTCCGCCACCGCGGCGGCTCGGGCTCGAACGCCGAACACGACCCCGCGCACTCGGCGGCGCTCTGGTGTTTCCCCTTCGCGGCGCACCAGGGGACGAGCGCCTCCCCGCGGCGGCGGAGTTCGAAGTGCCGGCAGTCGGGCCGCATCGTCCCGACGAACGACCGCCACCCCCGGCCGTACGCCCGCTCGGCGAGTTCGAGCCGCGTCTCCGCGCGGGCGTCGTCGGTCTCGTCGGGTTCGAGCCGGCTCGGGTGCCAGACGACCTCCCCGGCGTCCCGCCGGACGCCGTCGGCGAAGTCGAGCGCCAGGATCCCCGCCTCGACCGGCATGTCCTCCAGGAGCGCCGGTTCGACGCTCGCGCCGGTCGCGGCCGTCGCGACCCACACCTCGTCCGCGAGCGCGCGCGAGACGTCGTGTTCGAGCTGCGCTCCCAGTGCGCGCGCCGCGCCGGCGTCGAGGTCCGGCTTGTTCTCGACGGCGACGATCCGCCGAACCCAGTCGGGATAGGGGGCGATCCGACGGATTTCGATCCGGTTGCCGTTCCGCCGCTTCTCGACGACGCCGCGCCCGGCCGCGCGGTGGACGGCGGCGCGGACGTATCGCCAGGGATACCCGGGGTGCGGGAGCGCGTCGCGGTACCACGCCCACTCTCTCGGGGCGTGCCGGACGACGTGCAGGAGGTCCGAGTCGAGCGTCCGCGGTCCGAACCGCGCCCTCGCTTCGAGCGCCTCCGGGTCCGCCTCGACGACGACGGTGTCCCACCGCCGCCGCCGCGTCCCGAGCTGGCGGGCGACGATCGGCGCCGACTCGCGCGCGCCGCCGGGGGGCCACGACCGCTCCGCCCACCGGCACGCCAGGAGTTCGAAGACGAACTCCGAGTCGCCGGGATAGCGTCCGCTCACGGATCCCTCCGACTCCGATCTCGCGCCGGTCCGGTCGTCCTCGGAGCGCACGGGAAGAGACGCCGCGTCGCTCAGGCGAGGTACTTCCGCCCGCCGTCGACGTCCTCGTTCTTCGCCTCCAGGTCGTTGAGGTAGGCGTGCGCGCGTTTCAGAATCTCGCGCGGGCCGTCCTGGGTGATGGTGTTGATCGCCTGCTCGTAGTCGCGCCACTGGAGGTCGCGGTGCTCGTTCGAGAGCTCCGCGCTCGCCTCGAAGGAGCGCGCGATGAACAGGTGAACCGTCTTGTGGATGGTCTTGCCGCCGGCTTCGAACACGTAGTCGTAGTCCTCTCTGAACCCGTCGACGAGGCGGAATTCGGAGATCCCCGCCTCCTCTTCGACCTCTCTGATCGCCGTCTGCTGGAGCTCCTCGTCCCCTTCGACTCCGCCTTTGGGGAACTCCCAGTCCCCCGGTCGGCTCTTCAGGAGCAGGTACTCCCGTCGGCCGCGGGTGTCGCGGAAGAGGATGGCTCCGGCGCTGACCGCTTCGACCGTCATTACCCGATGTAATCGGTCACGAGTTAAGAGAATATCGGAGGCGCGGCTGTCCGACCCTCCTGTGCCCGTCTGCGGGACGTTCCGGCGGGAGGTAGATGCGTTTTTACGGCTCGACGCCGCACCTGTTTGTAGAACCCAGCTCATGACGTTCGTAACCAAACTCGCCTTCCAGAGCGGCGACCGGGCCGTCCTGGAGGACGTCGTCGGCGACCTGAAACGGATGATAGAACGGAAGGGCGCGGAGTGTAAGGGACCGCACTCCGCGCCGCCGGAGCGCATCCGCGTTCCGCAGTACCGGCGGCTCGCGCCCGGGGACGAGTTCTCGCCGTGGAACTACACGGTGTACTCGCGCCGGCTCGAAATCCACGGGAACGAGCACATCGCCCGCGAGATCGGCCACCGCGAGTTCCCCGAGAGCGTCCGCGTGGAGATCGAAGTCGAACAGAAGAAGCCGCTGGGACACCGGCGCGGCTGAGCGACCGGCCGAGGGTCGAACTCGGGTCGCGTTCCGGTCGCGGTCGGCGACCGGCGCGTTTTCGGGCGGACCGAGCGCGAGTCGCGCCCGACCCGCGGTCTGCTCAGAACGCGCTCTCTCCGACCGTTTCGAGGTACTCCGCCTCGCCGACGTGGTCGTTCTCGGCGAAGTCCGTCACGCGGACGCGGACGCGCCTGTCGAGCAGCCCGTCCGGCGCGTCCGGGACGCGGATCACGGTGTCGCCGACGCGAACCACCGCCGTGCCGTTCTCGTACCCGGTGACGAACACCGAGATCTCCTCGCCGACCTCGAAGGACGGGTGCGTCGTCCGGAACGACCACCCGGTCAGATACTTGTCGAGCGTCGTTCGGAACGCCCCGCCGCCCAGGTACCTGTCGAGGAAGCTCATACGCGCGCCACCTCCTTGACCTCGCGGTCGGACGTGTACTCGCGGCCGAAGCCGGTCAGCGCCGCCACGAGGAACACGGTCACCAGCAGCCAGCCGTGGAAGACGAACGGCCACACCTCGGCGGGGTTGACGATCATGCTCCGCGTGAACCAGTCGTACTGGTTCGGGAGCCCCTGCATGGCCGCGAAGCCGACGAGCACGCCCCCGGACCACGGGAAGATGTACCCGAGCGCGGAGGTGTTCGCGTCGAGGATGTTCGCCCGGCGGTAGCCGTTGATGTTGAACCGCTCGCCGAGGCGCGCGATGTACGGCGCGATGGCGATCTCGGCGGCGGTGTTGATCGTTATCATCGCGTTGACGATGGCGGTGCCGAGCACCATCGACGTCTCGGCCCGGCGGACGCTGGTGGCGACCGAGTCGAGGAGCCAGTCCTGCAGGGCGGCGAACCCGCCGCCGCGGATCATGATCTGCGCGCCGGCGACGATGAGCAGCGTGAGCACGATGAGCGGGAAGAAGCCCTCGGCGCCCGAGTAGAGGCTCCCGCCGACGCCGACCTCCTCGGTCCCGACGAGTTCGACGAACGGCAGGAACGAGAGCGACTGCGCGACGGCGGCGTCGCGCGGCGCGTTGAACACGACCATGTCGCTGAACGACGCCAGACCGAACACGACGTTGATCAGGAACGCGACGATGATCCCCCAGGAGATGGCCTCGACGATGTGCCGACCGGACACCGCGGTCGCGATGACCACGAAGATCGACAGGAGGTGGAGCAGGCCGCCCGGTTCGCTGTTCGCGACGAACACCTCGCGGAACTGCCCGGCGACGTCGACGCCCGACATGGCGTTGCCGGCGACGACGTACGCCGCGAACGCGATCACGGCCGCGACGATCGCGTACTTGAAGCGCGACGCGACCACGCCGCCGATGTCCGAATCCTGCGTCACGGCGCTCACGATGGTGGTGTCGCTCACCGGCGCGAGGTTGTCGCCGAACACGGCCCCCGAGAGGATCGCCCCGAACAGCAGGACGGGGTTCGCCCCGAGCAGGACGCCCGCCGGGAAGAAGAGGGTCGTGAACGCGACGGTGGTGCCGTAGCCGGTGCCGATACCCGTCGCGAGCAGCGCGGCGAGGATGAACGTGATCGCCGGAAACAGCGCCGCGCCGATCTCCAGCACGGTGGCCGCCCAGACGAGGCCGCCGACGAACCCGCCCGTCTGGATCGTGGCGGCGAACATCCCCGCCCACAGCCACGCCACGACGGCCGTCGCCGCGACGCGTCTCGTCATCCCCTCGAAGATCGTGTTCGCGTACGCCTTCCACGATCCCTTCGCGAACAGCATTCCGATGATGAGCGCGATCAGCATCCCCGCGACCAGTCCGGTCGTGTCACCGATCCGGAGGAGCCCGCTCTGTACGATCGCCCACAGGATGAAGAACGCGATCGGGAACGCGCTCATCCACTTTCCGCCGCGGAACTCGATGCGATCGGACCGCTCCGCGGCTTCCGCCTCTTCGAGTTCTTCGTCGATCGTTTCGTCGTCAGTGGCCATGTCGCATCACGTATTCGCATGATTCTACACAGGTATATAAATGCCTACGTCACCGCGTCTGACACCGCCGGTCGGACGAACTGCGGTCGGGCGATTCGTCGCGGGCGGTCGTCCTTGGCCTCTTCTCCAGCAATTAAGAGCGCCGGCGCACTGGTAGCCACATGGACCAGTCGAAAGACGCGGACGACCTCGTCGCGCTTCGCCGCGACCTCCACCGACATCCCGAGCCCGCCTGGCGCGAGTTTTACACGACGGCGCGCATCGTCGACGAACTCGAAACGCGGCCGCTCGACGAACTGTACGTCGGGCCGGAGGTGCTCGCAGACGAGCGCCTCGCCGTCCCCGACGGGGCCGAACTCGACGAGTGGTTCGAACGGGCCCGCGCCGAGGGCGCACGCGAGGACATCCTGGACGACCTGAAGGGCGGATACACCGGGGCCGTGGCGACCCTCCGCGAGGGCGACGGGCCGACCGTCGGCCTCCGGGTCGACATCGACGCGCTCCCCATCCTCGAATCGAAGGGGGGCGACCACGCCCCCGCCGCGGGCGGCTACCGCTCGGAGCGCGAGGGGTACATGCACGCCTGCGGACACGACGCCCACGCGACCATCGGCGTCGGCGTGATCGACGCGATCGCCGACAGCGACTTCGAGGGCACGCTGAAGGTGTTCTTCCAGCCGAGCGAGGAACTCGTGGCCGGCGGCAAGCCCATGGCCGAGGGCGGCCACCTCGACGACGTGGACTACCTCCTCGCCGTGCACGTCGGCCTCGACCACCCCACCGGCGAGATCGTCGCCGGGATCGACGGCTTCCTCGCGGTGCACCACTTCCGCGCCGAGTTCGCGGGCCACCCGGCCCACGCGGGCGCCAAGCCGGAGGAGGGCGACAACGCGGTGCTGGCGATGGCGACCGCGGTGCAGAACCTCTACGGGATCTCCCGGCACTCGGACGGCGCGACGCGCGTCAACGCCGGACTCGTCGGCGGCGGGACGGCGACGAACATCATCCCCGAGGAGGCGTTCGTCGAGGGGGAGGTCCGGGGCGAGACGACAGAGCTGATGGAGTACATGCGCGAACGCGCCGAGCGCGTCGTCGAGAGCGCGGCGGAGATGCACGGCTGCGAGGTGTCGCTCTCGACGGAGGGGCGAGCGCCGAGCGCCCGCAGCGACCGCGCCCTCGCCGACATCGTCGCTGAGGTCAGCGGCGGCGTCGACGGCGTCGAGTCGATCCTGGACCGGGACGCGCTCGGCGGCAGCGAGGACGCGACGTACCTGATGCGTCGGGTGCAGGAAAACGGCGGCAAGGCGGCGTACGTCGGCGTCGGGACCGACCACCCCGGCGGCCACCACACGGGCACGTTCGACGTCGACGAGTCGTCCATCCCGATCGCCGTCGACGTGCTCTCGGGTGCGATCCGCGAGATCGCCGCGCGGCGGCCGTAGATCACATCGACTGTCGATCACGGCGGCCGTAATCGCGGGTATCGGAGACCGCGGCGGAACGAGAACCGAGGCGGGCGACCCGGAGGCGTCGAAGCGGCGGTTCGAGACACCGGAAGAGGACCGCCCGTGAGGGCCGAAGCGGGGAAAGTGAAGAACTCGGAGGGCCGAAGCGGAGCCGACGGGACTCGGCGGGCCGGAGGGGAGACGGATTCGCGGCGCGGCGTCCGCGGACGCCGCGCCCCCCGGCGAGTTCGATCCGAGAGATCCGTTCGATCGGATCGGCGCGCCGGCTATTCCGTCCCCTCCATGAGGGCCAGCGCCTCGATCTGCTCGTGGTAGCGGTTGCGGATCGTCACCATGGTCACCTGCGCGACATCGCTGACCTCCTTTTGCGTCCGCTTTTCGTTGCAGAGCATCGAGGCGGTGTAGATCGCGGCCGCGGCGCAGCCGGTGGGGGACTTTCCTGAGAGGAGCCCCTCCTCGGTGGCGATGTCGAGCACTTCGCGCGCCTTCGCCTGAACCTCCTCGTCGAGTTCGAGCTCCGAGCAGAACCGGGGCAGGAACTGCTTGGGGTCGACTGGGCACAGTTCGAGGCCGAGTTCCTGCGAGACGTACCGGTACGTCCGGCCGATGTCCCGCTTTTCGATCCGCGAGACCTCGGCGACCTCGTCGAGGCTGCGCGGGATGCCCTCCTGGCGGCACGCCGCGTACAGCGCGCTGGTCGCCATCCCCTCGATCGAGCGCCCGCGGATCAGATCCTCGTCGAGCGCGCGGCGGTAGATGACGGACGCGACCTCGCGGACCGACCGCGGCACGCCGAGCGCGCTCGACATCCGTTCGATCTCCGAGAGCGCGAACCGGAGGTTGCGCTCCTTCGCGTTCTGCGTCCGGATGCGCTCCTGCCAGGAGCGGAGCCGGTGCATCCGCTGGCGCTTCTCCGCCGACAGCAGTTGCCCGCTGGCGTCCCTGTTGCGCCAGTCGATCGTCGTGCTCAGCCCGCGGTCGTGGATCGACTCCGTCAGCGGGGACCCCACCCGCGACTTCTCGCGGTGTTCGCTGTGGTTGTACGCCCGCCACTCCGGACCGAAGTCGATCCGGCTCTCGTCGACGACCAGCCCGCACTCCTCGCAGACGAGCTCCTCGCCGTCGGAGCTCTTCGTGCACGGCCCGTCGCACTCGGGGCACCGTCGGACGGCGTCCGACCGAGCGTCCGCGTTCCGTTCGGTCCGCTCCGCGTTTCGTCCGGGCGTTTCGGCCGTCCTGAGCTGATTTTGAGACATCGTTGATCTCCCCTATCCGCTGTGTAGCTGGCGTTCGGTGATCCGCGGGGGATCGCACTCCGTGCGCGGCGCGACCGGCGTCGAGCGGTCGCCCGCCGCGGCGTCGGTCGTCCGATCGTCAGTCATCCCCTCACAGGCCGTTCGGCCTACCTGACCACAGCAACGATCGACAAAAAGAGGTTCTGACCGAACTCTCAAAACGGGCGTCTCGGCCGCTCCGTCCGAGAAGTCGAAAAACGAGCCCGGCGAGAGGGGCGCGGCTACGTCGTCGCTTCGATGCGAGCCACCGTCGGCTCGCCGTCGTCGACGCGCACGTCGCTCGCCAGCCGGTTCAGCACCGTCCCGCCGTCGCGCTCCTGCTCGATCAGGCCCGCCTCTTCGAGCCGAGAGAGGTGGTACGAGACCGTGCCGGGCGTCCGGTCGACCTCCGAAGCCACCTCCGAGACGGTCGCGGGAGCCAGCCGCGCGACCGCGTCGAGCACCGTCGCGGCGGCGTCGTCGTCCAGGGCGGCGGTGAGCTCGACCCGCTCGGCGCCGACCGGGAAGAACCGCTGCTTGCCCCGGATCTTCTCGCCGAAGATCAGCCGCTCCCGTTCGAGCACCTTGATGTGGTACCTGACGGTCGAGCGGGGCGTGTCAGTTCGCTCTGCGATCTCCGAGACGTACGTTCCCGGCGCGCTCGCGATCGTCTCGTACACCCGCTTTCGGACGTCGTTTTCGAGCGGGCTCGACTCGTCGTGCCGGCTGTAGCCGAGCAGCAGGACGACCCCGGTCGGGTTGAAGTCGTCGAGCCGACCGCGGAGGACGTACTCGAAGGCGTCGGTCGTCGAGGACGACGGAGCGAGCTGCGTCCCCCCGTCGTTCCGCTCGGCGATCGAACCCGCGACCGTCGCGGATCCGTGCTGTGGACCGCCGGGGACGGTTGCGCTGAATCCGCCGGGGACGGTCGCGTCGAATCCGCCGGCGTCGATCGCGTCGACGCCGGAGTGACCGGCGTGATCAGCCGCGTGCGGTTCCTCCTGCGCCGCGGCCGCGAAGGCCGGGGCCGCCGCGCTCGCGAGCACGAGGACGACAGTGACCGAGACGAGCGCCCTCAGGTACGTCGAGCGTTCCATGGTGTCTGCGTTTGCTGTGACATTCTCTCCTCTCTGCCGGTTCGTTCGCTCTCTCTTTTCCGGTGTCGTGACTACCCTTGTGGTCCCAGTGCTTATAGCCTTCTTGGACCGCCGATCGAAATCGACGGACGCCGAAACGACCTGCGACGGCCGTCGGCTTCGGGGGGCGACTGTCGTCGGTCGACGGACGCCCGACGCGGTCGTCGGACGACGGCGCAACCGGCGTCAGTAGGCGGAGTCGGGACACGACCGGCGTCGGGCGACGGAACCGGGACGCGACCCCGCGCGGGTCCCCGGATCTGAGCGCCGCCGGCGCGGTCGCGGGGACGCCCGAGAATCAGTACTTCGCTTCGGCGCCGGTCGTCTCGTAGATGCTGTCCATGAGCGCGTCGCGTCCCTCCTGCCAGGCGGCGAGCGCACCGGGCCGCGTCGGATACCGCCGGTAGTGGTCGATGAGCTCCTCCGCGAGCCGCTTCGTCCGGTAGAAGTTCCAGATCACGCCCCAGTAGTCGCGGCTCTGGACAGCCGTCCGGAGCTTCAGCTTCCACCCCATGGACGTCTGCCCGGAGTACAGCGCCTCCGCGAGTTTCTCGCCCGGCAGCGAGGCGAGAAGGCCCATCAGGTCGTCCACGTCGACGGCCGTCGAGAGGACGTTGTACACGTCCAGCCCGGCGTACCGCGCGCCGAAGTGCTCCATCACCCGCTCGTTGTAGCGCCACAGCGCCGCCTCGCTCGCGTCGCCCTCCTCGACGGCCCGGACCGCCTGCTCGCCGGCGTAGTTGCCCGCGTACGCCGCACCGGCGATCCCGCCACCGGTGGTGGGGTTGACGTGGCCGGCGGCGTCGCCCGCGGCCAGAAAGCCCGGCGCGACCGCGGAATCGTACGGCCGCCGCGTCGGCAGCGCCGCCCCCAGCTTGTCCGTCACCTTCGCCCCCGCGAACTCCGGTCGGTTCCGCAGGTCCTCCTTGAGGTCCTCGACGAGCTTCATCGGCTCCTCGTTCATCTGGAATCCGAGTCCGGCGTTGATCTCCGTCCCCGTGCGCGGGAAGTACCACAGGTAGCCCGCGGCGCGCTTCGTCGGCTTGAACACGAGCGCGTCCTTCCACGGCACCTCCTCTCTCACCTCGACGATCTCGCGGTAGGCGGAGCAGAACTGCGAGTACGAGACGTTCGTGTCGAACGTCGCCCCCGAGAGGTCGGCCTTGTCCTGGAGGATGGAGAGCGCGCCCGCGCCGTCGATGGTGACCGCGGCGTCGTACTCGACGACCTCGCCCCTGCGCTTGCCGCGGACGCCCGTCACCCGACCGTCGTCGTCCTGCGTCACGTCCTGGACCACCGTGTCGTAGTGGAACTCGGCGCCGGCGTCCTTCGCTCCCTCGATGATCCGCCGGCCGTAGTCCCAGCGGTCGATGACCGCGAGCTCGCCCGGCACGGGGATCTCGAGCACCGTGTCGTGGGAGGGGATCTCGAACCGGCCGTGGTCGACGCCGGTGTTCGTGAACGCGGGCTCGATCTGCGACTTGGGGATCGCGTCGGGGAACGCGTCCGCGCCCTTCAGGGCGTCGCCGCAGGCGATGTGCCCCGCCTCCTCCTCGGACTTCCGCTCGACGACGACCACGTCGAGTCCCTCGTTGGCGACGGTCGCCGCCGCGTAACACCCGGCGGTCCCCGCGCCGACCACCGCGACGTCGCACTCGTAACTGGTCATTGGGGAGAGTGCATATCCCGGGAGGAAAACTCTTTATCCCCGAATCCGTCCCCCGCGGCGCGACGTAATGCCGAGGGCGACGGTCGCGCCCCCGCTCAGTCCTCGCCCGATTCGTAGTGGTCGCCGGCGGCCTCGGGGATCCGCGTCCGTCCGAACAGCGCCAGGACGACGATGACCGCGACGTACGGGATGGTCCGCACGAGCGACTGCGGGACGGCGATGATGGCCGCCGCCTGCAGGCGGATCTGCAGCGCGTCGAGGCCCGCGAAGAGGAACGTCGAGAGCAGCGCCCCGACCGGGTTGTAGTTGCCGAACAGGTACGCCACGATGGCGATGAACCCCTTGCCGTTGACCATCGTCGCGCCGTTGCCGATGAACTGCCCGAGGCTCAGAGAGAGCGCGGCGCCGCCGAAGCCCGCGAGCACGCCGGACAGGAGCACCGCGGCGTAGCGCACGCGCGTGACGTTCACGCCCGCGGTGTCGAGCGCCTTCGGGTTCTCGCCGCTGGCGACGACCCACCGGCCGAACGACGTCCGGTTCAGCGCGTACCACGACAGGCCGACCGCGGCGAACATCAGGTAGACCACGGGGTTCGCGTCGAACAGCGCGCCGAAGAACGGGATCTCCGACAGCACCGGCACCGTGATCGTCCCGAACGATCCCTCCAGGCTCTCCGTGTTCGGCCCGCCGTAGATGGCCTGGGAGGCGAACGGCGCGAGGCCGAGCGCGATGAGCCAGACGGCGAGGCCGGCGATGATCTGGTCGGCCCGGAACTCGATGCAGACGACGGCGAACAGCCCGGCGAGGAGCGTGCTCGCGAGGACGCCGACGAGGAGGCCGAGCCAGACGCTCCCGCCCACGTCCGCCGCGTACACCGCGACGAACGCCGAGATGATGAGAAGCCCCTCCAGCCCGATGTTGATCACCCCGCTCTTCTCGGCGAAGATGCCGCCGAGCGCCGCGAACGCGATGGGGACGGACAGGCGGAGCGTCGCGGCGAGCGCGCTCTTCGTGAACGCCACACGCAGCACCTTGCCGGGCGTCGAGTCGGGCATCGCCACGCCGGCCAGGACGAACAGCGCGACGGCGGCGCCGAGGGCGAGGCCCGCGAGCCGTCGCGTGGAGAGTCCCGCGCGGGAGGCGACGGCGTTACTCATCGACCTCACCCCCCGCCTCCGCGCCCGCGTCGTCGCCGCCATCGCCGGGGCGACCGCCGTCGGTCGCGACCGGCCGCTCCGGTTCGATCGCGACCACTCGCCGCCCGAGGAGCCGGAAGAACTCCGGCATGGCGACGAAGAGGATGATGAGGCCCCGGAGGACGCCGACGAGCTGCGGCGGCGCGCCGGTGTTCACGTCGACGACGATCGAACCGCTCTTCAGCACGCCGAACAGGAACGCCGCGAAGCCGACGCCGAGCGGGTTGTTCCCGGCCAGGATCGAGACGGTGATGCCGTCGAACCCGTAGGCCGGGATGCCGGTCTGGTAGTTTCCGATGATCATCAGCACGTAGACCGCGCCGCCCAGGCCGCCGAGCGCCCCGGAGATCGCCATGCTCGACACGACGGTGCGTTCGGCGTCGACGCCGCCGTACTCGGCGGCCTCGGGCTGGATCCCGCTGGTCCGGATGTCGTACCCGAAGGCCGTGTGTTCGAGCAGGTAGTACACGCCGCCGACGAGCGCGACGCCGAACAGGAGCGCGAGGACGGAGAAGTCGTCCCGCGGCTCGAAGACGACCGGCGGGAAGATCGCGTACCCCGGCAGCGACACCGTCTCGTTCGCCGCGCTCGCCGGGTCCTTGAACGGCCCCGCGACGAGGTACAGCGCCACGCCGGTGGCGACGAAGTTGAGCATGATCGTCGTGATCACCTCGTTCGCGTCGGCGTACGCCTTCAGCGCGCCCGGTATCGCTCCGTACAGTCCGCCGGACAGCGCGCCGACGAGGAGGCCGAACGGGATGAGCACGAGCGTGCCGACGAGGCCGGCGACGAGCGGCGAGGCGTACAGCGCGGCGAGCGCCGTCGCGAGCGCCCCGACGACGAGCTGCCCCTGCGTCCCGATGTTGAAGATGCCCGCGCGGAACGCCACGGCGACGGACAGCCCGGTGAACACGAGGATCGTCGTCTCGCGGAGCGTGACGGCCATCTGCCCGTTGAGCGGGCTCCAGCCGCGGCGGAACGGCGGGGCGAACTGCCCTTCGAGCGGCCGGAACAGCGGGTTTATCGGGTTGCCGAGCGCGCCCAGAAAGAGGCTGTCGTACACCGCGAACGGATCGTAGCAGAAGCCGACGCCGAAGTAGACGGCCGCCGCCTCGCCGCACGTCGTCATCCGCCCCGCCGCGAGGACGATCACGACGCCGACGGCCATCGAGAGGACGAGCGCGGCAGTGCTTATGAACACGCGCTCGGCCGCCGAGGCGCGGACCAGCCGTTCGAGGGCCGCCCGACCGCGGCGGCGCGCGCCGCCCGATCGGTCGTCGCCGCTCATCGTCCCCCCTCGTTCGTCGCTCCCGCGGCGACCGGGCCCGAGCCGTCCGACGGGTCCTCGCCGGCCATCAGGAGACCGATCTCCTCCTCCGTGGCGGATTCGGGGTCGACGACGTCCATGATCTCGCCGTCGTGGACGACCGCGAGCCGGTCGGAGAGCCCCCGGACCTCCTCCAGGTTCGACGAGACGAGAAGCACCGCCACCCCGGACGACCGGAGCGCGAGCAGGCGGTCGTGGATGAACTCCGTCGAGCCGATGTCGACGCCGCGCGTCGGGTGGGTGGCGACGACGAGCGCCGGGTCGCGCTCGAACTCTCGGCCGACGATGAACTTCTGCTGGTTACCGCCGGAGAAGGAGGCGGCCGCAGCCCGGCGATTCGGCGGGCGGACGTCGTACTCCTCGATGATGGTCTCGGCGTGGTCGCGCGCTGCGTCCCAGTCGAGGCGGCCGTCGCACGCGAACTCGTCGCTGTGCTGGCTCCCGAGAATGCCGTTCTGCGTGAGGTCGAAGTCCATGACGAGGCCGCGCTCGTGGCGGTCCTCCGGGACGTACGACATCCGCGCTTCGATCCGCCGGCGGCGCGACCAGTCGGTGACGTCCTCGCCGCGGTAGACGATCCGGCCCGCGGTCGGATCGCGCAGCCCGGTGACGGCCTCGATGAGCTCCGACTGGCCGTTGCCGTCGACGCCCGCGATCCCGAACACCTCGCCGGCGCGGACGGAGAAGGAGACGTCGCTCACCGCCTCGACGCCCCGGTCGTCGTCGACCGAGACGCCGTCGACGGCGAGCACGCGCTCGCCGCGATCGGCCGGCGGTTTCTCGACCGTGCGGAGCACCTCGCGGCCGACCATCATCTCCGCGAGCTCCTCGCGGGTCACCTCGTCGGCCGGCACGGTGCCGACGTTGCGGCCGTCGCGGAGGACGGTGATCTCGTCCGCGGCGTGCATCGCCTCGCCGAGCTTGTGGGTGATGAAGATGATCGTCTTGCCCTGCGCGGTGAGCTCCTCGAAGACGGCGAACAGGTCGTCGACCTCCTGCGGCGTCAGGACCGCCGTCGGCTCGTCGAGGATCAGCACCTCCGCGCCCCGGTACAGCGCCTTCAGGATCTCGACGCGCTGCTGGACGCCCACGCCGACCTCCTCGATCCGGGCGTCGGGATCGACGTCGAACCCGTACCGGTCGCGAAGGTCAACGACTTCGCGGCGGGCGCGCTCTTCGTCGACCGTCAGACCGAGCCACTTCCGCGGCTCGTTGCCGAGGGTGACGTTCTCGGTCACCGTCATCGGGTCGACGAGCATGAAGTGCTGGTGGATCATGCCGACGCCCGCGTCGATGGCGTCGCGCGGCGAGTCGAACCGCCGCGGCTCGCCGCCGACGTACACCTGGCCGTCGGTCGGTTCGTACAGCCCGTAGAGCACGTTCATCAGGGTCGTCTTTCCGGCGCCGTTCTCGCCGAGGAGGGCGTGGACCGTCCCTCGTCGGACGGCCAGGTCGACGTCGTCGTTCGCGACGACGCCAGGGAAGCGTTTCGTTATTCCGTCGAGGTGGACGGCTGTCGCCATTGGTACGTCGCTTTGTGAGTGATGTCTTAAGGTCGTGGTTTCGGCGGTTCGACGCGCCGGTCAGACGTTCGCGGGGTCGGCGGGGACGGAGATCTCGCCGTCGATTATCGCCTGCTGTGACGCCTTGATCTCGGACTTCACGTCCCCGGAGATCTGGCCGCCGAGCTGCTGCCCGTACACCACCTCGACGCCGTCCTGTTCGAGGCCGAGCGTCGTCACGTTCCCGCCATCGAACTCGCCGTTGACGACGTTCTCGACGGACGTGTACACCGCGGTGTCGACGCGCTTGACCATGCTCGCGAGGATGACGTCGGCGTAGTTCGACTTGGTCTTCGACTGGTCCTGGTCGACGCCGATGGCGAACCGGCCGGCCTCCTGGGCGGCCTCGAAGACGCCGGTCCCCGTGTTCCCAGCGGCGTGGTAGACGATGTCGGCGCCGCTGTTGTACATCGCCAGCGCCGCCTCCTTGCCGCCCGCCGGGTCGTTGAAGTCGCCGACGTAGGTGCTCTGCACCTCCGCGTCGGCGTTCGCGCGTGCGACGCCCGCGATGAAGCCGGCTTCGAACTTCCCGATGAGCGACCCCTCGACGCCGCCGACGAAGCCGACGCTCGCCCGATCGGGGTTCGTCGACCCGGACCCCGCGCTGAACTCCCGCGTCGTCAGGAGCCCGGCGAGCTGGCCGACGAGGAACGAACCCTCCTCCTCGCCGAACACGTAGCTCGCGACGTTCGGTTCCTCGACCACCTCGTCGACGATCATGAAGTTCTGGTCGGGGTAGTCCGGTGCGTTCTCCGCCAGCGCGCTCTTCTGGAGGAAGCCGATGCAGCAGACGAGGTCGTAGTCGGGGTTCGTCGACTGGGCGAACTGCTGCTGGAAGCTCTTGAACTGCGAGACCTCGTCGGGCTGGGCGTCGTTGTAGCTGATGTTCAACTCCGATTCCGCCTGCTGTATCCCCTGCTGGGCCTGGTCGTTGAACGACCCGTCGCCGAGGCCGCCGGTGGCGTACACGACGCCGACGTTCGCGGACACTTCGGCCGAACCGGACGATCCGTCGCCGTCGCCGTCGCCCGTCCCGTTCCCGTTCTCGGAGTCGTTCGAGCCGCTTCCCTCGGTCGGGCCGCCCGTACAACCGGCGAGCGCGGCGATTCCGGCGATTCCCGATCCCCTGATGAACGTACGTCTATCCATACCTACGGACACCTATGGTGCAGAACGCGAACATGTCCGCATAAAGGCGTCGTTCCGTCTGCGCCGAAACGTCGGCTCGCGCGGAGTGCGAGGGCGCGGCGAACGGAACGGCGCGACCCGCGGACGACGGTATCAGCGGGTCGAGGCGTTCGCCACGGCCTCGGCGACGGTCTCCGACGCCCGCTCGACGAGCGCGTCCACGTCCTCGCTCTCGGCGTAGATGCGGACGTACGGTTCGGTTCCGCTGGGCCGCACCAGCACCCACGACCCGTCGGGCAGTTCGAGGCGGACGCCGTACTCCGTGCTCGCCTCCGCGTCGGGGAACGCCTCGGGGAGCGTCGCCTCCAGCGTCGCCATCACCGCCGGCTTCGCCTCGTCCGGGCAGTCGACCGAGGTTTTGCGGTAGGGGCGCTCCGTCACGGGCGCGCGCAGGCCGTCGAGGCCGAACTCCGCGACGAGCAGCGCGACGATCGCCGCGCTGGCGACGCCGTCGATCCAGCCCCCGAACGCCGTGTGGATGTGCTTCCACGGCTCGGCCGCGAAGACGACGTCGCCGCCGTCCGCCTCGGCCCCCGCGATCCCCTCGTGGAGCGCGCCCAGCCGGACCCGCTCGACGCGACCGCCAGCTTCCCGCACGCGCTCGTCGATGCGCGCGGAGGCGTTCGGCGTCGTCACGACGACGGGCTCCTCGGCGTCGCCCGCTCGGACGTAGTGCTCGGCGATGATCGCGACCACCGTGTCCTCGTGGACCACCTCGCCGCCGGCGTCGACGATCACGATGCGGTCGGCGTCGCCGTCGTGGCCGACGCCGAACGCCACGTCGTCCCCGTCGCGGATGAACTCCCGGAGATCCGAGAGCGACTCCGGCGTCGGCTTGCTCTCGCGGCCGGGGAAGTGGCCGTCGACGTTGGCGTTGAGCGTGACGACCGCCGCGCCGAGCGCCCGGAGCACCTGCGGGGTGGCGAGGCTCGCCATCCCGTTGCCGCAGTCGACCGCGATCCGCATTCCGCCGAGGGGGCCCTCGGTCGAGACGGCACCGTCGCCGGCGGCGGACGCACTACCGTCGCCGATCTCCGCCGCGAACTCGCGGGCGTACTCGACGACTGCGTCGCGGTAGGCCGGCAGCGGGTCGACGTCGCCGCCCCGTCCCCACTCGTCCCAGGCGACGGACTCGGACCCGGCTGCGACGCGCTCTTCGACCGATCGTTCGAGCGTCCTGTCGTACTCCACGCCGTCGACGAACACCTTGATGCCGTTGTCCTGCGGCGGGTTGTGGCTCGCGGTGAGCATCACCCCGCGGCGGCCCCGCGAGGCGAACGCCAGCGCGGGCGTCGGCAGCACGCCCGCGCGCCGGACGTCGGCTCCCGCGGATTCGAGCCCGGCCTCGACGGCGGCGGCGAGCGCCGGGCCGGTGACGCGACCGTCCCGCCCGACGACGAACTCCCTGCCGTCCTCGCCGACCGCCCGCCCGACGGCGAGCGCGAGCTCCGGCGTCACTCGCTCCGCGACGCTCCCTCGGATCCCGGCTGTCCCGAACAGTTCCATACCCGAACCTCTCGACCCGGGCACTTAGAGGGGGCCGGTTCCGCGCGGCGTTCGGACGCGCGGGGCGACGAGCGCCGGGAGCGTCGCGTCACTGGTGGAAGTAATTTCGTGAACTCGCTCTCGTCCTGTTGGTCGATACCGCGACCACCGCAGTGCTCGATATTCACGTGACGACGACACGAAAACACGATACGCAGATTGCACCACAGGTAGTGAAACGGAACGCAGCCTCCATCGCGGTGTTGACCGGTGACAAGGGATACGATGATCAGAAGCTCCGGCGTCTCGCCTGGAATCACGATATTCGGCTACTCATCAAGCACCGTGAGTTCACACCCCTCCACAAGGCGTGGAATGCTCGACTGGACAGCGACCTCTACCATCGACGGAACATGAACGGGACGGTCAACGCGGCGATCAAACAGAAATTCGGGGCATTCGTTCGTTCATGCCTCTGGTGGAAGCGGTTCCGCGAACTCGTTATCAAGTGCGTTGTTTGCAATCTGGAGCGAAGCTTCGCTATTTCACACGAGGGAGACGAATATCCGCGATTCTGAGAGGAACGGACTGCTGAATGCAGAGGCTGCAACCAGCAAGGAAAAATTCCCACTAGGAAATAGATAGATCCACGGATTCACCGAGAAAACGGCTGATATCGGTGATCTCTTCATCGAGTGCATTCTTGTCGAGTTCCTCAAACGGCACCACCTTGACGACCGGTGTTGTCCGTGAGCGATCCAACTGCCAGGTCCCGACGACGACACCGTCGCGGACAATTGTCGGTCTGATGATTCCCGCTCCGGGCCACACATCGGTCCAGAGGGATTCCGGAACCGGACGGTTCACCGTCGCGTACCCGAGCAGGTAGGTATCGTATGCGGGAAGCAGCCGGAGTTCGCCGGTCGGAGCAGGTGGATCAGCCGGCGCGTCAGCAGCTACTACTGCCTCGGTGTCGTCAACTCTTACGACGATGCTCTCTGCACCCTCCCAGCCAAGGCGAGCGTCTCGCTTCCCGAGACCAGTCCACGCAACGAAGTCGTCAAGGGTCGCCGGCCCGTAGGCAGCGAGATACCGCTCTGCCAGTCGGACCAGTGCCGTCTCGCGGTCGAATCCCTGGGTCGGAATCTCGATGCCGAGCACGTCGTATGCCACGGCGCCGTCGAGAGAGGCGACTTCGCGGAGGACACCTCTGAGCGCTGCTCGTCTAATCAGGAAGTTCGGAAGTTGACTCGATGGGTCGATTTCCACGCCGGCCTCGACGAGCGCGGCCGCTGCGTCGTCACGGGTCATCGGACCGGCATCGGCCAGAGTCTGACCTAACGTCACGACCGCCGCCTCTACTGCGTCGTTATCCAGACCCGCCTCGGCCAGCCGTTTCGGCTCCGGCCCACGCTCTGCGAAGTAGGGACCGAAGAGCGACAACAACCACGGTACATCGTCGGCTGCGACCAAGTGGAGCGTGCCACGTAGCGTCCACGTCCGAACTACGCTCTTGTGCAGTTCTGCCTGGACGGTGGCGGCGTCGAGTCCTTTCGAACGCGGCCGTACCGCCAACACGGCTGCGCGGGCGTCCTGCGCCTGCAGTCCACAAACCGACTTCGCAATAGCCACGACTGATTCAGCTCTCCCGTCCAATTCATTTACAGCCGCTCGGAGACGCCATGCTTCGGGTTCAGTATAGGTGCGCATGGCGTCCATAGGACGCTGATCGGTATCACCTACTCGGCAATCGTTCTTCCGAGATTTCGATAGCAGAAGGGGTGAAACCGATCCTCAGGGACAATACGTTACTGAACGACTATATCTGGTGCAGAAGTGCCTCTGTCCAACATGGCCTCCGGAACCAATCACGAGTTGAGGATTTCAACACGGTCGTTAAGCCTTCTCTCGACATTGACGTATATGAGGAGATAGGCGAATGAACGTTCAATCTTACGAGATCAGTGTCTCAAAGGAGGTCATCGACGATCTCCACAACCGACTCGCTAACGCGCGGTGGCCCGACTCCATCGAGACTGACTGGACGTATGGGATGAATCCGGAGTATCTGCGCGAGGTCGTCACCTCCTGGCAGGAGGAGTTTGACTGGCGAGCCCAAGAGGCCCGGCTCAATGAGTTCGCCCACTTCCGAGCGCAGATCGACGGGATTAGGATCCACTTCGTTCATGAGCGCGGGACAGATGAACAGGCGACGCCGTTGCTCTTGCTCCACGGTTGGCCGAGTCCGTTCGTCCAGATGCTCGACCTTCTCCCGCTGTTGACCGAGCCCGAAGCCGACGGAGATGCCGCCGCCGGATCGTTCGATGTCGTAGTCCCGTCGCTACTCGGCTACGGATTCTCCGACCGACCGACTGAGCCAGGGATGAGTGTCGCAGAGATGGCCGACTACTTCCATCGATTGATGACCGACGAACTCGGCTACGACCGGTATGTGGCCCGCGGCAGTGACCTCGGTGCGGGGATCATCCAGCAACTCGGACTCAAATCCCCCGAATCCCTCATCGGCATTCATCTCTCCGGGACGAACCCGTACATCGGCGAGGTGCCAGCGACGCTCTCGGACGCCGAGAAAGAATTCGTCGAACGTGCCAACGAATGGAACCAACAGGAGATGGCCTACGCGAAGCTTCACTCGACAAAACCACAGACGATTGCCTACTCACTGAACGATTCACCGCTCGGACTGGCCGCGTGGATTATGGAAAAGTTCTGGACGTGGAGCGATCACGACGACGACCTTGACGCCGTCTACGAGCGGGACGATCTGCTGACGAATCTCACGATTTACTGGGCTACCGAGACGATCGGGTCATCGATCAGGCTCTACTACGAGTCGGCCCGAGACCCCGGTGAGTGGGGACGCCCCGACGTGCCGACGGCAATGTTGATGCCCACGAACGACATGTTCCCGACCCCTCGGGAGTGGGCAGAGCGCACGTACGATATCAATCGCTGGACTGAGACCGACCACGGGGGGCATTTTCTCGACTGGGAGGCTCCTGAGACAGTTGCCACTGACCTCCGAGCGTTCTTTGATGAGCTTCAGGAGGGACGCGAACAGGCGTCTGCCTAATTCCCGCCCCCGCCAACGGCTACTCGTTCGAACGAATGAATCAGAATTCAGTAGATAAGAAACGACTTACATAATCCAGAGACGTCTCGACTGAATCTGCGCACTGTATGCAGCACGACTGCTGAAACCTATCACCGACAGAGGTTTCAACAAGGCCGTTTCGTTCTGACTACGTTGGCCGTAGAGGTCGACGTCCAGCCGGGCGTTCCACGCCTTATGGAGCGGCGAAAATTCTCGGTGCTTGATGAGCGGACGAACACCACCTTCACGGGCTAGCGCCCGAACCTGCTGGTCGTCGTATCCCTTGTCGCCGAGGAGAACCGCTACTTCACCGGTATTCCGCTTGATGAGCGACGGCGCAATCTAAGAGTCGTGTTTTTTGGTCGTCGTAACGTGAAGATCGAGGATGGCATTCGCTCTGGTATCCACGAAAAGTGTGGCTTTCAACTTCTGTATCATCAACTTCGTTCGCTTTGTGTAGTGTTTTGGGGCATGACTACGGTCAAATCCGGAGGCGTCGATACCGACGACACCGTTAGTCGGGACGAGTGTGACCGAGAGGTTGAGCAGGACGCCGTCGTCGTGTTGAATGGAAAGCGCGTATCTTGTAACGGAGTGAGAGTAGTAGAGCTGGCTCTGTTCAGTAAAAATTTAGGAACTTATACAGCGTTTGAATCTGAAGGCGTGGTATGTCAGACCACATAGAACGCCTCCTCTCACTTCTCGTCATATTAGTGGCGCTCGGGATGATTAACCAGACTTGGGCTCCACCTGGAAGAGCCTGGAATCTAATCGTACTCGCCCTTGGCGGAGGTGCTACTCTCTACTCTGCAGTCCGTTTCATCTCTACGCTCTGACCTCACATAGTCCAGATTCATCGGAGTCTGCGATTTGAATTGGTGCTGAACACATCCTCTCTAGTCAGCACGCTAGTTCTGTTAGCTGGTAAGAGGTTCAACTGAGCCACTTTTCTGGCTTCCATCAACGAACAATATATGCCAACTACTATCAACAGTTACACAGTTTGTTATCACACACGATTCAGTCAATGATATGATTAGTAGATTGAAACCCCGTCTTTGTTGAATCACTCTTGGCGTCTTGCGGCTTCGTATTGCGGACTGGTGCTCCCGTACCAGCCACAGACGGACACCAAATCCAGTCTATTGAGTATCAGTCGTGAAGGATTTCACCGGAGCCATGAATGTCTACCTAATGTTAGTTTCAATCGAGTGAATATCGGACAAATTGGGTGCAACAGAGCCGATTTTTTGATCCCTCCGTCCGAAGCGTGGCCCATGACCGACAGGACGCGCGCACACGTGTTCGTCTCCGGCAAGGTACAGGGCGTCTACTACCGCGCGAACACCCGAGACGCCGCCCGCGAACGGGGGGTCGACGGGTGGGTCCGGAACCTCCCCGACGGCCGGGTCGAGGCCGTCTTCGAGGGGCCGTCCGACGCCGTCGAGTCGATGGTCGAGTGGTGCCACACGGGGAGTCCCGCCGCCCGCGTCGACGGCGTGGAGGCGGAGTACGGCGACCCCGAGGGCGAGGACGGCTTTCGGATCCGGCGCTGAACGGGCCGTCGACGCGTTTCCGGGGCCGGCCGCGCGCGGCGCGACCCCGCGCGGGCCGTCTCCGCCCGGGGCGGGTCGACGCTCGTGCGGACCCGCGCGGACGCGGGCGTTCCGAGCGCCGGCTTACCCGTCCGCGGGGTCGCGCCGCGCGCGGGCGACGAACCGGACGCCGACGGCCATGAGCGCCCCGCCCAGGGCGAATTCCGGCCCGATCGCCTCGCCGAGCAGCAGCGCGCCGAGGGCCGCGCCGACGACCGGTTGAGCGAAGAAGAAGACGGCGACCGTCCCCGCGTCGACGTACTCCAGCCCCTTGTACCAGAGGTACCACGCGCCGGCGGTCGAGGCGAGCCCCAGGTAGGCGACCGCGGCCAGCACCGGCGGCGTCGTCGGCAGCGAGGCGATCGGGCGGCCGAGCGCGGCGAGTTCGACGGCGGCCAGCACCGCGAGCATCGGCACCGCAGCGAGCGTCGAGTACGCCGCCGCCGCGAGCGCGGAGTACTTGCGGACGAGCGGCGCGCCACAGACGGTGTAGCCGGCCCACGCGGCGCTGGCGGCGACGAGCGCCGCGACGCCGAGCAGGTTCCCGGCCGCGACGTTCGAGAGGTCGTACTGCCCGGCGAGGACGACGAGCGTCCCGATCGCGGCCAGGGCGACGCCGACCGCCTTCGCCCGGGTGACCCGTTCTCCCAGCACCGCCGCGCCGAGCAACACGGTGAACACCGGGGTCAGCACGGTCAACAGCGAGCCCTGGCTCGCGTTCGTGAGTTCCGTTCCGACGAACTGGGTGACGATGGTCGCGGTCACCCACCCGCCGAGGACGGCGAACCCGCGGTAGTCGGCGCGGTCGACGGTGACGCCGCGCGCCCTCACCGCGAGCCACAGCGCGGCCGCGCCGAGGGCGACCCGGAGGAAGCCGAGCGTGACGGGCGGGACGAGGTCGAACCCCCACTTGCTGACCACGTACATGCCGCCCCACAGCGCCGCGGCCGCGAGCGGGGCGATCGCGAAGGCGTACCGGCGGAGCACGGCGCGGCGTCCTCAGGCGGCGCGGATGCCGTCGATTCGGTCCGTGCCGCCGATCCGCTCGACGCCGTCGGTCCGCTCGACACCGTCAGTCCGTTCGACCCCGCCGGATCGTGGGCGAGTCCGCGAGATCACCCCGATCTCGCCTCCCGCTTCGCGTCGAACAACTCGCCGCAGGCTTCGCACCGGTAGCCGATCACGCGCCAGCCGCCGCCCGTCGCGTACCGCGGGGTGATCGAGTCCGAAGACCCGCAGTTCGGGCAGGTCCGGGGAGGTTCCATGCCGGCACTCGGTCGCCGACGGGCAAAAAACGGGGCGGATCACCCCCCCAGCAGGGCCTCGACGCCGCCCCGGGTCGTCTGCACGAGCACGGCGGCCAGCGCCGTGTCGGCGCTCCAGATCGCCGTCTCCTCGGTCACGCCGGGGATGTCCGACCCGGCCAGCACCGACAGGAGGATGACGTTGTCGTCGCAGAGCAGCACGCGCCCGGTGAAGTCGGACGGGGGTTCTTCGACCGGCGCGCGGACCGCGGCCGGGCCGTCGGCGAAACGCTCCCTGACCGCGGCGTCCTCGCTGACGACGAGCACGTCGACGCCCGACGCGGCCCGATCGCACAGCGCCGCCGCGGTCGCCTCCGAGACGAGCGCCGGCGCGGCGGCCGCAAAGAGGATCCGCCCCGTCGCGCGACCGACGAGTTCGGCGACGCGGTTCGAGATCGGCTCCCGGCCGCGGACCGTCCACACGTCCTCGCGGGTCTCCTCGCCCGTCTGCTCGCGCTGCACCCGTTCGAGGTAGTCGAACGCGCGCTCCTGTTCGCGCTCCAGCCGCGCCGCGAGCCGCTCGCGCGCGGCGTCCGGGTCCGCGGGCCGGTACCGCTTCGGCGTCGACTGCTGGATCTCGACGAGGCCGCGCTCCTCCAGTTCCTCGGCCGCGCCGTACACCTGCGACCGGGGGACGCCCGCGATCCGGTGGACCTCGCGGGCCGTCCCGGAACCGAGCTTCTGGAGCGCGACGAACACCCGGGCCTCGTAGTTCGACAGCCCCAGCCGTTCGAGCGACTCGACCGCGTCGCGCTCGTTCCCGCTCACGGCGCGTCACCCCCGGCGGATCCGCCCGGTCGATCGATCTGATCGGCCCGATCGGCCCGGCCGTCCATCGGCGCGTCGGGGTCGTCGTTCGCGAACCGGTCCCAGAGGACCAGCACCGACGGGAGGACCAGGAGCGACACGAGGAAGGAGTAGACGATGCTGAGCGCCGTGAGGAGGCCGAACTGCCCGAGCACGTCGAGCACCGCGAGCGTGAGCACGCCGATGCCGAACGCGGTCGTCAGCATGCTCCCGGCGAGCGCGCCGCCGGTCCCGCGGACGGTCCGGTCGAGCGCGGTGAAGAGGTCGTGCCGCCGCCGCTCGTCGACGAACCGGTGGACGACGTGGACGGAGTAGTCGATGCCGAGGCCGATCGTGAGCGCCAGGATCGTCGCGGTGAAGGCGTTGAAGGAGATGCCGAGCGCCCGCATCGATCCGGCGACGAGCGCGACCGCGACGGCGATGGGGACGGTGTTGGCGACGCCGAGCGACGGCCGCCCTTCGAGCGCCCAGTAGATGAACACGAGGAAGGCGACGGTGCCCGCGAGGGCGGCCGCGAGGCTCACGATCGCCGACTCCAGGATGAGGTCGGAGACGGCCTTGAACACCACGATGTCGCCGGTCGCGACGGCGTCGCCGCGGTACCGCTCCGCGAGCAGGCGCGCGTCCGCCGTGACCTCCTCGTTCGACGCGCCGGCCTTCACCGAGTAGACGATCCGCGCGCTGCGTCGGTCGTCGGCCAGGTATTCGAGCGTCTGTCCGCGCGCCGACGAGTCGAGGAGGTAGTCGTACACCTGTTCGAGGTTCCGGTCCGGGATGCCGTTGCCGTCGCGGTCGTTCCGATCGACGAGCCGCCTGAACTCGGGGTCGCTCGCGGCGCGATCCCGGATGACGGTGACGACGCTCTGCTCGTCGGCGTGGCCGCCCTTCCGGACGAACGAGTCGGGCGGGTCGTCGCCCGCGCGGTGGAGCGATTCGAGCGCGGCGTCCTCCTCCATCGGCCGCTCGTGGTAGATCGTCGCGCTCCCGCCCTGCGTGGTGCCGAACTTCCGTTCGAGGAAGTTCAGCTGCGCGACGACGGTGTACTCGTCGGGCTCGAACGGGTCCGGGAGCGCCCGCAGGTACTCGGGCGTCTCCTCCGGCGGGAGGAAGTCCTCCTGCGTGAAGCTCGTGTCGACGTCGACGGCGTAGACGCCCGCCCCGGCGCTGACGAGGAGCGCGAGCGCGAGGAACGCCCCCGGAGCGCGCTCCGCGACGAAGACCCCGCCGCGCAGCGCGACGCCCAGCCGCGACCCCTCCGCCCCGAGCGGCGTCTGGCTGAACGTCGGGATCGGGTACCGCTCTCGCGCGCGGTCGACCCACACCTTGGCCGCGGGGAGGAACACCCCGAAGACGAGGAAGGTGAAGACGATGCCGACGGCCGCCACCGCCCCGAAGTCGCGGATCGGAACCAAGTCGCTGACGAGGTTCGAGAGGAAGCCGATCACGGTCGTCCCGGTGACGATGAAGAAGGCGACGAGGAGCTGATCGGTCGCCCGGCGCATCGCCCCGTCGATACCGCGGCCGTCCGCGCGGTCCTCGCGGTAGCGGTTGACGGCGTGGATGCCGAAGTCGATCCCCACCGCGAGGAGGAGCGGCGGGACCGCGATCATGATCTGGTTGAACGGCACCCCGGCCAGTCCGAGGAACCCGAACGTCCAGACCGTGGCCATGAGGAGCGCGAACGACCCCAGGAGGAGATCGACGAGGTCGCGGTAGGCGACGACGAGGAAGAAGACGATGAACAGCACCGCCGCCGGCGTGACGATCAGGAGCGAGTCGGAGATGACGTTCCCGAACTCCTGTGAGATGAGCCCGCTGCCGAACACGGTGATGTCGCCGCCGACGGTGTCGACGACCCGCTGGGCGCGGACCTGGATCGGCGTCAGCGGGCTCTCGCCGCCCTGCCCGCTGCCGCTCGCGAGCCCGGCCGGGATCGAGTGTTCGACGACGCCGATCGTCGCCGACGCGGACGCGTCGCGCCGGTTGAAGTCGTTGCTCACGAGGCCGGTGAACCCGGGGTTTCCGGCGTTCGCCCGGACCGCCCGCTCGATCTCGGTCGGCGTCGACCGCTCTATCGCCTCGACCTGCCGGTCGAGCGTCGTCGCGTTCGGATCGATCGTCAGCGCGATCACGCCCGCCGCGCTCGACGCGGACGAGACGCGCAGGTCCTCCCGCGCTTCGAGGCGCTCCTGGGCCCGGAGCATGCGGAGCAGCTCCGGCTTCGAGAGCACGTCGTCGCCCCGCTGGATCAGCTGGGTGCTCCCCGCGTCGGGTTCGAACGCGGGGCCGAACTCGCTGTTGATGTTCGAAAGCGCCCGCTCTTCGGGCACGTCCTGCGCGAACTGTTCGGTCCCCGCTTCGGTCGACACGTTTCCGAGGCCGACCGCGAACACCCCCGTCAGCGCCAGGAAGACGAGGATCACCCTGCCGGGGCTCTCGACGATGCGGTCGTCGACCCAGTCGATGAGCCGCTGGTGGTCCATCCCGCGCCCTCACCGCCGCCCGTAGACGTACCCGACCCCGCCGAGCGCGACGAGGGCGACGATCCCGACGACGACGGCGAGCGGCAGGCCGCCCGAGTCGTCCGTCGTCACCGCGACCGGCACCTGGTACGTGTCGGAGATGAGCGTCTCGCCGTCCTCGGTCTGGTACTGGAAGTCGAGCTTCACGGGGTAGACCTTCCCGAGGGCGTCCCCGTCGACGCTCACGCCGAAAACGAGCGTCTCGCTCTCGCCCGGCCCGAGTTCGGCGACGAACGCCTCGTCGTCGCTCGCGGAAACCGGCGGGTCGACGAACAGCTTCGCCGAGACGTCGCGGAGCGTCTCGTCGCGGTTGTTCGTCACCGTCAGTTCGAGCTGCCCGTCCTCGCCCGCCGCGAACGTCGCGTTGACGGGCTCGACGACGAACTCGTCCCGCTCGGGCTCCACGTCGGCGCGCACGTCGATCCCGTCGCTCTCCCGGTTCTCGCCGTCGTCGTCGCGGTACTCGACGCGCAGCGAGAGCTGTCGGGGGCCGGCCTCGGCCGAGTCGGTTACCTCGGCGTCGAACGAGAAGTTCGCCCGCTCGCCCGGACCGAGGTCGCCGACGGCGTACTCCGGTTCGAGCACCTCGACGTTCGGGTTCGGACTCTCCAGGACGACGACCGCGTTCCGCGCCGCGATCTCGCCCGCGTTCGTCACCTGGCCGCTCACCGCGCCCCGCTGGCCGACCCGGAGCGAGCTCTCGACGTTCTCGACCGCGAACGTCTGCTCAGGCAGCGGCGTCACGCCGAAGGGCAACGGACGGGACTCCTTCCGGGTTCCGTCCTCGTCGTAAGCGACCGACGCCTGGACGGCGTAGCTCCGCGGCTCCGCCGATCCGGCGACCGTCGTCTCGTACTCGAACGTGCGGGAGTCGCCGGGGTTCCACTCCTCCACGAACCGGCTGGCGGATTCGCTCTCGCCGAACCTGATCGCGGGATCGGTCGAGGAGACCGTCACCGAGGCGTCGGTCGCGACTTCGTCGCCGACGTTCGTCATCGTCACGCTCACCGTTCCGCTCCCGCCGACGGGAGCCGACGCGTCGGTCCCTTCGACGACGAACTCGGCGCGCTCCTCGACGCGGACCGTCGCGTAGATCCGCGTCGTCCGCTCGTCGTCGTCCTCGTCCACGTACTCGACGTCGATCGGGAGCTCGTACGTGCCCGCCTCGATCGTCGAGGGGACGCTGACGCGCACGGCGAACTCCCGGACCTGTCCGTCCTCTATCGAGCCGAGTAGCCTCGTGCCGGAGGTGACCGAGACGGGCGCGTCGCCGGACTCGACGGTCGCGCGGACGTCCCGGGCGGTCTCCGCCCGGTCCGCGGGATCGGCCGCGTCGTTCGTCAGCTGGACGACGAGCTCCGACTCCTGGCCCGGCGTCAGCGTCGGTTCGGGGACGTAGGCTTCGAACCTGGGGTTCACCGCGCTCGCGGGGGCGGAGGCGACGAGCGATACGAGGATCAGGGCGACGAGCAGCGTCCGTGTTTGCATGGAATCTCCCGCCGACGGAGGGGTGACGCTCGGGCGTCGCGGTCGCCGAGACCGGGTATCGCGATCGCGGCGACCGGGCGTCGCAGTCTCGGGGACCGGACCGTCAGCCGTTGTCTCACCGTCGGAGGAAGACTACATAAGGTGTTGTAAATTTCTACAAACGAACCTCGCGTTGTTCCGAGCCGACCCGTCCGCCCCTCGCCCCCGGTCGCCGCCCGTCGGCTCACGTCCGAACGGCGTACCGTTCGGTGAGGTGATCGAGCACGGCGTCGACGAGATCGGGATCGTAGGTCCAGACCCCGCGGAACCGCCCGTCGTCCCGCTCCTCGGCGAGCAGCGCGCACTTGTCGCTCGGCACCGCCCCGCCGTCGAAGACGACGAACCAGGTGCGCTCGATCTCCGGCGAGCCGTCGAGGTGGAGCGTCACCCCCGCGATGTCGGGCGCCTCGGCGTCCGGGACCGCGTACGCGTGAACGTCGAGATCCGTCCGCGCCAGTCGCTCGTACAGCGCGCGCTGGGATCGAAGCGCCGACACCGTCTGGAATCCGGCGTGGAGCGAGCCGACGCCGGCCCGCCAGGCGCGATCCTCGATCTCCCTCGACGTCGCGGTCATCTGCCGGGTGTCGTACGACGAGAACGTCGTCCGGTCGAGGTAGCCGAGCAGTTCGCGGAACGCGTCGGACGGCCCCCGCCCGAGGAGCGCCGGCGCGTCGATCGCCGCGAGCGCGCGGTCGCCCTCGCTCAGGACCGCGAAACTGTCCGGACCGCCGACCGCCGTCCCCCCCTCGACGACCACCTGCTGCGCGTCGAACTGTTCTGCGAGCTCCGCGACGGCCGAGGGGCGCGGCGGGTTGAACAGGGTCAGCGTCCGCTCGCGGCGTTCGATGGCGTCGATTATCGCGTGCAGGTCCATGGTACTTTCCGGTCGAGTTCCATCTCGGTCCGGTTATGACTGATACAAGATATGTATTTCCATTTATACGATCGACGGGTGCGGACCGCGCCGCGGTCGCACCGGAACGGGCGGGCTCCGCTCCCGATCGCCGCGGCGGCGCGGCCGCGCTCGGGTTGACAGGCACACGCGACAGGCTGGTTGTGACGCGGCGCGCGCCACCTCGTCGAAGGCGACAGAGCGATAAAAATCTCGCCCTCGTACCGGATTATATTGTATATATCTCGCATATGGTGTACGATCGTACTGGTTCTCGATCGAACTCGTGACGAACGGGGGTCGAGCGTGACCGCCCGGAACAGACGCGGTCGAGCGCGAGTCGTTTCAAACCTCCGGGGTCCGTCCGTCGCGGTCGTCCTCGGTCGGGAGCGCCTCGGGACGATCGGCGAGTAACCGCTCAGCGCGCGCCCGCGCCTCGTCGTTCATCGTCGCCGTCCCGAACTCGAACGGCAGCGCGGCATCCTTGAACGCGTACTTGCCCCGAGCGTCGATGACCGACCCCTGCAACCCCATCTCGCGTATCCGGTGCGTTCCGCGGAACCGCCTCGTTTCGACGAACACCGCGTCCGCGTCGACGCGGACGTCGACGACGGCGTCGTTCTTGAGGACCGTCTTCAGCAGTTCGACCGCACCCTCCCGATCGCCCTCCCCGACGAGGGAGCGAACCCGGTCTTCGAGCGTCTCTCTCATGCGACCTCGTCCGCCGGCCGCGGTGCGCCGCGGGGCGGTTCGTCGGCGTCCGATCGACGGTGGCGGCTTCCCTCGCCCGCCGCCCGGTCGCCCCGCGTCGGTTCGATTCGTGCCCGGAGACGTTCCCGACTTCCCCGTCCGGGGCGCGTCGCGTCGCGCCCGCCGCGACGGCTCGTCCCGACCGCCCGCCGTCGACGCGATCGACGGCGTCCGCGGGCGGCCCGGCGAGCGAGAAACGCTGCGTAATTCGTTCCGCTCACGCCGTCGTACACTCCGGCTTTGCGGAAAGAGGTTCTGACGGATACGTCGAAACGTCGCCGGAGTCCGGCGATCTCGGATCCTCGGAGGACCCGTCAGCGGTCCGTCAGTCCCCGCCGTCGAACCGCTCGGGCGTCGTCTCCAGCCGGACGATCACCGACCGCCCGTCGCGCTCGCGGTCGACGGCGCCGACCGCCTCGAGCCGGGCGAGGTGGTGCGACACCGTGCTTATCGCCCGGTCGAGTTCGTCGGCGAGAGCGGACGCGGTCGTCGGCTCCAGCCGATCGACCGCGTCGATGATCGCCGCGGTCCGGTCGTCCTCGAACGCCGCCAGGAGCTCGAACTCGTCGATCGGGACCGCCGCCGGGTAGAACCGGTGTTGGCCCCAGATGAGCGCCGAGCGGACGAGCCCCGCCTCCTCCAGCACCCGAGCGTGATACCGGACCGTCGACTCGTGACTCCCCGTCTCCTCGACGGCGTCGGCCAGCCGGACGCCGGGGCGTCGGTCGATCAGTCCGTACAGCTCGGCCCTGCGTGCGTTCTCCAGCGCCTCCGTCGCGTCATCCCGCTGGTACCCCGCCGCGAGCAGAACGCCCGGCACGTCGCCACCCGACGCGACCGCGTCGAGGGCGCGCTCGACGAGGTCGGCGTCGAACGCGCCGTCCTCGTCGATCCGCGGCGGCGGATCGAGCGGGTGCGATTCGTCGCCGAGTGCCGCGTACGCGGATCCGCCGCCGTGATTCGGGACGTGGGGCGCGGCGGTCGCCGTCCCGCCCGGTTCGGCTCTCGCCGCGTGAACGACCGGCGCGACAGCCTGTGCCAGCGCGACGAGGACGAGCGCGGCGAGCGCCGCGCGTCGGAGCGTCGAACGTGTCATCGTCTCTGATCGGATTCGGTGGAACCGTTTCGGGTCGCGTCCCGCGCGATCCCGGTGCCCGGCGGTGCGATCCGACGGGGGTCCGTCGACCGCACCGGTTCGGAGTTTCGAACGCTGGTTGGGCGTCGTCGCTCAAAAGCCGGACGGCCACCTGTGGGCCGAAAGACACGAGCGCGGCGAAACCGAGCGGCGGCGCGCGTCGAAATCGGAGCCGCGCGCCTTCGGACTGGCAACGCTCGCGCCGTCCTCGCCGACGCGAGCCGGACGGGAGGCTCGCCCGGTGACACGACCGTTACCGGGGACATATGTGCGTCTCGCGCCTACGCACGCTCGTGCACGAAAGCAACGCAGAAGAGGGGACCGAAGTGACGGCCGAGCGACCGGACAGCGCGATCCGCGTCACGGGGACCGACCACGTCACCCTCGTCGGCAGCAACGAGGCGGACACCGTCGAGTTCTACCGCGACGTGCTGGGGATGCGGCTGGTCATGCGGCAGCCGAACCTCGACGACCCGTCCCAGACGCACCTGTTCTTCGACCCCGGCGACGGCAGAATCGTCACGTTCTTCGTGAGCGACGACAGGGAGTCCCGCGGGGGGCCGCAGCGGACGCCCGTCGGCGCGGTACACCACCTCGCGTTCTCGCTCGACCCCGGGGAGTTCGCCGAGACGAGGAATCGGCTCCGCGAGGCCGGCCACCGGTTCTCGGAGTTCGACCGGGGGGCGTTCCACTCGCTGTACACGCGCGACCACAACGGGCTCGTCGTCGAACTGGCGGTCGACAAGTACGAGATCCCCGACGATCGGCGGGGCGACGTGCTCGCGCGAGCGCACGAGATCCGGGTCGAACGCGGCGACGAGTTCGTCGACGACGAGCACCTCGAAGCCGCGCTGTCCGATCTCGGCCTTCCGGTGACGAAGTACGACCTGCCGGACGCGTCCGTCGGCTCCGCCAGGGAGTGGAGGGAGTGACCGCGCGACGCCGGAGGACGTGATCGCATGAACCACGAGGAACTCGGCGTCGACGCGGAGGGGCAACCGGATGAAGCCGGACGGTGCGATCGTTCGAAGCCGCAGGGGGCGAGCCGATGAAGGGCGAACCGTCGGAGTTCGGCGCGTACCGACTCCTCGCCGGCGCGGTCGTGCCGCGGCCCATCGCGTGGGTCAGCAGCCGGAGCGGCGACGGCGTGGACAACCTCGCGCCGTACAGCTTCTTCAACGTCGTCGCCGTCGATCCGCCGGTCCTGATGTTCGCGCCGGTGGGGACGGGCGAGGACCTGAAGGACACGCCGCGGAACGTCCTCGACACGGAGGAGTTCGTCGTCAACGTCGTCACGGCGGACCTCGCGGAGGCGATGAACGCGACGAGCGCGACGCTCGCCGCTGGCGAGAGCGAGTTCGACCACGCGGGCCTCGAAAAGGCGGACGCCGAACGGGTGGACGCGGCGCGCGTCGCCGACGCGAGGGTCGCCTTCGAGTGCCGCCTGTACGACGCGATCGAGGTGGGGGGGTCGACGATGATCCTCGGCGAGGTCGTCTACGCCCACGTCGACGACGACGTCGCGACCGCCGGAGCGCTCGACGTGACGAAGCTCGACGCGGTCGGCCGCCTCTCGGGGAGCTACTACGCGACGACCCGCGATCGGTTCGCCATGGAGCGGCCGCCCTGAGTCGCATTTCCGGAAGGGGCGACCGCCGCGCACGCGGCCGTTCTCGGGGCAAAAGCCGAACGTCGGCGTCCGCCACGTGCTCCGGGTCGGTCGCGGCACCCACGCCGGCCGTCACGCCGTCGTAGAGGTCGTCCGCCTCGTATCCTCTCGGATGGCCGTTCGGCCGCTCGTCACTCCCTCTCGCCGTCCACCGTTCTGACACGTCCGCCTATATGAACGACGAGGCGCGTTTGCTCGCTCTGAAATCGCACTCGCCTACTCATCCCCCTCCGCCCCGTATCACCGGGTACCGGAACGACTCGGCGTATCGGCGAACTCGAAAACCGAACCCGGCGGAACCGGACACCCCCGCGCACCATGACGACGCACGTCCTCGCGTTCAAACCCGCGATCGGCCTCTACGGACAGCACGACCCGAGCGCAGCCCTCTTCGAGAACGGAGACCTCGTCTTCGGCATCGAGGAAGAGCGGCTCTCCCGAACCAAGCACGCCACGAACACGTTCCCGGAACGGGCGATCCGGGCGTGTCTCGACCACCGGCGTCTCGAACTCGGCGATCTCGACCGGATCGTCCTCCCGTACGACCCGCGCCTCCGGGCGGAGATCCTCCCCCACTACCTCCGCGACGCCCTCCGCCAACCCGGCGCGCTGTCGAAGCTCTCGGCGCTCGAACGGACCGCCGTGACGCAGCTTCAGGCGCGGTTCCGACCCGCGAGCGAGATCAAGTCGCGGCTGGCGGAGATCGGGACGCCCGTGCCCCCGATCGAAACCAGACCCCACCACGCGTGCCACGCCGCGAGCGCGTTCCACCCCTCCGGGTTCGACGAGGCGATCGTGCTCACCGTCGACGCCAAGGGTGAGTACGACTCCACGGTCGTCTGGTACGGAGACGGCGACGGTCTCCGGCGGATCCGGACCTACGAGCACCCGAACAGCCTCGGGCTGTTCTTCGCCGCCGTCACCGAGTACCTCGGCTACCGGATGTTCAACGGCGAGGGGAAGGTGATGGGGCTCGCCCCCTACGGGCGGGAGAATCCGGAGATCGAGCGGACGCTCCGGCGGCTGGTCACGACCGGCGTCGACTACGACGTGACCGACCTCACGGAGGGGTGGGGGACGGGGCGAGGAGTGAGGCGGCTGGAGCGGGCCCTCGGTCGCCCCCGAAACGACGCCCCCGGCGAGTTCGACCAGTGGCAGAAGGACCTGGCGTACGTCGCGCAGAAACTGCTGGAGGAGACCGTCGTCGACGTCGCCGAGACGTACGCCGGCCGACTCGGCGTCGGAAACGTCGCCCTCGCGGGCGGCGTCGCGCTCAACTGCAAGATGAACGCCCGCGTCCGGGAGTCGCCGGTCGTGGACCAGGTGTTCGTCCAGCCGGTCGCCCACGACGCCGGCCTCGCGCTCGGCGCGGGGTGGCTCGACCGACGGCCCGCGGACGTCCCGGAGATGGAGACGGTCTCCCTCGGTCCCGAGTTCGCGGTCGAGGAGATCCGGCGGCTGCTGGAGACGAACAAGATCCCGTACGGCGAGCCGGGCGACGTCGCGCGGTACGCGGCCGAGCGGCTCGCCGAGGGGGCGCTCGTCGGGTGGTTCCAGGGACGACTGGAGATGGGGCCCCGCGCGCTCGGCAACCGGAGCATCCTCGCCGATCCCCGGTCCGTCGACTCGCGCGACCGGGTCAACCGGTTCGTGAAACACCGCGAGGAGTGGCGACCGTTCGCGCCGTCGATGCTCGAATCGGCGGCCGAGGAGTACCTCGAAGGCGCCGTCCCCTCGCCGTACATGATCGACGCCTTCCGCGCGAGAGACGATCGCAAGGACGACGTCGCGGCGGTGCTCCACCCGGCCGACGACACGACCCGGCCGCAGACGGTCCGCGCCGATCAGAATCCCCGGTACCACCGCCTCATCTCGGAGTTCGAGCGCATCACCGGCGTCCCCGTGGTCCTCAACACGTCCTTCAACGACCACGCCGAACCGATCGTCGCGACGCCGACGGAGGCGCTCAAGGACTTCTACGGCATGGGCCTCGACGTGCTCGTGCTGGAGGACCTGGTGATCGAGAAGGCGGCGACGGCGAGGGAGCCGACGCCGGACGCGAAGAGGGCCGCGCTCCCGGAGAACTGATCCCCCGCCGCGACGGCGACGTTTCCGCCGGACCGGGACGCGATGGCCGCGCGACGGTCGCGGAGTTCGCGCGATTCGCCGTTGGTACCCGACACAGTGATTCTCGTTTTTCCCACGACTACACTTTATTACCGGCCGTCGCCTACCTCCCGGTGAAGATGACACGCGAACGCTCCACGCGGCGCGGAGTTCTACGCGCGCTCGGCGGCGCTGGGCTGGTCGCGCTCGCCGGGTGTGCAACCCAGTTTTCCGCCTTCGATCCGACGCGCCCGTCGACGCCTCGACCGACGGTGTCCGGCCCGGCCGACGCGACGGTCGACCTGACGGCTTCGCCCGGGACGGTTCGCCCCGGACCGTCTGAGGCCGACGCCTCCCGAACCTGGGTCTACGACGGGACGTTCCCGGGACCCGAACTGCGCGTCGAGGAGGGCGAGATCCTCCGGGTCGACGTGGCGAACCGGCTTCCGGAGGGGACGACGATCCACTGGCACGGCGTCCCCGTTCCGAACGCGATGGACGGCGTTCCCGGCGTGACGCAGGAGCCCATCGCGGCCGGTTCGACGTTCGCGTACAAGTTCCGGGCGGAGCCGGCGGGGACGTACTTCTATCACAGCCACGTCGGTCTGCAACTGGACCGGGGGTTGCTCGGCCCGCTGATCGTCGAGGAGCGGGAGCCGCACGTCGAGTACGACCGCGAGTACACCCTCGTGTTCGACGACTACCTCGTCGGAGACCCGCAACCCGCGTCCGGATCGGGCGGGGGAGGGCCGGGTGGCACGGGCGGTATGGGCGGGGCGGACGGCGGTATGCACGGCGGTGCTGGCGGCATGGGCGGCGGGACGGACGGGAGTGGAACGGGCGGCGGGATGGACGGAAGTGGAATGGGCGGCGGACCGAGCGGCAGCGGAATGGGCGGTACGGACGGCGGAAGTATGATGGGCGACCGCCGTCCGCCCTACGCCGGGTTACTCGTCAACGGTCGGCTGCCGGCGGACTCGCCGACCCTCCCCGTCTCGGACGGCGAGCGCGTCCGCCTCCGCTTCGTCAACGCCGCGAGCGCGACGGCGTTCCGCGTCCGGCTCGCCGGTCACCGGCTGAACGTGTCCCACGCCGACGGCCGCCCCGTCGAGCCGGTCGCCGTCGACGAGTTCGTGTTCGGGTCGGGCGAGCGATACGACGCGGTCGTCGAGGCGGACAACCCGGGCGCGTGGGAGCTCCGGGCGGACGCGGTGTCCGGAACCGAGCGGCCGGCGCGCGCGGTCCTGCGGTACGACGGGCGCGCCGGCACTCCGGCCGCGCCGCGGTCGGGGGGCCGACAGCTGCGGTACGCGGATCTGCGGGCGATCGAACCGCTGGAGGGTCTCGACGGGACCCCCGACAGGACGTTCGATCTGACGCTGTCCGGCGCAATGGGAGGAATGGGCGGCATGGGTGGGATGGGCGAAACGGGCGGGTCGTCGGCCTGGCTGATCGACGGCCAGGCGTACCCCGACGCCGATCCCTTGACCGTCCGGGAGGGCGAGCACGTCCGCGTTCGCGTGGTGAACCACAGTCCCGTCGTTCACCCCATGCACCTCCACGGGCACTTCTTCCGGGTCGGCGACGCGGTGAAGGACACGGTTCGCGTCCCGAGCCACATGGGCGAGTTGACGTTCGATTTCGTCGCCGACAACCCGGGCGAGTGGCTCTTTCACTGTCACACGCTGTACCACCTCGAAGCGGGGATGGCGCGGGTCGTCCGGTACGGCTGAGGCTGGCGACCGGTCGCCGTTCGCGACCGTCCGCGACCGCCCCGCGGTCTGGTCGATCGTCCGGTTCGCCCCGTTGTCGCGCAACTCCGGCCGCGGTCGAATCGCCGGTTCGCCGTCGAGTACGCACAGCTTACCGACTCGAAACGAGAGCCATACTAAGCGCGTCCCGGCGCTACCCGGATCCGCACAGAATGTCCAAGGCGATAGTTCACTTCGCCGTCGGAGCGACGGTCATGACGGTCGTCCTCGCGCCGTTCGGCCGACGCGTCCCGTTCGAGAAGACGCTGATCCTCCTGAGCGGCTGCTGGGGGCTGGTCCCCGACGCGTACAAGATCGCCCCGGCGCGCGCCGCGTGGACCGAAGCCGTGCACGAGTCGGCGACCGCGAACGCGTTCTGGTTCCACCGCGCGCTCGACGTGGTCGATTCGAACGACTCCACCGCGTTCGCGGCGCTGGCGGTCGGGGTGTGGCTCGCCGCGACCGTCGCGGTCGAGTCCGGACGGTATCTCGTCGCCGCCCGCCGATCGGCGGGCGGCGCACCGGAAACGCGGGCCGAGTGACTCCGGGGCGGCGAGCTACGGCCTGTACTCTCGACCGCTCGCGGTGAACGGCGCCACCGTCGCCGTCCGCTGTGCGATCCAGGCGAGGCGGAGGACGAAGGAAAACAGCACGGCGAGGGGAGCCAGCCCGATCGTGAGCGCGACCGCGACGGTCGCGTCGAACGCGGCCGTCGACAGCGAGCCGACGTTCGCCGTGCTGTACAACGCGAGAACGACGACCGAACTGCCGACCGCCGGAACGCCGACGTACAGGAGAAGACGCGACAGGAACGCCAGTTCCTTCTGGACGTACACCGTCTTGAAGTACTCCCTGGCGACGTCGATCTGCAGGAGCGCTTCGGTGACGCGGTCCAGCGTCCCGACGGCGTCGGACGGAAGCGAGGCGCCGAACTCGTCTTCGATCAGTTCGATCTCCCGAAGCTGGTCGGCGTGGTTAGTCCGCAGCGTCGCCGAGACGGCGTTGAAGGCGCTGCTTTCGTCCCGCTCCAGCGTTCGGTTCACCGCGCGCACGTCGGCCGCGATCGACTCGGCGAGGGAGTCGACGCGTCCGCGCAACTCCTCGTCGTCCGCCGCTCCGACCGTCTCCCGGAGGGATTCCGACAGCGAGCCGACTTCCTCGTGAAGGAACTGGAGGAAGCGCGACGGGGTCGTCGGGGGCACAGATCTCTCCGCGCTATCCCGGACCTCCCGCCGGTAGTCGAGCGTTTCCTGGACGCGTCCCCGCAGGTCGCCGGGTTCCCCCAGCTCGCGGGACAGGACGAGCTGGTTGATCGACAGGACGACCGTGATCAGGGTGAGATCGCCGGTGAGAAGCGAGCTGAACAGGAAGAACACGGAGCTCGTCGGTCGGAGCCGCCCCGTGTCCGACAGGCCGACGACGAGCGAAAACGCGAGAAGAAGGGCGAACAGCGCGCCGCCGGCGATCGCCACCCGGCTCCCCTCGAGGAGAAACCAGCTCGCCGCCCGTTCGACGGCGGTTCGACCGTCCCCCTCACCGTCGGCGTTCGAGTCCATCTGAGAGCGAAGTACGCCGAGAACGGGGTAAAGTGCTTTGGCGGCGAACGCGCGCGGAGGTCCCGTTTCGTCGTGTCCCGACTCGACGCCGGACCCGAAATTCCGACGACAGCCGCTACCCTATAGTAATTCCAAAACCGTACAAACACACGAACGATGTTCGAGCAGATCACCGCCGAGCGGCTGAAGGAACTGCAGGACGCGGGCGAGGAGTACGCGCTGATCGACACGCGCCCCGAGGAGAGCTACGAGTCGTGGCACGTCCGCGGCGCGCGGAACTTCCCGTTCGGGCCGACGGAGGCGCTCGACGAGGAGCGGAGAGGGGAGGTCGACGAGCTGATCGGCGGGCGTCCGGTCGTCACCATCTGCGGCAAGGGCGCCACGTCGACGAACCTCGCCGCCCGGCTGGACGCCGCCGGCTACGAGGACGTCTCCGTCGTCAAGGGCGGCATGCGAGACTGGAACGACGTGTACGATCGGGTGCCGATCGACGCAGGAGACGGCGACCTCGTCGTCGTCCAGTTCCAGCGCCGGGCGAAGGGCTGTCTCGGCTACCTGATCGGGTCGAGGGACGCCGGCGAGGCGATCGTCTTCGATCCGACGCGGCAGACGGACCAGTACGTCGTGACGGCCGCGGAGCTGGGGTTGCGGATCTCGCGCGCCGTCGACACGCACGTCCACGCGGATCACCTCTCCGGGGGCCGCGCGCTGGCGGAGCGGCTCGGCGTTCTGTACCACCTCGGCGCACGCGCCCGCGAGCGAGGCGTCGAGTTCGAGTTCGAACCGATCGAGGACGGGGACGTCCTGGCGCTCGGCGACGCCGAGATAACGGCCCTCCACACGCCGGGGCACACGTCCGAACTGACGAGCTACCGGATCGACGACGAGGCCGTCCTCACCGCCGACGCCCTGTTCGTCGACTCGATCGGCCGCACCGAGCTGGAGTTCGGCGGGGACGAAGCCGAGGCGGGCGCGAGAATGCAGTACGAGTCGCTCCACGACGTGCTCGCGGAACTTCCCGACGGCCTTTCAGTCCTCCCCGGCCACGTCACCGTCACGAGCGACGGCCGGTACGAGAACGGCTCGCCGGGCGAACCCGTGACCGCGACCCTCGGAGCAGTCGCGGAGCGACTGGACGCGCTCGGACTCGACGAGGACGAGTTCGTGAAGCGCCTCGTCGAGAGCACGCCCGAGAAGCCGGCGAACTACGAGACGATCATCGACGTCAACCGCGGCAGAAGGCGCCTCGAAGGCGTGGAGGACGCCGAGGACCTCGAAACCGGGGCGAACAACTGCGCCGCGTGAGCCGCGTTTCCCGCCGGCGAGGCGGGCGGCGGCGTCCGTCCGGCGGAGTGCGACAGCGGCCCGCCGGCGGCGGATCGGTCGCAGAGTAATGCGACACCTATGCAAGGCCTTATGAGAGGCAGGCGCCTAGTCACACCGAATGGCCGACTCGATGGTGGAGTACCTTCAGAAGGACATGGAGTGCGAGGGGCTTCTCGAGTGTATTCACGGGCTCAAGGAACTGGATCGACGGTGCTTCCGAGCGCTGAGCGAGAGCGGCGAGCCGATGACCGTCGACGAGATCGCGGCGGCGGTCGACCGCGAGCGGTCCACGGCGTACCGGGTCGTCCAGCGGCTGCTGCAGGCCGGATTCATCCAGAAAGAGCAGGTGAACTACGAGCAGGGCGGCTACTACCACGTCTATCGACCGACCGACCCGAACGAACTGGCCGACGACATGCAGCGCAAGCTCAACGAGTGGTACGCGAAGATGGGGCAGCTCATCCAGGAGTTCCGCGACAAGTACGACGAGCAGGCGGGACAGGCCGTCACGGTGGAGAACTGATCCGCCGACCGCCGCGAGTTCGCGTCAGAAAAGAGAGAAAAGAGCGCCGCGGTGGTCTCCCGCCCTTCGGCAGAGCATATTAGGAGATATGTGTGGTATAACGTGTTATAACTTCTTTCGAGAAAGAGTTAATATACGTGTTGTGCTACGCCGTGGCACAGATGAAGCCGACGAAGAAAACGATGAAGGACGTGAGCCACACAGCACCGACGGGCGTCTCCGCCTCGAACGTCTGGCGACGCGGACGAGCGCCGAAGGACGAATCGAACGAGAAGTAAGCGATCGTTCTCGCGGACCCGATACGTCCCGTTCTCACGGAGCGATAGAGAGGAGTCGGCGACTCCGAGAAGCCGCGTTTTTCACGTCGTCTGAGCGATCACGCTCCTTAAATCACTGATCGAATCAGATAATCTCTACTTTAGAACCGCGAATCTTTTCTCGGTGTGCGAACCACGTACTCGCCGGTTACTATGACCACCGCTGTCACGTCCGCCTGGAGGACGTACCGTTCTGTGCCGATCATCTACAGAATCGCCGCGGCGTTCGTCCTCGGATCCGCTCTCGGCCTCGTCGTCGGTCGGCCCGCGACGGCGCTTCAGCCGCTCGGGGACCTCTTCGTGCGCCTCTTGGGGATGATCATCGTCCCGATCGTCGTCTTCACGCTCCTCCTCGGGGCGCGCAAGCTGACGCCGTCGACCCTCGGCCGGATCGGCGGGCAGGTCGTGGCGCTGTACCTGATCACCACCGCGGTCGCGATCGTGATCGGTCTCGGAGTTGCGAACCTCGTCGATCCGGGGATCGGCCTCGAAATCGCCGACGCGGAGGCGCAGTCCGCCGAGGCCCCGAGCCTCGTCGAGGTGGTTCTCGGGATCGTCCCGGAGAACCCGATCGGCGCGATGGCCGCGGGGGACGTGCTGCCGACGATCTTCTTCACCGTCGTCTTCGGCATCGCCCTCGCGACCCTCGTGGAGGAGTCCGAAGCGGGGACCGCCGTCCACGACGGCGCCGAGGCGATCTTCGACGTCGCCGAGGCCGGCGCGGAGGCGATGTTCAAGGTCGTCTGGGGCGTGATGGAGTACGGCGTCGTGGGCGTGTTCGCGCTCATGGCCGCGACGTTCGGCGAGGCGGGCGCGGAAGCCATCCTCCCGTTCGCGAAGCTCGTCGCCGCGCTCGCGCTCGCCGTCGGCGTCCACATCGGGCTCACCTACCTGCTCGTCATGCAGCGCGGGCTCATGGGCGAATCTCCCACGGCCTTCCTCGCCGGCGCGAAGGACGCGATGATCACCGCGCTCAGCATCCGCTCCAGCAGCGGGACGCTCCCCGTGACGATGAGTGACGCCGAGGGGAACTTCGGCGTCGACGAGGAGGTGTACGGCTTCTCCCTGCCGCTCGGCGCGACGATCAACATGGACGGCACGGCGATGTACCAGGGCGTCGCGGCCGTCTTCGCGGCGAACCTCGTCGGCGAGACGCTCACGCTCGGCCAGCAGTTCACAGTCGTGTTGACGGCGCTCCTCGCCAGCGTCGGCACCGCGGGCGTCCCCGGCAGCGGGCTCATCATGCTCACGCTCGTCCTGACGCAGCTGGGCCTCCCGCTCGAAGTCGTCGGCATGGTCGCCGGGGTCGACCCGATCCTCGACCGCCTGCGGACGATGAACAACGTGGCGGGCGACCTGGCCGTGACGACGCTCGTCGCCAAGTGGAACGGGGCCATCGACTACGCCGGGACGGTCTGGAGCGAGTCGGCCGACGTGTCGACGGTCGGTACCGTCGACGACTGAGCCCGACGACGGAAAGGTACCGTACCGGACCTATCCGAACGATCACCTTTAAATCCTCGCCGCCTCGCCTGGCTATCGACCGCGCCGACGGCGTCGAACGGTCGTAGATCGAGATCGGCGCCGTGCGACGATACTGCTGACCGCTGGCATTTAACAGAGTTATGCGGCTTCGGACCGTACCATCTACCGGGGGGAGAACGACGATGGCAACCGGCGAAGGACGCACGGAAATCGGATCGATGGACGACCTCTTCGAGTACGAGTTAGAGAGCGTGTACTACGTCGAGAACCGGCTGGTCGGGGCGCTCGACGAGATGGCGGCGGGGGCGGCCAACGACCGGATCGCCCGCGCCTTTGCCGACCACCGCGACGAGACGCGGACCCACGTCGATCGCCTCGAAACGGTGTTCGAGAAGCTCGACCGGGAGCCGGCCGAACGGGAGGTGCTGGCGATCGACGGGATGATCGAGGACCGCCGCCGGTTCGAGGAGTCCGTCCGCGACGACGACCTCCGCGACGTGTTCTACCTCGGCGCGGGGGCGAAGGCGGAGCGCTTCGAGATTACCAGCTACCGGACGATGCTGGAACACGCCGACAAACTCGACCTCGGCAACGAGGTCCTCAAGCCGCTCGAAGACAACCTCGACGAGGAGGAGGCGGCGCTCGACGACCTCCACGGGATGACCCGCGGCACGGGGATCAGAGGACTCATCCGGCGACTGACCGGGTGAGCCGCGGCCGCGCGGTCGGCCGCGGACCGTATCGACGACCGCGGTCGGTTTTCGGACGGATCCGACGAATCGGACGAATCGTCCGACTGTAGGAATTCGGTGAAAGATCGCTGGATTCTACTTTACTTCGCGTCTAAAAGTGAACGAACGTTTATTGAAACGCGCGTTGCCGTCCTAGACGGTGGTAACGATGAACGTCGAGTCACTACACGACATGTTCGTGTACCAGCTGCAGGGGATGTACTACACCGAAAACCAGCTCGTCGACATCCTCGACGAGATGGCGACGGAGACGACCGACGAGGACATCAGCCGCGCGTTCGCCGACCACCGCGACGAAACGCGGAACCAGGTCGAACGGCTCGACAACGTGTTCGCGGCGCTCAACGAGCAGCCCCAGGAGCAGGAGATGCACGTCGTCGACGGGCTGAACCGGGACCGGATGACGTTCAAGGAGGTCGCGCAGGGGGACGACCTGCTCAACCTGCACTGCCTCGGCGCGGGGATGAAAAACGAGCGCCTCGAGATCACGGCCTACGAGAACCTCCTCATGCTCGCGAACCAGCTCGACCTCGGCGACGACGTCACGGATCCGCTGCAGCAGAACGCCGACGAGGAGGAGGACGCGCTGGACAAGCTTCAGGGCCTGTCCGGCGGATCGGGGATGAAGGCGATGTTCCAGCGGCTCCTCGGCTGACGCTCGACGGATTACGCCCTCGCTTTTTTCGGACGGCTCCGCGATCCGAACGTGCCCGGGACCCGAGCCCGCGTCACGTCTCGGTCCACGCCGAGACGTCGGCCTCCGGTTCACGCCGCGACGACGTCGACGACCGTCTCCCCGTCGACGACGAGGTTGTACGCCCCCTCGTCGTCGTTCCACAGGCAGAGCGCGTTTTCGAACGCGAGCACCGCGCCGTACGGGGCGCGCCGGAGCGCCTCGTTGAGCGCCGACTCCCGCGTCAGCACGGCGTAGTGCTCGATCGACTCGCTCCCGTCGCCGACCTTGAACACCGGGTTCCCCTCGCCCGCGAGGTTCCGGCTCAATTTGACCGCGAGCAGGTCGATCCGCTCCGTGACGTGCCGCTCCATCTCGGCCATCGCGGCGTGGCGGCCGGGGTCCGCGCGGACGTCGAACCGGCGCGCTCCGTCCCGCCGGAGGACGACGTACGAGTACTGAACGTCGGCGTTGACGAACGTCCCCGGCTCGTCGCCGTCCTCGTCCAGCCGCCGCTGGAAGGACGGAACGTCGAGGTCGGGCTTCACGTCGAAGGACCAGCCGCGGTCCGACGGGGCGCGGCCGGGCCACAGCCTGAGCGTCGGCGAGTAGACGGTCACGTCCGAGTCCGGCGGCGCGATCGCCCGTTCGACCTCGCGGAGGCCCGTGCTCGTGTTCAGGTCGGCCGGGGCGACGGCGACGAGCGAGCCGTCGTCCGCGAGCGCGTCGAGGTACCGGTCGACGACGGCGACGGGGTCGTCGAGTTCGCTCAGGACGTTGGCGAAGAGGAGAAGATCGCACTCGTCGGCGATCTCGCCCGGCTCGAACGCCTCCGCCGTCGTCCGGTGGACCGTCGGGCGGAAGTTCGTCCGCGTCTCGTCGAGCACGCGCTCCAGCACGTCGGCCGCCGCGCTGGGCTCGACCGCGTGGTAGTCGACCAGGAGGTCGTCCGGCAGGTAGTCGTGCAGGCCGAGCGCCGGACCGCCGGTCCCCGCGCCGACGTCCAGAACGCGCAGCTTCCGCGGGAGCAGGCCGCGCTCGGCGACGTCGTCGAGGACGTAGCCGACGGCGGCGTAGTAGTCGGGGAGGTGGTAGATCGCGTAGCCGGCCGCGGCGTCCGCGTCGTACTCGACGTCTTTCTGGTGGTAGTAGTCGGCCTTCAGCCGGCGGATCGCGTCCCGGAGGCGGTTGCCCGACTCCCCGCGGTTCCAGTTTGCGCCGTACCGCTCGACGAGGAGGTCCTCCAGCGCGAAGGCGTACGCCTCCGGGAACGACTCGGGCCGCCACCCCGGCGGAGTCACCGGCTCGTCGTTCGCGGGGACGAACGTCCCGTCGTCGCGCTCCAGGAGGCCGAGGTTGAACGCCTCCTCGCGGAGCACCCGGCGGACCAGGCTGGGATGGGGGTTCCCCTCGACGTACTCGCAGATCTCCTCCGGATCGATCGGGCGGACGCTCCGGAGGTACTTGGCGTTCGAGCGGACCGCGTCGCGGTCGATCATTCCCCCGGCGTCACCCCCGATTCCGCGTCCCTTCGCCGCCGATCGGCCGCCTCGGCGTACAGCCGCTCGAACTCCGCCGCGTCGGCCTCGGCGATCCGCTCTGCGGCCTCGGCGATCCGTCCGGCCCCCTCGAACGTCTCCTGGATCTCGGCGTACACCCGCGGAGTGCCGCCAGTGACCGCCTCGACGAGGCCGTCGAGGCCGGCCGAGATCGGCGTGGCGAACTCCTCGCGCACGTCGCCGGCGGCGATCGCGTACGCGAGGATCGCGGTGTGCGCTCCGGCCTGGACCGTTTCCATGGCCTCGTCGTGCTCCTCGACGGTCGTTTCGAACACCCGGTTTCCGGCCCGGTCGATCGCGGCGCGGACCCTGTCGGTGATCGGTCCGGACTCGTCGGCGACCACCGCGACGTTTCCGGGGGCGTTCTCGGGGGCGAAGAGCGGGTGAAAGCTCGCGCGCTCCCGACCGGCGGCGTGCTCGCGCATCGCGTCGACCGGCGCGGCCATCGCGCCCGAGACGTCGAACACCGCCTCCTCGGCGTTCGGCGCGTACCGCTCCACGGCGTCGGCGATCGCCGATATCGGCACGGCGAAACAGACCGCCTCGAATCGCTCCTCGGTGTCGACCCCGACGTGGCGGCCGTCGACGGCGTCGGCCGCCTCGCGCGCCGTCGCCGCGTCCGCGTCCGCGAAGGCGACCTCGGCGTCGAGGGTGTCGGCCACCCAGCGACCCATCGCGCCCGCGCCGACGATGAGTAGGTTCATTGGCCCGTGGTAGCCAGCGGCGTCTCAAAAGGGGTTCGATGCCGACGGTGTCCGTCGACTCAGAGCCCGAGCCCGAACGCGCGGTTGGCGACGAGCACCGCCAGCCCGAACGCCATGACGCAGACGAGCAGCCCGATCGCGACGAACCACCCGAAGGCGTCAGAGAGGGCCCCGACGACGACGCTCCCGCTCGCCCCGAGCACCATGTACACCGTCCTGACGAGCCCGAAGCCGGCGCCGCGCTCCTCGGGGGAGAGCAGGTCGATGAACCGCGACTGGATCGGCGCGCCCCAGCTCATCGCGATCCCGGCGAGACAGACGCCCGCGACGAAGGCGACGAGGCCGGATCCGAACGCGAGGAGCCCGTAGCCGACGACGCCGATCCCCATCGTGAGGGTGGCTGCCGCGTCCCGGTCGAACCGATCCGAGAGCCAGCCGGTCAGCGGCTGCGTCGCGCCGTGGACGACGAAGTACAGCGAGAACAGCGCGCTCGCTATCGCCGCGGAGAGCCCGTGGTACGCCTGGAGAAACGTCGGCAGAAACGAGGCGGTCGCCTGCCAGGTGAACGCGCCGGCGACGGCGAGCGCGCTCGTGTACGCGATCTCCGGCCGGGAGAGGAGTCCGAAAAGCGGTGCGAGCGCGAACCGCTGCCGCATCGGCTGCTCGGGTCGTTCGGGCGCAGTCGGTCGGATCCGTGCCGCGAAGGCGAAGAAGACCGGGACCGCGGCGACCGTTCCGAGCAGGAGCGCCGCCCGCCAGTTCGCGCGGACCGCGATCGCGGCCGCGGCGACGGGTACGAGCAGTCCCGCGAGGGGACCGCCGGTGACGTGGACGCCGATCGCCCGGCCGACGTTGGGAAACTGCTTCGAGATGAACGTCGTGGCCACGCTGTAGTGCAGTCCCGCGCCGGTGCCGAGCGCGACGGCGAACGCGAGAAACGCGGGGAACGTGGGCGAGAGCGCGAGCAGCACGCTGGTCACGGCGGTGAGTCCGACGGCGGCGAGGACGACGCGTCGCTCGCCGAACCGGTCGCCGAGGACGCCGCTCGGAAACTGCATGCACGCGTAGGCGGCCCACATCCCCGCCAGCGCCGCTCCGACGGCGGCGTTCGAGACGCCGAACTCGGCGGTGATGTCCGGCACGACGGGACTTATTGCCAGCCTGGCGGCCATCGTGGCGAAGAACGCGAGCGTGCAGAGGCCGAGCACCGTGTGTCGGTACTGCCAGTTCACAGCGACGATCCGCCCGTTCGACGCAAGTCGATTGCGGTTCCGGAGAGCGGCGACGCGAAAGGCCGGCACTCGCCGATCCTCGAGGTCCGCCGAGATCGCCGCCCGCGGCCGTCGCCGTCACTCCACGACCAGTTCGATCGGATACCCGGTGAGGTTCTCGTAGCCCTCCTCGGTGACGACGACGAGATCCTCGATTCGAACGCCGCCGACGGCGGGATCGTACAGCCCCGGCTCGATCGTCACGACGTGGCCGGGCTTCAGTTCCTCCCCGTTCGGGCCGACTCGCGGCAGTTCGTGCACGTCGAGACCGATCCCGTGACCCGTGCTATGGATGAAACCCGTTTCCGTCGTCGGATCGCTCCGGAGCGTCGGCAGGCCGGCACTCTCGTACACGTCGCAGACGGCTTCGTGCACGTCCGCGCCGGTGACGCCGGGTTCGAGCGCGTCGAGCGCGGCCCGCCGCGCCGCGTCGGTGAGGTCGAACCACTCGCGTATCTCGCCGCTCGGTTCGCCCTTGACGAAGGTCCGCGTCATGTCGGCGTGGTACTTCGTCGCCTTGCTCCGGGGGAAGATGTCGACGATGATCGCCTCGTTCGCGCGGAGGGGACCGCTACCCCGGTCGTGCGGATCGGCGGCGTCGGCGCCGCACGCGACGATAGTCTCGTCGAGCGCACACCCCTCACGGAGCAGCGTCACTTCGATCTCCTCTCTGACCCGTTCGCTCGTCAGCGGTTCGCCCTCGTGCTGCAGGACGCCGTCTTCGATCGTCGCGTCGCGGACGATCCGTTCGGCCGCTCGCATCGCCTTCTCGTTGGCCTTCTGAGCCGCTCTGACGTGGTCGATCTCCTCGTCCGTTTTGACCGCCCGGATGTTCGTCAGGAGGTCCTCGGACTCGACGGTCACCGAGACCCCCCGATCGCGGAGACCGTCCGCCGTCCCGAGGGGGAAGCGTCCGGGCGCGACGACGGATTCGACGTCGTGGTCGGCGAGGAAGGCGGCGACCGTTCGAGCGTGCCCTTCTTGCGGGCCGTGCTCGGCGACGTTCTCTTGCAGATCGTACTCGGCCGTCCGAGAGACGGCGTCCCCCCGGCTTTCCTTTTTTGCGCGGCCGTACTCGAGGCCGGACACGAGGAGGTGGATCCCGTCCGGCGCGTACAGCGTGACGAACGGGTCCGGCGCGTCGAATCCTGAGAGGTACAGCTGGTTCGAATCCGAGCCGTCGGCTTCGATCAGGTACCCGTCGAATCCGTGGACGTCGAGATACTCCGCGAGCGGAGAGAGATCGGGCTCCATGCGGGGAGATGGGTTCCCCCGACGGTAAAGCGGTTCTCCTCCCGGCGAGGGGATAGCTCCCCCGAGCAGGGTTCTCACGTCCGGACCGTCGACATTTTCACCACCTCCGGTACCCTCATACCGGGGGCCGTACACCCCTCGGCATGGACATCGAGATCTCCCGGTCGCGCGTTCGCGGAACCGTGCGAGCCCCGCCTTCGAAGAGTTACACGCACCGCGCGATTCTCGCCGCGGGATACAGCGGCGGCGCGGTCGTTCGCGGCGCGCTCGTGAGCGCGGACACGAAAGCGACGATGCGCGCGGTCGGCGCCTTCGGAGGAAACGTCGACCGCGACGGGCGGACGCTCGACGTCACCGGCTTCAACGGGCGACCTGGCGTCCCCGCGAACGTCGTCGACTGCGCGAACAGCGGGACGACGATGCGACTCGTGACCGCGTGCGCCGGACTGGCCGACGGTATCACGGTTCTCACCGGGGACGGATCGCTCCGATCGCGGCCGCAGGGCCCGTTGCTCGACGCGCTCAACGAGCTGGGCGGACGGGCGGAGAGCACCCGCGGCAACGGGCAAGCTCCGCTCGTCATCAGAGGACCCATCTCGGGCGGCGAGGTCTCCATCCCAGGGGACGTCTCCTCGCAGTACGTCACCGCGTTACTGATGGCCGGTGCGGTGACCGACGACGGGATTGACGTCCGGCTCGAAACCGAGCTGAAGTCGGCCCCGTACGTCGACATCACGATCGAAGTACTCGACGTCTTCGGCGTCGCGGCCGAGTCGACCGCGAACGGGTTCTCCGTCTCCGGTGACCAGCTCTACGAGCCGGCCGACGGCGAGTACCGCGTACCGGGCGACTTCTCATCGATGTCGTATCTCCTCGCCGCCGGTGCGGTCGCGTCCGAGGACGGACTCGTCGTTGCCGGAGCTCAACCGAGCGCTCAGGGCGACAGCGCGATCGTCGACGTCCTCGAACGGATGGGGGCGGACATCGACTGGGACCGCGAGAACGGTCAAATCAGCGTCTCACGGTCCGATCTGGTCGGTGTTGAGGTCGACGTCGGGGACACACCCGATCTGCTTCCGACGATCGCGACGCTCGGCGCGGTCGCCGACGGTGGCACCCGAATCGTCAACTGCGAACACGTCCGGTACAAGGAGACAGACCGCGTGAGTGCGATGGCCGAAGAGCTGACGAAGCTCGGCGCGAACGTCACGGAGGAACGGGACACGCTGACGATCCACGGCGGACGGTCGGACCTGAAGGGGGCGCGGGTCGACGGACGGGGCGACCACCGGATCGTCATGTCGCTCGCCGTCGCGGGCCTCGTCGCCGACGGAACGACCAGGATCAGCGGCGGCGAGCACGTAGACGTGTCGTTCCCCGAGTTCTTCGACGTGCTCTACGACGTCGGCGCAGACGTACGAAGGCGATCCTCGTAACGTCAAACGCCGTCACTGTCGAAAATGGCGTGCAGACGGCACGGGAGCGCGCTACGCGAAGCGAGGCGCCGTGCGACCGCGGATCGCTTCGCGTCGAACAGTCAGCTCATAGTATTGTTGGACCCGTTTTGGGTTTTAAATCCTCGTGCCGGTATTGAATCGGTCTCGCGACCGTCGCCGACGAGAGCCGTTCGCTTGCGTCTTCTGCAAACGATAAATGTACGGAAGTCACACGCAGAGGTAATGAACGGAAATCGATTCGGGCGGCTGTTTCAGGTCACTACGTTCGGCGAGAGCCACGGCGAGGCGATGGGCGTCACCGTGAGCGGCTGTCCCGCGGGACTCGAACTCTCGGAGGAAGACATCCAGCGCGACCTCGATCGTCGTAAGCCCGGCCAGTCGATGATCACGACGAGCCGCGGTGAGCCGGACGAGGTCTCGATCAAGAGCGGTCTGCAGGACGGATACACCACCGGGACGCCGATCGGGATGGTCATTCAAAACAAGGACGCGCGTTCGAAAAAGTACGAACCGTTTGTCACGGCGCCCCGTCCGAGTCACGGCGATTTCACCTACTCCGCGAAGTTCGGCACGCGGAACTGGGGCGGCGGCGGCCGCTCCAGCGCGCGCGAAACGGTAAACTGGGTCGCGGCGGGCGCGATCGCGAAGAAGATACTCGACCGAGACGGGATCCGAATCAAGGCGCACGTCAACCAGATCGGCGACGTGGCCGCCCCGGAAGTGACGTTCGAGGAGATGCTCGAACGGGCGGAGGAAAACGAGGTCCGGTGCGCGCATCCGGAGACGGCCGAGAGGATGCGCGATCTCATCGACCGGTACCAGAAGGAGGGAGACTCCATCGGCGGCAGCATCTATTTCGAGGCCCGCGGCGTTCCCAGGGGACTCGGTGCACCCCGATTCGACTCCTTCCCGGCCCGGCTCGGACAAGCGCTCCTATCGGTGCCTGCGGCGACCTCCTTCGAGTACGGCCTCGGTAAGGACGCGCGCGAATGGAGCGGACGCGACCGAAACGAAGACTGGACGTTCGACGAGAACGGTGATCCGACGCCGGTCGGCAACAAACACGGTGGGTTACAGGGCGGCATCACGACCGGACAACCGATCTACGGCGAGGTGACGCTCCACGCGCCGACGTCGATCCCGAAGACGCAGCAGACGGTCGACTGGGAGACCGGCGAGGAGAAGGAGATCCAGGTCGTCGGTCGTCACGATCCCGTCCTCCCGCCGCGCGGCGTTCCGGTCGTCGAGGCGATGCTGGCGCTGACGATCGTCGACTTCATGCTGCTCGGCGGTCGGATCAACCCGGATCGGCTCGACGGAAATCCGGGCGAGTACCGGACCGACTACCACCCGCGGAGTCCGGAGAACGTAGAGGAGTAGCGCTACCGGAGACGTCGCGCCGCCAGTAACGCGACGAGGACGACCCCGGCGACGAGGTATATCCACTGCGTGGAACTGAACCCTTCCTTCGAGTCTTTGTCCGCGCCGGTTTCGATCGATTCGTTCTGGTAGGTGTAGTGGTTCTTCCGCCACGGCGCTCTGACGGGTTCGTACGCCACGTCCCACACCGTCGTGTCGTGGTTCGCCCGGCCGACGAACTCGACCTGATCCATCGCACCGTCGCCTTTCGAGAGGTTCCCGGCGTAAAGCCGCGCCTCGCCCGCGACCTTGGCACCCCTCTCGTCCAGGAGTTCGACTGTTATCGTCCGATTTTCCCCCGGCGGAACGGACGCGCCGTAGAAGCTTCCGTCCGTTCCTTCGGTGTGGACCATCAGCTTCGTACTGTAGGTCTGGATTCCGGGGTTCGATACGGTGACTTCGGCGACCGTCGACGGTTCGCCCTCGATCGTTCCGTTCGCGATTTTCACGTCCGTTATCTCCGGTTTCGGAATCGGCCCCGGATCTGTGGTATTGATTTCGCGGGTGAAGTTGAACTGAGTGTGGTTGCCGTAGGTTGAGACAATTACGGTGTGGTTGGTTTGGACAACGTTTAGACCGCGAGTGATGTTGAATTCAAATGTTCTTTTTTCATTCCCTTTTAAATCTATTCGTTTTTCGATCAAATAGTGGCAATCAGTTTTGACATTAATAACAGTTCTTATTTCAGTAGTTTGTCTGTTCTCTGCTTTTACACAAACTTTTGACGGGTTTGCCCAAATCATATACTTAGCGCCAAACGAAGAGGTGATAATTTCTGCCTCCTCTAATGTGTCCGCACATTCAATATAGGATTTGTCTTGTTCTTCTCCAACTACTAATGTAGGCTGGATAGCTAATAACACAAGAGCAATTAGAGCTACGGATCTTACTATACCAGTTACCATTTCTGGCAACCCCCTCGATTAACCCGAGAGCGTAGAGGTACGCACGAACCGTCTTCGGACTGCTTAACCTCATTTATTATCTCGCTTTTACTCGCAACACCTTCTTTCTCAACTGTAGTCCGGAATACGGATTCATTTTTGACAATATACTTTCCAGATTCCGCATTGAATAACCGGTGTTCCTCCAATCCATATACTGTCGCACGTGTTTTGATGACCCTGTCCTCATCGTCGTAACTGTCTGCCATCACTCTCTTTCTCCCGACCGTCTTGGTCAGTTCCCACTCCTTGTCTACGTCGATAGATCCGATACGATAACCGTCACGCTGAGCCATGTCTAGCGCTCGTAAACGGTTCAGTGGCGTGGCGTGTTCTCGCCATTCGTATTTCGCAGGCTCGACCATCACCTGTCGCTCTGCGAGATACGTCGTCTCCGTCTCTCGGTAGGTTTTCTCGAATTCGTACTTGTATTGCGTATCGTACCGAGCGTCAGCGACTTTCACGCGCTTGCTGCGTCCCGTGTACCGGTGATCAGACCCGTACTTGTTGAACGCCCAGTAGGTGTCCGACTCGGTCGTCGTGTACGTGTAGGTCTGCGTGACGGGTCGCCAGATCGTTTTTTGAACGGGGACGGTGTACGTCCTCGTGATTCTGTAGCAGTATCCGAAGCGGCACCGCCACTCCTTCCGAGTCCGTTCTTCGCGAACAGTCACCCGTTTCGGTCGCATCACCGTTCGCCACCCCGTCTTGGTGACCGTCCGTGTGTACCTGTACTGTTTTTTGACGCGGTATTCCGGCGGTTCGACCATGACCTTCCGCGTCTGTCCGGTGAACGTCCCGGATCCGGTCCTGCTGTCCCGCCACTCCGTGTCGGTACCCGTCCACTCCCTGACGGATCGTTTCGTTCCCGCCGATTTCCACTCCGAGGTGAGCCGGAGGAACTGCCGCCAGTTCGACGGATTCGAGAAGGATTTCGTTCTCGTTTCGTAGACCGGATCCCGCACTTTCACGCGCTTGTCGACGGTGATTTTGTAGCCGTTCTCGTGAACTCTCTCGACATCGTACCCCTCAGAAAGATACTGATCTCGTTCCTCCGTCGAATCCGCATAGACGCGAGATATTTTCGGCTTGTCAAGCACGTACCGCAAGTCGGAGACTGTGACGTTGCGCCTGACAGTTCCGACATCGCGCAGAACGGTAACCGACGGAATCGTCCCATAGTGGTACGCCTGGTCGGGTTTTTTGGTGCTGTATACTTTTATCCGTGCGCCGTCGGCGTACTGAAGTTCCTCGGCGGGGATCGAAACGATTCCTTCCCAGCGACGGTGAATCTGTGCATCATCTGTAATGTCATCCTTAAACCGTTTCCACTTTTCAACCCTTCCAGACACACCTTCAAGGTCAAGCGACAAGTCGACGTTGTACGTGTTCTTACTGAACTCGTATTCTTTCGTTTTTACCCGGAACTGGACCGTATCATTCGGGGCGTACGGTCCCTCTTCGACCGGTTCGATACTTTCGATTTCCGGAGCGTAGTACTGGTGGAACTGCTCGTCTCTCGTCACCGAGTTCCCGTACTCGTCGACGATCGTTATCGACGCGAACTTCATCGAATCGAACTTCGCGGTCGTGTTGTCCGGACGGGTCGGTCTCGCACCGTAGCCCCATATGTACTTTAGATCGGTTCCATCGGGATCGAAGGAGTCCCCCGCGTCGATCCGTATTCCCCACGCCGTTTTCTGATGGGGCGTCCCGTCGTAGGTTACCTCTAAGCGGAGTTCGGGTGGGCTTTGCTCTACAGCTAATATGTCAATTGAAGAGTCTCTCTTTCTCCCGCTTTCATGTTCGGCTTCAATAATACTTTTTAACGTGTATACTCCGGGCTTCTTTGCTGCCCACTCAGTAGTCACAGTTATCTTATCACCATCTCTCTTAGGGAATACTTCCTTTTTATTTATCCTTTTTATATCACTTTTCCCGGGTTCAAAACTGAAAACGAGACTATCTCTCTCCACCCCATTCAAATCAATCTTCATGACGTGCTTCGCGACGTACCGATCCGGATCGATGCGTTCGTGATACGAATCGACCGGCGTGTTCACGAACCCCGACTCGACGATCTCCGGCGCGGCGGTCGGCGTCACCGATCGCTCGATTCGAGCCGTCTGCCCCCGCGCATCGACCGCCGTGACGACGAGGTCGTACTCGTCCCCGAGCGCAACCCCGTCCTTTCGGAACGGAAGCGACCGCCGGCTGGCGTTGCGATTCGGAAGCGCAGATCCCCGGTTCGACCACCGGCCGACGGTCTCCCCGCCGATCCGAACGCGTATCTCCTCGAGATTCTCGTAGCCGTCGAACGCCGTCGCTCGCCCCGTTATCGACTCGCCGGGATCGAGCTCGTCGAGCGAGAGCGTCGGAGCCGGATCCGCGACGACGCGAGTCGTACCGTCGGAGAACCTGGCGACGTCGCGCGAACCGTCGCGGTACGCGACGACGGCGTACAGCCTGTGGTCGCCTGGTGACCAACTCGTCCCGAGATCGGAACCGCGTCCGATACGGCCCGTCTCGCTGTGCCAGGTGACGGAACGGACGTCACCGAGATTCACGCCCGTCACCTCGTAGTTCGCCGTCAACGGCTCGCTGCCCGTCACGACCCGCGCGCCACTGACGGACGGGGAGTACCTCGCGGCGAGCGATCGCACGCTGTCGTCCGGCGGACGGCTCCGCGAATCTCGCGCCGCCGGCCTCGATCGCGTCGTGACCGCGAGCGCGTCCGACGCGCTCAGGCCGTCCGCGTCGTGCACGACGGCCGTCACGTTGTGTTCCTCGACAGTGCCGAACGTCGTCGAGAGCGTGTCGGTCGACTGCTCGTCCGCGAGCGTCCGATTAGCGACGACGGTCCCGTCGACGATCCAGACGAGGCGATCGAGGGGCGCGGCACCGGAATCGAGGGAGGCGGTGTAGGTCCGCTCCGAACCCACTCTGGGACGCGTCGGCCCCGAGACGGACACCGCCGGGCGCTCTCCTTTCTCAACCGTGACGTAGAGCGTATCGGCGCGGGAAGCGCCGTCGTCGTCCACGACGGTGAGTCTGACCTCGTATCTCCCGCGCCGGGTCGCTTCGAAGCTCGTCTCCGGAGCGGAGGCGTTCTCGGGGGAGACCGACCGTCCGTCGGGCGACGTAATCGACCACCGGTAGGAGGCGACGCGACCGTCCGGATCGCGCGATCCGGTGCCGTCGAGCAACACGGTGGAGCCGCGCTCGACGGTCTGATCCAGACCGGCGTCGACGAGCGGGGGTTCGTTCTCGGCGGCGACGGCGTCGGCGGGGACGGCCGTCGTCACGACCAGTGCTGCGACGAGTAGCGACGTACCCTTCATCTCGTGGTAGCACCGAATAGTTCGGCTACCTGATTTAAAATTTGGGATAAAAGTTAAAATATGATTATACGTGCTGAGAGACCGTAGAAGCTGCACGGGGGATTCTCACTCTTCGGTATCTTACAAGAGTCATACCAATTACAATACCTTTTAGAGATAGTATTGTTCAGATACGATAGAAAATTACGGCTAAAGGGCGTCGCGGTCGCCGGATTCTTCATTATCGATCCTTGGTAATCCATAGCAAAGCCTTTAGTCCGGGCCTAGCCAAAAACCAATACCAATGGCTCTCTCAAGGGCCGTGATTGCACAATATGACTGACCACGAACTCATCTGGCGGATCGCGGGCGGATCCGGCGACGGCATCGCCTCGACCAGCCAGAACTTCGCGAAGGCCCTGATGCGTTCGGGCCTGCACGTTTTCACGCATCGACACTACCCGTCGCGCATCCGGGGCGGCCACACGTACACCGAGATCCGCGCGGCGGCGGATCCGGTAAAGTCGCGCGGGGACGGCTATAACTTCCTCCTCGCGCTCGGCGACTCGTTCGCCCGGAACCCCCAGCAGGAAGCCTACTACGGCAACGAGGAGATCAAACCGCTGTCGGAGAACCTCGACGAACTCCGCGAGGGCGGCGTCATCGTCTACGACTCGGGGCTGCTCGACGCGAGCGAGATCGAAGACTTCGAAGCGCGCGTCGAGGAGAACAACTGGCACGTCTTCGATCCCGATCTCCGCAGTCTCGCGCGCGAGCACGGTCGCGAGGTCATGCGCAACACGGCCGGCGTCGGCGTGACCTGCGCGATCGCCGGCATCGACCTCGAGTGGATCGAGGACCTGATGACGGATGCGATGCCCGAGAAGATCCTCGAACCGAACATCGAGATCCTCCACGAGGCGTACGAGATGGTCCAGGAGGAGTACGACGTCGAAGCGCCCGACGTCGCGGTCCCCGAGGGCGAACACGACGAGGAACAGGTGCTCCTTTCGGGCAGCGACTCCATCGCCTACGGCGCGCTCGACGAGGGCTGTCGGTTCATCGCGGGCTACCCCATGACGCCGTGGACCGAGGTCTTCACCATCATGTCGCAGAACCTCCCCGAGGTCGGCGGCATCTCGGAGCAGGTCGAAGACGAGATCGCGGCGGCCGCGCTCGCCATCGGCGCGAGTCACGCCGGCGTCAAGGCGATGTCCGGTTCGTCCGGCGGCGGGTTCGCGCTCATGTCCGAACCGCTCGGCCTCGCGGAGATGACGGAGACGCCGGTCGTGCTCATCGAAGCGATGCGCGCCGGCCCGTCGACCGGCATGCCGACGAAGCCGGAGCAGGGCGACCTCGAGCACGTTCTCTACACCAGCCAGGGCGACTCGAACCGCGTCGTCTTCGCGCCCGGCACGGTCGACGAGGCGTACGACCAGGCCCGCAAGGCGTTCCAGATAGCCTACGAGTACCAGATTCCGGCGATCGTCCTCTACGACCAGAAGCTCGGCGGCGAGCTGACCAACGTTCCCGCCAGCCACTACGACCGCGAGCCGAACCCGAGCCTCGGGAGCACGCTCACGGAGGCCGAACTGGAAGACGCGGAACACGAAGGCGGCAAGTTCGCCCGGTTCCAGTACGACCCGGACAACGACGAGGGCGTCAGTCCGCGCTCGATCCCCGGACAGAAGGGCGGCCGGTTCCTGGCGACGGGCAACGAGCACATGCCGGAGGGGCACATCAGCGAGGACCCCGACAACCGCGTCTACCAGATGAACCGCCGGATGCGGAAGCTGGAGGCCATCCGCGAGGAGCTCGACTCCCAGGAGAAGAGCCACCAGACCCAGTACGGCCCGGAGGACGCGGAGTACGGCATCATGACCTTCGGCAGCAACCAGGGCACCGTCGAGGAGGCGGTCGACCGTCTCAACGAGGCGGGGCACTCCGTGAAGGCGCTGGGCGTCAGCGACCTCATGCCCTACCCCGAAAACGAGGTGTCCGAGTTCCTCGAAAGCGTCGACAAGTGTCTCGTCGTCGAGATGAACGCCTCGGCGCAGTTCCGCGGGCTGACCCAGAAGGAGCTCGGTCAGTACGGCGAGAAGCTGTCGAGCCTCCTGAAGTACAACGGCAACCCCTTCGAACCGGCGGAGATCGTCGAGGGGTTCGAAGTCAACATCGTCGAGGGCGGGGATCTGCCCCACACTCGAACCAAATTCGTCCCGGCAGCGGGTGATTAAACATGAGTGCATTCAGCGCAATCGGTGAGGAACGCGAGATCGACCGCGACGAGTTCACGCCCGGACTCGAACCGCAGCCGACGTGGTGTCCCGGGTGCGGCGACTTCGGCGTCCTGAAGGCCCTGAAGCAGGCCATGCCCGAGGTCGGCCGCACGCCCGACGAGACGCTTCTCGTCACGGGTATCGGCTGCTCCGGTAAGCTCAACAGCTACTTCGAGAGCTACGGCTTCCACACGATCCACGGCCGTTCGCTGCCCATCGCGCGGGCAGCGAAGCTCGCCAACCCCGGCATCGAGGTCATCGCGGCCGGCGGCGACGGCGACGGCTACGGCATCGGCGGCAACCACTTCATCCACACGGCTCGTGAGAACCACGACATGACATACATCGTGTTCAACAACGAGATCTTCGGCCTGACCAAGGGCCAGACCTCGCCCACGAGCCCGAAGGGGCACAAGTCCAAGACCCAGCCCCACGGCAGCGCGAAGGAACCGCTCCGACCGCTGTCGATGTCGCTGAACGCGGGCGCCTCCTACATCGCCCGAACGGCCGCCGTCAACCCGAACCAGGCCAAGGAGATCCTGAAGGAGGCTATGGAGCACGACGGCTTCGCGCACATCGACTTCCTGACCCAGTGTCCGACCTGGAACAAGGACGCCCGGCAGTACGTCCCGTACATCGACGTGAACGACTCCGACGAGTACGACTTCGACGTCCACGACCGCGCCGAGGCCGCGGAGATGATGCGCGAGACCGAAAGCGCCCTCCACGAGGGCAAGGTGCTCACCGGTCGCTACTACGTCGACGAGGACCGCCCGTCCTACCAGCATGAAAAGCAGGCCCTCGGCGAGATGCCCGAGACGCCGCTGGCGGAGCGGTACTTCGACGACGACTACGAGTGGGAGCGGTCGTACGATTCGTTCCTCGCGAAGCACAAGTAGGGAAGCCGAGGCGGCGCGACCCCGTCTCTTTCAGTCGGCGGAGAAGCCTTTTCCCGTTCGCAAGATATTTTTTCGGGGAAGCGAAAACGATGGACATGGGAGCGACGTCTACGGAGGATCGCATCCTCGCCGCACTCGAACGGGATGCGCAAGCCTCCTACGCCGATATCGCAGAGAGCGCGGGCGTGTCGAAGCCGACCGTGCGCAAGTACATCAAAAAGCTCGAAGACGACGGGGTTATCGTCGGGTACTCGGCCGACGTGGACCCGAAGAAACTCTCCAGCCAGTCGATCGCGCTCGTCGGCATCGACGTCGAGAGCGAACGCTACGTCGAGGCCAGCCGCGCGCTGAAGTCGCTCGATTCCGTCGAGTCCCTGTACACCTCGTCGGGCGATCACATGCTCATGGCGGAGGTCCGGGCGTCCGACGGCGATTCGCTCGGCGACGTCATCAGCGAAGAGATCCTCTCCATCGACGGCGTCACCGCCGCCCACCCGTCCTTCCTCCAGGAACGGCTGAAGTAACGAAGTGGCCGCCTAACTGCGCGAGGATGCGCCGGCCCGCGGGAAGGAGCGGCGGTCTGCTCCTCCGTCGACGAACCCGGAACCCACCTTCGACCACTTTCGCTCCGGTTCGAGAACCTTAACGAGGGATCGCCCCCGACTGCCGTACATGAGCGGGAGGACGTTGCCCGGCACGGGGACCGACGACGATCGCCGCATCGTCCTCCACGTCGACATGGACTGCTTTTACGCCTCCTGCGAGCGCCTCCGGGAGCCGGAGCTCGAAGGCGAGCCCGTCGTCGTCGGGATGGGTTACGAACCCGGCGAGGGCCACGGCGCGGTCGCCACCGCGAGCTACGAGGCGCGCGAGTACGGCGTCGAGAGCGCACAGCCCATCTCGAAGGCGCTGGAGGCGCTTCCGCGGATCGAGGACGCGCGGACGGATCCGGACCTCGACCCGGCGGACGCCGGCCACTACCGCCCGGTCGACCTGGACTTCTACAAGGAGGTGAGCGAGCAGGTCAAGGAGATCCTCCACGACTGTGCCGACGTGGTCCGCGAGGTGAGCATCGACGAGGCGTACCTCGACGTGACCGACCGCACCTCCTGGCAGACCGTCGAGGGGACCGATCGCACGCTCGCGGAGGGGTACGCCAGGCACGTCCGGGACCGGATCGCGCGGGAGGTGGGGGTCCCTGCAAGCATCGGCGTCACTCCCAACATGAGCACGGCCAAGCTCGCGAGCGACTACGACAAGCCCGAGGGGCTCGTCGTCGTCGGACCCGGAGAGGTGCGCGACTTCCTCGAACCGATACCCGTCGACGAGCTCCACGGCGTCGGGCCGGTCACCGCGCGGGAGCTCCGCGAGATGGACGTCGAGACGGCCGGCGATCTGGCGGCGGCGGACCCGTCGGCGCTCCGCGCGCGGTTCGGCGAGCGCGGTCGGGAGCTGTACGACCGCGCCCGCGGCGACGACGACCGCGAGGTGACCCCGACCGGCCGACCGAAGAGCCTCTCGCGGGAGTCGGCGTTCACGGAGGCGACGGCCGAGACGGACCGCAAGCGGGAGAAGGTCCGGACGCTCGCGGCCGACGTGGCCGCGCGAGCCAGGAGCAGGGACGCGCTGTACCGGACCATCGGCGTCAAGGTCGTCACCCCGCCGTTCGACGTGCACACCCGCGCGAAGTCGCTTCCCGGTCCGGTGGACGACCCCGACCTCGTCGAGGAGGTCGCGCTCGACCTCCTCTCGGAGTTCGCCGACGACGAGGTTCGAAAACTCGGCGTCCGCGTCTCGAAGCTGAGCTTCTCGGCCGGCGATCAGGCCAGGCTCGACGGCTGGGACGGCTCGGCGGCGGACGCGGAACCGGACTCGGCATCGGATCCGACACCCGCGCCGCCCGGCGCGGCCGAAGCGGACGCGACCGTCGCGGACCTGAGCCGCTGGGCCGCCGACTCAACCTCGGTCGATTCGACCGCGGCCGACGCGACGGCCGCCGACGCGACGGCGGGTGGTGCGACGGCGGGTGATCCACCGCCGACCGACGGCGCTGCGAGCGATTCGGCGGCCGACCGCAGAGAAGAGGGCCAGGCGTCGCTGCTGGACTTTGAGTAGTTCGGAGAAAGGCTTATTTCCCGACAAGTCAGCGAAACCACATGGAGCGACGGGTCCTCCTCGGAGTCGTCGTCGGCGCGGCGTTCGGCTGGGCCGCCGCGACGTACGCCGGTTCGCCGCACATCCGCCTCTTTCCGGGCGCAGGCGGAACCGGGGGCGCGAGCGACGAGGACGGGAGCGGCGAAAGCGGAGGCGATGGCGGCGGTGCGGACGACAGGGCGTCGCCGACGACTGGCGCGACCGCCGAGGGTCCGTCCTCGACGCCCGCCGACCCGACCGGCGAGTCGACGCCGTCTCCGCCCGCGACCGCCGAGGGGGGCGAAGCGCCGTCGCCGGACCGTTCCGATCGAACCGCGACCGAGGATTCGTCGCCGACGGCGACCGACCCGGCCGGAGAGTCGACGCCGGATCTCCGGGGTAACGTCGACGTGTACTCGAACTCCAACGGGGCGCACGCCGACCCGAACGAGCCGGTGTACGTCAACTACGTCATCCGGAACGATCACGAGTTCGCGGTGGACGCGACGTTCGAGGGGACGCTCACGCTCGGCGGGGGCGACACGCTGCGCCGGCGGCGAACGGCGCGGATCGAAGCGGGCGGGGTCGCGAGCGATTCGCTCGTCTTCGACGAGTACGAGGGGCGCGCGACCGGCTGGAGCTTCTCGCTGCTCTCGGTCGACCGGGCGTGACGAGAGCCGACGGGGTCCGACGGCGTCGGCGGCGGGCGATCGTTTCCGAGGGCGATCCCCCGGTAAGTTATACTGTCGCGGGGAGAGACACCCCACGAAGCGCATGACGGACACGGAAACGATCGCGGTTGCCGAGGTGAGCGCTGGCCCGGGTGGGACGGACGACGCGGAACCGGGATCGCCCGTCGAGCTCCCCGTCGTCGAGATCCTCACCGGACGCGGGTTCATCACCGGGAAATCGGGCGGGGGGAAGAGCATCCTGGAGGGGACGCCCGTTCACACGGCGAACGGGCGGAAACCGATAGAGGAGGTCGAGGAGGGCGAGAAGGTACTCTCCCTGAACAAACGCACGTACCGACAGGAGTTCCGGGAGGTGCGAGCGACGATCAGCCACACCGACGACCGACTGTTGCGGATCACGCTGGAGGACGGAACGGAGCTCGTCGGCACCGAGGACCACAGCTTCCTCACCGTCGACGGGCTCGAAATCGTCCCCGTCAGGGGCGACGAACTCGAGGAGGGCACGTGGATGCCGCTCTCCCGGGAGCTCCCGAGCGCCGAATCCGCGACCGAAATCGACCTCGCCGAGTACGTCGACGACGCGAACAACATCAGGGTCGACGGAGGGGTGATCCAGAGCGGCCCGCGAGAGGAGCTCCGCCGGCTGACGCTCGACTTTGCGACCGGCAAGGAGATCGGGCTGTACCTCGCCGAGGGATCGTTCGACTCCGGTCTGACGCTCCAGATTTCGAACGTGGACGACGGCGTCAAGGAGTTCCTCCGGTCCCGCGGTTACAACGTCTACGAACGGACCTGCAACAAGGGGTTCCGACCGTACGCGAGGTTCCTCGAAGCCGAGTTTGGGAGCGGGTCGGCGAACAAGCGGATCCCGAACTGGGCGTTCGACGCGCCGTCCGCGTTCCGCGCCGGACTCCTCTCCGGGTACTTCGACGGTGACGGGACGGTCGGCGAAAACGCCGTCGCCGCGATGTCGAAGTCGGAACGACTCGTAGACGGACTCAAAGAGCTCCTCCGTCAGTTCGGAATCTCGTCGACGGTTCGAGAGAAGTTCACGCTCTACGAGGGCGAAGACCGCCGGTATCGCCGGCTCACCGTCGACTCCTTCTGTATCGACGCGTTCGACGACACGGTCGACCTGAGCGTCGAATCGAAGTCGGAGCGCCTCGCCGAACTCCGCACGGAGCTCGCGACCGGTGATCGGTACAACTCCAAGGACATGATCCCGAACTTCGGCCCGGTCCTCAACGTGACCGCCCGGGGGGCGGACTGGACGACGCGCGACAGCGAGCGGAGAATCGAGGGCGCCTCGGTCCACAACCTCACCCGCAAGCAGAAAGCCGGGAGACGGACTTACAACCGCCTCGTCGATGAACTCGACGTCGGCGGTCGAGCCCGGGCGTTCGGCGAGTCCGACGTCCAGTGGAAGCGCGTCGTTTCGGTCGAGCGGCTGGACGAGGAGCGGACGGTGTACGACCTGGACGTCGAACTCAACGACAACTTCGTCGCGAACGGGGTGTTCGTCCACAACTCCAACACGGCGAGCGTCATCATCGAGAACCTCCTCGACAAGAACTTCCCGGTCCTCATCGTCGACACCGACGGGGAGTACTACGGACTGAAGGAGTCCTACGAGATCCTCCACGCCGGCGCGGACGACGAGTGCGACATCCAGGTGAGCCCCGAGCACGCGGAGAAGATCGCGGCGCTGGCGCTGGAGCAGAACGTCCCGATCATCCTCGACGTCTCGGGGTACCTCGACGAGAGCGACGGTCAGGAGCTCCTCCTGGAGGTGTCGAAACAGCTGTTCGCGAAGGAGAAGAAGCTCAAGAAACCCTTCCTGATGCTCGTCGAGGAGTGCCACGAGTACATCCCGGAGAAGGGCGGCGTCGGCGAGGCGGGGAAGATGCTGATCAAGATCGGCAAGCGCGGCCGCAAGCACGGCCTCGGCGTCGTCGGCATCAGCCAGCGCCCGGCGGACGTGAAGAAGGACTTCATCACCCAGTGCGACTGGCTCGTCTGGCACCGACTCACCTGGGGGAACGACACCAAGGTCGTCGGCCGCATCCTCGGCGGCGAGTACGCCGACGCCATCGAGGACATGGGCAACGGCGAGGCCTTCCTGATGACCGACTGGAGCGAGTCCGTCCGGCGCGTGCAGTTTCACCGCAAGAAGACGTTCGACGCCGGCGCGACGCCCGGCCTCGACGACTTCGAGCGGCCGGAGCTGAAGTCCGTCAGCGGCGACCTCGTCTCGGAGCTCCGCGACATCTCCGACGAGAAGGCCCGGCGCGAGAGCGAACTCGCCGATCTCCGCCAGGAGCTCGACGAGAAGCGACAGCGAATCGAGCAGCTGGAGCGCGAGCTGGAGGAGGCCCGCGACATGAGCCGGATGGCCGATCAGTTCGCCCAGGCGATGCTCCGGAAGGCGGACGCGCCCTACCGCGGCGGCCAGGGACGGAACTTCGAGCGACCGGAGCACCAGACCGAGCTTCACGCGTACGAGCGGAGCGCCGGCGGCGAGGCCGCGGCCGCGTCGGACGACTCCTCGACCGCCGTCGACGCGTCGCGCCGGATCGACGCGTCGGAGCGCGAGAAGGCGACGGAAACGAAGACGGCGGTAGAAACCGACGAGAAGGCGGAAAGAAACGACGCGCCGGGAGCCGACGGACCGACGCGCACGGACGGCGAAGCCGACGCCGAAGCGGACGACGATGCGGCGTCCGACGCCGAGTACGTCGCACAGCCGTACCCCGGGTTCGAGGAGGTCGTCGACGAGGCCGACGACGAGCGGCGGGGAGTCGTCGTCGAGCTCGGCGCGCTCATCGCGGAGCTCGATCCGATTTCGCGTCGGATGCTGCGGTACTACCGCGACCGCCGCGTCGGGGAACCGGTGGACGCGCACGTGGCCGCGGGCGGCTCGGGCGACCAGCGGCTCGCCTACAGCCGGAACCGGCCGCTCCGCCGCGCGGGGCTCGTCCGCCACGCGGGCCGCGGCCGGTACGCCTACGCCCTCCCCGACCTCGTGCGCGAGGAGTACGCCGACAGGCTCGACGACGACGAGTTCGAAGCGATCGTCGCCGCCGTCGAAGCGACGTTCCTCGACGACGGGCGACAGGCGGAACGGAAAATCCGGTAGTCGCTGCCGACCGGGCGAAACGGTCGGCGAAACTGTTCGTTTACGGGGCGCGGTCGCGGCCTACAGCGGCTCGACCAGGTCTCTCAGTGCCGCTTCGGGGTCGTCGGCCTTCGCGACGCCGCTGGCGAGGAGGATTCCCTCCGCACCGAGGTCGGCCGCCGCGGTCACGTCGTCGCCGGTCGAGATGCCCGCGCCGCAGAACACGTCGACCGCCTCGTCGACCGCGGCGGCCGCCTCGACCGCGTTCTCGACGATCTCCGGGTCGGCGGTGCTCACCGAAACGTCGCCCCCGATGAGCTCCGGGGGCTCCACCGCGACCGCGTCGGGTTCGAGCGCCGCGGCGGCCCCGATCTGCGCGGGGTTGTTGGCGCAGACGACCGTTTCGAGCCCCGCGCGCTTCGCCGCGCGAACCGAGCCGTCGACGTCGGCGAGCTTCAGCCGCTTTTCGGAGTGGTTGACGAGCGTTCCCGTCGCGCCGGCCTCGGCGACCGCCTCGGCGAGCGTGCTGCCGGTGTGGCTGCCGTAGTCGTTCGGCGAGACGTGCTGGGCCCACGTCTCGACTTCCGTCTCCGCGACGCGAGACAGGTGCGCCGCCTGCGGCGCGACCGCGATGCGGACGCCGGACTCGTCGCCCACGTCGCGCGCGGCCGTCGCGACCTCGATCGGATCGCAGGGGTACGCCTTCAGGTTCACCAGGATGAACATACCCAACGAGGTTCCCCGAGGGGCAAATAGCTTGATTATCCGAGCCGCTTAGGACGCGCCCAACCGACGCGAAGCGAGTCATTTCTCCGACCGGGACGGGCCGTTTCCCCGAATAGGGACCGCTTAGCTACGTACCGGCCCGTCGTACGTTACTGAACGAGCTATGGGTGTGCGAAACTCCGCTTCCGTGTTCCGATCCGTGCAGCTCGTCGCGTTCTGGCTGGCGGTGGTGCTACCGCTGGTGCTCCTGGGACTCATCGCCGTCGGCGTGAACGGAACGTGGCTGCCGCTGTTTCTGTCGCTGCTCGCGCTGAACGCGGTCGCGCTGGCGCTCGGACACGGGTACGGACAGTGAGCGCTCGGGAGAACGGCGGACGGTGACCGCACGGACGGGCCGTCAGTCCTTCCGCTTCACCACGTCGCCGAGCGTGGTCGTCGTCGATCCCCCGCCGGACCACTCGGCCTCGTCTGTGTCCCCGCCTTCGGTCAGCGAGATGTCGAGCTTCCGCTCGAGCTTCCGCTGGATCGTGTCGTTCGGGAGCATGTCGCCGCGTTCGAGTTTCCGGATGAGGCTCGCCTTCTCGTTGAGCTGCTTTGCGAGGTCTTCCTGGCTCAGTCCCATCCCCTCGCGCGCGCGACGGATGCGGTCGTCGTAGTCGGTCGCGATTTCGTCCATGTCGTCGAACATGTCCCGGCGCCGTCGGGTCGACCCGGACCCGGCGGACGCGCCGCCCGACGACTGCGAAGCGGTCGAAGACTTCGACGAACTCGACGTGGAGTACTTCGTCGACGCGCTCGACCCCGAAGACTCAGTGCGGACTTCGGTGCCGAACCCCTTGCAGTTGTCGCACAGCTCCAGTTCGGCACCCTCGACTTTCGTGGTAGTGAGTGACGGCTTCTCGGCGCCACACATCTCGCACTGGGGCATGAGTCGTGATAGATGATCCCCCGCTATAAAATGCACGCAGCGATTCCGTCGGCCGATTCCGCTCCGAACCGGTCGCGCGCCGCTCACCGCAGGTCCGACCACGCGCCCCAGAACCGCTGGAGCGCCGTGAGGTGCCCCACGACGGTGAAGAGCGCGAGCAGCAGGCCGACGGCGGTCAGCCCGAAGACGAGGGGGTCGGGGACGACCGCCGCCAGCACGCCCGCGACGCCGACGAGCGCGAGCCGGTCGGCCCGGCCGAGCAGGCCGCCGTACTCGCGGCCGAGTCCGACCGCCTGAATCTGCGTCCCGAGGTAGGAGGTCATGAGCACGCCCGTGACGGCCGCGAGGCCGAGGGCGTACCGCCCGACGCCGGCGGCGAGGCCTGCGATGACGACGATGTCGGCGTAGCGGTCGAGCACGTGGTCGAGCAGGTCGCCGCCCTTCGAGGCGACGCCCTGCTCGCGGGCGAGCGCGCCGTCGAGGAGGTCGAGCCAGCCGTTGGCGAAGACGAACGCCGCCCCCAGGGCGTACCACAGCGGGGTGGCGAGGTAGAACGCGACCCCGGCCGCGGCGGCGAAGCCGAAGGCGATGACGCTCACGCCGTTCGGCGTCAGCCCGGCCGTGTCGGCAACGGAGACGAAGGGGTTCAGCGCGCGGTTCGCCACCGGGCGGAGTTGATCGAGCGTCATGATTCTCGGAGGTAGTCGAGGAAGTCCACGGTCCCGGCGCTCGGGTCGCGCTCGCCGTCGACGACGGCCCGTATCTCGGCGGCGACCTCCCCGGGCGTCAGGTCGGTCGTGTCGATCTCGAACACCTTCGCCTCGCCGTGGCGCTGGACGGCCTCCGAGAGGATCACGTCGAGCGCCTCGCTCTCGGCGTTCTCGCGGGCCTTCGCCTCCGGAACCCCGCGCTCCGAGAGTCGCTCCTCCAGCACGTCCGGTCGGCACCGCAGGACGACGACCCTGTCGGCGTCGAGGAGGTGCGCGAGGTGGGACTCGACGATCCCGTCTCGGTCGCCCAGCCACTCCCGGACCGCGTCGAGGTCGACGACGAGCGAGTCCCGTCCCTCGTCGCGGTCGGTCCAGAGATCGCGCTCGCGGACGGCGTCGTTGAGGTGGACGACCGGGAGGTCCGTCCCGACGGCGTCGACGGCCGTCGTCTTGCCGGTTCCGGGCGTCCCCGTGACGGCGACTCTCACGGCTTCGCCACCTCGGCCAGCACGCCGTTCAGCGTCTCGACGGCCCGCCTGGTCCCCGCTTCGGTGCCGCAGGAGATCCGGATGCAGGCGGGGAGGCCGAAGCTCGTGCAGTCGCGGACGATGACGCCCTCGCGCTGGCTCGCCTCGGCGACCGCGCTCGCGTCCCCCACCTCGGCCAGCACGAAGTTGCCCGCGCTCTCCCACGTGCGGGCGTCGAGGTGCTCGTACATGTACTCGCGCGCCCAGCGGGCGGTCTCGACGGTTCGCTCGACGTGCGCGTCGTCGTCCAGGGCGGCGAGGGCGGCCCGGCAGGCGACCTCGTTCGCCGCGAAGGGCGTGTTCACGCGCGCGTAGGCGTCCGCCCACGCCTCGGGGACGGCCGCCCAGCCGATCCGGAGGCCGGCGATGCCGTAAGCCTTCGAGAACGTCCGGAGGACGGCGACGTTGTCGTGGTCGGAGAGCAGGCCGATCGCGCTCGCCCGCTCGGCGTACTCGCCGTACGCCTCGTCGACGACGAGCAGCGTGTGCGCCTCGACCGACTCGGCCAGCTCGGAGACCGCTTCGAGCGGGAACGCCGATCCGGTCGGGTTGTGCGGCGTCGTGAGGTAGACGATCCGCTCGCCGTCGTACGCGTCGAGCACCGTCTCGGGCGTCTGCGCGAAGTCGTCGTCCTTCGAGAGTTCGTACTCGGCGACCGATCCGTGGTGGTACCGGGCGCTCATCCCGTAGTAGGAGAATCCGGGCGTCGGCGCGAGCACGCGGTCGCCGGGTTCGAGCATCGCGCGCGAGAGGTAGTCGATCGAGCCGTCGGCCCCCGCGCTGACCCACACCTGCTCGGGGACGAGCCCCCACTTCGCCGCTAACTTCTCCGTCAGGTCCGCGTGCGACGTCGTCGGGTACACGTCGACGTTCGGGGCCGCCTCCCGGACGGCCTCGACCGCCTCGGGACTCGGCCCGAAGGGGTTCTCGTTCGACGAGAGCTTCGTCAGCTCGTCGGGGTCCATCCCGAGTTCGCGGGCCACCTCCTCCGACCCGCGCCCGGGGACGTACGGGGAGTGCGCTGAGAGATCCCGTGGCTGCATGTGCGATGGATGCGGGCGGCCGGTCTTAAGGGTGCTTACAGCGGTCGGCCGCTTCCGCGCCACCGCCGACGGCCCGAGCCGTCGATCGTCGAGGCGCGAACCACCGACCGCCGGCGGCGTCCGCGGCGACCCGCGGCGATCTTCGACGGTTGTGACCGAGACGAGGCGTCAAATCCCGAAACCCGCATAGAGGCACCGAAACGGCAGAAAAACCCGCGTTCGATTCACCGTTCGAGGGTCGAGTACTTAATGGGGTTGCGCTCGCAGGCTCTGCGCTTAGCCGACGACGAAACGAAAGAGGGGTACCGGGCCGCGGCCCAGAGTCGCGCCCGACTCAAACCCATGAAACTCGGACTCGAGGTGGAGTACTGGGTCGTCGACGATCGCGGCCGTCCGTGCGACGGTCGCGACCTCGTCGAGGCACACGAGCACGCGAAGCCCGAGTTCGTCGGGCCGCTGCTCGAGATCCAGACTTCGCCGCACGAGAGCGTTCGGTCGCTCGGCCGCGAACTCCAGGAGACGCTCCGGACGGTGCTCGACGCAGCCGAGGAGACGGATCGGCACCTCGTCCCGCTCGGCACGCCGCTCACGGAGCTGTCGGTCCCCGCGACGACCCGCCGGGGTGAGCTCTTCGAGGAGATCTACGGCGACGGAATCCTGAGCGCCAAGAACTGCGCCGGCACCCACGTCCACTTCGAGCAGGGACGCGTCGAGCGCCAGCTCGACCTGCTCACCGCGCTCGACCCCGTCATCTCGCTCGTGAGCTCCTCGCCGTACTACCGGGGCGAACGCACGATGGACTGTGCGCGCGCGGACGCCTACCGGCGACGGTGCGGCGACCGGTTCCGGCGGTACTGCGACCTCCAGCCGTACGTCGACGGCGTCGACGAGTGGGAGCGCCGCGTCCGCCGGGACTTCGAGGGGTTCGTCGACATCGCGGCCGACCGCGGAGTCTCCGAGAGCGAGGTCCACGCCCACTTCACCCCCGAGGACGCGGTGCTCGCGCCGGTCCGGCTCCGCCGGTCGCTCCCGACGGTCGAGTGGCGCGCGCCGGACGCCGCGCTGCCGAGCCAGCTCCTGCGGCTCGTGGCCGACGTCGCCGCCCTGATGGAGCGGACCGAGCGCACGCCCGTCGAGTTCGGCGATCCGGGGGTGTCGGCCGACCGAATCCGGATCCCCGAGTTCGGCGACCTCCGGACGCTGAGCGACGAGGCCGTTCGGTGGGGGCTCGGATCGGCGCGCGTCCGGGAGTACCTCGACGCGCTGGGCTTCGACATCCGCGCCTACCGTCCCCTCTCGTCGCAGCTCTCGGGTCCGGGCGAGCTGTACGAGGACGAGGCGCGGCGGATGCGCCTCGACTGCGCCGCACGGCTGCGGGCCGACGTCGAGTCGCTCGCCGACCGCCGCGTCGCCGAACCCGCCCCGACCGCCCCGCGCTACTCGTACGCGTAGCCCGCGTCGCCGCCGAACCATCGGCCGGTGGGGGAACGCGCGTCCCCGGACCGTCTCTCCGATCGGCCGACGCGCGTCCCCCGCCCGGCTCCGTCCCCGCGGCCGTCACCCTGATCCGCGACCTCCCCGTCTGTCCGACACGTCGCAATGGGAACCATCGTCGCCGTCCGCATCCCCGCGGACCAGTTCGCCCTCTCGGAGACGCTCGCCGCGGTCCCCGACGTCGCGTTCGAGGTCGAGCGCGTGGTCGCCCACGAGGACGACAGGGTGATGCCCTTCGTCTGGGCGCTCGGAGACGAGACGCGACTCGGCGAGCTGGACGACGCGCTCCGCGCGGACCCGAGCGTCGCGTCGGTCGAACCGCTGGCCGACCTCGACGGCGAACGGCTGTACGCGATGGAGTGGGTCGACCGGATCCGCCTCGCGCTCCGGGTGCTCGTGGAGGAGGAGGGGACGATACTGAGCGCGCGGGGGGCGGCCGACGGCTGGCGGCTCCGCGTCCTGTTCGCGGACCACGAGTCGCTGTCGAACACGTTCCACTACTGCAGGGAGCGCGGCGTCGACCTCGACGTGGAGCGGGTCTATCAACTCGACCGCGGTGCCGAACGCGGCCGGTTCGGACTGACGGAAGAGCAACACGAGACGCTCGTCGCCGCCGTCGAGCGGGGGTACTTCGATGTCCCGCGCGGCGTCTCGTCGGAGGAGCTCGCGGACGAACTCGGGATCACCCACCAGGCGCTCTCCGAGCGGCTCCGCCGGGCGCAGAAGCGGCTCGCCGAGCGGGCGCTCGACGTCGAGGCCGACGCCGACGGGGACGGAGACGAGGGCGGCGAAACGGACGACCGGGACGACCGAGCGGACTGAACCGGCCCGAACCGGCCTGACCGGGCGGTCGACTCGTCGCGCTCGCGCCCGGCGCCCGGCGTCGCGTGCGCCTACTCGTCCGACCAGCCCCGCGGCACGTACTGGCCGAACCGCGGCGTCTCGGAGATCGCGTCGGGGACGAAAAGCGGCCCGTCGTCGCCCTCCGCGCCGTACCCGCCGATTCGGCGCTGGCCTTCGGGGCCGGTGAGGAAGCCGACGTACGCCATCGCCAGGGCGTAGTTCGTCCGGTGGCGGGCCGGGTTGGCGGCGATGGCGCCGTACGGATTTTTCAGGATCGGCGGGCCGCCGCCGAGCGGCCCTTCGACGAACGCGACGAGCCCCGTCGAGTCCCGCGTCACTCGGAACGTCGCGCGATCCGAGAGCGTGTACGCGCCGCGCTGTCCCGCCTGAACGAGCGTCTTCCCCATCCCGGTGCCGGTCGACTGGTACCATCGACCCGTCGGGTCCACGCCCGCCGCGGCCCAGAGGTCGCGCTCCTTCCGGTGGGTTCCCGAGTCGTCGCCCCGGGAGAGAAACAGCGCTCCGGACGCCGCGATCCGGCGGAACGCTTCGCGGGGACCGCCGGAACTGCCGATCCCCGCGGGGTCCGACTCGGGACCGACGACGAGGAAGTCGTTGTGCATGAGGTCGCGCCGGTTGACGCCGTGGCCGGCGCGGAGGAACGCGTCCTCGGCGCCGCGGGCGTGGACCAACACGGCGTCGGCGTCGCCGTCGGCGGCGGTCCGCAGCGCCGCGCCCGTCCCGCGGACGAGCGTCCTCACCCGGGCGTCGAACCGCCGCTCGAACGCGGGGTGGAGCGCGTCGAGCAGCCCCGCGTCGTGCGCGGTCGTGGCCGTTGCGAGGGTGAGCGTCGCCGCGTCGTCGCCCCGCCGGGCGGCGCGCGCGCTGTCGACCCGGGGGTTCGAGTCGGCGCAGCCGGCCAACCCCAGGGCGCTTCCGGCACCGAGTGCCCGCAGGTAGCGTCGCCGTTCCATCGTCCGACGTTGGCGGCGGGCCGGTAAGGGCTCTTCGCGGGACCGCGCTCGCCCGCGCTCAGTTCGCTTCCCTCGTTTCCGTCGCTTCCTCGTCGCTCAGGTCCCCGGACAGCTCCTTCCAGGCGAGGATGCCCACGCCCGAGGCCCACGCGACGCCCGCTTCATCGCGCGCGTCTCGGCGATCTCGTTTCCCGTTTCCCGTTCGACGCCGCGCTCTCGAACGGCTGGGAGCCGGCGACCGATCGCGCTACGGGATCCGAACCGAGTGTTCGAGCGCGCCGACGCCCTCGATCTCGACCTCGACGCGGTCGCCGTCGGAGAGCGGACCGACGCCCTCGGGCGTCCCCGTGGCGATCACGTCGCCGGGTTCGAGCGTCACGTACGCCGTGATCTCCTCGATCAGCGACGGCACGTCGAACAGCATCCGGTCGCGCCGCCCGTCCTGTCTCGTCTCGCCGTTGACGCGCAGCCGGACGGCGGCGTCCTCGGGGACGTCCTCGGGATCGGCGACCACCGGGCCGATCGGCGCGGCCCCGTCGAACGCCTTGCCGCGAACCCAGTTGGTCTCCCGCCGCTGGTCGTCCCGGTTCGAGAGGTCGTTGACGCAGGTGAAGCCGGCGACGACGTCCATCGCGTCCGCGGCGGCGACGCGGCGGCACTGCTCGCCGATCACGACGCCCAGCTCCGCCTCGTGGTCGATGCGCTCCTTCCCGGCCGGCAGCGTGATCGCGTCGCCGTGGCCCGCGACGGCGTTCGGCGGCTTGAGGAACAGGAGCGGCCGATCCGGCACGTCGTTGTCCAGCTCGGCCGCGTGGTCGGCGTAGTTTCGGCCGACGCAGACGATCTTGGACGGCTCGACCGGCGCGAGCACGTCCACCTCGTCGGGGTCGTACCGCTCGCCGCCGAAGGTGATCGCGTCCTCGCGCCACCGCCCGCGCCGGACGGCCCCGGCGGGGTCGCGGAATCTGACGTGGTGCATGGCGGTCGGTGCGTTCCGCCGTTCTTTAGGCCTTTGCAAGGCGGCGAACCCCCGGCCGACCCACAGCGACGTCGACGTCGGTCCCGCGTCCGCCGTCCACCCCGCCGAACGAACGTTTTTCACGAACGACGGTGAACGTCCGGCCATGCTGGCGTACCTGTATCAGTACCGGCGGGACGACGCGAAGGAGACGGTCGAGTCGGGCGACGAGCCGGTGGACACCGACTCCGAGGAGTACTTCGGAACGGAGGAGGTCGGTCCGGAGGACGAGTGGGAGCGCGTCGAGTACGGCGACCAGACGATCCTGCGGAAGCCGGTGACCTACGAGAACGTGACGCGCGTGTCGGTCCCCGAGGACGGCGAGCCCCGCGAGGTCCCGGGGCGGACGATCCAGCTTCGCATCGACGGCGAGACGAAGTACGTCGAGGGGGCCGAGATCGCGGAGATCACGGACGAGGACCCCGGCGAGAACCCGTAAGACGGCCCGAGCGGGGCCGCGGCGGGACTTTCCGTCGGGGCAACATTCAGGTGGCCGTCGGGAGTAGTGTACGGCGGATTATGTCCATGGAACTCACCTGGCACGGCCACTCCACCTGGCACGTCACCGTCGGCGACACCTCGCTCCTCGTCGATCCGTTCTTCGACAACCCGAAGACCTCGAAGGAGCCCTCGGACCTCGACTCGCCGGACTACGTGCTTCTCACCCACGGGCACGCGGACCACATCGGCCACGCGGGCGAGTTCTCGGACGCGACGCTCGTCGCGACGCCGGAGCTCGTCGGGTTCGCGCAGGACGAGTTCGGCTTCGAGGACGCCGTCGGCGGGATGGGGATGAACATCGGCGGCACCGTCGAGTGCGGCGACGCGTTCGTGACGATGGTCCGCGCCGACCACACGAACGGCGTCAACACCGGCTACGAGTACGACGTCGGGATGCCAACGGGGTACGTGATCAGCGACACGAAGCCGACGCAGGTGTCCGACGAGGAGAGCCTGACCTTCTACCACGCGGGCGACACGGCGCTCATGACCGAGATGCGCGACGTGATCGCCCCGTTCCTCGAACCCGACGCGGCGGCGCTGCCGGTCGGCGATCACTTCACGATGGGCCCCTGGCAGGCGGCCGTCGCGGCGGACTGGCTCGGCGTCGACCACGCCTTCCCGATGCACTACGACACCTTCCCCCCGATCGAGATCGACACCGACGACTTCGTGCGCGAGGTCGAGGCGACCGGCGCGAGCGCCGAGGTGCACGTCCTCGACGGCGACGAGACGTTCGCGCTCGAATAAGGCGGTCGAGCGGGGCGTCGATTCGCCCCCGAGTTTCGGATCTTCGACCGACCGGATCCGTATCTCCGGCGCTCCGGATCGGCCGCGTTGGCCGCGGCGGGAACGATTTAGGGTCTGGCCGTCGATACTGCACCCGCATGGCGAAAGAAGTCCACACCGTCTCCGAGGAGGGGTTCAGTTCGACCAACCAGATCCGCGACTTCGAGACCGCGATCGATCCGAACGCCGAGGACGCGCCGGACACGCTGGAGAGCCTGCTCGCGGCGTACGCGTCCTGTTACGTCCCCGCGCTCCGCGTCGGCGGGCGGCAGCGCGGCGTCGACGACCTCGGCCGCATCGAGATCGACGCGTCCGGCGAACTCAACGACGACGACAAGCTCGAATCGGTCTCGTTCGACATCCGGGTCGAGGCCGACCTCGACGACGGGCAGGGCGAACAGATCGTCGAGCGCGGCTTCGAACTCTGCAAGGTCCACGACGCGCTGAAGGACAGCCTCCACGCAGACACGACCATCGAGGGCGGCGCGTTCTGAGCGGCGATCTCCGACTCTTTTATTCGATGGCGCGCTCGCCGCGCTCGCCCGAGTGGACAATCTTTAGGACAGTCGCGTCCGTCGAACAGAACGCATGAGCGACATCCAGACCACCACCGTCAGCGAGCAGGGGTTCGCGAGCACCAGCCAGGTCGGCGACTACGACCTGTCGATCGACCCGACGGACGAGGAGGGCCCGAACCCGAACGCGACGCTCGTGGCCACCTACGCCGCGTGCTTCCTGCCCGCCTTCCGCGTCGGCGGCCGGCAGGCCGGCCACGACGACCTCGGGAAGGTCCAGATCGACGCCGACGCCGACCTGAACGACGAGGACGACCTCGAAGCGATCCGCTTCGAGATCCACGTCGAGGCCGACCTCTCGGACGACGAGCTCGACGAGATCGTAGAGCGCGGCGAGGACATCTGCCACGTCCACTCGGCGCTCCGCGAGGGGCTGCACGCCGACATCTCCGCCCACGGCGGCGCGTTCTGAACGGCGGCGCGACGCGTTCCGAGCGCTGACACGGACGCGATCCGAGCGTTGACACGGACGCAATCCGACGCGACGCGTTCCCGCCGATCGCGTCCGCTCCGACGTCCCGTCTTTTCGTTCCCGCGAGCCGAGCGGAGAGCGACGGCAGAAATCGGCAGGCCGTTCGAGGGGACTCGCCTACCGGCGATAGCTCCGGAAGCTCATGGCCTGACCGTCGACGATGACGACCTCGCGCTCTTCGACGTCGTACGTCGGGGGCTCTTCCACCTCGTCGCGGAAGACGTATGGCGTGTCAATCGCTTCCATACCACACAGTACGGCGTCCGCAACATAAACGTACCGTCAGACAAATGCCAGCGGCTCTGAAAATCCGCGGCGGGGGTGACGGTCGCCGGTCGTCGGACTCGCGCCTCCGCGAAACCTCCGCGAGGCCTCCGCCGACCCGACCGCCGCCGACGGTCCGTCGCGCACCCGATCGTCCACGCGTCCGCTCAGTCACCGGTTGCGCGTCCGTTCGATCGTCCGTTGCGCGCCCGCTCAGTCGTCCGCGGTCGCCTCCGCCGCCCCGTGTTCGACGGAGGTTCCGAGCACGTCGAGGAACGCCGAGAGCCACTCGGGGTGGTCCGGCCACGCCTGGCCCGTAACCAGGTTCCCGTCGACGGCGACCTCGTTTCGCCACTCGCCGCCGGCGGCCGTCACCTCCGATTCGAGCGCGGGGTAGGCCGTACAGCGCTTCCCGTCGATCACGTCGGCGGCCGCGAGGATCTGCGCGCCGTGGCAGAGCGCCGCGATGGGCTTTTCGGCCTCGGCGAACTCGCGGGTGATTTCGAGCACCCGGTCGTACGTCCGCAGGTACTCGGGCGCGCGGCCGCCCGGGATCACGAGTCCGTCGTACTCGTCTGCGTCCACCTCGTCGAACGTCGCGTTCAGCTCGAAGTTGTGACCGGGCTTTTCCGTGTACGTCTGATCGCCCTCGAAGTCGTGGACGGCAGTCTTCACCGCGTCTCCCGCCCCCTTTTCGGGGCAGACCGCGTCGACCTCGTGGCCGACCATCCGCAGCGCCTGAAACGGGACCATCACCTCGTAGTCCTCCACGAAGTCGCCGACGAGCATGAGGAGTTTCTTGCCTGGCATGGCACTGCGCGTGTTCGCCGCGCGAAACGATAACGGTTGTCCACGTCGCGCTACGGCGGGTCGGGGCCGGTCTGCCTCCGCGGCGCTCACCCCTCGATGACGCGCCCTATCTCCGCCACCGAGTCGAGCACGTGGTCCGGCTGGATCTCCGAGCGCGCGCTCGCGCGCTCGTCCGTGACGCCGGTGCGGACGAGGACCGTCGTCATCCCGGCGCGCTCCCCGAGCGCGATGTCGGTGTCGAGGCGGTCGCCGACGACGAGACACTCCTCCGGCGGGACGCCGAGGCGGTCGAGCACCATCCGCCTGGCCGTCGCCGAGGGCTTCCCGAGCACGCGGTCCGGGGTCCTCCCGACGACGCCCGAGACGGCGTGGATGATCGCGCCGGAGCCGGGGATCAGCCCGTCGGCCGTCGGGATCGTCACGTCCGGATCGGTTCCGATGAACGCCACCCCGTCGTCGGAGAGGACGGAGAGCGCCTCGGTCAACCGCTCGTAGTCGAAGCGACGGTCGACGGAGACGACCGCGACGTCCACCGCCTCGACGTCGGTCGGTTCGCCGACGACGGTCACTCCCGCGTCGAGGAACTGCTCGCGGAGGCCGGGATCGCCCACGAGGTACACCGTCGCGTCCGGGTGGTTCTCCCGCAGGTAGGCGGTCGTCACCGTGCCGGACGTCACCACCTCCTCGGCCGTCACCGAGAACCCGGCTCGGCCGAGGCGGTCGACGTAGGCGGCGGGCGGCTTCGTCGGGTTGTTCGAGACGAACAGCCGCCGGATGCCCGCGGCGGACAGCGCCGCCAGCCCCTCGGCGGCGCCGGGTATCGGCTCGTCGCTCCTGACGACGGTCCCGTCCACGTCGAGCACAGCGCCGCGGTAGCTCATCGGCGACCGTAGGCGGCCGTCGCTGTTGAAACCCGCGGTTCGGGCCGACGCCGATCCCCGCTCGTCGCGGGGTAGTCGGCTGATAACGCCGCCGTACGGCGGGTAGGAACCAAAGAACGATGTGCGTCCCCTCCGTCCGGTACCGGTGTGACGAACGCGCACCCCACCCAGGTCCGGATCGACACCGACGGTCCGCGGCGTCCCGCGGTCGTCGGACGCCGAGGGGCCCGACGTGACCGTCCGCGAACCGTCGCGCCCGGGGCGGACGCGGCGCGGCGGACGCCGACTCCGGGGGACGGGTAGCGCCATGCGCGCACGTTCGTTGTACTTCACCGGACGGGGGGAAGTCGAGGTCCGCGAGCGGACGCTCTCCGGACCGGGACCCGACGAGGTTCTCGTCGAGACGGAGGCGTCGGCCGTCAGCTCCGGCACCGAACTGCTCCTGTATCACGGCGACGCCCCGAGCGATCTCCCGGCCGACGAGTCCATCCCGGCGCTCTCCGGGACGTTCGAGTACCCCTTCCGGTACGGGTACGCGGCCGTCGGAACCGTCGCCGAGACGGGCGAGGACGTGTCCGACGACTGGCTCGGCGAGACCGTCTTCTGCTTTCACCCGCACGAGAGCCGCTTCGTCGCCCGCCCGGAGCGGCTCGAACGGATACCCGACGGCTGTTCGCCCGCGACGGCGGCGCTCCTCCCGACAGTCGAGACCGCGCTCAACTTCGTGATGGACGGCCGACCGGCGGTCGGCGAGCGCGTCGCCGTCTTCGGGCAGGGGGCGGTCGGCCTGGTGACGACGGCCGTCCTCTCGTCGTTCCCGCTGGACCGGCTCGTGACGGTCGACACGGTGCCCGAGAGGCGAACCCGCTCGCGCTCGTTCGGCGCCGACGCGAGCCTGGCACCGGACGAGGCGCGGGCGCGCCTGGACCCCGGACCGGAGGCGGATCCCGACGCGCCTCGGGGTGCCGATCTGACCTTCGAACTCACCGGCGATCCGGCCGCGCTCGAAGACGCCGTCGGGGTCACGGGGTACGACGGCACGGTCGTCATCGGGTCGTGGTACGGCGACAAGCGCGCCGAGGTCGACCTCGGCGGGCGCTTCCACCGCAGCCGCATCCAGCTCAAGAGCAGCCAGGTCAGCACGATCGATCCGGACCTCCGCGGGCGGTGGACGACCGACCGCCGGCTCGATCTGGCGTGGGAGTGGCTGCGGCGGCTCGACGCGGATCGGTTGATCACCCACCGCCTGCCGCTCGACGAGGCGGCGTCGGCGTACCGGCTGCTCGATTCGCGGCCCGCGGAGACCGTGCAAATCATCTTTACTTACGGCGCGCGATAGCGCAGGCATGTACTCCGTCACCGTGCGACGGTCGTTCATCGCACAGCACTACCTGACGGTTCCGAACCCGGGGCCGGAGGGCGACCTCCACTCGCACCGCTTCACGGCCGAGGTCGGCTTCGAGGGGCCGGAGCTGAACGAGTACGGCTACCTCGTCGACATCGACGACGTGGAGGCGGCGATGTCGGCGGTCATCGACCGGTACCGGGACGCGACGCTGAACGACGAGCCGGCGTTCGACGGGTTGAACCCGAGCGTCGAGCACTTCGCGCGGATCGTCTGCGAGGAGGTCGTCGCGGAGGCGGAGCCGACGAACCCCGATCGGGCCGCGGTCACGATGTGGGAGGACGAGAGCGCGCGAGCGTCGTACGAGACGGACCTCTGAATGCGCGTCGGGTTGCTCGTCTACGGGGACCTCGACGAACGATCCGGCGGGTTCCTCTACGATCGGAAGGTCGCGGACCACCTCGAATCGGCGGGCGAGACCGTTCGGGTGTTCTCCCTCCCCGAGCGGGGGTACGTCCGATCGCTCGGGCACAACGCCTCGCGGTCGCTCCGCGGCCGCCTCCGGCGGGCGGACCTCGACGTCCTCCTCCAGGACGAACTCTGTCACCCCTCTCTGGCCTGGTTCAACCGACGGCTCGACCTCGACGCGCCCGTCGTGGCCGTCGTCCACCACCTCCGCTCGGCCGAGCGGCGGGCCGACTGGCGAAACGAGGTGTACCGGCGGATCGAGCGCCGGTACCTGGAGAGCGTCGACGCGTTCGTCCACAACAGTCGGACGACCCGCGAGGCGGTCGCCGAACTCGCCGACCCCGATCCGTCGGTCGTCGCGTACCCCGCGGGCGATCGGTTCGCCGCCATCTCCGACGAGGTCGGCGAGGCGCTCGATCCGGACCGGATCCGAGAGCGGGCGCACCAGGGGCCCCTCGGGGTCGTCTTCGTGGGCAACGTGACGCGGCGGAAGGGCGTCCACACGCTCGTCGAGGGGCTGGAACGGACGCGGGCCGACTGGCGGCTGACCGTCGTCGGCGACCTCGGGGTCGACCGGGAGTACGTCGCCGAGGTCTGGCGGCAGATCGGCGAACTGGGCGTCGGCGACCGGATCACGCTCACCGGTCGCCTCCCCGACGAGGCGCTCTCGGAGCTCCTCGCCGACAGCCACCTGCTCGCGATGCCCTCCTCCTACGAGGGGTTCGGCATCGCGTACGTCGAGGCGATGGGCTTCGGCCTCCCGGTCCTCGCGTCCACCGCCGGCGGCGCGCGCGAACTCGTCTCCCACCGGGAGAACGGCGTGCTCGTCGACCCGGCCGACCCGAGCGAGATCACGGACGCCGTCGCCCCGCTCTGCCGCAACCGCGATCGGCTGGCCGAGATGGGCCTCGCCGCGCGGGAGACGTTTCTCGCCCACCCGACGTGGGCGGAGACGGGCGAACGCGTCCGGAAGTTCCTCGCGGGACTGGTCTCAGAGGCCGAGCCGCCCGCGCGCGAAGCCCACGGCTGTCCGCAGTAGCGACGGGCGCTCGACCGCCCGCATCTCCGCGCCGGTCAGCCCGAAGTCGAACACGTCGAGGTTCTCCGCGAGGTGTCGCCGCCCCGTCGCCTTCGGGATGGCGACGACGGCCTCGTGCTGGATCGCCCACCTGAGCGCGACCTGCGCCGGCGTCTTGCCGTACCGCTCGCCGACGCGGCCGAGGACGTCGTCCGAGAGCACGCCGCCGTGCGCCAGCGGGCTGTAGGCGGTGAGGACGAGGCCGCGCCGCTGACAGTACGACAGCAGGTCCAGCTTCGGCCTGTAGGGGTGAAACTGCACCTGGTCGGTGAGCAACGGGGCGTCGCTGATCCGGCGGGCCTCCCGCAGGCGGTCGAGCCCGAAGTTGCTCACGCCGACGTGTCTCACGCGGCCCCCATCGACGAGATCGTTCATCGCGCCGAGCGTCTCGGCGAGCCGAACGCGGGGGTTCGGCCAGTGCACGAGCAGGAGGTCGACGTAGTCGGTGCCGAGTCTCCTGAGGCTCTCCTCCGTGCTCCGCCGGACGCCGTCGGCTCGCACGTTCCCCGGCGCGAGTTTGGTCGTCAGGAAGAGCTCCTCGCGGTCGACCGCCGAGCGGGCGATCGCCCGCCCGACGCGGCGCTCGTTGCCGTAGAGCTGTGCGGTGTCGACGTGGCGGTACCCGAGATCGAGCGCCGTCGCGACCGCGCGCTCGCAGGCGGCGCCCGAAAGCCGCCACGTCCCGAGACCGATCTTCGGGAGCCTCGCGCCCCGGCGGTCGACGTACTCCATACCGACGCCTGGGGCGGAGCGACAATGAGTCCAGCGGGCGACCGACGGGACGGCGAAGCGGAGGCTCGACGGAAGGGAGACAACCGACGGAACGGCCGGCCGCGGGGGCGAACGCAACGCCGGCAGTCGCCCTGATCACCAAAATAACCGATGAATTAGCGGAAAATATTTAGCTCAAGGGTGACAATCAATAGTGGGGGAGGAAAACGGAGTCACCGCTCGGCTATCGTTCCCGCGTGCCGTACTGTCAACCGTTCTCCCCCGTTCTCACCGGGGCGCGAAGCGTCACCGACGGCGCATAATTTCATCCGATATCGGAAGTATTTTTATGCGGACTCGACGAGTCGGATACGGAAGGGGGTACTCGTCGTTCCGGGCGACCGCCGCGCGAGCCGCGGTTCCCGCCGCCTCTCTGTCATCCTTCCCCCTTCTCTCTTCGAAACTGATCGCGAGCGCCGTCGTCCACCGCGGCGCTCGCACCTCTCCCGCATCGGCCTCACCCCGACCCCGACTCGACCGTCCACCTCCCGTTTTTTAGCAGTTCACGCCGTAGAGAACGTCATGGCCGAGTTCGAGTGCCCGATCTGCGGACGCGAGTGTACGAACAGGAACCACCTGCGCGACCACCTCCACGAACGCCACCGAAAGAGCGAGATCATCGACGAGTACCTCGGCGCCGTCTCCGGATGAGGCGGCCGTCGGCGATCACTCCGAGATCGTGCCGCTCCGTTCTTCTTTCTCCTCGAAGTACGCGTGCACCGCCTTCGCCAGCTCTCGCTTGCTGTGTTCCTTCATGAGGTGAGAACGGAGGTCGCCGCCCTCGTCCACCTCCTCGAGCGCTTCGTTGCAGACGGGACACTCCACCGGAAGTCGTTGACCCCTCATCGACAGTCACCGACGGCGCGTAGGGGTCGCCCACGGAAATACCTGTTTCCGGTCGGTTCGCTCGACCGCGGCGGTTCGGCTCTCCGGCGGATCTCTCGCGAAAAGGTATCACGATCGAAGCCGTGCAGTAACAGACGATGGCATCGCCGAACGACGAACCGAACGGGGGTCCCCCGTCGGGATGGACGGAAGAGGAATCGGACGACGACCTGCGGTCGTGGCTCGGCCCGGAAGACCGAGTCATCTGCAGGGCGGAGGGGGACGGGTGGGTCGCGTACACGCAGCCGCGCGACGAACTCGGGGCGGCCCACCAGGTCGATCTGACCGACGGCCCCGTCGCGCGCGAGGAGGCCGTGGAGACGGCTCGGGGGTACATGGAACGAAACGGCGAGTAGTTCCGACCGCCGCTCAGAACTCCAGCGCCCGCTCGATGCCGGCCCTGATGCGGTCGTCGTCGGGTTCGTACGCGCTCTCCCTCGCGAAGAGGGGGTACGGCACGTCGTACCCGGTGACCCGCTGAACCGGCGCTTCGAGGTACAGCAGGGCGCGGTCGTTGATGCGGGCGGTGATCTCCGCGGCCATGCCGGCGGTCCGCGGGGCCTCGTGGACGACGACGCAGCGGCCGGTCTTCCTGACGGAGTCGAGGATCGCGTCCGTGTCCAGCGGCGCGATCGTCCTGGGGTCGATCACCTCCACGCTCGCGTCCACGTCGTCGACGAGGCCGAGCACCCGGTGGCGCATCGCGCCCCAGGCGACGACGGTGACGTCCTCGCCCTCGCGGACGACGTCGGCCTCGCCGAGGGGGACGACGTGGTCCTCCTCCGGGACGGGTTCGCGAATCGAACGGTAGAGGCGAGTCGGTTCGAGGAAGATCACCGGGTCGGGGTCGCGGATCGAAGCCGTCAGGAGCCCCTTCGTGTCGGCGGGCGTCGAGGGGACGACGACCTTGAGCCCCGGAACGTGGGCGTACCCGGCCTCGAAGCTCTCGGAGTGGTGTTCGAGCGCCCGGATGCCGCCCCCGAACGGCGCGCGGATCGTCATCTGGCAGTGGAACTCCCCGCGCGTCCGACTCCGCAGTCGGGCGACGTGCTGCTGGATCTGGTGGAACGCCTGGTAGGTGAACCCCGCGAACTCGATCTCGGGTACGGGCTTCAGCCCGTAGGCCGCGAGGCCGACGCCGAGGCCGATGATCCCCGCTTCGGCGACCGGCGAGTCGTAGACGCGGTTCGGATACTCGTCGATGAGCCCCTGCGTCGCCCGGAAGACGCCGCCGTTTCTGCCGACGTCCTGGCCGTAGACGACGATCGAGTCGTCGCGGGCCATCTCGTCGCGGAGCGTCCCCCGGACGGCCTCGATCGTTCGGAGCCTATTCGCCATCGCTCTCACCCCCGAAGTCGGCGCGCTGCCGTTCGAGCTCCGGCGGTGCGGTGGCGTACACGTACTCGAACATGTCCGCCGGGTCGATCCGCTGTGCCCCCTCCTTCGCGCGCTCGATCTCCTCCGCCAGTTCGTCCTCGATCGACGCCTCGATCTCCGCGATCCGCTCGTCGGAGAGCGCGCCGCGGTCCCGAAGGTACGCCTCGAACCGCTCGATCGGGTCGCGCGCTTCCCACTCCGCCTCCTCCTCCTCCAGTCGGTAGACGGACGGATCGTCCGCGGTCGTGTGCAGCGACCGCCGGTAGGTGAGCGCCTCGACGAGCACCGGGTCGCCCCCGCGGGCGCTTTCGAGCGCGTCCCGCGTCACCGCGTACGTCCCGAGCACGTCGTTGCCGTCGACCTGCACCCCCTCGATGCCGGCCGAGATCGCCTTCTGAGCCAGCGTCTCCGCCTTCGTCTGTTTCTCGCGCGGCACCGAGATCGCGTACTGGTTGTTCTGACAGAAAAAGACCGCGTGGGAGCTGTACACCCCGGCGAGGTTGAGCGCCTCGTAGACGTCGCCCTCGGACGTCGCGCCGTCGCCGAAGTAGCCGATCGTCGCGGCGTCCTCGTCGCGGATCTCCTGTGCCCACCCCAGGCCGGCGGCGTGCAGCGCCTGGGAACCGACGGGGACGGAGGGGGGCATGTTGCGCGTCTCCCGCGGCACGGCCGCCCCTTCCTCCATCCCCATCGCGTACCACAGCAGCACGTGCGGCGGCGTGCCGCGCGTCAGGTAGGCGGGGGTCTCCCGGAACGACGTGACCATCCAGTCCGACTCGGACAGCGCCCCCGCGCTGCCGACTTGCGCGGCCTCCTGACCGATGGCCGGCGCGTACGTCCCGAGCTCCCCGCGCCGCTGCAGCGCGATGGCGCGCTCGTCGAGCCGCCGGGACAGCTTCATCGTCCGGTACAGTCCGAGCAGGCGGTCCTCGGGGAGGTCGGGGTCGAGCTCCTCGTCGACAGACCCGTCCGGGGCCAGCACCTGCACGCGATCTATCGCGAAGTCGACAGCCGTTTCGCGGGGCATGGCGGTGAGAACGGTCAGCAGACACTTATCTGGCGGGTCGAAGGCGACGCTGGCGGGCCCCCGGAGCGCGGGCTCCGACGGGGGAATCCGCGTGGCCGAAAAACGAGGAACGGCGATTGCGGCCGATCAGAAGTCGTCGACGACCTGCGGGATGCACCCGTCGGACGGCTCGTAGTAGGAGTTGTGATCGGGCACGATCGCCGTCACGTCCTCCTCCTGGTAGTTGTACGGAGGCGTCGTCCCGTCCTGGATGCCCTCTTCCCCGACGGCCGTGTCGAACTCGGCCGTCGAGTACGCCCAGTCGAGCACGGCGTCGTCGGTCTTGTAGTAGTTCGAGAAGCTGTACGCGGCGTACTCGATGTCAGACCCGTAGGCGTACTCCTTTGCGACCTCCTGGTCGTCGACGGCGCCGCCGAGCAGCGAAACGGACAACACCGCGTTGCTCCGGCCCCAGGCGCTCAGGGACGCGAGCGCCTCGCACGTCACGCGCGCGCCGAGCGAGTGGGCGATGATCCTGACCGGATCTCCACCGTTGTCGTTGTGGGTGGCGATCCAGTTGGCGAGCTTCGGTCCGTTCTTCCGGGCGATCTCCTTGCCGGTTCCCCAGCCGCCGTTGTCCGAGTCCCAGCTGTACCCGACGTTGAACTGATCGACGCCGCTGTTCTCCAGCGCTAGTTCGCAGGTGTACGCCGAGTCGATGTCGGCGTCGGTCGAGTCGTCCAGGTTCCACCCGTGGACGAAGATGATCACCTCGCCGTGGTACGACTCCGTGTACTTCGCCCAGTTGCCCTCGCCGTAGTAGTTGTACGCGGTGTTTCCGGCGGTGAGGTCGCCGTCGTCGTCGAAGTGTCCGCGCGTCGAGATCAGGGGGTAGTCGGCGGGGGCCTGGTAGTCCCCATCGCTTCCGCCCGCGGCGGCTCGTCCGGCGAGTGCGCCGGCGCCGAGGGTGCCTACCGCGGCGATACTCGTCCGCTTCAGGAAGGTGCGTCGTGAGCGTGTCATAGGCCCGATTCGGACGTCACGCTCGGCTACGATATAATTTCTTAAACTTTAATAAATATTTTAGTGATTTTATCTATAATACTATAGTCAACAACGGAGGAAACCCTACTGATCACCACCGTCACGGCGGTTCCGGGCAAAAAATGACTGGCGTCAGCGTCGTTCGATCGCTCGCGATACCCCGCGTTCAGGCGTCGGCTTCCTGGGTCTGTTCGGCGTAGTTACCGGCGGCCGCGTAGCCTTCCTGGTTGTTGTAGTTGACCTGCTCGCTGCTCTGGCTGACCGACTGGTCACCGTCGTTGAAGATGCCGACCGCGGCGCCGAACTGCGCGTTGTAGTTAGCCTGGGCGACGTCCTGATCCTGGTCGACGGTAGCCTCGGCGTTCTGATAGTTCTCCTGGTTCTGGTCGATCTCGGTCGTGTCGCCCTCCTCGTAGTCGAAGCTGAACGCGGCGGCCGAACCCGCCATCCCAGCCGTGAAAACGGTACCGACGACCACGAGAGCCATCAGGATGCGAAGTGCCTTCTTCATAGTTGATCTCCGAGCAGAAACGCACGCGCGGGGGCCAGGGTCGATCGCTTCTCCCTCGGGCTAACCCCGCACGAGCGTTCACTGCTCGGTCGATGGTGTAGATGGAGTTCGTATTCAACCCATACTACTGTTATAGCAAGTATACCGGACATTATCCCGACCAACCCCGATATATTATGAATATACTGACAATTTGTGCCGTATACTGGTCGCGCCGTCTGAGGCGGAATCGAGGGCCTTGCGGAGCAGGCGGTACGTACGGCGGATAGATCTGGCCTACCCGTGGACGGCGGACCCGCCCCGAACAACCGAAACGAGGTCGACCGCGTCCTCGTTCAGCCCTCCGGCGGGCCGACCGCCAAAACAGTTGGGGACCGTGACTATGCCGATCCGCGACCGCTATCGGAACGACCAGGGGAAGACGGCTCGGACGAAAGCCCTGGTCACGCGCTGCGAGCTTTGACACACCACGCCGTCGGGACCGCGACCCCCGCGTCCCACCCTTCCTTCCGCGCGGATCCAAATCTCCCGAATCTCCCGTGTCGCCGTTCGCCGCCCGCGTCCGCCGTACCCGGTTTCGGAGACCGGCAGTGAACGAACGACCGGAAGGGAGACGAGCGGTGAAACCCCGGAGATCACCGGCGGCCGGGAAACGTCCGAAGGCGGTCATCCGGGAACCGACGACAGCGAAGACGCCGACGACGCCGACGACTCGGAGCAGAAGGACGACGCGGGCTCCGAAGGACCGGCGGAGGGCGACGAGGACGACGGGACGGCGGAAGCGGACGCCGCGGCCGCCGAGGACGAGACGGCCCCCTCGGGCGCTTCCGACGAGGACTGCTGAGTTCGCTTCGAATCACCTTCCCGACCGCACCGCACGAGCGGGGGAGTTTGGCCTTTCCGACCCCGCTGATCGCTCGGTTTCGGCCGATGGCCATTTATCCGTTCGACACCAATGATCATGATAGAGGTGTCTCACATTGTCGATGGGAACGTTTGACGAGGAGGAGTACGAACGCCGCGAAAAGAAGATTAGCTCCGTCAACACCGATTCGGACGACGATCGGCGGACGAAATTCGAGGGGCGCGTCGAGTACACCGGCGCCGACTCGGTCGACGAACTCCTCACCAGACTGAAAGAACTGAAAGAAGCGCGGTGACGCTTTTCGAAAACGCCGGGTCCGACACAGACCCAGATAACGTCGCATAGCTGGGGCTTCGTTTCCGCACAGACCTTCTGGAATCTCGCGGGCTGCCGTCCGTGATGACCCCCCGGGGAACGGAGATTGTATCTGCTTCGTAAATATCGTACTTAGATAAGTACCTCTTCTATGCACATTACCGAAATTTTATTTGTCTAATAAATTTTAGCTCACACAAAGGATTTACCGGGCTGAGAGAACGTCGGGGTATGGAACTCGACCGTGCCGGAACGACGAAGCGTCGAACCGTGCTCAGGCTCCTCGGCGGGGCTGGAATACTCGGAGGGTGCGGGGCGCTGGCTTCGGTTCCCGCGACCGCCGGCGCCGGCTCTCCTCCCTCCGCGCCGTCCGTCGAGTGGACGGTTCGATTCGAAGACGATCCCCGAGCGTACGAACTGAACGAGCTCTCGGAGCGGTCGCAGGCGATCGTTCCGACGGAGGACGGCGGGTACCTCCTGGCGACCGACGGAAAGCAGATCTCGGAGACGGGACCGAGCGAGGACACCTACGCGGTGCTCGTCAAAGCGAGTTCGGACGGGGAACGAGAGCGGGTTCGCTTCGTCGAGGGGACGAGCATGAACCCGTCGGTCGAGGGCGTCGTTCGCGCCCACGACGGCGGCTACCTCCTCGTTGGGAGCGCCCGAGACTTCAGCACCGACGCGAACAGGGAGGACGTCGAGAGGGAGGGCGAAGACCAGGTCGGTGAGAGAGCGACCGTCCCCGAGACGGCGCAGGCGCTGAAAGTCGATGCCGAGGGGAATCTCCAGTGGGAGAAGCTGGTCGTCGAACCGCAGATACGGCGCGACGACTCGCGGCACGAGCACGAACTCGTCTCGACAGCTTCGTTCGAGACCGCGATTCGCACCGACGACGGGGGCTATCTCCTCGGCGGGGCGAAAGGGGTTCAGGGCTGGCTGCTCAAACTGGCCGGCGACGGGACTACCGAATGGGAGCGGCTCTACGAATCGCTCCCGGCGGACGACGGAGTGTCGGGGAGGCCGATCCGGTCGGTGATTCGCACGCGCGACGGCGGCTACGCGTTCGTCTACGTCGATACCGTGGTCAAAGTCGACAGTGAGGGAACGGTCCTGTGGGAGCGCGAACTCGACGACGTCAGGGCCTTGAGCCAGATCCTCGAAACGCCGAGCGGTGAGCTGGCCGTCGTCGCCCAGGACAACCCGGTCCGCAGTGACGGAAAGACGCGAACCCATTTCACGCTGGTGAAACTCGCCCCGGACGGCACGATCGTGGGCATCGCCAAACACAACGGGCCGTACAAGGGTATCGATCGCGCCTACTCGGCGGTTCTCACCCCCGACGGCGGCTACCTGCTGGCCGGAGAGATGATGGAGGCGTACACGGGAGCGAAACGCCTGGCGTTTCTCAAACTCGATGCGGACGGCAAGAAAGACTGGCAACTCCTCGTTCCCGAGACAGACGGGCACGACTCCGGTTCGGCGCTGATTCGGACGGCCGACGGCGGAGTAGCGGCGACGCTGTCGTATCCGGGAATCGTCAAGCTCGAACCCCTTCCGAGCGGTTCCGAGGAGGACCCGACCGGGGAAAGCGGGAAAGCCGACGGAAACGAGGAGGGCGAGCGGGGCGAGGAGAACGAAACGAACGAGCAAAGCGCGGCGAACGAGGAAAGCGAGGCGAAAGACGGGGGCGAGGCGGGCGAGGAGACGTCAGCCGACGCGCCGACGGAAACGGACTCGCCAACGGAGACGCCGGAGGGAACGTCCACGCCGACGATGACAGCGACCGACACGACGCCCGAACCGACGGGCGCAGCTTCCGAGGGGACCTCACCGAGCGACGAAACGACTTCCGAGGACGGTCCCGGTTTCGGACTTTTCGCCGGCTTGAGCGGTCTCGCCGGAACCGGCGGCTACTATCTCCTCCGCCGCCGCTCCGCGCGCGAGAAGGAAGAGTAGCAAGAGTAGCCGAAACCGCGTCGGTGCGCGCTCCGCTGGCCGGTGGAAGTTCGGAGCGCGATCAAAAGGGGAGGTGGTGTGTCAAAGTGTGAACGTCCCTCAGGAGCCCCTGAGCGCGCTCATTTTCACGATATACGTGGTCATATTAAAATCCCTCGGAACGATATTTCTAACCCACCTCCAAGTTAGCGGAGTCGCGTCGGGCGGGCCGCTCCGGAACGTGGTCGGCCCCCGCGCGGAGTGAATGCCGCGGCAACGCGACGACCCCGCGTGATCGTCCTTCCGGTGTGCAAGCGATGCTTCAGAGGTACCGGGCGTAGCTACAGTTCGTACACCAGAGGACCCCGTTCTCGCGGAGAAGTATCCCGTCGGCACAGTGAACACACCTCCCCGCCGGTCGGTTTCCTCCGGAAGCGTGCAACTGCCGTTCCACGAACCGAAGTCGCGCTTCTAGCGCTTTGATTCGCGCGTCGTCGGAGCCGCGGGTCGCGCTGAACCGTTCGATCGCTTTCGCTAGCGCCCCGGATTCAGTCGATGAACCGTTGTTTGTCGTCATAGTCGTCTCGCTCCTTCGCTGTAAACGAACTATCCGGAGAGATGCCTCGAGACCTGATCTACCGTGTCCTTGCGCGGGCAAGCGTCGCACGCGCCATCGTCCGTTCGCCGAAAGCTCGACAGAGCACTCGCGGGGCGCCGAGGGCGTCGGCGGTCACGTAGCCGGGGGGAGTCTGTCGATCGGGAATCGCGTACTCCGCGGCCCCGGGACCGATAGCCTCGGCCGCTCTCTCGTCCACGAGGTGGATGTGGACGTCGAAGTGGGGCAGCCCGTAGATCGCTTCGGGCGGGTGCCCCGTCGGGTTCCAGTCCGGCCACACGAACGTGCTCTTCGGTCCGGAGAGATTTGAACCGCGAGGACATCGCTTCGCCCGTCCTCTGGGTTCGAATCCTCCGCGTCACATCTGTGCGCCTCACGGAGTTGTTCGGCGCAGAAGTGATGGGGTCGGAGGGATTTGAACCGCGGTCGCAGCGAAGCTGCTCCCTGATTCAAATCCCCCCGCCGTACAGCACACAGTCGGAACTCGCTTGCCGAGTTCCGACAGAAGTGATGGGGTCGGAGGGATTTGAACCCCCGATCGACTGATATCTCCGGTCCGCCTCGGTACTCCAGAGGGTCGTCAACGCGACCGATGATCAGTCGGTCGCTCAGTATATCAGTCTGGAGTTCGTCACCGGGCGTTTGCCTCTGGAGTCAGTCGCCATCCCTGGCTTGGCCACGACCCCGCACCACCTCGTAAGACCAAACGCCCTAAAGGGATTTCGATTATCTGTCGGTCTCCGCCCAGTCGCAGTCCTGGCACTTGTAGCCGACGACGAACTCTGTGACGCTGGGCATGTACCCGACCTGGAGGACGCTGCCGCCGCACTGCGGACACTCGCGGTCCGCGTCCTCGATGGCGTCGGCCTCCATCGGCCGCTCGCCCTCGATCAGTTCGGCGAGCCGTTCGGGCGTCACCATCCGCCCCTGGACGACGCGATTTTCCATACCGGACGAACTCGTCGGAGCCACCTAAGCCCTCCGTCCGCGTCGTCGACGCGGACGGGCGGAATGCGAGGGGCGAACCCGAGCCCGAAAACCGACTCAGCCGTCGCGGCTCACAGCCACGGCGCGCGCGACTCGTCCTCGCCGGGGTACCCGTACTCGGGCTCCGACTCGGGGGCGTCGTCCGCGCCGTCGGCGTTCGGGGCCGGCCGCGCGGCGGAGCCGTTGCGACCGCCGGCTTCGTCGGCCCCTTCGTCCTCGCCGTCGCCGCCGTCGGTCAGCGCCGCGGCGTCCGGGGGCGAAGCGTCGGAGGATGAACCGCCCGAGGGCGAGGCGGCACCGACGCCGTCGACGTCGGTCGCCGGGGCGTCGGCGTCGCTCCCGCTCGGGTCGAACGCGAACACCGCGGTGACGCACAGCACGCCGAGGGCGACGGGGGCTTGCGTCGGCATCAGCCCGAGCACCGACAGCGCGAGCATGCCGAGCGCGACCGAACTGCCGAAGCGGAACAGGTCGATGTCGACCGCGCCGCGCAGGCGCGGGCCGAACAGGGCGACCAGCAGCGCGAAGCCGACGCCGACTCCCGCCGCGGCCGCGGCCTTCGCGACGAGCACCGGATCGGGGTTGACGATCAACTCTGCCCCTGCCGGTTCCAGGCTGGCGATCAGGCCGAGGCCGATGATGACGCCCGGCCGGGGGAGGTACTCGCCGACCTGCGCGCTCGCCGTCTTCGCCGCGACGGCGAGGATGACGATGCCCGCGAACCGCTCGAAGATCTCCATGGTCAGGAGGCTCTCGATCGTCGGCGCGAGCGCCGCCTCGACGGCCGCGACGGGGATCAGAACCGCCCCGAGCAGGAGGACCGACGCGGCCTGCTCGCGGGGCGTCCCGTCCATCTCCGCGAGGATGACCGCGACGGTGGCGGACCCGCCGAAGATGAGCAGCCCCGTCTCGACGATGCCGAAGGGGAAGGTCAGCGCGCCGGCGAGGACGAGCGCCGGGAAGATGCCGTCCACCAGCGGCAGGGCCATGACGGTCGCGAGCAGGCGCGTCGCGCCGCCGACCTGCCGCTCCAGGCGAAGTGCGACCGGATGCTGTGAGACGCTCATTCCACGCTAGCGGCCGTCACCGTCGGCCAAACGGCGATGTGAGTGCAAGCCCGACGAATCACCGTGTCGGAATCCGAAATTGAACTCCGGTTTGATGAATTTCCACATCGCTGTAAAGAGCGCGCCGAGGCCGAGCGTCGTCTGACCGGCGGTGCACGGTGCGATGGGACTTTCGGAGTCCATGTTTCATTACATTCCCACCTGACTATTAAACGTTGCGTGGGATGTGCCCGCACGCAGCACCAAATTCCACGGTATCAATATGAATGTATCCTACGTTTCATAGGAAATTCGCCGGTCTATCAAGATATCCTTCGGAGACGGCCTGTGCACGGGGCGAATATTGCCGCGCTCTGATCGAACGTCATAACTCGTCCGGAGTCGCCATTTTTCGCCGTGGGATACCCACTATCGTGTACAGGTCCGGGCGTCAGCGTGCGGAACACGCGCAAGGACGTGCGATCTCGCAACGTTTTTGTCCGGGGCCTGTAGATGATTTATATGGCGAACGACGTTCCCGATCGAGAACCCTTCTCCGAGAAGCTCCGCATCCCGGAAGCGCTCACGTTCGACGACGTGCTGCTCCGCCCGATGGAGAGCCGCGTCGAACCGGACGACGCCGACGTCTCCACCCGCGTGTCCACGAACGTCGAGCTGAACCTCCCCGTCCTCTCCGCGGCGATGGACACCGTGACCGAGAGCGACATGGCGATCGGGATGGCCCGCCAGGGGGGGCTGGGCGTCCTTCACCGGAACATGACCGTCGAGGAGATGACCGAGGAGATCGAACGCGTCAAGCGCGCCGACGAACTCGTCATCCAGCGCGACGACGTGGTCACGGCGAGCCCCGAGCAGACCGTCCGGGCGGTCGACGAGATGATGGAGCGCGAGGGCGTCTCCGGCGCGCCGGTCGTCGCCGAGGACGACACCGTGCTCGGAATCATCTCGGGGACCGACATCCGACCGTACCTGGAGGTCGGCGAGCGCGACGAGGTCCGCGAGGCCATGACGGACAAGGTCATCACCGCGGGCCAGGACGTCACGGCCCGCCGGGCGCTCGAACTCATGTACGAGCACAAGATCGAGCGCGTCCCGATCGTCGACGAGGAGGATCGGCTCGTCGGGCTCGTGACGATGCAGGGCATCCTCCAGCGCCGCGAGCACGAGGACGCCGCCCGCGACGAGGCCGGCCGCCTGCGGGTCGGCGTCGCCGTCGGCCCCTTCGAGGACGACCGCGCGACCGCCGCGGACGAGGCCGGGGCGGACGTGCTGTTCATCGACTGCGCGCACGCGCACAACCGGAACGTCATCGACAGCGCGCGAGAGATCACGGAGCTCGTGGAGGCCGACGTGGTCGTCGGCAACGTCGGCACGCGCGAGGCGGCCGAGGCGGTGGTCGACTTCGCCGACGGCGTCAAGGTCGGCATCGGCCCCGGCTCCATCTGCACGACGCGGGTCGTCACCGGCGCGGGCATGCCGCAGATCACCGCCGTCGCGGAGGTGGCTGACGTGGCGAGTAGCCGCGACGTCCCCGTCATCGCCGACGGCGGCATCCGCTACTCCGGCGACGCGATCAAGGCGATCGCGGCGGGCGCGGACGCCGTCATGCTCGGCTCGTACTTCGCCGGCACCGACGAGGCCCCGGGCCGCGTCATCACGATGAACGGCAAGAAATACAAGCAGTACCGCGGGATGGGCAGCGTCGGCGCGATGCGGTCCGGCGGCGGCGACCGCTACCTCAAGGACGCGGACGACGACGAGGAGTTCGTCCCGGAGGGCGTCGAGGCCGCGACGCCGTACAAGGGGACGCTCGCCTCCGAACTCCACCAGCTCGTCGGCGGCATGAAGTCCGGCATGGGCTACGTCGGCGCCGAGACGATCCCCGCGTTCAAGGAGCGCGCGCGGTTCGTCCGCGTCTCGGCCGCCGGCCAGACCGAGGGGCACCCGCACGACGTGATGATCACGGACGAGGCGCCGAACTACAGCCCGCAGGGCTGAAGCGGGACCTCGAACCGGCGTCGAACCGGGGCTGAATCGGAACCGAGCCGGAGGCGAACCGAAGCGCGTTCGGATCGAGCGGCGGGCGTCGTCGCCGTCCGCCTCGCTTCTCCGAATCGACCGGGGCGGACGTGCTGTTCTACGAACGTCCGATGGGGCCATCGCTGCCTGAGAGAGGGGTTTTAATTGGGGCGGAGTGGTTCCATCGATCGTGATGGATTCCGCGGAGCTTCGCAGCGCCCTCGAAGACGCCGGCTTGTCGCCGTACCAGGCCGACGCGTACGCCGCGCTCCTCCGGCTGGGATCGGCGAGCGCGACCGAACTGGCGGAGGCCTGTTCCGTGCCGACGGCGCGGATCTACGACGTGCTCCGCACGCTCGAGGGGCGGGGGTACATCGAGACGTTCGAACAGGAGAGCCTGCACGCGCGAGCGAGGGACCCGGAGGACGTCCTCGCGGACCTCCGCGGGCGCGCGCAGACGCTCGCCGATGCCGCGGACGAGATCGAACACCGGTGGGAACAGCCGGACGTCGGGGGGCACAAGGTGAGCATCGTGAAGCGGTTCGAAACCGTCTTCGAGCGGGCCGCGTCGACCATCCGGGACGCGGAGTACGAAGTTCAGCTCTCCGCGACGCCGGAGCAGTTCGTCGACCTCCGACCGGCGCTCCGCTCCGCGTACGAAAACGGGGCGATCGTCAACCTCTCGATCCACACCGATCCGGCGGCGTCGCGGAGCGACCTCCCCAACGAGGGGACGCTCGACGGCGTCGCGACGGAGGCGCGGCACCGACGCCTCCCGGCCCCGTTCCTCGCGCTGGTCGACCGGACCGAGACGTGCTTCGCCCCGCACGCCCGGTCGCTGAACCAGTACGGGGTGCTCGTCGACGAGTACACCCTGACGTACGTGTTCCACTGGTACTTCCAGACGTGCCTGTGGGAGGTCTGGGAACCGACCTACGACGCCCGGTCCGCGGATCCGCCGCTGGAGTACGCGGACATCCGCCGGTGCGTCCGCGACGTCAAGCCGCTCCTCGACGCGGGCGCGGCGGTGTCCGTTCGAATCGACGGGTTCGAGGCCGAGACCGGCCGCCGCGTCGAACTGGAGGGGGTCGTTTCGGACGTCGTCTACGCCGGAGCGAACTCGTCGAGCGGCGAGCCGGCGCTGTCGCAGCTGGCGGGTCAGGTGTCGATCGTCGTCGACGCCGACGACGGCCGATACACCGTCGGGGGCTGGGGGGCCGTGCTGGAGGACGTCGAAGCGACCCGGATCACGATCGGCGCCGTCGACGAAAGCCGGGGCCGCGTCGTCGAGGGATAAGGGGTATTTTGATATAGTCTTACAGTTCATTGAGGGGTAGGCGCGTTCACGCCGCATCGCCCATCCGAAAATGACTGACGAATCTCCGCTCGTGCTCGTGGTCGAGGACGAGCCCGATCTCGCCGACCTGTACGCCGCGTGGCTCGCCGACGGGTATCGGGTTCGGACCGCGTACGGCGGCTGCGAAGCGCTCGACGCGCTCGACGAGGAGGTTGCCGTCGTGCTGCTCGACAGGCGAATGCCCGACCTGTCCGGCGACGAGGTCCTCACCGCCGTCCGGGATCGCGGCATCGACTGCCGCGTGGCGATGGTGACCGCCGTCGAACCCGACTTCGACGTCCTGGAGATGGGGTTCGACGACTACCTGGTCAAACCGGTGACGAAGGAGGCGCTGCGCGAAACCGTTTCGAACCTCCACCTCCGGAGCGCGTACGACGCGGGCGTCCAGGAGCTGTTCTCGCTCGCCTCGAAGAGGGCGCTGCTCGAATCCGAAAAGGGCGAGACGGAGCTGCGCGACAGCGAGGAGTACGCCGACCTCGACGAGCGCATCCGCGCGCTCCGGTCCGACCTGGACGACGCGCTCCGGACGATCGACGACCACGACGCGTTCGTCGGCATCTGCCGGGATCTCGAACGCGGCGGATCCGCGAACGACTTCGCCGACTACTGAGCGGCGGGCGGACGAGGCGACGAGCTCCGTAACGGAGGGACGACCGGCCGGATCTACCGCCGGCCGTATCCCCACTCTTCCATCACGTCGACGACGTCGTCGACGTTCCGGAGCCCGGCCCGGACGACCGCCTCGCGGACGTCGAGCGACATCACGTCGTCGCCGTCGAACCGCCCCTGGAGCTCCCGTTCGAGGTCGTCCACGTCGTCCGCGGTGGACTCGCGGACGTACACCGGCAGCGCGTCGCGGTCGGCCTTCACCGTCCGGCGGGCGAAGATGAACGGCAGCTCTCCGAGCCCGTCCGACGGGCGCTCGCCGCCGTCGGAACCGTCGGAGTCGGTCGGCTCGTCCCGATCCCGCCCGCTCGGCGCGCCGCGTCCGCTCCCGTCTCGATTTCCCCGTCTGTCCTGGTCACCGCGGCACTCCCGCCCGTTGTTCCGGACGGGGTCGGTCGCCTCGCCGTAGGTGTCGCCAGCCGGGCCGTAGCGGTCCTCTTTGCTCACGCCGCCACCTCCGTCTCGGCGTCGGACTCGGCGGCCGCCTCGACGGTGCCGCGTTCGACGACGCGCGCGACCGCGTCGAACTGGTCGAGGAGGTCCTCCTCGTACGGCCGGAGGTCGCGCGTCTCGTCGGAGTCGGCGAACTCGAAGACGCTCACGTGGTTGCGCCACGCCTCCTTCAGCACGTCGCGCTTCCGGATGCCGAACGGCGTCACCGGCTTGCCCTCCCCTTCGAGTTCCGATCTGACCTCGGCGTAGATGTTCGAGTCGCCCACCTCGTTCGGGACGACCGCCAGGATGCCGAGCGTGAACGACTCGTCGAACGCCCGGAACCCGCGCTCCATGCTGTCGAGCGTGTCCTCCAGCCCGGCGATCGAGACGCTCCCCTTCCGGGTGAGTTCGATGGGGATGATCACGTCGCGCGCCGCGACGAGTGCGTTGTCGACGAGGACGTTGAGCGTCGCCGGCGGGTCGATCAGGAAGTAGTCGTACTCGGAGGCGAGCGGCGTCAGCGCGGACCGGAGGCGGAACTCCCTGAGGTTCGTCCCCCGCGCGGCCATCTCGCTTTCGATGTTCGCCAGCCCCTCGTGGGAGGGAACGAGGTCGAAGTCGCCGGCGTCGACGACGAGGTCGCGGACGTCGCCGCCCTCGTCGAGCAGCGCGTCGCCGAGGTGCCGTCGGTCACCCCGCTTCAGATCCCCGAACCCGACGTGGTCGGTGAGGCTACCCAGCTGCGGATCGAGGTCGACGACGAGCACGTCCGCGCCGCGCCGCCCGAGTGCGGCGCCCGCGTTCGTCGCGAGCGTCGTCTTCCCGACCCCGCCCGATTCGCTCCAGAGCGTCACGGCACGCTTCATGTTCGGGGTGTATCGCCGTACCGCACATAAAGTTCCGTCAGACGGACCCTCCGGAGATCCTGACTGGACAGCCGTACGAACATCCGTCCAGTAGACTTTACAGGCTGTTGTACAGAAACCTATCCAGATATATTTCTATATGTCTTCCCAGATATATTCCCAGACACGTGTATAGATAACCAGAAGACGCGGGACGAGTGGTCGAGTATCCGGGATTCGTTCTACAGTTCGACGGTCGTTCCCGCGTCGCGTTCGATCGCCCGTTCGAGGACGTGTTCGGCCGCCGCGGCGTCGAGGACGGCGGAGCCGACGGACTCGACGACGAGCACCTCCTCGTCGTCGCGGCGGCCCTCCTCGCCCTCGAACGCCGCCGACAGCGGCACGAGCGACGCCGGGTCGGCGTTCGGGAGGTCGCCCACGGTCGCCGCCTCCCCGGGCACGTCGGCGAAGATCCGCGCCGCGCGCTCGACCGTCGCCGCGTCGAGTTCGCGCATCTCCGGGGTGTACGCGCCGACCGCGACGACGAGCGTCCCCGGCGCGAGCGCGTCGCCGGGGAACGTCGGCTCCGTGCTCGTCGTCGCGGTGACGACGACCGAGGCGTCGGCGACCGCCTCCCGCGGCGAGTCGACCGCCTCGGCGTCGAGCCCCTCCGCGCGGAGGTCGGCGGCGCACGCCTCGCGCGAGTCGCTCGGCGAGTACACGCGCACCGTCTCCACCTCGATCGCCGCGGCGACGGCGCGCGCCTGCCACCGCGCCTGCGTCCCCGCGCCGATCAGGCCCAGCGAGGCGGGGCCGCTCGCGAGATACTTCGCCGCGAGGCCGCCGATGCACCCCGTCCGGGCGTTCGTGATGCGCGTCCCGGCGAGGTACGCCGCGGGGCGGCCGGTCGCCGCCTCGGTCAGCGCGATCTGCGCGTTGACGGTCGGCAGCCCCCGGGCCGGGTTCCCCTCGTGGACGCCGACGAGCTTCGTCGCGTAGTACGCCGCCCCGTGGACGTACGCTGGCATGACGAGCCCGGTTCCGAGCGGTTCGTCGCCTTCCAGCCCAGCGCCGACCGGAAAGTGCGGCCGTTCGGGGCGCTCGACCTCACCGCGCCCCTGTCTGCGGAACGCCTCCTCGACCACCGGGAGGAGCGCGTCCAGGTCGAGAAGCGACGCCACGTCTCCGTCCGAGAGCACGCGAACCATACCGACGGTTGCACGGACCGCGTGTTAGCGTTTTCCCGCGGCGCGTGGACCGCGCCCCGCGCCGTCGCCGCCGATACTCGTTTACCGGCTGAGACGGTACCGGGCCGCATGGACATCGTCATCGTCGGCGGCGGGATCGTCGGCGTCGCGGCCGCTGCGCGGCTCGGAGCCGACGGCCACGCCGTCACGCTGTTCGAGAAGGACGAACTCGGCGCGGGAACGACCGCGACCTCGGCCGCGGTGTTCTCCTGGCAGGAGCCGCGGCCGACCCGGTTCGACCACGACCTGCGTCGCCGCGCCTGGGAGACCTACGGACCGCTCGTCGAGTCGGGTGCGCTCGGCTACGAGCGGATCGGCGCGCTGTCCGTCGCCGACTCCGGAGCCGTCGCCGATGACCTCCGGGCGGCGGCGGGAACGCTTCGCGAGTTCGGCCTCGACGCGCGGTTCCTGTCGCCGAACGAACTCCGCGAGCGGGGCGTCGAGCCGCTCGATTCGCGCGGCGGGCTCTACACGCCCGAGGAGGGGTACTTCGGCGTCGACGAGCTGGTCGCCCACTTCGCGCGGGTCGCCCGCGAGAGCGGCGCCCGGATCCGGACGGGCGAGGAAGTGACCGGCGTGCGGACGGACGACGGGGCGGTGATCGGCGTCGAAACGGCGGCGGATCCGGTCCCCGCCGACGCCGTCGTCAACGCCGCGGGACCGTGGGCGACCCGCCTGAACGACATGGCCGGCGCGTCGCTCCCCCTCCGCCACACCCGCGGTCCGATCCTGGTGGTCGAATCGTCAGCCCCCGTCGAAGTTCCGTTCGCGCTCTTCGAGTCGAAGCTGTACGTCCGACCGTACGGGGAAAACCGGGCGTTCGTCGGCCGGTACGCGACGGACTACGCCGACGGCGAAACGCTCTCGCCCGACGAACCGGGCGGGGTGGACGGCGGGTTCCGGACCGACGCGCTCGACTTCGTCCGGGAAGCGATTCCGGCGCTCGCCGACGCGACCGTCGCGGACGAGTGGGTGGGGATCCGCACGGTCACGCCGGACGGCCGGCCGATCGTCGGCGAGACGGGCGTCGAGGGGTACCTCGTCGCCTGCGGGATGAGCGGGCTGGGCGTGACGCTCGCGCCGGCCGTCGCCGACCTGCTCGCGGCCGGACTCGGACCGGAATCGCCACCGGAGGCGCTGTCGCGGCTGTCCCCCGCCCGATTCTCCGACGCGGACGGAGCGCGGTAAGGGCCGAGACGCGATTCGACGCGGAAACAACGCTTATCCGCGGAGGCGCGGTACGTGACAGCATGACAGTGGTCGTCGTCGGAGGCGGAATCGTCGGACTGGCGAGCGCGTACTACCTCCGGCGGCGCGGGGTCGACGTCGTCGTCTGCGAGAAGGGAACCGTCGGCGGCGGGAGCACGGCGCGCTCCGCCGGCGGTATCCGCGCGCAGTTCTCGACGCCGGTGAACGTCGATCTCTCGCTCGCGAGCGCGCCCGTCTGGGAGCGCTTCGAAGAGGAGTTCGGCGTCGACATCGCCTTCCGACGGACGGGTTATCTCCTTCTCGCGCGGGAGGAGCGGACGGCCGAGGCGTTCCGCGAGAGCGTGGCCATGCAGCGGGCGCGCGGCGTGCCGAGCGAACTGCTGACGCCGGAGGAGGCGACCCGGCGCTGCCCGGAGCTGCGGACCGACGCCTTCGTCGCGGCGACGTACTCGCCGGCGGACGGGTTCGCGGACCCGTACCTGGCGCTCCAGGGTTTCGCGGCCGCGGCGCGGGAGGCGGGCGCGGAGATCAGGACGAAGACCCCCGTGAACGGCGTCCGACGGGATGACGGGCGCGTCGTCGGCGTCGAAGCGGGGGGCGAGCGGATCGACGCCGAGTGCGTGATCAACGCAGCCGGGCCGTGGGCCGCCCGCGTGGCCGACCTTGCCGGGATCGACATTCCGGTGTCCCCCCGACGGCGACAGGCGCTCGTGGTCGATCCGGACCGCCCCGTCCCCGAGGACGCGCCGCTCACCATCGACCTCGACGCGGGGTCGTACTTCCGCCCCGAGCGCGAGGGGGCCGCCATCGTCGGCGGCCACTTCGGGGACGAGGATCCGCCGCAGGACCCCGACGGGTACCGCGAGTCGATCGACCTCGACTGGGCCGCGACGGCCGTAGAGCGGGCCGCCGACTGCGCGCGCTACTTCGGCCCGGACTCGCGGATCCGGCGCGGCTGGGCCGGCCTGTACGCGGTGACGCCCGACCACCACCCGATCATCGAGGAGACGGTTCCGGGGTTCGTCAACGCCGTCGGGTTCTCGGGGCACGGCTTCCAGCACGCGCCCGCGACCGGCCGGATCGTCGCCGAGCTGGCGGTGGAGGGTGAGGCGTCGACCGTCGACGTCGAACCGCTGCGGAGCGACCGCTTCGGCGCGGGCGACGGCGCCGTCGAGCGCAACGTCGCCTGAATCTCGACCGGAGCGACCGCCCCTCCCCGTTTATGTCAAGGAACTGGTTATAGCCGACACGCTTATTTTAACACGTGGGAGATATTACGCCCAAGTTACAGGACCGATATTATATTAAAATTACATATGTGTTATCCAGGTAAACGAACGCGCGGATGGTAGGATGCTACGGGAACCCATAGTCGGCCGACAACGGACGGGGACGGTCGTCGAGGAGTTCGGCGAGAGCGAACTGTTCGCCGTACTCAGCAACGACCGACGGCGAGAGATAATCAACCAGCTGTCGACCCACGAGCGGGCGATGCCGCTCCAGGAGATCGCAAAGCACGTCGCCGTCGCCGAGGCGGACGAGCGGCGGTCGGCCGTCGACCGGTACAAGAGCGTCTACGTCTCGCTCCAGCAGACGCACGTCCCGAAGCTCGTCGAAACCGGGGTCGTAGAGCACGACGAGGGGACGAACCTCCTCTTTCCCGGCCCGCGGTTCGACTCGGTCGAGTCGTACCTTCGAAACGCCCGGGACCAGCGCGCGCCGCGGGAGTCCAACGCGCCGTACCTCTGGATCGGCACCGTCGGCATCGCGCTGATCGTGGTCCTGGGACTCGACGCGTTCTCTCTCGGCCCCGAGGCGATCAGGTTCGTCTCCGTCGGGACGCTGCTCGCGGCGTTCGCGATCTCCGTGCTCCGCGAGACGGAACTCCGATAGTCGTCCGACCGTCGGGCGCTCGTCCGGCCGCGGTTCAGCGCCTGTCCCCGTTCTCGGGTCTGACGTTGACCCGCCCGTTTTCGAAGGTGACGTCGACCGACTCGACGAGGACCGTCACGTCCCAGCCGGGGACGGCGTCGGCGGCGAATCGGACGTTCCACGTCCCTTCGATGTCGCTCTCCTCGCCGTACTCCTCGAGAAGGAACCGCCTGAGTTCGCGTCCGAATCCGCCCTCGTCGTCGAGTCGCCTCGGCGGGAACTCGCCGAGGCGGGGCGGATCGACCTGCGCGATCCGGACGGTCAGATCCGGCGTCACGGGGTCGTCGTACGGGAGGTGCCACTCGCCCGTCACGTCCGTGCCGTCCGCGAACGCGTACAGGAGAAACCGCCCCAGTCGTTCTTCGAAGCCGCCGACGCGGCCGGTGTCGGAGACCATGCCCGTCACTCACTCCGCCCAGTCGAGGTGCCGCATGTAGGTTTCGACGTGCTCCGTTCTGTCCGTCAGTCGGACGGTTCGTCGCTCGTCGTCGACCGCGACGAGATCGGCCGTGGCCAGCTTCGGCAGGTGCGTGCATCGAAGCGAGACGTACACCCTGGCGGCGTGGTCGGACGGAACCGACGTCCGACGTCCGCGCTCGTCGCGGGCGACGTGGTCCGCCAGTTCGCACAGGTCCGCCGTCGGGCCCTCCTCGGCCAGGTAGCGGACGACGGTTCGCCGCCGCGACGATCGGAGGACGTCGAACACGACGTCGGCGCGAGCCGCGGGGTCCCCCTCGGACGATCGGTTCACCACGGCGTCGAACGACGACGCGAGCGCGTCGAGCGTCGCCCGATCGTGCGCGCTCCTGTCGAGGTGGTAGTGGGCGACCGTGTCCGCGTCGGAGGTCCGTCGCCGCAGCGCGGACACCAGTTCCCGCGTCGAGTCCACTCCCGCGCGTCGGAGCACCGGCGAGAGCGAGTCGAAGCAGACGACAGTCCGGTTCCCGTTGCCCTCCCACTCGTCGAGGTACATGCCGACGGAAGCGTCGATCCGCGCCGGGCAGTCCATCGATTCGATCGTCATCGTCGGCGGTCGCGCGGGCGCGCCCGACGCCTCCGGCGCTCCGGCGCTCGCCGATCGGGTGCGCTCCGTCACGTTGACGATGCCGACCTCGGCCGGCGGCTCTTCGATCGACCTCCGCCAGGCACGTATCAACGTATCCGGCGATTTACCGCACGCGATCGCCAGTAAGTTCCGCTTACTCGGATCCCCGCGCAGCAGTTCGACGCACGCGGGGTCACGCTCGGCTGACGGCGGTCCGGTGTACAGGAGGACGTTCGATCCCTCCCCGCCTTCGAGCGGACCCGACGCGGAACGGCAGTCCCCGGCGTTCGCCCCCGTAATTGGCTCCTCGTCGGACATCGTGCTCGGAATATCTCTCTCCGAGTATAAGTCTAGTGGCGCGAGTACGCGCCGATTACCCGAGTAATCCGCCCGCTACGGATGCGAAACGGTCGGCGGCGTTCCCGTAGCCCGTTCATAACGAAGTCGGCGCTCCCGATAGGGGGAACCGAATCACCATGAGAGACACAGTCACCGGGCACCTCAGGGCGCACCCCCGACTGGTGGGGGCGACGGTCGCGGCGGCGGCGCTCCTCCTTCAGGCGGGCAACGCCGCGGCGGCCGCGATGGTCACGTACGGCGGTCCGTGAGTCGGAGGTCGTCCCGGAGCTCGTCGCTCCACCGCAGTTCGTCGCGATACCAGAGGGGAACGGTCTCCAGGCCGAGAAAGTCACAGAGCGCGCCCGCCGACAGTCGAAACGGGCCGACGGTGCCGGAGTTCAGAAAGTACGACTCGACGCCCTCGATGGCGGGCCGGACGAGACTCCCCATGCCCCGCTGGTTGACGACGTAAGACTCCAGGTCGAGTTCGTAGTCGTCCGCGCGCTCTTCGAGGCGACCGAGGAACGGCGTGCCGCTTTCGGCCTGCGCGACGGTCACGCCGCCGTCGCCGAGGACGAGATACTGGGCCGCGACCAGGCTGTCGCGGCGGACGACTTCGAGCGCCGCGCGGAGGGGGAAACCGCGGTTCAGAAGCGATCCGAGCAGGTAGCCGGCGCGGAGCGCGTCCTCGTCGGCGATCACGTCCAGCGTCACGATTCCGCCGACGCTGCCGGCCTCGATGAGCGCCGCCCCCTGCTCGTAGGACGTGCAGGCGTTCAACAGGAACGCGTCGACGCCGACGCTGTCGAGCGACGCGGCGTCGAGGCGACCGTCCGGGCACTCGAAGCCGTCCGCGTCGATGTGACCGACGTAGTGGAGAAAGTCCGTCCGGGAGGCGAGCAGGCGCGCCAGTTCGTCCGTCGAGAGCTCCTGTCTGACGGTCGTCTCGACGGCCAGCCGATCGCGCGACCCGTACACGCCTTCGAGGAGGGTCCGCTCGGCATTCATCGCCGGGTCGTTGCAGACGACCGTGATGTCGATCCCGTCGACCGACGGCTCGCGGCGGAGCCGGTTCTCGTACGCCGCCGACAGGGCCTTGCTGGCCCGGAGCGGGATGCCATCGCCGGCCCAGACGTGCTCCATCGAGGCGGTCTGCGAAAGCGAGACGCGCTCGGCCGCGGGCACCGCCTCGCCCGCGCTCCGCGTGAAGAGCCCGCGGACGTGCTCGGTCGCGGCGTCGGTCGCCGAAACGCGGTTCGGCTCCGTCGTCCGGACGACGGCGAGGTCGTCCACGAAGAACGGCAGCAGTTCGACGTTCGCCGGGTCGCGCTGGAGCTCCGCGGTCAGCTTCCACCGCGGCAGGAGCGGCTCGACGGTCGAGTAGGGTACGTCGAGGTACGCCTCTACCTGCGACGCGAGCGGCCGTTCGTACAGCGCGGCGAAGTCCAACTCGTGCGACGTCCGACGCTCGAACCGCTCGCGCTCGGCCAGGTCGACCGGGAAGCGCCCCTCGGTGCGGGTGAGACAGTCGAGGAAGAACACCTGCTTCAGGGTCCGTTCGACCGCCTCCTCGAACCGCCGGCCGGTTCCGAGCGGGTAGCTGAACCCGGCGTCCGTGACGAGCCGGGGCTCGTCGGCCTCGACGACGGTCGCGCCCAAGTAGAACGCGAGCGGCGCGGCCGCGAACACGTAGCGGTGTTCGGCGGGAAGTTCGATCCGGACGCCGGTCTCCGGCGGGACGAGCGACGGCGGAACGTCGAGGTCGTCGCCGAGAACGACCGCGGGAGGGTGTCCGCGTAGCGTCGGGTACGACCGCTCGACGGTCGTCGTTTTCAGCGCCGATCCGAACGACGACACCGCCGCCATCACGTCCGTCGGCTCCGCCGTCGTCGAGACGGTCGCCGCCGGGGATCGGTGGCGCGACCGGGCGCCCAGGATCACGTCCGTCTCCGATTCGAGAGCGATCGTCGTCTCGGATCCGTTCGCCGCGACGCCGAGCGGTCCCGCGACTCGGAGGTAGAGCTTGATCGGACCGTCGATCTCCAGGACGTACCTGCCGGCGGGCAGTTCCTCGTCGGCGTAGTGCTCGACGTGGACGACCAGATCGCCCGTCCGGTCCCGCACGTACACCCCCACGACGGTCGGAAGGGTGATCCGGTCGACCGTCAGTTCGACGGCGACGTCCACCGGGAACCCGACGCGGTCGCGGTCGACCCGAGTCGGCGACGCCTCCGGCGACGTTCGCAGGCCGAACTGTCGGCGTTCGATAGTGTCCACGACGTCGATCGTCCGCCCGCTGGTCGAGACCGCGACCGGCGAGTCAGTGCTCCTGCGCCCCGACACGACGTGCCGTACATCGCCGAGAACCGTTAACTGTTGGGGGAAAGTACAACTCGTCTACACTTCGGGCGACCGATCCCGACCCCGTCGACGACGCGTCTCTACGGCGGCTCTGCGGCCGAGACTCCCGGTTTCGGGGGTGCCGACGTACGCTCTCCGAGCCGGATCCGTCGACCGAGAAAAGTTGGTATAGCGGAGATCAGTTTATCCCTGCCGTCAGCCGCGGACGAACGCCTCGATGCGGTTCATCGCCTCCTTCAGGTCGTTCATCCCGGTCGCGTACGAGATCCGGAGGTGGCCTTCGCCGCCGGCTCCGAAGACGCTGCCCGGAACGGCCGCGACGTTCTGCTCGCGGAGCAGTTCCTCGGCGAACCGCTCGTCGTCGCCGCCGCACTCCGGAAACGCGTAGAACGCCCCCTTCGCCTCGAAGCACTCCAACCCCATCTCGGCGAAGCGCGAGAGGACGAACCGGCGGCGGCGGTCGTACTGCCGCCGCATCTCCCTGACCTCGTCCTCGCAGCTCCGCAGGGCTTCGAGCGCGGCGAACTGCGCCGTCGTCGGCGCCGAGAGCATCGCGTACTGGTGGATCCGGTTCATCGCGCTGATCGCCTCGGCGGGGCCGAGCGCGTAGCCCAGCCGCAGGCCGGTCATCGCGAACGCCTTCGAGAAGCCGTTGAACACGACCGTCCGCTCGCGCATCCCCGGGAGCGTCGCGATCGACGCGTGCTCGCCGCCGTAGGTGAGCGCCGCGTAGATCTCGTCGGAGAGGACGGTCAGGTCGTGCTCGCGGACGAACTCGGCGACCTCCGACAGCTCGCTCCGGGACATCGTCGCCCCGGTCGGATTGTTGGGGTAACACAGCACGAGCGCGTCGGCCGCTTCGGCCCCGGCCGCCCGCAGATCGTCGTAGGTGAGCGCGAAGTCGTTCTCCGCCCGCGTCGGCACCGCGAGCGGATCGCCGCCCGCGAAGATCACGCCCGGCACGTAGGAGATGTATGACGGCTGGGGGACGGCGACGCGGTCGCCCGGGTCGACGAACGCCCGCATCGCCACGTCGACCGCCTCGCTCGCCCCGGTCGTCACGATGATCTCCTCGTCGGGGTCGTACTCGAGGTCGTACCGGCGGACGTGCGCCGCGATCGACTCGCGGAGGTCGCGCCGCCCGCGGTTGGCGGTGTAGGACGTCCGCCCCCGCTCCAGCGAGTCGATGGCGGCGGTCCGCGCGGCCCACGGCGCGCTGAAATCGGGCTCGCCCACGCCGAGGGAGATGACCTCCTCTTTCTCCTCCGCGAGTTCGAAGAACCGGCGGATGCCCGACGGCGGCACTCGCTCGACTCGGTCGGAGAGCTTCATGGCGAGACGGACAGGCGGTCGTCGCCGTCTCGATCGCCGAACTCGATGCCCCGCTCCTTGTAGGTCTCCATGACGAAGTGCGTCACCGTCTGGGTGACCTCCGGGATGGGGGCGATCTGCTCGGAGACGAAGTTCGACACGTCGTGCATCGACTTGCCCTCCACGTCGACGGCGAAGTCGTAGTTGCCGCTCACGAGCCTGAGCGAGGACACCTGCGGGAACTTCGTGATCCGACGGGCGATCTCCTCGTACCCGGTCTCGCGGTCGAGTTCCACGTTGAGTTCCACCTCGGCCTGGACGTGCTCTTCGTCCACGCGGTCCCAGTCGACCACCGCCTTGTACCCGCGGACCACGCCGTCGGACTCCAGTTCCTCGATCAGCGCCTCGACCTCCGCCTCGTCCAGTCCGGTCTGCCGCGCGAGGTCGGTCGCGCTCTCGCGGGCGTTCGAAAGCAGCAGGTCGAGCAGTTCCCGTTTCGCGTCCATACGGTTCCCCATTCCGTGACGGGTAAAAGGGTTTGCTCCGCTGCAATAAATCGCATGGCGGTGTATGAAATCCGGAGGGAAGAATCCGTCGCGAACGACGGGTTGTGGGTGCGACTCGCTACGGAAGGTGAACCGGAACGCGGCCGGAACGCGGTCCGCGCCCGCGCCACCTCACCGACGGCGCGTTTCCGCTCGGAACCCGCTCAGAACGCCGACTGCTCCGCCTCGGCGGCGTCGAGGAGCTCCTTGTACCGGTTGCGGATGGTGACCTCGCTCACGTCGGCGACGTCGGCGACCTCGCTCTGGGTCGCCTTCTCGTTCGTCAGGAGGCCGGCCGCGTAGATCGCCGCGGCCGCGAGGCCGACGGGGTTCTTGCCGACGTGGACCTCCCGATCCCTGCCGGCGGCGAGCAGTTCGTGCGCGCGCCGCTCGACCTCGTCCGAGAGGCCGAGTTCACTCGCGAACCGCGCGACGTAGCTCTCGGGGTCGGCGGGCAGCACTTCGAGCCCGAGTTCGCGGACGACGTACCGGTACGTCCGCCTGAACTCCAGGTCGTCGATCCGGCTGACCGCGACGACCTCGTCGATGCTGCGCGGCGTCCCGGCGGTCCGAGCCGCCGCGTACAGCGACGCGGTGGCGACGCCCTCGATCGAGCGCCCCGGCAGGAGGCCGTCGTTGAGCGCGCGGCGGTAGATCACCGAGGCGGTCTCGCGGACGTTGTCGGGGAGGCCGAGCGCGGAGGCCATGCGGTCGATCTCGCCGAGCGCCTGCTTCAGGTTGCGCTCCTTGTGGTTTCGCGTGCGGAAGCGTTCGTCCCAGGTCCGCATCCGGTTGATGCGGCGGCGCTGCCGCGAGGTGAGCGCCTTGCCGTAGGCGTCCCTGTCCTGCCAGCCGATGCCGGTCGACAGGCCCTTGTCGTGGAGCATCAGCGTGCTCGGCGCGCCGACGCGGGACTTCGCGCCCCGCTCTTCGCCGTCGAACGCGCGCCACTCCGGCCCGCGATCGATGGCGTCCTCGGAGAGGACGAGGCCGCAGTCGACGCAGGCGGTCTCGCCGCGCTCCTCGTCGACGGCGGGTCGTCCGCCGCACTCCGGGCACGCTTCGTCTTCCCGGCGGCGTTCGCGTTCGCGCTCCTGTTCGACCTCCGGTTCCCTCGGGGATTCGGATTCCGGCGGGGGAGCCGGGGGCTGTTCTCGTTGGTTGACGTTCGCGGTAATCATGATACTGTCTCCTGCTGGCGGGCAACAGCGGACGGGCGTGGAGAAAAACCGGCGGCTGTCCCTTACCAAAGGTAAGGGCTCTGAACTATATAAATGTTTCCCCAAAGTCCGGCTGGACGTTCCGCCCGTTTCCGCCGGGTGACCGTTCGTCCGTCGAAACTACCGGTGATTTGATCCATAATACGGACCGTCATTTCGAGTAGGCCAAATTTACCCGTCTCAACGCCCCTTTACGCGGTTATAAATCGAACGATCCGTTGATACGTGGCCCATCTCCCTAAGTCGATCGGAGCCCACAATCGAACCGGGGAATGAAGATGTCAGAGGAAGATACCGGGACCTCCCAACGGAGGCTCACGACGGACCGCGAGGCGATTCAGAACTGGGCCGAAGAACAGAACGCCGTCCCCGTGTACGCGTCCGAGACGGACGAGTACCGGTTCGTCACCGAAGAGGAGATGGAAGAATCCCACGAGGAGCGGACGTGGGACGAGTTCTTCGACGAGTTCCAGTCTGGCGACATGGTGTTCGTCTACCGGGACTACGAGCCCGGCGGGCGGATCGACGACTACTACGAGTTCGCCCCGCGCGACGAGGCGACACAGCGGGCGGCCGTCGAGACCGAATCGGTCGAGGAAGCGCTCGCCGAGGGGGAAGTCGTCCGGACCGAAGTCAGCGAGACGATGGTCATAGAGCGGGAGATCGTCGAGACGGACACGATCGAGAGCCAGGTCGTCGACAGAGAGCAGGTGTGGGACGACGTCGTAGAGCGCGAACTCGTCGACCGGGAGATCGTCGAGGTCGACATCCTCGACGAGGAGCTCGTCGAGCTGCTCGTCGAAGAGACGTGGCGCACCACGCGGCAGGCGATCGAGCGGCTGATCGTCGAGAGCCGGATCGTCGACACGGAACTCGAAGAGACCGACACCGTGGAGAGCGAATCGGTCGAAGCCCGGATCGACATCGAGGGCGTCCAGCAGACGATCCTCGAGAGCGACATTCTCGGCTCCGACACCTCCGTCGGGGACATCGACACCGAGGTCATCGAAACCGAGTTCGTCGAGGGCAACGTACTCCACAGCCAGATCGTCCAGCGCAAGCTCTACGAGGAGGAGCTCCGCGAACAGACGCGCCTGGAGTACGCGCTCACCGAGCGGGAACTGCTCGAAAGCGAGGTCCTCTCGAGCGAACTCGTCGAAAGCGAGATCGTCGAGGACGACTTCGACGAAGCCGACCTCGTCGAGGAGGCGGTGGAGTCGGACGAGGTCGTCGCCGAGTCGACCGCCACGGAGATCACGGAAACGCGCTCGACGGAGGAGACGATGTCCGAGACGGAGATCTCCGAGGAGACGGTCGAGGAGACCGAATACCGCGGCGAGACCTCGACTACCGAGGAGATGGGCGCGGTGGAGGAGACCGAAGGGATGACCGAGACGACAGAGGAGGCGACGGAGCCCATGCCGTCGGAGTCGGGGACGGAGATGACCGCCGACGAGACGACCACCGAGGAGATGACGACCGAGGAGGCGATTCCCGAGGAGGAAACGACCGCCGACGCGACGACCGGCGAAGAGGCGGCCGGAGCGACCGGCGCAGCGGTGACGCTCTCCGAGTCCGACCAGGGGAAGAACGTCGTCGACGAGGAGGGTCGAGAGGTCGGCATCATCGCCAACGTGGAGGACGACACGTTCTACATCGACCCCCACCCGAGCCTGACCGACCGGCTGAAGGCGGAGCTCCGGCTCGGCAAGCCCGACGACGACGCGTACCCGATGAACATGAACCGGATCAAGGAAGTGTCGGGCAACACGGTCGTCATCGCGGAAGCGTAAGCCGACGGCCGTCGGTTCCGGTTCCGGTTTCGTTTTTGCGGCGTCGACATCCCGGCCGGGGGAGGGGGTCACCGCGGCCTCCGCGAGCCGCGGCCCCCCCTTCCGACGAGCGACGAGTCGGCGGGACGAGGTTCGGTCGGTTTCGAAACCCTATACACGCCCGCCGACGCGGATAGCGTATGAACTACCTGCCGTGGGCGCTCCTCGCGCTGGGGGCGTACTCGCTCGTCGCGCCGCTCATGAGCATCGCCACCACCGGCCAGGTGAAAGTACCGAGCGACGTCGCGGCGCTCCTGGCGAACTCGATCCTCGTCATCGCCACGCTCGGCGTCATCGCCTACACCGACCAGAGCGTCGCCGGCTACGTCGCCCACCCGAAAGCGCCGTACGTCTACGCCGCGGGGATCTGCCTGGCGATCGGCATCCTCGCGTACTATCGGGCGCTCGCACTCGGACCCGTGAGCGTCGTCGCCCCGATATTCGGCATGTTTCTCGCGATCAGTTCGATCATCGGGATCGCGTTCCTGCACGAGTCGCTCACCGCTCGGAAGGCGCTCGGAATCCTCTTCGCCGTCCTCGCGGTCTACCTCGTCTCGGTGGAGTGATCGCCGGCCGCCCGCCGTACCGCTGATCGCCCCCGAACCGCTGCCCAACCGGAAAGACGGTCACCTCGCCTCGCGAGCCCATGGAGCGTTTTCGGGACGGCTACGCGCGAATACGCCCGGGGATCAGTTTCAAATATATGTCTAGAGAGCTCTCTAGAAAGATGCACAGAAATCTGTCGGTAGAGCGGATCGACACCCCGAATTTTCCCCAACCGTTTTGTCGGTCTCGGGGGAAGGAAGGCGCATGACGCTGACGGAATCCGGTTCGGACCTCGGCAGAGGGGATCCGGCCCCGCCGTTCGAACTACCCGGTGCGGACGGCGAGACGTACTCGCCGGAGTCGTTCGAGGACGCCGAGGCGCTGCTCGTCGTCTTCACGTGCAACCACTGCCCGTACGCCCAGGCGAAGGTCGACCTGCTGAACGACGTCGCGGCCGAGTACGACGAGGTGGCGGTCGTCGGTATCAACCCGAACGACGCGGCGGCGTACCCCGAGGACTCCTTCGAGGAGATGCGCAAGCGGGTCGAGGGCGGGCGCGTCCGCTACGACGCGTACCTCCGAGACGAGACGCAGGAGGTCGCCCGGGCGTACGGGGCGGTCTGCACGCCCGACCCGTTCCTGTTCGCGCGGGAGGACGGCTCGTTCGTCCTCGCGTACCACGGTCGGCTCGACGACGCGCCGAATCCGAACGACGAACCGACGCGCTACTACATCCGCGACTGCATCGAGGCCGTGCTCGCGGGCGACCCCGTCGAACACGACGACCTCCCGTCGCGCGGGTGCTCGATCAAGTGGAAGTAGTCCGACCGTCGGGCGGCGGGCGCGGCTCCCGTCGGGTCGGCCGGCGACTCCCGGTCGCGACGCCGCGCGGCCGATCCGGTCGCCGTGCGACCGATCAGGGCGCGAGTCGTTCGAACGCCTCGCGGGCGTTCTCGATCGCGGCCTCGCGCTTCGCCGGGTAGGCCTCGACTTTCGCCCGGAGCAGGAGGCCGTCGCCGCGCTTCGCATCGCCCTTGAACGCCGCCTGTTTGTCGAGCCGGACGAAGAAGGCGCAGTCGTCGTCGACGCGGTCGTCGAGTTCGTCGACGAGGCGGTCGATGTCCGGAAGCTCGCTCAGCCGGTCGAGCACGCGGCGGATCTCGTCAGCGTTCTCGACGCGCGCGGAGAGGACGACGATCCGGTCGCCGTGGTAGCCGGTGGTCTCGTCGCGCTCGATCTCGAACTCCTCGGGGAGGAACGTTCTGAGCGCCCGCTCGACGCGCTTTTCGTCCTCGGTCGCGTAGCAGAAGGTCCGCAGGTCGACGTAGTGAAACGGGACGTTCGACATGAAACGGCCTACGCGAGGGGGGCGAAAAAGGCTATTCCTCGCCGGTCTCGTCGGCCTCGTCCGCGGCCTGGAGCTGATCAGCCGGGATGCCCGTCTCCTGGCCGTCGTCGAAGCTGACCGTGTACGTCGCCTCGCCGAACATCGTCTCCATGACCTGCGTGATCGTCCCGACCTCCCCGTCGAACTCGCTGTGTTTGTCGTGAAGGACGACCTTGTCGTCTTTTTCGAAGCTCATGGTACCCCGTTCCCCCGCGTCGGATAAAAGACCGGTGATTCCGCGGGCGGCGCGCCGGAGCGCGACAGAGGCGGAGTGGACCGGGAGAACCGGCGCGAAGCGGAAACGACGGCGGAGCGAAGCGCGGAGTCGACCGCGTTTCGACTCCACGACGACAGCGCGACGACCCCGACGAGCGCATCCGCGCGCTCCGGTCCGACCGCCCCGATCACCTGACAGCGACGGTCCCGGCTGTCGAAGGCTTATTTTCCCGGGCGTCCGAACGACTCGTATGGCCGCCGTTTCGCGTTCGAACCGACCCCGACCGCCCGATCGATCCCGCCATGACGAACCTCGATGACCTCTGGTTCCTCGCCGACGAGGCCAGCCAGTGCGCCGAACAGGCGTATCACGCGCTCCGACGGCGCTACGAGGGCTTCATGGAACGCCCCCGGACGCGGCGGGTCTCGCGCCGCCGCTTCCGGACGCTGGCCGGCCGAGTGAAGGCCACCGGCGCGCCGTACGGCGCGCACACCATCGTCTACCGCCCGTCGGGCGAGCTCCTGCTCGTCCGCCACGAGGGGGTTCGCAAGTGGGTGCTCCCCGGCGGCGGCGTCAGAGAGGAGGAGACCTTCCGCCAGGCCGCAGAGCGGGAGCTCCGCGAGGAGGCCGGCATCGCCGCGGAGTACGAGGGGCTGGCGATGGCGAACCGCGTCGACATCGAGTGCGACGACTACCGCACCTGGGGCGTCCTCCCCGTGTTCGCCGCCCGCGCGGAGTCGGTCGACCTGACGGTCGACGACCCCGACGGCGAGATCTCGGACGCGAGGTGGTTCTCGGAACTCCCGTCGGACACCCGGGACCGCGACGACCTGCTCGCGTGGCGCGCGCGACGGTCGCTGTAGGGCCGATCGTCGGGCTGATCGACCGTCGCGGGGCCGATCGCCCGAACCGGCGGATCGTCGAGTCGTCCGACCGTCGAGTCGTCCGACCGTCGGATCGGCCCGACGGTGCTACTCCACGCGCTGTCCCCAGAACCCGCCGTGTTTCGTCACCGTCACGTCGCCGAGCACGCGCGTCTGGCACGACAGCCGAAGCCCCGAGTCGAGCGAGTGCGGCGGGAGCGACAGCCGCCGTCGCTCCCGCGAGCCCATCTCGCTCACCGGGCCGTCGACTTCGACGGCGCAGGTCCCGCAGGTCGCGTGCCCGCCGCAGTTCAGGCGCTTCGACCGGCCGTTGTGCGGCGATTCGCCCGCTCCGAGCAGCGCGTCGCGGAGCACCGCCCCCTCCTCGCACTCGATCTCCTCTCCCCGGTACGTCACTGTCGGCATGCGTATCGGGACGGCTCCGAGACGCATAGCTCTCCCGTCGAACGCCGAGGTCCCCCCGTGCGGCCCCGGCATTCGCCCGAGCGGCGATCGATCTCGCGTCCGTCGAGAGGGGTCCGGGTCCCTCCGAGGGGACTAAATACGGTCGCCCCCACCGATCGCACATGGGTACGACCCGACGGAAGTATCTCGTTGCGGCCGGCGGCGCCGCGACGCTCGGCCTCGCGGGCTGTCTGAGCGGGGCCGGAACCGACACCGACGGCGGCGGTCCCGGAACCGGCGGGGACGAGCAACAGAACCGGGTACAGAAGCTGCCGACGCCCACGAAGGGCAGCGACGACGCGCCCGTTACCGTGCAGGTGTTCAAGGACTTCTCCTGCCCGCACTGCGCGACGTTCGAGCTGGAGGCCGTCCCGAAGCTCGAATCGGAGTTCGTCGAGCCGGGCGACGTCCTGTACGAGCACCGCGACTTCCCGCTGCCGGTGGACAAACAGTGGTCGTGGGCCGCCCCGAACGCCGCCCGCGCGGTCCAGGAGACCGTCGGCGAGGACGCGTTCTTCGAGTACGCCGTGACGCTGTTCGAGAACCAGAGCCGGTACTCGATGGATCTCCTGGCGAACCTTGCCTCGGACGTCGGCGCGGACGGAGCGAAGGTCCGCTCGGCGGCCGAGAACGGGACGTACCAGCCGGTGCTGGAAACCGATCGAACGCTCGCCCGGGAGCAGGGGGCGAGCGGCACGCCGGCCGTGTTCGTCGACGGCGAGCAGGTCGAACTGGCGAACACGATCGACGAGTACTACCAGAACGTGCGGGCGGCCATCAGGTCGAAGCTGTAGCGCGGGCTTCGGTCGGTCGAGGGGGGCGTGAGTTTCGACCGGTCGAGGGACGCGCGCGCCTCGATCGAACCGATTCGATTTCGTCCCCGGCGTTCGACGCTCGCACCAATCGTTCTTTGACCGGAGAGGCGTAACACCAACCAATGACCGGACGGTGGGTTCGAACGCGCAGGACCGGCGGCGGAACGCCCGGCGCGGCCGTCGTGGCCGTCGCGGAGACGACTCGGAGACACAGCGGACGCCGCGGAGCGGCCGACGGAGGTGCCGATGCATAACGGCCTGATCGCGCCGTACGCCCCGGCGCACGTCGTCACGACCGTCGACCCGAGCCTCGTCGCCGCCGTCGCGCTCGCCGGCGTCGGCTCGGTGCTGCTCGTGGCGCTCGGCGCGACCGCGTACCTCCGGCGGCGGTCGCGCTCGTACCTGCTCGTCGCGCTCGCCCTCGCCACGCTGCTCGCGCGGAGCGCGGTCGCCGTGCTGACGATCGGCGGGATCATGCCGTTCGAGGCGCACCACTTCGTCGAGCACGGGCTCGACTTCGTGATGGCCGGGCTCGTCCTCGCGGCGGTGTACTACGCGCGCGGCGTCGAGCGCGCCGCGGGGGTGGGCGACCGATGAGCGCGACGCGCAACCGGATCGCCTCCCACGTCGAGGACAACCCCGGCGTCCACTTCAACGAGCTCACGCGGGCGCTCGACCTCGCCCCCGGGCAGGTCCAGTACCACCTCCGCCAGCTCCTCGGCGACGACACCGTGATCGTCGAGGAGCTGTACGGCCGGACCCACTACTTCCCGCCGACGTTCGACGAGTGGGAGCGAGGGGCGCTCGCGCTCGTCCACCGGGAGACGGCGCGCGACATCATCGCCCGGCTGCTCGAACGCGAGACGGCCGCGCCCGCGGACGTGGCGGAGGAGATCGGCGTCGCCCGGAGCACGCTGGAGTGGCACCTCGACCACCTCGTCGAGCAGTCGATCGTCGAGAAGCACTACGACGAGCGGAACCGCGTCACGCTCACCCTCACGCGGCCCGAGGAGACGGCGCGGCTCCTCCGAGCCGCCTCGCCGACGCTCCCCGAGCGGTTCTCGGACCGCTTCACCCGCCTCGTCGACCGGCTCCTCGCCGGCGAGTGATCCCGTCTCGACGCGGGCGGACGGGCGACGCGGTTTTCGCCGCCCGTCGCCCCTCGGGGCGTCGACGCGGACGGACACGGATTTGATCCCCGGGTCCCAAGGGTCGGTATGAGCGGTTCAGTTCGCCGCGACCGGGCGACGCTCGCCTTCGCCGTCTGGGCGGTGCTCGTCTCGCAGGTGCTCCTGTACCCGGGAGTCGCGGACCTCGTCGCCGCGCTCGGCGCGCCGCCCGACATCGCGTCGGGGATGTGGTTCCTCGTCGCCGAGTTCGCCGCGTTCGTCGTCTGCGCCGGCCTGTGGGGCGCGCTGAGCGACGCCGTCGGCCGGCGAGTGCCCCTGATCGTCGTCGGCGCGGTCGGCGGGGCCGCCGGCTACCTCTCCATCGCCGCCGCGCCCTCGTTCGGGCTGTCGTTCGGCGCGGTGCTGGCGCTCCGCGCGGTCGGCGGGGCGCTCACCATCGGCGCGTTCTCGCTCGCCGTCACGATGCTCATGGACCTCGCCGGCGGCCACGGCCGGAACATGGGCGCGGCGGGCATCGCCATCGGGCTCGGGGCCGCCCTCGGCGCGATCGCGGGCGGCCGGCTGACGGCGGTCGACCCGCTCGCGCCGCTGTACGCCGCGGCCGCGCTGCTGTGTCTCGTCGCGGCCGCCGCGGCGACCGTCGAGGACCGCGCGCCGGACGGCCGCCGCGTCGGCGTCGGCGCCGTGCTCTCGCGGCTCGCCGACCGCCCGGCGCTCTCGGTCCCGTACGCGTTCGGCTTCATCGATCGCCTCACCGCCGGCTTCTTCGCGCTCGTCGGGGTGTACTACTTCCGCGACGCCTTCGGCCTCGACGCGGCGGCCGCGGGGTCGGTGCTGGCGCTCTTTTTCTTCCCGTTCGCCCTGCTGCAGTACCCGATGGGTGTCCTCTCCGATCGGATCGGTCGGTTCCTCCCGGTCGTCGCCGGCTCCGCGCTGTACGGCGCGTCGATCGTCGCCGTCGGGGCCGCGCCGGCGCTCGAACTCGCCGCCGGACTGATGGTGCTCGTCGGCGTCTTCGGGGCGCTCGTGGCCCCGGCGACGATGGCGCTCGTCACCGACCTCGCCGACCCCGGGGAGCGGGGGGCGGCGATGGGCGGGTTCAACGTCTTCGGCAGCCTCGGCTTCCTGACGGGCTTTCTCGTCGGCGGCACGGTCGCCGACGCCCACGGCTACCTGCCGGCGTTCGTCGTCGTCGGCCTCCTGGAAGTAGCGATCGCCGCGCTGGCGCTCCGGGCGGTCAGGCGGATTGCGCCCGACCCCGACAACGCGGAGGGAGGGCTCTCGGGGGCCTGATCGAGCGGCCGAGCCGGTCGGCTCCGGCGGACCCGACTCCGAGCGGGTCGCTCAGTTCGCGCCGGAGAGCCACTTGTAGACGAGGCGCTTCGACCGCCTCGCGGTTCGAACCCCCTCGTGCCCGCGCCGGACGGTCCGGTTCTCGACGGCCCCGTCGAGGCGGGGACTGTTCGGGTTCGTCGAGAAGAACGGGTCGTAGCGCCCCCTGATCGTGTAGTAGGACACGTCGCCCGGCGTCTCCTCGCCCCGGTTGAGCTCCGTCAGCCCATGGCCGTCCTCGCCGAGCCGGTCCGCGTCGAGGAACCCGAGCGGCCGCGCGTACTCGAACCGCCCGGAGAGGTCGCCCCACCACGAGACGAGGCCGTGGTTCGCCCCGGCGAGCCCGACGAACGCCTCGACCGCGTCGTACCGGTCGCGCGCCTCCATCCAGTGACGCGCCCCCGTCACCCCCAGGCTGTGCGCCACGACGGAGACGCGGTCGCGCCCCGTGTGCGTCAGGACGCGGGAGACGAACTCGTCCAGCTGGTCGGCCATCTCCTCGTGCGTCGACGTGGGCCGGCGGAACGTGATCGCCCAGAGCTCGTCGTCCCCGTACCCGCCGTCGCGGAGGAACCTGTGGTACCCGCGCCAGTCGCAGGCGTCACGCCCGTTCCCGTGGACGAACACGACCGGCGTCCGAGCGGTCGGCGACTCGGCGCGACCGGAGCGGGGATCGGACCCGCCCCACCCGCCGTACCGCCCGTCGGTCTCCCAGGGGAGATCGCGGCTCGCCGTCCGCGGCCGATCGCAGTCGAACTTGCAGCCGTACCCCGCGCCCGTCGCCGCCTTGAAGAGTATCCTGCTCCCTTCGGCGGCGGCGAGCCACGGATACATCGGATCTGCGATACACCGCTGCGTCGCTCTCGCGGAGCGTAGCAACCACTGGTTCATACAACGCCTCGTTACCTGATACTTGGTCCCGGTAATAGACCTTTTCAACCGCGTTCACTGGTAAACGACCCGTTTACCAGCCGCCCAGACCGCCGAGATCCGTTTAGTTACGCTGACGTTTTCGGGACCGGCAAGCGGAATTGTTCGCGAAGGCAACACTATCCGCGCGGAGACAGTACCAATAATTCGTTATGAACGAGCGGGCCGACGGTCCGGCGAACCGGCCGCGCCCCCGATCGAGTCAGAGCTCTCCAACCGCGTCGGGGGCTACTCGTGCCCCGACACCTGAACGGGTTCGTACGGCTCCTCCAGGTACTCCACGTCGCTCGAAGAGAGATCGACGTCGAGCGCCTCGACCGCGTCCTCCAGGTGCTCGACGCTCGTCGTCCCGACGATCGGGGCGTCCACCCACTCCTTGTGCAGGAGCCACGCGAGGGCGATCTGCGCCATCTTCACGCCCTTTTCGTCGGCCAGTTCCGCCACGCGCTCGTTGATCTCCGTGCCGCCGCCCTCGCGGTAGGGGTGGCGGTACAGGTGCTCCTCCGTCGAACCGCGCGTCGTCGCGTCGATCTCCTCGTGCGGCCGGGTCAGGTACCCCCGGGCGAGCGGACTCCAGGGAACGACGCCGACGTTCTCCCCCTCGCAGAGCGGCAGCATCTCCCGCTCCTCCTCGCGGTAGACGAGGTTGTAGTGGTTCTGCATCGTCGCGAAGCGCTCCAGTCCGAGCCGGTCGCTCGCGTGCAGCATGTCCGCGAACTGGTGGGCCCACATCGAACTCGCGCCGACGTACCGCGCCTTCCCCCGTCGAACCGCGTCGTCGAGCGCCCGCATCGTCGTCTCGACGGGCGTGTCGTAGTCGTAGCGGTGAATCTGAAGCAGGTCGACGGTGTCCATCCCCAGGCGGTCGAGGCTGTTGTCGAGTTCCTGCTCGATCGCCTTCCGCGAGAGCCCTCCGGAGTTCGGATCCCCGTCGTCCATCTGGAAGTAACACTTCGTCGCGACGACCGCCCCGTCGCGGCGGCCCTGCAGCGCCTTCCCGAGCACGCGCTCGGACTCGCCCCGCGAGTACATGTTCGCCGTGTCGAAGAAGTTGATCCCGAGGTCGAGCGCGCGCTCGACGAGTTCGAGCCCCTCCTCCTCGTCGAGCACCCACTCGCGCCAGTCGCTCGATCCGAAGCTCATGCAGCCGAGGCAGATCCGCGAGACTTCGAGTCCCGTGCCGCCCAGGGTGGTGTACTCCATGGGCGCGGATCGACGGGAAGCCACAAAAAGGCACGCGCCGCGACAGCGCCGCGCCCGTCGGCGAACCGATCCGCTCGCCCGCGGACGATTCCCCTCGCGCCTCCGCCGAACGTCCCGCCTCCTCGTCGGATCGGTACGCTGACCCGTCACCGTCCGCCCTTTTTCGCGTTCCGTGACCCAAATGATTAACCGGGATCTTCTCGATTCCCTCTGCATGGCACTCACATACGAGGACGCTGCCGCGTCGTTCGAGTGGGACATCCCGGAGGGGTACAACCTCCCCGCGACGATCGAAGCGCACGCCGACGCGTTCGGCGACCGGGTCGCCCTGCGCTTTCTGAGCGCCGAGGGCGGCCGCGAGGAGCGTACGTACGCCGACCTCCGGCGCGACATGAACCGTTTCGCGAACGCGCTCGAATCGCTCGGCGTCGGAAAGGGCGACCGGGTGATGCACCTGTTCCCGCGGCACCCCGACGCGTTCGCGGTCCAGCTCGGCGCGCTCAAGCGCGGCGCGCTCTTAGTCCCCTGCTCGTCGATGCTGAAGCCGAAGGACCTGCGGTTCCGCGCGAACGACTGCGGGGCGACCGCGATCGTCGCGCACGCCGACCTGACGGGGATGGTCGAACCGATCCTCGACGACTCGCCACTCTCGACGCTGATCTGCCTGGGCGGAAGCGCCGAGGGCTGGGAGCGCTTCGAGGACCTGCTCGACGGGCGGGACGGCGAGCACGACGGCCCCGCCCTCTCCGCCGAGGACGCGATGTCGATCAACTACACCTCCGGGACGACCGGCCAGCCCAAGCCGGTGCTCCACAAGCACCGCTGGATGCGCTGTTTCGAACTCGTGAACGGACCGTACTGGTGGGGCGTCGAGGCGGACGACGACCTCGACGACGAACTGCTGTGGGCGACCACCGGCACCGGCTGGGCGAAGTGGTTCTGGAGCCCCGTGGGCGTCGGACTCACGACCGGCGCGACGCAGCTGCTCTACGACGGGGAGTTCGATCCCGCGACGTTCCTCGGGATCATGGAGGACGAAGGCGTCACCCGCCTGTGCGCCGTGCCGACGCAGTACCGGATGTTCGCGCAGGTCGACCTCTCGGCGTACGACCTGGACCTGAAGGCGGCGCTGTCGGCGGGCGAGCCGCTGAACCGCGAGCCGATCGAGATGATGGAGGAGGCGTTCGGGGTCACGCCGCGGGACGGCTACGGGCAGACCGAGACGGTCGCGCTCATCACGAACTACCCCGGCATCGACGTGAAGCCGGGGAGCATGGGCAAGCCGGCCCCCGGCATGGGGACGACCGTCGTAGACGAGGACGACGAGGAGGTCGACGCGGGCGAGATCGGCGAGATCGCGGTGCCGGTCGACTGCCCGGGCATCTTCGACGGGTACTACGAGAAGCCGGAGCTGGACGAGGCGACGTTCTCCGGCGAGTACTACCGGACCGGCGACCTCGCCAGCCGGGACGAGGACGGCTACTTCTTCTTCGAGGGGCGCGCCGACGACATCATCATCTCGGCGGGCTACCGGATCGGCCCGTTCGAGGTCGAGGACGCGCTCGTGTCGCACCCGGCGGTCGCGGAGGCCGCCGCGGTCGCGAGCCCCCACGAGGAGCGCGGCGACGTGGTCAAGGCGTACGTCATCCTCGCCGAGGGCCGCGAGGGGAGCGACGACCTCGCGACCGAGATCCAGGAGTTCATGAAGGAGGAGACGGCCCCGTACAAGTACCCGCGCCGGATCGAGTTCGTCGACGAGCTCCCGAAGACGTCGAGCGGGAAGATCCGCCGGGTCGAACTCCGCAGGCGCGAGGAGGCCCGGTTCGGCGAGTGAGCCGGGCTCCGAGGGTGGGAAACCAGCGGCGGCCTTCGGACCCGTCCAGTCGGCCGTTCGGCCGGGCCGATCAGGACTCCTCGACGACCTCGTCGTCCTCCCAGCCCTCGGAGAACACCCGGTCGTCCGGGACGCCCTCGTCGGACAGCAGCTCCTTCGTCTCGACGACCATCTCCGGGACGCCGCAGACGTAGAAGTGCGTGTCGTCGAGCGTTTCCAGCGCGTCGGGGAGGTGCTCCTGCACGTGGCCGGTCAGCCCGTCCCAGTCCTCCCGCGACAGCGAGAAGTGGACGTGAACGTCCTCGTGGCCCGCCTCGAACTGGTCGAGCGTCTCCCGGTAGATGAGGTGTTCCCTGTCCTTCTCGCCGAAGAAGAAGTGCGCCTCGCCCGTCCCCTCCTCGACGTACCGTTTCAGCATCGCCATCATCGGCGTGATGCCCGTCCCCGTCGAGACGAACGCGACGTCGGCGTCGGCGTCGCGGAGGGAGAGGTTGCCGTCGAGCTCCTCGATCTCGATCTCGTCGCCCCGCTCGCGCTCGTGCATGTACGTCGACGCCGTTCCGTCGGGGTAGCGCTTGATCGCGAGGGTGAGCTGGTTCGTCCCGGGGAGGTTCGTCGCCGTGTACGGGCGGACCACCTCCTCGCCGTCGTTTCGAACGTGGATCTGCGTGTGCTGGCCCGGTTCGAAGTCGAACTCGTGGTCGGGGACGACGAGGCGGAACTGCTTGACGTCCGGCGTGATCTGACGGATCGAAGCGACGGTTGCCGTGTGCGTCATGCGTTCGGCTAGTGATCCGGCGGCTGCAAAGGCGTGCTGGCGGGTCGGCGTCGCTGCTCGGAGCGGGACGACCGCGCCTCGGAGTCTGAGCGCCGCGCGACCCGGCGCGAGCCGCAAACCCGCCGCGGTCGGCCGGCGCTCGAGGTTCGCGCGTGAACGGCGGAGGCGGGATGGCCTCCGGGACGTTGCTAGGATGACAGACCGCGCATAGTGTGCGGCGGACTAACACATGACTCTGTTAGTATTGGCTCTGTCGGTCAGACAGTCGCCGCTGTCCGATAGCGAACCGTGAGCGACCGAGCCGCGAACGGACGAACCGTCGCCGACGCTACTGGAGAAAGCGGATTCGCCGGGATCGACGCCGCCGTCAGAGTCGCTGGAGGTTCTTCGCGCGCGGGCCCTTGTCGGCCTGTTCGATGTCGAACTCGACCTCCTGACCCTCTTCGAGGTCCGGGCCGCCGACGTCCTCCATGTGGAAGAACACGTCCTCCTCGGAGTCCTCTGTCTCGATGAATCCGTAACCGCCGGTGTCGTTGAAGAAGGCAACCGTACCTTTCGCCATATGGCTTCACACACGCCGAGATTGGATATAAGAGTTGTGGCGATCCGGATCACCCCCGCTCGGGCGCGCGGCGGAGCGGTTGTGCGGCGCAGCGACGCGTTCGCGCGGCCGTGACGGGCGTCCGAGGGGACGACGGGAGAGAGGGCGCGTCGGCGCGCGATCCTCAGCGGAGGAAGCCGAGCGGTCGGTACCGCTCGTCCGGATCGTACCGCCTGAACAGGAGGCTGTTCGTCAGGACCGACACGCTGGAGAACGCCATCGCCGCCGCCGCGAACACCGGCTGGAGCAGACCCAGGGAGGCCAGCGGGATCATCGCCGTGTTGTACGCGAGCGCCCAGAAGAGGTTCTGCTTGATCTTCGCGAGCGTCCCCGCGGAGACGTTGATCGCGCGAACCACGTCCGCCGGATCGTCCCGCATGAGCGTGACGTCCGCCGCCTCGATGGCGACGTCCGTGCCGCTGCCGAGCGCGGTGCCGACGAAGGCCGCGGCGAGCGCGGGGGCGTCGTTGACGCCGTCGCCGACCATCATCGCGCGCCGGCCGTCGGACTGGATCGACTCGATCGCGCCGGCCTTGTCCTCGGGAAGGACGCCGGCCCTGACGTTCCCCGCCTCGACGCCGACCCGCTGCGCGACCGCGGTCGCGGTCCGCTCGTTGTCGCCGGTGATGAGCATCACGTCGAGGTCCCTGTCGAGGAGCGCCGCGACGGCGTCGGCCGCGGTCGGTTTCACCTCGTCGGCGACCGCGAGGACGCCGAGCAGGGCGTCGTCGAGCGCGACGAGGACGGCCGTCTTCCCCTCGCGCTCGAACGCCTCCATCGCGTCCGCGGCGGGCGAAGGATCGACGCCGTGCTCGTCGAGGAGCGACGGCTTGCCGACGATCGCGGTCCCGTGGCGGGTCCGCGCGCGGACGCCCCTGCCCGCGACGTTCTGGAACGCGTCGGGGTCGCGCACGTCGGCGCCCCGCTCGCGAGCGCCCGCGACGACGGCCTCGGCGATGGGGTGCTCGCTCCCGGCCTCGGCGCTCGCGGCGACTTCGAGGAGGAACCCCTCGGTGACCGCGTCCGCCTCGGCCTCCGCGACCCCCGCGCCGTCCGCCGTCGGGCTGACCACCCGGACGTCCGTCAGCGCCATCTCGCCCTCCGTCAGGGTGCCGGTCTTGTCGAAGACGACCGTGTCGACGTCGCGGACGCGTTCGAGCACGTCGCCGCCCTTGAAGAGGATGCCCCGGTTCGCGCCGATGGTCGTCCCGACCATCGTGGCCGCCGGGGTTGCGAGGCCGAGCGCGCAGGGGCAGGCGATGAGCACCGCGCTGGCGAAGACGATCACGGCGAACTCGAAGGCGGAGACCGCGCCGGGACCGCCCGCGACGGGGCCCCACAGCGGCAGCGCCTCGACGAGCGACGAGAGCGCGCCGGGGAACAGGAACCAGGCGGCCGCCCAGAACAGCGCGTTCGCGACGACCGCGGGCACGAAGTACGCGCTGATTCGGTCGGCGAGGTTCTGGATCTCGGGCTGGCGGCTCTGGGCGTCGCGCACCATGCGCACGATCTGCTGGAGCGCCGTCTCGGAGCCGACTCTCGTCGCGCGGACGTACAGCACCCCGCTCTCGTTGACGGTCGACCCGGCGACCTCGTCGCCCAGTCCCTTCTCGACGGGCACCGACTCGCCGGTGAGCATCGACTCGTCGACGGCGCTGTCGCCCGAGACGACCTCGCCGTCCGTCGGGATCCGCTCTCCGGGGCGGATCTTCATCACGTCGCCGACCCCGACCTCCTTCAGGGGGACCTCGCGCTCGTTTTCGTACCCCTCGTCGGTCTCGTCGACGACCGTCGCCGCGTCCGCTTCGAGTTCGAGCAGCTGGCGGATGGCGTCGCCCGCCCGCCCCTTCGAGCGGGCTTCGAGGTAGTTGCCGAGCGTGATGAACGTGAGGATCAGCGCGGCGCTCTCGAAGTAGAGCCCGCCGGCGACGAGTCCGAGCAGGACCGCGACGCTGTAGACGTACGCGGTCGTCGACCCGAGCGCGATGAGCACGTCCATGTTCGCCGTCCGGTTGCGAACGAGCGCCGAGTAGCTGTTCTCGTAGAACTCCTTGCCGAGCACGGCCTGCACCGGCGTGGCGAGGAGCAGCGCCCACCAGCCGGCGGCGACGCCGAGCGGGCGCTCCGGGATCGGGAGTCCGACGAGGTGGCCCATCATCAGGATCGAAAGCGGCACGGACAGCGCCGCGCCGAACAGCGTCAGTCGGCGCTGTCTGCGGATCTCGGCGTTCCGCGCGGCGTCGCGGCGGCGGCGCTCGTCGCTTTCGCTCTCCTCCGTCTCCCGGACGGGCGCGTATCCGGCCGCTTCGATCGCGTCGTAGATCGCGTCGCGGTCCGCGACCGTCGGGGCGTACTCGACTGTTGCCTCGTCGGTCGCGAAGTTTGCGTCGACGCGGAGGACGCCCGGAAGGCTGCCGACGGCGTCCTCGACGGTCGACGCGCAGTTCGCGCAGGTCATGTCGGCGATCCCGACCGAAACCGCGTCGCTCACCGGCTCGTAGCCGGACGCCTCGATCGCGTCGTAGATCTCCGCCAGCGTCACCCGGTCGCGGTCGTACTCGACCGTCGCCTCGTCGGTCGCGAAGTTGACGTTCGCGGCCTCGACCCCGTCGAGCCGCTCTACCGCCTCCGCGACGGTCGACGAGCAGTTCGCGCAACTCATCCCCCGGATTTCGATTCGTACCCGTTCCATGCAGTCTCCTGGTACTCGATAGGGACCCCGCCTTCATCCGGCTTTTCACTTCGAAACCGAAGCGAGAATGGGTTCGAACCTTCGATTCCGTCGGCGAGCCGCCGCGAAGCGTCGGTCCCCGCTACGCGTCGCTCCGAATGCGCTCGAACCGCTCTTCGAAGTTGGAGAGACAGGAGTCACAGCAGAAGTGATAGAGATCGCCGTCGATCCGGGTCGACTCCCCCTCGCTCGTGACCGTGTTCCCGCACTCGGCGCACGTCAGCGCGAGGCCGACGTCGGTGACCGTCGGCGTCCACCGCTCGTCGACCAGGAGGTCGACCTCGACGTTCCGGACCTCGTCGAGGTCGATCGCCTCGGCCAGGAGTCCCGTGACGTCGCCGTCGGCGGCGACCGCCCGCACCAGGAGCCGGGCGTCGGCGGTCTGAAAGACGTGTTCGACGCGGTCGAGGTCGGAGAGCGCCTCGCGCATCTCGCCGGCGCGCGCCACCGGCACGTCGAGGTCGACGAGGACCGGCATCCCGCCGTCGAGCAGCGAGCGGTCGAGGTCGAGCGTGAACGACCGGATCACGCCGAGTTCGCGGAGCCGGTCGACCCGATCCGAGACGGCCGGCGCGGAGAGGTTCACGTGCTCGGCCAGATCGCTGTACGGTCGCCTGGCGTCTTCGAGGAGCAGCCGGATGATCTGCCGGTCCTTCTCGTCGAGATCGCGCATGTCCGTCCTGGTCTTTTCCGCGTCGCGCCAAGGGGCTTTCGGCGGCGCTTTCGATCCGAAACTCCCGCGCGGATCGCACTTCCGCACGAAAAGGGAAATCGGAAAAACGGCGGCTCCCGTAGGCGGGGTATGGCCACGACACTGACCGTCGAAGGCATGAGCTGTAGCGGCTGCGAGGAGACCGTCGTCGAGGCGCTCGAACGCGTCGACGGCGTCGAGCGCGCGACCGCCGACAGCGACACCGATACCGCGACCGTCGACGGTCGCGCCGACCCGCTCGACCTCGTCACCGCCGTGCAGGACGCGGGCTACGAGGCCCGCGCCCGGTAGTCGATCAAGCCGGTTCCGACGCCCTCTCCGGAGCCCTCTCGCCGATACGCACGTCGAACGGGACGGTTATCAGTCGGCCTTCGGGTTTCACCTGGAGGAAGAGTCGATAGCGACCCGCGGTCGGGAACGCCGTCTCGAAGCGGACGATCCCGCTTTCGGGGTCGGTCTCTTCCGGGTGGACGTGCAGGTACGCGAGGTCGCCCTCGCGGAGGGCGACGAGGTGCCCGTGCGCGCCGAGGTACGGCTCCAGCCGGGGGGCCGGGCCGTCGCCCGCCTCGGACCGCAGTTCGAACGCCAGCGAGACGGCGTCTCCCGCGGAGATCCCGGCGGGTCGGAGGCTCACCACGTACCCCTCGACGGCGGCCTCGGACGTCGAGCCTGGACGCGGCTCGAACTCCGCGGCCCCCGGGGCGAACAGATCGACGCCGAGCGTCGTCGACCGACCGCCGACGCGAACGTCCACGAACGCCCGGTAGACCCCCGGATCGGGAAGCGTGAGCCGCGCGCGCCACGTCCCGTCGTCGGCCATTTCGGGGTGGAGGTGTCGAAAGCGGGTGAGGTCGCGCCGGACGAGAACGAGGTGGCTCGACTCGCCGTGCGTCTCCTCGAAGTCCGTGACGACGTTCCCCGCGCCGTCTCGGATCCGGTACGTCCAGTCGCGTTCGACGCCGGGCTCGAAGCTGACGTCCGAGGGAACGAGCCGAAGACCGTCGGCGGCGATCGAGAGGCCGCCGGGAAGCCCGTGGGAGTCCCGGTCGGCGCGATCGTGCCCACGGCGTCCGCGCCGTTGCCCGATCCCGTCGTTGCGCCCCTCCGGCGGCCCGTTCGATCCGTGCGGTCCGTGTCGGTCGGTCGAGTCACCCTCCGAGTTTCCGTCCATACGTTACACGTGGACGGGCGTTGCTTCCCCCGTTTCGCCTTCCGTCGGAAGGAATCTGACGGGCGGTTCCTTCGGATCGAAGGCCGAGGCCGCGTCCGCGGCGCTCACTCGGCCCGCGCGCCCTCGCTGAACCGCTCGTACCGCCCGCGGAAGCGCTCCTCGCACGACGGACAGCAGAGGTGGTAGAGGTCGCCGTCGAGGCGGAGGGTCGCGCCGTCCTCGCCCACCTCGTTCCCGCACTCGGCGCACGTCAGCGCGAGGTCGGTGCCGCCGATCTGCGGCGTCCACCGCGCGTCGGTCAGCACGGTGACGTCGTAGTCGGCGACGACGTCGAGCGTCGCGCCGAGGGTCTCGGCGAGGAAGGTTCGGGCGTCGCCCCTCGCCAGGCGGGCCTGGAAGAACACCCGTGGCTCCGCCGCCACGAAGACGTGTTCGACCCCGTCGGCCGCGGCGAGCGCGTCGCGCACCTCCTCGGCCGCGTCGGATCGCACGCGGAGTTCGACGAGGGCGGGGACGCCGCCGCGGAGCGCGGACCGGTCGAGATCGAGCGTGAACCGGCGGATGATCCCGAGATCCCGAAGTCGGGTCACGCGGTCCGAGACCGCGGGGGAGCTGAGTCCGACGCGCTCGGCGATGTCGCGGTACGGCCGCCGCGCGTCCTCCGTCAGGAGGCGGAGTATCCGGATGTCCGTGTCGTCCAGCGTACGCATGCTCACGGTACTCCGCGCGTGGGAAAATCGCTTTCGCACGTCGCCTTGGTTCCGAAGGTGACGCCCCGATCGAGGTTAACGATTTGAGGCGAAATCAGGATAACTCTCCCGACCGTTAGTTACCACGTCGATCAGACGGCGCGGAGAGCCGACGCGCGGGGCGAGCGCGGGAAGACGCGCGGCGCTCGATCGGTCCGCGTCGACGGCCGGCGCGAGACCGACGCGCCGCCCGGTTCGGACACGGAGGCGACACCAATGGGAGACGGAAACGACCACAATCACGACCGCGACGAGGAGGGCGACGCCGGGCGGGAACGCGCGCCCGGAGAGAGGTCGGCGCACGACGAGCCGACGGACGGGGACCCCGACCGCGAGCAACCGCGGACGGAGGAGTCGATGCTCCGCGAGGAGGCGATTGAACCCGCAAGACGCGGCGAGGAGCGCATCGAACGCGCCGGGCACGGAGCGCACGGCGAGCACGGCGAACACGCGGGCCGCGACGAGCACGAAGAGCACGGAGCACACGAAGAACGCGGTGCGCACGCCGGCCACGGCGGCGGCATGCACGCGGGGCACGAACAGCTGTTCCGCCGGCGCTTTTTCGTTTCGACGCTGCTTTCGATCCCGGTCCTGGTCTACAGCGAGATGCTGCAGGAGCTGCTCGGCTTCTCCGCGCCGGCGATCCCCGGAGCCGAGTTCGTGAGCCCGGCGTTCGCGGTCGTCGTCTTCGCCTACGGCGGCGTCCCGTTCCTGAAGATGGCCGCGCCGGAGGTGCGGGCCCGCGAACCCGGCATGATGACGCTCATCTCGATGGCGATCACCGTCGCGTTCGCCTACAGCCTGGCGAGCCTCCTCGTCCCGGGGGCGACGGAGTTCTTCTGGGAGCTGGTGACGCTCATCGACGTCATGCTGCTCGGCCACTGGATCGAGATGCGCAGCGTCCGCCGGGCGTCGGGCGCGCTCGACCAGCTCGCGCGGCTCCTGCCCGACACCGCGGAGCGCGTCGCCGACGACGGAACGACCGAGGAGGTTCCGGTCGACGAGCTCTCGGAGGACGACCTCGTTCTCGTCCGACCCGGGGCGAGCGTTCCCGCCGACGGCGTCGTCGAGGAGGGCGACTCCGACGTCGACGAGTCGATGATCACGGGCGAGTCCCGTCCGATCTCGAAGGAGCCCGGTGACGAGGTCATCGGCGGGACGATAAACGGCGACGGCAGCCTCCGCGTGCGGATCACCGCCACGGGCGAGGACACGACCCTCTCCGGCATCATGCGCCTGGTCGAGGAGGCCCAGACGAGCAAGTCGCGGACGCAGGTGCTCGCCGACCGCGCCGCCGGCTGGCTGTTCTACGCCGCGGTCGCGGCCGCCGCCGTCACGGCCGTCGCCTGGGCCCTCGCCGTCGGCCTCGACGTCGCGCTCGTCGAGCGCGTCGTGACCGTGCTCGTCATCGCGTGCCCGCACGCCCTCGGACTGGCCGTCCCGCTGGTCGTGGCGATCAACACGTCGCTCGCGGCGCGAAACGGCATGCTCGTCCGCGACCGGATCGCGATGGAGGACGCCCGGAACCTCGACCTGATCGTCTTCGACAAGACCGGCACCCTCACCAGGGGCGAACAGGGCGTCGTCGACGTGGCGACCGCTGAGGGAACGGACGAGGACGAGGCCCTGGCGCTCGCCGCCGCGGTCGAGGGCGACTCCGAACACATGATCGCGCGGGCGATCCGCGAGGCGGCCGCCGACCGCGGGCTGACGCCCCCCGACGCGACCGACTTCGAGGCGCTGAAGGGGCGGGGCGTCCGCGCCGAGGTGAACGGCGACGCCGTGTACGTCGGCGGACCGAACCTGCTCGATCAGCTCGAAAACGACCCTCCGACCGAGCTCACCGAGTTCGCTCGGGAGGCCGGCTCGAACGCGCAGACCGTCGTCTACCTCGTCCGGGACGGGGAGGCGGTCGCGGCCGTCGCGCTCGCCGACGTGATCCGCGAGGAGAGCAGGCGGGCGGTCGACGCGCTCCACGAACTCGGGATCGAGGTCGCCATGCTGACGGGCGATTCGGAGGACGTGGCCCGCGCCGTCGCCGCGGAACTCGGCATCGACACGTACTTCGCCGAGGTGCTCCCCGAGGACAAGGACGAAAAGATCGTCGAACTCCAGGAGGGGGGGAAGCTGGTGGCGATGGTCGGCGACGGCGTCAACGACGCCCCCGCCCTGACCCGCGCCGACATCGGCGTCGCCATCGGCAGCGGGACCGACGTCGCGGTCGAGTCTGCGGACGTCGTCCTCGTGCAGAACAACCCGCTCGACGTGGTCCGGCTGGTGAAGCTCAGCCGCGCCAGCTACCGGAAGATGCAGGAGAACCTCGTGTGGGCCGCCGGGTACAACGTCTTCGCCATCCCGCTCGCGGCGGGCGTCCTCGCGCCGATCGGCGTCCTGCTCTCGCCGGCGGTCGGCGCGGCGCTCATGTCGCTGAGCACGGTCATCGTCGCGATCAACGCGCAGTTCCTCCGGCGGGTGGACCTCAGCCTGCCGAGCCTGCCGGGCGTGTCCGCGCCCGCGGAGCGGGAGCGCGTCGAACCGAAGCCGGCGGACTGAACCGGCGGCGAGCCGGCGGCGAACCGGTGTCCGGTCGGCAGGTCCGAACCGGCCTCACTCTCTGCCCATCGCGTGGAACTCGTCGTTCGGCCGCATGTCGGCGAACATCGCCATCCGGTTCGAGAGGTTGAAGAAGGCGGTCACCGCGGCGATGTCCCAGATCGCCTCCTCGCCGTACCCCGCCTCGCGCAGCCGGTCCAGGTCGTCCTCGGTCACTTCGGCCGGCCGCTCGGTCAGCTTCACGGCCACGTCGAGCATCGCCATGCGCTTTTCGTCCACGTCGGCCGTGCGGTAGTTGGCGACGAGCTGGTCCGCCAGCTTCGGATCCTTCGCGTAGATCCGGCAGAGCGCGCCGTGGGCGACGTTGCAGTAGTAGCAGTGGTTGACGCCCGAGACGGCGACGACGATCATCTCGACCTCCTCGCGCTCCAGCGCCGTGTCGTCGACCAGCGCGTCGTGGTACTCGAAGAAGGCGCGGAAGTGCGAGGGCTTGTAGGCGAACGCGGCGAAGACGTTCGGCGTGAAGCCCGCGCGCTCCGTCTCCTCGTCGATCCGCTCGCGGAGGTCCGCGGGGAGTTCGTCGTAGTCCGGGACGGGGAATCGGCGCATCGCGTCGTCGTCTACGCGTGGGATGTCGGACATGCGCGAAGGTTCCCCGGGGTGGAGCATAAGCCTGAGCGACGCGCGAATCCGCGTCGAGGGACGCCCGCGCCGAGTCGACGCGCCGGTTCAGACGACGCCGAGGGCGAGCGCCATCGACGCCGAGGCGACGAACACGCCCAGCGCGAACAGGAGGTAGTTCGCCGCGGGCTTTTTCGCCGGCGTCAGCGAGATCGTGTACCGCTTCCGCGAGACGGGCCAGAGGTAGTTCACGCCCATCGGCGTGAGCGTGTCGGCGAGGAGGTGCGCGAGCACCGTCAGGCTCCCGAGGAAGAAGCCGAAAACGGTCAGGTCCACGCCGGTCTCGACGGGGAGCGCAGCGCCGAGGTAGCGACCGGCGGCCGCGAACGCGAGGCCGACGGCCGCGGCGAAGAGGAGCGAGTGCGTCGGCCCGCGGTGGGAGAGCAGGGGCAGCCGGTGGTCGCAGTCCGGCAGCATCGCCAGGCCGAGCATCACCGCCCCGGTCACGAACGCGAGCGTCGGGTATCCCCGCGTCACGAGGAGGTACCCGACGGGCGCGTAGACGACCAGCGAGACGCCGTAGTGGCCCAACTGGTACATGCGAATCCCTTCCGCGGACTGCTACAAAAAGTAGCGGATCCGGGTCGCCGACTCACGAACGGCCGGGTCGCCGGATCGCCGGACTCTCGAGCCGTCGAGCGCCCGGACGCGGAAGTCGGGGATCGGCGTTCGAAGGTCGAAGCGCGGAGACCGGCGGACCGAGTAGACCGTGGAAAACCGGGGTTCAGTCGGCCCGCGTCTCGGTCCCGCCGACGAACCGGTCGTAGGCGGAGTCGAACTCCTCGTCCGTCTCCGCGGTCGCCTCCCACTCGTCGAGTCCGCGCTCCTCGCGGCTGCCCCGGATGGTGTTGTCGAGGACGAACGCGCTCAGCCCGCCGACCGCCATGCCGGTGCTGCCGACGACGTACACCACGTCGGAGACGAGCTGCGTCCCGAGGACCGGGCCGAACACCGCGACGTTCGCCATCCCCTGCCGGAACGCCTCGGCGCTGCCGACCTCGCCCATGTACGCCGGGACGGCGAGCCCCGCGAACATCGCGAAGCCGATGATGAAGACGTTGCGCGAGGAGTCGAGGTCGACGTACCGGAGCTGCGAGAGACCGACGGCGACGATCTGGCCGAACATGGCGACGAACAGCCCGCCGACGATCGGGTTCGGGATCGTCGCCACGAGCTGTCCGAAGTAGCCGACGAAGCCGACGAACAGCATCACGAGCGCGCCGATCTGGACGACGTACCGCGAGGCGACGCCGGTCAGCCCGATCGCGCCGATGTTCTCCGAGTAGGAGGTCGACCCGCCGGTTCCCATGATCCCGGCGAAGACGTTCATGATCCCCTCCATGCCGATGCCGTGGTTGATGCGCTTTTCGCTCGGCGCGCCCAGCCCGGAGAGCCGCGCGACGGCGTGGTAGTCGCCGAAGCTCTCGATCATCGAGGCCGCGACGCCGGCGAGCATCCCGACGACGAAGGACAGCTCGAAGCCGGGCATCCCCCACTGGAGCGGGTAGATGGCGACGAACGCCGGGGCCTCGGCGATCGAGAGCAGGTCGACGTAGCCGGGGGTGTCGGGGCCGTACACGCCGGCGACCGACAGCCCGGCGGCGACGGCGTACGCGACGATCACGCCGAGCAGCACGGGAAACAGCTTGAACGCCTCGTGGGCCACGTCGAGGTACTGCGAGAACAGGACGATGAGGAGGACCGTCAGCCCCAGCAGCCACCAGTTGTTCGTCGCGGCCGTCACCTGCGGGACGCTGAACAGCGACAGGCCGATGAGCGCGATGGTCGGCGCGATGACGACCGGCGAGATGAAGCGTCGGACGCGCCCGAGCAGGCCGAGGTAGCCGATCGCGATCTCGGCCAGCGAGGCGACGATGATCGCGCCCTGCAACTGGAGGAGCGCCGCCTCCCACGCGGGACCGGCGGGGTTGCTCGCCTGCACGACGCCGACGACGGCGAGCGCCGGCGCGAGCATCGAAAACGGCGCACCCTGCACGATGGGGTAGCGGTTGCCGAACGTCGTCTGCGCGAGCGTCGCGATCCCCGAGACCACGAAGAACGTCCCGACGAACCGCGGAACCACCGACGCGGGCATCCCGAGCGCGCCCGCGAGGATCAGCGGCACGGCGATGTTCGCGCCGACCATCGTCAGGTAGTGCTGGACGCCGAGCAACAGCGACGTCCCGAGCGGCGGTCGATCCTCGATACCGTACTCCACGAAACTCGATGCCTCCCCGTCGCTCATGGCAGTCCCCGCATTGAACGAGGGATGTTCGACGCGCGGTATAAACTGCTCCGTTCTCGGCCGAGGGTGTCAGGCACATTTCACGAACGCCCCCGAGCCGCGCCGGAATCGCGACGCGGGACGCGCTTTGGCTCCCCCGCTACCCGACGAACTCTCTAACCTCGTCGCGGGTCGGGAGCGCGGTCATCGCGCCCGCCGCCGTCGTCGTGAGAGCCGCGACGGCGTTGCCGAACGCCAGCGCGTCCGCCAGGGGCTTTCCCTCCGAGAGCGCGGCGACGACGCCCGCCGTGAACGCGTCGCCCGCGCCGGTCGTGTCGACCGGTTCGACGTCGTATCCGCCGTGCGTCGTCTCGGTCTCCCCGGCGGCCCACGGCGCGTCGGCGGTCGCGTAGGCGTACGAGCCTTCGCCGCCGAGGGTGACGAGCGCCGTGTGCGGGCCGTGCTCGCAGACGGCCCGGGCGAGATCGGGCGCGTCGCCCTCGAAGCCGGCCTCGCGCAGGTCCTCCGGCGTCGCCTTCACCACATCGGCGAGCGCGAACCCCTCGCGCGCCTCCTGGGCGTAGGAGAAGTCGGTCCACCGCTCGGGGCGGGCGTTCGGGTCGAACGAGACCGTCGCGCCGGCGTCCCGCGCGCGCGACGCGAGGTCCAGGGCGGCGCTCCGCGACGGCTCCGTGTCGAGGGAGAGCACGTCGAAGTGGACCCAGCCGAAGTCGGCGAGTTCGTCGTCGGGAATCGCGCCGGGCTCCATGCGCGTGTCGGCCGCCCGCTCGCGGTAGAAGCTGAACTCGCGGTCGGCGTCCTCGCCGAGGCTGACGAACGCGAGCGTCGTCTTCGCCTCCGAGTCGCGCTCGACGTAGGTGCCCGGGACGCCCTGCTCGGCGAGGGCGTCGGCGAGGAAGTCGCCGAACGGATCCTCGCCGATGCGAGTCCAGAACGCCAGCTCCGCGTCGAGGCGGGCGAGGCCGACTGCGACGTTGGCTGGCGCGCCGCCGGGGCGGCGGGAGAACGATTCGACCGAGGACAGCGGGCCGGTCGACTCCGGCAGGAAGTCGACGAGCGTCTCGCCGGCGACGAGAACACGTGTCATACGGGGTGATCTCCGGCCCGGGAAAAAAATCCGACTGTTGCCGCGGCGCGCCCGGCGTTTCTCGCCGACGGCGTCTGCGAACCGGGCGGGGGACGCACGCGATCCCGCGCCGGTTCGGGTCCGCCGCCCCGCGATGAGCCGTCCGACGCGGCCTCAGAGCAGCGCGTCGAGGCGCGTTTTGCTCTCCGCGACGTAGTCGTACGAGTAGGTGAACACTTCGAGCGAGAGCGTGCCGTCCCAGCCGTCGGGGAGCGCCTCGAAGATCGCCGCGAAGTCGACGTCGCCCGCGCCGAACGGGAGGTGTTCGTCCTGCGGGACGCGCGTGTCGTTGAGGTGAAAGTGGGAGACGCGGTCGGCGTGTCGCTCGACGAACGCGGCGATGCCCGCCGAATCGCGGCCGTCCATCCGCGCGTGGCCCGTGTCGAGCGTCAGCGACGCGTCCGTCTCGTCCAGCAGCCGCGGCATTTCGTGGGTGCGCAGCAGGCTCCGCGGCAGGTTTTCGGCGCAGATCTCAACCCCCAGGTCGGCGGCGCGGGCGTCGAGTTCGCGGACCGACGAGAGGACGTTGTCCCGCAGGCCGTCGTCGTCCCAGGCGGGCGACCACGCGTTCGTGTCGGGGTGGAGCACGCCCTTCTCCGCGCCGAGTCCGGCGGCCGTCTCGACGGCGGCCTCGACCTCGCGGATCGACCCCTCCCTGACGTGCTCGAACGGCGATCCGAGGTCGATACCCCCGAACGGGAGGTGGACGAGCAGGTCGAGGCCGCGCTCGTCGAGCGCGTCGCGGATCTCGTCGCCGCGTTCCTCCAGTTTCCGGCGTTCGCCCCCGCCCTCCATCATCAGCTCGACGAAGTCGAACCCCCGGTCGGCGGCGAACGCCGCCGCCTCGACCGGATCCATTCCGATCTGCGTGACGAAGCCGGTTCGCGCGTTCATGGCGGTCCTCGGCGCGCCGCCGCCTTAGTTCCGCTGGAGGGGAGAGCTTTATCGCCCGGCGCGCGTACGGTCGGCGATGACCGAGACTGGCCCGCGCGATCCGCTCGCGGCGTTCGACGAGGAGGTCGTCGAGGCGGTCGCCCGCGACCGCGGCGTAGCGACCGAGCGGCTCCGCGAGCTTCTGCGACGACAGCAGGAGTCGGTCCGGGAGCTCCCCGGCGTCGACGACATCGTCTACGAGTGGCGCAGGGCGTTTCCCCGGAACCCGCTCGTCGAGCGCCGCGACGAGGCGTACTTCCTCGCGGTGCCCGACCACGTCTGGCCGGAGTTCGGGGACGCGCTGTCGCTCTCGTCGGCGGAGCTCGCCGCGCTGCGGGCGGTTCACGCCCGGCAGTTCGACGCGAGTCTCGGCGGGACCGACGGCTGCGGCGACGGCGATGGGACCGGCGGCGAGGGAACCGACGAATCGAGCGACGGCGACGGAATCGACGGCGAGCCGATCGTCCTGACGCGACCCTGATCCTCGACGGGGCGCGTTACCTCTTCCCACGCTACGGAAACGTTCACGTCGACGGCGCGCCACCACGACTCACTGCCATGCCCGGACCGGCCTTCCTCCGCGGCGAGCGGGTCGAACTACGGACGATCGAACGCGAGGACGTCGAGTTCCTCCAGCGCCTCGTCGACGACCCGAAGGTGTGGCCCGACATCGGCTCCGCGACGCCGACGAACGGCCCGCGGGAGGAGGAGTGGGTCGAGTCGCTCGGCGAGGACGGGGCGAAGGTCCGCTTTCTCGTCTGCGTCGACGGCGACCCGGTCGGCACCATCGGCCTCGACCTGAACGAGACGTGGGGCGTCGGCGAACTGGGGTACATGATCGCCCCCGAGGCGTGGGGCAACGGCTACTGCACCGACGCGGTCCGGACCGTCGCCCGGTACGCCTTCGAGGAGCGCCGCCTGCACAAGGTCGCGGCCGCGGTGTACGACTACAACGCCGGCTCCCGTCGCGTGCTCGAAAAGGCCGGCTTCGCGGAGGAGGGCGTCCACCGCGAGGAGGCGTTCGTCGGCGGCGAGTACCGGGACGTGATCCGGTACGGGTTGCTCGCCGACGAACTGAGCGAACCGAGCGCGAATGAGGGCGAAGCGGGCGACGGCCGGTGACGCGGCGTCCGAAGCCGCGAACCGTACGGTGCGCGGACCTCGAAGCCGAGCCGTCGCGTTTCGCCCGGCTCGTTCAGGAGTAAAAGATCGTGAACGGTGAGCGCCGCGATCCGTTTCGGACCGTTTCGTCCCCCCGAAACGGACTCGACCCCGAAACGGTCTCCCGGCTTTTTTCGGACGGGGTCGGTACGTCCGTCGGGGGCGAGATCCGGGCACGACCCCCACGCCCTTGAGAGAACCGCGCGCCGAACACCGCCAGTACCGCTGTCAACCGCGGCACACCTACTGCGACCGATTTTTTCGAAAGCTGCACAGCAACGACGAGGGGCCGTCGGGACCGTCCCGGAGATCAGAACCCGAGTTCTCGCCGATCACCAGGTGCCGGATCTCGCTCGTCCCGCTCGAAAGCCCTCGCTCGGACCCGTTCGGGTCCTCGCTCGCCCTTTTCATCTCCGCCAGGGATCAGAACCCTAACTGCCGTCCGATGACCAGGTGCTGGATCTCGCTCGTCCCCTCGCCGATCTCCATCAGCTTCGCGTCGCGGTAGAACCGCTGCGGGGCGAAGTCCTCCGTGTAGCCGTAGCCGCCGAGCACCTGCACGGCGTCCTCGGCGACCTTCCGGGCGGCCTCGCTGGCGTCGAGCTTCGCCAGGGCGGACTCCTTCGTGACGCTCTGACCGCCGTCGTACCGCACCGCGGCCTTGTGGGTGAGGAGGCGGGCGCGCTCGGTCTTTCGGTACATGTCGACCAGCTTGTCGCGGATGGCGTCGAACTTCGATATCGGCCGGCCGAACTGCTCGCGCTCCTTCGCGTACGCCGCCGCCGCGTCGTACGCGCCCTGCGCGAGACCGGTCGACAGCGCCGCGATGGAGATGCGGCCGCCGTCGAGCGTCTTCATCGTCTGCGTCCAGCCCTCGCCCTCCTCGCCGAGCAGGCGATCCTCGGGGATGCGAACGCCGTTCAGGGCGATCTCGCAGGTCGGCGAGCAGTTGAGCCCCATCTTGTCCCAGACCGTCGTGACCTCGAACCCGTCGTCGTTCCGCGGATCGACGATGAACGTCGAGATCCCGTCGTAGCCGGCGTCCGGATCCGTCACGGCTTTGACGAGGACCGAGCCCGCCTCGCTGGCGTTCGTGATGAACTGCTTCGTCCCGTCGAGGACGTACTCGTCGCCGTCCTTCTCGGCCGTGGTGTCCATGTCGCTGGCGTCGCTGCCGGAGCCGGGTTCCGTCAGCGCCCACGCGCCGATCTCCTCGCCGGTCGCCAGCGGGCGGAGCCACCGCTCTTTCTGCGCTTCGGTGCCGAACAGTTCGAGCGGCTTCGTGCCGAGGCTGACGTGCGCCGCGTAGGAGAGCCCGATCCCGCCGGAGACGCGACCGAGCTCCTCGGTGACGAGCGCGTACATGAGCTGATCGCCGCCGAGGCCCCCGTACTCCTCCGAGATCGGAACGCCCATCACGTCGAGGTCGGCGAGCTGACCGAAGATCTCCGCGGGGAAGCGGTGGTCGTTCTCGATCTCCTGGGCGATCGGCTCGATCTCCTCCTCGCAGAACTCCCGGACCGTGTCCCGAATCATCCGGTGCTCGGCGGGTAGCTCGAAGTCCATGGCAATTCTTGCGTGAGGTGCGTGATAAAGTCAGCGAACGACCGTGAAGGATCGGGCCGCGCGGTCCGGGCGGTGCCGCGGTGCGATTTTCAGCGGAACCACTCGGGGCGGATCGCGCTCCCGGTCGGAACAGTTCGAACCGCCAGCCCGGATAGTTATGCCCACCGGTGGCGTACCGCTTTCCATGGAACTGCGCCGCCTGGTCCGCGGCAGAATCGAGTGGCCGCGCCTCGAAGCGGTCGTCCGCGAACTCGCCGAGCGGTACGGCCGCGAGGGGGTCCACGTCGAGTTTCTCGACGCGGACAACTGGCTTTCGACCCCCATGGTCATCGACCGGGAGTGGTTCGTCAAGGTGATCACGCGGCAGAACTCGCTCGTCCACGCGCTGTTCACCACCGGGCGGAACCTCGGCGCGTTTTCGAGCGGAAGGGAGGGGTTCTTCGAGCACTTCGGCACGCCCTTCGACATGGCGAAACACGAGCTGGAGGCGACGCGTCGGATGCGAGAGATCGGCGTCAACGCCCCCGAACCCGTCGAAGCGCTCGAAGTCGACGGCCTCGGTGTGCTCGTCCTGGAGTACCTCCCCGACTACCGCTCCCTCGACGAGCTGGACCGGAGCGAGGAGCGGGCCGTCGCGCCCGCGCTGTTCGCCGATCTGCGGCGACTCCACGACAACGGTCTCGCCCACGGCGACCTCCGCGCGGAGAACGTGCTCATCCTCGACGGCGAGATCTACTTCATCGACGCGACGAACGTGCGACGGGACGGCCGCGACGACGCGCGATCGTACGACCTCGCGTGCGCGCTGGCCGCGCTCGAACCGCTCATCGGCGCGACCGCGACGATCGACGCGGCGCTGTCGGCGTACTCGGTCGAAGATCTGCTCAGCGCGCTCGAATTCCTCGACTTCGTCAACATCCGCCCCGACCACGACTTCGACGCCGCCGCCCTCAAGGGCGAGATCGAAAAGCGCGCGTCGTAGGTGCTTGGGCCCTACGTCGACGACGCGTCTGATTCGTCCGACTCGCCCGATTCGCCCGACTCCGGCGACCCGTTCGAGTCATCGGACTCCGCCGACTCCTCCAGCTCTTCCAACTCCGCCGCCGTCTCGGTCTCGTCCATCCCCTCGGACGCTTCGATCTCCTCGATCCGTTCGGCCTCCTCGCCCGCGTCGATGTCCTCCTCCTCCGCGAGTTCCTCGACGCCGTCGCGCTCTCCGGCTCCGTCTTCCCCTTCGTCCTCCACTTCGATCGTGATCTCCCTCCCCTCGGAGCGCCCGTGCATCGCCTCGAGCTCCCGTTCGAGCAGGTCGACGTTCCACTTGTTCGCCTTCCAGACGGCGTCGAAGAGCGTCCCGACGACGGGGACGGATCCGACGGCGACGTCGACGCCGACGTTCGCGAGCATCCGAACGATCGTCGTGTACGGCACGCCGAGCCGCGTCGCCTCGTAGACGATGTACATCGACATCGCGCCGACGACGACGTCGCCCGAAACCGGGAGCGCGCCCAGGACGGGATCGACGCCGACTTTGAAGTTTGTGCCCGGTATCTCGACGGACTCGTCCAACAGCGTCGCGACCGCCCGCGCGCGTCGGATCGCCGCCTCGTCTACCTCGCCCCGGATGTCCTGTGGGATCTCTCCGGCCATACGCGCCAATCGGTTCCCTTCGCTCATGGGCGTGGTGGCCAGTCACCGATACTCCAGAACGGTCCCCTCGGCGCCGACCGCGACGTGCGGACAGTCCTCGCCGATCGAAACGGCGTTCAGGCGCGCGTCGACGGGGGTTCGTCGCGGCTCCCACCCGCCGGGGACGCGCGCGCAGATCGTCCCGTCGCGGCCGCAGGCGAGTCCCGCGTCGCCGTCCCGGCAGATCCCCGAGAGTCCGCTCTCGCTCGCGCGCACCCTCGTCCAGACCGCTCCGTCGTACCAGACGACGGTCCCGTCGTCGACGGCGACTGAGACGGCGTCGGGGGCCGCCGCGACGTCCGCGAGCGTCCCGCCGGGGTCGTCGACGCCGATCGGTTCGTAGTTCGCTCCGCCATCGGCCGTCTCGAACACCGCCGCGTTCGTGTCGCAGACGTAGCCGGTCTCGGCGTCGACGAACTCGACGCCGGAGACGCTCGATCCGCTCCCCGGCTTCGTCGGCGTTCCCCACCGCATCTCGCCGTCCCGGAACTCGCCGCGCAGCACCGCCCCCGACCCGTTCGCCAGGTAGACGGCCTCGCCTCTCCCCGACGCCGCCGCGGCGACCGCCTCCCACGTGCTCGTGTTCGCGTTCGGAGCCGAGTAGTCGGCGTGGCGGCCGGTTTCAGGGTCGTACCTCGCGACGGCGCCGCCGTCGCCCGCGAACCAGGCGCCCCCGCCGTCGACGGCGTCGGCGCCGCGGAGCGCGTTCGACTCGGCCGCGGGGCCCTCGTCGAACGTCCGTCGCCACCCGTCCGTCTCGCGGACGAGCACGACGCCGCCGTCGCCGACCGCGAACGCCCGCCCGTCGGCGCAGGCGACGTCGAACAGCTCTCGATCGGTCGGAACGTCCACCGCCGTCCACCGCTTCTCGCGCGGTTCGACGGACGCGGCCGCGCCCGCCTCGCTGTCGCCGGGTGGCGCGTCCGGCGAGCCCGACGGTGCGCCGTCGGGCCGCTTCGACGCGTCCGTGGGCCGGGGCGGCGCGGCCGCCGCCTCCGCTTTCGCCCGTTCCGACGCGTCCGGCGCGTCGCTCGTCCGCCGCTCTCGGTCGCGCCCGCCGGCGTCCGAGGTGCGCCGGTCTCCACCCCCGTCTGACCGGACGTAGAGGTACAGCGGCGGCAGCAGATAGGCCGCCAGGGCCGCCGCGGCGAACCCGCGGTGGACGAACGTCAGCAGTCCGAGACCGGTCAGCGCCGCCGTCGACGCCGCGTGGACGCCGCTCTTCGCGTACCGCCGGTAGAACGTCCAGAAATCGCGTAGTCGCGCCTTCGCGGACGATCCGACCATCGACGGTCGGTTGGTCGCTCGCGGTTATCAGACTTTTCGCCGGTTCGGACCGGCGACCGGCGCTCGGTTCTGTTTCGGTCCTCGTTCCCGTTTCGAGCCTTGCTCCCATCCCCGTCCGCGGCCCCGACCGGGTGCCTTTTTACCTTCCCTCGCGCAAATTTTACCACAGCATGAGCCAGCAAACGGGAGACGTACACCGACACTACATCGGCGGCGAGTGGACCGCCGGCGAGGGCACGGAGACGTTCGAAAGCGAGAACCCCGCCACCGGCGAGACTCTCGGCACCTTCCAGCGCGCCACCCCCGAGGACGTCGAGACCGCGGTGGCGGCGGCCGACGAGGCGTTCTACGAGTGGCGAGAGCTCTCGTACGTCGACCGCGCGGAGTACCTCTGGGACATCTACCACGAGCTCCGCGAGCGCACCGACGAGCTCGGCGAGATCGTCACCAAAGAGTGCGGCAAGGAGATCTCGGAGGGCAAGGCGGACGTGATCGAGGCGTACCACATGGTCGAGTGGGCCGCCGGCGACGCGCGGCACCCCAAGGGCGACGTCGTCCCCAGCGAGATCGCCAGCAAGGACGCCTACATGCGCCGCAAGCCCCGCGGGGTCGTCGGGTGCATCACCCCGTGGAACTTCCCCGTGGCCATCCCCTTCTGGCACATGGCCGTCGCGCTCGTCGAGGGCAACACGGTCGTCTGGAAGCCGGCCGAACAGACGCCGTGGTGCGGGCAGATCATCGCCGAGATGTTCGAGGACGCCGGAATCCCCGACGGCGTCTTCAACATGGTCCAGGGCTTCGGCGACGCGGGCGCGGCGCTCGTCGACCACGACGACGTCGACACCGTCCTCTTCACGGGCTCGGCCGAGGTGGGCCACGAGGTCGCCCAGAAGGTCGCCCAGCAGCCCGGCAAGCTCGCGGCCTGCGAGATGGGCGGCAAGAACAACATCGTCATCACGGCCGAGGCCGACCTCGACACCGCCGTCCACTCGGCGGTGATGTCGTCGTTCAAAACGACGGGGCAGCGCTGCGTCTCCTCGGAGCGCCTGGTCGTCCACGAGGAGGTGTACGACGAGTTCAAAGAGCGGTTCGTCGAGATCGCAGAAAGCGTCTCGGTCGGCGATCCCCTGGACGAGGACACGTTCATGGGGCCGCTGATCGAGGCCGGTCACAAGGAGAAGGTCCGAAAGTACAACGAGTTGGCGAAGAAGGAGGGCGTGAACGTCCTCGTCGACCGGACGGAGCTCGACGACAGCGAGATCCCCGAGGGCCACGAGGACGGTCACTGGGTGGGACCGTTCGTCTACGAGGCGGACCCCTACGAGGACCTCCGCTGCACCCACGAGGAGGTATTCGGTCCCCACGTCGCGCTGCTGAAGTACTCGGGCGACGTCGAGGAGGCGGTCGAGATCCAGAACGACACGGACTACGGGCTGGCCGGCGCGATCGTCTCGGAGGACTACCGCGAGATCAACTACTACCGCGACCACGCGGAGGTCGGGCTCGCCTACGGGAACCTCCCGTGCATCGGCGCGGAGGTGCAACTGCCGTTCGGCGGCGTGAAGAAGTCCGGCAACGGCTACCCGTCGGCCCGCGAGGTCATCGAAGCCGTCACTGAGCGGACGGCGTGGACCCTGAATAACAGCTACGAGATTCAGATGGCCCAGGGGCTCTCCGCGGACATCAAGACGAAGGACGACTAGGCGGGACGTCCGAGTGAGCGAGACGGACCGACGGGCGGCCGGTTCGTCCACTCGCCGGTTCCGCGGGCCGCAGATTCTTTTCCCCGGCCGCGCGAGGATCTAGCCGTGATGCTCCGAGAACTTCGGGACGACCTCGCGCGCCGCGACTGGGACGCGGGCGCGGACGGGACCGTCCGGTTCGCCGTCGTCGGCCTCGGCAACTTCTCGCGGCGGGTCGTGCTCCCGTCGATCGCCGACGCCGACTACTGCGAGGCCACCACCCTCGTCAGCGGCTCGGCCGAAAAGGCGAGGGCGGTCGCCGACGAGGTCGGCGCGGCGCGCGGGATCACCTACGACGAGTACGCGGACGGCGTCGCCCGCGACGCCTACGACGCGGTGTACGTCGCCACGCCCAACGCGCTCCACCTGCCGCACGTCGAAACCGCGGCCGACCTGGGGAAAGCGGTCCTCTGCGAGAAGCCGCTGGAGGCGACGGTCGAGCGCGCCGAGAGCCTCGTCTACGCGTGCGAGGAGGCGGACGTGCCGCTCATGACCGCCTACCGGATGCAGGTCGACCCGACGTTCCGCCGGCTCCGCGAGTTCGTCCGCGACGGCGGCGTCGGGGAACCGATCCAGCTGCACGGCGACTTCTCCATCCGGGTGATAAGCGAGCTGCGCGGGCCGGACCAGTGGCGGCTCGACCCGGACCTTTCGGGCGGCGGGGCGCTGATGGACGTCGGCGTCTACCCCCTGAACGCGGGACGGTTCCTCCTCGACGCCGACCCGGTGTCGGCGACCGGCGTGACGAGCGGCGCTGGGCCGTTCGCGGAGGTCGAGGCGCACGTCGCCTTCGGGCTCTCGTTCCCCGACGGCGTGACCGGCTCGTTCACCGCGAACTTCGACGGCTTCCGCGACAGCCGGATCTCCGTCCTCGGAACGGAGGGGCGAATCGAGGTCGAACGCGCGTTCGACCGCGCCCGCTCGCGACGCGTGACGGTCGACGCGGCGGATTCGCGGGTCGAAGTCGACGGGCCGGCCGTCGACGAGATCCGGAAGGAGTTCGACTACTTCGCGCACTGTCTCCTCGCGGGCGAACCGCCCGAACCCGACGGACAGGACGGGCTGATCGACGTGCGGACGATGGCGGCGGTGTACGAGTCGGCAGAGCGCGGCGAACTGATCGAGCTGTGACGCCGCGCGGGGCGACGGCTCGGCGGGCGGCGGCGGAAGGCGGACGAGGCGGAAGGAACGGAAGGTACGAAAGCGAAAGGGAGCGGACGGAGGCGGGTTGAAAGCGACGCGGACGGCGGCCGGAAGTGCGGAAGGTACGCCCCTGCCGGGCTCAGGGGCGAATGCCGTGGCGTCGGGCCGGATCGACGGCCGGTCGGCGAAACCACAGTGGACCCCGAACACTGCGGCGTGGCGTGGCGCGGCAGGTTTGCCGGTGTCGACGAGAAAAGCGCCGATCAGCCGGCGGTGGACAGTTCGGCGGCTTCGCGGATAAACCCTCCGGCGTCGGAATATCGCGCGTGTCAGAACGACGCACGGCGATGAGTGTCACACGTCGGCTCCGCGGCCGTCCGGGTCGTCGCCGCGGCGGGGGCGGTCGTCGTCGGCCGCTTCGGCCTTCCCGCCCGTCAGCGCCGGCGGTCCATCCAGGCCGGGAACCGGTCGCGGACCCGATCGACGCGGTCCGGATCGATCTCGGCGACGACGGTGGTCGGCTCGTCGCCGGCGCTGGCGAGCGGCACGCCCCAGGGGTCGTACACCGTCGAGCGGCCGAGCAGCGTCGCGTCCTCGAACGTCGCCGCGCCGTTGACCGCCCCGAGGTAACAGAGGTTCTCGATGGCCCGCGCCCGCGTGAGGGTCGTCCAGTGTTCGACGCGGGGGTACGGCCACGCGCTCGGGACGAGGACGAGCGTCGCGCCCTTCTCCGCGAAGTCGCGGTAGAGTTCCGGGAAGCGGAGGTCGTAGCAGGTCGTCATGCACACCCTGAACCCCTCGAAGTCGACCGTCTCCAGCCGCTCGCCGGGGGTCAGGAGGCGGGCCTCGGCGGACTCGTAGCCGAACAGGTGGTGCTTGCGGTACACCGCCCGGCGCTCGCCGGTCCGGTCGAAGAACACCGCGGTGTTCGCGAGCCCCTGATCGTCCGGCGTCTCGTACCCGGCCTCGGCGCTCGCTTCGAGATCCTCGACGTGGCTGCCGGCCAGGAGGCCGACGCCGTGCTCCGCCGCCAGGTCGCCGAGCCGGCGGAACGCCGGGCCGTCGAGCCCCTCCGCTTCGCGGGCGTACGATTCGAACGCGAAGTACCCGACGGTGAACAGCTCGGGGAGCGCGACGAGGTCGGCCCCGTCGGCAGCGGCGTCGGCGACGGCACGCTCCGCGCGTTCGAGGTTGTCGTCGACGTTCCCGGCGGTCTGGTTCACCTGCGCGAGCGCGAGTTTCATGCCGGCAGCTCCAGTTCCGCCCGAAGCGCCGCTTCGAGGTTGTCGAGTTCGCGGTTCAGGTTCCGCTTGAAGAACCGTTCGACCCCCGGGAGCCGCCCGTCGACGACGAACAGGTTCCGCAGGCGACAGCCGCCGTCGGACGCCTCGACGGTGTGCTCTCCGGTCACGCGCATGGCGCGCGAGCGGCCGACGAACTTCACGTACCGCGGGGGTTCGCGGGTCACGTCCTCCGTCTCGACCGCCACCGTCGAGTCGATCAGCGGGATCGGCAGCCGGATGTGCCAGGTCGCCTTCCGGCCGTCGTCGGGATCTACCTCGAAGTCCTCGACGACGCTGATCGCTTCGGCGCGCTTCCGGGGGTCGGCGATGAACGACCAGACGCGCTCGGGGTCGGCGTCGAACTCGAAGGTCCGTTGGACACGGACGGTCATGGGAACGGGTTGGCGGGCGACAGTAAAAAGCAAGGGGTGTCAGCTCAGCGTGACGCGCCACGTGGTCGAGCGCGCGCGGCCCCACTTTTCGATCTCGACCTCGTCGGACTTCTCCGCGAGTCGGGGGAGGCGCGCGCCGACCTGCTTCGCCGACAGGCCGATCGCGTCGGCGATGTTTTTGGCCCGGAAATATCGCTCGCCGCGGGAGACGCTCTCGCGGAGGTAGGCGATAATCCGCTGTTCTTCCTCGGTGAATTCCGTCATCCGACTCGTCCCTAAGCGACTGTCGATATTAACGGTTACCCGTTCGCTCAGTCCCAGTACACCTGCGTCCCGACGACCGCGATGGCCGCCGCGACCATCGCGGCGGCGAACCCCCACGCCGCGGTGAGCTGCGCGTCCGCGAGCCCCGCGGTGAGCAGCACCAGCGCCCCGCCGAGCGTGAGGAGCGAGAAGATCGCCGCGAACCCGATACCCATGTCAGACTGGGCCACGTCAGTCGCCATATCCGTGGGTTCGAGGGCGCGTACTTAGTTCATTCGACCCCCGCTCGGCGGCCTCTCCGGACCGAAGTGCGACGCGAGAGGGACGCTCAGAACGGAAGTCGGATCGCCGTTCGAGGGCGGTCGGGCGGTTCGCCCGTCGGATCGGGGACGCCGGTCAGGAGCTCGCGAGCGCCTCGGCCTGCAGGTACCCGTCCTCCCACTCGCGCCGATCCTGCAACTGCTGGCGGCCCGAGTCGGTGATCCGGTACGAGTTCGTTCGGCGGTCGATCTGCCCCTTCTCGACGTAGCCCCTCTCGACGAGGGTGTCCAGGTTGGGGTACAGCCGCCCGTGGTTGATCTCCTCGTCGAGGTACCGCTCGAGCTCCTCCTTCACGTCCTGGCCGGAGGGGTTCTCGAAGCCGGCGATCACGTACAGCAAGTCTCGCTGGAAACCGCTCAGGTCGAATAGGTTCATAGAAGACGCTACACTCTTATCGGACATAATTACCGGGTATCGTCCGACAGACAGTAATTGTCTACTCCGAGACTGTTACGAGCGAGAGAGCGATAAACGGCGGATTACCGCCCCGGTTTCCCGCTCTCCGACCGGCTTCCGAACCCACCGGCCGACGGACGCGACCCGGCGAGCCGCGAATGCTGCGTCCGTCGATAGAGTTTTATTCGAAACGGATCATATCTGAGTCGTATGCCACGGAGTACCCAGTCTCCTGATCGAGTTCTTCTCCCGCGATGAGACCGCGGTGTCGATAGCGACGGACGGCGAAACGATTCTGGTCCGGATGGGCGAACGGACGTGCGAACTGTCGAGAGCCGACGCCGCCGACCTGCAGGAGGCGATCGGCTCCGCCCTGACCGAAAAGCGGGAGTTCTTCCGCACGGCGGGCGAGTACCGCGAGGACGGCAGCTACGTCGTCTCCCGGCGCGGCGCGGACTCGACGGGCAACGCGAAGGTGTTCCAGACCTTCGAGGCCCTGCGACGGCTGTACGACCGGTTGCCGGAGGAGTTCACCGCCGAGGACGTCGGCCGAACCGGCATCACCGGGTCGCGGCGGCACATGCTGATCCGTCACTTCGGCGAGCACCCCGCGTTCGACTGCGAGATCTCGCGGCGAAATCCGCTGACGGGGCGAAAATCGGGCGGGGGGGTCGCCGCGTCCGACGCCGCTGACGCGGCGGCCGACTGAGGGCGGTCCTCCGGAGCGACTCCCCGAAGCGACCCCCTACGTGATCGTGACGTGCTCGCTCTCGTCGTTCAGCGCCAGGTTCGCGGCGATCTCGGCGTTTCGCATCGCGTACTGGGCGGTCTGCTGGAGGCTGACGAGCACCTCGCGGATCTGGAGCAGCTCCGTGTTCGACATCTCCGGCAGGTCGTTGAGGATGTCCTTCTCGCGGTCGCTGATCTCGCGGAAGAGGTGGCGGACCTCGACGGTGAGGTCGTAGTCGCGGTCCACGACCGACTGCACCGCCTTGGCCGTGATCTCGTCGACCTGGTCGGTGAACTCGCGGATGCGCCGCATGGTCGCCGAGTCGATGTCGAGGGTGTGGCTCTCGGTGTTGAGGACGATCTCGGCGATGTCCTCGGCGTTGTCGGCGGTGAGTTCGAGGTTCTTCGCCACCGACCGGTACCCGATGAGCGGGAAGCCGGACTCCAGCCCCACGGCGCGGCAGAGGTTGGGGTTCTGGTAGGCGGTGAAGATCAGCCGGAGCAGGAGAACGAAGATCTTGTTCGCCTGCCGCTCGCGGTTGAGCGCGCGCTGTGCGAGGTCGGGGTTGCCGTGCGCGAGCGCCTTGACCGCCTCGCCGCGCATCGTGCTCCCGGTGTTCTCTAGCCGCTCTAAGAGGTTGTCGAGGGTGAAGTCCTCCGGGTCGACCGAACACCGGATGGCGATGCTCTCGGGCGTCTCCTCGATGACGCCGAGGCCCATGAGCTGCGTCTCCGCCTTGTAGACGGCGTTGATGTGCTCGCTGTCGAGGGCCCCCTCGTCCTGCTGGACGTGGATGACCCGCCGACCGAGCACGTACTGCGCGACGATGGCGCGTTCGAGCGCGTCGGCGTCCAGGTTGTCCGCGTGGATTACCGCCTCGGAGTCCTCCGTGCTCGCCGACTCCGGGAGCACCGTGAGCGTCCCCTTTCCGCCCATCCGGATGGAGACCTCGTCGCCCTTGTTCACGCCGTGTTCCTTCGCCCACTCCGCGGGGAGCGTCATCGCAAGCGTCGACGGTCCGAGCCGCTGGACCTTCCGCGTTTCCATGCGAACCCCTACCCCTGCAATGACCTTAATCTTCACTGTATGCTGCTTATACGTGACAGCCGAAGAGCGTAGTCATTATACGTGATGATTCCAGGAGGCGGGCGGACGCGAACCCGGCTCTCGAATGCTCACTCGACTTTCATCATCCGGCGCTCGAACCGGCCGACCCGGACCTTCGTCCACCCGCGCAGTTCCTCGTCGAGGTCGGGGTCGTCGGTGTCGACGCGGAGCACCCCGACGTCGTCCAGTTTCGCGCGCGAGGCGACGATCTCGACCTCGCAGCGGCGGATCACGTCCGGCGAGAGCTGGGGATTGCCGCGCCCGAAGACGAACCCCTGACCGCCGATGGGCGAGACGACGATCACGTTGCGGTCGGAGAGCGCGTCGAGTATCTCCGCCTCGCCGCCGTCGCGGACGAGCACCTCGCCGTCCCGCCACACGTCGACGCCGAGGGGCGACCCCTCGAACCCGAGCGCCTCCTTCACCGCGCCGACGGTGCTTCCGGGACCGAGCACGTACGTCGTTCCCGGTTCGACCCCGTCCGCGAACCCCGCCGCGAGCGCCTCGACCGTACCGCCCCCGAGCTGTTTCGACGACTGGAGGTCCTCCGCGACCGGGACGGACACGACCGCGCGGAGTTCGGGGCGGACCTCGCCCTCGCGGTAGTCGTCCTCGTCGATGTCCATCACCTCGCGCTTTTCCGCGCGGTCGAACGTCGCCGCGATGCGCCCGGCGTCCTCGGGCGAGACGGCGAAGACGGAGGAGTACACCTTCACGCCGGCCGGGACGCCGAGTACGGGGGTGTCGGTGGGCGCAGGCGCTTCGTCCGCGTCCTTCGACGCACCGTCCGCGCCCTTCGACGCACCGTCCGCGCCGTCCAGCGCCTCGGCGACGTCCGCGGCGGTGCCGTCTCCGCCGACGAACAGCACCAGGTCGACCCCGCGTTCGAGGAACAGCTCCACGGCGCGCTTCGTGTCGTCGGCGGTCGTCTCCTCCGGGTCGGCCGGCTCGCCGACGACTTCGGGATCGAACCCGGCATCGCGCGCGGCGTCCTCGCCCATCGGTCCCCCGTAGACGAGAGGCTCCGCGCCGGGGTCGGCGTCGGCGAGCGTCCGGAGCGCTCTGCGGGCGCGCTCCGGGGCGCGGGGCTCCGCCCCGCGGGCGCGCGCCTCCTCGACCTTCCCGTCCGTGCCCTTCAGTCCGACCCGACCGCCCATCCCCGCGACGGGGTTGACCACGACGCCGATGCGCATACGCGGTCGTGGAACGCGGCGGCGGAAAAGCGCCGCGGGTCGGGGCGGCCGAGCGCGGCTTCGCCCGCGTCGCCGGAATTGAAAGCTTAAGCACCTCCCCGAGTTAGCGTCGCACATGATACCGCTGGAGACGTCCGGGCAGTCCCTCCCCATCGCGGAGACCGGGGCCGTCGTGTTGATCGCGAGCCTGCTTTTCACCCTCGTCTGGCTGCTCTACCTCTACAGGTAGGGGCTACTCCTCCGCGAGTTCGACCCGCCGGCGCAGCCACGCCGACGCCTCGGCCGCCGTGTCGGGGTCCGCGGCGGTCACCTTCAGCCGCACGTTCTCGCCGGGGTAGCTGCCGACCCGAACGTCGAACTCCTCGCGGACCGACCGGATCCGGTCGAGCAGTCCGCTCTCGGGTTCGCTCGTGACGACCGTCTCCGAGTAGGTCGGCGTCCCCTCGAACTCCCCTTCGATCAGTTCGAACATCGCCTTCATCTCCTTCGGGACGCCCGGGAGGACGTACACGGATTCGACGACCGCGCCGGGGGCGACCCCGACCTCGTTCGGGAGCATCCGCGCCCCCGCCGGGAGGTGGGTCGTCCCCTCGGCGAGGTTCTCGGCGGCGTACCCGCCGTGTTCGGTGAGCCACTCCACGGCGTCGGGGTGCTCTTCGACCCCCCGGCCGACGGCCGCCGCGACGCCCTCCATCGTCAGGTCGTCGTGCGTCGGACCGAGCCCCCCGGTGACGATCACGGCGTCGTACTCCGCGCGGTACTCGTTGACGACGCGCGCGATGTCGGCGACGCGGTCGGGGACCGTCGTCACGCGCTCGACCCGGACGCCGCGCTCCGTCAGCCGCCCGCAGAGCCACGTCGCGTTCGTGTTCACCGTGTCGCCGGCCAGGAGTTCGTCGCCGACGGTGACCACCGCTACTCGCATACCCGGACAGAGGGAGGTGGCGGGTAAAAGCGCGCCGTCCGGCGGACCGTCTGCCGGTTCCTCCGGTGGCGGCCGCCGCCTCCGCCGGTCGCAGCCCTCGATCCTTCGGGTCGCCGCCACCGGCGGGTTCGGCGGCCGGCGAGGCGAGGGGGATCCGCGGCGCGCCGGCGCGACTCAGGTCCGCGGATCGGCGGTACGAGCCGGATCCGCGACGGGGCCCCCGTCATTTCATCCCCGGCGGCGGACCCCGTTCGAACTCGTCGTCGTCCGTGTCCACGTCCAGTCCGAGGTCCCTGCGCTGCTCTTTGAGCCTCTCGATCTTCCGGCGGTAGTAGAACAGCCCGCCGACCGCGACGACGCCCAGCAGCCCGGCGATGCCGCCGAAGATCCCGAGGTCGCGCTCGAGGTAAAACTGCACGAGAACCGCGTCGGTCTGGACGTCGTCCCAGGTGAGGTGAACCCTGCTCCCGTCGTCGATCGCTCGCTCGTAGCCGCCGGGGACGACGCGGCCGAACAGGAAGAAGTCGACCCGCCGGTCCGGCGGCAGGACGATCTCGTAGGACCCCTTGACGAACGTCGGCAGGGTGAACCGCTTCGGCGTGCTCTCGGAGGTGAACGCGAGCTTTCCGGGCTGTCCCCGCGGCCGATCCGTCGGCAGCGTCACCGTCACCGCGTCGCGGGTGCGCTCGATCCCCCCGCCGCGCTCTTCGATCGCGGACCCCGTGATGACCGTCCCGTTCGGGTACCGGTACCTGACCGCCGAGACGGGAATCGCGTCCCGGCCGCCGAAACCGTCGTTCCGGTAGAGTTCGATCTCGTTCCTGTCGCCGGGGATCCGATAGACGGCGAGGAACTTCGCGTTCTCCGTGAGGGTGATGTGGGCGTCGACGTCGCTGCTCAATCCGGCCTCGTAGTCGTACCCCTCCGGGGGCGACGCGTCGAGCTGCTCGTCGCTGATCGGCTCGGGGCTGAACAGTCCGGTGCACCCCGAAACGAGGAGGAGACCGGCGAGCGCGGCGACGCCGAGGACCAGCCGACGGTTCATGGAATGACGCAGCGGAGTTCGGCCGGGAGGTAGCGCCCGATGCTCGCCAGCAGGCCCGGCGGGTCGGTGTTCTCGGCGCAGACGACGCTCTGTTCGAGCAGGCCGAGCCGTTCGACGGTGACGATGTCGCGGGCGTGCCCGGCGCGGTTCACCGTCGCCCGAACCTCCCCCCTCGTCGCGCTGTTGACGTTCACGCGCCCCGGCCCGCGCTTCCAGTCGTACAGGCGGTCCCGCTCCTCGTCGGCCAGCCGGGCGGGGCTGCCGGAGACGAACCGGAGGGGAACGTGCTGAACCAGTCCGAACCGCTCGCGGATCTGGCTCGCCGACCCCGGCCCGAGACCGAGCTCCTCGGTCGGGATCCGGATCTCGCGTCCGGCGTCGAGGACGAACCCCTCGTCGTCCCACCGTTCGAGCGTTCCGACGTAGGTCTCGCCCTCCTCCAGGTGGGAGGGGACTTCCCCCCACCGCTCGCGCAGCAGGTTGCGCGCGACGGTTTCGTCCTCGCCGGAGACCGTGACCGCGACGAACTCGTCGCGGCGGACGCCGACCTCGTACTCGACATCGAGCCCGCCGAGGTCGTTTTCGACCATCGATCCGAGGCTGTCGAGCGCCCGCTCGCGGGCGTCGCCTTCGACGTAACACTTCGTTGCGAGAACGACCATCAGCCCGTGACGTCGACGTTCAGCTCGTCCCGCAGCTCGTCGATGCGCCGGTTCATCGCCTCGACGAGACGGGCGTTGTCCATCGCCTCCAGCGGCGACCCGCACTCCGGGCACTCGAAGCCGAAGTCCATCGCCTCCCCGAACTCGAAGCGGATGGAACAGACCTCACAGAGGTAGAACTCGTGGGTCCGCTCGTACTCCTCGCGCTCCTCCAGCGCGTCGAGGAGGCGGTACATCTCGTCCTCCAGGTTCTCGGGGATGTTCTCGTATTCGAACGTCCACAGGTAGGTGAGCCACCCCGAGTCCTCGTCGCGGACGCGCCGGTAGGAGGCGAGGTCGTTCTCGTAGAGGATAAACAGCGCCCGGCGGACGTCGTTGAGTTCGAGGTCGAGCTTCTCCGCCAACTCCTCGTCTGTGACCTCGCCGTCCGGCGGCGCGGCCGCGACCGGCATCCCCGTCGGTCCAACCAGCTCGTGGAGGTACTTTTGGATGACAGGGTCGTTCAGCAGGTCCTCAAAAGCCATTGCCACTAGGTGCGCCGCAAAGGCGTTTAAACCCACCGGATGCGCCCATCCCGCGCGTCCGTCCTCCTCGACGGCAGAGAGCGCGAACCTCCCGGGCCCGGCTTCGGTCTCGTCACTGCGAATCGAAGCGCCGGCGTCGGGCGCGGCCGCCGCCCTACGGCCCGAAGAACGGGAAGAGGCTGGACGGCAGCGAAACCCGCCACCGTTCGGGGGACGATCGGCCGTCAGTCACGGTCTCGGAGAGTTCGAGAGCGCGCGTCGCACTCGAGACAGGCGGTGGTGCGCACGGGTTTGCGGGCGAATTTGACGTTTTCCGGGGAAACATCGCCACCGGTTGACGTCTGTTTCAGTTTCAGCGCCACGCGATGAACCGTTTCGCGGCCGCACCGCGGACAGTCCTCCAGCGTCTCGTTTCGGCGTAATTTCCTGGATCTCACTGTCGTACCTCCGATTTCCGTCCCTTCCGATTCGACGCGGTCTCGACCTCAGTTCGCACCTGAGGAAGATCGAGTCGCATCGGGGAACGCTCGTACGGGTTGTTCCGGCGAAACCGCATAAGCGGAGTCCCGCAAATATTGGGTTCAACCTGCCGACGGGTCCCCGAAAACGGTGCCCACGAGCTTCCGCTCTCCCAGTCTGACGTGCTGGTGGAAGGTCGACGGACTGACGCCGAGCGAGTCGGCCACCTCCTCGCCGGAGCAGTCGCGGGGCCACTCGAAGAAACCGGAGCGGTAGGCGACTTCGAGCGCGGTCCGCTGGCGGTCGGTCAGCTCCTCCGCGAACGCCCGCTCGATCCGGTTCGGGGATCCGCTTCGACGCGTCACCCGCCGCCGCGTCACCATCTCGACGGCCGGATACGCGTTCCGGACCGCGTCGATGATCGACCCGGCGTCCGCACTGGGCGGCAGGTGAACGGTCAGGTGGTAGTCGCCGTCCTCGATTCTCGCGTCCTCGATGAAGCCGTTGTAGGACGCGACGACCGAGATCACGGGGGGCTCGGAGAGGCGAAGTTCGAACGATACCTCGCCGAACTCGCGCCGGATCACCGAGAGTTCGTCCCAGTGGGGGAGCCGCTCGGCGAGGGCGTTCAGCGCGTCCATCGCCTCGTCGGTCGCGGTCCCGTACATCAGGTACGTCCCGTCGCCGACGGGCACCGTCCGATCGAAGGCGACCCGGCTGTCCGTCGCAGGGGGATCCAGGGGTTCGAAGACGTCGCGGAGGCGGAACTCGACCTCGACGACGTCGTCGCTCATCAGCGCCCGCTTGCGTTCGATCGCCGTGATGGCGTGACCAATAATTTCCCCGAGCTGGCCGATCACCTCCCGTTCCTCCCCGGCGAACGCCGCGGTCCGGCGGGCGTACACGCCCAGGATTCCGTAGAGGGCGTCCTCGTGAGTGATCGGGACCACGGCCACCGACCGGTATCCGTACTTTTCGGCGTACTCGCGCCACGGTTCGAAGTCGGGATCGGCGAACACGTCCTGGCTGACCTGCGTTTTCCTCGTCCGAACGGTCCTGCCGACCGGCCCGCGGCCGGTCGGATCGTCCGACTCGACCGAGAGGGGGATCTCGTCGAGGTAGCCGTCGACGCCGGCTTCCACCCGCGGCCGGATCGACCGCTCCTTCGGATCGACTTCGGCGATCCAGGCGAACCGGTACGAGTCCGACGCGGCGAGTCGCTCGCAGACCGTCCGCTCGATCTCCTCGCGGGTCGACTGTCTGACGAGCGCCTCGTTGATGTCGCGGACGACCCCGTTCAGGTTGTTCAGCGCCGCGAGCCGCTCGCGCTGGCGGTCGAGCTGCCGCTCCCGGCGCTTCCGCTCCGTGACGTCGTGGAAGTACACCGACAGTCCCGTCTCGGAGGGGTACACTCGGACCTCGAACCAGGCGTCGAGAGGCGGGAAGTACTCCTCGAACGTCACGGGCCGCTGGTCGGCCATCGCGCGCTCTGCCTCCTCGTGGAAGGTCGAGCCGACCGCCTCGGGGAACTCCTCCCCGAGGCGGTTGTCGAGTAGCTCCGCTTCGGTTTTTCCGAGGAGGCGTTCGGCCCGTTCGTTCACGTAGGTGAACCGCCACCGCTCGTCGAGCCCGAAGAACGCGTCGTCGATCCGCTCGAACGCCTCGTCGAGTTCGCGCTTGAGATCGTCGCGCTGGCGCTCCAGCCGGCGGGTTCGCTCCTTTCGCTCCGTGACGTCCTCGGCGACGACGATCGTCCGCCGAGGCTCCCCGTCCCGCGCCGGGAGGGGAGCGGCGTTCACCGAGAACCACGTCCGGCCGCCGCCTCCGTCGACGGCCAGTTCCGCGTCGTACACCGGCTCCCCCGTTTTCAGGGCGCGGTGCGTCGGACGGTCCTCGTCGGAGAGGGGCGCCCCGTCGGCGTCTCGAACGTCGAGGTCCCGCACGTTCCACTCGCCGAGCGACTCGCTTTCGGAGGCCCCTATCATCTCCTCGGCGCGGGCGTTCGCCCGCACGACGCGCCCGTCGGCGTCGACGACTCCGAGCCCGATCGGGCTCGCCGCGAAGATGTGCTCGACGAGCTCCCGCTCGCGCCGGAGCTTCCGCTCGCGCCGCTTCCGACCGGTAACGTCGCGACAGGCGTACAGGACGGTTCCCTCTCCGATGGAGACGGACTTGACCGTTATCAAGAGGTCGTGCGCGTCGCCCTCTGCGTCGGTCACCGTGCGCTCGATGTTCCGGATCACGCCCCGATTTCGGAGCTCCTCCGGGGCGAAGAGGTCGCCGCCGAGCAGCGCGTCGACGGTCCCCAGCTCCCGGACCTCGTCGGCCGCGTATCCGAAGATGTGGTGGACGTTCGGGCAGACGAACGTGAACTCGCCCCCGTCGTCCGTGACGAGCACCGTGTCGGTGAGGTTTTCGAGGGTGACGCGATACAGCTCCTCCCGCCGGGAGCGCCGATCGGACCCCGCTCCGGACCGCGACGGTCCGCCCGCGCCGCGGGGCGGCCGCCACCACACCCGTCCGCGAGCGCCGACCTTCTTCGTCGCGAGCTCGCCCCGGTCGACGAGCCGTTCGAGCCTGTTGTACGCCGTCCGCCGCGAGCAGCCGAGCGCGTCGGCGACCTCTGTCGTCGTCAGCGGCGCGAAGGGGTCCTCCGTTTCGGCGAAGACGGAGAGGGCGTCCTCGAAGGGATTTCCGCGGGTCACACCGCAGATTTCGACCCGTCGACCAAAACTGTTCCGTCAACGGAAACCGCCGGGATCGGGCGACGGTCTCAGTCCGCGGCCGCGGTTTCCTCGCGCTCGCCGCCCGACTCGAAGAACGCCACGTACACCTGCGCGAGGAACACGACGGTGAAGACGACGTTGAGAACGGTCGTGTAGCCGCTCGGCGCGGTGCCGCCGACGTGGCCCTGCTGGGGGATGAGTCCGAGACCGGCCCAGGCGTAGTGGACGACAACCCCCGAGAGCGCGGCGGCCGCGAATATCGACGCGAACAGCGCGGCGGCCAGCCGCGGGCCGTAGAACTTCCGGTACATGTTGTCGATGTGGGGCACGATGAGGTCGGCGAAGATGAACGACATCACGCCCCCGAAGGGGATGCCGTTCTGCCAGAGCACGAGCGCGAACGGGACGTTCGCCACGGAGCAGATGAACGTGAGCACGCCGACGGCGACGCCGATCACGCAGCCGAGGAACACCCACGCCGCCGTGCCCTCGGGCGCGAGCGTGAACAGCCGCGTCCAGAACGACCGCGGGACGAACGCCTTGATGAGACCGGCGACGACGAACCCGGCCGCGATGTCCGTCCACAGCATCGACCACTCGTCGATGGCGTTTCTGAACGTCCGCTTCCAGCCGCGGACCGTCGCGAGTTTGTCTGTCCAGTCGCTCTCGCGCGCCCACTCGTCGTCGCCGTGACCGTGGCCCCCTTCGCCACCCAGGTCGCGCACGTGTTCGCGCGCGCGTTCGAACCACGAGTCGGGGACGGCGTACGTGAAGATCGCCGCGAGCAGGAGGATGAGCACGACCCCGCCGAAGAAGTCGGCCGCGACGAACTGCCAGCCGAGCAGGATCCACATGACGAGCCCGATCTCGATCACCAGGTTCGTGCTCGCGAACTGGAAGGCGGCGAGCGACGCCACCGGCGACGCGCCCTTCTCGTACAGCGACTTCGTCGTCGCGACCGCACCGAACGAACAGCTCGACGAGAGGAATCCGAAGAAGGAGCCGAGCCCGATCTCGCGCAACCCGCCACCGCCGAGCACGTCGACCATCTCGTCCCGGCTGACGAACGCCTGGACGGCTCCCGCGACGGTGAACCCGAGCACCAGCGCCCACCACGTCTTCCACGTCATCTCGCCGACGAACGTCGCGGCCTCGACGAGGGACTGCGTGACGCTCATGCGAAAGCGTACTCGCCGGAGTTTTTATCCGATTTCGGCTAAGAGAACCGTCCCCCGCCGGGCCGCGAGTTGAGAATCCGGCGTCGCGTTCGAGAATCGCGCCGCGATCCAAAGGGCCGCGCCGCGATCTGCGACGACCGAGACCGAGACGGAGACCGAGACCGAGGCGGAGCGCCCTCCCCGACCGCGCGCCGACTCACTCGGATCGGCCGATTCACCCGGACCGCTCCGCTCCCTCTCCGCCTTCCTCGGTCGCCCGGACCTCCTCGACGCGCTTTCCCGTCTCCTGGGGAACCACTCGCCGCTCGGCCCCCGCCCACTCGCGGTCGAGCTCCCGCCCCTCGAACAGGCGGTCGAGGAAGACGGCGAGGGCGGCCACCTCGGAGTGCGGCTGGTTCGTGACGCCGACGTTCCAGTCGGCGGCGTCGTACACCTCGAACGGCACCTTCTCGGCCCCGACGACGACGAGCAGCGGCTCCTCGGCGTGGGCGTCCCGGATGGCCGCCTCCACGTCCTGCACGCGCTCGCCGTACATCGTCAGGTGGACGACCGACCCCTCCCAGTCGCGGACGAGGGCGCGGTGCGACTCGACGACTTCCACCTCGAACGGGCCGCCGAAGCGGTCCGTGATGTCGGCGACCGTCTCCTCGGACCCGCCGGCGTCGCCCGCGAACAGCACCCGGTCCGCTCCGAGCGCCCGCGCCGTGAGCCCGACGTGCGTCGTCATCCGGTCGTCGCGGCCCGGTCGGTGGCCGAGTCGAAGGACGGCGACCTCGGGTTCTCCCTGCATGCGCGAACCGAATCCCCCCGCGGCTTAGGGGGTTTCGTTTTCGCCGACCGCGTCGTCGGCCACGTCGCCCCGGACGCAGTCGACGACGCGGTCGACCAGCGCGGGGTCGTACGTCCAGAAGCCGTAGAAGGTCCCCGGCAGCACCTCCTCGGCGACCAGCGCGCACTTGTAGAGCGGGTTCCCGCCCCCGTCGTACGTGACGAACCACACGTCGGCCTCGTCGGCGTCGTCCGCGATCCGGTGTGCGGTCACGCCCGGAATCGCCGGCGGTTCCCAGTCAGCCCGCCCGTAGACGCGGACCGAGAGTCCGGCGATCGAGCCGAGGCCGCGGTACACGGAAATCTGCGCCCGCATCGCCGACAGCGACTGGAACCCGGCGTACAGCGTCCCGCGTCCGACCCGCGCCGCCCGGTCCTCGAACTCGCGCGAGGCGGCGAGCATCCGCCGGCGGTCGAACGAGGTGAACAGGGTGTCGTCGAGCAGTTCGAGCAGGTAGTGGAGATCGGCCTCCGCGAGCTCGCGGTCGCCGGGATCGCATATTCGCGGCGATTCCAGGGCCGTCACCGCGCCCAGTCCCACGCTGCCGAGGTACCTGTCGCCCTCGCTCACGACGATGAACCCCTCGTAGTCGTCCCGGGGGAGCGGCTCGTGCTCGACGGCGACATGCCAGTCGTCGAAGTAGCTCCCCAGTTCGGGGTCCTCTTCGTGCGCGAAGACGGTCACCGTCTTTCGGCGACCCTCGATCTCCCGGATGAGGTCTTTCAGCGACATGGGGTGCCGTCCGAGGCCGGACGGTGTCGGTAGTGGTACGCCCCCCGAACGCTTCAACGTTCGTCGAGCGCCGGCGGTCCGCCGCCGGTTTTCGTAACGGCGACGGTGCGCATCGATCCGCGACGCCGTCCGCGAGGCGCGCGCCGAACCGCGGCCGCCGAATCAGAATGCACTTACTGGCGTCCGGAGAGTTCGGGGTATGGAGCTTTCGGACAAGCGCGTGCTGGTCACCGGCGGGGCGGGCCTGGTGGGCTCGCACCTCGCGGGGCTGCTCGCGCCCGACAACCGCGTGGTGGTCGCCGACGACCTCTCGAAGGGCACCCGCGAGCGCGTCCCCCACGACGTTGAATTCATCGAAGCGGACATGACCGATCCCGCCGACGTTGCCGACGTGATCACCTCCGACGTGGACGTCGTCTTCCACTTCGCGGCGTACACCGACACCAACTACGCGAACCCGCGGCAACTGTTCGAGGAGAACACCGAGATGACCTACAACGTGCTCGAACGCATGGACGAC
>NZ_PEND01000008.1 GCF_002844195.1 Halegenticoccus soli
CATCGACAGCGTCCCCGCGTCGATGAGGTCCGCCGCGTTGCTCGCGACCAGGAAGTCCGCCATCACGTCCTTGAGGACGGCCTCGTCGGCGATCAGTCGGATCGTCGGTAGGTCGTCGTCGAACTCGGTGGCGACGCCGACCAGTTCCTCGACCGTTTCCGCCGACGGATCAATCACGAGAAGTTCCTCGTCGGCGTCCGAGAGGACTGCCCGGAGGATATCCTCGATTTGGTTCTCCAGTAAATTCGAGCTCATGACTCTACGGTGATAATCGTGTTTCGAATATTTAATATTAACGCTGTGCGCTTGGTGGAAGCTAGGTCACCGTGGTAATACTCCGACGCGGGAACGAAACCATGTATAACTGTTACGTTATTTGTTTAACATCTTCAGAAAATCATAAGTCCCACCAGCCCGCAGAACCGGTTGGATATGCGACAAGCTCGCATTAGCTCAGAAGAGGTGACCGGATTCCTGCTGCGCAACCCGCGCGTCGCGCTGCTGGCAGTACTGTTCGTGCTCATGCTGGCGACGCAGGGAAGCGCCGCCGCGCTGGAGTCCGGCGGGGACCTGCTCGTTAGCCCGCAGAGCAGCCACAGCGCGACGAACGGCCCGTAATCGACGTAACTGAACACCGACCGCTACTTCAGCGTTCTTTTGAGATCGTTCGACCAGTGGATGTCGCCGTCGTAGACGATCGGCATGTCGGCGTGACTGAGAAAGGAGCGTAGTTCGTCGGCGTCGAGGTCGAACTCCAGTTCCGACCCGTAGAGGTGCGACGTCCTGTCGGACTGGAGATGCGACTGGTAGTGCCCGCCGTTCACCCAGGGCGAGTGGACGGAAAACCGCATGCGGAATCGGTCGTCCGATCGGCGTTCCAGATGGGCGTCCGGCGAGACGAAATTATCCGACTGCGCGAGGACGTGCGTTCCGTCGCCGACGACCGCGTAGTCCTTGCCCATGATGATCCTCCGTCGTGCCAGCTGGATCGCCCGTTCGATGCAGAACCCGTGCACGAGAAGCCGGGCGAACGCGGTGCCGACCCGCGCCGCGTCGCTGTCGAGCACCTTGTTGAACGTCACCGCCCCCGCGACGCTCCCCTGTTTCACGAGGTCGACGCCCTCGTTGAACGAGCCGCAGGCGTTGAGGAAGAACGTCTGGGCGTTCGACTCCTCGATGTCGGCGATCGAGAGGTGCCCGTCGGCGCAGCGGAGCCCCGACTCCTCGCAGTGGCCGATGTAGTGGACCAGGTCGTGCGGCGTCTCGAACACCTCGGCCAGCTCGTCGGTCGTGAGGTACTCCCGGACGGCGATGTCGATGTCGAGGTCCGTCGCCCGCTGTCGGTAGATGTCCGCCGCCTCCGCGTGCTCGTCGGCCATGTCGCTGTCGTTGAGCACCGCGACGACCGAGATCGGCTCGTTCGCGCGCCGGTGGTACTTAAACCGGTTCCGGTACGCGCTCGGGACGGCTTTGAACACGTCGATGGGCGCGCCGTCGGCCAGCCAGCCGTGGACCCGACCGGGGCCGAGTTTGGGCTTGAGGAGCTCGACCGACACCGTGTTGTGCCGCTGTCGACGGTAGAAGTCGTCGAGGGACCGCGACAGCCGCTCGTCGCGGGTGAGCGGTTCGGCCTCCGCCAGAAAGAAGTGCGGGACGTTGTGCAGCAGGTACGGCAGCGTGGTTACCTGCTCGGCCCGCGGTTCGACGTACATGGAGAGGTGCCAGGGGGGAAGCTCGTCCGAAACGTCGTCGAAGGGGGCGTCGATGTACGCCGCCAACCTGGTCGCCACGCCGCGGTCGTACAGGGCGTCCGCGTCGAGGCCGAGCGCCTCGATGTGGCGCAGTTCCTCCATGTCGGTCCCGTGCGGGCCGGCGTTGCGGACGAGACAGTCGAGGAGGAAGGTCCGGCGGAGCAGGGACGCGGTCTGCCGCTGGAACGTCGGCTGCGGTTCGAATTCGACGGCCGCGTCGGGCGCTCGGAGCGTCGGCGTCGCGCCCTCCTCGACGCGGACCGCGGCGCCGAGGTAGTGCGACAGCGAGGCCGCGGGGAACAGGTACTCGAAGGACGGCGGAAGGACGAGTTCGATCCCGGTCTCCTCGCGCCGCTCGGCGACGAGGTCCGGAACGTCGACCGCGTCGCCGAACTCGACGAGCGGGGGGTGCCCGCGCATCGTCGGGAACGAGCGGTCCGGCGTCGACGTCCGGTGTCCGGCCGGGAAGTACGTGAGCGCGGTCGCCACCCCCGCCGGCGTTCGCGGGACGACGAGCGTCTCGGGCGGGGAAAGCACGCGGCTGCGGAAGCCGAGTCCGACCGGGATCCGCTCGGGGAACGACAGCACCGCCCGCTCGTAGTTCGGCTTCTCGATCGTGGCGGGACCGGAGAAGCGGACGTAGGTCAGCACGTTGGCGTCGACGCGCACGATGTACTCGCCGGGCGGAAGTTCGATCGGCCCGACCGCGCTCCCGAGTTCGTACGTCGCCTTGCCGTCGAGCCGCTCGGCGACGAGGAACACCGGCGGGAACCGGAGCGCGCTGGCGCGGCCGCTCACGACGGCGTCGGTCGGTCGCGGGAACGACGGCCGCCCGTCCGTCGGTTGCCAGTCGTCGGCGACAACCTCGATGGAGGTTTTCGCGGCGTCGACTGCCTGTACGCCCGTCTCGGACGACACCACCTCGATCATGCCCCGATTGTACGGACGAAGGAACCCGCGGCGGACGTATATCTCTGTCGGAGAAACAGGCGCGGGCGGAGGGTGACGCTGCAAGAAGGCGCGTGAAGGACACACTTATTGTGGCACCTGACCGGAGTGAACGTATGGACTACCGTCACGTCCGCGAGGTCGATCCGGCGGTCGCGGACGCGCTCGAAGGCGAGGTGGACAGACAATGCAACACGCTCGCGATGATCGCGAGCGAGAACCACGTCAGCCCCGCGGTGCTGGAGGCGCAGTCGAGCGTGCTGACGAACAAGTACGCCGAGGGCTACCCGGGCAAGCGCTACTACGCGGGATGTCGGTACGCCGACGAGATCGAAGAGCTCGCGATCGAGCGCGCGAAGGAGCTGTGGGGCGCGGAGCACGTCAACGTCCAACCGCACAGCGGGACCCAGGCGAACATGGGCGTCTACCTCGCGGTGCTCGACCCGGGCGATAAGATCCTCTCGCTCGATCTCACCCACGGGGGGCACCTGAGCCACGGTCACCCGGCGAACTTCACCGGCCAGCTCTTCGAGGTCGAGCAGTACTACGTCGACCCCGAGACCGGCTACATCGACTACGAGGCGCTGGAGGGGAAAGCCCGCGAGTTCGAGCCCGACGTCATCGTCTCCGGGTACTCCGCGTACCCGCGCGCGGTCGACTGGGAGCGCATCCAGGAGGTCGCCGAGGAGGTCGACGCCTACCACCTCGCCGACATCGCGCACATCACGGGCCTCGTCGCCGCCGGCGTCCACCCCTCGCCGGTCGGCATCGCCGACTTCGTCACGGGCTCGACGCACAAGACTATCCGCGCCGGCCGCGGCGGCATCATCATGACGAGCGAGGAGTACGCCTCCGACATCGACAAGGCGGTCTTCCCCGGCGGGCAGGGCGGCCCGCTCATGCACAACATCGCCGGCAAGGCCGTCGGCTTCGGGGAGGCGCTCCAGCCCGAGTTCCGCGAGTACGCCGAGGGCGTCGTCGCCAACGCGCGGACGCTCGCGGAGACGTTCCGGGAGCGCGGACTCGAAGTCGTCTCCGGCGGCACCGACACCCACCTCGTGCTCGTCGACCTCCGCGAGTCCCACCCGGACCTCACCGGCGGCGAGGCCGAGGAGGCGCTCGACGCGACGGGCGTCGTCCTGAACGCCAACACCGTCCCCGGCGAGACGCGCTCGGCGTTCAACCCGAGCGGCATCCGCGCCGGGACGCCCGCGCTCACCACCCGCGGCTTCGACGAGGACGCCGTCGCCGACGTGGGCGACCTGATCTACCGCGTCGTCGACAACCACGACGACGAGGCCGTGCTCGACGAGGCGTCCGAGCGCGTGCGGGAGCTGTGCGACGAACACCCGCTGTACGAGGACCTCTGACGGGACGAGGAGACCGGACGGGAGCGAAGACCGGACGGCGACGAAGGATCTCCCTCCCGCTCCGTCGTCACTCCTCCGGTAGCCGAACCGCGAGCACGGGGACCGGCGACGTTCTAACTACCCGCTCTGTCACGCTCCCGAGGAGGAGCCGATCGAGCCCCTGTCTGCCGTGCGTCCCCATCACGACGAGGTCGGCCTCGACGTCCTCGGCGTAGTCGAGAATCGCCGCGTGAGGGCGGCCCTGTACCACGGCGGTCTCCGTCTCGACGCCGATCGGGGCGCTGTCGCGCGCGAGGTCTTTCACGGCCCGTTCGCCCTCTTCCTCCAGCGCGTCGATCACGTCGTCGACGCCGATGGTGGTCACGCTGTCGCGTGTCGTGTCCGCCACGTACAGGACGTGCACCGACGCGTCGTACCGCCGCGCGAGGTCGAACGCGTGGTCGGCGGCCGCGCGGGACCCGTCGCTTCCGTCGGTCGGGAGCAGGATCGTGTCGTACATCTCCGGACAACCTACGGGGGAGACTCCCTTTAGCGATCCGCCCCGGAGATGGCACGACCGTGCATATGTTCGCCCATCGAGATACGAAGATGCGCACGAATCCGCGGATTGATTAGCGTCGAGGTCGCTCTCTCGGACGATGACGGAACTCATCGACGGCAACGCGGTGGCCGCGGACGTGCGCGCGGGCCTCGAATCGGGCATCGAGACGCTCGCCGACGCCGGCGTGACGCCCGGTCTCGCGACGGTGCTCATGAGCGACGACCCCGCGAGCGAGACGTACGTTTCGATGAAGCAGCGCGACTGCGAGGAGGTCGGAATCAACGGGATCCACGCGGAAATCGACCCCGAGGAGCCCGCCGAGGAGCTGTACGCGACCATCGACGACCTGAACGGGGACCCCGACGTGCACGGCTTTCTCGTCCAGATGCCCGTCCCGGACCACGTCGACACCCGCGAGGTGATCCGCCGGATCGACCCCCGAAAGGACGTCGACGGGTTCCACCCGGAGAACGTCGGACGGCTCGTCGCGGGCGACGCCCGATTCAAGCCCTGCACGCCCCACGGCGTCCAGAAGCTGCTCGAAGCGACCGGCGTCGACACCGAGGGCAAGGACGTCGTCGTCGTCGGCCGCTCCGACATCGTCGGCAAGCCGATGGCGAACCTCCTGATCCAGAAGGCCCCCGGCGGGAACGCGACCACGACGGTCTGTCACTCCCGGACGAAGGATCTCGCGGCGAAGACCCGCGCGGCGGACGTCGTCGTCGCCGCCGCGGGCGTCCCCGAGCTCGTGACGGGCGAGATGCTGTCCGAGGGCGTCGTCGTGATCGACGTGGGGGTGAACCGGGTGGACGCGGACAACGAGAGGGGTTACGAGCTGGTGGGCGATGTGGAGTTCGGGAGCGCGAAGGAGAAGGCCAGCGCCATCACGCCCGTCCCCGGCGGCGTCGGGCCGATGACCCGGGCGATGCTCCTGTACAACGCGGTGAAGGCGGCGAGCGAGCAGTCGGGCGTGCCCGTCGACCTCCCCTGAAATGGCACAGGGACGGCGACCGTGACAGAGATGACCGACGACCGCCCCGGCGACGCCGATATCGGCGCATCCGTCCCCGCCCGCGTCTCCGTTCCCGCGCCGGATCCCCGTCCCGAAGCCCTGCTCGACCGCTACGGCGACGCGATCCGAAACGAGAACGCGTTCGAACTCGACGCCGAGGCGTTCGAATCGGCCCGTCGGCGCGCCGAGCGCGGCTGGGGCGTCGGCGCGTTCGTCGTTCACGAGTCGCGCGCGCTGCTCGTCAGACAGGACGGTACCTGGTTCCTCCCCGGCGGGATGCTCGAACCCGACGAGACGCCCGCCGAGGGCGCCGCGAGAGAGGTCAGAGAGGAGACGGGGATCGAGGTCGAGATCGCGGCGAGGCCGTCGATCTCGAAGCAGACGTTCGTCAGCGGCGAGGACGCCTTCACGTTCTACTTCGCCACGTTCGACGCGACGCCCGCGACGACCGAACCCGCCGAGGATCCCGGACTCGACGGCGAGGGCATCGCCGCGGTCGAGTGGCGCGAAACGATTCCGGCGGACACCTACGATCGGGAACTCGTCCTCGCGCTCCTCGATCGGGGCGAGAGTTCATAACGGAAGCCGCGGCCAGAATCCCCGTGAGCTGACGATCGACGCGGGACGGTCGCGGGAGCCACTCCCGGACAGCGGTTGCGCGGCGCGCCGTCCCGCGTTCCTCGCCCTCGCCGCCTGTTCGCCCCATCGCCAGATCCGACCAGTCGTCGATCTGCGGTCGTCGAGGCGGTCCGCCGCTGCCGTCACCCCATCCGCGCCAGCCGGTCCCGCGCCGCGACGAGCGCCGACTCGTCGCCCTCCCGCAGGTACGCCGCGAGGTCCTTCGCCGACCGGACCAGCGCCTCCGATTCGCCGAGCGGGACGTCGCCCCGGAGCGCCTTCGCCCGCTTGACGCGGTCTTCGAGGCTTTCGAGCGTCCGCCGGGCTTCGGGATCGGGGTTGTCGTCGAGCCAGGTCCCCGCGTCCCGCCGGTACGCCTCGACGGCGTTCGCGTACGCGAGCCCCCGGGCGGCGGCCATCGACCCCGGCGCGTCGTCCTTCGCGGGGCGCTCGCCGGCGTCGGCGCCGCGGAGGAGCGAGAGGACGTACAGCCGTTCGTCGTCGGTTCGGTCGGTCGCCCGCACGTACACGTCCACCGCGTGCAGGAGTTCGTGGGCGGCGAGGTAGGTGTCGTCGAGGTCGAGGAGGTCGCCGCCGCGGATGAACCCCCGCTTTCGGATGTACGCGCGGAGATCGGATTTGAGGTCGTCCGCCGCGTCGACGACTGATCCGTCGCCGACCGCGTTCCGGTGGGGGCTGAGGTCCAGCGTCGCCGGTCCGTCCGTGTGCCGCTTGCGCTCGTCGACGCCGACGCTCCGGAGGCTCCCGCACGCCGGACAGGCGACGCTGCCGGTGTCGTAGTACGACCAGCGGTTGCCGCACTCCTTGCACTCGCGCTGCCCGCGGATCTTCATGTCCGGCCGTAGGCGCGTCACCGTCAAAGGTCCGCGGGTCTCGGAGTCGCCCCGCGTCGTTCGCGGGCGTCGGCGTGAATAGGCGACACGAGGTGGAGAGAGGGGACGGAGACGGAGACCGACGTCACTCCTCCTCCTGCTCGGGCGGTCCACGGACCGTGAGCAGAGGCGCGTCCGCGGTCCGCACGACGCGCTCCGTGACGCTGCCGAGGGCGTATCGACCGACGCCGGTTCTGCCGTGCGTCCCCATGGCGATCAGGTCGATCCCGTTTTCGGAGGCGTACTCCCGGATCTCCCTGTGCGGCGTCCCGTGACGGACGTCGGCGACGGCTCGGAGGCCGGCCTCCCGGGCGGTCTCCGCGACCCCCTCCGCGGTCTCCGCCCCCTCGCGGTCGAGCCGCTCGACGAACTCCGGCGAGATGCCGCCGGCGTCGAAGAACCCGGCGGCCTCGGTGAGGTCCACGACGTTGAGGGCGTGAACGGTCGCGCCGTACGCCTCCGCCACGGCGATCGCGCGGTCGGCCGCCGCCCTCGCGTAGTCGCTTCCGTCCGTCGGGACGAGAACGTCGTCGTACGATCCGGTGGGTTCCTCGCCGCCCGTCCGGACGGTGACGACGGGAGCGTCGGACAGCCGAACGACCCTGACGGCGACGCTGCCGATCAGAAACCGCTCGACGCCGGTCCGACCGTGCGTTCCCATCACGACGAGGTCGACGCCGTTTTCGTCGGCGTACCGCAGGATAGCCTCGTGCGGAGCGCCTTCGACGACTTCGGTGACCAGCGGGCGATTCGCCTCCTCGGCGGCCGCCTCGATCGGTTCGAACGCCCGCGAACTGCTCTGCGTTCTCACCGCGGATCGATCCACCCCGAGATCGTGGAAGATTGGATCGTACGCGGCCGTGTCCACGGCGTGAACGGCGTGGACGGTCGCGTCGAACGTCTCGGCGAGCTGGAACGCGTGCTTCGCCGCCAGCGTCGAGCCCGAACTGCCGTCCGTCGGAACGAGGATCGTCTCGTACATGGGAGTGGACGGTAGGTACGTTGGGTGTCGAGTGACTTAATCTGGGCGTCGCTCCCCGTCGCCATCGGCACCGAACGGCGACGGAGCGCGGGGCGATCGACGCGCGGCGGGCGGGTCAGAGACGGACCGTCCGCGCGGTTTCCCCCGCGGGCACTTCCACGGTGGTGCGTCCGCGCCGGCTCGAGAGCGCGATCAACGCCGGATGGGTCGACTCGACCCGCAGTTCGACGGGTGCCGAAGGGTCGATGTTGGCGCCCTCGACGTCGATCGTCGCCGCCGCCGTGCGCTCCAGCGAAATCACCAGCGCGTTCCGGGCCGGCTCGCCGACGAGCGGCGGCTTCCAGACTGTCCCGCGTTTCGCGTGCGGATCCGGCTCGGTCCCCTCGCCCTCGTAGTGTGCGGGCCGCGGTGGGGCTTCGCCGAACACGAGCGAACGGGCGTCGACGAGGCCGTCCTCCGCCCCGGCGACGGTTTCGATTTCCGAAACCCAGTGGGCTCCGTCGTGGATCAGACCGAACCGCTCGCCGTCGAACGCCGGTAGCCTGCGGTACCTGACCCGCCGCGGGGACCGTTCGACGGTCGCGTCGCCGAGGAACTCGCGGGCCGGCCCCCACCGATCGCGGAAGGCGAAGGTGAAGTGATCGTATCCGAGGAAGGCGTCGAGTTCGTGTCGGTAGTCGAGCTCGCGGAGGCGCTCCTCGGTCGCGAGATACACCGGTGCCGGCACGAGCTGGTCGTTGGAGCCGTTCCACATGAGCACCGGCACGTTCCGGAGTCCGTCGAGCATCTCGAGGGAAGTCCCCCGGTACGGATCCGCGTCGGTCGCGCTCGCACCGCCGTTGATCGCGAACGCTCTGGCGAAGAGATCCGGATAGAGGGAGCCCAGTCGGAACGTGCCGAACGCACCCATCGAGAAGCCGCCGATCGTCGTCCGATCGAAGTCCAGGTCGTACCGGGCCGCGACGTCGCCCCACGCCTCGAACACGTCGAGTTCGGCCTCCCCCGTGTACCACCCGGCCGGGCCGCGCGCCTCGGGCGTGAGGACGATCGCACCCCTGCGTTCGCCGAACTCGCGGATCAGGTTCGGGCTCAGGACCGCGTACTCGTTGTAGGTCGATCCGAGCGAGTGGAGCTGGAGGTGCAGCGGCGTCGGCTCCGAGGGGTCGTGGGCGTGCGGGACGTACAGGCCGTACGGCTGGATACGGCCGCGGAGGACGTCCCGGTCGGCGTCGACGCCCGCGCCGAGATCGTAGTGGGAGGCGTAGAGGCGGGTGAGAAAGCCCGTCCGGGGGACGTGGCGCTCCGTGGTGCGGGCCCGGAGCTTCCCGAAGTCGACGTCGGCGTGGAACGCGGAGACGTCGCGGGCCGCGAGCGCCTCGGCCTGCGCGTGGTCACGCCAGTGGCCGTAGCCGACGCCGCGGGCTCCCGTCTCAGTCGCGTCTTCGAGTTCCGACTCGCCCGCCTCGCGGTTGACATTCGGAGCGCCGACGGGTTCGTCAAACCGGAACCCCACGTTGAAGATCGGCGGCGGGTTCCGGCCGTGCGCGCCGCCGGGTCGACGCTCGTCCGGCGAGTCCCGCACGTCCCTGAATCGCTTCGCGTCCGCGTCGAAGAGCCCGACGGCGACGTAGTGACGCCACGTCTCCTCTTCGGGGTCCAGCGGGACCGCGACCTCGATCTGGTTTCGGTCGAGATCGATCGACGACTCGACCGGCGCGCCGTCGAGTTCGGCGCCCGTCCCCCAGGTGACGAGCACGTGATCGAGGCCGAGCGGTCCGAGCGAGCCGATCCCGTACCCCCACTCGTCCGCGCCGGCCGAGGGATCGCGGTCCACGTCGATCCCGATCGCGACGCCCGCGACGTCGGGCTCGACCATCGTGTTGAGCGTGATCCGGTAGCGGATCCCTTCCGGGGCCGGTTTCGCGCGAAACTCGAGGAGGTCGGCCGCGTTGTGCCGGAAGGTTTCGGCGTCGGTGGGATAGACGAGGTCGCCGGTCATCGTCCCGTTCTCCCCGTAGGCCGTCTCGTCATTGGGAGCCGGCTGGGGCGGACCGGGCGCGTCGGTGGTGTTCGCGCCGTAGTCGTCGTAGACGTAGTCCTGGTAGAGGTACTCACCGTCGACGTAGGCGTCCGTTCCCGCCACGCGAAGCGGCTCGGCCCGCCACGGCGGTTCGTTCTCGAACTGCGGAGCCGTCGCGGGCTCTCGGTGGAGGACGCGAGGAGCCGAGGTCGGCAGACTCTCCCCGCCGGTCCGCCTCCGCCCGATCGCCGATCCGACGGCCGACGCGGCGGTGGATATCCCGACGGTCCCGAGCAGTCCGGCGCTGCGGAGCAGGGACCGCCTGGAAACCGTTGTTCGTCGCACCCCGTCCGTCGTCCGATCGAGACTGTCACGATTGTTTGACATCGGTCGTGGATCAACGATGGCCAAGTGGAGAGTTCAACGGGGGTCCTAGGACATTAGGGAGGGGGGCCGGAATGGAGGGGAGTGCCGGGACGTCGTCTCGCTCGCGGACGGAGCGACCCGATGGCGTCTCCGCGCGACTCGTTCCCCGCGAGCCGCTCGGCCGAGCGCGATCACCTGCGAGACCACCAACGCTTAAATACGGCGACGGCGGAGAGAGAAACGCATGTCACGGAGTACCCACGCTCCTGATCGAGAAATTCTCCGGTCGTGAGACGCGCGTCCCGAACGAGGGAACCGGAGTCGAGGTATCGACCGACGGCGCGGAACTGGTTTTGAAGCTGGGCGGCGACGAACGCAGGCTCTCGCGCAGAGCCGCGGCCGAGCTGCGCGACTCGCTCGCGGAGGCGCTCACCCGCCGCGAGGAGTTCTTCCGGACGGCCGGCGAACACCGCGAGGACGGGTGTTACGTCGTCTCCCGGCGCGGCGCGGACTCGGCGGGCCACAGCAAGGTGTTCCGGAGCTTCCGCGAACTCGAACGGCTGTACGACCGGTTGCCCGAGGAATTCACCGCCGAAGAGGTCGGCAGAACCGACCTGACGGGCGGGCGGCGACACATGCTCGTCCGCCACTTCGCCGAACACCCCGCGTTCGACTGTCGGCTCGTCAGCCGCCAGCCGTTGACCGCGCGAAAGGCGGACGCCGACGCCGCGCGGGACGGCGTGGACGGAGCGACCGAGTCCGCACCGGGGCGAAAGGAGGGAGTTCTGCCCGCGGACTGAACACGCGGTCGGCGGGAGCCCCGGGCGCGGCCGACAGTACACTTTTGCCGGTCGCTTTCGAGGGGCGGATATGACGTTCTCCATCGTCGCGCGCGATCCCGAGACCGGGGCGGTCGGCGTCGCGGTCCAGTCGAAGTTCGTGAGCGTCGGCGCGGTCGTCCCCTTCGCGGCGGCCGACGCGGGGGCGATCGCCACGCAGAGCTTCGCGAACGTCGCGTACGGCCCCGACGGGCTCGACCTGCTCAGGGAGGGGTACTCGGCCGAGGAGGCGATACGGCGGCTCGTCGCCGACGACGACGAGGCCGAGTCGCGGCAGGTGGGCGCGGTCGGGCAGGACGGCTCCGTCGCCGCGTTCACCGGCGAGGAGTGCCTCGACGTCGCCGGCGACGTGCAGGGGGAGAACTACACCGTCCAGGGCAACGTCCTCGAAAACGAGCGGACCCTGACGGCGATGGCCGAAGCGTTCGAGGGCGCGGCGGCGGGCGGCCTCCCCGAGCGGCTCATTGCGGCGCTGCACGCGGGTAACGACGCCGGGGGCGACAGCCGGGGCGAGCAGAGCGCCGCGCTGTACGTGGCGAGGGAGGCCGGGGGGTACGCCGGCGGCAACGACCGCTGGATCGACGTTCGGGTCGACGACCACCCGCGCCCGATCGACGAACTCGAACGGGTGTTCAAGCTGTACGACGTGACCCTCCTCCGGAGGGCGGAGCCCGACGAGACGAGGGCACTGTCGGGCGAGACCGCGGCGGCGGTTCGCGCGGCGCTCGCGGGGCTCGGATTCTACGACGGCGACCCCGGCGGGGCCGAGGCCTTCGGCGAACGGGATCGCGCGGCCCTCGGGGACTTCCGCGGCGCGAACAACTTCGAGAACCACTCGCTCGCCGCCGTCGAGGACGCGCTCGCCCGCGGGTGGGACGACGCGGACGGCGAGGGGGCGGACCGGCTCGTCGACGCCATCTGGCGCGGGCTCTCCGAACGGCCGCGGGCGTGACGCTCCGACGGCGTCCCGACGGTCGAACGGGTCGCTCCCCTGCGGTGCCGCGCGGCGGCCGCGGGATACATTACTCGGTGCGCCGAAACCTGTCCGCATGCGCGACGAGGAGGAGATCCGCGAGCAGTACGAGTTTCTGGAGGCGCAGCTCGAGGACGAGGACATGCGCCACGAGGGCGTGAAGCGGATGTTCACGTACTACAAACGCGCCCTGGGCTGGGTACTCGAAGAGGAGCACATGTAGGGACGATCGGACGGGGCGGGAGAACGTCGGTAGTTTTAAGTGCGGGCGGGCGATACGACCATGTGACGCTTCGCTTGGAGGGCCGAAGCGTCAGCGGGGACCAATTCAGGGCGGCAAGCATCCACGCGGTTTCCGCGTGGCTTGCTTACCTTTTCGTTTCTACCGCGCGCAGAGCGGCAGTGCGATCGGCGCGCCGATCACTCGATCGACAGCGAGCCGTCGCTCTCGGCGTCTCCGGCTTCGCCTTCGCGCCACTCCAGTTCCAGTTCGAGGCTGAGTTCGGCCGATCCGCCAGCGCTCGACGTCTCGCGCTCGGCTTTCACCTCGAACGTCGGTTCTGCCGGCACGTCGAGCGTCACGGACTGTTCGTCGGCGCGGAGCGTGATCGGCTCGCCGGCGTCGAGTTTGTCGGCGACCGCCCGGAGGTACTCGGCGACGGACGCGCGGGTCCGCGTCGATTCGGACTCGAAGAGGACTTCCTCTGGCATGCGATCCAGTAGGACCGCGTCACGCATAAACGGCGCGTCGGCGCGTCGGCGGGGCGTACATATTTGCTGTCTGAGGGTGACAGGCGGTGCTATAGTTCACCCACAGTATCCTTTCGGTCTCGGGACGCGAAGCGAGGTGTGCTCCGGGTCGAGGTCGCGAGCTGACGTTTCGGCCGTCATATTTATTTCAAGTAGACAATAACCTACGGACGGACTTTACCGATGTACGACCTGACAGGATTTCAGCGGGATCTGCTGTACGTAATCGCCGGGCTCGACGAGCCCCACGGGCTCGCGATCAAAGAGGAGCTCGAAGAGTACTACGAAAAGGAGATCCACCACGGACGGCTGTACCCGAACCTCGACACCCTCGTCGACAAGGGGCTCGTCGAGAAGGGGCAGCGCGACAGGCGAACGAACTACTACACGCTGACGCGGCGCGGCCGCCGCGAGATCGAGGCGCGGAAGGACTGGGAATCGCGCTACGTCACGGCCTGAATCCGGGACGACGACGCTCGGAAGACCCAACGGGCGTCCGCGACTCCCTCGCCGTTCTCACTCACTCCCCGTTCCAGCCGCGCCGCTCGGCCGCTCCGACCCGGCCTCCGATTCCGACCCGGCCTCCGATTCTGGGCGGGACTTCGCTTCCGAGCCGGACCGCTCGTCCGCGGCGGATTCGTCGGTCGAGTCCTCGCTCGGCTCCGATTCCGCTTCGAACTCGCTCTCGCCGCCGGAAGCCGTCGGATCCGCTCCGGCCGGCGGCGCTTCCTCGTCGCCGAGCAGGTACGGCAGCACGATGCGGGCGAAGTGGACGACGAGCACGAGCAGCATCGGCATGAGGAAGATGCCGTACCAGCCGAAGAGCAGCGGCCCGAGCGTGTACGCGAGCATCACGGCGCCGACGTGGAGGCTCCGCCCGGAGACGTACGGGCGGAGGACGAGGTCCGGGATCGTGTCGACGATCACGAACGAGACGAGGACGAACGCGCCGACGAACCACAGCGTCGGGACGCCGGAGACGAAAACGGCGCGGAGGCCCATGTAGAGGGCGACCGGCACGTACACGAGCTTCATCCCGACGACCGGAATCAGGCTGGCCGCGCCCGTGAGCAGGCCGACGAGAGCGGCCGCCGGGATGCCGAGGCTGGGCGGGGAGAAGACGTTGAGGACGGAGTACGCGATGACGCCGATCGTCCCCGTGAGCACGGCGTTGAGGATGTTGCCGAAGAAGATGCTGTTGAAGTCCCGGTCGACGGCCCGGAAGTAGGCCACGACGACCCCGTCGTCCGAAACGCGCGACTTCGCCCACCCGGCCAGCTTGTAATCGTCGCGCAGGAGGTAGAAGGCGAGCGCCGTCATCACGAACAGGTGGATGAGGCCGATGCCGAGGAGCGCGATAGTTCCCGCGGCGGAGCCGAGCGAAGTCACGATCGAGCCGAACGTGTCGAAGGAGACGAACCGGCTCAGGTCCGAGGTGAGGAGCGTCTCCGGATCCGCGATGCGGTTGAGAAGCTCCTGGTCGATCCCCGGGACGAGCGTGAGGTCGACGTTCGTCGAATCGGTGAGCTTGTCGACCTCCGTGACGACGATGACGAGCGCGTACGCGACGAGCGCCAGCGCCGGGAGCACGAGCGCGAAGATCGAGACCGCCGCGGCGAGGCTCGGCGACCCGAGTCGGTCGCGGAGGCGACGGTAGATGGGGCGCGTCGCGTAGTAGATGAAGACGCCGAACACCAGGGTTCCGACGAACGAGTACGCGACGAAGGCCAGGGCGACGAACAGCACGAGGCCCAGCGCCCACCACGCCATCCTCGTCCGATCCATCTCGGCGAGAGACATACCGGAGAACGGGCGGGCGCGAGGAAAAGGCTATCGCGCCGTCGAGATTAAACGGGGGGGACGCGTAGGTCGTGGGGGATGGAACTGTTCGCGCTGCAATCTGGTTCGTTTCTCTCAACGTTCCTCGACTCGCCGCTCGGTCGGCTCGTGCTCGCGGCCGCTCTCGGCCTGTTTCTCGGGTTAGAGCGCGAGTGGTCCCAGAAGTCCGCGGGGATCCGCACCTTCTCGCTGACGAGCCTCGTCGCCGCGGTGTTCACCGTCGCGGTCCGCGACGCGGGCATCGGCGAGTCGCTGCTCGCGATCGGCGGCCTGCTCGTCATCGTGCAGGGGATCCTCCTCGCGGTCCAGGGGCTCAAAAGCGGCGAGGAGGACGCGCTTTCGCTGACCACCTCCGTCTCGCTGCTCGTCGCCTACGGCGTCGGCGTCCTGGTCGGGGCGGGGTTCGTCCTCGCCGGCGTCACCGTCGCCGTCGTCTCGTCGCTCCTCCTCGTCCTCAAGCGGGAGCTCCACGGCTTCGCCGGCGGGCTCACGCGCGAGGAACTGCGCTCGACGACCGAGTTCGCGATCCTCGCGTTCGTCGTCTATCCGGTCCTGCCGGCCGAGCGCGACGTGCTCGGCATCACGTTCGAACCGCGCGTCGCGTGGCTCATGGTCGTCACCGTCGCCGGCATCGGGATCGTCAACTACGCGCTCATCCGGAGCTACGGCGGGCGAGGAATCGCGGCGACGGGCTTTCTCGGCGGCCTGGCATCGTCGACGGCGGTCGTCGGCACGATGCTCGACCACGTCAGACAGCGCTCCGAGGCCGCGTCCTACGCCGTCGCCGCCGTGCTCCTCGCCAACGCGGCCATGGCGGTCCGGAACCTCGCCATCGCGCTCGCGTTCACGCTCTTCGCCGACGGGACGGAGCCGCTCTGGAAGGCGATCCCCCCGCTCGGCGCGATCGTCCTCGGGAGCTTCGCCATCGCCTGGGCGACCGCCGACTGGCGCGAATCCGTCGACATCGACCTCGAAAGTCCGTTTTCACTCCGGAACGTGCTCGCGTTCGGCGGGGTGTTTCTGCTCATCCTCGCCGGCAGCACCGTCGCCAAGGCCCAGTTCGGCACCGCCGGCCTCTACGCCGGGGCGATCATCTCCGGGCTCGTCTCCTCGGCGGGGGTGACGACGGCCACCGTCCTCCTGTACCGCGGCGGCACGGTGACCGGACAGGTCGCGGTCAACACGATCCTGCTGGCGACGGCGGCGAGCGTCGTCGTCAAGGCGGGACTCGCGGCCGCCGGGCCGCGAGAGTTCGCCCGCAAGGTGGCGATGTGGAGCGTCGCGCTGCTCTTCGTCGCGGGCGCGGTCGCCGGCGCGGAGGCAATTTTTGCGTGAAGGATAACGAACGTCTTAACATGCCAGTGTTCGAACGGATTCTATGAACCGAGAGAGCGCCGAACCGCTGGTGCAGGAGCTGCCCGGAAGACGGGCGCGGGAATGGGTCGAGTACCACCATCGAGCCGCCGCCCCGAGCACGTACGTGTACGAGTTCGTCTGGGACCGCTCCGCCCCCGCGGAAGGGCCGTTCTGCACCGACGTCGACGGGAACGTGCTCATGGACTTCACGAGCCACGTCGCCGCCGCGCCGCTCGGGTACAACAACCCGAAGGTGATGGACACCCTCCGGGAGTTCGACATCGGCGATCCGCTGAAGATCGCGGGGCAGGACTTCTACGTGAGCAACGGCGGCGATCCCGGCGACGAGCGGTTCCCCGGTCCGGCGGGGCTCATGAGCCGCCTCACCGAGCTCACGAGCCACTACGACCTGGACACGGTGTTCCTCTCGAACTCCGGCGCGGAGGCGGTCGAGAACGCGATCAAGATCTGTTACGACCGCGCCGACGGCGCGAAGTACGGCGTCACCTTCGAGGGCGGGTTCCACGGCCGGACGCTGGGCGCGCTGTCGCTCAACCGCTCGAAGGCGGTCCACCGCCGGAAATTCCCCGAGATCTCGGGGGTCGTCGACGTGCCGTACTGCGACGACCGCACCTGCGCGCCCGGAACCTGCGACTGCGGATTCTTCGTCGGGGACACCTCCCGCCTGCGCGAGAAACTCGATCCAGAGCGGGGGAACGTCGACCCCGAGGAGGTCGCCTACGTCATCGTGGAGCCGATCCAGGGGGAGGGCGGCTACCGCGTTCCGAGCGAGGACTTCACGAGGGAGATCGCCGAGATCGTCGAGGAGTTCGACATCGCGCTCGTCGCCGACGAGATTCAGACCGGCGTCGGCCGCACGGGGAAGATGTGGGGGTCGGACCACTTCCCCATCGAGCCCGACGTGATCACGGCCGCGAAGGGGCTCCGCGTGGGGGCGACCATCTCCCGGTCGGACGTGTTCCCGGCGGAGAAGGGCCGCCTCTCGTCGACCTGGGGCGCGGGCGACGTGATCGCGTCGCTGCAGGGCGCGCTCACGCTCGACGCCATCGAGGAGTACGATCTGCTCGACAACGCGGTGGTGCGCGGTCGGCAGTTCAAAGAGACGATGCGGGACGCCGATCCGGAGGGCGTCGTCGACGTGCGCGGCAAGGGGCTGATGCTCGCGGTCGAGTTCGACACGAAGGAGCGCCGCGACGCGGTCATGGAGGCGGCGTTCGGGCGCGGCCTGCTCACCCTCTCGTGCGGGTACAAGGTCCTCCGGATCCTGCCGCCGCTGGACGTGACCGAGCGGGAGATCTCGCTCGGGAGCGACCTGCTGCTCGAAGCGATCTCGGACGTCGCCTGACGAAGCGGAGCGAAGGAACCGGCGGTAGACGAAAGCGCACCGGGGCCTCGGGTCAGACCTCCACCACGATCTGTTCGAGGTGTTCCGGAGACGCTTCCGCGTCGTGAGTGTTCCTCGCGTGTTGGCGGGCGAACTCGATCACTTCTCGTTCGTTCTCGGATCGGACCAGGAACTCGCAGTCTTCGAATCCGGCGTTGATGCAGCTGATCTCTTTCACCATGGTAACGCACCTCAATGGATGGCGGTAGACGTTGGCTTTGCGGTGGCGTAGTTCGTTCTGTCGGCCGTAGCTCGCCTTCGTCGCTTTCGACTTCGTCGAAACACCATCGGAGTAGGATCGGTGCGCGGCGTCGCGGCGTTCCATCGCCGCGACCCGTCGCGCGAGGGCTGACCGAGGGAGCGGAGCGACCGAGGGAGGCGGCTGGGGAGGACGAGGCCGAGAGCGTGTCGCGCCGCCGCGCGCGACTCGCGCCGCGGGCCTGGCGGACATGCAAAGGGCGAGGCGCGCGCCGCCGCCGGGCGCGCGCCGAGGGCTTTTTACATTTGATATCGCCGCTCGTCGTCCCGCTGTGGGTACTGATCGCGCCCGGTCATCTCGTCGTAGGTCATCCCCGAGAGGTACTCGTCGTAGGTCACGTCGTAGCTCCCGCGGAGCTGGAAGTCGAGATCCCCGGTGTCGACGGTCGAGCGGAAGAGCACGTGGATCCCGCGGCGGACGAGCTCGTCGAAGTCGTCCATGCCGAACGCCGCCGCGAGCATCGCGAGTTCGTTCTTCGTCTCCCGATCGAGATCGACGGACAGCGTATCGTCGAGGTCGCCGTAAACCGACTTGACGTCGTCGTTCAGCTTGTCGAGGCTCATGTGGGGTCGGAAGGTCGGACGCCGAATACCCCTTTCGGCTTTCCGTTCCGGGAGGCGCGGCGGCGCGGGCGGACGGCGCTCGCGACACGGACCGCCGTCGCTCGCGGGTCGTTCGGTCACGCGTCGTCGTCCTCGGGCGGGAACAGCTGTTCGTCGCAGTTGGGACAGCGATCGAGCGCCGCGGCGATCGTCGCGCCGCACCCGGGGCACTCGACGGTCTCGAAGTCCGCGTCGGACGAGCCCTCGCGGAGGTACCGCACGGCCGTGCTCACGAGGATCATCGAGGTGCCGAGGAGAACCCACGCGAACGGCCCGAAGATCAGGAGCACGAGGAACAGCGCGGGGAGGAGCACGATCCCCACGCCGGTGAGCACGAGCCTGCGAACCAGAGCGCCCATGCGGGCACTCTATGCAACGGGCGCATAAGCTTTTTCGAGCGTCGGCGTCGGGCGGGCGAATCAGCACCCCTAAGCGAGGGGCCGACCTAGGTCGGGCGATGACCGAGAGCGCGCCCGCGCTTGCGGCGGACGCCGACCTCGACGCGATCCGCGAGGCGCTGATCGAGTGGTACGAGGCCGACCACCGGGAGTTTCCGTGGCGGCGCACGGACGATCCCTACGCGATCCTCGTCTCCGAGGTGATGAGCCAGCAGACGCAGCTCGACCGGGTCGTCGAGGCGTGGGAGGCGTTCCTCGACCGCTGGCCGACGGTGGAGGCGCTCGCCGCGGCCGATCGGGGGGACGTGGTGGCGTTCTGGACCGGGCACAGCCTGGGGTACAACAACCGCGCGAAGTACCTCCACGAGGCGGCGAAGCAGGTCGTCGAGAAGTACGACGGGTCGTTCCCGCGGACGCCCGAGGAGCTTCAAGAGCTGATGGGCGTCGGCCCGTACACGGCGAACGCGGTGGCGAGCTTCGCGTTCAACGAGGGCGACGCGGTCGTCGACACCAACGTGAAGCGCGTGCTCCACCGCGCGTTCGACGTGCCCGACGACGACGCCGCGTTCGAGGCGGCGGCGCGGGACCTCATGCCGGGGGGGCGATCCCGCGTGTGGAACAACGCGATTATGGAACTCGGTGGCGTCGCCTGCGGGAAGACGCCCCGGTGCGACGAGGAAGGCTGTCCGTGGCGGCGGTGGTGCAACGCCTACGAGACGGGCGACTTCACCGCGCCGGACGTTCCGACACAACCGAGCTTCGACGGGAGCCGCCGGCAGTTCCGCGGACGTGTGGTTCGACTCCTCGGCGAACATGACGAGATGGATCTGGACACGCTTGGGCACCGGATTCGAGTGGATTACACACCCAACGGTGAACACGGGCGAGAGTGGCTTCGAGATCTCCTTTCAGACCTTTCTGATGACGGTCTCGTCCAGATTGAGGAAGGAAACGATCAGACAACTGCCCGACTCCGATAACCCGGTTCGGATTCGCTGGACTAATCTCCCAGAGCCACAGACCGACTCACGGCTCTGTTGAAGTCATTTAAATCTGACAATACCGGTGTGCTGAATAGAGGGCGCGTACGCACCGGAGCGATGGGGAGCACTCTCCCAGTAAGGCTCGCGCTGTTTCAGTCTTCGACCGGGGCGTGTTCATCGTAGTACCGCACGAGAATGGCAAGGTACACGAGTTTGCACGTAAGCGCGATCCCACCACCAAGCGCCGTCACCCGTGGATTGCGCTTGTACGCGCCGTAGAGACCATAGCAGTACGCGACGGCGTTCAGCTCGTTGAGAACACCGGGTAGGTTGGCCTCAAATACCTCGTGATCGTCTTCGAGCCAGAGTTGCTCTCCGAGGACGCTCCGGCTTATCCACGCGTCCTTGTTCTCCGGCTCCGGGAAAAGAATTGGATTGATGACGACGTAGAGCAGCGTCAAACCGACCATCCGCCAGTCACGACGGTACAGGCCGAGTAGTAAGACTGGCCCCATTGGGAGACGGGTATATCCACTCCACGGATTCGTGTGTCGTGCCCAAAACTCATCACTGAGAACGTCGGTAAGCGCCATAGAGTCAGGTACGCGAAAGCCTCGTATCAATTTGCTGTATACTCCCTCTGCGTTCAACACGATTACTGAAACCTATCACCAATTGAGGGTTTCAACAGAACCCGACTCACATAGGTGATGCGCGTATCAGTAGTACCGTCTGAACGTACTGGTCCACCTCTGGGTGTAGTGTGTTTTAATTCGGTCTATCGCCTACGCTGATGGGATGACTGCCCGTGTCTATTACCATCATCCCGAGGATTCTCAATATTCTCTCGCGTATGTCACTCAGAACAGGGATGAGATAACGACATCCGGGCAAAATGCGATCATTGAGCACTACGATTTCGATGAGGAGTTCTTTGTGCTGTATACGAATCGTGGGGCGAGTGGTACGGTTGAGGACCTTGACGACGAATTCGAAGACGTACTCGATGAGATGTCACCACAGGATCGGACGATCACCGTACGGTTGCTCCAGATCTTCGAGGAGATCGTCGAGGAAAAGGAACTGGAAGAAGAAGAGAAGCTGGAGATCTACAAGCAGATCGAATTAGAGCGGATTCCCGATGCTATCGCACGCGTCGATTGGACCGGTACCGCCGTCGATGTCGCAGGGCAGCTTATGTCTACGCTTATTCTGAAACACGCGCTGCCCAACGCGAACCACCGGACTTCGATCAGTATAGCTCAGTGGTACTTAGAGAGCATCAAAACCGGGTTTTCGTTTCCTGACTTTGCGACCGAAGCGTACGACTGGGAGACGTGGGTCAATGAGTACATTACAGAATCGAAGCGGCTTCTCACGGTTCGGCGGAATACGACGGCGTTCTCGTTACTCTCTGAGTGGGGGTGTGACACCGTTATACGGAAGAATGGCATCGAGATCGTTCTTGCAGAGTACGACCTCGATTTCACCCGTTCAGAAGCTTACGTGCACTATGGGGATATGCATACCGAACTCTGTACGGACTTCCTCATTGAATCCGTCACGCGTGCTGGACACGACGAGCTCATCAGTACCGAAGGTATCGGAAAAGCGGAGTTTGTCTCGTTTCTCGAAGAGGCAGAATAACTGCGTTAGTCTTGGAGGTCTGCGACGGTGCGTCCGAGCTCCCGGGCGTGTTCGCTCTCGCTTACGTCGTACCGCTCTTCTATTGAGCGGAGTTGTTCTTGAAAGGTCATCGTTGGTGCCTCCAGTCGAGCCTATTTTAATTGATGCGGTTCCTGCATAAGAACCTTTTCCGATTACCAAGGGTAGTGTTCAGAAGATCGAAATGTCGGAATCGACATTAAGAGGTCCTCGAAGGCCCCAACCGTCTCGACTACCGCGGTTCGCTGCAGTCCTCGTCGCCCGCGGTGCTCGCTCCTGCGGTCCTTGCTTCGCCGGGGGTCGTCGAGACGATGGCCCGTTTCATCCCCACCATAGGCGGCATCTCGGCCCGCAATCGCTTATCTGAATACCGCCATTATAATGAGATGATGGTCTCATCAGTCTCTCCGGTGTGTCTGCTACATACGTACGTGGCAAGCGGTCTTCTAATCGTTTCATCAGAACTCAGTTGTATATAGATCTCAGCCCCCGGATGTGCGGTTGAGCGGATGGCACTACTGAGTGGCGAGGGCAAGTAGGCCTAGCCCGAGGACAACACCGATGCCTACGCCTGCCCCGGTAGCAGCAGCACGTCGCACTTCGGGATCGGTATGAATCTCTTCGGCCAGAGCGTTCCCGACTCGCTTACCAGCTTCTTGACTAAACTCCCGGATAAGCACGTCCAAGGGGTTAGTGCCTTCGTGATGCTCTTGGATGCGGTTCTTGTTCTGTACCGTCGGAACGGTGGTGTTAGTGTTCTGCATTGTTATTCGGAATCATCAGTGGTATCTTCGTCACTATCTACAGAGCCAGACAACGAGCTGTCAAGCGGTTTCTCGCTATCATCGAACGAGAACCACCATCAGATTCAGTCGTCTCACTACTGTGTGACACTTGCTGCTTGGTCGTTCTCTCAGCGGTAGTAGACTCGTTAAACAGCCCACGAGCAATTTCTGCCGCTGACGTCTCCCGGTCACGAATACCTTCTGTCTCGATAACCATCCGAGCCAAGAGTCGGTCAACCTCGGTGACCTCCTCCAGGGTGGACGCGACTTTCCGATTTTATAACTGATTTCGTGGCGAACGTATCTGCATGCGAAACGACCCAACGTCGCGGGCGAACGCCGCCGTTTTTGTGCCCCCGCGCCGATCGTTCGCGCATGACGGACGTACACGTCGTCGCCCTCTCCGGCAGCCTCCGGCAGCGGAGCTACACGCGGCTCGGGCTCGAACGGGCCCTCCGCGGGGTCGAGGAGGCCGGCGGCACCGGCGCGCTGCTCGACCTGCGCGAGTACGACCTGCCGATGCTGAACGCCGATCTCGACGCGCAGGGGGACAGCGAGGGGCTCGTCGCCGCGGTTCGGGAGGCGGATTCGGTGCTGCTCGGCACGCCGATGTACCACGGCTCCTACTCGGGCGTCCTGAAGAACGCGCTCGACTACTGCGGCTTCGACGAGTTCAGCGGCAAGACGGTGGGGTTGCTGGCGGTCTCCGGCGGGGCGTTTCCGGTGACGGCGCTCGAACACCTCCGGTCGGTCTGTCGGGCGCTCAACGCGTGGGTCATCCCGCACCAGGCCGCGATTCCGCGGGCGTCGAGCGCGTTCGAGGGCGGGGAGTTCGTCGACGACGAGCTCGAAAAGCGGGTCCGGATCCTCGGCGTCCGCGCCGTCCAGTACGCGCATATCGAACCCGATCCCGCGACGTTCGAGAGCGGGCAGAACACCGGCGCGCGCGGTAAGTGACGCGTCGGAGGCGGACACGCCCGGCGTCGGTCTCGGTCACCCGGCGCGGGTGAGGCCCTCGGGGAGCCACCGCGGCGGCTCCCGGCGCTCATCGATCTCCAGATCCGGATCGCCCGCGACGGCGCGGGCGTCCGCGGCGCTCCAGACCGCCCCGTCCTCGTGGAAGAGGCCGTTCAGCCGCCCCTTCCGCCGCTGGTTCGGGAGGTACGCGGGTTTCAGCATCAGCGACCAGAGGAAGTCGCCGTCGACGTCGCCCCCCCGGATCGTCTCCGCGAGCGACGCGTAGTTCGGGAGCATGGGATGCGGCGGCCGCTTCCGGGTCCGCTGCCACTCCGTGAGCCACACCGGCTTGCCGCGCCGGTCGGCGAACCGCCGCGCATCGGCGAGTTTCTCACGCACGTCCGCCGCGTCGGGCGGGAGGTTGTGGTGGAACTGGAACGCGTCGAGTTCGGGGTCGTCGTAGTCCTCGTTGAACCGCAGCGCCTTGCAGCCCATCGTGAGCGGCAGGTCCTCGCGCAGGTCGTCGGCGACGCGCAGCATCCGCCGGGCGAAGTTCACCCGCTTCGGCCAGCCGCCGGGCTCGTTCATGATTTCGAGCGCGAGCAGTCGATCGTCGGCGTCGTACCGGCCGACGAACCACTCGACGTACTGGCGGGGGGCGCTCCCGTCCCGCCCGTCTCGTTCGCCGCCCCGACCGAGACCGAGCGCTCGCCTGGCGGCGTCGAACATCCCGCCGCCGGCACCGGACCACCGACGTTCGTCGCCGATCACGTCGTGCGACGGCGAACAGACCGCGCAGGCCGTCTCCGGGTCGCGGTCCGCCAGGTGGTCGCGCGTCGGCTCCCTGCCGGCGCTCTCGAACAGGATCGGCAGCACGCGGATCCCGTTCGACGCGGCGGCCTCCAGCAGGTGATCGAACGACGCTTCGAGCCCCTCGGGATCGTCCCGCCACCGCTCGTAACTGAGAAAGAGTCGGACGGCGTTCAGGTTCAGCGTCGAGGCGTAGCCGAGGTCGCGCTCGACCTCGGCCGTGTCGTACCGCTCCCACAGCTGGTAGGCGTTGAACGCCCGCGCCGGGACGTACACCGCGCCGCGCACGCCGGACAGCGATCGGGAGTCGGCGAGGGAGTGTGCGGAGGACATGGCCGGTGCGTCCTGTCCGACGGCGAGCCGTATCAGCCTTTCAGCCGATCCGGCGGACCGTTTGTTCCGGAGCACCGTTCGAGGCGGCGAGTCGTTCGACCTGTCCGACTCGACGACTCTCCATTCGAGACGACAATCGTTTTGGCCCTCGCTCGCGCCGACACACTCCATGCACGCGATCACGCGGAGCGGGTGGATCGAGGTGATCACCGGCTCCATGTTCTCCGGGAAGACCGAGGAGCTCCTCCGCCGCCTCAGGCGCGCGGAAATCGCGGGTCAGGAGATCGCCGCGTTCAAGCCCGCGGTGGACGACCGCTACGGCGAGGCCACCATCGGCTCGCACAACGGCCGGCAGTGGGAGGCGCGCGTCGTCGACGCCGAGGGCGAGGGGCTCTGGGACGTGCGCGACGAACTCAACGGCGAGCAGGTCGTGGCGATCGACGAGGCCAACTTCTTTTCGACCGAGTTAGTCGACGTGTGCGAGGCGCTCGCGGCGGACGGCCGGCGGGTCATCGTCAGCGGGACCGACCAGACGTTCCGCGGCGAGCCGTTCGAGCCGCTGCCCCAGCTGATGGCGCTGGCCGAGTACGTCGACAAGCTGCAGGCCATCTGCACCGTCTGCGGCGAGCCCGCCTCGCGGAACCAGCGGCTCATCGACGGCGACCCCGCGCACGTCGACGACCCGACGATCATGGTCGGCGCGGCGGAGTCCTACGAGGCGCGATGTCGGAACTGTCATACCCTCCTGACCGACTAGTACGACCGTGACAACGTGGGTCGAAAACCCCCGGGGCGGGCGGGACCGCGGGGCGCGCGGGCTCGCCTGGGCCTGGGTCGAGGTGCTCGTCCGCCCGCGCCGGTTCTTCCGCAACGGCGTCGCCCCCGGCGATCAGGCCCCCGGCCTCGTGTTCGGCGTCGCGGTCGCGCTCTGTTTCGTCGGCGGGCTGTTCGCCTTCTCGCCGAGCGAGATCCCCGCGATCGGGGTCGGCCCGGGCCTGTCCGCGTTTCTCGCGCTCCTGCTCGTCGCGCTCATCGTCGCGCCGGCGGTGCTCCACCTGACCGCCGCGCTCCAGACGGCGCTTTTGATTCTCGCCGTCCGGGACCGCGCCGGCGTGAGCGAAACGGTGCAGACCGTCGCCTACGCGGCCGCGCCGTGCGCCCTCGCCGGCATTCCGATCCCGGAGCTCCGCGCGCTGTGTGCGGTCTACGGCGCGGTGCTGCTCGCGGTGGGGCTGAGCGTGGTTCACCGGACGACGCTGGCGCGCGCGGCGCTCGCGTCGGCCCTCCCGTCGGCGCTCGTGTTCGGCTACGGCTTCCGCGGGTTCGGCGCGATCGCGCACCTCCTCCGGCAGTGGTACGTTATTTAGCCGGGAGGGCGTACCCCCGGACGATGCTCACGCTCGACCTCGACGACCTGATGTTCGAACTCAAGGACGGGACGGTAAAGCACGTCGGCACGGCGACGACGGCCGCGACTGCGAAGCTGTACCACGTCGAGACGGCCGGCGCGCGCGCCTTCGGCGACAGCCAGGTGAAGCTCGCGTTCGCCGACGGCGAGGGAAACGAGGTCGAGGTGGCGCTCGACCCCGACGCGGCGGAGTCGCTCGTCGAAGATATCGACAGACTGCGCGACGAAGGGCCGGTGTTCGAGTAGCGCGTCCGGAGCGCCGGGGTGACTCGGCGCAAGGGCGTTTTCCGGCAGCGGACTTTCGACAACAGTTTTAGTCCGGGGGCATTCTGTCCGCTCAAATGGGTTCGTGTATCATTTGCGGTACGGACGTCGACGGGAGAATCTGTGAGAGTCACGAGGAGGACGTCGTCTTCGAGTTCCGCGGCGACAGCCCCGACCAACTGATCCCCGGCCGCTTCTACAGCGGCGTCGTCGACGGGTACGCCGACTTCGGCGTGTTCGTCGACCTCGCGCCCGGGGTCACCGGCCTGCTCCACCGGAGCGAGCTCGACCGCCGGCTGGAGAGCCTCGACTGGGAGCCGGGCGACACGGTGTACGTCCAGGTGAAGAACGTCCGGAAGAACGGTAACATCGACCTCGGCTGGTCGATCCGCCAGTCCGAGCGCGAGTTCCGCGGCGCGCTCGTACAGGGCGCCGAGGGCGACCGCGACGTGGACGAGACGGAAGGCGACGGCGAAGCGGAGGACGAAGGCGAAGCAGGAGGCGACGGCGAAGCAGGAGGCGACGGCAAAGCAGGAAACGACGGCGAAGCGGCGGAGTCGACGGCGGGTGACGAATCCGATTCCGTCGGGGCCGGCGGATCGAGCGAATCCGGCGGATCGGCGTCGGAGGAGAGAAAGCGCGTCACCGACGGCTCCGAGCCGGTCTCGGAGCCCGAGCGGATCGAGATCCAGTCGCTCTCCGACCGGGTCGGCCAGCAGGTCCGCATCGAGGGCGAGGTCGTGAGCGCGCGCCAGACGGGCGGGCCGACGGTGTTCGAACTCCGCGACGAGACGGGAGTCGTCGACTGCGCGGCGTTCGTCGAGGCGGGCGTCCGGGCGTACCCCGAGATCGAAGTCGGCGACGCCGTCCGCCTGGACGGCGAAGTCGAACTCCGCCGCAACGAGATTCAGGTCGAGACCGAGGCGCTCGTCGAACTCGACGGCGCGGAGGCCGAAACCGTACAGCGCCGCCTCGCGGACGCGCTCACGGATCGCGCGCGGCCCGAGGCCGTGATGCCGCTCGCGCCGCACGAACCCGTCGAGGCGATCTCCGAGCGCCTGCTCGACGCCGCCGAGGCCGTCCGTCGGGCGGTGCTCGAATCCCGGCCGATCGTCGTCAGGCACGCCGCGACCGCCGACGGCTACGTCGCCGGCGCGGCCGTCGAACGCGCGGTGCTGCCGCTCATCCGCGAGGAGTACGCGAAGAGCGACGCCGAGTACCACTACTTCGCCCGCCGGCCGCTCGACGGCGCGGTGTACGGCATGGACGACGCGACGAACGACGTGACGCGCATGCTCCAGGATCGGGAGCGCCACGGCGAGAAGCTCCCGCTCGTCCTGCTTCTCGGGACGGGGAGCACCGTCGAATCGAGCGACGGGCTCGGCCTGCTCGGCGTCTACGGCGCGAAGCGCGTCGTCGTCGACGCCGAGACCGCCGACGCGGCGGTCGAATCGGACGCCGAGGTGCTCGTCAGTCCCGGCCTCGACGGCGTCGACGCGTCCGACCTCTCGACGGGCGCGCTGGCCGCCAACCTCGCGGCCGCCGTCAACGAGGACGTGCGCGACGACCTCGCGCACCTCCCCGCCGTCAGCTACTGGGAGGGCGCGCCCGAGGCCTACCTCGATCTCGCGGCCGAGGCGGGCTACGACGAGGAGCGCGTCGCCCGCCTCCGCGAGGCGATCGCGCTGGAGGCGTACTACCAGTCCTACCAGGACAAGCGCGAACTCATCGCCGACCTGCTGTTCGGGGACGACGCGTCCGCGGACGCGGGCGGCGAGCGGTCCGCCGGCCGCGGGCTCGCCAACCACATCAGCGAGCAGTTCCGCGTGAAGCTCGACGACGAGGTCGAAACCGCGGAGGCGAACCTCGAACGCCGGGAGGAGGGCGGCGTTCGGTTCGCCGTGCTCGACACCGACGCGTTCACCCACCGCTTCGACTTCCCGCCGAAGGCGCTCCTCCTGGAGGAGCTCCACCGCCGCAACCGCGACGGCGACGGCCGCTTCGTGACGGTCGGCGTCGCGATGGACGAACTGTACCTCCGGAGCACCGGCGACCTCGACGTGCGCGCGGTCGCCGCCACGGCCCGCGAACGGGCACCCCGGGCGGACGTGTCCGTCGCCAGCGTCCGCGAGGGGCGCATCGAGTTCCTCTCCGGCGCGCGCGAGGCGGCGACGGACGCGGTCGTCGAGGCGGCCGCCGAGCAGTTCGACTGAAAACCCGCCGTTCTGTCCCCGGCCGGGGACGCGCCGCTCTCGACGACGAGAGGAATCGCTCCCGTTCTAACGGGATCCGTTCTCCGGCACCGGCGGGCGACGCGTCCGGACGGATACGGCGGCGCCTCACGCGACGAGGGGCTCCGAGTCGGCCCGGTAGGTCGCGTACACCCGTTCTGCCCACTCGCGGGCGATCGCGTCGTCCGTGTCGACGAACACCCGCATCGCCCCCGTCTCCTCGTCGTAGCCGCCGATGCCGACCCGGTCGTCGAAGATGGCGAGCCCGTACGGGAGCGCCTCGCGGGTGCGGAGCGTGAGGTCGCCGCGTTCGATCGCCGCCCGGGTTCGCTCGCGATCCGAGGAGAGGAGCGTCTCGGCGGCGTCGGGGAGGTAGATGAGCTCCGCGTCGGTCCCCTCGAACAGCCGGCCGCGGAACTCCTCGACGATCGGCGGCACCATGTGCGTCGTGTTGAACCCCCGGAACGATCCGCTGTCGCGGAGGAGTGACAGGAACCGCGTCACGGGTCGGTACGGATCGCCGGGGGCCGCGGTCGTGACCACGGCGTCGGCGAACGGTTCGACGACGAACTCCTGGTGATCCGGGCAGATACTGTCCAGCAGGGGAGCGAGCCGGCGGGCGGCGCGCACGTTCCGTTCGAACCGGCGCAACTCCTCGGCGACGATCTGCCCCTCCCCGGTGAGTTCGAACGATCCGTCGCGGCGCTCGGCGAACCTGAGGTCCTCCAGCCAGCGGGTGAACCGGTGGCTGGTCGCTCGCGAGACGTCCAGCCGCTCTTCGATGTCGCGGCGGTCCAGGGGGCCGCCCATCAGCGCCTCCAAGAGCGGTCCGTGGCGGACGATCGCCAACAGCTCGTCCGTCTCGATTCGATCGTCGGGATCGTCGTCCGGTTCCGCGGTCCGCCATAGGTCGAGCGAGTTGCGAACCAGCTCGTCGAAGATGTGTGATCGGTTCATCGCTTTTGACACTCCCCTCTCCGCGTCCCGCTAGAGGTGATGCTGCGTCGCACGATAACGGTTGTCTCACGGAGTGAGACACGTCTCACTCCGCAGCCGACTGATCGTTGCCTGCTATCGGTCTCAGAAATTAACTATAGACGCCGCCGGAGCGTCCCCCCTCCCATGGGAGAGACGACGACGATAGACGAACCGGCCCCTGAAACCGAGGCGTTCGCCGGCCGCCTCCTCGACGCGGCCACCGACACCGTGACGGTGTTCGGCGTGTACCTCGGCGAGCGGTTGGGACTGTACGACGCCCTCGTCGAAGCGGGTCGTTGCACGTCGGCCGAACTGGCCGCGCGGACCGGCACGGACGAGCGGTACGTCCGCGAGTGGCTCGAAGCGCAGACCGTCTCCGGCGTTCTCGGCGTCGACGACGAGGCGGCGGCGGCGACCGAGCGGCGGTACTCGGTGCCCGAGGCTCACGTCGAGGTCCTGACCGACCGCGACAGCCTGTACTACCTGGCGCCGCTGGGGCGCCTCCTCGCCGGGGCCGTCGCGCCGCTTCCCGACGTCGTCGAGGCGTACCGGACGGGTGCGGGCGTCCCGTACGCGGCCTACGGCTCGGACCTCCACGAGGGGCAGGCGGCGATGAACCGCCCCTCGTTCCTCCGCCTGCTCGGCGAGGAGTGGCTCCCGTCGATTCCGGACATCGACGCGCGGCTCAGGGCCGACCCGCCGGCTCGGATCGCGGACGTCGGCTGCGGCCACGGCTGGTCCAGCATCGGAATCGCCCGATCGTACCCGAACGTCCGGGTCGACGGGTACGACCTCGACGAGGCGTCCGTCGAAGCGGCGCGCCGAAACGCCGAGGCGTACGGCGTGGCCGACCGCGTCGGTTTCGAGGTCAGAGATGCCAGCGATCCGACCCTCGAAGGGACGTACGACTCTCGCGGCGACGCTGCCGCTCGGTCCTACAACCTGGTGACGGCGTTCGAGTGCATTCACGACATGGCCGACCCCGTCGGCGCGCTGCGGACGATGCGCCGGCTGTTGACCGACGGCGGCGCGGCGCTCGTCATGGACGAGCGGGTCGGCGACGCGTTCACCGCCGAGGGGAGCGACGTCGAACGGTTCCTGTACGGCGCGAGCATCCTCCACTGCCTCCCGGTCGGTCGCGCGGACGAACCGTCGGCCGAGACGGGGACGATCATGCGGACCGACACGTTCCGGTCGTACGCCGAGGAAGCGGGGTTCGGCTCCGTCGAAGTCCTGCCGATCGAGAACTACTTCTGGCGGTTCTACCGCCTGGAGCCGTGAGGTGGCGTCGATGACCGCTACCACCACCGCGGACGAAACCCCCGAGTCGACCGGCGTTCCGTGGCGATCGCCCGCGGTTCAGATCGTCCTCCTGAGCACGGCGCTCGCGCCGCTCGGCGTCCCGCTGGTCAGCCCGGCCCTGCCGGTCATCCGCGACACGTTCGGCGTAACCGACGCGACCGCCAGCCTGCTCATCAGTTCGTACTTCGTCGCGGGGATCGTCCTCTCGCCGTTCATCGGCGCACTCGCCGACCGCCTCGGGCGCAAGCGCGTCCTCGTGTGGAGCCTCGCCGCCTTCGGCCTGACGGGCGGCGCGGCGGCGTTCGCGCCGACGTTCGAGGCCGTCCTCGCGCTGCGCGCGATCGGCGGCGTCGCCTCCGCCGGGATCTTCATCTCGACGATCACGCTCATCGGCGACGTCTTCGACGGCGTCCAGCGCAACGCCGTCCTGGGCGCGAACAACGCCGTCCTCTCTGCGGGCGCCGCGGCGTTCCCCATCCTCGGGGGCGCGCTCGTCGCCGTCGCGTGGAACGTCCCGTTCCTCGCGTACTTCGCGGCCGTCCCGCTCGCCGCCGCGGCGTTCGCCCTCCTCGACGAACCGGAGCGCGACGGCGCGGAGGTGCGGATCGACCTCGCGTACCTCCGCGGGGCCGCTCGCGCCGTCGCCGAGCCGGCGGTCCTGACGATGTACGCGGCGACGTTCGCCGTCGAGTTCCTGCTGTTCGGGGCGGTGCTGACGGTGTTGCCGTTCCTCCTCGAAGCCGAGTACGCCCTCGCGCCGGTGCTCATCGGCGTCGTCATCACGACGGCCGAGGCGTCGTCGATCGCCGTCTCGATGATCAACGGTCGCCTCGCGAGGCGCTTTTCGAACGGCGGCCTCGTCGCCGCCGGGTTCGCCTGCTACGGCGTCGGGTTCCTCGGCGCGTGGCTCGCGCCGTCGCCGCTCGCCGTCAGCCTGGCGATGCTCCCCGTCGGTGCCGGCGTGGGGCTCGTCCTCCCCTGCGTCGACGCGGAAGTGTCCGACGCCGTCTCGGGCACCTACCGCGCGGGCGCGCTGAGCCTCCGCAACAGCACGACGTTCCTCGGCCGGTCCGCCGGGCCGGTCGCGTTCGCCGGCCTCGCCGCGACGACCGGCTACCCCGCGCTGCTCCTGGCGACCGGCGTGGCCTCCTTCGCGTGCGCCGTCGGACTGGCGTTCGCGACCCGCGGCGGCGTCGCCGACGGGGCGTCCGAGGTCGACCAGGCGGTCGTCGACGGGATCCCCGCGATCGGCCAGACCGCCGCCGTCGACGAGGCGGTCGCGGTCGAGGAGGGGCACTGAGGCGGTCGACGTCCTCCGGATTGCGGTTCGGCGTCGGGGTCCCCGTCGTTCGCCCTCCGAACGGGTCGGTTCCGAGGTCGCGGAGCGACACCCTTAACCCCGAAAGCGCACGAACTCCCTCCAATGACCCGCGTCGCCGCACCGGAGGTGTTCCGATAGGATGAGCTCGGACGCCGCCGAGAGCGCGGAGACCGACGCCTTCGCGGCGGTGTGCGAGGAGCTCGCCGAGCGCATCGTCGCGGGCGAGGTCGGTCGCGACGACCTCGAATCGGAGAAGCTGAAGGTGTGCTCGGAGTTCTCCGCGCCGAAAGTGCCGAAGAACGCGGACATCCTGAAGCACGCGCCCGACGCCCACCGCGACGACGTGAAGGAGGTCGTCCGCCGAAAGCCCGTCCGGACCGCCTCCGGCGTCTCGCCGGTGGCGATCATGACGAGCCCGCACATGTGCCCCCACGGGAAGTGTCTGTACTGCCCCGGCGGCCCGGCCTCGGAGTTCCCCTCCTCGCAGAGCTACACCGGCCACGAGCCGGCCGCTGCGCGGGGCGTCCAGAACGATTACGACCCCTACGGGCAGGTGACGCTCCGGCTCGAACAGCTGCGACACATCGGCCACCCCGTGGACAAGGTCGAGCTCATCCTCATGGGCGGGACGATGACCGCCAGGAGCCACGACTACCAGGAGTGGTTCGTGAAGCGAGCGCTGGAGGCGATGAACGACTACGACCTCTCGGCGGAGCCAGACCCGGCCGAGGATCGGAGCTTCAAGCCGGATCCGGAGGAGGTCGAGTTCCGCTACCTGGAGGACGTGATCGCCGAGAACGAGACGGCCGACGTGCGCAACGTCGGGACGACGTTCGAGACGAAGCCCGACTGGTGCGACCCCGAGCAGATCGACCGGATGCTCGACCTCGGCGCCACGAAGGTCGAGGTCGGGGTGCAGACCACCTACGAGCGCATCAACCGCGAGATGCACCGCGGACACGGCAACCGCGCGTCGAAGGACGCGAACCGCCGCCTGCGCGACGCGGCGTTCAAGGTCGGCTTCCACATGATGCCGGGCCAGCCGGGCATGACGAGGGAGATGTGCGTCGAGGACTTCCGCCAGCTGTTCGAGAACCCCGACTGGCGGCCCGACTACCTGAAGATCTACCCGACGCTCGTCGTCCGCGGGACGCGCGTCTACGACATGTGGCGGCGCGACGAGTACGAGCCGCTCACGAACGAGGAGGCGGCCGACCTCGTCGCGGAGGTGATGGGGATGATCCCGAAGTACACCCGCCTCCAGCGCGTCCAGCGCGACATCCCCGCGGACTTCATCGACGCCGGGGTCTGGAAGTCGAACCTCCGACAGCTCGCCGAAAAGCGGGCCGAGGAGAAGGGGATCGAACTCCGGGACGTCCGCGCCCGCGAGGTCGGGATGAACGAGGAGGATCCCGACCCAGACGACGTCGAATTGGGCGTGCTGGAGTACGAGGCCGCCGGCGGCACCGAGCACTTCATCAGCTTCGAGGACGCGGAGCGGGACCTGCTCGTCGGCTTCTGCCGCCTGCGGTTCCCCGGCGATCCGGTCCGGCGCGAGCTCCGGGACGCCGCGCTCGTCCGCGAGCTCCACGTCTACGGCAGCGAGGCCGGTATCGGCGCGGGGGAGGGCGACTGGCAGCACAGGGGCTACGGCCGGAAGCTCATCCGGAAAGCCGAGGAACTCGCCGCCGACGCCGGCTACGACAAGGTGAGCGTCATCTCCGGCATCGGAGTCCGGCGGTACTACCGCGACAAACTGGGGTACTACCAGGACGGTCCGTACGTGAGCAAGCGGCTCTGACCGCGAGCGAGACGGTTAGGAGATCGGTTTTTGGTCCAGCTTTTGCCGAACGACCGAGCGCAGCGAGGGAGTGCAGCGCAAAAGCTCGTCGTGAGCGGATATATTTTCGTTCCTCCCTGCGATCCGACCGTATGAGCGATGACACCCCCGCAGATCGCCTCCGCGAGAACGCGACCGAAATCGCGTCCGTTCTCGTCACCGGTCTCTGGCTCGCCGCCCTCGTTTCCGGCCAGAGCTGGTGGTTCGGGGCGCTTTTCTTCGGATACTTCGTCGTCGTGCCGATCGTCGCCCTCCTGTCCGGAGACGATGACGACAGACGGGAGTGGTGGGACGACGACTGGTGGGACGGCGATTGGTGGAGCGACTGGTGGGGATCGTCGAAGGCCGAGACGGACGGGACGCGCGCGCCCGCAGAATTGAACGAGACGAGTGAGACGCCGCTGGAAACGCTGCGGCGACGGTACGCCGCGGGGGAACTGACCGACGCGCAGTTCGAGCGAAAGCTGGAGGTGCTGCTCGAAACGGAGACGCTCGAAAACGTCGAAGAACGCGCCGCCCGCGAGCGAGTTCGCGAACGGTGACGCTGCGAGCGGGCGGTCAGAGCGGCGACGGCGGGGACGCGTCGTCGCCGGGCGATCTCCCCGGCAGCCGTCAGTAGTCCGCACGGTACCGTCCCCAGTCCAACTTCAGGTAGTGGTACAGCGTTCCGGTGAGCCCCAGTTCCCCGATCCGCCGCGGCGACGTTTCCACGAGCACGTCCGGGTGGTAGGCGGTCTCCCCGTAGGCCGCCAGCCGGCGGCTGAACGCCGTGTCCTCGTTCGGGACGTTCGGGAAGCCGCCGACCTCGCGGTAGGCGCCGCTCTCGACGAAGAAGTTGAAGCCGGGGAGGATCGGAGCCGAGAGCCGGGGGAAGACGCGGTTGATCGTCGCCTCCATGACCGCCGGCCGGAGGCCCGGCATCCGACAGCGCGACGACGCGGCGACGAGGTCGCGCTCGCGGACGAACGACAGCATCGCGTCGAGGTAGTTCGGTTCGACGACCGTGTCCGCGTCGACGAACGCGTACCAGTCGCCGGCCGCGTGCCGAGCGCCGAGGTGGCGGGCGTCGCCGATCCCGCGCCCGCGGTTGTCGTACACGTCCGCCCCGTACGCCGCGGCGATTTCGGGCGTCTCGTCCTCGCTCGCGCCGTCGACGACGACGAGTTCGTACTCGACGTCGGTGTCCATCGCCCGAACGCTCGCGAGCGTCGAGGGGAGGTACGCCGCCTCGTCGCGCGCGGGGACGATGACGCTCACCGTCGGTTCGTCGGGCGTCTCGGTCCACATCGTCGAGCACGTACAGCGGGACCGCGCTAATGGCTTGTGCCCGAACGGGTCGCCCGATCCGGGCGGACGGCGATGACGAACGCGACAGCGGACGACGAGCGCGGATCGGAACGCGACGGGTGAGCGCAAATCCGAGCGAGGGGGCCGCGATCGGCTACCGTCCGCGACGATCGAGCGCGAATCAGACCGCGAACACGGTGTCGACGACCATCATCGTCACGAAGCCCGAGACGAACGTGAGGGTCGAGAGGTCGGCGTAGCCGTGCCCGTGGCTCGACGGGATCACCTCCCGGAAGATGACGGCCATCATCGCGCCGGCGGCGACCCCCGCGGCGAACGGGAAGACCCCGGTCACCAGTTCGACGAGGAGAAAGCCGACGAGCGCCGCGAGCGGCTCCGGAACCCCGCCGGAGGCCGTGGTGTAGAGGAGGGTTTTCGCCCTCGGGACGCCGGCTTGCACGGCGGGCACGGCCATCGCGAACCCGTCGGGGACGTTCTGGATGGCGATCGCCAGCGCGACGGCGAGGCCGACGCCCTCCAGCCCGCTGGCGAAGGCGATGCCGACCGCGAGCCCCTCCGGAACGTTGTGGATCGTGATCGCCCCGCCGATGAGCAGCGCCCGGCGGAGCGGCGTCTCGGTCGATCCGTCGCCGACGGGGCCGTGCGGCCGCTCCGCGCCCACCTCCTCGTGGAGGTGCGGGACGAGGCGGTTGACCGCGAGGAGGAACCCGCCGCCGACGAACACGCCAGCGATGACCTCGGACAGCGACCCGAGTTCCAACCCCGGGAGGATGAGCGCGAACACCGCGGCGCCGAACATGATGCCGGCCGCGAGGCCGAGCGCGCCGTCGTAGATCCGGTGGCTGATCCGGGTGGTGGCAAAGAGCGGGAGCGCGCCGATTCCGGTCGCGCCGCCGGCGAGGAGCGAGACGACGAGAACGTCGGTGAGCGTTGCCATCCACTCGGAACTGTTCGCCCGGAGGTAAAACACTCACTGACGCGGTGTCCGGACGGGCGGCGGCGCTGACGTCGGGGCCGGTAATTAAGCGCGCGGAACCCGACTTCGCGGGTATGCCCGAGGCACTCTGCTTCGACATGTACGGCACGCTGTGCGACACGCAGGCGGTCACGACGACGCTCCGCGAGCGCGTGGACGCCCCCGACCGGCTCGTGAGCGAGATCGCGCGCACGTGGCGGGACAGGCAACTGGAGTACATGTTCCGCGCCGACGCGATGGACGCCTACCGGCCGCTTTCGGAGCTGACGGTCGACGCGCTCGAGTACGCTCTCGACTTCTACGGTCACGACCTCTCCGGCGGGGAGATCGAGGCGGTGATGGGAGCGTACCGCGACCTCGATCCGTTCGACGACACGCTCGACGCGCTGGCGTCGATCGAGGACGCCGGTCTCGACACGGCGGTGTTCTCGAACGGCGATCCGGAGATGCTCGAACCGCTGGCGGCGAACGCCGGAATCGACGAGCACGTCGACGAGGTGATCAGCGCGGACGGGGCGGGGACGTACAAGCCCGACCCGGCCGCCTACGCCCACGCCGCGGACAGACTCGGCCGCGACCGCTCCGAGTGCTGGCTCGTGTCGTCGAACGTCTGGGACGCGGTCGGCGCGACGGAGGCGGGGATGGGTGCGGCCTGGGTGAATCGGTCGAACGAGCCGTACGACCCCTTCGCCGACGAGCCGAACGCGGTCGTTCGGTCGCTGTCGGAACTCGTCGACGAGCTCTGAGCGGGCGACGGACCGGGTCGGCAGGGCGGGTCGCCGAGGTGGGCCGCCGGGGTGGGTCGCCGGAACGGGGCGAGACGGGACGAACGCAGACGGAACGGGACGAAGCGAGGCGAACGCAGACGGAACGGTGCCCCGCGAGGCGGTCCGTCGACGCGACGCCGCCGTGGGAAACAGTTATTTTCACGGATTCAGTAGTTTGATCCGGAATCGAGGTGCGAGCGCATGCCCATCGTTCCCCACTACCCATCGGACGAACCGGAGGACGAGGAGCGAGCGCCGGACATCGACGAGATCGTCGACCGGATCGTGAACGGCGGGGACTCCCCCTCGCCACCGCCGACCGGCGCGTGAGACGACGCTCGCCCCGTCCGACAACGACACGCCTTTTCCGTCGCCGCGGGTAGGCGGGGGTATGGACCCGAAGCGGGAGCTTTCGAGCGTCGACCTCGCCGCCCTCGTCACGGAGCTTGGCCGCTACGAGGGCGCGAAGGTCGACAAGGCGTACCTCTACGGCGACGACCTGTTGCGGCTGAAGCTGCGCGACTTCGACCGCGGTCGGGTCGAACTGCTGATCGAGGTCGGGGACGTGAAGCGGGCCCACGTCGCCGCCCCCGAGCGCGTCCCCGACGCGCCCGGCCGGCCGCCGAACTTCGCCATGATGCTGCGGAACCGCCTCTCGGGTGCGGACTTCGCCGGGGTCGAGCAGTACGAGTTCGACCGCATCCTCGTGTTCCACTTCGAGCGCGAGGACGCCGACACGCACGTCGTCGCCGAGCTGTTCGGACAGGGCAACGTCGCCGTGCTCGACGAAAACCGCGAGGTCGTGAGCAGCCTCGAGACGGTCCGCCTGAAGTCGCGGACGGTCGCGCCCGGGTCGCAGTACGAGTTCCCCACCTCCCGCGTCAACCCGCTCGCGGTGAGCTACGACGCCTTCGCGGCGAAGATGGAGCAGTCCGACACCGACGTGGTGCGGACGCTCGCGACGCAGCTCAACTTCGGCGGCCTGTACGCCGAGGAGGTGTGCACCCGCGCCGGGGTGGAGAAGACGCTCGCCATCGAGGACGCCGACGGCGAGGTGTACCGGAAGCTCCACGACGCGATCGAGCGGCTCAAGGAGCCGCTTCGGACGGGCGAGTTCGATCCCCGCGTGTACGAAGCGCCCGTCGACGGGGGCGGGAGCGGAGACGACGGTGGGAGCGGAAACGGAGGCGGCGACGGCGATGGTGACGGCAGCGAGGAGGGCGGCGGAGCCGGTCGCGTCGTCGACGTGACGCCCTTTCCCCTGGAGGAGTACGCCGACCTCAACAGCGTCGCGTTCGACTCGTTCAACGCCGCGCTCGACGAGTACTTCTACCGGCTTGACCGCTCCGAGGACGGGGACAAGGGCGGGGCCGACCGCCCCGACTTCGAGGCCCAGATCGCAAAGCAAAAGCGAATCATCGAACAGCAGCGCGGCGCGATCGAGGGGTTCGAGGAGCAGGCGCAGGCCGAACGCGAGAAGGCCGAGCTCCTGTACGCGAACTACGAACTGGTCGACGAGATCCTCTCGACGGTCCGCGGCGCGCGCGAGGAGGGGGTTCCGTGGGCCGAGATCGCGGAGAAGCTCGAAGCGGGCGCGGAGCGGGGGATCCCCGCGGCCGAGGCGGTCGTCGACGTCGACGGATCGGCCGGGACGGTGACGGTCGAGATCGAGGGACACCGGATCGACCTGGACGCGTCGACCGGCGTGGAGAAGAACGCCGACCGCCTCTACACCGAGGCGAAGCGAATCGAGGAGAAGAAGGAGGGCGCCCTCGCGGCCGTCGAAGACACCCGCGAGGAGTTGAAGGCGGTCGAGAAGCGGCGCGACGCGTGGGAGGCCGACGACGAGGACGGGGAGGACGACGAGGACGAGGGGCCGAGGGAGGTCGACTGGCTCTCGCGGTCGTCGATCCCGATCCGGCGGGACGAACAGTGGTACGAGCGGTTCCGCTGGTTCCGCACGAGCGACGGCTTTCTCGTCATCGGCGGGCGCAACGCCGATCAGAACGAGGAGATCGTGAAGAAGTACCTGAACCCGAACGACCTGTTCTTCCACGCGCAGGCGCACGGCGGGCCGGTCACGGTCGTTAAGGCCACCGGACCGAGCGAGCCCGCGCGGGACGTCGAGATCCCCGAGCGGAGCCGGGAGGAGGCCGCCCAGTTCGCCGTCTCCTACTCGTCGGTCTGGAAGGACGGGCGGTTCGCCGGCGACGCGTACGTGGTCACGCCGGATCAGGTGTCGAAGACGCCCGAGAGCGGCGAGTACGTCGAGAAGGGCGGGTTCGTCATCCGGGGCGACCGGACGTACTACCGCGACGTGGCCGTCGGCGTCGCGGTCGGCGTGGCCTGCGAGCCCGAGACGCGGGTGCTCGGCGGACCGCCCTCGGCGGTCGAACCGCGGACGGAGACGTCGATCCGGCTCGAACCCGGCCGGTACGCGCAGAACGACGCCGCGAAGATGTGCTATCGGGAGTTCAGAAAGCGGTTCGCCGACCAGTCGTTCGTCCGCAAGGTGGCGAGCCCGGATCGGATCCAGGAGTTCCTCCCGGCCGGCGGCAGCGAGATCGTCGAGGACTGACACGGATAATCTCGCGCTACGGGCGTTGTATCGACGAATTTCCGGAGCTCCGGAGAAATGCTTATCGTCTCAGCGGTAGTACCTGTCCGGCGAGAACTACCGCTGTAGCGAAACCGACCGGGCCGGCGGAGACTACGTTCTCGGAAACATCCATGATTACCGAATCCATCACCTACCTGCGGAACAGCGAGGACTGGGTAAAGACGGTCCTCATCGGAGGACTCCTGAGCCTCCTGAGCTTCCTCGTCGTCCCGACCTTCACGGTCATCGGCTACCTCCTGCGCGTCCTGCGTTCGACGATGCGCGGCGACGAGACGCCCCCCGAGTTCGGGGAGTGGGGCGACATGACCGTCGACGGCCTGAAGGGGTTCGTCATCGCGGCGGTGTACGGCCTCGTCCCCGTCGTCGTCGGCCTCGCGCTGGTGCTCTTCGGCGCCGTCGGCGCGTCGGTGGGCAACTCCGACGCGGCCGGCGTCTTCGGCGGGATCGTCGCGTTGATCGGCGCGCTGATCGCGCTCGTGCTCGGCCTCGCCGCCGCCTACGTCATCCCCGCCGCGCTGGCGAACTACGCCGAACACGACCGCCTCGGCGCGGGCTTCGCCGTCGGCGAACTCCGACCGGTGCTGACCTCCGGCACGTACGCGACCGGCTGGCTGTACGCCTTCGTGGTCGTCGTCGCCGGCGGGTTCGTCGCCGGGCTGCTGAACGTCGTCCCGCTCCTGGGCTTCGTCGTCGGCGCCTTCGTGACGTTCTACGCGGCCGTCGCCGCGTACTACATCATCGGCCGGACCTGGGGGAAGCTCCACCCGGTCGAGATGCGCGACGAGGACGTGCTCGACGAGCAGCCCGTCGTCTGAGGCCGCGGGATCCCGCGACGCCGTCGACGACTTGTCGACCCCGACGTTTTTCGAATCCGGCGCTTTTTCGCTCCCGCGGGGTTCGCCCGTTCTATCGCCGACTCGATCACCCCCTCGGTTCGCCCGCCCTCATCGTTCGTCCGTCTCTGCGCCCGTCCACCGCCGAGGATCATCCGCCACCGCCGTTGATCCACCGACGCGGTTCGTCGCCGAACTGCTCGGCGAGCGCCGGGTCAGAGTGCCGGCTGAGACACCGTTATGGTACCGCGGTCCCTCCCGGCGGACGAACCGATGCTCACGGACGCTCTGAAGACCCCGGCGCGGACGGACGACGCCGCCTCGACCGTCCTGATCGGCGGCGCGCTGGCGCTCGTCTCGACCGTCGGGCCGCCGCTTTTCGTCGTCGGCCTCGCGTCGACCCCGCTGGCGCTCGCGTTCGCCCCCTTCGTCGCGCTGCCGCCCCTCGTCCTTCGGGGGTACCACGTCCGAGTGATCCGCGGCGGGCTCGACGGCGACCCCGCGGCCCCGTCGTTCGTCCGGTGGGGCGGCCTCGTCGTCGACGGGGCGAAGTCGCTCCTGCTCAGCGTCGGCTACCTGCTCCCGGTCGCCGTCGCCGCCGGGATCGTCGCCGCCGCGGCGTCCGCCGTCGACGCGGGCGGGGTCGATTTCGGTCCCGTGGGCGCTCCTCTCGTTTCCGTGGGCGTCACCGTCGTCGGGCTGTTCGGCGTCGTCTACGGCCTCGCCTTCCTCTACGTTCGGCCGGCGGCGCTCGCCCTTTTCGCCGCGAGCGGCCGGCTCCGGGACGCGTTCTCGCCCCGACGAGTCCTCCGAGTCTGCCGCTCGGGGGATTACGTGACCGGCTGGCTCGTCGGAATCGGCGTGCTCGCGGTCGGCCTCGCCGTCGCCGTCCCGCTACAACTGGTTCTCGTCGGCTTCGCCGTCGCGTTCTACGTCGAAGTCGCGGCCCACTCGGCCTACGGTCGCGGGGCGGCGTCGGCGCTCGGACGGGATTCGAGGGGGGCGATCGGCACCGGCGGGGTCGACGCGGGCGGGATCGACGGCGACGGAATCCCCGCAGACGGGATCGGTGCGGACAGGATCGGCGGCGACGGAATGGAGGGAGCCGCCGATTCCCGAGTCCCGTCCGAGGCACCGCCGAGCGTTCAGACCGGGCGGACGGTCGGCTCACCGGCCGTCTCCGCGAATCGACGCGGCGGGACGGCGACGAACGGGCGGCAGACGGGGACCGCGGCCGACGGGTTCGTGTGGGACGACGCAGAAGACCCGGACGAATGAGCCGGAACCGGAGCCGGCCGGCGGGGAGCGGCGATGCTCGCTGAGGCGCTCCGGTACCCGGCGCGCGGAGACGACGCGGTCGAGACGCTGCTCGTCGGCGGCGGGTTGCACCTCCTCGCAGTCTTCGTCCCGTTCGTGCCGCTCGTGTTCGTCGCCGGGTACCTCGTCCGCGCGCTCGAACGCGCGGCGACCGGCGGACGGGGCGCGCTCCGCGGAGGGGCCGACCCGCCCGCCTTCCGCGACCTCCCGGCGCTCGCCCGCGACGGCGTCGCCGCCGTCGGGATCGGGGTCGCCTACCTCCTCGTACCGGCCGCGGCGCTCGCGGTGACCGTCGCGGGCCTGTCCTCGTTGACCGTCCCGGCCGGCGGGGGCGCGCGGACGGGAGTCGGCGTCCTCGTCGGCGGAACGGCGACGCTGTTCGTCGCGGTCGCGTTCGCGTACCTCCTGCCGGCGGCGCTCGCGAACTACGCCGTCCGCGGGCGCGTCCGGGCCGCGTTCGACGCGCGCGCGCTCCGACGGGCCGCGACGGACGCGGGTTACTTCGTCGCGTGGTGGACCGGCGTCGCCCTCGCCGCGGTCGCCGTCGCCGCGGCCGCGCCGCTCTCGGCGGTCGTCGTCGGGTTCTTCCTCGCGTTCTACGCGGAGGTGGCCGTCGTCGCCGTCTGGGGTCGGGGGTTCGCGTCGGCGGTCGGCGAGTAGCGGAGGGAGCGGCGGGAGCAACGCGCTCTGCGCCGCTTCCAGCGGCGCGGTCACCGAAGCCTGCGGCTTCTGACCCACTTCGTCGCCGTCGCGGCCATCGCCACGACGATCGCCAGCGTCAACCGCCTCGGAGTCAAGTGGTTCGAGACGCCGACGGCGTCTCGTCATCACGGAAGGCCCTCGGTCTTCCGAACGACCCCGAGGCTTGTCAGTGAACTTATCTCGTCCCGAGAACGGGCGTCGGTGACGGGGCGTCGCGCTAACGTCGTTCCTCTGCCAGCCTCGGATACGCTCGATGGGGCGGTCCGCGAAGGCGATCGGGGCCGACGCAGGGAGCGCGACGGGCGGATCCGAGAAGGCAAGGGTTGTTACCTTCGCGGGCGACCGTCCGCGTATGCGAATCGTAAGCCGCGGTCGCGGCGAGGAGGGACGCGAGCGCCTGACGGTCGTCCCCGAGAACGTCGACGACCTCTGGCACCTCTCCTACGTGCTCGAACCGGGGGATCTCGTCTCGGGGGACACGACCCGGCGCATCCAGCGCAGCGACGACCAGATGCGCGACACCGGAGGCGAGCGCGAGCACATCAGCGCCACGATCGAGGTCGAGGACGTGGAGTTCGCCCGCTTCGCCAACCGCCTCCGCGTCGGCGGCGTCATCAGGTCGGCCTCGCGGGAGGACGTGCTCAACCAGCACCACACGCTGAACGTCGAAGAGCACACCGAGATCACGATCGAAAAGCGGTTCAAGCCCGACCAGCTGGACCGCATCGAGGAGGCGGAGGAGGCGGCGGAGAACCCGGACGTGGCCATCGCGACGGTCGAGGAGGGCGAGGCGTACGTCCACACCGTCGCCCAGCACGGCGTCGAGGAGTACGTCTCGCTGACGCGGCCGACCGGGAAGGGCGAGTACGCCCGCCCCCGCGAGGAACTCTTCGCCGAGCTCGGCTCCGCGCTGTCGCACCTCGACGTCGCGGCCATCGTCCTCGCCGGGCCGGGGTTCACCAAGGAGGACGCGAAGGACTACATCGAGGAGAACCACCCGGAGGTCGCAGAGAAGGTGACGACCGTCGACACGAGCGCCGTGGGCGGCCGCGGCGTCCACGAGGTGCTGAAGCGCGGCGCCTTAGAGGAGATCCAGGCGGAGACGCGCATCGCGCGGGAGGCGACGCTGATCGACGAGCTGATGGAGCGGATCGCCGCGGGCGCGAAGGCGGCCTACGGGATCGAGGAGGTGGCCGAGGCCGCCGAGTTCGGCGCGGTCGAGGAACTGCTGGTGCTGGACGAGCGACTGCGCGAGGAGCGGCAGGGCCGCGGCGACTGGGGGGTCGACGCGAACGAGGTCCTCGAGACGGTCGAGCAGAAGGGCGGCGAGATCACCGTCTTCTCCGCGGAGTTCGCCCCCGGCGAGCAGCTGAAGAACCTCGGCGGGATCGCGGCGCTCCTGCGCTACCGGCTGCAGTAGGAGCGCTGAAATCGCGGCCCGACCACGAACCGCGTCCGCGTCGGGGTAATCGTTTACCGGTTCGGGTCCCGAGTTCCGGCGTGGCGCGCCGCTCGAACGACTCCGCGACCGCCCGCTTCGAGCGGCTGCTGGATCACGTTTTCTTCGCGGCCATGGAGGTGAGCGTGCTCGGGTTGCCGGCGCTGTACCTCCTGCTCTTCGCGCCGAACCCCGTCGAGGTGTCGCTCTCCGCGACGACGGCGCTGGCGGCGACGACGGTCGGCGTGGCGGTCTTCCGCGGCCGGTACGTCGACGTCGGGCGCTGGCCCTCGCCCGGCGATCCCGTCACGATGCCGATCCGATCGGCGTACTACGGCGGCGTGCTCGGCGTCGGATCGTTCCTCGGCGGGGCGGTCCAACTCACGACCGGGCTGTGGTGGCCCGGCGTCGTCCTCCCAGCGGTGCTCGCTCCGGGGCTGCTCGCGCCGTTTCCGCGGCTCCTGGCGCGGTTCCGATCGGCGGCGCTGCGGACGGTGTGAGCGACCTCGCCCGCGTCGACGTCGAACGCTCGAACGGTTCGGCTTTCGGGGATTCGCGGTACGGCGAGGGGAGCGCCGGCGGTGGGGTCGTCGGACGGCGGCCTACTCCCCGGTGAGCGCCTCGCTCGCCGGCGCGAAGTCGATCGTCCGCCCGAGCCCCGCCTCGCGGGCCTTCTCGTACAGCAGGTGCGCGGCCGCGACGGTTTCGATGCCGGTGCCGCCGCTGTCGAACACCGTGATCTCCTCCTCGTCGGTTCGTCCCTCGATCTTCCCGGCGACGACCTCGCCGAGTTCGGCGTGGACGTGGTCCTCGCCGACGGCACCTTCCTCGATCGCGGCGATGAGCGATCCGGCGTCGCGCGTCGCGCGGGCGCGGAGGTCGAGCACGTACGTCGACCGCTCGACGGTCGTCGCGTCGAGCTCCCGCTTGTCGGGGTGGTACTGACCCATGGCCGTGACGTGCGTGCCGGGGTCGAGGAGGTCGCCGTCGAACACCGGCTCCGACGCCGTCGTCGCCGTGATCACGACGTCCGCGCCCTCGACCGCGGCGGCGCTGGAGGCGACGGCGGCGACGCTCGCGTCGAGGCGCTCGTTCATCTCGCCCGCGAACCGTTCGCGGTGCTCTTTCGTCGGCGAGTACACCCACGCGGTGTCGAGGTCGCGGACGGTCGCCGTCGCCCGGAGCTGTCCGCGCGCCTGCGCGCCGCTGCCGATCACGGCGACCGTCTCGGCGTCTTCGCGGGCGAGCGCGTCGACCCCGACGGCGCCGGCCGCGCCGGTCTTGAACGGGTTCATGCTCGCGCCATCGAGGAGGGCGAGCGGTTCGCCCGACTCCGCGTCGAAGAGCGGCGTCGCGAACCAGGCGTCCGCCGCGCCGAAGCCCGCCGCATAGGTGTACCCTCCCATCGCGCCCGTCTCGGGGAGGATCGCGGCGTAGGTGGTGAGCATCCCGCGGGGCTCGTCGTTGAGGAGCTTCGTCCGCGGTTCGGCGGGCGCGCCCTCGCCGCGCTGGCGGTACCCTTCGCGGACCGCCTCGACGTACTCCGCCGGCGTGGCGAGTCCGGCGACGTCGTCGCTCGTCAGAAACAGCGTCTCCGTCATGCGTCACAGCACGGAACCGAGAACCAAAACGGTGCGGGTCGCCGAAACGAAGGAAACGGAGCGACTGGTCGTTCAGTCCGCGTTGAAGCCCTTCGTCTTGGGCGACGTCGCGGGCGTCGAGGAGTCGACTGGACCGTTGACGAAGAGGGCGTGGCCGATCACGAGCCCAGACACGCTCGCGGCCACGGGCACGGCCGTCGTCAACGGAAAGCCCACGACGCTGAGCATGGTGGTAATTCCGAGCAGCGCGAGTGGGATCAGGCCGAGCACGTAGTCGTAGTATCCAGTCATAATACAATACGTACTATGGACAGGAGCCATATAATTCTTTCCCATAGCCACCGCGTAGTTGTCAAACAACTTTTCTCGTAGGTACTCATAACTTATGGAGATACGCTGCCGCGCCGGGCGCGAAACCCCGCGAAACCGGCGGTTTACTCGCGGAGGGGGGCCGTCGCTTGAGTTGGCCGCTCGCCGGCGGGGCGGACGGGCGATCCGAAGTGGCCGCTACGCGAGCAAGCGGTCGGCCGCCCGGACTCCGGGGCGGCCGAACAGCGACGCGAGACACTCGAACAGGTAGTAGGGTCGGTTGTCCGGAGTGTAGTACGCGGCCCGCGCGAAGGCGAGCACCGCCTTCGACGACCATCCTCGCTCTTCGAGGTGTTTTCTCGCCGCCTGGACGTGGGTCTCTCTCACCGCCAGTCGACGGACCCGCGGCGGGAACGTCCGATACAGGTCGTCGTAGGTGTCGATCACCTCCTCGCGGCCCTCGATGTAGGCCCACGACCGCGAGAGGGAGGTGTCGGTCCTGCCCCGCCGGACAAGCGGTTCGTCGACGAAGTCGAACCGGGTGCTGAGCGCGAGTTCGATCTTCATACCCGTGTCGTCCGCGCCGTGACGGTGCTTCAGCGGGAGCAGGTCGTCGACGACCGCGCGGTCGACGAGCATCGTCGAGGGGATGCAGGGGAACGTTCTCATCTCCAGGGCCCGCCGCAGCACGTTGCCGCGGACCGCGGGGTTGGGACGCACCTCCCCGCGCTCCTCGTCGACCATCCCGCAGTAGACGACGCCGACCGGCGGTTCGAGGAGCGGAATCTGCGTTTCGAACTTGGTCGCTTCGAGCCGGTCGTCGTCGTCGAGGAACTGGACGTACCGCCCGGTGGCCCGCTCGGCCCCGACGCTTCTGGCGGCCTGGGGACCCTCGTCACGTTCGAGTGAGACGTACGCGACGCCCTCGAACGTGTCACCCCACTCGTCGGCGAACGCCTCGACGACCGGGCGCGCGTGCGCCCCCGCCGCGCTGTCGACGACGATCACCTCGATCGGTCGGTGCGTCTGGGCGGCGACGCTCTCTAAGGCCTCCCGCAGGCGGTCGTTTCGGTAGTACGTCGGAACGACGACCGAGACGGTGGCGTTCGGGTTACCGCCCGTGATCACGAGTACACCTCCATGTGAGTTTGTACGCGCGGTTCGAAGATAGCCGCCGCGGCAGTCGCGGCGCGGAGACGGGTGCGCCGGGCGCGGCGGTCGCAGCACGGAGGCGGTGCGGCGACCGCCGTACCCGCGGCGACCCGCGCGACTCACGAAAAGACGGCGTCGGCCGCCCGGAGCCCCGGACGGCCGAACAGCGACGCGAGGCACTCGCGGACGTAGTAAGGCCGGTTCTCCGGCGTGTGGTACGCCGCGCGGGCGAACGACAGGACGGCCGACGGCGACCAGACCGCCTCCTCCAGGCGCTTTTTCCCCTCCCGGTAGTGAGTCTGCCTCGTCGCCGTCGCCCGGACCCCGGGCGGGAAGGACCGATACAGCTCCCGGTACGTCCGAAGGAGCCGCTTTCGCCCCTCGATGTGCGCCCAGGACTTCGAGAGCGCGCCGCCCGGCTTTCCGCGGTCGACGAGCGGTTCGTCGACGTAGTCGAAGCGGGTCCGCATCGCCAGTTCGATCTTCATGCCCGTGTCGTCCGCGCCGTGGCGGTGTCTCAGCGGGAGCAGATCGTCGATCACCGCGCGGTCGACGAGCATCGTCGAGGGGATGCAGGGAAACGTGTTCATCTCCAGGGCGCGCTTCAACACGTGCCCGCTGACCTCCGGATCGGGTCGGATCTCCCCGAGTTCCTCGTCGGCGATCCCGCAGTAGACGACGCCGACCGGCGGTTCGATCCTCGGCACCTGCTCGCGCAGCTTCGTCGGCCGGAGCCGGTCGTCGTCGTCGAGGAACTGGACGTACCGTCCGCTCGCCCGCTCGACCCCGACGCTTCTGGCGGCCTGGGGACCCTCGTCGCGCTCCTGGGCGACGTACGCGACGTCCTCGATCGGGCCGTCGGCTCCGAGAGCCTCCGCGAACGCCTCGACGACCGGGCGCGCGTGCGCCTCGCCGGAGCCGTCCACGACGACGACCTCGATCGGGCGGTACCGCTGTGCGCGGACGCTCTCCAGGGCCTCGCGGAGACGCCCGTTTCGGTAGTACGTCGGAACGACGACCGAGACGGTCCCCCCGGAACCGTCGGTCACGTCGACACCTCGATGCCGCGTTGCGTGTCCGTGTTCATCGTGGCCTCCCGTGCGGATCTGCCGGCGGTCCTCGTCGCTTCGGCGACGTCCCCTCCACTCTCGAGCGCCCCTAGCGGGAACGATCGGGAAAACCGCCACGGCCGTTCGCCGCCGGGGGACTTGAGGTTGATATGCCAGCCCGCACGCGTATACTACTACTTCTCGTACCGCGCTACCGTGTTCGAAGCGGTGGCTCGCGCCGCCGGGCGGGCCCCGGACGCGCTCGCCCGACGCGCCGAGGAGTCCTGCGCGCCGATCGTCGATCGGTTCCGGGAGCGGCGCGCCGACGCGCGGTTCCGCAACCGGTCCCGCCCCCGGACGACCCCCGCGGCGGACGCGCCGCGGCACGTCGTCCTCGTCGTCGTCGACGCCCTCCGCGCCGACGCCGTCGCGCCGGAGCGCGCGCCGTTTCTCGACTCGCTGTCCGGGACGGACGCCGTCGCCCCGTCGACGTGGACGTTCCCGTCGGTGACGTCGCTCGCGACCGGGCGGTACCCGCACGCCCACGGGGCGATGCGGCGGACGGACGGGTTCGACGACGCCGTCCTCGACGTGACGCCGCTGCCGCCGAGAGCGGCCCCCGAAGCGTGGACGCTCCCGGAGGCGCTTTCGAGCGCCGGCTACGAGACGCGCGGGAGCTTCGGGATGCTCGTTCCCTTCCTCGCGCTGGCGGGGCGGTTCGAGGCGCACGACCTCCGCGAGGGAGCCGACGCGGGGACGCTCCTTGCGTCGCACCGCGAGTGGCTCACAGACCGGCTCGACCGCCGGACGTTCTCGTACATCCACCTCAGCGACCTCCACGAGCCGGTCGATCCGCCCGCGCCGTACTGGCGCGAACACGGCGTCGACCCGTCGATCCCCGGAATCCGGACGTGGCGCTACGAGAACGTCTGTCACGACAGCCCGACCGTCGAGCGGTACCGGACGCACCGACGGGAGCTGTACCGCGCCGCGGTCGAGTACGTGGACAACCGGCTCGAATCGCACCTCCGACGGCTCCGCGACCTCCTCGGCGACGACGCGCTCGTGTTCGTGGCGGGCGACCACGGCGAGGGGTTCTGGGAGCGCGCGGCGTTCGGCGCGGAGCACTTCGCCGACCCCCGCCCCGCCTACTGCGTCGGCCACGGCGGCGCGCCCTACGAGGCGATCGCGCGGGTCCCGCTCCTGTGGGACGGGGACGGGGACGGGGCTGAGGGCCTGCGGAACGGGATCGGCGACCGCGACGATCCGAACGATCGGGACGGTCACGGCGGTCCGGACGGCCCTGCCGGTCACGACGGCCCGGTTTCGCTCGTCGACGTCGCGCCGACAGTCGCCGACGCGGTCGGCCTCCCGACGCCGGAGCCGGCGGACGGGGTGTCGCTCTTAGGCGGCTCGCCGCGCGAGAGGCGCGAGGACGACGGCGGCCCGCCGGCCGGTCGACCCGTCCTCGTCGAGGGGGCCCGCTACGGCTACGAGAAGAAGGCGGCGTACGGCGGCGGGTGGAAGCTGATCGTCTCCCGCGGCGACGGGGTCGAACGCTGGTTCTCGCTCCCCGACGAGGAGCCGGGGGAGCCGCCGGAGGCCGTCAGGGAATCGCTGCTCGAACGCGTGCCGCCGTGGCCGGAGCGGGGCGATGCGGCCGGAACCGCACGGACGGCGGTCTCCGGCGGCGTCGAGCGGCGGCTCGACCGACTCGGATACGTCTGAACCACCCATGGCACGAATCGGCGTCGCGCACGCGGACCTGATGGCAAAAGGCGGCGGGGAGGGCGTCTGCATGAACGTCCTGGAGGCGCTGCAGGACGAGCACGACCTCGTCCTCCTGACCCTCTTCGACCCGGACATCGCGGAGCTGAACCGGTACTTCGAGACGGACGTGCGCGACCTCCCGGTCCGCCGCCCGCCGCTCGTCGACGCGCTGCTCGACCGGGTCGACGATCCGCTGTACAACCTGCGGAACGCGCTCCTCAATCGATTCGTCGAGCGGGAGCGCGACGGGTTCGACCTGGTCTTCGGCACCGACAACGAACTCAGCGTCTCGGGACCGACGATCCAGTACATCCACACCCCTCGATTCGCCCGGCTCGTCGTCTCGAAGCGCGTCGGCGAGGACAGCTTCGTCGATCACCTCTACGACCGGCTGAGCTACCGGTTCGGGCGATACGACGCCGACGAGGTCCGGTCGAGCGTCCTGCTCACGAACGCCGAGTGGATGGCCGGCGTCGTCCAGGACGCCTACGGCGTTCGGCCGACGGTCGTCCACCCGCCCGTGGACACGCGGGGGTTCGAAGACCGACCCTGGGGGGAGCGCGAACCGGGGTTCGTCACTCTCGGCCGGCTCGCGCGCTACAAGAACGTCGAGGCGAACGTCGAGATCGTCGATCGCGTCAGGGAGCGCGGCCACGACGTACACCTCCACGTGGTGGGGCCCTCGTACGACGAGGCGTACCGGGCGGAACTCGAATCGCTGGCGGCAGACCGCGAATACGTCTCGCTCGACGGCGAACTCCCCCGCCGGGAGCTCGTGGAGACCGTCTGTTCGCACCGCTACGGCCTGCACGGCAAGCGCCACGAGCACTTCGGGATGGCGGTCGGCGAACTCGTCGCGGGCGGGACGGTCCCGTTCGTCCCCGACAACGGCGGCCAGCGCGAGATCGTCGGCCGCCGGGACGAACTCGTCTACGACACGGTCCCCGAGGCGGTTGAGAAGATCGACGCGGCGCTCTCGCGGCCGGACGGCGGGGAGGGGCTCCGCGCCGACCCGGAGAGCGTCGAGCGGCGGTTCGGCCGCGGCCGGTTCCACGCGGAGATCCGCGAGGTCGTGGCCCGGACCCTCGACGGCCGGGACGAGGGGCTCGCCGCTACCGATCAACGCGTCTGAGAGTGGCCGCCACTCCTATTTTCGACACCGTGGACCCACTATCCGATGACGCTTCGGACGGGGATCGTCGGCGCGGGCATCGTCTCGGAGAACAACCACCTCCCGGCGGTCGACCGCAACCCGCGGACCGAACTCGTCGGGGTCTGCGACCTCGACGCCGACCGGGCGCGGGACGCGGCCGACGAGTACGGCACGGAGGCGTACACCGATCCGGACGCGCTGCTCGCCGCGGGGCTCGACTGGGTCCACGTGGCGACCCCCGTGGGAACGCACTTCGACCTGGCGAGCGCCGCCGTCGAGGCCGGCGTCCCGGTCACGGTGCAGAAGCCGGCGACGACGACGCTTGACGAGCTGGAGCGCCTGGCCGAGTGCTCGGCCGAGCGGGGCGTCCCCGTCTCGGTCGTCCACAACTGGCTGTGCTATCCGGTCGTCCGGAAGCTCAGACGTCGGATCGCCGCGGGCGAGTTCGGCGAGATCCGCGCCGTCGAGGCGGCGTTCGCCGGCGAGGGCCGCCCCGACGAGACGTACCGCGGCGACTGGGTGTTCGACCTGCCGGGCGGCGATCTGGAGGAGGGGCTGCCGCACCCGCTGTACCTCGCGCTCGCGCTCGGCGGCTACCCGAGGGACCGATCCGAGATCGAGGTCCTGGCGCGGACCGCGGACGACTACGAGCGCGACGTCGCCTACGACGGCACGACCCTCCAGTACGTCGGCGAGGGATCGACGCTCTGTTCGATCTCGTTTCTCTCCGCGTCGACGCCGAGTCACCGAATCAGCGTCCACGGGACCGACGGCTCGGCGACGGTCGACGTTCCCACGACGATCCTGGACGCGCACGACGCCGACGAGGGGCCGTACCACCTCCTCTCGAAGCGGTTGGAGCGGGGGTTGCGGACGACGGAAAGCGCGGTTCGGGGGATGGTCGGGGCCGTAGAGTGGCACGGCCGCGACACCCTGGAGGAGCGGTTCGACCGCCACGCGGAGCGCAGCGCCGACGGCCACTACTACCTGCTCAACGAGGTCGCGAAGGCGCTCGAACGCGACAGGCGGTCCTTCGAGTCGCTCGAACGGAGCCGGTGGGTCCTGACGCTGATGGAGGAAGTCCGGGCCGCGGCGGAGTGACGTAGTCTCCCCGGACTGCGCCGCTCGGCTGCGAGTTCTCCGAACGACCCTAGGCGATCCCGAGGTTCTCGACCAGTTCCGCGGCCGCCGCGTCGATCGAGTAGGTCGATTCGACCGCCTCGCGCGCGTTGCGGCCGATCCGCTCGCGCCGGTCGGGCCGGGAGAGCAGACCGACCGTCGCGTCGACGAACTCGCTCCACGCGTCGGCGACGAGCAGGTCCTCGCCCGGTCGGGCCTCGACCCCCTCGAAACCGGGGGCGGTCGTCACGACCGGAGCCCCCCAGGCCATCGATTCGAGCACCTTCAGCCGCGTCCCGCCGCCGACCCGGAGCGGCGCGACGACCGCGGCGGCGTCGCGGACGGCCGATCCGAGGTCGGCCACCTCGCCGACGACGGCGACGCCCGGCCGGTCGTCCAGCGCCCCGACCGAGTCCGGAGCGCCCCGCCCGGCGACGACGAATTCCGCGTCGGGGCGTCGCGCCCGGATTTCCGGGAAGACGCGCCGCGCGAAGTACCGGACGGCGTCCTCGTTCGGGAACCACTCGTAGGAGCCGAAAAAGAGGAGGCGGGCGCCGTCGGCGTCGGCCCCCGGCGCGGGGTCGTAGGCGTCGAGGTCGAGTCCGACGCGCTGGCGGCGAACCGGTCCGGGAACGTGGGGGTCGAGCTCGGCCCGGTCCTCCGCGCCGAGAACCAGCGTCCGGTCGGACGCCCGGTAGACGGAGAGTTCCTCTCTGCGGAGCTTCGGGATCTCGTGTCGGAGGTGGAGCCGCGCGAGCGGGTCGTCGACGAGGTCGCGGTACGCCTCGTGGGCCGCGTACTCGACGACGTGGGCGTTCGTCACGAGCCGCGCGTCCGCGGCGCGCGCCGCCCGCTTCACCTCCCGGTCGAGGAACACCTGCCCCATGTACGGGTGCTCGGCGAGGACGACGTCGGGCGAGACCGCGCGGATCGCCTCGGCGGCGGCCCGGCGGTACGCGTCCGAGTAGAACATCCGCATGACGTCGGACCGCCCGAGGAGCGCGTTCCCGAGCTTTCGAATCCGGGGCGGGAGCGACGTTCCCGGATCGGAGACGAGTCGGACGGTCTCGCAGGGGTCCGAGAGCGCCGCCGCCCGCGACCGGTCGCCGTCCCCGCCGTACGAGAGGAGGTGGACGGCGTGGTCGCGGGCGGCGAGGCCGCGGACGAACCCGCTGGTGACGATCCGGTCGCCGGCGTTCGGCGGGTGCGGAACGTCGCGGGTGAGCACGAGGACGTCGCTCACCGGCCGGCGTCCCTCCCGTCCTTTTCGTCCCTTTCGTCTCTTCCGCCTCTCCCGTCGAGGCACTCGCGGTACAGCGCGACCGTCTCGGCGGTGTTCTCGTCGAGGTGCTTCGGCTCGCGGATTCCCCGCCTGAGCCGCTCGATCAGCGACGGCGACCGGACGACGCGGCGGAGCGTCGCGGCGAGCGCCTCCCGGTCGCCGACCCGGAAGGTCAGGCCGTCGCGGCCGTCGGTCACCAGTTCCGCCATGCCGCCGACGTCGGCGGTGACGATCGGAACCCGCGAGGCGAACGCCTCCTGCACGACGATGGGGCTGTTCTCGTACCACAGCGACGGCAGCACCTTGACGTCCATGTGCTCGTACGGCTCGCCGGGTCGGTCGTACTCGCCGTGGAACGCCACGCGGTCGTCGCCGGCGGCCAGCTCGCGCAACCCGGCGTGGTACGGATCGGTCGCCGGATCGAACCGGCCGAACACGTGCAGTTCCGCGTCGTCGTCGACGGCTCGAAACGCCCGCAGGAGGAGGTGAACGCCTTTCAGCTCCGTGATCCGCCCGGCGTACCCGAACCGGACGGGCGAGGACGGGTCGAACCCCGCGTCGGCGAACCGCTCCGTGAGGATGCCGTTGCGGCGCTTGACGATCCGCTCGGGCGGGGTTCCGAACCTAACGAACGTGTCGCGCAGGAACGCCGACGGGGCGATCAGCCGGTCGAAGCCCCCGAGAGCGTCCGAGAGCCGGGCGGTGCGGCGTTCGACCGCGCGCTCGGCTGACTCGACAGGGCCGGCCGCGTGCGCTGTGAGCGCGCCGTCGTCGGACGAGCCGCCGTCGGGCAGCCCGCCGCGGCGGCCCTCGCGCGCCGCGAGGTAGCAGTCGGCGCACTTGCCGACCGACTCGGGACCGCTGCAGATCGTTCCCTCGGGCCGGTAGAGCTGCTCGCGGTGGCAGATCGTCCAGAAGTCGTGCAGCGTGGCGACGCACGGGATCCCGCGCTCGCGGCAGCGTTCCGGGAGCGTCGCCGAGAGCCGCTTGAGGTGCTGGAAGTGGACGACGTCGGGGTCGAACGAGTCGAGCGCGTCGACGAACCGCCGCTCGACGGCCTCGCTATCGACCGCCAGCGGCCCGCGGCCCTCCGGGAGCGGCAGCCGAACGAACGGGACGTCGAGGCGCGTCCCGTCGCCCTGCGGCGCCGCGACGGCGACGTCGTGCTCCCGCGCGAGCGACTCGCTCAGGTGTTTCGCGTACAGCTCCGTCCCGCCGAGCGTGTGCGAGGGGACGGCGTGTGCGACCTGCAGGACGCGCATCCGTCACGACCCCGATCCCTCGGCGTCGCCGCGGGGGGCCGCCTCCGGCGGCTCGGCGCGCGCCTCGGCGTAGGCGTCGAGCAGGTCGAACTGGTCGGAGAGGCCGTGTTCGTCCACCCCGAGCGGCGACTTGAAGAACGACGCCAGGTGCGGCTGGAGGCCGCCCTCACCGCGGTCGTCCGCGTACGCGATCAGGCGGACCAGATCGAGGACGAGCGGCGCGGCCAGCGCCGAGTCGGAGCCCTCCCACGTGAACTGCATCGTCATCTCGGTGCCGAGAAAGCCCTCGAAGCGGACGTAGTCCCACGCGGTCTTCCAGTCGTTCAGCGACGGCGTGTAGTCGATGCGGACCCGGTTGTGGAATGGCTCGTCCAGGATGCCTTCGAGGATGTCGCCCTTGCTCTCGACCTTGCCCCGCTTGTTCGTCTCGTCTTCGAGAACGCGGCCGTCGGTGTTGCCGAGGATGTTGTGGCCGTCCCACGAGCGCACGCGGAGGTTGCGCGCCGCGAACATCGGCCCGAGCGCCGCCTTGACGAGCGACTCGCCGGTCTTCCCGTCGTTCCCCATGTGCGGTACCGACTCTTCTTCGGCCAGTTGCCGGAGTCCGCCGAGCGAGCTGCCGGTGCTGGGCGTGAAATTGACGTACGGACGCCCGCCCCGGAGCGCGGCGTACGCGTACAGGACGCTCGCCGGGAGGCCGTCGTCGCCGCCCTTGACGGCGCGCTCGATCGCCTCCCGCGACTCGTACCGGTCGGGTTCGGAGAGCGGCGGCTCCGTCGAGGCGACGTTGACGACGACCACGTCGTCGAGGTCGTTCTCCAGTTCGAACTCGTCGAGGTCGGCCCGGAGCCGCTCTGCGATCTCCGGGACGTCGTTGTCGGCTTCGAGGGGCTCGACGTCCGAGAGCGCCGCGACCGACTCGCCGCAGTTGAGCGCCGTCCCGCGGCGGATCCGGTCGTTGATCGCGGCGAGGTCGTCGCCGGCGGCCGACAGCGCCTCCGGCGACGGCGTCCCGTTGTCCGCCGACAGCTCCCTGGCCCTCCCCAGAACCGTTCCCGAGCGGATGTCGTGCCCGCCGAAGACGAACTCGCCGACCGACGGCAGATCGAGCCCGCGACAGGGGTCCCGCGCGGTCACCATCCCGGTCGGCGCCGCCGTCCCGTTCGCGATCGCCTTCGCGCCGATCATCGCCGTCGTGGCGATGTTCCCCCGAACGCCGACGAACCAGACGCCGATCCGGCTCACCGCCACCACCCCGCCCTGTCTGCCGTCCCGCCCGGGCGTCGACCGTTCGGCCGCAGCGTCCGTCCGACGGTACCGCCCGCGTCGAGGGTGGGAGTGGTAACTCTCGTCATAGTTGATCGTCGCCGCAGCAGCGCCTTCGGACGTAGTTCCGTCGACGGGGCGGAAGTAGTTTATCGCCGCCCGAGACGAAAGTTACCCCGTAGAACCTGTCACGGTAGTAGAAGTAGAAGCGAGTCAATTTGCGAGAGTATTCCGAACGGCCGGTATCGATCCCCGGCGACTCCCCGCGGGTTCGAGGCGGCTACGTCCCCCGGACGACCGACTCCAGGAGGTCGAGGTACCGGTCCACCTGTCGGTCGACCGTGTACCGCGCCGTCACTTTCCGCCGGCCGCGCTCCCCGAATCGCTCTGCGAGCGCCGGCCGAGCGACGAGCGTCGAAAGCGCCTCAGTCAGCGATTCGACGTCCAGCGGGTTCACCACGAACCCGTTCTCGCCGTGGTCGACCAGCTCCTTCGCGCCGCCGAACCACGTCGTCACGACCGGCGTGCCGCGGGCGAACGCCTCCAGGTTCACCGTCGGGAAGGGGTCGAGGTGAACCGAGGGCGACGCCACGACGGTCGCGGCTTCGAACGCCGCGTCCAGCCGCGCCCGCGGGAGCCACCCCGTCGAGACGATGTCTCCTCCCGCCCGTCCCGCGGCGCGGCGCATCTCAGGGACGTATTCGTCGTCGCCGGCGACGACGAGTCTGACCGACCGATCGGCGCGCCGGGCGAGGCGGCCGAACGCGTCGGCGAGGTGACGGCCGCCCTTGTTGTAGCCGGTCCGGCCGGCGAACAGCACGATCGGCGCGTCGCCGAGGTCGTGCTCCTCTCTGAACGCCGCCGCGTCCGCCTCGCGCGACGGGTCGGGTTCCGGCGCGGGGACGCCGTTGCGTACCGTCCGGTGGCACGGGACCCCGTTCGCCCGCAGCGCCCGCCGGAGCTCGTCGCTCACCGCGACGCCGACGTCGACGTGCCGGTCGAGGTGGCGGCGGTTCAGGCGGTTCCTGAGCGGGAAGTACCGGAGCCCCTGCCGGCGGAGCTGCCGCCGGGGGGTGACGCGGTAGGCCGACGCCGGAATCCGCTCCTTGCCGGTCGGCGGGTCCGACTCGACGAAACACGTCAGCTCGCCGTACGAGACGGTGCCGGCGTCGTGGAACGTCTTGACGACCGGGACGCCCCGCTCGGCGGCCGCCCGGAGGCTGCGGTTCGACAGCCAGTGGACGTTGTGCGCGTGGACGACGTCGGGCGCAATCAGCGCCAGCGCCCGCTCGCACGCGCGAGCGGTGAACGGGTTGTAGACCGTGAGGTACGGCAGCAGCGCGGGGTACCGCGGCGCGTAGATCCGGTGGACGTCGATTCCGCCCCTCCTGATTCTCCCCCGCTCCTTCCGGTCGGTCACCGTCGTGACGACCGACACCTCGTGGCCGCGCCGGGCGTAGCCGTCGGCCAGCTGGGCGGCGATCTTCTGTGCGCCCCCGTGCTCCCAGGGCGGGTAGCCGTCGGAGAGGACGCAGACGCGCATCTACAGGTACCCGAGGTCGTCGAGGTTCTCTCTCACGTCGGCCGGGATCGAGCCGGCGGGGTCGGTCCCGTCGTCCGCCGCGTTCCCCGCGCGTTCCGCCTTCGTCGTCCCGTCCGTTTCCGTCGCGCCTCCCGCTCCGGTCGCGTCCGCCGCGTCCGCAAGCGCCGCGTCGAGGGCGACCAGCACGTCGTCCGGGACCGCCTCCGGCGGCACCTCGCGGGCGCTGTTCGAGCCCCAGTCGATCCGGGCCGCCCGCCGCGTCCCCCCGACCTCGTCGAGCTTCCACTCGCCCGTGATCGCCGCCCGCCGGGGGACGAACAGCTCGTCCGCGGCGACGTCGTCGGGCGGGTGCGAGGCGACGACGCCGGCGTACTCGGCGACGGCGATCGGGCGTCCCCCCTCGCCGTTTCGCGTCGCCGCGCCGTCGCCCGCCGCGCCGCCGACCGCCTCGTCGCCCCCCTGGCGTCCGTCGGCGTCGCCGTCGAGCAGCGAGCGCGACGGGTCGTGCCGCAGACCGGCGAGCGCGCGGACCGTCCCGGCCACGGCGTGCGTCCCGACGAGGTCGTCGCGCTCGTCCGCCTCGAATCGGCCGGGGTAGCGGACGAGGAGCGGCACGCGGAGGAGGGGGAGCCGGATGGACGTCTGGTGATCGAGCAGCGTGCGTCCGTCCGCGTCCTCTCCCAGGTGCTCGCCGTGGTCGGCCGCGACGATCACCAGCGTGTCCGCCGCGTGGCCGTGCCGTTCGAGGCTGTCGAGGACGCGGCCGACGACGAAGTCCGCGTAGCCCACCTCGTCCGCGTACCGCGCCCGGAGGTACCGCCGCTCGTCGCCCGTCAGGCGTCGGTCGCCGAGGCGCATCCGCCAGATGTCGTCCATCAGCGAGGCCATGTACTCGCGCTCCTCGGCGAGGGTGTCGCAGCCGGGCGGCCGGATGTCGGAGGCGAACTCCTCCGGGACGTAAAACGGGAGGTGCGGATCCATCAGGTGCGCGTACAGGAAGAACGGGCGGTCGTCGTCGGCGAACTCGGCGAACCGCTCGTCGGCCAGCGCCGCGGCCCGCTCGCTCGCGCGGACGTCGTCGAGCCAGGCGTCGCCCGTCGCCTCCGAGAGCCGGAACGCGGCCGCGTTCGCGAGGCTGCGGAGCGGCGCGTCGGACGCCAGCGCCCGCTTTGCGACCGCGGCGTACCACGCCGGACCGCGGGCGACCCCCGCGGAGAGCCGGCGGACGTCCTCGCCGCCCTCGAAGTACCGGTGTCGGGGACCGGTGAACTCGTCGACCCGATCGAAACCGCGGCCCTGCGGCAGCCACTCCCCGATCCACGTCTTCGGCGAGAGGTGGACGCACCGGTAGCCGGCGTCGGAGAGGTCGCGCGTTATCGTCCGCCCCTCCCGCAGTTCGAACCCGCGGGAGGTCGCCCCGTGTTCGTGCGGGTACCGACCGGTGAGGAGGCTCGTGACGCTCGGCAGCGTCCACGGCGCGGGGCTGATCGCCCGCCGGAACACCGTCGCGCCGTCGGCGAACGACCCGAGATTGGGCGTGTTCGACACGTCGGGGTTGTACGGGGACAGGTAGTCCGCGCGGGTCGCGTCGAGGACGAGGAGCAGGACGTTCGGGGGGTCGCCGCCTCCCCTTCCGCTCACCCGAATCTCCCCCCTTCGAACCGCCGTTCTACCGCGTAGAGCCGCCCCATCAGCGCGTCGAACAGTCCGGGCGAGTTCGCGAGCGAGAACAGGAGCGCCGCCGCCGTGTTCGGCTGGGCCGGGTTCAACCGGAGCGATCGGAGGAGGTACGGCCGGCTCTCGTCGAGGCGGCCCGCCTCGCAGTACGTCACGCCGGCGTCGCCGAGCAGGCGCGCCAGCGTGCCGCGCGGGAGGTCGTACTCGCGTTCGAGCCGGTCGACCGCCGCGACGAGCGCGTCCGGATCGGCCGAGACGTTGTCGCCGCACGTCCCCTTGATCACGAGCGGGGCGTCCACGTACTCGAACGCGTACGCCCGCGCGAGGCGGAGACAGAGCTCCCAGTCCTCGAAACAGGGCAGCCGCTCGTCGAAGCCGCCGCAATCGGCGAGCGCGGTCCGCGCCACGAGCAGCGTGGAGGTGTACGTCGGGACCGACATGGTCAGGACCTCGCGGTACACGTCGCCGGAGGCCCCGTCGCGGCTGTGCGGCTCCCCGTACTCCTTCGCCATCCCGGTGTAGACGACGCCGCAGGCGTCGGTCGCGCGCCGATACGCCGTCACCTGCCTCCGGAGCTTGTCCTCGCGCCAGCGGTCGTCGGAGTCGACGAACGCCACGAGCTCCCCCGAGGACTCCCGAATTCCGTCGTTGCGCGCGGCGCTGACGCCCCGCGGGCGGTCGCGTCTGACGTACCGGAGGCGCGGATCGGAGAACGACCGGACGACGGCCGGCGTGTCGTCGGTCGACCCGCCGTCGACGACGATCAGTTCGAGGCGCTCGTAGGACTGGGCGAGCACGCTCTCGATCGCTTCGTCGAGAACCGACGCGCGCTCGTACGTCGGGAGGACGACGCTCACGAGCGGATCGCTGTCGGTCGGTTCCGGACCTTCTCGATCCGCCGTCGAACCGGCCGGTCCGTCGGTCCGCCGGTCGTTCAGACGACCCGGCGTCCGGCCGGAAGTCGGCCCGCTCATACGCCCCACGGGTACGTTTCCGGCTCGGTCGCGCCGTGCGGCTCGAGGTGGAGCGGGTGCAGCGCCTCCGACTCCTCGACGTGGACGAACGCGTCGTAGCGGTCCGGAAGCACCGTCGGGACGTAGTTGCCGGCTTCGCGGGAGGGGTCGTACACGACGCCCACGGCCCGGTGGCCGCGCCGCTCGGCGAGCGCGCTGTCGTCGCCCAGGTCGTCGAGCGGGAGGAACACGTCGCCCCGGCCGGCGCGGTGGAACGCGTCCTCGTAACTTCCCTTCCGCGCCTCGGGAAGGGACATCTCCTCCATCTGTGCGCCCCAGCGGTCGCCCGCGACGACCGACCCGCGGTGCGTGCCGAAGCCGACGAGCGCGACGTTGTCGGCGCCGTGAGACTCCCGGACCAGCTGACCGATGTTCACCTCGCCCCGATCGGCCATCGTCGTCGCCCGGGCGTCGCCGACGTGGGTGTTGTGCGCCCACACGATCGCCCTGCCGTCGGGACCGTGGCGGTCCAACAGCCGGTCGAGCGTCTCGGCCATGTGGCGGTCGCGGACGTTCCACGACGAGGACCCACCGCGGGCCAGCGTCCGGTAGTACTCCTCGGCGTTCTTCGCGACGACCGCGTTCTGCTCGGCGGCGAAGTACTCCTCGCCGTCGGGACCCTCAGATTCGTACTCCCGGGCCTTCCGCCGGAGGTCGGTCAGGATGTCGACTACGTCGCCCTCGCAGTCCTCGGGGACGAGCCGCGTCGACCGGGCGTACTCCCGGGCGTCCCCGCCGTACGGCTCGAAGCACCGGTAGGCATCCCGCGCTCTGTCCGCCGCCTCGGGGTCGACGTCTTCCAGGTAGTCGACGACGGCCTCCATCGACTCGAACAGGCCGTACACGTCGAGCCCGTAGAACCCGACCCGGTCGTCGGCCGGCCGGCCGCGGTTGCGCTCCGCGAGCCAGTCGGCGAACTCGGCGACCTCCCAGTTGGCCCACATCCACGTCGGCCAGCGATCGAACCCGTCGAGAACCTCCCTGGCGCCGTCGGCGTCAAGGTCGCCCTTCACGTACCGGTTGACGTCGTAGCAGTCGGTCCAGTCGCCCTCGACCGCGACGAAGTCGAACCCGCGGTCGCGGACGAGCCGGGCGGTCAGCCGGGCGCGGAGGCGGTAGAACTCCGAGGTCCCGTGCGTCGCCTCCCCGAGGAGCACGCACTCGGCGTCGCCGAGGCGGTCGACGATCGCGTCGAGGTCGTCGCCGCCGCGGAGCGGGCGGGCGCTCTCCCGGATCTCCTCGACGGCGGCGGTCAGCGACTCGTCTGATCCCGCGGTCGTCCGTCGGACGAAGCTCATCGGTTCACCACCCCGTCGGCTCAGTCCCCGCGGCCGACGAGCTTGCAGAACCGGCTCTCCTCGCCCTCGTCCGTCTCCTCCTGGTAGAGGAACGCCAGGTCGTTCTCCTCGAACGCCTCGAAGAACTCGTCCCAGGAGATCTCCTCCAGCGACTCGTCCCCGTCGTCCGCGTCCTCGAAGTCGATTCGGAGCAGTCCGGGGTCGTCGCCGCCGGTTCCCTCGACGTGCGCGGGGTGGCCGTTTCGTTCCTCGACCCAGTTCCGGATCGTCTCGTGGTCGGTGGTCTGGTCGCTCTCGGCGGACATGGGTTCGGTGCGAATCTACCGCACGGTTCCGCATAGCGTCGGTGCCTGTATATCCAGACCCGTGCCGGCGATCCGCTCACTCGGCGCCGCGGCGACGCCGACGCGGACGGAACCGGCCGTCCCGCCGTCGAGCCGCGGCCCGTCGCAGATCACCCGGTCCGAGCCGGGACGCCGATCGGCTTGCCCGGACCGGAGGCTTAAACCTCCGCGTCCACCGACTTGCCGAGAGTGAACCGGAACGATCGCGCCATCGTCGGACTCGTGATGCTCGCCCACGGCATGGTGCACACCTACGAGCTGTCGATCCCGATCTTCGTCACCATCTGGCTCACGCAGTACGAGCTCATCGACCTCGGCGTGGCGCAGTTCGACGTGACGACGGCGACGCTCGGCGTCGTCGTCACGGCGGGCTACGGCCTCTTCGGCGTCGGGGCGCTCCCCGGGGGCGTCCTCGTCGACCGCGTCGGCTCGCGGCGGCTCATCACCCTCTGTCTACTCGGGATGGCGGGGTCGTTCCTCCTGCTCGGTCTGGCGCCCAATCTCGTCGTGATCGCGCTCGCGCTGCTCCTCTGGGGCGCGGCGGCGAGCGTCTACCACCCCGCGGGCCTGGCGCTCATCAGCAAGGGCGTCGAGGAGCGCGGCACGGGCTTTGCGTACCACGGCATGGCGGGCAACGTCGGCATCGGCCTCGGTCCGCTTTTGACGGCGATTCTGCTCCTCTTTTTCGACTGGGAGACCGTCGCCGGGCTGCTCGCCGTCCCGGCGCTCGCGGCGGCGGCCTACGCCTCCCGCGCCGAGTTCAACGAGACCGCCGCGGTCGCCGCCGACGGGGGCGAAGCGGGAACCGGCGGCGATTCGAAGGCCTCGACCGGGGTGAGCTCCCTCGCCGAGTTCCTCTCGGAGTCGCGGACGCTGTTCGCCGGGAGCTTCGTCGCCGTGTTCGCGATCGTGATGTGCTCGGGGCTCTTTTACCGCGGCGTGCTGACGTTCATGCCGGATCTGCTGGCGGATCTCCCCGGGTTCGATCCGATCCCCCTCGCCGCCCTCCTGCCGGGCGGGGCGCTCGACGCGGTCGGTGCCGAGGCCTCCGGCGGCCGGCAGCTCAATCCGGAGCGGTACTTCTACTCCGGCCTCCTGATGGTCGGCGTCGTCGGGCAGTACGTGGGCGGGAAGCTCACCGACCGCATCCCGGTCGAGCGGGGCATCGCCGGCGCGTTCGGCTGTCTCGCCGTCCTGGCGCTCGTCTTCCTCCCGATGGCGAACCTCGGGATCGCCCCGCTCCTCGCGGTCGGGGCGCTCCTCGGCTTCTTCCTCTTTCTCGTCCAGCCGATGTACCAGGCGACCGTCGCGGAGTACACCCCGCCGGGCACGCGCGGGCTCTCGTACGGCTACACCTACCTGGGCGTGTTCGGCGTGGGCGCGCTCGGCGGGGCCGTCGCGGGAGCGATCCTCGCGTACGCCAACCCGCCGGCGCTGTTTCTGACGCTCGCCGGCTTCGCGGCGGCGGCGGCGCTCATCGCCGTGTACCTGTCGCGGACGCGGTCGTGAGAAGAAGAGGATGTTCAGCGGACGGCGAAGGCGAGGTACCGCCAGGCGCCGAGGCCGACGATCCCGGCGACGAGCGTGACGGCGACGAAGGTGAGCGCCGCCCCGCCCTCGAAGAGGGGCGTCGCGCGGAGGCCGACGCCGACGAGGTCGGCGGGGACCCACGACCGGATCACGAGGGGGACGGAGGCCTTCGCCGACTCGCCGGCCCCGGCCGAGTACGCTCCGACGAGCGGCGCGACGAGCACCCACCCGATGAGGAACGGGGCGATCACCCCGAGCAGGTAGAGCGGGTTTCCGACGACGAAGTCGACGCTGCTGTGGTTGATCGTTCCGAAGGTCAGAAGCGCCGCGATCACGAGCACGTCGCCGACGGCCAGCGGGAGCGTCCCGCGGTCGACGCGCTGTTCCAACACTGACGCGACTGGGTTCGCCATATCCGACGTTTCGTCGGGGGGGTAATTACTGGTCGGGTTCCGGTTTCGCGGCGGCGACGGCGGGAGTGCGAGTCCGACGACCGCGGCCGCGGTCGGAGCGTCCGAAGCCGCGGTCGCGGTTTATCGGCCGCGGGGTTCATCGGTCGCGGTTCGCCACGCGGTCTTCCGGACCGCGCGTGTCCGCCGATTCGCCGGTTCGTCGGTTCGCCGAGACCCCGGCCGGGGACGAAGCCCTGGGCTCTTACGGCTCCGTCGCATAACGGGGATATGGAGTTCGCCCTGGTCGGCTGGCAGGAGGACGAACCCACGCTCCGGCTCGACTACCGAACGTTCAGTTACGCCGGCAAGTTCGCGATGTCGAACACCGGGAAGGCCGTCGTCCGCCGCACCGCGGACGGTGCCCCCGGCGGCGGATCGTCCGAGGACGACGGCGAACCGGCCGAGACCGACGAGCAGGCGTCGGTCGACGGCGAGTCGGCCGGGTCCGGGTTCGTTTCGGACCCGAGCGAGTTCGACGACGACGTGCTCGCCGCCGTCGCGTTCAACGAGGACCGGACCGACCCCGGCGTGCTGTGGCTCCGCTACGTCACCGTCCGCGCCGATCACCGGGGGGCCGACCTCGGCCCCAGGCTCGCGGCGTTCGTCGCCGAGCGCGCCCGGGATCGCGGGTACAGGCGGATCCGGATCGCCGTGAACAACCCCTTCGCGTACCAGGCGCTGTACAAGGCCGGCTTCGCGTACACCGGCCGGCAGACCGGCCTCGCGGAGCTCGTCCTCGAACGGCCGGGCGAGCGCGACCGGCCGACCTACCAGTGCGGCTTCGACGTGTTCCGGGAGCGCGACCTCAGCGCCGAGGAGCGGGCGTTCCTGGACGCGAAGGAGGACGCCGAACCGCCGGCGCGCGTCGAACCGCCCGCCGAGGGGGAGGGCGGGAGCGGGAACCCGGAGATCGACGCGGAGGGCGACGAGCGGCCCCGGCAGGACTCGGGAGCTTGAAAGCGTTCGCGCGCGAAGCACGACCCAATGGGAAACGCAGACCTGCGCGAACTCGCGGCGCTGTCGACGGTGTCCCTCGACGACGTTCGGGGGAGCGTCGTCGCCGTCGACGCGCACAACTGGCTCTACCGGTATCTGACGACGACCGTCCGGTGGACGCGCGACGAGGTGTACACGACCGCCGACGGGGAGGAGGTGGCGAACCTCGTCGGCCTGGTCCAGGGGCTGCCGCGTTTCTTCGAGCACGACATCACGCCCGTGTTCGTGTTCGACGGGGGCGTCACCGAACTGAAGGACGACGAGATCGAGTCCCGCCGCGAGCAGAAGCGCAAGGCGAAGGAGAAGCTGGAGGAGGCGCTCGAACGCGGCGACAAGATCGAGGCCGCGCGGCTCGAATCGCAGACCCAGCGGCTCACGACGGTCATCCAGGAGACGAGCCGCGAGCTGCTCGACCTGCTGGACGTGCCGTACATCGAGGCCCCCGCCGAGGGCGAGGCGCAGGCGGCCTACATGGCCAGGCGGGGCGACGCGGACTACGTCGGCAGCGAGGACTACGACACGCTGCTGTTCGGCGCGCCGCTGACGCTCCGGGGGCTCACGAGCAAGGGCGACCCCGAGCTGATGGACCTCGACGCGACGCTCGAAGCGCACGGCATCACCTGGGAGCAGCTCGTCGACGTCGGTATCCTCTGCGGCACGGACTTCAACCCCGGCGTCAAGGGGATCGGCCCGAAGACCGCGCTCTCGGCCGTGAAGGAGCACGGCGACCTCTGGGGGGTGCTCGACGCGCGGGGGCTCCACGTCGAGTTCGCCGACCGCATCCGCGACCTGTTTCTCGATCCGCCCGTGACGGACGAGTACGAGTACGACGCCGACATCGATCCCGACGTCGCCGCGGCGCGCGAGTACGTCGTCGACGCCTGGGAGGTCGACCCCGACGAGGTCGCCAGGGGGTTCGAACGCATCGAGGAGTCGCTCGTCCAGACCGGACTCGATCGGTGGACCTAGGCGACGTACCGGTGGACGAATCGATCGACCGGAAAAGCGAAAACGGGACGCGATCAGGCGCCGCGCGCGCCCGCCATGGGTGAGACGCCCTCGCGGGCCACGTTGCGGCCGTTCATGGCGACCATGATCATCGAGAGCCCGCTCATGAGCAGGTTCACCCCGAAGAGGAGCCCGACGGCCCACAGCGCCGAACTCGGGAAGCTCGCGATGAGCAGCCCCGCGACGACGAACGCGAGGGCGCCGCTGACCACGAGCCAGCCCCAGTTCGCCTCCGGTCGGAGCCGGAGACCCATGACGATCTCGACGATCCCGTCGGCCACGAAGTACGCGATCAGCAGGATCGTCAGGGTCGTCAGCCCGAGCAGGGGGTTCGCCATGAGGCCGATCCCCGCCACGAGGTAGACGATGGCGAGGAGCACCTGGAGGGAGACGCCCTTCCACCCCTTCGCGGAGAAGGCGTGTGCGACGTGGACCGCGCCGGCCACGATCAGGACCGCTCCCAGCAGGAGCGAGAGCGAGATACCCGTCACGAACGGGAAGATCACGGCGAGGACGCCGAGCGCGGCGATGACCGCGCCGCCGATCATGAGGGTTCGCCAGCTCTCGCTCACCGCGTTCATCGACGCCATCGATTCGGCACCGCTTTCGGTTTCAGTACTCATTGGGATTTCACCGGGTCGTCAGTAGGCTTCCGAGGGAGATAAAATTCTATCAAATAATTTATTAAATTCGTTTTCACGGTTTCGATTAATTCGATACGGCAATCCGATTCTCAACGGGAGAGAATCTGTCGCACGGCGCGTCGTCCCGGCGCGGCGACGGCGGAGCGGGTGGGCGGTTCCGAGGTCGACCCGAGTACCCGCGCCGGAGACGTAGGCTCCGGCGACCCCTCGGAGTCCGGATCGTACCCCGGGTCGGGGCTCCTGTTCGTCGGCCGCGGGGGCGACGCCGACGCCGTCCCGGGGTCGTCCCTCGGCCGATCGAGGTCGCCGCGGAGCAGCCGGGGGAACACCAGTCGGAGAAAATCGACGATAACGACGAGGACGAGGGGGCCGAGAAACACCCCGTACCAGCCGAAGATCGCCGCGCCGAGGAGGTACGCGAACAGCATGCGGCCCGTGTGCAGCGATCGGCCGGAGAGGTACGGCCGGACGAAGTACCTGACGACCGCCCGCGTGATGCGCGCCGCCGACCGACGCTCCGAACCCGCCCGAGTTTTTACCGATCGGTCGCTTCCACTCCGGCATGGACCTCTCGGAGATCGAGGCGATGATCGAATCGGAGATCGAGAACGCAGAGGCGACGGTGACGCGCCCGCGGAGCTACGACGAGAACCACGAGGACGCGCACTTCGCCGCGGTGGTCGTCTCGCCCGCATTCGAGGGGAAGACCCTCGTTCAGCAGCACCAGATGGTGTACGACGCGCTCGGCGAGCGCATGACGACCGACATCCACGCGATGGAGATCAAGACGTACACCCCGGAGGAGTACGAGGAGCGCGGCGGATCGGCGTGACGGCGCGGACGGCGGAGCACGCCTCCCCGAGCGCGAGTTCGGCCGCATCGTCGGGATCGAACAGCCCGATGTCGGCGACCGCACCCTTTTGTGCCGCCGCGCTGTGCGAACGACCGCCATGCACTCGGACACGTACCGCGATCCCGCGCGGCTCCGCGACGAAATCGAGGGTGTACTGGAATTCTACTATCCGACCTGCATCGACGAGCGCGGCGGGTACGTCGCGCAGCTCGACGAGGTAGACGGGCGCGTGTACGACCCGGATCCGAAGCACCTCGTGGCGACCTGCCGGTTCGTCGCGAACTTCAGCGTCGCCGCGACGCTCGGCATCGGCGAGGGAGGCGAAGGCGGGGAGGAGGACGAACGGAGGAACGGACGCGGCGTCCACGGAAACGAGGACGGGGAGAACTGGTGCGTCGACGCGGCCGAGCACGGCCTCGCGTTCCTCGAGGGGTTCCACCGGGACCCCGACAGCGGCGGCTACCACTGGCTGCTCGACGTGCGGGAGCCGGTCGATCGGACGCTGTCGTGTTACGGCCACGCGTTCGTGCTGCTCGCCGTCGCCCGCGCCGAGGCGGCCGGCGTGCCCGGTTCGGGAGGCGACGTCGAGGCGGTGGCCGACCTCGTCACGCGGCGGTTCTGGGAGCCGCAGCACGGCCTCTGTGCGAGCGAGTTCGGCCCCGGCTGGGAGGACGAATCCGACTACCGCGGCCAGAACGAGAACATGCACGCGTGCGAGGCGATGCTCGCCGCCTACGAGACGACGGGGGACGAGGAGTACCTCGACCGGGCGGTCACCATCGCGCGCCGCCTGACCGTCGAACTGGCCGAGGAGACCGACGGCCTGATCTGGGAGCACTACACCGATGACTGGGAGCACGACTTCGCGTACAACCGCGACGAACCCGACCACCAGTTCCGGCCGTGGGGGTACCAGCCCGGTCACCACGCGGAGTGGGCGAAGCTCCTCGGGGGGATCGCCCGGCACCGCGACGACGACTGGCTGCTCAGGCGGGCGTCTGCGCTGTTCGACGCCGCGGTCGACCGCGGGTGGGACGACGAGCGCGGCGGCTTCTACTACACCTTCGGGCGGGACGGGGAGCCGCTCGCGACCGACAAGTACGGCTGGCCGGTGGCGGAGGCCATCGGCGCGGCCGCGGTGCTCGGCGAGCGGACCGGCGAGGACCGCTACCGGGACTGGTACGACCGCCTCTGGGCGTACGCCGACGAGCACCTGGTGAACCGCCCGCGCGCGAACTGGTACGGGAAGCTCACCGAGGGGAACGACCGAATCGACACGGACGAGGGACCCGCAGTCGAGCCGGGATACCACCCGATCGGCGCCTGCCTCGAAGGGATTCGGTCCGCAGAGGGGTGGTAGCCCCAGTCGGACGCACAGTTCCGTTCCTTCGGGACGCGCGGTTGCGTCTCCTTCGGAGGCGAGGCTCTGTCCCCGTCAGACCCGCGGCTCCGTCTCCTCTAGGTCGTCGAGCGACCGGTTCCGGAGCGCCTCGCCCGTGTCGGCGTCGAAGAGGTGGATCGCCGACTCGGGGATCCGCGCGATCGCGGGCTGGCCGGCCTCGACGCTCCGCATCCCGCTTATCGTCGCGACGAACGTGCGCTCGCTCTCCGAGGAGAACGCGAGGTAGACGTTGTTCTCGTTGCCCGTCGGCTCGACGACGTCGACGACGGTTTCGAAGTCGTGGGGGCCGTCGGCCGTCCGGACGAGTTCCACGTCCTCCGGACGGACGCCGAGCGTGACCGCGGACGCGTCGCCGATCGCCTCCCGGGTCTCGGCCGAGACGGGGTAGACGAACTCGTCGCCGTCCTCGGGGGACGACCCGCCCGAGGGTTCCGCCGTCCGTTCCGACGCGCCGACGAGGCGATCCCCGCGAACCTCCATCTCGAAGAAGTTCATCGAGGGCTCGCCGAGGAACCCCGCGACGAAGCGGTTCGCGGGCCGGTGGTACGCCTCCAGCGGCGTGGCCACCTGCATCAGCTTCCCGCCGTTGAGGATGGCGATGCGGTCGCCCATCGTCATCGCCTCGGTCTGGTCGTGCGTCACGTACACCGTCGTCACCCCGAGGTCCTCCTGGAGACGCAGAAGCTCGGTGCGCATCTCCGCGCGGAGCTTCGCGTCGAGGTTAGAGAGGGGTTCGTCCATCAGGAACACCTCGGGATCGCGGACGATGGCGCGCCCGAGCGCCACTCGCTGTCGCTGTCCGCCGGAGAGTTCGCCCGGCTTCCGGTCGAGGAGGTCCGAGATGCCGAGCATCTCGGCGGTTTCCGTCACCTTGCGCTCGATCTCGTCGTCGGACATGTCGGTCGACTCCTCCAGGCCGAAGCGCATGTTCCCCCGGACGGTCATGTGCGGGTACAGCGCGTACGACTGGAACACCATCGCGATGTCCCGGTCCTTGGGCGGCTTGCGGTTCACGACCTCGTCCCCGAGCCGGATCTCCCCGCGGGTGACCGATTCGAGCCCGGCGATCATCCGGAGCGTGGTCGACTTCCCGCAGCCCGACGGGCCGACGAGCACGAGGAATTCCCCGTCTTCGATGTCTATCGTGACGTCGTCGACGGCGACGACGTCCCCGCCGTCGTCGTCGAACACTTTCGTGACGCGGTCGAGCGTGAGTCCTGTCATGGTTATGATTCCCCCGCGACGCCTTCCGCGAACTGCTCGCCGAAGAGAACGTAGACGAGCAGGGTCGGCAGCGCGGCGACGAACGCGCCGGCCATCTGGAGGTTGTACTGCTGTACCATCGACCCTTTCAGGGTGTTCAGCGCGAGGGTGACGACCTGGTCGTTGGGGTCGGAGATGAGCACCAGCGCGAACAGCAGGTCGTTCCAGATCTGCGTGAACTGGTAGATGAGCGTGACCGCGAAGATCGGTCCCGACAGCGGGAGCACGATCCGCCGGTAGATGCGGAACGTGCTCGCGCCGTCGAGCCGCGCCGCCTCGAGCATCTCGTCGTCCAGGGTGCTGTAGAACGCCCGGAACAGGACCGTCGTGATCGGGATGCCGTAGGCGACGTGCGTGACGATCAGTTCGATTATCCCCGCCTTCGCCGCGAGCGGGGGGAACGCCGACAGGAGCGACGGGAGGTCGACGATCGTCCAGAAGCGCGTCAGCGGCACGAGCACCGCCTGGTACGGGATGAACACGCCGGCGACGAAGAGCAGGAGGACGGCGATCTGTCCGCGCCAGTCGACGTTGGTCAGGCCGTAGGCGGCGAGGCTTCCGAGGAGCGCGGACAGCACCGTCGCCGGAACGGCGAGGAGGGCGCTGTTTATCAGTCCCGTCGAGAGGCGGTCGAACGCCTCGAACCACGGCTCGACGGTGAACCCGCCGGGCGGCGGCGGCGCGAAGGGAGTGGTCCGGAAGAACGCGTCCTGCGTCTTGAACGCCGTCATCAGCCCGCTCTCCAGCGGCGAGAGGTAGAACGCGACGAGCGCGACGAGCGCGGCGTACAGCGCGATCCGCCGCGCCCCCGTCGCGCGCAGTCGATCGGCGAAGCTCCGGTCGTCGGTCGGGTCTCCGTCGGAACCCGACGCGGGCGCGCCGGGCGCGTCCGTCGCGGCCATCAGAGCTCACCCCGCCGGTACTGGACGAACAGGTACGGCGCGATGACCCCCAGCGCGAGCGCGAACAGCACGGTCGCGATCGCCGATCCGTACGCCCAGTTGGTCGTCGAGAACGCCTCGCGGAACATCATCACGGAGAGAATGTCCGCCGCCGGACCGGGGGTGTCCCCGAACAGCACGAAGAGGAAGTCGAACGCCTTCAGCGCGAACACCATGAGCACCACCGCGGCGCTCGTCGTCGACGCCCGCAGCTGCGGGATGATGACGCGCCGGTACATCCGGACGGTGCTCGCGCCGTCGACCTTCGCCGCCTCGTACTGCTCTGTCGGGATGGCTCGCAGCCCGGCGAGGTAGACGACCATGCAGTAGCCGCTGAACTGCCACATCAGCGCGAAGATGACCGCCCAGAGCTTGAACCGGGGGTCGCTGATCCACTGCTGGGCGAGCGCGCCGAGTCCGACGGCGCGGAGGAACTCGTTTATCACCCCGACCTGCGGGTTGTACATCCACGACCAGAAGATGGCCGTCACGACGAACGAGAGGCTCATCGGCAGCAGGTAGACGGTCCGGAACCCGTTCTCGAACCGGATGCCCCGGTCGATGAGTATCGCCACCGCGAGCCCCACGAGGAGCGAGGCGAGGGTGAACGCGACTAGCAGCACGAGCGTGTTTCGGAAGGCGGCGATGAACGACTGGTCCGACACGAGCCGCGCGTACATCGAGAGGTCGAGCGATCCGTAATCTGGCTGGCCCAGGCCGCTCCAGTCGGTGAGCGAGATGAGGACGTTCCAGCCGATGGCCCCGTAGACGAAAAGGCCCACGAGGAGCGCCGGCGGCACCCAGAACGGCAGCGACTGGACGAACTCGCCGTCGAGCGCGAGAGCCGACTTCCGCCCGGTCGTGACGGTCCCCCCGTCGGGTCGGGCGTCGTCCGAATTCCCCGAGCCGCCGCCGAAGAGCCGTCGAATGCTGCGTCTCATCTACTGCCTGAGGGCGTCGACGATGCCCTGCGTCGTCCGATCGACGTTCCAGTTCCCGTTGAAGGCGGCGAACGTCTCCTCCATGCTCGATTTCACCTCCGGCGGCACCGCGGAGCCGTGCGCGATGGTCGGCGGCTGCGCGTTCGCGCTCTGGAAGTCCTCCATCTGGGAGGTGAGGAACGGTCCGAACGGGTCGGTCGGGACGTCCTTTCGCGGCGGAATCGACCCCTTCACCGGGTTGAACCGCCTCTGCGCGTCGACCGTCCCGCAGTAGCTGAGGAACTTCCGGGTCGCGTCGGGCGAGGGGTTGTTCTTCGGGAACACGAACGAGTCCATGACGATGGAGTAGGTGTCCTGCGTGCCCGGGAAGGGGACCATGTTCCACTCTCCCTCGTAGTTGAAGTTCTCGGCCGAGACGTACTGGCCGGCCGCCCAGTCGCCCTGGTGAATCATCGCCGCCTGACCGTCGACGATCTTCCCGTTCGCCTGGTCCCAGGAGATGGACCCCGCGTCCTGATTGAAGTGCTGACGGTACTGGTCGATCCGCCGGAGCGCGCTCCGGATGCCGTCCCTGAACTGCGCCGGGTCGGTACCCTCCTCGGTCAGTTTCACGTACGCGTCCGGCCCTTGCTCCCCGATGAACACCGTCTCCCAGAGCTGGAGCGTCGGCCACGAGTCCTGGGTCGAGTGGGCCATCGGAACCGCGTCGGTCTCCTGGGCGATCGTATCGAGCGCGTCGACGAGCCCCTGCGGGTTCCGGATACTCGACGGATCGACGCCCGCCTGTTCGAGGACCGCCGTGTTGTAAAAGAGGTTGTTGAGCCGGTGGATGTTGATCGGAACGGCGACGAACTGCCCGGCGGGTTTGGCCGCGTTCTTCGGTCCGGGGAGGTACGCGTTCCGCATCTCCTCCGTCCAGACGTTGTCGCCGATGTTCTGAAGCACGTCGCTGTCGGTGTAGGGCTTGAGCGCGTCGCCGGGCCATATCTGGAACGTGCTCGGCGGATTCTGGTTGAGCACGCGGTTCTTCACCACGGCGTCGAGCGCGCTTCCGGCGCCGCCGGGCGCCGGGTTGTTGTTCACCTGTACGTCGGAGTGCTTCTCTTTGAACCCGTCGAGGAGCGCGTTCAGCGCCTGCTTCTCCCCGCCCGCGGTCCACCAGTGGACGATCTCGAGCGTTCCCGATCCGTCGCCGCCGGATCCACCGCCGCCGGACCCGTCACCCTGATCGCCGCCGGTGCAGCCGGCGAGCCCGGCCATTCCGGCGCTCGTGACGCCTGCGAGCTTTAAATACGACCGTCGCGGGAGACCGTTCGATTTGCGTTCTCTCATAGCAGATCCCTCATCAAAGGTCGTGACCGACTCCGCCACCTCGAAAGTTAAGTGTTTCCCGCATTCTCACTAATCTGAGTGAATTTTTAAACGACGGAGGGATTACCCCCGAATAAATACTGTACCTCGACGGTGGACCTCTCCGGACAGACGCGTATTCGCGACCGGAGTGCGAACAGCGACTCGGCGAGCCGCGTCCCGTCCGGCATCGGTGGGTTTTACCACCGCGCTACGCGTGCACGCACGCATGGGTGAGGACTACCGCACGGAACGGGACAGCCTGGGCGAGATGCGTGTACCGGCGGACGCGTACTGGGGCGCGCAAACCCAGCGCGCCGTGGAGAACTTCCCGATAAGCGGCATCACCTTCGGCCGGCGGTTCATCAGGGCGCTCGGCGTCGTGAAGAAGGCGGCCGCGCAGGCGAACCGCGACCTCGGGCTCATCGACGAGGACGTGGCGGCGGTGATCGTCGAGGCGGCCGACGAGGTGATCGCCGGCGAGCACGACGACCAGTTCCCGGTCGACGTGTTCCAGACCGGATCGGGCACGTCCTCGAACATGAACGCCAACGAGGTCATCGCCAACCGGGCGGCCGAGCTCATGGGCGAGGAGATCGGTTCCCGCGTCGTCCACCCGAACGACGAGGTCAACTTCGGGCAGTCGTCGAACGACGTGATCCCGACGGCGATGCACGTCGCCGCGCTGGAGGCCGCCGAGAAGGATCTCCTGCCCGCGCTTGAGACGCTCCGCGAGGCGCTCGCCGACAAGGAAGCGGAGTTCGACGGCGTGGTCAAGACCGGCCGGACGCACCTGCAGGACGCGACGCCCGTCCGCCTCGGCCAGGAGTTCGGCGGCTACCGCACGCAGATCGAAAAGGGGATAGAGCGCGTACAGGACGTCCAGGACCACCTGCGCGAGCTGGCGCTCGGGGGCACCGCCGTCGGCACCGGGCTGAACACCCACCCGGACTTCCCGGAGCTGGCGGCCGACTACATCTCCGAGGAGACGGGGACCGAGTTCCGCGAGGCCGACAACCACTTCGAGGCGCAGGCCGCCCACGACGCCATGGCGGAAGCCCACGGCGCGCTCCGCACCGTGGCGGGATCGCTCAACAAGATCGCCAACGACCTGCGCCTGCTCGCTTCCGGACCGCGAAACGGGCTCGGCGAGATCGAACAGCCCGAGAACCAGCCCGGATCCTCGATCATGCCGGGGAAGATCAACCCCGTCGTCGCCGAGGCGGTCAACCAGGTCCACAAGCAGGTCGTCGGCAACGACGCCGCCGTCGCGGCGGGCGCGGCCGAGGGGCAGCTCGACCTCAACCTCTACAAGCCGGTGCTCGCGCACAACTTCCTCGAGTCGGCGGAGCTGCTTTCGAACGCGTCGGAGGTGTTCGCCGAGCGGTTCGTCGCCAAGCTCGAAGCGAACGCGGAGCACTGCGCCGAGGAGGTCGAACGGAGCATGGCGCTGGCGACGGCGCTCAATCCGACCATCGGCTACGACAGGGCGGCCGAGGTCGCAAAGGAGGCGCTCAAGCGGAACAAGACCGTCCGCGAAGTCGTGATCGAGAAGGGGTACCTCAACGAGGATGAGGCCGACGAGGTACTCGACCCCGCGAAGATGACGCACCGCGGAATCCTCGGCGACGACTGACCGGCCGACGGCGCGATCCGAAGGCGACGAATCGGTAGACGGCGCGCGTTTTCCTTTCTCAGACCCGCACTCGGGTAGAAACGACATTTTCAAGGTAAATGCCGCTGAGTTTTTAGTCATGTCTGGGGTGAACCTTCACCGGGAAACCGGGGGACGGGACATGCTCGTGTGCCGAAAGTGCGGGTCCGAGTTCCCGGAGGGTCGCGCGACTCGGGACGGGTGGTACTATCGATGTCCCGCGGACGGGTGCGACTCCGAAGGGCTCGGCGAAGGGTTGCGGCGGATCCGTCGCCGACGGAGTCGCACCCGCTGAACTACCACCCCGCACCGCGTCGGCGCTCCTCGGCGCCTGACGGACCGCGACACGGCTACTCCTCTTCGCCGTCGGACGACAGGCCCTCCCGAGCGAACAACGTGGTCCGACGACCCTCGCGCGCGGCGCAGACTGTATCCTTTTTACCTCCCCCGGACCCACACCCCGCTAATGAGCGAGTACGACTACGAGGACCTCGGCCTCGTCGCGGGGCTGGAAATTCACCAGCAGCTCGACACCGAGACGAAGCTCTTCTGTGAGTGTCCCACCGAGCGCCGCGAGCCCGACGAGGCGGTCCGGCGGTTCACCCGCTATCTCCACCCGACGAGGAGCGAACTGGGCGAGATCGACGAGGCTGCGCTCGAAGAGAGCCGCGTCGACCGCGAGTTCGAGTACCTCGCGTACGACACGACCTGCCTGGTCGAGGAGGACGACGAGCCTCCGGGGCTGCTCGACGCGGAGGCGCTCGACGTCGCGATGCAGATCGCGACGATGCTCGAGATGGGCGTCGTCGATCAGGCGCACGTCATGCGGAAGATCGTCGTCGACGGGTCGAACACGTCGGGGTTCCAGCGGACGACGCTCGTCGGACAGGACGGCGAGATCGAGACGAGCGAGGGACCGGTCGGCGTCGAGGACCTCCTCCTCGAAGAGGAGAGCGCCCAGCGCGTCGACGAGACCGACCACGGCGTCCGATACAGCCTCGACCGCCTCGGCATTCCGCTCGTCGAGATCGGCACCGGGCCGGACATCCGGTCGCCCGAGCAGGCCCGCGAAGCAGCCGAGACGATCGGGATGATCCTCCGCTCGACCGGGAAGGTGAAGCGCGGGCTCGGCACCATCCGGCAGGACGTGAACGTCTCCATCGCCGAGGGCGCCCGCGTCGAGATGAAGGGCGTCCAGAGCCTCGACGACATCGACGACATCGTCAGGGGGGAGGTGGGACGACAGGTCGAACTGCTCGCCATCCGGGACGAGCTCCGGGACCGGGGCGCGAGCGTGGGCGAACCGCGGGACGTCACGCGCGTCTTCGAGGACACCGAAAGCGGCGTCATCGCGAGCGTTCTCGACGGCGGAAAGGTCGCCGCCGTCCCGCTTTTCGGCTTCGACGGGCTCGTCGGTCGGGAGATCCAGCCCGACCGCCGCCTCGGAACCGAACTCTCCGACCACGCGAAGCGCCACGGGGCCGGCGGCATCTTCCACACCGACGAGCTCCCCGCCTACGGCGTCACCGACGAGGAGGTCGACGCGCTGTGCGAGGCGGTCGGCGCGGGCGAGGACGACGCCGTCGCCATCGTCGCCGCGGACTCCACGACCGCGGATCTCGCGATCGAGGCGGTCGCCGAGCGCGCGCGGGCCGCGATCGAGGGCGTCCCCGAGGAGACCCGCGGCGCGAACGAGGACGGCACGACGCGCTACCTGCGTCCGCTGCCCGGCGCGGCGCGGATGTACCCCGAAACCGACGTACCGCCGGTCGAGCCCGATCCGAGCGAGATCGAAGTGCCCGAGCTCCTCACCGAGAAGGTCGAGCGCTATCAGGACGAGTACGGTCTGGACGCCGGCCTCGCCGAGCAGGTCGCGTTCGGCCGCCGGATGCTCGTCTTCGAGCGGGCGGTCGACCGGGGCGTCGACGCGACGCTCGCCGCCGGCACCCTCGAGAGCACCGTGACAGAGCTCCGCCGCGACGACGTCCCGGTCGAAAATCTCGCGGACGAGCACTTCCTCGACGTGCTGTCGCTCGTCGAGGAGGGTGATCTCGCGAAGGAGGGCGTGAGCGAGGTGCTCGCGGTGCTCGCGGAGAATCCGAGCCTCTCGGCGGAGGCGGCCGTCGAGGAGGCTGGCCTGGCGGGCGTCGACGACGAGGCGGTTCGGGAGGCGGTCGCCGAGGTCGTCGAGCGCAACGAGGCGCAGGTCGAAGAGCAGGGCATGGGCGCGTTCTCGGCGCTCATGGGCGAGGCGATGGGCGCGCTGCGCGGCAAGGCCGACGGCGGCGTCGTGAGCGACGTGCTGCGCGAGGAGATCCAGAAGCGATCGTAGTCGCTCTCTCGGAGGCTGACAGACGGCACGGGGAATCGCAGCGTCTCGGCTTCGACTCGGGTCCGCGGAACGGGGTGCCGTACACCCGCGAAACCGTCCCGCGGCGGAGCGTCAGGTCACGGGGGTTCTGGTCCCCTCTTCGTTTATGAACCCTCGCCGACGTGCTCGACGACGGAGGCGCGGTCGACGAGCGGTCCGAATTTACTTACGCGCTCCCGGCATTCGTCTCACCGATGCCGCGTATCTTCTACGAGGACCTCTCGGTGGGCGACACCGCCGAATTCGGCGAGTACGAGGTGACCCGAGAGGAGATCGTCGAATTCGCCGAGCGCTACGACCCGCAATGGTTCCACGTCGATCCGGAGCGGGCCGCGGAGGAGTCGATGTACGGCGGCCTCATCGCCAGCGGCTGGCACACGGCGTCGATCACCATGCGCGTGCTCGTCGATCACCACTTCGGCGAAGCGGCGTCGCTGGGGGCGAAAGGTCTCGAAGAGCTTCGCTGGCGTCGGCCCGTCCGCCCCGGCGACGTGCTCTCGGTCCGGACGGAGGTCCTCGACAAGGAGCCGGAGCGCCCCGATCGCGGCCTGGTCACGAGTCGGGCTGAGACGCTCACCGACGACGGTGAGCTCGCGTTGTCGATGGTGTCGCTCGTGATGTACGCGCGACGGGGTTCCGACGGGGGGAAGTGAGGGCTCCGAGGGGGCCGCGCTCACCGCCGGCCGTCCCGGCGGTCGGACTCGTCGACGACGGCTCGGCGCTCGCGGAGCTGGTCGGTCGCCCGGCGGAACACGCCGAGCAGCGTGTTGATCTCGCGGTCGGTCGGGTGCGCGCGGCCGACGAGCCGCCGGACGAGGCGGTTCGTCTTCGCGCGCTTTCGCTCGTTGTAGCCCGACGCGTCGAGGAACTCGTCGAAGAAGTCGTAAAAGCGCTTGATCTCGCTCTCCTCGGCCCGCGTGAGCTCCACGTCCGGGAGCTGGGTCTCCTCGACCGTGAGGTCGCGCAGTTCGTACAGCGCGACCGTCGCCGCCTGCCCGAGGTTGAGCACCGGGTACTCGGCGCTCGCCGGGATCGAACACACCTCGTCGAGCCGTTCGAGCTCGTCGTTGTTCAGCCCGCGGCCCTCGCGGCCGAAGACGAGCGCGGTCGGGGCGTCGACGGTCCGCAGACGCTCTTTCAGCTCCCGCGGCGTCGAGAACGGAAAGCGGACGTGCCGGCGGCTGTCCTCGTTGGTGATGGCGGTGAACCCCACGGTGTGGTAGTTCTCGACGACCTCGTCGAAGGTGACCTCCTCGGCGTTCGGCAGGACGTCCTCGCGGGCGTGCCCGGCGAAGCCGTACGCCTCGCCGTCGGGGCGGAGCGCGGGAGGGTTCACGAGCTTGAGCTCGGAGAGGCCGAAGTTCTTCATCGCCCGGGCGATGGTGCCGACGTTCCCCGGCGTCTCGGGCTCGACGACGACCACGACCGGCTTGCGGCGGCTCATTTCTTCGGATAGCGGATGCCGAAGTCCACGTCGTCGAGCGAGAGGTCGTCCTCCGGGTCGTCCCCCTCACCGTTCTCTTCGTCTTCGTCGGCGTTCGTATCGGCGTCCGTTCTCGCCGCTTCGACGCCGTCCGCGACGCTGTCGGCGGCGAGCTTCCCGTCCTCGTCGTCGCCGAAGCCGGTGGCGGTCCCGGCGCGGATGTCGATCCGCCGGCCCTCGAAGTGCTCGTTCAGCCGATCCTGGATCTCCTGCGGGTCGGGCGGGGTCGGGAGGTCGTCGGGGTCGGTGTCGACGTGTTCGATCCCGGCGTACCCCTCCGGAGCCCGGCCGCCGCCGACGAACCACTCGTGGAACGCGTCGCGGAAGTCCTCGTCGCCGACGAGGTCGCGGCCGCCGACCTCGCGGAACCAGAAGAGAAAGTCCGCCTCGTGTCGGTCACAGAGGAGCACCTCGTCCATCGGTTCGCCGTAGACGATCCTCGCCTGGTTGCACCGCGTTATCTCCTCCTCGCCGTGGATCAGATAGCAGGCGTCGCAGGGCTTTTCGATGAGGTAGCTCAGCCGGACGAGCCGCTCTTTCGGGTCCGCCGGAATCTCCTCCAGGGGCTTGAACTCGCCCTCGTCGGTGAAGATTTCGGACTCCTCGAACCGCCACCCGCGAAGCCCGATGCTGACCTTCGCCATACCTCGGGACTAACGGGTCTGCCGATAAAAAGAGCGTGACTCCCGGCCGCGCTCGGCGGCTATCCGGCGGCGGACGAGCGTTCGACGCGGACCGGAGCGCGTCGCTCAGCTGTAGGGGTCCCACAGCGAGAAGTCGGACGTGTTGAGGTTCGCGGTGTACAGCAGCGCGGGATCGTCGTTGACGTTGTGATCGTCGTCGAAGACGTGATCCGCGTTGAGGCGGAGGTCCGTTCCGAGCGCGGCGGCGAGGTCGTTGAAGTTGTTCCGGGTGTCCGGCGCAATCTTGCCGTAGCCGCTTCCCATCATGATCACCGCGCCGCCGTCGTCGACGAACGCCCTCAGCGCGTCGACTTCGTCGGACGAGTAGCACGACCGCGGCGAGGTGACGACGAGGGCCCGAGCCGTCGAGAGCGCGTTGTCTCCGACGCCGTCGAGCGAGTTGACCTGCTCGAACGCGATGCCCTGCCCTTCGAGGTAGCGCTGGTAGGCGACGGCGTCCTCGTTCGACAGCGAGTGCCGCTCGTTGAACTGCCCGTGGCCGCCTTCGACGAGAATCTGGCCGGTCCTGTCCGACAGAGAGTCGACGAGGTTCGTCAGGAAGACTTCGTGCTCGTAGTCGGTGACGTCGCCGCGGTACTCCTCGTCGATCGGCAGGCCGCCGATCACGGCGACGCGGGCGCTCGAATCGACGCCGACCAGCGGGACGTCGCCGTCGTACGCCACGCCGCCTCGGAGGTCCTGCGTGGCCGTGCTCTCGGCGAACACCGGAACGCGGGAGGGCGAGATGGCGCCGCCGCCGGTGCGGACGCTCGACGCGTTCGGGACGAACACCGCCTCGACCGCGCGGTCGCGGACTTCGGAGGTGTTCTCGGGGTCGCTCTCCTGCCAGACGCGGAGCCCGTTCGCCCGCGCGTCGTCCTCGGCCTCCCAGAACGCGTCGTGTTTCGTCAGGTTGGAGCCGTACACCCGGGCGTACCCCTTCGCGACCATCTCCTCGTTGAACAGCGTGTCGACGCTGCCGTCGCCGTCCTGATCGTAGTAGACGTACGCCAGCAGGCGTCCGAACGGATCCCAGACGTCCTCCGCGGCGTCGATCTCGATCTCGACCGCCTCGCCGTCGAGTTCCTGCGTCGCGTAGTCCTTGGCGCTTTCGCCCCAGTCGGCCAGGTAGCCGTCGTCTTCGATTCCCTCCCACTCTTCGACCTTCTCGTAGCGGCCGTTCCGTTTCGTTTCCGGCGAGTCGAATCCGAGCAGGCGGACTTCGGCGGACGTGCCGTCGGCGAACGTGACGTCGACCGTGTCACCGTCGGTGACGCTGTCGACGGTCGCCTCGTAGCGGACGCCGGCGTCGAGTCCGATACCGCTCCGGTCCGCGAACAGGTCGAACGCGTTGGCGTTGAACTGGCTCGTGAGGACGTCGTAGTCGTCCCCGCCGACGTTGTTGGTGCCGTCGTTGACGTCGTCGTCGTTGAACCGGTAGGCGAGGTCGAGAGACGCCGCGATGTCGTTGAGGTACCCGGTCCCGTCGTAGTCGCTGTAATCCGACTGGTCGTGGAGGAACAGTGCGCCGCCGTTCGACACGAAGTCGACGAGCGCGTCCAGTTCGGCGGAACTGAACGCCTCGCCGGGCGAGGTGATGACCGCGGCGTCGGCGTTCGAGAGGTCGCTCGCCAGGGACGTCGTGGGCGCGACGGCGTAGCCGTTATCCTCGGCGTAGCTCTCGAACTGCGAGCACGTGTCGAGCGTGTAGTACTGACCGTGCCCCTCGTCCCAGAGAACGGTGCCGGAACCGCCGAGTTCCGCGTCCCACGCGTTCAGGACGAACTCCTCGTTGCCGTAGTCGAAGTCGACGTCGTCGTCCTGGAGCAGGATCGCGCCGAAGCCGTAGACGCCGCGGTCGACCGACGTCAGCGGAATGGGCGTGAGGTCGTCGTAGACGTAGGCGTCGCCGTTCCCGTCGTCGTCGGCGTTCGTGGCCGTCGGTTCGGCCCAGACGGCGACGACGGACTCGTCCGTCAACGCCCCGTAGTTCGGATCCACCTGGCTGGCCGACGAGTAGAACTCGATCTTGGGGACGGTGTCGACGGCTCCGCAGTCGGTACCTGCCGCCGCCGCGGCGGGGACGCTGCCGTATTCGATCGAAGCGCTGCCCGCGACCGACGCGGTCGCGGCGAGCCGTAGGAACGTGCGACGTTCGAATCTCATTACGAACTCCCAGACCGTTTCTTTTAGTTTATTACTTTATAATATCTTATGGTGCAGTTACGTATGCGACAGTCGCTCAGTTTATCCGCGGGCGCAGCGATCGGTGCTCCGCGGGGGGAGAGCGGACCGATTTCGGGGCGAGACAGGATCGGCCGAACGCCGGCGCGCCGCGCGTCGTATCGGACCGCCTATAGTGATCGGGTCCCACCCACCGCGTATGCGAAACGTGGACGCGGCCGGCCTCGGAATCGGGGACGATCACCCGCCGCGTATCATGGGCGTGCTGAACGTGAGCGCCGAGTCGCCGTACGAGCCGAGCGTGTTCGACGACCCGGGAGAGGCGGCCGAGTACGTCGACGCGGACCTCGTCGACGAGGGCGCGGACATCGTCGACGTGGGGCTGGAATCGGCGAACAAGCGGTTCGAGGTGCTCTCGGCGGACGAGGAACTGGAGCGACTGGACCTCGCGATCGAGACGATGGAGAGCGTCGGCGGCGACGCCGTCTTCTCCATCGAGACGCGCTACCACGAGGTCGCGGACGCGGCGCTGTCGGCGGGCTTCGACATGGTCAACGACATCTGCGGCTTCGCCGACCCGGAGATGCCCCGCGTCTGCGAGGAGCGCGACGCGGCGGTCGTCAAAATGGCGAGTCCGCCGGACCTCGCGCGGCCGGGGGCGGTCGAGAGCGTTGACGACATCTACGAGGCGCTCGAGATGAACGGGTTCACCGACAAGACCATCGTCGATCCGGCGTTCGGCGGCTGGAGCGAGGCGAAGACCCTGGAGGACGACCGCGAGACGTTCCGCCGCCTGCGGGAGTTCCGCGGGCTGGGTCGCCCGATCCTCGTCTCGATCAACCGGAAGAACTTCCTCCGCGACGTCGCCGGCCGGTCGACCGAGGAGGCGCTGCCGGCGAGCCTCGCGGCGACCTCGATGGCGGTCGAACGCGGCGCGCACGTGATCCGGACGCACGACGTGGCCGAGACGCGCGACGCCGCGCTGATCGGGGCGGCGTTCGCCCGCGAGCGCGTCCGCGAGGAGGGCGACGTGAGCGTCGAGGAACTGGACGTCACGACGCCCCGGGAGGGCGCGCGCCACCTCGAACGCCTCGGGGCGGACGAGGCCGCGGCCGCGGAGTGCGTCACCCGCGCGTTCGAACTCTCGGGTCTCGACGCCGAGGAGCGCGGGGCGCTCCGCGCGGGAGCCGCCGACGCGGGAGCGACGGTCGTCGACGCCGCGGACGGGACGGGCGTCCTCCTCTTCGGGACCCCGCGGGCGCTGGCCGACCTCGCGTCGACGGCGCTCGGGGTCTCCCCCGCGCTCGACGATGCGATCGAAAGTATCGGTCAGCCGTACACATAAGTCTTCATGTCGGTCAGTAAGAGAAAACTTATGACGGATTGGCCGGAACCGATCTCGTGGAAGCCGGAACGGCACACGGGTAGGGGTACTTGGTGCCACTCCGGCCCATACCGTACTACGACCGCGGAGCGACCGCCGTGAAGTTCTCGGAGTGGGAGCCGGCCTACGAGTCGATCCTGTCGGATTTCGGATTTAGTCGGGAAGCTGACGAGGCGTCGCGCGACGCGCTCGCGGACCTCGCGCGCCCGTTCGACACCGGCCGGTTCGCGGGCGTCGAAGGCGCCGCGGTGGCGGTGGCGGGCGCGGGTCCCTCGCTCGCCGACGAGGCGGAGCGGGCCGCCGAGGCGGACTACGTGTTCGCCGCCTCGACCGCGGCGGACCTCCTTCGGGACGCGGGGATCGCGGTCGATCTGATGGTCACCGACCTGGACAAGAACGTCGAAACCGCGCGCGACCTGACCCGCGAGGGGGTCCCCGTCGCGGCGCACGCCCACGGGGACAATCTCGCGGCGGTGCGCGAGTGGATTCCGGCGTTCGACCCGGAGCACACCCTCGCGACGACGCAGGCCGCGCCGGTCGGTCCGGTGGTCAACTACGGCGGGTTCACCGACGGCGACCGGGCCGCGTTCATCGCCGACGAGTTCGGCGCGGGGACGCTGACGTTCGTCGGCTGGGACTTCGACGACCCCTCGGTCGATCCGATCAAGGCGAAGAAGCTCGGCTGGGCCGAGCGCCTCCTTCGCTGGCTCGAACTCCGCCGCGGGGAACGGTTCTCGATCCTCGACGGACGCCGCGGAGCGATCGACCTCCCGTAGCGGAACTCCCAGCGGCGGCGGCCCGCTGTAGCCAGGGCGATCGCGGCGGCGGGGCCGAACGGGACGGTAGCTTAACGGCGCGCGAAACGCACAGGGAGACATGCAGATACACTGGCACCGGCGCGATCTGCGGGCGGCGGACAACCGGGGGCTCGCCGAGGCCGCCGACGCCGTCGACGAGTTCGGCCGCGTCGTCCCCGCGTTCGTTTTCGACCCGGACGTGCTCTCGTTCGCCGCCCCGCCGCGCGTCCGGTACATGCTCGACGCCCTTTCGGCCCTCCGGGAGTGGTACCGCGACCGGGGGAGCGATCTCGTCGTCGCGCGCGGCGACCCGCGATCCGTCGTTCCCGCCCTCGCCGAGGAGTACGACGCCGAGCGCGTCGTCTGGAACCGCGACTACTCGGGGCTGGGGCGCGAGCGCGACGCGGCCGTCCGGAAGGCGCTCGACGGGGTCGGCGTCGCGCGCGCGAGTCGTACCACGACGCGGTCCACCACGAGCCGGGATCGATCACCACCAACGAGGGCGAGCCGTACTCGGTGTTCAGCTACTTCCGGCGGAAGTGGCGCGACCGCGAGAAGGCGGAGCCGTACGCCGCCCCCGACGCCGATCGGCTCGCCGAGGTCGAAGGCGACGCGCTGCCGACGATCGGCGATCTGGGGTTCGACGAGCCGGACGCGCAGATCCGGTCGGCCGGTACCGACGCGGCCCGGGGCCGCCTCGATGCGTTCTGCGACGGCGCGATTTACCGGTACGAGGCCGACCGCGACTACCCGGCGCGGGACGCCACGTCGCGGCTCTCGGCGGACCTCAAGTGGGGGACGATCGGGATCCGCGAGGTGTACGAGGCGACGGAGGGGGCGAAGGCGGACGCCGCGAGCGACGCGGGTAGCGCGGACGCCGCGGACGACGCACGCGACTCGGTCGAGGAGTTCCGGTCCCAGCTCGCGTGGCGGGAGTTCTACGCGCACGTCCTCTTTTTCAACCCGAACGTGGTCGCGGAGAACTACAGGGCGTACGAGAACGGTATCGACTGGCGGTCGGGGGACGGGCGCGACGAGGAGCTTCTGGCGTGGAAAGCGGGCGAGACGGGGTATCCCATCGTCGACGCCGGGATGCGCCAGCTCAGGCGGGAGGCGTATATGCACAACCGGGTCCGGATGATCGTGGCCTCCTTCCTCACGAAGGACCTGCTCGTCGACTGGCGCGAGGGGTACGCCCACTTCCGCGAGCACCTCGCGGACCACGACACGGCGAACGACAACGGCGGCTGGCAGTGGGCGGCCTCGACCGGCACCGACGCCCAGCCGTACTTCCGGATCTTCAACCCGATGACGCAGGGCGAGCGGTACGATCCCGACGGCGAGTACGTCCGCGAGTACGTGCCGGAGCTGGCCGGCGTCGACGCCGGGACGATCCACTCGTGGCACGAACTCGGGAACGAAGAGCGCGACGAGGCGGCGCCGGACTACCCGGCCCCGATCGTCGACCACGGCGAGCGGCGCGAGCGGGCGATCGAGACGTTCGAGCGGGCGCGCGGCGGGGAGTGAGATCGAGATCGATCCGTTCTCCCGCCGAGACGGCGGCGCGGCGGTCAGACGTACAGCGAGTACGAGATGAGCGCCATCCCCGCCAAGACGAGCGCCGTTCGGACGATTCCGGGCAGCGGAACCACGCCGTGGACGAGGTCGAAGAGCGAGCAGTCCAGGACGCCCCCGACGCTGATGAGCGCGAACCCGACGGAGAGGTACAGCATCGGCGTGCTCTGGTTGCGCCGGTAGCCCCGGAACGCCTGGTAGGCGATGAGGAAGCCGAGCGCGATGGCGAGCAGGTTCCCGGCGATGATCCAGACGCTCATCCGTCGGTCCTCCGGATGTCCTCCCAGACGCGGGTGAACCGGTCGGCGACGTCTTCGTGGTGCGTGAGGGTCACGTCCAACTCCCCGTTTCGGATTTCGATGTCGATGTGTTCGACGGTCGACTCATAGAGCGTGTAGTGGTTGCCCGAGGGATCGAGCTTGGTGTGTTCGACCAGCAGGTCCAGCGTCCTGAGGTCGTCGACTCGGCGGTAGATCGTCGGCAGCGACGCGTCGCACCGTTCGCTGAGGTCCTTCGCGGACAGCGGTTCCCGGCTCGTCTCGACGAGGATCGTCCGGGCGTACTCGTCGTCCAAAAGCCGGAACACGTCCGCCGGATCCGGGACCTCATTCACACGGTGACGACTCGACTCGTCCGGTTAAAGTCTGTCGAGCGTGTTCGGAGTCGGAACACGCCGGCGGGGTCTATAAAGCCCGGGCGCGAGCCGCCTTCGAACGCGCGTCTCGCCGCCTGGGAAACCGTTTTCTCGCCCCCTCTCGCAGGGACCGCATGGTCCGGATCGACATCGTCCTCTACGAGGGCTTCGACGAACTCGACGCGATCGGCCCGTACGAGGTGTTCGCGACCGCCGCGGGGTACGGCGCGGGGATCGAGCCGCGGCTCGTCACCCTCGACGGGCGGGAGGTCGTCGTCGCCAGCCACGGCCTCCGGGTCGAACCCGACGGGGCGCTCCCCGACCCGGACGACGCCGACCGCCCCGACGTCGTCGTCGTCCCCGGCGGCGGCTGGAACGACCGGAGCGAGGCCGGCGCGTGGAGCGAGGCCGAAAAGGGGGTGATCCCCGAGGCCGCGGCCGCCCACCACGCCGCCGGCGCGACCGTCGCGTCCGTCTGCACCGGCGGGATGCTGCTGGCGACCGCCGGGCTGACGGACGGTCGCCCGGCCGTGACGCACGCGAGCGCGATCGAAGCGCTCCGGGAATCCGGCGCGGAGGTCGTGGACGCCCGCGTGGTCGACGACGGCGACCTCCTCACCGCCGGCGGGGTCACCTCCGGCCCCGACCTCGCGCTCCACCTCGTCGAGCGCGAGGCCGGCGCGGCGATCGCCGAACGGGTGGCGACGACGCTCGAATACGATCGGGGGACGGTCGTCCGTTCGTAGCGGACCCGCGACAGTGCGGCACGGTGGGCCGGCGGTGACCGCTCGACAGCGCGGTACGGTGGCCCGGCGGTGACCGCTCGGCGGCCGGTGCGCCGCCGGCCGCACGTCACGGGGAGCGACACTCCCACGTAACGATAGCTTGGCTTACATTTAATCCGCTCTCGGTCGATGCTTCGACCGGAGGCGAAGATGACTTACGAACTTCCGGATCTTCCGTACGACTACGACGCGCTCGAACCGGCCATCGACGCGCGGATCATGGAACTGCACCACGACAAGCACCACCAGGGGTACGTCGACGGCGCGAACAGCGCGCTCGAAAAGCTGCAGAGCATGCGCGAGGGCGGCGACTTCGGCGACATCAAGGGCGTCGAGCGCAACCTCGCGTTCAACCTGTCGGGGCACGTCAACCACACCGTCTTCTGGCGGAACATGAGCCCCGACGGCGGCGGCGAGCCCGGCGGCGAACTCGCCGACGCCATCGAGGAGCGGTTCGGCTCGTTCGACGGCTTCAAGCGGCACTTCTCCGAGGCCGCAAAGGGCGTTGAGGGCTCCGGCTGGGGGATGCTGCTGTACGACCACCTCGGCGACCAGATGATCGTCGGCATCGCGGAGAACCACCAGAACCAGACGCCGCAGGGGACGACCCCGCTTTTAGTTCTCGACGTCTGGGAGCACGCCTATTACCTCCAGTACGAGAACAACCGCGGCGAGTACGTCGACAACTTCTGGGACGTCGTCAACTGGGACGACGTCGCCCAGCGCTACGACGACTGCAAGGGCCGGACGATCCAGTAGGCGTCGCCGCCGGCCCCGTTCACCTTTTCCCCGTTTCGGCCCTCCCCTGATTCGTTCCGCCGCCCCCGGAACCGTGATGCGTGCTATCGTACCACTCCTCAAAGTTTAACAGTGTTCCTGAATAAACAACGGACGGAGGAATCACCCATGAGTCAGGAACTTCCGCCGCTTCCGTACGACTACGACGCGCTCGAACCGAGCATCTCCGAGCAGGTGCTGACCTGGCACCACGACACCCACCACCAGGGGTATGTGAACGGCTGGAACAGCGCCGAGGAGACCCTCGCGGAGAACCGCGAGAGCGGGGACTTCGGGTCGTCCGGCAGCGCGATCCGGAACGTCACCCACAACGGCTGCGGGCACATTCTCCACGACCTGTTCTGGCAGAACATGGGCCCGGAGGGCGGCGACGAGCCGACGGGCGCGCTCGCCGACCGGATCGAGGAGGACTTCGGCTCCTACGACGCCTGGAAGGGCGAGTTCGAGGCCGCCGCGAAGAACGCCAGCGGCTGGGCGCTGCTCGTGTACGACAGCTTCTCGAATCAGCTGCGCAACCTGGTCGTCGACAAGCACGACCAGGGCGCGCTCTGGGGCAGCCACCCGATCCTCGCGCTCGACGTGTGGGAACACTCCTACTACTACGACTACGGGCCGGCCCGCGGCGACTTCATCGACGCGTTCTTCGAGGTCGTCGACTGGGAGGAGCCGAGCCGCCGCTACGAGCAGGCCGTCGAGATCTTCGAGTAGGACCGGTCGGCAGATCCGAATTTTTTCGACGCGCGTGATCGACGAGCGACGCGCGGGCGCGACGCCGTCCCGTCACGCGGACGAGCTGAGGCTGTCGACGCCGTCGGAGGGCCTGAACTCCTCGATCGAGTACTCGCCGACGATCTCCCGGATGCGGGCGTCGAGCGCCGGGAAGTCGTAGCTCCCGTCGCGCCGGTCGAACCCGGCGAACAGGCCGATCCGGGCGTCGGTGTCGGCGAGGAAGGTGCGAAACTGTTCGAACGCCGAGAAGCCCCTGACCGTGTACTCGTACTCGGCGTAGTACAGCGACTCGTAGGTGTCGCGTGTCACGTATCCGTAGCGCTCGTTGTCGACGAACGCCTCCACGTCGAGGTCTGCGATCGCCGCCTCGACGTCCGGTCGGACGTACAGCCGCTCGTGGGTCCACTGGTCGAACAGCCACGCGTCGCGCAGCGAGTCGCCGCCGAAATCCCGGAGAACGGCCAGGAGTCGATCCGTCGCGTCGCTCATACGTTTGGCAGATTCCCGCGGCAGATAACCATTTTCGTGTGTGACAACCGTGTTACAGGATCGGGCGGAGGACGGAGAGCGCGTTCGACCGCCAGTGTTTACGACCGGCCGGTCGTACCTCCGCGTATGCCGAAACCGAAAGACGAGTTTCCGGCCCTGTATCCGTGCGACTTCTACGCGGCGGAGGAGCTCCTCGATCCGGACCTGATGTACACGGTCTACGAGATCGCCCGCATGCTCCAGGGGCTCGATCCGGACGCGGAGATCGACGTGGAGACCGAAGAGATCCTGCTCGACTGGGCCATCCCCTGGATCGTGCGCAACGCGGACGACATGGTCGTCGCCGAACCGCCGAGCGAGGACGAGCCCGGGTACTACGGCCTGCAAACGGACGGCGACCGATGACGCTGCTCGTCGCGGGAGCCGACCGCGTCGACGCCGGGAAGACGACCTTCTCCGTCGGGCTCCTCGCGCACCTCCGCGGGCGGGGCGCGGCCCCGGTCGGGTTCAAACCCCGCGCCGGCAACGACTACTGGTTCGACCACGACGACTACCGGACGGCGGCAGCGGAGGGACGGCTCTACGGCAAGGACGCCGCGCGCCTCGCTGCGGCGAGCGCGGGCGACTGGACGCCGGAGGAGCTCAACCCGATCCACCGGCTGTGGCGACCGACCCCCGGACGGTCGGGGTTGCTCGGCGAGCGCGGCCGGACGTTCCTCGTCGACCGCGTGACGACGCCGGGCGGCCCGCTGTTCGCCGTCAACGTCGAGGCGAAGGCGAACGGCCGCCTCCCCGACCGCGTCCGCGAGGCGCTCCCGCTGGACGGCGCAGTCCGCGTCGGCGACGTCGGAGCGTTCAACGACGCGATGGTCGAGTACCACCTTCCGGCGCTCCGGCGGCTGTCGGAGGTGGTGCGGCGGGCGGAGACGGCGGTCGTCGAGTCGTACGGCGACATCGCGGTTCCCCTGTCGGACCTCGACGCTGACGCCGTCGCGGTCGTCGATCCGGGCCGAGCCCGCGTGTACGACGGCGGGCGGTACCTGGACGCGCGCTCGGTCGTGCGCGGCAGCCCGCGGGAGGGGCAACTCGAAGAGCGGGTCGGGGCCGTCGTCGAACTGCTCGACCCCGTCGAGACGGTCCCCCTGCCCGCGCTGACGAGCGAGGAGCGGTCCGATCCGTCGGCGGTCGCCGAGGCGTACGAACCGGCGTACGGGGCGCTCCTGGAAGCGGCGGCGGCCCGCAGCTGACCGGGGATCAGCCCATCCGTGCGGCCCGGCTCGCCAGTTCGACGTCGTGGTAGGGGTTCGTCACGACGCTCGGACCGTGGCCGACGTGCATCTCGCCGAGCGACTCGTCGACGGTTTCGAGCACCCGGTCGATGCTCTCGATCAGCGTCGGCCGGTCGCCCTCTTCGAGGTCCGTCCGACCGAAGCTCCCGTTCTGGAAGATCAGATCCCCCGCGAAGAGCACGCCCGCGTCCTCCGAGTAAAAGCAGAGGTGGTCGTCCTTGTGTCCGGGCGTGTGAAGCGCGACGTAGCTGTGATCGCCCAGCTGAACCGTCTCCCCGTCGCCGATCGCGTGGTCGACGGCGGGACGGTCCAGATCGAACCCCCAGACTTCGACGCCGAAGGCGTCCCGGACCGCGTCCACGTTGCCGACGTGATCCGGGTGCGTGTGCGTCAGGACGACCGCGTCGACCCGCTCGACGCGCTCGCGGAGGCGGGCGACCACGTCGAAGTTCGCGCCAGCGTCGACGAGAACCGTGCGCTCCCCCTCGACGAGGAAGGCGTTGCTCGTGAACGCGCGGACGCCCTGTGCGACGTTGTGGATCATGCCTCTCGTCCGTCTCCCGACGGATTGGTTCTGACGGTTCGAGCGAAACCGGTCGTATTTATCCCCCGTGGCGCACGCCGAGGAGGTATGGAGGTACGCCTGCTCGAAGCCACACCGAACCCGGAGGAGCTCATCTGTAAGGGGGCCCGCAACGACTACTCGGCGGGGTTCGTCGGCGAGCAATCGTTCGAGGAGACGATGGCGCCCGTCGACGGGGAGACGACCGAGGAGAAGATGGAGACGCTCATCGGCCACCTGCTCGACCACGGCCACTTCGGCCCGTTCGAGCACCCGCAGGCGACGTTCGCCGTCGAGGGCGTCAGCCGCTCCTGCATGGCGCAGATCACGCGCCACCGCCACGTCAGCTTCGACGTGCAGTCGATGCGCTACGTCTCCTTCGACGACGTCGACCCCGACGACGTCGCGGCGGGCGAGATGGTCGTGACGCCGCCCTCGGCGTCGGATCCGAACTGGGTGGGCCGGAACCAGAAGACCGGAGCGGTGGACGAGGAGACGGTCGAGAGGCGGAAGGAGGTGTTCCGCGAGTCCGTGAGCCGCTCCGTCGCCGACTACCAGGAACTGCTGGATCTCGGGATGCCGCCGGAGGACGCCCGGTTCGTCCTTCCGATCGGCACCGAGGTCAACATCGTGATGTCGATGAACGTGCGGATGCTGATGCACGTGGCCGACATGCGCGCGGCCGCGGACGCGCAGTGGGAGATCAGGGAGCTGACCGAAAGCGTCCTCGGCCTCGCCGAGGAGTGGTGTCCGATCACGTTCGCCCACTACAACGAGCACATGCGGAACCGGAAGAACCGCCTCGCACCGTAACGCAGTCAGGCGGGAGGAAACGGAGACGAAGGGGGAACAGAACGGAAGCGGGGATGGAGACGGAGACGGAGACGGAGACCGAGATGGAGACGGAGACGGACGCCGGGATCGAGATCGCGCTGATCGCCGCCGTCGCGGCGAACGGCGTCATCGGGGCCGACGGCGACGTGCCGTGGCACTACCCCGAGGACCTCGAGCACTTCAAGGAGACGACGACCGGCCACCCGGTGATCGCGGGCCGGCGGACGTACGAGAGCATCGCGGCCCGGCTCGGCGGCCCGCTCCCCAATCGAACGAACGTCGTTCTGAGCACGCGCGACCCGGAGCTGCCGGACGGGGCCGTTCTCGCGGCGTCGGTCGACGAAGCCGTCGACGCCGCCCGCGAAGCCGCCGGCGGGGACGGCACCGTCTTCGTGATCGGCGGGGCGACCGTGTACGAGCAGTTCCTCCCGCGGGCCGACCGCCTCGTCCTCACCGAGATCGACCGAGAATTCGAGGGCGACACGCGGTTCCCCGAGTGGGACGAAAGCGGGTGGGAGGAGGTGAGCCGCGACGAGCGCGGGGAGCTGGCGTTCGTCGAGTACCGGCGTCGGAAGGTCGCCTGACGGGGCGCTGTGCCGCCGTCGTCAGTCGGCGGGACTCTCGGGTTCTCAGAACCGGTGGGCGTCGGGTCCCTCCGGCACCGTGTACTCGTCGATCCACGGCGGCTCGGTTCGGTCCTTGGCCCAGCCGAACAGGTGGCGCTTCTCGTTCGCGTAGTAGAGCCGGTAGGCGTCGACGTAGTCGTCGGCCTTCCAGCCGCCGGTCACCTGCGGGGGATCAGACCGCCCCGTCTCCGGCCACGCGAGGTCTGAGAGGAGGTCGTCGTCCAGCGTCCCCACCGTGGCCCACGAACCGTGGACCCGGTCGTCGTCGTGGTCCCAGCGGTAGCGCCACTCGTCGTGGGCGCGGTCGACGTAGTCGTACACGCGCCGCCAGTTCTCGCGCGAGGCGGCGGCCCACCGGGTGAGCGGATGGCCCGCGTGGGTGAAGTACAGGTCGTCCTCCGGATCGGGATACCCGTTCAGCCGCGCGGCGGTCGTCAGCACCATCGACCCCTCGAAGACGCTGCTCAGGACGTGCCGGTCGACCAGCCACTCGGCCGCCCGCCGCAGATCCCGATCGAGCCAGAAGGCGTTGACCATTGCGCGTGAGAACGGAGGGATCGAGCGCGGATAGGGGCGTCGGCCCGAAAAGACGGAAGAGGAGGCGAAAGAGGATCGTTCGTCCGGCTGCTTACCCGAGGCTGCCCTCCATTTCGAGTTCGACCAGGCGGTTGAGTTCGACCGCGTACTCGATCGGCAGCTCGTTCGTGATCGGTTCGATGAACCCCGAGACGATGAGCTGCTTTGCGTCGTCGTCGCCGAGGCCGCGCGACTGGAGGTAGAACACGTCCTCGTCGCCGATCTTCCCCACCGTCGCCTCGTGGGCGACGTCGACGTCGCTCTCGTGGATCTCGATGTGCGGCATCGTGTCGCTCTGGCTCTCGTTGTCGAACATCAGCGCGTCGCACTCGACGGAGCAGGCGGCGTCCTTCGCGCCGTGGGCGATGCGGACCAGCCCGCGGTAGTTGGTGCGGCCACCGTCCTTCGAGATCGACTTCGAGACGATCGTGGACTTGGTTTCGGGGGCGTTGTGGTACACCTTTGCGCCAGTGTCGATGTTCTGATCCGCGGTGGCGAACGCGATGGTGATGTGGTTGTCGCTCGCGCCCCGTCCGTTCAGGATCGTCGCGGGGTACAGCATAGTGGACTTCGAGCCCATGGAGCCGGAGATCCACTCCATGCGGCCGCCCTTCTCGACGATGGCGCGCTTGGTGTTGAGGTTGTAGGTGTTCTTCGACCAGTTCTGCACCGTCGAGTACTGCACGTGCGCGTCCTCGCCCACGAACACTTCGACGGCACCGGAGTGCAGGTTGAACACGCCGTACTTGGGCGCGGAGCAACCCTCGATGTAGTGGACTTCGCTGCCCTTCTCGGCGACGATGAGCGTGTGTTCGAACTGGCCCATCCCCTCCGAATTCATCCGGAAGTACGCCTGCACCGGCATCTCGACGGTGATCCCCTCCGGCACGTAGACGAAGGAGCCGCCGGACCAGATAGCGCCGTGCAGCGCCGCGAACTTGTTGTCCGACGGCGGCACGCACTTCGTCATGAAGTACTCCTTGACGATGTCGGGGTGCTCCTGGACGGCCTCGTCCATGTTGCAGAAGATCACGCCCTGCTCTTCCCACTGTTCCTGCATGTTCTGGTAGACGATCTCGGACTCGTACTGGGCGCCGACGCCCGAGAGGGCGTTGCGCTCGGCCTCCGGAATCCCCAGCTTGTCGAACGTGTCGCGGATCTCCTCCGGGAGCTCGTTCCAGTCGCGGACGCCGCCGCGGGTCTCCACGTCGGGCCGGATGTACGGGACGATCTCGTTCACGTCGACCTCCGACAGGTCAGGCTGCCCCGGCCAGCCGGAGGGCATGGGCATCGCGTCGAACATCCGCAGCGCGCGGAGGCGGCGCTTCAGCATCCACTCCGGCTCGCCCTTGTCCGCCGAGATGACGCGGATCGTCTCCTCGGTGAGGCCCTTCTCGGCCTGGAACGCGGCCTTCTGCTCCTTCTTGAAATCGAACCGGGACTGCGCGTCGGCCGAGCGGAAGTGCTCTTCGTCCGCCGTGAGTTCTTTCTCGGGCAGTTCCTCTTTCGTACTCATGACGGTAGTCTAGGGGCGCCGCAGCTATATGACGCTGTCTGGCGGGACGCCGGACGAGCCCGCCGGGGTTCGGTTAGTTACGCTTCCAACACTGTTTTTACAGTTACTGTCTACTCATATACTATGAGCAAGGCGACGTTCGAGGTGTACGAGGACGGGCGAGGCGAGTACCGCTGGCGGCTCCGCCACGACAACGGCAACATCATCGCGGACGGCGGGGAGGGATACGCGACGCGCCAGAAGGCGAAACAGGGCATCGAGAGCGTGAAGCGGAACGCCCCGGACGCCGAGGTCGTGGAGGTCGCGGGGACGCGGGACTGACCGTTTCCGCCTTCCGCTTCCCGAACCGCTCGCTGGGTGAGGTGCCTTTTTCCGGCGCGGGGTCGTACCGGCCGGTGATGACTGACAGCGTCGCCGCGCCGTTCGCCGGCGAAGGGGGAAGCGGTCGATGAACCGTCCGAATCAGCAGGCGTACGACCGGGGGACCTCGCTCTACTCGCCCGACGGTCGGATCTATCAGGTCGAGTACGCGCGCGAGGCCGTGAAACGCGGCGCTCCCGGCGTCGGAATCAGAACGTCCGAGGGCGTCGTGCTCGCGGCCCGCCGCCGGGTCGGCTCGTCGCTGATGGTGGCGGAGAGCGTCGAGAAGCTCCACAAGGTCGACGACCACGTCGGCGCGGCCAGCGCGGGCCACGTCGCCGACGCCCGCCAGCTCGTCGACTTCGCCCGCCGCCAGTCGCAGATCAACCGCCTGCGCTACGGCGAACCGATCGGCGTCGAGACGCTGACGACGGCCGTCACGGACCACATCCAGGAGAACACGCAGGCCGGCGGCACGCGCCCGTACGGCGCGTCGCTCCTGCTCGGCGGCGTCGACGACGCTGGGGCGCACCTGTTCGCCACGGACCCCTCGGGGACGTCGCAGGAGTGGAGGGCCGTCGCCATCGGTGCCGACCGGGAGTCGATCCAGGAGCTGCTCGAAGCCGAATACGTCGACGACATGGACCTCGATTCGGGGCTCCGGCTCGCGATCCGGGCGCTCGCGGCCGACGAGGAGGAGCTCGACGCCGCGGGGCTGAGCGTGATCACCGTCACCGCCGACGAGGGGTACCGGACGCTCCCGACGGAGGAGATCGAACCACTGCTCGCCGAGGAACGCGACGCCGCCTCCGACGACGCCGGGTTCGACGCCGAGCGGGGCGGGGAGTAGCGACGGAGCGAACCGTGTCAGACGCGGACGATCCGACGCCGACGCTCCGGCGGGTCACCACGTTTCCGGTGAAGTCGCTGGATCCGCGCGAGGTGGAGTCGGCGCGGATCGTCGAGAACGGCGGGATCGCCGGCGACCGGGAGTACGCGCTGTTCGACGCCGAAGGGAACTACGTCAACGGCAAGCGGAACCGGGCCGTCCATCGGCTCCGGTCGGCGGTCGACCCGGCGGCCGGGACCGTGACGCTCCGCGCGCCCGATCGCGGGGAGCGAACGTTTTCACTCCGAGGCGACCGCGGGGCGCTGACGGAGTGGCTCTCGGAGTACTTCGGGGAGCCGATCGAGCTGCGGCGCGACCCGGCCGGCGGCTTCCCGGACGACGCGGAGGCGTCGGGGCCGACGGTCATCAGCACGGCGACGATCCGCGAGGCGGCCTCGTGGTTCCCGGGGATCGACGAGGAGAGCATGCGGCGGCGGCTCCGCGCGAACCTCGAGATCGGCGGGGTCCCGCCCTTCTGGGAGGATCGGCTGTTCGCCGACCGCGGGAGCCGCGTCGCATTCGAGATAGGAGGGGCGAGCCGGTCCGTCGCCGGCGAGATAGGAGGGGCGAGTCGACCCGATGCCGGCGAAACCGACGGTTCGGACGGTCGTCGCTCCGGCGTGCGCTTCGAGGGCGTGAACCCGTGCCAGCGCTGCGTCGTCCCGACGCGCGATCCCGAGACGGGCGAGGAGTACGAGGGGTTCGCGGGGACGTTCGCCGAGAAGCGCCGCGAGACGCTCCCCGACTGGAGCGGGGGCGACTGGTTCGATCACTACTTCCGGCTCATGGTCAACACCGTCGTCCCCGCGTCCGAGTGGGGCAAGTCGGTGTCCGTCGGCGACGAAGTTCGGATCCTGGGCACCGTGCCGGCGGACGGGGACGCGTAGGCGTCAGCGGACGGAGATGAAGACGGGGAGGCGTCGTCCGGTCATTGCGCGGTCGGCCGTCGACCGCCGCGCGTCCGTCCGACCGCCGCCGTCCGCTTCGCCGGAACCCTCGGCTTTAGGAGCGGTCACATCTACCAAGCCGCATGAACGTATTACGCGGCGGACGTGTCGTCGACGCGGACGGAACCCGCGAGGCGGACGTGGCCGTCGAGGGGGGCGAGATCGTCGCGGTCGGCGACGTCGACGCCGACGGCGGCGAGGTGATCGACGTTTCCGGGCGGTTCGTCGCCCCCGGCCTGATCGACACGCACGTTCACCTGATGATGGACGGACGACCGGACACGGGCACCGTCCACGGCGAGAGCGAGGCGACCGCGGCGTACCGCGCGGCGGCGAACCTCCGGAAGGCGCTCCGCGCCGGGGTGACGACGCTGCGCGACCTCGGCGCCCGCGACTCGCTCGCGCTCGACGCCCGCCGGGCGGTTGCCGAGGGCGTCATCGAGGGTCCCCGAGTGCTCGCCGTCGGACAGAACATCACCATGACCGGCGGTCACGGCCACCCGTGGGGGCGCGAGGCCGACGGACCGGACGAGGTGCTCAAGGCCGCCCGCGAGCAGTTGAAGCGCGGCGCGGACGCCGTCAAGTGCATGGCGACGGGCGGCGTGCTCACGGAGGGCGCGCTCACCGGCGCGCCGGAGCTCACGCCCGACGAACTCGACGCGCTGGTCGAGGCGGCGAACGCGAAGGGCGTCCCGACCGCCGCCCACGCCCACGGGGTCGTCGGCATCAAGAACGCCGTCCGCGCGGGGATCACGAGCGTCGAGCACGGGACGTACATGGACCGCGAGGCCGCCGAACTGATGGCCGCCCGCGGCACGTACTGGGTGCCGACCGCGAGCGCGCTCCGCGGGATCGCGGATCACGGGACCGAGGCGGGGATCCCCGCGGAAGCCGTCGAGAAGACGGAGGCGGCGATCGAACACTACGAGCGCGCCTTCGAGCACGCGCTGGACGCGGGCGTCCGAATCGCCATGGGAACCGACGCGGGAACGCCGTTCAACTTCTTCGACGAGATCCCGCGCGAGCTCGAACTGCTCGTCGAGTACGGGCTGACGCCGAAGGCCGCGCTCGAAGCGGCGACGGTCAACGCGGCCTCGCTGCTCGGGCTGACCGACGTCGGAAGGGTGGCGGAGGGGTACCGGGCCGACCTCGTCGTGCTCGAAGCCGACCCGAGCGAGGACGCCGCGGCGTGGCGCGATCCCGCCCACGTCTTCAGCGACGGAAAGCGCGTCGTATGACCGACCGAACCGCCGTCCACGCCGGCGCACCGAGTGCGACTCGGTGACTGTTCGCATCCGAAGCCGTGTCAAAAACTCTTTTGCTCCGCCCGAAGTTTATCAGGTCGATGGAAAAACCGGGCGCGTTCGCTGTGGTTTTGCTCCTCACGGCGCTGTGCGCCGTCTCGCCCGCCGTCGCGGGGGTCGGCGCGCCCGCCGATAGTCACGTCCATCAGGACGCGAATCCGAACTACGCGCAGGAGTCGTTCGATCGTGATCGGGTCGTCCTCGTCGTCTACGAGAACCAGTCTGCGAGGTGGACGTTCCACTACGAACGAACGCTCTCCAACGAAAGCGACAGAGCGGACTTCGAGGCGTTCGCAGAGGAGTTCAACAACGGGGAGACCGAGCTGTACTCGGGTTTCCGGACCGACGCGCAGAAGCTCGTCCGCGACGGCGGAAACGTGACCGGACGGGAGATGGAGGCGACGAACTTCTCCCGGCGGGCGTACACCGAAAGCAGCCTCGGAAACGAGATCGGCGTCGTCGAGATGTCGTTCACGTGGACGAACTTCGCCGAACGCGAAAACGAGAGCGTCGTCATGGGCGACGTGTTCGAAGGCGGGCTGTACATCAGCCCGCGCCAGTCGCTCGTCGTCCGACCCGGACCGGAGCTCGTGTTCGAATCGGTCGAGCCCAACGCGACGCAGTCGAACACCACGTCGCTCCGCGACAGCGACTCGGTGACGTGGAAGGGCGAGATGGAGTTCACGGACAACCGCCCGCGCGTCGTGTTCGTCCCCAACGAGTCCGGGGTGAGCGCGCAGCCGACGGCGACGGAGACGCGGACGGACGGACTCATGGAGGAGCAGCCGTCCGATTCGGGCGCGGGGATGTGGCTCGTCGGCGTCCTCGTGATCGTGCTCGGCGGCGTCGCCGCGGCGTTCTGGTACGGGAAGAACTCGGGCGACGGCGCGGCGGCGGTCGGCGACGAGCCGCGGTACCCGCCGGACGACGGCGGCTCCGCGCCGTCGGCGACCGAACCGGCGGTCCCCGACACGGAACTGCTCTCCGACGAGGACCGGGTGATCTCGCTGCTCCGCGACCGGGGCGGCCGGATGAAGCAGGTGAAGATCGTCGAGGAGACCGGGTGGTCCAAATCGAAGGTGAGCATGCTCCTCTCCGACATGGAGGAGGAGGGGCTCATCTCGAAGCTCCGCGTCGGCCGCGAGAACGTGATCAGCCTGCGCGGACACGAACCCGAGGCGGCCGGATCGCCGTTCGACGACGAGTAGGTCTTCGACGCGGAGCGACCGTTCGACGGCGAACGGACCGCTTCCCTTCCCGTCCGCGCCGCGTTCGAGCGCGACAGAGCCACGTTGAAAAGCGTAGACCTGCAATCGGAACACGTGTCCGAGCATCCCGACGACGAAACCGATTCCGATCCGTTTCCGCCCCCGAACGGCGAGATCGACGATACGCCGATCGTCTCGTGTACGACGTGCGGGCGGGAGTGGGACGTCTCCTACGAACTCGACGAACTGGGGGTCGGAAACCAGGCGCTCGAACAGTTCGCGCTCGACCACAAGCGCCACACGGGGCACTATCCCGACGACGTGACGACGTGGCGGGCGGACTGTCTGCGCTGCCCCGAGGAGGTAGAGCGACTGTCGGGAGACGCCGCGCGCCGGTGGGCCAGGACGCACGCGCGGCACACCCGCCACGCGGTCGAGATCCGCCACTCGACCGACGGCGAACCGACGGTCGTCGAGCCGGAGGATCAGTAACGCGTCGATCGCGAATTTCGCCTCCGAATCGGTTTTCGCGCCTTAGGCGGTGGATAGTAAGGTAGGACGAGCGCCTACGTGACGGCGGGGACGACGGATCCTGGTCATGGGGGATCCCTCGTTCGGCCTGCGTAGGGGCAGGCCGCGTCCGCCGCGATTTTACGGAGGTCGGTACCGACGAGCGGCGTCCGCGTCTTCGGCTCCGTCTCCGTCGATCTGATCGGCGGTTTTCGACCGCCCGCGTGCGAATTTCTCCCAGATCACGATCCAAAACGGAACTGTTTTACGTGGTTCGGGGATAGCTTGGGGTGCAGCAAGCCCGCTCCGGTAGTGTAGTCCGGCCAATCATATTGCCCTCTCGAGGCAATGACCGGGGTTCAAATCCCCGCCGGAGCACTCCTACCCCTTCTCCTGCTGGTAGTTATCGCCCGCAAACGGAGATGCAATAAACAAATGTTCACGGGCTATCCGACTCAGAAGGCCGGTCGAAGTCGCCGCCATCTGGCGATTAGCCGAAAAACGCCGGCAAGTGGACTCGAACGGAAAAATCAACCGCCGTCTCGCGATCGTGAAACACCCGGGGCAAGCAACCGGGCCGTCCAGCGGGGGTCAGGCGATGAAAAACGCCGAAGAGGCAACGAACCCCCTCGAAGGGATCTCGGTCGTCCCCGAACCATCAGAAGCGGTCCTCAATCAACGCCAGCTCATCGACTACCGCTCCCAGCGCGAGCAGTGCCTGGAGTGGCTGCTCACGTTCGGCAAAGAACCCGAGCGCGCAGAGGGATACGCGTACATGACGGTCAAGAACCGCAGCCATCGGATGGACGCGTTCTACCGGTGGGTGTGGGAGGAGTACGGTGGCTATACGGCCAACATCGCACGAGCACGGGGACGCCTGGCTGCAACACCTCGCCCGCCAGGAGAAGAGCAACGCGCATAAAGCGAACGGCCGGAAGGCGGCCCGAATGCTGTTCAAGTGGCGCGAACACCAGCACGGACTCGACGAATGGAAGCCGCAGATCTCGTTCGCCACACGCGACAAGACCACCGCTCCGCGAGACTACCTGACGCGCGAAGAACGGACCGCTATTCGAGAGGCAGCGCTCGAATACGGGACCGTTCCTGCGTACGCGAACCTCTCACCATCGGAGCGAGACCGCTGGAAGGCGTACCTGGCCCAGCGATTCGAGAAACCGAAGTCGAAGGTCTCACCGGAAGACTGGGAGAAGGCGAACGGCTGGAAGATCCCGAGTCTCGTGTGGGTGAGTCTCGACGCTGACCTGCGTCCAATTGAAGTTGAGCGTGCAGTGACAAGCTGAGTCGATCTCGAAAACGGGGTGCTGCGCATCCCGAAGGAACAGAGTTCGAAGAACGTGGGGAACTGGATCGTCGGCATGCAGCAACGGACCGTGGACATCCTCGAACGCTGGTTGAATCAGCGTGCGGCCTACGAGAAGTACGAGGACACGGACAGGCTGTGGCTGACGCGACAGGCAAATCCGTACCAGACTGCGTCGTTGCGATACGTCCTGCACCGGCTCTGCGAGCTTGCAGACATCTCGACCGAGAACCGGCAGATGAGTTGGTACGCGATCAGGCACTCGACGGGTACCTATATGACCCGTGAGGAGGACCTCGCGGCCGCACAGACCCAGCTCCGACACCACAGTCCAGAGACGACGATGAAATACGACCAGACGCCTGTCGAAGATCGGCGTAACGCACTGGACCGTATGGGGTGACGACGATGCGAAAAACGGTCACGACTGTCGAACCGACACGCGTTCGCTCTCGCCTCGTCGACGGGCAAGTGTCCATGGAGGTTGACACGGAGGATGTCCGGCTGCACGTTCAACAAGCCGGTGAGACAACCAAGAGCGTTGAGTCAGAGGGTGGAACAGTTGTAATGGAATCGGACGGATCCATGGTAGACACCGAGGTCGAACTCGCTAGAGCAGATGTAGAAGCCCTGGTGGATGGACTAGCCGTACTACTTGAATAGACGGCGTCCAACTGGTCCAGGTTTCCTTCAGAACTCTAGGCCATCCTATGAGATAATACGGGATAAATAGCGTGTTCCCTATGCTGGGATCTTCTTGATAGGATCGGGTTGTTGAAGACAGAGACAGACTCTATCTTGGTGCATCCCAGAAGTAGACGGAGGACAACGTTTTCGTTCATCAGCCAGGAATAGTGTGTATGGCCACGAGAGTAGAGACCCCTGACGCCGACGAAGTTTGTGCGTATTGCAGTTCCCGCGTTTTCGACCACGATCCAATCTGTGTCCGTGACTGTACCGCTGACTGTGGTTCGCCGACATATTTCTGTAACTACGCCTGTCTGTCGGCGTATATCGACGAGAACGAACTGAGCTACGGTAACGCTTGTAAGTGGTCGCCCGAGTAGCTCATTACCCTCGGATTTTCCATTTAGACTAGCCGTCCACCCCCAATACACTGGGCACAATGATTTACTCGCAAGCCTCCCTACCAGCCAAGTATGCGTGAGGCTGTTTTGTCCGTGAGCGACGATGAACTCGCCGCGTTGGGAATACAGGATCTCGTTGCCCTCTGCCGGTCGGCCGGCCTCAGAGACTTCGAAGAACTTGAGTGCCAACCGACGGGAGCAGTCATCCGCATCGAAGTCGAATCCAGGCTCGATGAGGACCGACTCCAAGCAATGGACTACGTGAACTGGTGGGAACGGGTGACATCGTCGGACGATTCACAGCAGTACATCCTCTCATTCACTGCACCGAATCTTTCGGAGACTATCTCGGATCATGCTGACGACTTAGTCGGCACCTGTAACCCAGAGATGACGGATCAAGGAGCAACCCTCTCTATTGTCGGTCCCCACGATGCAATTAGCGGGACACTTGACGAATACCGGTCATCGGGGATGTCCCCTCGTCTTCGGAGAATCACCTCGTACAATGGGACAGAGCGACCGCTGGACAGACTCACTGATAGACAGCAGGAGGTGATTCAAACCGCCTACAATATGGGATTTTACGAAGTCCCCCGAGAGACGTCAACAGAAGACGTCGCTGCTACACTGGACATCGATCCGTCAACGGTCGCAGAGCATCTACAACGTGCGGAACGGAACTTGTTATCCCGATTCCTCGATACCGAATAGAGATCAAGTACGTTCCACCTCCCATCATAAACCGAACGACGAAGAACACAGCAAATCAGCTCAAGCCTGCTGATTCTCTGCCGAGCCGGGTGATTCGTCTCATTAATCCAGTGTAGAGCAGCCATCTCCAAACTGAGGATAACCATTATTGCATTGCAGTCTATCGCCAGCAGACTGTCGCAGTGATCACTGTAGTGGGCCGAAGCTGAATAAGACGAAATGAATGTCAGTGGCCCCGGCGGTGGTCATATCACGGATGACACAGCCAACCATCGTGGCTAGCGCGAACGTCAACTATTGGCAGAGGGTAGATGCTGCCGATACTGCCGTGAAAACCACCGTTGAACGGGAAGCACGCGTACTTAGGACGGTCTACGTTACGGGCCCATCGGTCGAGTTCAAGGCTTCTGGATCACCCCAAAACCGTTCGTCCCGATGGAGGACCCACTGGGGATCAGAACTGGGCTCCTTCAGGCAAGTCATAGCCAGCTAGTGTCACTGTTTGTTATGATTTCAGAAGGGTTCAACAGAGTCCGTTTCGACTCAGCGTTATGGGATACTCGGCGTCACCATAAACCTCCCCAGATAACTGGGAGATGGACCTTTGGTGGTACCGGAGGTATGACCGAACAGAATGGATCCCGATACTGAGGGAGGGGAGCAACGATTCCTCCATTATCGGTCTTGGTGGAGTAAGGTATGCGGTTGGCCGGTGCTAAAAATAGACGGCCTACCGAAAGTTCGGCACAGAGCAAGCAGGTATCGGTTGCTTCTGTGAACGGACTACTGAGTAGGTTCACAAAACCCATACATAATCGTCCACGACTATTTATCTAGAATGCCCTCCGACACGTCATCCCCGCCGACACGCCGTGCGTTCCTCGCGGCCTGCGGAGCAATCACGCTTTCTGGGTGTACAGGTGTCTTCGCACAGAGCAGATCGTCCCCACCGGTTGAGTGTTCTCCGACGGAGTCATCCTGGCCGATGTACGGATACGACGCCGCTCACAGGAGCTATGTACCGTCTCGGGGGCTCCCGCCGGCAACTGCTGATGCGCATCGATTCTCCCAGACCGGCACGAGCCGAAACGGAGGTGGGAGTACCGAGGCCCCGCCCGCTATCGGCGATGGGGTCGCCTACATCGCGGGTGACGTCCGGATTGAGGCCCGTGACATCGAGACGGAAGAGCGCCTCTGGGAGATCGATCCCGAAGATAGCGTCGCTACCAGTCCCGTCCTCGCCTGCGGGGTTGTCTACGTAACGACACTCAATGAAACGCTCGCACTCGATCCAACTGACGGATCCGTGGTATGGCGAGCGGAGGGTGGCGCACCCGGTGACGTGTCTGCCTCGCCTGTTGCCGTTGACGATCGACTCTACGTTGCGACGGGAGGCGTGGCCGCGCTCGATGCTGAAACCGGGAGCGAACGCTGGCACGCGAGTACTGAGCACGTTGTCCAGGGTGTCGCCGTGGATGATCGCGTCTACGTCGGTGCGGCAAGCAACGGGAGCGGCGAAGTCGCCGCCTTCACGATTGATGGCGACCGCTGGTGGCGAACCACCGAACCCGGACAGGTGTACACCACGCCTGTCGTCACCGAGAACACAGTGTATGCGGTTTCGAAGACCGGGACGGTGACGGCGCTCGCCGCGACTGATGGGCACGTTCGGTGGCAGGAGAGCGTCGAACCTGGCGTCTTCCAGCCGCCGGCACTCGCCAATGACCGAATCGTGGTGGGAGCAGGCAACGGCACCCAGACGATAGCGCTCGACGCGACGACCGGTGAGCGCCTGTGGACGTACGAGACAGGCGTCAGTAAGAGCGCGCCGGTCGTAGTCGGTGACCGGGTGCTCGCCACGGGGGCGAACACTGGAATTTACCTGCTGGACGCCGCGACCGGTGATCGCGTCCGGCACTGGGCCACCGAGAACGTGGGATCGCAGCCAGTAGTCGCTTACGAGCGGCTGTTTTACCGGGCGTGGAACGTTTCAGACGTGTTCGTAATCAAGGACACCCCGGCCTAGAGTCACAGTCTGTTTTGACTCAACGTTGTGAGATCCGCGGCGTCACCATAAATCCTCTCAGGTGACTGGGAGATAGACCTTCGGTAGTACCGGAGATGTGACCGAACGTAATGGAGCCCGATACTGAGGGAGCGGAGCAGCGAGTTCTCCGGCATCAGTTTTTGTGGAGTAAGGTGTGCTATTGGCCGGTGGTAGAAATAGACGGCCTACCGAAAGTTCGGTACAAAGAAACTACGTAACCAGTTTAGCAATAGACAACAATATGAATCGGCGACGGTTCCTCGTTATCGCTGGAGGCGCATCCCTCTCTGCCCTCTCCGGTTGTCTCAGCAATCCGGGGGTGAATGGTGGATTGTTGGAAGTACTGTCCGCCGAGGTGCCACCTCAGGCTAAGGTCACCGACGCGACCGACGAACGGATCGGCGACATCGAGCCAATACAAACTGGGCTTCAGCAGGCCCAGCAATACGGCACGGCGAACGTCGACGTGACCGACGACGAGTATGAGATGGTAGCGCAGACGCTGTCGGTCCTCCCATGGTATTCCCGACTCGAACGTGACTCTGACTACATTTCGGGAATCTACATCTAATATGAAGACGCCGCGTACGTAGTCGTCCTCACACCGTACTGTACCGACTCGTGGCTTTGGGACGCGCACAGTGAACGCGGTGACTACGGATGGGGAGGGTGTATCGACCTGCGAGAACAGAAGTAATGGCAGAATCATAGCCCTCATTCGAGGGTAATCAGAAAGTGCCACAACGATTCTCCCCGACCTACGGGGAATACTCAGTCCACAGTCCGAGCGGATCGAGGGGAGAAGTAGGATGACAACCCGTGATACAGTCTCTGCCGACAACTAAACCAATTCAAGTTAAACCTCCCCAGTAAGGTGGGGGATAGACAATTCGAAAGGAATACTGTATCCCGATGTGCGATGGATTCCGAATCAGAGCACTCTGCGAGACGAACGAAACTCCCGACTGACTTCGCTAAGCATGCAGCTGCCGCGACTGGTATCGACGCTCTCCCAACGACGTTGGAGGAGTGGTGGTCGGTAGTTCTCGACCAGTACCAAGCAAACGACCTCACGATAGGACTTGATGATTTGTACAGTGAGACTCCGACTTGCCACGAAGTCCACGTGAACGGCTGCGTCCGGTACACGCACTGTGCTCTGGACGCTCTGGAGGCGGCAGTGATAGTCGAACAGGATGAGGTGACTGTCCGGTCAGTTGATCCAGTGTCGGGGACTCCTGTGACGTTCGCGGTGGACGACGACGGCGTAACGGTATCGCCCGAGGAGGTGCTGGTCTGTTTCGGAGCGAACCTGGATCCAGACGCTATCGAGGCTGCGGGGTCACTCGCTGCGTGGTCCGTGCAAGACGACAAGACCGAAATCAAGAGTGGAGTCTGCCAGTACACCAATGCCTTCGAGAGCGAGGTGACCTACGAACAGTGGGCAACGGAAACAGATAGCGTAACTGCACCGGTACCGCCGGCCAATGTTATGCCGTTACTACGTAAGCTGCCGTACGACAGTGACGACTCGGCTAGTAGTTAGCTGTCGAAGCAGGGCCCAGTGAAGGAGAGTCTACCTCTTCACTTTCCCACGTGGGTACGAGCTGCTTGCTTTGAAAGGGAGAACGCCTTCTCGACGGAAAGCTCCACCAGGGCTGCCTCCGAAATTTCTGCCGCCCATCGTTCGAACGACGCGGAGTCCGGGAAGGCGTTGGTCACCGCACAAGTGGTTGGAATCGGTGCATCTGGAGCATTGAGCGTGTCCTTGACCGAATCAAAGTCAGGGTTCGTCGATTCCTTGATACCGAGTCCGAACGAAATGACGGCACTCGTCGGGACCACGGTGACGCCGTCTTCGGTGACGCGGAAGCGAATTGTCACACCGGCTTCGGGAGATTCCGAGTAGATTTCGACTGTGTCGTCTTCGTGGAGCAACGCCACGATCAGCGCGTCCATCACGCAGGGGACGTACTTGACTGTGCCATCGATGTGTACCGCGTGTCGCGTCGGCTCGGGCTGATACATGTCTTCGGGCGTGATTGTTACTCCGGCCTCGTTCAGCCGATCCGTAACGGCACTGTGTCCCGCTTCGAGGGATTCAGGTCGCTCGTCGAGGCTGCCAGCGCGACGGAAGGCTTCGGCCAGGTCTGACGGCAGGTCAGTTCGGTCAGCGAATCTGGTTTCCCTGTTTGAGTTCACCATATGAGACCGAGACGAACTGGATTAGGAGAACTGTTATCCCCATCGTGTGGGGATGGCTTTTCTACTGTCGTACGTTTTGTATCGACAAGCGTGTTCGAAATCGGAGTGGAGTCAGTCTTCGAGCACTGTCCGAGTCGGTGATTTTGGGGTTGGGACCGGTGGTTCGTGTGTGCCGAAGTCGGGATGCGTCTCTTCCATCCATGCGTAAACGATTGTACCGGAAGTGAACATCAGGATTGATGTGAGATAGAAGGCGGCCTCGGTGTGGACGATCTCCATCGTGAGCCCAATCAGGATTGCGCCGACGGCGTAGCCGGCGTCACGCCACATCCGGTAAACGCCCATACCTGCCGACCGCCATGTCGGATGCGCCGCATCGCTAGGAACGGTCATCAGGTTCGGGTACAGTAATGCCATGCCCAGCCCTGAAGTGGCTGCTACAATCGTCCACGAGAAGTATCCTTCGACGAAAACCATTCCGAGCACACCGCCTCCCGCGAGGAACATCCCCACGAGTACTGGAGGACGACGACCGATCTGATCAGCAAGGCCGCCGGTCACAATCTGGAGGAAGTACATCGCAGTATGCACGCCGACGACGATACCGACTGCTGTGATGTCGAGTCCCTGGCTCGTGAGGTACAACGGTACTGCGATCCAGAATAACGTGTCCACGAAGTTCTCGACGTGGCCGGCCTGCGCTGCGGCGAACAGCGTCCTGTCGCCATAGGTCGCTCGCTTCAGAACCTCAGTGAAGGGAAGATCGGCATCGTAGTGATCACCATCGCTTTCGGCTTGGGCGTACTGGACGGTCTCCTTGATGAGGAAGATCGAGATGAGGAACGCCAGCAGGACGACCGCTGCAAGGAAGTAGAACGGTTCGGGCCGGTAACTCTGAGTCTGGCCAGCGATGAGACCCGTAACCCATGCGCCAACGGCGACGCCGGTGTAGCCGAATGCTTCGTCGATGCCGACTGCGAGCCCACGCTGGTCGGGGCCTGCGAGGTCGATCTTGGCGTTGATCGCCATACTCCAGGTCAAGGCTTGGTTGATTCCCAGCAGAATGTTCCCGAGAGTGATCCATCCCCAACTGGGAGCGAAGATGAGGATAATCGGAAGCGGTAGTGCGGTTGCCCACCCGAGGATGAGCACTGGCTTGCGGCCGTACTCCTCGCCCCACTTGCCGGCGTAGAGGTTGAGCAGCGACTTGACGAATCCGAACGAGACGACGAACGACCCGATAACGAGGAACGACTCGACGCCGAGCACTTCTTCTCCCAGAACGGGGACGACGGTGCGTTCGGACCCGATAGTCAACCCGGTGGCGAACACTAAGAGGACGTGCAGTGAGAACTGCCCGAGGTGTTCGCGGATCCCTCGTTTGAGGTCCGTGGGTTCGCTCATAGGTCACTCAGCAGCGCAGTTATTCGGTCCTAATTCCAGGTCAGCCAATTCGTCGGTGGGAACGGATTCCTGCCCCACGTTTACTCGCTTGACGCGCTCGAAGTTCGGCGGGTGGTCTGGGAGATCTGACGCGAGTTTCTGGACGAATTCCTCGCGGTCACGTCCCAGATCGGCGTTCCGCTCTCTGAGTTCACCGAGCGTCGCGGTAACTGGCGGTTCTGGTGAGCCAGGGTCGTGTGCTGGCAGCACAACGGTGTCGTCCGGCCGGTCGAGCAACCGCTGGAGGCTCTCGTAGAGCGTCTCCGCGTTCTGTTCGACGTCGGTGTCTTCGATTCCGGATTCGACGCCGAGTTCGACCCGTCCCACGCTCTCGTGGAAGAGTGTATCACCCGTGAGCAGCGCTGCACCGTCGATATCGAACGAGACGCTTCCTTCGCTGTGACCAGGGGTGTGGATGACCTCGATGTCGAGCCGACCGACAGAGATGGTCTGTCCATCCGCAACAGGTATTGCATCTATAGCGAGCGCATCCTTCGAATGAAGGTGGTAGGGAATGCCGTGACAGTCGGCGAGTTCCGCCGCCCCAGACACGTGGTCAGCGTGGGCATGTGTATCGAAGACGCCGACGAGTTCGGCGTCGTACTCGTCGATGATTTCCTCATACTCGGAAAGATACTGTGACGGGTCGAAGACAGCAGCTTCCCCATCCGAGACGAGGACGTGGGAGAGACATCCTTTCCCGGGACGGGTGACTTGCACGAGCGTCCCCTGGAATCCTGTCTTGATCGGGGCACTCCGGTGGACACGGCTCCATCCGTTCATCCCGTCAACGAGCGTTTTCGCATCGTAGCCCAACGTCTGGAGACGCTCCGTCGCTTTTCGAGAGATGACGCCAGCCGCGCAGACTGTGACTATCTCGTTCTCGTCCGGCACGTCCGACAGAGCACGGTCAGCGTTCGCTGGGTTCTCCTTCAGTTCATCGTAGACGGGAACATTTTCGCTTCCGGGAATGTGCCAGTCTTCGAACTCGTCCTCGTTCCGAATATCGAGAACGAAGAGTATCTCGTCGGCAGCCTGGAGTCGCGTACTTAATTTATCGGGCGTGATTTCGGACATACCATCCGTAACTTGTCGTATTCGTCCGAATTCGTGATCCCCACCACACTGGGGCCCCTTATACTGGCGGTCTCTACTGTCCCGACGGAGTGTTTTGGCCGCTCATGACCATGGATAAACGCTCCCAACTAGTGGGGGGGCACATCAATTGACGGCCGGGTGCTGACTCCAGCCATGACAGACGAGCCATGTCCATGTTGTGGTAACGTTGATGAACTGGCTTCCGAAATCGAAACGTCTGCGGGTCAGTGGATTAGAGAAGAATCCGTTCTCGACACGGAACTTCCCCGGGGCATGCGAGTGGCTCTCGGCCGGTTCCTCGGATCGGATTCAATTGAAACGTTGGGCGAGTGGGCCTGTGAAGTACGTCAACACGTCGGTGGATCAATTAGTGTCGAGGAACTGTGTCTATCCAGCGAACAGACGGAACACTGGGGGATAGTAGACGGTGACCAATACTATTTCGCGTGCTTCTACGACGCGGTGATACTAGCAGCCCTATCGGATCAACCGGTCGATATTCACACTGTAAGCCCAGCTGGAGACACTATCGAGGCCCACGCAATCGGGAGCAGTGAACTTACAGTTGCACCAGAAGAAGCTATTTTCTCGTTCGGTATCGAGAAAACCGTAGAACCATCATCAGACGATAGCCCAACCCTGGAACAAGGATACGCCTCGATCTGTCCATACGTCAAAGCATTTCCTAATTTCGCAGCGTATGAACGATGGGCGAAGCGTGTCCCGGCAACCACCGTCGCTATGCCGCTCGCTGGAGCGACAGAACTCGCGGCTGAACTGGTGAGAAGAGCACCCGAGTAACCGTCAAGATAAATCCACCCAGCAGATTCGGCACAGTCTGCTTGCTCTTTCGACAGTACCGTTGATTTGATGACGACTATACCAATCAAGCGTTGGCACTACTCGAACAGCGGAATGCATCGGCATTTCTAGTGACTAGTGTGCTGATTCTCGCCAGCCTCGTCGTTCCAGTCGGCCTCGAACCGCTCACTGACTTGTCGTGGGTGTCGGGACTTGTGCTGATTGCTCTGGCCGTCGTATCGGTTGCAGCTGGTCTGGTCGGATTATACCCGCGGGTGAATAATCGAACTCCAAAATTAGCACTGGCTGGTGTGGGGGCTGCGACAGTGGCAGGAGTTGCAGCTCTTGGACTTGTTGGACTCACCGGTGTTGCCGTCTGGAACGAGTTCGATTTCGGCCTGATCGTAGCTAATCCGATGCGTGTATTCATGCTGGTCGGATTGTTGATAGCTGGTGGATTTTCTTTGAGTCTTCTCCTATTTGGGGCGGCAGTCTGGAAAACAGAATCGTCCTCACGAACGGTTGGTGGACTACTCATTGTAGGAGGCGGAGCACTGCTCGCCCCAGTAGCCGTTGAACTCCTTGGCCTGCTGTTTGAGGTAAACGCCCCTGCATGGTTACTCTTTCCGGTAATCGGCGGACTCGCTCTCGATACAGCAGCAGTCGGCTACAGTCTTAGAATTCAGAGAACGTCTTCTAAATAAGCTACCTGATTAAAACCATGAATATTTTGTGTGCTTTGGGAGTCCTACTGAATACGCGCCCAGTTCAGCAGCCTGGAGGAAAATAGTAATAATTGAAAGGTTGAACAAGGTAATCCAATCTCATTCACTATGGGGTTCTGTGAGGAATTGCCGCATGAACTGGTCTCTTCCTTCTGGCGTGTTCTCGATCACTGCGTCGACGTGTTTCACAGGCACAGATTGTTGGTCGGTACTTGACCGAGGTACTTTGGCCGCAGACGAGGGCGTCCTCTTTTGGCCCCCGTCCGCGTATGGGTTGAACCCGGGATCTTCTGCGGCCCGCTGAGCCGTTTCGTTGACCTTCTCAAGAGTATGACGTCGGCTTTCGATGGACGAAGTAGCGTAGAATAGCTTCATTGTCTCGATGCTTTTGTGCCGGAGTTGATCACTGGCCTGTGACAAATCCTCTTCTTCTTCGATGGATTTGCCGAGACTGTGTCTTAGCGAGTACCAGACGATTTTCCGGTCTTCGTGATCGATACCGGCCTCTTCGCAGAATCGACGGACGAGGTAACAGAGGTTTTTCGAGGTGTAGGGATTTCCGTTTCTGTTCAGCCAGAGGCGATTCGTCCCGTCATACTGTTCGTAGTGTCGTCGCTCCTGAATCCACTTACTCAACAGGTTGACCGTGTCTTCGGTGAGCGGTAACTCGGTCGTCGGTCGATCCTTCGATGCGAACTCATTCGGTATCCGGAGGAGGTTGCGTTTCGGCTTGTACCAATCCACTCGCGCCTCTTGGACCTCTATCGGTGTGATTCCCGTTTCCAACGCCTTCGTGATGAGCGAACTCCACTGGGCGATCCGCGCCTCCGTCTATGGGCACGGTATCACCGAGAGCAAGGTTGAGTTCGTCTGGGAGGGGATTAAAGAGCTGCGGGAAGTGGCCAAAGCGATAGACTATGACATTGACCTTGACTTCTCCTATGATGAGATTAGCCAACTCGTTAAATCTGAGAGAGCAAATGGAGCAGTGGCGGTGTTCCCACAGGAACAAGAGGGATTCTTTGACCGCCTCGTCTCGGATATCGATGTGCCGGAACTCGACTTCAAGATAGACCTGCCGAGTCTGTCTGAATTATTGGATTAGATGCTATGCAGCATAAGAACCGGGGAACCAAGGGTTAAAGGCGAGATTGAAGCATATTTGGTGTCAAGGCAGGCGAATGATTCAGCGACAGAGGGTCCACAGCTGTACAGGCAATTGATGTCAGTGAATAGCAGCTGGGTACTCAGCGCGTAATTCCTTTAAGTATCACTTGCAACAATATGACTATATGAAGAGAGGGACGCTCTGTCGTTCCGACGATTTCTCAAACACAACCTGTCGCTGGGACAGGTTTCTAATTCGTGCCGACAACTGCATCTCGACGATCCAACTGATTTCCGAGCCTGCAGCCTCGGCACAGATCCGATGCAAGCGCTCCAGCTCGCAACGCGCAGACACCGCTGTCCCTCTCTCACCTGAATCCTACGCATGACGAACGATGACCAGTCCACCGCATCCGGAGATGCCCCGGAGGCGGTCCAAGACATCTCGACAGGCGAACTGATCGACAACAACTACGACACCGCTCTCTCAAGCCATAACCGCGGTCCTGGCGGTGAGGGCGACCACCGCGACGAGTTTATTGATCACGGGGCGTACGACGATCCAGGCCGGATGCGCAATGACGATAGTATCGCGGCGTCCTCCACCGACAATCCGCGCGACGACGACGGCTACACGTTCTCTGCGGGCTACGAAACGAAAGCCGCGACTGGTGTCGGCAAACCCGGTGATCCGCACTACGACGAGCAACTGCAGCGCGTGAACGATGGCCGTGATGGGACAGACGGCACACTCAGCCACCGGCAGGCTGACTGGGATAAGAAGCGGATCGCGCAGGCCCTCTGCTCGGACCTCCCGATCTCAAAGCGACAACGCGAACAGGTCGTGCTCGCCATGGAACGACTTGACCTTGATCGGTTCGGCCACCAGAAGGCGATCGAACGGGTCTGCCTCGGCGTGGTCACCGTGATCGTCAACGACCAGCGCGTCGAACAGTCGGCGAATCTAGAGGACGTAACGCCGGTGACCTGGGAAGACGAGTTCAAGGAAATTGCCGCGAAGTTCGACGTCGGGATGAGCGATCTCGCCACGATCAAAGAACTGGTCCGGGAGCAGCTCGGTGAACGGCCACCGGAACCGGCGAACGCTGGCGTGAATCGGGACGTGAGCCTCCCCGAGATATCGCCGGCGGAGAGACCGGACGAGTACTGGGAACGAATGGGGCACCGATTCTGGGTTTCGTTGGCCCGGTATTGGGAGCATCGTGATGCCGAACTCAAGGCGGCAATCCCCGAGGAGAAAAAGGAACTCGTCGACCTACTGCGGCAGTGGGAGCCTTGGGAAATGCCGCAGACGGAGTCCTCGCATCCGCTCATCCAGGAGGCAACCGATCACGCTCCAGCAGATGACGCGGACGACGCGGAAACCACGTCTGACGTGACGGAGGCCGAGGATGTTTCGGAGGAGGTCCGGGCGGAAGCGGAGGCCCTAATCGAACGAATGATCGACGACGCTGCCGACTCCAGCTAGTTCTTCCGGCGAGAGTCGCGCCAACGGTCTGGAGTTGCATCGCTCGCCGACAGCCTCTGACGCGAACCCTTCCATGGTGTTCTATCTGTTCAGCATGTCTCTCCGCTGCTACCCCGTCAACCACTTGTTGAGGTGACCATTGGCCCGTGACAGTTCTGACCGCCCTCCGGCCCTTCGATTAGAGATATCTAAACTCAAATACAGATTCTACGGGTCGTTCGAGTGCCCGCTGGCTGTGAAGACTTCCCTGGTCTTTCTCGCCGGATGTCTTGTCTTCTGTGCGGCTGTCCTCTCATTCGTAGGCAGTCAGGACGCAGCGACGGTTTCGTACATAGGTGTTGCCCTAGGACTGTTTGGAAACGCAATCCCATCTAACCTCTCGATTACTGTATCCGTCTATATACAGATTGTATGGCGGAAATGGGATAGTCGGACCGGAGAAGTAGACATTCACGTTGAGACAGCAGTTGATTCCGACACTACGCAGACCGACTGAACAATGGAGGTGGAGACCCTGGTGTCGACAACGAAAAGTTGCAACTTCAGGAAAGTCTTCTTTCCTTCTTGATAAAGAGGGCGAGCACCAAACCTCTGGGTGTGGGAGGGCTCATGCTGGCTAATACGAAACAAAGGACGGTCCAATCAATGGAGTACTTAAACAGACTTCAATTGAGTAAGAAAATTCTTAATTGCGATCGTGAATCGAGAGAGTATACATAAAAATACCCGCGGCCCACAGTAACTATGACGACGATGGCAGAGAAATCTTATAAAGAGTTTAAGGACTGCTACCCCCGTTGCTTGCCCCCCTTGCCAGTTTGGGCAGTATAGCAAGCAGGACTGATAACACCCAATGAGGGAATTTGGCCGGATGGAAGTATCCCGGAGGGCAACGACGTGGGTAAAGTATATAAACACGGGTTCCGTCGACGTCCGATACGGTCGATAACAACCCTCTCAGGGAAGGGGAAAACCCGCACACGCGGGTGATTCCCAGAGGGCAGGTCTAGCCCTCTCGAGGCAATGACCGGGGTTCAAATCCCCGCCGGAGCATTCTGCGAGGAACGTCCGTGACGAGCGAATGCGACTCGCTCGCTCCAATCTCCGCGAGTCGCAGCGCGCGAACGGAGTGAGCGCGACCGTTTCGCCCCGTTCAAGTCCCCGCCGGGGCATTCCCTTCTCCCGCCGTCTGGTGATTTCGTCCGTGGCAGAAAGTCCTCCGAGCCGACGACCGGTCGCGCTCGAAAGAAGGAGCTCGGGTTCGCCGTCCTCGAGGTCCTCGACCGGTTCGGAGATCCCCCGGGCAAGCAGCTCCGCGGCTGTCTGGAGCGGGAGGTCACCGACTTGCGTCCGCGGGAGTTCGCCGACGCGCGACACCGACTGGAGACGCTCGAACTGGTCGAGGACATCGACCCCGGATACGGGTTCGTCTACGCGATCACGAACCGGGGAATCGTGGCGCTCGAAGCACACCGCCAGGCTCGCTGAAAACGGAGACTTCTCCATTCACTATCACGAGACGCAAACGGAGAGAGCGTTCGACCATCGCTGGGATCGCCATCCATCGACCCACAACGCTCGTGACCACATTCACCCGGGACCGGATGCGCCCACGCCCGGTGCTAACGCGTCGCATCCGACAGACTGGCGAGATGTGCTCTCGATGGGCCTCTCGGAAGTCGAGGAGCGACAGCGCGGTTTCTGGTCGGACTAATTTCTCTCGAACTGGTCGAGCCCGACCCGACTCGGACGTGGTTAAACGGGGCCAAGAGTGCTCTCACGCTCGGATCGATCGCCTCGCTGGCGAGCCATCGATCCGAGGAAAACTGCGTATCTGCGACGACGTAGCTATCCTCGGCGTCGTCCGGGAAGAGGCGGCGCTTCGTGTGCGCGAGAACCCGCGGTTCCGTCAAATCGCGCGCCGCGCTCGCCATGCGACGCCCGTTGAGACAGCCGGAACATGAAGGTTCGCACTCGGAGTCGAACGCGGAGGACGACCGTGTCGGCTGAGGTCGCGCGCTGAGAGCTTCGACGACGTCCGTCTGAGTAGACTCGACCGCCCGACGGAGTCGCGCGAGCTCGTCCGACAGTCTGAACATATTAAATTATATTTTTCCGCACGCGTCTCGGCGAACGTTATGGCTCGTGCCTGAAGAACAGTTTTCCCGAAATAGGGCTATAGACGGCCTCTACTGGTATGTTACGGGGAAAGGTCGAGGTTCCTGATCTCGCCCCGCCAAGAGTCAGGAAGTAGACATTTTGGAGGAGAGGGTAGAAAGCGATTAAGATGGGGCAGAACGGAAGGATAGGAAAGAAGCGTCAATACTCTTGTATTTGGCCGTCAAACACGGTTTTATCCAACTATTTCTATCACAGCTCCCGGCGGCCGGCTCGTCACGGTCCCGACCTCACGCCAGCTTTTCCAGGTTCTCCAGGACGATTTCGGGGTACGCGTCGTGATCGATTTCGAGCGCGACCCGGGCGTTGGGCTCGCGGCCGAGCACGCCGTGTTCGTCGTAGATCGTCGCGCCGTTCGACGGCCCGCCCGTCGTGTCGATCTCCACGTACGCCGCCTCGAACGTGAGCAGGCCGCCGATGACGTCGGAGACCACGACCGCGTCGCTCGCCAGGCCGCCGTCGTGGCCGAACTTGCTCTTCACCTCGTCGACGCTGAACGCCAGGATCTTCGCGATCGTCGAGAGCGGAGCCGGCTCGTCCAGCAGCCGCTCTATCTCGTCCGTTCCGACGTAGACGTGTTCGGTCACGTCGAGCCCCACGATCTTGGGGTTCGCCTCCTGTACGACCCTGCTCGCGGCGGGGGCGTCGACGTAGAAGTTGAACGACGCCTGCGGCGTGACGTTCCCGGTCGTCTTCATCGCCCCGCCCATGAGGAAGATGTTGCCGACCAGATCGGGTAACTCGGGCTCCAGGGCGATCGCCAGGGCGAGGTTGGTCGACGGTCCCACCGCGGCGATGGTGAGGTCTTCGCCGTGTTCGCGCGCCTGCTCGACGATGAACTCGACCGCGTGCGCGTCGATCGGCTCTGCCGTCGGCTCGGGGAGCTCCGCCCGCACGTCCTCGGGGAGGCCGCCGGGGCCGTGGACGTGCTCCGCGGTTTCGAGGTCGTCGGAGAGCGGACGCGCGGCGCCCGCGGCCACGGGAACGTCGGCCCGATCGACGAGTTCCAGCAGCGAGAGCGCGTTGTGCGTCGCGTTCTCCAGCGTCGTGTTGCCCATCACGGTCGTGAGTCCGACCACGTCGACGTCCTCGTTCGCCAGCGCGACGAACGTGGCGATTGCGTCGTCGTTCCCCGGGTCGACGTCCAGTAGGAGCTTCGTAGACATGCTAGCTACCTCCATAATTTTCGATCGGAGTGATAAGCGTTTCCGTGCGAGGGAAAACCGATCAGTGCGTCTGCACGTCGAGCCGGCGGTAGAGTTCGTCGAGCGAGAGCACGGGCTCCGCGAGGCCGATCGCCGTTCCGATGCGGGTGACCTGCGGCGGCCGGACGTCCGCCTCCGAGAGCGTCTCCCGGTCGCTCAGCACGGTCGCCGGATCGCCGTCCAGGAGGACGGTCCCCCGCGCGAGCGCGATGACGCGGTCCGCGTGCTCCGCGACGAAGTCCATGTCGTGGGCGATGACGACGACGAGCTTTCCGTCCTTGACCAGCGCCTCGACGATGTCGCCGAGCAGGTCGTGACCGGGGGCATCCTGCCCGCCGGTCGGTTCGTCGAGGACGACGATCGGCGTGTCCATCGCGACGACCGACGCGACCGCGACCCGCTTTCGCCACGGATCGCCCAGGTCGTACGGGTTCTTCTCCCGCACATCGGTCAGCCCGGCGCGCTCGATCGCCCGCTCGGTCAGCTCGTCGATCACGTCCTCGGAGTAGCCCATGTTCCTCGGGCCGTATCGGACCTCCTCCTCGACGGTGCTGTGAAAGAGCTGATCGTCGGGGTTCTGGAAGCTCAGGCCGACGCGGCGCGAGAGCTGCGCGACGCGCTGCTCGGTCGTGTCGACGCCCTGGATCGCGACGCGCCCCTCGGTCGGCTTGAGCAGCCCGTTGAGGTGCTTGACGAGCGTCGACTTGCCCGCGCCGTTCTGGCCGACGAGACAGACGCACCCGTCGTCGAGGGAGAACGAAACCCCCCGGAGCGCGTGGACGCCGCCCTCGTACGTGTGGTGGAGGTCGTCGAGGACCACCTCCCCGCGCGCCTCGACGCGCCCGTTCGCGTCGTCGGAGCGACACGCGGAATCCGCCGCGGAATCGGTGACTGGTGCGGTCGAGGCGGAGTCGACGGCCGACTGGGGAGACGCCGCGTCGTTGGGCGACGTTGCGCCTGGGGACGGAGGGACGTCGTCGTCGACGGCGGAGGCGACCCCTCGGTCGGACGCGGTCTCGACGACGCCGGACAGCTCCTCGGCGCACTCTTCGAGCGTCAACGGGAGCGGCTCGGCCGCGGGGATCCGGCCGCTTTCGCGCAGCCGGTACCCGATGCGGACGGGCGGGGGGACGAGGACGGGGAGGTCGTCCGCCTCGGCGGTCCCGAGGACGTCGCGGGGCGGGCCGTCGAGGGCGATCCGCCCCCCGTCGAACACCGCCAGTCGGTCGAGGTGGGGCGCCAGTCGTTCCAGGTCCTGGCTGACGAAGACGACCGTGTACCCCTCGCGGTTCATCTGGGCGACGACCTCCATGACCTCCTCGGTCCCTTCGGGGTCGAGCTGGGCGGTCGGCTGTTGCAGGACGAGGATTCGCGGCCGCATCGCGACGACGGACGCGATCGCCACCCGCTGGGACTGACCGCCCGAAAGCTGCATCGGATCGCGGTCGGCCAGCCCCTCGACGCCGATGGTCGCGAGGGCGTCGCGGGCCCGCCGCTTCATCTCTTCTCGGGAGTCGACCAGGGTTTCGAGCCCGAACGCGACCTCCTCCAGCACGGTCGAGGTCGCACCGGTCAGCTGATTGTACGGGTTTTCGAACACGAAGCCGACATCGGTTGCGAGGTCGCCGATCGATCTGGCTCGGGTGTCGACGCCGTCGATCCGCACGGTTCCGTCGAACTCGCCCTGGTAGAAGTGGGGTATCTGTCCGGCGAGCGTCCGGCAGAACGTCGACTTGCCCGCTCCGCTCACGCCCGTGATTCCGACGAACTCGCCCTCCTCGATGGAGTAGCTCACCCCGCGGAGCGCCCGCTCGTCGCCCGGCTGCGTGCTGTACCGAAACGAGACGTCGTCGACGTCGATCAGAGCCATCGGAAGACCCTCCACGCGCCCGCGCCGATCACCGCGAGGACCGAGGCCCACCGCAGCGCGCGCTCGCCCGCCGGATCGGCGACCTCGTAGAGGAACACCCGGGGGGTGCGTCGGTTGAACCCGCGGGCGTTGAGCGCGAGCGCTCGCGTGTTGGCCACGATGAGCGTGCCAATGAGCAGCGGCGCCAACAGTGCGACGAGCGACTTCGAACGCGTTCTGATGTCCGCCTCGCGGTCGAGTCCGCGCGCCTGCTGGGCGTCGGCGATCGCCTCGGCGCGCGCCTGAATCTGGGGGATGATCTGCAGCGACGCGATGAACACGTACGCCAGCTGCGGCGGAACGCCCTTCTCCATGAGCGCGATCCGCAGCTTCTGAGGCTGGCTGGTGGTCGCCATCAGCAGGAACGAGAGCACCAGCACCAGAACCCGAAAGAAGATCAAAAGCGTCTCCGCGACGCCCGCCTCCCAGAGCGTCACCGGTCCGACGACGAAAAACGGCGCGTCGTGGTTGGCCGGGTTCAGGATCCCCTGAATGACGAGCAACAGCGCGCCGAACGGAACCATCGCCAGTCCGACGAGTCGGAGCACGATCCCCGAGACGCCCGCCACGGCGACGCCGACGAACAGGGCGAGCGAGATCGCCAGCGCGAACCGATAGTTCGGAACGAGGAACACGAGGATTGAGACGGCGGCGGCGACCACCAGCTTCGTGACGGGGTTGAGGCGGTGAACGACGCTCTCGCCCGGCTTGTAAATCGACGTGTTCACGTCACCGCCCTCCGTCGCGGGCGCGGAAGCCCGCCGTCTTGATCCGGATCGGGATCGAGTTCATGCGTCGGGTCTACTTCTGCGACGAGTATATCTGTTGCCCCTGTGGGGGAAGGTAGCGCGGCGGCACGGCCTTGCCGATGAAGTAGGCGATGAACGTGGTCGCGCCCTTGTCGAAGAACTCCACGAGGAACTGCGCGGTCAGCGCCGACTCCACCAGCGCCCGGCCGGACGCCACCAGCACGCCGGTCACGAGGCTCGGGCCGGCGCCGGTGACGCCGCCGAAGACGACCACGACGATCGGCGTCGCGATGAGCGTCGCGACGATCCAGATGACGAGCGCGGAGACGAGCACGCGCTTCACGTCGTCGAACCATCCCCGTCGGGCCAGCACCCCCGCGACCAGGCCGATCGCGACCGGCACGGGAAGAAATGCCAGCTGCTGGGGGCTTCCGAGCATCGCGCTGACGAAGTTACTCAGCGCGCCGGTCAGCGCCGCCGCCCACGGGCCGGCCATGATCGCCAGCAGCACGGTCCCGATGTTGTCCATGAACAGCGGGAGCTTGAGCAGGTTGACGATGAAGCCGCCGACGGCGTTGAGACCGATGCCGATCGGGATCAACACCCAGGTGGTGGTCGTGAAATCGTCACCGATCCGCGATACGAACGATCGATCACTTCCCGTCTCGTGGCCTGTCGAAGACTCTGCCATTTGTTATCACGACTTACCCCACAGACTACGGTTACTTAACTTTTGCTCTGCGAGCCGGCCGAGCCGGCTCGGTCGAATCGGGGCGACGGCGAACGAACCGATCAGGGTGAATAATTAGTACCCCGGAACGAAGAGGTCACGTATGGACGCGGCAACAGTCGGACTCGCGCTCGCTACCGGGCTGATCACGGGTGCAGTATTCAGGTTTCTGGAGGTACCGATACCGGCGCCGCCGAACCTCGCCGGCGTGATGGGGATCGTCGGAATCTATCTCGGGTACAAACTCGTCGAAGCGCTGCTGACGGCGACCGGGTGACGCCGACCAAGCGGCCGTGCACGGACGCCGGCGACCGCGCACAGACACCGACGACCGTGCACGCACCCCGGCGACCGGTTGCTCCGTCGGCCGGTCACTCCGCCGTCGAGACGGTGACGTATCCGTCGAAGTTCAGCACGACCGACTGCGTCGTGTCGCCGAAGATGGCTTTGCCGGTCGGCGAGCGTCGCCTCCCGGGGATGAAGACGTGGTCGCAGTCGTGGCCGTCGGCGACTTCGATGATCCGGTCCGACGGGCGGCTCGTCTCCACGACGTCCCAGACGACGCGATACGGGACGGTCAGATCGCCCAGCGCTCGTTCGCTCACCCGTTCTGCGAACAGCCGGACGGTTTCCGCGTCGCTTCGGGGCGGCCGCGTCCCGGCGTCGCCGAGCGCGGCCCGCATTTCGTCGACGGCGTCCGCGTCATCTCCGCCGAGGACGAGCGCGAGCACGACGAGTTCCGCGCCGACGCCCTGCGCGAGCGACCCCGCCTCGCGGAGCAGGTCGGCGGCGGGGGACGTATCGATCACAACGAGTGCACGATCCATGGTGCGGGTAGCGCTCGCACCTGTGTTAAAGGTTGTCAGCGGTCCTCCGCCGCGTTGATGCTGTCGACGACGACGTCCCGACACCGCTCGACGTCCACTTCGAGGGCGACCTCGCAGTTCGGTTCGCGATCGAGCACGCCGTGTTCGTCGTAGATCGTCGCGCCGTTCGACGGCCCGCCCGTCGTGTCGACCTCGACGTACGCCTCCTCGAAGCCGAGCACCTCGTCGTCGAGAACGCCCGCGAGCACGACCGAATCGCTCACGATCGATCCGTCGAACCCGTGGGTGCTGTCGGGACCCTGCGCTTTGAAATCAAGGACGTCCGCGACGACGCGCTGGAAGTCGCTCCCCTCGCGGAGTCCGTCCGCGACCGAGGTCGGCAGGTACGCCGGTTCGGTCACGTCGAGGCCGACCACCTTCGGCGACCCCCGTTCGATCACGCGGGCGGCCGAGGCGGCGTCGACGTAGAAGTTGAACGACGCCTGCGGCGTGACGTTCCCGGTCGTCTTCATCGCCCCACCCATCTGGTACACGTCGGCGACCGTGTCGGGCAGCGCGGGTTCGATCGCCATCGCCAGCGCGACGTTCGTCTGCGGGCCGACCGCGGCGATGGTGAGGTCCTCGCCGTGTTCGCGCGCCTGTTCCAGGATAAATTCGACCGCGTGCGCCTTGATCGGCTCCGTGTTCGGCTCCGGGAGCGCCTCGCGGACCGACTCGGGCATGCCGCCCGGCCCGTGGACGTACTCGGCCATGACGAGCGAGTCGGCGAACGGCTCCCCGGCCCCCCGGGCGACCGGAACGTCAGTGCGGTCCACCCATTCGAGCAGCGCGAGCGCGTTCCAGGTGGTGTTCTCGACGGTCGTGTTACCCATCACGGTCGTGAGCCCGACGACGTCGACGGCGTCGTTGCCGAGCGCCATCAGGATCGCGAGCGCGTCGTCCAGCCCCGGATCGACGTCCAGGAGGAGTTTGCGAGTCATACTCAACCGGGTGAACGCTTGGGTCAGTGGGCGATAAAATTTTGCATCGAATCGAGGTGGGCGCGGCGGCCCGCCCGACTCTCGGGGATCGGCCTACTCGACGAGTGACCCGCCCAGGAGGTGACCTACTCGGGGGGTGAGTCCCACTCCTCGCCGTTGTCCTGCGGCTCGTAGCCGATGACCTCCCGCGCGTGGTCGATGTCGAACCAGCGCCGGTCGTTGGCGCTGACGCCGTAGAAGACGTCGAACTCGACGCTGTCGTCGCGCAGACACCGGTCGACCATCTGGGCGAGATCGCGGCGCGACTGCCACATCGCCTTCATCCGGGCGACCATCTCGTCGTACTCATCGCTGCCGCGCTCCCACGTACCCTCGTCCACGCCGAGTTCCGCGTCGCCGTAGGGGTGGTCGTACTCCTCGTGGCGCACGCTGCAGATGCGCAGCGCGTAGAACCGCTTCGGGAACTCGAAGTTCTCGACGTAGTAGCGGCCCAAGTCCTCGTCGTAGGCCTTCGACGCGCCGTAGTACGAGTCGGGGCGGTGCGGCGCGTCTTCGTCGACGGTGAGCCCGAAGTCGGGGTAGTAAATGTCGGGGGCGTTCTCGACCTCGTACATCCCGACGACGTGGTTGGTCGACCCGAAGACGAACCGCTCCACCTCGGCGTCCTTGGCGGCCTCCAACACGTTGTACATCCCCCGGATGTTGTTGTCGAGGGTCTGCTCGAACGTGCCGTCGGTCTCGGGGTAGCCCGCCAGGTGGACGACCGCGTCCGCGCCGTCGAAGGCGGGCCGGATGGCATCGTAGTCGGCGACATCGGCCACGAACGTCTCGTACTCGTCCCTGTCGGAGCGGTTCAGGTAGGTGTAGTCGTACTCGTCGCGCTCGGCGAGATGGTCGATGATCGCGGTGCCGACTCTGCCGAACGCGCCCGTCAGGAGCACATTCATGAGTGAGAGTCACGGTCCCCCTACAAAAACGTTCAGGGTGTGACCGTGTGTTCAAATGAAACGCGTGAAGTCGCCGGCGACGGTGAGACCGCCTCGAAAGCCCCCGAGCCGAGAGGCCGGCTCCTTTCAGTCCCACCCGGTCGAGGCCGATTCGCCCGCGACTGCGTCGCTGAACACTGCCGCGATCGCGGGTACTCGCGGTATCCGCGCGTCCATAGCGGCGGTAGATGGTGAACGGCGACGACGGTGTTCGTTCGCGGCGGCAGTAGATTCATGTCGCAGGCCGGAGAGTCGAGAACGATGACACGCCAACTCACGCTGGAGTACTACGGCCTCTCGTCGTTCTGCATCGAGCACGGGGAGACGCGGATCCTGGTCGACCCGTGGATCGAAGCGCCCGACTGGTCGAACCGGGCGGTCGAGGAGTTCGCGGACGTCGATTACGTCTTCGTGACCCACGGTGCCTACGACCACCTCGGCGACGCCCGCGCCGTCGCGGCGCTGTCGGGCGCACCCGTGATCACCGAACCGGCGGTCGCGGACCACCTCGTCGCGGAGGGACTTTCGAACGAACAGGTCCGGAAGGTGATCTGGGGGAACGCGCTCGACGAAGGGGAGTTCGGCGTGCGGGTGCTCGAAACCCGCCACCTCTCGTACTTCGAGACGGCCGCCGGCCACCGGTCCGGCCTCCCGCTCGGCTTTCACTTCGAGTTCGACGGGGCGAGCCTGTACTACGTCGGCGACACGTCGATCTTCCGGGACCTCGAACTGTTCGTCGAACTCAACGAACCCGACGTCGTGTTGCTCCCCGTCGGGAGCGCGCCCGGCGATCTCGCGCCCATGCCCCCGCGCGACGCGGCCGTCGCCGCCTCGTGGTTCGATGTCGAGACGATCGTCCCCGTCCACTACGTCCCCGGGAGCGACGAACTCGACGAGTTCGAACGCCGGCTTCGAGCCGCGTCGCCGGAGGCGGGCGACGCCGTCGTCGCGCTCGACGTGGACGACCGGTTCGAGCTGTAGCCGCGCCGGGGTCCGTCGGGCCGCGGGGAACCGCGGATCGACGGGAGCCCGCAGTCAGATGCGGAACTGTTCGAGCCTGTCGTCCTTGAGAGTCACGCCGTGGCCCGGTCGATCGGGCAGCTGAATCGCGCCGTTCTCCGGTTCGATGGGGTGTTCGAGCACGTCGTCGAACGCCTTGACGTCGGAGTCGCGGTAGAAGTACTCGATCCAGAGGCCGTTCTCGATGGCTGCGAGCAGCTGGATGTGGAGGTCCCAGTTGTAGTGCGGCGCGACGAAGATATCCCGGGAGGCCGCGGTGTGGGCGACGCGCATCCACTCCGTCACCCCGCCGACGACCGTCACGTCGGGCTGGACGATGTCCACCGCGTTCTCCCGCATGAGTTCCGCGAATCCGTAGCGCGAGAACTCGAGTTCGCCCGCGGCGACCGGGAAGTCGAGCGCAGCGTTGACCTCGGACATCAGTTCGACGCTGTCGGGCATGACCGGTTCCTCGATGAAGTACGGGTCGTACTCGGCGAACCGCCGGCAGGCGTTGACCGCCTCCTGCTTGTTCTTCCACTTGCCGTTTGCGTCCATGAGGAGCGTGCGCTCCGGGCCGATCGCCTCGCGGGCCACCCGGACGCGCTCGACCTCCTCTTCGACCGACAGCCGGCCGACCTTCATCTTCACGACGTCGTGACCGCGCTCGACGTAGCGCTCCATCTCCTCGCGGAGCCCCTCCAGCCCCTTGCCCTCGCGGTAGTACCCGCCGCTGGCGTAGGCCGGCACCTCGTCGGTGTACGCGCCGAGGAGCTTGTAGAGCGGCTGATCGGCGGCTTTCGCCTTGATGTCCCAGAGCGCGGTGTCGATCATCGAGATGGCGCGCATGACGACGCCCTTCCGTCCGATCTGGACGCTGCCGTCGAACATCCGCCGCCAGAGCTTCTCGGTGTCGCGGGGGTCCTCGCCCTCGACCATCGGCGCGAGCACCGTCTCGACGGCCGCGGCGATGACGCTCGCCCCGCCGTAGCCGAGCGAGTAGCCCAACCCCTCGATCCCGTCGTCGGTCCGAACCCGCACGATCGCGTGGTCGCGCTCCTCGACGACCCGCGTGGCGAACGCCACCGGCTCCTTCAGCGGGATGGAGACCGCAAAGCTTTCCACTTCGGTGATTTCCATGAGTCCGTTCCAACGGATTCCGTCCGTCTATAAGAATCTTTGGTCGAGAACCGTCTCGGTCGGTCTCGCGGCACCGACGCCGCGTCCCGCGGCCGAGCGCCGGAGGGCGACCTTCCGGGGAACGAACGCGTTCTATCGGACGACGGGGGCCGAAACGGCACCCACCCGGTCGACTTCGGCCCGGACGTCGTCGCCCGGATTGATCGGGCACGCGCCGGGCGTCCCGGTCGAGATGACGTCGCCGGGCCGGAGCGTCATCACGCGCGAGTGGAAGGCGACCAGCTCGCGGGGGCGCATCATCATGTTGCGCACGCCGTTTTCGGCGACCACCTCGTCGTTGACGACCGTCCGCACCGCGAGCTCCTCCAGGGGACCGACCTCGTCGGGCGTGACGATCCACGGCCCGAGGACGAGGAACGAGTCGAAGCTCTTCGCTCGCGTCAGGTAGCGCGGGTTGCGCTGGAGGATGTCCTCCGCGGTCATGTCGATGATCGGGAGGTAGCCCGCGACGACGTCGTCGACCGCGTCCTCGGGGAGATCCGAACACTCGCGGCCGATGACGACGCCGAGTTCGGCCTCGGCGGTCACCCGTTCGCTCTGTTCGGGCGGCGGGAGGCGGATCGGGCCGCCGGGGCCGGTCACGGTCGTCGCCGGCTTCATGAAGCTCGCCGGTTCGTCCGGCCGCGTCTCGTTCAGGTCGGACGCGTGCTCCGCGTAGTTGAGACCGATGCCCCAGAGCTTCCCGATCCGATCGAGGGGAACGGTCAGAGAGAGGTGCTCCGCCGGGGTTCGGCGTGCGGTCGACTCACCCAGGTCGGGCAAGTCGCCGCTCGTCGCGGCCCGAAGCGCGCTCTGTACGTCTGTGAGTCCGGGGTCGGCGGCGGCGAGCGGGGTGAACCCCTCGTCGTCGCCGACGACCGGCGTTCCGTCCGTCGTTCTGGCAATTCTCGTCATGGTGTGGGTATCGAGTGTGGTCGGGCGGTCGGCGGTCAGAGGTTCGAGTCGCCGAGGCCGCCGTCGATCGGGACGGCGACGCCGTTGACGTATCCCGAGCGGGGCGACGACAGAAACGCGACCGTGTCGCCGAGTTCTATGGGGTCGCCGATCCGCTTCAGGGGGTTCGATTCGCCGCGCGCGGCCAGCCCCTCCTCGTAGCTGCCGTACTCGCCGCGCTCGACCGACTGCTCGACGAGTTCGCGGATCCGGCTCGTCTCGTGCGGGCCGGGGAGCACCGCGTTCGCTCGCACCTCGGGCGCGAGCTCCTTCGAGAGGGTCTTTTCGAGGCCGACGACGCTCATGCGGACCGAGTTCGAGAGGACGAGCGAGTCGATGGCCTCCTTGACGCTGCGGGAGGTGATGGTGACGACGGTGCCGCCGCCGTCGGCGCGAAGGTGGTCGGCGGACTCGCGGGCGAGGCGGACGACGCTCATCACGAGCAGGTCGAACGCGTCGTACCAGTCCTCGTCGGTGGTGTCGAGGAACGGCCCGCTCGGCGGCCCGCCCGCCGACGTCACCAGGTGGTCCATCCCCCCGAACTCGTCCACGGTCGCCCGGACGAGGTCTCGGATCCCGCTCTCGGACGTGAGGTCCGCCGGAACCGGCACGACCCGCGCGCCGTCCGCCGCGACGGCCTCGATCTCGTCGGCCGCCTCCGCGAGTCGGTCCTCGTCGCGGCCGTTGATCACGACGTTCGCGCCCTCTCGCGCGAGCGCCTCGGCCGATGCCTTCCCCAGTCCGCTGCTCGACGCCGTCACGAGCGCGGCGTTCCCGGTCAGTTTTAGATCCATGTCGACGTCCCTACGTACCTGTAGCCCCGATATAAAATTTCCCCGTGTCGGCCGCTCGAACGGCTCGTTTCCCTGCGCCGCCGCGGTTTAGCCGTCCTAAACGTGGCGGCGCGAGACGTTCCGGTTCGACTGTCACGAGAGGGGGGAGCGAGGCCGAGTCGAGCGTTTTTCGCGTTTCGACTTCGGATTCCCGTCGAACGTGTTTAGCCTCGCTAAACAAGAGTTTTGTAGGTGGAGTTCGACGGGTACGATCGATGACGGAAGCACGAAACCCGGTCAAGTCGGTGCGGACGACCGCTCGGATACTGCGGGCGCTCAAAGAGCTGGACTCCGCCGGGGTGACGGAGCTGTCGGAGCGTCTCGGTCTGACCAAGGGGACCGTCCACAACCACTTGAGCACCCTGGAGGAAAACGAGTTCGTGGTGCGCGACGGCGAGAAGTACCGGCTCGGCATCCTCTTTTTCGAGTTCGGCGAGCAGACCAAGCGGGCGAAGAAAATCTACGGCGTCGGGGTGCCGGAGGTCGAGAAGCTGGCCGACCGAACCGACGAGCTGGCGAGTCTGTTGATCGAAGAGCACGGTCGCGGGATCTACCTCCACCGGGCGCGCGGCGAGCAGGCGCTCACGCTGGACACCCGGATCGGCGCGCGGGTCTACCTTCACAACACGGGCCTCGGAAAGGCGATCCTCGCCCACCTCCCGCGGGAGCGGACCGAGCGGATACTCGACCGCCACGGCCTGCCGAGAACCACCGAGAACACCATCGATTCGCGCGACGCCCTCTTCGAGGAGCTCGACCGCGTCCGCGAGCGGGGGTACGCGATCGACGACGAGGAGCGGGCGACGGGCATCCGGTGCGTGGCCGCCCCCGTCACGACGAGCGACGGCGCCGTCCACGGCGCGGTGAGCGTCGCCGGACCGACGAGCCGGATCAAAGGCGACAGGCTCGAAACCGCGATACCGGACCTGGTGCAGAACGCCGCGAACGTCATCAGCATCAACCTGACGTACTCCTGAGCGCCGAACCGCCGTTTAGCGTCGCTGAACCGCCTGCGAGGTCGCGCGATTCGACCGGCGTGTCTCCCCCGTACGACGGACGTTTCGAGGGCGATCGATCCCCGACCGGATTACAGCGGTAAGTTTGTCACGCCGCGCGGTTCCGGCGGGCGTCTTTCGCGTCGAGACACCGCGGTGCTGTCCGTCCCCGTCTCTTCCGAGGGTATTGAGGTAAGTAATTGTACAACCGCTCGGTGTCGAGTGAGCGGCGCGACGAGTCGACTAATTGACGTCGGCGGGCGAGCAACGCTGAGAACTGAATACTTGTCGGATTTCGTCCGTGATTCCGAGAAATCGACTGGTGAGCGGAACTCTTCGACGCCGACTCGACAGCGTCCGTTTGTTCCGTGTCTATCCTACGAGATATTTGTATCGACTGCCGCGAAACGTCCGAGTTGCGGCGAACTTCCGCCACGTTTCGCCAGTTCTGGTCGCGCGTGATACCGCTATCTGTGCGATGTCTTCCACGGCGGTAGTACAATTACTTACGTGATACCTGACCGGAGGAGTCGGTGACACGCCTCGAACCGGTCACTCGAAAATCGGGCGCGACTGGTACTCGATACAGAACTCCTCCGCGAGGTGTCGCGCCTGCGGCGGGAACGACCGCTCGAAGACGCGGATCCCCGTGAGCCCCTTCGAACTGTTCGAGACGGCCTGCCGCTCCGCCGTGAAGTGGAAGATCGTGTCCTCCTCGCAGAGAACGGTGGTCGAACCCACCACGGTGAAGCCGCCGGTGAACACCTCGGGGTGAAACCCCGTCTCGTACATCTCCGTGGGGCAGATCCACTGTTGGATCCCGACGGAGTAGTCGCTGTCGGCGTTCGGGAGCTCTTCGGTCCACCGCTCCCAGCAGATGACGGGATACTGTCGTCCGTTTCTGTGTGCTTCGATTACCGTGCCCACGTTCTATCACGGCCTCTTAGCGTACTGCAGTGAAAGGCGCTCGAAGCATAAATTGACTTGCGGCCGCTCGATCGGTCGGACCGACGACTCGACGGCGGGCCGACACGCTCGTTCGCGCCGTTTCGGCCGCGACACCCGCGCCGACCGCCTCGCTCCGATGGGATCATTTATTTCTATCATAGTAAATATTATGCTCCGCGATCACGAGTTGCAATTATGGAACCGGACCTCTCGATCGGCGACGAAGTGACTCTCACCGTCGTCAAGCCCGCCTCGGTGGCCGACGGATTCGGCACGTACGAGAACCACCACGTGTACGGGACGGTCGAGGTCGGAAAGACCTACCGGGTCCGGATATCCGGACGGACGCTCGGCCACTACGACGCGATACCGGTCGACGAGGTCGGCGCGTCCGACGGCCGGAGGCGTCCCGAGTCCGAAGTCAGATCGCCGGCCTGAAACCGCGACTCCCGGAGCGGGAGCGGCACGCAGCCGGCGGTTCGGTTCTCCGAGGCGAGAGATCGGTGCCACGGACGGACATCCTCCGAACGACCGACCCGCGGGGGTTCACGTTCGGTGTTCCCGCCCCAGCAGATCCCGATCGATCGAGAGCCGCCCGGCGCCGGTGAAGACCAGCGAGACCGCCGCGACGAAGAGGAGGAACGTGAACTCGGCGCCGCCCTCGGAGACGAGGAAACCGTTCGGGAGGTGCACCGCGACCGTCGCGACGAGCATGACGAGCGCGACGAGGAGCGCGGCGACCTGCGTGAACAGTCCGAGCAGGACGAACAGTCCGCCGACCGCCTCGACGAGCGCGACGGCCCACGCGAGGAGGCCGGGAGCGGGGAAACCGAGCCCGCCCAGCGTGTTCGCGAATCCGGCGACGCCGGACGCCGCCGGCCCGATTCCGAGGAGCTTTCCCGCGCCGTGGACGAACATGACGGTACCGACTCCGAAACGGACGACAGTCGGTCCCCATCCGGGAAATACGGTTTTCATCGGCGTTGGAATACAGGTTAGATTTCGTTATAGTATTGTTGGTCGGACGTCGAATTCGGTTCTGAGGATCGCGGACGGTTTCTCCGATCCGTCGATTCGCACCGCCCGACGGAGAGTCGTCGAATCGGAAGCCGCCCCCGTCGGATCGGGGGAGGACGGGGGAATACCCGGTCGTCGGCGAGGGTGCCGGGCGCGTTTGACCACCGGCGGGGGCGACGCGATCGCCGAACACGTTCGCGGGAAGCGCGATAAGGGCGGTCCCGCTACGTTCGACCGCATGACTCGACTGGACGTTCGAGACCTTCCGCCGGCGGAGCGTCACCCGAAAATCAAAGCCGCGTTCGCCTCGCTCGATAGCGGCGACGCGCTCGAACTCGTGAACGACCACGAGCCGAAGCCGCTCTTCTACGAGATGCGGGCCGAGGAGGACGACTTCGACGCCGAACGCTACGAGGTCGAACGACGCGGACCGCGCGAGTACGTGGCCCGCTTCCCGAAGAAGTAGATGCCGGAGACCGTCTCCCTGGACGATCTCGAGGCCGAGCCGCACGCGGTCGTCTTCCCGGACGCCGAGCCCAGGACCGTCCGCCTCCGCCTCGCGGCGGGCGAACGCGTCCCCGCTCACCGGCACCCGGGTCGCCGCGTCGTCCTCCACGTCCTCTCCGGGCGGCTCGCGCTCGACCTCGACGACGAGACCTACCCGGTCGAGGCCGGCGAGGTCATCCGTTTCGACGGCGAGCGGGAGATTTCACCGCTCGCGGAGACCGACAGCGTCGCGCTGGTCGTGCTAGCTCGCGGCGACGACGAGTGAACTGCGGCGGTCGGCGAAGCGCCGCGCCCTCGCCGCCGGTCAGCGCCAGATCGCCGTGACCACGCACTCGTCCGTCTCCACGGTCGCGTAGTCGAATCCGCGGTCGCGCAGTTTCGGGTACAGGTGCTGCGGCGCGCGGTCGTTCAGCTGGACGAGCACGGCTCGCTCGTCGAGGTCGACGAGCGTTTCGAGGGTCCGCTTCAACGGGTGCGGCGGGCCGAGCTCGCGGACGTCCAGGAGGTCTCTGGGTCGGTCCGCCGGCGCGTCCGTCCGCTCGAAGAGCTCGCCGATCCGGGGCGGGTCGTTTTCGGGCATATCGGAAGCGTCGGGGCGACGACACCCGAGCGTTCCGCCGAACATGTTCTCGCGACCTGGCCGAACGCGTTTCGAGACTATCGCCGCACACCCCGGAATCCCCCGAACATATTCGGCAAGACGTATTGGGCGGCGGGCGCGTATCGTTCGAACGTGTTCGGACCATGCCCCGCGCCAAACTCGACATCGCGCTGCCGGACGGGATCTGGATCGCCGACGTTTCGACCGAGTTCCCCGAGACGAGGTTCCGGGTGCTCGCTGCCCTCCCGTCGGAGGACACGGGCGTCGGCCTCCTCGAGATCGACGGACCGAACCTGGCCGACGTGCTCCGCGCGATGGACCGCCACGAGGGAGTGACGGAACTGGAGCTCTTAGAGCGCGCGTCGGAGTCTGTGCTCGTGCAGTTTACGACCACCGAGCCGCTGTTGCTGCTGTCGGTCCGCGACGCCGGGATGCCGCTCGAACTCCCGGTCGAAATCCGGGACGGGCGGGCGACGCTCGAAGCCGTCGCCCCGCACGCCCAGCTGTCCATGCTCAAGACGCAGCTCGAACAGTTCGGGATGCGGTTCGAGGTCGTCTACCTGTACGAATCGGCGGACTCCGAGCGGCTGTTGACCGAACGGCAGCGGGAGGTGCTGACGGCCGCCGTCGAACGCGGGTACTACGACACGCCCAGGCGCTGCACGCTGACGGAACTGGCCGACGGTCTCGGCGCGGCGAAGTCGACGGTCAGCGAGACGCTCCACCGCGCGGAGGAGAGGGTGATAAAGCGGTTCGCGCGGACCCTCCCGCAGGTGGCCGTCGACGGCGAATCGGGCGAAGCTCCGCGCGGCGAGACGCGGGCGGGCGAGTAACGCGACGGGGCCGGCGCGAGCGGCGGCTCGGAGGCGCGACCCCTCGACGCGAACGTGTTCGGGAGTAGATGCAGCGTGGGCGGCCGCGTAACCGACGCCATGAGCGTCGTTCCCGGCGGAATCGACACGGACCGGCAGCCGCCCATGACGATCCCGCTCCGGCACTTCGTCGTCGGCCTCGGTTTCCTTCTCGCCGGCAGCCTCGCGGGCGTCGCGAACGCCGCCGGGCTGTCGTTCGGTCTCGGCGGCCTCGCGCACGTTCACCTCCTCCTCGCAGGGTGGGTGTGCATCACGATCATGGGTGCGATGACGCAGTTCGTCCCCGTCTGGTCGAACGTCCCGCTCCACTCGCGCCGGCTGGCGACGCTTCAGCTCGCGCTCGTCGCGGGCGGGCTGGCCGGGTTCGCCGGCGCGCTGTTCTCGGCTCGGCTCCCCTGGCTCGCGGTCTTCGGCGGGCTGATGCTCCTCGGGTTCTGGACGTTCGTCTACAACCTCGCCCGGACTATCGCCCGGATCGACCGTCGCCTCGACGTGACCGAGCGGCACTTCGCGCTCGCGCTCGGCTTCTTCGTCTTCCTCACCGCTCTCGGGTACCTCCTCGCGCTCGACCTCGCGCGCCCTGTGTTCCCGCTCGCGGGGATCGGTCGGCACGACGTCGTCCGCGCTCACGCGACGCTCGCCGTGTTCGGCGCGGTCCTGACGACGGTCTTCGGCGCGCTCTACCAGCTCGGAACCATGTTCACGCAGACGAAGCTCCGCGGGATCGACTTCGCGTGCAAGCGCGTCGAGGAGGTCTGCTACCCGGCCGGCGTGCTCCTGCTCGCCGGGGGGAGGCTGTTCGGGCGACTCGCGCCGGGCCGTCTCGGGGCCGGACTCATTCTCGCGGCGGTCGTCGCGTTCGCGATCCTCCTCGGGCGGCGACTGCACGAGACGCGCGTGGAGCGGACGCCGATGCTCTCGCGCTACGCGGTCGTCGCCGCGTCGCTCGCGCTCTGGGCGGGCTACACCGCGCCGGCGTGGCTCCGGGATCCGCTGCCGCACGCGGTGCTGTTCGGACCGCCCGGGGCGGAGCACCTCCTCGCGGTCGGCGTCGTCGGCTTCGTCGTCGCCGGTTCGCTCTACCACATCGTGCCGTTCATCGTCTGGGTCCACCGGTACAGCGACCGCCTCGGGTTCGACGCGGTGCCGCTGATCGACGACCTCTACAGCGGTCGGCTCGCCGCGATCGACTTCTGGGCGATCGGTCTCGGCAACCTCGGGATCGTACTGGCGGGCGCGGGCGTCGCGCCGACGCCCGTCGCCGTCGCCGGCGGGGTGTTGGCCGTCGGCGGGTTCGGACTGTTCGCGGCGAACCTCCTCCTCGTGATCCGAAACCACGGGCCGCGGTCGCTCGCCGGCGTCTTCTTCCGGCGACGCGGCGCGGGGGCGCGGTGACACACAGAACGCCGAATCCCGAACCCGTTCGGGAGTACCGATAGCGTGGCGCGCGCCGTTCGGACGGGTATGTACGGATTCCGCTCGCCGTTCGCCGGCGACGACGACGCGTTCGACGACGACGGGTCGTTCGAGCCGGATCACCTCCCGCGGCCGGGGGCGTTCCTCGACGGACACGACGTCCTCGTCGACGGCGCGCACGTCGACTTCCACCGGCTGACGCGCGACCTCTTCGAGGAGCGCGGCGTCTACGACATGACCTTCGGGTACAACCTCGCCAGGCTCAACCTCGATCGACGCCACCCGAACGCCGGCTACCGCTACGCCGAGGAGGCGGACGACCCGGCGACGCTCCGCGCGGAGTTCACGCCGACGACGCCCTTCTGCCCGCAGAGCCGCACGCTCACCGTCGGCTCGTTCCGCGCGTGGAACGGGCTGCGCGAGCGACACGACTACGATCTCGTGCGCGTGCGCGTCGCCGAGATGCACCACCGGCACGGTTCGATCAACGAGGAGCTCGACCGCCTCGAAGCGGCGTTTCTGGAGACCGGAACGGTTCCGGGGGAGACGGATTCGATGGACCCGTCCCCGACCCGGTCCGACTCGCCGTTCTGATCGGATGGTCGCAGGGGGAGCGAGTCGGTGGTCGCGGCGGTTTTCGATCCTGAGCGCCACGTTCCTCGTGGCGTGGCAGGCGGGCACCCTGCCGGGGATCCCCCGCCGGGCCGAGGTGACGCTCGCGCTCTTCGGGTTCGTCTTTCACATGGTGTTCGGGAAGGCGTACCTGCTCGTCCCGTCGTACTTCGGCCGAACCCTCGGGAGCGGTCGCGCGCCGGCGGTCCACCTCCCGCTCGCCGCCGGCGGGACGCTCTCGCTGACCGCTTCGGCGCTGTGGGACGTCCCCCCGCTCGTCGAGACACTCGGCGCGCTCGCCTGGTGTCTCGGCGTCGCGATCTTTCTCGGGGCGCTCGTCCGGACGATTCGGGGCAGCCTCGCCGGTCCCGAAACCGGAACGAGCGACGCGAGGGCGGAACACCGGCGGGTCGATCGGTACGCGAACCGGTTCGTTCCGGTGGCGCTCGGCTACCTCGCCGTCGGCTCGTACGAAGTTCTCGCGGCGGCGGCCGAACTACCGCCGCTCGCGGACGGGTACCCGCCGCGCCCGTCCCACCTGCTCGCCGCGGGCGCGGCAGGCCTGCTCGTGCTCGCGCTCGGCGTTCGCCTGCTGCCGCGATTCTTCGGCGTCCCCGCGCCGCGGTCACTCGTCGCGGTCGTACTGCCGGCCGGCAGCGTCGGTCCGGCGCTCGTCGCCTTTCGCCTCCCGGGCGGCGTCTGGTTCCGCGTCGGCGCCCTCGCGCAGGGCGTCGCGCTGATCGGGTTCGCGGCCGTCTGTCTCGTCCTGTTTTCTCGCTCCGATCGCCGCCGCGTCGGCCTCTACGGGGTGCTATGCGGCGCCGTTTCGGGCGCGCTCGGGGCGTCGCTCGGGCTCTCGTTCGCGTTCGGATCGATCGCACCCGCGCTCGTCGACGCCCACCTCCGGCTCAATCTGCTCGGCTTTCTCGGCCTCTCGATCGTCGGGTTCGCGTTCCAGTTCTACCCGCCGACGGCCGGGCGCTTCCGCTGGGCGAGCGACCGCGGCGCGCTCGGCGTCGTCGGGCTGTTGAGCGCCGGCCTGTTCTCGGATGTGGTCGGACTCGTCGGGGGAATCACCCTCCTCACGGTCGCGGGAGAGCTGCTCTCGTTGGCCGGGGCGCTCGGGTACGCCTACGTGCTCACCCGGCTGCTCGTCGGTATCGGCGCCCGGCGCGCCGGGCCGCGCTGATCTCCCGTACCCGCTGACGCCCGACGATCCCCCACTCCGAACATGGTCGGCGCTAACCCTACCTGAGCGTTCGAAGTAGGACCGGTGATGAGCTCGGATTCGCCAACCCGCGGAAACGGAGCCGCCGAAGACGCGACGCGCCGGCTCGACGTGCGGGAGATAGACGGGGAACCGTTCACGGACATCATGGCCGCACTCGACGCGCTCGGCCCCGAGGACGCGCTCGTCCTCGTCAACAGTTTCGAGCCGCGGCCGCTGTACGCGGTGCTCGCGCGCAGGGGGTTCGACTACGAGACCGACCGCGTCGGCGACGACGAGTGGCGGGTCCGGATCACCCGGACGTAGCTCGCCCACTGGACGTCCCGAAGCGGTCCGCCGTCCGACTCGGGTTCCATGGCCGGCGTTCGAACCGGCGCGATAAACGGTTCCCGGACGATTCTCAGTCGCCGGGAATCACCGCGTCAGTACAGGCCGGTCCGGAGCCGAGACGGGACGTGAGCCAGGAACCGCCGCGGCGTTCCGAGCCGCGGCGACGAACGCGGCGGTGACGATCGTCGACTCGGCGCTCGTCGCCGCGGACCACGACACCGACACCATGAATCCGAACATCGACACGAGCCGACGACCGCTCGTCCTCATCTGGGAACTGACGCGGGCGTGCGACCTCGCGTGCGAACACTGCCGCGCCGACGCCCGGCCGAACCGCCACCCCGACGAACTCACGACGGCGGAGGGAAAGCGCCTCCTCCGGCAGGCGCGCGAGTTCGGCGAGGGGCAGCTCGTCGTGCTCTCGGGCGGCGATCCGCTGAAGCGCGACGACGTGGTCGATCTCGTCGACTACGGGACGGAGCGCGGGCTGCGAATGACGATCACGCCGAGCGGGACCGACTCTCTGACCCCGGACCGGATCGACGCGCTGGCCCGCGCGGGGATCCGCCGAATGGCGCTGAGCGTCGACGGGGCGATCGCGGCGGCGCACGACGCCTTCCGCGGGGAGACCGGCAGCTTCGCGCAGACGCTCCGGGCGGCGCGCGACGCGCGGGCGGCCGGCGTTCCGATCCAGATCAACACGACCGTCTGCGCGGAGACCGTCGACGAGCTGCCCGGGATCCGCGATCTGGTCGAGGACCTCGGCGCGGTCCTCTGGAGCGTCTTCTTTCTCGTCCCGGTCGGTCGGGGGCGAGTGCTGGAGCCGATCTCGCCCGAGCGGAGCGAGCGCGTGATGGAGTGGCTCGCCGACGCGAGCGCCGAGGCCCCGTTCGGCGTCAAGACCACCGAAGCGCCGCACTACCGCCGGGTCGTCCTCCAGCGGCGGGCGGACGAGGGGATCCGCCGCCGCGGCGGAATCACCGCCGGCGACGGATTCGCCTTCGTGAGCCACACCGGCGAGGTCTACCCCTCCGGCTTCCTGCCCGCGTCGGCTGGCAACGTCCGCGAAACGTCTGTCGTCGACGCGTACCGCGACTCGGAGCTGTTCAGATCGCTGCGCGACCCGGACGCGCTCCGGGGGAAGTGCGGCGTCTGTCCGTGCCGGCGGGTCTGCGGCGGAAGTCGGTCGCGGGCGTACGCGACGGCCGGCGATCCGCTCGCGAGCGACCCGCTCTGCCCGTACGTCCCCGACGGGTACGACGGGCCGCTGCCGCGTCGGGCGGACGAGGGCGGGCTGCGCGTCCCGGAGTAGCGTCGACCGATGTCGCGGTTCGGCCGTCGGATCGACGCCGCGCTCGAACTCGTCGACGAGGAGATCGCGCGGGTCGACGCCGAACGCGACGCGGTTCGGCGGTTCCGGCGTCGAATCGGGGCGCTGGAGACGCGCCGACCCGCGGGGAGCGCCACCGCGCCGACGCCCGCCGGCGCGATACGGTCGATCGGCGAGGGCCGGTCCGCGTCGCCGGCGCTCGACCGGGTTCGGACGGCGTACCGGGAGACGGTCATGAGCGCGCCGCACTACGAGGACGAGTACGGGGACACGTTCGAGGAGAGCGTCGCCGCCGAGTTCGGCGCGGAGACCGCCGAACTGCTTCGAACGTCCGATCGGTTCACGGACGCGCTCCGGGAGCTGCTCGTCCGCGCCTGCCGACGGAGCCTCTCCTCCGTCGCTCGTTCCGCGACGCGGTTCGACGGGAGCGACGGGCCCTCGATTCGGCCCGCGAGCGCCTCGCGTCACTCGACGGGGAGGGCGAGTGTCTGACCGATCGCCCGCTCCGCGCGAAACGGTTCGAGGAACTCCTTGACGCGCGCGAGCGCCTGCTGGCGGCGGAAGCGGAGCTCGACGAGTTGCTCGAACGGCGGCAGGGACAGCTCCGGAACCAGCGAACCGCGGCGGGGCACGACGGAACGGCGGTTCGGCTGTGCCACTACCTCTACGGACCGCTCGACGTCGATCACCCGATCCTCGCGGACGCGCTGGACGCACTCGCCGAGCTCCGCGAGGAGCGACGGCGGGTCGAGCGCGCGCTCGCGCGGATCGTCTGACCCGTCCTCGCGGCATTCGGCCGAACATGATCGGGGAAGGTCGTTTCGTCGGTCCGGACCGATCGGTACCATGGTCGAGCCGGTAACCAGATCGCGCGTGGGCGATCACCCGCGGGCCGCGGTCGAACGCGAGTGGGAACTGTTCGTGCGGGAAACCGAGTGCGATCCGCTTCGGCACGTCGGGAGCGTCACCGCACCGACCCCGGAGGCGGCCTACGAGCGCGCGACGAAGCTGTTCGCCTGGTACGCCGACGACGTGTGGCTGTGCCCCGCGAGCGAGACGCACCGGTACTCGGTTCACGCGCTCGACGCGGACGCGGAGCCGGTCCCGCTGCCGCGCGGCGGCGAGCCGCGCACCTACGAGTGCGAGTGAGCCGCGACTCGCGCGCCGCGTCCGTTGCGTCCGTTCTGCGGGCGATTCCGGCCGCTCGACGGCTCGAACTGGCGTTCGTCTGCGGCGGAGCCGCCCTCGGCTACGCGCTCGGCGGCGTCGAGGCGGCCGCGCTCGGCGCGGTCTTCGCCGTCTTCGTCGCCGAAAGCGCGCGGAGCCTGCGTCGGACCGTAGCGTAGAGGATCGGGCCGCAGAGCGGGAATCGAGCCGCGATCGGGCGGCTTCGACGCGTCGAAACCCTCCCGTCGTCGCCTGGCGCCGATCGGCGGCGAGCGTCGGCCGAACCGAATATGTTCCGGACAATCTCCTTGGGCGGAAAGGCGAAACCCCCGCCATGGCTGCGACAACCGCACAGATCGCGTTCGCCGTTCTGATGGGACTCCTCCTGGCCGCGGTCGGCGCGTGGCTGGCGAGAGTCGAAAACTGGCGGTCGTACGCGCCGACCGACGGGCGGGCCGCCGCGGGCGAACGGACCGGGTACGCTCGTCGAGAGAAGCCGGCCGGGTTCGTCCGGTGGCTCACGACTGTCGACCACAAGGACGTCGGCCTCATGTACGGCGCGTTCGCGCTCGCGTCGTTCGCGTGGGGCGGCCTCGCCGTGCTGGTGATGCGGACGGAGCTTCTGACGCCCGCGGGGGACGTCGTCGCCCCGACGACGTACAACGCGCTGTTGACGAGTCACGGCATCACGATGCTCTTTCTCTTCGGTACCCCCGTCATCGCCGCCTTCGCCAACTACTTCGTCCCGTTGCTGATCGGGGCGGACGACATGGCGTTCCCGCGGATCAACGCCATCGCCTTCTGGCTCCTCCCGCCCGCCGCGCTGCTCATCTGGGGCGGCTTCTTCCTCCCCGCGCTCGGGATCGACGCGGGCCCGGCGCAGACGGGGTGGACGATGTACGCCCCGCTTTCGACCGGGGCCGGCGGCGACGCCGTCGGCGGCGCGGGCGTCGATCTGATGCTGTTGGGGCTGCACCTGTCGGGGATCAGCGCGACGATGGGCGCGATCAACTTCATCGCCACCATCTTCACGGAGCGCGCCGAGGAGGTCACCTGGGCCAACCTCGACATCTTCTCGTGGACGATCCTCACCCAGTCGGGGCTCATCCTCTTTTCGTTCCCCCTCCTCGGCAGCGCCCTGGTGATGCTACTGTTCGACCGGAACTTCGGCACGACGTTCTTCGCGGTCGACGGCGGCGGGCCGCTCCTGTGGCAGCACCTGTTCTGGTTCTTCGGTCACCCCGAAGTGTACATTCTCGTCCTGCCGCCGATGGGACTGGTCAGCTACATCCTCCCGCGGTTTTCGGGGCGGCGGCTGTTCGGGTTCAAGTTCGTCGTCTACTCGACCTTGGCGCTGGGCGTCCTCTCGTTCGGCGTGTGGGCCCATCACATGTTCGCCACCGGCATCGACCCCCGCCTGCGAATGAGCTTCATGGCGGTGTCGATCGCCATCGCGATCCCGAGCGCGGTCAAAACGTTCAACTGGATCACGACGATGTGGAACGGGAGCCTCCGATTGACCGCGCCGATGCTGTTCTGCATCGGCTTCGTCGCCAACTTCATAATCGGCGGCGTCACCGGCGTCTTCGAGGCGTCGATCCCGGTCGACCTCGTGCTGCACGACACGTACCACGTCGTCGCCCACTTTCACTACGTGATCATGGGCGCGATCGCCTTCGCGATCTTCGCCGGCGCCTACTACTGGTTCCCGATCTACACCGGCCGGATGTACCAGCGGACGCTCGCGAAGTGGCACTTCTGGCTGTCGATGGTCGGGACCAACCTGACCTTCTTCCCGATGATCCTGCTCGGGTATGGCGGCATGCCCCGCCGGTACGCCACCTACGATCTCCCGGTCGGCCCGACCGAGTACTTCGCGCTGCTCCACCAGCTCGCGACGCTCGGCGCGTTCCTCCTGGCGCTCGGGCAGATCGTCTTCGTCTGGAACCTCGTCCAGTCGTGGCTCGAAGGGCCGAGAGTCGAGACGGGCGACCCCTGGGGCCTCGAACGGGACGACCTGCTCACGAACGAGTGGGAGTGGTTCGACCGGAAACTCGAAACCGCCGTCGCCGACGGCGGGAGCGACGGCGCGGCGACGAGCGCCGCAGAGATCCGAGCGGCTGAGACGGCCAGAACCGCGGCGGCCGGCGGGTCGAATTGGTCGGACGCCGTCGAGGCTGACAAGGACGGGACGGAGAGGCGAACGTAGTCGAGGCGTTCGGCCGTCGCCGACCTCTTTCGATCGCGGCCGAAACCGCCGACTATGTCGACGCACATCCGGGCGAGATCTGAGGCGACCCGGCCGGCGGTTCGGATCGGCGAGGTCGGGCCGGTAGCCGCGGACCAGCGACGGATCGCGGTCACTGACTAGCACGAACTCCTCGCCGGGCGCGAGCCCGCCGACCCGCGTCCGGGTGAGAGCTGTAAGCGTTGGTCCCGACGGCGGACGCGGCGACGCGCGCCGGCGATCGGCAGATCACCGTCGACCGCGGCGGAGCCGACGCTCGTTTCGGCCACCGATTCTCGTTCCGGTCCCGTCCCCCAATTCGGCTTCACCGACCGACTCCCGATTCGGCTTCACAGGAGGAGTTCGAACAGGAGGTACGATCCCACCGCCGAGAGGCTCGGCGAGAGGACCCACAGCAGGACGATCCGACCCGTCGCCGCGGGGTCGAACAGGCTCGCTCCGACCAGCTCGTCCGGATCCTCCTCCCCGATCTTCGGCACGTGCGGCGCGGCGTCGCCGTCGGCCGACGAAAATCGCTCGTCCCGTGCCGGCTCCGCGGCGGCGAGCGTCCCGACCGTCGGACCGCGGGCGTGCTCGGAAGCGCCGCGTTCGGCGACGAGCGCGCCGGCCGAGAGGCCCGGACCGCCGTCGCCCTCGACCGCGGTGGTCGCCGCCTCGGTCAGCGAGACCGCGCGGCTCGCCCGCCCCCAGCCGAGGCCGATGATGCACGAGGTGGTGCTCACCGCGAGGCTCGCAGGGATGCCCAGCTCCGAGAGGATTGTGATGACCGTCGCGCCCACCGCAGAGACGATGAGCGCCGCGAGGATCGGCAGGTCGGTGATCCCCTCGCCGACGGTGTCGAGCGTCCGCCGGGCGATGGTGAAGCCGCCGAGGCCGATGGCCCCGATGGCGAGGAAGACCCCCTCCTCGACCGTGATGACGCCGTTGCCGACGAGGGGCGCGACCGCGTTCGCCACGTTCGACGCGCCGGCGCTGAACCCCATGTAACAGGCGATGGCGAGCACCAGGAGCGAGCCGAAGACGTCGCGCGCGGTCACGTTCTCGCCCAGCGCGGGTCGGGGGACGCGTCCGGAGCGGTCGAGCCTGATCAGCCGCCCCTCGATTCGGGCGAAGGAGAACCGCGCGTCGAGGTGCGGGTAGACGTAGCGACCGATCACCGCGCCGATCCAGAACGCCGCGACCGGCGCGACGATCCACGCCGAGACGATCGTGAACATCACGGTCTCGTTGAGGGTGTCGGTCGCCAGCCCGAGCCCGACGATCGCTCCGACCGCGGTCATGGACGTGGAGGCGGGCACCCCGAAGAGGTTCGAGATCAGGAGCGCGAGCCCGGTGAAAAAGAGCACCGCGGTGCTCGCGCCGAGCGTGAACTGGTCGGCTGGGACGATCCCCTCGCTCATCGTCTCGACGACGTTTCGGCCGACGGTCCACCCGCCCAGGAACGCGAACCCGGTGAAGAGCGCGGCGGCCGCGAGCTTCCCGACGATCCTGCTGCCGACGGCGGGACCGAAGGCGACGCCGGTCGACGAACCGCCGATGTTGTACCCGACGAACGCGGCGACGAGCAATCCGAGAACGAGCAGCGCACCTTCCATATTCAGCGTCTCCGTGCCGCTACGTAGCACCCGAGGCTACTTCCTTCGTTCGCGCCGGGCCAGAACGTTCGAACTCGCCACGTCTGGGCCCTGAATCGAACGCCGGCGGCGAAAAAGGAGCCGTCGATTACTCGATGTCGATCCGCCGACCCGACTCCCCGTCCGTTCCCGTCTTCGGGAGCGTGACGGTCAGCACGCCGTTGTTGTACGACGCGGAGACGTCGTCCTCGCGGACCTGCTCCGGAATCGAGATCGACCGGCTCACGGAGCGGTGGGAGCGTTCCTGTCGGATGAATCGCTCGTCGCGCTGGTCCGTCTCCTCGCTCCGTTCGGCTTTGATCTGGAGGGTCCTGTCCGACAGCTGGACCGTGATTTCGTCCTTGTCGAAGCCGGGGAGGTCGACGGTGACGACGTACTCCTCGTCGCGCTCGGCGAGGTCCACGCTCGGCGATTCGCTCCAGAGCGGTTGCTCGCCGAACTCGCTCTGCCAGTTCCACGGCATGTCCTCGAACTGGCGGCTCATCCGCTCGAACATTCGCTCGATATCTCGGAACGGGTTTCTCCTCGATGACATGGAATCACCCGGGTGACGCACACCCTATTACTACGTTAGCCGGTCTCGGACTAAATGTTTGCTGGCGATCCGACCGCCGGGACTGCTCGCGAGGGACGGACCGTCTCCGACGCTCAGTTCGTCGAGACGATCTCGACGACGTCCCGATGTTCGAGTTCGCGGTCCGCGCCGATCTGCCGCTTCGCCCGGCAGTCGACGCCGTGGAGCAGTCCGTCGCCGATGTCCGTGTGCAGGTGGTACGCGAAGTCCTCCGTCGTCGATCCCTCGGGGAGGACGAAACAGTCGCGGAAGACGCCCTTCTCGTCCCGCTCGCCGTTCGCGCTGCCGGGGAAGACGGCGATGCCGCCCAGTTCGTCGAACAGCGCGGCTTCCAGTACCCGCTGGACGCCCGTTCCCCCGTACTCCTCGACGAACTCGCCGATCCGCTCCAGGCCGTCGCACTGTCCCTCGGTCAGGTCGCCGACGACCTCGAAGGTCGCGTCGCCGGCGCGGTAGTCGACGACACCGGCCTCCGCCGCCTTCTTCAGCGCTTTCTCGGCGTGCGCGCTCGTCGGAACGAACGTGAGGTGCTCGTACGCCGGATCCGCGGCGATCTCCTCGAAGTTCTCCCGGGCCGCGGGCTCGTCCATCTTGTTCGCCGCGATCACCATCGACTTGGTCCGCTTTCTGATCTCCCGTGCGAGCGCCTCTCTGTCCCCCTCGTCCCACGTGTCGGGATCGAGCTCCAGGCCGAGCGAGCGGATCGTCGCCTTGATCTCGTCCCCGTTCGTCCGGAAGGCGCTCATCTGCTCCGCGAGGTCGTCTTCGACGCGTTTTTCCTCGCCCGCGTAGCCGCTGTGGTACCGCTCGATCCCCTTTTCGAGGATTTCGAGGTACCACATGTCGAGTTCGTCCTCCAGGAAGTCGACGTCCCTCCGCGGATCGTGTCCCTCCGTCGCCTCGCCTTCGAGGTCGGTCTCGCCGGAGAAGTCGACGACGTGTACGAGCACGTCCGCCTCGTTCAGGTCGGTCAAAAACTGGTTGCCGAGGCCCCTCCCCTCGTGCGCGCCGGGGATGAGTCCCGCCACGTCGACGAGTCTGACCGGGACGAATCGCGTGCCCTCGTCGCAGAAGCCGACGCTCGGCGTGCACGTCTCGCCGAACTCCGGCGCCGCGCACTCGACCCGGACGTACGCCTCGCCGACGCTCGGGTCGATTGTCGTGAAGGGATAGGCCCCCTCCGGCACGTCGTTCATCGTCGCGGCGTTGAAGAAACTCGATTTTCCGACCGAGGGCTTGCCCACCAGTCCGATCTTGTAGCCCATTACCCGTTCTGCCCGAGCGACGGAGAAAAGCCGTTCTACCTGTGCGTCGTGTGCGTGAGGTTGTCTGTGTGCGCTGAGGTTATGGTTGTCCGTATCCGCGGTCGCCGTCCCGGGCGGTTGCGCCACCATCCACCGCACCACCGCCCGTGCCGCCCGGCGCACCGACGCCGGAACCGCCGCCGGCGCGGTCGGAGCACATTTGCCCCCGGGGCTCCGATCGGCCGGTATGAGCGACGGCGGCGACACCTTCGGCGTCGGGATCCACGTCACAGAGACCGAACTCCGTTTTCTCGTCCGCGTTCCCTCGGACATCGATTCCGGCTGGACGGACCCCGAGGAGTTTCAGCGACTCGTCGAGCGGGTCGTCTGGGACCGACTCGACAAGGAGTCGGTGTTGCGACGGATCTCTCGGACCACCCCGACCGGCGAGACGGTCGCGCTCGGGACGGTGACGCTCGAACCCGACGGGACGGTCGTCTCCCACGCGCTCTCGCCCCCCGACCCGCCGGAGTGACCGACCCGTCGCGCCGTCGACGGCCGGGAGCGGCGGGCGGCGGTCGTCTCAGATCTCTTCTTCGTCATCTTCGAGGAGGGCGCCGAGGGCGTCGAAGGCCGTCGGATCGTACTCCGTCAGATCGTACCGGTTCGGGCCGACGGTGTCGTCCCAGACTCCGATGAGACCCAACCGCGCGAGCGCCATCAGCGCGCCGCCGAGCGTCCGGGAGGTCAGCTCGGTGTCCGACAGTTCGCGCGAGATCTGACGTGCCTGCGGGTAGTTCCGGTCCGTCGCTTCGATGCCGCGCCGCACCTCCGTCCAGTGACGACGGAGGTAGCCGTAGTTCGTGGGGTCGTCGCCGCGGAGTCCGTCGAGGCGGATTCGGATCGAGTTCGGCTGAGCGCGCGTCGGATCGCTCCGTCCGGTTCCGTCGTGGACGGCGTCGAACGACGATCGAACCGCCTCGACCGCCGCGGCGTCGGGCGAGTCCGGCGCGACGTGGAAGTAGCCGAGCGCGTCCGCTCCGTCGAGAGAACGCCGGAGGCCCCGTAGAAACGTCCGCACGTCGGCACCCTCGCTTCGGTCGATCGAGGGGGCCAGCGAATCGAAGCAGACGATCGTCCGAGCGTCTCGGTCTCCGCTCTCGACGCGGCGGACGATCCCGTCGAGAGCCGCGCTCGGATCGACGGGTCCGAGGGCGCCGACGAACGCGGAGTCGTCCGCCGGACGGTCGCCCCTCGATTCCGTCGGTCCGGGCCGATCCGCGTCGATCTCCGCGCGAGCGTCGATGATCTCCGGCTTCGGTACCGTCGTCCCGACGCCCGCGCGCCACCACCGGACCCACTCTTCGGGAGCCCAGCGAAAGCTGACGGCGAGGAGATCGTCCTCCGTCGACGCCGAGCCGAGCCGGTCGAACAGCGCCCGGGAATCGAGAAACAGGTGTAGCGCCCCTTCGGACTCGGCCGCTGAAGGCTGTGCGTCCATTGCTGTCGTCCACATCCCTGACGACGGAGAACATAAACGTATCGACAAAACCGGGATGGTGGATATGAATGAAAGCGGTCAATTCTCTTTGCTTCAAACGAGTACACCGTTACTAACGGCAGAAAGAACCGCATTTCGTGATCATTCCGATCGGTGAGGTCCTTGCCGAATGTCGAGGTGTTCCGCTTTACGGTAACTGTTTGCTAGTCGGGTGATCTATCCGTGCGGGCGGTGAGCGCGCGAAACGCGACGATCCCGACGGACCGCCCGACAGCGGTGAGAGACGAATCTCTCCGAACGTGGAACGAGCGACGCGCGATGGGCGTCGCTCACGAGGATGAATGAAGTATGAGTGGGAGGCGGCGAACCGGTGTTCCCAGAGGCTCGCGCACTCCAGTACTTGCCGGTACGCAGACGGGCTTAACTTCCGTGTTCGGGATGGGTACGGGTGTGACCCCGCCGCTCTGGCCGCCTTAACGCCGACCTACGGAATCGAACCGTAGCAGTGCCTGCGTCGGTTGTGGTCCGACGCGGCGCCGCGGCCGCGTCGGTTCGAAGCCGAATGCACGTGCGATCCAGTTAGCGCCTGGACCCGTCCGACGGGTTCAGTGCGTATGAATGCTGGCTCGGTCTGTTAGTGCTCGCGGGCTGAACGCCTCGTTGCCTCGGCGCGTACACCCCGAGTCTATCGAACTCGTCTTCTACGAGTGACCTCGACGATGCCTCTTTTCCAAGTGGGTTTCGAGCTTAGATGCGTTCAGCTCTTACCCCGTGTCGCGTGGCTGCCCGGCGTGTGCCCTCTCGGACAACCGGTACACCAGTGGCGACCACTCGTAGTTCCTCTCGTACTATACGAGTGTTCTCGTCAGGCATCTCGCACCCCCAATAGATAGCAGCCGACCTGTCTCACGACGGTCTAAACCCAGCTCACGACCTCCTTTAATAGGCGAACAACCTCACCCTTGCCTGCTTCTGCACAGGCAGGATGGAGGGAACCGACATC
>NZ_PEND01000009.1 GCF_002844195.1 Halegenticoccus soli
AACAGAGCCAGATCCTCGAAGCGCAGGGCGACGCCATCTCGACCGTGCTGCGCGCGAAATCCGCCGAATCGATGGGCGAGCGCGCGATCATCGAAAAGGGGATGGAGACGCTCCAGAGCATCGGCGAAAGCGACTCCACCACGTTCGTCCTGCCGCAGGAACTCACCTCGCTGGTGGGCCGCTACGGCAGGCAGCTCTCTGGAAGCGACGTGCAGGATATCGAAGGGCTCGAAAGCCAGGGCTTCGACGAGGAGACGCGCGAGATGCTCGGGCTCGACGACATCGAGGAGATCCTCGGCGAAATCGACGAAACGATCGACGGGGCGAACGGGGGCGGTGCCGGCGACGAGGTCGTCTTCGAGTCGGCCGCGGCGCGGACCGAGTGAAGCGAGCGATCGAGCCGGTTGTCGGGTCAGCATCGACGGGCGGCCGACGATTGCCGGCGAGCGACTGCCGGCAGACGAGCGACGGTGTGGCGGACGACTACCGTCTCCGCCCCGGGAGCGTCACGCTACACGGACGAAAATTGAAACGTCGGCGTTAGTAACGCAACGGAGCTTGATTTTCGCAACCGCTAATCGCCTGTGCGACGATGTGGCACGCATGGAGATCAGACCAGCGCGGACGGACGACATCGAGGCGATACAGCGCGTCGCGAGGCGGGCGTGGGAGGCGACGTACGCCGACGTCCTCGGGGAGGAGACGATCGCCGAGACGCTCGCGGAGTGGTACTCCGAGACGACGCTCAGGGGCGCGCTCGACACGCCGGGGACGGCGTTTCTCGTCGCCGACGACGCCGGGGAGATCGTCGGCTTCTGCCACGGCGTCGTCGAGGCGGACAGGGGCGACATCCTCCGGATGTACGTCGATCCCGACCGGTGGCACGAGGGGATCGGCACGAGGCTGCACGAGCGGATGCGCGACGATCTGCTCGATTTCAACATGAAGGAGCTTCAGGCCATCGTCCTCGCCGACAACGAGATGGGCAACGAGTTCTACCGCCGACTGGGCTTCGAAAAGGTGGACGAGGGCGAGGTGACGATGGGCGAGGAGACGTACGCGGAGAACGTCTACGCGAAGGAGTTGGATCGAGAGGGGTGAGCGAGGACCGCGCGCCTCGCCGGATCAGAAGTCCTCGGGTTCCGGCGCGACGCCCTCGTCGCGGTCCGTCCCCCCGAGGTCGAACTCCCGGCGCAGATCGCGGATGCGGTCGCGGATGTCCGCCGCGAGCTCGAACTCCAGGTTGTCCGCGGCCTCGCGCATCCGCTCTTCGAGCAGCTCGACCTGACGAGCCGCGTCCTCGTCGGTCTCGGGCGACTCCCGGGTGACGCCGCCGGTGTCGGTCTTGCTGCCCGGCAGGTTCGCCTCGCCGACCTCCTTCTGGATCGTCTGCGGCTCGTAGCCGTGCTCCTCGTTGAACTCCCGCTGGATCCGGCGGCGGCGCTGAGTCTCGTCGATCGCCGACGCCATCGCGTCCGTCGTCTCGTCGGCGTAGAGGATCACCTCGCCCTCGACGTTCCGCGCCGCGCGGCCCATCGTCTGGATGAGCGTCGTCTCGGAGCGGAGAAAGCCCTCCTGGTCGGCGTCGAGGATGCCGACGAGCGACACCTCGGGGATGTCCAGCCCCTCGCGGAGGAGGTTGATGCCGACGAGCACGTCGATGTTCCCGAGTCGGAGGTCGCGGATGAGCTCGTGCCGTTCGAGCGTGTCCGTCTCGTCGTGCATGTACGCCACGTCGACGCCCGCCTCCTCCAGGTACTCGGTGAGATCCTCCGCCATCCGCTTCGTGAGCGTCGTCACGAGGGTGCGCTCGTCGCGCTCGATCCGCTCGTCGATGCGGTCCATGAGGTCGTCGACCTGGCCTGTCGCGTCTGCGACCTCGACCTTCGGATCCACGAGGTGGGTCGGCCGGACGATCTGCTCGACGATCCGCTCCGAGCGCTCGCGCTCGTAGTCTCCCGGCGTGGCGCTCACGTAGAGCGTCTTCGCGGTCTTTTCCTCGAACTCCTCGAACGTGAGCGGGCGGTTGTCGTACGCCGTGGGGAGGCGGAAGCCGTTGCCGACGAGCGAGTCCTTCCGCGACTTGTCGCCGGCGAACTGCCCCTTTATCTGGGGGATCGTCTGGTGGGACTCGTCGATGACGCAGAGGAAGTCCTCGGAGAAGTAATCGAGCAGCGTGTACGGCGGGTCGCCCGGATCGCGGTCAGAGAGGTGGACCGAGTAGTTCTCGATGCCCGAGCAGTAACCCGTCTCGCGCAGCATCTCCAGGTCGAAGGTCGTCCGCTCTTCGATCCGCTGGGCGGCGATCAGGTCGCCCTGCCGCTGGAAGTAGCGGACGCGCTCTTCCATCAGCTCCTCGATCTCCTCGACCGCCCGCCGGAGGTTCTCCTCGGGGATCGAGTAGTGCTCCGCGGGGTGGATCAGGGCGGCGGGCTCCTGCGATTTGACCTCGCCCTCCAGCGTGTCGATCTTCATCATCCGGTCGATCTCGTCGCCCCAGAACTCGACGCGGACGGCGTAGCGACCGTACATCGGGAACACCTCGACGGTGTCGCCGCGGACGCGGAACGTGCCCTGCGTGAAGTCGACGTCGTTGCGCTCGTAGTTGAGGTCGACGAGCCGCCGGAGGAGCTCGTCGCGGTCGATCTCCTGGCCCACTTCGAGCTCCAGCGCCATCTCCCTGTAGTTGCGCGGGTCGCCGAGCCCGTAGATGGCCGAGACGCTCGCCACGACGATCACGTCGTCGCGGGTGAGGAGCGACCGGGTGGCCGAGTGGCGCAGCCGGTCGATCTCCTCGTTGATGGACATGTCCTTGTCGATGTACGTGTCGGTCTGCTCGATGTACGCTTCGGGCTGGTAGTAGTCGTAGTAGGAGACGAAGTACTCGACGGCGTTGTCCGGAAAGAGGTTCCGGAACTCCTCGTACAGCTGTGCGGCGAGCGTCTTGTTGTGGGCGATGACGAGGGTCGGCTTCTGTATCTCCTCGATCACCCACGAGACGGTGTTGGTCTTGCCGGAGCCGGTCACGCCGAGCAGCGTCTGCTTTTCCATGCCGGAGGCGAACCCGTCGGCCAACTGCTCGATGGCCTCGGGCTGGTCCCCGGCGGGTTCGAAGGGGGCGTCGACGCGGAACTCGTTGCCGGCCCCGGGGCGGTCCGGCTGTAGGGCTCCCGAATGACTGTCGCTCACGGTGCGTGTGTGAAGGGGGCGGAAGCACTTGACGGGCACGCTTGGACCGTATATTCGGAATGTCGATACGTTCAGAGGCGGATCGACGACGATGAGGCGCCTGCAGCGGAATTCTCCCCGGCGCGACGGCTCGGCAAGGCGGTCCGCGATCCGCGAATCAGCGGCCCTCGAACGGGAGGACGTCCGGTTCCTCCGAGACCATCCACCAGCGGACCTCGTCCGCCGCCCTCGGGTGGTGTCGCCGACGGTGCGTCCGTAACGGGTCCGGCGTATCGAAGTCGCGGCCGCAGACGGCACACCGGAGGCGGCGTTTCGACGGCATAGGAACGCTACGTCGCCCGAGGGTATGGCTCCGTCGCGATATCCGCCGGTCGACAAACACTTTTCGCCGGAGCGCGCGTACTCGTGCGCAACCATGACACGGGAAGAACTGCAGAAGGCGAGCGACGAACTCCGACAGGCGAGCGAGCGGGTCGACGGAGAGGTGCAGGAGCGGCTGTACGACCAGTCGAACCAGCTGGCGAAGCTGGCGAGCGCCGAGCGCGGGCCCGACCACGGACGCCTCGACCGGCACATGAACGTCCTGCACGAGCTCGCGGGAGAGCTCGACGGCGAGGCGAAGGACCGCGTTCAGGCGGCCCGCGAGCACGTGAAGGAGTACCGAAAGACCGTCGAGGGGGTGTAGCGACGCACGGCGGACGGGGACGCACGGCGGTCCGAAACGGGCGTGGTAACGCGACCCGAACCCCTTCGTTTCCGGTGGAAACCGGACGAGGGAGTCGGGGTTCTACTGCTCAGACAGAGAGTGGGAGGACGAGCGGCGGTGCCGCGCGCGGCTGGAAGTGACAACGACCGGAAGAAGGTGGAGATCGAACGCTCGGGGTGGCAGCGACGGTCGGGGGCGGCGGCGACAATCAGAGGTGGGGGCGACAATCAGAGGCGGCGGCGACGGTCAGCAGACGTTCTTCGGCTTGACGCCCATCGATTCGAGCGTCTCGACGTACTCGTCGTAGGCGGCCTCCACGACGGCGCTCGCGGCGGTTTCGGCCCGTTCCCAGTCTTCGTCGCGCTCGCAGACCTCGTCGAGCACGCGGACGGCCTCGTCGGCCTGGTCGCCGAAGTCGTCGCGGACGCCGCGGAACCTGTCTGCCGAGGAGGTCTGGGCGCTGCCGACGAAGAAGCCGACCACCTGTTCTGCGGTCTTCTTCGCCACCATCGAGCGGGCGAGCAGCCCGGCGACGCGCTCTACGGTGTCGTCGAACCCGGCGAGCGTCTCGTACATCGGCCGGTCGGTGTCGGGAGTACCCTCCTCGGAGCCGATCTCGTCGCGGTGGCGGTCCTCGGCCTCGGCGACCGCGGCGAAGAGGTCCGCGGCGTCGTCACTGGACTCGGTTTCGGCCCACTCCCGGAAGATGACGCGCGCGCTCTCGGCCTCGCCGTGGGCCGCCGCGCGGACGCTCGGCGCGTCCATCTCGCCGCCGGTGAGCGCGTACAGCGACTTCGAGGAGCCGAGCCTGGAGAGCGCCGTTTCGTTGTCCTCGCGAAGCCTGTCGGCAAAGGTCGGTCCGTCCATGCGGCGGGGTACGACCGCTCCCCGCTTGTAAGCATCGGGCGGGAGTCGCGGTCCGCGGCACCCCGGAAGGAAGATGGACGTTCGGATCGATCCGCACCGGCGAGGGCGAAAACATACGGCGTCGGCGACCGAGGGGGCCGTGTGAACGTTTCGACAGCCCTCCGATCGGGACTCGGGATTCCGGTCCGACGCGCCGGAACCGTGCTCCCCTTCTACCTGCTCGCCACGGGCGCGATCGTCGTCGCCCGCGCCCCGATCCTCGTCGGGGCGGGCGCCGCGTTCGTCCTGCTCGACTCGCAGGGCCGGATCGACCCCCTCGTCAGCGAACTGCGTCGACTCGACCGATCTGGGTTCGACCCGGAGAGCCCGGAATCCGTCCCGCCGGGGCTGCTGGAGGCGATCGGCGGCCTGGTCACCCCGTCTGTGCTCGGCATCCTCGGAACGGTGGCGCTCGCGTCGATCATCCTCCTGCTTCTCGCCCGCGCCGCCGCCGCGGCCGCCACGCTCGGCGCGGTGTACGCCGCGCTCCGCGGCGACGACCCGCTCACCGAGGGCGTCGCGGGGATCGCACGCCACTGGCGCGCCTTCGTCGGGCTCGGCGTCCTGCGTGCGGCGCTTTTCGGCCTCGCCGGGACGCCCCTGCTCTTCGGCGTCCTCCTCGCGCCGCCGGGCCCCGTCGGAATCGCGCTCGCCCTTCTCGCCGGGCTCCTCTCCGCGCTCCTCGCCCTGCTCGTGACGCTCGCGCTGGCGTTCGTCGGCCAGGCGGTCGTCGTCGAGGGGGCGGGAGTCCTCCGCGCCGTCCGGCGGAGCGCCGGGTTCGCCGTCCGCCGCCCGGTCGCGTTCCTCTTTTACGCGATCGTCGCGGGCGCGGCGCTCGTCCTGAGCGGGACCCTGACGGCCGCGTTCAACCTCGCCGGCGCGCCGCAGGCCGCCGCCGTGATCGCGACGCTCGCGGTGGTTCCGATCGTCGACGGGTTCAAGACGTCCCTGTACGCCGAGCGGGGACTTCCGGAGCGGTCGCTTCCGGCGGGGGAGCTCCCAGAGGGAGAGCCACCGGAGCGGGAACGGGACGAACCGCCCCGACGGCGGGTCGTCGGGGCGTTCCGTCGGGGGTGGCGACGCCTCGGGGCGTTCGTCCGGTCCCACCCCGCCGCGAACCTCGCCGGGCTCGCGTGTCTCGGCCTCGGAGTCGCCGCCGGGTGGTTGACCACGGCTCCCTACGGCGTCCAGATCGATCCGCCGGGGGAGGTTTTGAACGTGTTCGGAGCGATCCCGGTCGGTCCGTTCGTCAACATCGCCGCCAACAACTGGCTCGTCGGCGCGAGCGCGGCCTACGGCGGCGTCGCGCTGGGGGTGCCGACCGCGACCACCCTGCTCTTCAACGGCGTCGTCGTCGGGGCGCTGGCCGGGGTGTTCGACGGCGTCGCCTTCCTGGCGCTCGTCGCACCGCACGGCGTCATCGAGCTCCCGGCTATCGCCGTCGCCGGGGGGCTCGGATTCCACCTCGGACGCGTCGGCTGGGACGCGCTTCGGGGACGGCGGGACGCGGCGAGCGTGGGCGAGGAGATCGGACGGGCGTTCGACGTACTGCTCGGGCTGGCGCTCGTGTTCGTCGTCGCCGCGTTCGTCGAGGCGTTCCTGACGCCGCGGGTCGCGGCGCTGGTGCTCGGCGGGTAGCCGTCGGCAAAAACTGTCGGACCGGTTCGGGGCGGGCTACTGCCCGTCGCCCTTCTCGATCGGCGCGCCGACGAGGTTGCCCCACTCGGTCCACGACCCGTCGTAGTTGGTGACGTTGTCGTAGCCGAGTAGCTCGTGGAGCGCGAACCACGCGATGGACGAGCGCTCGCCGATGCGGCAGTAGGCGATGACGTCCTGGTCGTCGGTGACGCCCTCGGGCTCGTAGAGCTCGCGGAGCTCGTCGGCCGACTTGAACGTGCCGTCGTCGTTCACCGTAGCCGCCCACGAGATGTTCTTCGCGCCCGGGACGTGGCCGCCGCGCTGGGCGGTCTCCTGCAGTCCCGGCGGGGCGAGGATCTCGCCGCTGAACTCCTCGGGCGAGCGGACGTCGACGAGCGGCAGGCCCTTGTCGATCGCCTTCTCGACGTCGTCGCGGTACGCGCGGATGGACTCGTACGGGCCGCGGGCGTTGTACTCGACCTCGGGGAAGTCCGGCACGTCCTCGGTGAGCGGGTAGTCGTTGTCAAGCCAGTAGTCGCGGCCGCCGTTCATCAGGCGGACGTCCTCGTGGCCGTAGTACTTGAACTGCCAGTAGGTGTAGGCGGCGAACCAGTTGGAGTTGTCGCCGTAGAGGACGACCGTCGAGTCCTCGCTGATCCCGTGGCTGCCGAGCAGCTCCTCGAAGTCCTCCTTGTCGAGGATGTCCCGCGTCGTCTGATCCTGCAGCTGCGTCTCCCAGTTGAATCCGATCGCGCCCGGCGCGTGGCCCTCCTCGTACGCCTCGGTGTCGACGTCGACCTCGACCAGTCGATAGTCGGGGTCGTCGCTCTGGAACTCGTCCAGGTGGTCTTCGACCCAGTCCGCCGAAACGAGCACGTCCTTCGCGTAATCTGACATTGCGCGTAGCTATACGCGGCCCCCCGGCATAATACCAATACACCCGGCATGTACGGCCATTCGTCTGGCTTTGAGGAAGATGTTGCCGCGTGTTGGGGTTGTGGCACGACCCCGCGTCGCGCGGTTGTTCGCTTCGGTCGGACGGGCGGGTGTGAGCCGACGATCATCCGGCACGTTTTGCCAGTAGTTCGGACGGCCGCCGGAAGATGAGGAGCTAAATCGGGGGGACGTTTACACCGACGCATGTACGAGAACGTCGTCGTGTCGGCGGAGTGGCTCGAAGACCACCTCGACGAGGTGCGCGTCGTCGACGTGCGCGACGAGTGGGAATTCGAGGGCATCGGGCACGTTCCCGGAGCCGTGAACGTCCCGTTCGACGAGTTTCGCAGGGGTGGACCGTCAGAGGCGTCCGACGACGGGGGCGCGGACGCGGAGTCCGCCGGAGGGGACGACGGAGAATCCGCCCGAGCGGGAGACGAGGGGTCCGCCGGAACGGGCGGCGGGGAATCCGCCACAGCGGACGACGAGGGGATGCTCCCCGGGGCGGACGTGTGGGAGCGGCTCATGAGCGAGGCCGGCGTCGCCGCGGACGACGCGCTCGTCGCCTACGACGACACCCACGGCGTCTTCGCGGCGCGGTTTCTCGTGACCGCGGAGCTGTACGGCCACCGGGATCTCCACCTCCTGAACGGCGATTACAGCTCGTGGAGCCGCGAGCGCGAGACGACGCAGGAGCCGACCGGGGTCGAGCCGACGGCGTACGAGGTCCGCGAGCCCGAACGCTCGCCGCTCGTGGATTACGAGACGGTGATGGAGGCGATCGACTCCGACGCGGTCATCGTCGACACCCGCGAGCCGTGGGAGTACGAGGAGGGGCACATCCCCGGCGCGGTCCAGCTCGACTGGCGCGAACTCGTCGACGACGAGAGCCGCGGGCTGAAACCCCGCGAGGAGCTGGAGGCGATCCTCGAAGATCACGGAATCGTACCCGAAAAGCGGATCGTCCTCTACTGCAACACCGCCCGTCGGATCAGCCACACGTACCTGGTCCTCCGATACCTCGGGTACGAGAACCTCGCGTTCTACGAGGGGAGCCTCACCGAGTGGGAGGCCCGCGGGGGACCCGTCGAGGGTGAAGCGAGCGGCGGGGAGTGAAGCAGGCGGCGAGGACGAGGGTGAGGCAGACGGAAAGGGCGAAGCCAGCGATCGGACCGGCGCGTAGAGAGAACCGCGGCGTCCGCAACATCCTCTGTGGCGGCGTCTGCGGCGTCTGCGGCGTCCGCGACATCTTCTGCGGCGGCGTCCGCGACGTCGTCCGCATCGCCGTCTCCGAAGGGGATCTTCCGGAATCGATGTGTCGTCGTCGGTGACCAGTCCGTTGCTGGAGACGAAACGGAGGGGTCGACGGGAACGGCGCGTCGTCGATTCCGATTGACGATCGGGGGACCGAACCCGATGGCGGCCCGAGGTGTGACCGCACACTCCGCACCGACGCCGGCAACGACCGCGGATCACGTCGCCCGAGAAATTCTTTTTCACTTAAATTTGCCGAGGTTTATTCCATCTGGTGCCGTACGATCGTTCGTCTGCTCCTCTCCGACGGACACGCGACGGAAACCAATGACTCCGAAAGACGACTCCGACTCCGGCGGCGCGGGCGCACAGTCGATGCCGGGCGAACGCACGTCCCTCTGGCTCGGGACGACACCGGAAACCGACTACGGCCCGCTCGACGGCGGGGCGGCCGTCGATACCGCGGTCATCGGGGGCGGTATCGTCGGGTTGACGGCCGCGACGCTGCTCGCCGAGGCCGGCCAGCGCGTCGCCGTCCTCGAACGCGGCCGCATCCTGGAGGGCGTCACCGGCAAGACGACCGCGAAGCTCACCTCCCAGCACGGGCTGCTCTACGATACCCTCGTCTCCTCGTTCGGCGAGCGGAGGGCGCGGCAGTACGCGCGGGCCAACGAGGCCGCGAAGGAACACGTCGCAGAACGGGTCGAGCGCGAGGGGATCGACTGCGGGTTCCGTCGCCTACCGGCGTACACGTACGTCGACTCGCCCGAGAAGAAGCGGAAAGTCAAACGGGAGGTCGAGGCGGCGCGGAAGGTCGGTCTGCCCGCGGAGTACGCGGAGTCGCTGCCGCTCGACGCCGACGCGGCGGCCGCGGTCCGCTTCGACGACCAGGCGCAATTCCACCCGCGGGAGTACCTGCTCTCCCTCGCGGCGTCGCTGACCGAAAACGGCGGGCGGATCTACGAGGACACCCGCGCGCTCGACATCGACGACGGGCGGCGGTGCCGCGTGTCGACCGACCGGGGCGAGGTGCGCGCGGACGCGGTGGTCGTCGCGACCCACTTTCCGATGTCGGATCCGGCGCTGTACTTCGCGCGGATGCACCCGAAACGGTCGTACGTGCTGGCCGCGAGAGTCGACGACCCGCCGAGAGAGGGGATGTTCTACCGGACCGGACGGCAGTACTTCTCGGTTCGAACGCACGAGATCGACGGCGAGACGCTGACGCTCGTCGGCGGACAGAACCACAAGACCGGCCAGGGCGGCGACACGAGCAAGCGGTACCGGAAGCTGGAGCAAGCCGCGCGCCGTCACTTCGACGTGCAGTCGATCGAGTACCGGTGGTCGACGCAGGACTACGTCTCCGTCGACAAGGTGCCGTACGTCGGGAAGATCGGCCCGACGGCACGGAACGTCTACGTCGGCACGGGCTTCGGCGGGTGGGGGATGACGAGCGGCACCGCGGCCGGGATGATCCTCTCCGATCTGATCCGCGGCGACGGCAACCCCTGGGCGGAGGTGTTCGATCCCGCCCGCGTGACGCTCGGCCCGTCCGCGCGGGAGTTCGCGACGCAGAACGCGAACGTCGCGAAGGAGTTCGTCGGCGACTGGCTCACCAAGCCGCTCGGAAACGACCTCCGGAATCTGCCGAGGGGCGAAGCGAAAGTCTCGCGGAAAGGGGGCGAACCCGTCGCCGCGTACCGAGACGAAGGGGGGGAGCTCCACGCCGTCTCGGCGGTTTGTCCGCACATGTACTGCGTCCTCGAGTGGAACGACGGCGAGCGGACGTGGGACTGCCCCTGTCACGGGTCGCGGTTCGGCTACGACGGACATGTCATCGACGGACCGGCGGTTCGCGACCTGCCGACGCGCGACGCGGAGTGACTCGGTGCCGACGCGCGATACAAAGTGATTCGGCGCGAACGCCTCGGAGGCGATCGGCGATCTCCGGAGAAGCGAGGGAGAACGGACTAGCGGGCGCAGGTCACGGGTTCACGCCGACCGTCAGGGAACCGTGCCGACGGTCAGGGGACCACGCCGACAGTCAGGGGATCACACCGGCCGTCAGGGAACCACGCCGACAGTCAGGAGCGTCCCGTACGTCCGGTAGCGCTCGACCATCTCCTCGCGCGACTCCCAGTCGTCCGTCGGGAACGCGTCGGCCGGCGGGATGTCGACGTCGAGGTCGGGGACGTTGTCCTGTTCGACGACGTGGAAGCCGGCGCTTCGGAACGCCTCGCGGTACCGCGCTCGGTCCCAGCGGGTCATCTCGACCTCGATGAACTCCTGCCAGTCGTGGGAGTGGACGTTCTCCTCGTAGTAGTTCACGGCGCAGAAGAAGGTCCCGCCCGGGCGGATGATCCGCGCGAGTTCCTCCAGGGTGCGCTCGGGGTCGGCGGCGTAGTAGAACGCCTCCATCGAGAAGGCGTGATCGACGCTGTCGTCGGCGAATGGGAGGTCGTCGAAGTCGCCGACGACGAACCCCACGGCGGAATCGTCGGTGTACCCTCGGGCGTTTCGGGCCATCTTCGGCGCGCCGTCGAGGCCGTACGCCCGGTCCGCGCCCTTCGTCTCGCGGAGCGCGCGGGCCGCGTAGCCGCTGCCGGTGCCGAGGTCGAGGACGACGTCGCCCTCCTCGACGGGCATCCGGGCGAGCGCCTGCTTCGCGGTGTGCCAGTGTCGCTCTTCCATCCCCCTGTCGCGGCCGTCGGCCGCCCAGGCGTCGAACTCCTCGCGGACGCTCATACGCCACGGTCGGCGGCGGGGAACTAAACGCGTTCGGAGCGCCGTCGGAGGGGAGGGTCCGCGTCCGCCGGACTCCCCGTTTCGGACCGGTGAACCGCACGGGTTCGTGGGTCGTGGGAGTTCGTGAGCCGCGCACGTTCGTGATCCGCGCGACCGGGTCTCGGGTGCGCGAGAGTTAAAAGCGTGCGTTGCGACCGGCAGGTATGGTCGGCAAACACCGGCGGTTCGCGCTCGCCGACACGGCCCAGCAGGTCGTCGGCGGCTTCCTGCTCGCCGGACCGTTCGTCGTCACAGAGGAAGTGTGGACGCTTGCGACACAGATGTCCGGACTGCAGGCGCTTTTAACGGTCGGTATCGTCCTGGGGATCGGATACGGCGCGCTGTACAAAGCGGACACGCGGGACCCCGATCGGGAGGCCGACATCGCCGGCGTGCCGCTGCGGTTCGTCTCGCTCATCGCCGTCTCGTATCTCTCGGTTACGATCCTCGCGCTCGCCTTCGACGCGCCGGACACCTTCCTCTCGGAGACGACTGGAGGCGCGCTGATTCCGACGGTGCTCATCACGCTCAAGGCCGTGAGCGTCGGCGCGGTGTTCAGCGTCGTCGGCGCGGCGACCGCCGACAGCGTCTTTTGACCCACAGTTCGGCACGCACTGACGCACACCGCGAACGTCCCGGACGGCTAATCGCGCGAAGGGAAGCCCTCAGTCTTAAGTCGATTCACTCGCTCTGTCAGGTATGGATTACGCCCTCGCCATCGAGAGCGCGCCGGAGACGATTCCCGGCGGCACGTGCGTACTTTTGCTCCACCCGAGCATCGGCGAGACGGACCGCATAGACACCGATTTCTTCAAGACCGACACCGACGCGTTCCTCGTCATCTCGACCCGGACGACCGCCCGGGAGGTGGAACAGAAGCTCGAATACTACGAGGTCGACGAGTCGCGCGCCGTCATCCTCGACACGCTCTCCATCGAGCGCGGCTACTCCCGGCGGAGCGCCGACCACGTCCACTACGTCTCGGCGCCGGACGACCTCGACGGGATCATCGAGCAGACGCGGCGGTTCCTCACGAACCACCCGGGCAAACGGCGGATCAGCGTCGACTCGCTGACCGAGATGGCCTACTACGCCGACGAGGAGAGCACCTACGAGGCCGCCGAGGAGCTCTGTAAACTCCTGAAAGAACACGACGCGGTCGGGCTGTTCCACCTCTCGAAGGAGGTCCACGATCGGGAGACGCAGGACCGCTTCCGCGAGCTCTTCGACGGCGTCGTCGATCTCAACGAGGACGGGAGCGTCGAAACCGAATTCTGAGCGGCGGTCGGTCTCCGGGCCGAATCTCGGTTTCAGCCTCTCCGAACCGAATCTCGGATTTCAGCCGGTTCGATCGTAGGCATCAGCCGGCGCAGTCGTGGTTTTTAACCGGTCTATCCGGGACTTCCGCCGCGCGAAATTTCGAACTTCCGCCGGACGGCGACCCCTGTACACTACTCCCGCTCCCCGTCCGCCTCCCGCAGCTTCTCGAACGTCTTCTCCGCCCACCTGACGGCGTAGTCGGGACCGTGATCGAGGTACGCGCTCGTGTCGAGCGCCGAGAAGGGGGCCGGAAGGTCGAGGCCGTGCTTGATCGCCGAGCAGGCGAACTCCGTCGCGTCCGCGAAATCCGTCCGGCCGCTCGCGACGGCGCGCGGGAGGTCCGCGAGCCGCCCTTCGAGCCGCGCTCCGGCGTCGATCCAGGCTTCGTACAGGCGCGGGTAGTCGTCCGCCCACCCCTCGAACGCCTCCCTGGTCTGCAGGCCGACCCAGGCCTCGTACAGCGCGGCGGCGATCTGGTAGACGTCGCCCGGACCGAGCGGAATTGCGGCGTCGAGAGCGCGGTACTTCTCCCCGAAGAACGGCAGGAAGTGCTCGGGGACGCCGAGGTCGATCCGGACGAACGCCTCCGCGATCAGAAAGTCGAGGAAATCCTCGGGGGTGCCGCTCGCCCGAGCTTTCACGAGCACGGTCGGCGGCGCCGTCTGACGGGTCCACGCGACCGTGCCGTCGCCGGGCATCCCGACGGTGAAGTCGCCGCCCGCGTACCGGATCAGGGGCCGCGGGGCGTCGTCCGGTAACCACTCCGACGGGTACGCCGCCGGGTCGAGCGCGTCGACCAGCAGGCCGAGATCCTCCGCGGCCGCGGGCGGTAGCGTCTCGAAGTCGCGGTCGACGTCGAGGACCGGAGAATCGGGGGCGCGTTCCGCGCGAACGGCCGCGAGGTCGTCGGGGAGCGACCGTTCCAAAAACATCAGGCGAAGGCGATGCCGAAGAGGATCGCGAACGCGAGGACGGCCGAGACGCCGACGGTTCCGAGCACGATTTTCGTCGCTTGGCTCATGTTCACACGCTGTCGCCGCGAGCGCATAAAAGCTTCAATCCACACCGGAGACACGCGCGGCACTCGGCCCCGGCCCGACTCTCGGACGTCTGGCGACCGGCGATGACTTCGGTCCGTGTCTTCCTCCGTGTCTCCCTCCGACACCCCTTCGTTTCGGGTGGAACACGGTCGCTCGTACCGACGGCGGAAAATCCCGGAATCGATCGGCGTGGCGCGGCAGGTTCGTGAACAGCCTCGGCCGGAGTCGCCCGATTTCCAGTCGAAACGAAGGGGTCGAATCGGGGCTGGTGGGCGAGTATAGCGATCGAGGTGATCGAGGTGATTGCGGGCGAGGGCGTTCCCGATCGGACGTTTGGAGCGACGGGGAGTTGGCCGAAGACGGGAGGTCCGATGGAAACGGCAGTTGGACGAGAGTGACGGGTGAACGGAAACGGCGTCGAGGGGGAGGTCAGTCCTCGTCCGGATCGTGGCTGCGCCACGCGTCGGGGACTTCGATGACGTACCGGCCGTCCTCCTGCAGCGAGATGATGTACTCCTCGCGATCGTACAGCTCCATGAGGTTTAGCTCGTACTGGCCGGGGCTGAGGATCTTGATGCTCTCGAACTGATCGTTGAGCTCCTCGCGAAGCTGGGCGAGGTCGGGCCGGTCGTCGCTCTTCGGCTCTATGACCCTCCCGTCGGTCTCCGGCGGCGCAGTCCGGCGCGCCGCGGAGAGTTCCTCCGGCGACACCACGTCGCTGCGCGCGCTCGCCTGCGCGCGATCCTCCGGACCGTCGGTCGGGCCGTCGAGCGAATCGGTGTTCGATCCGGCATCGGGACCGGTGTCGACGGTGCGCGTTTCCGAAGCCGGTTCCGTGTCGGATGTTTCCGCGTCGGACGCGGCACCGTCCGATTCGGAGGCGGGAGACGGGTCGTCCCGGCGGAGACCGACCCAGTCGCGAACAGCCGCGCGCGCCCCTCCGGTCGTTTCGGAGCTAGTCGTGTCGGTTTCGGTCGCGTGTTCGACCGCGTCGGGCTCGGTCGTGCCCGGTTCGACCGTGTCGGGTTCGGTCGCGTCCAGTTCGACCGCGTCGGAGTCGATCGCGTCGGATCCGGTCGCGGCGTCGGCAGAGCGCGTTTTCGCGTCGGCGGATCGGTCAACGCTCGACGCCGGTCGGAACTGAAACTTGTTGCCGCCGCACTGCGGACAGCCCGACAGCATCTCCTTCGAACCGTCGGCGAAGGTCTTTCCGCAGTTAGTGCACTGGTGAGGCATCTGCGGGCGTCACTTCCGCGAGACGAGCGCGCTGATGAGGTTTTCGTCCTTGTGGAGCGTCTGGATCTGGTTCGCCGGACCGATCACCGTCAGCTTCTTCGTCGACTCGCGGCCCATCAGTCGGCCGAGGAAGCTCTTGTCGCCGGCCTGCGAACGCGGGTACGTCTCGATCTCGATGCCGTTGAACTCGTCGGGACTGATCTCGCTCATCGTCACCTCGATGAGTTTGGACTCCTCGTCGGGCGAGAGCCCCTCCTCGAGGATGACGATGTTGCCCTCGCGGACGGCGTCGAGGATGAGCCGGATCTTCTCCATGCTCCGAAGGCTGTCCATGCGCTCGCCGCTTATCAGGTCGATCTGAACCCCGTCGTCCTTCGCGTCGGTTGATGTTGCTTCAGGCACGATCGATCACCCGAAGTACTCCGCGATCTTGTCGTACACTTCGTCCATGTTCTCCCCTTCGAGCGCCGAGAGGGGGACGGTCTCGTGCTGCGGGAACGCGTTGGCGATGCGCTGGACGTTCGACTCCTCCAGGTCGATCTTGTTTGCGAAGATCAGCACCGGCAGGTCGCGGCTCTCGATGATGCCGATGAGCATCGTGTTCACCTGCGTGAACGGATCCGTCGTGCTGTCGAGCACGTAGATGACGCCGTCGACGTCCTCGCGGAGCCAGTGCATGGCCTCGGCGACGCCCTCAGTCGCCTCCCGCGAGCGGCGGACGGCGTCGTCCTTCTCCATGTCGTGTTCGAGGAACTCCTTGTAATCGACCTTGGTCGTGACGCCGGGCGTGTCGACGATGTCGATCGTTACCGTCCTGCCGTTGCGCTCGATAGAGACGTTCTCCTTTCTGCGCGCGCGCCGCGTTTCGTGTGGAACATGGCTCTCGGGTCCGACGGCGTCGCCGGTCCAGTCGCGGGCGATGCGGTTCGCGAGGGTCGTTTTCCCGGCGTTCGGCGGCCCGTAGATGCCGATTCGTTTGGGCTCGCTGGCCGAAAACAGCCGTTCCGTGACCCGCGTAATGCTGTCTTTGATATCTGTGAGCAGTCCCATCCGTGACCTCCCGCTCCTCACGAAGCGCCGTTCGTGGAGGGGCGTATGCGGGTATAGCATCGCCCCGCTCACTTAAGCACTACGTCAGACAACCGTCAGCTTTAAGACACGATTACCCGCCCGCCGCGCAGGGTAAGTTCACGTTACGCGGCACTGATTCCGTTACGCGGCGCGGATTCCGTCGCGCGGGACTGAGTACGCTACGTTGACGTTCCTACCGTTGACGTTCCTACCGTTGACTTCCTACCGCTGACGTTCGACCCGGATGATCCGATCAGCTCGGACTCGATCGCCGCCGACATTCAGACGGCGCTCGGCCACGACGCCTCCCGTTTCGACTGGAAACGTCACGGTCGGGAGCCGACCCCGGAGATACCGTGTCCGTCTCCCCTCCCCCACCCCTTCGTTTCGACTGGAAACGCCACGACCGACCGAAACCGAACAGGTCCGAGGTTGTTTGCAGCCACTGTCACCATACCATTTACTAGAATTTCTAGTACTACGGGTATGATTGTGGCAGGTGTCACATAAAGGTTTCCCGACTAGTACGTCGAACCCCCTCCCCTCCCGTGCTCCGTTGCACCCGAAACGAAGGGGTGGGGGGGTGACGCGCTAAACGAGCTGTTACGGATCCGTCGCCCACGTCTCGGGTTCGAGTGGAAACGAAGGGGTCGATTCGACGAGCGGAGAGGCGGTTCGACTGGGACCGCCGCGGACCGTCAAGAACCGACGCAAAACGGCCGAGGATTCGGCGGATGGACGCGGTCGGAGGGCACGGACGCGGTCGGAGGAACGACACGGACGCAGCCAGCGTGGGGATCGGATGCGCGAACGGATAGGACGACGGATGGAACACCGCTCTCGAACGCTGTTTTCGAACGGCGGACTCGAACGGCGGACTCGAACGACGGCCTCGAACGGCGACCTCGAACGCCCCTGCTTTCACCTCGAACGGCACCGCTGTTCTACCTTCTCGAACTTCCCCCTCTCCGGTCGTTTTTATCGCCTATCGTTCCCCCTCCCGACTCACGTCCCTTCCTAATTCCCCCTCTTTCACTCTCCGTCTTCCTCCGATTCTTCCGATCGAGGGCGCGCGTCCGGCTTTCGTCCGAGTCTACGAGCTGATCGAGACGAGCGGGTCTGATCGGCGCAGTTACTTCGGTTCCGGCCAATCTTCGAGAAGGAGACTCCGATATTCAGTCCGCGGCCGTGAATGTCCCGTTTCGGCAGACGAAACGATCCATTTCGGGTGGTACGGACCGATACGCGGCCGAACGTGCCCTGAATGGACAAGCTTTTTGTACCTCCTGTTCATCTGGTTCGTCTGCATCATCTGGACGTTCCGCGCGAGTCGACCGTGCACGGACCGCGGTGTTGCGGGCGTGTGTAGCGGATATCGACCACGTGCGGTGCGATCTCCACTCGAAACGAGGGGGTTCACGATGGGGTTGACCGAATGACTGAGGACGACACAGAATCCGACGACGGTTGGCGGTCCGGGGGTCGCGACGACGCGGCAAGCTCGCACGGGAACCGGACGGATCACTCTTCAGATCACGCCTCCGACCGCGGCGACGTTTCAAACCGCGGTGACGCTTCCGACCGCGCTGAACCCCGGCACGCGCAGAATGATCCCGGACGCCGACCGGCGCGCGACGGACTGGCGGACGACGGACCGACGGGCAATGGACCCGCGGTTGACGGACCGACAGACAGCGAACTGACAGACAGCGAACTGGACGAACACACAATGGACCGGACGACCCGCGAGACGGGCGAGCGCGAGCGCGCTGGCGAAGAACGGGCCGGTGACGAACGAGTCGGCGACGAGCGGGTCGGTGACAAACGAACTGGCGACGAACTTTCGAGCGACGAACCGTCGGGCGACAATCGATCAGTCGATGATCCGCCGGTCGACAATCGGTCGGTCAACAGCAACAATCCGTCAGTCGACGACCGGTCGGCGAACGACAGGCCGGCGAACGATCGGACGTCCGCCGAACCGGCCGACAAAAAATCCCCCGACGAAAGCGATCGAACCGGAGCGGGTCGAGACGGCAGCATCCGACGTGTCGGTCTCAACGACGTCGTCCTCGACGACGACGAGGGTGACAGCCGCGGGCTGTTCGACGATCTCCTCTCCGGAGAACCGATCTTCGAGAACAAGGAGGTCCTGCGCCCCTCGTACACCCCCCACGAACTCCCTCACCGGACCGACCAGATCAACCAGATGGCGACGATTCTCGTTTCGGCGCTCCGCGGGGAGACGCCCTCGAACATCCTCATCTACGGAAAGACCGGGACGGGGAAGACCGCGAGCGCGAAGTTCGTCAGCCAGGAGCTCGAATCGACGTCGCAGAAGTACGACGTCCCGTGCGAGGTCGAGTACATCAACTGCGAGGTGACCGACACGCAGTACCGCGTGCTCGCACAGCTCGCCAATAAGTTCATCGAGAAGAACGAGGCGGGGATCGAACGCCGCCTCGCGACGCTCCGCGACCTCAGAGCCGAGGCAACGGACGACCCGACTCGGCTCGCGACGACCGAGTTCGACGGAATCGGGGGGATCGACGCCCGCATCGAGGCGCTCGAACGCGACGAAGAGGAGATGGAGGCCGTTCCGATGACCGGGTGGCCGACGGATCGCGTCTACTCGACGTTCTTCGACGCCGTCGATTACAACGAGCGCGTCGTCGTCATCATGCTCGACGAGATCGACAAGCTCGTCGAAAAATCGGGCGACGACACGCTGTACAACCTCTCGCGGATGAACTCGGAGCTCGACAACTCCCGGATCTCCATCATGGGGATCTCCAACGACCTGAAGTTCACCGACTTCCTCGATCCGCGCGTCAAATCCTCCCTCGGCGAGGAGGAGATCGTCTTCCCGCCGTACGACGCGAACCAGCTCCGCGACATCCTCCAGCACCGCGCCGACATCGCCTTCAAGACCGACGCGCTCACCGAGGACGTGATCCCCCTCTGTGCGGCGTTCGCCGCGCAGGAACACGGCGACGCCCGTCGGGCGCTCGACCTCCTTCGAACCGCGGGCGAACTGGCCGAACGGAGTCAAGCGGACACGGTCGAGGAGGCGCACGTCCGCCAGGCACAGGACAAGATCGAACTCGACCGCGTCGTCGAGGTGGTGCGGACGCTCCCGACCCAATCGAAGATCGTCCTCTTTTCCATCATCCTCCTCGAGAAGAACGGCGTTCGCAACATCAACACCGGCGAGGTGTTCAACATCTACAAGCGTCTCTGCGAGGAGATCGACGCCGACGTGCTCACACAGCGCCGCGTGACCGACCTCATCAGCGAACTCGACATGCTCGGCATCGTGAACGCCGTCGTCGTCAGCAAGGGCCGGTACGGCCGGACGAAGGAGATCAGCCTCTCGGTTCCGATCGACGAGACGGAGGCCGTGCTCCTCTCGGACTCCCGTCTCGGCGACATCGAGAACGCGCAGCCGTTCGTGCAGGCCCGGTTCGACAACTGACGGTTTCCGCTGGCCGATCAGCGCAACGGTCTTCGCGTCTCCCTCGCTTCACCTCGAAGCTGGAGCTTTTGCCGACATCCCCTCCGTTTCAACTCGAATCCAGTCGGTCGCCCCTATTGCCGTCTACGCGGAGCCTATCGACGGACTTCCACCGGAAATCAAGGGCTCCCCCTGACCGTTCGGACCGACCGCCGGTGACGGTGTGAGAGGGGTCGGTACGGCGGGCGTACTCCCCACCGCAGTCTCGTCTCCGTCGCTCTCGTCGCTCTTCTCGTTCACATCTCTCTCGTCGCTCACATCCCTCTCGCCGTGCGCGTCGCTCCCGTCGTTCGCGCCTTTGTCGTCGACGGTCGCCGACGCGCGCGCCGGCGTCGACGGGAGACCGACCGTTCCGACCGCAGTTTGCCCTTCGGCGGGCGAGGTCACCGACCCGTCGATCGTCGCGGGGGTGGGTGCCGCGGGCGCCGCGAACGCCGATCCGGAGAAGCCGAGTCGGACCCATCCGAGGTACGGAATCCGGACCCGGGCGACGCCGGTGATCCACCCGGGCTTCACCGGCCCGCTGATGCCGTTCGCCTGATCGTACTCGGGATTTGCGTCGCCTTTGGTGATGAAGCCCGCGTGCGGAGCGGGACAGTTCGAAAGCTCCGCGCAGTTGTCGGCGGTCACGTAGTCCTTGTCCGCCTTCGCGTACCAGTTCTCGCCCTCCTGAACCCAGAAGCGAGCGCGGTGGATGATCGGCGGCCCCGGTCGCTCGGGGCTGTCGTAGATGATGACCGAGCCGTACGACCCGAACGTCGTGTAGCCGGTTTCCTCCCCCCGTTCGTACGTCACGACGCCGGTCCCGTCGTACGCCGCGTCCGGCGCGAAGCGCGTCGGCTCCGTGATGAAGATCAGATCCCCCTTCTGCATGTGGGGTTCCATGCTCCCGCTCTCGACGGCGACCATGGGCGGCCAGACGCCGCTGATGGCGAACAGGAGGAGTCCGATGACCGCGACGATGGCCACGCTGGACAGGAGTTCGCGGGCGTACATCATCGGTCCGCTCTCCGCCGTTCGGAAACGGGTGATCAACCCCTCGTTCGACTCGGCCGCACGCGAGCCGCCCGTCGAGGAATCGTCGGAGGGCGGGCGGCGCTTACCGGCACTCATCGAGGAGTGATTTGGCCCCTCCGGCTTTGAACCTTCTGGGTTCCGGCACCCTTTTCTTTCCGGCAACCCCTCTCACCGCTGTGCCCCTCGAGACGCCGTCGCGCATCGTCCAGGAGCTCGTCCGTCGCGGCTACAACGCCGAACGGGAGGCGGTCACCCTGCTCGCGAGCGCCGCGGACCCCGAGTCGGCGCTCGATCGAGCCGTCGAACGCGCCCCGGACGACGCGCTGCGTCTCACCGTCGAGCACGTCCGCGCCGCACTCGAAGCCGACGCCGGCGCCAACGCCGACGCCGAGGGCGCGTCGATCGGGCCGGCGGTGCAGGAGAACCGAGCCGCCGAGGGTGAGGCTCCCGCAGAGTCACCCTCGACGGGCCGGGAGGCGTCCGCTTCGACCGCCTCGGGGGAGTCGCAAACGGCCGAAACGTCGGCTCCGACCGCGACGAACGCCGAACCGTCCGACGCGACCGCTGACTCTTCCGCCGCGGCTACTGATTCTCCCACCGCGACCGCTGACTCCCCCGCACCGACTGTTGACTCTCGCGCCGCGAGCGCCGATTCCCCCGCCGCGACCGCGGACCCCTCCGCTTCGACTGGAGCGGATCGACCGGAGTCGGCCGATTTTCGGCAGAAAGTTCCAGTCGAAACGGAGGGGTCAGAGGCGGCGTCGGAGCGGGTGCACGCGCGCAATCCGAAGCCGGCGGAGATCGCGGGCGACGTTACGGGGCAGAGTACCGGCACGGGCGAGTACGGGCAGTTCGTCACGACGTTCCGCGACAGGTACGAGCGGCTGTCGAAGCTGCTCCGCGGGCGGGTGAATCACCGTCCGGCGGAGGCGATCGCCAAGATGCCCGGCGGAAGCGATGCCGAGATGATCGGCCTCGTGAATGACGTGCGCTCGACCGCGAGCGGTCACTGGCTCGTCGAACTGGAGGACACGACCGGCACGTTCCCCTGTCTCGTGATGAAGGACAAGGACATCGCCGAACTCGTCGACGAGCTCCTCATGGACGAGTGCATCGCCGTCCAGGGGACGCTCTCGGACGACGCGGGCATCCTGTTCGTCGACGCGATGCACTTTCCCGACGTGCCCCGGACGCACCGCCCCTCCACGGCCGACCGGCACGTGCAGGCGGCGCTCATCTCCGACGTGCACGTCGGGAGCCAGGAGTTCATGATCGACGCCTGGCAGCGGTTTACCGACTGGCTCCACGCCGACGAGGCGGAAACCGTCGAGTACCTGCTCATCGCCGGCGACATGGTCGAGGGCGTCGGCGTCTACCCGAACCAGGACGAGGAGCTGTCGATCGTCGACATCTACGACCAGTACGAGGCGTTCTCGGAGTACCTGAAGGAGGTTCCGGGGGACATGGAGATCGTCATGATCCCCGGCAACCACGACGCGGTCCGCCTCGCGGAGCCGCAACCCGGCTTCGACGAGGAGCTCCGGGAGATCATGTCGGCCCACGACGCGCGCATCACCGGCAACCCATCGACGGTCACGGTCGAGGGCGTCTCGGTACTCATGTACCACGGCGTCTCGCTCGACGAGGTGATCGCCGAACTGCCCGGCGAGAAGGCGAGCTACGACGAGCCGCACAAGGCGATGTACCAGCTGCTCAAAAAGCGGCACGTCGCCCCGCAGTACGGCGGTCACATGCGACTCGCCCCCGAGGAGAAGGACTACCTCGTCGTCGAGAACGTCCCCGACGTGTTCCACACCGGCCACGTCCACAAGCTCGGCTGGGGGAAGTACCACAACGTCCTCGCCGTCAACTCCGGCTGCTGGCAGGCGCAGACCGCGTTCCAGAAGAGCGTGAACATCGACCCCGACTCCGGGTACGCGCCGATTCTGGATCTGGACACGCTAGACATGACGGTCCGGAAGTTCGCCTGACGACCGGTTTCTTCGTCGGGTTCCCTCGCCCGCCTTCGGCGCGCTGCGTGAACCGCTCTCCACGGACGACACGCTCTCCACGGACGACCCGCTCTCCACGGTCAACACGTGAGTCGCTCGTGGGGAAATGAGCCGTCCGTGAATCGGCTCACCCCGATTCACGGCGCCATCCGGTACCGCACGGTTCGGCTCCCGTCGAACGTCGGTCCGTCGCCCTCCTCGGCGAACCCGGCGGCCTCCGTCGCCGCCCGCATCTCCTCCTCGTCGGTGCCGACGAGCACCTCGACGTCCATCCCCTCCTTGCGCGCGAAGCGCACCGGTTCGCCGAGGAGCAGTTCGCACGCCTCCCTCGATCCTCCGAACTGCGTGACGTGAACGGTCCCCTCCCGGGCGTCGAAGCTCACGAAGCCGAGCACCTCCGCGTCCACCGCCTCGGCGTCGACGTTCGGCCCGCCGCCCGCTCGTCGGTGCTCCGCGACGCGCACCGTCCGGTCGTGTATGAGGTTGCGCATCACGTCCGCCGGCGCGTCGGCGACGGCCGCGAGCGTTTCCGCGTCGGCCTCGACGGCATCCCGGACTTCCATACGCGGTTTCTCGGGTGCCAGCGTAAAAAAGCTCGGCGCGAGCACGCTCGGAGCGATTCGACCTCGGATCCGCTCTCCGCTCGGCGCGTCCTGCGGCCGCACGGGGGAACGGGACGCGCCACGGCAACCGTTGAACGAGAGGACACAGTTATGCGTGAGCCCACGCTACGGCACCTCATGTTTGAGCACCAGTACGGAGACTCATCTCGCACGGAGGGACGCGCATGCGCGTAGTCGCGAAGTTCGGCGGTACCAGCCTCGGCAGCGGCGACCGCATCAACCGCGCCGCCGACTCCATCGCCGCGGCCGTCGAACAGGGCCACGAGATCGCCGTCGTCGCCAGCGCGATGGGGTCGACGACCGACGAACTGCTCGACGAGATCAAGTTCGAGGCCAGCGATCGGGACCGCGCCGAGATCGTCAGCATGGGCGAACGGACCAGCGTCCGGATGCTCAAGGCGGCGCTCTCCTCCCGCGGGGTCGACGCGGTGTTTCTCGAACCCGGCAGCGACGAGTGGCCCGTCGTCACGAACGAACTCGGCGAGGTCGACGTCGAGGAGACCTCGCGCCGGGCCGCGGGGCTGGCCGCGCAACTCGACGGGGTCGTGCCGGTCATCACCGGCTTCCTCGCGCAGACCAGCGACGGGGAGATCACGACCCTGGGTCGCGGCGGCAGCGACACGACGGCCGTGATGCTCGGCAAGTACATGGACGCCGACGAGGTCGTCATCGTCACCGACGTCGAGGGCGTCATGACGGGCGACCCCCACGTCGTCGAGGGGGCCCGCAACGTCGCCCGGATCACCGTCGACGAGCTGCGCAACCTCTCGTTCCGCGGCGCTGAGGTCGTCGCGCCGAGCGCGCTCAGCTACAAGGACGACGGACTCTCGGTCCGAGTGGTCCACTACCAGCACGGCGACCTCCTGACCGGCGGCACCCGAATCGAGGGGCAGTTCGAGAACCTCATCGACATGGAGGACAACCCGCTCGCCTGTCTCACCGTGGCGGGCCGCGCCATCCGAAACCGGCCGGGCATCCTCGCGGACCTCTCGCAGGCGCTCCGGCAGGCGGACATCAACGTCGACTCGGTCGCGAGCGGGATGGACTCTATCACGTTCTACGTCGCCGAAGAGGTCGCCGAGGAGGCCGAGAACGTCCTCCACCGGGAGGTCGTCGCCGACGAGTCGCTTTCGAGCGTCACCGTCGAGAACCCCATCGCGGTCATCCGGGTCACGGGCGGCGAACTGCCGAACCAGCCGGGCGTCATACAGGGGATCGTCGTCCCGATCGCCGAGGCGGGCATCAACGTCCACGACGTGATAACGAGCGCCACCTCCGTCGCCATCTTCGTCCAGTGGGAGGACCGGGAGCGGACGCTCGAGATCGTGCAGGGCGAGTTCTGACGTCGCGGAACGAACTCCGTCATTCAGCCGTACCGGGCGATCGTTCCCCCGCGCTACGGTACCGTATCGGACAGTTCTGGCGGCACGACGGATAACTCGTCCTCGATCGGCCAGCGTCGCCCATCACTGCCCTACCTTAGCCGTTGTTCGACAGAGTGCGTCGGGACAGCTTAAGTCGGATCTGCCGCGAAACCCCATCATGCGCTCGTACAAGGCCAAGATGGTCGAGCCGATCACCCTCCCGCCGCGGGAGCGACGCGAGGAGGTCCTCTCCGAAGCCGGCTACAACGTGTTCAACATCGCCGCCGAGGACGTCTACATCGACCTCCTGACCGACAGCGGAACGGGGACGATGAGCGACGCCCAGTGGGCCGCGCTCTTCCGGGGCGACGAATCGTACGCCGGGAGCCGGAGCTTCGGCCGCCTCCGCGAAGCGGTCGAGGACGTGATGGGATTTCCCAGGGTAATTCCCACCCACCAGGGCCGCGGCGCGGAGAACGTCCTCTACGGCTGTCTCGTCGAGGAGGGCGACGTGGTTCCGAACAACGCCCACTTCGATACGACCCGCGCGCACATCGCCAACCAGGGGGGCGACCCGGTCGACTGCCCCGCCGAGGGTGCGGGCGATCCGACCGACGGGTCCCCCTTCAAGGGGAACTTCTCGGTCGAGCGCGCCCGGGCGGTCGCCGACGAGGTCGGCGCGGAGCGGATCCCGGCGGTCGTCCTCACGATCACGAACAACTCGACCGCCGGCCAGCCCGTGAGCGTCGAGAACGTCCGGAAGACGGCCGCGTTCGCCGAGGAGGTCGACGCGACGTTCGTCATCGACGCCTGCCGGTTCGCCGAGAACGCCTACTTCGTGAAACGGCGGGAGGACGGCTACGCGGACCGGAGCGTCGCGGAGATCGCCCGCGAGCAGCTTTCGTACGCCGACGCGCTCGTGATGAGCGGGAAGAAGGAGGCGCTCGTCAACATCGGCGGGTTCGTCGCCCTCCGCGACGAAGCGCTGTTCGAGTGGGCGAAACAGCGCGCCATCCTCTACGAGGGCTTTCCGACCTACGGGGGGATGTCCGGACGGGACATCGAGGCGATGGCGGTGGGCCTGCGGGAGGCCGTCGAACCGCCCTACGTCGAAGATCGGGTCGAACAGGTCGCGGAACTGGGTCGGCTGCTGGAGGAGAGAGACGTTCCCATCTACCGACCCGTCGGCGGGCACGCGGCGTACCTGGACGCAGGACGGCTGTTCTCGCACATCCCCGGCGGGGAGTTCCCCGGCCAGTCGCTCGTCTGCGAGCTCTACCGCGAGGGCGGCGTCCGCGGGGTCGAACTCGGCAGCTTCGCGTTCCCCGGCGCTGACCGACTGGAGCTGGTCCGGCTCGCGATTCCCCGGCGGACTTACGGCCGCGAGCACCTCGAACACGTCGCGGAGACCGCCGCGGCGGTCCGCGATCGGGCCGAGGAGGTGTCGGGGCTGGAGATCGTCTCCGAGCCGTCGACGGCCGAACTCCGGCACTTCTCGGCCGAGCTCGCCCCGGTCTGAACGTCGCTGTCCGCTCTGAACGTCGCTGTCCGCTCTGAACGTCGCTGTCCGATCTTTTCCCGTCCGTCTCGCCGGTCTCTCCACCGCCCTATCGCCCCTCGTACAGCCGCGTTCCGATGCGCTCCGGGAGGCCCGCCTCCCTGACCGCCTCCGCGACCCGGTCGACGTCGTACTCGACCCGCCGCTCCTCGACCGTCACGGCGTCGAGATCGAGGATCGCGTAGGCGGCCCGCGGGTCGCCGTCGCGCGGCTGACCGACGCTGCCGGGGTTCATCACGATCCCCTCGTCGTACGCCCGGTGGGCCTGGACGTGCGTGTGGCCCATCACCAGCACGTCCTCCTCGCCGAGCAGTTCCGGCCCGAACTCCTGCGGGTAGGTGTAGCGATCCGGGTCGTCCGGGTGTCCGTGCACGAGCCTCACGCGGCCGTCGGCGACGACGCGCTCGTCGGGGAGCGCCGCGAGCCAGTCGAGCGCGTCGGCCGGAAGCTGCGCGCGGGCGTACTCGACCCCCGCGCCGGCCATCGAGTTGAACCGAAACGTCGTCCCGGCGGCCACCGCGCGGTCGTGGTTGCCCATCACCGTCGGCACCTCCCGCTCGCGGAGCGCGGCGACGCACTCCGCGGGCCAGGGGTTGTAGCCGACGACGTCGCCCGCGCAGACGAGCCCGTCGACCGGCGGAACGTCTTCCAGCACCGCGTCGAGCGCGACCCGATTCGCGTGTACGTCCGAAAGCACGCCCAGTCGCATACCGACCCTACGCTCTCGACGACTTAGTGTTCGGCGGCGGGCACTCCGCGTCCGCGGGGCGTCCGCGCCGGCGGACGGCGGCTGTCGAGCCGCTCGGCGGACGACGGGTCGCCGCGACGGGCGATCCGACGACGGCTACGCCCTCGGCCGGCGGTCGGCCGCGGTGGACGCCGGACCTACTCGGGGCCGTTGTGGACCGCCGTCTGGACGCCGTCGCGGTCGACGCGGACGCCCGCTGCGCAGACCGGGTGCTCGAAGCCGAGGCCGTAGGCGGCCTCGGCGGCCTCCGCCGCGCTCCCGGCGTCGAACTCCAACGCGCGCGGCCGGTCCTCCTCGTAGGTCGCCACGAGCGTCGGCTCGTCGACGCGCTCCACGAGCAGGGCGTCGCGGCGGACGATCCCCGCGTGCGCCTCGTCGACGCCGACGACGCCGGCGATGCGCGGGGTGTCGTAGTCGTCCTTCTCGTAATCGAGCGCGAGCAGGCTTTCGGCGAGCGCGTCGCGGGCCGGATAGCCCAGATCGAGCTTCTCCGCGATCGGGTCGACGTGCGAACCGTTGCCGACGACGACCTCGCTACCGACCTCCCGCACGCAGTTGTACGCGATGTAGGGGTTGTCGGTCTCGGGGGCGTCCGGCGTCGGGGCCACCGTCAGCGTCCCGTCCCGGTCGACGATCTGGCGATTCGGAAACGAACGCGAGGAGACGCGGTAGGCGCCCACTCGGGGGCCGACGACGACGAACCGTCCGACGTACATGCACGAAACTGCACACGTACCCTCCAAATACGTGGCGGTTTGTGCACGACGACGCGGTTCGACCCGCCGTCAGTCCCGTTCGTTCCGCCTGTCGACGACGGTCTGTCCGTTGCCCGCCGGCTTGAGATCGACCCGTTCGGGGAGTTCGTTCTCGTTCACGGGGGCGAGCATCATGAGTTCGCCGCGTTCCACCTCGACGAGTTCCAAACCGGTGTCTTCGTCCCACATGCAGAGGCGCCACTCGTTCGTGTCTAAATTTCTGCATATATCCCGTTCGGTGTAGAACCTCCCGTTTGTACCCTCGTATACCACCATCATCGCCGGATGTGAGGTACTCCCTCATAATTCTATCTTCAGAAAACGTACATAAAAACGATAGTCTTATTTGTTATCTAATGCGCCCAGTTCGAACCGATCGTTTCGACGATCTCATATGATTCGTGCTGTCGTTTCGCACAGTCACCGGAACGCGCAACGCTTACATGCTCCTGGCGTGTACGCCGAGACGAAGTCCCATAGGGTAGTGGCCAATCCTGCGAGCTTCTGGGGCTCGCGACCCAGGTTCGAATCCTGGTGGGACTACTTCTCGCGGCCGATCACGAACCCGATAGCGGAGACTCGATCCGTTTCGCGGCCCGTAACGGGGGTAAACCGGCGCATTACGAAGTCGTCCCGACTTGAACGACGAGGTGCCGACGGATCGAGGAAGGGTCGCTCAGTGGTAGAGCACCGGTCGGTTGGAAAACCGGTCGGGGGCTGGAAGGCCTCGCGTGGTTCGAATCCCGCCCCTTCCGTGTAACTCTTTTCCCCTCTCTCAACCCGCGAAAGCGGCCGCCTTCGAGTTCACGAGGTGTCCTCGTAGGGGCGGTACGTCCGTGCGCGCTTTTCGCCCTCGGCGACGACGAGCCGGTAGTGTTCCATCTTCTGCAGGTAGTTGCGGACGGTCCGCTTCGTCTTCGGTTCCTCGACGCACTCGCGGTACGCCTCGTAGAGATCGCCGGGGCTCATCTCCCCGTTCTCGATCAGGATGTCGTAGAGGACGCGCTGGTGCTCCCGGAGCTTCTCCGCCGTCTTCCGGCGGATTTCCGCGCGGCCGTCCGGGACCGCTTCGCGGACGATTTCGTTCGAGATGCGCTCCGCGCCCCGCTGGTCCGCGAGGCGGGCGGCGTTGCGGAGGATGCCGATCGCGACCCGCGCGTCCCCCGCCGCCGCGTCGGCGATGAGCGCGAGCTGTTGGTCCCCGATGGCCCCTTCCGTCAATCCCCACCGGGCGCGCGCGGAGAGGATGGAGACCAGTTCGTCGAGGTGATACTTCTCGAACTTGATCCGGACGCTGCTGTGGAGCCGACTGGTGAGGCGCTCGTCGAGCGCCGAGAACAGCTCCTCCTCGCGGTTCGCGACGAGGACCATCGTGACTCCCCGCGTCCGGTAGAGGTCGTAGAGGACACTCTTGTCTTCGAGCTGGTCGACCTCGTCCAGAATGACGACGTAGTGGGGGCCGTCGTAGTCCTGAAGCCGGCTCAGGAGCTCGTCCTTCGGGGTCGATCGGCGGTGGATGTCGACCGTCCGTCCGACGCCGTCGAGGAGGCGGTAGAGCACGCGAAAGCGGGTGTAATCCTGCCAGCAGTTGACGTACTGGCTGTTGATGTCGAGGACGTTCTCGCGGAGCCGCTCGACGGTGAACTGCGCGATGCAGGTCTTCCCGGCGCCGGACGGCCCGAGGAGGAAGGAGGTCTCGCCGGGATTGCCGTCCATGATCGGCTTGAGGGCGTTCGAGAGGACGTTGACCTCCTGGTTGCGATGCTCGACCTCTTGCGGGATGAACTCCGGCTGGAGGACGCGAGCATCGAGTATCATTCGTCACCGCATCGGTTCTCCCGCGATCCAAATAAACGGAAGCGTGTCGGTTCCGATTCTTCCGATACTGTTCGTGGTGACACGAACGGCACCCCCCGCTTCGACCCTCCTACCGAGACGGCGGCGACTCCGCGCGCCCGCGCCCGACCGCCGAGGACCTAACTTCCCCCGGGGCGTACCGCCGTCCGTGCCATCGCCCGACGCCGAGCTCTCACCGGAGACGCCCGTTCGCGTCGCCGACGGCTTCGTTGGGACCGAAGCGCTCGTCGCGCTCGTCGAGGGACGCGGGGGTTGACGCGCGACCCTGCGCCCGGACCCACGACCGTCGGCGGAATTCGCGGGGATCGACGGCCGTCTTCGTCCGCGTTTCCGGCCCGACGTGCGCCTCCCCGTCGGCCGCTCGGTTACGAACGAGGGGACATCCCGCGCAGGTGCTTGAGCCCGAGTCCGAGGGTGATGAACGCGAACATCCCGGTGATGAACGCCCCCAGGTAACTCGTCAGGACGGTCGGCGCCATCCCGAGCCACGACGTCAGCGTCAAAACCGCCCCGATGACCGTCGCGCCGCCGTAGTACTCGGCGGATCCTCTCCGGCGCGCTTCGGGCGCGCCTCCCTCTTCGGGCGGCGCCCCGGCGGCGTCGACCTCCGGTTCGGCGTCCGCGTCGGCACCGACGTCGACTGTCGGTTCGAGGTCGAGGTAGGGATCGAACCGCTCGGCGAGAGGGGTACGCTCGACGAGGCCGCGGCTCTGGTTGTACTCGAGGATCCCCTTCTCGTCGAGTTTGGGGAGGTGTGACTGGTACAGCGCGATGTAGACGCGCTGGCGCTCGTCGGACGTCAGCGCCTCGACCGTCGTGTCGTGCTCCCACGCCGCGACCTGCTCTGCGACGTCGCGCATGTCCACCGGCCCCTCGCGCCCCTGCATGTACTTCAGCACCCGCCGCCGCCGCTGATTCTGCAGAATGTGGAACAGGTCGTCGGTCGACAGCTCCCGCTTCTCCTCGCCGGCGTCCGGATCCGCCGACTGACGCGGCGGTTCAGTGCTCATCTTCCGTTCCCCTCCCCTTTTCGAACGCTTCCACCGTACACATGGTACTCACCCGTTGTCAGGAGATTACGTGGATCTGTTATCAACGCTGTTCCTAATCAGTTTGGACTGTCTGGGATTGTGTATCGTTGCGAATCTTGATAGATGTTTCGGCGCGCGGCACTCCCGTCTCGCCGCGGGCCCACCGGCGGGCCGCTCGAAACCCCGATAGGCGTCCGATTCGCCGAAACGACGCGGCGGAAATCGACCGGAATCGTCGGCGCCCGCGAATCCGCGATCGGCGACACGTTCCGAAAGGTGACGGTCAGTTCCTTCCCGGACGCGCCAAGGTCGACCAGCCGCGGGGGAGCGGTCGATCGGTTCCGCATCGATTCCGGTCGAGGTCGGCTCGCTCGGCCAGTAGACGACCGCCGCGTCGGCGCGGATGCGCGTCACCTCGACGACTCGTCGGCGTGGACGCACTCGACTGCGACGCGGACGTTCCCGCCGTCGGGATCGAGGATCGCTGTCGGGGGATCGGCCCGACCGCCGAGGGAGTTGAAGTCACCGACGCTGGCGGCGAGAGCATCGGGGAACGATCGCGAGGTCGATCCGGAACATTCGACACCGAAAATTCGAAATGGGTCGGCGGAGTCCTCCGGTTTCCACTTGAAACGAAGGGGTTGGGAGAAACCGGAGGATTTTTATGTCACTTCTCGACCTCAAGCAAGGAGACACGTTCGAGGACGAGATCCGACAGGTCGCCCCGGACCGCCTCGATCTCGGCCTCGCCGACGTCGAAGAACTCGCACACAAGCGCGCGGTCGAACTCGCCGAGCGTCGCGGCCGGTTCGAGGAGTTCGCCGACCGCGACCGCCGCGGCGTCCTCGCTCGTCTCGGCGGTCTCGTCGCTCTCGTCGACCTCGCTGATCTCGTCGACCGCACCCGTCTCGTCGCCGCTCGACGAGGTTCCGTCCGTCGTCAGGTCCGGGTCGCCTCCGCCGTCGACGAGCACCACGACCGGAATTCGACCCTCGCTCACGCCCATCTCGAGCGACTGATCGATCTGGCGGCGTCCGGCGGCGTACAGCAGGATCTCGACTGCCCGGTCGCGGGCGACGTTCTCCCCGCGCTCGATGGCGCGATCCGCCAGTTCGACCGCGCGTTCGAGGTGTTCGCGGCCGACGACGTACCGGGCGTCGAACGCCTGGACGTCGACGCCGTGCTCGTCGGCTATCTCCTCCGCGCGGGCGAGAAACGCGTCGAGGTCGTCGATCTCGGCGATCCCCTCGACGAGTCTCATCGGAAATCACCCAGGCTCGCCTGCCCCTCGCCGTCCTCGCCGCCCCCGCGGCTCTCGCCGGGGCGACCGCCTGTCGTCGTCCCTCCGGCCGCGGCGTCCGCGTCGACGTCGTCCATCGAGGGATCGCGCCGTCCGACGTTTTCGAGGATCCGTTCCGCGGTCTTCTTCCGCCCCCGTAGCGCCGCGAGGATCACCGACTTGTCCGCCTCCCGGAGGTCCGCGCGGCTCTCGACGCCCGCCTCGTACAGCCGGCGGGCGCGCTTTCGGCCGACGCCGCGGACGCCGGCCAGGTCGAGAAGCTCCTCGCAGACGCCGTACTCGACGCGCTTTTTCGCCTCGCGGACCGCGACGCTCGTCCCGAGGTCGAGCTCGCCCGCCAGCTGTTCGGCCGCGCCGAGGAGCCACTCGGCCGTTTCGACCTTCCCGCGCACGTCCCCCGGACCGACCCCGTACCGATCGGTGATGCGGTCCTCGCTCACCTCGGACGCCCAGTCTTCGAGCAGCTTCGCCGTTTTGAGCGCCGCGAGCCAGTCCTCGAAGGCGACGTCGTCGAACTCGGAGGGAACCGAGCCGAGGAGCTCCGACTCGCGCTCGTAGCAGAGTTCGGTGTACGTCTCCCTGTCGCCCGACTTCAGGTAGAGCTGGTACATGTCCGGCGTCCGGCAGACGAGGTGGTACAGGCCGAGCGGAGTGGGGTCGCCGTCGACGGCCCGGAGCCCGTCGATGATCTCCGCAGCGCTCATCGGATCGAGGTAGAGCCGCGAGACGGTGTGGCCGATCCCCGTCGCGGCGATGGATCCCCCCTCCCGCTCGACGAAGCCGTTCACCTCCAGGTAGTCGAGCACCGCGTCCGTCACCTGTTCGAGCCTGGCTCGGCCGTCGGTCTGCGTCGCGTAGAGCGTCCGTTCGAGGAACTCCAGAATCCCCTCCCGCGAGTTGGCGAACCCGGAGGCGACGGTGGCGAGGAGGTGCGTTCGCATGGCGGGTTCGGCCGCGAGCTTCGAGCGGACGGCCTCCGGTTCGGCCCAGACGTACCGCTCGAACAGTTCGTCCATCGTGTCCGCGTCCTTCGCGAGCAGGACGGCCTCGCCGTAGGGGTCGAGCCCCGGCCGGCCGGCGCGGCCGCACATCTGGTGGACTTCGAGGACGTTCAGGGGCTTCATCCCGCCGAATTCGCCGTCGTAGCGCCGCCAGTCGCGGACGATCACCCGCCGGCTCGGCGTGTTCACGCCCGCGGCGAGCGTCGGCGTCGCGCAGACGACCTTGATCAGGCGGTCGCGGAACGCGCCCTCGACGAGCGACCGGTGCCGGGGCGCGAGCCCGGCGTGGTGGAACGCCGCGCCCTTGGCGACGACGCGGGCGAGTGCGTCGCTCGTCTCGGCGTCGGAGACGCCCCGGATCTCCTCCGCCAGTTCGGCGAGGTCGTTCCGCTCGCCCCTCGTGAGCGCCCGGTCCGTCACGCCGGCGAGGCGCTTCGCCGCGGCCTCCGCGTTCCGCCGCGAGTTGACGAACACGAGCGACGACCCGCCCTCGTCGAGCGTGTCGTTGACCAGCGCGGCGGTCTGTCGCTCGCCGCTCTCGACGGGCACCTCGCGCTGGCTCCCGTCGTCGAAGTTGATCGCGTTGCCGTAGTGGACGCCCGTCTTGAGGTCGATCGGCCGCCAGTCGGACCGGACGAGGCCGGCGTCGAGCCACTCGGCCACCTCGTCGGCGTTGCCGACCGTCGCGGAGAGGGCGATCACCTGGAGGTCGGGGTTGATGCGGCGGAGCTTCGCCAGCGTCACTTCCAGCGTCGGGCCGCGGTGGCCGTCGTCCACGAGGTGGACCTCGTCGGCGACGACGCAGGAGAGCTCGGAGATCCACGGCGCGCCGTTGCGGACGAGCGAGTCCACCTTCTCGCTCGTGGCGACGATGACGTCCCGCGAGGCCAGCCACTCGCCGCTCGACTCGTAGTTGCCCGTCGAGACGCCCACGCTGATCCCGTACTCCTCCCAGCGCTCGAACTCGGCTTTCTTCTCGGACGCGAGCGCGCGGAGGGGGACGATGTAGAGGGCCTTCCCGCCGCGTTCCCGCTCGACGGCCGACAGCATCGCGAGTTCGGCGATGAGCGTCTTTCCGCTGGCGGTCGGGACCGAGGCGACGAGGCTCTCGCCCTCCATGATCCCCGCCTCGACGGCCTCCGCCTGCGGCGGATAGAGCTCCTCTATGCCCTCCGATTCGAGGCGCTCCGGGACGCCCGGCGGCAGACCGGTCAGGTCCGCTGTCTTCATTGGCCTCCCTTGGGTCGTGCTCCGGTTTAAAGTGTCGGAGGCGGGGCGAAAGTGAAGCGGCGGGGGGTCGCGCTCAAACCGGCAGCGATCAGCCCGTCACCGCCACCGCGTCGCCACCGCTATGTGACCCACCCGCCAAGCCCCACGTATGAAGATCGAGTACGACCGCGACACCTGCATCGGGATGTTCCAGTGCGTCGACGAGTGGGAGAAGTTCGAGAAGAACCTCGACGAGGGGAAGGCCGACCTTGCGGGGGCCGAGGAGGTCGAGGAGGACGTCTTCGTCCTCGAAGTCCCGGAGGGCGAGGAGCTCGACGCCGAGTTCGCGGCGCGGGTCTGCCCCGTCGACGCGATCACGCTGTACGACGACGACGGCGAGCAAATCGTCCCCTGATCGCCGCGATCCCGTACTTTCCCGCGACTCCGCACGTTCACGCCGATTTTCACTTTCGCTCCGGTTCGCCAACGCTTAACCGCGAGGCCGAAGAACGGGGTGAACGATGGCGGCCACGGACGACGTCGCGTACGTCGAGCACCCGCTGCTCGCGCCCTCGTTCATCCAGCGCCGGCTCTATCAGATCCGGCTCGCCGGCGCGGCGCGGGACGCCCACACGCTCGTCTGCCTCCCGACCGGGCTGGGCAAGACGACGGTGAGCCTGCTCGTCACGGCCGAACGGCTCCACGAGGTCGGCGGCAAGTCGCTCTTTCTCGCGCCGACGAAGCCGCTCGTCCAGCAGCACGCCGACTTCTACCGCGAGGCGCTGTCGATCCCGGACGACGAGATCGTCGTCTTCACCGGCGACGTGCGCCCGGACGACCGCGCCGACCTCTGGGACGACGCGCGGATCGTCGTCGCCACGCCGCAGGTCGTCGAGAACGACCTCGTCGGCAACCGGATCGACCTGCGCGACGTGACCCACCTCACGTTCGACGAGTGCCACCGCGCCACCGGCGACTACGCCTACGTCTACATCGCCGAGCGCTACCACGCCGACGCGGCGAAGCCGCTCGTGACGGGGATGAGCGCCTCCCCCGGCGGCGACGAGGAGGCGATCCTGGAGGTGTGCGAGAACCTCGGCATCACCGAGGTCGAGGTGATGACGGAGGACGACGCCGACGTTTCGGAGTACACCTACGACACCGAGGTCGAGTGGAAGCGCATCCAGCTCCCGGACGAGATCCTGGAGATGCGCGACGCGCTGAACGAGGTGATCACGGACCGCCTCCGGAAGCTCAAGTCGCTGGGCGTGACGAACACGACGCAGCCCGACGTCTCCCAGAAGAAGCTGAACGAGATGGGCGCGAAGCTGCGGGCGATGATGGACAACGACCGCTCGGAGGGGTACAAGGGGATGTCAACGCACGCGGAGGTGATGAAGCTCCGCCGGGCGGTCGAACTCGTCGAGACGCAGAGCGTCGAGTCCGTCCGTCGGTACTTCGAGCGCCAGCGCAACGCCGCCCGCTCGGCCGGCGCGTCGAAGGCGAGCCAGCGGCTCGTGAGCGAGCCTAAAGTGCGCGAGGCGATGCGCAAGGCCGAGTCCTTCTCGGATCTCCACCCCAAGTTCTCGCAGACGCGCATCCTCCTCGCCGAGACGCTCGGCATCCGCGGCGGACGGCGCGTCATCGTCTTCACCGAGTCCCGCGACACCGCCGAGGCCCTGACGGACTTCCTCTCGGAGAGCTTCGACGTCCGGCGCTTCGTCGGTCAGGGGGACCGCGAGGGGAGCGACGGGATGACCCAGAAGGAACAGCAGGAGACGCTCGACGCGTTCCGGGCGGGCGAGTTCGAGGTGCTCGTGTCCACCTCCGTCGCCGAGGAGGGGCTCGACGTGCCGGAGGTCGACCTCGTGCTCTTCTACGAGCCCGTTCCCACGGCCATCCGGTCCATCCAGCGCAAGGGCCGAACCGGCAGGCAGACCGAGGGTCGGGTCGTGGTGCTGATGGCGGAGGACACCCGCGACGAGGCGTACTTCTGGATCTCCCGCCGCAGGGAGTCGCAGATGGAGGACGAACTCCGGAAGCTGAAGGGCGTGGCGGACGACCTGGAGGCGGAACTCGACGACGGGCAGAAGGCGCTCTCGGCGTTCGACGGGAGCGACGGCGGATCGGGCGCGAGCGGGGATCCGGAATCGAAGCGCCGCGAGCGCCTCCAGCCGGGGTTGAGCGACTTCGGCGGCGAGCCCGACGCGGACGACGGCGCGGACGACGCGAACGGACCGGACGGGAGGAACGACGCGGACGAGACGAACGGAGCGAACGGGACCGAACCGAACGGAGACGGGCGGGGCGGATCTGCCGGCGGTTCCGGCGGTTCCGGCGAGGACGGACTCGTCGCCGCCGCCGGGAGCGACGACGGGGAGACGGTGGAAATCGTCGTCGACCAGCGCGAACTCGACTCGGTCATCGCCCGCGACCTCTCCACGCGCGAGGGGATCGAGACGCGCCTCGAAACCCTCGCGGTCGGCGACTACGTCCTCTCGGATCGCGTGGCGGTCGAGCGCAAGTCGGTTTCGGACTTCCTCGACACCCTGACCGGCGGCGATCGCTCGCTGTTCGAGCAGGTGCGCGACCTCGGCCGCCACTACTCCCGTCCGGTCGTGATCGTCGAGGGCGACGGCCTCTACGAGGAGCGCAACGTCCACCCGAACGCCATCCGCGGAGCGCTCGCCAGCCTCGCGGTCGATTACGGCGTCAGCGTCCTCCGGACCGAGGACGAACGCGACACGGCCGACCTGCTGGAAGTGATCGCCAGCCGCGAGCAGCGGAAGCGCGAACGCGCCGTGAGCGTCCACGGCAGCAAGAGCGCGAAGACGCTCGCCGAACAGCAGGAGTATGTCGTCGGTTCGATCGCGGACATCGGCCCCGTCACCGCCCGCTCGCTGCTCGAACACTTCGGCAGCGTCGAGGCGGTGATGACCGCGGAGACGGAGGAGCTCCTCGAAGTTGACGGCGTCGGCGAAGTGACGGCCGAGCGCGTCCGCGAGGTCGCCGGAAGCGAATATTAGGCCGTATTATCGGATCTAATTGTACTGTGTCCCTTGCGGGCAAGGTTTAAGCGTGTCGACAGCGATTAACTCAAATATGAGTAATGAATTCGATTCCGACGTCACCCCGGCCGACGTGGCGTTCTACGGCCGCGCGCAGCACGAGGCGGTCGCGGGGTCCGAACGAGCGTGGTACGGCGGGAGCGAGATCGCCATCCCGGCGGAGCGCGCGCTCTACGGCCGGCTCCGCCACTACCGCGACGATGGCGAGAGGGTGGTCGCGTCGCCGCGGTCGACGGTCGGCGCGACCGCGTGACAACAGGCACAACCCTTTTGCGCGATCGGGCTGTCAATCACATCCACACCCAACATGTCCCCACTTCAGGCGGACGGCTCCGACGCCGCGTCGGAGATGAAGCTGTACGGTCCTCCGCAGCACGAACGGGGTGCCGACGAGGAACAGCGGCTGTACGGTCCCCCGCAGCACGACAGCGGGGCCCCCGACGAGTTCCCGTTCCTCTTCCCGCGGTGGCGAGCGGAGACGGACGACGGGCCGACGGACGATCCACCCGGTGAGGGGTCGCCGCTGACGACGGGCCGCCCGAACTCCGCGACCGTCCTCGACGACTGACGCCGTCGCGGTCCGCCGACCGCAGCGAACCGCTTTTCGATCGAATCTCGACTCTTCGAGTCGACGTGACGTCGCCCGATCCTATCGGCGTAGCGCCGCGAGCGTCTCCGCGGCCTCGCGGGCGGCGGAGAGGAGCTCCTTGGCGCGCCGCGGATCGTCGGCCGCCTCGGCCTCCCGAGCGTACCTGGTCAGCGCCCCGATCAGCGCCGCCCGCGCCTCGCTCAGATCGTCCGAGCCGCGCGGCTCGGCGGACCTCGACGCGCTCGTCGCCGACGCCGGCCGTGCCGGGACTTCCGCACCGGAACTCCGCCCGTCGACGCGCGCGTGCGCCTCCGACGCGGACGGCCCCGGTCCGCGGGAGGCGTCGGCGCTTTCCCCCTCTCTCTTCCCGGGAGCGTCTGCCGGCTCCGGTTCGCTGGCGACCGCCTGGTTCGCTTCCGCTTCGGTGGAGTCAGCCGGTTCCGCAGCGTCGGCGTCCGCCCCTTCCGCGGACGCACCGCTCGCGGTTCGCTCCCGCGCCGCCTCGGCACCCGATTCGCGGCAGATGGGGCAGAACTCCTCGCCGTTCTGGCGGAAGATCGGGTTCCCGCAGGCGTCGCAGTGCTTGTTCGTCATCGTCGCGCCCTTCAGGAGGAGTTCGCTCATCACCTGCGTCGACTTGCGCTTTTCTCTGTCCTTCTCGAACTTCTTCCGGAGCTTCTCCCGCTCGGCTTCCTTGTCGAAGTCGCTCATGTCGTCTACGTGGCGCCTCGCGCCGAAAAAGTCAACGGGACGACGGCGGGAGGGGACCGCGGCGGGACGACGGCGGAAGGAGACCGCGGCCCGGCGGCGGAACGCGACGACCACAGACGGTGCGGCGAGGAACGCTGGGCGGTGGGTGTGGCGGTCTCCGGGGCGCGAACACGACAATCGACGAACCCCACTGTCGTCAGTAGGGGACGATTTTCGAGCGTTCCGAAGCGTTTAATCGGAATCCGGGGGCAGATTTACGTGGTATGTCGAAAGTTAGCGTGGTCGGCGCCGCGGGCACGGTGGGCGCCGCCGCAGGATACGCCCTCGCGCTCCGTGACGTCGTCGACGAACTCGTCTTCGTGGACATCCCGGACATGGAGGACAAGACGGTCGGCCAGGCCGCCGACACGAACCACGGCGTCGCGTACGACTCGAACACGCACGTCCGGCAGGGGACGTACGAGGACACCGCCGGCTCGGACGTCGTCGTCATCACCGCGGGCATCCCGCGCAAGCCGGGTCAGACCCGGATCGACCTCGCGGGCGACAACGCGCCCATCATGGAGGACATCGGCTCCTCGCTCGCGGAGTACAACGACGACTTCGTCTCCGTCACGACGTCGAACCCGGTCGACCTCCTGAACCGCCACCTCTACGAGGTGGGGGACCGCGACCGCCGCAAGGTGATCGGCTTCGGCGGCCGCCTCGACAGCGCCCGCTTCCGCTACGTGCTCTCGGAGCGGTTCGACGCGCCCGTCCTGAACGTCGAAGCGACGATCCTCGGCGAACACGGCGACGCGCAGGTGCCCGTCTTCTCGAAGGTGCGCGTGAACGGCCGCGACCCCGAGTTCACCGACGAGGAGAAAGAGGAGATCCTGGGCGACCTTCAGGAGTCCGCGATGGACGTGATCGAGCGCAAGGGGGCGACTCAGTGGGGGCCCGCGACGGGCGTCGCGCACACGGTCGAAGCCATCCTCCGCGACACCGGGGAGGTCCTGCCCGGATCGCTCGTCCTCGAAGGCGAGTACGGCTACGAGGACACCGCCTTCGGCGTGCCCGTCAAGCTCGGCTCCGACGGCGTCGAGGAGATCGTCGAGTGGGAACTCGACGACTACGAGCGCGACCTGATGGACGAGGCGGCGGAGAAGCTCCGCGAGCAGTACGGAAAGATCGCCTGAACGCCGCACTCGCGGTCGCCGTCACGGTTTCTCGGCCGCGCGATCGCCCCCGGTTTCGGACGCCGATCGGCTCGATCCCTCTTTTCTCACGCGACGAGGTGCTGATAGAGGCTCAGCGCGAACAGCAGGCCGAACGTCGCGGTCGCCCAGGTCGGACTGGCGACGGATTCGAGGATCGGTACGTCGAAGCGCGACCCGACGATCGCGACGATCCCGTTCACGCTGACCGCCAGAAAGACCCCGGTCGGCACCGACCGTCGACCGGTTGCGCCCGTCCGCGCAGCCGTCGGTACCGACCCGGTTTCCCGGCGCTCGGAGCCGCCTCCCTCGCCCTTCCGCTCGAATTCGACGACCGATTCGGCGAGCTCGGAGACGGTCATCCGCCCGTCGCACTCGATCACGCTTCGAAGTATCGCCCGCTGTCGGCTGTCCTCCAGTGCGTCGAAGAGTCCGTCCGGCACCCCGTCGTCGTCGGTTCCATCGCTGTCGGTCTCGTCGCCGTCGGTCCCGTCGCTCGTCGACTCAGTTCCGGCCGGCATTCCTCCGGATCTCCTCCTTGGGCGGTTTCGAAGTTCGCATCGTAGGACCGATCAACGGTGGTCGCAGTCGACGCCCACCCGACGAACGGTCGGCCTCCGGCGCCTCCCGGTTACTCTGCTGGAGTTGGGTGGTGTGTCGGTGCCTCTGATTCTGTCGTCCGTGCGGCGCCGTTTTCGGGTCGCGGCCGCGTCGCCCTCTCGCGCCGGTGCGAGTGGCCGACCCGTCGGAAAGACTGCCAGGCGGACCTGACAGCCCGGCGTGCACAGTGAGTGGTTGGGCTCTCTTCGCACGCCAGTTCGTTTTCCGAGTTACCCCCTAATAGGTGTTTTGTGATTATATGAGTTAAAACCGATCTCAGCGTTTTCACGGCAGCTACCGCCTGTTAACGCTTTAGTTACTCATGTGAGTATTAGAGTGACAATCCGAACCGAGCGCCGCGATGACTCCGAGCGAAAGGGATAACGTGTCTGATAGCTTAGTACACCGATCGGTCCTCGTCGTCCCCGACGGGCGTTCCGGGTCCGGAGTACGATTTCGATAAGATATTTTAGACCGACTGTCAACGGAGAGCAGGTCTGAAATGACGAGGCCGTGGTTGGGCTCATGAGCGATATTTCACACGAGAGGCAGTCGGTCGAACTGTTACAACAGTTGGGTCTGAAAAAGTACGAGGCGGAGTGCTTCGTCGCGCTGACGCGGCTCCCGGACGGGGGAACCGCAAAGGAGATCAGCGACATCACCGACGTCCCCCGAACCCGCGTGTACGACGCGACCCGGATCCTGGAGGCGCAGGGACTGGTCGAGATCCAGCACACCAGCCCCCAGCGGTTTCGGGCACTCTCGATCGATGAGGCGACCGCCACGCTGCGGAGACAGTACGAATCCAAGGTCGACGACCTCGGGGAGTCGTTGCGACGGCTCGAACCCGAAGAACGCACGGACGATGGGCGACCCGTCCACGAAGTCTGGTCGCTCTCCGGGACGGCGGCGATCGAGTCGCGGACCCGTCAGCTCGTCGATGACGCGGACGAGGAGGTCGTCCTCCTCGTCGACGACGCGTCCGCGTCCGAGCGGTTGCTCGACGCCCTCGCCGCGGCCGCGGGGCGGGAGGTCGACGTGACCGTCGGAACGACCTCCGAGTCCTCGCTGGACCGCGTTCGCGAGGCCGCCCCGGACGCGGACGTTATCCGGTCCGGGTTGGAGTGGTTGCACGGCTCGTCGCGGTCCGATCCCGTCGTCCTCTCCCAGGTGCTCCTGGTCGACCGGAACACGCTGCTCGTGAGCTCCCGCGGCGCGGACGACGGGTCCGAGCTCTCCGCGACGGCGATATACGGGTGCGGTTTCGACAACGGGTTCGTCGTCATCGTCCGCCGGCTTCTGACGGCGCAGCTGCGCGGGCTCGACGGTCGGACCGTCTGATCGAGCGCCGATCGACGGTCGACGCCGCGAAACGAGCGAGGGCGGCGTCCGGATCGCCGCTACAACCGCCGCTTCAGCGCCCGCGCGGTCTTTTCACCGATCCCCGGAACGTCCCGCAGGTCGTCGACCGACGCCCGCCTGACGTTCTCGACGCTGCCGAACCGGCGCAGGAGCCGCCGCCGCGTGGCCGGTCCGACGCCGGGAACGTCGTCGAGCACCGTCTTCACCTCGTCGCGGACGGTCTGGTGGTACTGGACGGCGAAGCGGTGCGCCTCGTCGCGGACCCGCTGGAGGACGTGCAGCTGCGGCGCGTCGCTCGGCCAGTCGCGCACGCCGTCCGGCGTGATCACCAGCTCCTCCTCCTTCGCGAGCGCGACGACGGGCACGTCCCACCCCGCCTCCGCGAGCGCGTCCCGCGCCGCCCCGAGCTGCCCGTCCCCGCCGTCGACGAGAAGCAGATCCGGGTCCGGACGGTCGTCGCGCCCCTCGACCACCCGGGTCGCGCGCCACCGGATCAGCTCGCGCACGTTCGCGTAGTCGTCGTTCCGCTCGGGGAGTTTCTTCCGCCGGTAGTCGGCCTTCTCGGCGACGGCGCCGCCGGAGCGCCCCGCGGTACCGCCGTCCGCGACGAAGCAGACGTCGCTCCCGACGACCGCCCGCCCGCCCGCGTGGCTCACGTCGAACCCTTCGATCCGTTCGATCCGATCGAGGCCGAGCGCGTCGGCGAGCGCCCCGAGTTCGTCGCGCGGCCCGGACCCGCGGCGGGCGTTCTTGAGCGCGAGTTCGACGAGCGTCGCCTCCCGTCCCGCGCCGGGGACGCGCACCGCGACGCCCTCCGCGTCGAGCCAGGACAGGAGCTCCCCGTCGTCCGGCCGCTCGGACAGGAGCAGGGCGTCCGGGAGCTCGCGCTCGGCGTAGTACTGCGGGATAAAGGCCGCCAGCAGGGTCGGAACCCGGTCCTCGCCCTCGGGCGCGTCGAGGCGGTGACGCGACCGGTCCACGAGCTGACCCCGCTCGCTGTGGAGGCGGGCGACGGTCGCCGTCTCCCCCTCGATGGCGACGCCGAGCACGTCGACGGCGCGCTCGTCCCGGCGGGCGGAGACCGCCTCCTCGCCCCCGCCGTGGAACGACTCCACCGCCGTCAGCCTGTCGCGGAGGTTCGCCGCGCGCTCGAACTCCCGGCCCTGCGCGGCCTCCTCCATCTCCCGCCGGAGCGGATCGGCGAGGGCGCCCGTCTCGCCCTCGAAGAACCGGACGGCCGACTCGACGTCCTCCCGGTAGGCGGCCTCGCCGATCTCGCCGGTGCAGGGTGCCGAACAGAGGCCCATCTCGTAGTCGAGGCAGGGCCGGTCCCGCCCGGCGTACTTGTGATCCGAACAGCCGCGGAGCCCGTAGGTTTCCCGGAGGGCCTTGACGACCGTCTCGACCCGGCCCTTGTCCGTGAAGGGGCCGAAGACGGTCGCGGCCTCCTCCGGATCCCGCGTGATCTCGATGCGCGGGACGGGGTGCGCGGTGAGCTGGACGAGCGGGTACGACTTGTCGTCCTTCAGCCTGACGTTGTACCGGGGTTGGTGGCGCTTTACGAGGTTCGCTTCGAGGAGGAGCGCCTGCGTCTCGGTGTCGGTCACCGCGAAGTCGATCCGCGCCGCTCGGTCGACCATGCGGCGGATGCGGTCGCTCCGCGGGTCGGCGTACGACCGAACCCGGCTCCGGAGGTCGACCGCCTTCCCGACGTACAGGACGGCGTCGTCGTCCTGGAACTGGTAGACGCCCGGCTCCCGGGGCAACTCGGCCGCGCGCTCGCGGACTCCGCTCGCGTCCATCGGTTCGGATTACGCTCGGACGGGCTTGAGGCTGACGCGTCGGCTCCGCCGCCGTGCGGCGACGCGGTCGACGGCGCGGCGTTCGACGCACGCGCGGCCGGTGGGGTTAAGCCCGCGACGGAGTATCGTTCAGAACATGAACGGTCAGGAAAACCGGGACAGAGAGCGGAGCGAGGCGTCGGCCGACGCGCTCGAACAGCTGTCACACGGACTCAGCACGGCGTCCCACGAGACGCAGGAAGCCGTCTACACCCTCCAGACGCCGAACGTGCCGGACGTAGTCTCCGAATCCGACGTAGCGGAACTCCGGGACGCCGTCGAGACCATCGACGCCGTCCGGGCGCGGATCGACGAGCACCTCGAAGAGCGGTGACGCTTCGTCGTCAGGTCGGGGGACAGTTCCTGCGGGGGCGAGTAGGAGACGCATCGTCGTCTCGGTGAGTCGTCTCGACGGCGCGGTGGTCGGTTCGCAGCGCGTACACGGTTCGACCGCCACCCCGTGGCTCCCGAGTCACCCGTCTCGGCACCGGGAGATACAAGCGCCGACCGGTCGAACCGTCGAGCCATGAGCGACACCGTCCGCCTGTGGCTCGTCGAGCGCTCCTACGACGATCGGAACCTCATCACCCTCGTGTACACGACGCCGGACGGCGAGCGGGCGCTCCGCAAGGAGCAGTCGGCGACGGTCATGCGCCAGCGGGGCGTCGCCCCGACCGCCGCGGTCGACGCCGACCCCTCGGAACTCGAACCCGTCGCCGAGGGGGACCGCGAGCGCTACGCGGCGGAGGCGACGCGGATGGCGGAGCGGCACGACCCCGACGACGAAGTCTGATCTCCTGCCCGATATCGGGCGTTTCGACCCCGTTAGCGGCTATTTTCCCGCGCATACGGTCAAGTATCTGTCGGCCCGACGCGAGACCTAAACCCTTTATTCGATGATAGTACAAACGCCACGCATGGCCGCGATCGAACTCGCAGGCGTGACGAAGCGATTCGGCGACGTCACCGCCGTCGACGACCTCGACCTCACGGTCCCCGAGGGCGAGGTGTTCGGCTTCCTCGGCCCGAACGGCGCCGGGAAGTCGACGACCATCAACATGATCCTCGACTTCGTCCGCCCGACGACGGGGACGGTCCGGGTGCTCGGTCACGACGCCCAGCGCGAGAGCGTGACCGTCCGCCGGCGGACCGGCGTGCTCCCGGAGGGGTTCGACGTGTACGACCGCCTCACCGGACGCAAGCACGTCGAGTTCGCCATCGACTCGAAGGGGACGGACGACGACCCCCTCGCGGTGCTCGAACGGGTCGGCATCGCGGACGCGGCCGACAGGAAGGCCGGCGGGTACTCCAAGGGGATGCGCCAGCGCCTCGCGCTCGGGATGGCGCTCGTCGGCGAACCGGACCTGCTCATCCTGGACGAGCCCTCCTCCGGCCTCGACCCGGCCGGCGCGAAGGAGATGCGCGACATCGTCCGCGCGGAGGCCGGCCGCGGCGCGACGGTGTTCTTCTCCAGCCACGTCCTCGGACAGGTCGAGGCGGTCTGCGACCGCGTCGGCATCCTGCGCGCCGGCGAACTCGTCGCGGAGGACAGCATCGCCGGCCTCCGGGAGGCGGCGGGCGGCGAATCGACGCTTCTCATCTCGGTCGACGACGCGACCGAGGCGGACCTCGACCCGGTCAGGGCGCTCCCGGGCGTCTCCGGCGCGGCCACCGACGGCGACACCGTCACCGTGGCCTGCGATCCGGACGCGAAGACGGAGGTCATCGCGTCGCTCGAAGAGCGGGGCGTGACGGTCAGGGACTTCCGGACCGAGGAGGCCTCGCTCGAAGACCTGTTCCTCGCGTACACCTCGGACGGGCCCAGGGAGGTGAGCGCATGAGCTGGGAGGCGATCGCGCGGAAGGACTTCGAGGACGCCGTCCGATCGCGGTGGCTCCTGGCGCTGACGGCGCTGTTCGTCCTCCTGATCTCGGCCGTGGCGTACATCGTCCGCCCCGCGCCCGGGCAGACGTTCAGCTCGAACGCGATCCTCGGCCTCGTGAACGGGACGCTCGTGACGACGCTGGTTCCGCTCATCGCGCTGATCATCGCCTACGGCGCGATCGTCGGCGAGCGCGAGTCGGGGTCGCTGAAGCTCCTGCTCTCGCTACCGCACTCGCGAGCGGACGTGGTGTTCGGCAAGGTGCTCGGCCGCTCGGCCGCCATCACCCTCCCGGTCGTCGTCGGGTTCATCGTGCCGGCGCTGCTGCTCGCGATCGGCCCGCTCCAGTTCGACGCCGGCTCCTACGTCGGGTACACGCTGCTCACCGCGTTCCTCGGGGCCGTCTTCGTCGCCATCGCGGTCGGTTTCTCGGCCGCGATGTCGTCCCAGCGGCTCGCCATCGCGGGCGCGATCGCGCTGTACCTGCTTTTCGTCCCGCTGTGGGGCGCGGCGCAGTTCCCGCTCCAGCTCTACCTCGTCCTCGGCGGCGGCCCCGAGTGGCTCCCGATCGCCGGCGAGCAGCTGTTCCGCGTCCTCCGGCTCGTCAACCCGACCGGGTCGTTCAAGATCGTCTCGGGGGCGTTCCTCAACGGGGGCCTGTTCTCCGGCGAGAACGCCTCGTTCCACGCCGCGGCGGCCGCGGTGCTCCTCGGCTGGCTCTCGCTGCCGCCGCTCCTCGGGCTCTGGTCGTTCGAGCGCGCCGACCTCTGAGTCCGACGTCGGCCCGGGTTCCGGGGTACCACCGATCAGACGCGGAGGAGTAGCTACGCCGGGTAGTCGATCCCCTTCCCTTCGAGGAGCTGCCTGAACGCCTCCTCGTCGAGCACCGGCACGCCGTTCGCCTCGGCGTCGTCGAGCTTCCGCTGCCCGGGCGAGTCGCCGGCGACGAGGTAGTCGGTGTTCCCCGAGACGCTCCCGGTCGCGCTCGCGCCGTGGGCCTGCACCAGCTCCTGCGCCTCGTCGCGCGTGATCGACAGCGATCCGGTGAAGACGAACGTGGCCCCGTCGAGTTCGTCGCCGCCCTCGATCTCCTCAGAGCGGGGCGTCACGTACCGCAGGAGGTCGTCGATGACCGCCTCGTTCTCCCCGCTCTCGAAGAAGTCGCGGATGTGCTCGGCGACCGTGGGGCCGATGTCGTCGACGCCCCGGAGCTCCTCGGCCGACGCGTTCCGCACGGCGTCGAAGGAGCCGAACTCGCGGGCCAGGGCGCGGGCGGTCGCGCCGCCGACCTTCGGGATGCCGAGCGCCGCGAGGAACGCCGCGAGCGGCGGCTCCCGCGACGCCTCGATCTCGCGGCGGAGGTTTTCGGCGCTCCTCTCGCCCCACCCCTCCAGCTCGGCCACCTCGTCCGGATCGAGGCGGTAGAGGCCGGGGAGGCGCTCGACGAGCCCCTCCTCCCGGAGCTGTTCGACGCGCTCTGCGCCGAGCCCCTCGATGTCGAGCCCGCCCCGGCTGGCGTAGTGCTGGATGGTGCGCTCCAGCTGCGCCTCGCAGGCGAGGCCGCCGGTGCAGTAGGCGATCGGGCCGTCCCGCTCCACCTCGCTGCCGCAGACTGGACACTCGTCGGGGTACTCGAAGTGCCCCTCCGAGTGCTTCTCGACCACCTCGGAGACGTACGGGATCACGTCGCCGGCGCGCTGGACGCGCACCCTGTCACCGATGTTCACGCCGAGCGACTCGATCTCGTCGGGGTTGTGCAGCGTCGCCCGCGAGACGGTGACCCCGCCGACGTCCACAGGATCGAGGAGCGCGACCGGCGTGAGTCGGCCGGTGCGGCCGACCTGGATCACGACGTCGGTCAGGGTCGTCACCTCCGAGCGGGCGGGGAACTTGTACGCGAAGGCCCAGCGGACGGCGCGCGATGTCGAGCCCAGCCGCTCGCACGTTTCGCGGTCGTTCACCTTGATGACGACGCCGTCGATCTCGTAGTTCAGCTCGTCGCGCTCGGCCAGGAGGCGGTCGCGGTACTCGATCGCCCCCTCGACGTCGCCGACGAGCTCGGCGCGGTCGTTCGTCTTCAGCCCCCACTCGGCGAGCTTCTCGTACTCTCCGAGATTCGTCTCAACGCCCTCGATGCCGTCGCCCTCGGCGGCCATCACGTCGTAGAAGAAGCAGTCGAGCGGGCGCTCGGCGACGACCGACGGGTCGAGCTGCCGGAGCGTCCCGGCCGCGGCATTTCGGGGGTTGGCGAACGGGTCGTCCCCCGCTTCGACCCGCTCGCGGTTGTGGGCCTGGAAGGCGTCCTTCGGCATGTACACCTCGCCGCGAACGGCGAGAAAGTCCGGGTAGTCCCCGCGGAGGTGCGTCGGCACCGTGCGGATCGTTCGGACCTGCGCGGTCACGTCGTCGCCCTCGCGGCCGTTGCCGCGGGTCACCGCCCGCTCGTAGCGGCCGTCCTCGTAGATCACCTCCGCGGAGAGGCCGTCGAACTTCGGCTCGCAGACGTACTCGACCTCCCCGACCGCGCGGCGGACGCGCTCGTCGAACGCCCGCACGTCGTCGGCGTCGCCGCTCCCCTCGATCGACAGCATGGGCGCGACGTGCTCCACCGTCTCGAGCTCGTCCATCGGCTCGCCGCCGACGCGGCGGGTGGGGCTGTCCGCGGTCTGGAGGCCGAACGCGTCTTCGAGCTCCTGCAGCCGGGTGAACAGCGCGTCGTAGGTCCGGTCGGCGACGAGCGGCTCGTTCTCGACGTAGTACCGGTAGTCGTGCTCCCGGACGGCTTCGCGGAGCAGGCCGAGCTGCTCCGCGGCCCGTTCCTCGTCCAGCTCTTCGATGGGGTCGAAGTCCGTCGGCGGGTCGCGCAGGTACGGGTTCGACGACGCCTGCTCGCTCATTGGGAGCGCTTGGAACGTCCCCGGCGTAAAGTCTCCGGAGACGGGGGCGACGGAGTGCCGGGGCCGCACAATCCCCGCGAGTGCACCGCCGTCGAGTGGCGACCTTTGCAGGCACCCGCGACGCTTATCCCTCGGGAGTCTCCAGTGAGAAGTATGCCAGAGGACCCGGAGGACTTTCTCCTCCTCAACCCCGGTCCGGTGCCCGTCACCGACGAGGTACTGCAGTCGATGGCCGAACCCATGGTCTCGCACCGCTCTTCGGCGTTCGAGGCCGTCTACGAGCGCGCACAGGACGGGCTCGACTACGTCTTCACGCGGTCCACCCTCGACGGCGAGTCGACCAGCGAGGGCGGCACCCCGCTGATCCTGAACGGCACCGCGACGATGGGGATGGAGGCCGCCGTCGCGAACCTGGTCGACGGCGACGCCGAGGTCGTCTCCCTCGTCAACGGCAAGTTCGGTCGGCGATTCGCCCGCATCGCCGACCGCTACGCCTCGGTCACGCGCGTCGAGGCCGACTGGGGCAAGTCCATCCCGATCGAGGACGTCCGCGACGCCGTCACCGACGACACCGACCTCGTCACGATCGTCCACAACGAGACGAGCACCGGCCTCCTCAACCCCGTCGCCGAGGTGGGCGAGATCGCGGCCGAGCACGGCGCGCGGTTCATCGTCGACGGCGTCACGAGCATCGGTGGCGACGAGTTCCGGATCGACGACTGGAACGTCGACGTCGCCATCACGGACGCGCAGAAGGCGCTCGCCGCGCCGCCGGGAACGAGCGCGATGTACGTCGCCGAGGGCGTCGAGGACGCGATCGACGGGGAGTCGGCCCCGTTCTACGAGGACCTCGACTGGCACCTCCGCAAGGCCGCCCAGCACCAGACGCCCTTCACCAGCGCCGTGCCGCTGTTCCGCGCGCTCGCGGTCGCCGTCGAGGACATCGTCGAGGAGACGATGCCCGCCCGCATCGAGCGCCACCGCGCGCAGTCGCGGGCGTTCCGCGAGGGCTTCGCCGCGATGGGGCTCGATCTCTTCGCCGACCCCGAGGGTTCGACGGCGTACTCGAACACCGTCACGGCCGTCTCGCTTCCCGAGTCGATCCGCGGCGACGACGCGACCGACTTCTTCGACGCGGTCAAGGCCCGCAACGTGAGCATCTCCGGCGGCCAGGCCCACCTCGGCGGCGAGATCTTCCGCGTGAGCAACATGGGCCGCCTGCCGACCGAGCAGATCCTCCGCGGCGTCCGGACCGTCGGCGAGGCGATGGACGATGTCGGCGCGGACGTCGATCTCGACGCGGGACTCGACGCCGCCGCGGACGAACTGGACGCCGAAGCCGACGCGGTCGAGGCGTAGCGCGGAGCGCGCTCCGCGTCGGTTTTCACGCCGTTTTTCCGGGCCTCCCGACCGTCGGCAATCGATTCCGGGTGTGCGCGGTCGATTCACTTCCGGGCCGGACTTACGTCGCCGCCGGCCGAACGACGATCCGCATGTCTGAACGACAGTTCGCCGTCCTCGTCAACGCGGACACGGACAGCGTCGGCCCGGCCGCGAACGGGCTCGAATACGCGATCGACCTCGACGACAGCGGCTACCACGTCGAGGTGTACTTCGACGGTTCGGCGACGCAGTGGCCGCCGCTTCTGGAGGAGAAGCCGGAGCACCCGGTCAACAAGTACTACGAGGAGATCCAGGAGCGGAACCTCCTCCAGGGCGTCTGCGGGTACTGCGCCGACGCCTTCGGCGTGGCGGACGAGAACGAGGAGCTGGGGGTCGAACTGCTCGGCGGCCGCGAGGACCACGGTCCGCACGTCGGCGAACTGGTCGACGAGGGGTTCGAACTGATCACCGTCTGAGCCGGTATCGTCGTAGATTCCGGATTCGATTTCGCTTCTTTCAAGTCGGGGGTTCGATCGCCTCGCGAGGACCTTCGCAGCACCGCTGTCGCGCATAAGCTCTGTCCTTGCTCGACCTTTCCATATCCCGATATACGGTTTATCGAGGCTTCGAAGCGAGCAGGGGCGACGGCGCGGAGTCGGCGTGCGCTCGTCGATTCGGCCTCCTTCGAATCCTATCGCCCGCCCTCGTCGTCGAGGGCTGTCGCGCTCGACGTCGTCGCCGTTCCGCGCGGGTTCGATGTCACGTAGCCCCGCCGTCAACTCGCCGGCTCTCCGTCATGGGGCGTGCGCCGTCGGCCTCGCGACCGGTTCGACGTGTACCACCGGGGACGCGTCGAACGACGTTCCCTGGGCGTCGCGGGCGGCCTTCGCGGACCCTGACCTCCTCATCGTCGGCGGGCGCATGCCTGCGAACCTCGCCTTCGTCGGCGATCTGGACGCCGAGCGCGGCGATCAGGGCCGCGCGCTCGCCTACAGATTTAAACCGATCATCGCGATACGAAACCCGACCCGCTCCAGTTCGTCGGTCCGTTCGTCGGCGGGGTAGACGACGGCGGGGACTTCGCCGTCGTCCGCCGCCGCGAGCGCCGGCCCCACGGCGTCGAGCGCCTCCGAGGCCGTCTCCGCGACGGCGACTCGAAGCGTCGTCGGCCACGCGTCGACGCGGAAGTCGACCGCCTCGTCCGTCGTCACGCCCTCGCCGTAGCGCTCGTCGAGTCGCTGTTCGACTCGCTCTCGAAACGGGACGCGCGTCTCGTCCGTCGGAATCGGCGTCAGTTCGCCGTGTTCCTCCCGGACCGTCTCCATCGGAATCCCCAGCGTCGTCCGGTCACTCCCGGCGAACAGTAGATGCGTCCCGTAGAACCCGTCCTCGCGCTCTACCCCGATGACGCTCCCGCTGTCGCCCCCGGCGCTCATCGGGTCGAACACGTCCACGCCCTCGAAGACGACCGCCTCGTCGTAGTACCCGCCGACCCTGATGCGGGCGTCCCGGCTCCGCAGGTCACCCGTCGTGACGCCGGTGGTTCGACCGCTTTTCACGTACTCCTCGCCGAACCCGGCGTCTGTCCACCCTCGGAGCGATCCGACCCCGAGCACGTCGTCGCGGAGGTCAGCCTCGTCGACCGCGACGAGAGCGCTGTCCGTCCGGTTCGCCCCCTCGGGCCGGATCTCGCTCCACTCGCGCAGCTCGCCGATCCCGTCCGCCGGACCCCCGCCGTCCGCCGGCCCCGGCTGGTAGATCGGATCCCCCCGCTCGGCGATTTCGACGGGCGCGGCGACGTGGGCGTTCGTGAGCGCGACTGTCTCCCCGTCGTCCGTCCGCAGCGGCGGCGTCCCGAGGGTGCCGGCGGTCACTTCGGGGTGACCGATGGAGACGCCCGCCGGCGCGGGCCGCCACCGCCGCTTCCGGTCGCGGCCCGCTCTCTCTACCGGTCGGACCGTCGCCTGAAAGCGAACGTCCCCCACCTCTTGCACGTCAGTCTTCACCTCCCTGTCGTCGATCCTCACCGTCTCGGGGAGGCACTCCGCGTCGCGCAACTGCGCCCGCGGAACCTTCCGGCTGACGAGGACGACGACCGCCTCCTCGTCGGTCTCCCGGTCGTCGACGCGCTTCGGTCCGATGCCCGTGCCGACGACGTTCGGGTACGATTCGAGTTCGTCGCGCACGTCCTCCGGGATGTGATCCATGCTCACTATTCTCACTGTTCGAGGATAATTCTTTTCGTCGACGTGTCGTAACGTAACGGTCTTCTCCGTTCGCAGCGCTTGCCGTAACTGCCGGTTATAAGTCACTCAAAGAATATGCGTCGTACACATGACCCGCGGCTTTCACACCCGAAGTCTCCACGCCGGACAGGAGCCCGATCCGGCGACGGGTGCGCGCGCCCCGCCGATCCACCAGACCACCTCGTACCTGTTCGACGGCGCGGACCACGCCGCCGACCTCTACGCGCTCGACCGCGAGGGCGACGTGTACTCGCGCATCTCGAACCCGACGACCCGCGTCCTCGAAGAGCGGCTCGCCGACCTCGAAGGCGGCGTCGGAGCGGTCGCCACCGCCTCTGGGATGGCGGCCCTCGACGCGGCGACGAGCATCCTCGCCGAGGCCGGGGACAACGTCGTCGCCGCCGCCGACATGTACGGCGGCACCTCGACGTACCTGACGAAGATGGCGAGCCGCCGGGGGATCGAGACGCGCGTGGTCGAGACGCTGGACTACGACGCCTACGAGGGGGCGATCGACGACGACACCGCGTTCGTCCACGTCGAGACGATCGCGAACCCTTCGCTCGTCACGCCGGATTTCGAGCGCCTCGCCGAGATCGCCCACGAGCGCGCGGTCCCGCTCGTCGTGGACAACACCTTCGCCACCCCGGCGCTCTGTCGACCGATCGAACACGGCGCGGACGTCGTCTGGGAGTCGACGACGAAGTGGATTCACGGCTCCGGAACCACCGTCGGCGGGATCCTCGTCGACGGCGGGGCGTTCCCCTGGGATCATCCCGACGCCGACTACCCGGAGCTTTCGGGCGAGAACCCCGCCTTCGGCGTCGACTTCTCCGAGCGGTTCGGTGAGCGGGCGTTCGCCGCGGCCGCCCGCCAGCGCGCCGTGCGGAGCCTCGGCAACCAGCAGTCGCCGTTCGACGCCTGGCAGACCCTCCAGGGGCTCGAAACCCTCCCGCTCCGGATGGAGAAACACTGCTCGAACGCCCGCGCGATCGCCGAGTTCCTCCGCGACCACGACGAGGTGGGGTGGGTCACCTACAACGGGTTCGAGGATCACCCGACCCACGAGAACGCGACCCGATACCTATCGGGGTACGGCGGGATGATCACCTTCGGTCTCGCCGAGGGCTTCGAAGCGAGCAAGCGGCTCTGCGAGGAAGTCGAACTCGCCTCGTTCCTCGCGAACGTCGGCGACGCGAAGACGCTCGTCATCCACCCGGCGAGCACCACCCACGCGCAGCTTTCGGAGGAGGAACAGCGCGCCGGGGGCGTCACGCCGGACATGCTCCGCCTCTCCGTCGGGATCGAGGACGCGGACGACGTGATCGACGACCTCGACCGCGCCATCGAGCGCGCGACGCGGGGGTGACCCGGTGACGGTCACGATCGACCGCGGGGCGCGCTCCCTCGGGGAGTTCCGCTTCGAGTGCGGCGAGACGATCGACGACCTCGAAGTCGCCTACGAGGCGTACGGCGAGTTCGACGGCGACAACGCGGTGCTCGTCTGCCACGCGCTCACCGGCAGCCAGAACGTCGCCGGCGGCGGGTTCCGATCGCGAGGAGCCGACGGGTCCGCCGGCACCGCGGGCCAGGCGCGCGCGTGGTGGAACGACATCGTCGGCCCCGGCAAGGCCGTCGACACGGCGGAGTACTACGTCGTCTGCGCGAACGTCCCCGGCTCCTGTTACGGCACCTCTGGTCCGCCGAGCGCGGGGCCGGACGGCGAACCGTACGGAACCGACTTCCCGCCGGTGACGGTCGGCGACTGGACGCGCGCGCAGCGCCGCCTGCTCGACGATCTCGGCGTCGGCCGCCTCCACGCCGTCGTCGGCGGCAGCGTCGGCGGGATGAACGTCCTCGACTGGGCGAAGCGCTACCCGGACGACGTGCGGCGGATCGCGCCGGTCGCGACGGCCGCGCGGCTCGACCCGCAGTGCCTCGCCCTCGACGCTATCGCCCGCCGGGCCATCACGACGGACCCGAACTGGAACCGCGGCGACTACTACGGCGGGGAGCCGCCGAGACGCGGTCTCGGCCTCGCCCGGCAGATCGGCCACGTGATGTACCTCTCGAAGGACTCGATGGAGCGGAAGTTCGGCCGCCGGGCGGCCGGCCGGGACTTCGCCGGCGACGCTTTCCCCGCCGATCCCGCGGCCGCCTTCTTTCCCTACCGTGACGTGGAGTCGTACCTCGACTACCAGGCCGAGAAGTTCGTCGACCGGTTCGACGCCAACTCCTACCTCTATCTGACCCACGCGATGGACGACTACGACCTCGCGGAGGGGTACGAGTCCGACGCGGCCGCTCTCGCCGCCTTCGAGGGCGAGGCGCTCGTGATGTCGTTCACCGGCGATTGGCACTTCACGACGGAGCAGGCCGAGTCGCTCGCGGCGGCGTTCCGGGAGGCGGACGCGCCGGTCGCCCACCACGTGATCGACTCCGACCACGGCCACGACGCGTTCCTCGTCGAACCGGAGAGCGTCGGCCCGCCGCTTTCGGACTTCCTCGCCGACGGCGTCGGCGGCCGGGCCGTCACGGACACCACAGAGCGCGAGCCGGAGTTCGCGCCCGTCCACAACAGCCTCTTTTCCGGGTGAGCGGGCGCGGATCGGGAGATGGGGTGCGGACCTCGGGAGGGCTTCGGGTCGGAGAGCGCGGTCCGCGGATTTTCGGGCGGACAGACGGCACAGCGGCGACGGCGCGAAGGTAGCGGCGGCCGCGCGAAGCGGGAGAGGTGACGCGAGGGAGGGTGCCGTGCTATCGCGAACTCCCTCGCGGCGGTTCGTCAGCGCACACCTCGCGGTGGTCCCGTCATCGTACGTAAAGCCTCGCCGGGAACCGCGCGGCTTTACTCCGAGCCGACCGAGGGAGCGACCAATGGCGCACTTCCCCGAGTTCGAGGTCGTCCCGGCGGTCGACGTGCAGGGCGGCGAGGTCGTCCAGCTGGTGCAGGGCGAGCGCGGCACCGAGAAGGCGTACGGCGACCCGGTCGAGGCGGCGCGGCGGTGGGTCGACGAGGGCGCGCGGACGCTCCACCTCGTCGATCTCGACGGGGCGTTCGAGGGGGAGCGGCGGAACGCCCCGGCGGTCGAGGCGATCCTGGATGCCGTCGACGTGGACGTCCAGCTCGGCGGCGGCATCCGAACCGCGGTCGACGCGATCTCGCTTCTCGACCGCGGCGTCGATCGGGTCATCCTCGGCACCGCGGCCGTCGAGAATCCCGAAATCGTCGAAGAGATCGGCGCAGAATACCCGGGGGCGGTGGTCGTCAGCCTCGACGCGAAGGGCGGCGAGGTGGTCGTCTCGGGATGGACCGAGGGAACGGGCCTCGACCCCGCCGAGGCGGCCGCGCGCTACGAGGACCTCGGCGCGGGCGCGATCCTCTTCACCGACGTCGACGTCGAAGGACGGTTGGAGGGCGTCCAGACCGAGCGCGTCCGGCGGGTCGTCGACGCCGTCGACATCCCCGTCGTCGCCAGCGGCGGCGTGGCGACGCTCGACGACGTGCGCGCGCTCCGCGACGCCGGCGCCGCCGCGGTCGTCGTCGGGACCGCGCTCTACGAGGGGAAGTTCACGCTCCGAGAGGCGATGGCCCTCTGAGCCGGTGCCGCCGCCGATCGACTCCCGCCTCAGGGGATCGCCCGAGCGGCGGTCCGGCGGAAACGCCGGGAAAGCGTTTCGGCGCCGGAGTACCCGCCCGCCAGCGTCAGTGGCAGACCCAGAGCGATTCCGGCCGGTGTAAGGGAACTGAGGAATAGTCCCCCGAGCGCGACCGAGAGAACCGTCAGTACGCCGCGTTTCGACCCTATCATGCCCTGCGATGGGTGTAGACCTACATCAATACCCGGCAGATGAATGTCATACTAGTGTTATATCTGGAGTACGTTTATTCAGAAAATATTTCAGTTTCGGTGGCGGTCCCCGCGGCGGAGGCGCAACGGTCATACGTCCGGCGGGCGAGGCTCGGGTATGACCGAGCGGACCGCCGCGGTCTCCCGGGAGACGACCGAGACGACCATCGACCTCGCGCTGGACGTCGACGGCGACGGCGAGGCGGAGGTCGACACGGGCGTCGGCTTCTTCGACCACATGCTCGAATCGTTCGCGAAGCACGGCCTGTTCGACCTCACGGTCCGCTGCGACGGCGACCTCCACGTCGACAATCACCACACCGTCGAGGACGTGGCGATCGTCCTCGGGGAGGCGTTCGACGAGGCGCTCTCCGACAAGCGCGGCATCGTGCGCTACGCCGACCGACGGGTGCCGCTCGACGAGGCCGTCGCGGGCGTGGTCGTCGACGTGAGCGGCCGCCCCTTCTTCGACTTCTCCGGGGCGTTCTCCCAGGAGTCGATCGGCGAGTTCACGAGCGTCATGGCCGAGCACTTCGCCATGTCGCTCGCGATGAACGCCGGCCTGACGCTGCACGTCGACGTGACCGGCGAAAACGCCCACCACGAGGTCGAGGCGCTGTTCAAGGCGCTCGCGCGCGCGCTCGACGACGCGACGCGGATCGACGAGCGCCGGGCCGGCGAGACGCCGAGCACGAAGGGCGAGTTGTGAGGCGATTCGACGACCCTCGACCCCCGTCGATCTCCCGAGACCCGCACGATTAAACCCGCCCCGGAACAATCCCCGGGAAGGAAATGTTCGACGAGATCATGGGGAAGTTCGAGGGCAGCCCGAGCCAGCAGGCCGTCATCCGCCTGCTGCTCGAACGCGGCTTCTCCGTCAGCGACGAGGGGCGGGTCGTCTCCGGCGGCATCGAGATCCCGAACACGCAGATCGCCCGGGAGATCGGCGTCGACCGCCGAGTCGTCGACTCCACGACCGACGCCATCCTCGACGACCCCGAGCTCCGACGCATCTTCCAGAACATCTCGGCCATCCCCAGCCTGATGGACCTCGCGCCGGTGCTCGACCTCACGGTGCTGACGGTCGAGGTCGACGACGCCGACCAGCCGGGCATCGTCGCAACCGTCACCTCGCTCATCGCCGACGCCGACATCAGCATCCGACAGACGATAAGCGAGGACCCCGAGTTCACGGACGATCCGAAGCTGTACGTCATCACCGACGAGCCGGTCCCCGGCGATCTGCTCGTGGAGATCCGGAACCTCCCGTTCGTCCGCAAGGTCGAGTTCTAGGCCGGCGTCCGTTCCGAACTCGCTTCCCGGTCCCCACGGAGGTTGCTTCCTCCTCGCGACTCCGGTTCGACGCGCGCACCAGACGCTCTCGCGCCGAAATGGACACGCTCTTTTCCGTCCGCCGACGAGGTCGGTCATGGACGACACCACCGAGGCGGTACTGAAGTTCCTCGGCGTGCAGGGGACGCTCGTCGCCGCGCTCATCCACCTGTGGATCGGACTGCCGCTCCTCTTCGTCTATCTCCCGCTCGGCTCCTTCGCCGACCCCCGACCGTACCTGTTCGTCCCCTCGGCGCTCCTGCTCCTCGTCGTCCTCGTGGGCATCTACCTCGACCGCGCCGTCCGGCCGCTGTACGCCCTCGGCGCGCTGATCCTGCTCGGCTACGCCGCCGGCTACGCCTGGTGGCACCTGACTGACCACGGCGGCCTCCTGCCCGCGCACCCTGAGGGATCGCCGGTCGCGCTCGTGATCGAGCACCTGTTCGAGGACGCCGTCGCGTTCGTCTCGAAGGTCGCCGAACTCGTGGGCGCGGGTGCCTTCATCGCGCTCCTCGTCGGCGGCGGTTCGGAGTCGGACGCCGCATCCGGTTCAGATTCGGCCTCGAACTCGGGCTCGCCCTCGGATTCGGCCCCGAATTCGGAACGGGACGCCGAATCGCCTCCGGAGTCGACGACCGACGCGAACTGAGAGGGCGACGACGGAACCGACGAAACGCCTTCTCGGACCCGGAGAACGGCAGGACTTACGTCCGGCCGGCCGTACGTTCGGCCATGACTGACGCCTACCGGACCGTCGCCGGCAGGGGCGAGGCGCGGTTCGAGATCAGGGGCTCGGAGTTCATCGGCCACGTCGCGCCGGCGGACACCGTCGAGGAGGCCGAGGCGTTCGTCGAGGAGATCAGCGAGCGCCACCCCGACGCGACGCACAACGTCCCCGCCTACCGGGTCCCGGCGGGCGAGGCGTCGAGTTCGCGCCCCGGCGGGAGCGCGATGCTCCGCGAGTGGGCGAGCGACGACGGGGAACCGTCCGGATCGTCGGGCAAACCCGCGCTGAACGTGCTCGTCCAGCGGGACGTCCGGAACGTCGCCGCGGTGGTCACGCGCTACTACGGCGGCACGAACCTCGGCGTCGGGGGGCTGGCCCGCGCGTACTCCCGAGGGGTAAAAGAGGCGGTCGACGACGCCGGCGTGGTCGAGGCGGTGCCCCACGAGCGGTTCACCGTCGTCGCCGAGTACGACGACTCCGGCACCGTCCGCGGGATCGTAGAGAGCGCGGGGGTGGAGTTTGACGCCGAGTACGGCGCGGACGCGCGCTTTTCGGTCCGCGTCCCCGTCGACGAGGCGGAGGCGCTCCGGGACCGCCTCCTGAGCGCGACGAGCGGCCGCGTCTCGTTCGCGTGATCCTTGCCGTTGATGTGGCGCTCGCCCCGCCTTCCTGTGCCTCCCGCGGCGATCTCTAATTTTAATTCTTTGATCGTTTAATCGATTATCGTGTCTATATCTATTATCGATCGACACCGCCGTCTGGTATGCCATCTCACGACGAGAGTCGGCGAGGCCTCGACGACGGTGCATCGGCGGGAACCGACGGTGGAACGCGGGACGGGACTGCCGGCGAAATTCCGGACGAGGCTGGCGGCGAAATGGCTGACCGGACCGACGGCGAACCGCCGCGGACGAACCGTCGCGGGTTCCTGAAGAGTTCTGCGGCCGCGTTCGGGGCCGCGGCGGTCTCCGCCGGGAGCGCCGCCGGCGACCGCGGATCGCGCTACGGGATGGAGCGGTCCCCCGGCGACCCCGAGACGGCGACCGGCGAGCGGGGGATGGTGTCGACGGTCCACCCGCGGGCGACCGAGGCGGGCGCCGAGGTCCTGAGGGCCGGCGGCAACGCGGTCGACGCGGCCGTCGCGGTCCAGTTCGCGCTGAACGTGGTGCAGCCGCACAGCTCCGGCATCGGCGGCGGCGGGTTCATGCTTGTCTACTCGGCCGCCGAGGACGAACTGTACGCGATCGACAACCGCGAACGCGCCCCGCTCGGCGCGGAGCCCGACATGTTCCTCGGCGACGACGGCGAGCCGATCCCGTTCCGCGAGCGCCACACGAACGGCAAGGCGGTCGGCGTGCCGGGGACGCTGCGAGCGGCGGACGCGGCGCTCAAGCGCTTCGGATCGATGGAGCTGGCAGACCTCATCGACCCCGCGATCGACCTGGCGGACGGCTGCCGGCGGGTCACGGTCGACGAGGCGCTCGCGGAGGCCATCGCGGAGAACGTCGAGGCGGGCGAACTCGGCGAAACCGCACGGGAGGTGTTCGCCCCCGGCGGCGACCCCCTCGAAGCGGGCGACCCCCTCGTCCAGCCGGATCTCGCGGACACGTTCCGGCTCATCCGGGAGGAGGGCATCGAGCCGTTCTACAAGGGTGAGATCGCGGAAGACATCGCCGAGACCGTCCGGAGCGCCGAGGGCTACCTCGACGAGGGCGGCAGCATGACCGTCGAGGACCTCGCGCGCTACAACGTCGAGATCACCCTGCCCGAGCACGCCACCTACGAGGGTGCCGCGGAGGAGATCACGGTCAGGACGATGTCGCTGCCGAGTTCGGGCGGGCTCACGATCGGGCAGATCCTGCGGCTCCTCGAACCGTTCGACCTGGCCGACGCGGGCCGGCGGTCGGTCGAGACGTACCACCGGCTGATCGAGGCGTTCCGTCTCGCTTTCGCCGACCGCGGCAAGTACATGGGCGACGACGCGTTCGTCGACGTGCCGTGGCAGGGGCTGTTCGACGCCGAGTACCTCGACGGGCGGCGGGCGACGATCGACCCGAACCGCGCCGCGGAGACGCCGGTCGAACCCGGCGACCCCTGGTCGTACCAGCCCGGTGAGCCCTACCGTGTCAGCCCCTACGGGGCCGGGGCGGGCGAGAACGACCGGACGGTCCACAACCGCGGGCAGACGACCCACTTCACGGTCGCCGACGTGGAGGGGAACCTCGTCTCGTGGACGACCACCATCGAGCAGCTGTTCGGCTCCGGGATCATGGTGCCCGGGCGGGGGTTCATGCTGAACAACGAGCTCACCGACTTCGACGCCGTCCCGGGCGGCCCCAACGAGGTGCAGCCGGAGAAGCGACCGCTCAGCAGCACCAGCCCGACGATCGTCTTCCGCGACGGCGAGCCGTTCCTGACGGTCGGCTCCCCCGGCGGCCCGACGATCATCACGACCGTGACGCAGGTGCTCCTCGGCGTCGCCGAGTTCGGCATGCCGCTGGACGCCGCCGTCGCCGAACCGCGGCTCTACGCCGACGCCGAATCCGACGTGATCTACGAGGAGACGGTCCCCGAGGGAATCCGCCGCGCGCTTCGAGCGCGCGGTCACGCCCTGAGCGGTGAGCCGATGTCCCTCGGCAGCGTGCAGGCACTCGAAGTGACCGACGACGGCTACTTCGGCGTCGGCGACTTCAGGCGTGACAGCTCGGTGATCGGCCTGTAAAGATCGAGAGGGGCGCGCCGCGCTCAGGCGACGTCGGGCGTCACGTCCGCCTCGGCGTCCGTCTCGGCCGCGCGGCGGTTTTTGACCACGAGACCGGCGAAGAGGACGACGCCGGCGAAGCGGAGCGCGAGGTCGAGCAGCAGCGTCTCGACGCCCACGTTCACCCCGACGAGGGACAGGAGCCCGAACAGCGGGTCGGTCAGCATCCGCGGTGCCATGAGCAGTATGGACGAGAGGGCGAACAGCGCGCGCTCGGCGCGGCCGACCGTCGTGTAGAGGTAGCCGATGATCGTCGGTCCGAGCGCGACGACCCCCACGAACACCCCGGCGATGGGGACGAGCACCTCGGGGACGAAGTAGCCGAAGTCCATCACGTCCGAGAGTCCGATGATGTGGTACTGTTCGGTGCTCTCGCCGCGGATGAGCAGGATGCCCGGCGCGAGCACGAACGCGAACGGGACGATCGCCTTGTTCAGAGAGAGCGAGAACGCCTCGATCCCCGTCTGGAACGGATCGGACTTCGCCACCCCGGACGCCGCGTACGCCGCGACCGCCACCGGCGGCGTGATGTCGGCGATGACGCCGAAGTAGAGGATGAACAGGTGCGCGGCGAGCAGCGGAATGTTCGCGAGATCGGCGATCGCGCCGCCGAGGAGCGCGACGAGGATGATGTACGTCACCGTCGTCGGCATCCCCATCCCGAGGATGATCGAGGAGATGGCGGTAACGACGAGCAGGATCATGAGCGATCCGCCGGAGACTTCCCGCATGAGGTTGACGAGGTTCGGCCCGAGGCCGGTCACGCTGATGACGCCGGGGATGATCCCCGCGGCGGCCACGGCGATGACGACGACGGTCGCCGTTCGGGCCCCGGCGTCCATCGATCGCAGCACGAACGTGCCGAACCGGTACGCGCCGTTGTCCGCGAGCCGCGGGCGGCCGAGCGCGCTCGCGGTCCGCTCCGCCGCCTCGTCGACCGCCCCGTCGTAATCCAGAAGCGGCGTGCGGAGGAACGGGCGGGCGAGCAGAGTGGCGACGCTCACGAAGATGATGATAGTGCCGAGCTTCCCCGCGGCCGCGCTCAGGGCGGCCGAGAGCGGGACGCCGGCCCCGCTCGCGCCTGTCAGCGCCCCGACGATGCCCGCGCCGGTGGCGATGCGGGCGGCGACTTCGAGGGCGAACAGCCCGGCGATGGCCCCCAAGAGGGGGAGCCGCGTCCGCTCGTTGTACGCCGCGACGAGCGCGATGAGCGCCACGATGGCGACGATGGTGTACCACGCCGACCGCGCGACCGAGTAGCGCACTATGATGAGGTAGAACAGGAGCAGCGCGATCGGGGCGAGGTAGAACCACCCGCGCTTCAGGTGCGCCCCGGTCGGGACGAGCTCGGACGGATCGACGCCGCCGATCCCCTGCCGCGACGCTTCGAGGTGGACCATCACCCACACGCCGAAGAAGAAGACGACGGCCGGAACCGCGGCGGCGATGATGACGTCGCTGTACGGGACGCCGACGAACTCGACGATGAGGAACGCCGCCGCGCCCATGACCGGCGGGAGGATCTGCCCGCCGGAGGAGGCCGACGCCTCGACCGCGCCCGCGAACTCGGAGCGGTAGCCCGAGCGCTTCATCAGCGGGATGGTGAACGCCCCCGTCGTCACGGTGTTGGCGATCGAGGAGCCGCTGATGGTGCCCATGAAGCCGCTCGACAGGATGCTCGCCTTCGCGGGGCCGCCCTTCCGCGAGCCGGTCATCGAGTAGGCGAGGTCGATGAACCACCGGCCGGCCCCGCTCATCTCCAGGAACGCCCCGAAGAGGATGAAGATGTAGATGAACTGGACGCTCACTCCGACCGGGATGCCGAACACGCCGTTCGCGGTGTTGTACCAGAGGTTCTGGACGACCGAGTCCCACCCGGCCGAACTCGTAGAGAGGATCCGGAGGAACGGCACGTCGTTCGGGATCCGCGCCGCGTAACGGGCGTAGAGGATGAACATCGAGACGATCAGCATCAGCACGACGCCGAGCGTCCGCCGGGTCGCCTCCAGCACGAGCAGGACGCCGATGGCCCCGAGGACGAACGCGTAGGACACCTCGTCGAGCGGGATTCCGAGCGCCGAGACCAGATCGACTACCGGGGAGAGGAACGGGAACACTTCGCCGACGGTTCGGCCGGCGCTCAACCCGAGCGCCCGCAGCGTCTGGATCTCGTCGTAGTCGGTGATCATGTACGCCGCGGTGGCCACGGAGAGCCCGACGAGCGCGAGGTCGACCGGCGTGATCCGGTCGCGGTCCGGGTCGGCGACGGCCCAGCGGACGCCCGAGCGGACGCCGCGCCCGGCTCTCGTCGCCGGGTGTTCGGGCCCGAATCGCCGTTCGAGCTCGGGGACGATCCGCGCCAGCCGCCGCGAGAACAGCCCGTCCCCGCCGGTGGCGGGGTACAGGAGGAACGCGAGGACGAGCCCGAAGGTGACGTGGATAGCTCTGACCTGTAGCTGCTGGAGCGCAGCGAGCCTGACCGTGCCGATCGCCGGCAGCGTCACCTCGAAGATGAACCCCTCGGCGGCGAGCCACAGCTGGTACGCCGAAAAGAGGATTCCGACGATCGAGACGACGACCGCGCCGACGCCGCGGAGGCTCCGCTTCCGCTCCAGTTCGTCGAGCAGTTCCTGTTTCTCCTCCTCGGAGAGCTCCTCCTCTTCGGGTCTATCGTCGACTGTCATGGCGTGATCCTCTCGAGTATCGTTCGTCGTTCGAGGTGAATGCGGACCGACTCGGCGTTCGAACGTTCGATCAGGTCGTACGTCCGATCCCCGACGTGGAGACGGTGGCCGGCGATCCGGCCGGGCGAGACGTACAGCTCCTCCGTGGTCACGTCGGGGTCGTAGACGAAGCTCCCGTTCTCGCGCGTGACGTTCGCCCGCGCCGGGAAGCCCCAGCCGTACGATTTGAACTCCGTCCGCGTCATGTCCAGGCGGTCGCCGCGGACGGCGTACGCGTCGAGGACGCGGCTCCCCTCGACGCTGTGGGTGTACTCCAGCGCGACCGCTGTTCCGTTCTCGACCGGGACCGCGAGCAGCTCCTCGCCCGTGTCCGCGTCTTCGACGACCAGCACGCGCTCCGCGGGGACGGTCGCCGCCGCGACGCCGGCGACGACGAGTACGACCGCGAGGACACCGACCGCGACCCGCCCGAGACGGCCGCTCATGGCCGCGCGGAGCGACGCGTTACCGGTCGGGAACTCATCGATGCGGGTGGACGAATAGCGGTCGAGGACCGCCTAGTTGTCGCTCTGGTTGCCGCCGGACTCGTTTCCGGCGCTCTCGTTGCCGCCGGAACCGGACGAGCCGAAGTACGCCTCCGCGCCGGGGTGGAGCTGGATGGACATCCCGTCCCGGGCGGACTCCTTGGTGATGAACTCCTGTTTGATGCTGAGCTGGTCGGTGTTGTCGAAGATGGCCGCCGTGACCTCCTCGACGGTCTCCTCCGGCTGTTCGGCGTTCGTCGCGATCATCGCCTGCACGGCGACCGTCTGCACCGGCTGGTCGATGCCGCTGTACGTCCCCGCCGGGATCTCGTCGTCCGCGAAGTACGAACCGGCCTGCTTGACCTGCTCGCGCGCCTGGCCGGAGATCTCGACGAGGCGGATGTCGCTCGTGTTCGCCAGGTCCTCGATCGCGCCGACCGGCCACCCGCCGACGACGAACGCCGCGTCCACGTCGCCGTTCTGGATCTGCTCTGCGGCCTGCGAGAAGTCCGTGTTCTGCTCCGTGTAGTCCTCGATGCCGACCGCCTGGAGGATCTGCTTCGCGTCGACCTGCGTCCCGCTGCCGAGGTCGCCGGTGTTGATCGTCTTACCCTGGAGGTCCTGGATGGTCTCGATGCCCGAGTTCGCCTGCGTCACGACGTGGATGGTTTCCGGGTACAGCGTCGCCACGCCGCGGATGTTCGGGATGGCGTTCCCCTGGAACGCTTCGATGCCCTCGCCGTTGACGGCGAAGTAGGCGACGTCGTTCTGCAGGAGGGCGAAGTCGGCGTTGCCGTTGCCGAGGCTGCCGGCGTTCTCGACGCTCGCCCCCGTCGACTGCACCTGGAGCCTGTAGTCGGTGTTGTTCTCGACGATCTGCTTGAACTGGTTCGACAGCGGGTAGTACGTGCCGCCGGTCCCGCCCGCGTGCCACGTGAGCTGGTTTCCGCCGTTTCCACCGCCGCCGTTTCCGCCGTCGCCGCCGTCTCCTCCGTTTCCGTCCCCGCCGTTCCCGCCGCCGTCGGTGCACCCGGCGAGTCCGACGATGCCCGCCGCACCCGTCGCTGCGATAAAGTCACGGCGTTTGAGATTTCGAGCCATACGACCTTGTACTTTACAACCGGATATATATCTGTCCATAGGCGGTGGTCAGTACGCTTATCTTGCACGTCGGTAGGCAAGTGTGCACTTTTCATTCGCCGCCGTGACATCTAGAAAGCTATTCGTTATCGAGCCGCAGCGACGGTGTATGGAGCGGATAGCGGCCACCGACTACCACGGCATTGCGAAGCCGAGCGACCCCCAGCTTTCGCCCGACGGCGACGCCGTCGCCTTCGTCCGGAGCGTCCCGAAGGACGACGAGTCCTACGAGGCGACGATCTATCTCGTCCCCGCGGACGGCGGCGAGGCCCGTCGATTCACCGTCAGCGAAGGGGTTGACAGCAGCCCCAGATTCAGCTCCGACGGCGACCGCCTCGCGTTCGTCTCGACGCGCGGCGGCGGCGACGACCGGCCCCAGCTGTGGGTCGCGCCGACCGACGGCGGCGAGGCCCGGCGGGTGACGAATGTCCCCGGCGGCGTCGAAAACCCGGTGTGGGGCCCCGACGGGACGCGGATCGCGTTCGTCGGCGCGACGACCGAGCGCGAGCGCGAGGAGGGACTCGACCTCGATGTCGGCGCCGAGGAGTACGAGCGCGAGACGCCCGACCCGAGGGTCGTCGATCGGCTGATCTACCGACAGCTCGCCCGGTACAAGGACGGCGCTCGGAGCCACGTGTACGTGGTCGACCTCTCCGGCGACCGAGCCGGCTCGTCCTCCGATCTCCCCGGCGACCGTGCCGGTTCGTCCACCGATTCCGAGTCGGGGGCGGTCGAGCGGATCACCGACGGCGACTACGACTTCCACGCGCCCGAGTGGGGCGACGACGCGACCCTGTACTACGCCGTGAAGCGTACCGATGATTCGGACGGTCGTCCATCACCGTCCGATCCCGTGGACTCGGACGGCCGTCCATCACCGCCCGATCCCGTGGATCCGGACGATAGCGCCGTCATCGACGTCGTGGCCCACGATCTCGACGCGGACGAGGCGGAGACGCTCGTCCGGACGACGGCGTGGGCGGCCGCGCTCGCGGCGACCGACGACGGGCGGATCGCCTACCCCCGAACGCCCGAGGACCGCCTGTCGATGCGGCAGACCGACGTCGAGGTGTACGACCGGGGGACGGGCGAGACGACCGTCGTCACGGCGGACCTCGACCGCACCGTCGACTACGGGGCCGGCCTCGCGTGGGGACCGACCGGGGACGACGTGTACTTCGTGACGCCCGACGAGGGCGAGGTCGTGGTCCGGCGCGCCGCCGCGGACGGAAGCGGGGTCTCGGTCGTCGCCGGCGACGGCCACGCGACCGGGTTCGACGTGGTGACCGACCCCGACGGGAGCGGGGGCGCGGCCGTCGCGTTCGTCAAGAGCGAGTGGGACCACCCCGGCGACGTCTTCCTCGCCCGCGAGGGGGAGGTGACGCGGCTGACGGAGCTGAACGCCGACTACCTCGCCGACCGCCGCGTCGGCGAACCGGAGGAGGTCAGGTTCGAGTCCGACGGGCGCGAGATGCAGGGGTGGGTGCTCGCGCCGCCCGAGCTCGATCCGGACGGCTCGTACCCGCTCGCGGTCGAGATCCACGGCGGTCCGCACGCCATGTGGTCCCCGAGCGGGACGATGTGGCACGAGTTCCAGACGCTCGCGGCGCGCGGCTACGTCGTTTTCTGGTGCAACCCGCGCGGCTCGACCGGCTACGGCGAGGCGTTCGCCACCGCGATCGAGCGCGACTGGGGCGCGGTCACGATGCGGGACGTGATGGCCGGCGTCGATCTCGTGGCGGACCGCGAGTACGTCGACGAGTCGAACCTCTTCGTCACCGGCGGCTCCTTCGGCGGGTTCATGACCGGCTGGATCGTCGGCCACACGGACCGGTTCAGGGCGGCGGTCGCCCAGCGCGGCGTTTACGACCTCTCGTCGTTCTACGGCTCCACGGACGCGTTCAAACTCGTCGAGTGGGACTTCGGCGCGACGCCGTGGGAGGATCCGGCGTTCCTCTGGGAGCAATCGCCCGTCGCGCACGCGGCGAACGTCGAGACGCCCACGCTCGTGATTCACGCCGACGCCGACTTCCGCGTCCCGGTGAACAACGGCGAGATGTTCTACCTCTTCCTCAAGAAGAACGGCGTCGACACGAGGCTCGTCCGCTACCCGCGCGAGGGGCACGAACTCTCCCGGAGCGGCGAACCCGGCCACGTCGTCGACCGGATCGAGCGCATCGTCCGGTGGTTCGACGGCTACTCTGACCACCACGACGTCCCCCGCGCGCTCGACCGCGGCGACGACGGGCTCACGGCCGGCGAGGACGGGGGTCGTAGCGCTCACCCGGACGGCGGTTCGTAGCTCTCTCCCGGGGAACGGTCGGCTCCGGAGCGCTCCGTGGGTCGGTTTCGTTAGCGAACCGAACCGCGGAAATCCGCGTTCCCTGTGGCGTTTTTCGAGTCGAAAAGAGGGGGTTCGCGCCCGCGGCGCACGACCGCCGCGACCCTATCCGGATCCGCCCCCTATCGACGCGTATGTCGGACGAGTGCGTCTACTGCGGGTGCGACGTTTCGGTTCACGCCCCCGTTTACGTCGCCGAAGGGGGGGAGCGCGACCCCGTCGGGGGGTTCTGCAACTACGGGTGCCTGTGGGCGTACATCCGGGAGGAGGATCTCGCGGTCGGGACGGTCTGTCGGATCGACTGAGGGCGCGTCGGACCGACCGCAGACGCGGCGGATCGTTCGGCCGCTACGTCGTCCGGAACGCCCGGTCGCCGGCGTCGCCGAGGCCGGGGACGATGAAGCCGTTCTCGTCGAGTTCGTCGTCGATGGCGACGGTCAGGAGATCGGCCTCGGGGAACTCCCCGCCGACGCGGAGCAGTCCGGTCGGCGCGCTGACGGCCGAGAGGACGAACAGGTTCTCGTAGCCCTCCGCCTCTTCGAGGACGTGATCGAGCACCGCGCACATCGTGCTCCCGGTCGCGAGCATGGGGTCGGCGACGATGACGGTGTCCTTCTCGGTGATCTGCGGGAGCTTCACGTAGTCGATCGTGATGGGGAACTCGCCCGCCTCGTTCATCCCGGCCTCCTCGTCGCGGCCGGCGCTGATGACGCCCTGCTTGGCCCGGGGGAACGCCTTGAGAAGCCCTTCGACGAACGGCGTGGCCGCCCGGAGCACGTTGATGATCACGACGTCGTCGAGGCCCTTGACGCGCTCGCCCGTCGTCTCCGCGAGCGGCGTCGTGACGGGGACGTACTCGGTGTCCATCGCGCCGTCGATGATCTCGTAGCCGCAGATCCGCCCCAGCTTGACGAGGCCCTTGCGAAAGGCCACCTGTTCGGTCTCCACGTCGCGGAGCTTCGAGAGGGTGTCCTTCGCGAGCGCGTGGGTGATGAGATACGCGTCGTCTCGATCTTCGATGGTCATAGATGCTACCCGTAGGCGGAACGTCGAGCGACATAACGCCTGCCATCGCTCTCGGAAGCGGGCGAGGGCCCGAGTCGCTCGGTGACGACGAGGTATCGAGGGACGAAGCGCGCGGCTCACCGGGTGACGAAGTACGTGACGACGAAGAGGACGGCGGCGAGCGCGGCGACGTTCGCGGGCTCGAACGCGGCGATTCCGAGGAAGGAGAGCCCCCAGACGACGACCGCCGCGAAGGCGGTCGAGAGCGCGACGTTCATCGCGAACAGCACGCGGGGATCCCCCTTCGATCGGGCCATGGCTCCTCTGGGCCGCGGCGCGACTTAGCTTCATGTGGTTTCCCGCGATACTCGACGCATGAACCCCCGAAACCGCCGCGGGACGCCGGTTGACCCGGTGCCGTTTCTCGTCGTCACCGCGCTCGCCTTTCTGGTCTCGTTCGCGTTCGGGCCGATGTACGGGCGAGCGCTCGGGTTCCCGTTTTCGACGGCGTTCGGCGGGTCGGTCGCGGCGTTCGCGCTCCTGACGGCGGTCGCGTACTACCGCCTGATCTGGACGGCGAGGCCCGATCTCCGGGGTGAGGTGCCGGCCCAACAGCGCCTCCTCCGGCTGTTCTACGCGATGGCGCTCCTGGCGCTGCTGGTGCTCCTGCTCGCGCTCCCGCTCCTGTAATCTCTTCGCGTCCGAACTGTCCAGCCTCGAAACCGTTTCGGTGGCCGTAGGCGGCCGTTTCGGGCGAGACCCGCCGCCTGCGGGCGCTCCGTCAGAACGTCCCCCGATCGACGCCGGTCGTCGGTCAGCTTTCGCTAGACGTTCAATCGAGCTTTTACCGGGCGCGTCAGTGCCGGGACGGGGGAAACGTGGCGCTGTCCGCTGAAACGGACGCTACGCGAACGAATAACAAAACGCCGATGACCGCAAGGGTCGTCAATGACGCGCACGAAGGGCGGGTACGGCGAACGGGAGCGGAACGATTCGTACGTGATCCGGCGGTACGATCCCGGGGATCGAGACGGCGTTCTCGCCCTCGACCGGCTCGTCTGGGGTCGGCCGCGCGGCGCGGAGTGGTTCTCCTGGAAGTACGCCGAGAACCCCTACGTCGACCACGTGCCCGTCTTCGTCGCCGAGAGGGACGGGGAGATCGTCGGCGCGCGCCCGTTCCTCGCGCTGCCGATCCGCGCCGGCCGCCGGACCGCGCTCGCGTTTCAGCCCGCGGACACGATGGTCCACCCCGAGCACCGCCGCCGCGGTCTGTTCACCCGCATGACGACGAGCGCGATCGACCACTACGCCGACGGCGACCCGGACTTCTTCTTCAACTTCCCCAACGACCTTTCGCGGTCGGGGTACCTCAAGCTCGGCTGGCGCGAGGCCGGGCTCCGGACGACGTTCTACCGCATCCAGAACCCCCAAACGCTGGCCCCCGCCCGCATGGGTGCCGCCGGACGGGCGCTCGCCCGCCTCGCATCGCCCGTCTCGAACGGGTACTGTCGCGCCTGCGACCGGCTCTCGAACTCGTCCCGTCGATTTTCCGTCGAGCGCCACGTCGACGTGCCGGCAGACGTCCTCGCCTCGCTGTACGAGCGGCGGGTTCCGTACCAGCTGCACGCGCTGCGCGAACCGCGGTTCTACCGGTGGCGCTTCGCCAGCCCCGTCTGGCGGCGAACGACCTACGTCGCGAGGCGGAACGGTTCGCCCGTCGCCGCCGTCATCGCCCGGACGCGGACGACGAACGCCGGCGTCACCGTCACCCAGATCGCGGAGGTGACGCCGCTCGACGGGGATCGCGAGTGGCTGGACGCCCTCGCGCGGCTCTTCGACGTCGCACTCAAGGGCCACGCGGCGTCGGACCTGATCGCCGTCGCCGACTGCGGTCTCCCCCGCGAGTTCCTCCTGAAGCGGGGCTTTCTCGCCGACGACAGGCCGCCGCTGTCCTCGCTGAAGCGGAGCCGGTGTACGATCGTCGCGCGGCCCTTCCGCCCCGAAGACGAGTCCGCCTGGTCGGTGAACGGCCGGCAGCTCGCCGACGAGAACAGCTGGCTGGTGTCGTTCGCGGAGCGCGACACGACGTGAGCGCGGCGTCGACGGGGGGCTCTCCCGCGCGGACGACGGACGACGGACGAGGGGACGAAACGGGGGCGGGGAGAGATAACGCGAACGCGGAAACTCGGCCGTAAGCGAAAATTATTCCCCGGCAGGGCCGTCGATTTTCCGGATAATCCGCGTATAACAAAACGGAGCGGTGCCGACCCACTCCCGTATGGATTTGAGGGGACAGAAGCCGATTTCGATCCTCGCCCGACTGTACAGACTCTCCCTGCTGGCGTTGAGCGCGCCGATCGTGCTCGGCGAGTACTTCAGCGCCGACACCGGCTCCGAGTACGGCGTCGGGTTCGGCACCAAGTGCGCCCTGGCGGGCAAGATGCTCCTGAACAACATGCGGATCCCCACAGGGTCGTCGTTCGTCGAGCACCTGATCATCGCGACGAAGATCCTCAACGTCCCGAAGGAGACCGAGGGGAGCGTCGTCGAGTGCGGCTGTTACATGGGCGGGAGCACCGCGAACCTGTCGCTCGTCGCCGGGCGCTGCGACCGGCGGCTCGACGTGTTCGACTCGTTCGAGGGGATGCCGGAACCCGCGGAGGGCGACCGGTCCCACGTGCTCATCGGGTCCCGGGAGGTCCACACCTACGACGAGGGCTCCTGGCGGGGGTCGCTCGAAGCCGTCCGGCGGAACGTCGCCGCCTTCGGCGACATCTCCGCGTGCACCTTCCACGAGGGGTACTTCGAGGACACGATGGAGGACTTCGACGAGCCGGTCACGCTGGCGTTCCTCGACGTGGGCCTCCGGGCGTCGGCGGAGACGTGCCTCGAACACCTCTGGCCGCTCCTGTCGCGGGAGGGCTACCTGTTCACGCACGACGTGAAGCACATGGAGATCGCCAGCCTCTTTTTCGACAACGAGTGGTGGCGCGAGCACCTCGACCGCGACGCCCCCGGCGTGATCGGCGCGGGGAGCGGCATCGGCCTCCACCCGAAGTCGAACGGGTTCGGGAGTCTGCTCGGCTACACGGTGAAAGAGCCCCGGCTGCACGCCTTCAAGGAGGTCGCCGAGGAGGGCGCGGGGACGTACCGGCTGCGCGCCTCGACGGACGACTGAAGGTCGCTCTCCCCGCCTGGCGCCCGGGATCGCCGAACGATCGAGCGCGGCGGAACGCGAACGTTTTAGGCGGCCCGCGGAGACGGGCGAGCCGTGCGAGAGGTTCGCTCCTCGCGGTTCGTTCGGGCGACGCCGCCGGTCGTCGAGCGGGCGCTCACGCCCGCGGCGATGATCGAGTACGAGGGGAGCTTCGACGTTCGGGGGGTCGACGAGCGCGACGACGGAACCGCGCTCGTGACCGCCGGCGCCCGCGGCCTCGAACTGACGTTCCGGTTCGAGCGGCGCGACGGCGACCTCTACTACGTCCAGGAGGGGGACGGACCGTTCGACGCGATGGAGACGCGCGTGTCCGTCGAACCCGAAAACGAGGGATCGCGGGTGACGATGCGCTCGACCGTGAGCCTCGGGCTTCCCCTCCCCGCCGTATCGGACCGGCTCGCCGCCTGGAAGCGCCGGGGCGAACTGAACCGGGCGCTCGACGCGCTGGCCGACGATCTGAGCTCGTAGCTCCCGCGGCTCCCGCGCCCCGCCCGGCGATTCTCGACGACCCCGGCGCGGGCTACGGCTCCGCCAGGGCGACCTCCTCGCCCTGCTCGGCGGGGAAGGCGCTCTCGAAGTCGTCCCACCCGGCGTCCATCTCCTCGTCCGTCAGGAGACAGTCGTCGAGCGCCGCGACGAGGGCCTCCTCGTCCACGTCCCGTCCGATGAACACGAGCTCCGTCCGGCGGTCGCCCCACTCGTCGTCCCACTCCAAGTTCCGTCGGTTCGACCGGTAGAGCTGCTGGTCGAGTTCTGAGAGCGCCGCTATCCACGGCCCCGCCGCCCTGACGCGGACCGACGGGCCCGCCTGGCTGAACGACTGCTGCTGCTCGCTGCCGGCGACCCAGCAGATCCCCTTCGCCCGGATCACGGACTCCGGGAGGTCAGCCAGGAACGCTTCGAGCCGACGGGGGTGGAACGGCCGCCGTCGGCGGTAGACGAAGGACGAGACGCCGTACACCTCTTCGGGGTGTTTGTGGTCGTGGCCGTGGCGGTCGTCGTGGTCGTGGCCGTGGTGGTGATCGTGGTCGTGGTTGTGGTCGTCGTCGTCGGAATCGCGGCCGCGGTCGGAATCACGACTTTCCCCTTCCTCTTCGATCTCCGCCAGCGCCCGCTTCCAGCCGGCGGCCTCGGCGGCGGTCGCGGGATCGTACAGTCCGCGACCGAGCAGGCGGTCGGGGTCGACCTCGCTGAAGGTCGTGCGGACGATCTCGGCGTCGGGGCGGAGCGTCCGCACCAGCTCCTCGACCGCTTCGAGCTCGTCCGCGGAGACGAGATCGCACTTGTTCAGCAGGACGAGGTTCGAGAACTCGACTTGCTCGACCAGGAGATCCGAGAGGGGACGCGTCTGGTCGCTTTCGCCCGTCTCGTCGGTTCCCTCGCCGCCGCCGAGCGCGTCGGTTCCGCCGCCCGCCGCATCTCCCCCGGCGGCCTCGCCGCTCGCCGCCCCTCTCCCGGCGAGATCCGCCTCGACGCGGCGCTTCGCCGCCCCCCGCGCGCCGAACGTGTCGTAGAACAGGCGGGCGTCGACGACGGTCACGAGCGAGTCGACCTCGTACAGCGCAGCGGCCCGCGACCCGGTCGTGAACAGGCGGGCAACCGGATCCGGCTCGCTGATGCCGGACGACTCGACGACGAGGTGGTCGAAGTCGCGCTCGCGGGCGAGGTCGACGACCGCCGTTTCGAGGTCGTCCCGGAGCTCACAGCAGATACAGCCGTTCGAGAGCTCCGTGATGCCGTCGTCGACGGAGAGGTCCGACCCCTCGGCGACGAGTTCGGCGTCGACGTTGATCTCGCCCATGTCGTTGACGAGCACCGCGACGTCGAGTTCGCCGGCGTTGGCGAGCAGGTGGTTGAGGAGGGTCGTCTTGCCGGCTCCGAGGCTGCCGCTGAGAACGGTGACCGGAACGGACTCTCGGTTCATGTGGGTCGCGTCGTCGTTCCGCGGTAATGAATCTGTGCCGAGTGTAACCGAACGACACCCTTTTACCCGCGAGACGGGGAGGTTGTGAACGCATGACGCTCGAACGGCGGATCGCGGCCTACCGCGAGGTCGTAGAGGAGTGGCTGCGCGGGCTCTACCACGGGATGATCGCCCATCCGGCGTACGAGAAGATCGAAAAGGAGGCCGAGGACGTGGAGGACACGTTCATGCTCGCCTGCTTCCCGGACGCGTTCGGCATCCCGAGCCCCGTCTCCTACTACACGGCCGAACTGCTCCCCTACCTGGAGGACGAGTTCGAGGCGTGGGAGCGGCGGATGTGGGACCGCGGGTCGCTCCTCGAACGCAAGGGCCACCAGTACCACTTCTGACGATGCGCAAGTTCGTCTTCTTCGGCGGGAAGGGCGGCGTCGGCAAGACGACCGTCTCCAGCGCCTACGCGCTCAAGTGCGCCCGCGAGGGGCTCGCCACGCTCGTCGTCTCGACCGACCCGGCCCACAGCACCTCCGACGTGTTCGACCAGGCGTTCGACGACTCGCCCCGGCCCGTCGAGGGCGAGGAGAATCTGTACGCCATGGAGGTCGACCCCGACGACGAGGTCGAACGGCACCTCCTGGAGACGAAGCGCGCGCTCGGCGACCAGGTCAGCCCGGCGATGGTGAACGAGATCGACCGGCAGATCGAGATGGCCCACCAGACCCCCGGGGCGTACGAGGCGGCGCTCTTCGACCGCTTCGTCGACGTGATGCGCGACTCCGAGGAGTACGACCGGGTCGTCTTCGACACGTCGCCGACGGGCGGCACGCTCCGGCTCCTCGCGCTCCCCGACTTCCTGGAGGGGTGGATCGACCGCCTGGTCGCGAAGCGTCGACAGAGCATCCGGCTGTTCGAGCGGGCCGCCATCGGGAACAACCAGCCCCGCCGACTGATGGAGGGCGACCCGATACTCGAGCGCCTGCGGGAGCGAAAGGACTTTTTCGAGTTCGCCGGAGAGGCGCTCCGCGAGGAGGCCGCCTTCTTCCTCGTCGTCAACCCCGACGAGCTCTCGATCCGCGAGACGCGCCGGGCAGTCGACGGACTGCGGGAGCACGGCCTCGACGTGCAGGGACTCGCCGTCAACAAGCTGACTCCGGAGCCGGATCCCGACGAGAACGGCAGGGGCGCGCGGTTTCTCCGCGACCGGGTCGAAACCGAGCGCGAGCGCCTGCGGCAGATCCGCGAGAAGTTCGACGAGCCGCTCGTCGCCGCCGTCGAAACCCGCGTCTCGGAGGTCAAAGGGGGCCTCCTCGCGGACGTGGCCGCCGAACTGGAGATCGAGACGACCGTCGAGGCGGCGTGACCTCGCCGGACCGCTTTGGCGCCGTAAGCACCGCAAAGTATTCAAATCCGCCCTCTTCTACATTCTCTTACTAATTTGATGAAAATAATGACCTCGGTCCATTTTGCATACTATTTCGGACGTTAACGGAGTATCAGAACTCGCGTAGAAAGGCCGAAGCTTTAAGTCCTATTTTTTCATGGATTGTAGTGAGGTTCGCACACATGGTACAGGTTATCTGGCTGGTCGTCACGGTGTTGGCGCTGTTCAGCGTCGGGTACCTGGGATACTCCAGGTACCTCGCGCGGTTCGTCGAACTCGATGACGACCGGGAAACACCGGCACACAAGTACAGGGACGGGCAGGAGTACGTGCCCGCAAAGAAACCAGTTCTCCTCGGGCACCACTACTCGAGCATCGCGGGGGGCGCGCCGATCGTCGGTCCTATCACCGCCGGGGTGGTGTGGGGCTGGGTCCCGGCGCTCCTCTGGATCGCCATCGGTAATCCCCTGATGGGGGCGGTCCACGACTTCGTCTCCCTCTCCGGGAGCCTCCGGCACGAGGGGAAGTCGATCGGGTACATCATCGGCGAGTACGTGGGCGAGCGCGGGAAGAACATGCTCCTGTGGTTCGCGTTCCTGACGATCATCCTCGTCGTCGCGGTGTTCGCCCTCGTGGTCGGCATCGTCTTCAACGCGTACCCGCAGGCGGCGACCGCGAGCCTCGTCTACATCGCGCTCGCGTTCGTCTTCGGCGTGTACCTCTACCAGATGAACCTGCCGTTCATTCCGGGCACGGTCGTGTTCGTGCTCGCCGTGTTCGCCGGCGTGTTCATCGGCATCGAGTACCCGCTGGCGCTGTTCCAGCCGACGGCCGAGACCGCGCCCGCGAACACCATCGTGCTGTTCTCCGGCGCGGGGTCGTGGATTCCGGCGGCCGGGGAGCTCGGCGCCAACACCGCCGCGTGGGTGCCGGTCGTGATGGTCTACGGGGCGCTCGCCAGCGCGCTCCCGGTCTGGATGCTGCTCCAGCCGCGGGATTACCTGTCGTCGTTCCTGCTCTACACGGGCGTCGGCGGCGCGCTCCTGGCGATCATCGTCGGGACGATCCTCGGCAGCGCGTCCCAGCCGCTCACCATCTCGCTCGAACCCTACTACGGGTTCTGGGGCACCGCGAGCCTGCCGCTGTTCCCGCTCCTGTTCATCACGATCGCGTGCGGGACGATAAGCGGCTTCCACTCGCTCGTCTCCTCCGGGACGACCTCGAAACAGCTCAACAGGGAGTCGGACGCCCGCCTCATCGGCTACGGCGGCATGCTCGGCGAGGGGCTGCTGGCGACGACGGCGCTCGCCGCGGTCGCCATCGTCGGCTTCGCCGAGGGGAGCGGCATCGGCCTGGCGCTGCCGAACTTCGCCACCGGCGGCGGCATCATGCTCACCAGCTTCGGCATCCCGACGTCGTTCGGCGCGCCGTTCATGGCGCTCGTGCTGGTCAGCTTCCTGCTCACCAGCACCGACACCGCGGTGCGGCTCGGCCGCTACATGATGGACGAGATCGTCGGCACGCCGGAGACCACCGTCGAGAGCGCCGCCACCGACCGCTACGGTAACGCGGTCGTCCAGATCGGCGTCGCCTACGTCCTCGTGTCGAGCGGCACCTGGGCCGACCTCTGGCCGCTGTTCGGCGGTGCGAACCAGCTACTGGCGGCGCTCGCGCTCCTGACGGCGACGGTGTGGCTCGCCAACTGGGACGACAACAAACAGCTCGTCAGCACCGGCGTCCCGATGGCGCTCATGACGTTCATCACCGTCTGCGGGCTGCTGTACCTCGCGCTGTACCAGAACCTCTACGTGAAGTTCGTCCTGGGCCAGTGGGGCGGGGACGCGAGCCTCGCCACCCAGGCGTCCGTCGCGGTCCAGATCGTCCTGGCGCTGGTACTGATCGGCCTGGCGCTGTCGCTCGTGTGGCTGGGCTACAGCAATATCAGACGGGCCCGCGGCACCGCGAGGCAGGTCGCAGCCGACGGCGGCTCGGAGTCGGACGACTGATAGGGAGTAGCGTAGGAATCCATCGATTCCCTCACGTGGGAATCGATCACTCTGGTCGGTCGGGACTCGCTGTGTCCCCGATCGGCTACGCTACTCCCTATGAGCTATCCGCGAGGCAACACTTTTCTCATCCGAGATCGGACATGACTGCGTGATGAGGGTAAGCGTAGCGGTCGCGATCCCGGCGCTGACGTTCGGCGGCGCGGGACTGCTCGCGTTCGGCGGCCTCGGGGGCGTCGCGGGCGTCACGGTGGGAATCGCGCTCGGGGTGCTGGCGTACGAGCGGGGCCGACACACGCCCCGCTCGGAATCGGAGGAGGACGCCGAGCGGGGCGATCCGTCGAAGGGGTGACGACCGACGTCGCTCAGGACCGACCGAAGCGGCGGAGGACGCGCGCGAGGAGCCCCGGCGGTTCGGCGGGCACGTCGCGCCACAGCCGGAACGCGCGGACGACGTCGGCGTTGCGGCTGGCGACCGCGTCCTCGGCCTCGGGGGCGACGACGAGCAGGTTGATCTCGTAGTGGCCGTAGTAGCCGTACTTCAGGAGTGTCCGGTCGGAGAAGCCGGAGACGAACTCGCGCGCGTCCGGCGGGATCTCGGGCGCGACGAGCGCGAACGAGAAGTCCGTGCTGAAGTGTTCCTCGTCCGGTACGATCCACTCGTCGGCGAGCCGGTGGCCGAGGTCGACCAGCGCTTCGAGGTCCGCGCGGCCGACGCCGTCGACCCGGCGGGCGAACAGGTGCTCCTCGGAGCCGTGATTCGCGTAGTTCAGCGCGGGGTGGAACAGCCGTTTCTGGCTCTCGATTCGCATCCGCCCGTAGAGGTCGAACCGCTCGCCGGCGACCGCGTAATCGCGCTCCAGGTCGTAGTTGTACATCAGCCGATCGGAGACGCGATCGAGGTACGGATCGTCCCAGACCGGCACCTCCCGCTCTCCGCTCGCCCCCGCGTCGCTCATGGTTCGGGTTCGTAGGCGTGGACGTCGCCGCTCGCGGGCGGCGCACCGACCGCGATCACGTCGACCGGGGCGTCCGCCTCCTCCGGGTTGTACGCCCGCTGCGGGCTCCCGGGATCGACGGCGAACAGGTCGTTCGGCCCGAGTTCGTACGTTCCCTCCGGCGTCTCGACGTGGAGCGTCCCGGAGAGGACGTAGAACGCCTCCTCCTGGTCGTCGTGGTAGTGATACGCGAGCGGTAGCTGCTCGCCGGGCTCGGCGACGAAGCGGTTGATCGCCATCTGTTCGAGGCCGGCCGGCGCGGAGAGCCGGCGCAGCTCGCAGGGGCGGTCCGGCGCCGGTTCGACCCCGTCCGTCCGCACGACGCGGTATCCCATACGTGCTCAGACAGCAGTCCGCATAGAAAAGTCCGTCGGGGTTCCGAGGCAACGTTTAACTGTGCGGTTTCCCTACCGCCCGTGAGAGGGACACGCATGGGAAAAAAGACCGAGTACTGCGGACGGTGCGCGATGAGTTCGGTCGTGGACGCCGTCTCGTCGGAGCAGTCCGACGAGGAGCGCGAGCGTCGCGACCCGTTCCGCGGGTCGCGCATCGAGATCGACGAGGCCGAGCTGCGGGCCGTCTCGCCGGCCGCGTGGCTCGCGGGACTCAAGAGCCGGCTCGACACGCTCGCCACCAGACTCGCGTACGGCCGCTGACCGGCGGCTCCGTCGCGTGGTACCACGCGGCCGGAGACGTTTATATCGGTGCTCGGCGTACCACCGACAAGGGATGGAAGAGAGCATTTCGGGGTTCAAACAGCGCGGCTCGTGGGGCGACATCGTCGAGCACGGCGAACGCATCACCAGCGCGCTCCGGGAGGCCGGCGCCGACGGCGACGCCTTCGAAGACTGGGACGAGTGGCGACCGAAATCTCACGAGCGGCTCGGCGAGGACGTGAACGAGAAGACGGCAGAGAAGGCCAGCGTGGGCGAGGGCGAGGGCGAAAAGGCCGGGAAGGACCCGGACGACGACCTGAAGACCGCGGGCGAGAAACTGTCCGAGTCCTACGAGCGGGTCGAAGTCGGGGACAACGAGGGCGCGATCGAGAGCTGGCAGGACTCGATCGACTACGTCGCGCGGGCGGCCGACTCCGCCGGTCGGAAGGCCATCCGCGCCGTCGAGGGAACCGTCTACCGGAAGGTGATGACCCAGCTCGCGCCGTACTACTTCGACAACGAGCTGATCAGCGCCAACATCCAGAAGACGACCCGCGGCGAGGACGAGGAGACGTTCATCTTCGAGGTGAACGTCAACGACGACGACCTGAAGCGGGAAGTCAGCCGACGCCTCGGCGAGTACGAGGACGAGATCGACCGCTGGCACGTCGACACCGAAAAGGACACGGAGACCGTCGAGGCCGTCGAGGGCGTCGAACCGCCCAAGCCGCCGAGCGAGACGAGGAGCACGACGAACTGACAGGCCGTTTTCCGTCCCGGTTTCGGGCCGTCGATCCGTCGCCAAACAGTGATAACGACTGAGCGAGAGGTGACAGTCGATGCAGGAACCGCTCCGCGCGAAGTCCGGAGAACTGACCGCCGAGGAGATCCTGGCGGCGCTGCGCGAGGGCCGTCGAGTCGTCATCGAGACCGAAATGCTCGGCTCGACCCACGAGGTGACGCTGCGCAGCGACGGCGAGACGTACTACTGCGACACGCCGACGACGCTGCACAAACACGCGACCGAAGAGGAGATGCGGACGTGCATCCGCAAGATGGGGTACGGGAAGTCCCGCTGAATCGGCCGCCTGACCCGCGATCTCTGCCCCGTCGGCGTTCGTTTCACCCCGTTTCCGGATCGACCCAAATCCTTTTGGGAAATCGGCTTTACCGCGTCCGGTCGTGCCGGCGCGTATGAGCATCGACGAATCCAGACCCGTCACGACCGACGTCGAGACCGCCTCCGCGCCGTCGCTGTCCGCCGAGACGGTGAGCGGAATCTTCGCCGACGCGCGCTCGCGCACGCTCGTCCACTCGCTCGAGGCGGGCGACGCGCCGCTCGAACTCGACGAACTGGCCCGGCGAGTGGCGGCGGCCGAGTTCGGAACCGACGCAGACGCGGTCCCCGACGACCGCTACGAGCGGGTGCTCGTCTCGCTGTACGAGGAACACCTTCCGGGACTCGAATCGGCGGGGCTCGTCGACCTCTCCCGGCGGAACGGCGTTTTCGTCGCGCCGAACGAGGACGCGCTCGCGGCGCTGGTCTGAGCCGGTCTGACACCCTCCGAGCGCCCCGCGTCGAGCAGAAGCTTAATCGCCGTCATGGCCGAAGTGGGGGTATGGCCGACGCCCCCGACATGGAGGAGCTGATCGGGACGAGCGACCCGAGTTTTCAGCACGTCCTCGCCTGCGTCTTCGGCATCCAGAACCACGAGAGCCGGACGTACCTCGCGCTGCTCGACAACCCCGGAAGCACCGTCGCCGAGTTGGCGGACCGGCTCGACCGCGACCGCAGCAACGTCAACCGGTCGCTGACGACGCTCCTGGAGAAGGGGCTCGCCCGGCGCGAGCGGCGGCTGCTCGACCCCGGCGGCTACGTCTACCAGTACACCGCGACCCCGCTCCCGGAGGCGAAGGAGATGCTCCACGAGACGCTCGACGAGTGGGTCGAGAACGTCCACGAGCGCATCGACGAGTTCGGGACCGAGTAGCGAGCCTCCGGAGACGGTCGCCGCGAGCCGGTCGGGCGATCGGCTCGGCAGCATTCTCTCGGAACCGTCCAACTTTTCCCCGCGGGGGACGACCCCCGGGTGATGAGCTTAGACCTCTCCGCGTCCGCCCCGTCGGCACCCGACGCCGCCGAGGACGGCGTCTGGCTGGAGTGCATCGAGTGCGGCGAGACGTTCGCGCCCTTCGAGGCGGTTCGGTACACCTGCGACGAGTGCGAGGGCCTGCTCGAAGTCCGCTACGCCGACCTCCCGACCTGGGAGGACTTCGAGGGGCGGGGGCGCGGCGTCTGGCGCTACGCGGCCGCGCTCCCGTTCGACGAGGGGGTGAGCCTCCCCGAGGGCGACACGCCCCTCCACCGCGTCCCGCGGCTGGAGGAGTCGGTCGGCGTCCACCGCCTCCGGATCAAGCACGAGGGGATGAACCCGACGGGCAGCTTCAAGGACCGCGGGATGACCGTCGGCGTCACCGTCGCGGAACGCCTCGGCGCGGATCGCCTCGCGTGCGCGAGCACCGGCAACACGAGCGCCGCGCTCGCCGCCTACGGGTCACGGGCCGGCCTCGAAACGCTGGTGCTCCTCCCGTCGGGGAAGGTCGCGGCGGGGAAGGTCGCCCAGGCGGCGCTGCACGGCGCGCGCATCCTCGAGGTCGACGGCAACTTCGACGCCTGCCTCGACATCGTCCAGGAGCTCGCCGCCCGCGGCGAGGCGTACCTCCTCAACTCGCTCAACCCCTTCCGGCTGGAGGGGCAGAAGACGATCGGGCTCGAAATTCTGGAGGAGTTCTACGCCGACGAGGGGCGCTACCCCGACCGGATCGTCCTCCCGGTCGGCAACGCCGGCAACACCGCCGCGCTGTACAAGGCGTTCCGCGAACTCGTCCAAAGCGGCGCGCTGCACCCCCGGGACGTGCCGAAGCTGACCGGCGTGCAGGCCGAAGGGGCGGCCCCGATGGTCGAGGCGATCGAGGGCGGCGCGGACGAGGTTCGGCGCTGGGACGAGGTCGAGACGAAGGCGACGGCGATCCGCATCGGCAACCCCGTCAACGCCCCGAAGGCGCTGCCGGGCATCCGCGAGACGGGCGGCACCGCGGTCGCCGTCTCCGACGAGGCGATCACCTCGGCCCAGCGCGCGCTCGCGAGGGAGGGCGTGGGCGTCGAGCCCGCCTCCGCGGCGTCCGTGGCCGGCCTCCGGAAGCTCAGGGACGAGGGCGTCGTCGAGGCGGACGAGGACGTGGTCTGCCTCACGACCGGACACCTGCTGAAGGACCCCGACGCGGCCTTCGCGGCCGGCAACGAGCCCGAGTCCGTCCCGAACTCGACGGACGGGGTGCTCCGCCACCTCGAAGGGCGGTCGGACGGCCGGGGACGGCTCGGTAAGCTGATCGGGCTGTTCAGCCGCTGAGGCCGGTCGCCGTTCGGTCGCCGAAGTCGGCCGGGCCAGTCTGCCGCTGAAGCCGAACGGCGTTCGGCTTCGGCTCGACCCCCCGGCGCATGACGCGCGTGCGACCGGGGTCTGACGCACGTTTTTATCGCCCTCGTCCCTACGTCGACGCGTGCCACAGCAGGGCCTGTCGACCGAAGCCGCACCCGGCGGGCGCGAGCGCGGACGGCCCCTCGACTCGGCGGACTCCGCGCAGGAAGCCGCGCCCCGCGACGTCGCGACCGGCGGCACCGGTGCGCGCGAGGCGGCCGACCGAATCGCGGAGCTCGAAGCCGAGGTCCGATCGCTCGAACGCCGACTCGCCCGCAGCGAGGCCGCCCGCCGGGACGTCATCGACCAGTACGAACGCCTCATCTCCGACGCGAACCGGTCGTCGGCCCGGTCCGAACGGTCGACGGTCGGCGCGTCTCTTCTCGGCCGTCTCAAACGCCTTCTCGGGTCGATCTGATCCGTCTATCCGCCGTTTTTCTACGCTGACGAATCGGCGTGCGGGACCGTCCGATAGGAGGGTCTGGGTAGTCGATTTCGAAGGGATTCCGCCGTGGCCACGTGGCCAACACGTTTGGCCGCAATCACTCTACCAACACGTTTGGCCGCAATCACTCTACCAACACGTTTGGCCACAGTCACTCTAGCCGGAACTCGAACCCCCACGTCCCGACGTCTCCGAGTTCCTCCTCGATCCGATACGTGCTGGCCTTTGGACATCCCCCGGACAGTTCACCATCGACGCCGACCACTGCGTACTCCCGCTTGCGACGCTGGCCGGGGTCGAGGGTCGTATTTTTGATTCCGTCGGCGCCGACGAACTGGTCGACCCGGGCACACCCGCTGTCGGTCTCCATCAGTTGATTCCGGATTTCCTCGTCCAGACCGACCACGAGGGTTCCGGTTTCGGTGTGTACACCCTGTGGGAGCGGCAGGTCGCCGGTCTGTCCAGTGTACGACCAACTCACGCTCTCGTTGCCCGTGTTTTCGACCGCGATCTCAAGATTCGGTATCGCGGTGGCACCCAACCGACTGCCGGTGACGCTTACGTCGTAGTTCACTGGTCCCGGACCCGCGTCCGCGGAGACGATCGAGAACTCCATTTGTGTCGATTCGCCGGCTCCGCCCGTGCTTCCGTTTCCTCCGGCGTTGGTTCCTCCGCTATTCAGCTCCCGCTGTTTGTCGATGGTGCCGATGCAACCACCCGTACTGACAACGGCTGCGCTCCCGACGCCGAGCAGAAACGTACGGCGTTTCATACGCGACCCAATGTAGCCGAGTTAGTAGCCATTCCGTTTAAACAAAGAGCGATTTCACACATGATTGCGCCGGCTCTACGCGGTAGAACGTCGCTTTCATCCCTCGTGCGGGCCTACTCACTCGGCGATCGGAGTCGACAATTTTCCTGAAGTTGTGAACCGGGAGCGTTCACGCGCTACGAAAAGCTATCGCACGTTGAAACGAAAAAGACACAAACCGGGCTACTCGCCGGTGCCGTTCAGGACGATCGTCCGGACGCCGATGATGCGCTCGTCGGATTCGAGCGTGTCGATCACGTCCTCGGGCACCTCGGTGTCGAGGTTGTAGACGGTGAGCGCCTCGCCGCCGAAGGTCTCGCGGGCGTTGAACATCCCCGCGATGTTGATGTCGTGATCCCCGAGCACCGTCCCGATGAGGCCGATGACGCCGGGTCGGTCGTAGTTGCGCGCGACGAGCATGTGCCCGTGCGGGATGGCGTCGACGCGGTAGCCGTCGATGCGGACGATGCGGGGGTCGTCGCCGGCGAAGAGCGTCCCGCAGACCGACACCGAGTCCTCGCCGTCGCCGACCGTCACCGTGACGAGGCTCTGGAAGTCCTCGGCCTGCCTGGTCTTCGTCTCGGCCACCTCGATGCCGCGCTCCTCGGCCATCTGCGGGGCGTTGACCGCGTTGACCTGCCACTCCAGGGGGGTGAACACGCCCTTGAGCGCGCTCGCGGTCACGAGGTCGACCTCCTCCGCCGCGATATCGCCCTCGTAGCGCACGTCGATCTCCGAGATGCGGCCGTCGAACACCTGCACGGCGACCTTGCCGGCCGTCTCCGCGAGGTCGATGTACGGGCGGATGCGCGGGAAGGCGCTCTCGTCCACGGACGGGGCGTTGAGGGCGTTCATCACGGGCTCCTCGCGGAACGCCGCGACGACCTGCTCGGCGATGCTCGTGGCGACGTTCTCCTGGGCGGCCGACGTGCTCGCGCCGAGGTGCGGGGTGACGACGACGTCCTCGACCCCGAGCAGGGGGTTGTCCGTGCCGATCGGTTCCTCGGCGAACACGTCGACAGCGGCCCCGTCGAGCGTGCCGTCTTCGACGGCCGCCGCGAGCGCCCCCTCGTCGACGACGCCGCCGCGGGCGCAGTTGACGAGGTAGCCGCCGCCCATCAGTTCGAGCTCCTCGGTCGAGATGAGCCCCTCCGTCTCGGGGGTGAGCGGCGTGTGGACGGTGAGGAAGTCGGCGCGTTCGAGACACTCATCGAACCCGACGAGCTCCGCGCCGAGCTGTTCGGCGCGCTCCTCGCCGATGTAGGGGTCGTAGGCGACGAGGTCCATCCCGAGCGAGCCGAGGCGCTTTGCGACCTCCTGGCCGACGCGGCCGAGCCCGACGATGCCGAGCGTCTTGCCGTTGACCTCGGTGCCGAGGTAGTCCTTCTTCGCCCACTCGCCCGCCTTGAGCCGGACGTGCGCCTGCGGGATCGAGCGCGCGGCGGCGAACGCCATCGCGACCGTGTGCTCGGCGGCGGCGCGGACGTTCCCCTCGGGGGCGTTCGCGACGATCACGCCGTGGTCGGTGGCGGCGTCGATGTCGATGTTGTCGACGCCGATGCCCGCGCGGCCGACGATGACGAGCTCCGGCGCGGCCTCGAACACCTCCCGCGTGACCTGCGTTCCGGATCGAACGATCAACGCGTTCGCGTCGGAGACGGCGTTCAACAGCGCTTCACCCTCGGCGTCGTAGGCGGTTTCGACCTCGTGGCCCGCCTCGCGTAACGTGTCGAGGCCGGCTTCCGCGATCGGGTCCGTGACGAGTACCCGCATGTGCGTAGGGACCGTCGGCCCGCGGTTAAGGGTTTCTTCGACGGCGGATAGTGCATGCCCTTCGCTAGCGCGCTTCCCTTCGCTCGGCGGCGCGCGCCCGCGGCAGGCTGACCCTGAACACCGTGCCCGTCGGCTCGTTGTCCGAGACGCGAAGCGCCCCGCCGTACCGCCGCGCGAGCGTCGCGACGAGGTGCAGGCCGAACCCGAAGAGGTCCGAGTCCGACTCGCCGGCGTTGAGTGCGGCCGAAAGTTCCTCCGGGAGGCCGGGACCGTTGTCCGCGAGACACACCGTCGCGGTGTCGTCTGTCGTCTCGGTCCACACGTCGACGCTCGGCTCGTCGACGGCGTGCTCCGCGGCGTTCAAGAGCAGCGTCTCGAAGAGCACGCCGACGCCGTCGTCGGCCACGACGGTCAGTCGCTCCGGGAGGTCGGCCGTCACCTCGACGCCGTCCCTGTCGCCAGCCTTCGACGCCTCCTCGCGGAGCACTCCGGCGAGATCGATCGGCCGCGCGCGCTCCGTCTCCCCGGTGAGGAGTCGCATCCGGCGGACCTGCCGGGCGACGGTCCGCGCCCACCGGAGGATCGTGGCCGCGTCGTCGGGGTCCGGCCGCTCGCGCAGGCGCTCGGCCCGACCGATCACCACCTGCATCGCGTTGAGCACGTTGTGTCGGAGGATTTCGTTGAGAAAGTCGAGCCGGTCCCGCTCCTCGGCGAGCGCCCGCTCGTGCTGTTTGCGGCGGGCGTCGGTCGTCCCGAGGTAGAGTCCGGCCATCGCGCCCGCCGCGAGGTACATCCCCGTCAGGCCGGCCGGGTGAACGGCGGCACCGCCCTCCGCCACGGTGACCGTGAGCACCCACAGGTTCAGAAGCTGGACGCCGGCGACGACGGCGATCGTCCGGGACGTGACCGCGACGACGAATCCGGGGGACTCCCGTCGCGCGTACTCGTACCCGGCGTACGCCACGCCGGAGAGCAGTATCAAGGGGAGCACCGCCTCCAGAAGCAGCGACAGCAGCGCGTGCGGTTCGAGGAGGAGGTGCGCGAGCGGGACGAACGAGAGGCCGACGGCCACGATCGACAGCGACCATCGCTTCAACGCCCCGGCGATCATCGATATCGACGACTGAGTCAAGTCTTTAATAATTTCCCTTCTCTGATGAAAGCCCGGAACACCACCCGCTTCTTCCCGGCCGTAAAACGGCCGATTCAGGTGGTTTCAAACCGGCGCCCGTCTACGGTACGCGCATGAAACTGGTCGCGTTCGATTTCGACGGGACGCTGTCGGACTCGGAGATGACGGTGCTGCTCGGAAAGCGCAGGGAAGCGGCGGCCGAGATGGCCGAGATCACGGAGCGGGCGATGAACGACGAGATCGGCTACGCGGAGAGCCTCCGCGAGCGCGCGCGCCTGCTCGCCGGGCTGGAGGTGGAAGCGGCCGAGGAGGCCTACGACGAGGTCGAACTCCGCCCCGGCGCCGCCGATCTCATCGCCCGGCTGAACGACTACGGCCACCACACCGCGATCCTGACGGGCGGATTCGAGCGCGGCGTCCGGCGCGCGCTGGAGAAGGAGGGCGCGTCGGTCGACACGATCGTCGCGAACCGCCTGCCCGTCGAGGGGGGTCGACTCACCGGCGAGGTCGAGGGGCCGCTCGTCGAGGGGACGAAGGACCGCGAGCTGGAGCGACTCGCGGCCGACCTCGGCGTGAAGATGGAGCGCACGATCGCCGTCGGCGACGGCGCGAACGACCTGCCGATGCTCGAAGTCGCCGGGTTCGCCGTCGGCTTCGTCCCGAAGGACGCGGTTCGGCCGGTCTGCGACGCCGTCGTCGAGTCGATGCGCGGGCTCGGCGAACTGTTCGAGGAACGCGGCGTGCTCCGACCGAAATAATCCGCGACGGGGACGAACCGGGTACCCCTCGTACCCCTCCGATTTCGTCCCTCGTTCGGAACGGCTTTGTCGACAGAACGATCACATTCCCTCAATGAAACTATTCGGGTCAAGCGGCACTCGCGGGGTGGCGGGCGAGCAGCTCACCCCGGAGTTCGTCCTCCGCGTCGCGAAAGCCGCGGGGACGGTCTGGGACGCGGACCGGGCTGTCGTCGCGCGCGACACCCGGACCACCGGAGAGATGTTCACGAACGCGGCGGCGAGCGGGCTCGCGAGCGTCGGCGTGGACGTCGAACGGCTGGGAGTCGTCCCCACTCCCGGCGTCGTCCGGTACTGCGAGGTCGAGGGCGTTCCCGCGGTCCACATCACCGCCTCGCACAACCCTCCGGAGTACAACGGCGTCAAGCTCGTCGGCGCCGACGGCATCGAACTGCCGGTCCACAGGCTCGAACGCATCGAGGAGCGCATCCTCGCGGAGGACTTCGACATCGCGCCGTGGGACGCGGTCGGCTCGACGACCCGGATCGACTCGGCGAACCGGGACTACCTCGACGGGATGCTCGCGGCGGTCGACCGCGGGCGGATCGCCGACGCGGACCTGACCGTCGCGCTCGACCCCGGCCACGGCGCCGGCGCGCTCACGAGCCCGACGTTCTTCCGCGAACTCGGCTGCAAGGTCGTGACGATCAACGCCCAGCCCGACGGCCACTTCCCCGGCCGCGAGCCGGAGCCCGTTCCGAAGAACCTCGACGACCTCGGCCGACTCGTCCGCGCGGCCGACGCGGACGTGGGAATCGCCCACGACGGCGACGCCGACCGGGCCATCTTCTTCGACGAGCGCGGCGAGTACGTCGAGGGAGACACCTCGCTGGCCGCGCTGGCCGCGGCGGAACTCGACGCGGGCGACACGACCGTCGCGGCGGTGAACGTCTCCCAGCGGCTCGTCGACGTCGTCGACGCGGTCGGCGCCGACCTCGAACTGACGCCGATCGGCGCGACCAACATCATCACGCGGATCAAGGAGCTGTGGGCCGACGGCGCGTCCGTCCCGATCGCCGGCGAGGGCAACGGGGGCGTCTTCTTCCCGAACTACCGGCTCGTCCGTGACGGGGCGTTCATCGGCGCGAAGTTCCTCGAACTGGTCGCAGAGCGCCCCGTGAGCGAGATCGTCGCCCCGTACGCCGACTACCACAACGTCCGCGTGAACCTCACCTACCGGACGGAGCGGGAACTCGACGCGATGCTCGACGCCGCCGAGGAGTACGCCCGCTCGGCCGACGCCGAGCCGAACACGACCGACGGGTACCGGCTCGATTACGGCGACGCGTGGGTCCTCGTCCGACCCAGCGGCACCGAACCGAAGGTCCGCATCTACGCCGAGGCTCGGGAGGCCGACCGGGCGCGGGAGCTCGCGGACGCGGTTCGGGGGGCGCTCGAAGCCGGACTCGGAGGCGTCTGACCGTCGGAAGCTACCGCCCGACCGCCCGACCGCCCTCCTTCTCCAGCGCCTCGCGGAGCGCCGCCCGCTCCTCGCGGAGCACCTCCGCCTCCCGCTCGATCTCGCCCGCGGCGAGCCGCCGCCGCTCGCTCTCGTCCAGTTCCTCGCGGGCGACGGCCGTCCGACGGAGGCGGTCGTACCGGGCCGCGTCGGCGGCCAGATCCCGCACGGAGCGCGCCTTCGCGACCGTCTCGGCCCCCGCGAACCGACCGCAGACGGCGATCAGCTCCCGCGCCCGGTAGCGGAGTTCCGCCGCCGGGGGCGGCGGCCACGACACCGAGAGCGGATCAGCGTCGAGGCGTTCGAGGTACGTCCGGTTGACCGAGACGCACCGCTTGAGCGCGGCCGGGTCGTCGACGTAGTGGTCGAGCTTCGAGTTCGAGTAGTCCGCGTACGAGAGCAGCGTCGGCACCGGCCGCTCGCCCGCGGGGTTCGAGGCGACGTACTCGAGGAGGTCGGCCGGCGGCCGGTCGTACCCGACGAGCGGGTAGTCGCCGGTCGATTCGACGAATCCGAGCAGGTCGCGGGCGCTCGCCTCGCGCTTGAACGCCTCGAACTCGTCCCGGACCGCGCGGTTGTACGCTCGGATCGGCTCGCAGAGCTCCTCGACGGGCGCGTCGAAGTCGGCGTCGCCGAGCCGCCGGACCCGCTTCAGCCGGGACAGTCGGTCGTTCAGCGCGTCGACGCGCTCCTCGACGGCGTGCCGGGCTCGGTCGCGCCGATCGCGAGCCTCCGCGCGGTCGTCGAGCAGCGCCGCAATCTCGGCGGCGTCGGAGAGCGCCTCCCTCGCCCGGTCGAAGTCGCGCTCGCGCAGTCGGCGGCGGTCCACCGCCTCTGTCGCCCCCTCGAAGGCGTCCCGCGCCGGCAGCTCGTCCGGAAGCCCCTCGACGAGCTCGACGAACGACTCCTGAAACTCGAGGTACGCCCCGAAGTCGCCGGTTCCGGTCGCGGGCCCCTCGTACCGCCGGAGCAGACCGAGCGCCTCCTCGTGAGCCTCGGCGACCGCCTCCACGCGCCGCTCGCCGATCTCCTCGATCTCGCTCCGGATCGCTCGGAGGTCCTCGCGGGCGGCCGCGAGGTCGTCGATCTCGGGCGCCGTCTCGCTCTCCGCGCCGCCGATCGCCCCGGTCATCGGTCGGCTACTCGTACACCTCGTCCGGGTCGAACACGCGCTCGCCCACGTCCTCGCCGTCGATCGTTCTGTAAAAACAGGAGCGCCGGCCGGTGTGGCAGGCCCCGCCCTCCTGGTCGACGACGTACAGCAGCGCGTCGGCGTCGCAGTCGACCCTGATCTCCCGGACGGCCTGGACGTGGCCGCTCGTCGCCCCCTTCTCCCAGAGCTCGTCGCGGCTGCGGGAGTAGTAGTGCGCGCGGCCCGTTTCGCGCGTCCGCTCCAACGCCTCGGGGGAGACGTACGCGAGCATCAGCACCTCGCCGGAGTCGGCGTCCTGTGCGACGGCGGGGACCAGTCCGTCGTCGCCGAAATCGACGTCCACTGTCATGCGTGTGCGAAAGCGACTCGCCCGGATATGCTTTGTGACCGTCGCGCGACGTTCGCCTCTCACACCATCCCGAGCGCCGAGAGCGCCCCGAACAGCAGGTCGCCGTAAGTGAACGCGAGCAGGAGGCCGAGGAACATCGGGACGACGAACGGCAGCCCCGGCGAGACCCAGATCTCGCGCCGCGCCGCGACGACTTCGAGCCCCTCGCGGAGCGTCTCGGGGGTCGTGCCGTAGGCCGTCCCGTCGATCGACGCGAGGAACGCCTCCGCGCCCCAGGGGTCGTCGGCGTCGGCGATCGGATCTCCGCCGGCCGCCTCGCCTTCGTCGCCCGGCCCGCTCCCGCCGCCGGTTTCGATCCTCCCGTCCCCGTCGTCGGCCGTCCGGACGCGCGCCTCGCCCCCGTCGGACCGCGCGGCGTGAACGGCCCCGTCGGTCGGATCGTACGTCCGGGTGATGCTCCCCGGGTCGCGGTGGCCGGTCGGATCGGCTCGCACCGCCGCGAGCGTCGAGCCGCGCCAGCGGAGGTACATCCGCAGGGCGTCGAGGTCGAGTCCGCGGCGGGTGAACCCCTCGCGCGTCTCGAACAGGCGACCGTGGGCCGTCGGGAGCGCCGCCGCCGGCAGGCGGCGGGCGAGAAACATCGCCGGGCCGACGTCGCGGGAGAGCGCGTTGCGGAGCGTGAGCGCGACCGGATACGCCAGCCCGACGAGCACGGTGTTCGAGAGGACGGTCAGCGAAAAGACGCCGAGGGTCGTTTCGACGAGCGGCAGCGCCGTCGTTTCCAGGTAGTACGTGGGGTACGTCGGGAGCAGGACGGCGAGGGTCATGAGCGCTTTCGCGTCCGCGCCGCCGAAGCCGCCGAGCCGCCAGAAGGCGTAGCTGAGCGGGACGACGAGGCCGACGCTGACGACGACCCGGATCAGAAACAGCCGGTCCGCGACCGCCGCGAACGGCGCGCGGAGCCACAGCTCCCAGCCGAGGAGTGCGACGCCGAGGCCGACGAGCGGGTACCACAGCCGGTTCGGGAGCCGCCGCGTCCGGTGGTCGCGCCAGGCGGCCCACGCGAACGCCGGCACGACGACCAGCCGGAGCAGGTCGGGGACGGAACCGAGCACGACTCACCGCCCGGCGCGAGAGAAATTAGGTGTTTTGTTCTCCTTCCGATACGTTCTGCGGATCCGGACTATCCGACGATGGCGTTGGGGAAGACGGTCGAAAGCGCGAGGACCGTGAGCAGTCCCATCACCGAGATGATAGTCGTGAGCGCCGTCCACGTCTTGAGCGTCTCGACCTGCGTCAGGCCGCCGATCTCCTTGACGAGCCAGAAGCCGCTGTCGTTGTACCACGAGCAGATGTTGCCGCCCGCGCCGATCGCCATCACGAGGTAGGCGGGGTGCACCGAGAGCGAGGCGACGAGGCCCGACCCCGCCATGATACCCGCCGTCGTCAGCATGGCGACCGTCGCCGATCCCTGCGCGATGCGAACCGCGGCGGCGATGAGCCACGCGGTGACGAGCAGCCCGATGCCGAGGCCTTCGAGCGCGCCGGCGATGTAGTCGCCGATGCCCGCCTCGGCGAGCATCGCGCCGAACGCGCCGCCCGCGGCGGTGATCGCGGCGATGTTGCCGCCGGACTTCAGCGCCTCGGTGAGTTCGTCGGCCCACGCCTCGTCCGAGAGCGCCCGCATCCGCCGGTAGGTGAGGGCGGCCGCCATGGCGGCCGCCGTGAGCGCGACGTTGGGGTCGCCGATGAACGACGTGACGGTGCCGATCGCCGCGCCCTCGGGGAGGAACGTGTCGACGGCCGTGTTCGACGCGACGAGGGCGACCGCGAGCAGGATGGGGAGCGACGCCTCGAACATCCCCGGAAGCTCGGAGGTCGACTTCTCGGAGATCTCTTCGAGCTCCTCGCCGCTCGTGTCCATCGAGTCGCGCAGCGGGATGTCGAGCCGGCTGTTGATCCAGTGGCCGTAGGCGAGCCCGGCCACCGCCGCCGAGGGGATGGCGACGACCAACCCGACGAGAATCGTCATCCCGAGCCCGACGCCGATCTCGCTGGCGACGGCCAGCGGACCCGGTGTCGGCGGGACGAACACGTGCGTGGTGGCCGCGCCCGCGCCGACCGCGACGATGAACAGGGTGTAATCCCGTCCGACCCGCGCGCGCATCGACCGCGCGAGCGGCGCGAGGAGGTAAAACACGTTGTCGAAGAATACCGGAATCGCCAGGAACGAACTGCTCCCCCACAGGGCGATTTCGGAGTTGTCGCGCCCGAGGACGGACCTGAAGCCGCGGACGATCCGCTCTGCGGCTCCACTCGACATCATCGACTTCCCGATCACCGCGGCCATCAGGATGGGGATACCGATGCCGGCCATCCCTTCGCCGAACGCCTCGGCGAGCGTGGACGCGACCTCCGGCGGCGCGAGCTGCGGCGCGACGAGGCCGACGACGAGCGCCGCGATGACCAGTCCGATGAACGCTGGTAGATCCCAGTACACCAGGAGCAGTATGACCGCGACGAGTCCCACGACGAACGCGAGCAGCGGACTGTGCGTATCGAGCAGTCCGCCCTGGAGGATCGCCGTCGGTGCGTGCACGTCTGTCATTGTCATCCTACGTGGATCTACTAACGCCGACACTTATAATTTGGTAAATCGTTATATAGAATATAACAAAAGTATATTAAAATTTTGTAAACGGCGAACGAGTGACTCCGATCCCGCGGGTTCGGCGGTGGACAGTCGGAATCCGATAAAAACCGGGACGAGGCGAAGCTTCGGAGCTTAGATGACGCGGTTCTGCAGGTAGTCGAGGTGCTTCGCGTTGTAGACGATCTTGACCTCGTCGGCCGCCGGGCTGCCGATGCAGGTGAGACGGACGTTCTTCTCGTTGACCTCCTCGTCGGAGAGGATCTGCTGCATGTCCATCTCGATCTCGCCCTCCTTCAGGATGGCCGCGCAGTTCGCGCAGGCGCCGGCCCGGCAAGAAAAGGGCCAGTCGTAGCCCTGCGCCTCCGCTGCTTCGAGGATGTACTCGCCCTCGTTCACGTCGAGCGAACCGTAATCCTCGTCGTCCAGACCCGCGTCGGCAGCCTGATCGAAGAGGTCGTCGTCGTCGAGATCCCAACCCTGGTCGTCGAGTACTTCGTAATTGAGGTATTCTACCGTGGGCATCAGCATGCGGTTCGGGGGCCACCCCATTAGACTTTGCTGTTCACGCGGGACGACGCGTCCCGTCGACACCGTCTATCGCCGCGCCGCTCGCGCGCGAGCGGGGTTCGATGTTCGCCGCGCGGACTGGTCCGATTAGATCGGGGTCAGGCTGAACAGGAGATACGAGGTGATCGCCGACAGCGAGGGCGTCAGGATCCAGAAGAAGATGACCCGCCCGGTCGTCCCCGGATCGAACAGGTCGTTCGCGAGGAGGTCCCGCTCTTCCTCCCCCACGGGCCTCACCTCGTCCGTCTCCGCCGTCAGCGCGTTCACCGAGACCTCGGGCTCCTTCCCCCGCACCGCGTCGCCGAGGGTGACGGTTCTCGTCGCCCGGCCCCAGCCGAGGCCGACGATGCACATGGTCGCGCTAACCGCGAGGCTGGCGGGGATGCCGATGTACGAGAGGAAGGTGATGAGGCTCGCGCTCACCACCTCGACGATGAGCGCCGCGAGGATCGGCAGGTCCGTGAGGTCGTTGCCGACGGTGTCGAGCGTGCGCCGGGCGATGGTGAACGCGCCGACCCCGATGGCGGCCGCCGCGAGCAGCACCCCCGCCTCCACGCTGAGCGCGCCGTTGCCGACGAGCGGCGCGACCGCGTTCGCCACGTTCGACGCGCCCGCAGAAAACGCCATGTAACACCCGATTCCCACCACCAGGAGCGTCCCGCCGAACTCCCGCGGCGTCGTCTCCGGTCCCAGCCGGGGGTGGGGGTTGAACTGGACGAGCGGGCCCCGCGTGCGGTCGATGGCGAACCGCGCGTCGAGGTACGGGTAGACGTACCGACCGATCACCGCGCAGATCCAGAACGCGAGGATGGGGGCAACGATCCACCACGAGACGATCCTGAGCATGACGCCCTCGTCGAGCGTCCCGGTCGCGACGCCGAGGCCGGCGATGGCGCCGACGGCGGTCATCGACGTGGAGGCTGGCACCCCGAACACGTTCGAGACGAGGAGTGCGAGGCCGACGAAAAAGAGCACGCCGACGCTCGCCGCGAGCGTGAACTGGTCCTTCGGGACGATCTCGCCCCCCATCGTTCGGATGACGTTCCGGCCGACGGTCCACCCGCCGAGCAGGGCGAATCCAGTCATCAGCGCCGCCGCGGCGAGCTTCGAGAGGGTGTCGCTGCCGACGGCGGGGCCGAACGCGACGCCGGTCGACGAGCCGCCGATGTTGAACCCGACGAAGATAGCGACGAGCAACCCGAGCGCGAGCAGAATCGAAAACACGTCCGTTACTCGCGGTCGGCGGCCCTTATTTTGTTCCATCTTCACCGACGTATTCCCCCCGTCGTCGCGGGTGTCCCGTCTCGAACGCCCTCACTCTGAGGACGTCCGCCTCGCCCGCCAGTTCGAGGGGCGGCCGAATCGGCGCTTCGACCTGGATCGCACCTTCGGTCGGATCACGCGGGGGGAGTGTACCGGAACACGAGGTACGCTACGACGGTCGCGATGACTGGGACGAGGTTCTGGAGCACGATCACGCGGGCGGTCGTCGCCGGACGGTAGAGCTCGGCCGCCGTCTGCGGTTCGGCCTCGTCCGTTCCGGTTTCCTCGATGGGCGTCGCGGCGATCTCCGCGTCCGCCGCCGAGTCGGCGTCGAGCGGGTCGAACGGGTCCTCGGCGATCGTCGCCCGGCCCCAGCCGAGGCCGACGATGCTCATCGTCGCGATGACGACGAAGCTCGCCGGGATGCCGAGCGCCGACAGGACCGTCACCAGGGAGGCGCTCACCGTGGCGATCACGAGCGCGGCGACGAGGGGAAGCTCGGTCAGGTCGTTGCCCATCGTCTCCAGCGTGCGGCGGGCGATGGTGAACGCCCCGAGGCCCATCGCGCCGGCGGCGAGCAGAATGCCCTGGTTCATCGTGACCGCGCCGTTGCCGACGAGCGGCGCGACCGCGTTCGCCACGTTCGACGCGCCGGCGCTGAATCCCATGTAACAGGCGATCCCGATCACCAGGAGCGTCCCGCCGAACTCCCGCGGCGTCGTCTCCGGCCCCAGCCGCGGGAGGGGATCGAACTCGACGAGCGGCCCCTCGCTCCGGCTGACGGCGATGCGCTCGGCCAGCCAGTCGTAGCCGTACCGGCCGACCACCGCGCTGACCCAGAAGCCGATCACGGGCGAGACGAGCCACCACGAGACGATCTCCATGATGACGCCCGTGTTCAGCCGCCCCGTCGCCAGCCCGAGGCCGGCGATGGCGCCGACGGCGGTCATCGACGTGGAGGCTGGCACCCCGAACACGTTCGAGACGAACAGCGCGGCCCCGATGAAGAACAGGACCGCGATGGTGGCGGCGAGCGTGAACGGATCGCCGCTCACGAGCTCCGAACCGAGCGTGTCGACGACCCGCCGCCCGACCGTCCAGCCGCCGAGCAGGGCGAAGCCCGACATCAGGACGCCCGCTCCGAGCTTCGAGACGGCGCCGCTACCGACGGCGGGGCCGAACGCGACGCCCGTGTTGGAGCCGCCGATGTTGAACCCGACGAAGACGGCGACGCCGAGGCCGACGGCGAGGAGGATTTCGTTCACTGTCTGTGAGTGTTCGCGCCTTCGTATAAGAGAATTCGGCCGTCGGGCTGCCGATGCAGGTGAGACTGCCGGACACGATGAGACTGCCGGACACGAGCGCGGGCGGCCGCCCCTCGCCGAGTTCGCCGGGCCGCGGTGGCCATCGGATTCAGCGATTCAGGGTGTGAATCGCCTCTCCCCGCGCGTTCTCGGCGGCCTCCATCACCGCCTCCGCGAGCGTCGGGTGGGTGTGGATCGTCGCGGCCACGTCTTCGAGCGTCGCGCCCATCTCGATGGCGAGCGCGACCTCGGCGACGAGTTCGGAGGCCTCGGGGCCGACGATCTGCGCGCCGAGCAGGAACCCGGCGTCGTCGTCCGCGACGACGCGGACGAATCCCTCCGTGTGGTTCGTCGTCAGCGCGCGCCCGCTGGCGTTGAACGGCATCTGGCCGACGACCGGGTTGAAGCCCGCCTCCTCGGCCTCCGCCTCGGTCATGCCGACGGTGCCGATCTCGGGATCCGTGAACACCGCCGCGGGGACGGCCTGGTAGTCCAGCGCCGCCGGTTCGCCCGCGATGACCTCCGCGGCGACGATGCCCTCCTTCGAGGCTTTGTGCGCCAGCATCGGCTCGCCCGCCACGTCCCCGACGGCGAAGATGTGCTCCTTCTCCGTCCGGGCGCGGTCGTCCGTTTCGAGGAACCCGCCCTCGTTCGGCTCCAGCCCCGCGTTCTCCAGTTCGAGCGTGTCGGTGACCGGCTGCCGGCCGACGGCGACGAGCACCCTGTCCGCCGGGTAGACCGACTCCTCGCCGTCCTCGTCCTCGGTGACGACCTGCACGCCGCCGTCGCCCGCCTCGCGCCACTCCTTCGCCGCCTCGCCGAAGTTGAACTCGATGCCGAGGTTCTTCGCCTTCCGCTTCACGACGCGGGTGACGTCGTCCTCGTAGCCCGGCAGCGCGTCGTCGAGCATCTCGACGACCGTCACGTCCGCGCCGAGCTTCGCGAAGACGGTCGACAGTTCCATCCCGATGTAGCCCGCGCCGACGACGACGAGGCGGTCGGGGATCGCGTCCAGCTCCAGCGCCTCCTTCGAGCCGATGATCGGCTCGTCCGCGTAGTCGAAGTTGGGGATCTGGACCGTCCGGCTCCCGGTCGCGATGATGCAGTGTTCGAACTCGATCGTCTCCGACCCCTGCCCGTCGCCGCCGTGGGCGACGCGGACGCGATTTTCGTCCGCGAACGTCGCGGTCCCCTCGACGAGGTTCACGCCGTTAGCCTTGCAGAGCTTCTCGACGCCGCCCGTCAGCCGGTCGACGACGCCGTTTTTCCACTCCAGCATCCCCGACATGTCGACGGCGGGGTCGGCGTGGATCCCCATCTCCTCGGCGTGGCCCGCCTCGTAGGCGAGGTTCGCGGCCGTGATGTACGCCTTCGACGGGATGCACCCGCGGTTCAGACAGACGCCGCCGTAGGCGTCCTTCTCGACGAGCGTGGTGTCCAGCCCGCGCTGTGCGGCGCGGATGGCGGCGACGTAGCCGCCCGGCCCCGCGCCGATGACCAGTACCTCCGTTCCGGTTGAGATGTCTCCGACGACCATTATTCGAGCAGCAGCAGCTTCGGGTTCCGCAGATGTTCCATCACGCGGTTCGTGAACGCGGCGGCGTTCGCGCCGTCGATGACGCGGTGGTCGATCGACAGCGACATCGGTAGCGTCTCGCGGGCGACGACGACGTCGCTCACGGTTTCACCGTTCGCGTCACGAGATTCCTCCGAAATCTCGCGTTCTTCCACGACGGGACGCTTCTCGATCGCGCCGAGACCCATGATCGCCGTCTCGGGGTAGTTGATGATCGGCGTGGCGTACTCGCCGCCGATCGCGCCGAAGTTCGTGATCGTGAACGTCCCGCCCTGCATCTCCTCGCGGGTGACCTTCCGCTCGCGGGCGCGGGAGGCGAGGTCGTTCACCTCGCGGGCCAGCTGGAGGACGGACTTCTTGTCCACGTCCCGCACGACCGGCACCATCAGCCCGGCGTCGGTCGCCACGGCGATGCCGATGTTGTAGTACTTCTTGAGCACGACCGCCGCCTCGTCCCCGCTCTCCTCGTCGAGCGTCGAGTTGAGCTCCGGGAACTCCTTCAGCGCCGCGACGAGCGCCTTCATCACGAACGGCATGTACGTGAGCTTCACGCCGCGCTCAGCGGCGAGCTCCTTGAACTCGTCGCGCAGCTCGACCAGCTCGTCGATGACGACCGTGTCGTGGTGCGTGACGTGCGGCGCGGTGTACTTCGACCGCTCCATCTGCTGTCCGATGGTGCGCCGGACCCCGCGGTAGGGGACGCGCTCGACCTCGCCTTCGGCCGCGGGTTCCGGCTCCGGCGCTTCGACGGCTTCGGCTGTCTCGGCCGCCGCACCCGCCTCGGCCTCGGCTTCGACCTCCGCCTCGCGGGCCGCCCGCTGGGCCTCGGCGTACTCCGCCACGGCCTCCGGCGTGACGAACGGCTGTCCGTCGCGCTCCTCGGTCGCCGGCACGTCGTTGATGTCGATGCCGCGCTCCTCGGCGAGCCGCCGGGTCGCGGGCGCGGCGAGCGTCCGATCGCGGCCGGCGGCCTCGGGCGCGGGACCGGTCGTCCCCTCGCCGTCGCGCGACTGGGCGCGCTCCGTGACGGCCGACTGGCCGCCGACGTCGACGGCCCGCGGCCCCGCAGTTTCCCCCTCGGCTCCGGCTGCGCCGCCTTCCTCCGCGGCCGCGCGGACGTCGGCGTCGGTCACCCTGCCGCCGGGGCCGCTGCCCTCGACGCCGGCGATGTCGATGCCCAGCTCCCGGGCGAGTCGCCGGGCGCTCGGAGCCGCGAAGACGCGGCCGCCGGGCGTCTCGACCTCCTCGGTCTCGGCCGTGGCGGTCTCCTCTTCGGTCTCGGCTCCTCCGCCCTCTGCGGCCCCGCCCTCTTCGGCGTCGGCCAACTCGGCCGGCTCCTCGGCTCGCTCCTGCGACTCGGCGCTCGCCGCTTCGTCCTCCTCGCCCTCCACTTCGAAGGTGATGATGACCTCGCCGACGGGAACCATCTCGCCCTCCTCGGCGCGCAACTCCTTCACCGTCCCGTTGTACGGCGAGGGGACCTCGACGAGCGCCTTGTCCGTCTCGACCTCGGCGACCGCTTGGTCTTCGGTGACCGCGTCGCCGGGCTCGACGAGCCACGAGACGAGCTCGCCCTCCGCGACGCCCTCGCCGACGTCCGGCAGTTTGAATTCCTTCGTCGCCATCGTCTAGAACTCCACCGCGTTCCGGATACCTTCTTCGACCCGCGCGACCGACGGGAGGTAGTAGTCTTCGAGCGCGTACAGCGGGAAAGGGGTGTCGAAGCCCGCGATCCGTTCGACCGGCGCTTCCTGGTACAGGAGCGCCTCCTCCTGGATGATCGAGGCGATCTCGCCGCCGAGCCCGCCGGTCTTCGGCGCTTCGTGCACGACGGCCGCCCGTCCCGTCTTCTTGAACGACTCCACGATCGTCTCGCGGTCGAGCGGCGACATCGTCCGCAGGTCGACCACCTCGCAGTCGACGCCCGCCTCCGCCAGGTTCTCCGCGGCTTCGAGCGTCGGTCGGGTCATCGCGCCCCACGTGAACACGGAGATGTCCGTCCCCTCGCGGCGAACCGCGGCCTCGCCGATCGGGACCGTGTAGTCGTCCTCGGGGACGTCGCCGCGGAAGGCGCGGTAGATCAGCTTGGGTTCGAGGAAGACGACCGGGTCGGGGTCGCGAATGGCCGAAATGAGCAGCCCCTTGGTGTCGTGGGGCGTGCTGGGGATGACGACCTTCAGCCCCGGCTCGTGGGCGAAGAACGCCTCCTTGGACTCGGAGTGGTGCTCCGGGGCCCGAATCCCGCCGCCGTAGGGCGCGCGGACGACCAGCGGGCAGGTGAACCGGCCGCGGCTCCTCGTCCGGAGGCGGGCGGCGTGGCTGACGATCTGGTCGAACGCGGGGTAGATGAACCCCATGAACTGGATCTCGGGGACCGGCTTGAGCCCGTAGGCGGCCATCCCGATCGCGGTGCCGACGATGCCCGACTCGGCCAGCGGCGTGTCGATGACGCGGTCGGGTCCGAACTCGTCGTACAGCCCCTCGGTGGCGCGGAAGACGCCGCCGTTCTTGCCGACGTCCTCGCCGAGGACGAGCACGTCCGAGTCGCGACTCATCTCGGTGTAGAGGCCGTCGCGGACCGCCTGTACCAGCGTCAGGTTCTGCGTCGTCGTCTGTTGCGTCGCCATTTTACTCCCTCAGGAATGCTTCGTCGCCGTACTGTTCTCTGAGCGCTTCGAGGGAGGCCCGCTGTTCCCGGAGGTCCTCGGGCAGCGACTCGTAGACGTGCTCGAACATCTCGCTCGGCTCGGGCCGCTCGACCGCCTCCGCCTCCCGGATCGCCTCCGCGACCTCGTCCTCGACGGACTGGCGGATGCCGTCGACGGCTTCGTCGTCGAGCCTGCCGGTGTTCCGGAGGAACTTCTCCAGCCGGGGGATCGGGTCCTTCGCCTTCCAGCGCTCGACCTCCTCGGCGTCGCGGTACACGGTCGGGTCGTCGGCGGTCGTGTGCGCGCCGAAGCGGTACTGCACGGCCTCGACGAGCGTCGGCCGGCGCTGCCCCTCCTCGGGGTTCTTCGCCTTCTCGACGGCCGCGCGGGTCACCGCGTAGACGGCCAGCGGATCCATGCCGTCGACCTGGACGCCGTCGAACCCGTACGCGATCGCCTTCTGGGCGATCGTCTCGCTCGCGGTCTGGCGCTCGCGGGGCACCGAGATCGCCCACTGGTTGTTGTTGCAGAAGAAGACGTTCGGCGTGTCGAACACCCCCGCGAAGTTCAACCCCTCGTGGAAGTCGCCCTCGCTCGTGCCGCCGTCGCCGAAGTAGCAGATGAAGGCCCTGTTCTCGCCCTTGAGCTTCGACGCCCACGCGGCCCCCGTGGCGTGGAGGATCTGCGTCGAAATCGGCACGGCGACGGGGAAGATGTTCACCCCCTCGTCCATCTTGTTCCCGTCTTCGTGTCCCATCCAGTAGAGGAGCGTCTGCTTCAGCGGCAGGCCGCGGACGACGCCCGCGCCGTGTTCGCGGTAGCTGGGGAACAGCCAGTCGTCCTCGTCGAGCGCGTAGGCGCTGCCGATCTGCGCCCCCTCCTGCCCCGACAGCGGCGGGTACGTCCCCATCCGCCCCTGCCGCTGGAGGCTCACGGCCCGCTTGTCGAAGTGGCGGGCCAGCCGCATCTGTCTGTACATCTCGACCAGCTCCCCGTCGGACAGGTCGGGGATCTCGCCGACGACCTCGCCGTCCTCGTCGAGTACCCGGACCTGGTCCCGGGGGTCGTGCTGTAGCGTGCTCACGGTCGAACCCACCTGTACATGCACAAAACGTCTCCCGCCCGAGTTATAGGGTTTTCGTAAATAATTTACTATAGTTGGAAATCTTGCCAAGGATTCGCACGAGTACGTGGCCTATCCGAACTAAATTCACGAATTTCAAAAAATAACGCGAGAAATAGGGGGATCCCCCCGACAATCCCCGAGTAGGGGGTTCATACTGAACGAATGTGAACAACTTTCGTCCCGATCGGGTCCGCGCGGCCGTCGTCTCCGGCGGCCCTGACGCCCGTCCCAGGCACGCTCGCGGCGGGCTCGGATAACGGCTCGCGCGGTCGGCGTCGCGGCCGCGCCGCTACAGCCCGGTTCGCCGGCCGCGCGTCGCGAGCCAGTACGCGCCGTACAGGAGTGCGGCCAGCACGAGCAGGCTGACGACCGCCCTGACGATCGCGGTGACGAGCCCGAGCAGGAACCCCAGGACGCTCAGGACGACGAGCAGCGCGACGAGGGCCAGGCCTCCTTTCAGGAGGGAGGTTCCGGTTGCCATGCGAGAGTATCGGGGCGGACGGACCAAGAGTGTTCGCGCGGAACGCTCTATTCGCGGCTCCTGCCGTCACCACTCACCGAGCGGTCGCTCTTGCGACCGCTCTCGCCTCCTCTACGGTTTTTCCCTCCCGAAGGAGCGCGTCGACGAACAGCTCGCCCGCCTTGTACGACGAGCGGACCATCGGTCCGGAGGCGCAGTAGAGGAAGCCCAGTTCGTCCTCGGCGACCCGCCGCCACGTCTCGAAGGCGTCCGGGTGGACGTACTCGAACACGTCCAGGTGCGACAGGGACGGCTGGAGGTACTGCCCGAGGGTGACGATGTCCACGTCCGCCTCCCGGAGGTCCGAGAGGGTCTGGTAGATCTCGTGTTCGTACTCGCCCAGGCCGAGCATCAGGCTCGTCTTCGTGTGGATGTCGGACTCGCGCTCGACCTGTTCGAGCACGCCGATCGACTGCTCGTAACCCGCCCGGCGGTCGCGCACGGGCCACTGGAGGCGCTCGACGGTTTCGACGTTGTGCGCGATCACGTCCGGCTCGGCCTCGATGATCTCCCGCACGAGGTCCTCCTCGCCCCGGAAGTCGGGGATGAGTACCTCGACGAGAACGCCGGGGTCCCGCTCTTTGATCTCCCGAATCGTCCGCGCGAAGTGGTCCGCCCCCTGGTCGGGGAGGTCGTCGCGGTCGACGGACGTGAGCACGACGTAGTCCAGGCCGATCTCCGCGACGGCCTCCGCGACGTTCGCCGGCTCCTCGGGGTCGAGCGGCTCCATCCCGCCGGTCCGCACGTCGCAGAAGTTACACCCGCGGGAGCACCGGTCGCCCATCAGCATGAACGTCGCGGTCCCCGGTCCGTTCCGCCCGCTCCAGCACTCGCCCAGGTTCGGGCAGTTGGCCTCCTCGCAGACGGTGTGGAGGTCGCGGTCGCGGAGCGTCCGCTTTATCTCCGTGAACCGCTGGCCCGACGGCGGCCGCATCTTCAGCCAGTCCGGCTTCCGCCTGGTCTGCATACGTCCACCTTCGGCCCCGGAGGCAAAAACGTGAGGATTAGTCGCGTCGGCGTCGCGTCGGCGGCAGGTCGACTCGGATCCTGTGACCGCGCAGCGTGACGGTCGGCGGGAACGCCGCGACACGCGTCGCGCGGCGGTCAGTGAGGACGCCGCGCGATTCCGCCGATCCACCGTCGACCGTCACGCCGCGTTTTCGTTCTCGACGTCCGCGTCGCGGTCCGGTCCGCCGGCGACGCTCGCATCGCCGCCGAGCTTCTCCGTCCCGGTCGTCGCGAGCCACCGGAGGACGGCCGCCACCTCGGTCGGGTCGGCGACGCTCTCGGCGGCGTCGGTCTCGCCGTCGGTGCCGACGTAGACCCCGACGCCGCCCCGCCGCTCGACCGCCCGGAAGCCCGCCTCGTCGGTCCGGTCGTCGCCGAGGAACACCGGCAGACAGCGGTCGCAGCGCTCCTCGAACAGGGCCGCGATCCGCTCGCCCTTGTCCCACTCGATCTCCGGGTGGATCTCTATCGCGTCCTTCGCCGACTCCGTGTGGAGACGCCCGTCGCTGAGCCAGTCGACGATCGTGTCCATCGTCTCCCTGAGCGCGTCGGTCCGACGCTCGTCGCCGCCCTGGAAGTGGACCGTCGCCGACAGTCCCTTGTTCTCGACGAGCAGGTCGTTCTCCGCCGCGAACGCCCCGTCGAACGTGGCGCAGACGCGCTCGACGTCGTCCGCGTACTCCTCGGCGCGCGGGTGGACGGTCCGCTCCCCCCGCCGGAGCTGTTCCAGGCCGTGGTTACCGGCGTAGGTCAGGCCGTCCACGCCGACCCGCTCCGCCACGTCGGTCAGCTCCCGTCCGCTTATCACCGCGACCGTGACGCGGTCGTCGTCGGCGAGCCGTCGGAGCAGTCCGCGGATCTCGTCGGTCGTCTCCGCGGCGTCGGGATCCTCGACGATCGGCGCGAGGGTCCCGTCGAAGTCGGTGCAGAGGAGCAGTTCGTCGTGACGGGGCAGCCGCTCGGCGAGCGCGGCGAGCGCGCTGGGGAGGGATCTGTCCCCCTCTGTCCCTTCGGCGCTCTCGCTCTCAGTACCCATCCGCGCCCCCCTCGCCGCTGCTGGCGCTCTCCGAGGCCCCTGAACCGCCGGCTCCCACCGACTGCGCGCGGTTCAGGACGGTCCTGATCCAGTCGTCGAGGTCGTTCGCGGCGACGCTCTCCCGCAGCGTCTGCATTCGCCGCCGCCGCTCCTCGACGGGCATCTCCAGCGCCGTCTCTATCGCGTCGGCGAACGACTCGGTGTCGTACGGTTCGACCGTCATCGCGTCCTCGCCGAGCTCCTCGTCCGCGCCGGCGAGGGTGCTCAGGAGCAGCACGCCGTCCTCGTCGATCTGCGCCGCGACGTACTCCTTGGCGACGAGGTTCATCCCGTCGCGGATGGGGCTGACGAGGGCGAGGTCGCTGTGCCGGTACATGCCGTACAGCTCCTCGTCGTCGAGGTGTTCGTCGATGTAGACGACCGGTCGCCAGTCGTCCGTCCCGAACCGGTCGTTGATCTCGGCGACCCGCGCCTCGACCTCCCGTCCGAGTTGCTGGTACGCCGGGATCGCCGACCGGCTTTCGCTCGCCCGCTGGACGTAGGTGAACGTCCCGCGCCGCTCGGGGTGCGTCTCCCAGAACTGGGCGAGCGCGTCGAGCCGCTCCGGGATCCCCTTCGTGTAGTCGAGCCGATCGACGCCGACCGCGACCTGCGCGTCGGACGGGATGCCGAACCGCTCTTTGAACGACGACCAGAACGCCTCGTCGGCCTCGGCGCTCAGCCGCGCGATGCGGTCGGCGTCGACGCCCATCGGGAACGCCTCGACGACCGTCGTGTGACCGTCGTAGGTGACCTCTCCGGCGTCGAAATCGACCGTCGCGCCGTCGAGACAGGCGTCGACGCTCTGGAGGAAGTTCTCGCGGTACCGCTCGATGTGGAACCCGAGGAGATCGTTCGCCAGCAATCCCTCGATCAGCTCGCGCCGCCGCGGGCAGACGCGGAACGTGTCCCACGCCGGCCACGGGATGTGCCAGAACTGCATCAGCGTGGTGCTCTCGGGCAGCGCCGACCGGGCGATCCGCGGGGCGAGCGCGAGGTGATAATCCTGAAACCAGACGAGCGAGGAGTCGCCCGCGGCGTCGACCACGACGTCGGCGAACGTCTCGTTGACGTCGCGGTACCGCTCCCAGTACGCCTCCTCGTACTCCATCTTGTCGACCAGGTCGTGGCACAGCGGCCAGAGCACCTGGTTGCTGAAGCCGTAGTAGTAGTCCTGGATCGCCCGCTCGTCGAGCCACACGCGTTCGAGCGTGTAGCTGGGGTCGTCCGGCGGTACCCGGACCCGGTTCTCCGCGTCGACGACGACCGGGTCGGCGTCCGCGTCGCCCCAGGCGATCCAGAGGCCGTCGATCTGCTGCATGACGCGGTCGAGCCCCGCCGTCAGACCGCCGACCGGCCGGTCGACCGTGATGTCGTTGCTCTCGTCGACGTAGTTGTGCCTGTACGGCTGCCGGTTCGAGACGACGACGAGGTCGCCCAATTCCTCCGACTCCGCGCCGGTTTCGCTGTCGCTTTCCGCACCCCTCCCCTCGTCGGCTTCGACGGGGAGCGAAACGTCGTGCTCCGCCGTCGAAGGTTGATTTGACCGTGTTGGTAACATAATCAGTTACACGTCCGTCGCTCGGGTGTCTGTTCCACCGCCGGCCGGGCGGGATCGTCGGACCGCTCGAGGATCTCAACGAGTTCCCCGAACGGCACGCCCCCGCCCGGCTCGCCGCGCCGGAACGCCGCGTTGATTCGCTCCATCCAGCTGTACAGCGCGCGAACCGCCTCCTCTCTCGTCGCCACCCGTCGGAGCGGCTTGACGCTTCTCGCCTCCCCGGCGGACTGCCGGCACTGGAGCTTCCATCGGCAAACGCATCCCGAGCTGGGTGCCTCAGTCCCGTCGTCCGCCTTCACCGCTTCGACGGCGAACCCGCTGTCGCCGTGGCGGAACCGGACCCCCTCATCGTCGGCCGGTGCCTCGACCCAGCCGGTCGGCACCTGACCGCGATTGAACTGCGTGATTGCGTTCATCCGCTATCGTTTACCACAGCCCAAGCGGGCATCCTGGTTGTGCTTGTATATACTACCTCTTTGTAACCTGGAACCCGGGATATCACCGGGTAGAAGAACTTTCGGGCCGATATGACGTTGCGGCCGTGAGGAGAGTTGCCCCGACAGACCGTACGCGGTCGGTAACTCGCGGAGCCTCGCCCTCCTCGGCGAGCCGTGACTCGATCTCCGTGCCTTGTCGGTACCTGTCCGAAATCGCACACGCCCTGTCGCGCCGTCGGGCGTCGCGGGCCCGGGATCCGGCTTCGAAATCGGCGACGGACGGCGAACCTGACGGTCGACGCGGACGGTTCTCCGTCCACGACGCTTCGCTGTGTGATATACATCGACAAACATTTATTGTATTACACGATTATGGAGATCATATCGATGCTCGACCTTTCGAAAGAAGACATCACCGAAGGTCCCATCCCCCGCGCCCTCGTCCTCCTTGCGGCTCCACTCCTCGTGCAGAATCTGACGCAGGTGGTCCAGCAGGTCGTCGACGTTTTCTGGCTCGGTCGGCTCACGGGAACCGCGGCTCCGATCGCGGCGGTCGGGCTGAACTACCCGATCGTGAGCGTGCTCCTCGTCCTCGCAACCCTCGCCCCGTTCGTCGGCACGCAGGTGCTCGTCGCACAGCGGGTCGGCGGGAACGATCCCGACGGGGCCCGATCGATCGCCGTCCACGGCGCGACCATGGGGCTCGTCTTCGGCGTCGCCGTCGGGATCGTCGCCTTCCTCGGGGCCGGTTCCATCGTCCGGGCGGTCGGTGCCGGCCCCGACATCGCCGACATGGCGACGGTGTACCTCGCGACCTTCGCGATCATGCTCCCGTTCGCCGGGGTCAGCGACGCTCTCGAAGCCGGGTTCATCGGCTGGGGCGACTCCCGCGCCGCCCTCTACGTCACGGTCGTCGCCGTCGCCGTCAACGTCGCGCTCGATCCGATTCTCATCTTCGGCTACGGCCCGATCGAACCGATGGGGGTGCGGGGCGCGGCGCTCGCGACGGTGCTCGGGACGGCCGCCGGGGCCCTCCTCGCGGTCGGCATGGCGGTCGGCCCGCGCGACAGCCTCTCCGTCTCGGCCGCCGACCTCGACTTCGACGTCGAGACGCACCGCGCTATTCTCGACGTCGGCGGTCCGATCGTGGGCCAGCGCGTCGCGCAGGACGGCGTCCGCGTGCTCATGGTCGGCATCGTCGCCGCCGTCGGCGGCGCGGCGGGCCTCGCCGCCTACACGATCGGGGCCCGCGTCGCGAGCGTCGCGTTCATCCCCGCGACCGGCCTCCAGCAGGCCGCCCAGAGCGTCGTCGGTCAGAACCTCGGTGCGGCCAAACCCGACCGGGCGAGCGCCGCCACGTGGACCGGCGTCGCGCTCGCGGCCGGCGCGCTCACCGTCGTCGGCGGGGTACAGTGGTTGGTCCCCGAGGCGCTCGCGCGGCTGTTCGTCCCCGACGTCGGGTCGGCGGCCCTCTCGCTCACCGTCTCGTACCTGCAGATCCTCGCGTACGGCTACTGGGCCATCGGCGCGACCTACCTCTTTCTCGCCGGGTTCAACGGCGCGAGCAGGACGAAGACGAGCATGGCCGTCTCGCTCGTCCAGTACTGGGTGGTCCGACTGCCGATCGCCGCCGTCGGGGCGTACGCGCTCGAACTCGGCGTCGTCGCGGTGTTCTGGGCGGTGACGCTCTCGAACGTCGCGGCGGCGCTCGGTGCCGGGGCGTACTACTACTACACGACGCGCGACGGCATGCTCGAACGCGCCGCCGAGCGGGCCGGCCCGGTCGCCGACTGATCGTCGAGATCGGTCGGATCGACGCTCCACTCGAACCGGCCGTCCGCGAAGGAAACGCCTTTGGCGCCGTAGGTCCCGGTTGCTCCTGATGACCGCGTCCCCCCCGCATCCGGTTCGGACGGTGATACCCGAATGAAGGTGGCAGAGGCCGTCCCCGAGTTCGCTGACGCCTTCGGCTTCGACGAGTTCAACCGGATGCAGCGGGAGGCGCTGCCGGCGGTCCTCGACGGCGGGGAGAACATCGTCGCCAGCGCCCCGACCGCGAGCGGGAAGACCGCGCTCGCGGAGCTGGCGATCTGCCGCTGTCTCCGGGACGGCGGCACGGCGCTCTTCGTCGCGCCGATGCGGGCGCTGACGAACGAGAAGGAAAGCGAGTGGGAGCGGTTCGAGAGTCTCGGCTACTCCGTCTACGTCGTCACCGGCGAGCGCGATCTCAACCCGCGCCGCGCCGAGCGCGCGGACATCCTCGTGATGACCCCCGAGAAGACCGACTCCGCGACGCGCAAGCACGACTCGGGCCGCTACTCGTTCATCGCGGACGTCGACTGCTGCGTCATCGACGAGGTCCACCTCCTCGACTCCGAAAAGCGCGGGGGCGTCCTCGAAGCCACCGTCTCGCGCCTGCGGCGGATCTGCGACCCCCGGATCGTCGCGCTCTCCGCGACGATGCCGAACATCGACGACGTCGCGGAGTGGCTCGACGCGCCGCCGGAGGCCACGTTCGCCTTCGGCGACGAGTACCGCCCCGTCGACCTCCACGCGGGCGTCAAGACGTACAGCCACGGGGAGAACTCCTTCGCGGACAAGTACCGCCGCCTCTACCGGGCGCTGGACCTCGCGGAGCCGCACATCCGCGACGGCGGTCAGGCGCTCGTGTTCGTCTCCTCGCGGCAGGACGCCGTCATGGCCGCCGCGAAGGCCCGCGACGAGCTGGCCGAGCGCGACGTGCCGATCGGCGCCCGCGGCGACTACGACTTCCACACCGAGGCGAAGGAGCTGGCGAACGACAGCCTCCGGAAGGCCGTCCTCGACGGGGTCGCGTTCCACCACGCCGGGCTCTCGAAAGCCGACCGCGACAGGGTCGAGGCGTGGTTCCGCGAGGGCAAGGTGCAGCTCCTCTTTTCCACGTCGACGCTCGCGTGGGGCGTGAACCTCCCGGCCCGCTGCGTCGTCATCCGGGACACGAAGTACCACGATCCGCTGGAGGGCGACGTCGACATCAGCCCGCTCGACGTGCTGCAGATGCTCGGGCGCGCCGGGCGGCCGGGCTACGACGACGTCGGCTACGGCTGGGTCGTCTGCGACCGCGCGGACGCCGACAAGTACCGGCGGCTCCTCCGGGAGGGCACGGAGATCGAGTCGCGGCTCGCCGAGGACCTCGACTCGCACCTGAACGCCGAGATCGCGATGGGGACCATCCGCGACCTCGACGACGTGATGTCGTGGCTGGAGACGACGTTCTACTACGTCCGGGCGAAGAGCGAACCGGACGCCTACGACTTCGACGGCCTCCGCGACCGGGTGCGCGAGACGCTCGAAACGCTCGTCGACCGCGGGTTCGTCGAGACGGACGCGGACCTCGGGGTCGACGCCACCGGGCTCGGCCGCCTCGCCTCGAAGTACTACCTCCGGCTGGAGACGGCGGCCCGGTTCCACGCGCTGGCGGAGCGCAAACGGATCGCCGTCGGGGACGTGCTCGAAGCGGTCGCGGGCGCGGCGGAGTTCGACAGCGTCTCCGCCCGCCAGTCCGAGCAGGACGCCGTCGAGTCGGTGCTCGGGAGGGAGACCGACCTCGAGAACGGCCACCGGAAGGTGCTCGCCATCCTCCGGGCGAGCATGACGGGATCGACCCCGGCGGACCTCCGGAGCGACGCGTGGGTCATCCGGCAGAACGCGCTGCGGCTCCTCGCGGCGCTCCGGGAGTTCCTCGACCGCTTCGCCGGCCCGCGCGCGGCGAACCTCGCCCGCCGCGTCGAAGCCCGCGTCGAGCACGGCGTCAGCCGCGACGCGGTCGGGCTGACCGCGATCGACGGCATCGGGGCCGGCCGCGCGAGCACGCTCTCGACCGGCGGACTCGCCACCCCGGCGGACGTGATCGACGCCGGGGCCGACGAACTGGTCCGGGCGGGGATGTCCCGCGGCGTCGCCGAACGCGTCGTCGAGCGGGCGCGCGAACTCCCCCGGATCGCCGTCGAGTGGGGGTCGTTCCCCGACCGGATCGCCCGCGGCGAGAGCGAGATGCGCGAGGTGACGGTGCGGAACGTCGGCGGCGGCGCGCGGGCCGGCGTTCGCGTGACGGTCAACGGCGTGGAGATGAGCGAGAAGACGACGTACCTCTCGGACGCGACGACGGTCCCGGTCGGGGTGTTCGGCGCGCAGGACGAACTGGAGTTCGCCGTCGAGGTCGCGTTCCCCGACCTGCCGCTCCTGCCGTTCGTCGAGTCGAGGACGGTCGCCGTGACGTGACGACTCAGCCCAGAAGCTCCGCTCGCAGCTCCTCCGGTCCGTTCACCACGACGTCCGCGGCCGAGAGGTCCGTCCCGGCGTTCGTCTCCGTCCGGTAGCCGACGACGTAAGCACCGGCGCGCGCCGCCGACAGCGCGCCGTTGGTCGAGTCCTCCACGACGGTGCAGTCCTCGGGTTCGCGGCCGAGTTCCGCGGCCGCGTGCTCGTAGACGTGCGGCTGCGGCTTGCCGGGTTCGTCGATGTCCTCGGCGCTGAGCACGAGATCGAGCGGCCCGAGGTCGAAGCGGTCGACGACCGTCGCGATCCAGTCCGGCGGCGCGGAGGAGACGATCGCGATCGCGCGCCCCCGGTCGCGGAGGTCCTCGCAGAGGTCGGGGAACCCGTCCATGAGCGTCACCTTCTCGCCGTAGATCTCCGTCGCGGTCCGGTCGTAGAGGTCGATGAACTCGGCGCGCTCGACGACGAGTTCGTAGTTCTCGTCGAGGTAGTCGTGGATCTCGCGGTAGTTCATCCCGGTTATCTCGTCGTTGTCGGGGCGGGCGTCGGCGAGCGTTTCGGGAAAGAGCGTCGCCTCCTCGAACTCGTGCCAGTAGTCCTCGGAGTTGACGATGACGCCGTCCATGTCGAAGAGCACTGCGTCCATGTGGCTGGCCGCCTCTTGGAGGATGAACGGTAAAGGTGTTCAGGCCGTTTCGGCCGGTCCGACGCCGGATCCGGTCGAACCCCACACCCGATCGGAGCGCTTCCGACGTCGCGTCCGGCGGCTAATCGACGCCTACCGCGCGACCGACGGTTCCGGCCGCGAGCCGCGGCCGAAACGCGGTCGTCTCGGGCCGCGACGACGTCACTCGTTCATACTTTACAGAGTTATATCATATTCATCACACCATAACAATAAGTCAAGAGCGAAGAGAACAACGTGGACTCTCGACCGACCGTCGAGCACGCTCGACCGCCGAGGCCGGCCCCTCGACGGTGGCCTTCGCCGCCCCCGGCGATGCGGTCACACCGCCTCACAGCAATGACACCCACACGCTCCCCCACGGTCCTTTCGATCGCACTGCTCTGCGTCGCGCTGGCGGTCGCTCCCGCGGCCGTCGCGGCCGATTCCCACGGAGACGACGGTCTCGACGGGCGCTCGACTCCGGCCGAGCCCGTCGACCCGTCCGTCGAGGTCGACGGGCCGCCGTCGGACGCCGCGGCGTTCCAGCAGTCGCAGCCGAACGCCTCGAACGCGACCCGGGGCGCGAACGCGAACCCTTCCCAGCAGGCGCAACCGGCGAGGCAACAGCAGCAGCCGACGCAGCAACCGCAGCAGCCCCAGCAGCCGCAACGGACTCAACGACCCCAGCAACCGCAGCAACCGCAATCGCCAGAACAACCGCAGCAGCCGACGCAGCAACCGCAACCACAGCAACCGACCCAGCCGCCGCAGCAACCGACGCAGCAGCCGCAACCAACGCCGACTCCGTCCCCGACGCAGCAACCCCAGCAACCTCAGCAACCGCAGCAACCTCAGCAACCCCAGCAACCCCAGCAACCCCAGCAGCCGACACAGCAACCGCAACCACAGCAACCCCAGCAACCGCAACAAACGCCGACACCGACTTCGACGCCGACCCCCACGCCCACTCCGACACCCACACCGACGCCGACCCCCTCACCGACTCCCACGCCGACGGCGACGGACGCGCCGCAGTCGGGCGCGGTCGGCGGTGAGGACTCGGTCGGGTCGGACACGGTCACGCCCACGGGCGCCGAACGGAACGACCTCGGCGTCGCCGCGCTGATCCTGCCGCTGCTGTTCGGCGGTCTCCTGGCGGCGCTCATCGCCGTCGGGACGCGGCGACCCTGACCTCGCGGTCGCGCGCCGCCGAACGTTTAGGTACGATGACGGGACCAGCGCGTCCCATGAGCGACACGATGAGCGTCTTCGCGGGCGAGTGTACGACCACCTTCGAGGGCTCGCGCGAACGGACGCAGCGAGGCTCAGTGGTCGTCGTCGTGAAGCCCGACAAGACGGTACTGGTCCACGACGCCGACGGCTACCAGCCGGTCGCGTGGCTCACCCGGCCCGACACGGTCACCGTCGAGACCGCGGGTGAGGGGTTCGGAATCACCGCGCGGGCGGGCGACCAGACGCTGCGGGTCGTCTCGCACGAGTCGGCCGGCCGCGCCGACTACCCGGTGTCGGAGGCCGGCGTCCCCGTCGGCCGGTGTCCCGACTGCCGCGGCGCGCTCGTCCGGACCGGCGGCGACGTGGCCTGCCTCGGCTGCGGCGACCGCTACGGCCTCCCCGCGGGCGCGACGGTGCTCGAAGATGCCTGCGAGTCGTGCGGCCTGCCGCTGATGCGCGTCGACCGGGGGGCGACCTTCGAAGTCTGCGTCGACTACGCCTGCGACCCGCTCGACGAGGCGGTCCGAGAGCGGTTCGACCGCGCGTGGTCCTGCCCGGACTGCGGCGAGGATCTCCGGATCATCCGCGCTCGCGGCCGCCTCCTGGCCGGGTGCGACGCGTACCCCGACTGCGAGACGGCGTTTTCGCTCCCGTCCGGCGTCGTCGCCGGCGAGTGCGCGTGCGGTCTGCCCGCGTTCGAGACCGCGGCCGGTCGGCGCTGCCTCGACGGCGCGTGTCAACGGTTCGAGGGATGACGGGAGGGCCGCCGCGCGGGCGGACCGCCGCACCGACGGATCGCTGTGCCGGCGGACCGCGACGTCGACCTACCGCGCCGCCTGCTGTCGATTCGCGTCGCCGTACCGCAGTCCCTATGTCGACCCCGCCCCGCTCATCACTCATGGACGGATACCTTCGGGGAGACGTCGTTCGCGTGGGGGGCGACGCCCGACAGCGGTTCCACGACTCGCGGGGGTACGGTCGCCCCGCGGGCGGGAACGAGATCGAGCTCTCCCGCGTGGAGGCGGCGCACCTCCTCTTCCGCGGCGACCTCGACGCGGTCGACGGGCGCGGATTCCGCGAGTTCTTCGTCTCCGCGACCGCGGAGCGCGAGCGGTTCGCGCTCCGCTTTCTCGTCTACGTCGACCTCCGCGAGCGCGGATTTTACCTGTCGCCGGCTCGCGAGGGGTGGCCCGGCGTACAGGGCGACCCGGATTACGACTACGTCGTCTATCCGCGCGGCAAGGGACCGTACGACGGCGTCGCCGAGTACCGGGTTCGGATCGTCGGCGAGCGCCGGTCGGTGGCCGCCGCCGATCTCCCCAGGAACGTGCTCGCCGTCGTCGACGAGGAGAGCGAGATCACGTACCTCGACGTCGACCGGTACGAGTTCGAGGGACGGACGGACTACGATCCGCCGGAGTCGCTCGAGGCGGAACTCCTCGACGATCGGGCGATCTGCTGGGACGCGCCGGACGACCTCTACGAGCGCGGCTTCTACGGGCAGCCGTTCTCCGCCCGAACCGGCACCATCGACGATGCGCTTCAGTTGTCGCTGGTCGAAGCGGCGGCGCTCGCCGCGCAGGGGGTCCTGACGATCGGAGACGGCGACGACGACGGCGGAGGCGATGACGGCGACATCGCCGATGGTGAGGACGGTGACGGCGGTTTCGACGCCGTCGTCGCCCGCGGCCGCGCCGTCGAGGGCGAGCGGTTCGACCGCCGCCTGCGCGTCTATCGGGCGCTCCGCGAGCGGCGGGTCGTCCCGAAAACGGGGTTCAAGTTCGGCGCGGACTTCCGCACCTACGCCGAGGTCGAGTCGGTCGAGAACCTGGGTCACTCCGAGTGCCTCATCCGGGTCGTGACGCCCGATCACGAGTTCGCGCCGCGCGACCTCGCGCTGGACGTCAGACTCGCCGGCGGGGTCAGGAAGCGAATGGTTTTTGCGCTGACCGACGCCAACGGAGGCATAGACTGGATTTCGGTCGCCCGATTGACCCCGTAACGAGACACCGACATGACACGAGACACCGACCCACGAGCGGACGAACGAACCGACGCCGACGGCCTCGAGAGCACCGAGCGCACGGCGCGAACCGACGGAGGCGAGGCGACCGCGGGCGCGGACTCGGTTGCCCTCGACCCGTGGGGTTCTTCGACCGTCTCGGACTACCGGAAGCTGTTCGAGGAGTTCGGCATCGAGGAGTTCGACGAGGTGCTCCCGGAGGTGCCGAACCCCCACTACCTGATGCGCCGCGGGGTCATCTTCGGCCACCGGGACTACCGTCCGGTCGTCGACGCGATGCGCGAGGGCGACGACTGCGCCGTCCTCTCGGGGTTCATGCCGACGGGCGACCCCCACATCGGTCACAAGCTCGTCTTCGACGAGATCATCTGGCACCAGGAGCGGGGCGCGGACGCCTACGGCCTCATCGCCGACCTCGAAGCGCACAGCGCCCGCGGTCTCTCCTGGGAGGAGATCGACGAGCACGCCCGCGATTACCTCCTGAGCCTCCTCGCGCTGGGGTTCGACGCCGAGGAGGGGACCCTCTACCGGCAGTCCGACAACCGCGAGCTGCAGGACCTCGCGTTCGAACTCGGCTCGAAGGCCCGCTTCTCCGAGTTCGAGGCGATCTACGGCTTCGACGGCGAGACGTCCGTCTCGCACATGCAGAGCGTCGTCACGCAGATGGCCGACATCCTCTACCCGCAGCTCGACGGGCCGAAGCCGACGGTGATCCCGGTCGGGCCGGACCAGGACCCCCACGTCCGCCTGGCGCGGGACCTCGCCGCTCGAACGCGCTTTTTCAAGGTGACGGAGGCGTACGCGAGCTTCGAGGCGGACGCGCTCGAACGCGACGTGATCGGCGAGGCGTACGCGGCGCTGTCGGCCGACGCGCCGGCGGCGTCCGATGGGGAGGGGGACGAAGCGGAGAACGGAGACGAGGACGGGACGACGGGAGGCGAGCCCGTGCGCTGCGAGGACGCCGCCGACTGGCTCGAATCGGGCGAGTTCGACCGGGCGCGCCTCGGCGTCGACGTCTCGCAGGCGGCCGTCGAGGCCGCGATCGAGAAGCTCCGCGCGGCCGGCAAGGAACCGCTCCGACCCCGCGTCCGGTTTCTCGACCGCAACGCCACCGAGGAGGCGTTCGAGGCGCTCATCGAGGCCGTCGAGGGGGAAAAGCGCGTCTTCGAGGCGCACGTCGACACGTTCGCCCTCTCGCGGGAGGAGGCGGAGGAGCTCGCTCGCGGAATCGAGATCGAACACGGCGGCTACGGCTTCGTCCCGCCCTCGTCCGTCTACCACCGGTTCATGACCGGCCTCACGGGCGGGAAGATGTCGTCGTCGGTTCCGGCGAGCCACATCAGCCTGCTCGACGACCCCGAGGACGGCTACGACAAGGTGAAGTCGGCGACGACCGGCGGCCGCGAGACGGCCGAACTCCAGCGCGAACTCGGCGGCGAGGCCGACAAGTGCCCCGTCTACGAGCTGTACGCCTACCTGCTCGCCGGGGACGACGACGAGTTCGCGAAGACGGTGTACGACGAGTGCGTCGGCGGCGAGCGGCTCTGCGGCGACTGCAAGGAGCAGGCGGCCCGGCTGATGCGGGAGTTCCTCGAAGAGCACCGGGAAAAGCGCGCGGAAGCCGAGGAGGTCCTCGCCGAACTGGACGTCGATCTCCACTCGAACCGAAGGGGTGTGACGAGCGAGGACTGAGTCCCGGGCCGTCGATCGTGACGACCGCTGAGAGGGTGATCCGGCCGAGCCTCGGTCACAGTAGGACGAGGACGGCCGCGTACAACCCCGCCCCGAGGGCGAACGCCCAGAAGCGGCTCTGTCGCTCCTCCGGGAGCTCCTCTTTGATGACGTTGAGGATGACGCTCCCGGCGAGGAACGAAAACAGGGCGGCCACGGCCAGCTCGCTCACCTCGACGAGCAACCCGACCGCCGTCCCGCCGACGACGGCCGCGGCGAGCACCCACCGTCCGCGTCGGTGGTAGACGTCGCCGTGGTGCTCCCGGAGCCCGTAGTCGTTCACGAAGAAGTGCAGCGCCATCGCCGCGAAGAACAGGAGCAGCCCGGTCACGCCGGGGTCCTCGCGGTGGACCAGCAGGTAGCCGATGAGGCCGTTGTAGACGGCGAACGATCCGACGTGCACCCAGAAGACGCTCGTGCCCTCCCCGCCGTTTCTCGCCCGCCCGTCTTTCGGATCCTTGGCGAGGCGCTCGAGGCCGTAGAAGGCGACGAACCCGACGAGCGCGATGAGGTAGACGTGGTACTCGACGAAGAGCGCCACCCCCGTCGCCTCCCGCACCGTCCGCTCGAACGTCCGCGCGGCGTGTTCGACCTCCGGGAGGATGTGGACGAAGACGTACGCGACCGACGCGCCGCCCGCGAAGGAGAGCCAGCGGCTCCGCGGAATCACGTCCAGAAAGCGGAGCCGACCGCCGAAGACGTGAACGGCGGCCAACCCGAGTGCGAGCACCGGGACGAGCAGCGTCGACGGTTCCCCGAACTGAACGCCCGATTCGGCGACCGCGGCGACGACCGAAGCGCGGCTCATGCGTGTCGGTTGCACGGCCTCGGACAAGAGCCTGGAGGCCGTTCTCGGGGCTGTCGAGCGTTGGCACCCATCAGAACGCTTTTCTCCGGGGACCGCGATCAACCGTTCATGACGTCCGAACCCGACGTTGCGACGATCGCCCGCGAACCGGCCGCCATCGGGTTCGGCTTCTTTTTCGGCGCCTGATCGGCCGGCGGACCCCCGCCGCGGCGGCGGGGCGAAACCGGTCGACTCGGCGCGGGACGGGCCCCGCGATCCCCCTCGCGGACGCGGCGGACGGCGGACCCATCCCGGAACGGCTAACTGACGGCCGCGAGCAATCCGGACAAAAGAGACCGAGGACGACGAATGCGACTCCCACAATCACAGGCCGCGGTGTTAGAAACCGCGAGCGCGACGGAGGCACAGACCATCGAACGACTCGCCGAGGAGACCGGCCGGAAACCGGAGACGGTGACGGGGGCCGTCTTCGACCTCCGCGACGAGGGGCTGGTCGCGGTCGAAGAGCGGACCGAATCGAGCGTCGACCTCACGGACGAAGGCCGGACCTACGCCGAGGAGGGGCTCCCCGAGATCCGGCTCTACCGCGCGGCGGTCGGGGCGGGGGCCGACGAGGAGCCCGTTCAGATGGGGCGCGTGATCGGCGCGTCCGGCCTGGACGGACCGCAGGTGAACATCGCGCTGTCGAACTACGCCCGGAAGGGGTACGGGCGGATCGAGAGCGGCGAGATCACGGCGGACCCCGACGCGGACCCCGATGAGGACGCCGAGGCGGCCGCGCTCTCGGCCGTCGCGGAGGGTGAAGAAGTGACCGACGCGACGGTCCTCGAACGGCTCGACAGCCGGGGGCTCGTCGAGCGCAGCGAGCGAACCGTTCGCTCCGTGACGCTCACCGACGAGGGCGTCACGGCGCTCATGGAGGGGATCGAGGCCGCCGAGACCGTCGACCGGCTGACGCCCGAGCTGCTGACGAGCGGCGAGTGGCGCGACGTCGAGTTCACCGAGTACAACGTCGAGGCCGACGCCGCGGAGTACCGGGGCGGCAAGGTCCACATCCTCCGCCAGACCGCCGACCGCGTGAAGGACGTGCTCGTCGGCATGGGATTCAAAGAGATGGCGGGGCCGCACGCCGACGCGGACTTCTGGATCAACGACTGCCTGTTCATGCCGCAGGATCACCCGGCGCGCACCCACTGGGACCGCTTCGCCCTGGAGGTGCCGCCGATCCACGACCTCCCCGAGGCGCTCGTCGAGCGCGTGCGGACGGCGCACCTGGAGGGCGTCGGCGACGACGGCGACGGCTACCACTCGCCGTGGTCCGAGGACTTCGCCAGGGCCGTCGCGCTGCGCGGCCACACGACGTCGCTGTCGATGCGCTACCTCTCGGGCCACGCGGTCGGCGAGCTGGAGCCCCCGCAGCGGTACTTCAGCGTCGAGAAGGTGTACCGCAACGACACGCTCGACCCGACCCACCTGCTGGAGTTCTTCCAGATCGAGGGGTGGGTGATGGCCGAGGACCTGTCGGTCCGCGACCTGATGGGGACGTTCGAGGAGTTCTACCGTCAGTTCGGCATCACCGACCTCCGGTTCAAGCCGCACTACAACCCGTACACCGAGCCCTCGTTCGAGCTATTCGGCCGCCACCCCGAGACGGGCGAGCTTATCGAGATCGGCAACAGCGGGATGTTCCGCGAGGAGGTGCTCAGACCCCTCGGCATCGACTGCGACGTGATGGCGTGGGGGCTCGCGCTCGAACGCCTGCTGATGCTGATGTACGGCTTCGAGGACATCCGCGACGTGCACGGGACGCTCGCGGATCTCGAACTGCTCCGCGAGACGGAGGTGATCCGCTGATGCCGGTCGTAGACGTCGACCCGGACGAGCTTCGCCGGTTGACCGGCCACGAGGAGAAGACGGACGACGAGTTCGAGGAGGACCTGTTCGCGCTCGGCCTCGAATACGAGGGCGAGACCGAAGACGGGGAGATGCAGCTGGAGTTCGGCCCCGACCGCCTGGACCGGCTCTCGGTCGAGGGCGTCGCGCGGTCGCTCCGGTACCAGTACGGCGACGACCGGGGGGTGTACGTCCCGAAGACGAACGATCCCGACTGGACCATCGAGGTGGACGAGAGCGTCCCCGCCGAACGGCCCTGCGTGACCGGCGCGATCGCCCGCGGCGTCAACCTCTCCGAGGAGGCGCTGGACTCGCTGATCCAGCTCCAGGAGAAGCTGCACGCGACGATGGGCCGAAAGCGCGCGAAGGGCGCGATCGGCATCCACGACCTGACGATGCTGAAGGGCGAGGTGCTCACGGACGAGGGGAAGGGCGACAACTCGGTGACGTACCGCGGAATCGCGCCCGACGGCGATCGGTTCGTCCCGCTGGACTCGGACGCCGAACTCACGCCCGGCGAGGTGCTGGAGGAGCACCCGACGGGCGCGACGTACCGCCACATCGTCGAGGACTACGAGGCGTACCCGGCCATCTACGACGAGCTCGGCCTCTTTTCGTTCCCGCCGGTCATCAACGGCCGCCGGACGGAGGTGACGGCGGACTCCCGGGACCTGTTCATCGAGCTCACGGGGACCGACCAGTGGACGATCGACCGGATGTGCAACATCATCTGCTACGCCCTGGACGCCCGCGGAGCCACCATCGAGGAGGTCGAGGTCGACTACCCGGACGAGACGTTCGTCCGTCCCGACTTCGAGGTCGACACGAAGCGCGTCTCGCACGACCGCATCGAGGGGATGCTCGGCGTCGACCTCTCGGTCGACGAGGTCGTGGACCTGTTCGAGCGCTCGGGGCTCGGTGCCGACGCGGAGGCGGGCACCGAGGGGATGGGCGGCACAGCGGCTGAGGCGACTGGCGGCGCGGAGATCGAGGAAGCGGAGGCCGGGGTGGCGGACGCGGGCGTCACCTACGAGGTGTCGGTTCCGCCGTACCGCGTGGACGTGCTCCACCCGCTCGACCTGGTGGACGACGTGGGACGGGCGTACGGCTTCAACGAGCTCGCCCCGCGCTACCCGGACGTGGGGACCGTCGGCGGCCGCCACGAGCGGTCGCGGCTGGAGGACGCCGTCCGGACGAGCCTCGTCGGCCTCGGCTTCGAGGACCTCCTGAACTTCCACATGATCAGCGAGGACGAGAACTACCGGCGGATGCGGATCGAGCCCGGCGAGGCGGTCGTGGGCGGCGGCGAGCCGGCGACGATCACGGAGCCGTACAGCGAGGACTACACGATGCTCCGGACGTGGGCGCTCCCCTCGCTCGCGATGGTGCTGGAGAACAACACCCACCGGGCGTACCCGCAGGATCTCGCGGAGATCGGTCTGGCCGCCGAGTACGACCCCGAGAAGAACACGAACGTCGCGGAGCACCGCACCGTCGCGGCGGTGCTCGCGCGCCACGACGCGACCTACGAGGACGCGAAGGCCCGGCTCCAGGCGCTCTGCGGCGACTTCGGGGCGGCGCTGCAGACGCCCCCGACGGAGCACCCCTCGTTCATTCCGGGACGGGCGGCGGCGGTCGTCGTCGACGGCGAGGAGGTCGGCGTGATCGGCGAGCTGCACCCCGAGGTGCTCGTCGAGCACGACCTGGAGCTGCCGGTCGCGGCGTTCGAGTTCCGGCTGGACGCGTTGGCCTGAACGCCGCGCTACAGGTACCGTCGGAGGAGATCGCCGTCGTGGAGGTCCTCGGGTACCGTCTCGAACCACCGCGCCGCCGAGATCTCCTCCTCAGTCACACCCAGCCGCGAGGCGTCGGGGATTTCGCCTTCCGCGCGAGCCGAATAGACGACGTATCGCGCCGAGAACCGCTCCGTTCCGTCGCGCTCCGCGACGAACGACTGCTCGAAAACGACGATCGGTTCGTCCACGACCGCGTCCAACGCCGTCTCCTCGCGTACTTCTCGCCGCACGGCTTCGACCGGATCCTCGCCGGGTTCGACCGCACCTCCGGGCAGGATCCAGCCGTCCGACCAGCCGTTCCGGACGAGCGCGATCCGTCCGTCGGAATCTCGAACGCGGGCGGCGACGGTGAGTCCGGTACCGTCGGTTGCCCACTCCCGAAGGGAGTTCAGCTTCGATTCGGAGAGCCGGAGCGTCTGCCGTTCGCGTGGCGCGTCGGGAGCTATCTCTCGGGGCACGTGTCGATTTCGTTTCCGTTTCTCGAAATGCGTTTCGAGCCGATGGTAATTGTGTCCGTGGCGCTCACCCGCGACCGCGATTCGCGGCTCGAAATCACCGCAAATCGCCGCGTTCGTGACGCTCACCTCGAAAGCCCGCGGTCTCTCGGCTCGCGCGGTTCGCTGCGCTCCTCGCCTCGCTCCCTCCGGTCGCTCGGCTGCGGTGCTTGCGTCACCGGGCTTCGCCGAGAACCGGCCCCCTTTCAGTCCCGCCCGACCGCACGCCTCGGCCCTCCCCAGCCTCGGCGGGCGCACGAACGCGCCCGCCTCCCTCGCACGCCGCGGTCGGCCCCGCCGGGCCGACAGCGCGCGCCGGAAGCCGTCGGCGCACCACCGCTGCCGACGAACCACCCATCGCCGGCGAACCGCGACGCGCCAACCGCCGGCGAGGGACGTCGAGCAGATTCCGCCCCGCGTGCGACGCACGGCCGGACAACCGAGTTGTTTAACAGCACCCGACGCGGTAGGTTCACTCCGAGAATGCCCAGTGGAGAATACGACCCGGAGACCGTCGAGGCCAAGTGGCAAGACCGGTGGGTGGAGGAGGACACCTACGCCTACCACGAGGGGGCGGTGGACCCGAACACCGTCTTCTCGATCGACTCGCCGCCGCCGACGGTATCCGGGAGCCTCCACTGGGGTCACGTCTACGGCTTCACGCTGCAGGACTTCGTGGCCCGATTCAGCCGGATGCGCGGCAGGGACGTGTTCTTCCCGTTCGGCTACGACGACAACGGCATCGCCTCCGAGCGGCTGACCGAGGACGAACTCGGCGTCGAACACCAGGACTTCCCGCGCCACGAGTTCCAGGAGATGTGCCGCGAGGTCACCGCGGAGTACGAGGCGGAGTTCAACGAGAAGATGCAGGCGCTCGGCGTCTCCATCGACTGGGACTACACCTACCAGACCATCGAGCCGCGCGTCCAGCGGATCTCCCAGCTCTCCTTTATCGACCTGTACGACCGGGGCCGCGAGTACCGCCAGCGCGCGCCGACCATCTGGTGTCCGGAGTGCGAGACCGCCATCTCGCAGGTGGAGACCGAGGACGACGAGCGTCCCTCGCACTTCCACGACATCGAGTTCTCGGTCGCGGACGACGGGGAGGCGTTCGTCATCTCCACCACGCGGCCCGAGCTCCTGTCGGCCTGCGTCGCCGTCTTCGTCCACCCGGACGACGAGGCCAACCAGCACCTCGTCGGCGAGGAGGCCGAGGTGCCGCTGTTCGGCCAGCGCGTCCCGATCCTGAAGGACGAGCGCGTCGACGTGGAGACCGGTTCGGGCCTCGTGATGTGCTGTACGTTCGGCGACCAGACCGACATCGAGTGGTACCAGGCGCACGACCTCCCGCTCCGGATCGCCATCGACGAGTCGGGCACGATGACCGAGGAGGCGGACGAGTACGCCGGCCTCTCGTCTGAGGAGGCGCGCGAGCGCATCGTGGCCGACCTCGACGAGGCGGGATACCTGCTCGACCGACGGAGCATCACCCACACCGTGAACGTGCACGAGCGCTGCGGGACGCCCGTCGAGTTCCTCGTCGCCGAGCAGTGGTACGTCAAGCTCCTCGACAAGAGGGAGGAGTACCTGGAGGCGGGCCGGCAGATGGACTGGTACCCCGAGAAGATGTTCACCCGGTACAAAAACTGGATCGAGGGCCTCCAGTGGGACTGGTCCATCTCGCGGCAGCGCTCGTCCGGCATCCCGTTCCCGGTGTGGTACTGCGCCGAGTGCGACCGCGAGATCCTCGCCGACCGCGAGCAGCTCCCGGTCGATCCCCTCGTCGACGACCCGCCGGTCGGCGCGTGCCCCGACTGCGGCCACGACGAGTTCGTCCCGGAGGACGACGTGTTCGACACGTGGGCCACCTCCTCGCTCACGCCGCTCATCAACGCCGGCTGGGACTGGAACGGGGAATCCGGGAAGTTCGAGATGGAACGGCCGGAGCTGTACCCGTTCGACATGCGGCCGCAGGGCCACGACATCATCTCCTTCTGGCTGTTCCACACGGTCGTCAAGTGCTACGAGCACACCGGCGAGGTGCCGTTCGACTCGGTGATGATCAACGGGATGGTGCTCGACGAGAACCGGGTGAAGATGTCGAAGTCGCTCGGGAACATCGTCTCGCCCGACGAGGTGCTCGAAAAGTTCCCGGTCGACGCCGCACGCTACTGGGCAGCCGGCAGCGCCGTCGGCGACGACCTGCCGTACAAGGAGAAGGGGCTGCGGGCCGGCGAGAAGCTGCTCCGGAAGCTGTGGAACGCCTCGAAGCTCGTCGAGAGCCTCGCCGACGAGACGCCCGACCGCCCCGACCTGAAGGCGATCGACAGCTGGCTGCTCGCCGAGCAGGACGCCGAGATCGAGTACATCACCGAGAAGTTCGAGAACCGCGAGTTCTCGAAGGCGCGCGACCGCCTCCGGAGCTTCTTCTGGCACACGTTCTGCGACGACTACCTGGAGATCGCAAAGCAGCGCCTCGGGGAGGGCGGCGACGTCTCGGCGGCGTACACGATCCGGACGGCCCACGAGCGGTTCCTCAGGCTGTTCGCGCCGTTCCTCGCGCACATCGCGGAGGAGATCTGGCGCGACATGTACGGCGACGGGAGCGTCCACAACGAGCCCTGGCCCGAACCCCTCGGCGTCGAGGCCGACTTCGAGGCGGGCGAAACCGCGATGAGCGTCGTCGGCGCGCTGCGCAAGTACAAGACCGACCACCAGCTCTCGCTGAACGCGACCCTCGACGAGGTCCGGGTGTACGGCTCGGTCGACGGCTTCGAGGAGGACATCCGCCGCGTGATGCACGTCGAGACGCTGGAGACGCTCGACGAGGAGCCGGAGGTCGAGTCCGTGATCACCGGAATCGACCTCGATTACTCCGTCGTCGGGCCGCAGTACGGGAGCAGGGTTCCGGAGATCGAAGCCGGCATCGAGGCCGGGGACTACGCGGTCGAGGACGGCGTCCTCCGGGTCGCCGACGTCGAGCTCGACGCCGACGCCTTCGAGGTGAACGAGGAGCGCCGCTACACCGGCGACGGCGAGATGATCGAGACCGACCGCGCGCTCGTCATCGTCAGGAACTGATTCGATCCCGTTTCGGCTACAGGTCCGCGCCGACCGCGTCCTCGACGCTCTCGAACCCGTCGCGCTCCAGGAGCTCCAGTATCCCTTCGTTGATATCCCGGGCGATTCCCGGCCCCTCGTACACGAGTCCGGTGTAGAGCTGGACGACGCTCGCGCCGCTTCTGATCTTCCGGTACGCGCCCGCGGCGTCAGAGACGCCGCCGACGCCGATCACGGGGACGTCCGTCCGCTCGGCGATGAAGCGGACGAGGTTCGTCGCCATCTCCTCGATGGGTTTCCCCGACAGCCCGCCGCGCTCGGCCCGCTGCGGGCTCTCGAGCGTCTCCGGCCGCTTCGTCGTCGTGTTCGTGGCGATGACCCCGTCGAGATCGAGGGCGTCGACGACCGCGAGGGCGTCTTCGATCGCCGGTTCGGGGAGATCCGGAGAGAGCTTCACGAGCAGGGGCGCCGCGCCGGCGTCCGAGAGCGCGCCGAGAATCTCCTCCAGGGAGTCGCGGTTCTGGAGGGATCGGAGTCCGGGCGTGTTCGGGCTGGAGACGTTGACGGCGAAGTAGTCGCCGGCGTCGGCGACGCGCTCGTACGTGTAGCGGTAGTCGTCCGCGGCCTCCGACAGCGGCGTCGCCTTCGATTTGCCGATGTTGATCCCGACCGGCACGTCTGGAAGCGGTTCGGCGTTCAAGCGCGCGCCGATTCGGTCGGCCCCCTGGTTGTTGAACCCCATCCGGTTGATCAGCGCCTCGTCCTCGCGCAGGCGGAACAGCCGCGGGCGGGGGTTTCCGGGCTGGCGTTCGGCCGTCACGCCGCCGACCTCGACGTGGCCGAAGCCGAGCGCGGAGAGCGCACGCGGAACCTCGGCGTTCTTGTCGAACCCGGCGGCGACGCCGACGGGGTTCGGAAACGAACGGCCGAACGCCTCGACGCGCAACCGATCGTCGCGGATCGCGTAGCGGCGGCGGACGGCGTCTCGAACCGGCGCGCGCTGGACCGCCCGGAGCAGCCGATGGACCGTCCGATGGGCGGTTTCGGGCGGCAGCGCGAACAGCGCGGGCTTCGCGATGTCGTACAGCTCCATCGGGAGGGACAAGCAAACGGGGAGGTATTAATCCGCCGAACGCGCCGCTCCTCGCGTCGCTGGCGCCGCGTCAGTCGAGACGTCTAAAAGTCGTGTTCTACCTCGTCCGGATCAGCCTTCTGAATGATGATCTTCCCGTCGCGCACCCGCACGAACACCTCGTCGCCGATCTCCATGCCGGCGACCGCGAGTTCGTCCTCGTGGAGGTTGACGTGCACGTTGTGATACTCGCCGTTTTCGTCCTTGGCGCCACTCGGGCTGAGCTTCTTTTTCCGAACCATCGCGGGTGTCTGTCCGTAGGTTCGCCATAGGGAATACATAAGTGTTTTTTACCGGGACTCGCCCCGATCGAGGCGTCTCCGTCGCACCCGCGCCCGTCTTCGACGATCGAAAATCGCCCGAGTGCACCGATCAGGTATAAAAGTCTATCGCCGAATTGCCCTCATTTCGCCGATATATTTATAATATCCCATGTGCTCGATTGCCATGGAGGCTAAAACCATGGTACGTGAAGATGGTAAGCGAAACTTCGCGCTGCGCAGCTCCGACGGAGACGAGTCGAGCGTGTTCTCCGGTAACACCCCCCGTCAGGCCGCACTGAAGGCCGCCCGTCGGCTCGAACCGGCCGAGTCCGAAGACGAGGCCGAGCGGGTCGAACTCCGCCTTCGCGAGAAAGGGACGGACAAGGTCCATATCTACGAGGGGTGGTCCTGGCGGGAAACAGCCCCCGGCAACAAGCCCGACTGGATGCCGGACGAGATCACCGAGGCGAACGTCTCGAAGCAGGGGATCGAACACCTCGACGAGTAGGCTCATTCGCCGGGAGTCCGTGGTCGTCTTCTGTTCTTTGTGCGCGCACGTGTGCGCGAGCGGACGAGCCGATGTCGACAGGGTTTTCGACCGTCGGACGTCACCCTGGGCTGCGCGGTCCACACCCGGTCGGACCTGACGCGACCAGCGCGGGATGATCGGCCGGCCTCCAGCCGCGCGACATCCTCACGGCGAGCGCAGCGGGCGGCGCGCGCTCGCGTAGGGCATGAAACCGCATGACGAAGACGACTCGGTTCGACGGCCTTATATGTGACACTCTCCTCGACTGAAATGCGACGGTCGCCGGGGGAAGCCGGCGACCGGGGTTGCCCCGTCGCCGCCTCCGCGCGGGTCCGGCGGCAATCCCGATTCGATGCCCTTATACGTCAGAGGGCATTCGGATTGAAGTACGCCGATGTCGGCGAAATCGACAGCAAACGTCGACATCGATCCGATGCCTTTAAGTGAACGAGGGCACTCGGAACTGAATGCAGACACACAGTGAATGCGGGCCGTTCAACTCGGCCCGCACTCGGACCTCTCCGCCCTGTCGGGGGCGAGGTGACACGCGCTTCGACGGGTTTAAGGCCCCGAATGTGCTACGCTAGGGTCCGAAGGACATGAGGATTCCACCCCTGCGGTCCGCCGTACAGATGGAATCTGACGTTAGCCCTGATAGTTCGGTGACACCCGGTCGACCAACGACCGCGTCACCGAACACGGACCATGCAATGCTATGGTGACCTGTCGCCACACACGGCGACAGTCCCGCCACGCCCCCTGAGCTCCCAACCGGGAGCCCAGGACCATTCCGGTTGATCCTGCCGGAGGCCATTGCTATCGGGGTCCGATTTAGCCATGCTAGTTGCACGAGTTCAGACTCGTGGCGAATAGCTCCGTAACACGTGGCCAAACTACCCTACGGAGAGGCATAACCTCGGGAAACTGAGGCTAATACCTCATAACGTTCCCA
>NZ_PEND01000010.1 GCF_002844195.1 Halegenticoccus soli
AGCAAGGCCACCTTCTCGCGCACCAAAACCCGCCTCGAAGACATGGGCCTCATCGACACCGAAAAGGTCCCCATCGACGTCGGCCGCCCCCGCCTCCGGCTCAAACTCGGCGACGACCGCCTCCGGCAGGCCGGTGCCGGTGACCTCGCCGGCGTCGCCCAGAGCCTGCTGAACTGATCGCGGTTCCCGGGCACCCCGGCCTTCTCCGTTTTTCGTCCTTCCGAGCGACAGCGCCGTCTCTCCGCTCGACACGATCCGCCCCTGGCGTGCCATCGATTCTCCTATCTCCGCGTACGTATCGGAATATATTTTCTGATGAAATAAGTTAATACGAATTACCTAAATGAAAGTAATATGCGCCGACGAACCTTCCTGCGGACGGTTGCAACGGCAGCGGCGGCGGCCGGTGTAAGTCACGAGACGATCGGGCGCACGGCGGCGAGCGGGGAGCTCGCCTCGCTCGCGTTCGACTCGACCGCCAGCCTGCTCGACGCCGAGTACGGCGAGCTGACCGACGATTCGATCGTCGCCGTCCGGGCCGAGGACACCGCGACGAACGCCGACGGAGACGGCGACGGCTACGGCGTGATCTACGACGATTCGACGCCCATCCCCCTCGTCGCGAGCGAGGCCGGCGTCGTCGGGTTCGGCGCGATGCTCGTCGACGACGGGACCGACTGGCAGCGCGGCAACGAGGAGTTCGTGCTCAACGTCTGGGACGCGGAAGTCGGCGGCACAGGCGTCGTCCTCTGGGACGAAGGTCACGGCCAGTACTACGGGCTCTCGGAGTTCTCCGAGTTCCACGCGTACGCCGAGCGCAACGGGTACGACGTGCGGGCGACGTCGAACCTCGTCGGCGACCTCGGCGGGGCCGACGCGGCGGTCGTCACCTCACCGGGTACGGCCCTCACGAGCGGCGAACTCGACGCGCTCGCCGACTTCGTCGCCGGCGGCGGCGTCCTGTTCCTCCACGACCAGTCGGATTACAACGACTACGACGAGACGGCCAACCTCAACGACGTTCCGGGGTACCTCGGCCTGTCGTTCCGATTCAACGACGACGAGGTGACGGACGAGGTTCGGAACGGCGGCCGGGACTACGAGCCGGTGACCGACGAGTTCAACGCGGCGTTCGACTACTTCGCGGACCGGGAGGGGCTCGGGCTGGATCCGACGGAGACCTACACGGTCCCCGTGACGGAGGTCCTCGACGGCGACACCGTCAAGGTTGATCTCGACGGCGCGATCGAGAACGTCCGCGTTCTCGGCATCGACACGCCCGAAACGAGCTCGAACAGCCAGTACGAGCGGATCCAGGAGTGGGAGGGGATCGAGGACACCACGTATCTGGAGACGTGGGGCGCGAACGCGACGGACTTCGCGCTCGGCGAGCTCGACGGCGAGACGGTCGACCTGAGCTTCGACCCGAACGAGCCGGTCCGCGACGTCTACGGTCGGCTCCTCGGGTACGTTCACTACGACGCCGGCAGCGGATCGCGCGACACGCTGTACAACCTCCGGTGCGTCGAGGAGGGGTACGCCCGCGTGTACGACTCGGGCTTTTCGAAGCACGAGACCTTCTGGGACGCCGAGGCGGCAGCGCGCGCGGACGGGATCGGCCTCTGGGCGGAGAGCGACCCCGAGAACTCGACGTCGATCCGCAACCGCGACGTGGACGACCTGTTCTTCCCGAAGGCGTCGAGCGTCCGGACGGCCGACGGCCCGGTCGACCCCGCCCGCGTCCCGGTCTTCGCCGAGTCGACCGCGAGCCAGGAGGTCGACGCCGGCGTGTCCTACGACCGGATTCCGCTCGTCGCGGTCGACGAGGCGGCGCGCGTCGGCGTCGTGGGGGGCGAGCTGATCGACGAGAGCTACGAATCCGAGGAGGGGTACAACGTCGACACCTCGACGTTCGAGAACTTCGTCTTCCTGACGAACCTCGTCGACCTCCTCTCGGACCGGACGGGCGACGTGCTCATCGACGGCGGTCACGGCCAGTTCGGCGCGACTTTCGGGCTCTCCGCGGAAGACGCGGCGTACTACCAGCGGTATCTCGAAGGGCAGGGAATCGGCTTCGAGGGCGTCAACGCGCTCACCGCCGACAACCTCTCCCGCGGCCGGGCGCTGCTCGTGACGACGCCGCCCGAGGCGTTCACGAGCGCGGAACTCGACGCCCTCTCGGCGTTCGTCGGCGACGGCGGGGCGGTCGTCCTGGTCGGCACCGGCTGGACGAGCGGCGAAGCACGCGACAACCTCAACGAGGTCGCGGCCGGGCTGGGCACCGACCTCCGCCTGAACGCCGACCGCGTGACCGACGGGACGAACAACGTCGACGCCGATCCCGAGGTGCTCGCGACGACCGACTTCGACGCGAGCTTCGATCTGTTCGACGCGTACGACGCCGAATCCGGCGACGGATCGGGGGAACTCGCGCTGGTCGAGATCCACGAGGACGCCGAGGGCGACGACTGGGACAACCTCAACGACGAGTACCTGGTCTTCGAGAACGCCGGAACCGGGGCGCTCGATCTGACCGACTGGCAGGTAAAAGACGAGGTCGACAAAACCTACGCCTTCCCGTCGTTCTCCCTCGACGCCGGCGCGTACGTGACACTCTACACCGGAAGCGGCGACGACACCGAGACCGAGCTCTACTGGGGGAGTTCCACGCCGGTCTGGAACAACGGCGGCGACACCGTCTACGTCTACGACGACGCCGGGACGCTCGTCATCGAGGAACCGTACTGACGCTCGTCGGCGTCTCGTCGACGCCTCGATGACCTCCCAGTGACGTCTCGCCGGACGCAGACTTCCCCGGCGTCGATCCAGACGCTTTTTTCCCTCGGTCGCGTCTCGCTCGGCATGGACATCGGCATCGTCGGGAGCGGCCCCGCGGTCGAATCGCTCCGGGCGGCCTTCTCCGACATTGACGCGACGGTCGCCGAAACCGCGCCGGACGCCCTCGGCGGGTTCGACCTCGGCGTCGTCGTCGCTCCCGCCGGCGCGTCGGCGTTCGAGAGGGCGGTGGGAGCCGCGAACCGGTGGCTCGCGGTCGAAATCGGCGGGCTTGGCGGTCGCGCGTTCGACGGAATCGACGCGTCAGTCGCCGCGTTCGGTCCGGGTTCGGGCTGTTACGCCTGCCTTCGAGCGCGGGTCGCCTCGAATCTCGATCCCGACGCCGAAGCTGACCGTCCCCGCGGGGATCGAAGCGCCGTCCGCCTCGCCGGCGCGATCGCCGGCAGGCGGGCGATCCGACTTCTGGCCGGCGGACCGATTTCGGGGACTCTCGTCGAGGTTCCCGGTCCCGAGCGGTCGTTTCCCCCGGTTCCGGGGTGCGATTGCGGCGAGGAACGCGACCGAAGGCTGTCGCTCGACTACCGCGACGCGTCGCTGGACGACGCGCTCGCCCGCGCCGAGCGGGCGCTCGACGAGCGCGTCGGCCTCGTCCGGCAGGTCGGCGAGCGGGAGTCGTTTCCGATCCCGTACTACCTCGCCCAGACAGCCGACACGACGGTTTTCAGCGACGCTCGCGCCGCCGAGTTCGCGGCCGGTGCAGATCCGGACTGGGACAGGGCGTTCATGAAGGCCCTCGGCGAGGGCTTAGAGCGGTACAGCGCCGGCGTCTACCGCTCGACCGAGTTCAGGACCGCGCCGGCGACGAACCTGGCGCGTCCGGTCTCTCCGGCGGAGTTCGTCAGGCCCGAGAGCTATCGCTCTCCCGATCCCGAGGAACCGATTCCCTGGGTCGAGGGCGTCGACCTGGCGACCGGCGAATCGGCGTCGCTTCCGGCTGAGTTCGTCCAGTTCCCGCCGCCAGCGCGGCGGCACAAACCGGCGATCACGACCGGTCTCGGTCTCGGAAACTCGACGGTCGAGGCGATTCTCTCCGGACTGTACGAGGTGGTGGAGCGGGACGCGACGATGATCGCGTGGTACTCGACGTTCGAGCCGCTCGGGCTCTCGGTCGAGAGCGAGGCGTTCGAGACGCTCGCGGGACGCGCCCGCGCCGAGAACCTCTCGGTGACGCCGCTTCTCGTGACGCAGGACGTGGACGTGCCGGTGATCGCCGTCGCCGTCCACCGGGACGGGCCGTGGCCCCGCTTCGCGATGGGATCCGGCGCGGATCTCGACGCGAACGCCGCCGCCGAGTCGGCGCTCGCGGAGGCGCTCCAAAACTGGATGGAGCTGCGCGCGATGGGCCCCGATCGGGCCGCAGAGGAGGAGGGGGCGATCGGGCGGTACGCGGACTTCCCGGCGGAGGCGCGGGCGTTCGTCGAGATCGACGGGCGGGTCCCGGCCGACAGCCTCGGCGGAGACCGCGTTTCCGGTGAAACGGAGCTGGAAGCGGTCGTGGCCCGGGTCGCGGACGCGGGCCTCGACGCCTACGCCGCGCGGATCACGCCGCGCGACGTGGCGGAGCTCGGCTTCGAGGCGCTCCGGGTTCTGATACCGGAGGCGCAGCCGCTCTTCACCGGCGAGGCGTTCTTCGGCGAACGCGCCGACTCGGTGCCGCGGGAGCTCGGATTCGAACCGCGGCCGGAGAAGGCGTACCACCCGTACCCCTGACGGCGGCACGAGGGGGGAGGTAAGGAGTGCAAACAGACGGCGCGGGGGCGGGTGACGCGAACGGGCGTGCCGTGCTATCGCGGACCGGTTCGCGGCGCGAGATCAGCGCACGGGGGGTCTGGTCCCCCCATCCGATATAAAATTTGGCCGGTCAGATGCCGAACGTCGCCCGGAGCATGTCCCTGGTCCCCGGCCCGAGCCCGACGGCGAGGATCGCGATCAGGAGGAGGATCGCGTACCGCGGACTCTCCTCCATGATCTCGTCTTCGAACACCCAGACGACGAACGTCGCGGCGACGAGCTTCACTGCGAGGAAGGGCCACGCGTCGCCGGTCACGGCGAGCACCGACTCGGGCAGGACCGCACCCGTGAGATCGACGATGGCCGCGTTCACCGGGTGCTTCGGGACGAGATTCGGCCCCGCGCCGAGGGCGCCCATCCAGTCGAGGCCGACGACGTTCGCGACGCCGTCGACGGCGTGCCCCCAGATGACGACCAGTCCGATGTACTCCGTCCCGGTGTTGATGTCCGGCGCGTAGGTCTCGATGAGCCACCAGACGACGGCCGTCGAGAGCGTGGCGCCGACGAGGATCACGACGAGCACCTGCGGATGGAACGTGACGTACTCGGTCGTGACCGCGAGCGCGACGAGGTACCCGACCGTGACCGCGAGGATCGCCGCGCCGGCCCAGAACACGCCCCGTTCGTATCGGTCGATGACGCCGCGCCGGTCGAGCCAGACGCTTGCGACGACCACGGCGAGCGTGACGAAGAAGACGGTGAAGTAGATGAACGGACTGATGATGAGGGCGCTCCAGGGGAAGGGGATCGCCGGGTCGACGCCCGCGCGCATCGCGGCGATGCCGGCGTCCTCGACGACCCGGAGCGCCCCGCCGAACAGCATGAACGGGAACAGGGCGAAGAAGAACGTCCGGTCCTCGCCGATGCCGAGCCGGCGCAGGAGGAGCACGACGCCCATCAGCATCAGCAGGAGAGTGACGATGTAGCCGACCTCGGAGACGAGCGTGTACCCGGGGTAGGCGACGAATCCCTCGGCCGCGGCGCAGGCCGACTGGCTGTTCAGAAGTCGGGTCGTGCCGCCGGATCGGACCGCACAGACCGCGCCGTTGCCGTCGGCGACGACCGGTCCCCAGAAGTACCGCCAGAGGAAGCCGTCGTACACCGCGCGCGGGAACGCGATCGACCCGCCGACGAGCGCGAGGAGGAGGGCGAGGACGGTGCCGCCCCACAGACGCTCCGGGGCGACGCCGACCCGCTCTGCGACCGTTGCCATATGCCGAAAGGTGGCGCACGCCCTGTTGAGCGTTCCGGTCTCGGACGCGGGGCGCGCATTCGCGGCCGGGAGGTGATACGAACGGTGCGTCGGGGGACGTCGATCAGATCGGCAGGCCGGGGCTCTCGTACTCGGTGCCGAGAATGACCATCGTCTGCGACCGCGCGAACCCCTCCATGTGGGCGATGTGCTCGAACATCAGCTCGCGGAGCCCGTCGGTGTCGGGGGCGTAGACGCGGAGCATCACGTCCCACTCCCCGGTGGTGAGGTGGATCTCCCGGACGCCCTCGATCTCGCGGAGCTGTTCGAGCGCTTCGGACTCGTGGCCCTGTTTGACGCGAAGGCCAACGAGCGCCGAGGTGCCGAAGCCGACCGCTTTGGGGTCCACCCTGGCGTGGTACCCTTCGATGACGCCCGCCTCCTCCATCCGTCCGACCCGATCGTGCACCGTCGCGCTCGACATGTCTATCCGTCGGGCGATCTCGCTGAACGGGGTTCGGGCGTCCTCCTGGAGGATCCGCAGGATCGCTCGATCCGTGTCATCCAGTTTCATGACCGACCGCTCTCGGGGAGCCGCCTTTGGCGTTGCGGATGCCGGAGCGCCCGCTCGGAGCGCGGGGCGAAAGCTCCGCGGAATCGTCGCAACGGCTCGCCCGCTCGCGCGTTGGGGTCGACAAAAGGCGAAAACCGCGGCTTGGACCCGGACGGGTGACGTTTTCAACGACCCTTACGGCTCGTCCGTCGTCCGCCGGTCTCCCGACGGACGCGGTTTCACGAACGCCGCTTTCGCGTCGTCCGCTAGTTGGCCTTCGCGCCGTTCCTTCCGGAACGGTCCTGGGTCGGGACGGTTCTCCTTCGGCGCGTTGACCTCGGACTCCTGTTACGGAGCGCTCGGTGTTTACGCCTCACCGGCTCCGATCCGCTTTTCGCGGACCGAAATCGGTCGTCCGGTTTGTCCCCGCGAGTTCCGCAATCATGTAGTATGCTACCGACACACATGAACTTTTCTGCGATTTCCCGAACCGATTCGCGAGGGCAAGTAACGGCGCACTCGGTCGAACGAGACGGCCGACGGCCGCCGCAGGGGCCGCGCGTTCATCTATCCCGCCGTCCTACGGGACCTGATGGCCGACTATCCGCTCAAGCAACGGTTCGTTCTCGACACGTCGCTGTTCCTCAGTGACGCGATCCGCGAGGAGGGCGAGGACCTCGCCGCCGCGCTCGATCGGTTTCTCGACACGATCGCGCGGGCGAAGCTCGAACTCAACATCTCCTGTTACATGCCGCCGTCGGTGCACGCGGAGCTCCTCTCGATCCTCGAAAGCCGCGACGTGCCGCCGGAGACGCGCTCGAAACTGAACGTCTGGATCATCAAGAAGAACCCCGCCCACTACGAGGTCATGATCCCCGCGGAGGTCGTCCAGGGCTTCATTCGGGAGATGAGCGAGCGGGTGAACCGTGGGCTCCGCGTCTCGGAGAACGCCGTCCGGAGGGCGCGGGGCGGGGGGGACGCGGACGAGGTCGATCGGGTCATCTCGGAGCTCCGGGACGAGTACCGCGACACCCTCCGCCGGGGCGTGCTCGACTCCCAGGAGGACTTCGATCTGCTCGTCCTCGCGCGGGAACTCGACGCGGGCGTCGTCACCGAGGACACCGGGATCGTGGACTGGGCGGCCGATTTCGGTCTCCGCTACCTCCGGGGGCGCGACTTCCCGGACCTCCTCGACGCGTATCTCGAAGCGAGCGATCGCACGCGGTAGCGGCTCTCCACCCCGCCTCGCAGCTATTTACTCAGTTACGAAATAGAGTAGTTTTTTAATCCTGGATCGAGAATCGGGATGTATGCGTCCGGAGACCGCGGTCAAACAACTGGAGTACGTCGCTTCGTGCCGCCTCGACGAGGACAGTTGGAGCCACTGGGAGAGCACGGTGTACGGCGAAGTGTTCGAACAGCTCCACGAGAACGGTTCGAGTCGGGACGTGGCGGAGGTCATCGACATGATCGCGTCGGAGGCCCGCGACGGCTACCGCCCGAAACCGGAGCAGGTACGCGACTACGCCGACACGCTCGTCGCGGAGCGCGGCCGCCGCGTCGCCGCCGACGGCGGCGAACGGTAACGGCGCGGTCGCTCTCCGGAGTTCGCTTCTTCGACCGATCCGACCGGGAGCCGCGCCTCCGCTTTCGACCTTCTATCGGACCTCGGCGCCGCACCGCGGACACTCGTCGGGATACCGGCGGCCGTCGACCGCCGGAACGCCGTACTCCGCGTCGCTCGGCCGCCGCAGGGAGAGCCGCGCCCCGCATTCGTTACAGTCTTTCATTAACGATCCGGCTAGGCGCTAATCGTATTTGAATACTGTCCTCCGAGCGTGATTCTCCCGTGTCCGCGTTCGGAACGTTCTCCGCAAGCGACGCGAGCGACATAGCAGTCGCTCGCAGGCGTGTGCTCGGAACAGTGCGAAGGGAGGGATTTGAACCCACGGACCCCTACGGAAGCGGATCTTGAGTCCGCCGCCGTTTCCAGGCTTGGCTACCTTCGCGCAGTCGTGGCTACCGGCCGGAGGCGCTTAAAACGTTCCGAAACGCCGTGCAGCGATACAAACCCGCCGGGTCCGCGCTCGCCGATGGAGTTACACGCCTCGGTGGATAGCTTGTGGTATGGACGAGCACACCCGCGATCCGGGCGTCGCACCGCCGCTCGGCAACCCGACGGGCTGGCGCACGGACGTCCGGCAGTGGGAACACGCGACGCTCCGCCGCGCGGTGGAACACGGTGTGCGCCTCTTCAACTCCGGCGACTTCCACGAGTCGCACGACTGCTTCGAGGACGAGTGGTACAACTACGGCGGCGGCACGGTCGAGAGCGCCTTCCTCCACGGGATGGTGCAGGTCGCCGCCGGCGCGTACAAGCACTTCGACTTCGAGAACGACGAGGGGATGCGCTCGCTCTTTCGCACCGCGCTGCAGTACCTCGCCGGCGTGCCGGACGACTTCTACGGCGTCGACCTCGCGGACGTCCGGCGGACGCTCGAGGCGGCGCTCTCGGATCCGACCGCGCTGGAGGGCTGGCGAATCGCCATCGACGGCCAGCGGCCGACGGCCTACGACGTGGACTACGAGTACGCCGAGGGGCTCGACTGACCGCGTCGGCTCTCCCCGCTTCGGCGGTCGCGTCGATTCTTAACTGACTTTAGCGACCGCGCGAACTACTCGACGATGCGAATCTACCAGCTGGGGGAGGGAACCCCGGAGGTCGCGGTCGTCGCGGCCGTCCACGGCGACGAGCCGTGCGGGGTCCACGCGATAGAGCGGCTCGTCGCCGAGGAGCCGACCGCGTCGCGCCCGGTGAAGCTCGTCGTCGCCCACGAGGAGGCGCTCGAACGCGACGTCCGCTACATCGACGAGGACCTGAACCGCGCGTTCCCGGGCGACCCTGACGCGAGGTCGATAGAGCGGCGGCTCGCCCACGAACTCGCGCGGGAACTCCGCGACTGCACGACGCTCTCGCTGCACTCGACGCAGTCGTACGGCGAACCGTTCGCGCTGGTCGACACCGTCGACGCCGTGACGCGGGCGATCTGCCCCCACCTGCCCGTCGACATCGTGGTCGAGACGGACCGGTTCACCGACGGCCGGCTCATCGAACACCCCCACACCGTCGAGGTCGAGTGCGGATTTCAGGGGTCGGACGAGGCCGCGGACAACGCCTACTGGCTCGTCCGATCGTTCCTCGCCGCCACCGGGGCGCTCTCCGCGCCGATGACCGACGACCCGGTCGAGGCGGGCGAACGGCGGGACGTGACCGTCTTCAGGCTGCTGGAGCCGATTCCGAAAGACCCCGCCGAGGAGTACGAGGTGTACGCGACGAACTTCGAGCGGGTGGCGGCGGGCGAGCGGTTCGCCGCCGCCGACGGCGAGCGCCTGTCGGCCGACGCGCCGTTCTACCCCATCCTCATGTCGCCGTACGGTTACGCGGACGTGTTCGGCTACGCCGCGGAGCGCGTCGGAACGCTGGAGTAGGCGGTCTCGCGGTCTGCGTCGTCGAACGAGGGAAAAAGTGGGGCGAAAGAGGGTGTTCACTCGTCCTTCGGCGCGAACTCGACCAGCGTCAGGTCCCGGTCGAGCATGCAGTAGTCGTGCGGCGGCTCGCCGAGAACCGTCCGGATGCGGTACTCCTCGTCGAAGTCGGCTCCGGCGGGGACGCAGCACGGGTGGCTGGGGCAGTCGGTGTGCGGACAGGACCCTTCGAGCCGCGCCTTGCTGCCGGCGTACGCCCCCTTCGAGGCGACGTTCGCCGGGACGGACGCGGGCTCGACTTCGACCGCCCTGACGCCCGCGTCGTGGACGGCGCACTCGAGCGTCTGCGCGTTCTCGCGGACGCCCGTGATGCGGTACCGGTTCCCCTCCGAGAGGTTCAGACACTGGTTCCGGTACGGGCACCCCTCGCATCCGCGGGACTCGCCCTGGTAGACGAACTCCCGACCCACGTCGGCGAGGCGGGTCCCGATGAGCGTGACTTTCGACATGGGATCCAGTTCGCGTCCGGCGCGGATAAGGGCCCCGCTCGGGCGGTTCCGGTCGATTGGTCCGGCTCACCCGCGGTCGTCGTCGCGACTCAGTTGCGCTCGTCCGGATCGTCCCCCCGCCCGGTGAGTTCGTCCAGGCGCTCGAAGTACTCCTCCCGCGGGACCTGATACAGCTCCCGGTAGTCGATCTCGCCCTCGGCGAAGCGCCGAGCGTAGGCGACCGCGCCCTCGACGGCGGCGTCGCGGGAGTCGTACGTCTCCGTCCCGGCCTCCACCTCGGGTTCGAGAAACAGCGTCACGTGCCACTCGTCGGTCGGCATCTGCGCCGCCCCGGGACGCCGCCGCCGCGAGCCGTTCGTCACGAAGACGGTCGGGAGGCACGGCGCCGGGAACTCCCGCGTGTCGAACACGTCCGGCCGGTACGCGAGGATGCCGCGCCCGTCGGGTTCGTCGTTCCACACCGTCCACCCCTCCGGCAGTCCGTCGAAGCTCATACGAAACGCGTAGGTTCTCCGGACGCTAATGCGTCACGTTCGACGCCGCGGGGAGGACGCTACCGCGTCGGCGTCGTCGGCGAACCGGGTTACGATCGTTTCGATGAGCGCCGAATTTCCGGCCGATCGTGGCCCCAAACGCCGACTCACCCGTCGCCATCGGCACCTCGTATATAAATGGTGAGGATATTAGGAACGCGTCGCCACCTTTCGAGTGGCTCCCGTCGCCGCTTTTTCCCCCTCTCGAACGGCGGTCCCCACCCAAATTTGGGGCAAGAGTTATATGGGAGCGCATCTCACAGTCTAAATAGTCTCGGTCCACGCCGACCGGACGACCACACCCTCCGCGCATCGCCAGTCGACCGTTGACGTTCTGTCGGATCAAGACGCTGATAATTGTTGCCGCGCGGAAGGAGTGGTATGATTGAACATGCCACGAACCGGACAAACCGCTCGCCGTGACTGCCGCCCCCGGCACGAGCGACGCGTCCGGTTCCGACGTTGGCTCTCTCCGTCTCTCTCCCGACTCATCTCCCCGCGCTGGGCCGACGACGAGTCCGGCCCGCAACAAGACGAGACTCCGTCAGTGATACAATGAACGGCGAGATCGAAACCCTCGAAGACCTCAGTCAGCACTACCAGGAATCGGTGCCCGCGGACCTGCGGGAAGCGAAATCGTTCGACTGGTACCTGAAAGAGGTGTACGAAGACCCGCGGATCGCCCGCAACGCCCACCAGCGCGTTGCCGACATGTTCGACTACTACGGCACCCGGTACGACGAGGACGCCGGAGTAGTAGAGTACCTCATGGCCTCCGAGGACCCCCTCCACGAGGGGGAGAACATCTTCTACGGCCGCGAGGTGCACGAATCGATCCACGAGTTCGTGAACAAGGTGAAAAGCGGGGCCCGCGGCCTCGGTCCCGAAAAGCGGATCAAGCTGCTGCTCGGGCCGGTCGGCTCCGGCAAGTCGCACTTCGACTCGATGGTTCGTCGGTACTTCGAGGACTACACCATGCGCGACGAGGGGCGGATGTACACGTTCCGCTGGGTGAACCTCTGTGACGTTATCAGGGACCAGGACCCGGCGGACGACACCGTCCAGTCGCCCATGAACCAGGATCCGATCGTGCTGCTCCCGCAGGAGCAGCGCGACCGCGTCATCGAACGGCTCAACGAGAACTTCGACGCCCCTTACACCATCCGCAACGAGCAGTCGCTCGACCCGGCGTCGGAGTTCTACATGGACCAGCTGCTCGCGTACTACGACGACGACCTGAAGGCGGTGCTCGAAAATCACGTCGAGATCGTCCGCCTCGTCGCCAGCGAGAACAAGCGCCAGTGCATCGAGACGTTCGAGCCGAAGGACAAGAAGAACCAGGACGAGACGGAGCTCACGGGCGACGTCAACTACTCGAAGCTGGCGGTGTACGGCGAGTCGGACCCCCGGGCGTTCGACTACTCCGGGGCGTTCTGCAACGCCAACCGCGGTATCTTCTCCGGCGAGGAGCTGCTCAAGCTCCAGCGGGAGTTCCTGTACGACTTCCTGCACGCGAGCCAGGAGCAGACGATCAAGCCGAAGAACAACCCCCGGATCGACATCGACCAGGTGATCGTCGGCCGGACGAACATGCCCGAGTACCGGGACAAGAAGGGCGACGAGAAGATGGAGGCGTTCAACGACCGCACCAAGCGGATCGACTTCCCGTACGTCCTCGAGTACGAACAGGAGGCCGAGATCTACCAGAAGATGCTCCGCAACGCCGACGTTCCGCACATGCACATCGAGCCGCACACGCTCGAGATGGCGGGGCTGTTCGGCGTCCTGACCCGCATCGAGGAGCCCGACGGCGAGCGCATCTCGCTGATACAGAAGGCGAAGGCCTACAACGGCGAGATCGACGACGGCGACGACGTCGACGTGAAGAAGCTCCGCGAGGAGGGCGACGCGAAGGCCGACATCTCCGAGGGGATGGAGGGCATCTCCGCCCGGTTCATCGGCGACGAGATCGCCGAGGCGATCATGGACTCGACCCACCGGGGGCGGAGCTACCTCAGTCCGCTGACGGCGTTCAACCACTTCGAGGAGAACCTGGAGAACCACGGGTCCATCCCCGAGGAGAACATCGAGCGGTACCACCGCTACCTCGAGATGGTGCGCGAGGAGTACAAGGAGCGGGCGATCGAGGACGTGCGCCACGCGCTGGCGTACGACCTCGACGAGATCCGCCGGCAGGGCGAGAAGTACATGGACCACGTGATGGCGTACATCGACGACGCCACCGTCAAGGACGAGCTCACCGGCCGCGAACAGGACCCCGACGAGAAGTTCCTCCGGTCGGTCGAGGAGAAGCTGGACATCCCCGCTGACCGCAAGGACGACTTCCGTCAGGAGGTGTCCAACTGGGTCTCGCGGCGCGCACGCGAGGGGACGAGCTTCAACCCGCAGGACAACGACCGCCTCCGCCGCGCGCTGGAGCGCAAGCTCTGGGAGGACAAGAAGCACAACATCAACTTCTCGGCGCTGGTGTCCGCGAACGAGCTCGACGACGACGAGCGCAACTCGTGGATCGACGCGCTGGAGGAGCAGGGGTACTCCCGCGAGGGGGCGCGCGAAGTGCTCGAATTCGCCGGCGCGGAGGTGGCCAAGGCCGAGCTCGAGTCATAGACGATGCGACGGAACTACATTCGAGAGGCCGACCGCGCGCTCGACGGGGCGTACGAGGAGCCGATGAGCCTCGCGGAGTACGTCGACGCCGCCTTCGAGTCGCCCTCGATCGCCTCGCACGCGAGCAAGTACCTGCTCGAAGCAATCGAGTCGATGGGGACCAGACCGGTCGTCGAGGAGGGCGAAGAGCGCGAGCGGTACCGCTTCTTCGACGACCCGCACAACGACGGCGAACACGCCATCCTGGGCAACACCGAGGTGCTCAACGGGTTCGTCGACGACCTCCGGACCATCGCCGCAGAGCGCGGCAAGGGCGAGAAGATCATCTGGTTCGACGGGCCGACCGCGACGGGCAAGTCGGAGCTGAAGCGCTGTCTCATAAACGGCCTGCGCGAGTACTCGAAGACGCCCGAGGGCCGGCGGTACACCGTCGAGTGGAACGTCGCCAACGCCTCCGACACCCGCGGGCTGAGCTACGGCGACGAGGGGATCGACGACGAGGACGACTGGTACGAGAGCCCCGTCCAGGTCCACCCGTTCTCCGTGTTCCCGCCGGAGGTCCGACGCCGCCTCCTGGCCGACATGAACGCCGAGCTCGACGGTCACATCCCGGTCGCCGTCGACGTGGACCTCGACCCGTTCTGCCGCGAGGCGTACGACTACCTCGAGGAGCAGTACCGGCGGAACGGAAAGGGGGACCTCTTCTCCGCGATCACGGATCCGAAGCACCTCCGGGTGAAGAACTACGTCGTCGACGTCGGGCGGGGGATCGGCGTGCTCCACTCCGAGGACGACGGGTCGCCGAAGGAGCGGCTCGTCGGGAGCTGGATGCCGGGGATGCTCCGCGAGCTCGACTCGCGGGGCCGGAAGAACCCGCAGGCGTTCTCCTACGACGGGGTGCTGTCGCAGGGCAACTGCCTGCTCACCATCGTCGAGGACGCCACCCAGCACTCCGACCTGCTCCAGAAGCTGCTCAACGTCCCCGACGAGCGGCACGTCAAGCTGGACAAGGGGATCGGGATGGACATCGACACGCAGCTCGTCATCATCTCGAACCCGGACCTCGACGTGGAACTGGACAAGTTCGCGGACCGGAACGGGCGGGACCCGCTCAAGGCGCTGAAGCGGCGGCTCGACCGACACGAGTTCCGCTACCTCACGAACCTGAGCCTCGAAACCGAGCTCATCCGCCGCGAACTCACGAACGAGACCGAGGTGTGGGACGCGGACGACTACGAGGAGATCGCAGAGCGCATCCGCGCGCCCCTGGTCCTGGATGTGCGCGACGGCCGCGGGGACGTGCGCGACCGCGAGCTCGCCCCGCACGCGCTGGAGGCGGCGGCGCTGTACAGCGTGGTGACGCGCCTGGACGCCGAAGACGTGCCGCCGGGGTTGAATCTCGTCGACAAGGCGGTGCTCTTCGACCGCGGCTACCTGCAGGAGGGCGACGACCGGCGCGACATCGAGGAGTTCGAGTTCGGCCACGAGAGCGACGGCACCCACGGCATCCCCGTCACTTACACGCGCGACATCGTCGCGGACCTCCTCCACGGCGACCGCGACCGCCACCACCCGGAGCTGCCGGTCGAGCGCGTCATCATGCCGGGCGACGTCCTCGACGCGATGGCGGACGAACTGGCCGAGACGCCGGTGTTCTCGCGCGCGGAGGCGACGGAGTACGAGGGCAGGCTCGCGTCCGTGAAGAGCTACGTGTTCGAACAGCAGGAGCGGGACGTGCTCGACGCGCTGCTCGCCGAGAAGGGCGTCGAGGAGGAGACCGTCGCGGAGTACGTCGAGCACGTCTACGCGTGGGCGGGCGACGAGCAGCTGGAGACCGAGCGCGGACCGGTCGACCCGGATCCGCTCCTCATGAAGCTGTTCGAGACCGAGCACCTCGGGCGGTTCGGCTCCGGCGCGTACGTCGGCAACGAGCCGACCGACCCGGTGAAGCGGTTCCGCCGGGAGAAGGTCATCACGGCGCTGAACCGCTACGCGTGGGAGAACCGCGACGAGGAGTTCTCCGTCTCGAACGTGGACTTCTCGGAGATCCCGGTGATCAAGGAGGTGCTCGAAACGCACGACTGGACCGACGTCCAGCGGCTCTTCGAGGACCTCGACCCGCGGCAGTGGAACGACCCCCCCGCGAACACCGAGACGGCAGCGATCAAAGCGCGCACGATCGAGCACATGACCGACCACGGCTACAGCGAGGCGTCGGCCGAGCTGACGAGCCGGAAGGTGATGCGCGAGGTGAGCTACAAATGGGACTGAGAGAGGATGTCGAGCGGTTCCGCGAGGTCGGCGAGGAGCGCCGCGAGGACCTGAAGGAGTTCATCAGCTACGGCGACCTCGGCGGCAGCGGGCCGAACAGCATCAACATCCCCATCAAGATCGTCGACCTCCCGGAGTTCGCCTACGACCGCCGCGACATGGGCGGCGTCGGCCAGGGGCAGGGCGGCACGCCGGACGTCGGCCAGCCGATCGGCCAGCCCCGGCCGCAGCCCGGCGACGGCGACGAGGAGGGCGAACCCGGCGAGGAGGGGGCCGAACACGAGTACTACCAGATGGACCCTGAGGAGTTCGCCCAGGAGCTCGACGAGGAGCTCGGCCTCGAACTCGAACCGAAGGGCAAGGAGGTGATCGAGGAGATCGAGGGCGACTTCACCGACGTGACGCGCACCGGCCCGAACAGCACCCTCGACTTCCAGAAGCTGTTCAAGGCGGGCCTGAAGCGCAAGCTGGCGATGGACTTCGACGAGGACTACGTCCGCGAGGCGCTGAAGGTCGACGGCGCAACGGCGGACGACGTGTTCCGGTGGGCCCGCGAGGAGAACATCCTCGTCTCCCGCGCGTGGATCGAGGACGCCGCGAAGGACGTCCCCGAGTCCGAGAAGGGCGCATGGGAGAGCTTCGAGGAGATGATGGAGAACGTCGAGCGGACGACGACGATCCAGCGCATCCGCCGCGACGGGCTCCGGGACATCCCGTTCCGCCGGGAGGACGAGCGCTACCGGCACCCGGAGGTCATAGAGGAGAAGCAGAAGAACGTCGTCGTCGTCAACATCCGCGACGTGTCCGGGTCGATGCGCGAGAAGAAGCGCGAACTGGTCGAGCGGACGTTCACGCCCCTCGACTGGTACCTCACCGGCAAGTACGACAACGCCGAGTTCGTCTACATCGCCCACGACGCGGAGGCCTGGCGGGTCGAGCGCGAGCAGTTCTTCGGCATCCGCTCCGGCGGCGGGACGAAGATCTCCTCGGCGTACAAACTGGCCAAGGAGATCCTCGAAGAGGAGTACCCCTGGAGCGAGTGGAACCGCTACGTCTTCGCGGCGGGCGACAGCGAGAACTCCTCGAACGACACGAAGGAGAACGTCATCCCGCTGATGCGGGAGATCCCGGCGAACCTCCACGCCTACGTGGAGACCCAGCCCGGGGGCAACGCGATCAACGCGACGCACGCCGAGGAGGTCGAAAGCTCGCTGAGCGACGAGGGCAACGTCGTCGTCGCGTACGTGAAGCAGCCGGAGGACGTGGTGGACGCGATCTACCGGATCCTCAGCACAGAGGACGCATCATGAGAGACGACAGGATCGACGCGCGGAAGGAGGCGGCGAGGCTCGAAGAGCCGGTCCGGGAGGCCGGCGCGCTGGCGCGGAAACTCGGGCTGAAACCGTACCCGGTGAACTACTGGATCGTCGACCACGACGAGATGAACCAGCTCATCGCCTACGGCGGGTTCCAGACCCGGTACCCGCACTGGCGCTGGGGGATGACCTACGACCGCCAGCGCAAGCAGGACCAGTTCGGGATGGGCAAGGCGTTCGAGATCGTCAACAACGACAACCCCTCCCACGCGTTCCTGCAGGAGTCGAACTCGCTCTCGGACCAGAAGGCGGTGATCACTCACGTCGAGGCGCACGCCGACTTCTTCGCCAACAACGAGTGGTTCGGCATGTTCGCCGACGACGGAGACGCGCTCGCCGCCGCGGCCATGCTCGAACAGCACGCCGAGGCGATCGGCCGCTACATGGACGACCCGGAGATCGACCGCGGCGAGGTCGAGGCGTTCATCGACGCCGTCCTCTGCCTGGAGGACACGATCGACCAGCACCGCGCGTTCGTGAACGCGGGCAGCCCCCGCGAGCGCGAGGAACGCGAGGACCTGCGCAAGCGGTTGGAGCAGCTGAACATCTCCGAGGACGTCCGCCGGCAGGTGTTCGACGAGGAGTGGCTCGATCGGCTGGAGGCCGCCGAGAAGGAGGCCGCGGAGCTCGAAGAGCCGCGCAAGGACGTGCTGGCGTTCCTCAGAGAGCACGGGATGCGCTACGACGATGAGAAGGACAGGGCGGTCGAGATGGAGCCCTGGCAGAAGGACGTGCTCGACATGCTCCGCGAGGAGGCGTACTACTTCGCGGCCCAGAAGATGACGAAGGTGATGAACGAGGGGTGGGCCGCCTACTGGGAGTCGATGATGATGAGCGAGGAGCGGTTCGCGGGGACGGACGAGTTCATCACCTACGCCGACCACCAGGCGCGCGTCCTGGGGTCGCCGGGACTCAACCCCTACAAGCTGGGAAAGGACCTCTGGGAGTACATCGAGAACACGGCCAACCGCCGCGAGGTCGCGGACAAGCTCCTGCGCGTCACGGGCGTCTCCTGGCGGAACTTCCACGAGGTCGTCGACTTCGACGAGGTGCAGGAGCTCCTCCGGGCGGATCCGGCCATCGACGGGGTTCGGTCGGACGCGCTGGAGGAGCTCCTCGCGCTCGGCGAGGACGATCCGCGCGTCGACCACGAGGCGCTCGACCGGGCGCTCACTGACCCGGACGCGGTCGACGTCGACCGGTACCCCTGGAAGGTGCTCACCTACGAGGGGCTCGCCGAACGGCACTTCTCGCTGGTGAAGCCGCAGAACCGCGGCTTCCTCGGTCGCATCCGGCGGTCCGAGCTGGAGCAGCTCGCGCGCTACATGTTCGACGACGAGCGCTACGACACCGTCGAGGAGGCGATCGCGGACGTGAACTACGCCGCGGGCTGGGACCGGATGCGCGAGGTCAGGGAGAGCCACAACGACGTGACGTTCCTCGACGCGTTCCTGACCCAGGAGTTCGTCACCGAGAACCACTACTTCACGTACGAGTACACGCGGGCCAGCGGCGACTTCCGCGTCACGAGCAGCGAGTACGAGGACGTGAAGAAGAAGCTGCTCCTGCGGTTTACGAACTTCGGGAAGCCGACGATCGCGGTCTACGACGGCAACTACGACAACCGCGGCGAACTGCTGCTCGGCCACCAGTACAACGGCGTCATGCTCGACGTCCAGCAGGCGAAGGGGGTGCTCGAACGCCTCTACGACCTGTGGGGCCGCCCGGTGAACCTGATGACCATCGTGAAGGAGTACGACGACCACGACCTCGAAATCGCCCGTCGCCGCAACCGCGAGCCGGAGCCGATCGAGGTCGGAAAGCGCATCAGATACGACGGAACGTCGTTCGAGACCCACGAGCTCGAAGCGGACCTCGAAGAGCGCATCGCCGCCAGCGACGTCGACTACGACACGAAGCCGGACGACTGGCTCGCGTGACTCCCTTCTCCCGCCCGATCTTCGGAACCGAGAGCGCGGGCGTTCGGAGCGGAGTCCCGCGGATGTCATCCTTTCGACGATCACATAAATAATGAGTGTTCCGACATTCGAAATATGTCGAAAGGCAGAAAATTATCGGTTAGATTCAAGCCGTGTCAGACGAGAGAACAGTTCGGGATGAATTCAAAAGGGGTCCAACAGGCGACGGAAAGCGCCCCGGGCGACGGGGCGCTCGAATCCACCCAGATTCACGACGTTCTCAGGAACGATCGCCGCCGGTTGGTCCTCGAACGGCTCCGCGAACGGGACGGGACCGAAACCGTCCGGGACCTCGCCGAGCACATCGCGAGCGTCGAGTCGGGTGAGTCCCCGCCGCCCCGCAACATCCGCCAGAGCGTGTACGTCTCGCTGCACCAGACGCACCTGCCGAAGCTCGACGATCTGGGCATCGTCGCGTACGACGCGAACGCCAAGGAGGTCACCCTCGCGGAGCACGCCGACGAGGTGACCGTGTACCTCGAAATCGTCCCGAAGTACGGCCTCTCGTGGGGCGAGTACTACCTCGGGCTCGGCCTGCTGGGTCTCCTGGTTCTGATCGCGGAGCGCTTCGGCGTCCCCGTCGTCTCGGCGGTCGACGCGGCCGTCCTGGGCGGCGCGTTCTTCGCCCTCATCGTCGTCTCCGCGGTCTACCACATCACGACGCAGCAGAGTTCGCTCTTCCACCGGCTCAAGGACCGCTGAGTATCCCGCCACTCCCGGAGCGACCCGCCGGCGGCGACTGCGCGCCGCCCTCCGTCGGTCGCCCCCCGTCGTCGCATCTCGTTTCGGCCGGATTCGACGCGATCGGCCGCGACCGGCCGCGATCCACCGCGCGTCAACCGCGGCGGCGGTCGGACCGCGACGCGGCGAGGCCCGCCAGTCCGAGCGCGACGAGCGCGAACGCGACGAGCGAGAGCCGCGGAATGGTGAGGAGGCCGCCGGCCATCGGGTAGAGCACCGCGGCGCAGCCCCCTCCGATCGAGCACGCGCTCCCCGCCGCGCCGACCTGCAAGTAGGTGTGGTACGCCGCGACGAGTCCGCCGGGGACCGCGAGCGCGAGGCCGGTCCGCCACGCGTCCTCGTCCCCGTCCAGCGCCGCGACGCCCAGAACGACGACCAGCGGGTACATGAAGACGCGCTGGTACCAGCAGAGCTCGCAGGGGACGAGCCCCAGGCCGACGCTGAAGTACAGGCTCCCGGCCGTCGCGACGGCCGCGACGGCCGTCGACGCGGCGAGCAGGAGGCGACCCCGGTTCATCGACCGAGTCTCGGATCGCTACTACCGTTACTGTGTCGCCTCGCGCGGGAGCGCATCGATCGACGAGGCGGCGGCACGCGGCGGATCCGGGCGGCACAAAGCGGCGAGCGTCGCCCCGCCGGTCCGCGATCCGACGAAGCCGGCGCGCCGACGCGCCTCAGTTCGACGCCGTCGCTTCGACCTCGTACCGGTCGACGTTCGGCTCCTCGGCGTCGGTCTGCAGTTCGAACTCGATCGTTTCGCCCGGGTCGACGTCCTCGGCGCTCCAGGTCACCGAGTCCAGACGGTTCCCCTCGGCGTCGTAGAAGGTCGCGCGGACCTCGACCGACGCGAGCGTCTCGTCGCTGACGTTCTTCACCGTTCCGACGAGGTGCGAACCGTCGTACTCGTCCCCGAGAAGCGTGTGGTCGACGATCTCGACCCTCCTCGAACCGCCTCCCCCGTCCGAACCCGACCCGTCGCCCGTCGTCTCCTCCGACTCGGTCGTCTCTTCGGGAGTGTCGGTTTCCTCCTCGGTCGTCTCCTCGGGCGTGTCTTCGGGCGTCGACGTCTCCTCCGGGTCCGACGTCGTCTCGGAGTCGGTCGTGGTCTCCGACCCGGTCGTCTCCTCCGGCGTCGGCGAGTCGGTCGCGTCGGGCGTGTCCGTCCCTCCCGCGGGGGACGGTTCGCCGTCGGTCGGGCTCGGGGAGTCCTGTCCGTCCGCGCCGTCGTCGCCGATTCCCTCGATGCCGGAACATCCCGCGAGGGAGACCGCGAGCGCGCTGCCGCCGGCGACGAGAATCTCTCGTCGTGGGTACGTGCGAGCCATTACGTCCGACACGACGTCTCGCTCGCACATCAAATTTTCTCACATTCATAAATAAGACTATTAGAAGAATTCGTGACGAAATCCGCCGGTTGCGCGCCCCAGCCGCGCGCTACCGCGCGTCGTCCCCGCGCCGCCGCGGGAGGTGCCGTCTTCGAGGCGACGACGAGGGTCCGGTGCCCGCGAGGTTTCGATCGATCGGCGAAAACGTACTTTACAGGCGGGGTCCCATCTCCTAGCGCCCGCCGAGGGCACTGATAACTGCGTCATCCGAGGGCGGTGACGCGGAAGCGACCGTCGCCTGATTCGAACGCACTCCGCAAGGTCACAGTCGCCACGGCGGTCGCTCTCCGGCCGTCCCTCGTTCCGCGACGGACCGCGATTTTCCGACCCCGTCCGAACGTCGCGCGGAGATGGGACTCCGCGCAGCGGTTCACGCAGAAGATGCTCGGTCGGGGATTTGAACCGGGCGAGACGGTCGCGCTCACTCCGTTCGCGCGCTGCGACTCGCTCGCTCAAATCGCCCGAGTGCTCGCATCTCTTCGTTCACGGGTGTCGCGCGGAGACGGGACTCCGCGCGGCAGTTCACGCAGAAGATGCTCGGTCGGGGATTTGAACCCCGGTCGTTGGCTCGAAAGGCCAACATGATTGGCCGGACTACACCAACCGAGCGCGCAGTAGAATCTGACTCGGGTATTCGTTTAAAGATTCCGTTACCGAACGGCGATCGGGCTGCGTTACTTCCCCTCGAACTCCGGTTCGCGGTCGCTCGTGAACGCCGTGACGCCCTCCATCAGATCCTCGGTGCCCACGAGGTGGCCGAACGCCTGCGACTCGATCTCGAGGCCGGCGTCGGTGTCGTCGCGGCCCTTCAGCATCGCGCGCTTCGTGTACTTCTGGGCGATCGGCGGCCCGTTCGCGAGGTCCGTCGCGAGTTCCATCGCCCGGTCGGCGAGCTCGTCGTTCCCAACCACCTCGTTGACGAAACCGAAGCGCTCCATCGTCTCCGCGTCGAACCGCTCGGCCGTGAAGATGATCTCCTTCGCGCGCCCCTCGCCGACGATGTGGCGGAGCCGCTGCGTGCCGCCCCACCCCGGCATCAGACCGAGGTTGTGCTCCGGTTGCCCGAACTCGGAGCGCTCGCTCGCGACCCGCAGGTCCGCGCAGGTTGCGAGCTCCATCCCGCCGCCGAGGCAGTAGCCGTCGATGCCTGCGACGACCGGCAGGTCGCACGCCTCCAGCTCGCCGAACACCTGCTGGCCCTTCCGCGAGAGCTCGACCGTCGCCAGCGGGTCGGCTCCCCCGGCGGCCATGCTCTGGACGTCCGCCCCGGCCGAGAACGCGCGGTCGCCCTCGCCCGTGAGGAGGATCGCGCGCGTCTCGTCGTCGGATTCGAGGTAGTCGATCGCCGCGGCGAGCTCGTCGATCAGCTCCGCGCTTATCGTGTTCATCCGGTGCGGGCGGTCGATCACGACGTGGCCGACGCGACCCTCGCGTTCGACGCGGAGCGTCTCGAAGTCGAGCGCCGACGCCGCGCCGACGCCCGCCGTCCCGCCGTCCTCGCCGTAGAAGCTCGCTCCCGACTCGGCGAGTTCGCGGAGGAGCTCCACCGCCTCGTAACGCGGTTCGCCCGTCTCCTCGTGAAGGCCGTCGAGCCGTTCGACCAGCGAGTCGAGGCCGGCCTCGTCGGCCATCTTCGCCGGACCGTCCGGGAATCCCGCGCCGAGCTGCACGGCGCGGTCGATCGAGGAGGCGTCCGCGACCTCGTTCTCGACGAGCCCCGCCACCTCGTTCGCCATGACGGCGAGGAGGCGCTCGCGCACGTCCTCGCGCCCCTCGTCGCTCGGGATCCGCGCGCCCTCGCCGCCCTCGTAGTCGTAAAAGCCCCGCCCGGTCTTCTTCCCGAGGTCGTCCTCATCGACCTTCTCTTCGAGGAGCGGGCACGGGCGGTAGGCGTCGCCGAGCACCTCGTGCATGTATTCGAGCACGTGGTAGCCCACGTCGATGCCGACCTGGTCCGCGAGTTCGAAGCTCCCCATCGGGAGGCCCATGTCGAACTTCGTCGTGCTGTCGACCTCCGCGACGGTCGCGTCGCCCTCGTGGACGATCCACGCGGCCTCGTTCATCAGCGGTACGAGCACGCGGTTGACGATGAACCCGGGGCTGTCCTTGTGGACGCGCACGGGCGTCTTCCCTATCGACTCCGCCAGCCCCTCGATCAGGTCGAGCGTCGCGTCGTCCGTGTGCGCGCCGGAGATGACCTCGACGAGCGGCATCCGGACCGGCGGGTTGAAAAAGTGCATCCCGCAGAACCGCTCGGGTCGCTCCGTCACCTCCGACAGCTCGGTGACCGAGAGGCTGGAGGTGTTCGTCGCGAAGATCGCCCGGTCGGGCGCGTACGACTCCAGCTCCTGGTACACCTCCTTTTTGATCTCCATCCTCTCCGGGACCGCCTCGACGACCACGTCCGCGTCTTCGACGGCCGACTCGAGGTCGACGAGCGGCGTGATCCGGTCGAGCGCGGCGTCCGCCTCGTCCTCGTCGATCCGGTCGTTCTCCGCCAGCTTTCCGAGGCTCCACTCTATCTGGTCGTACCCGTTCCGTACGAACTCCTCCTTGATGTCGCGCAGCGCGACCTCGTATCCGGCGAGCGCCGCGACCTCGGCGATGCCGTGGCCCATGTTGCCCGCTCCCAGAACTGCGATAGTGTTTACCTCGGCTAGCTCCATGGGCGATGGCTCGGCCGCCGGCTGTTTGAACGTTTCCCTCGTCCGAATTCACAACGGACGGGAAGTTTATTCGGCGCTCGGCGGTCCGCCCTCCGGGGCGTCGTACACGAACACCGCGCCGCTCGTCTCGACGACGATGAGCAGCCCCCAGTGTTCGAAGACGACGACGCCGTCCCCCCGCGGCGTCCCGTCGTACTGCGCTCCGAAGAGGTTGTCCAGCGCGTCCGCGTCGACGGCGACGTCGAGCGGTTCGTCCCGTATCGACCCTCCGGGATCGATCGCCTCGACCGCTTCGACGATCGCCGTGCCGAACGGCTCTCCTTCGTCCACCGAGTACCGCACCAGGTAGCCCCGCTCCCCCTCGCCGAGCGTCCGCAGCGTTTTCACGTGTTCAGGGATCATCGTTCCTCCGGTAGTGTCCGTTATTATTCATATCGTATATGAATTTATTCGTATTCGGAACGGTATCGGGCCCGGTGTCGTGCGCGTTAAGTCCGTCGACGCGATACTCCACGCCGGAGATACCGTGACAGCAGACGCAGAATCCGTCCTTCGAGAAGATCCGGTGATGTCGCGTCTCATCGACGAGCACGGACCGATCGAGACGAGGCCGGCCCCGAACGAGTACGAGCGGCTGGTCGTGTCGATCATCAACCAGCAGTTGAGCACGGCGTCGGCGGCCGCCGTCCGCGAGCGCGTCTTCGAGGTCCTCGGCGAGGTGACGCCCGAGAGCGTGCTCGCGGCCGACGAGGACGCGCTCCGCCGGGCGGGCCTCAGCCGCACCAAGGTCGAGTACGTGCGGAACGCCGCCCGCGCGTTCCGAGAGCGGGACCTCTCCCGCGAGGGGCTCGCCGAACTCTCGGACGAGGCGGTCATCGACGAACTCACGAGGATCAAGGGGATCGGCGAGTGGACCGCCCGCATGTACCTGCTGTTCGTCCTCGGGCGGGAGGACGTGCTCCCGCTCGGCGACCTCGGCGTCAGGCGGGGCATCGAACAGCTGTACGGAAACGGCGACGGCATGACCCGCGCGGAGATGCGGGAGGTCGCCGAGCGGTGGCGACCGTACCGCTCCGTCGCGACCAGGTATATCTGGGCCGAGTACGAGTCGTAGGCGGGAGGCGACGCAGCGTCCGGCGGGCGCTACCGCTACTCTTCGAGGTACTCCTCCTCGCGCTCGTCGTCCGGGACGTCCGCGTCTGCCCGCCGGCGGACGTCGACGCGGTAGTGTTCGAGGATGTCGCGGCCGAGGAGCAGCGGGTAGTCCATGTGGCTCCGGTCCTCGACGCTCGCGGTGACGGTGTGCTGCTTGCCGCCGATACCGATGACGAGGTCGACCACGGGCCGGGCCTTCCCCCGCTTCATGCTGCCGGATTTGACGCGCGTCATGCTCTTTATCGGTCCCGCACCGATCTCCGCGGCGAGGCGGGTGTCGATGCTGGTCCGCGTGGCTCCGGTGTCGGACTTGGCGAGCGCCTGCGTCGACCCGCTGGTGCCGCTGACGACGACCTCCTCGATGTACCCGATGATCGGGACCTCCTCCTGCTCCGGCGGTTCGACCCGCGGCATGCTCGCCGGCACCGAGTCGTCCAGCGTCGCCGCGAGCTCCGCGACGCGCTCGTCGTCGACGTCGCCGCCCGCCGCCTCGACGGCCATCTTCGCGATGTACGGCGCGGGACTGCGGCCGGTCGCCTTGTAGAGCCCCTTGAATCCGGCGGTGGGGTTGACTTCGAGGACGAACCAGCCCTCCTCGCCCTCGACGAGGTCGACGCCCGCGTAGTCCAGCCCCATGACGTCGGTCGCGTAGAGGGCGATTTCGGCCGCCTCGTCCGGCAGCTCGTCGGTCGCGTTCTGCACGTCGCCGCCCAGGGCGACGTTCGTCCGCCAGTCCCCTTCGGGCGCGTAGCGGTACATCGCGCCGATGATCTCCTCGCCGACGACGTACACCCGGAGGTCGCGGTGGCGGGTCTCGTCGCGCTCGATGAGCTTCTGGAGGAACGCCTGCCGGTTGCCCACCTTCGGGTTCACCGGCTCCGTCAGATCGACCTTCCACGTTCCGCCGCCGTGGGTGCCGATGGCGGTCTTGTAGACGCCGACCTCGCCGAACCGCTCCCGGCCCTGGTTGAGCCGGTCGTTCGAGAGCGCCAACAGCGCGTCGGGGACCTGGATGTTCCAGTTCGCGAGCGTCGCCGCCGTCGCGAACTTGTGGATCGCCGTCAGCACGGCGTCTGGCTCGTTCAGCATCGGTCGGATGCGGTTGAACGTGGTCGCCAGGCCCAGAAGTTCCGCGGGCTCCTCCGTGTTCGAGAGCAGGAGTCGGTTCGCGACGATGTCGACCTCCGGCTCCACCGTGAGCGCGCTGTCCTCGACGCTGATGGCGGTGTTCTCCCGGCGCAACCAGACGGGCGTGTGGCCAAGGTCCTCTACCGCGTTCAGGATAGCCTTCGTCTCCTTGCTGTTGTGCAGCGACAGGACGCCGACTCGGACGTCGTCCCCATCTGTGATACCCATGTATCCCAACCTATCCGCATCCGGTTTCAAAGATATGCCGGTTGTATCGCCGGTTATCGGCCGATACGGGTCAGATAGGATATGATTTCTCCCGTTAAACGCGCCGTTATCGCGGCCGGACGCGAGGGACGGGTATATATGCGGTCCTCTCCGAGAGGTGGTATGAACGAGGACGGGACCTTCACCTACAACGGGGGGAAGGTCGGTCCGGGGGAGACGCAGAACCTCCGGTACGGGATCAGCGAGACGTACCTCGGCGATCCGATCCGCATCCCGGTAACGATCATCAACGGCGAGCGTCCGGGGCCGACCGTGTTCCTGACGGCCGCGACGCACGGGGACGAACTCAACGGCATCGAAGTCGTGCGCGAGGTGGCACACGAGTGGGACCTCTCCGACCTCGCGGGGACCCTCGTCTGCCTGCCGGTCCTGAACGTCCCCGGGTTCCTCTTCCAGCAGCGGTACCTCCCGATCTACGATCGCGACCTCAACAGGTCGTTTCCGGGCCGGGAGGGATCGACGAGCGCAAAGCGGATGGCGCACGTCATCTACACGAACTTCATCGAACCCTGCGACCTGGGGCTGGACTTCCACACGTCGACCCGCGGGCGGACGAACATGCTGCACGTCCGCGCGGACATGTCCGACCCCGCCGTCGAACGCCTCGCGAAGGCGTTCGGGACGAACGTGATCATCGACAGCGAGGGCCCCGAGGGGACGCTCCGCGGCGAGGCGACGAAGGCCGGCACGCCGACGATCACGATCGAGATGGGGGAGGCGCACCGCTTCCAGCGCGCGCTCATCGACGACGCGCTCGCGGGCGTCGAGAGCGTGTTCGCCGAGTACGGCCTCAGGGAGACGAGCACCGTCCGGTGGCCGGGCTGGCGGACGGTCATCACCGGCGACAGGGAGAAGACGTGGATCCGGGCGGACGCGGGCGGCATCGTCGACATGCACTTCGAGCGCGGCGCGCTCGTCCACGAGGGCGACCAGATCTGCACGATCACCAACCCGTTCAAGGACGACAACGTCGGCGTCGAAGCGCCCTTCACGGGGCTGCTCGTCGGGGTGCTGGAGAACCCGGTCGTCTACCCCGGCAACCCGGTCTGCCACCTCGTCGCGCTCGACGAGCGGACGCGGCGCGTCGTCGAGCGCGAACAGTCCCCGGACTCCGCCGCCGACACGTAGCGGCGGGAAGTCGGACGCACGGTGTGACGTCGGAAACAGGGTGTGACGTCGGACGCGGGGTGCGACGTCGGACGCGGGGTGCGACGTCAAACGCAGGGGCCGGGCGACCGGGCGATCGGCCGCCGACACGGGCAGGAACTGCCGGTTTTCACGCGCACGCGGGCGAGGTTACGTAACTTCTATACCACCCGGGTTCCGAGACTCAAAGCGAGCATGAGTCAGTCTTACAATCGGGGCCTCGTCGAGGACTTCGGCAGGTGGCGCGAGTTCTCGGCCGGGATGTGGGCCTGGATCTTCCACAAGTTCACCGGCTGGGTGCTCGTGGGCTATCTGTTCACGCACATCGCCGTGCTGTCGACGGCGCTGTCGGGCGAGATCCTGTACACGGAGACCATCCGGGCCCTCGAGAGCCTGCTGATCGTCCGCATCCTCGAAGTGGGGCTGCTGGCGGTCGCGGTGTTCCACATCCTCAACGGGCTTCGACTGCTTCTCGTCGACCTGGGCATCGGACTGGAGGCGCAGGACAAGAGCTTCTACGCGTCGCTCGTCCTGACGGGCGCGATCGTCGTGGCGAGCGTCCCGACGTTCGTCGCGGGGGTGTTCTAAGATGGCGGAACGGTACTCCTCGTTCCGGCCGGGCGGCCGCCGCTGGCTGTGGCAGCGCATCACGGCCGCGTTCCTCGTGATCGTGCTGGCGTTTCACTTCTTCCTCCTCCACTTCGTCAACCACGCGGACGAGGTCAGCTTCGCGATGAGCCAGGCCCGCATGACCCAGTGGACCTACTACTCGCTCATGATCCTGTTTCTCGTGACGGCGACGTTCCACGGCGTCAACGGGGTGTACAACGCGCTCATCAACCAGGGGCTGTCCGGCAGCAGGAAGACGGCGGTCAAGTGGACGCTCGTCCTCGCGAGCCTCGTCCTCATCGTCCAGGGGATCCGCACCGCGAACGCATGGGCAGGCATCCAGATCATCTAGCATGAGCACGCAAGAGCAGAAACCCAAGAACCAGACCGAGACCGACACCGAATCGGCGGACGAGGACATCATCGCCGCCAGTTCGCCGCAGCAGCGGCGACTCCGCGAAAAGCGCGGCAGGGAGATCGAGTCGCCGAAGGAGACGGCGGAGCAGGAGGACACCTACCACCTGAAGGTGTTCCGGTACGACCCGGAGGTCGCGGACAAGCAGGAGCCGCGCTTCGACGACTTCCACGTCCCCTACAGGCAGGGGATGACCGTCCTCGACGCGCTCATCTACGCCCGCGACCGCTTCGATTCGAGCCTCACCTTCCGCCACTCCTGCCGGCAGGCCATCTGCGGGTCCGACGCGTTCTTCATCAACGGCCGCCAGCGGCTCGGCTGCCGGACGCAGCTTTCGGACCTGGAAGAGCCGGTGCGCGTCGAGCCGCTCCCCCACCAGGAGGTCGTCAAGGACCTCGTCGTGGACATGGAGCACTTCTACGACCAGATGGAGGCGGTCGAGCCGTACTTCCAGACGAACGAGCTGCCGGAGGGCGAACTGGAAGAACAGCGCCAGTCGCGGGAGAACCACGAGAAGATCAAGATGTCCACGCGGTGCATCTGGTGCGCCGCCTGCTACTCCTCGTGCAACATCGCCGCCGGCGACAACGAGTACCTCGGCCCCGCGGCCATCAACAAGGCGTACCGGTTCGCCATGGACGAGCGGGAGGGCGAGGACCTGAAACAGCACCGCATGCGGATCATCGAGCAGGAACACGGCGTCTGGCGGTGCCAGACCCAGTTCTCCTGTACGATGGTGTGTCCGAAGGACATCCCGCTGACGGAGCACATCCAGGAGCTGAAGCGCGAAGCGGTGAAGAACAACCTGAAGTTCTGGTAACAGCAAGGTGAATCCAATGTACGAACACGACGTACTCGTCGTCGGCGCGGGCGGTGCCGGCCTCCGGGCGGCCATTGCGGCTCACGAGGAGGGAGCGGACGTCGCCATGGTGACGAAGCTCCACCCGGTCCGGAGCCACACCGGCGCGGCCGAGGGCGGGATCAACGCGGCGCTGCGGGAGGGCGACTCCTGGGAGTCTCACGCCTACGACACGATGAAGGGCTCGGACTACCTCGGGGACGCCCCCGCCATCGAAACGCTCTGTAAGGACGCCCCCGAGGACGTCATCACCCTCGAACACTGGGGGATGCCCTTCTCGCGCGAGGAGGACGGACGCGTCTCCCAGCGGCCGTTCGGCGGGCTGTCGTTCCCGCGGACGACGTACGCCGGCGCGGAGACCGGCCACCACCTGCTGCACACGCTGTACGAGCAGGTGGTGAAGCGCGGCGTCACGGTGTACGACGAGTGGTACGTCATGAACCTCGCGGTGACCGACGAACCGGACCCGCGCGACCGTAGCTGTCACGGCGTCGTCGCCTACGACGTGATGACCGGCGAGGTCGCGGGCTTCAAGGCGCGAAACGGCGTCATCCTCGCCACCGGCGGCCCCGGTCAGGCGTACGATCACACGACGAACGCCGTCTCCTGTACGGGCGACGGGCAGGCCATGGCCTACCGCGCGGGCGTCCCGCTTGAGGACATGGAGTTCGTCCAGTTCCACCCGACGACCCTGCCGTCGACGGGCGTCCTCATCTCCGAGGGGGTCCGCGGCGAGGGCGGCATCCTCTACAACGCGGAGGGCGAGCGGTTCATGTTCGAACGCGGCTACGCGAACAACGCCGGCGAACTCGCCAGCCGCGACGTGGTCTCGCGGGCCGAACTCACGGAGGTCAACGAGGGGCGCGGCATCGAGGACGAGTACGTCCACCTCGACATGCGCCACCTCGGCGAGGAGCGCATCATCGACCGCCTGGAGAACATCCTCCACCTCGCAGAGGACTTCGAAGGCGTCGACGGGCTGGAGGAGCCGATGCCGGTGAAACCCGGCCAGCACTACGAGATGGGCGGCATCGAGACGGACGAGAACGGCGAGACGTGCATCTCCGGCCTCTACGCGGCCGGCGAGTGCGCCTGCGTGAGCGTTCACGGCGCGAACCGCCTCGGCGGCAACGCGCTGCCCGAACTCATCGTGTTCGGCAAGCGCGCGGGCCAGCACGCCGCGGGCACGGATCTCGGCGAGGCGAGGCTCACGACCGGCAAGGCGGGCGACGTCGAGGAGGGCGAGGTCGACTCGCCCGTCGCGCTCGGCGAGGCGGGCATCTCCGACGAGGCCGTCGCCGACGGCGGGGCCGCGACGCTCACCGACCCGGACGAGGTGGTAGAGGCCGCGGTCGAGGCCGAGCGCCGCCGCGTCGAGTACCTGATGAACAAGGACGACGGCATCCAGCACGCCGAGATCCGCGCCCGGGTCCAGAAGGCGATGACGAAGTGGGTCAACGTCTTCCGGAACGAGGAGGGCCTCAAGAAGGCGCTCCGCGAGATCCGCGCGGCGCGCGAAGACTACCAGCACGTGTACGTCGCCGACCCCTCGCGGACGTTCAACACGGACCTCCAGCAGACGATCGAGACGCGGAACGTGATAGACATCGCCGAGACGATCACGCTGGGCGCGCTCGCGCGAAACGAGTTCCGCGGCGCGCACTGGCGGCAGGAGCACCAGGAGCGCGACGACGAGAACTGGCTCAAACACACGATGCTGTCGTGGAACAACGGCGAGCCGGAACTGTGGTACAAGCCGGTCCTCCTCGAGGGCGAGGAGAAGACCTACGAGCCGAAGATCCGGAGCTACTGAGCCCCGCCGCCCCGTTTCAGTTCCTCGATCCGCTCAATTCCGTCTCTTCTGTCGGTTTCCGGTCAGTTCGGCCACTCGTCTCCCTCGCGGGCCGTCCGAGTCGACCGTCGAGCCGGCGTCCGATTTCGCGGAAGTGACAAAGGTATTAAGTCCTCGCCGCGTACCCCGAAGAGGAAGGGTAGCTCAGTGGTAGAGCATCGCCGCCTCAGGGTTCACACCCGAGCGGCGGATTAATACAGCTTCGCGTGGTTCGAATCCCGCCCCTTCCGCTCTTTTCCGCACCGCCGCGGCGGAGCGCGACCGACGGCGGCCGAACAATGGTCGACGACGGTCGAAAACGCCCCGCGTTGCGCCCGCCTCGACCGCCTCGAAGAATTCACGCGGAATCGAATAAACCGTCTCGACCGGACGTACGAGCCCCGACGCGGCCGCCCCGTGAGATCGACAATTGTCGAGTGGAAGTTTTATTATCGTCGAAACCGAGGGAGGGCGTACGATGATGCAGCGGACGACGACGCAGACGACGATCCCCGGGGACTTGCGGTCGCCGCGGGCGAAACTGGTCTACCTCTACCTGTCGACGCACGGCTCCGCGACGGTGACGGAGCTCCAGGACGCGCTCCGGATGCGGAAGCTCTCCCTGTACAGCATCCTCGCGACGCTTCGCGACCGGGGACTGGTCAGCCGAGAGGCCGAGCGGTACGTCCTCCGCTGAGCGGCTCATCGGGCTCTCCGGCGGACGCGGCGAGTCGACCGCTCTCACACGAAGCTGAGGACGAGTCCGAGCAGGATCACCGCGAAGATCAGCAGCACGACGACGAGGAAAAACAGGTCCGGTCCCTCCATACCGTTACCTACGGCGTTCTTTCGGAATAAATGTTCACCCGTCGGAAAATCCAGCGTCGAGTGAAAATCCGGCGCGGTTCCGACTCCGGGGCCGTCGGGACCGCGCCGGTCGGCGACTACTCCTCGTCGTCCGGCACGAGCATCTCCGGGTGGCGGCGGTGCCGGGGCTCCGCGAGGAATTTTTTTATCCGTCTCACTTCGTCAGAATCTGGATTACCTCCCATGGAATGATAATCGTGCGGTGACGCGAATAAGCGCTCCGCATGAATACTCAGGTCGGGCGGTTCGTCCCCGACGGCGGACTGACAGCCCGAGGCGGAATCACCCGATCCGGTGAAAACCCGACCGACGGAGTCCCCGACGCTTCGACGACACGTACCCCTATTGAGTCATCCGTTCGGGGGGATAGCGGACATATCAGAGCTTAAGCGGCCGAGGCGCGTACGCGGGAACATGGCTGCGGTACGTCAGAACGCCGAGGGGGAGACGGTCCGCGTCGTCAGGCCGATGAACGACCACGGCGCGATGACCGTCGAGGTCGAAGAGCGGAACGCGACGCGGCACGTCGTCGAATACGCCACTCCGGAGTTGGAATCGACGCTCCGGGCGCTCCCCGCCGGAACGTCGATTCCGCTCGTGCTGGAGCCGCTCGGAGTGCGCGCGAACGCGTGGCGGGCCGTCGAAATCCGAACGCCCAGGCCGGCGTAACCCGCCGGTCGGCCGGCTTTCCCGTCGGTGCGTGGACTCGAAGCCCCTCGCCGTCGTCGAACGGATTTTCGTGTCACGGAAAGGTATATTCGTCGAGCTTAAAAAGACGTTGAGAAGACAAGCAAACTTCTTAACGCGGATATTCGAGAACTGATCACCGACGGGGAAACCGCTGAAGCGGGACAGCGTAACATCGTCGTAACTCGGTGCCTCTGACAAGGTGTTAAAAGGTCCCGGTTTCAGCCGGACGCATCGAACCGGTTCCATCCGCTCGGATCTCCCCGTCCCGTGCGCGAAACAACGAGTTCATGACTTGCGCCCCCTCTCCGGGGGTGCCTCCTTGTACCACACACGTGCAGGAGCCGGAGGTCCGACGCGCGAGCGGGCGGTCCGCGAGTCGCGCCGGTCCGAGACGCGGGCGACCGTCGGACCAGTCAGGGGAGAATCCGCCGGAGGAATCGCCTCACCCGCTCTGTGAGCGTCGGAGCGCACTCGGGACAGCGACGATACGGACGGTCGGAGCGCGACCGCCCCGAGCGGCCGACGACGAGCGCCGACCCGCAGTTCGGGCACCCGCTCGCGTTGGCGCCGTGCACCCCGAATCCGTACCAGTTCGCCGCCTTCCGACACCGTTGACAGTCGGTCGGATCGACCGGCGGCGAAACGCCGACGCGCTCCGTCGGCGACCACGTCTCGTGGCCGTCGACCCACGGCGGCGGCGGCGTGTTGACGACGGAGTCGACGCGCCGCCGGCAATCGGCGCAGAGGTTGTCGTAGTCGTAGTCCATCTTCCCACCTATCAGAGATCGCGCAAGACGAGATCGGACGGCGTCGACCGACCGAACTCGGCGCACGCGGATCAGTTCGTTCCGGAGCGCCATCATTCCTTTCCGACGGCGTTCCGAACGTTTCATAACTCGGACAGTGACTGCGGTTATCCGCGTGCGGGTCGTACGATCCCCGGGAGGAGGTGGCCAATGAGCAAGCAAGATCTCGATCGCGGTACCGCGGACGAGAGGGAGGTGGACATCGCCTGGCAACTGTACCTGGACCGGGGCGTGATACTACCGGGCTACGCGGGGGAGATCGCACAGCGTCGCCGCATACTGTCGGAGTGGGCCGACGAGGACGAACCGCTTTCGTGATCACGTCCGAAGTGCCGCTGCGGGTCGCGCCCGGCTCTCGTCGTTCGTCACGCCCGCAAACGCCCGGGTGCGCCGAGCGCGACCGGGGACCGAAATCCGGCTTCGGTCCACAACCGCCGAGAGGAACTCGCGCACAGTGAGATACCGTAGCGCGGCGTGGACGGGTGAGAAGTGTTAAGCGCGACAGACGAACTAGCTGGATCTACATGGCGACGATCGTGAGAGGGACGATCCCGGCCGACGAGTTCGCCCTCTACAACACGTTGACGGCGGATCCCGAACTGGAGTTCGAAGTGGAACGGATCGTGAAGAGCGGTCCGGACGCGATCATGCCCCTCGTCTGGATACGCGGGGGCGAAAGCGAGACGGTGAAAGAGCGCCTCGATGAGGACCCGAGCGTAGAGAACCTCTCGCTCCTCGCGGACTTCGAGGCGGAACAGCTGTACCGCATGGAGTGGATCGACCACGTGGAGCTCGTGCTCCACATGATCACGAACTCGAACGCGACGGTCATGGACGCGTACGGATCGGACCGAAGCTGGTCCCTCCGAATCATGTACCCGACGCGCGATTCGGTGAGCGAGACCCACGAGTTCTGTCGCGCCAAGGGTCTCACCTTCGACGTCGGCGTGATCCGCGAACTGAACGGGGAGCCCGCCGGTCGGTACGGCCTCTCGAAGGAGCAGTACGAAGCGCTCAGGACGGCCTGCGAGCGCGGGTACTTCGACGTCCCCCGCGAAAGCACGTTGGAGGACCTCGCCGATCACCTCGACGTCTCTCACCAAGCGCTCTCCGAACGAATGCGCCGGGGTCACCGAGCGCTGGTCGAGGACACGCTGCTCGTCGGCCCGCCGAACGACGAGTAGCCGCCCGTCGCGTCGTCCCGAACCCCTTCGTTTCGGCTGCACGGTGAGAATCCGCCCAGAGGTAGTCGTACTCGGTGAGAAAATCGATCGGATCGAGCCCCTGACGTGGCAAGCCAGGAGTGGGATTCGAACCCACGAAGTCTCGATTACAAGTCGAGTGCATGAACCGCCCATGCTCTCCTGGCCCGGCGCGGCCGGTAGTTACCCGTCTTCCCTTGTCTTATTATCGCTTTCGACGCGCTTTTCCAGTTCGATCCGATGCGGCCGGTATCCGTGGCGTCGGTAAAAACGGATCGCGTCGCGGTTGCTCGCCATCGCTTCGAGCGAGACGACGTCCGCGCCGCGGGCGGTCAGCCGGGCCTCGGCCGCGCCCATGAGCGCCGATCCGATCCCCTCGCCGCGGCGGTCGGCGCGCACGTAGAGGTTCCGAACGAGTCCGCGACAGACCTCCTGTTCGTACGATCCGATTTCGAGGCCGAACATCACGAACCCGACGATCTCCGGGTCGCGGGCGACGAGCAGGCCGTCCGTGACGATGTGTCGGGTGACCGCCTCGCGGACCGCCGCGCGGTTCGCGTCCGCCGCCAGGTGCGAGCCGTACTCGCGCTGTCCGCGCGCGAGCCGCACCCAGAGGTCCGCGACGACGTCAGCCTCCGCTATCTCCGGCGTGTCGATGTTCATTCCGTTCACCCACCGGTCGCCCGGGGACCCGCGAGCCGATCGCGTCATTCGGCGTCCGCAACGGCGGAGTACTCTCCCGGCGAACAAAGACTTTTCTGCACCGACTACCGTGTCGAATCCTCCCGCCGGACGTTATATCTCGAGACAGTCGGCGCAGACGAGCTGTCCGTTGGCGTTCGTCAGCCCGTCGGCGAACGTTCCGCAGACCTCACAGATGCTCTGCGTCGCGTAGTCGGTTTCGTCCGCGTCGTAGGCGCTCTCGCTCGCCCCCGGAGCGGACCGATCGTCGGCGACCTCGGCGACGGTGTGTTGCTCCTCCGAGGCGTGCGACCGCGTCGCCGCCATCAGGTCGCCGGCGGTGAGCACGCCGACGAGTCCGCCGTCTTCGACGACGAGCAGCCGCCCGACCGCCTCCGAAACCATCCGCTCTTCGGCCTCCGAGAGCGCGTCGCTCGCGTCGATCTCGGGGGCCGGCGCGGTCATGACGTGCGACACTCGCATCTCGGCCGGGTTCGGTTCGCCGCGAGCGAGCACTCCCTCGGAGTTGTCCGCGAGGGCTCCGTTCTCGCGGCCGTTGACGAACGCCGCGAGCGCGTCGCGGGCCGACAGCATCCCGACGGGGGTCTGTCCGCGCAGCACGACGGCGGAGTCGACCCCTTCGTCCAGCAGCAGCTCCACCGCCGCGCCGACCGCGTCGGACTCGCTCACCCCGACGAACTCCCTCGTCATGACATCTCGAACCGTGGCGTCACCTAGCATATATAGTGATTCGGAAGACCCCGGCTAAAAGGTACCTCCAGCACGCTTATGAGACGAGCGGCGAAATATAGGGGTTCGGAGCGCCGTTACGGCTCGAAGACGACCGAAGCGTCGGTCCGCCGGCACGATTCCAGCGCGTGCTTGGCGCGCATCCCCGCGCCGTGGGCGCTCCGCGCCGCTCCGACCCCGACTTTCAGTTCGACGTCCGCCTCGGACGCGACGGCCTCCAGCGCCGCGCGGTAGTCGGACGCGGAGAGCTCCGGCGCGATGGCGATGACGTTGTCGCCGCCGACGAAGAACGATAGCGCCCCGTGCTCTTCCCGCATGTGCCGCATCAGCGACGCGTACCCCTGTTCGATGTGGATGAACGAGTCGAACTCGTTGAGCTGGTCGGTGTACCGGCCGGTCGCGTCGTTCACGTCGAAGTGGGCGATCCGCACGTCGTCGTCCCGGCGGTCGGCCTCCGCGAGGAACTCCCCCGACAGCACTTCGCGGCGGTCGCCGTCCTGCGCGCTGCCGACGGCCTGCAGGCGTTCGCTGGCCGCCGCGAGGGCGTCGATCGGTCGCGGCGCGGCCGCCACGCCGAGGCTGACGGTGACTGGATAGCGGTTTGCGATCGTCTCCTGGAGGAGCCGGTGGGCGTCGCGGCCGATCCCGTTGGTGAGGGCGACCATGTTGTCGAAGCGAGTGAAGAAGACGTAGCCGTCGCGCGAGCCGACGAACTGGGCGAGATCGGCGAACAGGCGCGACTGAAGCGTCTGGAGGTCCATCTCGCGGCGGGGCTCCGGCGTGACCGTCCAGGGACCGTAGTTGTCGATCTGGATCTGGGTGAGCTGCGCGTTCGTCACAGTTCTGAGCTACGTCCAGCTCCTGATAAGGGCTGCTGAATCCGATCCGGCGTGTCGAGTGTGAACAAGCGACTACTACGGAGAGCAAACAGCAGCTTTCAAACCGTTGCCCGACCGTCTCCCGGTGATGACCATCCCGTCGTTCGTCATCGGCATCGCGGGCGGGACCGGAGCCGGCAAGACGACCGTCGCGCGGCTCGTCACCGAAAGCGTCGGGGAGTCGGTGACGCGGATCCCGCTGGACAACTACTACCTGGATCTGAGTCACCTCGACGTGGCCGACCGACAGGAGGTGAACTACGATCACCCGTCGGCGTTCGAGTGGGACCTGCTGTACGAGCACCTGACCGACCTGCTCGAAGGGCGGCCGGTCGAGATGCCCCAGTACGACTTCGAGGTCCACAACCGGAAGGACGAGCGGATCCGCGTGGAGCCGACCGACGTGATCGTTCTCGAAGGCATCCTCGCGCTCTACGACGAGCGGATAACCGAGATGCTCGACCTCCGGCTGTACGTCGAAACGGACGCGGACGTGCGCATCCTCCGGCGGATCCAGCGCGACGTCATCGAGCGCGGTCGGGGCCTCGACGGGGTCATCGACCAGTACCTCTCGACGGTCAAGCCGATGCACGAGCAGTTCGTCGAATCGACGAAGAAACACGCCGACCTCATCATCCCCGAGGGGGCGAACAACGTGGCGGTGAACCTGCTGGAGGAGAAGGTGCAGTCCGAAGTAGGGGACGACGGGGTCAGACGCTGGGAACGCGACGCGCCGGAGCGGGAGATGGTCGGTCGGGTTCCGCTCGACGGGCCGGAGAACTGAGCGGGCGGCGGGTGCCTTCTCCCGACGCGATCAGGCCTTGTTCCCCTTCACGAACGCGTCCGCGCCCTCGTAGAACCAGAAGCCCTCCGCGCGCATCGCGCGGCCGACGGCCCTGTGGAAGTCGACGAAGTCCGAGAACTCCTCTTTGTCCACGGCTTCGAAGATTTCGCGGAGGCTCACGACGCGCTCGTAGTCGAGGCGGATCGGGTCGTCGCCGTACTCGGCGACGAACTCGTCGCGCGACAGCGGGAAGTCCTCGTCTTCGTCCACCTTCTTGGCGATGACGGCGTGGCCGTACTTGCGCATTCCCTCGCTGCCCTGCTCGCCGTCGGGGTCGTGGGGCCAGTCCATACTCGTGGCTTGCCCGGACGGCTCAAAGCCGTTACGCTCTCCGCGCTCGCTGCCGGGCGACGACGCGGGGCGAAGGTCGGTCGCTACCCTTACTCCGTGTGGGCCGCCGCGTGCGGGTACTGGGTCAATTCGACGAACTCGCGCGCGCCGCACGCAGCGCACTCCTCCGGCGGTTCGTACCGGTGGCCGCCCCCCTCCTCGCGGAAGACGGTTCCGGCGTAAATGACGTGGCAGTTCTCGCAGACGAACTCGACGGGGCGCTCGGGACTGTGGGACATATCGTGTCGTTCGTCCGTTTCGGTAATGAGCCTTTGTCAAGCGAATGAGTACTTCAGGATCCGCGGGGAGTAGACGTGGGACCGACGCGCGCGGGGGATCAGACGCGGTGTCGGTGCGCTATCGGTCCGCTATCAGTCCGCTATCGGTGCGCTGTCACCGTGCCGTCGCACCGTCGTGCCGCTAGTTGTGCGAGCACGCCCGGCCCTCCCCGGTCAGCCGCCTCAGAAGGCGGTGGGACTGGGATTCGAACCCAGGAGGCCGAAGGCCACCTGCTTTCAAGGCAGGCGCAATAGTCCACTCTGCCATCCCACCGGCACCGCACTCTACCGGGGGACGATCCTAAGGTTTGTCGGTCGCCGTCACTCCCGGACGACGCGGGGCTCCCCGTCGCCGAACTCCGCGCGAAGGCCCTTCTCGCGGACGAAGGTCGCCGCGTGCTTCGGGACGATGCGACGGGCCTCGATCCGCGCTTCGAGCAGGGGGAGGAGGTGGAGCAGATCGTCTCCCCGCTCGACGACCGGCTGCATCGGGAGGAACTCGACGCTGTGGCCGGCGTCCGTCGCCCGCGCCGTCAGCGTCTCAAGCTCGGGCGGCGCGAACGCGCCGGCGTAGTCGATCGGTTCCGTGAACCCGGCGTAGTACGCGCGGCCGCCGGTCGCCGGTCCGAGGACCACCTCGTTCGTTCGGAGCTTCATCGCCGCCGAGTCGACGATCGTTCGCGTGAGGAACGCGGCGGACCCGCGGACGACCGCGACCGACTGCACGCCCTCCTCCCGCAGGAGGTGCGTCGCCGCGTTGCCCGCGCGGGCGTCGAAGGTCGACCCCACCTGCACCTCGAAGCGCACGTCCTCGACCCCACCGAGCGCGTCGGCCGCGAGCGCGCGCACCTCCGCCTCGGCGCTCTCGTCGCCCGCGTACTCGTCCGGAAGTAGGTCGTCCGGCCGGTAGTTCACGAGCAACTCCCCGCCGGAACGCTCCGCGGCGAGGAGGGCGTCCTTCACCATCACGGCGTAGAGCTCGGCCGCCTCGGCCTCCGTGAGCGGGCTCGTCTCGGCCAGCTCCGGCAGCACCAACCCCTCCCGGGGCGGATCCGCGAGGACGACGATGACTGTCATACCGGACAGTGGTCCCGGCGCGCCCTTGAACCCGCTGATCCCGCCGCCCGGTCGGCGGACACGCTCATGTGCTCGCGGCCCTTTCGGGCGGAACGTGACTCGACCGACCGCTCCCGGATCCCCGGATCCCCCGCCCGTCGTCGCCTCGCACGGGGCGTTCGACACCGTACAGGCGGCCTACGACGAGGCCCCCCGCGACCGCGGCGTCAGCATCGAACTCACCGGAGCGTACGACCCGAGCGCCGAGTCGTATCCGATCGCGCTCCACGCTGACGGGGATGACTTCGCACCCTTCGCGCTCCGGGGGCAGGGGCCGTCCGTCACCCGGATCGGTCACGACGACGTCGGGGGCGACGTGCTCTCGATCAGGGGCGCGGGACCCGCGGGGTACTCGTACCCGTTCACGATCGAGAACCTCCGCGTCCACGGCGGCGAGGGCGGCGCGGGGATCGCCGTCGAGTCGTCCCCGCAGGGGATCGTCGACACGGTCGTCCTTCGGACGAAGGGACACGGCGTCCGCGTCGGAGAGGGCGAGCACGGCTCCTACGGGACGACCTTTTCGAACGTCCAGGCGTGGAACTGCGGCGGCGACGGGTTCCGCCTCGACTCGGGGGCGAATCCGCACAGCACCCACTTCTACGGCTGCCGGGCGACCGCCTGTCGGGGTGTCGGCTTCCGCCTCCGGGGCTACAAGACGGCGATCCACGGCGGGACGGTCCAGCTCTGTCACTCCCACGGCATCGACGTCCGCTCGCCCGCGGTCTCGATCCGCGACGCGTACGTCGAGGGCAACGGCCGCCGGGAGGACCACCCGGTCGAAGTGTACGGCGACGGCGCGCACGGCCTGTCCGTCTCGGGCTGTTACTTCCACGGGGCGACGCCGCGGCGGTGCTGGCACGACCGCGACTGCGTGCTGCGGGCGGTGAACCTCCACGGGTCGAAGGGAGTGGCGGTCCGCGACTGCGTGTACCGGCGGTACGGCGACCGGTTCTTCAAGGGGTTCGGCTGCGAGCGCGCCGCGCTGTACGACGAAACGCACGTCGCGCTCGACGGGACGCCGCTTCGGTGACGTCGCGGCATTTCGCTCGGTTCTCCCTCCGTCAGACGATCGTCTGACGCGACTTTATAGTGTTCGAGACAGTACGCGTAAGTGGACAGACTCAGTGTGATCCTGGGTTGGTCCGACACTTTGACACACCACCCCTTCTGCGGTCGCCCCACCCGAACGACGAGTGGCTCCTCCGAGCCGAGTTCGGGCGGGGTTCGCCCCGATTCGCCGGAGAGGTTTAGTACGGCCGGACGGAGGATTGCCCATGAACTCGATCGGATCAGTCACCCGCATCGTCGTCGCGCTCCTCGGACTCGCGCTGGTCGGTTCGCTCGCGCTCTTCGGACTCGGCCTCCAGTCGAGACCGGCCGCTCTCGTCGTGTTCGTGCTCGTGACCGTCGCCGTGGCGGGGGCCGCGCTGCTCGGCGCTCGCGGCGGCGGCGGTACCTCGACCCCGTACTGGTAGTCCGTCAGCGACCGCGTCGACCCTTCGTCTGCCGATAGTCCCGCCCGAACACCTCCGTTTTCACGTGCTCGACGAACGCCTCCGTCAGTTCGTCCGTCTGCCGGTCGAGTTCGACCATCGGGACCAGCTCGAAGCCCCGACCGCGGATCGTCGTCGCGTGTTCCTCGTCCGCGTCGAAGCTGTCCGGACGGCGGGTCGTGTACTCGACGGCGAGTGCTTCGAGCGCCCGCTGCCCGATCGGGACGATGATCTCCGGGTTGATCATCCGGATCTCGGCGTTGAGGTACGGCTCGCAGTTGGCGATCTCCTCGTCCGTCGGCGCGCGCTCGGGGTGCCGACATCGGGTCAGATACGTCACGAAGACGTTCTGGAGGTCCGGCTCCGCCGCGTCCGGCGGGGTACGCGACAGGCCGAGCTCGCCCAGGATGTACTGGAGGCGCCGTCCGGCCTCGTCGCCGACGAAGGGGATTCCGCTCTCGTCGGCGCCCCTGCCGGGCATCTCTCCGATGAAGAGGAACTCGGCGCCGACGTCGCCGTAGCCGTGGACGACGTTCGACCGCGTCTCGCGGAGCGCCGGGCAGTTCGCGCAGGTCTCGTCCATGCTGAACGGATTCTTCAGCGTGTCCTGGTGTGCGTCCACGGTCGAACCTCGGGCGGCGCGCACCAAAATCCGTCGGGTCGACGTCCCCGTTGTCGGCTGCTCGGTCGGCGCGCGGTCGCCGCGCGAGGCGTTTACTACCGCTCTCTGCCGCCCCGCTCCTTGATGCGCATGATGTTGCGCACGTTCAGATAGATCTCCTCCGGCGACGTGTCGCCGCTCTCGTCGTAGAGGTCGCTCACGCGGTAGAGGATTGCCGCCACCTGTCTGCTCTCGGAACTGTCGCTCCGGACGTCGTCGGCAATCTCGCGCAGGAATCGGACGCGCTCCGGATCCGGTTCGAACGCCGTCTCGCCGTCGGCCGTCTCCGACCGTTCGGCGTCCCCGGAGCCTTCGGACGGACGCCGGCCGCCCTTCGTCCGGTTCGCGTCGACGTTCGCGTCCCTCATCGTCCACTCGCCCGGCGGCGGTTGACGATTCCGACGTTGTTCGCGACGTTCTCGGTCAGCACGCGGAACGCGTCGGCCGTCTCGCTTTCCTCTTCGAGCACGATCGGCTCGCCGCCGTCGCCGCCCGTTCGGACCGCGGGATCGAGCGGGACGCCACCGAGGTAGGGGAGGTCCGTCTCGTCCGCCAGCGCCTTCCCGCCGCCCGATCCGAACACGTCGTGGACGCTCCCGCAGTCGGGACAGCGGAACCCGGCCATGTTCTCGACGACCCCGAGGACGTTCGTCTCGTGCTTGCCGAACATCCGGAGGCCCTTCCGCGCGTCGTCGAGCGCCACGTCCTGTGGCGTCGTGACGATCACCGCGCCGGTGAGCGGCAGCGTCTGCAGCACCGTCAGCTGGGTGTCGCCCGTGCCCGGCGGGAGGTCGACGACCATGTAGTCCAGCTCGCCCCACTCCACGTCCTCGACGAGCTGCGTGAGGAGCTTGTGGACCATCGGTCCGCGCCAGATGACCGGGTCGTCCTCGCCGACGAGGAACGCCATGCTCATGAGCTTCATCCCGTACTTCTCCGGGGGAACGATCTTCCGCTCCGCGGTCGCCTGGGGGCGCTCGTCGGCGGCGACCATCCGCGGGACGTTCGGCCCGTACACGTCGGCGTCGAACAGCCCGACCCGAGCGCCGAGCTTCGACAGCCCGGCGGCGAGGTTGACCGCGACGGTCGACTTCCCAACGCCGCCCTTGCCGGAGGCGACGGCGACGACGTTCTTCACGCCCGGCAGGACCTGCTCGTCGGACGTGAGATCGGAGGGGAGCTTCGCGGTGAGTTCGACAGCTACGTCCTCGTCTTCGAGCACCTCGCGGACGCGCTCGGCGATCCGCGTTTCGTGCGGCGCGTACGGCGCTCCGAGGGCGAGCGAGATTCGGACGGTTCCGTCCTCGACCTGGATGGCGTTGACGAGCCCCTGCGAGACGATGTCCTCACCGAGGTCGGGATCCTCGACCTCCCGGAGTCGCTCGCGCACGTCCGCTTCGTTCATGTCCAACCTTCGGAGGGAACGGCGGATAAGAGTTGCCACCGAGGGCGGATTTTCCCCGGTCGCCGCACTGGTCACCGCACCGTCCGAGTGCGCTCCGCCCGACGGGACGGCGGAGACGTCCCAGCACCGGACGCGCGTCCGACGCGGACGTTAAACCCGCGGAGGGCGTAGCTCGGGCGATGACCTTCACCGTCACCTACTCCTGTCCCCACTGCGGGAAGCTCGTCGAACTCGAACGGGACGAGTACCTCGCCGACAAGGCGGTCACGCCGTTCCCGTTCGAGGGGTGGGAGTACGCCGCCCCCGACGAGGACTACGAGGAAGCCGACGGCGTGAAGTTCGTCTGCGGGGAGGACGAGTCGGCGTCGGCCGCCGGCGAGGTCGGCAAGGACGACTCCGCGCGCACCGCCGAGATCGGGCCGGACGGCGAGCTGGTCGACGCTCCGGAGGGGTGCGGCCGACGGTTCTACCTGAGCTTCGTGAAGTTCGAAAACGGGGAGGAACTCGACCCGCGGAGACCGTCTGAGTTCGTCGAGATCAACCCCGCCGACCGGGTGACGGGTATTCGGGGCCCCCGCGGTCCTCGGGGCCCCGGCGGCTTCTGGTCCTGAAGTCCCCTGTCCCGGAGCGCGTCAGAGCGTCCGAGCATCCGCTCCGTGAGTGCGAACAGGCGGCGCGGTCCGGAGGAAACGCGAAGCGGCGCGCCGCACACCCGCCTCGACTCGCTTCGCGACCGTCGTCAGCGCATACGTGCGGCTGGTCCCGTTTTCGGATAAAAACTCTCGCCGCCGGGGACGCCGCCCTCGACGATGCCGCTCAGCCCTTGATGTTGCAGACGGGGAACGTCCGCGCGACCTTGTCGCCGATGCCGAGCTCGTCGGAGACGCGGACGACCTCGTCAACGTCCTTGTAGACGCCGGGTGCCTCCTCGGCGACCGTCGCGCCGCTCTGGGCCTTGACGTAGATCTTCTGCCGGTCGCGCAGGTCGTTTCGGACCGTCTCGCCCCAGTACTCCTTTTTCGCCTGCGTGCGACTCATCACCCGACCGGCGCCGTGGGCCGTCGAGCCGAACGTGAGTTCCATCGAGGCGTCGCCGCCGCGGAGGACGTAGCTGCCCGCGCCCATGCTGCCCGGGATGATGATGGGCTGGCCGACGTCGCGGTAGGCGCGCGGGACCTCGGGGCGGCCGGCGGGGAACGCCCGCGTCGCGCCCTTCCGGTGGACGTACAGCTCCCGCTCCTCCCCGTCCACGTCGTGAACCTCCTTCTTCGCGATGTTGTGCGCCACGTCGTAGATCAGGTGCATCTCCATGTCCTCCCAGTCGCGGCCGAAGGCGCGCTCGAACACCCGGCGGGTGCGGTGCATGATGAGCTGGCGGTTCGTCCACGCGAAGTTGATCGCGGCGCACATCGCGCCGTAGTAGTCCTCGGCGAGCGGCGATCCGGCGGGCGCGGCGGCGAGTTCCCTGTCGGGGAGCGCCGCGAGCAGGTCGCCGTGTTCCTTCTCGATGCGCCGGAGGTAGTCGTTGCACACCTGGTGGCCGAGCCCGCGGCTCCCGCAGTGGATGAGCACGACGATCTGATCCTCCTCCATGCCGAACGCCTCGGCCACCTCGGGGCGGTACACGTCCGTCACGCGCTGGACTTCGAGGAAGTGGTTGCCGCTGCCGAGGCTGCCGAGCTGGTTCTTCCCCCGGTCTTTCGCCTTCTGGGACACCGCGTCGGGGTCGGCGTCCGGACGGCGACCTTCGTCCTCGCAGTGCAGGAGGTCCGCCTCGACCGCGTGCCCCTCCTCCATCGCCCAGTCCATGCCGCGGGCGAGCACCTCGTTCACCGTGTCCACGTCGCCCTCGACGATGCCGCCGCCGCCGAGCCCCGAGGGGACGTTGGCGAAGAGCGAGTCGACCAGCTCCTCTTCCTTCCCCCGGAGGTCGTCGTAGGTGAGGTTCGTCCGCATCATCCTGACGCCGCAGTTGATGTCGTAGCCGACCGACCCCGGCGAGATGCACCCGTTTTCGGTGTCGGTCGCGCCGACGCCGCCGACGGGGAAGCCGTACCCCTGGTGACCGTCGGGCATGCAGATCGCGTGCTTCGTGATCCCCGGCAGGTGCGTCGCGTTCCGGAGCTGCTGGAGCGTCTTGTCGTCACCGATCTGTTCGAGGAGCTCCTCGCTGGCGAGCACGCGCGCGGGGACGCGCATGTCGCCCTCCCGCGGGATCTCCCACACGTACTCCCGGACCTGTTCGAGGCGGATGCCGTCGAACTCTCGCGTCTTCATACGTGAAAAAACGGTCGCCCGATTGAATAGGGTTCCGTCACGGCGATCGGTTCAATCGACCGGGGCGACCCGCCCGTCCTCCGACGCGCGCGCTTCGTGCAGCCGCGCGTCGAACGCGAACGGCCCGGCTCCGGTGACCAGAAGCGCCGAGACCAGCCCGAACAGGCTGATGTGCGCGAGCACCGGGTCGTCCGGCAGGCCGAAGAGCGTCGTCACGAAGAGGAGGAACGCGACGCCGGCGAACGCCCGGGTGAACAGCCCGAGTATCAGCATGACGCCGACGAGCGCCTCGACGAGCCCCGCGCCGACGACCCACAGCTCCGGCGCGACGGGGACGACCGCCGTCAGATCGTACTTCCCGACGACCGCGAGCGCGTCGCCCGGGTTCACGAGCTTCTCCGCGACGCTGAGGTAGAGGAACGTGAGGCCGAGTCCGACCCGGAGGACCGTCGGGACGAACGCCTCGTAGGGTTCGATCCGCCGCCGGAACGGCACCGCGAGCCGCCGGTAGAACGGGTCGATTCGGGAGTAGAGCGTGCGCTCGTCGTCCGCCATCCGCGCGATCACCTCGTCCGCGCTCGGGCGACCCCCGCCGACGAGGACGATCGCGAGGAACGCCGGGACGTACTCGAACGCGAGGAGGAGCGCCGGCTCGGCGACGACCCCCGCGAGGTAGCCGAGGAGGCCGACGGCGGCGACGAAGCGGGTCGCCAGCCCGAACAGCAGCAGGAAGCCGACCGCGATGCCGAACAGCCGGACGAACGTCGGCGCGGGCGGCCGGTACAGCGGGGTGAAGTAGTAGCCCGTGAAGCCCGCGCCGACGAGCGGGAGCCCGATGCTCAACCGCAGGAGCCACGGGAGCAGATCGCGGTAGGACGCGAGGGACGCCCGGAGCACGTCGACGTCGCGCCGGGCGGGCCTGACCCGGAGGTACAGCCCGAGGATCGCCCCGAGGACGACCGCGCCGCCGGCGAGGACGAGGAGGTTGAACGGATCGGTCAGCGCGTCGACCAGGAACGCGGCCACCTCGACCGGATCGCCGCCGGGCGTGACGTACTCGACGTGCGCCCGGGCCGTGCCCACCGCCGCGAGCAGCAGGACCGCGACGGCTCCGACGGCGGCTCCCACCGTCGTCGACTGTCGGTTCATAGTCGTCTCTTCGGCGGCGAGGACGCTAAGTCCTGCCCCGATTCTCTCTCCCCGGGAACCGATGACGGGCGCGACGCCGGGGTCGACGTCGCCCGCGACGAACGGAAGCGGTCGTCGCGGCGAACCGACGATTCGATGGGCCGGTCACACGTCGAACACGACGTACGCCTCCCAGCCGTCGGCGGTCTCCTCGACGCGCATCTCGGAGTACGTCACGGCCTTCACCTCGCGGGCGACGACCGCCGAGAGGGGGACCCCCCGAGCTGTCGCCTCGACGACCCACTCGTCGCCGTCGCGGTGCACGGCGGCGCGGTTGTCGACCGGCAGGACGCCCCGCACGTCGCGCTCGTAGATGAGCTGGTCGAGGTAATCGAACAGGAGGGCCTCGCGGCTCTCGGCGCGGACGCTGATCGGGAAGCAGTCGCCGCCGTCCTCGGGGACCGACTCGCACATCGCCGCCGCGAGGCCGTCGGCGACCGCCGCGAACAGCTCCGAGAGGTCGTCGGCCGCCGCCTCGACGGCCACGTCGGCCGTGTGGTCCCGCAGTGCGTAACTCACCGTCTCGCGGTTGAACGGGCGCACTCAAGTCGCTTCCGTTCGTTCCGTTCGGCGTGACGACGGTGGAGTTATATCCCAGACCATGTTAGGTGTGTGGTAGTGAGCGTCAACGTCGAGAAACGGGTGGACAAACCGGGCACCGACGCGCACGCCGAGCAGGCGTGGGAGCTCAAAGAGCGGATACGTCGGGACGAAGGCGTCCTCAAGCAGCGACGGGGGTTCTTCATGGACGCGTACCGCCGGTCGACGACGCACCTGTTTTTCATCGACGACGAACTCATCGGCTTCGCCTCGGTCCGGCGCGACGGGTACATCCTCTTTCTCGCCGTCGCCCCGGAGGTCAGGGGGCAGGGGTACGGCGGGCGGCTCGTCGCCGAAGTCGCCGAGCACCACCGGGTCGTCACCTGCCACGCGCGAACGACGAACGAGCGGGCGCTGCGCTTTTACGAGCACATCGGCTTCGAGATCAAGCGCCGCATCGACAACTACTACGAGGACGGCGGCGACGCCTACTACCTGAAGCTGGGCGAGCACGAGGGGATCCGGGACAAGCTCTCCGGGTTCATGCGCCGGTGAACGGCCCCGCCTCACACCCCGCCGAACCGACCGCGCGCCGCTGAGCCCTCCGCGCTCCGCTCGACCGTTCGCGCCCGCAACGAAAACGCCTATACCCGCGCTCTCACAAGGTCGGAGAAGCGATGGACGACCGGACGCGCGCGTACCTCCAGGGCCGCTTCGGCGATTACTACCGGAGCGTCGATATCGTCGCCCCACCGGCGGCCGGCGACCGCGAGTGGGGCCACATCCCGTGGACCGCCGGAACCGGCACGACGATGGTGCGCCACCAGTCGCTCCTGGATCTCGGCGACCTCGGGGACTTTCTCGCCCGGGAGGCGCCCCGCCACGCGTACTTCTCGGCCGCGCGCTACGCCGATCCGAGCGCGAGCACGATGGACGGCAAGGGCTGGCGCGAGGCGGACCTGGTGTTCGACCTCGACGCCGACCACCTCCCGGCCATCGACCCGGAGGCCACGAGCTACGGGGGAATGCTCGTGGCCTGCAAGGACGCCCTCCGCCGCCTGCTCGACATCCTCGAAACGGACTTCGCCTTCGAGGACCTCGAAGTGGTCTTCTCCGGCGGGCGCGGGTACCACGTCCACGTCCGCGACGACGGCGTGCGCGACCTCGATAGCGAAGCCCGCCGCGAGATCGTCGACTACGTCCGGGCGGTCGACCTCGACTTCGACGGCCTCGTCACCACCGTCCAGACCGGGACGACGACCCGGCGCACACTCCGGACCGAGGGCGGGTGGGGCAGGCGGACGCACGAGGCGCTGCTCGAACTCGTCGAGGAACTCCGCGCGACGGACGAGCAGGACGCGCTCGACCGCCTCCGGGAACTCGACGGCATCGGCGAGGGGCGCGCGACGACGATACTCGGCGCGTTCAGGCGGAACCCCGACGCGATCCGCGCCGGCAACGTCGAGGTCGGCGGCCCCGGACTGCGCATGCTCGTCGAGTCGATCGCCCGGGAGACGGTCGAGCGGGAGACCGCGCCGATCGACGAGCCGGTGACGACCGACACGAAGCGGCTGATCCGCCTCCCCGGGAGCCTCCACGGCGGGACCGGCCTTCGCGTGACGCGCATCGACCGCGACGCGCTGGACGAGTTCGACCCGCTGGTCGACGCGGTGCCGGACCGGTTCACGGGCGGCGAGATCAGGATCGACGCCCGCGCGGAGACGGCGGTCGACCTCCTCGGGGAAAGGACTAAGATCGAGGCGGGAGAGAACACGGTTCGAGAGTGCGTCGGCGTGTTCCTGATGGCGCGCGGCGACGCGGAGAAGGCAAGGGAATGAACCTCGACGAGCTCAGAACCGTCCAGTCGAAGGAGCGCCGGAAGGACAGCTTACAGCACCTCCGGGACTCGTTTTACGGGGACGTCGCCGCGTACGTCGAAGGGCTCAAGGAGGAGCGAAAGCGCATCGCGGCGGAGGCCGACGACCCCTTCTCCTCGCCGGAGGTGGGCCGCCTCACAGACGAGATCGAAACCGCGGAGGAGGTCGTCGAGGCGGTGTACGAGCGGCGGGTGGGCAAGGTGGTCAAGCTCGCCAGCTTCGCCGCGGCGGACATGCCGGTCGACGACGACGGGATGACCGCCGAGGAGCGGGCGCTGTTCGACGACCTCGTCGAGCGGATCGAGCGAAACAAGTCGAACGTGCTCGACGTGCTCGCCGGCGAGCGCCGGTCGGCCGCGGCCGACGCGGAGGGCGGGACCGACGACTCGGGGACGCCCGAAGCGCCCGGCGGCGTCCCCGCGTCCGAGAGCGCAGCTTCGGACGCGGACTCGATCGACGAACCGGGCGCGGACCGGGGCGGCGAACCCGGCACCGAGCGCCCGGATTCAGGCGGCGTCCTCGCGGACGCCATGGGCGGCGGACCGGACGACCCCGGCTCGAAAACGGACGACGGGGACGGCCGCGTTCCCGACGGATCGGACGCCGCTTCGGCGGGCGACGCCCCCGACGGACCCGCCGGCGACGGTCACGAACCGCGGTCGGGGGCTCCCGAACCCGACGACCGGGCCGAAGACGCGTCCCGGTCCGCGGGCGACGGCGCGTCTCGATCCGCGGGCGGCGACGCGTCTCCGAACGCCGACGGGACCGATCGGACGACCGTCCGCATCACGGCGGACGTCGGGGAGATCTTCGGGGTCGACGAGCGCGAGTACTACCTCGAAGCGGAGGACGTGGTGACGCTGCCCACCGCGAACGCCGAACCGCTGGTAGAGCGCGACGCCGCCGAACGGCTCGACTAGGAAACTGTTTGTGTCCGGCCTCCTAGACCCACCTATGCTCAGCGTCGGCGACGATGCGCCCGACTTCGAACTGCCCGATCAGCGCGGCGAGCGCGTCTCGCTCTCGGACTACCGCGGCGACACCGTGGTCGTCTACTTCTACCCCCGCGCCGACACCCCCGGCTGCACGACCGAGGCGTGCAGCTTCCGCGACGCCTCCGACGAGTTCGAAGAGCGGGGGGTCGCGGTGCTCGGAATCAGCGACGACCCGGTCTCCGATCTCGCGGCGTTCGCGGAGAAGTACGACCTCCCCTTCCGACTCCTCTCCGACGAGTCCGGCGAGGTTGCCGCCGCCTACGACTCCTACGGCGAGAAGAACATGTTCGGAAAGACGTTCGACGGCGTCTTCCGGAACACGTACGTCGTCGACCCCGACGGGAAGATCACGCGCGTCTACGAGGGCGTCTCTCCCGAGGGTCACGCCGAGCAGATACTCGCCGACCTCGAATAGCTCGAATTCGGGATCGGCGATCCCAGGCGCTCCCGTCCCCGTCCGCGCGCTCGTCGAGCCCGGGCCGCGTCCGCCCGGTCCGATCTGATCCGCGCCCGCGCTCGTCGGGCAGCGCAGCCGCTACCCACACACCGGGTTTCCGGTGAAATAAACTCGCAACTGGTTGTCCGTTTCCGTCCGACCGAAGAGCGGAGAACGGCGATCTCGTCGCCGATCCGCCACCTCGTTTCGCCCGTCAGCTTGCTCCGCCGTCGGTCCAGGCGGAACTTCGACGGCTTCGGCCGGTACCGTTCCGCGCGGTTTCAGTATCCGCGCGTGATGAGGTAGTCGGCGATGTCGGACAGGAGGCGTCGGCCCTCGTTGTCCGGCAGCACGGACAGCCGATCCTTGCTCCGCTCCGTCAGCTCTCGGGCCTTCTCCCGGGCGTACTCGATGCTGCCGGCGGCTTCGAGGCGGTCGACCGCCTCGTCGATCTCGGCTTCCGCGACCGACTCGGCGTCCGCCGCGTCGACGAGGCCGTCCACGTCGACGCCCTGCTGGCGGGCGTGAAGCGTGATCAGCGTCTCCTTGTTCTCCACGAGGTCGGAGCCGCGCTGCTTTCCGAGCCGCTCGCTCGGGACGGTGAGATCGAGCACGTCGTCCTGGATCTGGAACGCGCTCCCCGCCTCGATTCCGTACCCGTAGAGCGCGTCGACGACGTTCTCGTTCGCGCCGAGCAACACGGCGGGCGTTGCCGCGGCCGCCCCGTACAGCACCGCCGTCTTGTACTCGATCATCTGGAGGTACTCCTCGGGGAGCACCTCCGCCTGCGTCTCGAACTGCACGTCGAGCGCCTGCCCCTCGCAGATCCGGGTGCAGGTGGTCGACAGGAGCCGCATCGCCTCCAGGCCGTGCTCGGCCTTCGAGCCGGTGTCGCTCATGATCTCGAACGCCTTCGAGTAGAGGGTGTCGCCCGCGAGGATGGCCGTCTCGGTGTCGTACGCCTCGTGGACCGCCGGCACGCCGCGACGGAGGTCGTCGTCGTCCATGATGTCGTCGTGGATGAGGGTGAACGACTGGATGATCTCCAGGCTCACCGCCGCCCGCATCACGTCGACCGCGTCGTCGTCCAGCGACGGGAACGACCGGTAGTCGACGGACAGCGGTTCGACGTCCGCGAGCGCCTCGGCGGCGAGGAGCGTCACCGTCGGTCGCAGCCGCTTGCCGCCCGCCTGCAGGAGGTAGCGGGACGCCTCGTACAGCCGCTCCGGCTCCGCCATCGGCAGCTCCTCGTCGATGGCCTCGTTGACGAGCCTGCGCCGCTCGTCGACCGCGCGCAGCACTCGCTCCTCCGTCGCTTCGGACGTCATTACTCTACGATCTGGATCATGTTGCCGTTTCGCGTGACGTGCACGTCCCGGCCCAGCGTGTACCCCTGGCTCTCGCACAGGTCGACGTATGGGGCGAAGCCCCTGAGGTTCTGGTGGGCAGGGATGACGTGCTGGGGCTGGAGGGTCCGCAGCATCTCGTAGTGGCCCTCCTCGCGGAGGTGCCCGGAGACGTGGATGTCGTCGTAGATGCGCGCGCCCTGCATCCGCAGGAGCTTCTCGGACTGGTAGCGCTGGCCCTCGTTCGTCGGCTCCGGGATGACCCGGGCCGAAAAGAGGACCTTGTCGCCGTCGTCGAGCTCGAAGGGCGTCTCGCCGCGGCCCATGCGCGTCAGCATCGCTCGGGGTTCGCCCTGGTGGCCGGTCACGATGGGCAGGAAGTTCTCCTTGCCCTCCTTCATGATCCGCTTGAACGTCCGGTCGACGGACTTGCGGTGGCCGTACATGCCGAGGTCCTCGGGGAAGTCGACGAAGTTGAGCCGCTCTGCGGTGCCGGAGTACTTCTCCATCGATCGGCCGAGCAGCACCGGCTGCCGGCCGATGTCGTCGGCGAACTCGACCAGGCTCTTCACGCGGGCGATGTGGCTCGAGAACGTCGTCGCGACGATGCCGCCGTCGTAGTCCTCGATGGAGTACAGCACGTCCTTGAGGTGCCGGCGGGCGACCGATTCGCTCGGGGTCCGGCCCTTCCGACCCGCGTTGGTGCAGTCCTCGATGTAGCAGAGGACGCCGTTCCCTTCGCGGCCGATCTCGCGGAACCGATCCATGTCGATCGGGTCCCCGATGACCGGCGTGTGGTCCATGCGCTTGTCCAGCCCGTAGACGATCGCGCCCTCGGGGGTGTGCAGCACCGGGTTGATCGCGTCGATGATGGAGTGGGTGACGTTGACGAACTCCAGTTCGCACCGCTCGCCGATCGACATCGTCTCGCCGGCCCCCATCTTGATCAGGTTGTTCTCGACGTTGAACTTGCTCTCGCCCTGGAGCTGCTGTTTCACCAGCTCGATGGTGAAGGGCGTCGCCACGACGGGCGCGTCGTAGCGGTGGGCGAGCTTGGAGATCGCGCCGATGTGGTCGAGGTGGCCGTGCGTCGGCACGATGGCCTGCACGTCCCCCTCCAGGTCGCTCATGACGCGGTCGTCCGGGATGGCCCCCATGTCGATGAGGTCCAGGCTGTGCATCCGCTCGGTCTCGACGTTGTCGTGGATCAGAACCTGCGAGAGGTTCAGCCCCATGTCGAAGATGACGACGTCGTCGCCCGCGCGAACGGCCGTCATCTGGCGACCGACTTCCTCGTATCCGCCGATTGTTGCGATTTCGATTTCCATGGTTTCGGGCACTGAAACGCCACAAACGTGGCAGCTGTGCTCACTGAAATCCCCACTACGGGGGCCCACGGCCCCGGCGTCTTACAGCGCGTCGGTCGTTGACCCCCGCGTGCGACGACACCGCCGCCGACCGTCGCCGGTTCGGTGCGCGCCGCACTTGCCCGCGGGGTTGCGTTGTTCGGGCTTACACGCCCGGCTATTAAAAACTGCCTGAGTCGGCGCGCCGGGGAGGGGCGCGACGCTCGCAGACACTGATCGCCGCCGCTTCGAGCCGCTGCCCTCGGTCACCCGTCCGATTCCGGCTCGCGCAGGTCGGCCAGTAGCCGTCGCCCGTCCTCGTCGACACCGTAGGCACGGTACACGTGGTCGTTGAGTTTCCGCCGCGCCAGCCGGAACCGGTCCCAGAGGTCGCCGTCGACGGCCTCCGCGTCCCCGCCCCTTTTGCCCTCTCCGCCCCTCTCCCCGTCTCCGTTCCCGCCCGCTTCGCCGCCGCCGGCCTCCAGCGCGGCCTTCGTCTCCGCGAGCGTCTCGACGACCGCGCGCACGTCCGCCTGCGTCACCTGTCCCGGGTCCGCCTCGGTTTCCGTCCGGGGGATCGCCGCCACCGGAAGCTGATCGAGGTAGGGGCCGTCGAGATCCATGGTCAGCGTCGCGCGCGCGAACACGACGTCGCGCAGGTACGCGGCGACGAGGTCGCTCGTGAGGACGCCGAGGACGTACAGGTCGTCGAACCGGTCGTCCTCGACGACGACGTTCGTCACGGTGTCGTAGTTGTAGTACGGTCGGGGGACCGCCGGGTCCGACGCGCTGTCGTCGTAGGCCGCGTCGATCTTGACGTCGCTCGACACAAGGCGCTTGCAGACGATCTTGTCCCGCTCCAGTCGGGCCGCCTTCCGCGGGAGGTCGCCGCCGGCGTCGACGTACTCGGCGTCTTCGGCGTTCAGGTACCAGCTCTCGCCGGTTTCGGGCAGGTCGCCCCCGATGTGGCGGCCGCGGAGGATCGGCGTCCAGTCCGGCCCGCGGCCCGCGTCCGACAGGCGGTCCGCCTCGCTCTGGATCGCCAGCCCCCGGAACACGTCGGCGTCGACCTCCCCGAAGGGGATCGAGCGCTCCCAGACGGCCTCCCAGATCGATCCGCCGTCGGGATCCGCGGCGCACGGGTAGTAGATCGGGAACGCGCCCGAGCCGTCGAACCGCGACTGCGAGACGGCGTGCTCGGCGTACTCCCCGCGTTCGAGGGCGGTCACGTCCCCCACGCCCGAGACGACGCGGACGTCGTTGGCCGCCCGGCGTCGACCGTCCGCTTCGAGTTCGAGAAAGAGGATCACCTGCTCGTACCCCACGTCGTCCCAGGCCCGCCCGAGATCGGCGATCTCGACGATCCGACAGCGCCCCGCGACGTGTCGGCGGAGCGCCCGGAAGCCGCGGGCGTACAGCGTCGACTTCGGCAGGACGAACGCGAGGATCCCGCCGTCGGGATCGAGGAGATCCAGCCCGCGCTTGACGAACAGGCTCGCGACGTTGGTCCGGCCCTCGGTTACGTCCCGGTACCCCCGTTCGATCGCCTCGCCGTACGTCCCGTCCGACAGCGGCACGGACGACCCGCGGGCCACGACGCCGTACGGCGGGTTTCCGACGACGGCGTCGAAACCGCCCCGCTCGCGGCGGACGCGTCGAAACAGCCGCGCCACCCGTCGGCTCGCGCCCCTCTCTCCCCCGTTTTCGCGTCCCGTTCCGCCCGCTTTTCCCCATCCGTCTTCGTCCGTCTCTCCGCCCTCGTTCCCCTCTCCCTCCGTCTCTCCGCCCTCGTTCCCATCCGCGTCTCCGTTTCCGTCCTCGTTCCCGCAGCCGGCCGCGTCCAGCGGGACGAGCGCGTTGCCGACGACGACGCACGGGCTGGCCGCCCCGGAGGCGGATCGACCGCCGCCGCCTCGCAGCCGCACGTTCACCGCCGCGAGGTGAACGGCGAACTCGTCGAGATCGACGCCGTGGAGCTGCGTTTCGAGCGCGTGCCGGCGGGCGGCATCGGCGTCCCACCCGGCGTCGGCCAGGCGGCGCGCGAGGGCGGCGCACAGCTCCGTCAGGAACGCGCCGCTGCCGCACGCCGGGTCGAGGACGACGCTGTCGGCGTCGAGTCGACCCTCGACGCGCCGCACCACGTACCGGACGACCGGACGGGGGGTGTAGTACTGCCCGAGCGCCTTTCTGACCTCGTCGGGCACTCGCTCCTGGTACGCTTCGCCGAGGAAGTCCTCGTCGACCGCGGCGAGGTCCCCCCGCGCCACCCGCTCGGCGAGGGCCGCGACGCTCTCGCGGGCGTCGTCCGGCACGTCGGAGGCGTCGTAGGGGGGCATGGATCGGGATCGACGGACCGCGAATCGGGGGCCGACGGACCGTGGGTCGCGTTTCGGCGGACCGTCGCCGAACCGCCGCGCCGCCCGGCGGACGGGTCGCTCCGTCGGTCGTGATAACGGAGCGAGAGGGTATAGTCGTTCAGTGGGCCGAACCGCCGGCGCGATCCCCGCGGCGAGCGCATTGTCTCGGGTCCTGTCCGGTATGTTTAATACACGAACGGGATGCGTCTCTGTCATGAGCGGACGACCCCTGGACGTGTTGGAGGCATCCCTGAACGAACCGGTCACGGTCAACCTGAAGGACGGCACCGCCTACCACGGGGTGCTCGCGGGCTACGATCAGCACATGAACGTGGTGCTGGAGGAGGACCTCGACGCCGACGACGTGCTCGGCGACCTCGACGTCGAGGCGGTCGAAGACACAACGATTATACGCGGCGATAACGTCGTCACGATCAAAGCATGACGGGAGCAGGAACCCCGAGCCAAGGGAAGAAGAACAAGACGGTCCACGTGAAGTGCCGTCGCTGCGGCGAGAAATCGTACCACGTCAAGAAGAAAGTCTGTTCGGCCTGCGGCTTCGGCAAGTCGGCGAAGCGCCGCGAGTACGCCTGGCAGTCGAAGGCCGGCGAGTAGTCCGCGGTCCCGACTCTCGTCTCCGTTTTCTCTCGCGGATTTCACCCGAACAGCGGCGCGTCGGGAAGGTCGCTCCTGCCGACTCCGCTACTTCCGACGCGCACGTGAACCGCGACGACCCGACGGCGGCGAAGCCACCCCGTCGCGATCCGTCGCGGGGTTTCGTGTAGGGTCTCGCGCGGTCCGTCGCAGGGGTCTCGTCACCCGTCACGGAAGTCTCGTCGCCCGTCACGAGGGTCTCGTCGCCCGTCGCCGGAGCAGCCTCGCTACCGTCTGCGACGGGAGGGCGAGCGCCCGAGGAGTATGCGTGTTCTTGTACATCTTCGTCCGAACACCGAGATGAATTCCGCACAATGACGGGGGTTTTTAATCGTCGACCGTCTCTAGCCGTCCGTATGCAACACGGGCGGGATTCGAGCCGTCACCCCCTGGGCGGGCTGACCGAGAAGTGCGGCGTCGCCGGCGTCTCCCTCGCGGATCGGAGCGCCGCGCGCCCCCTGTACTACTCGCTCTACGCGCTCCAGCACCGGGGTCAGGAGTCGGCGGGGATCGTCACCCACGACGGGTTCCAACAGCACAGTCACGTCGAGATGGGGCTGGTGGGCGACGCCTTCGGCGAGGACGACCTCGACGGGCTGAAGGGCTCGGCGGGGATCGGCCACGTCCGCTATCCGACCGCGGGCGGCGTCGACGCCTGCTGCGCGCAGCCGTTCGCGGTCTCGTTCAAGTCCGGCTCGCTCGGCCTCGCGCACAACGGCAACCTCGTCAACGCCGACGAGATCCGCGCCGAGCTGGAGGGCTTCGGCCACGCGTTCACCTCGAACGGCGACACGGAGGTGATCGCCCACGACCTCGCCCGCAACCTGCTGGAGGAGGATCTCGTCCGCGCGGTCAAGCGGACGATGGAGCGCATCCACGGGTCGTACTCGCTCACGATCATGCACGACGACGTGGTGCTCGGCGTCCGCGACCCCGAGGGGAACCGCCCGCTCTGCATCGGCGAACTCGACGACGGCTACATCCTGGCGAGCGAGAGCGCGGCCATCGACACTCTCGACGGGGAACTCGTCCGCGACGTGCGCCCGGGCGAGCTGGTCGTCCTCGAAAAGGACGGCGCGGGGTACGACACGTACCAGCTCTTCGAGCGCGAACACTCCGCGCACTGCTTCTTCGAGCACGTCTACTTCGCCCGGCCGGACTCGATCGTCGACGGCAACCTCGTCTACGAGGTCCGCCGGAACCTCGGCCGGAAGCTCTGGGAGGAAAGCGGCATCGACACCGACGTGGTGATGCCGGTCCCGGACTCGGGGCGCGCGTTCGCCTCCGGGTACGCCGAGGCGGCGAACGAAGCGGCCGACGAGGAGGGCGACGCCGTCGAATTCGCCGAGGGGCTGATGAAGAATCGGTACGTCGGTCGGACGTTCATCATGCCCACGCAGGACGAGCGCGAGCGGGCGGTTCGCCTGAAGCTCAACCCGATCAGGAGCACCGTCGAGGGCAGGACCGTCACGCTCATCGACGACAGCATCGTGCGCGGGACGACCTCGACCCAGCTCGTCGAGCTTCTGCGGGACGCGGGCGCGGAGGAGGTGCACATGCGCATCGGCGCGCCGCCGATCGTCGCCCCCTGCTACATGGGGATCGACATGCACACCCGCGAGGAGCTCATCGCCGCGGACAGGTCCGTCGAGGAGGTGCGCGAGGCGATCAGCGCCGACAGCCTCGCGTACCTCTCGATCGACGCCGTCGCGTCGGTGCTCGGCGAGTCGCGAGCGGACCTCTGTCTCGGCTGCGTCACCGGCGAGTACCCCTACGACATCGAGGGCGAGGCCACCGACCGCGAGGTGACCCGCCCGCCGATCGCCCCCGAGGACGCGACTCCCGCGTCCGACTGATCCTCGTTCCCCCGCGACCGTCCGGATCACCGATCTCTCACCCCGCTACGACGTATCGCAGGCCGTGAAAAAAATGTCATGTGTCTTAGCGTTGTCCCTCCTATGAGGTGCTATAACATGTCAATGAGCGCGGTCGTGTACAAGGGACCGCACCAGGTAGCCGTCGAGGAGGTAGACGAACCGGAGATCGAACACCCGAACGACGTCGTGATCGACATCACCACGTCGGCGATCTGCGGGTCCGACCTGCACATGTACGAGGGGCGGACGGCAGCGGAGCCGGGGATCGTCTTCGGGCACGAGAACATGGGAACCGTCTCGGAGGTCGGCGAGGGCGTCGACACGCTGGAGGAGGGTGATCGGATCGTCCTCCCGTTCAACGTCGCCTGCGGCTTCTGTCGCAACTGCGAGAACGGCTACACCGGCTTCTGCACCAACGTCAACCCCGGCTTCGCCGGCGGCGCGTACGGGTACGTCGCCATGGGGCCGTACAAGGGCGGTCAGGCCGAGAAACTGCGCGTCCCCTACGCCGATTTCAACGCCCTGAAGCTCCCCGAGGGCGACGAGCACGAGGACGACTTCGCGCTGCTCGCGGACATCTTCCCGACCGGGTGGCACGGGACGCGCCTCGCCGACCTCCAGCCCGGCGAGTCCATCGCCGTCTACGGGGCCGGGCCGGTCGGCCTGATGGCGGCGTACAGCGCGAAGCTCCAGGGCGCGTCGGAGATCTACGTCGTCGACCGCGTCCCGAGCCGGCTCGAACTGGCCGAAGAGCACTGCGACGCGACGGCGATCAACTTCGAGGAGGGCGACCCGGTCGAGCAGATCAAGGACATGCACGGCGACGGGGTGGACAAGGGCGTCGACGCCGTCGGCTACCAGGCGATCGATCCGAAGACCGATCCGGGGGACGACGCTTACGACCCCGCCCGCGAGAACCCGGCCGTGGTGCTGAACCAGCTGATCCGGACCGTCCGCGCGACCGGGAAGCTCGGGATTCCCGGCCTGTACGTTCCGTCCGACCCCGGCGCGCCGGACGAGATGGCCGAGATGGGGCGTCTCGGGATCGACTTCGGCAAGCTGTTCGAGAAGGGCATCGCGCTCGGCACCGGCCAGTGCAACGCCAAGCGGTACAACCGCCAGCTCCGCGACCTCATCATCGAGGGGCGCGCAGAGCCGAGCTTCGTCGTCTCCCACCGGGTCGACCTCGACAGAGCGCCGGAGATGTACGAGAAGTTCGACAACCGCGAGGAGGGGGTCACCAAGGTCCTGCTCGAACCGTAGCCCCGCCCGTCCGCGGTTCGCGAGGCCGGGAGGCGATGTTTCGCACGCGGTTCAGGCGCGGAGCCACGCCTCCGGGTGTTCCGCCCGGAGGTGGTCGTGGTACGCCCTGACCATCGCCGCGTAGGAATCGGTCGTCGTCCGCCAGTCGCAGTGGTCGCAGCGCCCGGAGATCGGTCCGCCGTCGTCCGCGTCGTTCGTCGCGAGAATGTGGTTCGATTCGTTCATCTGTTTCGCGCGGACGTATTTGTACTTCTCGGGTTCCCGCGGACCGATCGGCCGGAGTGACAGGTTCGCGGCTCCGCCCGGTCGACGCGGCTGCGTTCGCCGGGGGAATCGCGGCGGTGAGGGTCGGCGACGAACCCGCAGCGTCGGGAGTCACCGACGGAACCGCGGCGGTGGCGGCCGTCGACAGATCCGCGGCGACGGTCGCCGACAGAACCGTTAACCGACGCGCGGGAGTACGTGGGGCGAAGGATGTGCCAGTACTGCAACTACAACATGCAGGGGTGGGACAGGCTGCTCGACTACGACGACGTGTACCAGCGGGCGGTGAACGCGGGGTCGAGCCGGTCGACGCACGGGTTCCACGAATCGTGGGACGAACTGCGCGAGCAGGTGTCCCCGGCCGACGCGGCCGCCGATGACGGGGACGGGGACGACGACGCGCGAAACGCCGATCCGAGCGCCCGCACCCCGGGCTCAGGGCGACGATAGCGGGAACGGGTCGGCCGTCGGGTCCCGCTCTCCCGCCCGCTCCGCGTCCGTCGCCAGACAGCCGTCCAGTTCCTCCGAGATCCGCTCCCGATCCATCGACTCGCGCCCGATGAACACGAGCCGCGTCGCGCGCTCGTCGCGATCGGGGTCCCACTCGCCGATTGGACCCGCCTGCACTGACGGCCCCGCCCGGCTGACGCCGACGACCTCCCGGTCGCGTCCGGCCACCCAGCAGAATCCCTTCGCCCGGATCACGTCTCCGTCCCACTCTCGCAGCCACGCGCCGAAGCGCTCCGGGTGGAACGGGCGCGTCCGCTCGTAGACGAACGACGCGACCGCGGGTTCGTCGTGGCCGTGGTGGCGGTCGTCGCCGTACTCGCCGCGGTCTCCGTGGCGGTGGCCGTCGTGATCCCCGCGGTCGTCGTGATCGCCGTGATCGTCGCGCTCTCCGCCGTCACGGCCGGCGGGTCGACCGTCGCGCTCGTCCGTTCGTCCCGCGAGGTGCCGCTTCCACCCCGCGGCCCGCCTCGCCGCCTCGAAGTCGAACCGCCCCGCGTCGAGGATGAGGTCGGGGTCGACCTCGGCGCGGACGGTGCGGACGATCTCGGCGCGGGGCTGGAGCGTCCCGACGACCTCCTCGACGTCGTCGAGCACGTCGTCGGGGACCGCGTCGCACTTGTTCACAAGCAGCACGTCGCAGAACTCGATGCCGTCGACGAGCACGTCGGCGAGCGGTCGGTCGGCGTCGCGCGCCGCCCCGGCGGGGAGCGACGCGCCGGCGTCGAACTCCTTCCAGAACCCGTAGGCGTCGAGCACGGTCACGGTCGTATCGAGCCGGTAGTACGCCGTCGGATCGACGTCGCTGTCGGCGTCGCCGCCGGCGAACAGGCGGGCGATCGGCATCGGCTCGCTGACGCCCGACGCCTCGACGAGCAGGACGTCGAAGTCGCGCGTCTCGGCCAGCCGCTCGACGGCGTCGAGCAGGTCCCCGCGGAGGCGGCAGCAGATGCACCCGTTCGAGAGATCGACGATCTCGTCGTCGGTCGAGCCGGCGAGCAACTCGGCGTCGACGTTCACCTCGCCGACGTCGTTGACGACGACGGCGACCCGTCTTCCTCCCGGGTTTCGGAGCACGTGATTCAGGAGCGTCGTCTTCCCCGCCCCGAGCGTGCCGCTTACGACCGTGACCGGAACGCGCGCGTTCGACGAATCGTGAGTCATGGTATCTCCGCTCTCGACTACGCGCCGCGATCGCTTAGTGGCCCGTTCGCGCGCCGACGAAATTCAGTCCGATCGGAGTACCGGACCCCGGGAGCGCCGCCCCGACGTAACAGTTTACCGGGGACCGACCCAACGCCCGGTCATGGCACCTACTCGGGTCGATTACGAATCGGATTCCCAGGCGTCCGGCGCGCCGGCGGATCGAGAGGCCGACGGGGCGTCCGGCTCCGTCCGGACGCGGACCGTCGTCGCCGTCGCGCTCCTCGCCGCGGCGCTGGCGGCGCTCTTCGCGTTCGTCCGGCGGATCCGACGGCGACCCCGCCTCGAACCGCCGTTCGCCCGGTGAGCCGAGGGATGCGAAGCGCCGTCGTCCTCGCGGGGGGGTACTCGACCCGGTTCGGCGAGGCGGACAAGGCGGTCGCCCCGCTCGCCGGCACGCCGATGATCCGGCGCGTCGCCGACCGCCTCTCGTCCGCGACCGATCGGCTCGTGGTCAACTGCCGCCGCGAGCAGGAGGCGCGGCTCGCGGACGCGCTCGCCGGGTATCCGAACCCGGTGACGTTCGCCCTCGACCCCGAACCCGACCGCGGGCCGACCGCGGGAATCCGGACCGGCCTGCGCGCCGTCGACGCGGAGTACGCCTTCGTCGTCGCCTGCGACATGCCCTTCGTCGACCCGGACCTCGTCGACTACCTCTTCGAGCGCGCGGCGGGTCGGGACGCCGCGGTGCCGCGGATCGGCGACGGCTGGTTCCAGACGACGCACGCGGTCTACCGCGCGCGGGCGATGGCGGACGCCTGCGACGCGGCGCTCGCGCGCGGCGAGTCGAAGGTCGTCGCGCCGCTTTTCGACCTCGACTACGTCGTCGTCGAGGAGGAAGAGGTGCGCGAGCGCGCGTCGCTCGACGTGTTCGAGAACGTCAACACCCGCGAGGAGCTCCGGGAGGCGGAGGCGCGCCTCTCGTCCGAGCGTTAGTCGGCCTCTCGCGTCTCACTCGACCACCTCGACGAGCGGGTCGTCGCTCGCAAAGCGCGTCAGCGCGACGCGGGCGACCCGCGGGTGGTCTGCGACCTCCCGGGCGATCTCCCGGGCGACGTCGCGGAGGTCGTCGGTGTCGACCTTGTTCAGCACCGGAACGACCGTCGCGTCCGCGGGCGCGCCCTTCAGCGCCCCGCGCTCGCTCGCGAGCACCGCCGCCACGTCCGCCGGTCGGATCGTCTCTCCGGGCGCCAGTCCCGTGATCTCGGAGACGCGCTCGACGCGGTGGACGCGCACGTCGGAGAGCGGCTCTCCGACGGCGTGCACGCTCGCGACCGGCAGCACCGTCTCCGCCGACGCGGGCACCCGCGGCTCCCGATCGCCCGGCGCTTTGAACTCGCGCATCCGCGCGCCGTCGGCCTTGACGAGCACCGCGTCCGCGAAGTCGGTCGCCGCGAGATCGGCGACGGTTTGCGGGTCGTAGCCGAGGTAGCGATCGTCGCGTTCTCGCGCGGGCACGACGCCGACGGGCCACCGGTCGGCCGCTTCGACGGCCGCGACCGGGTCGTCTGCGACGATCATCTCCGCGACATGCGGGTCGAAGATCGGGATTCGGACCGTGGCCGTGACGACCGCCCGATCGAGCCGCGCCGCGAGCGCGTAGAGTGCGGACTTCTTCCCGCCCGCTCCGACGACGCAGACCAGCCCCTGCGCTCCGAGCGCCTCGACGAGGTTCATGCGCCTCTCCACGGACCGAGCCGGTAAAACGGATCGGGTGGCCGACCCGGACCGGCGTGCTATCGCGTGCCAAAACTTTTGCCCGCGTGGATCGATCCACGATCGATGGACAGTTCGGACATCGACTCCGACGGACCCGTCGCGCGCGTCTGCGTCGGCTCGGGGACGCCGACGGCGAGAGGCGTTCTGTCGGCCGCTCGCGCCGCCGCGTCCTCGGTTCCGGTCGTCGCCGTCGGATCGGCCGGCGCGGCCGGGCTCGATCCGCTCGTCCTCCTGACCCGCGACGGAACCACCGCCTTCCACGCCGCGCCCTCGCCCGAGCGGGCGGCCGCGCTGGTTTCCGACCTCGAAGACGGGGGCGTTCCCGCGGAGGGGGCGGACGCCGTCGTCGCTCACGCGCCGGACGCGGCGACGCTCCCCCGTCCCGAGACGGGGCCGCTCGCCGTCGGTCGGCGGCGGGTTCTCGGGCCGTGCGGCTGGGCGGATCCGACCAATTCCGGAGCGCTCGCCGACGGTTCCGCGGCCCTGATCGCCGACCGGGAGGGGGACGACGCCCTCGATCGGCTGTCGGCGGCCGGCCTCCTCGGAAGAGGGCGCGGGGACGGGAGCACCGACGAGCCAGTGGCGGACCAGTGGAAGCTGGCGCGCGAGGCCGGCGGCGACCCCGTGGTCGTCGTCAACGCCCACGAGGCCGACCCGAGCGCCGCGGGAGACGGAACGCTGCTCGAAGGCGCGACGGCGCGCGTCCTCGACGGCGCGCTCGCGGTTCGAGCGCTCGTCGGCGCGACCGACGTCGTCGTCTACCTGAACGAGGCGGACGACCTCGCCCGCGAGCGCGTCGGGGAGACCGTCGACTCCGCCGTCGCCGCCGGCGCGGTCGACGCCGACGAGATCGACGTCGTCGCCGGTCCCGACCGCGACATCGCGGGCGAGATGACGATGGCGCTCGAATCGATGGAGGGCAACGACCGGCTGGAGGCCCGCCTGCGCCCGCCGCGGCCGAGCGAGTACGGGCTGTACGGCCGGCCGACGATCATCCACACGCCGCGGACGCTCGCCCAGGTCCGCGCGGCGCTCGTCGACCCGGACCACCTCGATCCCGACGACGCGGACCCGGGCACGCGGCTGGTGACGGTCGCCGGCGACGTGGGCGCCCCCGCGACGGTCGAACTGTCGACCGGCGAGCGCCTGGGGAACGCCCTCGACGCGGTCGACCGCGGCGGGTTCAAGTTCGCGAGCGTCGGCGGCCGGTTCGGCGGACTCACCCGCGCGCTCGACCTCCCCGCGAGCGCGCCGGCGCTCGCGGCGTCGGGGCTCGGCACGAACGGCGTCGTCGAGGTGTTCGGCCGCGACCGCTGCGTCGTCGCGCTCGTCGGGGCGCGGGCGCGCTTCGCGAGCGAGGAGAACTGCGGCCGGTGCGTCCCCTGTCGCGAGGGATCGAAGCAGTTGACGAACCTGCTTCGGGGGGTGTACGACGGCGACTACGAAGCCGGGAGGCTTCGAGAACTCGCGCGGGCGATGCGCGAGACGAGCGTCTGCGAGTTCGGCATCGAGGCCCAGCGGCCGGTCGCGACCGCCGTGGACGAGTTCGGCGGCGAGTTCCGCGCCCACGCGGACGGTCGCTGTCCGAGCGGCGAGTGTACGACGAGACGATCATGAGCACCGAAGACACCACACCGGACGCGAACGACGGCGCAGACTCCGCCCCCGGCTCGCTCCCCCGCGTGCCGGCGGTCGAGAACCCGCGGCACGAGACGCCGCTGACGGAAAATTTCACCCCGGGGACGGCGAACGATCCGCCCGTCGAAGCCGGGATCGGTGCGGGCGGAGGTGACGGAGCCGGGGCCGGAACCGCGGAGATGGTGACGCTCACGGTCGACGGCCGGACCGTCGCGGTGCGTTCGGGGACCACGATCCTCGACGCGCTCGTCGCCGCCGACGCGACGGACGGCGTTCCCGCGCTCTGTTACTACGACCGCGCCTACGAGGACAGTAAGGGCGAATCGGCATCGGCCGCCGATGAGATCAGAGAGGACGAGTCGGCGACGGCCGCCGACGAGATCGGCCCGCGGAGCGAGTGCCGGACGTGCGTGGTCGAGACGGAGGAGCACGGCGTCGTCCCGTCGTGCAGCCACCCGGTCGAGGACGGCATGACGGTCCGGACCGACGCCGACGCGGCGGCGGAGGCGCGCGACGTGAACCTCGATCTCGTCCTGTCGAACCACAACCTCCGGTGTACGACCTGCGGGAAGAACGGCCGCTGCGAGCTGCAGGACGCCGCCATCGAGAACGACGTGACGCACCCGCGGTACGGCGTCCTCGACGACCGCGACGCGTACGAACCGCTCGACGCCACCTCGCCGTTCATCCAGATCGACCGCAACAAGTGCATCCTCTGCAACCGCTGCGTCGAGGCCTGCAACGACGTGCAGGTAGAGGGCGTCCTCCGGATCGAGGGGTCCGGCCCCGACACGCGCATCGGATTCCAGTCCGAGGCCGAGACGATGGCCGACTCCGAGTGCGTCTCCTGCGGCCACTGCGCGACGGTCTGCCCGACCGGCTCGCTCGTCGAGACGGGCCTCGCGGACGCGACGACGCTCCCGATCCCGGGGTTCAACCAGAAGAACTCCGTCGGGAAGGTCATCGAGGCGTCGGAGGCGAGGAACGGCGGCCCGTCGCGCGGACTCGGCGGCGAGAAGGAGGAAACGCGACGCGCGACCCGAGACGGCGTGGACGACCTCGGCGTCGGGCGCGCCGACGCCGAGACATCCGGCGTCGCGCGGTTCATGGCCCGCGCGAGGCGGCGGGCGCGGGAGGCGGCGACCGAGGCCGGGAAGCGAGCGTTCCTCGCCGGGGAGCACGCGGCCGAGGGCATCGCAGCGAAGACGATGCCCGAGGGCGTGCTGTTCGACGTCGCCAAGGGCGTCGGCGACTACCGCCTCGGCAGGATCGAGAAGACGGAGACGACCTGCGGGTACTGCGCGGTCGGCTGTCGGTTCGAGCTGTACTCGACCGACGACGAGGTGCTCGGCGTCCGCCCCACGGACGCGGCGTCGGCGCCGATGAACGACTTCTCGACCTGCGTGAAGGGGAAGTTCGGCTACGAGTTCGTGAGCCACGAGGGGCGGCTGACGACGCCCCTCGTCAGGGACGAGGGGGACGGCGAGTTCCGCGAGGCGACGTGGGACGAGGCGCTCGATCGGGTGGTCGAGGGGCTGACGGCGGTCCGCGACGAGGTCGGGCCGGACGCGGTCGCCTGCTTCGCCTCCTCGAAGTGCACGAACGAGGACAACTACCTGATGCAGAAGTTCGCGCGGACGGCGCTCGGCACGAAGAACATCGACAACTGCGCGCGGCTGTGTCACTCCTCGACCGTGGCGGCGCTCCTGCAGACCGTCGGCTACGGGGCGATGTCGAACAGCGGCGACGACGTGGCCAACGCCGACTGCTACCTCATCACCGGGTCGAACACGACCGAGAGCCACCCGGTGTTGGCGACGCGCATCAAGCGGAACGTGCGCGACGGCGCGGACCTCGTCGTCTTCGACCCGCGGAAGGTCGGGATCGCCGAGCACGCCGACCAGTACGTGCGAACGAAGCCCGGGTTCGACGTGGCGTGGATCAACGGCATGATCCGCCACGTCGTCGAAAACGACCTCCACGACGCCGAGTTCGTCGAGGAGCGGACGAAGCACTTCGACGAGCTGGTCGAGAAGGTCGAACCGTTCACGCCCGAGGAGGTGGAGCGCCTGACCGGCGTCGCGCCCGACGATCTCGTCCGGGCGGCCGAGACGATCGCCGCGGCCGACTCCTGCGTCTTCGGGTGGGCGATGGGGATGACCCAGCACTCCCACGGGACGCAGAACGTCCTCGCGCTCGCGAACCTCGCGCTCGTCACCGGCAACGTCGGCGAGCCGAACGCCGGCCTCTCGCCGTTCCGCGGCCACAACAACGTGCAGGGCGGCGGCGGCGACATGGGGACGCTCCCGAACAAGCTGCCCGGCTACCAGGACGTGACCGACCCGGACGTCCTCGACGCGTTCGAGCGCGGGTGGGGGGTCCGCCCGCCGGAGGAGGTCGGGCTGAAGGTGCCGGAGACGTTCGTCGAGGCGCTCGCGGGCAATCTCAAGGCGATGTACGTCATGGGCGAGAACCCGGCCCTGTCGGAGCCGGACATCACCCACGCGGAGGAGGCCCTGGAGGCGCTCGACTTCCTCGTCGTACAGGACGTCTTCATGACGGAGACGGCCGAGTACGCCGACGTGGTCCTTCCGGCGGCGACGTTCGCCGAGAAGGACGGCACGTTCACGAACACCGAGCGCAGGGTCCAACTGGTTCAAAAGGCGCTGGAGCCGCCGGGCGAGGCGCGGCAGGACTGGGAGATCCTCCAGGCGCTCGCCCGGCGCATGGGCCGCGACTGGGACTACGATTCGCCGGCCGCGATCATGGACGAGATCTCGACCATCGCGCCGATCTACGGCGGCATCAGCCACGACCGGCTGAGAGAGGAGGGCGGACTCCAGTGGCCCTGCCCCGACGAGGACCACCCGGGAACGCGGTTCCTCTACGAGGACGAGTTCAACTTCCCCGACGGGAGAGCGCGGTTCGTCCCGGCGGACATGGGCGAGCCCGGCGAACTCCCCGACGAGGAGTACCCGCTGACGCTCACGACGGGCAGGGTCCTCTACCACTGGCACACGGGGACGCTCACCCGGCGGATGGAGGGCATGCTCTCGCACGTCGGCGAGAGCTTCGTCGAGATCCACCCGGCGACGGCCGACCGGCTCGGCGTCGAAGACGGCGGGTACGTCAGCGTGGAGTCCAAGCGCGGGAGCATCACCGCGAAGGCGCAGGTGACGGAGCGCCCCGGCGAGGGCGTGGTGTTCATCCCGATGCACTTCGCCGAGGGCGCGGTGAACACGCTCACGCAGGAGGACGCGTTCGACCCGACGAGCGGCATCCCGGAGTACAAGGTGGCGAGCGTTCGGGTGACGCCGGCGGGTTCGGACCCGGGCGCCGACGCCGGATCGAGGGCGACGGGGGACGACTGATCAGTACGCCACGTACAGCAGCACGTACACGACGTTCCCCAGAACGAACGAGAGCAGCCACAGCGAGGCGGCGACGCGGCCCACCGTCCGGTGGCGGGTGTCGTATATCTCCGAGACGGGTCGCGTGAGCGCGAGCAGGACGACGTAGTAGAGCAGCGGGATGCAGACGACGGCGAGGAGAATATGCACCGCCAGCGTCGGGAGGTAGACGAACCGGTACACCGCCTCCGGGCCGGGAAACTCCGCCGGTCCTTCGAGGATCACCTTGTAGAGGTACAGGACGAGGAAGGCGGCGAACAGGCCGAGCGAGGCGATCATCAGGCGGCGGTGGCGGCGGACGTTTCCGCGGCGGATGGACAGCCAGCCGGCCGCGATGGTGACCACGGCCGCGGCGCTGACGACGGCGTTGACGTGCGGGATGGCGTCGAGGACGGCGTCCGACGCGCGGGGGAAGGCGGTCTGCGGGATCGCTCCGAGTGCGGCCCCGAAGACGAGCGCGAGCGACACGGCCGTCAGGAGGGCGGTCAGCGCGGGAACGTGATTCCGTACCCGAAGTTCCATGGGGGCACTCGGTACGCGGTGGCCAAAGCCGTTCGGACTGCGGCCGGGGTCCGCCGCAGTGGGAACGCCCGGCACGGCTCGGACAAAGAGAAGGGCTTTTAACGGACCGTGGTCAATCGAAGGATGCGCGTCAGCGCGAGACCGAAAGACGCAGCGAGCGTGGGTAGCCAAGCCAGGCCAACGGCGCAGCGTTGAGGGCGCTGTCCTGTAGAGGTCCGCCGGTTCAAATCCGGTCCCACGCATCGCATGCCCGAACGAACGTGAGGGCGTAGATGCGGGTGCTACCCCCTCAGGGACACAGCACCCACGCACAATCCTTCCGAAACCGACGCCCGAGAGAGGAGTCTCCGCCGGGTCATCCTCTTTCGGATCTCGGTCGTCCCCTCGTGCCCCGGAACGAGTCGACGCGCCCGCTCGGCGCGTCCGGCGCTGATCAGGGATCGTCCGAGCGCGGCGTCACTCGCCCGACTCCGCGGAATCGCCGTCCAGAACGTTCTCGAGGACGGTCGCCTCAGCGCGGCGGAGGCGCTCGGAGAGCGCCTGACTCGAAACGTCGAAGTCGTCGGCGAGCTCCGTCAAGGTCGTCCGGCGGGGGACGTCGAAGTACCCCCGCTCGAACGCGACCGCGAGCGCTTCGTACTGCTCCGCGGAGAGGTCCGCGCTCCGGCCGCGGCCGTCGCTTTCGGAGTAGATGGACCGGAGGTGGACGGGGGTCTCCCGTTCGCGTAACTGGTCGTAGACGCGCGAGATCGCGGCTTTGTCGAGCGCTCGCATGCAGAGTTCCCACCCGGCGGCGGTGATCGTCCCCCGGACGAGGATCGTGTCGTGGTCGTAAAACAGGGTCGAAAAGAGGGATTCGAGCTCGTCGTCCGCGAGGGAGACTCGGTAAAGCCGATCCGAGTCGATCGTCGCGATCGGCGAGACCCGGCTGACCGTCGGATCGGCTTCGGCGTCCGATTCGAACCGGTCGAACTCGTCTCCGGTCGCCCAGACGAGGAGTTTGGCGCTCTTCTCTCCGACGAACGGGAACTGGCCGGGCTCGACGGTCAGATCCATGTCCGGAACGGCGTCTAGCGCCCGCCGGAGTACCGTGGATTTGATCGAGAGTGTGGCGGTGATCATTGCGGTGAATCGTCTTGTCGCTGATAGTGTGGTGGCGCGTCGAGCGTTTACTCGGACCGTAGGAAAGATGCGCACGCGCTCGGAATTAACAGTTTCCACTCATCGCGTAAACGGTAATCGGAATTCGCGGGCGAACGGCGGTCGACGCGTCCGACCCTTCGACGCGCGGTTACGCGGTCCCCGGGACGCCTTCGCGGCGCGTTCTACGGTTCCCGCTCCGGTCCGTTCGCTCGGTCATCGATCAGTTCGACCTCGACGAAGTGATCGTCCCCGCGCTCGTCCTCGTGTTCCATCCCGCGTTCGAGGGCGGGGCGCACGCCGTCGACGACCTCCGCGTACGAACACGCCACGCAGTCCAACCGATACGAGGGCACGCTCTCGGACGCGTCGCCCTCCGGCGATACGCGCATCTCTCGCGGTTTCGGCCCAGAAGTCATCGCCCGAATTAGAGCGGCGACTCCCTCTATACGCCGGGTTGATAATTCAACCCTTTTTACGGTCAGCGCCCGCCGCCGCCTTCGATCGAGGTCGCAGATGGAATACTCGGACGCGAGACGGGGTGCGGCGTCGGCGCGCTCGCTCCCCCGACCGCGGGTTTAAAACCGTAGCGACGGTACTCCGGGCATGGCCAAGTACTCGACGGGACGCGGAGGTGGCGGCGACGACGGCGACAGCTGCGAACTCTGCGGCAAGCGGAGCGGGCGGCTCCGTCGGGCGAACGTCGCCGGCGCGAACCTCCTCGTGTGCCCCGACTGCGCCCCGCACGGCGAAAACCGCGCGAGGGATCGAAAGCGGGAGGAGTCGAACCGGAGCCGCGACGAGAGCGAGCCGAGCCGGAAGAAGCGCGCCGCACAGCGGGCCGCCCGGATGTACGACGCGCGGAAGGGCGATCCGACCCGCTGGGAGGAGAAGGGGACGAACTACGAGGAGGACCGCCTGCCGTACCTCGTCTCGGGTTACGGGAGCCTCGTCGAACGAACGCGGCAGGAGGAGGGGCTGACCGTCGAAGAGCTGGCGGCGGAACTCGACGTCGACGAGGACGACCTGCTCGCGGTCGAGCAGGGGCGGGCGACGCGCGCGGGAGTCGGCGGCTCGGTCGTCCGAAAGCTGGAGGACCGGCTCGACCTGCGGCTGACCGAGGGATGAGGTAGCACGCTTCGCACGATTTTTCTCCCTCGGGCGTCTGCACGCGCCCATGGTAGCACAACGCGCGGCCGCCGAGCCGGACGTTCGGACGTTCGACGCCGAGGTTCGCTCGGTCGACGGGGCGGAGGTGACGCTGGACCGGACGTACTTCTACGCCGAGAGCGGCGGTCAGCCCGCCGACCGGGGAACCGTGTCCGGGATCCCGGTCGACGGCGTTCGGACGGCGGGCGACGGAACCGTCGTCCACGTGCTCGCCGAGCAGCCGGCGTTCGGCGCGGGCGACGAGGTGACGTGCGTCGTCGACGACGCGTTCCGCACCTACTGCATGCGGGCGCACACCGCGAGCCACGTGCTCTACGGCGCGGGCAGGCGGCTGCTCGACGATCTCGGGTACGGCGGCTTCGACATCGGCCCCGAGAAGGTGCGCGTCGACTTCCGGACGACAACCGACGTCGACGACGGCGTGCTCGTCGAACTCGAACGCCTGACGAACCGGGCGGTCTGGGACTCCCGCGCGGTTTCGTGGGAGGAGGTGCCGGCCGAGGAGGCGCGCGAGCGCGAGGAGGTGGCGTTCAACACGAAGACCGAGGAGGGCGTCTTCGCCGACTCGGACCGCGTGCGCGTCGTCACCGTCGGCGGGGCGGACGGCGACGCGGAGCCGTGGGACGTGGCCGCCTGCGGCGGGACGCACGTCTCGAACACCGAGGAGATCGGCCCCGTCGAGGTGCTCGACCGCTCGAATCCGGGGGAGGGCCTCACGCGGATCGAGTTCGCGGTCGGCCCGGCGGCGATCGATCGCAGGGCGGAGGTGCGGACGGCGGCGTTCGAGACGGCCCGGACGCTCGGAACCGGCGTGGACGACATGGCCGAGCTCGCCGCGACCCTGCGGGACGAGAAGGCCGAGCTGGAGTCGGAGCTCCGGGAACTGAAAGCCGAGGTGCTCGACGCTCGCCTCGCGGCGTTCCGGACCGCGGAGCGGGACGGGGCGACCTGGCGCGTCGGGAGCGTGGACGGCTTCGGGCCGAACGAGGTGGGCGAGCGACTGAAGGAGCGCGCGGGGGACCTCGGCGACGTGCTTGTCGCGGTCGGCGAACAGGGGTCGACGTTCGTCGCGGTGGCCTCGACCGGCGAGGTGGCGGCCGGAGACGTGGTCGGACGGGTGACGGACGAGTTCGGCGGCGGCGGGGGCGGCGGACCGACGTTCGCTCAGGGCGGCGGCCTGTCCGCGGATCCGGCGGAGGTCGTCGAGTTCCTCCGCGGGTGATCGCCCTCCCTGCCGACTCGGCTCTCCCCGATTCCGGGGATATCTCCGTGCTACCCCGGGGCACGGATCGAACCGATCAATCATCTTTTTCCACGAGGGACCGAATCCACCAGTATGGCACTGGCAGACGCCGGCTCGGCGCTCACGGGCGAGCAGCGAGCCATCCGCGACGTGGTCCGGGAGTTCGCGATCGAGGAGATCCGACCGGGGGCGCGGGAGGCCGACGAACGCGAGGCGTTCCCGGAGGACGTGTGGGACGGCCTCGCGGACCTCGACCTGACCGGCCTCACCGTCCCCGAGGAGTACGGCGGCTTCGACGCCGACCGCACCACCTACAGCCTCGTCAACGAGGAGGTCGCCTACGGCCAGCTCGCGGTCGCGACGGCCCTCTCCGTGCACTGTCTGGCCACCTCCTGCATCGCCACCTTCGCCTCCGACGAGCTGAAAGCGGAGTGGCTGCCGAGGATGGCCGAGGGTCGACCGGTCGGGATGTTCGCGCTCTCCGAGCCGCAGGCCGGATCGAACCCGGCGGAGATGGAGACGGTCGCCCGCCGCGAGGGCGACGAGTACGTGATCGACGGCAAGAAGCAGTGGATCACGAACGGCGAGCGCGGCGGCGTCTGCATCCTCTTCGCCAAGACCGACCCGGACGACCCCGGTTCCATCACCCAGTTCCTCGTCCCGAAGGACGCGGACGGGCTGGAGGTCGGCAAGAAGGAGCACAAGCTCGGCCTGCGGGCGTCGGACACGACGGCGCTCGTCTTCGACGGCGTTCGCGTCCCCGCGGAGAACAGGCTCACCGAGGAGGGGCGCGGCCTCTCCGCCGCGTTCGAGATCCTCACCGGCGGGCGCATCGGCATCGCCTCGCAGGCGGTCGGCGTGGCGCAGGCGGCCTTCGACGAGGCCCGCGAGTACGCGCGAGAGCGCGAGCAGTTCGACCGGCCGATCGCCGACATCCAGGCCGTCCGCCACAAGTTCGCCGAGATGGGGACCAGACTCCAGGCGTCCCGGCTGCTCGTCCGCGAGGCCGCGCGGCTGGACGACGCCGGCGAGGATCCGCGGATCGCCGCGTCGATGGCGAAGTACTTCGCCAGCGAGGCCGCGGTCGACGTCTGCAACGAGGCGGTGCAGATCCACGGCGGCTACGGCTACGTGAGCGAGTTCGACGTGGAACGGTTCTACCGCGACGCGAAGATCACGACCATCTACGAGGGGACGACCGAGATCCAAAAGAAGATCATCGCGCGCGGCCTGCTGGGCTGATAGGGATTATCGTAGCCAGCCGGCGGTTTCGAAGCCCGTCCCTGGGTGGCGTCTCTCGCTTCTTCGTCGATAATCTATGAACTCCTACGATAACCCTATGAGAACCCCGAATTCTCCGATCGACGGCGGGCCCTTGCCGGGCCACTCCCCGCACCGCGCGTCGCGGAAGTCGCCCCCCGTCTCGTGCACCCAGACGCGCTCCTTCTCGCTGAGCCGGTAGTGACACGTGTCGGGCTTCCGCTTCTCCCAGTAGACGGTTCGAACGTCCGGGACGCCGGACGGGCGATCGGGAACGTGGCCGAAGTCTGCCACGTCGTGCCGCTCACGCGCGTTCTCCAGCTCCGCTCGCAGCGGCGGATCGGGGGCGAGATCCCACGCGGGGCCCGACACCACGAGCAGCCCGAGAACGCAGAGCAGGGCGACCCGCCGGGTCGGGCGGAGGGACGCGACGAGCGAGCCGACGCCGAGCGCGAGAAACGGCAGCCACAGAATCATGTCCAGCGACCCTTCCAGATCCACGAACAGCGCGACGGACCCGTACAGCGCGCCTCCGACGGGAACCCACCACGCGCTCGCCGACGACCCGCCGTCGGCCGCGACCGCGGCGCCGACGCGGCGGTCGTTCGGGCGGAACCAGCCGTAGACGGCGACGGGGATCACGACGGTTCCGTAGCCGAGTTCGAGGGCGATATCGAGGACGCGACCCGGCAGCGTGTACCGTCGCGCGGTGGCCGCCGGCGCGAGCACCGTCTCGACGAAGAGCGGCACGAGGGCGTCGGCGAGGGCGAACGGCAGCACGACCGCGACGGCGACGAGCAGTCCCCCGCCGACCGCTCGAACGACCCCTCCGCGACCGGTCCAACTGGCCGCGATAGCGACGACGAGCGCGGCGATCCCCGCCCCTTGCTGGTGAAACCCGGCCCCGAGCGCGGCGGCGGCGCCGCTCGGGGCCGGTCGGTCTCGGACCGCGAGAAAGAGGCTCCAGACGCCGAAGCAGAGCGCGAGGTACTTCGGCCGGATCCCGAAGGGCGGGAACCCGTAGGTCGCCGGCACGACCAGGATGGTCAATCCGGCGGCGAACGCGGCCGCCCCGTCGCCGGTCAGGTCGTGGGCGAGCCGCCCGACGAGCGCGACGCTCGCGAGCACCGCGGCCGCCGCGACGAGGACGCTCAGCGCGTGTAGGACGAGCACGTCGCCGCCGGCGGCGACGGCCAGCGCCGCCGTCACGGCGTACACGAGCGGCGGCTTCAGGTCCCAGAAGTCGACGTACGGCACCGCGCCCCGCGAGACGTACCACCCGCCGTGCTGGAACATCGCCGAGTCCGGCGAGACCAGCCACGGCCCGGCCGCGACGGCGACGGCGGTCGAAACCGCGAGCAGCGACGCTGTGATCGACGCGAGTAGCGCCGACCATCGTCGTTCGAGCAGGCCGCTGGGTGGTGGGCGGCTGTCCGACATCTGCGGGGACCGTTACGGACACTAGCGACGCCGAGACACTTAGGCGGTGAGTCGGCGCGCGTCGCGTCGCCGGATCGAAGCCGTCTTCTCCCGCCGGCGCGCACGTGTCGGCGTGAGCGTGAGTGAAGGGCTCGCCGACTACGACGCGATCGTGTACGACCTCGACGGGACGCTCGTCGACCTCGTCGTGAACTGGGGCGAGGTCGCCGACGACGCGGCCGCGGTGTTCGAGGACGCGGGGATCGACGCCGACGGACGCGACCTCTGGGGGATGCTCGATCTGGCCGACGAGCACGGCCTCCGCGGGGAACTGGAGTCTGTCATCGCCGAACACGAGCGGAGCGGGGCGCAGCTCTCGGAGCTCCTCGCGCTGGCGGAGGACGTGGCCGACCACGCCGTCCCCGTCGGCGTCTGCTCGCTCAACTGCGAGGCGGCGGTCCGCGCGGCGCTCGACGCGCACTCGCTGGCAGAGCACGTCGACGCCGTCGTCGGCCGCGACACGGTGGCGACGCGCAAGCCCGACCCCGAACCGCTGCTCGCCACCCTCCGCGAGCTGGGCGTCGAACCGGACCGCGCGCTGTTCGTCGGCGACTCCCGCCGCGACGAACGCACCGCCGAGCGGGCGGGCGTCGACTTCCGGTACGTCGACGGCGGCCCGTCCGGGCACTGAGACGGCCGTTCGGGGCACTAAGCCGGCCGTCCAGTTCTGATCCGATACTGACAGCGAAACTCCGACGAAAACGGTTCTCCGCGGCTCAGTCGTCCCCCGCCTCGTCGGCGCGCTCCGTCCCCCCCTCGTCCGGTTCGATCTCGTCCGGATCCGACCCGCCGTCGCCGGCGTTCGTCCGGCGGGCGTAGAGGTAGACGGCGACCGCGGTGACCATCCAGACGACCGCGCCCACGCGGACCGCGAAGGAGACCCGCGACTCCCACGTCGGGAGGGACGCGCCCGTCGAGAGGGCCGCGACGATCGGCGCGCCGACCAGGATCGTGACCACGAAGGTGACCTGCATCACCCAGCCGTAGTCGATTCCTTCGGGGTTCGAGCGCTCGACGGGCTGCACATCCCTCCCCTGCGGAGCCAGGGGCTAATGCCTGCCGGTTTCCGCGGGCGGCGCGCGCTCCGAACCCGCCTCCGCCGGGGGCGGCGGACCCGCGGCCGGTCTTATGTTCGTCCGTCGCCTCCGAGCGCTCATGGACGGAGAACTCGCGTTCGACGAACTCGCCGAGATGGCGTTCGCGGCGGACCCGGCCGTCAGGTGGGTCGCGGTCGGCCGCGCGGGCGACGAGCCGCGGTCGGCGTACCGGCCGGGCGTCGAACCGGCGAACCCCGACGCGAGCGACGAAGCGGAGGAGCGGATCGTAAACCCGGCGATCCTGACGCTCGCGGAGGGCAGAGGCGAGTGGGACGTCGGGGGCGTCGAGTACGTGATCGTCGCCTACGGGGCGGTGACGCAGGTCGTGCTCCGGCTCCCCGAGGGACGACACCTGTCCGTCTCGCTGGAGAAGACCGCGGACGCGTGTCGGATCGCCGAACGCCTCGTCGATCGGCTCGCGGAGCGCCCCGCGTAGCCGACGGGCCCCGCGCCGCACGCGCGCCCCGTCACGCGCCCCCTCGAGGGATCCGAGGCGGTGACCGGCGAGCCGTCAGTCGTCGGCCTCGACGTCGGCCGCCTCGGGAGACTCCGCCGAACCGTCGGCGTCGGTCGAGCCAGCCGCCACCTCGTGCAGCGCGTTGCGGACGGTCCCGTGTTCGGAGGCGTGGGGTCGCCCCTCGGCGTCGCCGTAGCCGTAGTCGACCATCCGGTTGCGGTTCAGACAGAGCTTCGTGAACTCCGGCCGGAGCAGGTCGAACAGCTCGAACCGCTCCTCCAGTTCCGGGAAGCGCTCCTGGTAGTCGAGCACCGCCTCGCGGACCTGGGCCCAGAACGCCTCCTCGGGGTAGCCCCGGTGCTCGGAGAGGGCGTTCGAGACGTACCGGTAGACGCAGACGAAGAGGCCGGTGAAGATGAACTGACACAGCCCCTCCGGCGGTTCCGTCCGGAGCACGTCCCGCAAGTCGCCGGGGAGCCGTTCGAGTTCGGGCAGGGGCTGGTCGCTCACGTTCACGTCGTCGACGAAGTCCTTCACGCCGAGCCGCGTCGGGACGTTCTCCCCGTCGAGGATCACGATCGTGTTCTCGCCGTGCGGTGAGAACACCGTCCCGTAGCGGTAGAGGTAGTGGAGCAGCGGCGGGAGCATCGTCGCGAACAGCTCGTCGAGCCACGCCTCCAGATCGAGCGGCGAGCGTTCGACCAGTTGGGCGATCACGGGATCTCCGTCCGCGCCGTCGACGTGCATCAGCGCGGACAGCGTGATCGCGCGCTCGTCCTCGCGGATCAGCCCCTCGACGCTCTCGCGCCAGATGCACCCCAGTAGCTCGTCGTACTGGTACGGATTATCCTCCAGCTGGTCGAACTCGGGGTGGTCGTAGTTCAGGCCGGCAACCTCCCCCGGCAGGACGAGTTCGCACTCGTCGCGGAGGAACGGGTCGTCGTCGCGGATCCGCTTCACGTACTCGGTGACGAGCGGCGCGGCCTCCGTGCGCTCGCCCGGCAGCCCGCGCCAGACCAGCGTGTTCAGGATGCGGAGCGGGAGCTTGACGTTGTGCTTCGTCGGATCGTCGACGTTGAGGAACGTCCGGACCGACTGGGCCGGCAGGTACCGATCCTCGCCGGGGCCGAGCGGGACGATGGCGTCCTCCGCGAGCTCCTTGCTGTAGAGCTGCACCACGGTGTTGTCCCACTGCCACTCGTGGACCGGGAGCAGGTGGTAGTCGTCCGGGTCCAGCCCGCGGTCGGCTAGCTCGTCCCTGAACGCGTCGTACCGCTCGCCGAGTTCGTCCCGGAGCAGCTCCTCGGGCGAGAGCCCGTCCACGGCGGCGAACGTCGCGCGGTCCTCGCGGACGGCGAGCCAGTGGAGCCGCACGGGCTCTTTCATCTCGGGCGCGTAGGAGGCGTAGTCATCGTAGCCGAAGCCGATGCGGCCCTTGTTGTAGGTGATCCACGGGTGGCCGGTCATCTCGCCCTCCAGTTCGGCGTAGCCCATCGAGGCGAGGTCGCGGCCCGCCTCGCCCTGCCGCGCCCGGATGTGCGCGTCGGCGAGCAGCGTGTTCCGGTACTCGCGGATCAGGTGGCCGGCGGTCAGCTCGTCGGTGCCGATGTGCTCCCGGGCGTCGAGCAGGAACTGGACCGGATCGGTCGCGTCGGTCCACTCGCCCTCGCCGTCTCCGGTCCCGGTCTGGTCACCCCCGGTTCCGTCCCGGTCCGCGACCCGCTTTTCGACGGAGCCCTCGTCGATCAGGTAGCTGTCCATCAGCCGCTCCTCGGCGACGAACCGGTACGCGACGTCGCCGAGATCGAGCTCGTATCGGGTGCTGCCGTCTACCTCGCCGACGGGTTCGGCGTCGACCAGGTCCTCGTACATGAACTCCGCGAGCATCTTCTCCAGCAGCTCGCGCTCGGCCGCGGTCCAGTTTTCGTCGTCCAGTGCGTTCCGAAGCGTGTCGTCCGTCAGCGTGTCGTCCATCGTTGTCGTGGTCGTGTCTCGCATCGTGGGGTTCGTTTCGCGGGCGATTCGGTCGGAGGGACGATCCAGCCGATTTCCGGGGCCTCACGCTCAGTCGTCGAGTTGCGCCGGGGGTTCGGTCGGTTCGGTCGGCAGCAGCTCGCTCGCCGGCGACTTCTCGACGAACCGCTCGGCGCTGAAGTCCTGGAAAACCGTGTCGCGGTCGACGGGGTACGGCGACTCGTCGACCAGCTGGTCGAGGATGACCGCGTTGCGGTAACAGCCGAGCCCGAGGTCCGGCGCGCCGACCCCGTGGGTGTGCACCTCCGCGTTCTGGACGAAGAGTCGGCCGTCGAGTCCGTCGGTTTCGAGGCCGTAGCCCTCCTTCACGCGGAACCGACCGCGCTCGTCGCGGCGGATGTTCGGTTCGAGCGACGAGAGGAACGCCGGCGTCGGGCGGTGATACCCGGTGCCGAGGATCACCACGTCGCTCTCGTGGGCGAACCGCGTTCCCTCCTGCCACTGCTCGCAGCGCAGGCGGTACCGGCCGTCGGCCGTCGGCTCGATCCCCTCGACCTCCGTCATCGCGATCATCCCGACGGCCGGGTCGGCGTCGCCGATCGAGCGCTCGTACAGCGCCTCGTAGATCTCGTCGCTCGTGTCGGGGTCGATCCCCTTGTAGAGGAGGTCCTGCTCCGGCAGCAGGTCGTCGCACACCGGCTGCGGCAGATCGTAGAAGTACCGCGAGTACTCGGGCGTGAAGTGCTGGAGCCCGAGCTTCGAGTACTCCATCGGGAAGAACCCGTCCGACCGGGTGATCCAGTCGAGGCGGTAGCCGCGGTCCGGCTGGCGCTCCAGCAGGTCCTGGAACACCTCGGCCGCGCTCTGGCCGGAGCCGACGACGGTGATCCCGTCGGCGTCGAGCGCTCGATCGCGCCGGCGCACGTACGAGGCGGTGTGGAACACGTCCTCGTCCGGGAGGCCGGCGAACGCCTCGGGGACGTACGGCCGGCTCCCGACGCCGACCACGAGGTCCCGCGCGAGGTACGTGCGCCGCTCGCCCGTCTCGGGGTCCGCGGCGACGACCTCGAACGGGCCGTCCGCGCCGCCCCGAACGTCGACCACGTGGCGGCTGAACCGACAGGCGGGGAGCCGGTCCGCGACCCACTTGCAGTACTCGTTGTACTCCCGCCGCGGGATGTGGAACCGCTCGTAGAAGTAGAACTCGTAGATGCGGTCCGTCTCCCGGAGGTAGTTGAGGTAGCTGTAGGGGTTCGACGGGTCGGCGAGCGTCACAAGGTCCGCGGTGAAGGGGACTTCGAGCGTCACGCCCTCGATGAGCATCCCCTCGTGCCAGGCGAACTCGGGCTTCTGTTCGAGGAACACCGCGTCGAGGTCGTCGATCGGATCCGCGAGTGCCGCGAGCCCGAGGTTGAACGGCCCGAGGCCGACGCCGAGCACGTCGTGTACGCGGTCGGCGTCGTGACCTTCGGCGGCTCGGGCGTCCGCGCCGTTGCCGTCTTCGACGCCGGAACCTTCGACGCCCTCGGCGGCCGCACCGTCGTCCGGCGGGCTCATCGGCCGAGCACCTCCGACTCGAAGCGCTCGCGCGAGCACGTCATCAGCAGCGCCGTCTTGTCCTCCGCCGGGAACTCGAACTCCCGGACGGGCTCGTAGCCGCACGCCTCGAACACGCGGATCGCCTTCTCGTTGCGCGCGTCGGGCTCGGTGACGACGCGGTCGGTCTCCGGGTGGCGGAACATGAGCTCCGTCATCGATCGGAGCAGCGGCGTCGCGTACCCCCGACCGAGGTACTCGGGCGCGCCGATGAGCAGGTGGATCCCCTGGTCGGTCGGCTCCGCGTCGTAGTGGTCCGCGAGCGGGTCGTCGGCCGCCCAGTACCGCTCCCAGTAGCTCATCGGGACGTGGTCCAGACAGCCGACGTAGGGCGTCAGGTGATCGTCGGCGAGCTTCTCCGCGAGCTTCTCCTGAAAGACCGGAAGGGGGTGGTTCAACCGCCAGTACGGCAGGACGTGCTCCTCGTTCAGCCAGCAGTGGAGCCGGCCGAGGTCGGCGGCCACGGTCGCCGGCCTGAAGGAGACCGTCCGGTCGATCTCCGGGTCGTACCGCTGGTAATCGTACGGCGCGGTCACGGTCGCCGCCGGGTCGGGGGCGACCGCGGCGCTCGTCGCGCGGTTGTTCGCGTCGGTACCTCTCACGTCGGCGGTCGTCGCCGACTCGTCGTCGCTCACCTCGTCGGTGGTCGTCGCCGACTCGTCGTTGCTCACCTCGTCGGCGCTTCCGGCCGACTCGTCAGCGCTCACCTCGTCGGCGTGCACCGCCGATTCGTCGTCGTTCATCGCCGTGTCACCTCCAGTTCGGTCACGAGCGGGTTCGGAATCTCGGTGTAGACGGACTGCTCTTCGAGCGACCCGACGAGTTCGTCCATGTCGCGGAAGCGCGTCCGCAGGTTCGCCTTGCACGGGAGCCGCCTCGCCGACAGCAGGCTCTCTATGAGCTCCGAGGAGTCGCGGTCGAACTCCCGCAGCGAGCGAAGCTCCTCCCGCAGGATCGCGAGCAGGTCGCGCTCGTCGACGAGCCCGGCGACGCCGAGGGCGTTGACGACGCCGAAGACGTTGTTGAGCACGACGTAGTAGCGGATCCGCTCGTCGGCGACGGCGTCCGGACAGATCGTGTCCGCCCGCTCTCCCACGCCGGGCAGGATCGCGTCGATCTCGTCGTAGGTCGACTCGCAGAAGTAGTACCCCTGGTTGTCGCGGTAGTAGAACTCCGCGGGGTAGCCCTCCTCCAGCCGGAGGACGCTGTTCTGCTGGTGCGCCTCGACGCCGACGCCCCGCGTCAGGTAGAGCCACAGCACGGGGCGCAGGGAGATCCGCAGGTACCGCCGGAACCAGTCGCGGGCGACGGCGTCGGTCGATCGCCCCTCGCGCTCGGCGAGCGTCTCGACGATCCGCGCCAGCCGGGAGGGGCCGTCGATCCCGTCCTGACAGAGCCCGACCACGGGCGTCGCGTTCGCGGCGTCCAGCCCGCGGAACGGGTTCTCGCGGAGGACGACCTCGAAGCCCGACTCCGGTCCCTCCGGTCCCCCTCCGTCGTCCCGGTACGCGTCCAGGTCGAGCGTGAGGTACGCGGGGTCGCGGATCACGTCGAACGACGGGAACCGGTCGCGGAGCTCGTCGCCGAGTTCGGTCGCCAGCAGCTCGGCGACGGCGACGCCGCGATCCAGCTCCGGGAGCTTGTTCGTCCGCTCGGAGTTCGTGATCTTGACGGCGAGCGACCCCTTGTGCATGAACGACGACTCGGGGCTGTACACCGTCCGGACGGACGTCGTCGGGTAGTACTCGCGGCCGACCCGTCCCAGCGGTTCGAGCACGCCGCCGGAGACCGCGGCGCGGACGTGCGGCTGGTCGAGTAGGTACTCGGCCTGCCAGGGGTGGACGGGAAGGAGCGCGTCGTCGCTCTCGACGTGCGCTTCAAGGAACGACTCCGGGACGGCGTCGTCCGCGCGCAGCTCCGATTCGATCCACTCGACCGCCGATTCCTCGCGGGCCGATCCGCTCTCGACGAGGTCCGGGTCGGCGCGGAAGTAGTACAGCGGGAACGACCCCCGGAGCTCGGGGGCGTAGGTCGACGCGTCGCGACGCGCGATCCCCTCGCGGCTCTTCGGCGTCGGGTGGAGCAGGTGGCCGTACACCAGCGACTGCTCCGCGTCGCGGAACGACGTCTCGAAGCCGTAGAGCCGCTCGGCGTCGTCCGAGCGCGCCGCGACGAACCGCTCGACGTTGCGCTCGCTTTCGAGCACCCGGCGGAGGAGCTCCGAGAGGTTCCCCTCGCCCTCGTCCTCGCCGCCCGCCGCGAGCGAGAGCTCCTTGCCGAGCAGGGCGGCGAGGGTGGCGGCGTCCGCCGGCACCGGCGCACCGTCTCCGGAACGGTAGCGCACCGGCAGGTCGAACAGGTGTCGCCCGGTCGGCGACTCGTACCGGATGGGGGCGAACAGGGCGATGCCCTGCGCTTCGAGCTCGCAGACGACCGCGCGATCGGCGTCAGTTTCGACCGGCGTCCGCGAGGCCCGGACGACCTCGTAGTCCCCCGTCTCCCGGAGGTAGCAGTTCAGGAAGGCGTGGACCGTCGCCGACTCGGCGTGCTCGGCGGGGGTCGCACAGCCGTCGCCGACCGACGTCATTCGCCCACCTCCGATTCGATGGCCGCGCCGTACTGCTTGACGCTCAGGAGCACGTCGGCGACGTCGTCGACCGTCGTCTGCGGGTTTAGGAGGGTGAACTTCAGACAGGCGTCGCTTTCGACCTCGGCGTCGCCGTCGCGCCCCGTCCGCTCGACTTCGGTTCGGGCGACGACCGCCATCCCGCGCTCCAGGAGAAGGTCGCGGATCTCGCGGTTGAGCCGATCCGCCCACTCGCCGTCGTCGAGTTCGGGGTGGCTCCGGAACGGCTCGTACCGGAACACCACCGCGTTCAGCGTCGGCTCGTTCACGAGTTCGAACGCCGGGTCGCGGTCGATCAGCTCCGCGACGTCGTCCGCGAGGTCGAGGGTGTACTCGACGAGCTCCGCGACTCCGTCCCGCCCGAGCGCCCGGAACGTCAGGAAGGGCTTGAGCGCGTCGAACCGGCGGGTCGTCTGGACGGACTTGGAAACCAGGTTCGGCACGCCGGCGGTCTCGTCCTCCTCGGGGTTGAGGTACGACGCGTTCCGGTCGATGTACCGGTAGTTCGCCCCGTCTCGGAGCAGGAACGCGCCGCAGCTGATCGGCTGGTAGAACAGCTTGTGGAAGTCGACGGCGATCGAGTCGGCGCGCTCGATCCCCGCGAGCGTCCCCCGGTGCTCGTCGCTCAGGGCGAGCGCGCCGCCGTAGGCGGCGTCGACGTGGAACCACAGGTCGTGCGCCTCGGCGCGGTCCGCGAGCGCCGAGAGCGGGTCGACGCTCCCGAAGTCGGTCGTCCCGGCGGTTCCGACGAGCGCGAACGGGCGCAACTCCTCCTCGCGCAGGCGGGCGATCGACCGGTCCAGCGCCGCGGGATCCATCCGGAAGTCGTCGTCCGTCGGGACCGCCACGACGGCGTCCTCGCCGAGGCCGAGCTGCGCCGCGGCCTGCTTGGCGGTGAAGTGGCCGACCTCCGAGCAGAGGACGCGGAGCGAGTCGGCTTCCGGCGGCAGGCCCTCGTCCTGCACCCATCGGTCCCACGTCTCGTGGACGCGGCGGTCTCGGGCCAGGAGGAGGCCCATCAGGTTCGACTGCGTCCCGCCGCTCGTGAACACGCCGTCCGCCGCCCCGTCGTACCCGAAGAGCTCGCACAGCTCCCCGACGAGCGCCTCCTCGACGACCGTCGCCGCGGGGCTCTGGTCCCACGAGTCGAGCGACTGGTTCGCGGCCGAGAGCAGCGTCTCGGCCACCAGCCCGGGCACGAGCGGCGGACACTGGAGGTGCGCCACGCACCGCGGGTCGGAGACGATCGCCGAGTGCGCGAGGACGTGCTCTGCGACCCAGTCGATCGCGGCGTCGAGGCCGACCCCGCGGTCCGGGATGGCCTCCACGTCCGTCAGCTCCTCGGCGAGCTCCTCGTAGGTGCGACCCGAGTACGGCGCGGCGGAGCCGGCGACCGACGAACAGACCGCGTCGACCGTGCGGTCCATCGCCTCCTCGTAGGTCGCGGAACCGGCGGCGCTCCAGAGGAACAGGTCGTCGGCCGACCGACCCTCCGCGCCGTGGATACCGGATTCCGGACGGTTCACGCGTCCACCCCCTCGACGGCCGCCGCGACCGCCTCGCGGAAGATCTCGCCGATCTCGTCGACCTGCTCCGCGGTGACGACGAGCGGCGGCAGGAAGCGGACCGTCGCGCCGTGGCGGCCGCCGGTCTCCACGACGAGACCCCGGTCGAAGCACGCCGACTGGACGGCGTCCGCGAGGTCGCCGTCCGCCGGCTGCGCGCCCACCGCGTCGGGCTCGGCGTCGGGGTCGACGAACTCGACGCCGAGCATCAGCCCGCGCCCGCGCACGTCGCCGACCGCGTCGAACGACTCGGCCGTCCGTTCGAGCCGCCCGCGGAGGCGCTCGCCCATCTCGGCGGCGCGCTCGTCGAGGTCGTTTTCGAGCACGTACTCGATCGTCGCCCGGCCGGCGGCCATAGCGAGCTGGTTGCCGCGGAAGGTGCCGGCGTGCGCGCCGGGCTCCCACTCGTCGAGCTCCTCGCGGTAGACGACGACCGACAGCGGGAGGCCGCCGCCGATCGCCTTCGAGAGCGTCACCGCGTCCGGGACGATGCCGGCGTGTTCGAAGGCGTACAGCTCCCCCGTCCGGCCGAGCCCGGTCTGGATCTCGTCGACGACGAGCGGCACGTCGCGCTGCCGGGTGATCCGCCGGATCTCGCGGGTCCACTCGTCCGGAGCGGGGATCGCACCGCCCTCGCCCTGGACGAGCTCGACGACCACGCCCGCCGGACTCGTGATCCCGCTCTCTGGATCGTCGAGCAGGTGCTCGACGTACCGGCTGATCGCCCGGTGTCCCTCCTCGCCGCCGATGCCGAACGGCGGCCGGTAGTCGTACGGGTAGGGCAGGTGGTGGACGCCCGGCATCAGCCCGGCGATCGGCTCCTTGGCGTCCGTGTCGCCCATGAGGCTGAGCGCGCCGTTCGTCATCCCGTGGTAGCCGCCCTGAAACCCGAGCACGCTCCGGTTGCCGGTCGCGGTCTTCACGAGCTTCAGCGCCGCCTCGACGGCGTCAGTGCCCGCGGGGCTGCAGAACTGCACCTTCGCCGACTCGGCGAACTCGGTCGGGAGGCTGTCGAACAGCGCGTCGACGAACGCCTCCTTCTCCGGCGTCGTGACGTCGAGGGTGTGCAGCGGGCGGTCCTCGTCGAGGAGCCGCCGCATCTCGGCTTCGACGGCCGGGTGGTTGTGTCCGAGCGCCAGCGTCCCGGCGCCCGCGAGGCAGTCGTAGTAGACGTTTCCGTCCGCGTCCTCCACTTCGATCCCCCGCGCCCGGCTGATGGCGAACGGGAGGTTCCGCGGATACGTCCGCGCGTTCGACTCGCGCGCCGCCTGCTGTCGGAGCAACCGCGCGTTCGAGGCGTCTCCGTAGCCGTGCGCCGCCGCCCGGTCCGCGGACGCCGACCCGTTCGACGCTTTCGTTCTCTCGTGTTGCATGTGGAGTTTTAGGCCAACCTAACTCCTATTAAAGCGTTCGATTTTTAGGCATACCTAAAAATTCACAAACATGTGTGCGCGGAAAAGCGTCGAGACCGACGCGCCGCTCAGCCGGGTCGGCGGCCGGTCGGGCGGCGGTTCTCGCCTGTAATCCGGCAGACCCGTCGGCGACCGCACGTATTTATCCGCCCCGCGACCAACCGCCGGGCATGCCAACCACGCGGGACCTCTCGACGAAGGCGGGGGTCGAACCGATCACGATGCTGACCGCCTACGACGCTCCGACGGCCGCCGTCGTCGACGCGGCGGGCGTCGACGTGATCCTCGTCGGCGACAGCATGGGCAACGCGGTGCTCGGGTACGACTCGACGCTCCCGGTCACCTTCGAGGAGGTCAAGAGCCGGACGGCGGCCGTCGCGCGCGCGGCCGAGGAGTCGCTGGTCGTCGCGGACATGCCGTTTCTCTCGGTCGGCGTGAGCGAGGCGGAGAGCGTCCGCAACGCCGGCGCGATGCTCAAGGAGGCCGGGGCGGACGCGGTCAAGCTCGAAAGCGGGCCGCACACGGTCGAGCTGACCGAGAAGCTCGTCCGGCTCGGCATTCCGGTGATGGCGCACCTCGGCCTCACCCCCCAGCAGGTCAAGCGTACCGGATACGCCCGCCAGGGGACGACCCGCGACGAGGCGCGGGAGATCCTCGACCTCGCCCGCGCCCACGAGGAGGCGGGGGCGTTCTCGCTCGTCCTCGAACACGTCCCGGCGAACCTCGCCGCGCAGGTGACGGAGGCGATCGGCGCCCCGACGATCGGCATCGGCGCCGGCCCCGACTGTGACGGCCAGGTGCTCGTGATCACCGACGTGCTCGGGCTGAGCGACTACGCGCCGCCCTTCGCCGAGCAGTTCGGCGACGTGCGCTCGGAGATGCGGGCGGCGGTCGAAACGTACCGCGACGCGGTCGAGGCCGGCGAGTTCCCGACGGCCGAACACAGCCACGTCGAGGAGGAGCTGGACGAGCTGTACTGACCTCCCGCCGCCTCACAGCCCGTCGAGGAACGCAGACACCGCCCGGTTGAACGCCTTCGGCCGTTCGAGCATCGCCAGGTGGGCGGCGTCGTCGACGACGACCGCGTCGCAGTCGGGCATCTCCTCCGCCAGGAACTCGTGGTACCACGGGGGCGTCAGCTTGTCGTGCTCGCCGACGACGGCGAGCGCCGGGACGTCGATCTCGCCGAGGCGGTCCCGCACGTCGAACCCGTGGCAGGTCCGGAAGTCCCGCTCCGTGACGGCCCGGCCGGCGTCGTACATCGCCTCCTTCGAGAGGTCGAGGTACCGCTCGTCGGGGTCGTGAAACAGCCGGTCCGGCTTGTGGAGGAACTCCACCGCCCGGTCGAAGTCGTCCGAGAGCCACGCGAGCAGGTCGTCGAGAACCGTCAGTTTCGCGCCCGTCCCCGCGAGCACGAGGCCGTCGAGCGGGAGGTCGCGTTCCAGCGCGACCGTCATCGCCACCGCGCCCCCGAGGGAGTTGCCGACGAGCACCCGCGCGCCCGTCTCCTCGGCCGCCGCGACGACGTCGTCGGCGTACGCCGAGAGCGACTCGTACCCCGCGTCCGCGTCGACGTCATCGCTCTCGCCGTGCCCGCTCAGGTCGAGCGCGACGACGGGCCGATCGTCCGCGAGGCGGAACTGCGACTTCCAGACGGCGTGCGAGCCGCCGCTCCCGTGGACGCAGAGGACTCCCGGCTCTGATCCGCCCCGGTCGGACCGGCGGTACGCCGTGGTCCGGCCGTGATGTGTAACTTCGTCCATATCCAACCTTGTCGCGTGCGGCATATGAAGCCACGCGTCGCGCGGATCGCCGGAACCGCATTTCGACCGGTTAGAACGTAACCCGATCCCGTCTTCCGATTTCGTCGACAGAAGAGTTATATACTTAACCGACTAACTTGGAGTTAGGATTCATCATGAGTCAGCAGCAATTCGTCGGCGGGAGCGAACGGTTCCTCCGCCGGTACGACTACGGCGACGAGTGGGTCGTCGCCGCCGACCTCGGCGTCTCGGACGAGGCGGTCGACGTCGACGTCGTCGGCGAGACCGCCATCATCGTCGTCGAACGGGACGGCCGCGTCTGGGAGACGGAGTTCGAACTCCCGGACGCGGGCGCGGAAGCGTTTATGAAAAACGGCGTACTCACTCTCAGTGGTGCGAAATGAAGCTCACCGTCAAACCGCTTAAACAGAAGGACGCCGGCCGCGGGCTCGCGGCCATCGATCGCGTCGCCGCCGAGGAGATGGGGCTGAGCGGCGGCGACTTCATCCGAATCGAGGGGCGAGAGGGAACCGCCATCGCGCGCGTCTGGCCCGGCTACCCCGAGGACGACGGCACGGGCGTCATCCGGATCGACGGGCGACTCCGCCAGCAGGCGGACGTCGGCATCGACGACAAGGTCGACGTCGAGAAGGCGGACGTCAAGCCCGCCCGCGAGGTGAGCATCGCGCTCCCGCAGAACCTCCGCATCAGCGGCAACATCGGGCCGCACATCCGGGATAAGCTCTCGGGACAGCCGGTCACGAAGGGCCAGTCCATCCAGATCCCCTTCGGCTTCGGCTTCATGGCCAACCAGAGCCAGGCGGTCCCGCTGAAGATCGCGAGCACGAAGCCGAGCGGAACCGTCGTGATCAACGACTCGACGGAGATCTCCATCAGCGAGAAGCCCGCCGAGCAGATCCGCGGCGCGGCCGCCGGCGGCGGCGACGGTCCCGACGTGACCTACGAGGACATCGGCGGCCTGGACCGCGAACTCGAACAGGTCCGCGAGATGATCGAGCTGCCGATGCGTCACCCCGAGCTGTTCAAGCGGCTCGGCATCGAGCCGCCGAAGGGCGTGCTCCTGCACGGCCCGCCGGGCACCGGCAAGACGCTCATCGCCAAGGCCGTCGCCAACGAGATCGACGCCTCGTTCCACACCATCTCGGGGCCGGAGATCATGTCGAAGTACTACGGCGAGTCAGAGGAGCAGCTCCGGGACATCTTCGACGAGGCGACCGAGAACGCGCCGGCGATCGTCTTCATGGACGAGATCGACTCGATCGCGCCGAAGCGATCCGAGGCCGGCGGCGACGTCGAGCGGCGGGTCGTCGCGCAGCTGCTCTCGCTCATGGACGGGCTCGAAGAGCGCGGGCAGGTCGTCGTCATCGGGGCGACCAACCGCCTCGACGCCATCGACCCCGCGCTCCGCCGGGGCGGGCGGTTCGACCGCGAGATCGAGATCGGCGTCCCGGACCGGGACGGCCGCAAGGAGATCCTGCAGGTCCACACCCGGAACATGCCGCTCGCGGACGGCGTCGACCTCGACGTGTACGCCGAGAGCACCCACGGGTTCGTCGGGGCGGATCTCGAATCGCTGGCGAAGGAGGCGGCGATGAACGCGCTACGGCGCATCCGCCCGCAGCTCGACCTCGAAGCCGAGGAGATCGACGCCGACGTGCTCGACTCGCTCGTCGTCACCGAGGGCGACTTCAGGGAGGCGCTGAAGGGCGTCGAGCCCTCGGCGCTCCGCGAGGTGTTCGTCGAGGTGCCGAACGTCACGTGGGACGACGTCGGCGGCCTCGAGAGCACCAAAGAGCGGCTCCGCGAGACGATCCAGTGGCCGCTCGACTACCCCGAGGTGTTCCAGGCGATGGACATGGACGCCGCGAAGGGCGTGCTCCTGTACGGCCCGCCGGGCACCGGCAAGACGCTGCTCGCGAAGGCCGTCGCCAACGAGTCGGAGAGCAACTTCATCTCCATCAAGGGGCCGGAGCTCCTGAACAAGTACGTGGGCGAGTCCGAGAAGGGCGTCCGCGAGATCTTCAGCAAGGCCCGCGAGAACGCCCCGACGGTGGTGTTCTTCGACGAGATCGACGCCATCGCGACCGAGCGGGGGAGCCGCACCGGCGACTCCGGCGTCGGCGAGCGCGTCGTCTCGCAGCTCCTCACCGAACTCGACGGCCTGGAGGCGCTCGAGGACGTGGTCGTCATCGCGACCACGAACCGGCCGGACCTCATCGACGCGGCGCTCCTGCGCCCGGGCCGGCTCGACCGCCACGTGCACGTCCCCGTCCCGGACGAGGAGGCCCGCCGGAAGATCCTCGAGGTCCACACGCGGAACAAGCCGCTCGCGGACGACGTCGACCTGGACCGGCTCGCCCGCAGGACCGAGGGCTACGTCGGCGCGGACCTCGAAGCGCTGGCCCGCGAAGCGGCGCTGGCCGCGTCCCGCGAGTTCATCGGAAGCGTGAAACCCGAGGAGATCGCAGAGAGCGTCGGGAACGTCCGCATCACGATGGACCACTTCGACCAGGCGCTCGATCAGGTCGGCCCGAGCGTGACCGACGAGGTCCGCCAGCGCTACGACGAGATCGAAGAGCGGTTCCAGAAGAGCGAGGTCGGGCGGGACACCGAGGGAGAGGTCAGCCGCACCTTCCAGTAGGTCCGACCGCACCCGCCGTTCGACGTTCGGTTTTCGGCGCGCCGCGCCGGCTCTCCTCGACTTTTCCGGCTCGCAGTCGAAACATCGAGCCACCGCCCGAAACGCGCATTTCGGAGCGCTTCGGCGTCCGGTTTTCCTCCGAGAGGGCCGGAGTCCGCCGGTTCGCGCGCCGCCGTCTGCGCGCTATCGGCACTCGCGGGCGAGCGCCGATCTATCACTCGAAGAGCCGGATAAACGGGGCGTAGTCCCCTGTAGGCCCGGTAAACCGGCCCGCAACGGTCGTTCGGCTTCATCCCGTGAACGTCCCTGTGGTCGGACGTGACATCGAAATCGAATCAGTCGCGGCGAACGGTACTGAAGGCTGTCGGCGCCGCGGGAGCGCTCTCGCTCGTCGGCGGGACGGGCGTCGCCGGCGCGAACGAACACGGCGGCTCGGACGATGACGGGGGCGGCGGAAACGGCGGCGACTGCGCGGCCGTTCGCGTCGCGCACGCGTCGCCGGACGCGCCCGCCGTCGACGTGTACGTGAACGGCGAGAAGGTCCTCTCGAACGTCGAGTTCGGGACCGTGACCGACTACCTCGTCGTCGAGCCCGGGACGTACACGGTGAAGATCACGGCGGCCGGCGACCCGGAAACCGTGGCCTTCGAGGGCGACGTGACCCTCGAGAGCAAGTTCTACACCGTCGCGGCCGTCGGCCAGCTCTCCGACGGCACGTTCGAGCCGCTGGTGCTCGTCGACGACGACGTGGCGCTCGTACGCCTCGTCCACACGTCGCCGGACGCGCCCGCGGTCGACGTGACCGTCGAGGGCGCGGACCTGACGCTCTTCGACGGCGTGAGCTTCGGCGACCAGACCGACTACGTCGTCGTTCCGGCGGGCGAGTACACGCTCGAAGTCCGGGGCGACACCGAGAACGACGACGGCGACGTGGTCGCGACGTTCGACGTGGCGCTCGAACCGGGCGTCCAGTACACCGCCTTCGCGATCGGGTACCTCTCGCCGGAGAACGCGCCCGCTGACGCGCCCGACGACCGCGCGTTCGACCTGCTGGTCGCCACCGACGCGGGAACCGAGCCGCTCGACCCCTGCGACCTGCGCGGCGACGGCAGCAACGCCTGAACGGCCCTGCGCGGTCCACCTCCGCGCCTGCGCCGACCGCCGCGAGGGCGGACGGCCAATCCACGCCTGTTTTTACTCGGCGACCGAAATCGGACGGTAATGGATCAGGAGTTGCGCGATCGGGTCAGAACGGAGGCGGAGAAGCACGCGCTGTTCAACGCGGTCAAGTACGGGAGCGACGCGGACGTCGGCGCGGTCATGGGACCGCTCATGGGCGAGAACCCGGAGTTCCGGCCCCACGGAAGCGAGATCCCCGGCGTCGTCGGCGGCGTGGTGAGCGAGGTGAACGGCCTGACCCCCGACGAGCGCCGCGAGCGCCTGGAAGCGCTCGCCCCCGACCTCCTCGCCGAACTCGAGGCCGAGGACGAGGAGGACGAGCGGACCCTGCCGGACCTCCCGAACGCCGACGGGTACGACGAGATCCGGATGCGGGCGGCCCCGAACCCGAACGGCCCCTGGCACCTCGGCCACGGCCGGATGCCGGCGGTCATCGGGACGTACAAGGAGCTGTACGACGGCTGGATGCTCTGCCGGTTCGACGACACCGACCCGGAGACGAAGCGCCCCGACCTCGACGCCTACGACGCGATCCTGGAGGACGTCGAGTACCTCGGCTTCGAGCCCGACGAGGTCGTCCGCGCGAGCGACCGCCTCGAAACCTACTACGACCACGCCAGGGAGCTCATCGGGATGGGCGGCGCGTACACCTGTTCCTGTTCCGGCGAGGCGTTCTCCGAGCTGAAGAACGCCGGGAAGCCGTGCCCCCACCGCGACAAGGACCCCGAGACGACGCTCCGGGAGTTCGAGGCGATGGTCGACGGCGAGTACGGCGCGGGCGAGATGGTGCTCCGGGTCAGGACCGACATCGAGCACAAGAACCCCGCGCTGCGCGACTGGGTCGCCTTCCGCGTCGTCGACACGCCGCACCCGCGCGAGGAGGCCGCGGCGTACCGCTGCTGGCCCATGCTCGACTTCCAGTCCGGGATCGACGACCACCTGACGGGGATCACCCACATCATCCGCGGGATCGACCTCCAGGACAGCGCCAAGCGCCAGCGGTTCGTCTACGACTACTTCGGCTGGGAGTACCCCGAAGTCCTCCACTGGGGGAAGATCCAGGTCGACGAGTACGACGTGAAGCTCAGCACCTCGACCATCGCGCGGCTCATCGAGGAGGGCGAACTCGACGGCTGGGACGACCCCCGCGCCCCGACGCTCGCGAGCGTCCGCCGGCGCGGCATCCGGGGGGCCGCCGTCACCGACGCGATGGTGGACCTCGGCCTCTCGACGAGCGACGTCGACCTGGCGATGAGCAGCGTCTACGCCAACAACCGCGAGCTCGTCGACGACGAGGCGAACCGGTACTTCCTCGTCCGCGACGGGGTCGAGAAGGCCGTCGTCGGCGGACCCGAGGCCGGCGAGCCGCCGCTGCACCCGGACCACGAGGAGCGCGGCCGGCGGCGCATCCCCGTCGGGGGCGCGGTGCGCGTCGAGGCCGAGGACGTCCCGCCGAACGGAAAGCGCGTCTGGCTGAAGGGCTTCGGCTGCGTGCGCCACACGCGGGACGCCTTCGAGTACGCGGGCGACGACATCGACGCCGTCCGGGAGGAGGGCGTCGACGTGATCCACTGGGTGCCCGCCGACGGCGCGGTGCCGGTGACGATGCGGACGCCCGACGGCGACGTAACGGGGCGTGCCGAGCCGGACTTCGCCGAAACGGAGGTCGACGAGGTGGTCCAGTTCGAGCGCGTCGGCTTCGCCCGCGTGGACGCTCACGGGGAGGACGGGTCGGTCGTCTACTTCGCGCACCGGTAAGGACGGCGGTCGAACCGACGACGATCGACCGCCGTCGGCGCCGTACCGTCTCCGCGCGCCGTCAACACGCCCACGACGCCGTCGCCGCGTCGTCACAACGCCGCCACGAGCACCATCGCGACCAGCATCGACCCGGTCAGGAGCACCTGCACGACGGAGGACGCGAGCACGCCGACCGTCGCGTAGAGTGCGGTCCGGAGGCTCGCCTCCGCGTCCTGGTTCCGGTAGAACTCCAGGGCGAACACGGTCCCGGCGACGCCGAGTACCAGCCCCAGCGGGCCGACGACGAACGCGAGGAGGACGCCGACCGCCGCCGCGACCGCCGTCGTCGCCAGCGACGCGCCACCGGCGCGCGCCGCGATGGGTCCCGACAGGTAGTCGACCGCCACCGCGACGAGGCCGACGAGCGTCAGCCCCGCGAGGGCGAGCGGACCGGGATCCGAGTAGCCGGTCGCGTACCAGTAGAGGTAGACGCCGACAAGGGACGACAGCGCGCCGGGCACGAGCGGAACGACGCTCCCGATCACGCCGACGACGAGGAGGACGAACGCCAGGAGCGCCAGGGCTTCGACCATCGTCCGTTCGGACGCCGCGAACCGACATACCGCTTGTCCCCGCGGCCGAACCCGTTCCCTAGTAGGTTTAAATAGCTACGATTAATGTGTATAGTTAGCGATGCCCATTGATCCGAACTTCGAGCAGAACCGAGAGCTAGCTGGCGAGGAAAACGGCGTCGACGTGTGGGGGCCGGTCGATCCGCCGGAGAAACTCGGCATCCACGGCACCCACGTCGCCGTGGACTTCGACATCTGCATCGCGGACGGCGCGTGCCTGGAAGACTGCCCGGTCGACGTGTTCACGTGGGTCGACTCCCCCGGCCACCCGGAGAGCGAGATCAAGGCCGAACCCACGCACGAGGCGCAGTGCATCGACTGCATGCTCTGCGTCGACGTCTGTCCCGTCGACGCCATCGACGTCGACCCCGGGCGCGCCGGCCGCATCTGAGCTCCCGCGGAAGCCAGCGAGCGCGTCGGTTCGGCCGGCCGGCCCTCCGAGCGCGCGGAACCGCGGGGGCCGCCGAACCCGCGCGCCGTTCCCGCGCCGGTCGACGCGAAGCCCCGCCGCCGAGCCGTCGGCTTTTGACCCTCGGGGAGCCCGTTATGAAAAACAATTAAGAAACAGCGCGACCCTCTCCTAGTTCGATGGTATCACTACACACTGCCGTCCTCACGAAGGGGGTACCCGACTTCCGCGAAGGACAGGTATCGTTCGACGAGGAGGGTCACCTCGAACGGGGCAAGACGCCGACCGTGATGAACCCGAACGACCGGCACGCGCTGAAGGCCGCGCTGCAGACGCGCGTCCGACACGGGGGGTGCACGAGCGTGATGAGCATGGGTCCGCCGGGGTACAAGGACGTGCTCCGCGAGGCGATGGCGTCGGTGTACGCGGACGACCTCTATCTGATCTCCGACCGCGAGCTCGCCGCCTCCGACACGTGGGCGACGGCGATCACGCTGTCGACGGCGATCGAGCGACTCGGCGAGCCGGACGTCGTCTTCGCCGGCTTCAAGACCGCCGACGGCGAGACGGGCCACACCGGCCCGCAGACGTGCTGGTGTCTCGACATGCCGATCGTCACGCACGTCATCGCTCTCGACATCGACCCCGAGGAGCGCACCCTCCGCGCGAAGCGCCTCGTGGAGGGGGACATCGAGGAGATCGAGACGGTCGAGACGGAGCTGCCGGCGTTCGTCGTCGCCGACCCCGAGTTCGAGCCGTCCTACCGGACGGCGTCCCACCGGCTCGAACTGAAGGACCTCCGGGCGCGGACGGAGCGCCGCGCCGAGGAGTTCGAAGAGCACCTGACCGTCTGGGACCACGTCGACCTGAACCTCGATCCGGACTACATCGGCCTCGACGGGTCGCCGACGATCGTCTCCTCCGTCGACCCCATCCCCAAGGCGCCCGCCGAGCGCGAGGCGACGATGGTCGACCCGGACGACGAGGACGGGATGAGAGAGGTGCTCGACGTCATGGCGCCGCTCGCGGCGGGGGGTGACTGACGATGGCGGACTCCGACTCGAACGACTTCGACCCGAACGAGCACGAGATCGCCGAACTCGGCCCGGCGATCAAGGACGTCGAGGACGTCGATGCGCTGAAGGCGATCCTGGAGCGCGAGGAGTCCGGGCAGAACCGCCCGCAGGCGATCGCGCTCATCGAGAGCCGCATCGAGAAGTACGAGGGTCCGGAGGACGAGGTCGAGCTCGACGAGATCGACCTGTCGGAGATGAGCACCGCGGACGTCGGCAACGCCGTCCAGGGGATCGAGGAGGTCGAGGAGCTCGAACGGCTCCTCGAAGCGGAGGAGGGAGGCGAAGACCGCGACAGCGTGAAGCGGCTCATCCGGAGCCGTATCGACTCCGTGGAGGGCAGCGAGGAGGAAGAGGGGGCGGCGGAGGAGCCGGAGACGCCGGAGGAGCGTCACCCCGACCTCGACCACCCGACCGCGGACAAAAAGCACGTCCGGGCGCTCTCGGGCGGCACCTACCGCGACATGTGGGTGTACTGCGAGACGCAGGCGGGCGACCTCGTCGACGTGTCCCGCGAGATGCTCGGGAAGGCCCGCGAACTGATGGACGGGTACAACGACGAGTACGGCGAGGACGAGCGGGTCGTCGGCGTCCTCGTCGGAAGCGACGTCGAGAGGCACGCCGAGGAGGTGATCGCCTGCGGCGCGGACGTCGTCGTCGTCCACGAGGACGAGCGCCTCGAACGCTTCCGGCACAAGCCGTACGCCGAGATCTTCTGCGACATGGCCCGGTGGGGCGGCGACCCGCGCGAGGAGAGGGGGCCCGAGGAGGCCGACTGGCGCGACTACGACGAGCCGCGCTACGTGCTCTTTCCGGCGACGAACAACGGCCGGGACCTCTCCGCGCAGGTGCAGGCCGAACTCGACTCCGGCCTCGCCAGCGACTGCTCCGGGCTCTACATCGAGGACACGGTCATCTCGAACCCCGTGAAGACGGGCGCGCCGGGCGAAAAGAAGACCTTCGAGCGCGTCCTGCACATGAAGCGGCCGGACTTCAGCGGCTTCGAGTACTCCACCATCCTCTGTCTGGACAACCCGAACCGGGAGTTCCACCCGCAGGGCGCCTCGGTGATCCCGGGGAGCTTCGAGATACCCGAGCCGGATTACGAGCGCGAGGGCGAGGTGGTCGACCACGACCTCGAACTCGACGACGGCTGGTTCCGCGTCGACGTGACGGAGTGGGACCGGCTGGACGAGGGGATCGACCTCTCTGGCCACGAGGTCATCGTCGCCGTCGGGCGGGGCATCGGCGAGGACCCGACGCTCGGGATGGAGCTGGCGATCGATCTCGCCGACGCCTTCGAGGACGCCGAGGTGGGCGTCTCCCGCGGCATCGTCACCGGCTCGTACAACTTCGACGCGCACGTCGAACAGTACACGCGCGAGGAGCGGCAGATCGGCGAGACGGGGCAGGTCGTCGCGCCGACGCTGTACGTCGCGGCGGGCATCAGCGGGGCCGTCCAGCACAAGGTCGGCATGGACGAGTCGGACACCATCGTCGCCGTCAACACCGACCCGAACGCCCGGATCCGCGACTTCTCCGATTACTTCATCGAGGGCGACCTCTTCGAGGTGCTCCCGCGGCTGACGGAGGCGGTGAAGACCGGCGAACTGGATCTGAAGGCGGTCGCCGACGGGAGCGGAAGCGGCGGCGTCACGGACGGCGGCAACGACACCGCGCCGGACGGCGGGAGAGACGCCGCGGCGGGCGGTGGTGACGCCGTAGACGGCGCGGACGGCGGCGGCGACGCCGCGGCGGACGACGACCGAGACGCCGCGGTCGACGGGGGTGAGACCGATGAGTGAGGCCGAGGAGTACGAGCACTTCGAGGCGGTCGTCGTCGGCGCGGGGCCGGGCGGTGCGGCCGCGGCGGCGACGCTCGCCCGCTACGGCGTCCAGACGCTCGTCCTCGAACGCGGCGTCGACGCGGGTTCGAAGAACGTCTCGGGCGGGCTCATCTACGCCGAGGAGTCAGCGCCGTACACGATCGACGCGCTCTTCGAGGGCTTCCGCGAGGAGGCCGCCGAGCGCCCCGTTACCGAGTACTACCTCCACAACGTCGCGGGCGACGCCGTCAAGACGTTCGACATCACCCGGCTCCACGAGCACGACACCGAGTGGTCGGACGCCGTCCTCCGGCGGAAGATGGACTCCTGGCTCGCCGACCGCGTCCACGAGATGGCGCGCGAGACGGGCGGCGGGCTCCTGACCGAGGTCCGGGTGAACGGCCTGCTCCGCGAGGGCGGAGAGATCGTCGGGGTCACCTGCGACGAGCTCGACCCGATCACGGCGGACGTGATCGTCGCCGCCGACGGCGTCAACAGCGAACTCGCGCGCGACGCCGGGCTGATGGACTGGGAGGACCCCTCGGAGTGGTTCCAGGGCGTCAAGGCCGTCGTCGACGTGCCGTCGGACGCCATCGCCGAACGGTTCGGAATCGACGAGGACGAGGGGGTCGCCCACCTGTTCTCCGGCGACCTGTTCCGGGACGTTCGCGGGGGCGGGTTCCTCTACACGAACGCCGACTCGCTCTCGATCGGGACGGTGTTCCACCTCGACAGCCTCGTCGCGGAGCGGGCGGAGCCGCACGAGCTGCTCGACGCGCTGCTCACGCACCCGCTCCTCGCGCAGTGGCTCGGCGACGAGTACCGCGAGCGGGAGTACTCGGCGAAGCTCGTCCCGGACTCGAAGAAGGTCGCTCACCCGGAGCCCCACGCGGACCGCCTCCTGCTCGTCGGCGACGCCGCCGGCCAGATGCAGGCGCAGGGGCCGATCATCAAGGGGATGAACCACGCGGTCACGGCCGGGGCGCTGGCGGCGGAAGCCTACGCGGAGGCGAGAGCCCGCGGCGACCCGGACTCGGCGGGCGAGCGGTACGCGCGGAAGCTGCGCGACGAGGGCGTGATGCGGAAGCTCCGGCCGCGGGGCTACGAGGCGGTTCGGACGCTCGGCGAGCGCGACGCAGCCGAGAACGTCGTCGACTCCGTCCTGACCTCCGCGGTCGGGCGGACCGGGGTCCGCGCGCTCTCCGGCCTGCTCGGCCGGCTGTACAGCTCGCCGCGGCTCGCCGCGATGGTGCCGGACACGCGAACCCCGTACGTGACGCTCCCGACGGTCATCGCCGAGGAGCTGGGCGAGCGAGTGGGCGACGAGAACAGGGTGCGGCCGCCGAGCCTCGAAGAGCGCATCGGGGAGCTGACGTACGACACCGACATCGGCAACCCCCACATCGCGCTCACGGACAACTCCTACGAGGCCAGCGGCGCGGCGGTCACGGCGTGTCCGGTCAGCGCCCGCGACTTCGGCGGCGGCTGCTACCGCGAGGAGACGATCCGGACGAACGGGAGCGAGGAGACGGTCGTGAGCCTCGACACCCAGCCGTGCGTCGAGTGCGGCACCTGCGCCATCGTCGCCGAGACGGAGTGGGAGCACCCGCGCGGCGGCAAGGGCGTCGAGTTCAGGGAGGGGTGAGCGGACGATGGCGGACGGAGCACCGGATCCGTGGGACGCGACGGACGGAACGGACGAAGACGCGGGCGCGGCGGACGGGAACGCGAGCGTGACGAACGGAACCGCGGACGCGGCCTACGGCGCGCGGATCCGCGACCTCGCCGAGGCTGCCCGCCGGGAGCGAGACGCGTTCGTCCCCCCGGCGGACCCGCCGGCCGAGGAGCGCGCGATGTCGTACCTCCGGTCGGGCCTCGGCCCGGTCGTCGCGCTCTACGTCGAGGCGCGCACCGGCGGGCGGACGGTCGCCTTCTCCGCCGAGGAGTTCGCGCTGCTCCAGCGGGCGACGAACGACTGGCTCTCGCTGTACGCGCGGTGTTACGGCGTCGAGATGGACGCCGAGTTCACGGTCCGCGAGGCCGCCGAACTCCTCGTCCGGACGCACAACATCCGCGACACGGCGCAGCTTCTGACCCGCGTGCCGGCGCGCTGACCCTCGACTGACGCGCGCCCGTGCGCACCCGTCGGAACCCGGTGGTCGCCCGACAGACGCGTCATCCGCCCTACACCTCCCGCGGTACTATCACGAACAACAATTATGTAGTGTCGCGCGGTAACAGTACCCATGGACATAACGGAGACGCTGACGTTCAACGACAAGGACCGCCGGGACGTGTACAACTACATCGAGCGGCACGGAACGGTGCGCGAGGACGAGGTGCGCCGCGCGCTGCGGCTGGATCCGGGCGCGCTCGGCGCCCACCTGACGATCCTCCGCAGGGACGGCTACGTCCGGAAGGTCGGCAACAAGCTCCAGGTCGCGTACCAGGAGGACGCCGGCGTCGAACACGAGTCCGACGGCATGTGGTTCACGATCAGGAGGGCCGACCAGGTCGACCTGGACGGGCTCATCGACCTGATGCGGATGGTCGCCCAGGAGGGCACGTACATCGAGGCGGAGACGGTGGCCGACATGATCGACCACGAGGAGGTCGTCCTCCGGCACAACGAGGTCCGCTCGCGGATGTTCTTCGTCGCGACCGTCGACGACGAGGTGGTCGGCTGGGTCCACCTCGACCTGCCGGAGGCGGAGAAGCTGAGCCACACCGCGGTGCTCACCGTCGGCGTCCACCCGGAACACCGGGGCCACGACATCGGCGGCAGGCTCCTCGACCGCGGCGTCGAGTGGGCGCGCGACCGCGGGTTCGAGAAGCTCTACAACAGCGTCCCCGCGACCAACGAGACCGCCATCGAGTTCCTCGAGGCCCACGGCTGGGAGACCGAGGCGGTCCGGAAGGACCACTACAAGATCAACGGCGACTACGTCGACGAGGTGATGATGGCGGTGGATCTCCGCTGAGGGGCCGTCGAGCGGCGATCGAGGCCCCGCCTCTCGCCGTTCATCGCTCACCGCCGCACACCGCCGGCCGTCGACGTCCGGCCGCTCACCGCCGGTCTCACCGCCAGTTCTCCTCGGCCCCGTCCAGCGGCTCCGCGACGACGCCGTCCCGCTGCACCTGCGCCCGAGCGTGCGCCGTACACACGTCCCGGTCGTCGGCCCACGGGACGTACAGCCGCACGGCCGCCGGGTTGTCGCACCCCTCTTCCGCGCACTGCTCCATGCGACGGTCTACCGCCCCCGGGCTAATCCGTGTACCGCTGCCGTCCCCGGGCTACTCCGCGTACCGCTCGCGCTCCTCGAACGCCGCGTCGGTCCCGTAGCGATCGACCAGCGGCGCGTAGGCGTCGCCGAGCGCCCGCATGCACTGACCGGCGGAGACGAACCCGAGTTCGTCGGCGACGGCGGGCCAGGGGTGCGCCTGCAGTACTTTCCGGACGAGCAGCCGCTCCTCGCGCGCGGTCAGCTCCGCGCCGCCGTCCGGCGCGGTCAGGTGCGCAAGCGCGAGGGTGCGGAACGCCTCCGGCGCGGTCGTGTACAGCCCGGGGCCGTAGGACGCTCCGACGGCGATCCGCCACTCGCGCTCCGTGAGCTCCGGGGCGACGGCGTCTCCGGCGGCCCGAAGCGCCGCCCGCGCGACGTCGGGGTCGAGGTCTCGGAGCGGGTCGGAGAGCACGCCCGCGGCGCGCTCCGTGAACCACCGCGCGTGGCGGTCGCGGAGGTCGCGCCCTGCCCCGCTCAGCGGCAGCAGCATCAGGGCCGAGTACTCGCCGCTGGTCTCGTTGCGGGTCGTCGACAGGTGGACCGTCCGGTAGCCGTTGCGCTCCCAGAAGGAGACGAGCTCCGGCGTCGCGCCGTAGCCGACGCCGAGCCAGTCCGTCCGGGCAGGGTTCTCCCCCTCGACCTCCGCGCGGACCTCGGCGAGCAGCCGGCTCCCGAGCCCCTCCGATCGGACGGCGTGGTGCGTGGCGATGCGCATCACCCGGTAGCCGACGGGGATCCCCGCGTCCTCGTCGCGGAGCTGGCTCGTGAGTACGTCGGGGAGCATGTTCCCGCGGACGCGCGCGCCGTCGTACATCGACCGGCGCGTCTCCGCCGACAGCCCCCCTTCGCGGGCGAGCAGCGCGACCGAAACCACGCGTCCCCGGTGCAGGAGCGCGCGGAGCGCGAGGTTCGGCGCGTCGAGCAGGCGGGCGAGGTCGTCCGGTTCGGTCCGGTAGTGCGCGAGCACCAGCAGGCCGAACGCCTCGCGCAGCAGGTGCTCGTCGGCGAGCAGGTCCTCCGACGACAGCGCCCGGTAGTCGACTGACTCGGGCGTCGCGTCGGCGACGAGCGGCTCGACCGCCGGCCGCGCGTCGAGCAGGAGCGCGCGGAACGCCCACGACTCGACGGGATCGCCCCGGGCGTACCGGATCGGCTCGTCGAGTCGCACGTCGCGGACCGCCAGGGCGCTCGCGTCGAGGCGGTCCCGAAAGCGGACTGAAAAGCCCCGTCCGGCGCCCTCGTAGCCGTGGACCGTCGTGAAGAAGCCGACCGCCGGCGCGTCGAGGAAGCGCGAGAGGAGCCGAACCGGCAGCGCGGCGGCCTCGTCGACGAGCACCGCGTCCGGCCCGCCGGGGAGTTCGGCGGCGTCCGGCGGCGGGGCGAACCGCACTCGACCGCCGCCCGCCGCGTCCAGCGTTCGACCGTCCTCGCTTTCGGCGGCGAGCGCGCCTCGCGCGTCGAGCAGCTCGCGGGCGCGGGCGAACGCTTCGGACGCGTTCCGAAAGCCGGGGGCGGTGATCAGCACGTCCGCGCCCGAGGAGGCGAGACTCCCCGCGGCGAGCCCGGCCGCGCTCGACTTGCCGCGACCGCGGTCCGCCTCGACGACGACGGCGTTCCCGGGGTCGCACAGCGCTTCGAGCGCGCGGACGGCGCGCGCCTGGTCCGCGGTCAGGCAGGCCTCGTACGCGCCGGCCGGGAAGGTCCGATCCGCGGGGACGGTCGGCGGGGACGCTCCGACGGTCGCGTCCGCGCCGGTGAGTCCGTCGCGCTCGACGGTCGCGTCACCCTCGGCGAGCGAGACGATCGCCACGCCGGGATGCCGGCGGAGCGTCCCGACGAGGCGCTCGCGGAACCGCCCGGTCACGTCGTCGACGCCGAACGGAGGGACCGCGAGGTGCTCGTCGAAGGCGTCGCGCCGAACGGGCCACTCGTCGAGCGGCGGCGTCAGGAGGACGAGCAGGCCGCCGCCGTCGACCGCGCCGACGACGCGGCCGAGGGCGTTGGGCGAGAAGTCCTCGTGGGCGTCGAGGACGATCGCGTCGCGCGTGGTGCCGAGCAGCGCGGCGGCGCGCTTCGGCGACAGCCGCTTGAACCGGAACCCCTCGCGCGACGTGACGAGCGTCACCCCCTCGTCCGGGACACCGGCCGCTTCGACGGCCGCGAACGCGGCGTCGACGCCGGCGTCGCGGTCGCCCGCGAGGACGAGCAGGCGGCGCTCGTTCGTCCGCGCGGCCTCCTCGCGGAGCGCGGCCGCGAGCGTGGAGACGTCCATACCGTCGGGTACCGACCGCGCGGGGTAATGGTTTCCGTCCGCGACTTCCGAGTTAGTTCCCCTCCGCGACCCCCGAGCCGGTTGTCGTCCGCAGCGTCCGAGCCGCGGCTCTCGCGTTCGCCCGCGACCGGTCGGACGTGAGCGGATTCGGACGACACGCTTATCCGCGGGGTGAACGTAAACGTACGTGTACACGATGGCGACGAAAACGATCACGATTCGGGAGGACGTTTACGAGCGTCTCGCATCCGAAAAGCGGGAGGGGGAGAGTTTTAGCGATCTGCTCGAACGGCTCACGAAGACCGAAGCGGACCCTCTCGAATCGGCCGGCGCGTGGGAGGGAACGACCTTCGGCGAGACGCGAGACGAGTGGCGGAAGAAGTTCGACCGCGACGCGAAGGAGCGACGAAATGCGCTGTCTGGACATTAGCCACCTCATCGACTACTTCCGTCCCGATCGCGACGGGCACGCGGCCGCCGTCTCGTACGTCAAAGACCACTACGGGGAATCGTTCTTCGTCCCGCCGCACGTCGCGTACGAACTATCTCAGTACGCAATCGAAACGAAGGGGCCGGAGGGGCTCTCTCAGCTCTCGAAAGACCTCGCGTGGACGAAATCGCTGGCGTTCGGAAGCGAAGAGGCGACCGAAGCCGCGCGTATAAACGCCGAACTCCACGGCTCGGGGACGCCTATCAACGAAATGGACGTACTCATCGCGGGAACCGTCCGCGCGGCGGGCGGAACGCTCGTCACCCGCGATCGGGACTACGAGCGCGTCGACGGACTGGACGTCGATCGCTACTGACCGACTGAACGTCAACGGCTACTGACGGCGACTCGCGTTGCGTTCCACCCTCTCCTCGCGCCGACCTAATCACCGAAAAAGCGCACCGCCCGGGATCTCGTCGCCGAGCTACGCCGTCTCTTCGGCGAGGTCGTCGAGCTCCTCGAGCTCTTCGAACTCCTCGTCGCCGCCGGTGACCTTCTTCGCGACGGCCGCGATGGCGATAAGCACCGCGAGCGCGAGCAGGACCTTGAGCCCGTTTCCGCCGCCGGTCTCCTCGGCTTCGGCCGTTTCCGCGTCCGTTCCCTCGTCGAAGTCGAACTCGTCTTCGCCGTCCTCGGCTTCTTCGCCGGAGGACCGACCGAACGTCTTCGAACCGAGCTGGACGGTGCCGTCGTGGAAGTGGAGCTCCAACATCGTGAACGATTTCTCAGCCATACCCGTCAGTACACCGACGGAACCCTTAGCCGTTTTGCCCGGCACCCGACTGCCGCCGACCGCGGGCGCGTCGGCGCGGGCTCCGAATCACGTCGGCGATCCGTCGGCGACGATTCGCGACCGGCGGATCGGATCAGATGGCGCAGTCGTCGACGAACTCGACGAACCCCTCGTCGTACCAGCCGTCGCCTCCGTCGTCCGTCCCCTCGGTCGCCTCGTCGGCCGTCAGCCCGCGGTCGATCACCCAGTGGATCCACTCTTCTATCGTCTCGTCCTCCGACAGCCGCGCGCGGATCTGATCGTGGGTTCGGGCGTCGAGTCGAAGCGCGATTTCGGTCCCTCCCATGCGAAACAGAGACGACGCCGTCGGGGATAAGTGTGATCGAGCCGACGGCGACGGGGCGGCGACGGGACGGCGGTACCGCGAGGCCGCGGGGCTACGACACCGCGACGTCGCGGCGTCGTAATGCGCCGAGGAGCGATCGCGGAAGCCCGCCGAAAAGCGACTTGGCAACGTTTAAAGGTCGCCGCGGGTTTCTCTGAGACATGGCCGGAACCATCGAAGCGCTCGTTCCGGGCGGAAAGGCCAACCCCGGCCCGCCGCTCGGTCCCGAGCTCGGACCGACGCCCGTCAACGTCCAGGACGTCGTCAACGAGATCAACGAACAGACCGCCGCGTTCGACGGGATGGAAGTGCCCGTCACCGTCGAGTACGAGGACGACGGCTCGTTCACCATCGAGGTGGGCGTCCCGCCGACGGCGGCGCTCATCAAGGACGAGGCCGGTTTCGAAACCGGAAGCGGCGAGCCGCAGAAGGACTTCGTCGCCGACATCTCCGTCGACCAGGTGAAGAAGATCGCGGAGCAGAAGCGGTCGGACCTCCTGGCGTACGACCTGAAGAACGCCGCGAAGGAGGTCGTCGGCACCTGCGTCTCGCTCGGCGTCACCATCGAGGGCAACGACCCCCGCGAGTTCAAAGAGCGGATCGACGACGGCGAGTACGACGACGTCTTTGCCGAGGAAGCGGCGGCGTAGCGAGGCGACGGCACGAGGCGCGAGCGAAGCGAACGCCTCACCGTCTTCGCCGAGGAAGCGGCGGCGTAGGTCGCGCGATTCTCCGCCCACTGGTATCCTTTCTGATAACAACTGCGCGGCGACGGTCCCGCGCCGAGCCGGCTCCTCCGCCGCGAACGGGGCGGGCGACCGCTTCGACCGCGTGATCCGTCCGTTTCCGTGGGAGGTTCGACGGGCTTAAGTAGCGCATCGCCCTCGTCAGAAACGAGACAGGCTTCGCCTGTTTCACTGACCCGTAGGAGCAGACTCCTGCGCACTACGGAGGTGAATAATGGCAGACGACACACTAGTACAAGCAGTCTCTCGCGCTCTCGACGAGGCGCCGCCGCGGAACTTCCGCGAGACGGTCGACCTCGCGATAAATCTGCGCGATCTGGATCTCAACGACCCGTCGAACCGCGTCGACGAGGGGATCGTACTGCCGTCCGGCACCGGCCAGGACACGACGATCGTCGTGTTCGCGACCGGCGAGACGGCGCTCCGCGCCGAAGACGTCGCCGATCAGGTGCTCGGACCCGACGACCTCGAAGACCTCGGAGACGACACCGACGCCGCCAAAGATCTGGCGGACGACACGGACTTCTTCGTCGCCGAGGCGAACCTGATGCAGGACATCGGTCGCTACCTCGGTCGGGTGCTCGGTCCGCGCGGCAAGATGCCGACGCCGCTGCAGCCCGACGACGACGTCGTTGAGACGGTGAACCGGATGAAGAACACCGTTCAGCTTCGAAGCCGCGACCGCCGCACGTTCCACACGCGCGTCGGGGCCGACGACATGTCGGCGGAGGAGATCGCCGACAACATCGACGTCATCGTTCGGCGGCTGGAGGCCAACCTCGAGAAGGGGCCGCTCAACATCGACTCCATCTACGTGAAGACGACGATGGGCCCCTCCGTGGAGGTACCCGCATGAGCGAGAGCGAATCCGTCCGTCGAACCGAGGTCATCCCGCAGTGGAAGCAGGACGAGGTCGACGAACTCGTCGAGTTCATCGAGAGCTACGCGTCCGTCGGCGTCGTCGGCGTCACGGGGATCCCGAGCCGGCAGCTCCAGAACATGCGCCGCGAGCTTCACGGCAGCGCCGAGGTGCGCATGAGCCGGAACACGCTCGTCGTCCGCGCGCTGGAGGAGGTCGACGACGGCGTCGAGCAGCTGACGGGGTACATCGAAGGGCAGGTCGCCCTCATCGGCACGAACGACAACCCGTTCGGGCTGTACAGGCAGCTCGAAGCGTCGAAGACGCCCGCCCCGATCAACGCGGGCGAGATCGCCCCGAACGACATCGTCATCCCCGAGGGCGACACCGGCGTCGACCCGGGTCCGTTCGTCGGCGAACTCCAGCAGGTCGGCGCGTCGGCCCGCATCATGGAGGGGTCGATCAAGGTCACCGAGGACAGCCACGTCCTCGACGCCGGCGAGGAGGTCAGCGCGCAGCTCGCCTCCGTCCTGAGCGAACTCGGCATCGAGCCGAAGGAGGTCGGGCTCGACCTGAAGGGCGTCTACTCCGAGGGCGTCCTGTTCGAGCCCGAGGAGCTCGCCATCGACGTGGACGAGTACCGCGCGAACATCCAGTCCGCGGTCTCGGCCGCGACCAACCTGTCGGTCAACGCCGTCTACCCGACGGAACAGACCGCGCCGCTGCTCATCGCCAAGGCGACCGGCGAGGCGAAGGCGGTCGGCCTCTCCGCCGCGATCGCGGAGCCCGACCTCGTGCCGGATCTCGTCGCCAAGGCCGACGCGCAGCTCCGCGCGCTCGCCGCGCGGATCGACGACGAGGAGGCGCTCCCGGAGGAGCTACGCGGCGTGGAAGCGCCGGCCGCTCCCGCCGCGGAGGCCGAAGAGGAACCGTCTGACGAAGAAGCCGCCGAGACCGAAGCCGCCGAGGACGAAGACGAGGACGACGATGACGACGAGGGGGCCGAGGGGCTCGGCGCGATGTTCGGATAACAACGGAGAAGGACAATGGAATACGTCTACGCAGCACTCATCCTGAACGAAACGGGCGAAGAGATCAACGAAGACAACCTGACCGCGGTCCTCGAGGCCGCGGGCGTCGACGTCGAGGAATCCCGCGTCAAGGCGCTCGTCGCCGCGCTGGAGGACGTCGACATCGACGAGGCCGTCGAGACGGCCGCCGCCGCGCCCGCCGCTGCGGCGCCCGCCGCGGGCGGCGCGGAGGCCGAGGAGGCCGAAGCCGACGAGGAGGAAGAGGAGGCCGCCGCCGAGGAAGAAGAGGAAGACGAGGAAGAAGACGAGGCCAGCGGCGAGGGCCTCGGCGAGCTGTTCGGCTGAGCTTCGGCAGGCCGTCCTCCCTCGAAAGCCGAATTTTTTCGATCGACGTCGCGCGAGCCGACGGTTTACCACGAGAACCGCCGAATCAACCCGGCCCGAGGAACGCCGAGGGCCGTTCGACGCGAACGTTTACGTACCAAGAGGCGGCCAACTCGCCGCGATGGATCCCCTCGACGCCCGGCTGGTCGCCGCCCCCGACCTCGCGCTGTCGACGCTCGCGTTCGCGCTCTGCGGCGTCGCCCTCGGGACGGTGAGCGGTCTCACGCCGGGGCTGCACGCGAACAACTTCGCGCTCCTCCTCGCGTCCGCCGCGCCGGTGGTTCCCGGCCCGCCAACGTCCGTCTGCGCGGCGATACTCGCGGCGGGCGTCGTGCACACGTTCCTCGACGTGGTTCCGGCGCTCGCGCTCGGCGTCCCCGACGCGGCGATGGCGGCGACCGCGCTGCCCGGCCACCGGCTGGTCCTCGCCGGACGGGGCCGGGAGGCGCTCAGGCTGTCGGCGGTCGGGAGCGTCGCGGCGGTCGCGCTTTCGGTGCCGCTGGCCCTGCCCGTCACGTGGCTCGTGACCGCCGTCTACGCCGACGTCCGGGCGCACCTCCCGCTGGTGCTCGCCGCGGTGGTCGCGTTCGTGGTCCTCACGGAGCCGTCGCGCCGCGCCGCCGTCGCGGGCGTCGTCGCCTTTGGGCTGAGCGCCGCGCTCGGCGCCGCGACGCTCGACCTCTCACCCGCTGCGCCGCTCCCGGCGGGCGGCGTCCTCGCGCCCCTGTTCGCGGGACTGTTCGGCGCGCCCGTCCTGCTCGACGCGCTCGGCGGCGGGGGCGTCCCGCCGCAGGACGACCCGCACCTCGCGCTGCCGCGGCGCGACGTCGGACTGACGGCGCTGGCCGGCTCCGCCTCCGGCGCGGTCGTGGGGTACCTCCCCGGCGTCTCGGCGGCCGTCGCGTCGGTCCTGTCGCTGCCGCTGGTCCCCGGGCGGAGCGGGGCGCGGGGCTTCCTGATCGCGACGAGCGGCGCGAACACGGCGAACACCGTCTTCGCGCTCTTCGCGCTGGTCGCCCTCGGCGTCCCGCGGACCGGGGTGATGGTCGCGCTGGAACGCGTCGAACCGGCCCCGCCGCTGCCGCCGCTCCTGGCGACGATCGCTCTCGCGGCGCTCGTCGGGTTCGTCCTCGTCGTCGCGGTCGGCGACGCGTACCTGCGCGCCGCCGGCGACCTGGACACCGACGCGCTCTGCGTCGGCGTGCTCGCGCTGCTCGTCTGCCTCTCCGGGCTGTTCGCGGGCCCCGTCGGGATCCCGGTGTTCGCCGTCGCCACGCTCGTCGGCCTCGTCCCGCCCCGGCTCGGCACGCGCCGGATCCACCTGGTGGGGGTGCTCATCGGCCCGCTCGCGCTCGGGATCTGAGCCGGGAGGCGAAAGACAACCGTTAAAAGTCGCCGCCCGGTTTGTGTGGGTATGAGCCAGTCGGAGCAGCAGCAGACGCGTCAGTGCGTCTCCTGCGGCATCAACATCGCGGGCATGAGCGCCGCGTCGTTCAAGTGCCCCGAGTGCGGCCAGCAGATCTACCGCTGCGCGAAGTGCCGCAAGCAGAGCAACCTCTACGAGTGTCCGGACTGCGGGTTCATGGGGCCGTAACCATGGGAAAGGTCGCAGCCAAGCTCAAGGTCATGCCGGAGAGCCCCGAGATCGACCTCGACGAGCTGCAAGAGCGGCTCGAAGAGGCGCTCCCGGAGGGCGCGAAGATCAACGGCTTCGAGCGCGACAACGTCGCCTTCGGGCTCGTCGCGCTCCTGCCCACGGTCATCGTCCCCGACGACGCCGGCGGCACCGAGGCCGTCGAGGAGTCGTTCCAGACCGTCGACGGCGTCGAGAGCGTCGCCGTCGAGAACGTCGGCCGGATCTAGGCCGCCGCCTCCGCCCCTTCCTCCGATGCTGTCGCGGTCGGGCGACGGGTCGAATCGGACCCGGAACCGACGGCGTCGCCGTCCGCGATCCGGAAGATCACCGCGCCCTCGTTTTCGAACCGTAGCTCGTACCGATCGGAGCCGCGCAGCGACGCGATAAGCTCCGTCGGCGGACCGCGCTCTTCGCCCTGGACGGTGTACGCGTCCGTCGGAACGTACACGTACTCCGGATCGCCGTCGACGGCGGCGAGCGAGCGACGGAGACACGTCTGCTCACGGCAGGAGGAGACGGCCTTGAACAGCGCCTCCTGCCGGTGGTACTCCCCGGTCGTCGTCCACTCCGCGCCCCACGGGCTCGCGAGGATCGTCCGCTCGGCGTAGAGCGGGAACCACTCGGCGCCGTCGCCGAGCACCACGAAGTCGGCCGACGGGGACGTGTGCGCCCGCGCCCACGCCATCGCCTCCAGGTCCGCGGAATCGACCGTCTGCGGCTGGGTGTGTCCCCCTTCGTGCGCCGTCTGCAGCGCGCTCGCGGCGAACGCGACCCCGAGCGCGCCGGCGCAGACCAGCAGCGTCGCCGCGACGACGGTTTCGACCGTCCGACGTCGACGCGCCGAGCGGACGTACCCGGCGACCCTCGGGGCGAGCAGGTCGAAAAGCAGGGCGGCGCTCAGCATCGCGCCGGGGACGAACACGAAGCGCTGCTTGCCGACGAAGTAGCCCGCGACGAGCAGCCAGAGCGGCAGGAAGAAGCGCCGCCGGTACAGGGCGTAGAGGGCGCCGGCGAACGCCAGCGCGTAGAACGGGGTGAGCGCGTCCATCACGGACAGCGGGTAGACGAACCGACTTCCGAGCCGATGGAGGCCGCCGCCGAGCCCCGTGTGGGTCCCGGAGGCGGCGAGGAAGACGTCCGCGCCGTGAGTCGAGACGACGTGGACGAGCCAGGGGGAAGAAAGCGCCAGCCCGCCCGCCGCGACGGCCGCGCCGCGGAGCAGGCCGCGCGCGGTCCGGTCGAACGCGGCGAAAAACAGCAGGTAGCTCGTCGCGAAGAAGGTGGCGTAGACGGGGTGGGTCAGCACCGTCAGCCCGAACAGGACGGCCGCGGCGGGGACGAGGTGCCGCCGTCGTCGCTCCGCCTCGCCGCCGGTGCGGAAGAGTCGGACCCCGACGTACAACCCGGTCAGCGTGAGCAGGAACGCGGGGGCGCGCACCAGCCCGCCGGCGGAGATGTGCCAGCGGAGGACCGGCGGCGTCACCGCGAAGAGGACCGTCGCGACGCCCGCTCGCCGCGTCGGCCCCAGGAACTCCCGCGCGAGGAGATAGTAGGGGGCGAGACACGCGATCGTCGCGATCCCGGGGAGGTACAGCGCGAGCGAGACGGGATCGACGCCGGTGAGATCGACCAGGAGCGCCGCGGCGTAGAACGCGAGCGGCGGGTACGCGAAGGGGACGCCGCGGGCGGTGTAGTGGGGGATGCGCTCGGGGGGCGCGTAGCCGTGAGCGCGGATCTCGGCGGCCATCCGGAGGTACAGGCCGCCCTCGTAGGCGGGGTGGGTGTGCGCGGAGAGGTAGGCGACGTAGACGGCGACGGCGGCGCAGAGGGCGACGCCGAACCAGGCGTGATCGGCCGCCGCGGTTCGTGCGGTTCGGACGGTCCGCGCGGCCCGCCACGTCCGCCGATCCGACGTCCGCCGTTCGCCCGGCGATCCCGTCATCCGTCCGGATTCCGGTTCATCCCGTGTTCAGCCGGAGCGCGACGTCGTGATGTACACGCTGGGCGCGTCGAGGACGAACTCATCGATGAACGCGGCGACGAAGACGATCGTCTGGAAGATGAGGTAGAACCACAGCGTGAAGGCCGCCAGGTACTCCAGCGGGTGGTGCGCCTCCCCGTCCCGCCAGTCCTGGATGAAGATCAGGTACGACACGACGACGGGGGCGATCGAGATCAGCGTCCAGAGCACCCACGCGTCCGGGATGTACGTGGCCGTCTTGATCCGGGTGAGGTGGCTCAGGAGGTTCATCGGGAGCGCCAGGATGAAGAAGGCGGGCACGATCGCGTACGAAAACGTGTACACGGCGTCGAGGCGCTTCCGCAGCGAGACGGTCGGCTGTCGGGGCAGCGTCGGGAGGTACCTGACCGCGACCTGCATCCACCCGCGGGCCCACCGGCTGCGCTGGCTCCACCACGCGGACAGCGTCGCCGGGTTCTCCTCGTACGTGATCACCTGCGGATCGACCTGCAGTTCCTTGCCGGCCGAGTGGATCTTCGACGACATGTCGATGTCCTCGACCAGCACCGTCTCGTCGAAGTCCCCGAGCTCGGTGAACACCTCGGCCCTGAAGAACGCCTGCCCGCCGCCGAAGATGGTGAACCCGCCCACGACCTCGCGGGCGAACAGGTCTGCCTTCTCGGCGATGTGCCGCTCGACGGTCGCGTGCAGGGCGAGAAGCGAGTCGGTGGGGTTCCGGCCGTAACAGCGGCCCTTGACGCACCAGATGTCCTCGTCCGAGACGAACCACGAGACGGCGCGTCGGACGGCGTCCGATCTGAACTGGTGGTCGGCGTCGATGCTGGCGATGATGTCCCCCGTCGCGTGGCGGAGGGCGTAGTTCGTCGCTTTCGCCTTCCCGCCCCCCGGCTCGTCGCGCTCGACCGCCCTGAACAGGTCGCTTCCGGCCGCGGCGCGTTCTGCGATCTCGGCGGTCCTGTCGGTCGACGCGCGCTCGTAACAGATGACGACCTCCAGCTTCTCGCGGGGGTAATCGAGCAGCTCGCAGGCGTCGATGGTCCCCTGGAGGACCGGCTCTTCGTTGTACGCGGGAATCAGCACGCTCACCGTCGGGAGCTCCTCGTCGGCCACCGTCTCGACCGGATCGACGCGGCTGAACGCGAGCATCGACGAGACGAACGTGCGCCCCACGAGCCCGAGAAGTAACACGAGGAGGAGCGTGTTGACGATCTGTGCGTACTCCTCGAACACGAAAAGCGGGACGAGCAATCCGGCGACCAGGAGGCTGGCGACGACGACGTACCTCGCGATCGTCCTCACGGAGACGTTCAGTTCCTCGGCGGTCTTGACCTCCATCTCTCAACGTTATATCACGCGCAAAGCGGCTAAATGTGTCGGCCGATGCTATTATGTAAAACTATAAGAGGTCTTCGCGCGGTGGGGGTCAGATTCCCGCTACGTCTAGCGGTTTTGGGAGTTTCGATCGGGCGGGACGCGGCGTCAGTTCGTCGCCGCGTCGAGCGCCCGCTCCAGGTCGGCCTTCAGGTCCTCGACGTGCTCGACGCCGACGCTCACGCGGATCAGCCCGTCCGTCAGCCCGGCGGCGCGACGCTCCTCCCGCGGAATCGCCGCGTGGGTCATCGCCGCGGGCTGTTCGATCAGGCTCTCGACGCCGCCGAGGCTCTCCGCGAGCGCGAACACCTCCGTCGTCTCGACGACCTCGCTCGCCTGTTCGAGCGTGCCGTCGAGTTCGAAGCTGAGCATGCCGCCGAAGTCGTCCATCTGCGCCGCCGCGAGGTCGTGCTGCGGGTGCGACTCCAGCCCGGGGTAGTACACGCGATCGACCGCCGGGTGGTCGTCGAGCCACCGCGCCAGTTCGCGCGCGTTGTCGCAGTGGCGGTCCATCCGGACCGGGAGCGTCTTCGTCCCGCGGAGCACGAGGAAGCAGTCGAACGGGCCGGGCGTCGCGCCGACGCTGTTCTGGTAGAAGCCGAACCGCTCGTCGAGTTCGGCGTCGTCCGTGATCAGCGCGCCGCCGACCACGTCGGAGTGGCCGCCGAGGTACTTCGTCAGCGAGTGGCAGACGACGTCCGCGCCGAACTCCAGGGGCCGCTGGAGGTACGGCGTGGCGAACGTGTTGTCGACCGCACAGAGCGCGCCGCCCTCGTGGGCGACGTCCGCGAGCGCCGCGATGTCGTTGACGTTCATCAGAGGGTTCGTCGGCGTCTCGACCCACACGAGCGCCGTCTCCTCGCGCATCGCCTCCCGAACCGCGTCGTGGTCGGTCGTGTCGACGAAGTCGAACGCGACGTCGTACTTCTCGTACACCCGGGTGAAGATGCGGTGGGTACCCCCGTACACGTCGTCGCCCGCGACGACGTGATCGCCCGATTCGAGCAGGTTGAGCACGGTGTTGATCGCCCCCATCCCGGAGGAGAAACACCGGCCGTACTCGCCGCCTTCGAGGCTCGCAAGGTTCTCCTCCAGGTCCGTGCGGGTGGGGTTCCCCGTCCGGGAGTACTCGTACCCGCGGTGCTCGCCCGGCGCGTCCTGCGCGTACGTCGAGTTGGCGTAGATGGGCGTCATCAGCGCCCCCGTCTCCGGGTCGGGCTCCTGGCCGGCGTGGATCGCGCGCGTCTCGATGCGGAAGTCGTCCTCGTCGTCGGTCATACCCGGTCCTCGTTCCCCGGCGGCCTGATTCTTGCCCTTCGGCGCGGCCGGTTCGCGATCCGATTCGGCGCCGAAAGCGGCGTCACCCGGCGTCTCGAAGCCGCCGCTCCGCCTCGTCGCGGTCGGCCGGGGTGTTGACGTTGGCGACCCACCCGTCGCAGTCGACGCCGACGAGGGTGTGCCGCGCCCTGACGAGGACGCCCATCGCGTCCGCGAGTTCGTACTCGCCCCGCGGGGAGCGCCTGAGCAGGTCGCAGGCGTCGAACACCGCGGGCGTGAACGTGTGGAAGGCCGACGCGACGCGGGGCCGATCCGGCGGGTTCTCGGGCTTGTTCTCGATCGCGACGACCTCGCCGCGCTCGTCCGTTCGACAGATCGCCTTCTCTCGGGCCCGCGCCGGCGACACCCGCTCCAGGAGCGTCGTCCCGTCGACGCCGTCCTCGCGCTGGCGTTCGATGCACCGCTCGACGTCCGCGCGGACGACGCTGTCGCCGTCCATGACCATGAACGGCCCGTCGACCCGGTCGCGGGCGGTCGAGAGCGCGTGCGCCATCCCCTCCGGCGACGCCTGCCGCGCGTAGCTGACCGGGACGCCGTCGAAGGACTCGCCGTACCGCCCTACGATCCGCTCGCCGCGGTACCCCACGACGACGATCAGCTCCGTCGCGCCGGCGGCGACGAGGCGCTCGAAGCAGCGCGTCAGGAGCGGTTTCCCGGCGACCTCGACCAGGGGCTTCGGTTTGTCGTCGGTGAGCGATCCGAGCCGCGTGCCTCGGCCGGCGGCGGGAACGACGGCTTGCATGGTCGGCGCGTCGCGCGCGGGTCCGATAAGGCTATCCGCCGCCGTGGCCGCGACCGTGCGAGCGGTTCTCACCTCGGGAGCGGAACGCACCATTTATAGTCAAACCGCCAGTATCCCTTCGCACGACTATGCCGAGTTCGAACGGACCCATGAAGGGCACGCGGAACAAGCTGAAGAACCACCCGCGCGAGCGCGGGACGTCCCCGCCGCAGCGCGCGATCCAGGAGTACGAGGTCGGCCAGAAGGTCCACCTCAAACTCGACCCGAGCGTCCCGGACGGCCGCTTCCACCCGCGCTTCAGCGGCCACACCGGCGAAGTCGTCGGCAAGCAGGGGCGCGCGTTCAAGGTCCGGATCGTCGACGGCGGCAAGGAGAAGACGCTGATCACCCGGCCCGCCCACCTGCGCGCGCAGAAGTAGATGACCATCTTCAAAGAGAAGCTCGACGAGGAGTACCTAACCGTCTCCGAGGTCAAGGAACTTCTCATCGAGGTCAACGCGGAGCGCGAAGGCGACGAGGAGCGCGACCTCCGCTACGAGCTCGCTCGCGCCATCGAGCACGTCAACCGGTTCGCGGTGCTCGACCCCGAGGAGTCCCGCGAACTCGTCGCGGAGCTCCGCGAGCTGGAGAAGGTCGACGAGGCGACCGCGTACAAGATCGCCGACCTGCTGCCGCGGGACCGGAACGAACTCCGCGCCGTGTTCGCCAAACAGCGGTACGCGCTGGACGGCGACGAACTCGACGAGATTCTGAACGTCGTCGCGAAGTACGCCTGATCGTCCCACCGTTTAAATAGACTGTGGACATATCCCTTCAGTATGACTACAGCCGAGAGCGGCGAGGCCGCGGACGACGAAAAGCGGTACGCCGTCGTCCTCGATTATCTCCCCCACGGTCGCGCCGACGACAACCGCCCGCAGTACAAGAAGCAACCGCTGGCGTACGCGCTCGGGGAGGCGGACTTCCGGCTCGTCGAGCTGACGTTCGCCCCGGACGCCGACGTCGGCATCGGCGACAGAGTGGTCGTCGACCCCGCGTCGGCCCGCGAGCGGGTCGAGCGCGTCCGCGACATCGGCTACGGAGACCTGTCGAACAACGCGGTCTCGGAGCTGGAGTACGCCGTCGCCGACATCGTCGACGCCGACGAGGAGCGGTTCGTCGGCTTCTACAACGAGGCCCAGCCCATCACGCTCCGCCTCCACCAGCTCAACCTCCTCCCCGGCATCGGGAAGAAGCTCCGGAACAACATCCTCGACGCGCGGAAGCGCGAGCCGTTCGAGAGCTTCGAGGACCTGGAGGAGCGCGTGTCGGGGCTCCACCGGCCCAAGGAGGTGCTCGTCGAGCGGATCATCGAGGAGCTCCGCGACGACGACCTGAAGTACAAGACGTTCGTGCAACGCGACCGGTAGGCCGGCGGGACGACCAAACGGGAAGTTTACACGCGTCCGGGGGAAAGGTCCCCCAATGACCGAGCCGGGCCGCGTATCCGAACAGCCGGGCGGCGAACCGACGTTCCGGGACCCGGACGACCTCATCCGGCGGGCGGGCGTCCGCGGCGACTCGGACCGCGACCAGCACTTTCTGATCGACGACCGCGTCCTCGATCGGATCCCGGGCTACCTGCCGGACGGCGCGGACGCGAGCCACCTCCTGGAGATCGGCGGCGGCACCGGCGCGCTCACCGACCGCCTCCTCACCGTCGGCGAGCGGGTCACCGTGGTCGAGCGGGATCCGCGGCTCGCCGCGTTTCTGCGGCGCGAGTTCGCCAGCGAGGTCGAGGACGGACGCCTCGACGTGGTCGAAGGGGACGCGCTCTCGGTTCCCCTCCCCGACTTCACGGCCTGCGTCTCGAACCTCCCGTACGGCGTCTCCAGCGAGATCGCCTTTCGGCTCCTCCCGCGGGGGAGACCGCTCGTCCTCATGTTCCAGAAGGAGTTCGCAGAACGGATGGTGGCGGAGCCGGGGACGGACGAGTATGGGCGGCTGTCGGTGAGCGCCCAGCACTACGCCGACGTGGAACTCGTCGAGCCGGTGCCGCCGACGGCGTTCTCGCCGCCGCCGGCGGTCGACAGCGCCGTCGTCCGCGCGACGCCGCGGGAGCCCGAGTACGAGGTCGACGACGAGGCGTTCTTCCTCGACTTCGTGAAGGCGATGTTCACCCAGCGGCGGAAGACGATCCGCAACGCGATCCGGAACACGACGCACATCACCGGCATCGCCGACGCCGAGGCCGTCCTCGACGCCGTCGACGAGGACCTGCTGCGAAGGCGGGCGGGGAAGCTCGCGCCGTCGCAGTTCGCGGCGCTCGCGTCGGTCGCGGCCGAGCGCGGACGGGGTGATGGCGATGGTAGCGGCTGAAGGCGCGATGGAGATGATCGTGGTTGAGGGCGCGATGGCGATGGCGGCGGCCGAAGGCGTGATAGAGATGGGAGCGACCGAAGGTCTGGTACCGCTCTTGCAGGGGGGAGGCGAGGCCTCGACCCCCGAACCCGTGGAGGGGCCGATAAGCAAGCTTCCGTTCGAGACGAAGGTGGTTCTGACGGTGCTCATCGTCGCCGCGCTGCTCGGTATCCGATACGCCGCCGGTCGGTGGCAGAGCTCCCACCACCCGGGCGAGCGGTCGGCGCTGAAGCTCACCGTGTCGGGCTGTGTGGCCGTCATCACGACGCTCGGCGTGCTGTCGCTCATCGACATCTGGGACCTCCTCGTGCCCCTCCAGCGGGCCGTCGTGAACCTCGGCGGCGACAACCTCCCCGGCAAAGTGCTCATCTCGGGCGTCCTGCTCGCGGCGACCTACGCGCTCACGAGCTTCATCGGTCGGGTGATCGAGGAGCTGACGGGGCCGAACCAGGCGCTCAGCGAGCACGAGCGGGAGATCGTCTTCCGGCTCGCGCAGGTGGGGCTGTACGCCGTCGTCCTCCTCGTCGTCCTCAGCCTGTTCACCCAGGACATCGGCAGCTTCCTCGTCGGCGCGGGCTTCCTCGGCGTCGTGCTCGGGCTCGCGGCCCAGCAGACCCTCGGCTCGATCGTCGCGGGGTTCGTGCTCATGTTCTCACGGCCGTTCGAACTGGGCGACTGGGTCATCGTCGTCGACGAGAGCGAGGACGGAGTGGAGGGGATCGTCACCGACATCACCATCTTCAACACGCGCATCCAGACGTTTGACGGCGAGTACGTGATGCTCCCGAACGACGAGATAAGCGCCAGCTCGATCGTCAACCGCACCCGCAAGGGCCGACTCCGCATCGAGGTCGACGTCGGCGTCGACTACGACGCGGATCCCGAGCGCGCCGCCGACGTCGCGCTCTCCGCCGTCGACGACCTCGAAGAGACGATGAGCGTCCCCTCGCCGCAGGTCGTCCTGAAGGAGTTCGGCGACTCGGCGGTCCTGCTCGGCGTGCGCGTCTGGGTCGACAATCCGAGCGCCCGCCGCGTCTGGCGGGCCCGGTCGGCCGTCGTCGCCGCGATCAAGCGCGCGTACGACGAGGAGGGGATCAAGATCCCCTACCCGCAGCACGAACTCACGGCGCGGCGGGAGGAGGGCGGCTTCCGGCTGGCCGGGGGACGCGACCGCGGCGTGGAGGCGACGCCCGACGGCGGAGACCGGGACGGAGAGAACCGAGACGGAGGCGGCCGGTGACAGAGCGCGAACGGCGCGGCGAGCCCGCCTCGCTCGCCGAGCGGCGCGGGCTCGAAACGCGCGTGTACCAGCCGGCGGAGGACTCCGGCCTGCTCGCGAAAGCGGCCGTCGAGCGCGTCTCCGGGCTCGTGCTCGAAGTCGGAACGGGGTCGGGGTGGGTCGCCGAAACGGTCGCCCGCGAGACGGGCGCGCGGGTGATCGCGAGCGACGTCAACCCCCACGCGTGCCGCCAGGCGCGAGCGCGGGCCGAGGGGGCGGACGAACGAGGCGGCTCCGTCGAAGTCGTGCGCGCCGACCTGCTCACCCCGTTCCGCGGCGGGACGTTCGACGCGGTGCTCTTCAACCCGCCGTACCTCCCGACCGACCCCGAAAACGAGTGGGACGACTGGATGGAAGCGGCGCTGTCCGGCGGCGAGACGGGTCGAAAGCTGATCGAGCCGTTTCTCGACGACGTGGGCCGCGTCCTCGCGCCGGACGGCGTCGTCCTCCTGCTCGTGAGCAGCCTCTCGGGGTTCGACGAGGTCGTCGCCCGCGCCGAGCGGCGGGGGTTCGCCGCGGAGACCGTCGTCGAGGAGTCCTACCCGTTCGAGTCTCTCTCGGTGCTACTCCTCCGGAGATAACTCTCAAACATTTCCACCATCAGCAAATATTAAGCCCCGGCATTCCATAGCCGGACACGATGACCGAACTCGTAGCGACGACGCCCGGGTTGTTCCCGCTCCCCGACTGGGCGAAGGATCGCCTGTCGGATCTGAAAGGCCACCAGAAGGGAGACCTGATCAGCGGAGACGAGAGCGCCGAGATCGTCGAGGCGTACGACGACGCCCGCGCCGAGGTGATAGGAGACCAGCGCGCGGCCGGCCTCGACCGGATCGTCGAGGGGCAGCTCCGCTGGGACGACATGCTCGCTCACCCGCTCGCCGTCCACGAGAACGTCGAGACGGGCGGGATCGTCCGGTACTACGACAACAACAACTTCTACCGCGACCCGCGCGTAACCGGCGAACTCGACTTCTCCGGCGACGTGGCCGCCGAGCTGGAGGCCGCCGCGGCGCTGCTGGGCGACGGAACGAGCGCCGCCAGCTCCGACGGCTCGGACGACTTCGGCGCCACCGGCACCCTCCAGGCGGTCCTCCCCGGTCCCTACTCGCTTTCGGACCTCGCAACCGACGAGTACTACGGCGACGAGGCGGAGTTCCTCGGCGCCGTCGCCGACTTCCTCGCCGGCGAGGTCGAATCGTTCCCCGAGCACGAGACGCTGTTCCTCCTCGAACCGTCGCTCGTCGAGAACCCGCCCGGCGGCGACCTCGACGCCCGCGCGAGCGAGGCCGTGGACGCCGTCGCCGCCGCGACCGACGCGGACGTGGTCGTCCACACCTACTGGGGCGCGCTGGAGGAGAAGGTGTACGCCCACCTCATGGACGCGGACGTCGAGGCGATCGGCTTCGACCTCGTCGCCGGCGACCGCGACCAGTCGCTGTACAACGTCAACGAGTACGGCACCAAGGACGAGGTCGCGCTCGGCCTCGCCGACGGGCAGAACACGCTCGTCGAGAGCCCCGAGACGATCCGAGAGCGGGTCGAGTGGACGCTCGACCAGGTACCCGCGACGGAATTCGACCGCGCGTACGTGACAACTAACACCGAGACCTTCTACCTGCCCGTGAACAGGCACAAGGAGAAACTGGCCGCCCTCGCGGAGGCCGCGAGCGTGACGGAGGTGGAGGCGTGAGCCGCAACCCCGAGAACCGCGAGCAGTTCCGCCCGGCGGACCACCCCCACGAGCACTTCCTGCTCACGACCGTCGTCGGAAGCTACCCGAAGCCGAAGTGGCTCAACCGGGCCGGGGACCTCGCCGAGGATCCCGACTCGAAGTTCACGGAGGCGCACCTCCGCGAGGCGCACGACGACGCCTGCCGCGTCATCACCCACGAGCACGAGCGGGCCGGCCTCGACACGGTCGTCGACGGCGAGATGCGGCGCAACGAGATGGTCGAGTTCTTCGCCCACCGCATCGAGGGCTACGAGTTCAACGGCCCCGTCAAGGTGTGGGGGCACAACTACTTCGACAAGCCGAGCGTCGCCGACGCGGTCGAGTACGACGAGCCGTGGCTCGTCGACGAGTTCGAGTTCACCGCCGGCGTCGCCTCGAAGCCGGTGAAGGTTCCCATCACCGGCCCGTACACGCTGGCCAACTGGTCGTTCAACGAGGCGTACGACAGCGAGGAGGAGCTCGCCTACGACCTCGCGGACCTCGTGAACACGGAGGTCGAGCGGCTGGTCGAGGCCGGCGCGCGCTACGTCCAGATCGACGAACCCGCGCTGGCGACCACGCCGGACGATCACGCCATCGTCGGCGAGTGCCTAGAGCGCATCGTCGCCGACGTCCCCGAGGAGGTCCGCATCGGCCTGCACGTCTGTTACGGCGACTACTCGCGCATCTACCCCGAGCTCAACGACTTCCCGATCGACGAGTTCGACGTCGAGCTCTGCAACGGCGGCTACGAGCAGGTCGACGTGTTCACCGAGCCGGCGTTCGAGCCCGACCTCGCGCTCGGGGTCGTCGACGCCCACACCGCCGAGGTCGAACCCGTCGAGGAGATCAAGGGGAACATCCTGTGGGGTCTCGAGATCGTCCCGCCCGAGAAGCTCACCGTCTCGCCCGACTGCGGGCTGAAACTCCTCCCCCGGGAGATCGCCTACGGCAAGATGGAGAACATGGTGAAGGCGGCCCGCGAGGTCGAGGCTGCGCTCGACGCCGGCGAGATCGACCTCGAGAAGTCGCCCGCGACCGCTGACTGAACCCGCCTTCCGACGCCGCTTTTTCCGCCAGCGACGGGAGAGCGACGGTGCCCCATCTCGACCCCGCGGACGGTCACCCGGTCGAACTGAGCGTCATCGGGCGTTCGAACCGGTCGCCCGCTCGGATCCCCATCTTCCCCTCCCCGTGTTTGACCCATGACAGTCGCCGGTGACGCACGATACCACCCGTCGCACTGACCTCGGTCGCCGACTTTCTCGAAACGCTAACTCACTACTGCACGTCGGCCTTCTGGTTTTAGTTTTTTAGTGCGTTAAACCTTTAGAAAATTTTATCATTTCAGCATTCGTGGCTGTGAATGTGATGTCGAACGCGAACGAAATGAAGGAGTACCTGTCCGAGCATCCGAAGATGGTCGGCGTGCTGTTCACGCTGATCCTCCTGGCGTCGCAGGCCGGAACCGCCCTCGCGGCCAACGGTTCGGGACTCAACGGCCCGTAGGCGACCGGCCCGCCGACGCGGCTCAGTCGACGAGGTCAAACGACCATCGGAGTTTTTCGTCGAGTAACACCGGACAGTTCTGGAGCGACAGGAGTTCCGAGAGCGCGTCGCCGTCGAGCGCGAACGGGTCCGTACTGCCGTAGCAGAGGTAGTACTCCTCGTTGTCGGCGACGTGGGGGACGAAGATGCTCCCCATCCCGTCCCCGGTCCCGGGCTGGAGTTCGAAGCGCACCTCGTATCGATCGCGGCCGATCTCGGCGACGCGAAGGAGGTTCGGAATGGTGCTCTCCGACTGGGAGATCGCCAGCCGGCCGTCGCCGAGCACGCTGTACTGGTGGCCCTGCGCGCTCTGCGTCCGAGCGACGTTCAGCGCCGAGGAGACGGTGAACCCGGCGTCGAGCAGGCGGGCGAACGTCGCGCCCAGCTCGGTCGCGCCCGCGTTTCCGACCGCGGACGACGTAACGACGCCCGCGACGCTCCCGCGTTCGACGAGCGCGACGCCCTGGTCGCGGGACGTGCAGGCGTTCAGGAAGAAGGCGTCGACGCCGACGCTCCCCGGGGGAAGCTCCCTGGCGTCGAGCAGTCCGTCCGGACACACCATCCCGCCCGAGCGGATGTGACCGACGTAGTGAAGGAGGTCGTGGTCGGATCGGAGCGCGTCCGCGAGCGCCTCCCGGTCGATTTCGCGGTACACCGTCACGTCGAACGGGGAGTCGCCGCGGTACGCCTCGTCGACGACTTCGCCCTCCCCGGCCATCTCCGGGTCGTTCACGACGACGGCGATCTCGAGCGCGCCCTCCGTCTCCGCGCGGGCCAGTCGGTTGCGGTGCGCCGCGGGCATCGTCCACGACCGCCCGAACGGAACGCTCTCCGGCGGGCCGATCCACGTCTCGGCGAGCGTCGCCTCGTCGGCGGCGGCCGAACCGCGAACGTCGGGCGGATCGCCGCCGGGGGACGCGCCGCCCCTCGCGGTTCCGCTCGGTTCGCTCGATTCGTCCGACTCGCCCGCTCCGATCGATCCGTCTCCCCCGTCCGTTCCGCCGTCCCCGCGCCGCGAGCGGAGGAACGAGTCGATGGCCTCCGGATCGACCGACACCCGGGCGGGGGTCGACGCGTGTTCGCCCGGCGGCGACACGAGGGCGAGCGCGTCGGCGAGAAACGGCAGCATCCTGACCGACTCGGCGCGTTCGTCGACGATCGCCCGGAGCTCCCACTCAGGGACGATCTCCGACACGAGATCCCACGGTACGGAGAGGTAGGCGTCCACCTGCTCGGCGAGCGACCGGTCGTACAGCGCCGAAAAGTCGAGGTCCGCGAGCGACTCCATCCGACGCCGCTCGGCCAACGAGAGGGAGTACAGCCCCTCCGTCCGGGTACAGCAGTCCAGCGTGAGCACCTGCCTGAGCGCCCGGCCGGCCGCGGTGTGGACGTCGGGGTCGGAGAGCCGAACGGAGGTGCCGACCGCGGTCTCCAGACGCGCCGGCCCCCCGTCGCTCGGTCGGACGCTTGCGCCGAGGTAGTACGAGAGCGGCGTCACGGCGTACACCGCGTCGGGCCTCTCCGGAACCAGGATCTCGACGCCCGTCGACGGGCGTTCGAGCCCCTCCGGGATCTCGAAGGACGCGGCCGGCTCGACGAGGGGCGGGTGGCCCCGGAGCGTCGGGTACGACCGCTCGCAGGTCGTCGTCTTGAGCGCCGACCCGAAGTACGACACCGCCTCCATGAGCGACTCGGGGTCGGTCGGCGTCCGGATCGTGCCGGCCGGCCGCTGGTGGTACGAACGGGCTCCGAGCGTCACCGCCTCCTCGCGCTCGAACTCGATCTCGGTGTAGGCGGCGTTCGTCACGGTGAACGCGCCCGCGACGCGGAGGTACAGCTTCACCGGCGTCGCCATCTCGACGAGGTACGCGCTCTCGCCCGGCGGCGGGAGGTCGACGCTCGAGAGGTGCTGCGCTTCCGCGACCATCTCGCCCGCGCCGTCGCGCACGTACACCGCCGCGACGTCGGGGAACCGCACGGCGGTCGTCTCGATCCTGGCCGCGGCGTCTATCGGCGCGGCGAACGCCCCGGGATCGGCCGGAACCGGTGAGACGGGCGCGGGCGTCTCTACGGAGTACTCCTGTCGGTCGATCGGATCGAAGATCCGAACGCCGTGCGCGTCGTCGGCCCGTGCGTGGATTCGCGGCTGTAGCGACATCTCCTTGCCTCGAAACCTGTCGTCGGGCCGAAACGAACCCGCCGCTTTACGGCCGCGTCGGCCCTCTTATCGAATGTCGAGCGCCAGCGACTTCTGGATGTCGGGTTCGCGCAGATCCCAGGTCTGAACATAGCCCCGGTCGGCCGCCTCGACCGAGAGGACGATCTCGAAGTTCGACTCCAGCGCTCGAACGGTTTCGTGCGTTCGCGGGAGCGGAAGGTAGGCGTGCCCCATCCCCTCCGTCTCGCGGACGCGCGCGGTCACCGCCTCGACGAGCGACTCCGTCGGGGCGGTCCCGTAGGCGTCGAGCAGCGGTGCCAGCGAATCGAGGCACATGCGGAGTTCGGCGGGCTTCAGGTCCCCGGCGGATCGGGTCAACGAGTCGATCGCGCCGAGGATGTCCTGCTGAAAGCCGAGAATGCTGTCGCTCGGACTGAAAATGCGCGAGCCGTCCTCCACCAGCGCGCCCGTGGAGCGCGCGCTGGACGAGCGCACGGTTCCCTCGTGAAGGAGAACGCGGGTGCGGTTCCTGTCGATCTCCGACATCTCCGTCGGGAGGCGCTCGGCCGCCGTCGCGGCCGCGTCGGCCGTGAGCGCGAGCAGGCGGAACCGGCGTTCGTCGGACGCGCCGAGGTGCTGACGGCTGAGGTGCGTTCGGACCTCCAGGGGGAGCGTACCGACGGCGAGCGTGTTACACCCCGTCGTCTTGTACGTCTGCAGGGCGGTTTCGAAGTCGAACCCCTCCCCGGAGCGCTCTCCCCTGACGATCATACCCATACCTTGAATTCGGGACAGAGGTAAGTAAACATTTTCGTATGTCGGGAGTGTATTCGGTTACTTTCCCGTCAAATTAGTTAAGCGACGAACGACCGAAACGTACGCCCCTCCGGCGGCGCGACAGTACGGGGCGGCCGCCCGCCGTCACCGCCACGGGTTCGACACCAGTTCCGCCTGCACGTCGCTTCCGACTCGGAGCCGGCAGTCGGTCCGCGGCTCGGCCACGCAGAGCAGGACGTACCCGTCCGCGAGGTGGCGCTCCTTCAGCGCGCGCGGCGGCCGACGGTGTTCGACCCGTCCCGCGAGCAGTTGTCCGGCGCAGGTGGCGCACGCGCCGGTGAGACAGCCGAACGGCAGGGAGACGCCCTCGCGCCCGGCGGCGTCCAGCACCGTCTCGTCCCCGCGGACGGCGATCGTCTCCGTCCGGCCGTCGCGCCACCGGAGTTCGACCCGGTGAACCGCGCTCACAACCACACGTCGCTGGTGCAGTCGCCGTCGGGCCAGCGGATCTCGTGGGCGCGGGCGGGCCCGTCGGGGAGGTCGCCGAAGTCCACGAGGAACTCCTCGTCCAGCTCCATCGTCCCCTTCCGCGGGTTCACGTCCGCCTTCAGCATCACCGATCCCCGTTCGCCCTCCTCCGGATAGAACTGGTTGTCCCACGAGGAAAACAGCGACGTGGTCCAGTAGAGTCGCTCGCCGTCGAGCGACAGTTGCAGCATCTGCGGGCCGCCGATCACCTCGCGGGCGTCCTCGCCGAGCGGTCGCCGCGGGCCGAAGTGCCCGCCGGCCCACACCCGATCGGCCAGACGGGGGTTCGCGGGGTCGGAGACGTCGTACATGCGGACGTCGCCGTGGAGCCAGTTGGAGAAAAAGAGGTAGCGGTCGTCCATCGACACCAGGAGATCGGTGACGAGTCCGGGGACGGGCATCTCCCAGTCGTCGTGCTCGCGCGGTTCGACGTCGATCACTTTCTCCGCGCGCCACTCGCCGTCGCGCTCGGAAAAGTGGAACACGTTCGACGACAGCGCCG
>NZ_PEND01000011.1 GCF_002844195.1 Halegenticoccus soli
CGATCGAGGCCGCCTGGAACGACGCGCAGGACGGCGACAAGGTCTACGTCCACTCGTCGTACGACGCCCAGGAGGCGGGCGAGCAGTTCCCGATCGTCCTCGACAACCGGGTCAAGGAAGTCACGCTGACCGGCGGTCACCCGTCGGGGACGGTGATCGACGCGGACGACGCCGACGCGAACGTGATCGAGGTCATCGGCCGGGGTCAGAGCGACTACCGCAACAACCCGATCGTCCAGAACCTCAAGATCACGGGCGGGAACGTCGGCCTGCGGATCCGCGCGGCCCCCTACTCGATGTACCAGAACCTCATCCTGTACCAGACGGGGTCCCACGGGGTGCAGATCGACGATTTCACGTCCGAGGACGGCCTCGACAAGAACACGTTCGGCGTCAACTTCCGGTACTGCGTCGCGTGGGGCTGCGACGGCAACGGCTTCCGTCTGGAGACCGCCGCCGCCCCGAACAGCACGACGTTCTACGGCTGTCACGCCATGTTCAACGGGCGGTACGGGAACAGCACCTACCCCGGCGTTCAGATGCGCGGGTTCGCGACGCGGTGGCACGGCGGTACCATCCAGGGCAACGGCGGCTTCGGCGTCGACGCCCGCGGCGGATCGGCGCAGAGCATCTACGGCGCGTACTTCGAAGGAAACGGCGCGAGACGACAGTACCCGAGCGACGTCTACCTCTCCGGAACGGCGGTCGGACACGCGATCGAGGCGTGTTACTTCCAGGGGGCGTTCTTCAGGGATCCGCCGAACGGCCGGTCCCAGGAGTACCGCGCGATCGTCGTCTCCGGCGCGCCGAACGTGTCGATCAAGAACTCGACGTACCGGAACTACGAGGACGCGTTCGTCCTCGTCCGGGACGCCCGCGACGTCGACGTCCACGAAGCGTCGCACGTCGGACTCGACGACACCGCCTTCCTCAGCACGTCGGGAGCGCTGCGGCTGCGGAGCGACGGTGTCGTCCTGGAAACCGATCTGCGCGACGTATCGGGCGTCTATCGGGGCGATCTCGGGATCCACGACGGGTCGGGCGACGCCCTGTGGGGGCTCGCCATCTGGAACGGTCGGAACTGGATCAGCGTCATGGATCCGACCGTGATCGAGTGAGGTGCCGGCGCCCGGTTTCGAAAGCGCGTCGCCCGCGCCGAGCGAGCTAGCGCGACGGCGGAGACCTCGGTTGACTCGCCGGTTGCCGTCCGGCACGGGGCAGAAACAGTATCGATATCCGTCAATCACCCGGATATGTACCAGATAATATATATGGGGGCAGTTCTTTCGGAGTACTGGTAAGTACTCGTGAAATTCAGAACGATAGGGTAGTTTCGAATGACTGGGGGGTTGAATTCGGACCGACGAGGCGGGGGGCTCACGTACGATCAGCGGACGGAGACGTACTCGTTGCAGCACGACTGGCACGGAGACCGGTCGGTCAGTTCGGCGGTCGTCTGGATGGTCGCGGAGATCGAGGGCGTCGATCCGATCGAACTCAATCCGCTGCACGACTGCGTCGATCCGGACGCGCTGGATCGGCTGTTGGCCCCGACGAGGGGCGGTACGCGCCGCACCGGGGCGCACGTCTCGTTCATCTACAGCGGCTACCACGTGACCGTTTACGGCGACGGGGAGATCGCCGTCAGCCACCTCCGCGACTGAGGCCGCGCGAACGCGCCGGTCCGGGCGCCCGCGGCGCGTCCCCGACGGTCGGCTAGCGAATCCGTTCTAACGGAACGTACCAGCCCGCCTCGGCCGACACCCAGTGAGTTCCTCCCTTCTTCGTCGGGTCGAAGACGATCACCTCGTCCGGTTCGAACGTCCCGTCGATGTCAGAGGCCGGCGAGCCGAAGGTGTACCGCAGGGTGAACCGCGGCCACTCGTCGGTCGAGGCCGGCCCTTGCGCCGGGTCGGTGCTCACCCGCGTTCCCCTCCCCGAACGCCGCGTCCTGGTTCGCTCATGGCCCGATCGTCACCTGCACCGTTTCCACAGTCTCATCTCCTTGTCGCCTCCCGGTCGGCCGTTTCTGTCCGACCCACATATATACAAACTAACCGACACGTGATGCGAGGGGCTTACCCGGGGGTAAGCGTCGGAGCCGTCGGCCCTCCGCCGCGTTGGGATCGGCCTGAAACGGCGCAAGAAAGAGGGAGAGTCGTTCTCCGACACCGTCGATCGGCTCACCGACGAGCGATCGCTCCTCGATCCGGTCGGACTGCTCGCCGAAGACGACGTCGACGAGATCGAGGCGGAACTCGCCGACCGATACGAGGGGTACGGTCGGACTCTCCGACGGGAGTGGGGCGACGGCGCGTGATCCTCGATACGACGGTCATCTTCGATCTCCTGAAAGGTGAGATGACTGCCGTCGCGGCGGTCGAGCGCGCAGAGAACCGACGAACGCCGATCCGGCTCTCTGCGATGACTCTCTACGAGATCTACGGGGGAATCGGCTACGGTACCGACGCAGCGGACGAAAAGCGCGAAATCGAAGCGATCGTCGGATCCAAGGAGATCTACGACGTATCGCGGAAAATCACGCGGAAAGCCGGCCGCCTCGCCGGCGAGCTCGCACGGAGGGGAGAGCCACTCGACGACGTCGGCGACGAAGTCGTCGGAGCGACGGGCGTCGTCCACGAGGAGCCGGTCTTGACGCGAAACGTCTCCCGTTTCGAGCGTACTCCCGGGCTCGAGGTCGAATCGTACTGAGGAGGCACCTCACGCGCGAAGAAGGGCGTCCTACTCGCGGTTCGGCTTCTCGCGTCCGGGGAATCGCCGTAACGGCCTCCGAGAAGTTCACTCCAGGTAGCCGAGGTCGGCGAGGCGGTCCTGCACCCCGTCGTCCGCCAGCGAGTCCGCCTCCTCGTGTTCGTACGGATCGTACTCGCGCGCGCCCGCGTCGGCCACGACGGGCAGCGACCGTCCGTCCATCCGGTCGCTGTAGGGGATTCCGAGGGCGGACATGATCGTCGGCGCGACGTCGAACAGGTGCGCGCCCTCCAGGGCCGCACTCCGGTCGATGTCGACGCCCTTCGCCGCGAACACCCCGTCGAGCTTGTGGTTCCACGGTTCGGTCGGCGGGGCGAAGTACCCGTCGAGCACCTGCGCGGAGAGGAACTGCTCGAAGTCGTTCGGGACCGTGACGATGTCGACCGCCTTCTCGACGTACGGGCCGTGGAAGTACTCCTCGCGCGGCGCGACATCCTCGAACATGGGGTCGCCGTCGGGCGTCGACACGCCGCGGAGGTACTCGATGAGGTCCGCGCGGACCGAGTCGTACTCCTCCGCCGGGACGACGCCGTTCGGCTCTCTCCCTTCGAGGTTGATCCGGATCCCGAGCTCGGTTCGGGCCCGCATGTACGCCTTCGAACTGGGGAAGTCGACCTGTTCGTTCGCGGTCCGGGTGACGTTCCTCGGCGCGTACCGTCGGGCGACCCCGTCGAGACCGACCGTTTTCAGCCCCTTGCCGACGCGTTCGGCGGTGAGGCCGAACTTCGCGGCGTAGGCGGCGATGCGCTCGACGGTGCTCGGCTCCCACGTCTCCTCGTGGTGCCCCTCGCGGAGCTGGTTGCGGATGGGGTTCCACGACGGCATTCCCTTGCCGCCCTTCCTGGTTTCGACGTACCCCTTATCGCGGAGGTACTCGTTGATGCGGAACTCGTACTTCTCGTACGGCCCCATCCCGTGGTCGCTCGCGATGAACACCCGCTTCGGGTCGGCCTCCTCCAGGATCTTCCCGATCTCCTCGTCGGTCACCCGGTAGACGCGTTCGACCTTCTCGGCGTCGCCGGCGAACTCGTGGAACACCGTGTCCGTCTTCTGGAACTGCACGAACCCGAAGTCGGGCCGGTGTTTGTCGGCGAGGTATCGGAACGCCCCGCCGCGCATCCGGACCAGCCGGCAGTACTCGTCCATCTTCTCGTCGTCCGTCACCTTGTCGTCCCCGCGGGAGTAGGCGGGGTAGACGCGGTACTCGCCGAGTTCGCGCTTGAGTTCGTCCAACGTGCCCTCGGGGTGACAGACCGGGTTCTCCGGCCCGATGAACCCCGGAACGATCGCCCCGTCGATCTCGTCGGGGGGGTGCGTCACCGGAACGTTCACGACGACGCTCGACATGCCGTGCTCGTCGAGCAGCTCCCAGATGGCGTGTTCTCTCACGTCGTCCGCGGTGACGACGCTCCAGTCGTAGCCATCGAAGTCTACGAAGCCGTAGACGCCGTGTTTGCCCGGATTGACGCCCGTGTACATCGACGGCCACGCGCTCGGCGTCCACGGCGGGATCTGCGACTCCAGCGGGCCGCAGACGCCGCCCTCGCAGATCTCTTTGATGTTCGGGATCGCGTCCTTCTCGTACAGCCGTTCGAACACCGGCAGACAACCGGCGTCGATACCGATGAGGAGTGCCTCCATTCGTTCGCTCACGCCGACTCACCTGCCTCTCTCGGTCGCCACCCGACAGTCGGCTTCGGCGTCACGCACCACAACAGTAGCCCAGCTGGAGCGTGAACGTACCTGCTGTCCCTCCGCGCTCATCGAGTCCGAATTTACCTTCCCCTTCATTTTGTTATGACCCTGTTAATCGACGGTACCGTTTGTTTCGGAACCGGCGAACGTTCAAACTGATTGACCGGAACGTCCGCGCCGCTCGACCGCACCGCTCTTTCCGCTCCCCGACGGGAGGCGCTGCTTCTCGCCTTCGTGATCCGCAGCCGTTCTCGCATTTCCGGCGCGTTCGCCGTCGGAGCGTCCGCGGGCATCTAGCTCGCCCCCGCGCTCGTGCAGAGGCGCACGTCGCCGTTGTTGTACGTCACGTCGCGCGGGCCGCCGCACAGCTGCTCTTCGGTGACCGCGGGCGTAGTGGCCGGTCCGCTCGGGTTCCTGAAGTACGCCGCGCCTTTGCCCTGGTACTCCCGGTAGATGACCGTCTCGTTGACCGCCGTTCCGTTGTCGAGCATCGCCGGTCTCACGTTCTCGTCCTGCCAGCGCTCGTACACCGTGTGGTAGGGGTGGTCGGTGTTCATCCGCTCGCCTTCCTCCTGCACCGTGATGTCGCTGATCGTCTGCGCGCCGGTCAGCTCGGCGTCGGTGTAGCTGTAGCGCGTCTGCGTGTGCTCGAACGGCGGGCTGTCGAGCGTTCCGTGGCTCGCCAGCACGGACACGGTCGGGAACGCGATGATGAACACGAGCAGCAGCACGACCGTGCCGCGAGGCGTGAGGTTTCTGACGAGGAACGCGAGCCCCAGCGCCGCGATGACCGCCATCGGGGCGGCGAGGAACGCGAACCACCTGCCGGGGAGGAACGTCTCGATGCCGAAGAGCGGGAACCCGAACACGAACACGAGCATCACCACGGTCGCGACGACGCCGGTGAACGTCGCGTGCGAGGCGTTCTCCCGCCGGAGGATGTAGATGCTGCCGACGATGGTGAAAAGCAGCAGGACCAGAAAGCCAGTCACGTCGATGTACGTGACGAGCTGCTCCACGAGCGTCGGCGCGGCCTCGGCTCCGACCGCGCTGCCCTCGCCGACGCCGCTGCCGAAGCCCCCGCTCTCCGTGACCGTCGTCACGAAGTAGCTGAAGATCGTCGAGAGGAACGTCCCGCCCTGGTATGGGGTCAGCGACCACATGAAGGTGATCAGCCCGAGGTCGAACGCCAGGAGTCCCGAGAGATTCACCGTGTCCTGGGAGTTGAACTCGAACGGACTCGAAAGCCGGGGGTTGAACAGCCCGAAGCTGAGCGCGAACTGCGCGAGCAGGCCGGCGCCCGTGAACACGAGCATGATGAACGCCGACACCTGGTGCGTGAGGATCGTCCCGACGCTGAAAAACACCACCAGCGCGAAGTCGCGGAACTTGTAGTCCAGGTGGAGCACCCGCGTCAGGCTGTAGAGAATCCCGAGAAAGAACACGAGCCCGAGGCTCGTCGGGATGATGTGGATCCCCCACTCGACGACGTGGCCGGCGATCGAGTAGACCGCGGCCGCGAACACCGCCCAGCGGAGGCCGACGAAGTACCGCGCGGTGGCGTACACGAAGATCACGGACAGCGGCATCGCGACGCCGAGAGACAGGTACAACGCCTGCCGGACCGGCACGTCGAGAAGCAGGCTCGCGCCCACGACGAGCAGGTGGTACAGCGGCGACGCGTAGTACTTCCGGTGGGAGATGGGTTCGAGCGACCCCTGCTCTAAGATCGCCGCCGACCACGTCGGCGTGTGCGTCCAGATGTCGATACCGATGTAGCCGGGCGTCGTCGTCAGCGCCGCGAAACGGACGACGAGTCCCAGAAGGACGATCTGCAACAGGAGAAGGGCGGGCGAGAACTCGCGCTCGTCGGTGAACAGTACCTGCGCGAGCAGGAGCATCCCCGTCGCCGCCGCCACGTCGTAGAACAGGAGCGTCCGCTCCCCCTGGATCGTCGCAAGGAGCGCCAGAAGCGCCATGCCGAACACCGTCACCGCGGGAAGCGCGAGCGCGATGTCCGGCCTGAGCGTCGCTAACGCCTGTCCCCGCTCGTTTCTGGACGCGAGGAGGTACAGGACCGACGCGATGCCGAGGACGATCGGCAGCGTCTGTATGTACACCTGCGAGAGGACGAATCGAAGCGGCAGCGTGACGAGCGCGATCAGGAGCACGAGTGTCGCGCCTATCACGTCTAACCGTCCGCTCCGCAGCATGCCCGTCACCGAGTTGGTCGTGTTGCTCATACCGGGGTGCCTCCGTTCAACGGCGGACCGTCGCCGTCTCGTTCGTCGTGCTGTCCGTCCTCGGCTCGTCCGTCGCGCCGTCCGACGCGACCCCGTTCGTCGCATCGTCCGCACCCGCCTCGGCTGCCCGGACCGTCGCGGCGGGGGGCGCTTCCGAACGGCGCCGTGCCGTCCGCTCAGTCATCGCCTGCGGCCGCCAGCCGCTCCGGCCGCGCGTCGGCTTCCTCTCCGTCGGCGGTCGCGAACGCGTCGTCCGCCGCCGCGACGCCGTCGCGCTCGTCGTCGACCCGGACCTCCCGGTCGCGGTTCTCCTGCATGTCGAACACCATCGCGAAGAGCAGGAGCGAGACGCCGAGGAACAGCGACAGCAGCCAGCTGCCCGTCTCCTCGCGGCGCTTTCGCAGCGACGCGGCAATTCCGGCGAGGCTCAGCGCCGACACGCCCGCCCCGAAGTAGTAGAAGAACGCGAGGGGGTGGAAGTCGCGCACGAGGTACTTGCGGTTCAGCCGCCAGAGGAAGTTCCGAAGGAGCATCGCCGACACCTTCGGGATGTACTCGTCGTACTCGATGTGGCTCTTCCAGTCCTCCTCGTCGTAGACGCTCTCCGCCGAGTGGGCGACGTCCGCCACGCGGAGGTTCTCCGCGTTGAGTTTGACGAGCAGGTCGTTGCAGTACCCGTAGTACTCGTACATCCCCTCGACGTCGATCCGCTCCAGCGCCTCCCGGGAGATGACGGTGTACCCGTTCTGCGGATCGGCGATCTTCCAGTAGCCGCTGGCGATCTTCGTCAGAAGCGAGAGGACGGAGTTGCCGACGAGCCGGAAGCGCGGCATCGCTTCGAGATCGTCGCTTCGCATGAAGCGGTTGCCCTTCGCGTAGTCGGCCACCCCGTCGACGACGGGGTCGACGAACTTCGCGAGGACCTCCGGATCCATTTGTCCGTCCCCGCCCATGACGGCGGCGACGTCGATCCCGTCTTCGAGCGCCTGGAGGTAGCCCGTCTTGATCGCGCCCCCGACGCCGCGGTTCTCCTCGTGTTGGATCGGCACGATACACTCGTCGAACTCCGGCGCTTCGGGCGGATTCTCGGCGTTGTACGACGCCGCGTGCTCCCGTATCTCCCGCCACGTCCCGTCCGTCGAACCGTCGTCGACCACGTACACCCTGTCGACGAAGCCGGGCATGGTGTCGATGACTCCACCGACGTAGCCCTCCTCGTTGTACGCGGGCACGACGACGCCGATCGTGTTGTCTTTGTACATCGTTGATCGCTCTCCGGGTCAATCGACCCGACTATCGCTCGTGCCGACTACTCCCCCCACAGTCGCTTTATAATACACCGCCTAAGCGGGCCGGATCGGAACTATGGTGTGTATAGTCGCCGCGTTCCCGGCCCCGTATTCGGGTTTTGTGCGAGTCGTTCGCAGGGCGACGGGAGGGCGGTGGGTATAAGAAGCGGCGTCGGCGGAACCCGCGGGCGCGAAGGACAACCTTCTGAGACTCATCTATATTTAAGCAGAGAATCCCGGCCTTGAGGCCGGGCGGGAATGCGACTACCTACTGGACAACCGCCGTCAGTGGTCGGGGCGGAACTCGACCGGAAATATTTATCGTGCATGAGAGTGTCTCATGGGTTGACGCAGGCTGTCCTGTGTCGCGTGACACAACCGAACCACCTTCGTCCGGTTCCCCGCCGGATGACGCCTTGGGTGAGAGCCGTCCCGAAAAACCGGACGGCGATGACACGCTTGGCGATGGGAACACTCGTGACAGCGCCACAGGACGCCCACGTGCCGAGGGAGGGACCCTCCCGTCTGAGGCCGTCGGAGAGGGTCCTGAAACCGGCCCGGCATGCTGGGTTCCTGCTGTGCAGGAAGCCCCGTCGTTTACGGCGGGCGAGGATGTCACGAACGTTCGCCGTTTCAGCTCCTCCGATCCGTCGCGTGGGTTGCAACCATTGTTGCTGCCTAAATAACGAAAATATAACATTCAATATTATAGAACAGTACCATTTCGGTAACTCGCCATCCTTACCTGCTGGTACCCCCGCAGATCAGACCCGAGATTGGCGACTCCAAGCGTCTGCGGCGAACGCAGACGCTCGCGGTGCGTCGCGGTGCGTCGACCAATTGAGGGGCGTCGATCGCGTTTACCACCGACGAGGCGGGTTTAGGATGCTCGTAAGGTGGGGTGAGGTAGTCCAGACCCCGCGGTTCCCTCGATCTCGTGGGCTTGTCACCTAGATGGCGAATACGAGATGATGCGTCGCCTCGACAACGGAGCGAATATCCGGTGAGAGGAGACGAAACCGATGCCGAGACGGTCGTCGAAACCGTCAATCTCATCTCGAAGAAGTGGTACCCGGTCATCATCCAGACGCTGCTGCCGGATGGGTCGATCCGGTTCAACGAGTTGAAATGCCGGCACGACATCTCGGTGGAGGTGTTGACCAACAGCCTGGACGACTTGGCCGAGAACGACCTTGTGGACCGCGTCGTGCTGAGCGAGCCGCCCCGGCGGGTCGAGTACGACCTGACCCGCCACGGACGGGATATGGAGTCGGTCATCGAGGCGCTGGCGGCGTAGGGAGAGAGAAAGACACCTCGGAGAGGACACCCGGCCGCTCGTGCTCGTCGTCAACAACGACCCGCGGCTAGTCCGCATGCACAGCGGGCTGGCTCGAAGAGGAGTACCGCGTCGAGCGCACCTACGACGGGAAGGCGGCCCTCACGAAGGAGTCGACATCGTCCTCCTCGACCGGCGCATGCCGGGGCTGTCGGGCGAGTAGGTGCTCGATCGGATCCATGGGCTCCGCCTCGATTGCCGCGTCGTGATGCTCAGTGCCGTCGAGCCGGACTTCGACATCCTGGAGATGGGGTTCGACGATTACGTCGTCAAGCCGGGTGACAGGGAGCGCCTCCTCGAAACGATCGCCGACGTGCTGGCACGGAACGCGTACGACGACGCGGTCTATGAATACCTCACCCTCAGCGCGAAGCGGGCGCTCCTCGAAGCGGGCAAGCCGACGGAGTCGCCGCGCAACGCGATCGTCATAGCGTCCGTACTCGAATCCGAACTGCAGACGGCGGAGCGGCTGTAGGGCGGAATCGAGCTCTCGCCCGACGGCGACGTCCGCGACGTGGTGGTGCGGGCGAATGAGATCCTCGCCTTGATGTTAAGCAACGCTGTCCGCTACACCGGCAAGGACATGCCGGCGGAGCGCGTGAGCGTCAAGGCCGACGTCGGCGTGGATTCTGATTCCGACACCGACGCCGATCGCGAGACTGTCTGAGTCGCGGACAACGGACCCGGGATTTCGGACCGGCGGAAGGAGTCGACCTTCGGCGAGGACGAGCGGGGGCCAGACAGCTCCGGGATGGGCATTGGGCTGTATCTCGTCGAGCAACTGGTCGCGCAGTACGGCGATCGAATCTGGTCGAGGACAACGAACCTGAGAGATCGGTGTGCTGCGTCGAACTCCGGTACGCCTGACGCACGCCGCGTATTACGAGGCCGATAATAATGCTCGCCGGAAGGGTACACCCGGACATGAGAACGCGAAGTGGAACGGGAGTCGGTCCGACGTGACCGAGCGGCTCAACGTCGGGTTCGTCCCGGCGGAGTGTCCTGGCGCGGCCGGGACCGGGGCGGTCCGGACCTCGACACTGCTCATCGAACGGCTCTCGCGGCGGCACGACCTGACGGTGTACGTGTCGAGCCAGATGGACGCCGCCGAGGCGGACCTGCCGGCGCAGGACCGCGTGGAGTACGTGCTCCACGACAACCTCTCGAAACTCCCGCATCCGATCACGGCGAAACACCGGGCGCTGCGGAAGGAGCTCGACGCACTGACCCGTCACGATCTCGTCCACTCGTACTCGTCCGCGTTTGTCCCGGTGCTCGCCGACCTCAACACGCCGACGCTGTCAACGCTCAACTCCTACGTGCCAGTTTGCCCAAAAGGCGACATGATGTATCACGGCGAGCGGAAGTGCGGGGGTCCGTCGCCCCTGAAGTGTGTCGGCTGTGTCGCGGCGACCGGGCTCGAACGGCGGCAGGGGCTCGAACGGGAGCTCCGAAGCGCCTATTCGTCGCTCGGGAAGCTTGACCTCGTCCGGAAGTCGATGGCGCGCGCTGATGAGATCGATGCGTACCACGCGCTCTCGCCGCACATGAAGGCCGACTACGCCGACCTCGGCTTTCCGGCGGACCGGATCACCGTCATCCCGCACTTCTACGACGAGGCGTTCCGCCGCGAGTTCCGCCGATCCATCCCTGCCGACGAAGCATCGGAGGTAGACCTCGACGGCGGTTCTGCCGCTCTCGAAGGCGATTCGACCGCATTCGAAGACGGCCCAATCACGCTGCTGTACGTCGGCGCACTACAGGATATCAAGGGCGTCCACGTGCTCGTCCGTGCGCTCCCGCACATCCGATCGCGCGGGCACAATGCGCGGCTTCAGATCGCGGGCGCGGGGCCGTTCGGCGACCGGCTCCGGGCGCTTGCGCGCGAGGTCGGCGCGGACGAGCACATCGACTGGCTCGGCTACGTCGACCACGGTGACCTCCCGGAAGTCTACGGGTCCGCCGACGCGTTCGTCTATCCGGGCCTCATCGACGAACCGTTCGGACGGGTCGTCTTGGAGGCGCTGTCGACGCGGACGCCGATCGTCGTCTCCGACGTCGGCAGCATGGACTACATCGTTGGCGACGCTGGCGAGCTGTTCAAACCGGGCGACGAGCTGTCGCTCGCGGACGCCTTCGACCGACTCGTCGCCGACTACGACGCGCACTACGGCGCGATCCCCGACGAACTTGACCGATTCGCACCCGAGACGGTCATCGAGAAGTTCTCGGAGTTATACAGGAAAGTCACCGCCGGGAGGCAGAACCATGACGCGCAATCCCGCGGTGAGCTACCGACTTTCGGCGCTCGCTAGGGCGTCTGATTGCCTTCCAGCTGGAGGTTCGTCGTGCCCCGGTCGTCGATGCCGTTGTACAGCACGCTGTCGACGATGGTGACGTCGCTGTTGCCGGCGAGGAGTTTGACCGCCTCGGCACCGTTGTACGCCCGCGCGGTGACGCCGCTAATCGTCGTCCCGCTGGCGTCGTTGACGATCGCGTGGTGCGTCGACTCGTATGTGCCGGACTCGATCGTGCAGTTGTCACCGGTGAGGGTGATCGCGCGGCGGTAGCCGCCGCCGGGCTGGTCCACCGTCAGGCCCACGAACTCGCTGCCGCCGCGATCGCACCGGATTGCGCTGCGGCCGCCAGAGGCGCCGGAGGCGTCGCCCGTGACGGTGACGCCCTCAACTTGGACCTGGCCGTTGCCGTCGCGGATCTGGATGGCCTGCCCGCCGCTGTCCATCGAGATGTCCGTGTCGCTGATTTCAATGTCGCCGCTGCCGTCTTTGAGAACGATCCCGTCGTTGATCACACCACTTGCGATGGTGATCGAACTATTCGCGATCTGCGCCGACGATACCTCGCTCAACACCGAAATCGCGTCCCCGTTAGGCGCGTCGAGCTTAATCGTCGTGTTCTCGACGACCATGTTCTGACCGGCGTCGAGGCGGATTCCCGGCTGATTCTGATCGCGATTCCGATTCTCGTCGATGATGATCGTGGCGTTTCTGACGGCGCTCCCGTCGCCGGCGAGGCGGATGTTCGCGACGTTGCTGTTCTTGAACGTGCCGCCGTCGACGATCACGCGCCCGTTTGTCCCTGAGACGTACAGCCCGTTGTCTGGGAACGCCCCGATCTCCGTGTCACGGACGGTGAGTTCGCCGCGGTGGTAGGGGCTCAGGAGGAGTCCGGTCGGACCGGTTTCAACCGTCGGGTCGGCGTCGTCCGACGCGTTGGCCGTGAACAGTCCACCGTCCGGCATCCGTACCCGCTCCACGAGTCCCGTTCCCGCGGAGTCGACGATGTCGACGAGCATCGGGCCCCACGTCCCGCTATCGTGTTCGCCGATGAACTCCACGTCGTGGATACAGCACCCGTTCACCTGCGCCTGGATGCCGCGGAGTCCGGTATTCGACGCGGTGAAGTCGAACGTGAACCCGCCGACTTCGAGCCACTCGCCCGGGCTGTAGTAGGTGCCAAGCTTGAAGAGGCGGGCCTGCCCCGAGAAGTCGTCCCCAGAGGCCGGAACGATCGTCGTCTCGCCCGCTTCGCCCTGCAACCAGAGATGGTCGAAGTCGGTGAAGCGGATCTGCTCGTCCATATAGTACTCACCCGGCGGGAAGTACAGCTGGACGTTGTCGGCGAGGAGCTCTTGGAGTCCCGACACGATCGATTCATTTCCGGTATTGTCGAGGCCACCGTCCTCGACGACGTTGATGCGCTCGTATCCCCCCTCGGGTTCGACGTCGCACGAGGCCTCTTCCGGGGAGGACGGCTGCTCTTGCTCCGGTTCCGAGTGATCGGGGGTATCGGCCGGGTCCGTCGGACAGAAGTCGGCGGCAGACGCCCGATTCGAAACCGCGCCGGCACCGACTGCCGCGCCCAGTACGCCGAGGAAAGACCGGCGAGCATACGATCGTGAACTCGAGTCCGAATTCCGTTCTGGAGTCCCAGACATAATCGTCTACTGGACACTCTTTCACTGAGAAAAGTGTTTTGGACGAGCGTTCGTATATCGGCCATAAAAGTCATAAGTGATGAAATCTAGCTTATCGTAATCATATAAAATATACAGGAGAAAACGAATTACAACTTCTGCTATCGATAAATTCTCGTAAAATAGCGCGAATCGTGGAGGCCGAGCGACCTGCGCCCGAGCGGTTCGAATCTCGGCGGCGACCGGGCACCGCGCGGCGGCTTCCGCCGCTTAGTCGACGAGTCGCTGTTTCCGTCGAGGAGATTGACGGCAGCGTAGCCGTCGTAGGACTTTACAGTGAGGTCGTAGATGACCGTCTCGCTGGCGTTGTTGACGATCGGATGGTACGTCGACTCGTACTCGCCGTAGACGACAATGCAGTCGTCACCGTTAATACTGAGCGCGTGGCGATAGTCGTCTCCGGGTTGTCTCATCGTGTTCACAGAGAACTGACAGTCGTCGCGATCGTAGCGGATGGTGTTTCGGCCGGCGTCGACGACGTGCCCGTTCGCGCCCGAGACGTACAGGCCGTTGTCCGGAACGGTCCGATCTCGAAGTCGTCGACCCAAAATTTCCCGCTGTAATAGGGGCTCAGGATGAAACCGGCCGGACCGATGTCGACCGTCGGAGTCCCGCCACCGGACGTGTTGATCGTGGACTTTCCACCGTCCGGTATCCGAACCCGTTCGACGGAGCCGATCCAATCGGGATCGACGATGTCGACGAGCATCGGCCCCCACGTCTCGCTATCGTGTTCGCCGACGAACTTCACATTGTGGATGTAATAATCTTTTACCTGTGCCTGGATCGCCTGGAGCCGGGCGTTAGGTGCCGTGAAGCTGAACGTGAGGCCGGCGAGTAGAATCAGTCGCCCAGGCAGTAGCAGATGCCGAACTTAAATAGCCAGGATTCGCCGGAAAACCCGTCCGCCGGCGCCGGGACGGACGTCGTCTGGCCGGCGTACCCTTACAGCCAGAGCTTCTCGAATCCAGTGAAGCGGATCTGCTCGTCCAGGCAGTACTCGCTCGGCGGGAAGTACAGCCGCACGGTGTCGTCGAGAAACTCTCGAAGCCCCGGGACGATCGACTCGCGACTGGTGTTGTCGAGGCCGCCGTCCTCGACGACGTTGATGTGTTCTACCCGCTGCCGGCCGAGGCGCGGCCTGCCGCCGCACCGGCGCCGAGCGTCGCGCCCACCGCTTTGAGGAAGGAGCGACGGCCGAGCGACGGGGTTTCAAGCTCTGTTCTATTACCTCAAAATATTTGATTTTTAAAGCTTCTGCGGCAGAAACCTGCTTCGAAAATGAATCAGTCAAATGACCATAAGAGTAAGAACTAGTGAGAAAGAAGCCGATCGGATCGGAGTGCAAGTGCAGTAGGACGAAACGTGAATTTCGAGGGTTAGAGCTGGTCAGCGTCCACGACAGTCGATCCCGACAACCGCCCGACGTAGCGTTGCGACCCCCGGTGCGCCGTCGACGATCCAAAGCACGAACGCCGCGAGAAACGGCCCGAAGTACACCATCAGAACCCCAATCTGTTCCGAAGTTGAAAGGAGTTCGAGGAAGGCAGAGAGGTAGACGTTCACTCGTTCGAACATCGTGTACTCCGTCCCGTACTCGGGGAGCGTGACGAGCGGCCACAGCACCCGTTCGACGCCGAACCCGTCGCCCGTCGCGAGCGGGGCCACGACGTCGCCGGCGAGGTGCGACCAGTAGCCGATGACGAACGCGACGCCGAGTTCGCGCCGGTCGACACGGACGCCGAGCAGAAGCGCGAGGAGGCCGACCGGAACGGCCACGAACGCCGAGTGCCCGACGGCGTACCCCTGTGGGAACAGCCCGAGTCCCCAGGCGAGCGGCTTATCCACGAGATCCGGTAGCTGCGTCGCGATCAGCAGTACGAACACGGACGGTCCGTCGGGCGGTCGCCCGCGGACGGCGCGCGAGCCCAGCGAGTACAGGATGTAGCCGAAGGCCGCGTGCCCCCACGGCCACATTACGTCCGGGCCTCCGCGGGTGACGAGACCGCCTCACGGCTCTGCGACTGCTGGCCGTCGGGGGGAGTCAGCCAGACGTGGACGGTCCGGTACGCGTCGTCCCGGGTCGCTTCGCCGGGGTCGCCCTTGAACAGGAGGAACGCGACACGCGTCCGCTCCCCGTCGGCGGAGGCGGAAACGTCGTAGGGCACGCGCTTCGTCTGGCCCTCCCGGACGGTGGTGCTGAACCGATCCAGCTCGGACGCCTCGGCGACGCTCCCGTCCGGGTTCACGCGTTCCAGCCGCACGACCGTCGTGTACGTCGTCTCCTCGCCCTCGTGGTTGCCGATCGCCACGTGGACCGTTCCGCCGTTGCGGACGGCCTCGGCGGCGTTCTCGTTCGTGAAGTTGCCGTCCTGTTCTGTGACGAGGTAGTACTCGGTGAGCGGATCGCTGTCGATGGGGCTGGCGATGGCGTACGCGCCCGTCCCCGCCAGCAGCAGCAGGCTCGCAGCGAGCGCGAGGCTGTACACCCCGCCTCCGCCGAGCGCGCCCTCGGCGCTCGCGCCGAGTTCTTCGAATGCGTGGTACCGGTCTGCCGGATCGAGCCACGCGCGTCGCGCCATCGCGACTGCGAGACACATCAGCGTGAACCCGGTGAGCACGTACAGGAGGGGAACGGCGCTGATCCCGGACGGCGTAAAGTTGAGTCCGAGGAGGACCAGCGGGACGATCGCGAGGCTCAGCGCCACGGAGAGCACGGCGCGCTCGCCCGTTCCGATTTGGAAGTACTCGCGCCCGGTCGGATCGACCACCTGCGCCCGATCGAGCGCTCGAAGCGTCCTGGACGGCGCGTATCTGTCGGGGAAGAGGACGGCGAGGAAGGCGTAGCCGGGGACGAACAACACGACCGGCAACAGCAGCACGATGCGGGGGAAGCCGCTGACGCCGAGAACGAGAACCGCGCCGGCGGCCACGAGCGTCACGAGGGCTGCCAGCACGAGGTCTCCGGCCCACCTGTACACAGCTGTCATCGGGTCACAATACCGCGCCGCGCGATAAAAAACCCTTCAGACTGTTTATCTCAGGAGCGTCGATTTCGCCGGTCTAAACGGTACCTAAACGCGATTCGCGCGCACGGACCGCCCCACGTGGTACCGAATAGCACGATACGTCTGCGGCACACATGATCTGTATCTGTCACCTATTCCCCCTCTTATCGAACGGATATCCGCCCTCTTAGCGGACCGATAATAAAGCGCCTGTGAGGGCAGCGACTAGGTGATGCAAGGACTGGGTCAATCGGGCGCACCGCCGTCGCGGACCGGCGGTCGGCGGCGCGCTACGTTCCCGGCACCGACGGGCGGGAACCGGCGCGGAAACGACGGGGGGGTGGCCCCGTGACCATCCCCATTGCGGATCCGGACATCGGCGACGCGGAGCTGAAGGGCGTCGTCGACGTGCTCGAATCGGGCATGCTCGCCGACGGCGACGTGGTTCGGGAGTTCGAGGACCGCTTCGCCGAGTACTGCGGGACGGAGTACGCCGTCGCCACCTCGAACGGGACGACGGCGCTGCACGCCGCGCTGGTCGCCGCCGGAATCGGCGAGGGCGACACGGTCGTCACGACGCCCTTTTCGTTCGTCGCCACGGCGAACACGATCCACTTCGCCGGGGCGACACCGCTCTTCGCCGACGTCGATCCGGCGACGTACAACCTCGATCCGCGCTCGGTCGAGGAAGTCGCGCGCGAGCGCGGCGGGGACGTCGACGCCATCCTCCCCGTCCACCTGTACGGGCTGCCGGCCGAGATGGATCGCCTCCGCGAGATCGCCGACGAGTACGACGCGACGCTCGTCGAGGACGCGGCGCAGGCGCACGGCGCCGAGTACCGCGGCCGTCGGGCCGGCTCGCTCGGCGACGCGGCGTGCTTCTCGTTTTATCCCACGAAGAACATGACGACGGGCGAAGGCGGGATCATCACCACCGACGACGAGGAGATCGCGCGGGCCGCAGCGAGCTTCGTCAACCACGGACGCGGCCCGGACGGCGGCTACGCGCACGTCGACCACGGGCACAACTTCCGGATGACGAACCTCGCGGCCGCGATCGGTCTCGGCCAGCTCGACCGGCTCGACGAGTTCGTCGAAGCGCGGCGAGCCAACGCCGCCGCCCTGACGGACCGACTCGACGAAACGCCGGCAATCGCGCCCGTCGAGCCCGACGACCGCCGCCACGCGTACCACCAGTACACGGTCCGGTGCGGCAACCGCGACGCCGTCCGCGACGCGCTTGGGGAGCGCGGGGTCGGCAGCGCGGTGTACTACCCGACGCCCATCCACCGGCTCGAAGCGTTCGAGTGGTACGAGGGACCCGCCGCGCCGGTTGGCGACGCTGTGGCGGAGCAGGTGCTGTCCCTGCCGGTCCACCCGAAGCTCTCGAAGGGGGACCTGGAGACGATCGGCGACGCGGTCTCGGAGATCGAGATCGAACCGGCGGCCGCCGCCGACGAAGCGGAGGCGCACTATGTCTGACGACGGCCGTCTCGATCGGGAGACAGCGGGCGGCCGTCCCGATCGAGAGTCCGAGGAGGGTGGTCTCGACCGAGAACCCGAGGGCGACTGCTTCGACCGAGAGAGGGAACTCCGCGCCGGAGTCATCGGCGTCGGGAGCATGGGACAGAACCACGCCCGGGTGTACCGTGATCTCCCGGGCGTGACGCTCGAAGGCGTCTACGACGCCGACATGGAGCGGGCCGAGGAGGTCGCCGCGGAGTACCACACCGAGGCGCTCAAACTCGGCGACTTGCTCGATCGGATCGACCTCGTCTCGATCGCGGTCCCGACCCAGTACCACTACGACGCCGCGCGCGAGTGCATCGACGCCGGCGTGCACGTGCTCGTCGAGAAACCGTTCGTCGACGATCCCGAGGACGGCCGACAGCTCGTCGAGTTCGCCCGCGAGCGCGGCGTGGTCCTCCAGGTCGGACACATCGAGCGGTTCAACCCGGCCGTGCTCACGCTCATGGACCTCGTCGACGACCTCGATATCATCGCCATCACCGCCGAGCGGCTCGGCCCGCCGCTCGACCGGGAGATCGACGACAGCGTCGTGCTGGACCTGATGATCCACGACGTCGATGTCGTGCTCTCGATCGTCGGCGACAAGGTGACGGACGCGAACGCCGTCGGGACGCGCGACGGCAACTACGCCGCCGCGAACCTCCGCTTCGGAAACGGCGTCGTCGCCGAACTCACCGCCAGTCGGGTGACCCAGGAGAAGGTCCGAAAGCTCACGATCTCGGCGGCCGACTCGCGCGTGAAGGTGGACTACATCGACCAGACCATCGAGATCCACCGCCGGTCCGTCCCCGAGTACGTCCGGGACAACGGCGACGTCCGCTACCGCCACGAGAGCGTCGTCGAACAGCTCACGGTCGATCGGGGGGAACCGCTCAAAAAGGAGCTGACCTCGTTCGTCGAGGCCGTCCGAACCGGCTCCGAGCCGGCCGTCACCGGCGAGGACGGCCTGCGCGCGCTCGAACTGACCCACCGACTCGACGAACTCGCGCTCCCGACCGATCCCGACCCGGACGAAAACCGCCCGCCGCTCGTCCGGGACTGAGCCGCGGGGGAGTTTCCCCTATTCATATTGTGATATTTCATCTTTTTATATTGTGATATTATGGAATCGACTACCTCGCTGCGATTGCAACCGTGAAGAGCCTGTTGTGAATTAGAATCAAACCGGAGATCGGTCGTGAGAAACGCCTCTGTGCCTCCAATGCGACCCCCGAACGAGGAGTGGCGAAATACCACCATTCGAAACCGCCGCTAAAACCCTCCTAAGCCCGTTTACCACGCCTATAATAAAGCCGCTTCCTCCACACTGATTGGGCTGAGAACCGCGTATGAACGCAGTGATCCAGCCATGAACGGAAAAACGAAACTTCTCGTCGCGGTCGGTCTTCTGGCGGTGGCGCTGACGGCGATCGGGTTCGTCGTCAGCCGACGCGACTGGGCGGCGGACGACGCCGACGGCAGAGACGCCGCCGCCGACGGGGACGACTCCGACGGCGGCGAGGAGACGACGGACGGTTCCGAGGACAGCGCGGGAACGAGGGTCGCGGAGGGCGCGGAGGCGTAGGCGATGGGCTGGTACCACGCGGGCACCGACTGCCAGATAGACGACGGCGCGACCGTCGGGTACCTCCACCGCGAGGACGTGTCGCCGGCGGAGCTGGGCGACAGAGCGCGGGTCCGGCAGGGGACGATCATCTACGCCGACGTGCGGATCGGCGACGACTTCGTCACCGGACACAACGCCCTGATCCGGGAGGACACGACGATCGGCGACGGCGTCGTCGTCGGGACGGACGCCGTCATCGACGGCACGACGACCGTCGGGTCGCACGTGAGCATGCAGACCGGCGTGTACGTGCCGACGCACACGACGATCGGCAGCAACGTCTTCCTCGGCCCGCGGGCGACGCTCACGAACGACCCGTACCCGGTCCGCCGCGACGTCGAGATGCGGGGGCCGACCATCGAGGACGGCGTCTCGATCGGCGCGAACGCGACGATCCTGCCGGGCGTGACGGTGGGCGAGGGCGCGTTCGTCGCCGCGGGGGCGGTCGTGACGAAGGACGTCCCCCCGAACGCGCTCGCGGTCGGCGCGCCGGCCCGGCACGAACCGCTTCCGGACGAACTCGACGCGGAGAACACGCTCGCATGAGCGAGGCACGAATCCACGAAACGACGGCACTGTACGGCAACGACGCCCCGGCGGACGAACAGCGCCGCGCGCTGACGAGCGGCGAGGTGCCGGTCGCGGTGTACGGCCTCGGCAAGATGGGCCTGCCGCTCGCGGCCGTCTACGCCGACGTGACCCGGAACGTGATCGGCGCGGACGTCGACGAGTCGGTCGTCGAATCGGTCAGCGCCGGGCGGAGCCATATCGCCGGCGAACCGGGGCTCGACGACCTCGTCGGCGACCTCGTCGACGCGGGCGCGCTCCGGGCGACGAGCGACACAGTCGCGGCCGCCCGCGACGCGCGGATCCACGTCGCGATCGTCCCGACGCTGATCGACGCGGACGGGTCGCCGGATCTGTCGGTGATCGAGTCCGTGATGTCGGACGTCGCCGCCGGGCTCGAAGCCGGCGATCTCGTCGTCGCGGAGTCGACGCTCCCGCCGCGGAGCTGCGTCGACCGGCTGCTCCCGCTTTTGGAGCGCGAGTCGGGGCTCGAACTCGGCGAGTTCGGGCTGGCGTTCTGCCCCGAGCGCACGTCGAGCGGCCGCGCCCTCGAAGACATCCGCGGCGCCTACCCGAAGATCGTCGGCGGGGCGGACGAGGAGAGCGCGCGCGTCGCGACACTCGTCTACGAGCAGATCAACGAGAACAAGGTCATCACCGTCTCCGACACGACGACCGCGGAGGCGGTCAAGGTGTTCGAGGGAGTCTACCGCGACGTCAACATCGGGTTGGCGAACGAGCTGGCGAAGCACGCCGCGGAGATGGAAATCGACGTGACCGAGGCGATCGAGGCGGCGAACACCCAGCCGTTCTGCGACATTCACGCGCCCGGCGCGGGCGTCGGCGGTCACTGCATCCCCTACTACCCGCAGTTCATCATGAAAGGGTTCGAGACCGAGACGCCGATCATGTCGGCGGCCCGGGAAACCAACGAGAGGATGCCCGTGTACACCGCCGAGCACGCCATCGACGGCCTCCGGGCCGAGGGCGTCGACCCCGCAGACGCGCGGGTACTGGTGCTGGGGCTCACCTACCGACCCGGCGTCGACGAGATCCGCGCGACGCCGTCGCTGCCGCTCGTCCGCCGGCTCGTCGAGGACGGCGTCGACGTGACGGCGGTCGATCCGGTGAACACCCACGCTGAACCGTTCGAGGAGGCCGGCGCGACCCTCGCGGACCTCGACGAGCTGGACGAGACGTACGACGCGGTCGTGCTCGTGACGCCGCAGGAGGCGTTCGACGGGCTCGATCTGACCGCGTTCGGGCCGGACGGCGGGGATCGGCGGCTGGTCGTCGTGGACGGCCGCCAGGCCCTCCGAGAGCTGCGCGATCACGACGCGGTTCACTACAGGGGGATCGGAATCAATGTCTGAAGCGACCGCGAAGCGGACCGAATCGGGAGAATCGTGCGCCGAAACCGCCAGCATCTGCGTGGTGGGGCAGGGGTACGTCGGCCTGCCGCTGTCCGTCGCGTTCGCGGACGCGGGACACCGGGTCGCCGGCTACGACATCGACGAGGACAAGATCGACGCGCTGTCGAGCGGCGTCGACACGACGGGCGACCTCGGAGACGACGCCGTCGCCGAAAGCGGCGTGGACTTCACGACCGACCCGGCCGTCATCGCCGAGGCCGACTACGTCATCGTCACGGTGCCGACGCCGGTCGACGAGATGAAGAACCCGAACCTGGCGTTCATCGAGGGCGCGGCGAGAACCGTCGGAGAGCACGTCTCGCCGGACACGACGGTGGTCCTCGAATCGACCGTCTACCCCGGCGTCACCCGCGACGTCCTCGGCCCGATCCTCGAAGCGGAGTCCGGGCTGACTATCGGCGAGGACCTGTTCCTCGGCTACTCGCCCGAGCGCCTCGCGCCCGGCACCGACCGCACACTGCAGGAGGTCGTGAAGATCGTCAGCGGTTCGGACGACGAGGTGCTCGCGGACCTCGCGGCGCTGTACGAGTCGATCGTCGACGCGGGCGTCTACCGCGCGCCGAACATCGAGACTGCGGAGGCCGCGAAGGTGACGGAGAACGTCCAGCGCGACATCAACATCGCGCTGATGAACGAGCTGTCGATCATCTGTGACCACCTCGACATCGACACGCACGAGGTGATCGAGGCGGCCGGGACGAAGTGGAACTTCCACAAGTACCACCCCGGCCTGGTCGGCGGCCACTGCATCCCGGTCGACCCGCTGTACCTCGCCCACGGCGCGGAACGAGCCGGCTACCAGCCGAAGCTCATCCTGCAGAGCCGCGAGATAAACGAGTACATGCCGAAGCACGCGGCGGAGCTCGCGCTGAAGGCGCTGAACCGCCAGGGGAAGGTGCTCAGGGACTCCCGCCTGCTCGTGCTCGGTCTCGCGTACAAGCCGAACGTCGGTGACATCCGAACCTCCGAGGTGAAGGGCGTCGTCAACGCGCTCGCGGAGTACGACGTCGAGGTCGTCGGCTACGACCCGCACGCGGACGACGACGCGATGCGCGACTACTTCGGCATCGACGTGCAGGAGGAGCTGTCGCTCTCGGGGTTCGACGGCGTCGTCCTCGCCACCCCGCACGACGAGTTCGCGGACCTCGACGTCGAGACGATGGCCGCGGCGCTGAACGAAAGTCCCGTGCTCCTCGACGTGATGAGCGCGCTGAACGAGGAGGAGGCCGCGTCCGCCGGCTTCGCCTACGAGAGCCTGTGATCCGAGAGCGCTGGACCGCGGACCCGAGCGTGCGGGAGCGCGAGAGCGCGAAACCGTGGGGGACGAGATGGACTACGTGATCACGATTCAGCACCCGGCGCACGTCCACTTCTTCAAGCACGTGATCCGGGCGCTCGAAGCGGACGGCCACGACGTGCACGTGTTCGCCAGGGACAAGGAGGTCGCCATCGACCTCCTCCGGGCGTACGACATCGACCACGAGGTGCTCGTCGGCGGCCAGGGCGGGGGCGTCGTCGGGATGGTCCGGTCGCAGCTCCTGTACGAGGCGCGGCTGCTCCGGCGGGCCCGCGCCGTCGACCCCGACGTGATGGCCGCCATCGGCGGAACGGCCGTCGCCCACGTCGCGCCGCTCGTCGGCGCGCGGAGCGTCGTCTTCACGGACACAGAGCACGCCCCGGCGAACCGCATCACGTTCCCTTTCGCGGACGAGGTGTGGACGCCGGAGTGCTACGCGGACGACGTCGGGCCGAAGCAGGTCCGCTACCCCGGCTACCACGAACTCGCGTACCTCCACCCGAACCGGTTCGAGCCCGATCCCGACGTGTTGACGGCCCGCGGCATCGATCCCGACGAGCGGTTCGTCGTGCTCCGACTGGTCTCGTGGGAGGCGTCCCACGACGTCGGGCAGGGTGGCTTCGACGACATCCGGGACGTGGTCGAACGGCTGGAGGCGACGGGCGCGCGCGTGCTCGTCACCTCCGAGGCGCCGCTCCCCGAGGAGCTGGAGGATCGACGCGTCACCGTCGAGCCCCACCTGATCCACGACGTGCTCGCCTTCGCCGACCTGTTCGTCGGCGAGGGGGCGACGATGGCGGTCGAGAGCGCCGTGCTGGGCACGCCGGCGCTGTACGTCAACACGCTCCGGATGGGGTACACCGACGAGATCGAGGCGAAGTACGGCCTCTTGTACAACTTCCAGGGGGCGTACCGTCACGGCAACGCGCTGGACCGGGCGCTTTCGATCCTCGACGGCGAAGAGAGCGCCGACTGGGGCGCTCGGCGGAGCCGACTGCTCGCCGACAAGGGGGACACGACCGAGGTCGTCCTCGCCGCGCTCCGCGGCGACGGCCGGCCGCCGGCGCTCGAACGTCCGACGGAGGCTACCGAGCCGGAGACCGCCGAAGGGGAAGTGGCCGGAGCGGCCGAACCGGCCGCGCCCGAAAGCGACGACTGAGCCGGGACCATGACGGGATACGACGGCGAGGGCGAAGAAAACGGCCTCCGCGTCCTCCAGCTCGCCACGTCGCCGCGGTCGTTCTTCACCCAGCAGGTCGAGGCGCTCGAAGCGCGGGGCGTCGACTGCACGACGATCACCGTGCCGACGCCCGAGGAGGGCGGGCGCTCGCCGCGCGAGTACGCCCGCTTCTACGCCGACGTGCTGCGCGAGGGAGTGGGCTCGTACGACCTCGTCCACGCGAACTACGGGCTCGTCGGGCCGGCCGCGCTCGCCCAGCCGACGCGGCCGATCGTGCTCACCCTCTGGGGGTCCGACGTGATGGGGCCGGCGTGGCTGAAGCGGTTGAGCGCGTTCGTCGCGCGCCGCTCCGACGCGGTGATCGCGCCCTCCCGGCCGCTCGCGCGCGAACTGACCTGCCCGCACCACCTCATCCCCTTCGGCGTCGACACGGACCTGTTCCGCCCGATCGACCGCGCGGAGGCGCGCGAGCGCGTCGGCTGGGACCCCGACGCCCGCGTCGTGCTCTTTCCGTACGACGCGGGGCGGGCGGTGAAGAACTACGACCTCGCGCGGCGGGTGGTCGACGGCGTCGGTCCGGGCGTCGAGCTCGAAACCGTCTCCGGCGTCGACTACGAGGAGATGCCGTACTACATGAACGCGAGCGACGCGCTGCTCGTGACCTCGGTCCGCGAGAGCGGACCGATGGTCGTCCGGGAAGCGGCGGCCTGCAACGTTCCGGTCGTCTCGACGCCGGTCGGCTTCGTCCCCGACGTGCTCGCCGGGGTGGAGAACTCGGTCGTCGCCGACTCCGAGGCCGACCTCGTCGCCGGGCTGAAGGCGGTGCTCGCGTCGGACGGGCGCTCGAACGGGCGCTCCGCCGTGGCGGGGCTCAGCGTCGACGAGATGGCCGACCGGCTACTGGCCGTCTACCGCGACGTGTGCTGAGCCGCATCGGGGCGCGTGCCGAGCCCCGGCGGGGACGGTCAGCTCGATCTGAAGCGTGGTACCTCGCGGACGGAACCCGTCCGCCTCGACGCCTCCGCTCGGTAACCGGTTGGCGAACCCTTATCACCGTGAGCGCGATACGTGGCACGTAATGGCACACCGGACGCGAGACCGCGTCCTCCGGGTCGACCTCTCCGACGGGACCGTCCGGCGCGAGCGTGTCCCGCAGTCGTGGCGCCGACGGTTCGTCGGCGGGAAGGGGCTCGGTGCGCGGTACCTGTACCGGGACGTCCCCGCCGGCGCGGATCCGCTCGGGCCCGAGAATGTCCTCGGATTCATGCTCGGTCCCCTGTCGGGCTACCTCCCGGGAGAATCGCGGTACGCGGCGGTGACCAAGTCGCCGCTCACGGGGGCGTTTCTCGACTCGTACAGCGGCGGGGAGTTCCCCGACAGGCTCGCCGGAGCCCTGGCCGACTGTCTCGGGCTGCTCGTCGCGGGGCGGGCGTCTGATCCCGTCGCGATCGAGGTCGAAAACGGGACGGCGACGGTCGAACCGGCGGACTGCTGGGGCGAAGACGCCGTCTCGACGGACGAGCGCTACCCCGACGCCGCCGTCGCGTGCGTCGGACCGGCCGGCGAGCGGACGGTGAGCTACGCGACCATCGCCTCCGACGGGGGCGACCACCACGCGGGGCGCGGCGGCGCTGGCACGGTCATGGGCGCGAAGCGGCTGAAAGCGGTCGTCGCCCGGGGAGAACCGCCGGAGGGGCTACCCCGGCTCAGGGAGGCGTACGACGAGGCGTACAGGGAACACGACACCGGGCGCTGGCAGGCGGCGGGCGCGACCATCGAGAGCGTCGACTTCGCCAACGAGGTCGGCGTGCTCCCCACGAGAGGGTGGCAGACGAGCCAGTTCGACGGGGCGTCGGACATCGGCGTCGAGGCGGCGCGGGCGGCCGCGATGGGGCGTGAGCGCGACGGCGCGGTCCCCGGCGGTTTTCGCGTCGAAACGGACGACGGCGAGAGCGTCCCCCGCGGCGCGACGCCGATGACGCTCGGGGCGGGTCTCGGAATCGACGAGTTCGACGCGGTGGCGACGTTAGGCGCGGCCTGCGACCGGCTGGGCGTCGACGTCATCGACGCCGGCAGCGCCGTGGCGTGGGCCATGCGGGCGAGCGAGGACGGGCTCGTGGAGCGCGATCTCGCGTTCGGCGACGCCGCGGGCGCGCGCGACCTCCTCGAAGAGATCGCCCACCGCCGGGGACCGCTCGGGGACGCGCTCGCGGACGGCGTCGAGGCCGCAGCGGAGCGGTTCGGCGGCGGGGATCGAATCCCGACGGTCAAGTCGATGGCGCTCCCGGCGTACGATCCCCGGGGAGCGGTAGCGATGGCGCTCGCGTACGCGACGAGCGACCGCGGCGGCTGCCACCGTCGCGCTCGACCGATAGAGCGGGAGGTGTTCGCGGCCGACTCGTGGGACGCCGACGATCGCGTGACCGCGGTCGTCGACGCGCAGGACGCGCGATCCGTGCTGTGGAGCCTCGTCGTGGACGACTTCGCGGGCGAGACGCTCCGCGAGGACCTCGGAGCGGAGTGGCTGTCGGCGGTCGGTCTGTCGTACGATCCCGACGACCTGCGGACGGCCGGCGAACGGATCTGGACGCTCGTGCGCCTGTTCAACGCGCGCGAGGGGTTCGCGCGCGACGACGACAGGCTTCCCCAGTTGCTGCGGGAACCGCTCGCCGACGGACCCGCCGCGGGGCGCGCCCTCGATCCGGACGGCTTCGAGAGACTGCTCGACGCGTACTACGCGGCCCGGGGGTGGAGTCCCGACGGTGTCCCCGCGAGGCGGACGGTCGAACGACTCGGCCTCGACGGCGTCGTCGACGCCGACACGCCGGTCGCGGACACCGTGGCCGTCGATCCGACGGAGGTGGCGTCCGGTGACTGATCGGATCGACCTGGACGAACTCGACGCCGGCGGCGAGGCGGACGAGAAGTCGACGCTGAACCGGGGCGACTGGTTCTGGAAGGGCGAAGGAGATCCCGAGGACGAACCCGCTCCGGAGACCGGGTCCGCTCCCGAGAACGAACCCGCACCGGAGGTCGAATCCGATCCGGAGGGCCGAGTCGATTCGGCGGACTCCGAGGAGGGGACCGACCCCGGGACGAGGAGGGGGACGACTGACGCGACGACCGGCGCGGAACCGACGCACAGACCCCGCCCCCGCGTCCCCCGACGGAACGACGACAGGCCGGTCGGAATCCCGATCGAGCGAGGCGGAGGCGGCGGATCGGCCGCGGCGGAGCGCGAGCGGCGGTCCGAGACGGCTCCGCAAGCCGAGGCGAGCGGACCGCACGGCGGGGGAGCCGACGGGATGACGCTGGCGTTCACCTACGGGGCGCTCAGACGGCTCTCGAATCCGCGAGCGGCGCTCGCCGACGCCGAGCGGTGGACGGACTGGATCGGGCTCGTCGGCGGCGTGGACGCCCACGTGCTGAACAAGTTCCAGCGGGACAACGGTGTCGACGTCGACTTCTTCAACGGAACCGGAACCGATCCGGTGGAGCGGCTCGCGGAGATCGACGAGCGCTCGATGTTCTTCGCCGAACGGATGGCGCTCGTCGGGGTGACGGAGTCGGACGAGCCGATCGCCGACGCCGCCGGCTGGGAGTTCGTCCCGCTCGAAGTCGCCGCGGAGAAGGCCGGGTGGGAGGTGCTCGACGATTGAGCGCCACCCGCTGACCGGGAAGCGCCGGCGACGGCGGCGGGACACGCGTACCTTTTTGTTCGTGCGTGCGACATCATCACACAGGTGAGTCAGAATGAGTCTCAAAACCGCGCTCGGACAGTCCCGCGTCCTCACCTTCGCTGTGCTCGCGATCGCGGCGTGGCTCCTCCTGACGACGTTGAACGTCGTCGAGTCGATGGAGTCCGTCTGGAACCCCACGACCGTCGGCCAGACGGCCGCGGGCGGAATCGCGGGGGTGCTGGTGATGGCGGGCATACTCGCCCTGCTCGTCTTCCTGTACAGCGAGATCGGCGAGTCGTCGCCGGCCCCGCAGCGGTGGCCGCCGGAGGAATGACGCGGTTCGAGTGCGCCGAGTGCGGCCAACTCGGTCGCTTCGTCCACCACGAGACCGCCGGGTTCTATGCCGACTGTCCGGTCTGCGAGCGGACGACACAGTGGGAGTTCGCCTTCGAGGGCGAGGGGGTGTCGTTTTGACGATCGCCGTCGACGTCGACGACCGGTTCCTCGACGCCGTCGGGGAGTTCGCGGACGCGCGGATGATGGACGAGGAGGAGGCGCTCGCGGTGAAAGCGGAGCAGGCGCTGTTGGAGATCGAACACCTCGTCTCGGGCGCGACCGAGGTGGCGTTCTCGGTCGACGGACGGACGATCCGACACGAGCCGAGCGACGAGCTCCGCGCGTTCCTCGGCGCCCAGGCGGCCGAGACCGGCCTCGGAGAGGACGAACTCCTGAAGCTGCACGTCGATCTGTTCGCCCGCACGTTCCTCGACGACGACACCGTCCGACCGTCGAACGCCCCGCCGAAGTGAGCGGTCGCTCGATCGACCTTTTCCGGGGACAAGCACTAAGTCGGAGCGCGGCCACCGTGCGAACATGTCGCACAAGGATTCGGGCTGGAAACCGAAGTGCGGGCTGGAGAGCTACCGCGGCCACGACGTCTGGGAGTACGAGTGCGGGCCGCACGAGGTGAACCAGGGCGAGGTCGACGGCGTCATCGAGTTCGAAGCGGAGCTGAAGGACGGGCTCCGGGACCGAACGCGGTAGCGGGCGGGAATCAGTACAGCGGAAACGACCGCCGGTTCCGCGGCGGCACGTAGAAGTTCGCCCGCGAGGCGACCCTGATGAACTCGAGGATGCCGTTGTTCTTGCGGTCCGTGATCCCCTCGTGCTCCTTTCTGACGTACCAGCCGTTCATCGCCTTCCGAGTCCGCCGGAAGTCGTCGAGCCGCCGCTGAAGCGAGACGAAGTGGACGCCGGCCCGGCCGCCGTCGACCGTGTTGAAGTCCCGGCGGAGGACGATCGGCTCGCCGTCGCGGCGGACCTGCGCGACCTTCTCGTGGTGACCGACGACGCCGTGTTCGCGGCCGTGGTCCCGGACGCGGTCGCTGAACGGAACGTCGTCGCCGAAGCTCGACACGTCGGCCGGCGAAAACTCGGGCGAGAACATCCGCGCGACCCGCCCCGCGTCGGCGAGCCCCTCCCACCACGCGTCGAGGCGCTGGCGGAGGTGGCTGACGTGCATCGTCGTGCCGTCGGCGAACGGTTCCGAGTCGATGGCGACGCGGTCCTCGCCCGCCTGCGTGCGCCGACGCCCCGAGAAGAAGCCCATGAACATCGGCGCGTCGTCCGGGACGCCCCACTCCGGAATCCCCTCGGCGTCGGCGTGCGCCGCGGGCAACCCCTCCCCCAGGAACCCCGTCCGGCGCTCGGAAACCGAGAACACGTCGCCGAGGCGGCGTTCGACGGCGACGCCGTTCAACGTCGAGCGCGATCCGAACATGGCGCCGTCGACGGCCGTCAGGTGGGAGGGAACGTCGCTCGAAAGGACGAGCGCGGCGTCGAACGCTAGGAGGTCGGGGTCGTCGGTCCGCGAGAGGACCTGCGGCGGCTCGATCGGCGCGCGGTCGAGGGCCCCGACCCGCTCGAAATACGAGGTCCCCCACGCGAGCGCGTGAAAGACCCCGGCCGGCCGCCAGTCGTAGGCGGATTCCAGCGTCCGCATCGCCCGCTCGACCGTCCGGGCCGCCTCGGTCGAGGGTTCGGCGTCGAGCCGGAGCAGGAGGAGCCGCCGGTGGCGCGGCTGGACGGCGTTTCCCGCGTCGTCCGTCGGAAGCCATGCCTCCTGTGCGAACTGCCTGCGCGGCAGCCGCTCCGCGTGCGGGTTCGGCGGCAGCCCCTCCACGCCCGGTTCCGGATCGGGCCGAAGGAGTCGGCTACAGCCGGATAACCCCGCCGCCCCGGCTGCGGCCGCCAGGCGACGGAGCGCCTTTCGTCTGGTCTCCATCGTGCTACTGTATGACACGGGCAGGGTGGACAAAAGCGTTGTTTCCGCCGGAAGGGGCACCCGACAGTTTATTTCTGTGGCCCCCGAATCCGCCGGTAATGCTGTCTGCTATCATTCATCAAGGAGCGGGCACCGCGCTGGACCTTCCGCTCCCGCTCGACGTCGCACTCGCGCTGGCCGGCGTCGGGGCGGTGGTCGTCGCGGTCGTCGCCTACGACGCGTACCGGACCTACGCGGAGGTAGTCGCGTGAGGCCTCGGCGGAAGCCGTTCGACCGGGGGTGGCGCGATGGCGTCGGGTGAGGGCGAATCGCGGTCCGCGGCGTCAGCCGCGCGATTCCTCGACGGGCGGGCGGCGCTGCACTACCTCCGCGTCACCGTGTACGTTCTCGCGTCGCTGGTCGGGCTGTCGCTCCTGGTCATCGGAACCGTCGCGGTCATCGCCGAGGTGAAAGGGACGTGGCACTGGGCGATCCACCTCCAGTCGACGGTCAGCTACATGGGCGCGTTCATCGGCGCGGTCCTGATCGTGCTCGTTCCGTCGACGGCCGCGCTGTTCGTCGGACGGTGGTGGATCGATGGTTGACCGGATCGACGCCCTTCGGGGGCTCGCGCTCGCCTCGTTCGGCGGGCTCTGTCTGGTTCTCGTGGCGGTCGCGACCGTCGCGTTCGTCGCCGAGATGCACCGCACCTGGGAGTGGTACTTCAGGATGGAGCGGGCGATCAGCTTCGCCACGCCGCTTGCGCTCGGTCTGTGCGCCGCCGCGATGGTCGGCGGGTTCGGTCTCGTCTTCCTCGCACCGGAGGAGTGAGGGAGCGACGCGGCCTACGTGACCATCTGCGCGACGAGTTCGTCCTCGAACTCGACGAGCCCGCGGAGCACGTCCGCCCCCGCGAGGAACAGCGGCTCTGCGGTCTCCTCGTGGACGTCCGCCGCGAAGTCGTCGACCCACGTCGACAGGTGCTCGTCGATGAAGACGCGCTCGTATCCGAACGCCTCCTCCGCGCCGTTTCGCTGGCGCTCGACGAGGTGTCTGAGGAAGGCGAGTTCGACTGCGACGAAGTCGTTCTCCTCGCCGTAATCTCCGGGCGGTACCCAGCCGGCGGCGCGGTAGCTCGCCTCGACCTTCGCCAGCCCGGGGCCGAGGAAGTCGGTGTCCTCCCGGTAGTACGTCTCGTTCGGGAGCACTGGAGGGCGCGGGCCGACGAACACCCGCGTGTACTCCGTCCTGAGGTCCTCCCGAACCTCCGCTATCGGACGGTCGCGGTTCCCCTCGACGAACGAGTCGAGCGCCGCGAACCCGGCGTCGAGGTGCTCGTTGACCGAGTCCTCGGGCACGAGCACGTCGCCGGTCAGCACCGAGTCGAGGAACGCGGCGGTCGGGACGTCCCAGAACACCTCGATGACGAAGTCGATCAGTTCGAGGCGGGCGTCGTAGACGGCGGCGGCATCCATCACCGACCACCCCGTTCGAAGAGCAGCGTCGCGCGACACTGCCCGCAGTACTCGAAGATACTCCGATCGGCGTCGGGCGCGATTCCCTCGACGAGATCGCCGACCTCGTCGCGGATCTTCTCCGCCGAACCCCGACTCGTGAACGGCGTGCCGCAGCGGGCGCACTCGAGCATCTCGCCTTCGAAGACCGTGACCCACCGATCGCCGTCGCGGTTCTCCGGGAGCAACGACAGGTCGAGACCCGACTCCATCGTGATCGCCGTCTCCGGGCATCCCGACTCGCACAGCCCGCAGTTGACGCAGTCTTCGTGGTCGAACTGTAGGTCGCCGTCGGTCGTCCGGCGTATCGCGTCGGCCGGACAGAGGTTCGAACACGTCGGGGTGAGGTTGCACGCCTCGCTCACCTCCATCCGTCCGAAGGTCTCCAGCCCGCGGATGACGCTCCGCTCGGGTTCGACGCGTTCGAGGAGCGCACGGACGCTCTCGAGCGCCCAGTCGTGGGTGTTGAACGGCGGGTTCGGCTCGTCCGCGTCGACCCCGCCGGTCGCCTCGTGGTCGCCCGCCGGAACGGGCGACGGGTCGAGCCCCGCCTCGAACGCCGAGATCGCCTCGACGAACGAGTCCGGATCGTCCGACTCCGGCGCGAAGAAGGCGACACGCTCGCCCAGTCCGAGGTCGGCCGTCGCGACGTTGAGTCGGTCGACGAGGTCCGCCTTCGGATCCGGTCCAGAGTGCAGACACGCCTCGCCGCAGCCCACGAGCGCGACGCCGTCGGCGCCGGCCGCGAGCGCGTGGAGGACGTGCGCTTCGCCCGCGGTGTCGGCGCAGTTCACCCGGACCGGGAGGATCGGCGGGTACCGGACGTCGGCACCGCTCGCGGCCTGTCGCCCGTAGGCGCGGAGCGCGGCGGCGGCCCGCTCGGAGCAGACGAACGCCACGACGGGGGTTTCGATCCCGCTCCGTCCGCGGGAGAAGAGCCAGCCGCCGCCCTCGTCCGTCGGGTCGAGGAGCGCCTCCACCTCCCTGGCGATGCGGCGGTTCGAGGGCTCTCTGAGCGTCACCGCGCCGGTCGGACAGGAACTGGTGCACGCCCCGCAGTTCTGACAGGCCACCTTGTCGAACGCCACGGAGTCGATCGTCGGGCGGTCGACCGCCTCGTGCGGACACGCCTCGACGCACGCGTTACAGCCCACCTGGCTGGACTCGCCCGCCGCGCAGACGTCCATCTCGAGGTCGAGGAAGTCCGGCTTCGTCACCCCGCCGAGCAGGCTCTCGACGGCCGCGATCGTCGCCCCGTCGACGGGGCTGGCGTAGAAACCGACACGGCCGCCGCGGGAACGCCGCGCCGCGCCCGGGTAGACGACCTGGTCGGCCGAAATCGTCCGCTCTACACCGTCCAGGTCGATGGCGTCCGTCGGGCAGACGTCGACCCAGTCGCCGCCCTCGGCCTCCGGATCGACGTCGACCGGGTAGCTCGTGAGCGTCCCGTCGGGGCCCTCGCGGACGCACTCCATGCAGGAGATGCAATCGTCGGTGACGCGCGAACGGAGCGTCAGCTCGAAGTCCCCGAACTCGCCCTCGACGGAGACGACGCGACCGCGCTCGACCGCCACGTCCGAAAGCGAAACGTCGGCGTCGGCGAAATCGCGGCCGTCGGCGACGAGCGTGACGTCGGCGGTGTCGGCGAGCGCCGCCGCCGTCTCGGCGTCGCCGACGACGGCGACCCGATCGCCGGCCTCGCGCGACACCGACCGCGAGACGGCCTCCTCGGCCAGTCCGGCGGACGTCGCGTTGATCAGCCGCGCCGTCTTCGCGCTCGCGGCGGCCCGTTCGTGAACCCAGCCGGCCCCCTCGCGGTGGTCCACGAACGCCGTCGCGTCGGGGTGAAGCCCCTTCTCCTCGGCGAGCGCCCGGAACTTCCGCTGACACCGCGGCTCCGGGGTCGTGACGATGAGCTGATCCAGCTCGTACTCGTCGATGAGCCGCCCCATAGCCGGGAGGCCGTCCTCGCAGAGTAGACTAGAGCTGGCCACGACGTCGACGTTCTCGACCCCCTCTCGGACGCCCTCGAGGTCGATGTCGCAGGTGTCCCCGCAGGAACAGACGAATGCTCCGACGTTCATTGGTACGTGACCAGTGGTAGCACGGTGAAAGGGTTTGCGCAAAAGGAAGTGCGCGCAAAGCCGCCGGATGCGGCGGGAACGGGTGTCTTTTCGCCGATAGGACGATTGAGAAGCTTTCGTCCGGGATGAAAAAATCTACGCTACCGGAACACGAACATTAATGATCTTCTATGCTATACTATGCCATAGTATGGACATCGAACGGCACAGGAGGGCGACGGCCGGCGTTTGGGAGGACGCTCCATGAGCGCCGAGCCCGTTTCGCTCGACCTCGACAGGCGGTCGTTCATGAAGGCAAGCGCGCTCGCCGGCACGGTCGCGCTCGGCGGCGGCGGTGCCGGACAGGTGCTCGCGCAGGGCGACGACGGGGAACCGGACGGGACCGACACGGAAGGGAAGCTCACCAAGTCCGTCTGCAACTTCTGTGCGGTCGGGTGCGGGTTCCGCGGCGAACGGAAGGGGAGCGCCTTCGTCGGACAGGAGCCGTGGTTCGAAAACCCCATCAACAACGGCTCGCTCTGCTCGAAGGGCGCTTCGATCTACGGGAGCGAACACTCGCCGAAGCGGCTGAAACACCCGATGAAGAAGGAGGGCGGCGAGTGGAAGAAGATCACCTGGAACGAGGCGTACGACACCATCGTCTCCGAGCTGAAGCGGATCCGGAAGGAGTTCGGGCCGGACAGCACGATGTGGCTCGGCAGCGCCCACCACTCCAACGAGGAGGCGTACGCCTTCAGGAAGTTCTGTTCGCTGTTCGGGACGAACAACTGCGACCACCAGGCGCGCATCTGCCACTCCACGACGGTCGCCGGGCTGGCGAACACGTGGGGCTTCGGCGCGATGACGAACACGATCAACGACTACCGGAACTTCGATCTCAACGTCATCATCGGCCAGAACCCCGCGGAGGCGCACCCGATCGCGATGCAGCACATCCTCGAAGGGCAGAACCGGGGCGGCACCATCGCCTCCGTCGACGCGCGGTTCACCAAGACGTCGGCGCATGCCGACCACTTCTACCGCATCAGGCCGGGAACCGACGTCGCCCTGATAATGGGGCTCATCCGGTACCTGCGCGAGCAGGGCGAACTCGACCGCGAGATGCTCGACGGGCGCGTGCAGGGGTGGGCCGACGTCGACCGCGAACTCGACCGGTACGACCTCGACACGGTCGCGGACATCACCTGGATCTCGAAGGAGGATATCAGGGAGCTGGGCGACCTCATCATCGAGAACAAGCCCAACGTCCAGATCGAGTGGGCGATGGGCGGAACGCAGCACAACAACGGCACGCAGAACATCCGATCGTACGCGCTCTTGAGCCTCGCGTCGGGGAGCGCCGCGAGGAGCGGCGGCGGCCTGCAGGTGATGCGCGGACACGCGAACGTCCAGGGGGCGACGGACCTCGCGGTCGCCAGCCACATCCTCCCGGGGTACTACTCGGTCTCGTCGCCAGGATCGTGGCAGTACTGGGCCGACGTCTGGTCGAAGAGCCCGTACACCAGCGGGACGATCTCCTTCCGCGAACTGTACGACAAGTACGACCTGATGCCCCGGGACCTGTACACCAGACAGGACGAGTACGTCAACTACGAGAAGGACGGGGGCGAGGGCGACGCGGCCGGCTCCACGAGCGAAGGCATCGACGACTCGTTCCCGAGCGAGCGGTCGATGATGTTCCAGAACGGGTTGACCGTCGCCCGCTGGTTCGAGGCCGCGATTCCGAAGGAAAAGCGGCTGGGGAAGTCGGAGCTCTACCAGCCGAACCCCGTGAAGGCCGCGATCTTCTGGGGGCACTCGGCCAACTCGATCAGCGAGATGGACAGGATGCGTCAGGCGATGGAGAACCTCGACCTGCTCGTGGTCGTGGACCTGTTCCCGTCGCTGGCGAGCGTCATGGCCGACCGCGACGAGGGCGTGATCCTCCTGCCCGCGGCGAGCCAGTACGAGCACTACCGGTCGGTCACGAACTCGCACCGATCGGTGCAGTGGAGTGAGCCGGTGCGCGAACCGTCGCACAACACCAAGCCGGATCTCCAGATCATCCAGGAGCTCGCCGACCGTCTCGGGTTCGGCGCCCACTTCGACTGGGGGAACGGTCCGGAGCTCTACAGCGGGAAGAGCACGTACCAGGACGTACTTCGGGAAATTAACCTCGGCGTTCGCACGATCGGCTACCAGCAGGATCCGGAACGGCTGGAGCGACAGCACGAGTACGACTGGGCGTTCAGCACCGAGGACCTGAAGGCGAGAGAGGGCCCCGTCGCCGGGGAGTTCTGGCAGCTGCCGTGGCCGTGCTGGGGCCAAGGCCACCCGGGGACGCCGATCATCTGGCGCGACGATGTCGATCCGCGCGAGGGCGGCCACGACTTCCGCACCCGGTGGGGCGTCCAGGCGCCGACGCCGGAGGAGTGGAACGGGATGACGACCCCGACGAAGAACTACCCCCTGCGGGCGACGTTCGACCGGCAGGGACAGAGCGGTCTCGACCTGGTCCGGACGCCGTACCAGCCGAACTGGTGGAACGGCGGGGAGGTCCAGGGCGTACCGCAGTACCCGGGCTACACGACCGCGCTGCCGGACGACCCGCGAAACTCCGACGCGATCGCGCTCCCGGTTCAGTACGCGCTCGATCCGACGAAGTCGGTGTACGACGCGGCGCAGGCGGTGAACGAGAAGTACGACTGGGCCGACTACGACCTCGCCCAGTACGAGCCGTACGACAACCCGCAGCCGGACCCGCCGACGGGTCGGGGGCGGGCGCGAGCCGTCGCGTGGAACTTCCTAGATCCGATTCCGGTTCACCGCGAGCCGATCGAGAGTCCGCGGCCGGACCTGGTCGAAACGTGGCCCGCCAACGGCCAGCAGCGGAACTTCTACCGCCTCGATCAGAACAACGCGCCCGTCCAAAAGCGGGCGACGACGAGAGCCGCCGAGGAGAACTTCGACGTGATCATGACCACCGGCCGGCAGGTCGAACACCAGGGCGGCGGATCCGAGAGCCGCTCGAACGTCTTTCTGGCGGATCTCCAGCCGCACATGTACGCCGAGATCACGCCGAAGATGGCGGACGAACTCGGCGTCGACGGCGGCGACCTCGTCGTCGTCTCGACCACCAACCGCGGCTCCGTGCTGGTGAAAGCGAGGGTGACGAACCGGCCGAACGACAGGGAGACCTTCCTCCCGTTCCACTGGGGCGGCGTCTTCAAGGGCAAGAACCTGGAGGAGCGGTACCCCGACGGGACCGTCCCGTTCGCCATCGGCGACAGCGTCAACATCATCACGTCGCCGGGATACGACGTCGAAACCCAGATGCAGGAGACGAAGGCGGCGATGGTGAAGATCCGCCCGGCGACGCAGGAGCTTGTCGACGAACTCAACATGGACGTCGATCTGTCGACGTTCGAGTTCCCGCAGGACCGCGACGGCATCGGCACGCAGAAGGACTTCGACGTTCGCGACTCGAAAACAGTTCAATGAGGCGATAAAATGTCAGCGGAAAACCCGAAAGACAGGGAGGTCATGCGGCAGGGCGTCCGGAGCGTCGGCGAGGGGACGCGGATCTTCCCCGACGTCGAGGCCTGCATCGACTGCGGCGGTTGCGTCGTCGCCTGTAAACGCACCTGGGACATCGGTCCGGGCGAACAGCGGATCAGCATCTCGACGATGCTCGAGGGTGAGGAAGCCGCGGCGGGACTGAACGCGAGCAGCGCGAAGGCGATCCAGCAGGGGAAGAGCCCCGGCGAGACGAGCATCCCGATGCAGTGTTACCACTGCGAGAACGCGCCCTGCGTGTCCGTCTGTCCGACGGACTCGCTCCTCAAGAAGGACAGCGGCTTCGTGGAGGTCCGCGACAACCTCTGTATCGGCTGTCAGTACTGCCTGTCCGCGTGTCCGTTCGGGGCGCCGCAGTTCCCGAACGCGGACGACGGGGCCGCAAAACTGTTCGGCACCGGCGGGACGATGGACAAGTGCACGATGTGCGAGGAGCGCCAGGAGGTCGGGAAGGGGCCGGCCTGCGCCGAGGAGTGCGCGACGGACGCCATCCTCGTCGGAACGTCGGAGCAGATCGCCGAGGAGCTCGACCGCCGGGACAGCGGGACGTTCTTCAACGACGCGGCGATGGAGATCATCTTCGGCGAGGACGCGGAGGTGTTCTGATGGACCGCGATCTCCCCGAAACGGCCGGCTACAGCCCGCTCGCCGTTCTCGGCAGCGCCGTCGGCGGGCTCGTCATCGCGTTCCTCTCGGTCTGGTGGGCCGCCGGCAACGCGGTGTCGGCCGAATCGCTCTTCCGGGTCGCCCCGACGGTCGAAAACAGGGGCGTCGGGTCCGACTGGGTGGCGGGGAACACGATCGAGTGGTTGGATTTCCTCATTGCGCTCACCCACGCGGCCGACGTCATCATGGGCGTGTTCATCCTCGTGATGGTGTTCGTCCACTGGGCCGCGTTCCGTCGACTCGCGGGACGGATGCGTCGACCGGGAGAACCGAACCGGGGCGACGGCGTCGCCGCAGACGGCGGCGGGACGGCCAAACCTGTCGACAGTAGCGGGACGACCGAAAACGCCGGCGGGGACGATTCGGGGGGTGAACGGCCGTGACGAATCTCGACCACGGGAAGTTCACGCACGTGACGACCGTCTTCCACTCGCTTCTGGCGCTCGACGTGTTTGCGCTGTTCTTCACGGGGTACGGTATCATGTTCAACGACGAACTCTGGTGGCTCGTCGTTCTCCTCGGCGGCTATCAGGGGGTCGCCGCACTCCATCGGATCGCCGGATTCGGGCTCGTCGCGCTCATCGGCTTCTGGATGCTGCTCATGCTCACTACCTCGACCGGACGGGGGAACTTCCGCGAGATCGTTCCGACCGGCGACGACGTCGCGGCTTTCGTTCAGGACGTCAAGTTCGTGCTGGGGCGGGCCGACGAGCGTCACCCGAACGCGCGGCAGTTCGCCGGGTACAAGGCCGACGAGGTGCCGCTCCTGTCGTACGTCGGGAAGGGCGTCGTGTTCATCTTCTCCGTCGAACTGACCCTGCTCACCGTCTCGGGGTTACTCATCTGGAGTAAAACCGGCGTGATGCAGTTCTTCGCGACGAAGACGGCGGCCATGGCGTTCGTCGTCTTCCACGGGCTGCTCGGCGTCATCATGCTGATGGGCGTGATGTTCCACATCTTCGAACACGGCTTCCACCCGGCGTTCTACCCGGTCGAGACCAAGGCGTTCATCCCCCGGAGCATGATCCCGGAGGCCCACGGCCACGAGGGGGAACGCGAGGCGGACACGACCGGGATCGAACGGCTGACGCTTTCGCCCTCCTGGAGCTGGGTGACGAACCTCATGGGCGCCTTCGTCGTCATCGGAATCGTGAGCGTCCTCATGGGGAGTATCTTCGACGAAGGCTACCCGGTGCCGAACGAACTCGCCGTGGGTGGCGGGCCGTCGAACCTGCTTCTCACCGTCGGGATCAACATCGGCGTGTTCGTGCTGTTCGTCGGCATCGTCCTCTCGATGTACGGAAACCTCGTCCGAATCCGCTGGGAACGACAGCTGGAACGGGAGCGTCCGCGGACGACGGCCGACGGCGGACGAGTCGCTGAGAGTGGAGAGGACTGATCGACCGGGGGCGGAAGCCGGTACCGCCGGAGCGGATTCGGCCCGGCGGCGAGTCAGGTCGAGATGAGTTTGGCGCCCTCGTCGGAGAGTTCGACCGCCACGTCCTGCCTCGTGTGCTCGCGTATCTGGTCGATGTTGCGGGTCAGCACTTCGAGGATGTCCTTCGGCTCGGGGTAGACGAGCACGTTCCCGTCGCCGTCCTCCATCACCAGTTGCGTGTCGGCTAACTGGATCTGGCTTCCCTCGATGCTCGCGACGATCACGGGGAGCGCTTCGGCGCCGCCGGGGTCGCCCTCCTCGACCATGGTGATGTAGAGCGAGTCCAGCCCGATGAGGTCCTTGTACTCGCGGACCCGCCTCGCACACGCGACCATGTCCCCGGTCACGTCCGCCTTCTGTCGGTTCCCGTGCTCCCCCTCGTAGCAGTGCTTACAGACCCGAAGTTCCATCCGCATGCGCCCGTTCGTTCGACCCGGTGACGTGATATAACTTGTCACCCTCGCCACCGCGTTCGGCGGAGTTCGACTTTCATAATTTTTAGGCACTTACGGCGAGAAGGAGACGTATGGCCGGAGTACTCAACACCGTCTACGCGGCCGTCGTCGTACTCGTCGCTCTCGGAGGTATCGGTGCGGTCATGTGGCTCACCCCCTCGGACAACGAATCCGGCGGATTGACCGGCGCGATCGTCACGACCGCGGTCGCCGTGTTCCTGCTCGCGATGATCGGGACGCTCCTCGTGTGAACGGACCGGCCGGATCCGGTCGTGGGGCCCCGTAGCGGGCGCCACCGGGCCGGACTGTGAAGCGCCGCGGCGACCGTCGCCACGGTGTCGCAAACCGGATAGTCGCCGAAACGAAACTGTCCGGGAGAGAAGATTGATTAGGCGTCAGCGTCTTCATAGTGATAGCCAGGTGAAATCTGATGAGCACGGCGGAACCTATCGACGACGCTGTCGAGGCGGGTGGAGCGGCCGGCGGTCGCGACGCCGACGAGTCGGCCGGCGAACGGAGGGAGCGTTCGGAGCGGGCGTCCGACCTCTCCAAGGACGACCTGTTCCACGTGCTGCAGAACCAGCGTCGCCGCCGTGTCCTGAAGTACCTGCAAGGGCGGGAAGGGCCGGTCGGCATGCGCGACGTCGCGGAACAGGTGGCCGCGTGGGAGCACGACACGACGGTCGAGGCGCTGGCGTCCGACGAGCGCCAGCGCGTCTACATCGCGCTGTACCAGTCGCACCTCCCCAAACTCGACGAGAAGGGCATCGTCGACTACAACCAGAGCCGCGGCCTCGTCGAACGCACCCCCCTCGCCGACCAGTTCGACCCCTACCTCGAAGTCGGCGGTGCCAACGACGGAGACGGAGCCGACGGGGCGGCGCTCGAACCGGCGAAGCGGACGCCGACCCCGAAGCGATTCGATCCGGTGGGATACTACGGCGGCGCGACCGCGCTCAGCCTGCTTCTGACGGGCGCGTCGTGGCTCGGCGTCGTGCCGGCGGTGGTTTCCAGCTATCTGGCGGCGATCATCCTCGGGATGTTCGCCCTCATCACGGCGGGCGCGCTCTACCGCGGGCGGTAGTCGACTCGCGTCCGATCGTTTGGCAACCCGGTTCTGCTTTCGGCGTCCGTTCCGTGGGAGTCGGGACGACGCACCGCCGATCAGCGATCGACGGAGACGAGCCGTCGCCCCGGGGCCCCGTTAAGCACCGATTAGCCGGCTGAACCGATCGGTGCGCCGTCAGCGCGCGGGGTCGCCGCTCAACCGTCCGACCGGTGGAGACGCGGAGCCGCGGAGAAAGGAGTCCCATACTCACGGTAGACGGCGTGACACCTCGCTTATCAGGCAGATAACAAAGTACGCCGGACGAGAGCGGGCGATCGAAGCACCATGAGTTCGCGGACAAACTCGGGGGCCGGAGCACAGAGCACGTGCAAGAACTGCGGGGCGTTCGTCACGCGGCGGTTCGCCCGCGTCTACGGGAACAACGCCGACGAGGTGTACGGCTGTCTCAACTGCCAGCGCGCCCGCGACCTGCGCGAGGGCAATCACCTCGACGCGCGCCACAAGCGTGCGACGACGTGAACGGGCGCGGTCGGCCCGTTCCCCCTCTCCGGTTTCTGGCGGTCGCGTCGTCCCCTCACCATCTGCCCGTCTCTTTTGTCCTCCTCTCGCATCGCGATCTCACCGTCCCTCTCCCGCATCGCCACCTCTCGATTCTCTCCGACTTCTCTCGGGTCTTCCCGTCCCCGAGCGCGTTCTGCGAACTCGGACCGCCGGTTCCCCGATCGGTTCCGTCTCGCTCGCCGGACGGCGGGGCCCCCTCGTCCGGCGGTACCGCTGAGACGCAAACCGCGATTTCGGCTGTTTGAGGCGGGTTTATCTGATTCCTAAGCCGATTCGACCGTTCGGGCGACGAAGCGCGCCTGCGAACAGGGGTGTGCGTAAATCGCAGGACTGCGCCGGGTTCGATCGTCCGAAGGTGTCGCGAAATCGTCGGGTTCGGCACCCGAGGCGTTAGCCCGCGTATAATAATGGGCGTATCAGAAGTACCGACTTTCACGGAATCGCGGCTTCCCGGCGACGGGAGGCGCGGAAGGAAAACGTGAACGTGAAACCATGATTCGACGGGGCACCCAGCAGAACGCCGGCGGGAAGACCGCCGTGACGGCGACCGAACCGATCAGGAAGGAGGGTCGATGATGTGTGGGATCATCGCGTGCATCGGATCCGACGACGCGGTCGGCGAGTTGCTGACCGGCCTCGAGAACCTGGAGTACCGCGGCTACGACTCGGCCGGCATCGCCGTCCAGAACGGCAGCGGCATCGCCGTCCGGAAAAAGGCCGGCAAGATCAGCGAGCTGAAGGACACCATCGCGAGGGACGTATCGAACGGGACGATCGGCATCGGTCACACGCGCTGGAGCACTCACGGGCCGCCGACGGACAAGAACGCCCACCCGCACACGAGCCGCACGGAGCGCGTCGCCGTCGTCCACAATGGGATCATCGAGAACTACGAGGCCATCCGCCGGAAGCTGATCGCCGAGGGCTACGAGTTCCGAAGCGAGACGGACACCGAGGTCATCCCGCACCTGGTCGAGTACTACATCGACCAGGGGATGGGCGTCGAGGAGGCGTTCAAGACCACGGTCGGCGAACTCGACGGGAGTTACGCCGTCGCGCTCATGGTTCACGGAACGGACACCGTCTACGCCGCCCGGCAGGACTCCCCGCTGGTCGTCGGCGTCGACGACGGCCGGTACTACCTCGCGAGTGACGTGCCGGCGTTCCTCGACTTCACGGACGAGGTCGTCTACATCGAAAACGGCGAGTTCGCCCGCGTCCGGCCGAACGAGCTGGTGATCACGGACCGCGACGGCAACGTCGTCGACCGCGACGTCGAGACGGTCGAGTGGAGCGCCGAGGAGACTGGCAAGGGGCAGTACGCCCACTACATGCTCAAGGAGATCAACGAGCAGGCCGACGCGCTCGCGAACACCATCGCCGGGCGGATCGGCGAGGACGGCACGGTCGAACTGGAGGCGTTCCCGCCGGGAACGTTTGGCGGGATCGACGAGGTCGAGTTCGTCGCCTGCGGCACCTCCTACCACGCCGCCCTCTACGGCGCGCAGCTGCTTCGCCGCGCCGGCATCCGGACGTACGCGAGCCTCGCGAGCGAGTACGACACGTCGACGGTCAGCGATGGGACGCTCGTCGTCGCCGTGACCCAGAGCGGCGAGACCGCCGACACGCTGACCGCGCTCCGGGCCGCCCAGGACGCCGGCGCGGAGACGGTCGCGGTGACGAACGTCGTGGGATCGAGCGCCGCGCGCGAGGCCGATCACGCGCTGTACATCCGCGCCGGCCCCGAGATCGGCGTCGCGGCGACCAAGACCTTCTCGTCGCAGGTCGTCACGCTCGCCCTTCTCGGCCACCAGCTCGCCGAAGACCTCGAACAGGGCAGGCCCCGGGAGGACGCCGCCGAGTTCTTCGAGGAACTCCGGAAGCTCCCCGACCACATCGCGACGGTCCTCGAGACGACGCGGGCCAAGGAGATCAGCGAGGAGTACTTCGACAAGAAGTCGTACTTCTTCATCGGCCGGGACAACGAGTTCCCGGTTGCGCTGGAGGGGGCGCTGAAGTTCAAGGAGATCACCTACGAGCACGCCGAGGGGTTCGCATCGGGGGAGCTCAAGCACGGCCCGCTGGCGTTGGTGACGGAGGAGACGGCGGTGTTCGCACTGTTCACCGGGCAGAACGGCCGGGAGACGCGAAAGAACGCGGAGGAGGCGCACACGCGCAGCGCGGACATCGTCGCGGTCGCGACAGACGGGACGGACGTCGGCGAGTTCGCCGACAACGTGCTGTGGGTGCCGAAAACCCACCCCGACCTCGCCGGATTGCTGGCGAACGTCCAGCTCCAGCTCGTCTCCTACTACACCGCAGACCTCCTCGGGCGCGAGATCGACAAACCGCGGAATCTCGCAAAGAGTGTCACAGTTGAATAACTGCAAGACGGGGGCGATCGATACCATACGATGAGGAACGAACTGTTCGGCGTATTCGGCGATCGGGAGCAGTTTGCGCGGTTCTGCAGTCCGCACCGGTTCACCAAGGTGGTGTTGTCAGAGCACGCTACGATCGGAATTAGAGATCTGGGCTACGGACTCCCTGGAAGGAGCGACTTGTATCATGGCGAAGAGGGGACGTGCGTCATCTGGGGCGAACTCATCCCCGAGAACGGCATCGGATCGCCCGCGGAGCGGCTGCTGAAGCGGTACGCGAAAGTGGGAACCGACGCGTTCGACCAGCTGAACGGATCGTACCTAGTGTTTGTTGACCACGACGGTGACGCGGTGCTGGCGACGGACGCCATTCGGTCGTGGGAATGTTACTACACCGACGCGCCGGGAGTCCGCGTGTTCGGGACCGATGCGGCGAACGTGGCGCAGACAATCCCAGACCCGACGTTGAATGGTCGCACACTCACCGAAGTCACCCACTTCGGTATCGCGTTCGAGGACAGAACCGCGTTCGATGAGCTGCACCGGGTCCCGTTCGACGGCTACCTCACGGCCGACGGAACGGACGAGCTACGGCGCTTCGTCTACGAGCCGCGCGAGTTCGATTATGCCGACGAACTCGCTCGCCGGCTCAGACGGGCGATCAAACGCCGCGTCGAACTACCTGGCCGCAAGGGGCTCCTCCTGAGCGCCGGTTACGACTCGCGGGCAATCCTCTCACAGCACCCGCGACTCGACGTCGGCTACACCATTGGTACGCCCGGCTGCGCCGAAGTCGAGATCTCGAAGCAGCTGACGGACCAGTACGGGATCGAACACCAGACCCTGCCGGTGACGAACCGGTATCTGGATATGCGGCCGGAGATTATCCAGTACTCCCAGGGAATCAGAGAGTCACTGCACATCCACCACCGCGGCAACGTCGACGAGATCGACGTCGACACGATTTACCACGGAATGCTGTTTGACACGCTGTTCCGTGGTTTCTTCCTCCCGAAGAGGGGGATCGAGCTGTTCGACCGGACGTTCCCGCTGCGGGGGCTCGAACCGAATCCCGACGTGCCGAAGCACTTCTCGAAGAAGTTCGGTTTCCTCGGGGACGACGACGCCCTCTTCGCCGGGTGCGGCATGATCGGGGCGGACACGGCCGAGGAGTTCGCCCATAACGTCATCCAGCCGCAGTACGAGGCGTGCTTCGACCGCACCGACTCGAAGTACAACGCGATGGAGCTGTTCGCCATCAAACAGAAGCCGACACTCCCGTTCCGCGAGCACCTGGCCGACAACTACGTCGAGAGCTTCGTGGCGGTCGACCGCGAACTCCTCGAGTGGCACCTGCAGACGCCGCCGGAACACCGGAACAACCGGACGTTCCTGAAGGCGCTCAGGAAGCTCGATCCGGACATCCTCCGCTACCAGCCGCCGGACCGGCCGCACGATTCCTTCCGGCTCAACCAGATCGAGAAGTTCCTGCGCGAGAAGATCCCGGGCGTCCCGAGCTTCGAGAGCCCGTGGCCCGACAGAAAGGAGATCTACGACCGGAACAACCTCGATCAGAAGCTCTTTCCGGGATACGAGGAGGTGCACCGGCTCCCGCCGCGCGTCAAACTCCGGATGAACGACCTCACGACGTGGATCGAGTTCGCGACCGGCGAATCGCGCTGTACGCCCGATCAGATCCTCTGTCCGCCGGAGTACGGGGTCGAGGAACGCGATGTCACGTCGGACTGACGGGGTCGGCTGTTCGCCGCCCTCTCCGGACGACAGTACGGCGGCGCGTTCGCGGTTTGCGGGGAGCGGCCGTGGCGAACACCGCGGATGCAGAGGCGGCAACCAACGTGTCTGAAAGCAATCAGCACGCCTACAACCAAACAACGCGCCTAAGAGGAACGAACGGAGTTTGTGTGCAACGAGTGATATGGCGGTGACAACGTGCGACAGGGTCACGCTAGCCGACGGAGACGAGGAGTGGTCGGTCCTCCTGGCCGGCGACTGCATCTACCGAGATAAGCGAGCGAGCCGACCGATCTCCGAGCCGCTCGTCGACCGCATCTCGCGGGCTGACCTCTCCGTCGTCAACCTCGAAGCCCCGATTTCGGGGCCCGGGGAGCCGATCGACAAGTCCGGGCCGGTGAAGCAGTCCGACCCCGAGGTGCCGGAGCTCCTCGTCGACGCCGGATTCGACGCGGTCACACTGGCGAACAACCACATCATGGATCACGGCGCGGAGGGGCTCGAAGCGACGCTCCGAGCTTGTCGGACGGCCGGGCTGTCCGCGGTGGGCGCGGGGGAGTCGGCTGAAGACGCGCTTGAGCCGCTCACGGCGACCGTCGGAAGCGGTCGGACGCTGTCGATCGTCAACGTCTGCGAGCGCGAGTTCGGCGTTGCCGACGAGGATGAACCCGGGACGGCCTGGATCGGACACCACTCGGTCGAACGGCGGATCTCGACCGCGGCGGACGAAGCCGACGCCGTCCTCGTCGTCGCCCACGGGGGCGTCGAGTACGTTCCGCTGCCGCCGCAGCAGCGACAGGCCCAGCTACGGGCGCTCGTCGACGCCGGCGCCAACGCCGTCGTCGGCCACCACCCTCACGTCCCGCAGGGGTGGGAGGTCTACGACGGGAGCCCGATCTGCTACAGCCTCGGAAACTTCCTCTTCCGGCAGTCCTCGCGGCCGAAGACCCAGTGGGGGCTCGCGGTCGAGCTCGGTTTCGACGGCGGGACGCCGACCGGCTTGGAGCTAATTCCGACTGAACAGGTCGACGGGGTCGTCGTCCCGCTCGGGGCCGAACGGTCCCGCGACGAGCACCTCGAATACCTCCACCAGGTGTCGGAGATCACCGCGGACCGGAGCCGGCTCCGCGCGCACTGGCAGGAGCTCGCCGTGCGCCTGTTCGCCCAACGGTACACGAGTTGGCTGCGCGCCGCGACCGGCGCGGGGCTCCTGCAGCTAGTCCGAAACCCGCGCGCCGCGCTCGGCGGCGGAACGTGGGACGTCGCTGACCGGCAGTCGGAGCTCCTCACGCTGCTCAACCTCGTCCGCAACGAGTCCCACCGGGACGTCATCGAGACGGCGCTCGCGGTGAAAACCGGCGAACAGACGGACCGGCGGACGCCGGCCGTCCGCCGAAACGTGTGCGAACTCCTCTCGTGGACCGAGGACCAGGCGGTGTACGACCGGCCGTCGGCGGTAAGGCGGACACTGAAAGCCGTCTTTGATCAGATCAGGTGAGTCGGAACCGGGACTCGTCGGATGTGACCACCGATCAAAGGGCAGGTTTCGCCGTTCATGACCCCGAACACACCTGATTTCCGGTGTCCATACTCATCAGGGTCATTCGCTTGCGCGTTCACCCACACCCCTCGTTTCAGTGAATGAGTCCGGTTGATAGCTTAGTTTACAGAACTGGGAGGTTTCTTCGAAGGCGTTTCGTAACGATAGCATTTGTCATTTACCCATAATTTTAGCTGTGAGATCAAACGTGGGACTCCCTATCTGACCACAGAGGATCGTAGGCAGTCTGACTTCCTCCCACGACTTCAGTCGTGGGCTTTCTCCTCGAACCTCTGTAATCGCCACTCGGGTTCAGCGTCCCGTTGGTCGTCGTACACCTTGTCGTGTGTTTTCAACTATCAATGTCGATAGCGAACTCTCAGCGCCGCTATGACGTCGAGACAACGCTGTCGAATCAATGTTCGGGGGTCTCGATAGGGTTGATCGGTTACAAGTCGAAAACCGGATCAGTCCTAGCGGCCGTCGAACAGTTGACCGACCGTGAGCGCTGCGAACAGAGCGAGGATCGCCGCGCCGATCGCGAGATCCGAGACGGCCGAGAACGCCGCCACATTCAACCGCGCGGCGGTGATCAGGGCCATCCCGACACCTGTTGCGCCGAGATAGTACCCGAGCCAGCGCGCGTCAGAGTCGGCCGGAGTTGCCTCGGTCGCTTCCAACGTGTCGTACTCGGAGGCGGCCGGAGCGTCGTCGTGGACTTCGTCCGTCTCGTCGTCGACGGTCGCGTCGAGGTAGGGGTCGAGTTGGTCGGCCAGCTGCGTGCGGACGATGTGGCCGCGGGCCTGGTTGTACTCGATCACGTCTTCGTCTGCAAGTTTGGGCAAATGACACTGGTACAGCGATATGTAGACGCGCTGGCGCTCGTCGGTCGTCAGCGCCTCGACCGTCGTGTCGTGCTCCCACGCCGCCACTTGCTCTGCAACGTCGCGCATGCGAACCTGCCCCTCCGTCTCCTTGAGGTATCGCAGCACGTACCGCCGCCGCTGGTTCTGCAGAATATGGAACAGCTTGTCCTTCGAAAGTTCCTCCTGCTGGGTCGATTCCTCCTCCTCCCTGGTAACCGTCGCGGGGGACGTACCACCAGTCTGCGTGGCAGTCATGCGTAGTGGTACGTTTACATGACGGGTATTAAACCAAGCGGTCGCTCCCGACTGTTGCAGTCCGTTACATCAAATGTCTGTTCCCGTGAACGGTCCACCGCTGTCGGTCGATAATCGTTTATCGCAGTTCAAAATAGTCGTGATTCTGAAACTAGTATGCCGTGAGTCAGACGATGACGATTGCCGTCAGGTATCCGGTATGACAGTATTCCGAAACGGACAATTAAGACCCGCGTCAGCAGCATGCAAGCGATCCAATGTCGGCCGAAATGACGGTTTAGAACGTATCGCCGATTCGAGGGAGAGTGACGGGAAGCGAGTAGGCGCGGTGGCGAGCACGAGAAGCATCACTCCCCGCTCGAACCGACGCGAACCCTGAGAGCGGCCGCCTTCGAGGAGATCGGTTCGGGTAGCGCTCCGAAGATGTCGAACACCTCGTCGAATGAGATCGCGCCGGTCGCCACGGCCAGTGCGGAGTAGATGACGAATCCGACGGGCGGGACGATGACGAGCGACAGGAGCGAGTTGTCGATGAGAAGAGGGAGACCGATGATTGGAACGCCCGCGCCGATCGTCGTCAGCGCAATGCGCCCCAGGCGAACGTCCGCGAACGGATCGTACCCGAGCCGATGACCGACCCATGCCTGGAAGAAGGGAAGCGATCCGTACCCCGTGCTGGTCGCGATCGCCGCGCCGATCATCCCGTATCGGGGGATGAGAAGCAGGTTGAGCGTGACGTTGATCGCGGCAGCCGCGCCGGTAGCGAGGATGAGGATCTTCATGTCGCCCTTCGCGTGGTTGATGGAGAGCAGCGGCCGCGCTATGGCGAACCCGATCACACCCGGGAGGAGCAGAATCAGCGGAAGCACCATCTCCGAAGCGCCGTCGCCGTAGTAGAACGGGACGAAGTCCGACGCGAGCGCGCCGAGTCCGAGGCCCATGAGCGTCGTCAAGAGGAGGGCGTACCGGGTCGACCGCGAGGCGATTCGCTGAATCCGGTCGGTCCGTCCCTGGACCCAGAGGTTGGATGTCGACTGGATCATCACCGACTGCACCGACCGGGGAACGAACCAAAGGAACTCGACGAGGACGAGCGCGGCCTTGTACACCCCGGCCTGCTCGTTGCCGACGAGCGTGTCGAGGAAGATCACGTCAACATGGTACATCGACGTGAGGAGGAAGATGTAGACGATCGACGTGTGATTGAAGCTGAAAAGCTCCTTCTTCGGGAAGTCCTCGGGGAGCGGCTGGAAGAGGTGTGTGAGCGAGATGTACCTCGTGACGAACGTCAGCGAAATGATGAACACGAGCGTGCTGGCGAAGATGTACCCGACCAGCACCCCGGCGACGCCATAGCCGAGTGCGGCTAACCCGACCGCGGTGACGCCGAAGGCGATCCGGTGGACAACATTCAGCGGCTCGCCGATGTGTTCGAGCTTCAATCCCATCAGCGCCCGGCGGGAGTACTCGCGGAACTGCGCCGCGAGCACCAGCACCGCGAGCAGGTAGAAGTACACCGTGTAGTCGGGCTTCATCAGCTGACCCATGATACCGGTGTACGCGCCGACCGCCAGCGCGACGGCCGCGACGAGCGACAGCGCGAGCGCGAGGCGGAAGTAGTAGGCGAAGACGTAGTCCTTCCAGTCGCTCTCGGCGCGCTCTTCGGAGATATACTTCCGGACGCCGCTGTTGATCCCCGAGCTCACGAGGATCATGAGCAGGTTGAAGACGGCGATGACGGCCGCGTACTGCCCGTACTCCCCCTTCCCGAGGATGCGGAACAGGAGCGGCGTGATGAGCGCCGACACGAGCGCGTCCAGCATCCGCGATCCGGCGATCGAAGCGAACGCGGTGACTATGTTCCGTCGCACTGAAATCTGCTCCCTTGGTAATCCGTCGTGTGTTTGATCCCTCGGTGAACGGTCGCCGGTCGGTTCCTCACCGGTCTCTCGTGACCGTCTCGCCGGGCAGCGTCGTCGCGCCGAGCGAGAGCGTCAGACCCGGGCTGAGGCTGGTGTTGATTCCCGTCTTCGCGCCGTGACCCGCGACGACGCCGAACTTCCGACGGCCCGTCGAGACGCGCTCGCCCTTGACCGTCAACTTCACGGGATCGTCGTCGTGCCGCAGGTTGGCGACGTTCGTCCCCGCGCCGAAGTTGACGTTCCGGCCGAGGAGGCTGTCGCCCACGTAAGAGAGGTGCGAGACGTGCGCCTCCTCCATCAGGACGCTGTTTTTGATCTCGACGCTGTGGCCGACGCGGACGTCCGGCCCGACGAGCGTCGCGCCCCGGACGTACGCGTTCGGACCGACCTTCGCGCCGGAGCGAATTAGGGCAGGGCCCTGGATGACGACGCCCGGCTCGACCGTCGCGCCCTCCTCGACGACGACGTTCCCGCGGACGTCGGCGTCCTCGGAGACGTCGCCGGCGAGGTCGCGCTCTAGCTCGCCCAGGAAGAGCTCATTCGCCTCCAGGAGCTCCCAGGCGCGTCCGACGTCGAGCCACCGGTCGACCGTCACCGCCGTCACGTCGTGGTGGTCGATGACGCGTTCGACGACGTCCGTGATCTCGTGTTCGCCGCGCTCGCTCTCGGGCACGTCGAGGTACTCGCGCGCGTCCTCGGGGAAGATGTACGCGCCGGCGTTGGCGAGGTTCGTCGGCGGATCGGCCGGCTTCTCGACGATCGCGGTGACCGTGTCGCCGTTCGTCGAGAGGACGCCGTAGTTCGTCGGGTTGTCGACCGTGAACGCGCCGATGCTCGGCGCGCGTTCGAACAGCTCCGCGACGCTTTCGGGGTCGTAGAGGTTGTCGCCGTTGAGGACCGCGAACGTCCCGTCGATCCACTCCCTCGCCGCGTTGACGGCGTCCGCGGTGCCGAGCTGTTCCTCCTGTTCGACGTATCGGACGGGGACGCCGGCGTACTCCTCGCCGAAGTACTCGCGCACTTGGTCGTCCAGATACCCCACGACGAAGATGAGCTCGTCCGCATCGCCCTGAAGGGCGGCGTCGGCGACGTGAGCGACGATGGGGCGGTCCGCGACCGGCAGCATCGGTTTTGGAATCGTCTCAGAAAGGGGTCGAATCCGGGTTCCCTGGCCAGCTGCAAGGATGACTGCCTGCATAGTCTCGATACTCGACCGATACTATTCACGCGCCCATTATTATGGGCCGGCTAACGGAATGACGGGAACGAAACGGGCGAAAATCGATAGATAGCACGCACCTAAGCGGGTTTCGCTACTCGGGTGTGGTTGCATTCGGAGTCGATTGCGCTCCGCATCGATTGTATCCGTGACGGTCCCTAAACCACCGGCACAGGAGGTAGTTATTATACGGTCGAAGAGCGCGCGAGAACCACGCTATCGAACGCCGTCGATCAACCCCGCCGCTTGGTCCAGAAGCTCCTCGGTCCGTGCTTCGTCCCGCGCCTCCGCAGTGAGCCGAATCAGCGGCTGCGTCCCGCTCGCGCGGACGAGGAACCAGCCGTCGTCGAAGGCGACGTGGACGCCGTCGGTGGTTGTCAGCCGATCGTCGGCGTACTCGGCCACGGCGGCCTCTTCGATGCGCGCCATCGCGCCGTACTTGTCGTCGAGTTCGACGCTGCGCCGCCGGAGAGGATACGACGCGATCTCCGAGACCAGCCCGTCGAGCGACCCGGCCGCCGCGACGAGCGCCACGAGCTTGCACGCCGCGAGCGGACCGTCCGGGCAGAGCGTCTCGTCGGGCCAGATCCACGCGCCGCTGGACTCGCCACCGAAGACGACGTCCGGTTCGGTCGCCCGCTCGGCGACGAACACGTCACCGACCCGCGTCCGGGTGAGCGACGCCCCTCGAGCCTCCAGTTCGTCGTCCACGGCAAGGCTGATGTTGACCGGAGCGGCGACGCGCTGTCCCTCGGAGACGACCGCGCGGGCGAACAGCGCGAGCTGCACGTCACCCTGGACGAACTGCCCGGACTCCGTCACGGCGCGCATCCGGTCGGCGTCGCCGTCGTGGGCGATCCCGAGGTCCGCGTCGGTCTCGGCGACGAACTCGCACAGCGCCCGGCAGTTCTCCCGCGTCGGCTCGCTCGGTCGACCGGGGAACCGCCCGTCCGGCTGGGCGTTCAGCGTCAGCACGTGCGCGCCGAGCGCCGCGAGCGCGTCGGCCGTGAGCCCCCCGGCGCCATTGCCGACGTCGACGACGACGGTGAGCCCAGACAGCGGTTCGTCGTTCCCGCCGTCTTCGCCCCCGTCGTCCGCATCCCTGTCGTTCACAACCCTCTCGTCCGTGCTTCCGTCGTCTGCGTCCTCATCACCCGCGCGTCCGTCGTCCGCCCCGCGCCGGATCGTTTCGACGAGCGCCTCGACGTGGCGGTCGGTCGCGTCCGACTGGGTCGACTTCGAGCCGATCCCGTCCCAGCGTTTGAGCTCGTAGTCGCCGGACTCGATGCGTCGGCTGATCGCCTCCCGCTGGTCGGTGTCGAACGCCTGTCCGGACGGGTTCCAGAGCTTCAGCCCGTTGTCCGGCGTGGGGTTGTGCGACGCCGTGACCATGATACCGGCGTCGGCGTCTAGCCAGCCGACGGAGCGGGCGAGTGTCGGCGTGGCGACCATCCCGAGATCGATCACGTCGGCGCCGCACTCCTCGGCGCCGGCCATCGCAGCGTCGGCGAGCAGCCGCCCGCTGACGCGGGGATCGCGCCCGACGACGATTCGGGTCGCCCCCTCCGATGCGACCGCTCGACCGACCGACAGCGCGAGGTCGGCCGTCACCTCCTCGCCGACCGGCCCTCGTATGCCGCTGGTTCCGAACAACGTCATTACGCGTACACTGGAAATCCGGCACCTTGGTTATGATAGCCGTAAGCGATTAGCTGCGAATCAGTCGTTTGCAACGTTCGTGAGGAATCCGTGCGGATCGACGTACTGCGAGCCGATCCGCGCTCGGACTCCTTCGCCGGGACCGCCGCCGACGGACGCGACTACGACATCCGGTGGGACGTCGCGTCCGGCAGTTCCTCACGAAGGAAACGTTGCCGTTCGGTGGATGATCCGAATCGACGACGAGGGGGAAGGGGATGTGCGCTACTCGTTCGGGATGACGTCCGACGGACGAACGACCTCGAGTTCGCCTGAATCGCGCTTGTCGGCCACGAACTCGCAGATCCGCCGGAACTGGTCCGCGTTTATCACCGCGTCGTCGTTGACGTAGTGGAGGTACATCGTGTACAGGCCCCTGTACTGAATCGCCGGATCGACCTGGTTTATTACAGCCTGGTCCGTGTTCGGTCGCGATCGGTTCACGAAATGCGGATTCATGAGGGCCGACTGCGAGAGCCCCTTCTCGGCCCCTTTGAACGTGAGGAAGGCGACGTCGTGCAGCTCACTGACAAGTTCAAGCGTATTGTTGTCGCATGCACCGCCGGGGTACATGAACGCGGGGGCGTCGCCGAAGCCGCGACCCTTGATGATCTCCTTCGCTCGCTCCAGCTTCTTCCGCTGTTGTTCGCGCGGGAGTCCGTAGAGCCCCTGCAGGTCGTCGCTGTGGCTCGCGATCTCCCAACCGACACCGTGCATCTCCTCCAGCTGATCCTGATTGATGCGATTTCGGTAACCGATGACGGCCGGCGGGACGGCGAGCGCACCCTTCAGGTCGTACTCCTGCATGATGGGGAACGCGGTCTCGTAGACGTCGGTGACGATGTCGTCGAAGGTGAACATGAACTGCCCCTTGTTCGTCCGCTTGTCGTGGAAGCGGATGTCGTCGAGCCAGTAGCGCTTCCCCTCCCCGTCCCCGTCAAGCGTGATCAGGATCTCCTCGACGCTACTCAGGTCGGCGTTCACCGAGTTGATCGAGGGATTGATCCGGATCCACCCCCCCGGGTGATTCTGGTTGATCTGCTGGATAAGCCGCGTTTCGTTGCCTCTAGAGTCTGTGAACCAGATTCGGAGGTTCGTCGGCCGCGGCTTTTCCACCTTGACGGCGATCGAGATGTCCTTCTTCGAGAGGTCAAGCGGGATGTCGAAATTGCCCACGATCGTTCCGCTGTCGCCCTCGACCCGTGCGGACTGGCTGCCGCTGTAGACGGTGTCGGTGTCCGCCTCGAGCGTTACGTTCGCTTGCGGCTGCCACACGGAGTGGTCCTCGAATCCGGCTACGGCGGAATCCATGGGTGCGGGCGACCCGGGGTCGCCGCTGTCTCCGCCGGAATTTCCGCCCGGCATCTCGGTCTCGGCTTCGTTTTCGGAAGCCGTTCCCCTCGTCCCGGTGGGGGTCTCAGTCTTGTTGGATGATTCGCCACCGATTCCCCCACATCCCGCGATGAGGACGCTCGTACCCGCGATGCCTGCTAGGAAGGATCGTCGACGGAATGTTCGATCTGATGCCATCTCTTAGGGAATTCTATTGAATGTAGACACGATAACTATGAAGAAGATAAATCCACTTCTAAGCCGCCGGTAAGCGGCCTTGGGGAGAAGTTAATAAAGGTACAAGTCAGTAATAGATAATGCGTCCGCCGGTCGATGGTATGATGGGGTCAAACTCAGGCCGTTTCGGGTCAGAGTTCCGAACTCCCCATAGAGATTGACACATACGCACTTAACCGTTTGCGGAAACCGTGCTGTGCGAGTTGGTACACAGCGGAGGGTGAATGCGAGGGATCCATTGCCTTCGGTTTTCGTCTCCGAACGACGGCGCATCGGTTGACCGATACGGTCTGTAAACGGCCGTCCTTTGGGACGTGACGCCACCATCCGGCATCGTAGCGACGCGGAACCCGCCCTCTGCGTGCCCGCTCAGCGGTGACGTATACGGATAATTGATGTAGATCGGCTCGCCGTCCCTGGTCATTGTCTCGCGGATCGTCTCTACTGCGGTCAGTTCGTACTCGTTGAGGTACTCCGTCGGTTTCGCGGTGGCTGACCACCGGGTAACGGTGTACACCGACGGGAACGTCGCTGTCAGACCGACAGTACACGAGAACGAGGCCGGTTTCGAGGCCGAAGACGGGTGAAAAAGGCGTCTACCGCATTTCGTCGACCGCGACGTACGATTCGCGCTTTCCCGAGATCCAGCGCGTGCCGATGGCGCCGCCTCTCGGTTCGAAGATCACGACCTCGTCGGGGTCGAATCGGTCCTTGAGCGTCGAGTCACGCGGATTGAACGTGAACTCGAGCGTGAAGTTCGGCCATTCTTCGGTTATCGCCTTGTGGATGTTTCGGCTCATGTCGTTCACCCCATCGGTACGCGTTTCCGGTCGGCAGACCGGCAGAAGCGGTCCCCAGCCGCCTCCAATCGAGCCTGTCGTGTCTACTCCTACGCAACGAATCCCTTAAACCTTCGGTGAGAATTGAGGGTCGTATTTAGTCAAGGATGAAGGATGAGGCAATGTGATTGTGTGGTGCTCTAGGCCAAAAATCACCCGCCTTAGTGGAGGCACGGACTGGATTGATTTGGATTTTGTGGAGCGGCAGCGGACACCCAAGCGTGCGATGAAGCTCGGTATTCAACTGCAGGTTAACGGGGCTGTCGCTATTGAATACCGTCTCCATCCTCGAAGATTGGATGTCAAGCGATCTCGCAAAGCAATCCATGATTGGGTCCAAAAGGCCGATTTACAGCCCACAGAGGGTCAGAGCCCCAATCACGTAGCGGTTGACGAAACTGCGATTCGAATCAAAGAGCAGCGATTCTGGCGTACGCTGCAGCCGATCTCGACACAAACGATCTGCTGCATTTGCGGTTAGTTTCGATAACAACGACCGCATTAACTGAGATCTTTTTCCGAGAGCTCCGCCAAAAACACGATGTCGAATCCGCTGTGTTTCTTGGTCGATAACACTCAACACCTCCAAACTGCGCTGACCAGAGTAGCGCTCCGATTCCAAACGGAACGGAAGGGAAATCGGAACGCCATCGAACGCATTTTCGGGATCACAAACGCCGCACATCCTCGTTCCAAACTGTTTCAGCCACGTTGAGCCTCAGACCGCTGAAAATTGGCTCCAAGCATTTGCCGCCTGGGTCAATGCTCCAAACTAAACACGACCGGATTGAGAGGTTTGCGTCGGAGAGGGGCGTCGTGCAGCGGCGTCCGAACCGGAGCCAGCGTGCGCCGAAGTTGTCGGCGCGGAATCCCTTCTTACAGAGAAAACGAGCTCGTAAATTCAAGATCAGCCACCGAGGGAACAGTCATACGGTTTCCGGAGGCTATCAGTAGCCTATCGAGCCGGTCTCATCCCGACGAGTTGTTTGTCGACTGCTGCAATCCGCCTGTGTTCGACGAGTTCGTCGAGAAGGAGCCATTCTGCTGGGGCTGAGTAGTCGGCGGCAACGCCGTCGTACTCATCGGCTCTTGCGTGGTCTCGTTACCCGGGAAGCTGAAACCGTCGTCGTCATTCCCGTTATTGTTGTTTCCGTCGTCGGTGTTATTACCGCTGTTATTATTGTTGTTATTGTTGTTATTGCCGTTGCCATCGGTTCCGTTATTATCGTTGCCTGGGAGGCCGAAACCGTCGTCCGTAGTCGTAGGCTCCGGCGTCGGCGTTGGCGTTGGCGTTGGCGTTGGCGTCGGCGTCCTCGTTGTCGGCTGTTCGGTCGGCGTCGTTGTCGGCATGGGTGTCTGCGTGTTCTCGTTCGGCGTCTCAGTGGTTGTCGGCGTGGGCGTCTCAGTCGTGGCGTTGTCGATGTTGTCGGTCGGTGTCGGTGTTCCGGCATCGGGGCCCGGAATTAAACCTGATGAGCCTGGAACGCCGAGAACGATGGCGACGCCTCCGAGAAAAAACAACAGCCCAGCGACAAACAGCCCGGCCTGTATGAACCGACCGTCGGTCTGCAACCGGTACGACGGCCAGTCTCGAACTGATCCACCGGCGGACGGGCGAATCTGCGCCCACTTTGGCAGCCGCGCGATCGTTCGTGAAACTGCGGTCGACATAGTGGCTCCTGATCGATGCTTACCCGACGGCCACCATTATTAGATGGTAAATAAAGGGCAGTCTCCCTACGCGCGGGAGAACAATCTTTCGCAGATCGACAACCTTCCGCGGATCAGCAAACCACGTGAGCGTGAGAGGCTCGCACGCGCTCAAGATCTCGATTGATCACCACGTGCGAAGACGGACCGATCGACGGCTACCGACACTCGACGACTGTGGTACAGCTCTGGTGTTATCATTGACACCGGCATGTTGTCCGCTAGTGGAATAGTTTCGAAAAGACTGCCAGAAACGGTACGGGTGGGAGGGGAGGGAGGTGGCTGGCAAGGGGTGGGAGGTAGGGCCCCTCTTGTTCCGTCTCGACCCGTGCAGTCTGACACCCCTCTGAACGAGAGGCGTCACATCAGCCTATATTTGCTAATAGCTTAGTTACTAGGTGAATAAACCGGATAACACCGAAAAACGAGACCCTAAAATCGAACTTACGATGCCATGAAAGGTTTATACCATACATTTTCTTTATTGCTTCTATAGATATAAATAATGAAATAAACGTAACATACTCCGGATATCGCTTATTTAGCAGTGAACATCTGCTTTGAGTCTCAGTCGACTGGAGAGACACGCAACGACGGACAGTGGCCAGTTTTGACATCCTCCCACGCCTGAAGACATGGGAATCTCGCGGCACCGCTGGATTAAGATATTATGGTTTGCAGTCTACCACCTCTGTCCGCGGTTGGAATCCTCGACAGAGGTCATGAAGATAGGCTGCTGGCTGTACCAACCAGCCGGTACTCCTATCCCCACCAAAGTGGATGCAGACCCGGAGTTACTGTTCGTGGACTGACGGCCAGTGGCTCCGCCACAAAACCGATACTCGTACCGCAAAGGGACTTTGAGTTACTACAGCTGGCGCGGTTGGCTCACTAGTTTGGGTTTGGACGATACCTGTGGCAAACGCCAAGTCAACTGCCAGGATTCTATGTACATCCACTCAAACGAACTATGAAGATATGAACCGTCAGTACACAGTGAGAGTAACTGACAACAGGCGATTATCCTATAACTTTAGTCGTAGGTTTTCTCGCCCTGAAAATCTCCTAAATTGGGAAGAGGTTGGTGATATGGGATAGTTACGAGAGCGAGTTCTTCGGCCGCTAGACAGGACAACCGAGACAGGGATCCGTCACTGTCCGTCGATAAGTTGGGACGGCGTGATGACGTCCATGTCTTTCTTCCCGACGTGGTTGACAATATTCTTGAAATCGTCAATGGATGTCTCGTAGTCTTTTCCATTGCCGATATCGTGGTACGTGATGACCACCATCTGGTTGAATGCCTCGGCGATATTGAGAAGCCGTCGCGTTCCTTGGGCATCCTTGCCCATAATGCGGGAAATGCTGTGCATGTCCGACGGCTGCTGCGCGTTGCTCGGACAGGCACCTTGTAGGAAGCCGGTTTCGTGGAACTCGCGGACTATGTCCAGTGTCTCTGAACTTACGCGGTTGTACGGGGCGACGAAGTGCCGCGCGCCCTTTTGGAATCCCTTCAGTTCAAGGTACCGCTTAGTGCTCTGGATTTTCCGACGTTGTTCCTCTACCGGGTATGCGGGTAACGGTTTCCTTGTCTGCGGGTGGGCCATCATGTCCCACCCCGCATCACGCATTTCACGCATCTGGCCCGTATTCAGGTTCCCTTGCGTATTAATCGCGTCAGGGATAACGGCGACACTGGCCGGCCAACCTTTTTTCTGCAGTTCTTTGAATGCTACGTTGTATTGAGACGTGACGGCATCGTCAAACTGGAAGATAACTTTCCCCTTCTTGGGTTTGGGGATCCTACGCAGATCGTCGATCCAGCATTTGATCGGCTCACCCTTATCAGAGATGGCCATGAGGCGCAGTTCCTGAACTGCCTTCATGATCGGGCTCCCCTGCCGATCGGTGTACCCAAGGTCGATCCGGATCCAGCCGTTCAGTTCTTGCGGTATATACCGACGACTGGTCAGCATGTCACTACGCGCTGGGGCGATGATTTCGGCTGCGAAGTAACCGCTAGCTGGTTTTTCGAGTTTCACAGCCAGCGAGAGGTCGTGTTTCGTAAGATCAAGTCCCTCGGGGAACGCCTTGAAGATCCCGGCTGCTTCGCCATTCTTATTTTCTAACCTCACGGACTGCGTCCCGGAATACACCTGGTTTGAGTCCGCCTTTGCTTTACCGCGAATCAGTCCCCAGTTCGCATTCTCGAAGTTCTCGAAATCCTCAACGAGTTTCCCTCGTGTGAAGGGGGACTTCTTCCCCTTCGAGCCGCCGGGCGTGTTCTCGTCGTCCGGCGAGGCCGAGGTGGTCTTGTCCCCGGCCGGAGTTTCGTCTCCCGGTGTCTGCGAGGTTCCTTGCAGGCTCGAGCAGCCTGCAAGAGATACCGCACCGGTGGTTCCGAGCGCTGCGAGGAAACTGCGGCGGGTCGATGGTCGCTTCATTTTCCTCTCGCGCTCATTGTACTCAGGTCACCATTATAATACGGACGCTAAGATGCGCCTTAGCAGCATTCTAATCGCTCAAATCGCCCAAATTAGCCTTTTCGAGGGTCAACGTGATAAGGATTTAATTCATACGTAAGTTATGAAATATTATCCGTAGATTATCTTCATTCATGCCATTTATTTATTCTCTTTTAAAATTTTAGCAGCAAAGCTGTCGTCAGAAGCTCCTGCTGTGACGGGCCCCTCCTTGACGCCCAGTCACTGTAAAACGTCGCTCACCGGAACCGTGATTCTAATCGACCTTAAGGTGGTAAGCGGGACCAAATTTGCCAATTCTCCGACGGACCCACGATTGGGACGGGTGAGACACTCACAATTGCCACGGGCTACAAGGACGTCGAGGCCGATATCATCTTGAACGAGAACAGGCGCCCTTGCTCAACAACGATGGGAACGACGTCGTTTCGATCCTCAATCCCGATGGACAGGTCGTCCTCCGCAGCGACACTGACGCTCACTGGGAATCTGACATTGATAATGGCTCCGAGGGTTCTGAATGAGGAGAAGAGACGTCAAACGACTCAGAGGGGTCAGAGAGTCTCTCAACGATTTAGACTTTTGACGCGGATTCTGACTCTGACTCAGACGGCAGAGCGGAATCAAGCCCGGCTCTGAGATGGAAGAAGATTGCTAGCTGACGGGGAATATTCACACACTTTTTGTCTGATCTCACGAACCTCACGCACGTCGTCGAACACCCATTCAAACCTATTCCAGGGATGGTGTTCTGCAGAGAGACCTCACTACCGCCGTCGCCCAACGCGGTCACTCGGAGGACACGATTCGGCGGCAGATAATGTCACTCTACGGAGTAGGGACAGAAGCAAAGAACCGAACGGTAACCTCCGACCGATGTAGCGACGACTAACCCCACACTATCCACGGAGGCCGTCTGGTAGTTGAGCTATCGTCGGTAGCCACTCGAGTCTGATATGTTCCGACCAGGTTATAGCAAGTGATAGAGGCCATATTATTATCCCTGGATATAGCCATATTCGGATCCACCGAATGTTTCCTATGGAAACTGTCGTGGGTAGGTGATAGCGAACTTTGTAGTGCCTGGCGGAATCTCTCAGATAGATAGGAAAGGTGCTAAGTGAGTGTGAGATTATTGGTGGGCATAAGAAGGTCTGTCCCTGTGTAGTTTTTTCATTCCGAGAAAGACCCGGTGTAGAAGCACCGAGCCGGCCTTCTTATGGGGAAGAAAGCCATGACAACCTGGACACCGAACACAGGTATCTCTTCGCGTATCGACGTCGAACGCCAGCGGCCCGACACGGGGGCAGGGTAGATGCTCCTGTTTGAGACGGTCACAGTAGACGGCTACAGAAGCGTCAGCTACCACCTCGAAGTATCTCAACGTGGCAACTGTTTCCAGAGTGTGCTCGAGGTCGGGTTCAATCCAGACACGGGGCCTGCCGGACGAGAAGTAGAAGAGGGGGGCCGCCTATGAGTGAGCGTGACGTCCCGGGCTCCAACTCCGACTCAGACTCCGACTTGGATTTTGAGGAGCTTGCCGACTGGTTAGGCCAGCACCGCTACGCGCTCATGACAGCCTTGTCGCGGACCGAGGGACGGGCGACCACGCGGACCCTCCGGCGGCGAACGGACGTCCCGCGCGGGAGCTTCTCGCACCACATGGAGCAGCTCGCCGAGTGGAACCTCGTCGTTGAGGCGGGCCGTGTGGAGACACACGGGCAGGGGTCGCCCTCTCGTGTATGGGAACTCACGCCCTGCGGCGAGGATTTCGTGGCCTATCTCCGAGCGACGGGCGCTGTTGAGGTTACGGGTGACGATATCACCGCCCTGAAAGAGCAGCTTGCGCGTCTCGAAGATCGACAGGATACTCTGGAAGAGCGACTCGAAAAGCTCCGAAAGACAACGAAAGAGGTCGTCGGCATGATCGGCGAGAAAATCGACGACATAGAGGATCAAATCGATACGATCGACCCCGCTGAGACGCACGAGTGACTAACTTTGTCCTTGCTCACCGCGATTTACGCTGAATCCAGTCTGGACAGAGAATAGGCATCGACACAGCAGGAGGACTCTGAGGTGATCTCTCACCGGCAGAGATCTCCGGTGAACCGAGAGAAAAGACCAAGAAGAGCTGAATGCTTTGCTACGCAGGACTCATTCCCCAAGTGATGTGGTCCCAGAGCCGTTCGTAGAAGAAATAGACGACCGTTTTCAAGAACATTGACGCAAGCCCGATATTCAACGCGGTGCTCGTATCACCGAGGAGATAGTATGCGACCGCGAATGTCACAGCGAGTGTGACCGCCCGGTACAGAATCGTCTTCGTCAGGACACGCATCCATCCTTGGTGTGCTCGCCGACAAATCATACTCATTCACATCTCTGTGTGTATGAAAAAATATTCCGGAACGTCTCATCTTCCTGTACGAAGGTGAGTGGTGACACGGTGTCAGAGGTCTGGCCGGAAACTCGCCTCAGCTGCCGGTACACACGGTCGAAACAAATTTTCGAAGGCGTCGACGAACCGCATCGCCGTGCTTCTCGACAACGAGAGCCCGTGCGTGTGCCCCACCAGAATACGTGATGAGTTCTTTCGGCTCAGGGGCGTTCTCAGCGAGTGCGTGGCCGACGCGCACATACTCAGGGCGTTCATCTTCGCTGATCATGAAGAGGAGTCTCCCCTGAAGTTCCGACGCGTTTTCTGCGCCACCGTTCGCCGAAAGTGTAACTGTCCCGTCTACCGCGCCCGCTTCGGCTCGTACGTTCGCTTCAAGAGCTGCTTTCCCCCCGGTGCTCGCGCCAATGAGGAGTAACCGCGTCACATTCTGTTCGCGCCGCATGAACCGTATCGCACCGAGAACCGACTCGGTACGATTAGTGGGGTCCACCTCAGTTGTCAGCGCCAGATGGCCCAGCTGCGCATACGTCTTCGCCTGCGGCCTCCAGATGTGGCGGTCCTTGTGGCTTTGCGGAATCAACACAATGCCACAGTCACCGGCCCCATAGAGCGTTCCTTCTAGTTCGGCCCCGTGTGTCGCTCGGAAGGAAACGCGTTGTGACCGAGGTGCCGCTGTGGAGTCTGGTGGCGCGTCAGCGCTCGATGGGGGCGGTGTCTGAGTGGAGGGAGATCCCGTGGTGGTGGTATTCTGAGAGCGCAGGGAACCGCGCGAGTCGAATACGCAGCCACTGAGTCCGCCGCTCACGACGAGTGCACCACTCGCTGCAAGCACGTCTCGCCGACGGAGCGCGCCACGGTCCATATTCGAAACCGAGACGGTTATCGGTATTGTACGTTCTGGCGGTGTCGCTTCTCGGAGCGGACGGTGCGACCACTACATGCGGAGCGTCCGTTCGGTGGAGACGTCCGTGCTCGTCGTACGTCCCTGCAACTGACAATCAACGCCGTAGGGTGTGTTAATTGATTTCGGACCTTCCGCTCGACACCAACGATCCGACGTACGCGCGAATACGATCGAGCCATGGCGTATGACTTCCTCCGAGTTCGATGACCCCAATCTTCGCCATGAAGAGATAGACGAGTAGCGAAAGGACGTAGACGAGCGGCGTTATAGCCACCTGCCACAGAAGCGTCGTCGTGAGGTCGATGCCGAGTGCCGCCCCCCAGACTCGATTCACCGCCTGGAGGATACGGAAAAGCGGAACGTGAACCAGATAAATCCCGACGGCGTATCGTCCAACCGTCGGAAGCGTCGTATGTTCACCTAGCTCTGGATTCGACAGAGCATACGCAAAGAGCGCGAGGACAAAGAACACCGTCGAGACAGTGTACTCCGTCAAGACCACCGCTTGAGGAAGAGTGTGGTCACGGAGTACATACCCGATGGCGTACTGCTCGAGTAGTTGAGTTACCAAGAAGAGACAGACCGCTCCGAGATAGATGTGACTCCGGTCTTCGCTCGGCGTCCAATCGACCGATCGAAGCTGAAATCCGAGAGCGACGTAGAAGAACCCGAAGAAGAGGGCATCCCGTGTGGGAAACGGAATCTCGAAGACGTGTTGGAAATTCATCCCGATCAGCCCGAGAAGGTGGAGTACGGCTGCGACGGGCACCAGATAGCGCGTCTTCCCGACCCGAACGAAGAGTACGACGAAGCAGATGGAGAAAAAGAGGGCGGTCAGAAACCACAGCGGGACGCCGATAGCATCTCCGTAGTACAGTAACCCAGCCACGGAGAGGTCGCCGAGCCGATGAGCAACTAATGCAGCTGTGACGGGAGTATCTTGGATGAGAGCAACGCATGTCGTCGCTGCCAAGTAAAGCAGGATACCGAACAGATAGAGCGATCCCAATTTTTTGAATACAGTCCACAGTCGGGAAGTGACGGTATTGGCATCCACTGTTTTCGCGAGAAAATACCCAGACGCTGCGAAAAAGAACGGGACGTCGAATTGCCCAATGGTGTCCAACGCGAAGAAGACATAGTTTCCGTACGTCTCGAAGCCCTTGAACGGTTTCACGTGCGCAATGACGATGAAAAACATTGCGACAGCGCGCATTGTGTCGATACTCTCGATTCGATCGCTCATGGATCTGACATTCGGGTTGAAGAGAGTTTAGGATGGTGGCCAGGGAAACCGGTAGACTGAGTGTAGATTCACTGGTTCGCGGAGGTCACCATTACACCGCGAGCGGTGACGGAAAGAAGAGAACGCACGTTCTTGAGCGTCGGAAGAGCGACGGTCGTGGACCCTCGTCTGCTCGGCGGTGCGACGGTGACTCTCGTACTTCCCACGGCGTACGTCATAGATAGCCTGGTGGCGTAACTGCGGCCGACAACTCGCGCCGAGCACGAAACCCGCGAGCGGGTTGGGCTGCCGCTGAGCGCATCTACGTGCCCTAGTAGAACACTACCGCGGAAACGCTCGCTGCTGTCGAGTTCGACGGCCCAGTCTATCGGATTCGGCGATATCCAACCATTCTCTGCACTCTGGAGCACCGAGAATGCGCGCGTGGTACTTATTCCACCCGACGACCGAGTGCAACGGCACGTATTCATGACCGATGAGCCGATTATCCCCACCTATCCGATCGACGGCTGCTGGCAGACGACTCTCGTCCGGTTCTCGGTTCCGGACGTGATCCGTAACCAGTCGCTCGACCCAGGCGAACGGATCCAGGCCGAGTATGCCGTGTTATACTACCCTGAGCGAGAAATCCTCGAGGCAACCATGGACATCTGGAATGCGTCGTCGGTGCCATCTGACAAGGGATGTCTCCTGGCGGGAGAGTACCGCTTCGAGGAATCGTTCATGCCACGTCGCAGGAGAGATAAACACTGGGAAGATTTCAGCTGGGGATTCACGCTCACCCTCTCAGAGTAGGGAAGATAGTGACACAGCGCACCGCAATCCGTCTGGCAATCACGAGGTAAGAGACGAGACCCAAACGCGCGTCGGCCACTCCCCGTTGTCGAGTTGTAAAATTGGGGGAAGAAAGCCTCATTCAGCCGTTTGTGCGGGCTTTCGTATCACATTCTCGAACTCAACAAATTGGTATCTTCACGGATCATCTCCATAATCGGTTCTGGATCTTCAAAGTCACTCACAGATAAAATTCAACCGAACAGGAACCAACACAACAGTTTTCCTGAGCTATTCACCGAGGTCACGAACGTCGATGTTCAACCACTCGAGGTTACGATCCTCAAATGCATCTTTCACCTTCTGTGGGTCGACATCATCGCTGAATTCATGTTCGTTCCATTGGCCGCCCCCAACGCCCTTATTGTGATCAATAGTATTCACAAAGCCGAACATCACCAATTTCGAGAGATGATTGAACATACCGCGTTGAGTGAGCGGATCCTTCCCACCGACGGTGCTGTATGCGCGAACAACCCGAGCATACGCAGCGTGGATTGTCCGCGTCCGAGCCGGCGTGAGACTTGCCTTATCGAGATGGGCGAGAGCCTTTAAGATGTAGAGCTTCTCATCGTCCTGATCGACAATCGATTCAACAATATTCCCATATTCAAGATCCTTATCGGCCTGCCGGATATGACCCTCTTGAATCTGTTCAGAGCCATTTTCCTCGGCGATCTCTGCCGATCGTCGAAGGAGTCGAATCGCTCGGCGAGCGCTCCCTGACGCTTCCTGATACGCGAGTGCCGAGCACAGAGAAATCGTCTCTTGACTATACGCATCATCATAGAGAGCTAGTTTTGCCCGAGCCTTGAGAATTTTAGACAGTTCTTCAGCGTCGTAAGCAGGGAATTTGATCTCGGTTTCACACAGGCTGTCTTTAACCTTCGGTGAAAGGTTCTTCCGGAAGGTATAGTCGTTGCTGATGCCGATGACGCCAACTCGCACGTTTTCGACGTAGCCGATATCCCGGGAGCGTGGCAGTTCGTAAAGTAATGTATCGTCTCTTCCGATTTTGTCGACCTCGTCGAGGATCACAAGAACCGTCCCTTCGAGTTTGTCGAGCTCCTCGTACATGATGTCATAAACGTCCTGTGGAGCATACCCAGTCCCAGTAATGCGGTTTCCCTTGTCTCGGAGACGATTCGCAATTCCGACAGCGACTTGGTATGACGAGGTCTTGTGATCTCCAGTCGTGAAATTCTCGCAGTTGATCCAGACGACGTTGAGTGAGATTCGCTCATTCTCCGGAAGTTGCTCATTCTTCCGTTTGATATCGCGTTCGAGGTTTTCGCGGAGATACTTCGTTGCAGCAGTCTTTCCGACACCGGTGTCACCATAGAGAAAGGCGTTCTGCGGAGGACGACCTTTGTAAATGGGCTTGAACACACTGGTATACTGTTTGAGGACCTCGTCTCGACAAAGGATTTCCTCGGGTGTGTAATCTTCTTCGAGAACGTCGGCATTTTTTATGAGTTCAACATCATCAGCGAAGATTGAATCAACGTCGTCCATGTGAGTATGATTGCCGTGGCCATCTACATTAACTTTTCTCGAGTTTCCTGAGTTTCCTGAGTTTCCTGAGTTCCCCAAAAACCCCCTCCTCACACACAGCGGTTTTCCTGAGATTCGATTCCTCGTCTCTGAGGACGTCAAACCCTACCAACCTCGATATCCATATAAAGATCGATCGAACCTCAGTGATTAACTCAGGAAAACCGCTGTCAGACATGCTTTAGTCGGCCACTTTGCGCCTTTCTTTGAACCGGCAATTACTACTACTACCACTACTGTTATAATAGATAATAGTAGTAGCGGACGTTCGAGGTGAAGCAACACTCTTAATGTTCACCCGATAACTCAGGAAAACCGCTGTATAAGAAGATTCTCCGTGCACTCACTCCCCAGTTTCGTGTGTGGAACTCAGGAAAACCGCTGTGTGAGAGAGAAAACAATCGACGTCAACGCGGCGATCGTCCAACACATTTCTGGTATATCGACACATCGCGTTTCTCAGAGGCTGCATCAGACCAGGATTCGTTGAACAGAGAGACCTCCTTTATCGAGATCTCCGATGACTTTTCCTCATCGACTGCCGAAGCGGCTCGTTTATCGAACTGTTTGTATCTGCTATCGTTGCCCGTGGATTTCTTGGATTTGGGTTAGGCCCCCAACTGTGGCTCAGCGATTCACTACTGTTACTCGCGATGACTTTTGACCACAAGTACGGTCCATACGTCCTCCTCCTGATCATCAGCGGACTATTTGCGCTGACAGCCGTGACGGCTTCCATGATGGGGTCCTCGACGAGGATGTCGCCCCGTTGTGCGCAGCGTTTACCGGCCAAAAGTATGGGAGCGCCCGGCAAGCACTCAAACGGTTGTACAAAGCCGGTGACATCGCTCGTGATGCTGGCGCAACGAGCGTTACAGAGGTCCACATGCGCGAGGCCGACAAGAGGGTTGAAAAGGGCAAGGTCCGTGATGAACTTGGAAAACTCCCGACCCAGGAGAAACTCACTCTATACCTTAGAGAGGATTCACGGCTAGAGGATCTGTTTGGGAACAACCACCGGAAGTTGGATTCATATTGAATCGCGCCGACCGTACTTCTCTCCGATCGACGTGACCACTAGTCGTCGCGCTGGTCAATTTCGTCGATAGCGACGCAAGCCCATGTTAGGTTGCTGTGACTCTACTGTTGTCGCTCGAGTTGTGCAGAGAGAATCCACGAGGGGGACGTGCCCCGCCTTCGGAGAGAGCGCTTTTGTGCCGAACTCAGAGTGACTCACAAGCGATGCCGTCACCGTCGCCATCAAGTCGGTGAGGATCACCTGGCGTCTGTTCGAGTACCGCTTGCGCTTGTTCTTGCGTGTCAAAACTACTACAATCGTAGTCTCCATCCGACGGCGGTGGCGGAATATTCACTTCATTTCCCTTGTCGGACGGCACTTCAGTCGGTTCCGGTGTCGAGGTAGGTGTTGAGGTCGGAGTCGGAGTCAGTTCCTCAAAGTCCCATAATCCAACCTCATTTTCCTGTGCGTTTGCTTCGGCAGTCTCGAAGGCAGCCCGTTTCGAGAACGAACTCTCGTACAGTCGAGCATAGCCATCGGTTAGTAATCGTTGGTTGAAATTCTCACCATCAATAAAGAGATATACCAAAAGCCGTCCGTAGCTTCCATGGCGATCAGCTTCGGAGTCCGTCTCAATTCGGACTGTCTTCCCCTCTAGTTCGTCACTGGCAAACCGGCTTGCACGCTCACCCCATTCGAAGAGATGATCACGACCCGCTGCAGTATCTGGAATACCCTCAAACTCACTGGGCGTGACCCGGCTCAGGGTCGTCTCTGGTGTATCCACTCCTAACAGACGGATTGTGTCGGTTTCACCGTTTGGGAACCGTATCTCCATCGTGTCGCCATCGATAACCCGTGTGACAGTAACTGTCCATGCGGTTCCGCTCTCTGGTCCGCGAACTGGTTGTGTCGTGGGCTTCGGCGTCGCCGTTGGTGTCGATGTCGGAGTCTGTGAAGGTGGTGTTGCTGTTTAAGTTGTCGGTGATCGTGTTGTTGTGGGTTGTGTGGTGGATGTTGATGTTTGAGCTGACGGTGCTTGCGTAGTCGTAGTTAGTGAAGTAGTAGCGTCAGCCGTATTTTGTTTGGAAGTTGTCGTTGGAGCTGTCGTATCTGTCTCGTTTGTGTCGGTAGTAGTGCTACACCCGGCGATGACGAGCATCGCTGCAAGTGTCACCGCAATAAGTACGTCTGAGCTGTCCACGTTTTGCATAAACTCATTAGGATATATGAACCTACGTTTACCAGAAATTATACAGCAGTAGGTATTACCAAATATGTAATGTGGTCCTGGCGACACCAATTTAGAGGACAATCCATGTTGTCGGTGCCACCTGACAAGGATGTCTCCCGAGGGGAGAGTACCGCTTCGAGCAATCGTTCATGTCACGTTGCAGGAGAGATGAACACTGGGAAGATTTCAGCTGGGGCTTTACGCTCGCCCTCTCAGAATAGGGAGGGCAAGACAAAGCACTGCAACTAGCGAAATCACCAACGTGGTATCTACGAAGTAAAGAATGAGTACCGCATGTCCGTCGGAAGCCCCTGTTTCGACTTGTAACAGGACCGCCGACGAACTAGACCCCCCGTTTTCGACTTATAACACAGCACTCGAATCACCTGCACCCCCCGTTTTCGAGTTGTAAAATCAGAAGAGGAAAGCCTGATTCAGCTGTTAGCTCGGAATTTCTTAACACACTCTCGAACGACGGCACCGATAGTCGCATCTTCGTGAGCTAGCTCAGCGAATCGGGAGTCCTCACGAATCGTCTCCATAATCGTTTCTGGATCCTCAGACAGGGAGAAGTACATATGCACCCCTCTCCCTCGGCCCTTCCCCCGACGCTCGAAGTCCAACACGCCATATGTACTTTGTTCAGTGACGTGGTTCACGAAGGTTTCGCGGCTATACTGATCCGCGTCCATCACCTCAGCGATGAATTGGTACGTCTTGAACGCGGGGCCTGCGGGGATCCACTCGGGGTTGTCTTTCGTATAGTGTGCGGTAGCTGCGACGGCATAGACAGAGAGTTTCTTCTGTGTCGAGATCCCGTTGATGTGTCGGAGTTTTCGATTTTCGGTATATTTCTCTTGGGCTTCGCGAACATCGGTTTCAGTGACGGTGTCTGAGCCACGCCGCTCAGCGAGTTCTCCAGCCCACCGAAGGAGATCAATTGCTTTCCGAGCATCGCCATGTGTCTGAGAACCAAATGCAGCAACAAGTGGGACGACGTCCTCTGCAAGAGAATTCGGCTTGAATGCATCGCGACGGTACTGGAGGATGCTGCGGAGTTGGGTTGCATCGTAGTCGTCAAAAAAGATATCGTCAGGATTGTAGGAGCTCTGAGCCCGGCTGTTGAGGTTCTTCATGAAATCGGCGTAGTTAGTGATGGTTGTGAGAGAGATAGGACCATCAAAATCGGCGAGTTTACGGGCTCGTGAGAGCTGGTAGATAAGAGAATTGTACTCAGCCTCCTGATACGGCCCTTCGAGTAGATCGATCTCGTCGAGGATGAAGATGACTCCGTCGTAGTATTCTCGCATGAGCTCGTAGAGCCGTTCGAGCTTCTGGTCTGTGGACACGCCCGTCTGAGGTACGCCGGGATCGACACCGAGATCGTCAGCAGCCGCTTTGACTAGCCGATACACCGCTCGGTCTGCGGTCTTCGGTCCCTCGCAGTTGATGGAAAGGACACCGAACGTTTTGTCCTGCGACTCACACAGTTCGACAATCTGTTTGCAGACCGCGTGGATAATGAGCGATTTGCCCGTTCCCGACGGACCACTCAGAAGCATATCCGGAATGCCTTCATTCTGGAGGACAGGTTTGAGATTGTCGACGACGCGACCCAGCTGCTCATCCCGACCGACGATGCGGTCCTCGTCGATGATAGTATCTGACCGGACGAGGTCCTTGTTGGCGAAAACACCACCTGAAGACTCAGTCTGAAGCCGTTCTCGAATTGAAATTCCGCCGTTGTCATCGGTTATGGCATTTTGATGGGTGTCCCCAGCATCAGAGGTGCTCCCAAAGGTGGTCTGTGATGTTGAGGGAGACTCTGAACGTGCATCCGTCGAGCCATGACTCTTAGCGGCCTCAGAATCAGCAGGCGTGATTTCCCGGCCCTGTTCGGGTTGGTCGTCCGAATTCTCTGTACGTCCCTCTCGGTCCATTATGAACCCTCTTGGACTCTGGCTATAAAAAAGTGAACCCTTGTGGAGTTGTAATCGGCCGAAAACAGCCTCGATAACAGCTACAGGCGCGCATCCGTGGATTCAGGAAAATACCGTTTTCGAAATCTATCATCCCCCCGTTTTCGAGTTGTAACTGAACCGCATGTAGGTCTCATCAGTTGATTTAATGTGTGGCCACCTCCCCGTTTTCGAGTTGTAACAAAGAACGGCTCAAAACCCAGGATAGGTAACTATGAACACCGTCCTATTCTGTAGACTATGAATTATCCTCCGAACGAGGTACATACCCCACAACACCCCTTTTTCGAGTTGTAAACATCGTAGTTGAAGAGACACAGAGGAATTCGTGAGAGACGCCGAATTTCGATGGTGATTCCAACTTTTCGACACGAAAGAGTCGTAACTCAGTGGAGGCATGCACTAACGCAACCCCCTCCCCCCTTTTTCGAGTTGTAAATCTTCTCGGTAGGGCTTGGCTGTGATGCAGTACGCTTCAGAACCGAGTCCACGAATATCGAGTTAGACTGCCTGAACTCGGCGAATTGTAAGGGGAAGTATCAACCTGAATCCACTCAAAGCCGTAAATCGAATGGCTTTTTTATTCATCTAGCATTGCTAGGTGAGGCTAACCAATAGAATCCAATACGGATATGGTAAGTTACTGACCTACATAAAATTTCCCGTTTCTAACTAGAAGTAAGAGGATCGGCCCTCTGAGGCTCCTACCGGTCCATATCGCCATAACCGATGGCTTCAGCGTCTACTTCCATGCTTGCCCCTCCCTTCTGTCCTGAGTTTACAACTCGAAAAAGGGGAGAGGGGGTTCGTCAAGCTACCACGATTGTAGGCGAGAACCAGCGCTTCCTAGTTGGTATACGGACGGGGGTCCGCTTAGCTGGACCGGGTACGCCGGTAGCTAGCTTGTCGTTCTCGTGAGTCTCCAATCTAGCTTGGCGCTCCAGGATTGAGCATATCAATGGAAGACAAGACAGTTTTATACAGCGGTGGGAGGGGAGGGGAGGGAGGCTCTGTTGAACCCCTCTCCGTGACAATTTGGCGAAGTCGGGCCGGATATAGAGCACGTATGCCAAGTTATGGGCTGTTGAACAGAGGTTCTCAAACCAGACGCTGTTGAGTGCCTGTAGTAGGTATTTATGGCCAGAGTACTACACTTCGGCCGATGGCTACTGAGGCGACCTTCACGGATCCTGCGGATCAATTTCCCCTCGGAACTGTCTTCCAGCAATTACCGAATGTAACGGTCACACTGGAGCGAATTATCCCTGCACAGGACATGGTCGTTCCATACTTTTGGGTGCGCGGGACTATCGTTGACGGTATCGAGAAGGCGTTTTCTGACCATCCAGGGGTGGTAGCTATTCGCCTTGTTGACTCTGTTGAGGACGAGTATCTGTTGCGTGTTGAGTGGGCACTGGAATACGCCGGCATTCTCAGCACGCTGGCGGCGACAGAGATCCCCCTTCTCACAGCCACTGGCACGAAACATCAATGGATATTTGAGGTACGTGGCGATGACCGAAGCGACATTGCGACCTTTCAGCAACGCTGTCGAGAGGTAGATATCCCAGTTACGTTGACGAAGCTGCACACGCTCACGCCGGTCGAAACGGAGACCGAGGCGGCACTCACCGACACACAACAGGAAGCGCTGGTTCTCGCCTACAATCGTGGCTACTTCAACTCTCCGCGCGAGGTGACGATGGAAGACCTCGGCGACGAGCTCGACATCTCTCAACAGGCTGTCTCGTCTCGACTCCGGCGCGGAATCAAACACATCCTCGGAAATACTCTTTCCGAGACGGAGCAACCGAATCGGTAGGTTGCTTAAAGGAGTGTTGTATAGTCAAAATCAATTCTGACCTTAGCTTGCGACGGAAATAGACGTACAATGCCCACTGGGGAGTACGAACGAAAGCTCGCCAAATGTATTGACTGTGATGCTGCGTATCCGGTTAAGAAATGGTCTGACGGGACAATTCAACCAATCGGGCGTGATACCTGTCAGTGTGGGTCAACAGAGTTTCGAGTCATCGAATATTCGCCCGAACCCGCTTTCCAAACAGAGAAAACCGAATAACAATCGAAATACACAAAGTCCCCGAGTGATCGAAGTGCTGCAGACGACGCGAACCATGTAAAGCTATGTACTGGACTCATCTTCTGTATTCAGCGTGCCATTCCTGCTGCGATTTGAGGGTTTCAACAGAGCCGGGAGGGAGTGAGTTTCGGCTCGTCCTCATCGATTCTTCCCTCCTATGAGCTGGAACCCCCGACTGAATTCACGGTTCTCACCCGCTTTTAATCGAATCTCTGCTTGAAATCCTCGGTGAACGTGGTACGTTGTTAGGTCAGGATGTGTTTGACCTCCTCCCACGACTGTAGTCGTGGGATTCCCACGAGCGAAGGCCCGTTGAGTTGAGATGTTTACGGTTTGCACACTGACGGGGTGCTGGCCGGGTCAAACGGCCGTTACACCTGTGCTTGAATCGTCCAGTCCCGTCGTTTCCTCGGGGGTTCGGACGATTGTCGGCGGATTCGGAGGTACTGAGGTCTTTAGCGTCGCTACCCGACGTGAGGTATCCCGAAGAGGTACCTTCGAGCCTCGGTCGGAGGGTCCGAATGTGTCCGATTGTCCCGGGATGGGCGCGGACGTGCCGCGTCGGATGCACAGAAAAACGCGCGGAGAGCACCTAAGGCATTCCCGCATAATGAAAGTAGACGATGACGGTGATTCATCCTACGACTTGAGTCGTGGGCTTTCTCGCCTGAATTCCTGTAAACCACCTCGCTCTACTCGCTTCCTCCCGCCTTGCGGCGGTCGGTCACTCCTTGAGAACGGGGCTTTCCCGCACCGACAGTGTCCCCCGCTACCCCCTGCATGGACGCGGCCCAGCTTCCTCTTCCCGTCCTTGCCTTCGGTGTAGGTGCAATGGCTGTTGCCTCCTACTCCGACCGAAGGCCAGGATCGTCTCGCCGATTCAATTCCCGATATCCTCACGCTCAAACCCAAGATGGGCGTGGATTCGAACCCGTTCGCCGTCGTCGTTCCTGAGTAGAGGGCGCGATACTCTCGCGCCACAGAAGCCAGCTTACTGGTGGCTCCTACTCTCCCGGACGTGTGCCGGGGGAGCAGTAACTCAGAATTGGCCGTAGATCGGCTTAATCCTTTACGAGATGCACTTCTCTCCTCCCTACTCACGTCTTCGGCCCTCGTTGAGAAAGGGAGCTCCGCGCTACCGATTGGCTGAATTTCCTATCGACCAATACTGTACAAACTCTGCACGTTGTGTATATTTTGTAAATTTTGTAGGGCGTTCTCGCCTGATGAGTTTTGTAGACTGTTTAGAACATCTGCATAATGTACATAATGTGAATTACTCAGCTAATCTGTCTGACGCAGAATTAAGAGGGACGGTTCAGTAACCGGGTATGAGTATGGCAAAACGCATATTATCTACAATTCGTGAACGATGCCCAGTGCCTTCACAACGTAGATTGTCCACAAAATGTACAAAATCTACGTATCAGAGGGGGGCTAACCGATGAGTGTCGAAACGTTCGAGGGCCTCCCAGGGGCAGCCGTATCGCTGCTCAAAGGAGGGGTGGGAAAGTCGACAATAGCACTCAACATCGCTGATCGGCTTGCGGCCCGGGGCAACGAGACTGTGCTGATTGATTTGGATAAAGACGGGCATATGACGACCCAGTTGGGCTACGACGACGCCTACGACCGGGAAGCAAACCTCGGAGATGCCCTTATCGACGGTGAAGACCCCCGTGAATTACTTCTCGAGACGGAGTTCGGCGTGCATCTCCTTCCTTCGAGCAACGACCTTGAGAACGTAGAAACACGATTGAAAGATGAACGATTCGCGGACGTGAAGCTCCGACGGAATGTCGTCGAGCCGCTCGTCGAGCAGGGTTTCGATTACGTCATTATTGACGCAGCAGGCGGTCGTGGCAAACTTTCTGATAACGCTCTCATCGCCGTACAACGGGTGATCATTCCATTGATCCCTCGTGCAGGCTCGATCAACGGCCTCAACAAAATGATTCGGCGTCAAATCGCCCCAATTCGAGAGAATATTGGCTTAGATATCCTCGCCGTCACCCCAAATATGGTTCGCGAAACAATGGGCCAGCGCAACGAGCATCGGACGCTCGTTGAGAATCTCAACCGAGAGTTTGATTCGTTTGTCCCTGAGTACGCACGAATCGACCCGGAGATCTTCGATGCACTCGATGATCCAGCACGAAGTGTCGATACCATTCCGAAGCCCGGCATCCGCGAACGGACCGCTATCTCTCGGGCCTTTAAGCAAGGTATGCCTGTCTCGGCATTCGACGAAGACTGCGATCAGATCTCTAACTTCGATCACTTAGCGGACCTCGTGGAGGACCACAGCCATGCCTAACGAGGACAATCGATTCGGCGATATCGCTGAACAGCTCCAACAAACAGAAGATAGAGAGCAAGCGAAGGACGGCGAAGATATCACCATAGCGGAAGACACTCAAGCGGCAACTACTACTGAATCTGTCGAGACCATCAACGAAGAGGGCGCTCCTCCCGCCACTCAGGAAATGGGTGACTCCGATGAGGAAGAGCCAGCCAGCGGACCGGCGTTCTCCTTTGATAAGACCAATATGCATGGATTCTATGTCCGTGAAGGAACGTGGAAGCGCGTCACGCGAATGCGGTCTTCGGTGACCGCTGCGTGCTCGATGTTCGATGTCTCTGAATTCGAAGGACGAGAGTTCCAAGATGCATGCCTCCAAGTGGTTGCCGACCACGGTGATGAGGTCGCCCTCCAAATTCTTCGAGAGCGAGGTGTCGAAGCGGATGAGGAACGTGTTCAGGAAATCGTTGAAATGTTGAACAGCCAAGTGATAGACGATTAGGTTAGTTAATTCGGCGCCATTATCTTCACTACCTACATTATACAAATTCTGTACAAAATGTACATTGTGTAGAGCTCAACTCTATCATGGCTGTTGGTTTCGCTAGGAGATTTGCCTGGCCGTCGATCCTTAGTTCTTAGAATCGTTGTTGGGCTTGGCAGCGAGGAACGCCCCACTCTCTTTGAAGTGCGCATGCATCTCGTCAGATCTACACTTAAGCTCATCCTTACTCACAGCCCGTTGCTCGGAGGTGTCATAAAGGCCCTCGTCGATATATTCGGAGGTGTCGATCGGCTCGCCCTCTTTGTAGGTGGTGGCCAAAAAGAACAGAGCCGACGGGTCAACGTCGCTGTCGAGTGGCTCTTGATATTTTTCTTGATTGGCATATTTCTCGTCGGGGGCGTCTGACGTGACGCTCGACGACTTGTCGAAGAGTGAGCTGTTCGCTTCGATTTCGTCTGGCTGCTTATCAGTCATGGCATCTCCTCAGAGTGAAAGTCATGGTTAGGCCGTCGATTGTGTGTCGCCGTCTGCGTCTTCAACCATCGCACGAGGGTCTTGCACCGTGAGATCGGGAACGGCCTCGAAATCCGAGTCGACGGCAACCACTGGGAGAGACGTGTCACGTGCAATCCCGCCGATGAGGATATCGACCACGTTGATAAGCTCGCCACGGGCGAGTAACGTCGCGCGTATCTGCACGGCTTCATGCGCTGTGGAGCGGCTGAATCGAGAATAGTTGTCCATTCGAGCGCTTTTGCCACCGTCCCGATCGCCTCTCCAGGCGCGTTCGAGCGGAGCGCTCCGGTGTACAGCTCATAGAGAACGAGTGTCGGGATGGCAAAGTCGGCATCAGATCGTTCTTCGAGAAAGGTTACGGTGTGTTCTTCACCGCGTAAATAGCCGACGAGAAAGCTACTGTCCAAACAAATCAGACGAGCGTCTCCGGGCGATTGGCAAGGTAATCGAAGACCGAGCCGAGCGAGAACCCGTAGGCGACGTGACCGAGCAGCGTGAGGAGGAGATAGAGCACGAGCGCGATCCCCGTCTGGTCGGAGTAGAAGGCCATGACGAAGCCAGTCCAGAGCACCATCCCGTACGGGATTCCCTTCGTGGCGTACTTCGTCCCGGGGAGGTACGACCCAATCGAGGCGAAGAGGAGCGGCCAGGTGACCATGCCGTTCAGTAGAAACAGGACGTAGCCGGCGGACACGGGATCCAACGGGATCAGGACGTTTACCCCGGTGAGTTCTGTGAGCGAGGCAAACGAGCTCACCTCGAACGCCCCGAGGGTCGCCGCGATCAGCAACACGACCGTCATGACGGTCGTTCCCACGAGGCCGCCGACCGCGCCGACGAACCCGTCGGTGACGATGCCGGTCAGGTGGTCGAAGTCGGGCTCCGCCACGTCCTCCGAGACCGTTTCCGTGATATCGATCTCTGCCTGGGTGTCATTGTCTACCATGATATTTACTCCGTCCAGCAGCGTCAAAAGCGTTCCCCAGCGCCGGAGCGCAACGGACCCCCTCCGCAATGAATAAGTACCCATAAAGATAATCAAAATTAATAGGGGACATGTGGTACCGATGCACACGGTAGGGTCGGTGGTCGCGGTCGTCCCGCTGCACGGAGAGGGCATTCTCCCGACGGGTACCAGAGCCGACGTGTTTCGGGAGATCTTCTGGGTGTTTCTGCTGCTCGGCACGCTCGTCGGCGTCGTCGTCATCGTCTACATGTTCTACAACGCGTACAAGTACAGAGACGGCGGGGCGCGAGCCGGCGCGGTGGACGGGCGCGAGCGCGGGGCGGCCGACGACCGGCCGACGCTCGGCGAACTCCCGACGGGCGGTGGCGGCGGACGGAAGCTCTTCCTTTCGTTCGCGCTGAGCACGGTGATCGTCATCTCGCTCATCGCCTGGACGTACGGAACGCTCCTCTACGTCGAGGCGGCCCCGACCGAGCAGGAGGACGACGTTCTCGAAATCCGCGTCGAGGCGTACCAGTTCGGCTGGGCGTTCACCTACCCGAACGGCCACACCGCCGACGGGACGCTCCGCGTTCCCCAAGGGGAGACGGTGGAACTCGTCGTGACCTCGCGCGACGTCTTCCACAATTTCGGGATCCCCGAGCTCAGGGTGAAAGCCGACGCGATCCCGGGGCAGACGACCACCGCGCGGTTCACGCCGAGCGAGACGGGGACGTATCAGGCGAACTGCTACGAGCTCTGCGGCGCGGGCCACTCGTACATGACGGCGGAAGTCGTCGTGATGGAGCCGGACGACTACGAGCGGTGGTACGAAAACACCGCGTCGAACTCCGAAACGCCGTCGAACGCCACCACCGCGAACTCCACTACCGCGAACGCCAGCGCATCGGTCGGGGGTGACAGGTGAACGAACCATGAACGACGAGACGCGACACCGAACGGAGCCGGACGGCGGACACACGACCGACGGTGGGCATGCGTCCGCCGGCGAACGCACGACTGACGGCGAACACGAAACTGACGGTGGGCGTGCGACCGACGGTGGGCACGCGACGGCGGGCGACGAGCTGGATCCGTCGCGGATTGACGGGCACGCCGACGCCGCCGAGGAGGCGTTCCCGCCCCTCGGATCGATAAAGCGCTGGTTCGTCACGACGAACCACAAGGATATCGGGATCCTGTACACGCTGACCGCGCTGTTCTTTCTCGTCTTCGGCGGCGTCCTCGCGCTGCTCATGCGGGTGCAGCTGTGGACGCCCGGCGGGAACTTTCTCTCTCCTCTGTCGTACAATCAGGCCGTCACGGCTCACGGCCTCCTCATGGTCTTCTGGTTCCTCTCGCCGTTCGCCTTCGGCTTCGCGAACTACGTCGTCCCACTCCAGATCGGCGCGAAGGACCTCGCGTTCCCGCGACTCAACGCGCTGAGCTACTGGTTGTACCTGTTTTCAGGAGTCCTCTTCGGCGTCTCGTTCTTCCAGGGGCAGTCGCTCGCCGGCGGGTGGACGATGTACGCTCCCCTCAACCTCCCGACGTACATGCCGAACGTCGGTGCGACGACCGCCATCCTGGCGTTGGTCCTGTTCGTGGCCTCCGTGACCGTCTCGTCGGTGAACTTCCTGACGACCATGCACCGGATGCGGGCGGAGGGGCTCACCTATTGGCGGCTGCCGCTTTTCACGTGGACGATCCTCCTGACGGTCTGGATGATGCTCTTCGCCTTCGCGGCTCTTCTCGCGGCGCTTTTGATCCTCACCTCGGATCGTCTCCTCGGGACCACCTACTTCGCCGCCGAGGGGAGCGGCTCGCTGCTCTGGGCGCACCTCTTCTGGTTTTTCGGCCACCCGGAGGTGTACATCGTCTTCTTCCCCGCGCTCGGCGTGATGGCCGAGACGTTCCAGACGTTCACCGGGCGGCGGCTCGTCGGTCGGAAGTGGTTCATCCTGGCGATGATCCTCGTCGCGGTTCAGAGCTTCGCGGTGTGGATGCACCACATGTTCCTCACGGGCATCAACCTCCAGGTCAAGACGCTGTTCATGGCGACCACGATCGGCATCTCGCTTCCCTTCGATCTCATGGTCTTCGCGCTCATCTACACCATGATCAAGGGGCGGATCCGGTTCACCACCCCGTTCTTGTTCTCGTTCGGCGCGCTCGTGCTGTTCATCATCGGGGGCATCACCGGCGTCTTCCTCGGCGCGATCGTCCTCGACTACGAGTTCAGGGGAACCTACTGGGTCGTCGCGCACTTCCACTACGTGATGGTCGGCGGCGTCACCGCCCTGATCGGCGGCCTCTACTACTGGTTCCCGAAGATGACCGGTCGGATGTACGACGAGTGGCTCGGGAAGGTCCACTTCGGGCTGTTTTTCGTCGGGTTCAACCTCCTGTACTTCCCGATGTTCCTCGCCTGGGAGACCCCGAGACGCGTCATCGAGTACGACCCGGCGTTCGTCACCTGGCACCAGCTCGCCACCGTCGGCGCGTTCGTGCTCGGCGCGTCGTTCCTCGTCATGTTCTGGAATCTCTCGCGGAGTCTGTTCGTCGGCGAGGAGGCCGGGGACAACCCGTGGGAGTTCGCGACCACCGCGGAGTGGGCGGTCCCGTCGCCTCCCCCGCTCGAGAACTTCCCCGGAACGCCCAGCTACGGGAGCGGATCGCTGCGCTTCCTCACGACCGAACGAGCCCTGACGCCCGGCGAAGGGTCGGGCGGCGCGCCGGGGGTCGCGGACGGCGGAACGACCGCCGCCGTCGGGGGGATCGATCACGACCTCGACTCGCGCGGTCTCGGCGGTCACGACCCCGATCGCAGTCACGACCCGAACCACGGCCACGAGAGTCACGCGAGCGTCTGGCCCTTCGTCGTCGGTCTCGCGTCGTTCGTCGTCTTCCTGGGCCTCTCCGGCTTCCGCGACGGGGGGCTCCCCCCGGGAATGGAGGGCGGCATCTACGCCGGCATCGCCGTCGTCGGCACCGCCTTCCTCGCCTTCGCGCTGGTCGGGATGGCGAGACAGCGGTTCCGCGGCCCGGCGGGTCCGTTCGGCGAGAGCTGGCCGTTCGACGGCGTCGAAAACACGAAACTCGGCGTCTGGATCTTCCTGGCGTCGGACGTCGTCCTCTTCGGGGCGTTCATCGGCGCGTACGTCTTCACCCGCGTCGCGCACGGCTGGGTCGACTGGCACGTCGTCCCGCACGATCCGACGCCCGGGCTGGTCAACACCTACCTCCTGCTCACGAGCAGCTTCAGCGTCGTCCTCGCGCTCGTCGCGGCCGAGAAGGGGAGTCGGTACGGGCTCCTCGCCGGGCTGACCGCCACGCTGGTACTGGGTGTGGGGTTCCTCGCGAACAAGGCGATCGAGTGGAACGAACTCTTCCACGAGGGGCTGACGCTCTCGAGCAGCGTCGAAACCTCGACGTTCTACCTCACGACGGGGTTGCACGGGGCGCACGTGCTCGTCGGCCTCCTGATCGTCCTCTACATGATGGGCAGGGCGGCCCGCGGCGCGTACCTCGACGACGAGCGGCCGGTGGAGTACTTCGGGCTCTACTGGCACTTCGTCGACATCGTCTGGCTGTTCCTCTTCCCGCTGTTCTACATCATATAGGTGACACCATGACGTCAACGAAACTGTACACGGCGATATACGTCGTCCTCTTCGCGATGGCGACGGCGCAGGTGCTGATCGAGTTCGCGGGGCTCGCCTACTGGGTCGGCGTAGCCGCGATACTGGCACTCTCGTCTCTCAAGGCGGTCATGGTCGCGGGGTACTACCAGCACCTCCGGTTCGAACCCCCCGCGATCTCGGCCGTCGTCCTCGTCGGCCTGCTCGCCGCGCTCGTGTTGACATTCGCCGCCGCGTACTCGATTCTCTGACAACGCCCCCGAACGTCGGAACCTTCCCTCGATTCAGGTCGAGGCCGCTCACGTTCGAGAACCGGGTCGCCAGTACAGGAGTCCGACGGCGAGGACGAACGCGGCGGTCGAGAGATCGACCGAGAGCGCGTCGATTCCCGTCGCGAGCGACGCGCCGCCGGCCGCGCCCGTCGCGAGTGACGCGACCAGCGGAAAACTGCATCCGAGGCACGACGCGAGGCCGAACGCGCCCCCGAGCGCGGTTCGACCCGCGTCGAGAACGGCCGCGTAGACGAGGTACGCGAGCGAGAGGTACCCGATAACGAGATACGGCACGAAGTAGACGTGTCCGACGCCGGGGACCGCGTAGGCGATCCTGGGCCCCCATCCGGGCGACGCCATCGCGAACTGGAATCCGACTACGTGCGCGTGATCGTGCCCGTGGTGGCCGAGCGAGATCCCGACGAGGCCCGCCAGGAAGGCGAGTATCAGGAAGTATCCCGCCGCGACACCGAGCGCCACCCACCGGTAGCGCCGCGAAGAACGCGGAGGGGCCGTCCTCGCGACCGCCCAGAGACCGACGTTGATCCAGACGAACGGGTAAAGCACGTACCGAAGGCTCGTCACCTCCGCCGACGTCAACCCGAAGTAACCGACGAGACCGAGCAGCTCGACGACGGCGACTCCAGCGATCCAGCGGCGGCTCCCGAGAGAGACCGCGTTCCGTCCTCGGGACGCGATCGCGCTCCGTCCGCCGGGCCCAATCGCGCCCCCGAGCCGATCCGAGAGCGCGCGTCGGATCGTCGACGCCTCCGCCGCGTCTCCGCTTCCCGAGCGGCGGAAAGCGCGACCGGACGACGACTCGGAACTATCTCTCACGGCGCTCTCTCCGGTTTCTCTCAACTCCCCACGGTGAGTTTCAGTACGACCGCGAGGACGAACAGCAGCCCGAGGACCCACACGCTCGCCGCGGCCGCCTGGGCGCTCTTCAACCCCCTGTACCTCGCCGAGCGATAGATGCCGAAGACGAGATACGCCGCCAGGACGGAAAGACCCACCCCCGCCAGCACGAAACCGACCGCTCCTTTGATCGACTCCGGCACCCCGGCGCCGCTGACGAAGAGAACCGCGGTCGCCGCCGAGACGAAAACGAGCAGGAGGAACCCGACGGTCCACGCCGTCGGACTCCCGGCGACTCGGGCGAGCGCATCGGACGTACTCCGCCGGTCGTCCACCCGATACTGACGCCACCCCCCTCCCCGGGCGAGGCTGACGGCGACGGCGAGCAGGAACAGCCCCATCAGGACGGTGCTGACGAAGTAGGCCAGTTGTGCCATCTGAGCGGTCCTCCTTTCTGAGTGTAGTTCATCATCGTGCGTTATAAATATTCGCGGCCGTCCGCGACTCCTCGCTCCTGACGATCCCGACGAAGCTCGTCGGGCCGCGGACCTCGCTTCCTGTCGTCCGTTCCGATTGTCCGCTCCCGCGGAATCATGTACGAAAGCTGAAAAGTTGATAACGCCGTAACGGGTTTCGATGGATATGAGAGAACCGCTCACCGACGACGCCCGCCGCGCGCTCGACGGGGGGCGCGAAACCGTGGGCGCCATGCTGCGGGCCGCTCGGGACGACCTCCGGAAGGTGTTCGCGGTCTTTCTCCTGGGCTTCCTCGGCACGTTCTACTCGCTTCGCCTCCACGGGTGGGAGTTCCTCAAGCGAGTGACGACCGCGGGGATGAGCGAGTGGGTCGGTTCGAACGTCGAATTCATCGCGCTCACGCCGTTCGATGTGATCCTGCTCCAGGCGAAGTTCGCGACGTTCGGCGGCGCGCTGCTCGCGCTCCCGGTTTTCGTCTACTTCGCGCGCGCCGCGCTCGACGCCCGCGGGCTGTGGCCCCGGTCGATCGTCGCCCGCCGGACGCTCGTCCCTCTCGCGTTCGCGTCGGCGGCGCTCTTCGCCCTCGGTGTGATCTACAGCTACCGCTTTTTCATCCCGCTGTTGTTCGAATTTCTCGCCGGGAACGCGCTGAGCGCGGGTTTCGAGCCGCAGTACTCGATCGTCCAGTGGGCGCAGTTCGTCCTCCTGTTGACAGTCACGTTCGGCGCGGCGGCCCAGCTCCCGCTCGTCATGACCGCCCTGTCGCACGCCGACGTCGTCCCCTACGCGACGTTTCGGCGGCGGTGGCGCCACGCCGTGGTCGCCATCGTCGTCGTCAGCTCGATGGCGAACGGCTCGCCGGACCCGTTCTCGATGTCGCTCGTCGCGCTCCCCCTCGTCGCCCTCTACGCGGTCGGGTTGGGCTGCTCGAAAGTCGCCACGGCGGCCGCCCGGAATCGGGGGCGGTTCGATCACCGGACGGCTCTCGGCGCTGCCCCGACACCCGCCACCGCGGGCGATCCGCAGGGCATCGACATCGCATCTCTCGACGCGGCGGGCGTTCGCGCGGCGCCGCCGGAGGCGTTCGACGCGCTCACGGAGGCGGCGGCGCTCTCCCACGCGGACGCCGCGCTCGGCGCGGGCGATCACGCGAAGGCCAGGGCCGTCCTCGACCGATTCGACGAGGCGCAGCTCCGGCGCGAAGTGCGGGAACGGAAAACGCCCGCGAATTCCGGAGCCGACGACGGAACGGCGGCGGATCCGACGGCCGGGGATTCCGACGCCGAGCGGTCGTTCCTCGACTCCCTCGCGGACGAGCGCGATCCGGACGATGTCGGGGGGTATTACGTGGACATCAAGTTCGTCCTCGACAGTATCACCTCGCGGAGCTTCCGCGTCGTCGGCGCGTTCATGCTGATCATGGGCGGCACGTTCACGTGGCTGTACTCGGGCGGCATCGGCGGCGTCAAGCGGGACTTCCTCGGGCGGTTGCCGCCGAGCGTCCACCCCGAGTCGCTCACGATCGTCACGCTCCACCCGGTCGAGGCGCTCGTGTTCGAGATGAAGTTCTCGCTCCTCGTCGCGCTCGTGGCGACGCTCCCGGTCGTCGCTTACTACGCCTGGCCGGCGCTGCGCGACCGCGGCTTCGTCCGCGGCCACCAGCGGATCATCTTCGGCTGGACGGCCGCGCTCGTCGCCGGGCTCGCCGGCGGGTTCGCGCTCGGGTATGCGTACGTGGCGCCGACGGTCGTCTCGTACCTCGTCGCCGACGCGATCCGCGCGGACATGATCATCAGCTACCGGATCTCGGACTTCTTCTGGCTGATCTTCTACACGACGGCGGGAATCGGTCTGCTCGCGGACGTGCCGGTGCTCATGATCCTGCTTAACACGGCCGGCGTCCCCTATCGGACGATGCGCGACCGCTGGCGCGAGGTCGCCGTCGCCCTCCTCCTGCTCGCCGCGTACTTCACTCCGGGCGGTGCCGTCACGATGTTCCTGGTGACGATCCCCCTCATGGTCGCCTACGGCGTCGGCCTCGTCGCCCTGTTCGTCTTCACCGTCGGCGGCCGCCGCGACCTCGTCGCCTTCGGGATCTCCAAGGGATGAAGGACCTCGTGCAGGACGCGCTCACTTGGAGAGAGCCGCGTTGAGAAACCGCGTGGCGATGACTCACTTGCGGATGGGAGCGCCCGCGACAGTGCCTCTCGTTCTCGGGGGGACTTCCTTGACGATGCTTTCGCCCACGTGCCGTAGACGCGGCTAGTCGGTTCTTTAACGGAGTATGCGACGCGATCACCCGCGGAGAGTTTGGCGGCATCAACACCGGGAGCAGGGTTCCCCTCTGCGGAAGTGGGCTCGTTCACGGAGGATTACTCCCCGCATTGAGCGGGGCGAACGATTCGGCGTGGTAGGCAGCCCGCCAGAGCTTGAGGACGGCGCGTGCGACAAGCTTCTCCCCGGAGTGTTTGATACGGGACTCTTCGACATCGTCTGGGTCGGACGATGCGTCCGGTGGTGGGTGATAGTGCTCGAGTCCGGGAACATGGACGTAGTCGCCGTTGTGAGGATGTTTCCCCCATCGGAAATTCACGTTGTGAGAATCCGTATAGTGGAACTTGTAGTCGTCCCGTGTTGTCCACTGGACGTCGATTCGGGCGGTGTCGGATCCACAGAGTCCCTCACTGAACGTAATTTCGAGCGTATGTGGATCGAGGTAGTCGTCCAGCTGTGCGGTTGCTAGTGGTTCCTCCGCGGTGAACACGTCGCGGATGGCGCGGAGGACTGGGCGATCTATCGGACCACGCAGGGAGTGCGCCTCCCTCCGCTCGGTGTCCGTGCCCATGTGTTATTGGGCGGGGACGCTTCCGTGAGACGGCTGTGTTTCGCCGTCGACGAAGCGTTCTGCGGTCGCGATCGAGAGCGCAGCGTTGGCGAACGCGAGGTTCCGGCGCGTAGTCTGCCATTCCTGGATCGTCTCGGGGTCGAGGTCCTCCGCGTCGGCGTCCTCAGAGAGGGTCTGATTGGTTCGTTCGATAGCGAACTCCTCTGGGGACTCGACGCCGTACCGCTCTTGGAAGTTGCGGATTTTGGTTCGCATTTCCGTGACGCGAGTGACCAGCTCGTCGGTCGAGACGTGCTCAAGGATGTCTGCGACCTGTTCGACGACGAGCGACTCAGATGAGCGTCGATAGATCGTCCCGCCGTGTTCGCCGGTGCCGGTCGTGACGAATCCTTCGTCAGCGAGCGCGGTGAGGTGTTTTCGCGCCGTCTTGGGGGAGGTACGGGCCTGCTCGGCGACGATGCCTGCGGAGACAGGAGTGTAGGTGTGGCTGATGATTTCTCGGACGCGCTCGTAGGGTGTTGTTTCGGCCTCCCAATCTTTCCCGACGGACTCGTTAACATCGGCGAATTCGTTCGGGTCGTGTGGGTCGGTCATAGTTCACCTACATGACCTGGGAGTATAGGTCTTTATCTTGGTAGCATATTCCCTATCCCTGGGAGTCATGGGTTCTGAAGGTGTGGTAGGGGGAAGCCCGGTAGCACCGGCTGTCTCCGATTTGACGCGTAACACAGTCAAAGTTGTCGAAGCGAGCGTACTAGAAAGCCGTTAGCTACGGCTCGGCGATCTCGTCGCCGTGCTAGGACCGCACGGTCGACGAACGTCGCCGCTGCATCGGCGTGGGTGTCCTCCGGGAGCGACTCGTCCGCGGTCCGGTTGCCCGCGTGCGGGGGTACGGTTTCGGCGTCATTTGTACTTCCCCGACGAGTCTCTATCCCACACGTCGCTACTGACAGACGCAGTGCTCAAGATACGCGGCCACGTAGGCGGATACAGTGATTCGGGATCTCATCACAGTTCTGTTCGGCGATCCGTTTGCCGTTATGAACACGATCGGCCTGATTGCGTTCGCATTCGTCGGATCGACGAAGGCAATCCGCGAGGAGTTCGATCTGTTCGGGATTACCGTCGTTGGTCTGGCGATGGCATTCGCTGGTGGAATGACGCGCGATCTCCTTGTGAGTCGAGTCCCACTAGCCCTTCAGTCACCGATCGAAATCAGTTTGGGGCTGCTCGGAGTCGGCTTAGCGATCGCGTTGAGCGCCGTCCTACCGTCTCCGGAGAACCATCCGATTACGCTCGTCTCGGACGCTATCGGGCTCGCTGCCTTTGCGACGACTGGTGCTATCGTCGCAACCGGGGCGAACGTTTCAGCGGTTGGCGTCGTCGCTATCGCGACGATCAACGCAGTGGGGGGTGGCGCAGTCGCAGATATTCTTCTCGATCGCTCTCCGTTCATCCTCTTTGACGATTTCTATGCGAGTTGTGCGGTGTTGGGCGGGAGTGCGTACCGGGTAGTGATGAGTCTGGGAGCTTCGGGGAGCACCGCTGCCGGAGCGTGTGCGGTAGTGTGCGTCGGGACGCGGTTAGCAGCGGTCACGTACGGCTGGAATCTCCCCACGATGCAGAAATTAGGGCTGATACGTAGCTGAACGACTGATAATGAGACGGACGCTCCCTACGTGAACCAGCTACTCTGAACAATGCCCGGACGTGGTGGCGAAATACTTACACATATCCGACTTCTTCGTATATACGTGAGTCTCGAATGAGTGTTTCGAACGACGCGCCGTTCTCTCGGAAACGCCTCCAGACCGTGTTCGAGCAACTAGCGAACGACCGGAAACTGGACATCCTGACGTACGCCGCCGAGCACGACCAGTTCTCCGTTGCCGACCTCAAGGAAGCGATAGGGATCCCGCATTCGACGGCCCACGAGTACTGCCGAGACCTACACGCAGCCGGACTGCTCCACCGCGAACAAGGCAAACCTGCGCGGTATTCCGCGGTCGAGTTCGATCTCCACCTCTCACTCGACGCGATAGCGAACGCCGTCGAAACCGAATCCGAAACACTCGGCTACATCACCGACACGTACGGGGACGACAGCATCGACGCCGTCATCGATATTTGGGAGCGAGTAGAAGGGGGTGAACTCACGTATCGGGAAGCGAGTGCTACGGTCGGCATGCAGCACGCTGATTTCCTCCGCGCCGCCGCTGAACTCGAACTCCTGGCGCGATGACGGAGATCGTGTTGGACGCGAACGCGGTCATCATGCATGGCCGCGCGTTTCCAGAGCGGGTACAAGCTGCGGTTGAAGCTGGCAAGACACTCGTGTTGCCGCAGTCGGTCAAAAAAGAACTCGTAGATGCGGTCCTCGACAATGATGCTACACCTTCGAATCATCGAACGTCTGCGCGGGATATCCAGAACTTGGTTGACGACGGATTCCTCGTACTTCGGTCGCCGAATTTCGACAGATACAGTGCTGTGATCGATGAGGCGAGACGGCGAATCGCCGACTCGGCGCTCCCAGAGCACGAAGTCCAAGCCGATCAGTACCTTCCTGCTATCGTGATCGAAGCTGCGAAAGACGATACAGTCATTCTCGTGACTGGTGACCGGAAACTCCGGTCGATAGTGCGCGACATCGCTGACCGAGAGGACGTGGGTGAGCGTGTGCGTTTGTGCGATCCACTCACCGTGTTATGATGTGAAATTTCTGACTATCAGTCTACCGCGGAGTGAAACGAAGGCATGCATCACAACCCAAACTCCGAAGCTGTGGCAACTTCCGGACCATCCAAAAGTTGAGACCGGAGTTCTCAATGCATATGATCATTAGATCGTTCACTGGTCATACTGGTCATTTGCAAAAACTAGCTAAGGATGGATAGTTGATGTCTCGAAAACTACGATGTGACCCGTCGTTCAAGCGCGAGCTTGAGCCCGAAGCCGATAAGCACGCTTCCGCTTACTGTCTGAAGGATCGTCTGTACGAGTTCGCGTTCGGTGATGGCTCGTCGAGCCCGCGCTGAGAAGATTGCTAAGAGTGCTTGATAGCAAAATCCGAGTGTCGCAAAGAGGACTCCGAATGTAAACAGCTGGATGGCGGTCGAACCACCTGGCTGAACAAACTGCGGGAGAAACGCAAGAAAGAATACTGCTACCTTCGGATTTAACACATTGATCATGAGCGCGCTTTTGAACGACTCCGTCGGCGTGAAGCTCGTACTCTCTGGTGTGATTTCGAACTCTTCTGAGCTTCTGAACGTTTGGACGCCAAGGTAGACCAAGTACGCTGCACCGACCAATTTGACGATGGTGTACGCAACAGCTGATGTTTGAAGAATAGCCGAGAGTCCGAGAACCGCCGCTGTCGTGTGGACGATGCTTCCAGTTGAGGATCCCAGTGCAGCAGTAACGCCGACGGTCCGGCCATCACTGATGCTTCGAGTCAGTGTATAGATGCTATCAGGCCCCGGTGAGATTATCAGCACCAGGGCTGCTGGGATGAATGCGAGAATGACGTTAAGTTCTAACACGAACCAAAAACCACTGATGAGTGGAATAAAACAACGGGTTGCCGTTATAGGTTGCCTCTTTTGCCTATTTAGTTGCAGATTCGACTGTTATATGTCAGTATACTTGTCTTCAGTGGACGGTTGAACAAATATCATAGAATAAGTCACTAGTACTCAGCAATGCCCTCTACACGAATATCTCGACGCGAGGTTTTTCGAACGATCGTAGCAACATCGTACCGCGGGTGGCCAGCCTACGATTCAACACCACTGTACGATCGGAGCTCGCTTGGTGCTCTCGAAGAGGATGTTCGGACCGCTGCTGAGGTCTGGTTCGAGCACGACGGTCACAAGTCAATCGAGCACTTCGTGTCTGATCTTCCACTGGCGTATGTCGAGTTCCACCCTCATGATCGGTACACAGAATCGACACGGTACAGTATGTCTCTGCTGATGCGGTTATTTTTGCTCAAAGAACTCCACGGATGGAACCACGAGACAGCACTCGTCGAGTACCTTCAGCAGCAGCCGTCTTTGTGCCAGCGGCTCGACATCGAGCCGGTACCCGATCAATCGACTCTGTGGCGGAGCTGGAACCGTCGGTTCACTACCGAGCTCAGAGATACGATCAAGACGGCTGCGCGGACGATCCTCCTCCAGGCAGATAGAGCAGGTGTGTCTGTCCCTCGAGAGCCACCAGACATGTGTCGTCGTCACCAGCAGAGAGACGAATCGGAATTTGACGAGCGGGCCGTGCTTGAGTGTGCGAAGAAGGTCACAGACCACGTCAGCCGAATCGTCTATCCAGGCTTTTCATTGGATCGGGGCGAAGGATGTGAGATCCACGAGCACGCGTTTTGGGATTTGCAGACCTATCTCGGGTTACGTGAGCGTCTGGCAGTGAATGAGGGTGCTCGAAGCTTTGTGTACGACTCACGGCGTGACCGAACCCCACTTGGACACGTTCACCGGAGCCATCTTCGTGACCTTTCTGTCGAACGGATTCGTGAGATGTACCACCAGTCCATCGACCGACTCTTAGAGCGAGTGACTAACACAGAGAAATTCCATCGAGCAGGAATCGTTGCAATTGACATCACCGAGGCCGATCCGTTTACAGGCGATAGAAGCGGTCATGAAGACGAGATCATCGGCACAAAAGAAGCGAATGACGAATACGCTTACCAGTGGGCGACAGTGCAGTTGGTCGGCAATGCGGTTCCACTGGTACTTGATGTGCGCCCAGTACGGAGGGGTGAGAGTCGATTGGAGATTGTTGAAGACCTATTAGATATGGCGCAAGAACATGTGCTCGTCGACAGCGTACTGATGGACCGTGAGTTCGACAGCCAGCATGTGCTGGAGATGATTGGCCAGCGGGGGCTGTCGTACGTCGTCCCGAAACGGATGCAGACCAGCGAGAAAGCCCAGGCAAAACGATTGCTCCAGTGCGATCAAGACTGATACGAAACAGACCGGAAGCTCCATCTTGGAAAGAATGAGTGGCATGAGACGACGCTGATCTACCGTCGGAAAGAAGACTCCGAGCACGACGATCACCGGCAGTATTCGGTGTTCATGACGAATCGGGGAAGTGGACACCTCACCGAGTACGGCTACCGCTGGGAGATCGAGAGTGGGTACAAGTCGATCAAGCGGTTCATGGCCGCGACGACGTCGAAGGATTTCGGGCTCCGGTTCTTCTACTTCGCATTCGCGTGCCTGTTGTGCTCTATCTGGCGAGCGGTTGATTTGCTCGTACAGGTCGAACTAACCGGCGAGTACGAGCATTCACCGATAGTGACAGCCGACAATACGCTCACGCTGCTGAAGAAGGAAACCGGAATCGGGTAGTAAAGCCCTCAGTCTGGGTTAGCATAGCGTTTGAGTGGCAACACTGTCGGAAGTCGTCGAAATTCGGCTATGGTGTTGGTATTTAGATAAGAATGCTCGACTGGAGACCAATCTGAAGCAGGTTCCGCTCGTCGATTCGGTCGAAACCACGCATCACAGCCCCGCTAAACCCGGTGTAGTCTCAACTTCCGGACCATCACATTAATATACCGATATGTGCTTTATCAACACTCAACTCGCCGCAGTCCTGCGATTTACGGCCTACCACCCGCCGCCGGCGACGCACTGTCGATTAGCCCAGAAACACGCAGTGGACTCGTCCGCCTCGGCACTGTACGGCGATCCGAACGGATGGATCCCGGCGATTCGGGGCGTAGATGCCCGAAACCGACCGCTTCGTCGATCGGCGTGCGCGTCCCGTTCGTCCGAGCAGTCGCGCATTCACCGACTCGTCAGCGGCACACTTCCACCGACCACCCGTTCACGCGTTTCGAGTGCTCCGGCCGTATATGAAAAAGCGCGCCAATCCCCTCCCCCGTCGTTCAAATGCTTCCTCGCATCGCTACGTCTACCTCGTGGGAGGGGACTGTCTCTCGTAGCGCGTCTCCGGTGTCGTTTGGCCCGCGGTCTCGCGACCGATACACTCGAACGACGGGGTCTGTATGGAAACGAATCCGAGCTCTTGAACGGGTGGCCCAGATCGACACGCTCCCTGCTCCAGTGGAAACGGAGTGTGACACAGCGAGAAGGCTGCGTTCTCGATTCGCACTCTTTTCGGCTCCCCCGTCGCCCCTCTCCCTCAGTACGTCTCCTCTGTTGTCCCCTCAATACGCTCTCACGCGGGACAGTCGCTTCGTCCCTCCTTCCACCGCGTGCGGCAGTCCTGATCGCAGAAGACGTACACCTGGTACGTCCCCGCCTCGTCCCGATCGGTCGCTGCGGGACGCCACTCGGTCGTGTTGACCACCGCTTCGCACGCGGCGCAGGTGTCGGTTCCGAAACTCCGCTGGCGTCGTGGGTTCTTCGCGTCGTTCATCTGTAGCGCCCGTCGCGGTGGATCCCGCCGCGACTCCGCCGCCGGCGCGCGGACGTCGACTCCGCTTCTCGCCGGCGCGTCGACCGCGTCTGGCCGCACCGCTTCGGGATAACTGCCGACCGGAGCCACATTAGGGCTTAACAGTATACAGCTACCCCCACCCTGTCCGATAGGGGTTAATCATATAAATCAACGCTCCGAGACCGGCTCTCCGTCGAAGAGGAGGGAGAACAGCTTCCGCTCTCCGGCGCGGATGTGGCGGTGGACGGTGGGTTGCGAAACGTCGAGCATCGCGGCGACGTCCTGCCCCGTGCTCTCCCGCGGCCACTCGAAGAAGCCGGCGAAGTACGCGGTTCGGAGCACCTCTTCCTGCCGCTCGGTGAGGCGCGCGTCGAACTCGGTCGCGAACTCCTGGGCGGTTCGAACCGGATCGTCGCGCTCGCGTCGAGCGACGAGTTCGGCGGTCCCGAAGTGCTGTCGGAACACGTCGACGAACGATCGGACCTCGGCTCGCTGCGGCACTCGGACGACGGCGCGTCCCTCGTTCTCGTCGAGGTCCACCCGCCGGGGAACCGCCCCCCGGTCGAGCAGCGACGCGAACACCGTCGGTTCCGAGAGCGTACACTCGAACAGGCTCTCGCCGTCGCGCTCGGCGACCTTCGTGAGCCGGTCGACGCCGACTGCGCGAGCCGCCCGGTCGGAAAGCGCCTCCGTCGCGCCGCCCCTGACGACGAAAAACAGGTGCAGGCGGTCGTCCGAGCGCTGGAGCAGGTGCTCGAACGCGAACTCCCCGCCGAGTTCGTCGACGAGCGCGAGCGGCTGGTCGATCGGATCTGCCACCCGGAATTCGAGCTCGACCGATCGGTTGCTCACGAGCGCCCGCTTCCGCTCGAGGGCGTTGAGCGCGTGTCCGATCGTCTCGCCGAGCTCCGCGAGCACCGTCTCCTCCATCGGGTTGAAGGCGTTCGGACGCCCGGCGTAGAGGTTCAACACGCCGTAGCGGGTTTCGCCGTAGACGAGCGGGACGGCGATGCTCGACCGGTACCCCCGCTTGAGCGCCTCCTCCCGCCACGGCTCGAACGGCGGGTCGCTGTGGATGTTGTTCTGGACCTGCGGGTCGTGCGTCCGGATCGCTCGGCCCGACGGCCCGCCGCCGGCCAGCCGCTCGTCCGCCGTCATGGTGATCGCCTTCAGGTACCCGCGCTCGACGCCCCCGAACGCGCGCGGGACGATCTCGTCCGTGACCGTGTCGTGGACGCCGATCCACGCGAACCGGTAGGGCTCGACGCTCGCGAGCCGGTCGCAGACGGCCTGTTCGATCTCCTCGCGGGTCGACGCCTGCGTCAACACCTGCGCGATCTCCCGTATCACGCCGTTCACCCGCTGGAGCCGTTCCAGCGCCTCGTTCTTCTCTTCGAGCGCGGCGGTTCGTTCGCGGAGCGTGTCCTCGCGGTCGGCCTGATCCAGCGCGGCGCGGACGCCCGCTGCCAGGATCTCGGCCAGCGACGCGTCCGTCTCGGAGTACGTGCCGGTCCCCTTCGCGGTCGTGACGAACACGCCGTGTCTCCCGAGCGGGACGAGCGCGGCGCCCGACGGTCGGTCCTCGTTTCCTCCGCCCGTTTCCCCGTTCCCGTCGCCCTCGCCCGCCTCGTGGACTCGCTCCGCCCTGTACACCGCGCGCTTGTCGCCGCTGCGGTCCCCTCCCTCGGGCACGCGGAGGTCGGTGTACACCCTCGGTTCGCCCTCCACGAACACCTGCCACGCGACGTCGTCGCCGCGCTCGTCGCGCAACGCCGCGCGCCGCCGCCCGTCGTCGGTGACGGGCCGCAGCAGCCCCGTTTCCTCGTCGTACAGTTCGACGCGGCTGTTCGGCAGGTCGAGTTTCTCCCGGGCCGCCTCTGCGGCGACTTCGCACACCTCGCCGCGCGTCTGCGCGTCCAACAGCGCGCGCATCGTGTCCGTGAGCGCCGCCAGTTTCTCCTCGCGGTGTTTCCGGGCGGTAACGTCCCTGAAGTACACCGAGAGCCCCGTCTCGGAGGGGTACGCGTGCACCCGGAACCAGGCGTCGAGCGGGGGGTAGTACTCCTCGAACGCGACCGCCTCCTGCGTCTCCATGGCCCGCTCGTACTCCCGCTGAAACGCGGTCCCGACCGCCTCCGGGTACATGTCCCAGACGAGGTTGCCGAGGAGTTCGGCCTCGGTGCCGTCGATGAGCTCCTCGGCCCGTTCGTTCACGTACGTGAACCGCCACTCGGCGTCCAGCGCGAAGAACGCGTCAGTGACCCGTTCGAGCACGCCGTCGAGTTCGCTCCGCAGGCGCTCGCGCTCGCTGACGTCGCGCACGACGCCGGTGACGTAGCGCCGTCCCTCGTGTGCGAACTCGCTGAACGAGACGCTGAGCGGCACCTCGGTGCCGTCCTTCCGGACGCCGGTCACCGCTACGTTCTCCCAGTTCAGTCGCCGCTCGCCCGAAGACAGGTAGCGTCGAAACGCGGCGTCGTGGCGGGATCGAGACACCGCCGGTATCAGCGCCGTCAGCGGCCGGCCGACGAGCTCTTCGGGACCGTACCCGAGTGTCTCCTCGAGGGCCGCGTTCGCGTACCTGATCGTTCCGCTCTCGTCGACGGTGACGATCGCGTCCGACATCGTCTCCGTCAGCGCCCGCAGGTACCCGTCGCTCGGCTCGGCGTTCCGCCCGCGGGCCCTCTCGACGGACGCTCGTATCTGCCCCGCCAACGCGTGCGCCCGCTCGGTCTCCGCGCGCTGAACGTACCCGTCCGCGCCGGCGTCGTAGATCTCCCGGGCGGGTGCGTCCGCCCCCCGCTCCGCGACCGCGATCAGCGGCACGTCGTCGCCGCCCTCGCGGACGGCCGCGAACAGCCGGGGGGCTGTCTCGTCCGGGAGTTCCGTCGCGCCCACGACGCAGTCGACGGGTTCCCGGCTGAGCAGCGCGCGCGCGGACGCTCCGTCGGAGCGGCGCGTGACCGAGAGCTCCGGGTACTCCTCGTCGAACACGGCCTTCGTCCGGGCGAAGTGATCGTCGTTCGGTGTGACGTACAGCAGGCGGACCGGGTCAGCCATCCGTCCATCGAATCGGCCCGCCCGTATTTAACGAGTCCGTCGGGCCGGCGGGGCGTCAGCGATGACGCCCCACGGTCGGCCTCGAAAGCCGCCGAAACTGGCCGACGACGGCTTCGTCGCCTACGATCGAGACCACAACGTCGTTTCGCCGAGCGCGCGTCTCCCCGCGGTCGAACCTCATCCCGCGCGGTCGACCTCCGTCTCCTCGCGGCCGTCTCCCGTCCGTCCGGATCCGAGCGGGTCCCGCACAGACGCTCGCTCGGAAGTCCGGCGGCTGTCGCCGACGCCTCGGGGACCGCGAAAAGTGTCCAAGATCTGAATATAATCGCACCAACTGCTCCGCTGGGCTGATCGACGCGAGTCGGCGGATCGACGGATGATCCGATAGTCGCCGTTTCAGCCCTCGAAATCGCGGTTCTCCGTCCGCTCACGCGAAAATTTCTCATCGTATCTTCTTAGGTTAAGTACTGAGAAGACTAGACTTACTCCCCCGTCCGCTTCCCCCGCTAGAGACGGAATGACGATGCTAACTTCAATTAATCTACGAAATACAATGACGGAAAGACTCTCTGGTTCTAATGAAATTCGATCCGGCCAACGGATCGGATTCCATCGGCTGTAGAGACCTTCCAACGATTGCGGACGACTGAACGCGGAACGCGAACACACCCAATGACGAAAGACACGAACGAAGCGGGAGAGAGTACGGGACCGGGGGCGACCTGGTCGCGGCGCAGTTTCCTTCAAACGACCGGAGCGGGATCGCTCGCGCTCGGAAGCGGCGTGACCCGGGCGGCGGACGGGAGAGCCGACCTGGGCGCGGCGGCGAACGGAGACGTGCAGGACACGGCCATCCAGATCGGTCCGAAGCTGAATCTCGGCGGTCGGCTTATCGTCGGGAAGGGGCTCGCCTACGAGACGATCGAGGCCGCCTGGAACGACGCGCAGGACGGCGACAAGGTCTACGTCCACTCGTCGTACGACGCCCAGGAGGCGGGCGAGCAGTTCCCGATCGTCCTCGACAACCGGGTCA
>NZ_PEND01000012.1 GCF_002844195.1 Halegenticoccus soli
CCCTTCCGACTGCGCCCGCTCCGCCTCGGTCCCGTCCAGGACGACCTCCCCCTGGAGCCCCGCTTCCGTCACGCCGGTGATCGCGATGGCGGCCGAACCGTTGAGGTCGCCGAGCAGGTTGCTGTCGAGGCAGAACGGCGGACTCGCGCCGGGCAGAAACGGTCGAAGCTCCTTCACGTCGTAGGTCGTCGACAGCGATTCGACCTTCCCGAGGTGGACAACGCACTCGTCCTGCTTCGACCGCACGCCGACGAGCAGCGGGTAGCGGCCTACCGACGCGGCCAGCCCCTTGATGGTCGTGCCGAGCGAATCGGCGACCGTGACACCGTCGCGTCCGGCTCCCGGCTGCCGGATCTCCACGTTCCGGAGGGTGCTCTCGGGCCGACCGATCAGCTCGATCGCCGCGGTGCCGGGCGCGCGCCCGACGATCCGCAGGTTCTCCGCCGAGACGGACCACTTCTCGGGCGGACGGGCGAGGCTGGGCGCGTAGAAGTTTCCCGCCTTCGGCCGGCGCAGCTTGATTCCGTACGTCGGGGCGTCGATCCTGAGGGTCGTGTCGCGGATCGCCGTGCGGCCGTGTTCGCGGCCGACGACGATCCCGCCCGAACTCGTCGTCCCGCCGAGGTCGGCGACGCGCACCTCGCAGTTCTCGATGAGAGTCTCGTCGCCCTCCTTCAGCCAGATGCCGCGCATGTTCGCCATCCCCGGTCGCGGGTCGTCGACGCGAACCAGGACGTCCTTGACGATCGCCCGCGTGCCGCCGTTGCCCCCGCCGACGCGGATCTGCGCGAGCCCGTTGTTCGCGTACTCGCCGCCGACGACGCGGATCGGACCCCCGTGAGCCGAGGCGTACAGCCCCTGCGTCCCCCAACCCGCGATCCGGCAGTCGCGGAACGTGAGCGACCCGGGGCGGTCGGTCGGGTGGACGAACACCGCCGTCCCGTCCGCCGCGCCGGCCGACATGTCGACGCTCTCCAGCGACAGGTGGGTGTCGGCCCCCGACACGCGCAGGACGAACGCGTGCGTCGTCGTCCCCGTCACGTCCTGTCGCCCCGCGACGACGACGTTCCGGACGACGTTTCGGCCGCCGTCGCAGAGGAGCTGCACCAGCCCGGCGGTTCGTCTCGCGGTGTTGTCGAGGACGAATCCCTCGAACTGAAACGAGCTGACGGCGTCGACGACGATCCAAGCGCCGGCGTACCCCGGGGGGACTTCGAGCACCGCGCCGTCGCCGACCATCCCCACGTTCCTGTAGCCCTGTATCGTCCAGGATCCGTCGATTCGGTACCTCCCTTCGGGGAAGTACAGGAGCGTGTCGTCGGCGACGAGCGAGTCGAGCGTCCCGTTGATCGCCGCCTCGCCCGTCCGGTCGGCTCCGGCGGCCGCGACGTCGACGACGGCGTCGTAGCGGTCCGCGTACGGGATCGCTCCGTCGACCGGCTCCATCGCCGGGCCCGGACGCCCGTCTTCCCTGCGAGCGGCCGGCAGGTCGGACGCGCCTACCCGCCCCGGATCGCCGCCGCAACCGGCCAGGACGGCGCTTCCGAGCGCCGATCCGAGCGCTTTCAGGTACGGCCGCCTCCCCAGCCCCCGGTCGAACCTCTCCTCGGACACGCGTTACTCTCCGTCCGTCCGCGGTTTTGTTATGCTACGATTACCGGCGTCAACGCCGCCGTGTCGCTCGGTGCGTACTGTTAGCACCCGCATTCCAAAGGCCGATGCCCGCCGACTCGTCCACAATGGAGTTCACATTCGAGCGGTACGGCGCGCTCCTCGACGAGCTCACCTCCGCCGGTTACGCCTTCACCGGTTACGAACGGTCCCTCGCCGACGGCGAAGCGATCCTCCGACACGACGTCGACTGGTCGCCGGAGAAGGCGTGTCGGATGGCGGAGATAGAGGCCGACCGCGGCGTGACCGCGACGTACTTCGTCCTCGTCACGAGCCCGTTTTACAACGTCCACTTCGGGGAGATCCGCGACTGCCTCCACAGGATCGAGTCGCTCGGTCACACCGTCGCGCTCCACTTCAGTACGCACCAGTACTGGGACGCGGAGCCGCCCGGCGAGGAGCTCAGACGGCGGGTCGACGAGGAGCAGTCGGTCCTCGGCACCGTCACCCGCGAGATGGGCGACGCCGTCGCCTTTCACATCCCGCCGAGCTGGACGCTCGACCGCTCGTTCGACGGGATCACGAGCGCGTACGAGCCGCGATTTTTCAGCGAGATCGCCTACCGCGCCGACTCCGGCCAGCGCTGGCGCGACGAGCACCCGTTCGACGGGGGCATCCCGGACCGGCTGCAGCTCCTGACGCACCCCGGCCTGTGGGGCGAGACCGACGCCTCGTTCGAAGCGCGTCTGCGGGAGCAGGAGGGCCAGCGCTTCGACGCGACGCGCGAATTCCTGGCCTCGGAGTTCCTCGGGGAAGGTAGCGCATAACAATACTGCGAGGGACTCTCCCGCCATTCATGCGCGTTTCCCGAGCGAGACGGCCCCCGTCGGACGCGACGGAGCTGGCGCTGGCAGGTGTATTGGCGGTCGGATTCTTCGCCCTCGCGGGCGCGACGCTGTTCGCCCACCGCGCGCCGGCCACCGGGTACGAACTATCGATCTACGCGGGAACGCCGACCGCGGTGTGGCTCGGCATCGGCGTCGCGATGGCGGTCGCGACGGTCGGGGCGTTCTTCTCGTCGCCCGGTCTGCTCCGCCGGTCCGCGCTCCTCCTCGGCGGCGGCGGCGTCACCGCGATCGTCGCCATGCCGCTGCTCCGCGGGTACGCCTTCGTCGGCGCGGGCGACTCGCTCAGCCACCTCGGGTGGGCGCGGTCCGTCGTCTCGAACGCCGTCAACCCGGCGAACCTGTTTTATCCCAGCGTCCACACGCTCGCCGCGGCGCTCAGCATCGTCACCGGGAGCGAGCTCTCCCGGATGCTGCTTTTCGTCATCGTGTGCGCGATCGTGGCGTTTCTCGTGTTCGTCCCGCTCTTGCTCCGCGCGGTGACCGACGACGACCGCGTCGTGGTGCTGGGCACCGTCTCGGCGTGGCTCCTGCTCCCGCTCAACCACGTCGCGGTTCACATGATGCCGCACCCGAGCACGCAGGCGATATTCGTCGCCGCGGTCCCCGTCTTCGCCCTCGTTCTGTACCTCAGGCGGGCCGACGACGGGTCCGGCGCCCTGTTCTCCTCGTACGGCGCGCTGTTGCTCCTTGCGAGCGCCGCCCTCGTCCTGTACCACCCGATGCAGGCGGTGAACCTGGTGCTGCTGTTCGGCGCCGTCTCGGCCGTCCAGTTTGCGGTCCGCCGCTGGGACGTCGACTCCGCCGTCGCGGAACACCGGTCGATGTTCGGACAGACGCTGGCCCTCGGCGCGATTCTCGCGGCCTGGCTCGTCCACCGCGAGCGCTTCCAGCGCGCCGTCGTCGGCGTCATCTTCGACCTGTTCGTGCCCGGCGGCGGGTCGTCGACGCAGGTCCAGCAGGTGACGCCCTCGCTGGCGGCGCTCGGCGGCAGCATCGAGACGCTCTTTTCGAAGCTGTTCCTCGTCGGCGCGCTGTACTTCGCGCTCGCCGCGGTGGCGCTCCTCCTGGCCTTCCTGGGCTCCGAGGACGAGTCCCCCGACGCCCGCGCGCTGACCGTCTACTTCGGCGCGGCGCTCGTCCCGCTTTTCGTCCTGTTCGGGCTCTACTTCCTGGGCTCGCCGACGCTCGCGTTCCGCCAGCTCGGGTTCCTCTTCGTCGTCGTGACGCCGCTCGGGGCCCTCGGTTTCCGGCGACTCCTCGACGCCGTCGGCGGCGTCGCCACGCCGGGCGTCGCCCGCGCCGCGGCGGTCGTCGTGCTCGTCTGTCTGCTCGCGCTGTCGCTCGTCGTCGTGTTCCCCTCGCCGTACATCCACAAGACCACCCAGCACGTCTCCGAACAGCAGCTCGCCGGCTATCAGACGGCCTTCGAGCACCGCATGGGGGACACGCCGTACGCGGGGGTCGACAGCGGCACCGACAGGTACGCCGACGCGGTGTACGGCTTCGACGGTCAGCGCACGCTGGCCGGCCCGCCGACGAACACGGAGGTCGTCACGCCGGGTAACTTCTCGAACGCAACGGTCGCGCGCCAGTTCGACTCGGATCGCTACCTCGTGGTCACCCAGTCCGGCGTCGAGCGGGAGGCCACGCTCTACAAGGAACAGCGGTACTCCGTCGCCGGCTTCCAGTCGCTCGAAACCCAGCGCCGGCTCGACAAGGTGCAGTCGAACGACGAGTTCACCCTCTACTTCGTCGACGCGCGGGCGGGCGCTGAAAGCGGCGCATAACAAAACCCTCGACAGTCGTCGGCTGCTGATAGCAGCATGCAGTCGACCTCTACCGCAGACCGCGCGTTCGTGCTGGGATTCGACGGCGTCCCGTGGGACATGCTCCGGGGGTGGGCCGAGGACGGGTACCTCCCGAACTTCAACCGCCTGCTCTCGGAGGGGGCCGCGGGGCCGCTCGGGAGCACGCGACCCGCGTCGACCCCCCTGGCGTGGCCCTCCATCGCAACCGGCGTGTGGCCCGACAAACACGGCGTCTACGGGTTCCAGCGGCTCACCGCCGAGCACCGGCGCGAGCTCTACACGAGCGAGGACGTGTCGCGTCCGCCGCTGTGGGAGATGCTCTCGCCCGCGGTCGTGGGGAACGTCCCGCTGACCTACCCCGCGAGCGAGATCGACGGGACGATGGTGACGGGGATGCTCACGCCGGAGTTCAACGAGCGGTTCACGTACCCCCCGTCGTTCCGCGAGACCGTCCGCGAGGAGATCCCCGGCTACGTCACCGGCCTGTACTACGAGGAGTACCACGACCGCAAGGACGAGTTCCTCGACGCCCTCGAATCCATGGTCGAAAAGCACCGGAAGCTGCTGTCGCTTCTCATGCGCGAGGACGACTGGCGGCTGTTCTTCTTCGTGTTCACGGCCCCGGATCGGCTACAGCACCTCATCTGGGACGAGTCACAGCTCCGGGCGCACTACCGCCTCCTCGACGCGATTCTCGGCGACGTGATGCGGTACGTCGAAGAGCGCGGGGCGACGCTGTACGTCGTCTCGGACCACGGGTTCGGCCCCATCGACAAGCACGCCTGCGCGAACACGCTGCTCGAGGAGCACGGCCTGCTCGTCCGAAAGTCGGCGGGCGGCGGCACCCGCGGCGTGCTCGACCGGGCCGGGTTGACGAAGGAGCGGTTCGTCCGCGCGTTCGACCAGTTCGATCTCGACCTCGGCGCCATCACGAAGCGGCTGCCCCGGGGCCTCGTCGACTCCGTCGCCGAGCAGGTGCCCGGGGACCACGCGCTCTACGACGTCGACTTCTCCCGGACCGCGGCGTTCGTCCACGGCGAGGGGCTCGTCTACGTCAACGACACCGAGCGCTTCGAGAACGGGGCGGTCGCGCCCGATCGGGTCCCGGGGCTCAGAAAGCGCATCGCGAGGGCGTTCGAGGAGTACGTCGACCCCGAGACCGGCGAGCCGGCGTTCGAGGTGTTCGACGGGCCGGAGACGTACCCGAACGATCCGGACGCGCCGGATCTGATCGTCGAGGGCAGACCGGGGTACGAGATCAAGGTCGGCCTGACCGACCGGGTGTGCGTCCCGTCGGACGTCCTGGAGGCGTCTCACCGCCCCGAGGGGATCTTCCTCGCGTGGGGTCCGGACGTCGCGCCCGGCGTCGAACTCGACGGCGCGACCGTCGTCGACGTCGCGCCGACGGTGCTGCACGCGGCGGGCGAGCCGATCCCCGAGGACGCCGACGGTCGCGTGCTGACGGAGCTTTTCGGCCCGGACACCGGGCCCGCACGGGCATCGATCCGGACGGAAGCCTACCGGCGGTCGGCGGGGGGCGAATCTACGGGCGATGACTTCGAGGGCGTCGAGGACCGGCTCCGCGGGCTCGGCTACATGGAATGAGCCGGACCGCGGACGACCCCGGGCGGCCGGAGCGCGGACGGAAGCGCCCCGGACGAACCGTCACACGGACGGTCGGCGAACGGGGAGGGGACTGATGTACGTCCACCACGCCCCGTACTTCCGGCCGACGTGGTTCAGCGCGCGGGAGGTCGGCATCCCCGAGTGGCTGACCGACGGGCGGTGGGTTCCGCCGGGAGAATTCGGTTTGTACACGCACGCGCGCACGGGACTCGCGGCGGCGCTCTCCGACCGCGGCGTCGGCGACGGCGTCGCCCTGGTCCCGTCGTACGCGCCGCCGTCGGTCGTCGGACTGCTCCACCGCGAGTTCGGCCTCCGCGTCGAGTACTTCCCCGTGCGCGGGGACCTGACGGTGCCGACGGACGCGGCCGTCGATCTGATCCGCCGTCGGGAGCCGGCGGTCGTCGTGCTCATCCACTACCTCGGGTTCGAGACGGGCGACGTCGACGACGTCGCCGCCGCGGCCGACGCGGTCGGTGCCGTCCTCGTCGAGGACTGCGCGCGCGGGCTGTTCAGCCGCCGCGCGGACGGCTCCCTGCTCGGATCGGTCGGCGACGTCGCCACGTTCAGCCTCCGGAAGACGCTTCCCGTGCCGAACGGCGGACTCGTCGTCGCGCCGGGAACGCGCCTGCCGTCGCCGGACGCGGAGGCGCGCGAGGCGTCCGCCCTCGTTCGATCGCTGTTCGTCGCGGCGCAGGAACGCCTCGACTCGCCCGCGCCGTCGATCCCCCTGCGGAAGCCGATCGCCGCGACGACGAAGCACGCGACCGCGCTCTGGCAGCTGACGAGCACTTCGCGGACGGGGGCGGGTCCGGGCCCGGCGAGCCGCGCCGATTCGACGGCGGACCACCGCGTCCCGGCGAGGCGACCGGGGCGCGTCTCGCGCCTCGGGCTGCTCCGCTGTCGCCCGGCGGAGATCGTCGCGGCCCGGCGGGCGCGCTACCGCGACCTCCGCGAGCGGCTCGAATCGCTCGACTGTCTCTCCGTCCTCACCCCGCCGCTCGCCGACGGCACCTGCCCGTACGGCGTCGGGGTCCGCCCCCTCGGAGCCGTCTCCGCCGACGCGCTCTGGACCGCGCTCAGGGAGCGCGGCCTGCCCGCCGAGATGCTCGGCTGGGCCCTCGGACCGGACGTTCCGCGCCCGGACTGCCTGGGCGCTGCCGCGCTCCGGCGATCCCTGCTGGTGTTGCCGACGCACCAGCAGCTTCCGCCCGCGTCGGCCCCGCGGACGGCCGAGGCGATCCGCCGAATCGTCGCCGAACGGCGCTGAGCGGCGCGGAAGGGACCGGGTACGGTCGGAAGGGGCTGAATAACAATGGCTCGACGGGACGAGTTCGACGGTAAGATGCCCGGAATCGCTGGGAGTTCATCGGACGACGGCGACGTTTCCGCCATGCTGGAGTCGCTGACGCACGAGCCGTGGTACGAGACGGAGCGAGTTTCGGTCGGAGACGCCGGACTCGGCCTGGCTCACCACGGCGAGCGGGACGCCGCGAGCGACCTGTGGTGGGAGGGCGATGGGATCGTCGGCGTCCTCCACGGCATCGTCTCCTCGGCCCCCCGATCGATATCGGACCCGGGGGAGTTCTTCGCCGCGGTGCTCGATCGCCCCGCCGACGCGCTCGCGGAGATCGACGGCCTCTTCAGCCTCGCCTGCGCGGACCGATCGGGGCGGATCGTTCTCGCGACCGACAAGCTCGGAACCCGGCCGTGTTACTACCGCGACGTGGACGGCCGATCCGGCGCGCCCTTCTCCTTCTCGTCCGAGCTGTCGGCGCTCGCTCCGCGCCTCGACGACCCCGAGCTCGATCCGCGGGCGCTGAGCGACATGGTCTTCCTCGGGTACCCCTGGGGCGAGACGACGCTGCTCGCGGGCGTGTCGGAGCTCCGACCGGCGCGAGTGCTGACGCACGAGAACGGCGAGACGACTGTCGAACGGTACTGGCGGCCGGCGTTCGGCGACGGAACCGGCGACGAGGACGAGTACCCGCGGCGGCTCCTGCGGGCGTACCGTAACTCGGTCCGCGAGGCGGCGGCCACGGTCGACGGTCGGACCGGCCTCTGGCTCTCCGGCGGCCTCGACAGCCGGATGATGGCGTCCGCCCTCCGCGACGAGTTCGACTCGTTCCTGACCATGACGTACGACATCCCCGGCGAGGACGAGTCCGGACCGGCGCGCCGCGTCGCGGAGACCCTCGGCGTCGAGAACGAGCGGATCGAACTCGGCCCGCCGTCCGCGTTCACGAACGTCCTGGACAGGGCGATCCGGCTGACCGACGGGATGCTCGCCTGGTCGTATCTGATCAACACCGCCTACATGCTCGACGGCCGCCTGCGCGGCGCGGCGGACGTCGTCTTCGAGGCCGCGCCGCAGGAGATCTACCTGGGCGAGGATCTCTGGTCGCACCGCCGGCGGACGATCCGCCGGGGGGACGTCGCCGGCGCGCTGGCCGGGAGACACGCGGCGGTCGACGCCGACGCGGCCGCCGCCGTGGTGAACGGCGCGGTCGATCCGATGGACTCGATCCGCGAGGAGGTCGCGATCAACGCGGGGCCGACCCGGGAGGCGACCTTCCGCGACGTCGTCTGGCAGCGGGCGGCCTACTCGCACTTCCGCAGCAGCCGGATTCCGCGCAGTCAGGTCGGAACCAGGGTGCCCTTCGCGGCCAGCGGGTTCCTCGATCTGGCCGCGGATCGGCCGCCGCGGTACCACAAGCAGACCGTGCCGTACACCGGCGGGCGGGTCTCCCTCGCGACGACGCGGCTGAAGCTCGAAATGACGCGGATGATGAGCGGCGGCCTCGATCGGATTCCGTACCAGCGGACGGGGTTCCCGCCGACCGCCCCGCAGTGGCTTCACACCGTCGGGATGGCGGGCAAACGCATCCGCAAGCGGCTGCGCGGACCGAAGCTGTACGCCGAGTGGTACCGGACGGACCCGACGCTGCGGGCGTACCTCGACGGTCTCCTCGACGACGCGGCCGACCGGTCGCACTTCGACGCGGGGGAGATCGAGCGGCTCCGGTCGGAGCACCTGGACGGCGCGCACAACCACATCAAGACCATCGCCGCGATCACGTCGGTCGAACGGTGGACCCAACAGCACCTCGGTCGGACGGCGGAGGTGGCGGCGCCCCCGTTGACCGGTTCGTCATGAGGTGGGTCGTCACGCTCCTGTCGCGGCTCGCGACGCTGACGAGCAGCACCGTCGAACGGGCGGTGCCGGATTGGGGGCCCGCTCCGGCGAACCCCGGCCCGGAGGAGCGGCCGGTACGGGACGTCTGCCTCCTCCTCGGGACGCGGTGGGTGCCGATGCACTTCCACCGGGCCCTCGTCGAGATGGTGACGGAGACGGAGGCCGAACTCGTCTCGATCGTGCTCGCCGGCGAGGAGAATCCGCCCGCGGACGACTCCGCCGGCGGCCTCCTCGGGCGGATCGCGTCCCTCCGGACGCCGGACACGGAGTACGTCGACGTCCTCGCGCAGCCGTACGCCCCGGAGACGGTCGTCAGGACCGAGACCGTCCCCGCGGGCGCCGGGGTGGACCTCCCGGAGGAGGTCATCGACCGGGTCGTCGCCGACGCCGACGTGGCCGTGCAGTACGGGATGGGGATCCTCGGGGGCCGGGTCCTCGACGCGCCGGCCCGCGGCGTCCTGAGTTTCCACCACGGCGACGTTCGGGAGTACCGCGGCGGGGGGTTCGGCTTCTGGGAGTTTCTCAACGGCGAACCCGAGGCGGGTGTCACGCTGCAGATCCTCTCCGACGGGCTGGACACCGGGAAGGTCGTCGCAATCCGCCGGATCGACCTCGACGGGGCCGGCACCCTCGCGGAGGTTCGCCGCCGACTGATGGCCGCGGAGCGGCCCCTCCTGGCGATCGGCGTCCGCCGCCTCAACGACCCGGCGTTCGTCCCCCGCGAGTTCGACGAGGACGACCTCGGGGAGCTGTATCTGTACTCCGACGTCACGACCGCGGTGAAAGTCCGATACGTCCTGACGGAGCTGATCAGGCGGTTCCGGCCGATTCGGGGGTGACGGCCGGGCGGTCCGTCGACAGTCTGCGCATAACAATGGCGATCGGACGCCACCTCGGAGGTATGACGGCCGAGCTTCGAGCCGCCCACGTGGCCTGGTTCCTCGGGAAACCGCTCGCCGGGCGGGGCGGAACCGACGTGTGGCTCACCGGCGTCGACTCCCTCGACGGGGCGACGAGAACGGACCTCGCCTTCTCCGTGTACGACGATCCGGAGCGCATCGAGGCGTCCGACGCCGGGCTGATCATCTGCCCCGAGACGACGCCGGACGTCCCCGGCCGTCCCCTCATCCGAACGGCGGACCCGAAACTCGCGTTCGTCCGCGTCGCCCGGGAGTTCTTCGCGCGATCGATCGACGAGACGGAGATCCACCCGACCGCCGTCGTCGAGGACGGCGCGGAGGTGGGCGAGCGGTGTCGGATCGGCGCGCACGTCTACGTCGGCGACGCCGTCACGATCGGGGACGACTGCCGGATCCACGCCGGGACCGTCGTCGGCGAGGCCGGGTTCGGATTCGCCCGCGATCGGACCGGTCGGCCGCTGCGACAGGTCCACGACGGCGAGGTCGTCATCGAGGACGGGGTCGAGATCGGGGCGAACTGCTCGATCGACCGGGCGGTGTTCGGCGAGACGGTCGTCGGCGAGGGGTCCGTTCTGAGCGGGGGGATCCACATCGCCCACCAGGTGAAAATCGGAGAGAACGTCTCGATAGCGTACGGCTCCGGCGTCTCCGGGAGCACGGAGATCGGCGACGGGGTCGTCGTCCACCCGCACGTCTCGGTCGCGGGGCACCTCACCGTCGGCGACGGCGCCGAACTCGGCATCGGCTCGACCGTGCTCGACGACGTGCCGCCGGACACGACGGTCGTCGGCACGCCGGCCCGTCCGATCTCCGAGCGGCGCTGATCCCGTTCGATTTCGGAGTCGAGCCCGTCCGATCGTCGGCCGATCCCGCATTCGATCGCCGTTCCGACCCGCCCTTTTCGCCCGGCGCACGCGGCCGGTCTCAGTAGACGAGTTCGCCGGTCGAGAGCGCGACGACGGTGTACAGGCGGGCGAGCTCCGCGTCGCTGTACGACGCCTCGCTATCGAGAACCGCCTCGACCCCGTCCGGGTCGAGCGACGTTTCCTCGGCGGAAAGGAGCGATCTCACCGACTCCGGATCCCGCAGCTCGTCGCGCCGCCCGCTCCGGCGGCGTCTGAGCTGCGACACCACCGTGCGCTTGACCGAGGGAAACCGGGACAGCCCGTCGTAGAGCCGGTGTTTGAGCCGGTACTCCACCGACGAGAGCGACGCGCCGAAGTTCGCGTACTCGATGTCCGCCACCGCCGGCGACAGCGCCCCGAGGAACTCGCGGTACAACCCCCGGCGCGCCTTCTGCTCCGGCGGGCAGTTCATCGCGTACTCGAACACCGGCCGGGCGTAGAACGGCGAGAGGCTGGGGAAGTAGTACCGGTTCCGGTCCTCCCCGTGCGTGAGCCAGTTCATCCCCCGCTCGCGGATCAGGAAGTGGACGTGTTTCGCGTCGAGGTCGTCCTCGGGGTACGAGCCGATCCGCTCGCGGACCGACTCCACGAGCCGTTTCTCGTCGATTCCGGCGACGCGGGCGGCGTCCTCCGGCGGGAAGATGCCGTTCGTCTCCACGATGTGCCGGACCAGCGTCCGCTCGGTCGAGAGCGGTCGGCCCGCGGTGAGGTCGGCGAGCACCTTGTCGCCGCCGTCGCCGGTGAGGTACGTGACGCATCCGTAGTCCGCTCGAACCCGCTCGAAGAAGTCGAGGATGAACGCCATCTCCAGGTAGTTCGTCCCCTGCTTCATGTCCAAGAGCAGCGCACGCGCCTCGGGCGAGTCGGACACCGCGTACCGCCGCCACGGGATGTCGAGCGCCCGGGCGACCGACGCGGCGATCGCCGCGTCGTCGTCCAGCCCGACCGCGGCCGACCCCCCGTCCGCGGCCGCTGTCGCCTCGTCGCCGGTCACCCGCTGGAAGGTGGCGGCGACCGCCGGAAGTTCGGCCCGAGCGAACCCCGCCGCGACCGCGCGCGAGTCGAGGCCGCCGCTGAGCGAGATGACGTTCGGCCCCGCGACCTCGGAGCGTCGTCGGCACGCGTCGACGAAGCGCGACGCGAGCGCCTCGGCGTTCTCCGCGGGCGTCCGATCGGCGTGTTCGTTCCCCTCGAAGCGGTGCCGGTGGAGCCAAGTCGCTTCCGCGCCGTCGCGGAGGTCGACCCGCGCGCCCGGCGGCACCTGCTCTACGCCCTCGAACGGCGTCCGCGTCCCGAGGGAGTAGCCGAACAGCAACTGCTGGCCTATCGCGACGCGGTCCAGTTCGAGCGGCGCTCCGAGGCGGTCTGCGAGGTGCCGGACGAACTTCAGCTCGCGGGAGACGATCGTCGTCCCGCCGACGGTCGCACAGTACGCCGGGAACCGCCCCAGCGCGTCGGAGAGGACGGTCACGTCGCCCGTGTCGCCGTCGACGACGGCCAGGAGGAACTCCCTGTCGCCCGTTCGGAGCCACTCGCGGACGGCCGCGTCGTCGCCTGCCCGGAGCGATCGGACGACCGATCGGATCTCCCCTTCGACGTCCGCGGCGTCGTGGAGATACCCCTCGAGAAACGCCGCCCACCCGTCTCCGTCGACGCGCCTGATCGGGTACGAATCGTACCCCGTGTGTGCGACCACCGTGCCCGACGCCCGGAGGTGGTCGTAGGCGCTGTATACGTCAGTGAACCGAACGGCGTCGAGCGATTCGGAAATTCCGCCCGCACCGACGGTATCGGCTCCCTGAACGATGCTGAGGCCAGGCATAACCGGGAGTTTGTTACGGACTACTAAAGTTAATCAGCGCGTTCAGATCGCTCCGGCGACTAGTCTGCGCCTTCCGCGGCGGCGCAGTCTGACCATAACAATGGCTCGACCGCTCCGACTGTCGGGTGCGGTCGCTGGAGGAAGGGTCGCTCAGTGGCAGAGCACCATCGGTTCTCCGGTGGGGGCCGTCAGGCCTCGCGTGGTTCGAATCCCGCCCCTTCCGCTTCGCTCCGTTCGCCCTTCGAGAGGACTCGTTCGTACACGGAATAGATCCCCTCGCCCATCCGTTCGAGGCTCAGTTCGCGCATCGCGGCGCGGCCGTCGGACCGCCCGCCGCGGCGGAGAACGTTCGCCAGGCCCTCGATCAGCTCGTCGTCGCTCCGGCAGACGGCGGTCCCCTCGACGCCGTCGAGGCGCTCCCGGACGTCGCCGACGTCCGTCGAGACGACCGGCACGTTGCAGGCCAGCGCCTCCTTGACCGCGTTCGGCGAGCCCTCCCGCTTCGAGGTGAGAAGGAGCGCCCCGGCGGCGTTCATGTACACCGGCATCCGCGAGTGGGGCAGTCCGCTCACCGTGTGGAGCTCGACGGGCGCGTCGAGCGTCGCGTCGACGGCGTCGACGACCCGCTTCGCCCGCGGGTAGTCCTTGACGCTCCGATCCGTGTCATAGGGGAACAGCACGTGGTACGCCGACTCGTCCCAGCCGAGCTCCGCCCTGGCTTCGTCCCGCGGCATCGGCCGGAACAGCTCCAGGTCGACGCCGTGCGGGATGACGGTGCAGTCGCGGCCGAGCTCGTCCCGCATCGGCTCCGACATGACGATCACCTCGTCGAAAAAGCGCGCGCAGGCCCTGCTCAGCGCGCCGTACCGCCCGTGCAGGTCCGAGCCCCAGAGGGTGAGCACGATCGGCCGCGTCGGCTGGGCGAGCGCCATCGGCGCGGTCAAGCCGTAGTTCGCGTGGACGATGTCGTACGAGCCGAGCGACCGCCCGAGCACCCGGGGGAAGAACCGGAGGTAGTCCGCCGCCGACCGGGTCGCGCCGTTCATCGCCGACCCCGGAACCGACAGCGTGGTGCAGGTGACGCCGCGCGATTCGAGGGCGCGGACCTGGAGTTTGAAGAATCGGGCCTCCGCGTTCGTGGTGAGGTTGAGAACGTGCATGCTGGTTCTGTCCACCCTCCGGGCGGATGCGGTGGTATCCACGGCTTGTCGGGCGTCTCTCTTTGTTATCCTCACCCTGAATCGCCCCCGCGTCGTGCGATCGGCGGGGCCGCCCCGTCCCTCGATTTCGTCCCGTCGAGGCGCGCTTTTCGGGTAGCGACGGCATAACAAAGACCGGATGACCGGTACACTCGGGTAGAATGCGGTACCTGATATTCACGAACACCCCGGCGCACGTCCACGTCTACAAAAACGTCGTGCGGAAATTACAGGAGCGCGGCCACACCGTCCACATTCTCGCCCGCAATTACACCTGCACGGTGCCGCTGCTCGAACACTACGACCTCCCGCACGGCATGTACGGCCGGCACGACGCGACGGCGTACTCGACGCTCGACTTCGGGCGCGAGCTCGCGTGGCACCTGATCAAGGTGCCCGTCGAGGCGCGCAGCTTCGACCCCGACGTCGTGTTCGGCTGCGGGGCGTACGCCGCGTACGCCGGCACCGCGACCGGCGCGCGGACGATCCTCCTCCGCGACTCCGCGCCCGGGACGTTCCTGCCGAAGCTGTCGAGCAAGTTCGCCGACCTCGTGCTGACGCCGGACGTCTACGGGCTGGACCTCGGGCCGAACCACTACACCTTCGCCGGGCTCAAAGAATGCGCGTACCTCCACCCCGACGTGTTCGAGCCCGACCCCGAGGTCAGAGAGCACCTCGGCGTCGGACCGGACGAGCGGTACGCCATCCTCCGGTTCAACGCGTTCGACGCGATGCACGACGCCGGCAAGGCGGGGTTCACCCCGGCGCAGCGGCGCGCGCTCGTAGAGCGGCTGAGCGAACACGTCCGGGTGTTCGTCTCCGACGAGGGCGGGCGGATGCGCTTCGACGACCTGCCCGCCGAACCGTACGACATCCCCCCGGCGCTCATCCACGACGCGCTCGCGGAGGCGTCGCTGCTCGTCGCGGACACCGGGACGATGGTCACGGAGGCGGCGCTCGTCGGGACGCCGGCGATCCGGTCGAGCGCGTTCATCGACCAGGAGTTCGGCGAGTTCTCCGAGCTCGAACGGTGGGGGCTCATCGAGAACATCACCGACTACGACGCCGTCGTCGAGCGGTCCGAGGAGCTGCTCGCTGACGGCGACGCGGGGGAGCGCTGGGCGGAAAAGCGGGCGGCGTACATGGAGGACCGGCTCAACCTCACCGACCTCCTGGTGGACGTCGCGACCGACCCGACGGCCGTCGACCGTCTCGACACCGTCTCGAAGCGCGCGCCGGCGAAAACGTCTCCGATCTGAAATGTACCGGGGCGCGACGGTCGGGGCGGTCGTCCCGGCGTACAACGAGGGGGGGTTCATCGGCGAGGTCATCGACACGCTCCCGGAGTTCGTCGACCGGGCGTACGTCGTCGACGACGGGTCGACCGACGGGACGTGGGGGGAGATCGTCCGCCACGCCGAGCGCGCGAACGAGCGGTGGCGCGCCGAGGCGCCGCGCACCGACGGCGGCGTCGGCTTCGACCGCCGAGTCGTCCCGGTCCGCCACGAGCGGAACCGGGGCGTCGGCGGCGCGATCAAGACCGGGTACGGGCGGGCGCTCGAGGACGGGGTCGACGTGACGACGGTGATAAGCGGCGACGGGCAGACGGAGCCCGACATCGTCGAGCGGATCATCCGCCCGGTGGCGGACGGCCGAGCGGACTACGCCAAGGGGAACCGCCTCCGCGGCCGGGACCGGGACTCGATGCCGCCGTTCAGGCAGTTCGGCAACTTCGTCCTCTCGCTCCTGACGAAGATCGCCAGCGGCTACTGGAAGGTCGCCGACCCGCAGAACGGCTCGACTGCGATCTCCCACGAGGCGCTGGTCGAGCTGGACCTCGACTCGCTGTACGAGGACTACGGCTTCGCGAACGATCTCCTCGTCCGGCTCAACGTCCACGGAATGCGCGTCGCGGACGTGTCCCGCCGGGCGGTGTACAAGGACGAGACGAGCCACATCCGCTACAAGACGTTCGTCCCGCGGCTCTCGAAGCTCCTCCTCCGGGACTTCCTCTGGCGGCTCCGCGCGAAGTACCTGACCGACGACTTCCACCCGCTCCCGTTCTTCTACTACTTCGGCGCCTTCGCCGCGTCGGTCGGGCTGCTGTCGCTGTTCCGCCGGATCGCCCGGCGCGACGGCGACGCGCTCGACGCGCTGACCCTGTTTCTCCTCGGGTGGCTGTTCATGCTCTTCGCCATGGTGTTCGATCTTCGGCAGAACGAGGACCTGCAGGTCCTCGTCTACGACCACCCCGACGACTGATAGGGAGTATCGGAGCCAACCGGCGGTTCCGAAGCCCGTCCGTGGACGGCGTCTCTCGGCTCTTCGCCGAGAATCTCTGAACTCCTCCGATACTCCCTCTGAGTCCCCGCTCCCGTCCCGTCTCTCCCCGGTACCGGCCGTTTCTCCCCGTTCGGCCCGTTCGATGCACTCCCGCCGTCGGACGCGGTCCCCGCTTCCGATCGTTCCCTCCGAACCGGCGTCGAACCGTTCCTTTCGAAACGAGTCGCGCCCGCCCGCTTCGCAGGGGCGGTTGCTCGGGCCGTCAGTCCCCGCCGGTCGACTGACTACCGGTCGGTGTCGGGAGGTACCGCCGGACCAGCGGGATCCGCACGCCGATCCGCTCTTCGACGACCTCGATCACGACGCGGTCTTCCGACTGGAGGCCGCCCCCCGCGGCGACGACGCCGATTGCGGCCAGCCCGACGGCGACGAGGAACGGGAGGAGCGTCAGGGCCGAAAGCGAGACGTACCGCGCGAACAGCGCCGCCGGCGGCAGCAGGCAGACGGGCAGCAGCGCGAACGTCCGGACGTTCGCGGGCGAGATCGGCGAGATGTCGAAGTACACCTTCAGAACGCCGTTGACGATGCCGTGGACGATGACGACGGACAGCGCGGACGTGATCGCCGCGCCGATGAAGCCGTACATCGGGATCAACACGAGGTTCAGGAGGAAGTTGAAGACGAACCCGGACAGGTTCGCGACGAGGATGAACTTGGTGTAGCCGACCGCCGAAAGCGCCTCGCGGTTCCGCCCGACCGCCGCGTTCAGGAAGAAGCCGACCGCGAGGATCGGCAGCGCGGCCGCGGCCGCCTCGTACCCCTCGCCGAAGGTGATCCGCATGACGTCCTCCGGAAAGAGGAGAAACGTCAGGAACGCCGGGAAGGTGACGATGTATACCCACTTGGTGGTCGTCCGGTAGATCCGGTTGAGCTCCTCGTGTTCGCCGTCCGCGTCGAGCCGCGAGGCGATGGGCAGGAACATGAACCCGAACGCCGAGAGGACGACGAGCATCCCGGCGGCGATGGAGTACGACGCGTCGTACAGCCCGGCCTGGGTGGACGACTTGAAGTAGCTCACCATGACGGTGTCCGTCTTCGTGAGCAGCAGCGACATCATAGTCGACACGATGAGCGGCGCGGAGAACACGAGCATCTCGCGGACGTGGGTCCGGTACGGCCCCCGGAGCGGCATCAGCCGCCGCAGGAGGTAGTGGCCGAACGCGAACGAGAGCGCCGCCGCGACGAGGTACGCGTACCCGGCGGCGAGGACGTCCATGCCGAGCAGCAGCAGCCCGACGATGAGGCCGATCCGGCCGATCGGGTAGAGCAGGTCCTGCACGTACATCCGGTACAGGGTGTTCTCGAAGCCCCGGATGGTGTTCACCACGACCTGCTGGCCGACGACGAACGGGACCGCGAGCGCGAACACCCTGACGAGCGCGACCGCCTCCGGCCTGTCGAACAGCGCGGCCGCGATGAGATCCGCCTTCAGGAAGATCGCCCCGGCGAGGACGAGGCTGATCGCGCCCGTGAAGACGAGCCCGCCGAGCCAGACGCCGCGCCTGTCCGCCGACTCGTCGTACCGCGACAGGTAGCGGGGGATGCCCTGGGAGAACCCGACGAGCGCGAACGTCGTCGCGAAGGTCAACACCGCTATCGCGACGGCCACCTCGCCGTACTTGCTCGGCGAGAGCAGCCGGCCGATGACGATGCGCTCGACCAGCGTCCCCCCCGAACTGATGAGCCCGCCGACGATGACGAGACTGGCACTCGACAGCAGCGTCTTGAGATCCTCTCCGGAGTCGGCCATCAGAGGTACCCGAGGTCCTCCAGTCGTTCGGTCACCTCCCCGTCGTCGGTTCCCTTTCGCTCCGCCGTGCCGAACTCGACGTCGGGGTACTCGCGGGTTCGAACCGGCACGGAGAGCAGGTCGGGCGGGACGCGTCCGGTCATGCGCGTCGGCACCGGCTTGCCGAGCAGGGACATGCAGATCGGCGCGACGTCGGTGAGCGACAGCGTCTCCGGCGCGGCGCCTCCGAAGTCCGGACCGGCGCCGACGAAGACGCCCTCGCGCTTGTGGTCGTGGGTGTCGACGGAGAGGAACCGCCTGCCGTACAGCGAGATCGCGATCTGGTTGTCCATCCCCCGCGGGAGGAACAGCACGTCGTCGGCGTCCTCGAGGTACGGGCCGTCGTACACCTCCTCGCGCCGCTTCACGAACTCGAACGCCGGTTTCCCGTCCGGCGTTTCGAGTCCCGACAGGAGCTCGATGATCTCGTCGCGGACCGCCTCATACTCGGACTGGGGAACGACGCCGTGCGGTTCGCGCCCCTCGAGGTTCACCCGGACGCCGAGCCGGGCGCTGCTTCGGCAGTAAGCCCTCGACTTGCGCCAGTCCACGCTCTCGCCGGTCGCGCCGCGGACGGCGGCCGGCGTCACGGCCAGGAGCGCGTCCTCGACGCCGAACCGGCGGGCGGTCGCGTACACGTCGGCCGGGGAGACGCCGATCCGATCGAGCGCCATCCCGGCGCGCGTCAGCGCCCGCGACAGCGCGCTGTCGCCGTCCCGTTTCCCGTCCGACGTCAGGTCGGACTTCACGGCGTCGAGCGTCGGGCGCGATCCCTCGCTCGTCGTCTCCACGTAGCCGCGGCGCTTCAGCACCTCGTTGACGTAGATCCGGTGTCCCCGCGTCGGGCCGATCCCGTGGTCGGAGCAGACGACGACGTTGGCGTCCTCTCCGACCGCGTCGCGGACGTCTCCGACGAGCTCGTCCGCGGCGGCGTACACCTTCCGGAACGCCTCGGCTTTGCCGAAGTTGTGAAACACCGCGTCCGTCTTCTGCACCTGGACGAACGCGAACTCCCAGTCGGCCGATTCGAGGAGCGCGAGCGCCGCGCGTCGACGCGCGTCGATGAGCTCGAGGTAGCCGGCGAGCTTTTCCTTCTTGTCGGCGGACGTTTCCGCCCGCGAGTAGATGCGGTACTCCTCGCCGATCGCTTCGGAGAGCTGCTCCCGGATCCCCTCGGGATAGCCGGGCGTGTCCTCGGTCGCGAGGTAGCCGGGCACCAGCGCGCCGTCGACCGGCTCCGCCGGGTGCGTCACCGGGACGTTCATCACCGCGACCCGCGATCCCTCGGCGTTCAAGTAGTTCCAGATCGCGGGGGCGTCGACGTCGTTCCGAGACACGACGCGCCCCTCGTCGGGGTAGTACTCGTAGTCGAAGAAGCTGTACACGCCGTGGTAGCTCGGATCGACCCCCGTGTACATCGAGGGCCAGGCGCTCCCGGTCCAGGGGGGAAACGTGGACCGGAGCGGCGCTTCGACGCCCGCTTCGCGGAGCGCCTGGAGGTTCGGCGTCGAGTCGGCGAACTGATCGAGGTAGCGGAAGTCGAGCGCGTCGAACCCGAGTACGACCGTCCGGTGGGTTTCGTCCGTCATCAGTGGTTGAGAAGGCTGTACGCTCTCTTCGCCACGTCCATGCCCCGACCGCCGGACTCGACGACGTAGTACGGGACGAGCTCGGCGCCGAACTTCGCCTTGTAGCGGCAGAGCCGCTCGGTGTTCGCGCCCATGAGGTCGTAGGCATGGACGGAGTCGATCGGCGGGTCGTCGACGATGTCTTCGATGATACGCCAGTGGACCAGACTGTTGACGCTCGTCCCGTCGTACGTCGCCCTGGTGCCGCCCTGCCAGAAGTAGGCCACGTCGTTCGAGTAGAGGACGGTGATGCCGCTCAGGTGCTCTCCGTCCGGCGTCCGGGCGAGGTAGACGCGGCAGCGGTCCTCCTCGGCGAGCGACGCGGTGAGGTCGCGGACGTACGGCCACTGGAGGCGGTACTGCTCGCCCTGTTCTTCGTACCGCGACTTCGCGTCGTCGTACACCACCCGCGCGCCCTCCTCGGGCGAGACGCGTTCGACGACGACGTCGGTCTCCCGCGCGTCCCTGATCTCCCGGCGCAGGCTCTTGCTGAAGGACGAGAGGAGGGCGTCGGGGGACGTCTCCGAGAGCGACAGCGCGTACGTGAAGAACGGATCGACGTCGAGATCCTGCCAGACGTAGGGACGGGGGTCGTCGTACGCCGTGCCGCACACCATCCGGAGGAGGCTGAGAGAGGAGTCGACCGCGAGCTCTTCGAGAACCAGCTCCGTGAACTCGCGGTTGACGCGCTCTCGCTTCCGCCGCTTGGGGCTCGGCGACATCAGAACGGGGCCGAGGCGCGGAACGCCCATCGCGGGCGGCGGCGACAGCACGGCGGTTCCGACGGACTGCCGTCGCAAAACCACGGGGAGGAGGGCAATCGGCTGCTCCCCCTTGAACCCGCCGTACAGTCGGAGCTGCCCGGACGTGTACTCGTCGAGTACGTCCAGCGCCGCGGGCGTGTGAAACACCTCGAAACCGGACGACGGCAAGGCGTCTCCCCACGCTGCCAGATCAAGCTGCTCGACTCTCATTAGCGCACGTCTCAACAGGCGGTCGCCACTTTGTTATCCACCCCTTACCCCCGAAATCCGCCCGACGAGGCCGTCTTCGGCTCGAATCGGCGAATCGGAAGCCGAGCGACGCGGAGACCGCACGGCGGTTCGGACGGGCGGTCACTCGGGGTGGTCGAGCGACTCGTACACCGCTTCGAGGGGGCCGACCCAGCCGCCCAGCTCCTGTGCGCGTTCGATCAGCCGCCGGTACAGGGCCCGGTACTCGGGCCGACGCTCCGGATCGAGGTACGTCGGGTGCCACAGGACCGTCATCACGGCGCCGTTGTCGCTCGCCTCCCGGAGGAGATTTTCGCACTCCAGCCACGCGCCCTCCGGGTCCGAGCGGACCTTCGGCAGCGTCCGCTCCATGAGCGTCAGCGGAAACACGACGAACTCGTCGTCGAACGGTCGGAGCGGGCAGTACCCGTGGTGGAACCCGTACGTCGAACTGGAGCCGAGCGTCGAATCGTACCGCAGGCCGACGTCGGCGTGGTACCGCCACGTGTCGGGCGCGTCGAGGTTCAGACAGTGCTGGCGCCCGCCGATCACCTCCCTGCCGAGCACGGATTCGAGGAGCGCCTTCTCCGTTCGCAGCCGCTCGGGATCGTCGTACGAACTGTACGAACCGTGCAAACCGATCTCCCACCTGCCTTCGTCGAGTCGCCGGATGAGCCGCGCGACGTCCGGGTCCGCGACGTCGTACCGCCCGAGGTGTTCGATCCAGTAGCGCGGTTCGAGCCACTCGCGCGGGGGGCGCTCCGTCATCGACTTCTCGCGCAGGAAGTAGAACGACGAGCGGACGCCGAGTTCCTCTTCGAGCGATACGATGTCGTCGAACAGCCAGTAGGGGTTCGACCACGGGGCGAGCCCGCGAAGCTGTTCCGGATCCCGGTCCCGGTACGCGTAGAACAGCGCGTGCGCGGCCCGCTTGTACGGCCGATCGACGTCGTGCGTCAGCGCGAGCGTGAACTCGTAGCCCGGCACTCCGCACGTCTCCTCCGCGCCGTTCGACCGCGTCCGCGCGCCGATCGCGCGGGGCAGGTCACTCAGTCCCATGGTTGCGCGTCCCGCTGCCTATCGTGTAGACGCGGTGGTCCGTGCCGCCGAGGTCGAGCGCCTGCCGCCCGTCGACCACGGCCATCGGCTCGAGTTCGCCCCAGTCGATCGCCTCGAACTCGTCGTGCGCGGTGACGAGCACCGCGGCGTCGAGGTCGCACTCGTCGAGGGATCCGACGTCGGCCGGCGTCGCCCCGAACTCGCGGACGTCGACCAGCGGATCCGCCGCCAGCACGTCCGCGCCGAGCCCGCGGAGCCCGTCTATGATCGGGCCCGCGGGCGTCGCCCGCGTCTCGGCGACGTTCGGCCGGTAGGTGACGCCGAGCACGAGCACCGTCGCGTCGGCGGCGTCGGTCCCGCCCGCCTCCAGGAGTTCGACGGTCTTCTCGACGGTGAACGCGGGCATCGAATCGTTGACCGACCGGGCGGTCCGAACCAGGGGCGTCCCGTCGTCGACCTGCTGCATGAGGAAGTACGGGTAGTAGGGGATGCAGTGGCCGCCGACGCCCGCGCCGGGCGTGTGGATGTTACAGAACGACTGCGTGTTCGCCGCCTCGATCGCCTCGTTGACGTCGAGGTCGAGGTCGTCCACCAACCGCGCCAGTTCGTTCGCCAGCGCGATGTTGACGTCGCGGTACAGCCCCTCGAACACCTTGACGGCCTCCGCGGTCGTCACGTCGGAAACCGGGATCACCCGGTTTTCGGTTAGCTCGCCGTAGATGAGCTCCGCGACCCGCGTGCTCTCGTCGTCGGCCCCGCCGACGATCTTCGGGTGCTCCCGTCGGATCTTCCGCAGCGCCTTCCCGCTCGTGGTCCGTTCGGGGCAGAACGCCAGCCCGAACTCGCCGAGTTCGAGCCCGGATTCGCGTTCGAGAATCGGCAGGAGGCGGTCGCGGCACGTCCCCGGCGGGACCGTGCACTCGACGACGACCGTGTCGCCGGGGTCGAGTTCCCGCGCGATGACCCGCGTGACCGATTCGAGGTTGTCGAGGTCGACCTCCTTCTCGTCGGTGACGAGCGTCGGCACGATGATCACGTGGACGCTCGCCTCGGCGGCGGCCGCGTCGGCGTCGGTCGTCGCACAGAGCGCGCCGCGCTCGACCTGCTCTTCGACCAGCTCCGCGAGCCCCGGCTCCCGATCGATGTGACAGCCGCCCCGGTTGATCGTCTCGACGACGGACTCGTCGATGTCGACCCCGGTGAGGTTGCCGGTGACTTCGGCGTACACCGCGGCGAGGGGCAGCCCCATCTTACCGAGGCCGTACACCGCGACCGGGACTGCGCCGCTGGTGAGGGCGATCCGCTGCGCCTGCGACGAGTGGTCAGAGCCGTACAGCCCGGCGCCGCGCGAGAGGCTCACCGCTGCACCACCTCCCGCCGCTCGGACCGCATCGCCTGCCGGTCGATCTCCCGGGTGACCTCGATCGCCCGCAGCGCGTCCGCCGCCGTCACCCGGGGGGTCTTGCCCTCGGTCGCCGCCTCGACGAACGACGAGATCTCGTCGAGGAGCGGCTCGGACCGCTCGATCATCGGCTCCTCGACGATGCTCTCGTGGCGGTAGCGGATCTCCCCGTCGTTCTTGATGTACTCCGGCAGCGAGTTCCGGTGGATGTGGACCGCCTGGGAGGTGTAATCGACGTCGATCCGGCAGTCGTCCGCCGTCACGCTGAGCGTCCGGATCTTCCGCTGCGTGAGGCGGCTCGCGGTGAGGTTGGCCACCGTGCCGTCGGAAAACCGGAGGTTCGCGGTGGCGTACTGCGTCCCGCGCGTGCCGCACGCGGACACGGATTCGAGGTCGGCGTCGACGAGCGACAGGATCACGTCCACGTCGTGGATCATCAGGTCCATCACGACGCTGTCGTCGAGTTCGCGATCGAGCGGCGGGCCGAGGCGGTGCGCCTCGAACGCGATCACGTCCAGGTCGCGGACGATCTCCGCGAGGGCGGTGATCGCGGGGTTGAACCGCTCGACGTGGCCGACCTGGATCGTCACCCCGTTCTCCTCGGCCCGGCGCGCGAGTTCGCGGCCGGCGTCGAGGTCGTCGACGAACGGTTTCTCCACCAGCGCGTCGACGCCGGCCTCGATGCAGTCGCGCACGATCGGCGCGTGGTAGCTCGTGGGGACGGCGACGGAGACCAGGTCGGCCGCGTCGAGCAGCTCGTCCTGCGCGTACGCGTCAGTGTCGTACTCGGCGGCGACCGACTCGGCGCGCGCGGAATCCGCGTCGCAGACGCCGACGAGGTCGACCCCCTGCATCTCGCCGTACACGCGGACGTGGTTCTGTCCCATGTGGCCCACGCCGATCACGCCCGCGGCCGGGACGTCCGTCACGCGACCACCTCCCCCGCGTACTCCGCGACGGCGCTCCCGACGCGATCGACGTCCTCCTCCGAGAGGTTCGGGTGCACCGGCAGCGAGAGCACCTCCGCCGCGGCGCGCTCCGCGTGCGGGGCGCGGTGGTCGACGTCGTCGTACGCCGGCTGTCGGTGGATGGGGATCGGGTAGTAGATCCCGGTGCCGATGCCGCGGTCGTCGAGCGCCGACCGGAGGCCGTCGCGGTCGTCGCACCGGATCGTGTACTGGTGGTACGCGTGGCGGTACCCCGACGGCTCGACGGGCGTCTCGACGGGCGCGTCGGCCAGCAGCTCGTCGAGCCGCGCGGCGTTCGACCGCCTGTCGCGGACGTAGCCGGGGAGCTTTTCGAGCTGCGCGCGCCCGATGGCCGCCGCGACGCTCGTCATCCGGAAGTTGTGGCCCACCGAAACGTGCTCGTACCCGGCGGCCGCGCGGCCGTGGTTGACGTAGCGGGCCGCTCGCTCGGCGACGTCGGCGCGGTCCGTGAGCACCATCCCGCCCTCGCCCGTCGTCATGTTCTTCGTCGGATAAAACGAGAAGCAGGCGGCGTCGCCGAACGAGCCGACCGGCGCGCCGTCGACGGCCGCGCCGTGCGCCTGCGCCGCGTCCTCGACGAGGAGGAGATCGTGCTCGTCCGCGATCTCGCGGAGCCGGGGCGCGTCCGCCGGCAGCCCGTACAGGTGGACGGCGAGCACCGCGTCGATCTCCGCCCCGTCGCGGAGGGCCGCCTCCAGCGCGCGTGGGTCGAGGTTGTACGTGCGCGGGTCGACGTCGAGGAAGACCGGCTCGGCGCCGCAGAGGCGGATCGCGTTGGCGCTCGCGATGAACGAAAACGGCGTCGTTGCGACGCGGTCGCCGGGGCCGAGCTCCAGCGCTTCGAGGGCGACGTGGAGGGCGGTCGTGCCGTTCGAGGTGGCGACGCCGTACTCCGCGCCGCAGAAGTTGGCGAACTCCTCCTCGAAGGCTCGGACCTCCGGTCCGTCGGCGAGCTGGCCGTTCTCCATGACGGTCGCGACCCGCCCGCGCTCCTCCGGACCGATGTCGGGGTCGGCGATCGGGATCATTCGAGGTCGTTCCCCCCCGCGAGCCGGTCCGGAAGCGGCCGGTGGACCGCCGGCGCGCCGACCGCGAGCGTGCGGGCGGGTACGTCCTCGGTCACGACCGCTCCCGCGGCGACGAACGCGCCCTCGCCCACCGTCACGCCCGGGAGGACCGTCGCGTTCGCCCCGATCGAGGCGTCGTCCTCCAGCGTCGGTCCGGCCAGGTCCGTCGAGGTTCTGATCGGGTAGGGGTCGTTCGTCAGCGTCGCGGCGGGGCCGACGAAGACGCGGTCGCCGATCTCCGTGTGCGACGGGACGTACGCGTTCGTCTGGAGGCTCACGTGCGAGCCCACGTCCGTCCGTCCGTCGATGACCGCGTTCGTCCCGACGAGCACGTCGTCGCCGATGGTCGTGTACTCGCGGACGAGCGCGTTGTGTCCGGTCTGCAGCCCCTCGCCCGCGACGACGTCGTTGTAGATGACGGTCCCGGCGCGAACCGTCGCGCCGTCGCCGAGGACGGTCGGGTCCCCGCCGTCCGCGTGCGGGTGATCGAGCACCGCCGTCTCGTGGACGCTGGCGTCGCGATCCGCTTCGGCGCTCGTCATCGGATCACCTCAGGGGACCGACCGGGCGGTCCGCGTTCTCCGTTGTCGGTGTTGGTTACTCCCATCATGAATGCAGATACCGCGGCCGAGCCGTCCGAACCCGGCCTGGGTTCATCCGAAACCTACACCTATCGAGGCTTTGTTATTCGGCGCCTGCGCGGCCGGTATGAGCACATTTACGGCGGCGCTCCGGCGGGTGCACGAAACGCCGCGAGAGCGGCGGACCGTCCGCCCCGTCGGGCGCGGACGGTAGCCTGCGGATAGTAAAGAGGGCGTCATTCGCATACAGTAGTATGCGCCGCCAGCGCTACCGGAGCGTAGACGAACGAACACCCACGGTCGCGACGAGCGGACGATGACCGACGAGGAGACGCTCACCAAGGGGACGCTGTTCGATCTGCTCTGCAACCGCCGTCGCCTCGAGATCATCCGCTATCTCCGCACGAACGGCCGGCGGGGGCGGCTACACCCCATCATCGACCACGTCGCGGCGGCCGAAAACGGAAAGGACCCGGACGAGCTCACGCGCGCGGAGCGACGGCGAGTGTACGTGTCCATCTACCAGACCCACCTCCCGATGCTGGAGGAACACGGCGTCGTCGAGTGGGACCAGTCGGACAACCAGGTCCGGCTGCGGGCGAACTCGGAGGTCGAGCGGTACCTCAGCAACCGGTGCGAAAGCGGGGTCCCGTGGCACTGGATCTACCTCGGAATCGCGGCGTTCAGCGCGGCGTTCGTGGGGGCGTTGAGCTTCGGAGCGGTGGCGTCCGTCGGCGCGTCCCCGGCGTGGGCGATCGCGTTCGTCAGCGCCGTCGTGCTCGGGCTGGTGCTGCTCAGGTACGCGTTCGAGCGGCGGGGCGGCTCCATCTCGTTTTGATCTGACTGTCGCCAGCAGGCGGCGCTCGCCGGGAGCGCGGCCGCGTTACGACGGCGACGACGCGATGTCCGTCGTCGGGCGCGACCGCAGCGGTCGCGACGCGTCGTCGCCAACCGGAGAAAGACGCGCCGTCGAGCGACTCGCGGGGATCGCGTCTCGGTGACTCGGCGTCGGGAGCGCCCCGTCGAGGCGCGATCGCCGCGCGGCTGCCGCAGCCCTCGGAACGGGGATTCGCCGACGCGGCGTGCCGAAGAATCCGCGGCGGCACCGCGCGTCCGTCCGCGGTGGACGGCGCGGGAGCCGCCCGTCGCGGTCGCTGAGGGACGCGAGGCGGTTCGCCGCACGTCACCGAAAAGGAGGCGGGCGTTCGGACGACGGGACCGCAGGGTTCGGACGGCGGGACCTCAGGCGGATCCCGGGACGGAGATCCAGATGTGGAGGTCCCGGTCGGCGTTCGCGGCGGACGGATCGGCCGGCGGCTCCCCCTCGTACAGCAGGTACTGGAGGCGGAGGTTCCGGCCTGTCATCGTCGGCGTGACGGTGTGACGGATCGTCGCCGTCTCGCCGGCGGCGACCTCCCGGGTCAGCCTGTTCAACTCGCGCTGTTCCGTGACCTCGCCGTTGCCGTCGACCCGCTGCAGTTCGATTACGACGGTGTAGTCGGTCGCGGAGTCGCCGTGGTTTTCGATGCTAGCGACGAGCGGGACCGATTCCCCCTGTGCGATTTCGTCGGGATAGCCCCCGGCGACGAGCTCCCCGGACCCCGATTGGGTCAGAAGCGAAAAGCCGGTGAAGTCGTTCCCGTCGGGCGGGACGGCGAACGCGTACGCGAAACTGCTCCCGGCCGCGACGACGCCGAGGAGCAGCAGCGCGGTCACGACCTTCTCGGCCGCGCCGGTCCGCGCCGCCCGCTGTCGGACCGCGTCGGACCAGGCGCCGAACGGGAGCCGGAACCGGTCGGCCTTCGGTACCCGCAGCCGCCTGATCGCGCCGACGAGACCCGCGAGGAAGATGAATCCGCCGACGACGCCGAGCGTGGTTTCGATCGTGATCGTCCCCGCGACGCCGAGCGCGAGCATCAGGATTGGGACGACGAGGAGGCTCGTGCCGAACGACAGCGCCAACCGCTCGTCGAGCGTGATGCCCTGGACGAGCACGTGCGTTCCGAACGAGTCCCGCTCGCGCGCGCTCCGTCGGGGGAACAGAGCCGTCAGCAGCGCGTACCCCGGAAGGAACAGGACGAACGGAACGCCGAGCAGAAAGCGGATCGGCTGCGCCACCGCCGACGCCGCGTCGAGGAAGATCACCCCCGCGGCCCAGGCGAAGACGAGCGCGATGTCGATCGGGACGGCCCAGGCCGCGCCCGCTCGCGACGTCGACTCGTGCGTCTGCGGCTTCATGGCTCCGGGGGCGAAACTCGCGGCACTAGGACGATGCGTTCGACTCCGAAGCCGACCTGCGACGGCCGTCGTCGTCGCGCGGTCGTCCGCGTCGTTTCTCGCGTCATGCTATGACTGGATCAATCCGTCTACGCCATTGTTATGTCCCAGTTACCGGATCGCCCGGAGCGTCGCGCAGGGCGCCGGTCGATCACTCGGGAGAGAAGTACTGATCTTCCCACCGCCGGCGTTGCTGCATCGCCTCGCGCCCCTCGTCCGTAATCGCGTAGTAGTTCGTCCGGCGGTCGAGCTGCCCCTTTTCGACCAGATCCTTGTTGACGAGCGTGTCCAGATTCGGGTACAGCCGCCCGTGGTTGATCTCCGTCTCGTAGTACTCTTCGAGCTCCTCTTTCACGTCCTGTCCCGACGGCTGATCGAACCCGCTGATGACGTACAGCAGGTCCCGCTGGAACCCACTCAGGTAGTACATATCTCCTCTCTGTCCGGGAGTTCGACGGAGGGTGTAATTGTTATCCGTTTCATACGCGCTCTATGGCTTCGAATACCGCTTCTCGTCGCTCCAGAGCGTGACGAACTGTTCGAAGAGGTCGTCGGTCAGCTCGATGCTGACGTTGAGCTCCTTCTCGCCGGCGTCGGCGTTGATGTGCTTGAAGGGCATCTCCGTCAGCAGCTGAAGGAGGTGGTACGGGCCGTCGCTGCACTGGTGCGGCGTCACCTCGAAGCCGTCGTCGGTGATCTCGACCTCGACGTGTTCGAACGTCGTCCGATACACCTTCTGTCGCGTCGAGTCCGCGTCGAACTCGAACGATTCGGCGAGCAGTCCGTCGTCGAGGAGCGTGTTGATCCGACGGTAGACCGTGGCCGGCGAGACGTCGCAGTGCTCCGTGAGCTCCTTCGCCGTCACGGCCCGCTTGGCCGCGACCGAGAGGATGACGCGCGAGCACTCGTCACCGAGGGCGTTCAACACGTCCGACGCCGCAGGTTCCTCGTCGTAGTCGTTCCGCAGTGCACCCATCGTCCCTTCTGATACTTTACCGGACATCGATCGATGTGAGCTGTCGTGTCATCGTCTGTCGTTCCGTGCGTTCGGTCGGTTGCTTGGCGATACCGGGCCGCTACGGAGGCGCTTTCGACGCACCCGCGTTCACGCGGCGGACACCGGGGATCCGAACCGGAGAAGACCGCCGGGCTCGCAGAGTGCGGTAGCCGCCGGCCCGCCGCGCCCTCCGCCTTCGTCGGGACCGTCCCCGTGCTCGCTCGGTGCGAGCTTCGGTTCCGCTGTCTGATCCCCTCTGTGATGCAGATACTCGTCAACGCCGTCATCCCATAAGTACTCGGGTCCTTTCGATAGTTCAGTTTGAGTAAGCATAGAATAGAACCTGCAAACCATAGATTTCGACTCGAACCAGGCAATTAACTAAAGACTAATCAACCGAGCGAAGAGTCCGTCTCGCAGCCGAAATCGCCGAAAGAACGGGGTAGGGCGCCGTTTGCTGGAGAAAGCCGATATTACACGCCTGAACCGTGCCGAGAATCGCGGAACGGTACTCGTCGTTTATACCGCTTCTCGCCCGAATGCCGTCGGATGACGACACGGACGCGGTCCACCGCGACCGGCGAAGAACGCGCTCGCAGTCCGGCGGCGGGGACGGAGGCGAACCGCCGCGGCGGACTCCCCGCGCGGTCGCCGGACGGCGCGGCGCGCGAGGTCGATCCCGCGCCCTTGCCGACCGGCGTACGCGGCGGGCACGGCGAGCGGACGGCCCCCGACGGGGGTCGAGACGCGGGCGGAACGCACGCGACAGAAGGCAGAGAGGGAGTCAACACCAATGGCTAACAACTGGCACGAAACGGAGGAAGCGTCGACGAACAGATTCTGCGAGAACTGCGGGCGACACGTGACGCGGACGTTCGCGCGCGTGTTCGGCGACAACCTGGACACGGTTCACGGCTGCATCCACTGCACGACGTCCCGAGAGCGGCAGACCGGCGATTACATCCCGCAGCAGCGGACCGTCGACTGACGGTGTTGTGGCCGCTCATTCTCCTGTTTTAATTTTATCTGCTTTAAGGACCTACCAAAACACCTATGTAGCGGTACCGGGATGATGTACAGTGACTGAGTATGAGCCGAAGTGGGCTGGGAAGACTACTCATCGGTGCCGTCCGCAGGAACGCATTGAACCTCAGACGCGCGCTGCGGACCGACCGGGCGGAGAGCGCGCCCCGCGGAAACGCCGACGAATCGGTCGCCGACGAGGGATTTCTCGGCGAGCAGCCGGCGACGAGCTCCGTCGCCGGCGAGAGCCTGTATCTGCTGGCCGAACGCGGAACGCTCGCGTTCGAGTCCGTCGAACGCACGGGCAGGGTAGTGGACGAAGCGCTCACGTCGGGCCGTCCGCTGCGAATGTACGTCGACACCTTCCCCGTCGCGGGGATCACCTGGAGCAGGTACTACCTCGGCCTCGCCAGCGCGGGTCTCGTCTTCGTTCTCAGCAAGTACGTCTGGGTGCCGATAGTGTCCGGGGTCGACAGGTCGGTTTCGATCCTGCTTCTGTTCTGTCTACTCGTCTGTAGCGCGCTCTATCAGCTGTACACCCGCGTAAACGTGGTGTTACCCGACGGTCTCAGCCGCGACGCGCAATGACGGCTCTTCGAACGCGAAACAACACTCCGTTCTGACGGTAATTGTTCGTTACCGGAGTATTCTGTCCGGGACGGCGGTCCGGGAGGCGGGCGGGCCGAGGGGCATTAAATCAGCATGACACCCCAAGCATAGTGCTAATAGAATACGGTCCGTTCGTAACGATTGACGATACGCAACAGAACGCTAACCCGGACATCCGAGAGGAAAGATGACAAATAATCATGTCGACTAAATTGAACACGAAGCGCCAACTCGACGAGGCGGAAGCGTTCCACATCCTCGGTAACGATCGTCGACGGGCGGCGATCAACCGCCTCGCACAGAGCCACGGGAGCATCACGGTGTCCGAGTTGGCCGAGCAGATCGCCGAGGAGGAGGCCGGCAGCGCCGCGGAGGCGGAGAACCTCTACAAGAGCGTCTACGTCTCGCTCCGCCAGACGCACCTCCCCAAGTTGGCCGCACAGGGGATCATCGAGTACGATTCCGACTCGCAGACGATCCGGCCCGGAAACCGGATGGACGACATCCGCGTGTACACGAGCAGTCCGAGCAGGTTCGAGGCGCTCCAGCGGTCGGCGTACCTCCTCGTGAGCGTCGTCGGGCTTCTCGCCGTCGTCGGCGCGCAGTTCGGGGTCCCGGTGCTCGGCGCGCTCCCCGTGGAAGTGTGGGCCGTGTTCTTCCTCCTTCTCATCGTCGCGCTCAGCCTGTACCAGAATTACGCCTGAGCGCGGTCGGCCGACGTTACAGCTCCCGGTCGTCGAACGCCGAAAGGCCGGGGAGTTCGGCGATGCCGCTGTGCGTTCCCCGGTACGTCGCGCGGTCGACGGTCCGTTCGAACGTGGGAACGTCGGGGTACTCCCGCACGGTGAGGACGCGACCCTCGGCGGACGTGAACACGACCTCGATCGTCCCGTCGTCGTGCTCGTACTGGTCGCCTTTCGCGGGGCTTCGGGGCGGGTGAGACTTCATATCGGCACTGTCACGCCCGACCGCCAAAGGCTTTTCTCGGGAACGAGCCCGTCGACCGATCCGCGAAAACGACCGACCGCCGCATCAGTTCCGCTCCTCCTCCCCTGAGAACGGCGAGCGAGAGGCGGGCGGTTCGTGGCCGCTGAGGCAGATCAGATTCTCGCGCCCCAGCCTGAGCTTCGTGATCTCCCCCTCCTCGTCGAGCTGCGAGAGGAGGCGACTCACCTTCGCCTTCGACCAGTCGACCCGGTCTACGATCTGCGACTGCTTCATTCGGCCGCCGTGTTCCTCGACCAGCTCTCTGATCCGGTCCTTGTCGGACGGGATCGACCGCGGTTCCGGGACCGACATCTCGGGCGGGCGGCTCACCGCTCGGGCGTCGAAAAAGCGCTGATACACCGCCAGTCCGACGCTGACGAGGATCGTCACCAGACTCAGAAGGAGCGCGACCGCGTCGACGCCGTCCGGTTCTCCCCCGGAAGAACCACCGGTGTCCGCCTGGAGGGGCTGAGACGGAATCGCCGACCCGTGGGAGACGTCCCGAGGGAGGCGATTCCCGCTCGTCGTCAGCTCCGTGTGCCCGAGCAGGATCGCCAACACGAGCTTGTGCGATCGCTTCGAGTTCGACGCGTCCGCGAGGAGCGATTCGACGAACGACACCGCGCCCGTCCCGAGGGCGCGAAGCAACCGCTCCGGCGACGCCGAGTCGCCTCCGCGCGCCGCGCGGTCGTCGCCGACCGGGGCGTCCTGCGCCTGCTCGACCCGTTCGAGCGCCCGCACTTCGTCCCCCTGCGGGACGGGCTGTCCACCCTGGCTCGGCCCCTCGCGCGTCGCGCCGTCGACGGCGCCGAAGGACACTACACAGGCCAGTACGAGGCCGACGTAGAGCCACCCTTTGAGCGACTGTTTTCCCCTCATCGTCTTATCCGATATCTCTCATTGGTCCATCTGACGTACACCTCGGTTGCTTTCCGCCGTTCCGATCGGTACGGCGACGGCTGTACGATATTCTCCTTCACAGACACGCGCGGACGTTATATTCTTTTTCCCATATCCCAATATGATAAATAATATTTTTCTGTCCATTCGCAAAAGATCGAATTTCGGCGGCGCAGACACGTCGATCCCAAGGTCGCGTTTCGGGCGCACGTCGTGTGTGAATCGACGGAACCGGGAACGCTCGGACGGGGAAGCGTCGGTCGGCGTTCGGACTGACCGGAACGGATGCAGGTGAGGCAGGGGAGGGGGGAGGGGCGGAGTCGGTGTGTCACTCCTCCGCCGTACGCTAGCACCGATCCCCGGCGGTTAGTTATTTACCGCCTACAGACTCGTGACGAATAATGTCGCCGCTCGGAAACTGTACGGACGGGAGATACGACGGGCGGGACGGCTGATAGGGAGTATCGGAGGAGTTCAGAGATTCTCGGCGAAGAAACGAGAGACGCCACCAAAGGACAGGCTTCGGAACCTCCGGCTGGCTCAGATACACCCTGTCAGCGAAGCAGGTCGGCGAGCCCGTCGGAGAGCGACACGCGGGGCTCGTAGCCCAGCCGCTCCCGGATCCGTCCGATGTCCGCCCGACTGCGATCGACGTCACCCGGCCTGGCGTCGACGTGGACGATCTCGGAGCCGGAGTCGGCGGTCGTCCGGACGAGGCGCGCGAGCTCCTCGATGGAGACGCTCGACCCGGTTCCGACGTTGTACGCGTCGCCGACGGCGTCCGTGGTCGCCGCGAGGAGGTTCGCCTGGACCACGTCGCTCACGTGGACGAAATCGCGCGTCTGCGCGCCGTCGCCTTCGACCGTGATCGGCTCGTCCGCCCGCGCCTGTCGAAGGAACGTGCTCACGACGCCGCTGTACGGATTCTCCGCCTGCCTCGGCCCGTAGACGTTGAAGTACCGCAGGGCGACCGTTTCGAGGCCGTACAGGTCGTTGTACAGGCGGGCGTAGGTGTCGGCCGTGAGCTTGTCGACGCCGTACGGCGACGTCGGCGATTTCGCGTCCGACTCGTGAATCGGCGTCGACTCCGGCGGACCGTACAGCGCGCAGCTCGAAGAGAGGACGACGCGGGCGTCCACCCGGCGGGCTCGCTCGAGGATCGACAGCGTCGCGCGCGCGTTGATGTCGTGGCTCCGCTCCGGGTGCTTCGTCGACTCGGGGACGCTGATGAGAGCGGCGGTGTGGAACACCAGGTCGACGCCCTCCATCGCCCGTTCGACCAGGCCGGCGTCGCGGACGTCGCCCTCGTACACCGTCACGTCCTCGGGGAGACGCTCGCGCCTGCCGGTGGAGAAGTCGTCCAGCACGCGCACGTCGTTCTCCGGGACGAGCGCGTCGACGAGGTGGCTTCCGATGAACCCGGCGCCCCCGGTGACGAGCACCGATGTTCCGCTGAGTTGCTGCATCAAACGACGTGTTGCGGCGAGACGGCCTTTGGTATGTGCCGGCTTCGTCCGGTAACGCACGGCATACCGGCGGGGCGGCCTTCGAAAGAATCGAATCCGACGACCGTGTTTTACACTGATACGTTTGTAAACCCTGATGCCCCTCGACGACGTGAGGGCGTACCGAGTCGACGATCCGCCCCCGACGGTAGCGGCGTCGCGCGAGGATTCGGCGGGTAGAGGCGATTGTTCGGCCGGGCGGAGAGTAAGTAGAAAGATACATACAGCCGGAACTAGAGGTTCAATTCGGCGGTACGGTGCTGCACTCATGACACGCCATCAGGACCAATCCGAAGCGGAAACGCCGCCCTGTTGCTGTAAAGTCGGTCGGCTCATCGATCGGTACGGGCTGGACGGGCTGAACGGCAGACTGAGACGCCGGTGGACGGGATCCGGGAGCGAGCGGTCCAGCCTCCGGGAGCTCGAACGGTACGTCAACGAGCGCGTCCTCGGGGCCGCCGTCTCCGAGAGCCGCGCGCCGATGAGGAGCGACGTCGAAACCGTCTACCGGCTGCTCACCGACGACGGCGTGAGCGCGGGCCGCCGGATCGAGACGGAACGGCGCCTGGCGCGGGAAGGGATCGACGTCGAGGCGCTCCGGAAGGATTTCGTCTCGCACCAGACGATTCACTCGCACCTCCGCGGCTGCCTCGGCGCGTCGTGCGCCGAGGCGCTGTCCGACGAGGAGCGCCTGGAGAAGGCGGAGAAGACGGTGTTTTCGATGCAGAACCGGACGAAGATCATCACCGCCGAGACGCTCCGACGGTTGGCCGACGCGGACGCGCTCTCCCTGCCGGATTTCGACGTGTTCGTCGAGATCCAGGTGGCGTGCGAGGCCTGCGGGCGCTACATGACGGCCGCGACGCTCCTCGACCGGGGCGGGTGCAGCTGTCAGCGCGAGACGGGGTGAACGCCGACCGCCGCGCCGGAAGCGGCCGTCGTCCGGTCGCGACGAGACTCCCGCGCCGTGATATTACTTTTGTGCCTGAAAAAGAGTAAATATAGTCAACCGGCATGTGTACGGTATGCCCCACGGCGAACTGAAGTCGACGCCGAGTGACGAGAGAGGGACGGAGGCGCGTCGCGCGCTGGCCAACGAGGGAGAGATTTTCAGCCTGCTGAAGAACGACAGGCGTCGGCAAGTCGTGGCGCTGCTGGCGGATCGGCGAGAGACGGTTCCGATCTCGGAGCTCGCCCGGGTGATCGCCGAACTGGAGAGCGACGAAGCGCCGTCGGAGAAGCTGTACAAGAGCGTCTACGTCTCGCTCCAGCAGACGCACCTGCCGCGGCTGGCTCAGAGCGACGTCGTCACCTACGATCGGAGCACGGGGACCGTCTCCCCGGGCCCGGATCTCGAGGACGTCCTCGTGTACACGCGGCGCGGCGCTCGGACGGGGTGGTGGTCGAAGGAGCTCGCCATCGGGCTCGTCGGGCTCGCCGTCGCGACGGGGGCGATGCTCGAACTGCCGCTCGTGAGCGGCATCGCGATGGAGGTATGGGCGGTGGTGTTTTTCAGCGCGATCATCTGTCTCAACCTCTATCAGATCGCGAGCCGGAAGACGAAACCGCTCGGTTGAGCCGCCACTCCGGGGCACCTGTCGGTTCGTCGTGCGGCCCCGTCGGGCTGACTCCTCCCGTCGCCTCGTCGGCGCGCGGCCTCGAAGCCACTGACGGGTCACGGACCCGTCGGACGACGAGGACGGAAGGTTGATCCTACAGGCGAGAGCCGGGTCGGGTCGCGCCCCGGCCGCGGCCGCGACATCGGGTGAAAAGCGGGGTTTACACCGACGCCGCGGAGAAACGCGGTGTTGGCGCTCGAAACGGTTCTTCCCGTATTTGCCGCGTTCGACCGTATGTCGCACCTGCGACAGATGTCAGGGCAAGGGATAGAAGAGGGGAGCACCTCGGTAGAGGTGACGACCGGAGAAGTCCTCGCGCTCTCCGCGAACGAGAGCGGAGTCGGTGCCACGCCGCGGTCCGTCAGAGAGTCTGCGATCTCGATCATCATTCCGACGTACAACGAATCGCAGAACGTCGTTCACGTCATCGAGCGCTGTCGGGCCGCGCTGGAGGGATACGAGTTCGAGATCATCGTCGTCGACGACGACTCGCCCGACGGGACGTGGAAGCTCGTGGAGGACCAGTACGCCGACGATCCGGAGATCCGCGTCGTGAGGCGGACCGACGGCCGAGGGCTCGCGGCGGCCGTCTCGCGCGGGTTCCGCGAGGCGTCCTGCGAGTACTGCGCGGTCATGGACGCGGACCTCCAGCACCCGCCCGAAAAGCTCCCCGAACTGATCGAAGCACTGCAACCCGGCGTCGACGTCGTCATCGGCAGCCGACACGTCGACGAGGGGGGAATCGAAGACTGGCCGTGGATCCGCCGCCTCGTCAGCCGCGGGGCGACGTTCATCGCGCGGCTCGCCGTCCCGGAGGTGCGGGGGATCTCGGACCCGATGAGCGGCTTTTTCGCCATCCGGCGCGAGGTCGTGAGCGGCATCGACCTCAGGCCGACCGGCTACAAGATCCTGCTCGAAATCCTCGCGAAGGGGGACTACGACCGCGTCGTCGAGGTCCCGTACGTGTTCAGAGAGCGCGAGCGGGGCTCGTCGAAGCTCACGATGCAGGAGTACGTCCGCTTTCTGGAGCACGTTCTCATGCTCCGGCGGGGCGGCCGTCGACCGAGACGGCCCGTCGTGCCGCCGTGACCGGCGGCGAGGGCCAGCGGGTCGGCGACCGCGCGAGCCGACCCGCCCGCGGCGGTCAATCGAGATAGCCCAGGTCCTGGAGCCGCCGCTCGACCGCGGCGTCGCGCTCCGCCGCGGCGGCCCCCGTCAGGTCGATCGCGCCGAGCCGGTCGTCAAGCGCCGACTCCAGCGGCCGCCACTCCGAACCCCTCGGATTCCGCGTCGGACGCTCTTCGTCCGGATCGTCGCCGAGGTCGAACCCGAGCAGGTCGCCGTCAGCGTTCCGGATCAGCTTCCGCTCGGGGGATCTGATCGCGACCTGAATCGCGTTCTCGTCGAGGCGACCCGGCGTTTTCGCCGTCGACGCGACCTCCGAGACGGCGAGCCGGTCGTCGAGCGTCTCGCCCTCGACGGCGGGGCGGAGCGATCGGCCCCTGAACGTCGACGGCGGGCTGACGCCGGCGTAGTCCAGGATCGTGGGCGCGACGTCGACGTGCTGGACCTGCCGGTCGACGACCGACGCGTCGATCGGCGCGTCGGCCGGCGGCCGGATCAAAAGCGGGACGCGGATCAGCTCGTCGTACAGCGCGGGCTCGTGGCCGACCTGGCCGTGCTCGAACAGCGCCTCGCCGTGGTCCGCGGTGACGACGACGAGCGTCTCGTCGTCGACGCGCGCCAGGAGCGGTTCGAGTTGCTCGTCGGCGTGTCTGACAGCGGCGGCGTAGAGGCGCTTCACGGCCTCGCGCTCGCGTTCGGAGAGCGCGTCGGGGTCGCGCTGCGCGCGGGTGACGAGCGCCGTGGGCGACGTCGAAAGCTCGGGGACGCCCATCTCCTCTCGGAGTCGCTTCGGCGGCGTGTACGGCGCGTGCGGCGTGAGGAGGTGGGTCCAAACGAACAGGTCGTCGGCGCGCGCGTCGAGCGCCTCGATCGCCGTCGACACCTCGTCGGGGCCGCCGCGGAACCGCTGCAGCGGCTCTTGTGCGTGCCGGTACAGCTTCTGTGCCGCGCGGTACGCCGGGTGATCGAGCCCGAACCGGTCGATCAGGAACTCGCGGGCGTCGTCGAGGAACGGGAGCCCGAACTCCCCGACGTCCTCGTAGAAGTCGTACCCGCGGCCGTAGCCGTACTTCTCGCCGAGCCAGGGGTTGCCGTGGACGCCCACGGCCCGCCAGCCGGCCTCCCGCAGTCGTTCGCTGACGAGGGTTCGGGCCGGATCGATCCGCTCGTACCCGCCGTAATCGAGCGGTAGCGTCGACGAGAACAGCGCCGGGAACGCGTAGGGCGTCGCCGGGCCGTGGCTCACGGCCTGGGTGAACACGGTCCCGCCCTCCGCGAAGGAGGCGAGCGCCGGGGTGTACTCCTCGGCCGCGTCGGGGGTGAACGATGCGTGGGAAGCGCGCCATGCGTCGATGGTGATGAGCAGTGTTTTCATTGGTAAACGCGGGAAGCGGTGAAGGTCACGGTGGTTGCGGCGCTCACGGCGCCGGCGGTGCTTTCGGCGGTTTCGGCGGTCGCGGTCGCTGTCGGGGCGTTCCCGATCGCGGTCGCGGTGGTCGGGAGTACCGTCGCGGTAGTCGCGACTGCCGCCGCGGCTGTCGCCGCCAGCGTCGGCTTCGCACGAGCCGAGACGCCCGCCGTCGCGGCGCCGTCGACGGTGGCGAAGCCGAGCCGCGGCGGATCCGCCTCGATCATCCCGCCGTCATCCCGCTCCGGGCGGGACTCATCCGGCGGGGGGAGCGACGGCGGGCGGACGCGCTCGTCCGTCGTGATCGCCCTCGTCGGGCCGTCGTAGCCGCGCTTGAAGATCCAGATCCCGTCCTCGTACCGGTACACCCCGTACTCCGTGCCGAGCCGGCCGTCGAAGGCCTCCCGGACCTGCCAGGACCAGTCGATCGGCCCGGTTTCGATCCGCGTGTCGACGAGGACGTACTCGGGCCGAATCGGCCCGTAGGCCCGCTGGTACTGCTCGAAGATGTCGGGGCGGACGACGTACGTCGCGCCGGGGCGCTCTGCGACGTGCGGGTAGACGTTGTTCTGCGTGAGGAGGGTTTCGTCCGCCGGGACCCGCTCTATGGCCTCCGAGAGCGTGTCCGTGTGCTCGTTCGTCCGCGGGACCACCTCCCGTTCTGCGCCGACGCTCGCGGCGCCGGCGACGTTCAACACGAGGACGACCACGAAGAGCCGAACCACCAGGGCGCGCGGAGCGCCGATCGGCCGAAATCGTCCGAGCACCCGGACCGCGCCGACGTAGACGAACGGGAGCAGGTAAAACGAGTAGTGCGCGCCGAACATGTAGTAGATCGGCCTCCCGGCGAACACCCAGGCGAACCCCAGAAACGGCGCGAGCGCGCCGATCGCCACCTCGTCGTTCGCCGAGAGGAAGAGCACGGGAACCAGGAGGAGGACGAAGAAGGCGAACTTCTGGAACACGTCGTAGGTGACGAGGTCGACGAGGAGCGCCGGGTTGCCGAGAACGACGCCGAAGAGGTCGCCGACGGTCGCGCGGGGGCCCTCGACGAACGGCTTGAGGGGGTCTGCGACCGACGAGTGGGGGATCCCGCCGAACCGGCTGAACCGGTCGATGACGAGCCCCGCGAGGAGGTAACTCGCCCCGGTGAGGCCCGCGCCGGCGGCGAACAGGGGGGCTTCATCCCGGAGTCGACCGGCGCGGTACGACGTGAGCGCGAGGCCCGCGAGCGCTCCGGCGACGATGAAGGCCATGAACTCGTTGGTGAGCAGGACGAGGGTCAGCAGGGCGAGAAACCGCCGGCGGGCCCCGTTGACGTAGGCGTGGTACGCGGCGAAGACGAGAACCGGTAAGAGGCACTGCTCCTGAAAGTCGAACAGCCACGCAGCCCACAGGAACGGGTTGAGCGCGTACGAGGCGGTGACGAGCGCGGCGAGGCGCTCGTCGCCCACTTCCCCGCGCGCGACGAACCAGAGCGCCGGCACGCTGGCGGCGACGACGAACGACTTGGCGACGAGCAGCGTGATCGGCGACGGAAAGAGCGCGTACAGGGGCAGGAACGCGAGCAGCGTCAGCGAAAAGTGCGCGCCCCAGTAGGAGCCGGACGGGTGGCTGAGCCGGTATTTGCCGTGCTGGAGGAACCCGTCCCCGCCGACCGTCGTCGCGAAGATGTGAACGTACGAACCGAAGTCGGCGCCGGTCAGCCAGAAGCTCCGGTAGAGCAGCGTCAGGTACACCGTGAACGCGACGAACAGGACACCGGACAGCGCGAAAACGTACCACGTCGAACGGTCCACGTCGGTCAACACGGGGTGATCATACACGAGCGCGGAGATTCGCGTCGTCATCGGTCAGCGTTACGCCCTCCGTTGCCGTCTCGGTTTGGACTGTTTGGACGGTTCGTACGGTTCGGTCCGTCACGATCCGGAGGGGGACCCTCGCGCACCAGCGTCGCGTCGTCGAGGACGACCGTCGCGTTCCTGTCGGTGCGGAATCCCCTGAACTCCACCTTGTCGATCGGCCTGTCGAGCGTGAACGTGAGGGTGACCTCCTGCCAGTCGTCGTCCGAGGGAACCGTCTGCCTCGCGACGACCCGGTGGCCGCTCCCGACGGCGACGTCGACGGCCGCGGCGGGGCGGTCGTCGTCCCCGTCATCCCCGGCGGCGTACACGTCGAACGTCACGTTGTACGTCCCCGATCCGAGGGTCTCGTACGGGCCGTACCAGATCACCTTCCCGCGCGGACCCCGCTCGGAGACGATCTCGCGGTCGGCCGCGTCGTAGCGGCCGGCGCCGATCTTGAACTCCCTCGCCTCGTACTCCTCCGAGTCGCCGTCGAACCACGTCCTGTCGGACGTGATCGCCGTCGGGGTACCGTCGTACCCGCGTTTGAAGATCCAGATCCCGTCCTCGTACCGGTACAGCCCGTACTCCGTGCCGAGGCGGTCGCCGAACACTTCGAGCACGACCGACGCCCAGTGGCCGTTGTAGTTCGTGTCGTAGAGCACGTACTCCTGTCTGATCGGGCCGTGCGCTTTCTCGTACTGCTCGGTGTCGTACGGGCTCACGACGAAGGTGGCGTTCGGCCGCGTGGCGACGTGCGGGTAGATGTTGTTCTGCGTCACGATCGACGCGTCCTCCGGGATCGTGTCGACCGCCGCCCGGAGCGTTTCGACGTGCTCCGTCTCCGGCGGGACGGGTTTCATGTTTCCGCCGGCGATCACCAGGCCGACGCCCGCGTTCAGGATCAGAACGACCGCCAGCGCGCGGACGAAGAGCCGCCGCGACGGTCGGAGGCCCGGGACGCTCGCGAACCACGCGAACCGCCCGGATCGCCCGGATCTCCCCGACCGCCCGGACCGCCCGGATCGCTCCGACCCTCCGGACCGCCCCGACTGACCCGGGGTCGCGGACGACCCCGTCGGGAACGAGACGTCCATGCGATCGAGGGCCCGCACCGCGCCGATGTAGACGAACGGCATGACGTAGAACGGGTAGTGCGCCGCGAACGTGTAGTACGCGTCCTTGCTCGCCAGGAGCCACGCGAACCCCAGGAACGGCGCGAGCGCCCCCAGGGTGAGCTCGTCGGTCGCCGCGAGGAACAGCACCGGCAGGAAGAAGGCGAACAGGAAGAGGACCTTTCTGTCGATGCCGACGGCGACCGCCTGGACGACCACGTCCGGGTTGGCGAGCGCGAGCGGCAACAGCGTGCTGATCGAGACTCGCGGGGCGAACTCGGCGACGAGCCCCTGGAGCGGGATCGCGAGCACGCGGACCGGGATGCCGGAGGCCGTGCTGTACTGCGAGATGACGTACCCCGAGAGGAGCTGTGCGAACAGCGTGAGCGCGAAGGCGGCGAGGAGGACCGGCCCCTCCTCGCGGAGGCGGCCGGCGCGGGCGACCGCGACCGTCAGGCCGACGAGGGAGCCGGCGACGACGAGGATCATGAACTCGTTCGTGAGCAGCGCGAGGAGGAGGAGGACGAGAAAGCCGAGGTAGCGCTCACGGCTGTACAGGTAGTACGCGCCGAAAACGAGAATCGGCAGGAGGCACTGCTCCTGGAAGTCGAACGACCACGCGGACCACAGGAACGGGTTGAACGCGTACGAGACGGTGACGAGCGCGGCGAGTCGATCGTCGTCGAGCGTCCGCCTGGCGAGGAACCACAGGAGCGGCACGCTGGCGGCGACGACGAACGACTTGGCGACGAGCAGCGTGATCGGCGACGGAAAGAGCGCGAAGATCGGCACGAAGGCGAGCAGCGTGAGCGTGAAGTGGCCGCCCCAGTACACGCCGCTGGGGTGCGTCGCCACGTACTTCCCCTGCTGGAGGAACCCCTCGCCGTTGACGGTCGTCCACATCATGTGGACGTAGGAGCCGAAGTCGGCGCCGGTGAGTTGAAAGCGGAGGTAGAGGAACGACGTGTAGACGGAGAAGACGACGAACAGCGTGGCCGCGAGCGCGAGCACGAGCCACGTGCTCCTGTCCAGACCGGGAACGCGAGCGTAGAGGGAGGCGCGGAACGTCCCCACGCCCGTCGCGGCGTCCTCCGGCCGCCAGACCCACCGCTCGCTCGCGCCGAACCCCCAGAAGATGCCGACGGCGATCGCGAGGAGGTTCGCGACGAGGTAGTGCATCCCGAACACCTCGACGAAGAGGATCAGCGCCGCGAGGCCCATCCCGATGCCGACGACGCGCGTCAGGACGTACTTCACGCCGCGGACAACCCACTCGCGGCGGCCGGGAGCGCCGCGTCCGTCCCAGGTCCACGAGTCGTTCATCGCGTAGTTGGCGAGGATGCTCAGCACGCGGCTGAGCGTTCCGCCGATGACGTACGAGAGGCCCGCGACGCCGGTCGCGAGGAACAGGACGCCCTGGTTGATCCCGACGCCGACGAGGCCGACGATGACGTACTGGACGAACCGCTTCGTCTGCCCCTCGGTGAGATCGAGGCGCTCGATGAACCGCGGGACGTTGCTCACGCGCCGGCCCTCCCGGCGGAGAGCAACAGCCGCTTCAGCTTCGGATAGATCACGTCGACGCCGTGCTCTTCGCCGTGGCGTCGGGCCGCCCGACAGCGCCGGTCGTACCCGTCTCCCCGCGCCCACTCCCGATGAACCGCTTCGATGGTGTCCACCATCTCCGACACGGTGTTACAGCGCAGGACGGCTTGTCCGTTTCCGACGTGAGTCGGGAGCGCCGTCGTGACGACCGGGGTCCCCGACGCGCACGCCTCGTTTATCACCATGCTGTCCGTGTCGACCCGGGCCGGGTGCAACACGAGGTGGGCGCGCGAGTACGCCGACGCGAGTTCGTCCTCGGTCAGGAATCCGAGGTCCTCGATCGCCGGTTCGTCGCTCGTCCCCGTCGCCTCGACCCGGATCTCCGCCGGGAGCCGACGGGCGATAGACCGGACGGTGTCCCAACCCTTCTCGCGGATGTGAGCGGCGGTGACGAGGACCGTAAAGTCCGCCGCGAGGGGCGCTCGATCGGGGTGGAACTGTTCGGTGTCGACGAAGTTCGGGATGTACACCGTGTTCGGGTGCGGGGACTCGAACGCCGGCGTGACGGTGTGGACCGCGTCGTACCGTCCGAGGTCCCACGGGCCGATGAGCCGGTAGAGCGCCTTCACCGCGGTCGGGACGGCTCCGTAGTGCGACTCGTACAGCCGCTTCGAGACGAACACCCACGAGTGAATTCCGGCGATAGACGCCGTCTCGCCGGTGAAAAACAGATTCGCGAGCGGCGCGTAGAACACGTACGCCGCGTCGAATCCGGAGAGGTCGTGCCGCCACGACTCCCGGTAGGGGACGCGCCGATCCAGCACGTCCCGGACGCCGACCCGGCGTTCGCCGTCGGGGGTGTACGGGAGCGATCGGATGGAGATGTCGACGCCGTCGGCGGCGAGCCGATTCGCGAGCGTGACGGCCCACTTCTCTCCGCCCCGGTAGTGCTCGACCGAGATGTGCGGACAGAGCGCTACGCGCACAGAAACCACTCCCCGCCGACGGACACACCCATTGAGAGAACAGGTCGGTCAGCGGACCCATTAGTATGGGCCCGTTAGCAACCGCTCGGCGGGAGAAACGGGATATTGACTCGAGGCGGCCGCGCTCAGCTCACTACTGCTTCCGTCCGAAGACGTTACCGCTCCCGTCGGAGGGCGCTACCGCTCCCGTCCGTCGGAAGGCGTCCGATCGAGGACGCGTTCCACCCGCCGTCTGGTCTCGACGGTCCGCTCGTCGCGGTACGCCCTGTGGGTTGTCTCGACGGACTTGTGCCGGAGGACGTCCTGTGCGAGTTCGGCGCTCCCCTCGGCGTAGAGCTGGTTCCCGAGCCCCCGGCGGGCGCCGTGCGGCTTGAGGTAGTCGCCGTCGATGTCGACCTCGGCCGCCTCGCAGAGCCGCCGCATGATCGCCCGGGCGCCGTTCGTCGAGACGCTGTTCGGGACGAGCCCGTGTTCCCTGATGAGTTCCCCGGGGTCGGCCGCGTCGAGCGCCGCCTCTATCCGACGGTCGCTCCAACCCGCCTCGGCGAGCCCCTCTCGGACGCAGGCGTACAGGCTCGGGGCGTGCGCCGTCGGGAACACGGGCCAGTCCCCGCGCGGCGGATCGAGCGCCCGCCGGTACCGACGGAGCCGGTCGGCGGCGTCGCGCGGGAGCTGGGCCCACTCGAACTCCCGGGACTTGCCGAACACGCGGAGCAGGCCGCGGTCGAAGTCGACGTCGTCCCACCGGAGTCCGCGGCGGCGGTCGTCGCCGGGGTCGCGGAACACCTCGGCCCCGCGAACGCCGGTCAGCGCGAGGGTGTACACGAGCGCCCGGTCGCGGAACGCCAGGAGCCGGTCGGATCGATCGCCGTCGAGGCTCGCGGCCGCCCGCTCGTCGACGTGCGCGAGGATGGCCTCCCGATCCTCGACGCTCCAGAACTGCCGCGCCCTGGTCCCGTGCGTCTCCGGGAGCGCGTCCGTAACTCGCCGGGGCTTCGCCGGGTTGGCGTCGAGCCGCTCGTCCTGAACGCACCACTCGAAGAACGCGCGCACGACGGTGAAGTACGGCCCGTCCGCCGCGGCGGAGCTCGCCGACAGGGGATCGTCGTCGTCGTTCGCCCGCCGGCGGAGCCACTGCGCGTACCGCCGGCAGTCGAGGACCTCGACGTCGGCGAGCCGGTCGACGCCGCGCTCGCGTCGGAGCCAATCCCGAAACAGCGTGAGGACGTGTTCGGTGCTCCGGCGGTAGTTCCCGGAGTCGATGCTCTCGACCCGGGCCCGGATCGCCTCGTCAAGGTCGGAAGATGAGACGGCATCGCCGCCGTCGAGGTCAGAGGACGAGGCGGCACTGCCGTCGAGATCGGTGGGCGAGACGGCATTCTCGCCGTCGAGATCGGTGGACGGAACGTCGGCGTCGCCGTCCCGATTCGAACCGGAGGTCTCGGTCGGCGTAGCCGACGAGTTCCCTCGAACGTCGTCGAACCGCTCCGAGTTCCGGTCGGACCGAGAACCGCGGCGCGTCTGTCGGCGACCGCGGTCGGGTTCCTCCGAATCCTGCGTCGAATCGACCATTCGTGATCGACCGACGGCGGAACGTCACGTAAATCTACTGCATCTTTGTGACCTAATCGACAGTGGATCGGGCGCGGGGAGAACCCTCAAAACCGCGTGACTGGCCTCCGGTGCGCCTTGATAAAGTACATGACGATATACAGATACCGATGCGGGCGAAGACGAGCACGCGCTCGCTTCTGTATCGCCGTGAGACAGCGCCGTTCGCCGCGCGACGGGCGCGACGCCAGCGAGTTCCGCGAATCCGGTAGGCGTCCGACGCTGCCGTGCGGCGAAGCGCGGTGAGCGCGTTTCCCCTCAAGCTGGCGTTAGACGTGCAGTCGCCGTTGAATGACCCGCGACGGAAACTCTCACGATGACGGAACCGATCGAGGAGAGGGCCCGAACGCCCGTCGGCCGGCGTCTACCCGCGGAAAAACGGGATTACTCCGGACATCTACCTTGCTCTTTTACATTTTATATTACCCATTTGAGAAGGTATTAAACCGGGCTCGTGTACGCGCCGCTTAAATAAACGTCCGCGTCCGCTCGCTCCGATCGCAATGCCGGCACAGCAAGCATCCGGGCTCGCGTTGCAGACGGGCCTTCAGGCGGTGCCGCAGTACCTACAGAACACGGTTTCGAACGTCGTCGCGTTCCTGCCGCGGCTGCTCGGCGCGCTCGTCATCCTCCTCATCGGGTGGATCATCGGGCGCGTCCTCGGCGGGGTCGTCCGAAGCCTGGTCGACCGATCCGAGATCGACAGGCGGTTGCAGAGCACGCCGATCGGTCGCGTCCTCGGGGGGACCGAACAGGCGGTCTCGGGCGCGTTCGGCAAGCTGACGGCGTACTACATCTACCTGCTGGCGATCCTCGCGGCCACGAACGCGCTCGCGATCCCGGTGCTCTCGCAGTGGGTCCAGCGGGCGGTCGCGTACGCCCCGGCGTTCATCGCCGGCGTGGTCGTCATCCTCCTCGGCTTCGTCCTGGCCGACTTCGTCGCCGACGTGGTCAGGCGAACCGACGCGGTCACGGGCTCGCGGATGACCGACATCTTCGCCGACGGGATCCGGTTCTTCCTGTACTTCACGGTGCTCGTGATCGGCCTCGACACCATGGGCGTCGACGTCCAGATCCTGTACCTGTTCGCGCGCGCGCTGGCGTTCGGGCTGGCGATCGGCCTCGCGCTCGCGGTCGGCATCGCCTTCGGGCTCGGCGGCCGCGACTACGTCTCGCAGAACGTGGACCGCTGGGCGGGCCGCGCCCAATCCGCCGCGAGTCAAGGTCAGACCGGCGGCGGGGCGCGAACGGACGGCGGCGACGACGCCTGATCGACCGAGGCGGCTCGCGCGTTTCTTTTCACCGTCACAATCGGCCGTCCGTGACATCGGGATGCGGATGGGGAGTACCCGCGTCGCCCGCCGGCGGTGAAGACGACCCCCTGCGCCCGAGTGAATCGATGACGCCGAGGTAGGGGTACCAGGTCCGCAGTCGGAGAATCTTGGGCTCGACGGCCGAAAGAAAGGAAACGCGTCCACCCGAACTGCGCCCATCCGAGGTCGTAAAATGGACGAGGAGCCAACGGATTCGCCCTCCGAACCGAGACGGAGAGGACGGCACGGTCGACGAGCGTTCCTGAAAAAAGCAGTCGCGACGAGCGCCGGCGCGTCGACGACCGCCGGGTGCGCCGCGGTTCCCGACGAACTGCTCCCGCGAAAGCGGGACCGGGAGTCGCGCCTGACGCCGGTCGCGAAGCTGCCGGACGACGTGACCCGTCCCTGGATCGGGCCGCAGTTCTGGAGCAACCGCCTCCAGGACTGGCGACTGCACGCGGGGAGGATCGAGTGTCTCCGCGGCGGAGCGAGCTACGAGGTCCGGACGGTGAGCGTGCTGACCCGGGAAATCGTTCCCGGGCGGCTCCGAGGGCACCTCCGCGTCACGACCGGCCTCGCGGGTCACCCCGAGCGAGACGGATTCTGCGGCTTCCTCATCGGCGTCGGGGATCGGGATCTGGATTACCGCGCCGCGGCGCTGGCGCAGCGCGGATCCGGAGAGGGAGGTGGATTTCTGTGCGCGTTCGAACGCGACGGCCGACTCCGGTTCCGCGAACACACGAACGAGGTCGAGCCCCTCGAATTCGGAGACCTTCCGGCGGAGGCGCGCTACCCCGACGGCGAACCGACCCGACCGGCCGCGGATGATCGCGTCCGTCTCGATCTCGAGGTCCTCCCGCGGGGGGACGACCGGTTCGACGTCCGACTGACGGCCCGAGACGCGGCGAACGGGGAGCACCTCGGGACGGCGATCCGACGCGACGTCGCGGAGGCGGCGGTGACGGGCGGGATCGCTCTCGTCTCCTCGCCGCCGGCTGAGCGGCCGGGGGCGCGGTGGTGGTTCCGGAATTTCCGGACCGGCGGCGGGAAGGTCGCCGAATACCCGAAGCGAACCTTCGGGCCCATCGCCGGCGCGCTGTACACGGTGAACGAGAACGTACTCAGGCTCTCGGCGCAGCTCGCGCCGATCGCCGACGACGAGGTACGGCGCCTCCGCCTCGACTATCGTCCGGCCGGAACCGCCGACTCGTGGAGGAGGGGTCCGACGGACGAGGTTCGGCCGGGCTACGCCGCGTTGTTCCGCCTCGACGACTGGGATCCGACCCGAGCCTGGGAGTATCGCGTCGTCTATCGGTCCAGAACCGGGGCGTCCGATACGTACCGCGGCCGGATACGCGAGGATCCCGGAGCTGGGGGTGGGAAGAGCCCGGGGAGCGGGGGCGTGGCGGATTCGGGGAGCGGAGGCGTGGCGGATTCGGGGATCGGGGACGATTCGAGGAACGAGGGTGAGAGCAATTCGAGGAACGGGGGCGAGAACGATCCGAGAAACGGAGTCGAGGACTTCAAAATCGGGCTGTTTAGCTGCACCGCGCCGACGGCTCGGGGGCTCGAAGCCGGCGGCGTCGACCCGAAAACCTCGGAGGACGCGCGGTTGGGGCGGTACACGCGGGACAACCTCTACTTCCCCTATCCGGATCTCGTGCGGAACGCCCGGCGGCAAGATCCGGATTTCCTCGTCTTCGCCGGCGATCAACTGTACCAGAACAACCCGACGCGGGTCGAGGGCCGCGAGAACCCGACCCTCGATTACCTGTACAAGTGGTATCTCTGGGTGTGGGCGTTCCGATCGCTGACCCGAACTCGGCCGACCGCGATCCTCGTCGACGACCACGACGTCTACCAGCAGAACCTGTGGGGCGAAAAAGGAAAGAGCGCGGCGCGAAACGTCTCCCGCGAGGGCGGCTACGTCGGAACCACCGACTTCGTCAACCTGGTTCAACGGACGCAGTGCAGCCACAATCCCGACCCGTACGATCCGACGCCGGTCAAACGCGGAATCGACGTCTACTACGCGTCGTTTCGCTACGGAGGCGTCGATTTCGCCCTCCTCGAGGATCGGAAGTTCAAATCGGATCCCCCGAGCGGCGACGGAGAGCGCGACGCGGACGAGTCGGAGCGATTGCTCGGCAGCAGACAGAAGCGGTTCCTCCGCGAGTGGATCGAGGACCTCGACGAAGACGCCGTGCCGATCTGCCTCAGCCAGAGCCTCTACGCGTGCGTCGAAACCGCGCCGGACGGGTCGCCCGCGACGGACCTCGACTCCAACGGGTACCCGCCCGAGGGCCGCGACGACGCGGTCCGACTCTTCCGGGAAGCCGGCGCTCTCGTGCTCTCGGGCGATCGCCACCTGGCGACGCTGGTTCGACACGGAATCGACGGACACGCCGACGGCGCCTTCGAGTTCAGCGGTCCCGCGAGCGCCTCACTGTACCAGCGCTGGTTCAACCCCCGGCCGCAGTCGGACGATCCGAGCGATCCGACCCTCGGCGAGTTCGTCGACACGTTCGGGAACAGAGTGCGGGTACACGCGGCGGCGAATCCGAGGCTCACGTTCGAAGCGTACCGACGGCGAAGGGAACGCGGACAGGCGATCGGCAACCGGGAGCTGAAACGGGAGGGGTACGGGCTCGTCCGGATCGATCGCGAAAACGAGCAGTGTCTGATCGAGTGTTGGCCCTGGAACGGAGATCCGACCGACGCTGCCGAGCAGTTTCCCGGATGGCCCTTCGAACTCCCGTTCGAGGAGTTCGGGAGCGGATCGGGGTGAGTCGGCTCTCGCGGACAAGGCGGTTACGGCTGTTCACCCACCCGGTTCACGCGCTGGGCTGTCCAGTTCGGGCGCGCGCGCTGCGGCCCTTGAGAGCGCTCCCGACGGCACCGCCGACGGCGCCCGGGATGGCGTACACGACGATGAACAGGAGTCCGAGTCCCAGGAGTCCGAGGCCGAGCAGCCCAGCGACGAGCGTCCCGATGACGACCAGCACCGCGAGGGCCAGGACGCTCCCGATCGTGGTCGCGAGCGCCCCGTGCAGCGCGCCGCGCCCGAGGGAACCTCCGGCGATGTACCCGGCGATGAGGCCGCCGAGCAGGCCGGTCAATCCCCACCCGATCGTCGGCAGCGTCGCGTCGGTGTACGGGACCGCAGCCCCGCTTAGCAGTCCGATGACGACAGTTCCGATGAGGCCGTAGATAACGGCTCGCCAGCTGATATTCATTCGAATTTACACCTCGAAAACTAAGTCGCGTTCCGAGGAGATATACGTATCCCAGCGGAGATAGAACTTCTCTCGAGCGGCCGGTGCAGGAGCGCTGACGGGGCGTTTTCTGGCGTCCCCACAGTGACACACGGATTACACGTCGGGGTTGGCACTCCGTATCGCAGTCGCGACCGGAGACTCGCGGCGTGAAACGCGCGAAAACCTCTTTTTTCCTGCGTCTCCCAGAACTCTCCGTGGACGTCCCCGCTCCATTCGTTCTCTGGCAGGCGACGTCGGAGCTCCCCCCGATCACGCCGGAGATCGTCGTCGTCTTCGCCGTCGCGGCTGTCGCCCTGCTTCTGTTTGTCACCGAATGGTTTCCGCCGGACGTCACCGCGATAATCGTCATGTTCGTCCTCATCGTCCTCGGCCCGTGGACGCAGATATCGACCGAGGAGGGAATCTCGGGTTTTTCGAACGACGCGACGATCACGGTTCTGGCGATGCTGATCCTCAGCTCGGGGATTACACGAACCGGGGCCGTGCAACGGCTCGGCGAGCGGCTGTCCGCGTTCGCCGGCGCGGACGAGCGCAGACAGCTCCTCGCGACGCTGGCGGTCGCGGGCGTCCCCTCCGGGTTCATCAACAACACCCCGATCGTGACGATGCTCATGCCGGTCATCTCGGACCTGGCAGAGCAGGGTAACACGTCCCCTTCGAAGCTCCTCATCCCGCTGTCGTACGCTTCGATGGTCGGCGGGATGCTCACGCTCGTCGGAACGTCCACGAATCTCGTCGCGAGCCAGGTGTCGGCGCGGCTGCTCGGGCATCCGTTTTCGATGTTCGAGTTCACGCAGCTCGGCGTCCTCGTCTTCGTCACCGGAACCCTCTACCTCGTCGCCGTCGGGACGCGGCTGATTCCGGAGCGCGTCAAGCCGAACGAGGACTTCGTCGAGGAGTACGAACTGGAGGGGTATCTGACCGAAGTCGTCGTCGATGCCGACTCGCCCATGATCGGACGGACGATCGAGGAGGCGATCGGGGAGTCGCCGTTCGACTTCGACGTCCTGCGGTTGATCCGAGACGGCGACACGGTCGTCGAGCCCGGATCGAAGCTGGAGATCCGGGCCGGCGATCTACTCGTCGTTCGCGTCGGACTCGACACCCTCCGACGGCTCATCGTCACCGAAGGGCTGTCGGTCGCCCCCGCGGCGACGGTGACCGAGGAGGAGCTGAGCCGGGACGGAGAGGAGCGGACCATCGCGGAACTCGTCGTTCCGTCGTGGTCCGCACTCGTCGATCAAACGCTGTCGACCGCCGCGTTCCACGATCGCTACGACGCGACCGTCCTCGCGCTGCGTCGCGGCGGGGACATCCTCCGCGAGCGGATGGAGCGGACGCCGCTCGAGAGCGGGGACACGCTCTTAGTCCAGGCGACGTCGGACACGCTCAACCGCCTCGCGACGAACCGTGATTTCATCGTCGTCCAGGAGGTGTCCGATCCGGACTACCGGACCTCCAAAGCGCCGCTCGCGGTCGCGATCGTCCTCGCGGTCGTCGCGGTCGCGGCGATCGGCGCGACGGACATCCTCGTCGCGGCGCTCGGCGGCGTCGTGGCGATGATCCTCGTCGGGATCACGAAACCGCACGAGATCTACGACGCCGTCGAGTGGAACGTCATCTTTCTGATCGCGGGGCTGATCCCGCTCGGAATCGCGTTCGAGCAAACCGGGGCCGCGGCGCTCCTCGGCGCAGTCGTCGCAATGAGCGCCGATTTCCTCCCCGCGATCGGCGTGCTGTGGGTGTTCTACGTCATGACGACGCTCGTGACGGCGCTCGTCAGCAACAGCGCGAGCGTCATCCTCATGCTCCCGATCGCGATCGAGACGGCCAACCGCGTCGGATCCGAGCCGTTCTCGTTCGTGCTCGCCGTCACCTTCGCCGCGAGCGCCGACTTCATGACCCCGATCGGCTACCAGACGAATCTACTCGTCTACGGCCCCGGCGGGTACAAGTTCACGGACTACTTCCGCATCGGCGCGCCGCTTCAGGTGATCCTCTCCGTCGTGACGGTGCTCGGAATCGCGTTCTTCTGGGGCGTTTGAGGGTATCTCGTAGCGTTTGACAAATCCGAGAACACGCACCTACGCGCGATACGGATCCGTCGCGGTGTCGAGCCGGTAGAGATCGTCAACCGCGTCGAAATCGTCGTCGAAGGCGTATAGGTACGCGATTCCTTCGTCCTGCGCGTGTGCGACCAGAGCCGCGTCGACGAACGAGAGCCCCGGGTACGCGCGGAACACGGACTTCGCGCGCGCGAACGACTCCGCGGTGAGGCGACCGGGGTGGAACCGGGAGTTCTCCTCGATCCGACGGAGGAAGTCGACCGCCGAGTCGTGAGACGCCTTTCGCACGAGCCCGTTGAGGGTCTCCGCGAGGACGTAGTCGAGGACGATCGCTTCGGGGAGATCGCCGCCGTCGACGCCTTTCAGAATCGGAAGAGCGGATTCGTGGTGCGCGTCTCGCGGGTACACGGCGGCAAAGAGGACGGTCGTGTCGACGAGCGCCCGTCGCATCGCTACTTCAAACCCCGGGTGCGTCGCATCGTTACTCCAGTCCCCAGGTGTCGTGGTCGGCCGCGACGTCGGTCGGTTCGCCGTCGACGTCGTATCCGGAAAAATCAGCGAACGTTCCGGTCCGGCGGTGGATCACCTCGACGCGCAGGGTCCCGTTGTCTTCGAGAACCCACCGGAGCTGATCGCCGTCCTCGATGTCGAGTGCGCGCCGGATGTGGGCCGGGATGTTCGCCTGGTTTCCCGACACCTTGCTTTCGGCGTCGACCGGATTGCTGCTCATCACCTCCGCGTTGGGGAGTCGGACGTATAAATGTAGTGTGCGACCACACTAATTCGGCTAGCGGATCGAACGGCGTACGGGCTGTGACCACGTTTCCCGGCACGACCGTCCAGCGAATTACGATTCGTACGGCCTTGTTGAAACCCTTCGTCGCAGACATTCGCGAGAGGCTCTCTCTTGCCCGCTCACAACCACAGCTGCAGAACCTGTCGTTATACGAAACCGCAGGACGTGAAGAGGGTTTCAACAGAGCCATTCGTACGGATTTATGCGCCCGGTAGGCCGGTTTCGCGCGGCATTCCGGCGATCTCCGTCGTGTGGCGATTTCAGAATTCAGACTGGTCGATCGGGCGAAATCTCATTTCGGATAGCCCGGTTCGTTTGGAGAGTTATGATGGATTTGAGAGCACGGATAGGTTTGATAGTTCGTTCGTTTTTGACATCCAGGTGGAAGTTCGTGGGGGGTTTTGTGGAGGTTCGTGGAACGGGGCGAACCATGCTTATGACCGCGCTTGGCAACGTAAGAGATGCTGAACGAAAGTGGGGTCCGGTAGTTTTCGAACTCGGGCGTCCTGACGGATAACGTAGATTGGAGGGACCGGATTTAGGGAGATCGGATAGTTTGTACGTGCGAAGTGGGTTTGAGAGATTGGCCGGGAAAGCTGGTAAAAGAGTCCGAAAGTAGGATGAGCGGGCGTTTTTGAGCGACAGACGAACAACCTCGTTCGGACGGACAACAGAACCTTCGATGAACGATAGGACGGGGTTTTGATATACAAATCGTCAGAGACGGTGTGGGTATGCGAACCATTTCAGAGAGTATTGATATACAAACCAGTTGAGAGAGTTTTGATAGACGAACTGACCGAGACGATTCTGATAGACGAAGAGAATGAGGAACCTGACCGTCGAATTCGCCTCCGAAACTCCGAGACCGCTCGATCCGTCCCGGCGCATTCGCCGAAGGCGACGAAACCAGCGGTAGGGCCGCGAACGCGCGCTTTTAAAAGCGTCTGACGCAGTATTAAGGTCAATCGAGTGTACAAAGCAGTTTGTATGAACGAACCGGCCAAACTGTGCGTGTCGAATCAGAAGGGAGGGGTTGGGAAGACGACGGTCGCGATAAACGTCGCCGGGGCGCTGAACGAGCTGGGACACGACGTGCTGTTCGTCGATCTCGACCCGCAGGGAAACGCGACGGAGGGACTCGGACTCGTAGAGGAGTACGAAGCGTCGCCGCCGAGCCTCTTCGACGTGCTCACGGACGCGGACGAACGGACGGCGATCTCCTCGCTTGTCGTCGAACACGCCGAGATGGACGTCGTTCCGAGCAACATCGACATGACCGCGGTCGAGCCCGAGCTCGTGCTGGCGCGGCGCGGCGGCGAGCGGTTGGCCCTCGCGCTGGAAGAGATCGAAGGGTCGTACGACTACGTCATCGTCGATTGCCCCCCGCACCTCGGCTACCTCGCGGACAACGCTCTCTACGCGACGCGAAACGTCCTCATCCCGGCGTTGGCCGAGAGCACGAGCAAGCGGGCGCTGGAACTCCTCTTCGACCACGTAGAGAGCCTCGAGAGAGACTACGAGATCACGATTCGAGAGCGCGGGGTCGTCGCGAACCGAGTCGAGGAGACGAACGAGGCCCGAGAGATGATGGGCTGGTTCGAACAGGCGTTCCCCGATATCCCGGTGTGGGAGATTCGAAAACGGGTGGCGCTCCAGCGCGCGTTCACAGCCGGGACCTCGGTCTTCGAGTTCGACCCGGACCTCGACATGGCGTCGGCGTTCCTCGAAATCGGAACGGAGCTCGACGAACAGTTCGGCCGGACGGAGGTTCGCGTATGAGCGACGACGAAAGTCGGGCCGAAAGGCTCCGGCGGCGGCGAGCAGTACAGCGCGCGCGATCCCAGCAGATCGAACTGGACGAGAAAGATGCGAGGCTCGAACGAGACGAGCGAGATGGGCGAAATGGACGAGATGGACGAGGTGGACGAGACAACCAGACCGAGGAAAGCGCCTCGGTCGGCTCGGCGGGGGCTGAAACAGGAGAAAAACGGAAGACGCAGGTGGCAAAAGAGGCAGAAGAGACGGAAGAGACAGAAGAGACGGGAAGGGCCGGACAGGTATCGGGAGAAACAGCGGAGTCGACACGAGAAACCGACGAAGGGCGGTCGGACCGCTCGACGTCGAGCGTCAAGGACGAGCAGGTGGGAACCTACATGTATCTCCCGAAACGCCAGAAGAAGGAGATCGAACGGGCGTACACAGTCCTGAAGGCCGAGTACGAGTACGAGTACGACGCCGATTTCGAGAAGAATCGGCACTTCTTCCCGTTGCTCGTCCAGCGCGGGTTAGACGGATTAGATGGTTTGGACGTCTCGGAGGTCCGGGATCAACTCTCCGAATTCGATCGATAGCATCTAACACCACTTCGTCCGCTGTTAAATCGGCCTCGCGCCAATATGTGAGCGTTAGTCGCAATGTGTGAGCGTTAATCGTAATGTGTGAGCGGTAGTCGTTGCGTGGACACCACCATGTCCGCTGTTAGGTCGGACTGCGTCGTCCGGCGGCGTTCCAAGGATCCTCGAAGCACACTCACACCACTGTGTCCGCAGTTCTGCCGTCGAAGCCGATGTCGGTCCGAAGGGAGAATCACGGGAACTCCTCTCACCCTCGGATCCGTCTTCAACTTTGTCGGATCCAGCTTCAACTTCGAATCTGCTTCAACTCCAAATTCGCTTCAACTTCAAATCCACTTCAACCCCGGATCAGTTTCCGGTCTAGTCGGTGATCCGTTTCCGTTCCGCGCCGTGTTACGACTCGACGTACTATCGGTCTTCCCTCCTACCGTATGTTTATCGTCCGTCATTTTCCCCGCCCTCGCGTTTTCTTCTACACCCTCACACCACTATGTCCGCTGTTCTGGCTCCGAAGTGACACCGTCGGTCAGAGAAATACGCCTACTTCGACCGCTATATTTTCCTCTGATTTTTGTATTTTTTGCCGTAACTGCAATACGGACTAACTCTCCCCTAAAACGCTTAAATCTTTTCTTATCTATCTAGGGCTCTGACCGCCCTCCTCTCTCATGTTCGTTTCTCCGGACATGGTGGAGGGGGTGTGTCCCCACAAGTATTTATATAGGATAAGAACAGCGGACACTCCGGACACTGCGGACGCGGTGGTTTTATTAGGCTCATCTCCGACGTGAGGAGTATGGCGCTGTTCGAGCGGGATCAGCACATCTACCGGGATCGAGACGCCCTCCGCGAGGACTACCAACCGGAAGAACTCGTCGGACGCGACGAGGAACTGCAGACGTTCCAGGCCGCACTCCAGCCCGTAATCAACGGCGAACAGCCGAACAACATCTTCATCTACGGTAAGACAGGCGTGGGAAAGACGGCGGCGACGCGATATCTTCTAAGTCATCTGAAGCAGGACGCGGCCCAGTACGATGATCTGGATCTCAGCGTCGTGTTCCTGAACTGCGACGGTCTGACGAGTTCCTACCAGATCGCCACGCATCTCGTGAACGAACTCCGCTCGGAGACGAACCAGATTAGCACGACCGGCTATCCGCTGGCGTCGGTCTACGAGATGCTCTGGAACGAACTCGACGACCGCACCGGCACTGTCCTGATAGTGCTCGACGAGATCGACCACGTTCAGGACGACAGCATCCTCTATCAGCTCCCGCGCGCCCGAGCGAACGGGAACCTCGAACGGGCGAAGGTCGGGCTCATCGGCATTTCGAACGACTTCTCCTTCCGGGACGACCTCTCTCCGAAAGTCAAAAGTTCGCTGTGCGAGCAGGAGATCCACTTTCCGGCGTACAACGCGACGAACCTCCGGGCGATTCTACAACAGCGCTCGCAAGTCGCGTTCCACGAGGGCGTCCTGTCCTCCGAGGTCATCCCGCTCTGTGCGGCGTACGGCGCGAAAGACGCCGGCGACGCGCGCCAGTCGATCGACCTGCTGATGAAGGCCGGCGACCTCGCCCGCGAAGAGGGCGCCGACCTCGTCGTCGAAGACCACGTGAAGAACGGCCGTCGATCGCTCGAACGGGGACGGATCAAAGAGGGGATCATGGGACTCACGGAACACGGGCACCTCGTCCTCTACGCGCTCCTGACCCTCGACCTCGAAGGCGAGACGCCGATCCGGTCGCGCGACGTCCGTCCTCGGTACACTCGATTCGCCGAAATGGCGAACCGCGATCCGCTCGTCCCGCGGCGCATGCGCGATCACCTGAGCGAACTCGCGATGCTCGGCATCATCTCGGTGACCGAGCGAAACGAGGGCCGCCGCGGCGGAACGTACCGCGAGTACGCGCTGGACATGGACGTGAACCTGATCCTCTCGGCGATGGACGAGACGGTCGAACTCGTCGGCGTCCACGAGTCCCTCTCCGAGTACATCGATCCGAGTGACTCGGCCGAAAGCGCTCCCTCCGACTCGTTTTCGTTTTCCGATTCGATCTCGTCCTCGGACTCGCTTTCCCCGGACGCTTAGTCGTCCGCGACGACGTATCCCGCGACGCCGTATCCTATCAGAAAAAAGATAAAAATCATGGAAAAACCGACGAGGGGGGCGCTACTATCAGCCGGTCTCAGCTCTCGCCGGTGTCATCTCTCATTCGCGCAGCTTTGGCGACGTTCGAGCGGTCGTCCAACACCACCGTGTCCGAAGTAATCGGGACTTACTGGCTTTGTACGCGCGCATATCGCGGTAATCGAACGAGAAATATGAGGCGGTCGCCGCAGCGGGAGAACAGCGGACAGAGTGGTGTTCCGCTCGGCGGTAAGGGATCACTACAGCCGGTGAACGGCCTCTCCCACCCCGAAAACCATAATCCAGATGATTGTTTTCTGCTCCATCGATTCGGATCTTCTCGGTTTCCACGACGTTCGAATGATGGCGAACCGCGACCCTCACACTCCGTTCGCTTCGCCGTCACGCCGCTGATTTCACTCGCGGCGTCGATCGGCTGTCGAAAGAGGAGAAAAGCAGGTGGCCTGCAAGCCGACATCCGGGCACGTGTCGGCGGTGCGTCCGAAGCGTTACCAACGGACGCTACCCGTATACATGGCCGTGGCCCACTTTGTTATCGACCGGTTATTCCGACGAACGCGGGCGTTACACTCGCTTAATCCGTCGCTGCCCCGTTCGGTCCCACCGCTGTCTGTTCTACGTCTCACAGCTGTCCGTTTTACGTCTCACGGCTGTCCGTTCTACGTCCCACCGCTATCTGTTCTACGTCTCACCGCTGTCCGTTCTACGTTCTGCGGCGACTCTTCGGTGTCGTCCGCTGCGTACCCGGTATCGCACCCGCACCGGCGACTTAGTTGACCGCTTCCATCTGCTCTCGGTAGTGGTTGCGGATCGTCACGTCCGTCACCTGCGCGACGTCGGCGACTTCCTTCTGCGTCAGGTTCGTGTCCGAGATGACCGCCGCGGCGTAGATCGCCGCCGCGGCGTAACCAGACGGAGACTTCCCAGAGTGGAGGCCGCGCGACGTCGTCTGCGTGAGGATATCGCGCGCCTGCGCCTGCACCTCGTGGCTGACGCCGAGCTTCGAGCAGAATCGGGGGAGGTACTGACCGGGATCCGTCGGTTCGAGCTGCAGGTCGAGCTCGTTTGCGACGTACCGGTACGCCCGTCCGATCTCGCGGCGCTCGACCCGCGACACGGACTCGACCTCCTCGAGGCTGCGCGGGATGTCGCTCATCCGGCAGGCCGCGTACAGCGAGCCGGTCGCGATCCCCTCGATCGAGCGTCCCCTGATGAGATCCTTGGCGAGCGCCTTGCGGTAGATGACGGCGGCCATCTCGCGCACGGAGTCCGGAATTCCGAGCGCGCTCGACATCCGGTCGATCTCCGTGAGCGCGCACTTCAGGTTCCGTTCGTTCGCGTTGCGCGTTCGGATGCGCTCCTGCCACGTCCGCATGCGCGACAGTCGTCGACGCTTCTCCGAGTCGATCAGACGGCCGTTGGCGTCGCGGTCGCCGTAGCCGATCGCCGTCGTCAGACCCATGTCGTGGATCCGCTGGGAGACGGGCGCGCCGACCCTGGACTTGCTGTCCCGCTCCTGTTCGCTGAAGGAGCGCCACTCGGCGCCGCGGTCGATCGCGCTCTCGTCGACGACGAGCCCGCACGACCGACAGACGAGCTCCCCTCGCTCGGTGTCCGAAACGAGTTCGCCTTCGCAGTCTGGACACCCCTCCTGCTCTCTGGCCGGATTCGGCTGCTCGACGGTCCGCGTCATCGTTTGCGAAACCGCAAAGCGTCCTTGTAATAGCGGCAGACGGTTTCAGGAGAAACGAGAGCTTGTATCGACAATAGGTCAGATCAACATCGGTTACCCGGCGGCGGCGACGTCGTTTCTCGGTTTCCGTCGCCGCGAATCGCCTGCTTGACCACGTTACAAGCTTCGCCTAGAATCGTTTCGGAGCGAGCGGAATCCTCCGCCTCCGCGGTGACCCGGATGACGGGCTCCGTCCCGCTCGCGCGGATCAGGAACCAGCCGCCGTCGCGCTCGACGCGGACGCCGTCGGTCCCGTCCACCGCCGGATACCTCGCGGTGACCGCCTCGCGTATCTCCTCCATCGCGGCGATCTCGTCGTCGACGGCGAACGATCGGCGGTGGATCGGGTACTCCTCGATGTCGCGTATCTGGCCCGACAGCGATCCGTCTCGATCGATCAGCGCCGCGAGCCGGGCCGCGGCGAACAGCCCGTCAGGACACAGCGCCTCGTCCGGCCAGATCCACGTGCCGCTCGGTTCGCCGCCGAACACGGCGTTCGAATCGGCCGCTCTGGCGGCGACGCTCACGTCGCCGACCGCGGTTCGGACGACCTCGCCGCCCGCGGCTCTCACCGCGTCCTCGACGGCCCGGCTGGCGTTGATCGGCGCGCAGATCCGGTCGCCCGGTTCGACGGCCTCGCGCGCGAACAGCGCGAGCAGCACGTCGCCCGCGACGAACGTCCCGTCGGAAGCGACGGCCATCATCCGGTCCGCGTCCGCGTCGTGGGCGACGCCGAAGTCGGCGTCGGTCGCCGCGACGACCCGCCTGAGGGTCGCGCAGTGGTCCGCGGTCGGCTCGCTGGGCCGGGACGGGAAGGTGCCGTTCGGCTGGCCGTTCAGCGTTTCGACCGAGCAGCCGAGCGCCTCCAGCGCGCGGGCGGTTCCCCCGCCGCAGCCGTTACCGACGTCCACCACGACCGAGAGGTCGTCGATCGGGTCGAACGCCGCCGCGATCCGGCGGACGTGCGTCTCGGTGGCGTCGTCCCACGTGCGCTCCGTGCCGTGGCGGTTCCAGTCGGCGAAGGCGAACGCCCGCCGGTTGATGCGACGGATGATCTCGTGCCGCTGCGCTCCCCCGAACGCCTGTCCGTTCGCCGACCACAGTTTCAAACCGTTGTCGGTGGGCGGGTTGTGCGACCCGGTCACGGTGACGCCGGCGTCGGCGTCGAGCCAGCGGACGCTCCGGGCGACGGTCGGCGTCGCTGCAACGCAGAGACGAACGACCGCCCCGCCGCACTCGCGGACGCCGGCGCTCACCGCGTCGGCGAAGGTCCGCCCGGTGTCGCGGGGATCGCGGCCGATTACCACAGTGTTCGCGCCCTGGGACGCCAGCGCGCGCCCGACGTTCAACGCGAGATCGGCCCGAACCACCTCGCCGACCGGCCCCCGTATACCGCTCGTTCCAAACATTACGTGGAACGAACGGGCGGCGGCGGCATTAGTACACGTCACCTAACGGTGAAATTCCTTCCGCCGGCGACCGCCCGGCCAATGCGCGACGAATCGCACCGGGCGTTCCGGACGTTTCGGCGCGGCGTGCCGGGGTTTCGATCGAAACCGCTCACGCGGCGCGCGCCGCGGTCCCTCAGCCGCGACGTATCCGTCTTCGCGAAGCGGCGTGCGAGGCGGACTCGTCGGGCGGCTTCACCCGCGCCGCGGGTCCGTCGACGCCGCGAATCCATCGACGCCGTGAATCTACCGCTACCGCGAGTATATCGCCGCCGTGAACGGTCTCGCGCCTACACGTCGAACTGGCCCCGCTGACCGCCTCTTTCGGGCCGAAACGGCACAATTCGTCGTTCACGCTGGGGAACGTGTGCGCCTTTCTCGTCGGTCTCTCGCGGTAGCGGTAGCCTACGATCGCTGAGGTATTCGAGCCGGCTCTCCCGCGTACCTCGGCGTAAGCCGCGCGTAATGGCGGTTTAGCTGGATTTACATAGTGTAATAAGACGGTGGTGTTTGTTCTGTCCCGGTTATCTTCGCAATAACTAGTCAAATATGCTGATTAAATCCTTAGTTTCAATTGACGAAATTTCCCGTGGTTCTTTTTTCGCGACGTGAAACGGAGAGTCGTATTTATATCGTGGACAGTATGACTGTCCATTGGTGTGTCAAAGCCATGCTAGTACGAAGCCGGTCGCGTAAGCGACAGCTAACGCCCGATCTGAGGTGCCGGTCGCGTCCCGCCGCTGAAACGGTCACGACGGAGCAGGGAGGGACGGAACTGTGAGCGTCGCCGATCTCACCATGCAAGCCAAGGACGACCGACAGGAAGTTCGGTCCGACGTGCTATCGATGGACGTCGTCTTCGAGCTGCTGAAGAATCGGCGACGGCGGGACATCCTCCGCTTCCTGTTCAACGCCGACCGGACCGTGACGCTGTCGGAGCTGGCGGAGCAGATCGCGGCGTGGGAGAACGAAATCGAGGTTCACGAACTGAGCTCCGATCAGCGAAAGCGCGTCTACGTCGCGCTCTATCAGACCCACCTTCCCAAGATGGACGACGCGGGCATCATCGACTACGACCAGGACCGAGGCAACATCACGCTCTCGGAGAACGCGGATCTGCTCAGCATGTATCTCGACACGGGGAGCGAAAGCGACACCGAGTGGGAAAAGCGGTACATCGGGCTTAGTCTGACCGGCGGCACGCTCGCGCTGTTTCTCCAGTTCGCCGGCCTCGGCGTTCTCCCCGAGGTCGGCCTCGCGGCGGGCTTCGCGAGCGTCTTCCTGCTCGTCTCGCTCTGTCACGCGTACGAGGCCCACCAGAACCGACAGGCGCGCAGATCGAAGCTCTCGCGCATCAGGTAACACCAGGTAACGCTCCGGACGCTGACCGTCGGCGCCGAGCTCGATCGTATTTTTACGACTCGTCTCGCGGGATTTATATTCCGCGGCGTAGTAATATACTACACTCCCGGTGGCCGACGTCGTGTACCACAGTTCGCGTGCCAGCAACGCTGTGGATGCGGGCCAGCGGGAGCCTTTCTAACGGGCGTACGAGCGCGTTCGCGGAGTTATTTTCGCGTCGGTAGGCCGTACTTGTCTCCCGTCAACCGCCCTATAACAATGGCTGTTTCAGGATTAGGAGAGTTCGTTCAGTGGACTTCGAGTCATCGAACGAGAGAACTATGACGCCTGAATTACTCGGACCGACGGCTTCCCGCGGTCGATCGGTCCACGGTCATCCGTACGGAGGTGGTGTCGCATGTGCGGGATAATCGCCCGCGTCGGGAGCGACAACGGGGTCGACGAGCTTCTGAACTCGCTTTCGAACCTCGACTATCGAGGGTACGATTCGGCCGGTCTCGCCGTCGTGAACGGCGACATCCGACCGACCGTCGTGAAATGCGAAGGAAGCATCGAAGATCTCGGCACGCGCATCGACGGCCGACTCGCCGGGTCGGTGGGCATCGGCCACACGCGCTGGAGCACCCACGGCCCGCCGACGGACGAGAACGCTCACCCGCACACCTGCTGTGACGGGCGAATCGCCGTCGTCCACAACGGCATCATCGAAAACCACGAGTCGCTCCGCGAGCGACTCGTCGCCGCCGGCCACCGCTTCGACAGCGAGACGGACACCGAGGTCGTCCCGCACCTCATCGAGACCTACCTGAAGCGGGGATGCGATCCAGAAACCGCCTTCCGAAGGGCGGTCGGCGACCTCTCCGGCAGCTACGCGATCGCCGCCCTGATCGGCGACGACGACACCGTCTACGCGACCCGCTCCGGCTCCCCGCTCGTGCTCGGCGTCGGCGACGACGAGTACTACCTGGCGAGCGACGTCCCCGCGTTTCTCGAATACACGGACCGCGTCGTCTACCTGGAGGACGGACAACTGCTGACCGTCGACCCGGAGGGGTACCGGCTCACCACGTTCGACGGGCGGACGCTCGACCCGTCGGTCGAGACGGTGAACTGGGACCCGGAACAGGCCGGAAAGGGCGCGTACGATCACTTCATGCTGAAGGAGATCTACGAGCAGCCGCACGCGCTCAGACAGGCCATCAAGGGGCGGGTCGACCCGGGGACGAACGAGCTCTCGCTGGAGGAGTTCGAGGAGGGGGCGTTCGCCGACGTCAGCGACGTGCAGTTCGTCGGCTGCGGAACGTCGTACCACGCGGCGCTGTACGGCGTTCACCTCTGTTCGAACCGGGGAATCCCGGCGGCGGCGTACCTCGCGAGCGAGTACGCGACCTCGCAGCCGCGGATCTCCGAGGACACGCTCGTCGTCGGCGTTACCCAGAGCGGCGAGACCGCCGACACGTTGAACGCGCTCCGCGAGGCCGACCGGGCGGGCGCGAGAACCCTTGCCCTCACGAACGTCGTCGGGAGCACGGCCGCCCGCGAGTGCGACGACGCGCTCTTGATCCGCGCCGGTCCCGAGATCGGCGTGGCGGCGACCAAGACGTTCTCCTCGCAGGTGGTCTGTCTGCTGCTGCTCGCGGAGCGGCTGGCGCGCGATCGGGGGCTGGACGAGTCCTCGTCCGACCTGTTCGCCGCGCTCGACGCCCTTCCGGACGCGGTTCAGCGACTCCTCGACGAGACGAGCGCGCGCTCCATCGCGGAGCGGTACAGCGGCGCGAACTCGTTCTTCTTCATCGGCCGCAACACCTGCTTCACCGTCGCGCTCGAAGGGGCGCTGAAGTTCAAAGAGATCACCTACGAGCACGCCGAGGGGTTCGCGGCCGGGGAGTTGAAACACGGACCACTCGCGCTCGTCACGCCCGAGACCCCCGCCATCGGCGTTCTCGACGGTCCCGATCGGGAGAAAACCCGCCACAGCCTCGCCGAGGCCCGCGCCCGGGGCGCGCCCGTCGTCGCGATCACGTGCGATCCCGAGTCGGTCGACGACGTCGCCGATCACGTGCTCGAAGTGCCCCGAACCCACCTGGAGCTCGCCGGGGTTCTGGCGAACGTGCAATTGCAGCTCCTGTCGTACCACGCGGCCGCGATGCTCAGCCGTCCGATCGACAAGCCGCGGAATCTCGCAAAAAGCGTCACCGTGGAGTGACGGCCGTCACCGGCGGGTGACGTCGTTCACTCCGCGTCGCTCACTCCGCGCCGCTCTTCTGGAGGTTGATCGTCGCGGAACCGTCGAGACGGAACTGGGTGATCTCCCCCGAGAAGCGGTACGCGTCCTTTCCGCCGAAGACCGAGCCGGAGACGGCCGACCCGCTGATTGCGTCGTCCTCGTCGACGGTCGCACCGTCGACCGTGCTCTTTTCGATCGATCCGGAGACGCTGAACTCGTACCGGCTCTCCCCGTTTCCGTCCGTCCCGTCGATGACGACGACGTGCGGGCGTTCGTCGTCGGGCGCTGCGCCGCGGCCCTCGTCGTCCGCACCGAGCGTCGACGGGTCGACCTCCTCGCCGTCGAGGAGGACGGTCGCCGCGCCGCTCGTGAACCGGAAGTCGGTGACCTGTCCGGAGAAGGCGTAGCTGTCGACGCCGCCGTTGACGGCGCCCTCCGCGGTCGAGCCCTTGATGTTGTCCTCGCTGTCGAACGTCGCGCCTTCGGCGTCGCTCGGCTCCAGTTTGCCGTCGACGGTGAGTTCGTAGCTGGCGAGACCGCGGTCGCCGCGGATGCTGAGCACGTGCGCTCCCTCGGCGTCGGAGCCGCGGCCCTCGTCGTCCGCACCGAGCGCCGACGGGTCGACCTCCTCGCCGTTGATCGCGACGGTCGCCGACCCCTCGGTGAACTGGAAGTCGGTGACCTGTCCGGAGAAGGCGTAGCTGTCGACGCCGCCGTTGACGGCACCCTCCGCGGTCGAGCCCTTGATGTTGTCCTCGCTGTTCGGCGATCCGCCGTCAGCCTCGCTCGGTTCGAGCTTCCCCTCGACGGTGAGCTCGTAGCTGGCGAGGCCTTTGTCCCCCCGGATGCTGATGACGTTCGGAAGCCCCGAATCGGCCGACTTCTCGCCTTCGGCGTTCGATTTTTCGTCTTCGGCTTCCGAACCGTCCGCGTCCGAGGGGCTATTCAGATTTCCCGCTGCATCAACGGGCTTGCCGTCGAGCTTCGGGGCCGGACAGCTCGCGCTCTCGGTGACGTTCTTCGTGTCGACCTGCGCGCCGCTGAAGGCGGTCGTCTCGCCCGGCACGTTGACCGACGCGTTGGCGACCGTGACGCCGTCCGCGTCGACGATCTTGATCCCGTCGCCGCTGCCCTGCTGGATGCACACGTTCTCGATGGTCGATCCGTCGCGGCCGTTGATCTGGATGGCGGCGTCGTCGGGCGCGTCGCCGGTGATGTTCACGTTCTCGACGACGATCTTCCGCGACGGCGGCGCCTCGTCCTGCGACGGCGCGCGGAACGGCCACGATTTCGGGCTCTTCGCGTAGATCGGCTGGGCGTCGGTGTTCGTCTGGATGCGCGTGTTCTTGACGTGCATCTCGGCGCCCTCGACGCCGTTCACGATGGCGCCCGAGGAGTAAGGGACCTCTTCCATGATGATGTCGCAGTCCTCGATCGTCAGGACGTGGCCCTCCTTCATCCAGATCCCGCGCATGTTCTGGTCGCGCGGCGTCGCGCTCACGTCGTCGCAGACGATTTCGACGCCCTTGACGCGCGCCTTCACGCCGCCGGTCCGGACCTGCGCGAGGTTGTTGTTCGCGTAGCGGCCGCCGATGACGTTGAGGGGGCCCGGGTGGGCGCTCGCGTACAGCCCCTCGTCGTCCCACGCCTCCATCTTGCAGTTGATGAAGTTGATGGTCCCCGACGGTTCGAGGTCGACGACGTTCTCACCGGACGGGTAGTCGCCTTTGATCGGCGGTCGGATCCAGGTGGCGGTGCCCTCCCCACCCTTCGAGAAGTCGACGTTCTCGAGGGTGACGACCGTGTCTTCGTTCACGCACTGCAGCACCGACCCGTGCGTGTCCTGCTCCTGCCGCTCCAGGAGCCGCCAGTTCTTCAGGGTGTTCTGCCCTTCGACCGCGTAGATGATGACCCTCGCGGCCCCGTCGACGTCGAACCCCTCGACGTGCACGCCCCGGGCGTCTTTGAATCGGAGGATGTCCTTCGAACCCGGGATGAGCGTCGCGCCTTCGGGGGCGACCATCGCGAAGTTCTTGAGACCGCTCTCCGAGAGGCCGTCGAGCTTGTACGTCCCCTTCGGGAACTTCATCATCGTGTTGTCGCCGACGTGCTCGGACAGGACGTCGTCGATCGACTCCCCGCCGCTGTTGTCGGCGCCGGCCTCGACGACGTTTACGACGTTGTCGTAGTTCTTTTCGGAGACCGCTGCCGCCGTTCCGACCGCGCCGGTCGCGAGCGCCGCGGTCGCGGCACCCGCCATCTGCAGATACGACCGCCGTCCGAGGAGTAATCCTTCGTTACCGCTCGTATGCGGCGGATTATCGTCATCGTCGTGTACCTCAAGTTCGCGTGCCATGCGTTCGATAACCTGGTACTACTGCACATAAATCTTTCCAAGATTGAATCGTTGATTCAACTTACTCTCAATACTTACAGAAAGTTCGTTCAGTGGTTCATGAGTGTTTGGCAAGGAACTATTACACGTGAAACCCGACCGTGCCACCGGTTAATACCGGATTAACGGGCCGAACCCCTCCTCAGCGGCGGGTTCTCTATTCTTTTCTGTAGTCAATCGGTACATAACAAAGCACCCGACGGACCGAACAGCGGACGCTCATGACGGATCGGTCTGACGGCATGCGGACGCTCCTCGTCGGACTCGACGCGGGCTGTCTTTCGGTTCTCGAACCGCTGCTCGAGTCGGGTGCACTTCCGAACGTCGCGTCCGTCTTCGAGGAGGGGGTTTTCGGGGCGCTACAGTCGCAAGTTCCGCCGTGGACGCCGAGCGCCTGGCCGTCGCTGTACACTGGGACGAATCCGGGAAAACACGGCGTCTTTGGATTTCTTCGCTTCGACGGCTACGACTGGGACGTCGTGAACGCGACCGACGTTCGCGCTCGGACGCTCTGGGAGTATCTCGACTATCACGGACTCACGAGCGTCGTCGTCAACGCGCCGGTGACGTACCCGCCGCCCGACGTCGACGGTGCCGTGGTTCCGGGCTACATGGCCCCCGAAAACCCGACGTGTCACCCGCCCGGACTCCTCGACGAACTCCGGGCGGAGCTCGGGGAGTACCGCGTGTACGCCCCGTTCGACGGCGCCGACGACGTCGGCGCGCGGATCGAATCGTACCGGTCCCTGGTTCGGATGCGCGGCCGCGCGTTCCGGTACCTCGCCGACAAGTTCGACCCCGACTTCGGGTTCGTGCAGTTCCAGCAGACGGACACGGTGTTTCACGAGTGCCCGGGCGACGACCGCGCCGTGCGCGCGGTGTACGAGGCGGTCGACGCCGAACTCGGCGAGATTCTGGACCGCTGCGATCCGGCGACCGTGATCGTGGCGAGCGATCACGGGATGGGCGCGTACCGGGGCGGCGAGGTCCGCGTCAACGAAGTGCTCCGCGAGGCCGGTCTCGTCGAGACGAAACGCGGCGGCGAGGGGATGCCCTCCTGGAACGCGATCGCGACCGAACGGCTCCAGCGGAACGGCGAGGCGGAGTCGGCCCGGAACCGCACTCTCTCCCTGGCGCTGTCCGCGCTCGCGAAGGCGGGCCTGACGAGCCAGCGGATCGGCAGGGTGCTCAAAACCGTCGGCGCCGATCAGTTCGTCCTGGACCGCGTCCCGAACGCCGTCGTCCGGGCGGCCACCGAACAGGTCGACTTTCCCCGGTCGAAGGCCTACATGCGGTCCCGCGTCGAACTCGGCGTTCGGGTGAACCTCGAGGGGCGCGAGCCCTGCGGCGTCGTTCCCCGATCCGAGTACGAGACGGTCCGCGACGAGATCATCGAGTGCCTCCGCGACGTGCGGACGCCGTCGGGCGAGCCGGTGTTCGAACGAGTGGATCGCCGGGAGGAGCACTTCCACGGGCCGTACGTCGACGAGGCGGTCGACGTCGTGACGATCCCGACGGACTACGACCACTTTCTCACCGCACAGCTCCGCGGGGATCCGATCTTCCCGGTCCCCCAGGAGCCGTGGAACCACAAGTTCGAGGGCGTCGTCGCCCTCGCCGGCGAGGGCGTCGACGCGGGGGCGACGCTCGACGGGGCGACGCTGTTCGACGTCGCGCCGATGGTGCTCGCCGCGCTCGGCCTCCCGTACGACGACGACATGGACGGTGGGCCGCTCGATCCGATTTCGTCGGTCGGTTCGCGGGCGTATCCGCCCTTCGACGGCAACCGGACGCGCGCGACGGACGACCGCGCGATCGAGCAGCGGCTCGCCGAGCTCGGCTATCTCGAACGATGACTATGGCACAGAAGGAGCGACGTTTACACGACCCGGTCGAGAGAAACGGCATTCGCGTCGGCCCCGCGACCGACGAGCAGCTCGAATCGTGGGACAGGTACGTCGAACAGTCCCCCCACGGCACGGTGTATCACCAGCTCGAAGCCCTCCGCGTGCAGGCCGAACACTCCGGGACGGAGCTCCACCCGCTCATCGGATTCAAGGGACAGGAACCGGTCGGCCTGTTCCCGGTGTTCACGCGGTCGAAGGCGGGGATGAACGCCGCGTTCTCCCCGCCGCCGGACCTCTGGGTTTCGTACCTCGGACCGGCGCTGCTCAACTTCGAGGGGCTCAAACAGCGCCGGCGGGAGAAGCGTCACGGGCGGTTCATCGGGGCGGCGCTGGAGTGGCTCGACGACGCCTTCGCGCCCGCGTACACGAACGTCCGGAGCGGCTGCGCGTACACCGACCCCCGCCCGTTCAAGTGGAACGACTTCGAACTGACGCCCCGGTACACGTACCACGTCGACCTGACCCGCGGCGAGGAGGAGCTGCTCTCGTCGTTCAGCAGCGACGCCCGTCGGAACATCCGGACCGACGAGGACCGCTACTCGATCGAGGAGGTCGGACCCGAGGGGATCGAACGGATCATAACGCAGGTCCGCGGGCGGCACGAAGAGCAGGGCGAATCGTACACCGTCACGCCGGAGTTCGTCGTCGACCTCTACGAGCGGCTGCCCGCGGGGCAGGTCCGGCCGTACGTCTGCCGCGTCGACGGCGAGTTCGTCGGCGGCATGGTGACGCTCGCCTACGGCGGGACCGTCCACCGGTGGCAGGGGGGCGCGAAAACCGACAGCGACGTGCCGGTCAACGATCTCATCGACTGGCGGATCATGACCGACGCGATGGACGCCGGCCACTCCTGTTACAACCTCGTCGGCGCGAACAACGAGCGGCTCTGCCGCTACAAGGCGAAGTTCTCGCCGACGGTGGCGCAGTACTACAGCCTCGGCCGGCGATCGATGGGGATGCGGATGGTCGCCGAGGTGTACAAGCGGTTCATCCGCTGAGGGGCGATCCGAACGGGGGACGACGCTTCGACTGGAGTGTCGAAGCGAGAACGCCGCGCTCCCGACTACCGGTGACGCCGGGCGGGTCGCGGAGGCGGACGCCGACGCCGCCCGGATCGGGCGGACGCGCGGCGGGGGACGTCTCGCCCTCGGCGGTCGGGTCGACACCGGTCGAATCGACTCGCGGATCGACCGTATCTACTCCGTTCCGGACTCGGACGTCCCGTTTCCGTTTCCCGTCACCCGCGATCGGTTTCCGTCTGGCGCCGGCCTCGCGGAGCCGCCCTTCGCCACCTCGGCCAGGTTCCCTTCCGACTGCGCCCGCTCCGCCTCGGTCCCGTCCAGGACGACCTCCCCCTGGAGCCCCGCTTCCGTCACGCCGGTGATCGCGATGGCGGCCGAACCGTTGAGGTCGCCGAGCAGGTTGCTGTCG
>NZ_PEND01000013.1 GCF_002844195.1 Halegenticoccus soli
CGTTTTCGTAGTAGATGGCGCTTGGAACGTCGCCTAGAGCCGGGAACCGATCCCGCGCCTCCTCGGGCGACACGTCGTACAGCCGATCGGCCGGTGGGTGATCCGATTTCGCCCGTCGGGCGTAGATACGTTTCCGACCTTCGGAGAACGCCGTATCGTCCCCCGAACGGCTGGCTACGAGGATGCCACACTGGCTGTACCCGGTCTCTTCTAATTCGGTCGTCAGCGAGCCGTAATAGCTCGCCGCCTCGACGGCGAACTCGTACCACGCTTCGGATTCGTGACGGCTGGTTTCGGGCGAGACGATACCGGCTCCGGCGTCGGTCGCCCGACCGCGATCCCGTCTGTCGACGAGAAGTGTGCCGGCGCCGGCACTCGAAAGGTGGTATCCGATCGAAGCGCCCACGATTCCCCCGCCGACTATTACGACGTCGTACACGTGACGGGTGACTTTGTATAGCCATATAAAACCGCACTGCGGTCCGAACGAGCTTCGCAGCGAGGTGTAATCACGTCGACGTGGGACATCCGTACCGACAGCTGAGTTCCCCGACAGCGGAGACAGCGCACTAATCGCCGGTGCGAACGAGGAGCCGAGTACTGTTTTGGCGGGGATTCGGCCCAACGGGGGATATCACGTGGCGTGCGGTCATCCTTGTTGTCGGAACTGTTCGAGGACGCTGTCGGGAACCGGGTTGTAGTACTGAAACGTCTCATCCGCACACAGTTCGTCGAAATCAGCGTCGGTAGTGAGGATGGCGTCGGCGTTGTGAGAGCGTGCGAGTGAGATGAGAACGCTGTCGTAGACGTCGTGGTTCTTCTCGGCGCTAATCTCGTAGGCGGCGAGGAGAGCTTCTCGATCCGCCGAGACGATCTCAAGTGGCTGTCTCAGGAACCGCTGAACGACGTTGCGAGCGCGGTGTGGTTCGACGGAGTACCGTTTCGTGAGCACATACTGAGCGCGAAATGGGAAGTAGTCGAACACGAGGAGACACGATTCTCCCGCGAAGCCTCGCTGGACGTACGGAAAGACGTACTCGTGCCCCGGATGATCGCCGAGTAGCGCGATTGCTATCGCGTTTACGTCGAGAAGGAGCCTCTCGAATTCGATCCGTTCCTTACCGTCCATTGTCGTCCTCGAGATCACCGAACATCGCTTCCCCCACGTCAAGGAAGGCCTCTTCACCCCACTCGTCCTTATTCGACGAAATCGGCGTAAACTGCGGCCTGTTCGGTCGGAGGTGGATTTCGCCCTCCTCGAGGTTGATATCGAGATCGTCGCCCTCTCCGAGCTGGAGTCGATCGCGGATGTGCTTCGGGAGCGTGATTCGACCCCGGTCGTCGACCGTCACCGTTTCGCGCCCCGTGTTCGTACCCATCCTTACTCACCCACCAGTAATTACCCCGGTTTGCAGAAAAGGTGTTGCGGTGCCCGTAGGTCTCCATCTCTATCGGACGCCACTGAGCGATCCGTATCGTTTTGTACTCCCTTTTCAAGTGTCCGAGTACACATCTATGCCGACTCCCAATGACCGCGTCGTCGTGGTTGGCGCTGGCGTCTCGGGGCTTGCCATCGCCCGCGAACTCGCGCCCGACCACGACGTTATCGTCCTCGACAAGGGCGGTGTCGCCGCAGACACGTCCTCCCGAGCGTCCGGGATGATCTCGCTCTCGCTCGAACCGTTCCCCGAGGAGTGGGCGTCGTTCGCCCTGTCGCAGTTCCGCGACCTCAACGGACGGGGCGTCTTCTCGTTCACGGAGCGCGAGACGGTTCGTCTCGTTCCCGAGGCGAACGCCGATCTATACACCGACCAGGCACCCGACGGCGGGGAATTTCTCACCCGTTCCCAACTGGAGCGCAGGTATCCGGACTCGTTCGGCGACCTCTCGGCGTACGGGGGCGGTCTCGTCTACTGCGGGACCGGATTCCTCGACGCACTCGACTACGCAATGACGTTGAAGTGGGCCGCAGAACGGGACGGCGCGGAGATCTTCCGCGACCACGAAGTGACGGACGTCCGGGTCGAAGACGGCACGGTGACCGGTGTCGAGACGGAGTACGGCCCTATCGACGCCGACTACGTCGTCTACGCGACTGGATGGAAGACGCGGGACCTCCTCGCCGAGTACGTCGAACTTCCGGTGAGACCGCTCCGGTGGAACGCGGTCGTCATCGAACCCGATGATCCCCTTCCAGACGACTGTCCGATGGGTTCCGAACCGACGATGCGGATATACTGGCGGCCGACCGCTCACGGGAACGTGCTCGTCGGCGGGAACGAACACCTCCTCGACGACCCCGAAGACGCGCCGATGGGCGTTCAACCGTCGTTCCGCGAACGCGCGGTCGAGGACGTCGCACCGCTGCTCGACGGGGTCGCTGCGGGGACCGTCCGCCGTGAAGATTGCTGTCCGACTGCGGACTGCGCCTCGCCTGACGGCCTTCCGATCATCGACGCCCCCGAGGAAGCGCCGGACGGGCTCGCGGTCGTGACCGGTCTTCACGGCCGGGGCGTCATGCTCTCGCCCGTGGCAGGACGCGCTGTACGGTCGCTGGTCACCGGTGAAGATTCACCGTTCCCGATGACCCAGTTCCGACTCGATCGATTCGATGATCGATCCGCCGATTTCGAGTATCGGAGTCACTGGGGGGCGGGGGAAGACGAGTCGATGTCGTAAAGTGGACTCTTTTCCGACAGAGATCCGAGGGGGAAGGCCCCTCGGTTTTCGGTGTGACGGTTTCCAGCCCGGGACAGTGGGCCGCGAGGTCTACTGTTATGGCTCCGCGGTGCGTATCAATACGCCGGTAATTACGATGCCAGCATCTTCGAACGGGAGTGTCGTGCGACGGCTCCACGAACTGGGCACCGAAGATGTCGGCGTAGCCGGCGGCAAGGGTGCGAACCTATCCGCGCTGGCACGGGCGGGCCTCCCTGTCCCACAGGGGTTCGTCGTCACGACCGCCACCTACCGGGACCTCGTCGAGCCGCCCCGGATTCGGGAGGCAATCGATCGACTCGACGCGCTCGACGCCGCCGACACCGACACCCTCGCCGCGGCCGCGGCCGAACTCCGGTCGCTCATCCAGAGCCGGGAGCTCGGCGCGTCCGTCGAGACGGCGGTCGCCGACGCGATGGCGTCGTTCGAGAGCGCCGATTCCTTCGCCGTCCGGTCGAGCGCCACGGCCGAGGACCTGCCGAGCGCGTCGTTCGCCGGCCAGCACGAGACGTTCCTGGGCGTGGCGAGCGCCGACGTCCTCGACCGCGTCCGCGACTGCATGGCCAGTCTCTTCACCGACAGAGCGGTCACCTACCGGGCTCGCAACGGCGTCTCCCACGCCGACGCGGAGATGGCTGTCGTCGTCCAGCCGATGGTCGACGCGGCGGCCGCAGGCGTCCTCTTCACCGCGGACCCCGCGACCGGGAACCGACACGTCTCGGCAGTCGACGCGAGTTTCGGTCTCGGGGAGAGCATCGTCGCCGGCGACGTCACGCCTGATCACGCGCTCGTGGACGCGCGGACCGACGAGGTGCTGGAGTACACCGTCGGCACGAAGACGATCGCCGTCGAGTTGCACGGGGACAGCACCGCGGGCGAGGGAACGTCGGGGATCGAAACCGAGGAGACGCCGACCGACGAAGGGGGCGGGATCAGGCGAGTCGAACTGCCGTCGGACCAACGGGAGTCGCGCGTGCTCACCGACGACCAGCTTCGCACGCTCGCCGGACTCGGTGAGCGGGTCGAAACGCTGCTCGGCGCGCCACAGGACGTCGAGTGGGCGCTCGCCGACGGGCACTTCGTTCTCCTGCAGTCCCGCCCAATCACGTCGTTGTTCCCGCGTCCGTCACCACCACCTGCCGACGACCGCCTCCACGTCTACGTCAGCATGGGCCACATGCAGGCGATGCCGGAGGCGATGCCACCGCTCGCCCGCGACGTCTGGCGGACCTATACCGGAAACGCACTCTCAGCCCTGGGTTTCGATGATTCCCTCCGCAATCCGACGATCGAGGCCGGCGGGCGGATCTTCGTCGACGTCACCCCGTTCCTGCGCCACCCCTGGCTGCGATCCCGGCTGATCGAACGAATCGCCGCGATAAACGAACCCATCTCCGCCGGGCTCGCCGCTATCGTCTCGCGACGCCCCGAGGAGTTTACGTCCCGCGGCGTCACCGTCGGCGCACTCCCGGGACACGTCGCGACGGCTGGGCGAGTAGCTCGACTGCTCGGCCCTGCAGTCCCGCGTATCGCTCGGAACCTTCTCGGTGCGTTGGCCGGCCGCGGGCCCACCCCCGACGACGAGTCCTGGGCTCGCATGGGCGACCTGTTCGCCGGACAGGTCACCGACGCACCGACCCCCGAAGCCCGGGCCCGCGCCGTGTTCGAGACCATCGACTTCGGGCGTTTCTTCCGAGAGGCCTATCCCCGAATCAGCCCGTTGTTCCTCGCGTTCGCGCTCGGTGGCTGGCTCGCGCGGGCGTACCCCGATCAGCCCGAGGACGTGAACGCGATCGGCCGAGGGTTCGAACGCGACGTCGTCACCCGCATCAACCTCGGCCTCGGAGACCTCGCCGACGTCGCCCGAGACCACCCGCGGGTCGCCGCGGCCCTGCGGGACGGCGCCTCCCTCGGGGACCTGGAGGACGTAGACGGCGGCGAGGCCTTCCGTGACGCGTTCGAGGGATTCCTCGCCGAGTTCGGACACCGTGGCACCGGCGAGATCGACCTCAGCAGGCCGCGCTGGCGCGAAGATCCGTCCGTGCTCCTCGCCGTCGTCCGGGCGAACCTCGCGGACGAGGCGGCGGGCGACCACCGCGAACGCATCCGGCGGCTCGCCGAGGAGGCCGAGGCGGCCGCCGCGCGCCTCGAAGCGCATGCCGACCACGGCCTGCTCGGCCCGCTTCGCCGCCGCTACGTCCGCCGGCTCATCCGCACGTACCGCGACACGGTCTACCTCCGGGAGTACCCCAAACAGGAGGCCGCCCGGGCGTTCACCGCGTGGCGGACGGCGCTGCTTGATGCTGGGGAACTGCTCGCCGCCGATGGACGACTCGACCGGCCGGACGACGTCTGGTATCTCCACAGGGACGAACTGTTCGACGCGCTCGATGACGAGCGCGTGGACGTCGACATCGCCGCCCGCCGCCGGGAACACGCACGGAACGCCGACCTGGACGCCCCGCCCGTGTTGACGAGCGAGGGGGAAGCCGTCCGTGGGCAGGTGGACCGCGGAATGGTCCCCGAGGGGGCGCTTGTCGGTACCGGCGTGTCGTCGGGCGTCGTCGAGGGGGTGGCCCGCGTCGTCCGCGACCCGGCGGCCGCGACGGTGGAGCGCGGCGAGATACTCGTGGCGCCCTCGACCGATCCCGGGTGGACACCGCTGTTCCTGAACGCCGCCGGGCTGGTTTCCGAAGTCGGCGGCTCCGTCAGTCACGGTGCGCTCGTCGCCCGAGAGTACGGCCTGCCCGCCGTCGTTTCCGTGCCAGACGCGACGAAGCGGATTCGGACCGGACAACGCATCCGTCTCGATGGAACCCGTGGCACGGTTGAACTGCTCGACGGACGGCCGGCGACCGCCGACGCGGAGCACGTCGAGCACCCCGAAACCGGTTCGGGTGGGGTCGAGTAGGCTTCGAACGCCGATTTTTCTGCTTTCGATGGAGCCAACTTCCCTTGGGCACCCTCGCGACGCGGAACGAGCGAGCCAGGAACGTGGTGATGGGTATCGGAAACGTCTCGCAGACGATTCCGACGCTCGCCATCATCGCGCTCGTGTTTCCGCTCCTCGGTCTCGGGTTCCTTCCGGCCCTCGTCGGCTTGTTCACCTACGCGCTGCTCCCCGTCCTGACGAACACGGTCGCCGGCCTCGAGAACGTCGACGAGAGTACGGTCGAGGCGGCGCGCGGCATGGGGATGACCGACGCGCAGATCCTCCGGAAGATACAGCTGCCGCTGGCGCTGCCGGTCATCTTCGCGGAGATCCGCACGAGCGCGGTTCTCAGCGTCAGGACGGCGTATCTCGCCTTCTTCATCGGCGGCGGCGGACTCGGCGTCTGGGTCATCACGGGGATTTCGTTGTTCGACACCGCCCAACTCCTCGCCGGCGCGATTCCGGGGGCGCTGTTGGCGATCGGCCTTGACTCGCTGTTCGCGCTCGCAGAGAAGCAACTGAGCGCTGAGCGGCACAGTCAGCGGTCGTCGGCCGTCAACTAGTCGAAAGGAGCCGGTCGAAACGCGGTAGAAATCCCACCCGCCGAAACGCCGGTCTCCCGTGCGCGTTCATGGACGGGGTAGACGCGATCGGCGACCGCCTCTGCACCGTAGCGGATGAATCGCTCCGATTTCGAGCGGTGCCGGGCGTCCTCATCGCCCTGTTCGGCCGAGAGCGCATCGGGCTACGGCCAGAGCCCTCGTGCTTCGTGTGCTTCCGCGATACGGGACAGCGCGACGATGTAGGCCGCATCGCGCCAAGTGACGTCACGCCGCTCGAACTCCGATCGAACCGCCCCCCAGGCGGCCCGCATCTCCGCTTCGAGTTCGTCGTTCACCCGTTCGAGCGACCACGCTCGCCGATTGATGTCCTGGAGCCACTCGAAGTAGCTCACCGTGACACCGCCGGCGTTGGCGAGAATATCGGGAACCACCGCAACGTCTCGCTCGGCGAGGATCGAATCGGCCGTGGAAGTAGTCGGCCCGTTCGCACCTTCGACGACGAGATCCGCGGCAATCGCCGCCGCGTTCTCCTTTGTGATCACGTTCCCCAGCGCTGCGGGAATGAGTACGTCGACGTCGAGCGTGAGCAGTTCGTCGTTCGAAATGACGTCGTCCGCATATGTGGTGACGGCCTCCGGCTCCTCGTCGTGCGAGGGGACTGAGGCCGTATCGATCCCCTCCGGTTCGTACATCGCCCCATTCACGTCGCTGATCGCGACGACTGTCGCACCCCAGTCGTCGAGTAGTCGGGCAGCATTCGCTCCGACGCTCCCGTAGCCCTGGACCGCAACTGTCGTCTCCTCGAGCTGGCGGTCGTAGTACTCACAGACGAGCTGCGTGACGATCGCAACGCTTCGTCCGGGGGCTTCTTCACGGCCTTCGCTGCCGCCGACGACCGGCGGCTTGCCGGTGACGACGCCGGGCGTCGTTTCGCCCTCCTGCATCGAGTACGCGTCCATCAGCCACGCCATCGTCCGGGGATCCGTCCCCATGTCCGGGGCGGGAATGTCCTGGTTGGGGCCGATGACGTCACGGATCTCCTGTGCGAATCGACGCGTCAGCCGCTCTTTCTCTGCCGAACTCAGCTCCTTCGGGTTGACAGCCACACCGCCCTTGGCGCCCCCGAACGGGAGATCCATGACCGCGCACTTCCAGGTCATCCACATGCCGAGCCCGACACATTCGTCTCTGGTCACCTCGGGGTGGTATCGAAGCCCACCTTTGTACGGCCCTCTGACGCTATCGTGTTGGGCCCGATAGCCGGTGAACACCTCGACCGTCCCGTCGTCTCGTTCGATCGGGACCGTTACCTCGTGGACCTTCTTCGGGTACCTGAGCCGTTCGACGATACTCGGGTCAATCTCGAGTCGAGTAGCGGCGTGAGACAGCTGTCGGCGGGCCGTTTCGAGCGCCGATTCCGACTCCGTCGATTCTGCCGGTGCGTCTCCGGACCCGTCGTGGTCGCTCCTAGACGTCGATGCCATGGTTATTCGAGCGGCATCTGCCGATTTCGCATCGGTTCGCCACAGTCGGGACACCGACCGGGGTTGTTTTCAGCGACGATGATGTTCCCACACTCGAAGCACTCGTACGGACTTTCTTCGCCGGGAGTCGTCTCGATATCTCTCATGGTTGGCCACGAGCGCCGGCAGGCGATCTGGGGCACTCTACACGGGAGTAATAAGTGTCTAAGGGAATAATCGGGGGTTTACTACCAAACCGCTCTCTGAATCCGTGGTTCGTTATTCAACGCCCCCGGCAGGAGCGGCAACGGAGCGGTTGGTCTCTTCGAAGAGCGTCGCAAACAGTTTGCGCTGGACGGTCCGAGCGTGCTTGTAGAACGCGGGCGGGGAGATCTCGAGCGTCTCCGCAACATCCTCTCCTGTGCTCTCGCGAGGCGATTCGAAGAACCCGCTGTAGTACGCTGTCTGGACCACCTCGAGCTGTCGCTCGGTCAGCTTCTCGAGGAACTTCGAGTAGAGGTCGTGCTCCATCGACTGATCGAGCGTCTGCTTAGCACGGAGTTCGACGGTGGAGAATGTCTCGCGAACGAGTCGCGTGATCATTCGAATGTCGATACTATCCGGAATCTCGATGACGAGCGTCGTGGTGGTCGGATCAGCGGTCGCCTCCCGGAAGACGGCGCCGTGATCGGCTAACTCCAGGGCGAGGAACGGCTGTGTGAGCCGTAATCGCAAGACGCCTCCGTCCCCATCTGCGCTGATCTGTTGGACGTCGTCGACCGCGACCAGCCGAGATGCCGCTTCGGCGACGTCCTCGGGAGATGCATCTTCGACGGTGACGAAGACGTAACTCCCCTCCGTGGATTGTTGGACGCCACCCTGATACGAGAGTGTACATGCCGCGTCCTGAGCGAGCCGTGAGAGGACGAACGTCGGGTCATCGATAACGAACTCGACGCGAGTTATCGACGTCGTGAGCAGCGCGTTCTTCCGCTCAAGCGCGCTGAGCGCAGACGCGATGGTTTCTCCGAGCTCGGCCAGGACGGCCTTCGCGGTGTCGTCGAACGCGTCTCGGGTCGGTGCGTAGACCGTTAATACGCCGTGGGTGAGATCGTTGTACGCGAGCGGAATACTCAGCACCGAGAGGTAGTCGCGAGCGAGCGCGTCTTTCCGCCACGGTTCGTCGCGGAGACCGGCGGCGACGTTCGTCACCATCGTCACGTCTCCGGTCCCCGCCGTTTTCCCGGCTGGCTCCGCATCTGAGCCGGCGATGGCGAACGACTGGCAGTCCAGATAGCCCTGTTCGCTTCCCGCCCAGGCTCGCGGTTCCACCGCGTCGCTCGTCGGATCGGCCGTCCCGATCCAGGCGAATCGAAACCGGTCGTCGGCGGTCAACAGTTCACAGACCGTATGGTCGATCTCCTCGCGCGTTTCGGCCTGGACGAGCGCCTGATCGATTTCCCGAATCGTCTCGTTGATGCGATTCAGATCGGTTAGCTGTTCGTTTTGTTGCTGGAGCGTGCGGTCCTGCTCACGGAGTCGTGACTCCCGGGTGATGCGGTCGAGAGCCGCTTCAGCCGTCGCTGCGAGGAGATCGGCCAGCTCCCGGGTCACATCGTCGAAGGCACCCACCTGATTCGAGCCCGCGACGAACACGCCGTGATTGCCGAGCGGGATGTAGGTCGCACTCCGGAGGTCAGTCGCCCTGTTTTCGAGTCGGTCTGCCTCGTGGACGTCGTCGAAAAACAGTATCTCGTCCTCGACGAAGCTGTAGCTCGGAAGCGTCTCTCCGTCGGCGCGAACGGCCGGAAGCGGTCCGTTCAGCTCTTTCATCGTCGCCGAGCGTGCTGCGGGCCGAAGGTCGTTGGCATCAGCATCGAAGAGATAGACAGCACTCGCATCGAGATCGAGGACACCGGGTGTGTCGTCGACGACGTGCTGGGCGATTTCCTGGTGGGTTTCGGCATAGAGGAAATCACGGGCGGTCTCGTGGAGCGTCGCAAGCGCTTCCTCGCGTTGCTTCCGTTTCGTAACGTCCCGACAGCTGAAGAGGAGCGTTCCGTCCTGAATCGAGACTTCGCGCACGTTGACCAAGAGCGTGTGCTCGCGCCCGGCTTTGTCGGTCGCCGTGCACTCGATGTTCTTGAGGACGCCGTTTTCCGCGAGTTGGTCGCGATCGACGAGCTCCTCACCGAGGAGCTCGTCGATAGTCCCCAGGTCGCGAATCTCCGCGGCCGTATAGCCGAAGATGAAGTGGACGTTGGGACAGACGTAGGTGTACTCGCCGGCGTCGTCCGTGATGAGGACGGTGTCGGTCATGTTGTTGAGCGTAACGCGGTGAAGTTCCTCGGACTGACGGAGATTGCGCTCTAGATCGACACGCTCGGTGACGTCGACGCCCTCGACAACGATCGAGACGAGGTCACCGCGTTCGTTATCGACCGGGCGTACGGAGAGATCGATGATGCGCGGATCGTCGAGGTGCGGCGGCTGTGGGATGACGGCGGTACCGAACGTCCCGTCGAGTGCGTTCTTCACGATCCGGTGCACCTCCGCCTCCGTCGTGTCCGCGTGCGACCACCACGGGAGCGTCCAGAATGGCTCGCCGACAAGAGTTTCGACGTCCTCGTCGATCATCTCCCGCGCCGTCTGATTCACGCGGGCGAGTGAGCCGTCCGGGTCGAGCACCCACGTCGCCGTCCGCGAATCGTTGAAGATCGCATCGAACTGTCTGGCGCGCTCTCGCCGGGAAATCGCCCGCTGTGCCGACCGAATCGCCCGTTCGGTTCGAGCCACCAGCTCCTCGATCATCTGGTCAGCCGATTCCGTCAGTGCGACGTAATCGGTAACCCCGGCCCCGATGGCCTCACTGGCGATGGTTTCACTTCCGGACGTAGCGCCGATTATCACGGGGTGCGCGGCAGTTTCGTTGCGGATCTCTCTGAGCAGTTCGACTCCCGTCGTCTCGTCGAGCGCGTACTCGCTGATGAGACAGTCTGTGGCCCGCTTCCGGAAGACTTCGAGCGCCTCCGCTCCGGTTTGAACTCGCTGCACAGTCGCGTCAGTCCCAGTTTCGAGCGTCGCTGCGAATCGCCCGACCCACTCACTTGTTCCGACGAGTAGGACGGCCGACGAATCAAGGACGGTGGGGGAAGACGCCATTATTCGATACCTGGGGACCGACGGGAATGCAGCTTACCGCCGGTTCCGGCCCAGCCTTGCTGCTGTACTGGATCGAGATTCGCGCTCATTACTAGTCACCCATCAAACCGACAAGAGACAAAGGCGTTTGCTATTTAGCCCCAGAGGCAATCGCGGGTTGCTCGGTTATCCCCGTACCCTTCCGTTGGAACCGCCTCGCTTGGTATATCCTTTCGTTCGACGAACCGGTGACCCTCGTTCGGAGTACGTGTGTCGGCGTGATTGTCGTCGGTGTCGCAGGTCTCCACCTCGCTTCTGGTGGTCACTGACTACCTACTGCCGAGCCGCATGTACTTCGAACCGATAGGTATCGCCGTGCTCGACGTATGCAACACGGTCTTCGAGATCCGCCTCCCTGACCGCCTCTTTGAAGTCCGACAGCGGCGACTGGAAAACTTCGTAATCGTTATAGTGAATCGGAATGTTCGTGTCCGCATCGAACAGTTCGACGGCCTCGACGCCTTGTTCTGCGTCCATCGTCAACAGGACGCCGAGGATTCTTGTCCCGCCCAGATGCAAGAGTGCGAGGTCGATGTGGGGGTAGCGCTCGGGAATCTCTTTGAGGGCATCGTGCATCACTGTATCCCCCGTGATAAATAACTGGAAGCGGGGCTGTCCCTCCTCTGGTTGGAATTCGAGCATGCTTCCCATGACGGGCGGAAGTGCCTTTTCGACCACAGGCGGGCCATGTCTGCCGGGCGTCGACGTGATAGCGAGTTCTACGTCTCCCTTGCGGACAGTCATCTCCTCCCACGTGTCCAGTGGATACGTTTCGCGGAACCCCTTCTCTGCGAGTTCGTCAGCCGCGTGCTGAGTCGTCACAATGGGGAGGCTTTGGTCGAGTTTCTCTTCGACGACGTGGTCGAAATGATCGCCGTGATAGTGTGAAAGCAGAACGAAGTCAATATCTGACGGGAGTTCTTCGATCTCGATGGCCGGGTCGGTCTTGCGCTCCGACCTGATACCGTACCCGAGGTGGACGTGGTCGCCGCTGTGCAGGAAGTTTGGATCGGTCAGGATTGTGAACCCGGCGTAGCGAATAATCACAGTGGCGGTCCCGACGAAGAAGATCGAACCACTCTCACGGTCAACGTCGCCGGTCTCTGGAGCCGGAAGGTCAAGCGTCTGGTTCATACTCTCTTCTAGTTGGCCGCCTCCGCGTTCTGCGGACGTAGCCATTCCTGGAGGCGGTCGGAATGAATACCGAATCTGAGTCCTGTGAGATATGACAGGAAACTCGAAATAAGTATCCACAGTACTCTTGGATGCTCTATGCCGATGTGTAAGATGGTATCAATCACACCCTCACTGTACAGGCTATCTGCATACAAGATTTTTGCCATATAGTCGAAGTGCCCGTTCAACTGATTTGTGGGGACGTTAGGTAGTCTTCAGAGCGATGAGTGTAGCCATGATGCCGCTAGTTCCACGCAACGGAGTCACGATAATCGACACCGCGATCGAGACGGGATTCGATCTCAAATGAGACGCACCGAGTCGAAGGTTCGATCGAGCGAGGATATGTATTTGAATATCCACCCAAACCGTTCATGTCCCAGGGACTTATAGTCCCTCATATGAACTGGGGACAACGGTTAGAAGGAATCGGCGCGGGCTGGATAATCCTCTTGGGCGTCCTCTTCTTTTTCTTTCCCGAACCAGTTACCTCATTCTGGGGCGCCATTCTGATACTCATCGGTGTGGGGATCTTTCTTGTCGGGTGGTGGCGCGATCGACAGGAGTCGGAAACTGTGACGGCGTAATTGGCGATCCCACAGCGTACCTTTTGCTGCCGGGTACGGGCCGTGCCTATCGGCCTGCCTGTCCCTTCTGTGGTTCGAGACGGCGTCGCCGTCTCGTCATCACAAAAGACCAGAGGTCTGCCGAACGACCACGGTGGACGGGCTCAACTGGAGAGATCAGTATTCTGTGGCCTCAGCCGTGTTCGTAGCCACGCACCGCGGTACCTGGTGAAACGAGACCTAGAGCGATACTTAGTGAACTACCCTACCCTACTCGCTCACGGCTGACGCCGTTCGCTCCGTGAGGGGAGGGCTTCCTGCTTCCACGACGCGCTTTGCAGATACAGGAGTATCCACAGGGAGCGCAGTCTCCACAGGCGTTAATTCGGAGTATCCCACTCCTACGTCTTCGAGGCCACGAAAAAGAATGTTCCACGCCGCGTTCGCGTCCCTGTCCGCCTCAAATCTACAGGCGGGACAGGAGTGTTCACGGACCCACAACGGCTTGTCCGTCGAAACGCCGCACGCCGCGCACTCCTTGGTCGTCCCTCTCGGTCGACCGCCACGAAGTGCGTCCCCTCTCGCTCGCACTTATAGTCGAGCAACGAGAGGAAAGTTCGCCACGCCGCAGACGCCGTGTTGCGGCTATTCGACGGCGACTCCATCATCCTCTTCACGTTCAGGTCTTCAACTGCTACGAGGTCGTACTCCCGAGCGTAGTAGTTCGAGAGCTTGTGCAAGAAGTCGCGGCGCTTCCGTCGGAGGACGGCGTGACACTCCGCGACTCGACGCCCCATCATGAAAGAACAGGGTCACGGAGCGATTGTGAACATCTCCACCTTCTCAGCGTTCGAACCCGCAAGCGACTTCCCCGTTTCGTCGGTGCTTCGGGCGGGACTCGGAAGTTTCACCAAACTCTACGCCGATCAATATGCATCCGACCGCATCCGGATGAACTCCGTTCAGCCCGGGTTCGTCGATAGTTACGAGATCGATGAAGAAACGAAGGAGGAGATCCCACTGGGGCGCTCCGCGAAGACCGCAGAGATCGCCGACGCAGTGGCGTACCTGCTCTCGCCGGCTGCGAGCTATCTAACGGGCCAGAACATTCGCGTCGATGGTGGCCTGACCTCGTCTGTGTAGACGGACCGGACACCCTGGCGACGCTCTGTACTCGCCCAGCGAGAATACGTCGAGAAAGGTCAGCTCGACCGGCGTACCGACTTCTCCCTGATCGCCGACGTGTGCCGCAACGCCCTCAGAGAACGCCCGAGCAGGAAGTCCAGTACCTCCGAGAGACCGCCCCCGCCTCCCTCCGAAAGTACGGCTTCCCCTTTCGGCGTTTACCCAGCTGTTCTTTCGCGTGTAGACAGAGCAGCTGTCTCCCCGTTCAATTACTATACCGCACTCGAATAATTTACTGTAGGATACTAGCAGAAAAGGTCTTAGTGGACTCTTCAGAACATCTGGAGAAGAAGATGGCGTCACACCGACACACCGCGGTTGCAGCCCGAGCAATTCAACTCGCGATCCGAGAGGGGCTTTTCACGGCGTCGGACGTCTGTCGAACGCTCCGCCACCCGCCGATGCAACACGCTGTGACTCAAATTCTAGAGCACCTTGAAACAGAGGGGTGGATCGAGCGGGTCGACTCCGAGTCGTCTCTGTGGCGCGCAGGAGACCTTGCAGCTCGGTACGGGAAGATGGACGACCACGCAAAGCGCCGGGCACGAGTTCGCGTGCGAAGCGCCGAACGTCCGCTCACCTCCTGGAGCAAACCTACCGCAGAACGGCGACGCCGGTGACTCAGAGCACGGCTCAAGCCACTGTCTGTGCGATGTCACTTCACCTTCCCAAACGTGATCCTGGATGGGCGCGTGATCGTCGCTGTCCGACGTGTGGCGAGCTCTCGTCGGCTACACGGGTAGCGCTCAACGGAACTGTCTTCGTCTGCCCAAACGGTCACCGCTGGTTTCGCGAGGCGGCCGTCGGCAGTGACCGGTCTCCGTAGATCTCACACCCCGATATTGTCTCACGAGGTGTATCAGGACACCTCACGAAGAGGTACAGGCCGTCCGACGCCGCACGGGCGTTGCGACGACTACTGTTATCTTTCCTGGGATGGCCGCCCTCGCGGCCATCTTCTACGGTCGCCTCTCTCCCGGTAATCCACTGAGACGGTGCATACAGAACTGTCCAGGAGGTAACGGGACTCACCTTGGCACAAAAAGTAGAACGGGCCACCGGTTCGGTCAACGTTACGCGCAGTTCGCCTCACAGCGGGAGACATCTGGATTGCCGTCCTTCAGGGTGATATCCTCGAGGACGAACCCGATGTCGTCGAACTTGACCGTGACGTCACACACCGTGTAGACGGTGTCGTTCCACGTGAGGTGGAGTCCGTAGATGCGGAACTCCGCGTTCTCGACGAGGTACGCTCGGTGATCGATGTGCGCGTCGGGCAAGCCGGGGCCGACCACCGACACGTGCTCCCAGGCGAAGACAGCGTCCTCGATCACGATTGTCTCGTTGATGAGCTTCACCTCGTCTGCACCTTCAGCCGGCGGTTCGCCCGCTGCGGTCATGCTGAACCCGATGAGTACCACACCGAGTAGCATCGCAACGACGACGAGGCTAACTACGGCTGAGATGGCACTCAAGGCTGTTCGTATCACTGGTATACACCTCGATTGCATTAAACGTCTTCTGAGGAGATGAATATGTCGAACGCGAAAGTAACGACGATCACTATCCACGCAGCCCTTCGACGCTGACGGCGTGCAGCTACGCGAAGAGTCTCGGCGTCTGTGGTGTCGCACCGAGGACCGGTCGTTTGGGGAGCGGCTCGCCGAAACCAGCGAAAAGTTTGATTGGGTCCCTCCGGCGTTCCGCGACCTCTCAGCCTGAGCTCTGGTGAATTCCTTCGCAGGGAACTACCGCATCGCTCGCATCGGTGGCCGCCACACCTATGCCATTCTGTAGCGTACGTCTACGTTGGGAGCCACCACGCCTGCGTTTCCTGTGCCGTCAAGGGTGCGGTGGCTCCCCTCGTCGCATTGGACACGCGAGGCCAGTGGCAGCATGACCGGGCTGGCACGAGCACAGCCTCGGCAACTGTGATACTGGCCTCGCACTTGACGATTAGCTCTCCGGTAAGATCGTCTCGTTCACGGGAAACGCCTGGGGAAACCAGCGCCAAGCGCTCAAGGTCTTGTCTGGTCTTGATCCGTTGAGCAGGACAACGCCAGCGCGAAAGGCTTATCCAATGTATGAAGATCGGAATGATAAGTATTCTACTATCGTTTAATCAATGCAAAAAGCGTATGGTAAAGGATTACACTCGTCTGAATAGACTGTAGAAAATCATCAAACCGGGCTCTAGCGGGCGCAGAAACATCCGACCGCGTGTGACCAGTTGAACGCAGAACGCAACCACCTCATGACGAAAGACACGAACGATCTCGGAGAGCGAACAGGCTTCCGACCAACCAATTCGCGGCACACTTCCCAACAGACGCCCGGGGCGGAATCGCTCGCGAACGACCTGACCCGGCCAACGGATGAGAGAGCCGCCGTAGGAACGGCAGCGAACGGGAACATTCAAAACCCGGCGATCCAGATCGGCCCGAAGTTGGATCTCGGGGGACGACTCATCGTCGGAAAGGGGCTCGCTTACGAGACGATCGAGGCCGCCTGGAACGACGCACAGGACGGCGACAAGGTCTACGTCCACTCGTCGTACGACGCCCAGGAGGCGGGCGAACAGTTCCCAATCGTCCTCGATAACCGGGAGAAAGAAGTCACGCTCACCGGCGGGCATCCCTCTGGGTCGGTGATCGACGCGGGTGACACCGACACCAACGTCATCGAGGTCATCGGCCGGGGCCAGAGCGATTACCGCAACAACCCTCTCGTCCAGAATCTCAAAATCACGGGGGGCAATGTGGGCCTGCGAATTCGCGCGGCCCCCTACTCGATGTACCAGAACCTCATCCTGTACCAGACGGGGTCGCACGGGGTGCAACTCGACGGCTACACGACAGACGACGGCCTCGAAAAGCGGACCTTCGGAGTCAATCTCCGCTACTGCGTGGCATGGGGCTGCGGCGGCAACGGCTTCCGCCTTGAAACCGATGCTGTCCCGAACAGCACGTCGTTCTACGGCTGTCACGCCATGTTTAACGGACGGGCTGGGAGTGCGACGCTTCCGGGCGTGCAGATGCGTGGGTACTCGACGCGGTGGCACGGTGGCTCTATTCGGGGCAACGGCGGATTCGGCGTCGACGCTCGCGGCGGATCGGCACAGAGCGTCTACGGCACGTACTTCAAAGGAAACGGTGCGACGCGACAGTACCCGAGCGACGTCTACCTCTCCGAGACGGCGGTTGGCCACACGATCGAGGCCTGTTACTTCGACGGAACGTATTCGGTAGATTCGCCGAACGGACGATCTCGAGAGTACCGCGCGATCGTCGTCTCCGGCGCGCCGACCGTGTCGATCAAGAACACGACGTACCGGGGCTACGAGGACGCGTTCATCCTCGTCCGGAACGCTCGCGACGTCGACGTTCATGGACCGTCGCACGTCGGACTGGACAGCACCACGTTCGTCAGCACGTCGGGGTCGGTCCGACTCCGGAGCAATGAGGTCGTCCAAGAATCGGACCTGCGCGAGATCTCCGGCGGATACCGGGGCGATCTCGGCATCCACGACGGGTCGGGCGATGCCCGATGGGGGCTCGCGATATGGAACGGCCGAGAGTGGGTTAGCGCCATGAACTCGACAGTGATTCAGTAGCCGCTGGGGCTTGGTTGGCGAACTCACCAGAGAACTTCCTCGTTGAGGGCCTCCAGGAACGATACGACGTCGTCTTCGGCGCAGATTGCGTACGCCGACGCTGACCGGTGTCCGTGGAAATCGTGGGTCTACCCAGTGACGCGGCTTGCCGGCGTACGCTACGTACTCGTTACCCTGGACGATCTCGGGAACGGATACGAGCGCACGACCTCTCCCCCGGTGAAATCGATTCCCCATCGATTCTTGGTGCCGCTGCCCGTCTCTCACCGATCGCTATCGTCGGCATGCGCTCTCGGCTGTGAGCTCCACAGCGCAGGGACACGCTCCCACGAAGACGAAATCGCCCGATACCGACGGTGGCTCCGCTCAGAGCGGCACCTCTTCGAAAAACCCCTCGCGGAGATACTCCTCACGGGCGCCGCACGCTGGACACTGCGTGAGCGCGAGATACGCTGACGACCGTTCGACGGTCGGCGTCGACGCTGAACACGTGTGCGCCTCTACGGTACCGATCCACCGCGCAGGAATACACAAACTGCGTCGCTAGCCGCTCGAAGGTCCGTTCTCTAACTGGTTACTCCGCGAGACGGTCTCGGGTGGGCGTGATACACTTTTTTCCCTCCGGTTACTGAAGGATATATCTGTCATGGGAACCGTTGACGTTGCAATCGGAGTCGACGCCGACTGCGTCGCCGGCTGGCTCGGCTCCTACGGCGGTGCGGATTCCCCCGCGGACCTCTCCCGGGGGCTGGCTGCCGGAAACGAGGGCATCCCGCGGATGCTCGCGCTCTTCGAGGACGAGAACGTCCGGACGTCGTGGTACGTCCCCGGCCACACGATCGAAACCTTCCGCGACGAGATCGAGGCGGTCGCCGACGCCGGTCACGAACTCGGAGTCCACGGGTACTCCCACGAGAACCCGACCGATCTCACGCGAGAACAGGAAGACGAGATCCTCGAGGTCTCGATCGATCTCATCGAGGACGTCACCGGATCGGAGCCCGTCGGCCACCGTGCCAGCTGGTGGGAGTTCAGCGAGAACACGCCCGATCTCGTGGAAAAACACGGGTTCCTCTACGATAGCAGTCTGATGGAACGCCAGTTCGAGCCGGGCTGGCTGCGCAAAGGCGACACCTGGAAGAAGATCGACTACGACGAAAGCCCGCAGACGTGGATGGAACCCTACCAGTACGGCGAGGAGACCGACATCGTCGAGATCCCGATCAGTTGGTACCGGGACGACATCCCGCCGATGCTGTTCATCAAACAGCCGATCTACCACGCGGGGTATAAGGACCCGGAAATGATGTACGAGCAGTACTACAAACGCCAGTTCGATTACTTGTACAACAGGCGCGGCGCTGGCGTCTACACGTTCACGATCCATCCCGACATCCACGGCTTGCCGCACATGATCCCCCTCCTCGAAGAGTTCATCCGGTACGTCAAGAGCCACGAGAACGCGCAGTTCGTCACCCTCGAAACTATCGCCGAGAAATTCAGAGACGATCCGTCGGTGTACGAGAGCGAGAGCGGGTACGTCTGATCAATCGGTCGACGCGAACGCGTCTCGGATCGCGTCCGCGTCGTCGAACGCTTCGAGCGCAAGTGCGAGCCGGTGTCTGGCCTGCGGTGCGGAGAGATCGCCGGCGAAGATAGCCCCGCACTCGCGGAGACGTTCGCCGCCCCCTTCTCCGCCGTAGACCGGCGCGACTCGCCCTTCGAGACAGCGCGACGTGACGACGACGGGAACGCCCACATCGATCGCGTCGCGAACGCGCTCGGCGATTCCCGCGGTCACGTTCCCGAGCCCCGTCCCCTCGATGACGAGGCCGTCTGCGTCGTGTTCGAGTGCGGCCGCAACCAGTTCGCCGGAGACGGCGCCTCCGCTCTTGATCGTGAAGACGGTCGCCGCGAGCGACGTCGCCTCGATCGGACGCGTCTCGCTTTTGGGGGGACGGTGAATCGAAACGCCGCTCCGATCGACAGTCGCGACCGGTCCCGCGTTCCTCGATCGAAACGCCTCGAGAGCGGACGTGTGTACCTTCGTCACCGATCGCGCGCTGTGGATCTTCTCGTCGAACGCGACGAACGTGCCGCCCGCGTCGCGCTCGACGAACGCAGTTGCCGCCCGAACGGCCGTGAGTGTATTGCTCGGTCCGTCCGGGCTCACCTCGTCGGGGCGGCGCTGAGCACCCGTCAAAAACACCGGTGTGTCCGGCTGTACAGTGACGTCGAGGTAGTAGGCCGTCTCCTCCATCGTGTCGGTCCCGTGGGTGACGACCACGGCGTCGACCGCTGGGTCGGCGTCGAGCGCTCTCACCCGCTCGCCGATCGTCTCGAGCGTCGACCCGTCCAGTTCGTAGCTCGGTATCTGCGCGACGTCTTCGACCGTGAGCGTAGCGTACGCCTCGAGTTCGGGAACGGCTTCGAGGAGTTGTGTCCCCGTCTCCGTCGGTCTCGCGCCGTTAGCCGCGTCAGTGCTTGCGATGGTCCCGCCCGTGCTGAGAAGGGTCACGTTCATGTGGTCGCGTTCTTCGTCGACGACCCAAAAGGTACTCTATCAATTCGACGAAGGCTCCGTCGAGAAAGGGCAGACCGACCGGCGCACCAACTCCTCCCAGATCACCGACGAGGGCCGCACCGCTCTCAGAGAGCGTCGCGAGTGGGAGGATCGGTCCCTCCAAGAGACCGCGCTCGCCTAACGCCGAGAGTCGCACCGGAATTCCCCCTGTCAGAGTGAAGACTGGGGCCTCACGATGTCCGGGGCTAGGTAATGCGGACCGCCTCGTCGACGTAGTAGATGTAGCCGCGGCTGTGGAGAACACTCAATAGCGCCTCAGCAGACTCCTCGCCGAACTCGGAAGCGACCACTGAGAGAGCTCGTTCGCGAGGTAGTTCACCACCCGCATTCTCGACCGGCGACCGAAGCACCTCAAGTGCCTCCTCGGCTCGCGGCGGGAGTGGCGTTTGAGGGTTCATCACGAATACGTATCGCGGGCTGCGCCATAAATCTACCACCGTGCCGTGATTTTCGGATTTCGGTGCCTCTCAGCGGTTCCGTCCCCGGTTTTTTGTCCGGCGTATCGTCCCGAGTCTATCTCGTTGCCGAAGCGAAGCACGCCTCCCGTCTCGCGGGAGGCATCTTTGTCCTACATACCGTGTGCGATTTGCGCTTTTATTGGCGGTGCGAGCCTTTCGTGGAAGGAATTACAGAGGTTCGAGGAGAGCCCACGACTTCAGTCGTGGGAGGAAGTCAGGTTCCGTGGAGCCGTTCGACTCGGTCGCTCACCCAATCGAGGACGGCAAACAATGCGTCGAGGTGATGTGGGTCCAGCGACGACGGTTCGGCCTCGCCGGCGTCCGGCGGTGGGTGAAAATGGGTCCGCGGGGCGGCCGTTTTCGGATGCCGGTCCCATCGGCACTGGTACGGACTGGTCTCCCCGTCTCGTTCTTCGAGATAGTGAAACGAGTAGTCGCCGGTGACGAACCACCGGACGTCGATGCGGACGGCTGTGACGTCGGCCGGGTACGCGTTCGCGACGAGGTGGATCTGAAGGTGGCGGGGCGAAACACTCGACGGGTCGAACGCCCACTCGTCGACGAGGGGGTGAGTTGCAGCGCGCTGGGCGAGCGTCTGGAGCGTCGGCACGTCGAGGCGGCCCTCCGGAATCGGGTCAGCACTACGTGAGTCTTCGTCGTCGGGCATGCTGGCTCGCTCGTCACGCCGACGCCGACTTGCCGGTTCGACTGTCGGTATCCCCCTCGGCGCGGTGAGCCGCTTGTTGGAGGACTTCGAGGTCTTCGCGCACGCTCCGCCACCGCGTCAGCGCATCCCACTGTCCGTGGATCTCCTCGTGGTCGACGCCCTCGAACGCCGCCGGCGAGATCGCGTTGGGATCGGGCGCGTCGAACCGTTCCTGAAACGACCGGTCTTCCTCCAGAAGCGCGTCGACCTCCTCGCGCAGCTCGGCAGCGGAGTGCTCGCGCGCGAGCGCTTCGATTCGCTTCCAGCGTAGATACGATTCGTTGCGGCGGTACTCCGCAGGGCGGTCACCGCGGCGCTCGGCGATTCCCATCTCGACGAGCTGCGAGAGGGCCGCGCGCGCGCCGTCAGCCGAACAGTCCGCGCGCTCGCCGATTTCGTTCGCGGTCGCGTAGCTCGTGGTCCCGGTGATGACGTCGTAGACGCGCTGGAAGGTGGTTCGCTCCTCCCGCCAGCGTGCACGAGCCTCGCCGGCGTGCCCCCCATTAGACGTCTCATCGCTCATACGCGACCGTTCGTGACGGAAGAGGATATATCTTTCCCGTAGACGAAAAATATCGTCCGCCTCGGACAGCTCCTCGCCCGAGTGCTCACCGGAGGGACACCGGTTCCGACTCTGAGGTGAGAGTCGTTCAGACGCGTTCCCACGCCGAGTGATTTCGGGAATCGGCGCAGTCGCTTCCCATCCTAATTTAACGAGACAGTATTACGGTAAGTGACTCAGTGCTGAACAGCAGTTATACGTCTTCTCGTGGCACTCACACGTGATGTCCGGACGCAGACTCTTCCGCCGAGAGGCGCTGAGAGGTATCGCAGCAAGCGGACTCACCGCCATAGGCGTCAGCTCTTCGTCCGTCGCGGCACAGACGGACAGTCGCTCGAAGCCGGTGATCGTCGACGACTTCGAAGACGGCGACCTGAACGAATACCAGTTTGACAGGGGGCGCTCTGGCGCCGAAATCGCCTCTCGACCAGTATTCCGTGGATCGAACGCACTCGCGATCCGCGGCACAGACGCGGAACTCACCTCCACTTCAGGTTTGAAGCCGTACCCGAAGGCGGGAGACACGTTCGCCTGCTGGATCCGTGCGTCGGGTGGCGCAGACACCCTCCAGTTCTCGTACGGGGTGCAGAGCCCCGGGGATCGGTACTACGTGAAACTCAACTACCCGAACCAGGCGGTTCAGCTCTACCGGATCCAGAACGCGGGATCGCCGACACGGTTCGGTGCAGCCAACCAGGGGTTCACACTCGCACAGGATCGGTGGTATGGGATCGTGATCACGTGGCACCGCGACGGTCGACAGATCGTGCGGCTCTTCGACGCTCAGGGGAACAAACTCACACAGTTCGCTGGGCGCGACAACACGTGGAAACGGGGCGGAATCGGGTACGACGCCTATCTCGCGTCCGGCGGCTCGGCGTATTTCGACTATGTGACGATTATCACCCCGCCGGATGACGGAAACGGCACCGGCGGGATGCTGAGAAAAGACACTGGTCATCGGAACAGCGGGAACGGCAACGGATAGGGCGACCATAACGGCCACACTGGCGATCCCGACAACGGAAACGGCACTGATCGCGGTGGACGATGGCGGTCCCGTCTTCAGTTTCAATCTCGTCCGCCCGCGTTACTGAGCAAGTGCGCAACCGGAGAAGTCGAGGAGGCGGTCAAAGCGCTGGTCACCCTTCGATGGGTGCCGTCGCGTCAGCTCGTTCGTATTTCGTTTCGAACTCCTGGATGAGCTGCCCCATCTTGGCGTACCAGTCGTTGAGCATCCGCTGCATGTTCTTGGAGATCTTCGAGGGATCGGTCGGCGAGTAGACGTGGTAGTAGCCGCCCTGCTCGTAATTGACCTGCTCTTTCTGGATGAACCCGGCCTGAAGCAGGCGCTGAACGGCGCGATAGGCGGTCGAACGCTCGCGATCGACCGCCTCCGCAAGTTCGTCGACGGTGAGTGGTTCCGCGGCGTCGACGAGCTCCTGGAAGCACTCTTTGTCGAGTTGCTTGAGCCCGTGGAAACACTCGAGGAGTCCCTCGCACTCCATGTCCTGCTGAAGTTGTTCGGCCATCGAATTCGGCATTCGTATCGCGTTCAGCTAGGTACCAGGCCGGTAAAAGACTTGTGCATAAGCTGCACAATTCTGCGCTATCTCAGTCAGCGATCGCTATCAAGGACGCTCCTTTCCGTGGAACCGCCGACGAATTGCGCCGCTCCCTCACACAGGTTCTGGTCGGGTGATCTGCGGGGTCCGCAACGCATCGACGCCGCGTCTCCCTGAACATCCGCGTTGACTTCGCTGACGATATCTTCAAACGCAATATCGGTCACCTCCGTCTCGATGTAGATCGTCAGACGTCAGCCCCTCTCCCACCGCTGATCTCAGTCGTCGCCCGAAAGGCTCGATGTTCGGAGTTCCGTGCTCCCGCTGGCACCGAATTCAGGATGGGTTTCCCGCATCCACACGACCGCAATACCGCCTGAGAGAAACATCGCGGCGGCGACGACGTAGAACGCGGCCTCCGTGGCGACGAGATCGGCCGTCGCGCCGATGAGTATCGCGCCGAAGCCGTAGCCGGCGTCGCGCCACATCCGGTAGACGCCGAGCCCGGTCGCACGCCAGGAGGGGTGTGCGGCGTCGCCGACGACCGTGATCAGGTTCGGGTAGAGCAGTGCCATCCCAACGCCCGTCACGCCGGCGGTCACGAGCCAAGGCCAGTAGCCGTCGACCAACACCGTCGCGAGCACGCCCGCTCCGGCGACGAACATCCCGGCGACGACGGGCGGTCGGCGTCCGACGTCGTCCGCAAGCTTCCCGGTATAGAGCTGGAGGACGCCCCAGACACCCCCGTAGACGCCGACGACGACGCCGACCTCGGCGACCGACAACCCGGCGGTCGTCAGATAGAGCGGGTACGCAATCCAGACGAGGGCGTCGACGAACTTCTCGACGCTCCCCGCCTGTGACGCCGCGAACAGCGTCCTGTCGCCCCACGTCGCACGCTTCAGTATCGCCCGGAACGGCAGGTCGGCGTCTGCGTCGTCGGACTCGTTCTCGGCCTCGGCCCGTGCATAGGGGAGCGTTTCCTCGATAAGGAGAACCGAAACGACGAGTGCGACCACGATGACGCCCGCGAGGACGTAGAAGGGTGCGGGGCGGAGCCCGTACCGTGCCGCGAGGACGCCCGTTATCCAGGCACCGACGGCGACGCCCCCGTAGCCGAAGGCTTCGTCGAGTCCGACGGCGAAGCCGCGCGCGTCGCTCCCGGTGAGATCGATCTTCGCGTTCACGCTCATACTCCACGCGAGTCCCTGGTTGACGCCGAGCAGGACGTTTCCAACCGAAATCCACCACCAGTTCGTCGCGTAGATGAGAATGACGGGAATCGGCAGCGCGACGAGCCACCCGGCGACGAGGATCGGTTTGCGTCCGTACGCTTCGGACCACTTTCCACCGTAGAGGTTGAGCAGGGCCTTGACGAAGCCGAAGCTCACCACGAACGAACCGATAACGAGCACCGACTCGACGCCGAGAACGTCCCGTCCGAGCACGGGGACGACGTTTCGCTCGGCGCCGATAGTCAACCCGACCGCGAAGACGGTGAGCAGCTGGAGCGCGAACTGCGGCCAATTCCGTCGAATACCTTGACTGTATGACATGGGGCGGCCGGTCCCGGGCGCTAGTTGGCCGCGCAGTTGTTCGGGCCGAGTTCGAGCGCTTCGACGTCGTCGCCGGGCTGTTCTCTGCCCCAGTTGATCTGCTTTATCTCGTTGTAGTTCGCGGGTTCGTCGGCGAGACTCTCGACGATGGTTTCGACGAACGCCTCCTCGTCGCCGTCTTCGACGTAGCTGAGGAGCTCATTGGTCGTCTCCGCGCGGAGTTCGCCGAGTTCGGTCGCCAGCGGCCGAATCTCTTCGTCGCTGAAGTGACCGGGGAGGACGACCGTTCCGTCGTCGAGGTCGGTCAGTCCGCCGAGGCTGTCGAACAGGTGACCCGCGGCCTCGCGGACGGCGTCCTCGGAGCTGTCCTCCAGATCGGGACGACCGACGCTCCGGAGGAACAGCGTATCTCCGGAGAGGAGGGCGTCGCCGTACTCGAAGGAGACGCTGCCGGGCGTGTGGCCGGGCGTGTGACGCACGTCGAGAGCGCGGTCGCCGACCTCGATGGCGTCGCCGTCTTCGATCTCGGTCACGCGGTCGAGCTCGCCGGCGTCCTCGCCGTGGAGGTAGTAGGGGACGTCGAGTTCGCCCGCGAGGCGCCGGGCGCCGGAGACGTGGTCGGCGTGCGCGTGCGTGTCCGCGACGCCGACGATCCGGAGGTCGCGCTCGTCGGCCGCCGCCAGGTACTCGTCGATGTACTGCGTCGGATCGACGACGACGGCTTCGCCGCCGTCGTGGACGAGGTAAGAGACGCAGCCCGTGCCGGGGCGGACGATCTGGACGACGCCGTCGACCGCGTCGATGTCGTACTGGCGGTGGACGCGCCCCCAGCCGTTCATCCCATCGTCGATGGATTCCGCGTCGTAGCCGTGCTCGCGGAGGAACTCGGCCGCACGCGCCGACGTGACGCCGGCGACGCAGACGACGGCGATCTTCTCGTCCTCGGGGAGTTCGTCGAGGCGATCTTCGAGCGTGGAGAAGTCGTACTCTAGGAGTTCGTCGTAGATTGGGAGGTTCGTGCTCCCTGGGATCCGCCACTCCTCGTAGTCCTCCTCCCGACGGACGTCGAGGAGGAAGACGTCCTCGGCGTCGTCGTTCTGGACTCGCTGTGCGACCTGCGACGGTGCGAGTTTAGTATTGCTCATCACGTACACAACTATACAATTCCAATGCCTTAAACTCGTTGGCTTCGGCCGGGGAACGCTCAAACTGATCGTTCAAATGTGCCCGATATGCCGGTTGAAGGCCCAGAAACACCGATTTCAGAAAATACCAGCGTGACACTCTAAACCGACGGCGCGTGGCGACGACCGCCAACTACCTCGCGGTCGTTCCACAACCGAAAACACGTGGGCGTCGCACGTTCGATGCCGCCGAGGACGGCTCCCTCGACGGACTCGCTCGCGTTGAGCGCCGGGCGGGCGGCTGGTCGTCGCAGGCCGGGCGGCTACCGGGACCGGTGAGAGCGGTCCTCCCGTCGCTGAGCGCCACACCGCCGAAGAGGCCGTCGATGCGCTGTGAAACCACGGGTTCACGGACGTCTTCGAAGCGACACGATCGGAGACGTATCTCGTCATCGTCGTGAATACGTGACATCGCGTCGTGCTCGCACGGCCGTAGGGGTTGTTAGGTACGGATTCTATGGATTGATGGGGGCGGTTCACGACGTGGTGAGTCGACACAACGTCCCTGTACGGTTTCCCCGGAGGCGACAGACGGCCGCGAGGACGACCGCACCGCTGACGAGGATCGCCGCGCCGAAGATGAGCACGATACTCGCCGTGTTGAGCGCGTCGATTCCGTACGCGGTCCCGAAGTTCTTTGCGGCGACTGCCAGACTTCCCGCGAGCAGCATCGCCGCGAAGTAGCCTTTGATCTCGTCTTCGTCGACGAGTTTCGTCGCGCCTGCTCCGATACGCGCCCCGAATGCGCTTCCGATGAGTAGTGAGGCGACGACAGGGAGGGCGACTGCGTCAGCCTGCGCGTAGGCGAACGTGCCGTACGCGCCAGAGATCGTGATCTGGAGGATATCGGTTCCCACAGCAACTGCCGCCGGGACGCCGAGTCCGTACATCATCGCGGGCATCAGCAAGAATCCTCCACCGACACCGAGGAAGCCAGATAGCACACCGACTACGAACCCGATCGTGAAGACGATCACCCCAGAGACACGAATCTCCCCCTTCAATGTGACCATTGGCGGGAGTTCGATCGACTGCACTCTCTCGGAAAGATCGAAACTTGCGGATTCGTCGTTTGCAGAGCGGGCATCACGCAGGGTGAGAAGACCGACGGTAGCCAATAGACCGACGTACGCGATGCTGACGATCTGGTCTGCCATTCCAGTCGCTTCAAGGAAGAGGACGGCATGTTTGCCACCTTCAATTCCAATGGTCATGGCCACCGTCATGATGGCTGCTAGCTTGTAGTCAATTTGGCCGTGATTACGGTGTCTGAGCGCCCCGACGATGCTAGTTCCGAACACAAATGCGAGGCCACTTCCCACGGCCACTTTCGCCGGGTACCCCATGACCAACAGCGCAGGTGTGATCAGGAACGATCCACCCATACCAAAGAACCCGAAGAGAGTTCCGATCAGGAGACCGAATCCGACGAACACGCCGACCATCGTCATGCTCACTCCAAGCAAATCCATAATTACTCTCCTTCAAGTGCTTCAAGCACGGTTGAGCTGGCGATGTGTGTGAGGATACCGTATCCAATGTACAGAGTGATAGCCTCGCCGAGGACGAGTCCAACCGTCGATACAGCCTCTACAGATCCACTTGTTAATCCAATTTCGAACATTTCAGTTCACCGTTAGCGTTCGGCTCTCTTTCGTGGAGTACATACTATTCTGCACAATACTGGTTTGGGAGCACAGGGTGAAAACAGTTTTGGGAACATCGGACAATACTATATCCGGGTAACGAACCGATATCCATCCGTATGCAATGAATAAGTTATGAACGTCTCCTGGGTACGTGTCTAGATAGAATATACGCCTCACGAAGTATATCTACCAGTGCCCTGTGCCGTTCAGCATCCTAAAGGGCCAGAGATCGCCCAGTACGTTACCAGAAGGGACAGATCAGTATTTACAGGCGGTCGAGGCGCATGCCACGGGGCTTGACCCCCGAGGCGGTTCACGATACCGATACAGCATTGTCGCTCTGAATAATCTCGACGGTAATGAGGAGAGTACTCAGTCTCCGGCCCTACTCGAGCAGAAGAGCGACAAAAAGTCAGTTGTCCGTTGCCGCCGCGTCAGCAGAGGTCGATGTCCGGGCGGTCCGCCAGTATCCCTGGGCGTACGCACCGAGGAACATTCCTGCGATAGCCCATAGGATCGGATAGTTGCCGATTCCGACGCTCGCGTACGCGGCCCCCGGACAGATACCGGAGACTCCCCAGCCGCCGCCGAAGATCGTCCCGCCAATGATGACGTTGCGGTCAAACCCCTTCAGCCGTCGGCGGTAGGCGTCACCAGTCAGTGGCGCCCGCTTAAGGGATCGCGTTGCGACAGCGAACGTAATTCCGGTGACGAGGGCCGCACCACCCATGACAAACAGGAGACCAAAGTCCTCGAATTGGAGGAAATCCAGTACGACTTCGGGGCGAGCCATCCCGCTGATCGCGAGCCCGAACCCGAAGATCAGTCCCCCGACATAGATGACTGACAGGAACCAGGGACCGCGTTCCTCGGTGTTCATGGCGTCACCCCGAGTGCCTGCACGAACTGAGCGGTTCCGATAGCCACGGCAAGGAACGTCACGACGTTCACGAGCGATGTGCGCGAGAGTGAACCAGTGCCGCAGACACCGTGGCCTGAGGTACATCCCTTGCCGAGGCGGGTGCCGACCCCGACGAGAAAGCCGCCGCCGAGCAGCCGCCACCACTGAACCTCAGTTGTCCAGGTGCCCGGACCCAATACGAGCCCGTACAGGGCTGCGCCGCTGACAATGCCAGCAGTGAACACCAGTCGCCAGCCGCGTGACTGGATGTATTTGAAGCGGTTGAACCGTGGAACGTCCGAGACGTACGACAGCGTCGATTCGAGGAACGTGCTCGCTCCAGCGATGATACCCGTTGCGAGGTAGATGAACGCGACCCCGCCGCCGACGAGCAGCCCGCCAAGGAGATACGGCAGAATTCCCCGCGGGAAGAACTCACTGAGTGCGACCAGTTGCACGAGTGAATCCATTTTAATTCGTCAGCGCCCCCTCACTGGCTGCACAGTTGTTCGGACCAAGTTCGAGTTCGAACGCTTCCTCGTCGTCGGACGATTGCTGTCCAAGGTTCGTCGCGATGATCTCCTCGTAATTGGCGGGACGCGGCGGCATGTTCGAGACGACGAACTCGATGAACTCCCTTTTGTCCATCGAGAGTGCATCCATCGTCTCCTTTAGCTCGCCAAGCTCGGCTGTGTACGTTCCGTCGTCGTTGGGCGTCGCAGAGTCGCTGAAGTGTCCTGGTGCGATGATCGTATCGTCGGGCCGCGTCAGAATTTCCTCGGTGAGGCTCTCATAGAGCGTCTCTGCCGCGTTCTTCGCAGCCTCCGGATCCTCGAGGTCCGGCCGGGCGACACTCTCGGTGAAAAGCCCATCACCCGTGAACAGGACGTTCCCGACCATGTACGCGGTCATCCCTGTCGTGTGTCCGGGTGTGTGAATGACCTCTAACTCGACCTCGCCGACGGAGAGGGTATCGCCGTCAGAGACAGTCTCGTAGGGATGGTCGTATGTCACACCACGGTTGGCGGCGGGCTCGGGCAGAACCATCGTCGCGTCAGTCTTCTCGGCGATGGTACGAAGACCGGAAATGTGATCGGCATGGATATGGGTATCGAGCGCATACTCGAGTTCAGTCCCTATCGCGCGCACGTCCTGGACGTACTCATCTGTGAACGCACGGAGCGGGTCGATGACGGCGGCTTCGTCGCCGGAAGCGATGAGATATGCCAGACAGCCGCTGGATGGCCGCTGGTACTGGGCGATCGTAGCGTCGACGTTGACATCGAGTTCCGTGTACTCGTAGATGCGCGCCCAACCGTTCATTCCATGTTCGAGATGGTTAACGTCGTAACCTTCGTCCTCAAGCTGTTCGGCGACCATCTCGCTCGAGCCTCCCTTTGCACAAAGTACTGTGATTTTCTGTTCGTCAGGGAGATCTGCAAGCAGATCCTCTGGAATCCCCTCCAGCAGCTGGAAGTAAGGGTAGTTCACGATCTCAACGTTGTCACCGTTGATGTGCCACTCGTCGAAGTTCTCCTCTGAGCGGGTGTCGAGGATGAATACCTCCGCACCGCTGTCGATCTGCTCTTTGAGCGTTTCGGAAGTAATCGATTTAACCTCTCCTCCCATGTTCGAGAGGGTATCCTTGGTCATCGTCACTCATGGCTAACCGTGCGTTCCAAATAAGACTTTGCATAGTAGTTCTACTATAGTACAAGATTAGGTTCGGTATTCTCCCTCCCTAAGGCCGTCTATGGCCGTAAGGAACAGACTAGGGGAGACAGATGTGTTCGAATATCGAACTTCTACCGATACGCTTTTACACCTCGATCTGATATTGGGTAATGAAGTCAATACCATGACTCAGTACGAAGTGACCGAAACGCTCGACGTGACGGGACAGAACTGCCCGATGCCGGTCGTCAAAACCAAACAGAACCTCGACCAGCTTGCCGAAGGAGATGTTCTCGAAGTCCTCGCGACGGATCCCGGAAGTATGAGCGACATCGCCGGCTGGGCGAAGACCACCGACGGCGTCGAACTCGTCGATCAGGTGGAAGACGACGACGTGTACAAGCACTACGTCCGCAAGACGGAGTAACACCGATGGACGAGATCGGAATCATCGTTTCTGACGACAGCCCGAAAAGCCTCGCAATGGCTATGAACCTCGGCCACACCGCGCTCGCGTCCGACATCGAGGTCATCACCTACTTCACCTTCGACGGACTGACCCACCTGATGGAGGGTGAGAAGGACCTCTCAGAGATCGAACCTCTCCTCGACGCAGGGATGCCGAATCCGTACGACCTGCTCGAAGCGTTCGTCGCCGACGGCGGCGACCGCGTTTCGACGGTCGCCTGCACCACCACGCTCGATATGCTCGAGTGGGACCGGGATGCGATGGACGAGTCGGTCACGACCAAGTTTGCAGGCGCGGCGACGTTCCTCGAAGAAGTAGACGACGCCGATCAGGTGTTCAGCTTTTAAGCCTGAGTTCGGACACGCCGCAGCAGACGACTGATGCGACGGCTAACACAGATACGGCCGCCCTCAAGGTCCGCATCGAGGAACTTGAGTCGGACCTTGCCAACCTCCGCGCCGAGAGCGATGACGCACAACCGAAGATATCGATCATCGAGACGAAGGGGATCCTCGATATGGCGTATCCTCCGCTCATCCTCGCGAGTACCGCTGCTGCCTTCGGCTGGGAGGTCACCGTCTTCCACCCCTTCTGGGGGCTCGATATCCTCCACAAAGAACGCTCGGAGAACCTTCTGCTGAGTTCGGTCGGTAATCCCAACATGCCGGTGCCGAACGCGATCGGCGCACTCCCCGGAATGGACAGCGTAACGACGACGATGATGCAACGGCGGATCGAGGACGACGATACGGCCACTATCGAGGAACTCATCGAGACCTCGCTCGACACGGGCGTCGAGTTCCGAGCGTGCCGGATGACTATCGATTTAATGGGATACGGCCGAAGCCGACATCCAACTCCTCATCCGACTGATCCTCCGACTCCCCCATCGGACGACGAGACCGAGCAGGACCCTGGGCAGAGGCCTCACCGTACGTCTGCCGGCCCTGCTCGACACTAGCGTTCGCAGTACACCCGGACCGTGATCTCTTCCGGTCGTCAACTGTGGGTGAGAGCGCGGCGGTTTCGGTTCGTTGCTACGGTTGACGGCTTGTGATCGAACTGGAGGCGGCGCTAGTCGCGACGCCTGAGTGACTCCCGTCGAGTTTCGTATTCATCGTCGGTCAGCTCACCGCGGGCGTATGCGAGCCGGAGCTCCTCCAGCGCACGGTCTTCATCTCCGGTTGACCGGGTCGCTGCGCGGTAGATGAGGTAGCCTGCCCCGACGACGACTGTGAGGAACAGGAGTTGCGCGATGCTTCCGACGAGGAGCATCCACGTGGGGGCGGTGTTCCCGTCTCCCCACATCCCACCCCACATTCCACCGCCCATCATTGAGCCGAAGCCCATCGCGCCGAATCCCATGAAGAACACGGGAAGGATGACGAGCGCGCCGAGCGCGATGAGCACGATCGTCACGAGCTGTTGATCTCTTGTATCTGTTGACATCGTAGTCACCAGCAGTGTAGGGTTCCCACACTACAGTTACCTAGTGATAGGCCGCGGCAGTTTAATGCACTTCCTGTTGCTTTGTCGCCGCGTATCTACCATCGAAACCTTCGATTCAAAAGTGCTCCCTCTGTCCAGTAACTGTCGGGGGAACATACGGTTCGACTTGACCCGTTGGGGAACGGACAGCGAGAATCCGTTGTCTGACCCCTACAGGTAAAACACTGGGTTGCCGTACGATCTCCCGTCTCTCTCGAAGCTACCGATACTCACACAACAGTAATGACTCTGGAACGCGTTGTGCACAATATGGCGTACACCACGCAAGAACGAGTCACAGGAAAGTTCGATGATGTTGTCGCGCGGACGATATCGGCTCTAGAAGACGAGGGGTTCGGGGTTCTCTGTGATATCGACGTCCAAGCGACCTTCGCCAAAAAACTCGACAAGGAATTCCGTCAGTACCGGATTCTCGGCGCGTGCAATCCCCAACTCGCCTATCAGGGGCTCGAAGACGAGATCGAGCTCGGTGCACTCCTGCCGTGTAACGTCATCGTGTACGAGGAGGACGATGGGACGGTCGTGGTTAGCGCGGTTGATCCGGGCCGACTTGTCGGTATCACAGACAACCCCGACCTTGACTCGATTGCCGAGGATGTCTCCGAGCGATTCGAGCGCGCACTCGAGTCGCTGTGAGTGACCAGCTGTCACCCTCACGCCGCCGATTTCTCCAGATGCTGAGCGGAGCGGGCGTGAGCGCACTCGCAGGATGTTCGACAAGCGACAACTCACCGTCAACCGGGAACGCTCCGACTCTACCACCGCGTCCAGGCCCTTCTGAGCCGGCAGATGTGACCGCCGCACTACGTGCAGCACCGGGGCGGATCCAGCCGAGTGCAGACACGTCCGCTACGACCTGGCTCTACGACGGGGAGTTCCCAGGTCCGGAACTCCGAGTGAGAGAAGGCGACGTGTTCGAAGTCGAGTTGACTAACGAACTCTCGGAGGGGATGACGATCCACTGGCACGGCATCCCTGTGTCCAATGGGATGGACGGCGTTCCAAACGTGACTCAACAGCCAGTCACGTCTGGGAATTCATTTAGCTACAAATTCCGGGCAGAGCCCGCCGGCACGTACTTCTATCACAGCCACGTCGGCCTCCAGCTTGACCGTGGACTCCTCGCGCCGCTCGTCATCGAGGAACCTGACCCACACGTCGCATACGACCGTGAGTATACTGTCGTCATTGACGATTATCTCAAGCGGTCGCCACAGCCGCTCTCGGAGTCTGGTTCCGAGGGCGGTCCATCAGGTAGTCAGGTGCCGCAAAGCGACGGCGGTCCCGGTGGGATGGGTGGTGGAGGTCCTGGTGGAATGGGCGGAGGTATGGGTGGCGGCCCCGGTGGAATGGGTGGTGTGATGGCTGCCAGACGGCCGCCGTACGCCGGGCTTCTTCTCAATGGTCGTTTGCCGACCGATCCGCGAACGTTCACGGTCCGGGAGGGAGAACGCGTCCGTTTTCGGTTCATCAACGCGAGCAGTGCGACACTCTTTCGGGTGCAGGCGGCTGGACATCCGCTCCGGATCACGCACGCTGATGGCCGTCCAGTCACCCCGGTTACCGTCGACTCGTTCGCTTTCGGATCCGGAGAACGCTACGATGCGATTGTCGCGGCCGATAATCCTGGCGCGTGGGAAATCCGAGCCGCGGCCGTCGATGGAGACGAACCCCCTGCGAAAGCAATTCTCACATACGGCGGAAGTGAGCCACCCCAGTCACCGACACCACCATCAGCGGACGGAAACCAGCTGTCGTACAGCGACCTCCAAGCGATCTCACCGCTCGACGGCGTGGATGGCAGTCCAGATCGAACGTTTGACCTGACGCTCTCGGCCGGCCAGCGATCCAACGAGTGGGCGATCGACGGCCGAGCATATCCTGATGCGGATCCGTTTCGTGTCCAGAAAGGAGAGCACGTCCGAATCAGAATGGTGAATCACAGTCCTGTGATCCATCCGATGCACCTGCACGGACACTTCTTCCAAGTGCAGGACGCCGTCAAGGACACCGTCGTTGTCCCCGGACACATGGGCGAAGTGACCTTCGACTTCGTCGCCGACAACCCTGGGAGCTGGCTGTTCCACTGTCATAATCTCTATCACCTTGAGGCAGGAATGGCTCGCGTCATCCGGTATGTCGAGTAGCGCGACTGAGTGATGACATCAGGAGCCCACCCACGGCTGACGGGAGAAGAACTCCGATCGGAGCGAACGTGCCGGCGGCCAGGGGGATGGCGGAGACGTTGTACCCCGCAGCCCAGACGATGTTCTCCTGCAAACTCGTCGACGATTTCCACGGCTGGGTCACCGGAAGCAGGATAGTGAACACTAGACCGTCGGGAGCAAACGACCGCTCTCTCTTTGATTACAGAGTGGTCGTGAATACGGCGACGGCGGAGAGACGGGCGCGCTGACGCCCTCAACCGCAAGAGAAGAACCTGTCTTATTAAACGATGGTACCGTTTCCAGACACAGAAATTCCTCTTAGCAGATTTAGGAACCGTGGGGAGTAGGGGACACGTCATGGCGAACACTCACTGGGGTCGACGTCGAATTCTCAAACTCGCTGGTCCAGCGTTCTTTCTCGGCCTTGCAGGCTGTAGTTCACAACGGGACGACGCAGCGCCACAGTCAACGCCGGCCACCTCTCGCTCACCGCCGGCAAATGAATCGTCCGAAACGACTCCAACGCCAACTGAGACGGCACAAACCACTGAAACTGAACAACCGACTGAGACTCCGGGGTACGTCGAATACCACTGGCACGGACAGCTGTTTTTCGAAATAGACGGAAAGCTGCTTGATTTCACCCAGCCACGGTACTTCCTCGAAACACTCGAGGCCGAGCACCCAGAAACGGTCTACTTTCACTTCCACGAATCTGCGCACGGACCGAACGAGTGGAGCAATGAGAAGAAAGTCGTCACCTTTGAGCAGGGGCTCAATTTGCTTCCCGGGATCGCATATCGGCAAGGCGCGAACGGGAATCACGTCGTAACGCACGAGGGAACGACCTATCGGGAGACCGACGCCGGCACGACTATCTCGATCGCCGAGGGAACACGGGAGATCGATCCGGCCCAACACGACATACAGCACGGCGATGAGCTCTGGGTTCGTACCGAAACCTCACACTCGAAGTCAGCCACGTCTGAGACATCAGGCTTGCTCCTCGTCGATGTCAATAACCACCGTATTGACTTCTCTCATCGAAAGTACCAGAATATAGAATCCGATCGCTTCCGGTTTGAAGCCAGCTCAGCACCGTACTATCGCTGGAGAAGCACCGAGTCAGTCACTCTCGAAGAGGTGTTCTCTATCTTGCCTGATGTCCGCTACGAACGAGGGCGTGGTGGACACAGTCTTACCTATTCTGGAGACGATGCACATAGTGGCACCTATCGACAGGCGGATGCCGGGACAACGATCACTTTCCGGCAGCGGATGACGGACATTGATCCGGCCTCGTATCAGTTAAAAAACGGAGATATTATCTGGGTGTACGTTCACACAGACACGGCACCTGATAACGAACACTAACAGCAACTCTGGCGGCGTCTTCGTTAGTGCTCCGCTGGGGACTAGCGACTGTTGGTTGGATACCTCCTATTGAATGGGAGCGGTGGGCATCCCAAGCGAGACGATATCTACTCGAACGGATCTAGCGACGAGCCGTTTTCGGAATGAGTCGATGAATCGCTCCTGTGGGTTCCTGGCCACGGCCTCTCGGCGCTGTTGACGAGTCGCCGAGTATGATACCGTCGGAGCGGTTGCTTCACCGTCGACACCCGTCCGCGGAATCGCTGAAAGCGCCAAGTCCTGTACCGCTACCGTTTCCAACTGGCGTTTGTGCGAGAGGGACGCGAAGGAACGTTACCCCCTCACGCGGGCGTTATGACGTGCCCGCCGATCTCTCCCCTGCCCAAAGGAGGTAGACGAGGATACCAATGAGGAGAAGTTGTGCTACTTTGTCAATACCTCCATACGTTTGCAGATGTGGCATGCCAGCCTTCCACCAGAGGACGAACTGTGTAGCTACGTATGGAATGCCAACGGCGTAGAGCAGGCGACGGTTGACACCCAGGAAGAACAGTACAGTTGCCCCGATGAATCCAAGTCCTGCGAGGAGCATCTGTACCTCACTATGCTGGAGGTAGAGGTAGATGTGCACAGCCGCACTTACCAGGCTCAGTCCGATTACGGCAATATGCACGCTTTCGAGGTCCGAGAGGTGGTCTCGTCGTTTCCCGACCCAGTACGCCGGTGCCGTGGGAAGTGCTGCCACCGCTATTAATCCGATAATACCCGTCGCCCAGGTTAGCGGGTTCTCGGTGTGATGGCCACCACCGCTCGCTCCGTCATGGCGATCGTCGTTACTCTCGCCGGGGTGGTGCCCGTCATCTCCATTCGAATGCGTGACTCCGGGAGTCTCAGTGCGGCTGTGATGCCCATCGTCGGTATGGTGGTCACCACTCGCATCTGTCCCGTCGCGGCTGTCAGTCCCAGCAGCGTGATGATCGCCACCGTCACTGTGCCCGGTCGTGGTTTTGGATGCCGGCGTTGCCGTTCCGTTGCTGTGGTCTTCGTCGGCGAGGGCGGCACCGCTGGCAATAACTAGCAGTACCGTCAGGAGAACGACTAGTTTCGGAAGGTGTCGTCTGAGCGTGCGAAGCCTCATGTGCGGCTTGTGGTTCAATCATCGAAAGTAATACTATACGGTGCCTAAGCGGCGTTTGGAGACGTTTCGTTCTCTTTCGAGTAATCGATCCCACGAAGTGGATACGCTCTACCTCCTTTTTCGAACGACTATTTCATCTTCGCTCGTTCCGATACGTGTGTGGAGATAGCCTTCGGTCAGTTTCAACGTATTCGCCTCACAGTGAGATACCAGTCCGCCAAGGTAAATAAGAGGGGTGTGGTTTTGCAGACTCTGTAAAGAGGCCGTTCTACTAATAAGTCGCCACTACCAACACCCACTATCGTCGACTAAGAGCAACCGCGAATTCAACGTATCATGACCGCCTACACCCTCGCGTTCAAGCCCGCAATTGGTCTGTACGGCCAGCATGACCCTAGTGCCGCCCTCTTTGAGGCTGGGACGCCCGTCTTCGGCATCGAAGAAGAGCGCCTCTCCAGAAGCAAACATGCCGTCAATACGTTTCCAGAGCAAGCGATCGAGGCGTGTCTAGACCACCGTGATCTCGTGCTTTCCGACGTTGAACGGATACTTCTCCCGTACGATCCGCGGCTCCAGCGGAAGATTCTTCCTCACTACATCCGTGACGCGATGAGCCCGCCAGGAATCGTGGGAAAACTCTCTGCGTTGGAACAAACAGCGGTAACCCAAGCACAAGCACAGTTCAGGCCGGTTCATGAAATCACGTCACGATTGGCCGACATCGGGACGCCAGTTCCCCCTATCGAAACGAGGAGTCACCACGCGTGCCACGCCGCCAGTGCGTTCCACCCGTCTGGATTCGACCGGGCGCTTATCCTGACCATCGATGCAAAAGGAGAGTACGATTCGACTGTCGTGTGGTACGGCGATGAGACGGGCTTGAGACGACTACGAACGTATGAGCATCCGAACAGCCTTGGGCTGTTCTTCGCGATCGTGACCGAGTACCTCGGCTATCGGATGTTCAACGGAGAGGGAAAGGTAATGGGACTCGCACCCTACGGAAACGAAAATCCGGACATTGAACGCACGTTTCGACGCCTCGTCTCCACCGGCGTCGATTACGACGTAACCGACCTCACTAAACGGTGGGGAACCGACCACGGGATAGCCCAACTTGAGCGAGCCTTTGGACGGCCTCGAAACGAATCGCCGGGGGACTTTGACCAGTGGGAAAAGAACTTCGCATACGTTGCACAGAAACTCCTCGAGGAGACAGTCCTCGATATCGTTGAGACGTACTCTTCTCGATTAGGTGTCCAGAAAGTTGGACTCGCTGGCGGAGTCGCGCTCAATTGCAAACTGAATAAACGCATCCGGGAGTCTCCTCGCGTAGACGATGTCTTCATTCAACCTGTCGCTCACGACGCTGGACTGGCCCTGGGTGCGGGGTGGCTCGACCAATCACCCTCCGAGGTGCCGAAAATGACGACTGTCTACCTCGGGCCGGAATTCTCCGACGAAGATATCCGTGAGATGCTAGAAACGAACAAGATTCCGTACGGCAAACCAGCCAATCTGGAGCGGTACGTGGCTGAACGGTTGGCTAACGGGGCGCTCGTTGGCTGGTTCCAAGGGCGGTTAGAGATGGGGCCACGTGCACTCGGGAACCGGAGCATCCTTGCTGATCCCCGGACCGTCGAATCACGAGACAGCGTCAATCGGTTTGTCAAACACCGGGAAGAGTGGCGACCGTTCGCTCCGTCACTGCTTGAAGAAGCAGCACCAGACTACCTCGAAAACGCCGCCCCATCGCCGTTCATGATAGACGCGTTCCGCGCGAGGGACGAACGGAAGAACGACATCGCAGCGGTGCTCCATCCGGCAGACGGTACGACTCGCCCGCAGACAGTAACTGCTGAGCAAAACCCCCGCTACTACCGCCTCATCTCCAAATTTGAATCGATTACCGGCGTACCGGTGCTCCTCAATACCTCGTTCAACGACCACGCGGAACCCATCGTAACGACGCCGGTAGAAGCGCTCAAAGACTTCTACGGAATGGGGCTCGATACGCTGGTTCTAGAGGATTTCGTCATAGAGAAAGCGCCAACGGAGGAGTCGGCCGGCGACATCACGGACCGGGGCTCTGCGATACTCAACCGGACTACCGAGTAAGGGCGGGCGTTAGACTCTGCTATCCGTACGTGGTATCTCAGTTCGAGCGTAATCTCTGTGTGGTATACGTTCTGGCTTACGAGACACGAACTTCCTCACACTCTCTTTTGTAACCCAAAGAAGGAGGTGGCGATCTTTTACTCTCTCTATCGTCGTGTGACGACAGGATCCCCGGTAGCGCCGCATTTTCCGATTTTCAGCCGGTAGTGACGGTTACTCCTCTTAGCGACAATCGGCATAAAGTTGGCAGTCGATAGGTAATATGCGATGGCGCTCCAACAGATTTCCCACCTGACCGACGAGATGGCCGACTGCATCGACAACTGCTTCGAAGCAGCACAAGCGTGCGAATGGTGTGCCGATGAGTGTATCGGCCAGGGCGAAGAGATGGCTGAATGCGTTCGTCTCTGTCGCGATGTCGCCGACCTGACGACGGAGCACGCTCGGTTCATGGCCCGGAACTCGAACTACAGCGCGGCGCTTGCGGAGGCTTGCGCCGAGGCCTGCGAGGAGTGCGCCGACGAGTGCGAACAGCACGACGACGAGCACTGTCAGGTCTGTGCGGACGTGCTCCGCGACTGCGCGGAGAGCTGCCGCACGATGATGCAGAAAGCCTGAACGTCCCGTAAGTTATCGTCACCTTCTTTTAAGGTGCCCCGAGATCACTCCCAATCCACCCCGGTGAGGCTTCTCAAAAGATCCGTATTCCGATTTCATTCGGAGATGAGTGACCCGAGTCAAGACGACTTAGGACGAGCGTCTCTTCGGTAGTAGTCGGGCCTATCCGCCGTACGAGGAGCACCGTGACATCTCCCGCTTTGCGAAGAGCGGGAGAAGACTCGTTCCGGACGCGGATTTTCCGCCAACTCATCTGTGAGTACACTGTCACCGCCCAAACTGCGCGGTGTCTCGTTTACAACGAGTGTGGATAACGCGCTGTTTCATGATTTTCAAACGATAATAAGTCGCTACGTGGCTATCGGGACAGGGGTCGTCAGTTGTTTAAATACGGACGTCCTTCGATCAGTAACCCTGCCTAATCGCGCACGTACCGCCATAGAAATCCTGTCTGCCGTTTTCCGGAAGGAATTTCTCTGGGATGGTGCCTGAGCAAACAAAGAGGAAGGGCACGAAGCTCTCTTTCGGCCAAAGTATTACAAGCATATCCCTGTAACATTCAAAGTAGTAGATTCGTAAAGACGCCCTCCAGGCCAAGAGACCGCGTTACCTCCAGGCAACGTGAGTTAACTCGACGCGCTAGAATGGCGAAAACGGTGGAATTCACGCATCGGAGATCGTTTTGTGGTTGTGGCGAGTCAACCAAAAGACGATTTATGAGCGTGCGTAGTGGTAGAGATCCGTTTGGGCGTAACTTGCGTACCTTCCGAACACTGGTTTACTCGTGCTCGCTCAACAGTACAGTACACGCTAATTGCGTAATCACTCGCCATACGAGGCGGTTCTCACGTCGAACACATCGGAATCTGTCAGTGGGGCTATCTCCCGCGCGCAGAACATCGTATCAGACAGAATGGAAATATGGCGGACATTAAAAAGCCCCAAATGAGGGGAGACCGTAGGGGGAACCGTAATGAGCGACGATACTGAGACAACCGAAGGCTACGTCATAGATGGGGGGTGTATCCGGAAGAACGCGCGCGACGAACTGCTCGAGAAAGCGCGAACGCACACGCGAGACTGTGCGTTGATGGGTCACTGTATTGAAAGCGGGTATGGGATCGTCACCGACGACGATCGGCTTGTACTGCTCGACTCAGAAGCCACACCGAAAGTTGTCGATACCGTCGAGAAAACGGACACGCAGGAAGGCATTCGCCTCCGCGTGAACCGCGAGAAACAGGACAATCAAATGGAGACAACGCGCGTCGAAGAGATCACGTAACCGTCGACGAGGACCGCCTTTGCCCCGACGAAAGGATCTGCCGAGGCGTCATTCCCGACGTCGCCGCTGAGACAGTTCGGTCCCGCATCGTCTCGTCTTTCAATCGTACGCTCCGCGGCAGAACGCGTGGACGAGTTCGACGCCTGATCCTCGATGAGTGATCGCCCTGCCTGGGAGAGCTTGCACGTATAGCTGCCGAGTGTGGGGGTAAGTGGCTGAACTCACGTGCGTTCTACAGAAGGCCATTGACGCGCATCAGCCTCGATTAGTCCGAGTAATCGTCGCCGTCGGTCGTCTAACCGATCGAGAGAACGGGCGAACTCGTCGTCAGTTACAGTTGGGATGTCCGCCTCGCGGAGCGAAGCGAGGTCCGGCGCCGGCGGGGTACGAGCCGCGGGCGTGATGAACGCCTCGTTGAGCGTCTCCAGGTAGTTTTCGACGCTCGAGCGCGAATTTTTGAGTATCGCTTCGCTCAGTCGGTGGTGTTCGGGAACTCCGAAGCGGAGCAGAGTCAACGCTTCGTCGAGGATTGTGATACTCAGCGTCGGCGCCTGTTTGCGTTGACCGCTAAAAAAGTAGTGGAGAATAGGATACGCTTTGTGATTCGCCGTGAGGGTGTTGAGCTGTGACGTGAACGTGTTTAGAGGGAGGTCGAGCCCTCGAAACTCCTCGCCGTTCCAGCTCGTTCGAACGACCGTCTCGCTTTGCGTACCGAGACCGCTCACGTTACTCGCAAACGAGCGTTTCTGGGTGACTGCGTCGAGGACTGAAAGGACATACGTGACGCTGAGCGTGACGAAAAGCATCCCGTTCGCCGTCGCAAGGACGGTGGCAATCTGCCAGACGCCGTCCCGCGGCGCGAAATCGCCGTTTCCGAGGGTGAAGATCGTGTACCCGCTGAAGTAGAACCGTTCGATCCACGAGATAGGTCCCGCGCCACGAGTATCGATGAGCGCGCTCTCCGCACTCGCAAAGATGAGCGTCCACCCGACCCAGAGAAGGGTAATCCACAGTGTGAGCCCACCGACAAGAATCAACGGGCCTGAGAGACTGAGTACGCGTGGGTGCTCTCCTCCGATTCTTCGAAGCGTTTGCCACGTCCGCGCCATCAGTCTGGACGTCAGCGGCCCAGCGCCCCCCTCCACCCAGAGCGTTGTCCAGAGGAGATCCACAACCCCACCGGTGAGAAGGGTGATACCGAGCGTGAGATACAGGAGGTCTATTCTACTCATGTCCCACGGACGAGATGTGACAACCAGCTCATTGAATTCTTTGGCTCGTGAGTGAACAACGGTAAATCTGGCTTGGGCTGCGAACCGGGTAGCAGCGCCAAAGCCGGGATACTCACAGATTTTCGGACGGAAGGACTCCATCAGATCGGCTCTTCACGTCTGTTTCGTAGTCCAAGGTAGAGGGTCATCATACTGATCGCCAGTGCGCCACCAAGAAGAAGCGTTAGACTGAGCGTGTGGAGCGGTTCGATACCGTACGCGTGGCTTATCGTTTTGCTTGCGACGGAGACGCTTCCCAGGAGCAGCATGGCGAAGTGGATCGCTCGCTGCTGCCCGTAAACGAATACCCCGTACGCGCTGGATACCGTGATCTGAAAAATGTCTGTTCCAATAGCGACGGCACCCGGGACCGCTAGCCCGTACACGAGTGACGGCACCATGAGAAACCCACCGCCGACGCCCAAGAATCCGAAGAGAGAGCCGACGAGCGTCGCAATTGAGAGGACTACCCAGATCGATACATCGATACCCCCGCTAAGGGTGGTCAGCGGAGGAACGCGAACCCGTTCGAGAACGGAGGCAAGAGACGGCTGATCGGCGCGAGGACCTTCGTCATCGATCGCAGGATGCCGCCCGTCACGAACGACGAAGAGACCGACAGCGGCGAGGAGCACGACATACAGGAGGCTCACCACGAGATCGGCGAGTCCCGCGGCCGCCAGTACCAGGAGGGCTCGCTTCCCAAGTTCGATGCCAGCTGTCATTCCGATGATGAGCAAGAGGCCGAGTCTGTAGTCGATATGGTCGAGATCGCGATGGGTGAGGGTAGCAACGAACGACGTCCAAAACACGAATGCAAGCCCGGTTCCGACGGCGGTTGGCGCTGAATGCCCGAGGACGAGGAGCGCGGGGGTAACGAAGAAGCTCCCGCCCATCCCAAAAAACCCGAAGAGGATGCCGACGGTCAAACCGAACACGACAAATAACGCTGTGAGGGTGGCGCTCAGTTCGAAGAGACCCATGCACCTAGCACACGGCTGCGACCGACACAATTGTTTCTATCACGCCACTGTGTAGTCGTATCGAACATCGGGTAGCTCGACGCGACCGTCTATGAGCTGTGACCTTAGTTGAGTCATGCTCGACGTAGCCACGACCGACGGGTGTCGGGCAGTAATCAGTGTCGGACCGAACCGCTGTCAGTACTCCTCACCCCGTATTTAATTGGCCGCTCGCTTCGGAACACGAAATCGTGCGAAGTAGCCGAACCGGTTCCCCGCTCGTTCGGTGAACTGAAATCCCCGTCGTTCGGCACGGTGCCGGAGCGCCTCGAACGCGACAAAGTGCGGGTCAGGAACGAGTTCCCCGACGACGAGCCGACCGCCGGGTCTTAGAACGCGGATCAATTCCCGCAGCGCCTGGTTTTGGTCGGGGACTTCACCAAGCACGGTAACCAGGTATGCGGCGTCGAAGCTGTCATCCAGGTACGGGAGATTCTCTGCATCTCCCCGCATCGGCTCGACCTTCAGCCGCTCTTGTTGCGCTCGAATGCGCGTGTGGTCGAGCATTTCCTGCTGAATGTCTACCACGTGAAGCGCACCGTCTGGTTCGAGCCACCGGGCGACTGGCAGGGCATAGTAACCCGTACCGGGCCCCACTTCGAGGATGCGGTCGTCCGATTGCGGACGTAGAATCCCCCGCAGCCGTGATCGGGTTATGATGGGCCGGGGGAGGCCGATCCAGTATCGCTGTGAATAGGGGCACGGTGATGGATGCGTCCGCCACCAGAGTGTATACCCTACTCCGGCAAGAACGGCAAGACCAAGCAGACATCCGACCAACCGACCTCGGGGTCGAGAAATCATCCAGTTTGTATCTACGTAGTGGTTTAGGATTAACCCTCCGTCCGGGGTACACCGGCCTACAATCTGTGTACCATGGAGTTTAGGAAGCCTAAGGAAATTTCATTTGGGTCACCGAGCTATCGCACGGTATTCCTCAAAGTTCGCGAAACGACGCTACACGCAGATGCATCAGATGATGCGTCAACAAACACAGGATTACGCGAAGATGCGTGCGTTGATGCAACAAATGCAGTCACAGCGGCAACACCAGCGGACACAGCAGACGCTTACGGCGATGCTCCACACCGACGCAAACGATAACCGGCGTCTCGACTACCCCGGAGTTGACAGGCCATATCAGCGGGACGGCCAGCCGGTTACAGCAAACGCGCGAATCACGCTGTAACTGCTTTGCTCCTCTTCGTTCTGTAGGCGTAGTACACTGCGATGTTGAGCCGAACTGAGCACCTTGGCGTTTTTCGTTTTTGACGTAGACGGGGATACCGGATACCTGTTTTAGCTACCAAGAACAGCGCAGGTCTGAGTCCAGAACCCAAACGTGAGTACCCGAAATCGTCGCGGTTTCTTAGCCGGAATACCGTTAATCGAAAGCGCCCTGTTACTATGTATGGATCGAAAAGAGTACGCCATCTTGACGGTCATTGCCCTGGCGACTGTCGGTATCGGGGTGATCACCGCGTCGAAACCGCTGGGCGCGTTCTTTGTCGAGAGTACTCGGCAGTTCGTGACGACAACCGTTTCGATGGCGTGGATCACGTGGTGGGCGCTGGTCGCGGGGTTCGCCATCGCGGGCGGGGTCGAAGCGTGGACATCGAACGAGGAGATCTCGGATCTTCTCGAGGGGCACGGTCCGCGCGAGATCGGGTACGCGTCGCTGTTCGGGTCCGTCTCCTCGTCGTGTTCCTACAGCGCCATCGCCACGGCGAAGAACCTCTTCAAGAAGGGCGGATCGGCGGCGGCGACCCTCGGCGCGTTCATGTTCGCCTCGACGAACCTCGTCATCGAGATCGGCGCGGTGATCTGGATCCTCCTCGGGTGGCAGTTCCTGCTCGCGGACATCATCGGCGGATTCATGCTCATCGGCCTCATGGCGCTCGGGTTCGTCTATCTCGTTCCAGACGAGGTCGTCCAGCAGGCGCGGCAGAACGTTCGTGATGAGGGCGAACCGACGGCGCAGGATCCCGTCTGCGGGATGGAGGTCAACCCGGAGGAGGCGGACTACTCCACCGAATACGACGGGAAGACCTACTACTTCTGTTCGGAATCGTGTAAGGAGAGCTTTGATCCCGAAGAAGCCAACACGACCATCCGCGAGCAGGCGACATCGCTCTCGGGGTGGAAGGCGCTGGCCGACAAGCAGTGGAAGGAGTGGGGCATGCTCTGGGACGAGATCGCGATCGGGTTTATATTCGCAGGCCTCATCGCCGGATTTATCCCGGAGCACGTCTGGACATCGGTGTTCTCCGGGCCAGTGCTCGGACTCCCGGTGTACATCTTCTGGACGGCGGCTGTCGGCGCAGTCATCGGCGTCGTGACGTTCGTCTGTTCGGTGGGGAACGTCCCGTTCGGAGCGGTTCTCTGGACGAACGGTTTGCCCTTCGGGAGCGTTCTGAGTTACATCTACGCGGACCTCATCGTCCCGCCTATCATGGACGCCTATCGCGAGTACTACGGGACGAAGTTTGCTGCCATCCTCTCAGGAATGATCTTCGTCTCAGCTGTCCTTACCGGCTTCGTCGTCCACTTCCTGTTCCTGGGTGCGGGCCTCATCCCCGATCCGTCGACCGCGACAGTGACAGAGGTAAAAATCGAGCTGAACTACAAAATGGTCCTGAACGTGCTGGCGACCGGGTTCTTCCTGGTCCTCTACTGGCTCCACCGCTCCGAGTCATCAGAGGGCAGCCACGGCGAGCACGCTCAGACGGCCGACTGACGCGTCTCGGATCCCTGCTCTACCCCTTCGATCGGTGAGTCATGAGGCTGAGAGGAAAGGGTATCGGAGGGGTTCGCCGATGGATACTTCGCGTTCCCTCTTCACGAAGTGTCTCCTCGTGCTCTCGCGAGGTGTGTCGACAGCTGCTCTCTTCGAGGAAGTGGTCGATCGCCTACCACGCATAGCTGTCGGAATTGTGGTTTCTATGGTGCTCTGAACCGTCAAGAGTGGACCCTCATAGATCTCGACCCTACGCCAGTTTTGTCTGGAGAGGTTTAGGCTGGTAGCTGACCGGGTGAATGTGCTCCCCGTCGGGCAGACGAAAACGTGCGGCAGTGAGAAGGAGCGCTGAGCATCTCCCTTTGGGCTCTCGATCTGTTGTCGCATAAGATCCGTTACGCACCCCAGCACGTGATCGTAATCAGAGCGACTAGGAGAAGCCACGGTCCGTGGCTTCTTCTCTCATACTTGAAGACCCAACCTATAGAGCGCAGCACCCCCAGTGGAGGAGACGGTAGTCTACAGATATAGTTGTACTACGCCGCCTGGGCGTCCGGGTCATCACGGGGACTGTCACGAACGCTGAAAACCCGGCATAAGGTAAATGTATCGCCATAACTCAAACGGTGATTATCGCCCATACTTACCCTACTACGCTTAGTTAGGGTTCAAATCTCGATATATTGTCAATTTGCATCGGGCTCAGAAAACGGAAAATCGTTGTCAGCGCCGCTAACGTCCTAACGAGGCCGTCTAAAACGGTATCAGCAAGGATCGGTAGGTATGTCCGTCGAGTATCGCTTGCCGTGGGCTGAGATCATACGGAGCTTGAACACTTTTGTTGGCCAAGCAGCGTGACGAGCCTCGCTCAGGCCTCGTCGACTCCCCCGGTCGCTCACGAGGTATCTCGCTCGTCGCGGGCCTACCGAAGAGAGATGACTGCCTTCGCGATCGCCGACTACGGTGCCCACGATGGGATCCGTATCGGGTCTCCAGGCGGTTCGGTACCGCCGGCGTCGATCGATCGAGTGCCGTACCCATCGACCGGGTAGCTAGACGAATCGAGCCGGGGAGAACGCCGACGCGTCCGTATCCACGTTTTTCCCCAGTAGCATGTCGGCGACGATCTTTCCCGTGTACGGACCGAGCTGGAGTCCGGTCGGGCCGTGACCGGTTGCCAGATACGCCCCGTCGACCGACGGAACGGGGCCGATCACGGGTAAGCCGTCGGCGCTGAGCGGGCGGAGGCCGACATCGATCCCGTCGATAGCCGCTTCGGCGAGACCGGGCGCGACGCGTAACGCCTCCTGCAGCACTTCACGCACGCCGGCGGCGGTCGTGCGTGGAGCGAAGCCCGAACCGGTCTCGCGGGTGGCCCCGACCGCGACGCGGTTGTCGGGCCACGGCACGAAATAGTACCCTCCGTACGTGGTCAGAATCGGCCAGATCGACGTGTTCGTGTCGTGCAGATCGAGGTGGATCAGCTGTCCGCGCTGCGGTTCGACCGGGACGCGCGCGTTCAGTTGCTCCCCGAACGCGCTGGACCACGCTCCTCCGGCGATCACGACGGCTGACGTTTCGTACGACCCGCTTTCGGTAACGATACCGGTGACGGCGCCCCGCGTTTCGGTTATTCGTTCGACGCTGTCGTGTACCGTTTCCAGTCCGTGGGTCGCCCCCGCCCGAAGGAGGGCGTTTTGCACCGCCGTCCCGTCGACGCGACCGGCGTTTTCGTAGTAGATGGCGCTTGGAACGTCGCCTAGAGCCGGGAACCGATCCCGCGCCTCCTCGGGCGACACGTCGTACAGCCGATCGGCCGGTGGGTGATCCGATTTCGCCC
>NZ_PEND01000014.1 GCF_002844195.1 Halegenticoccus soli
AGCAAGGCCACCTTCTCGCGCACCAAAACCCGCCTCGAAGACATGGGCCTCATCGACACCGAAAAGGTCCCCATCGACGTCGGCCGCCCCCGCCTCCGGCTCAAACTCGGCGACGACCGCCTCCGGCGGGCCGACGCCGGCGACCTCGCGGGTGTCGCCCAGAGCTTCCTCCAGTGACGGACGCCCGGACCGTCGGGCGACTGCCTCTTTCGCGGGGGAGTGGACGGAGAGGAGAATCGGGCGGAACGGAGAGCGGACGAATACGGAGAACGGAGGGACTGCATTCACCCCCGGACTTCGCTGGGAGGTCGAAAACCGGTCGGCCGCCACTTTTACAGGCGGAGGGGACCGAGTGTCTCAGGGTTATACGGAAATTTTCGATTTCTGTGATGACGAGACGCCGATGGCGTCTCGAACCACTTGACCCGAGGTGAAGGCCGTACGCTCCGCTAAACGTGTTCCGTTCGCTCGATATACCGCTCAATTGTGTCAGTCGAAACATCGCCCGCTGTTCCGACGTAGTACGATTCCTCTCAAAATCCGCCACGCCGCAAGTAGTCCTCCAAGAACGGTTTGTGCTGTTCCCACGTCTCTCACGCCGTGATATTCTTGACCGCTCACACAATCTCGCTCGGCGCGTGCTTCGAATGGGCGGGCAGGAACAAGTGTACGTAGTCAGGTGAGATGTGGAGTGACAGGCTCTGTTGAAACCCTCAGCAGCGGATACAAACAACGTGCCGAATAAAGGGGTTCGGCCTTGTTTAGACGCTCAAACGTTAGCAGTGTAGAGTCGATCGAACTCGTATCGCCGTGCTAGTAGCTCGGGGAAAATACCAAATTTACTAGGAAGTGAAGCGGGACGAGTTCGTTGTGCACACGAAGACCTCCCGCTTCACAGAGAAGGTTGTATCGCTCGCCCAAAAAGCCGTCGTTGGTACGCCAGCTCCGGCCTACCGTCCGGGAGAAGAAGGCTACGCTGACTGGGTGATTCTCGCCGTTCAGGGATTGAAAGAGTATCTCGGCCATCCGTACCGGAAGCTGATGGACGTCCTCCACGAGATGCCGAGAGTGACGGAATCACTCGGCTTGACGCCTGAAACGATCCCACACTGCTCGACGGTGTGTACGCGAAAGCAGGCGATTCCGATGAAGCGGTGGCGAGTGATCCTCGATCAGTCCGTTGAACTGTATGATCTCGGTGATATGCAGGCGATCGACGCAACCGGTGTCGATCGCGTCCAGGCCAGCCAGCACTACGCAAAACGGACGGACTACACGTTCGAGGCGGTGAAGACGACGCTGCTCGTCGATTGTGAAACCAGTGCGATTTTCGATATACACTGTTCAATGAAACAACCGCACGATACGCAAGTCGGCTGGCAGGTGTTAGTGCGGAATCTCGACGATTTGGCGACTGTCGCTGCCGATAAGGGCTACGACTGGGAAGAGCTTCGCACGAGGTTGCGTGCGGAAAGTATCACGCCGCTGATTCCGCGGCGAGATCCTGGGATGTGGGGATGGGCGAGAAATTTGCTCATCAAGGATCGGGCGTATCACCAGCGCTCGAACGCTGAATCGGTGTTTTTCGGGCTCCGACGCAGATACGGCGATACGCTCTGGTCGAGAACCTGGTTCGGGCAATTCCGTGAACTTGTCATGAAATCCGCCGTCCGCAACATCGAACGCGCCATCGAGGACTCACACCCGTGAAATCACGCGTTCAAATAGGGCCCAGAGTATGTATATAGTAGACGGCAACCGTTTGTTTCAGTTTTTCAGTGAGAGATAGACATTAAGTTAGCCTGCAAGTTTAACAGGAGAGCCATCCAATCAAATGGGCGGTCAGCGACCGTTTCGGATTCCCAACAGTCGCCGAAGAAGCTCTAGAAGGTCCTCGAATGACGGTTTGCCACCGTATACCGAGACAGTATCGACACCGGAGTAGCCGTGTTCACCAGACTCGTCGCGTTCCCAGTAGAGCCAGGCAGTGTCATCCCCGCTGTCGAGCCCCGTCTCTCCAACCGGGAAGGACAATGTGAGGACCTCAGTTGTCTGCTTTTGGTCGCCGTGCTCTGTAGTCGTTGTCGTGACCTCACCGTCGTCAACTGGTCGGGCGCCCGCTCCATCGTCGAGTGCGCTTCGAGAGCCGAAGCGATATCTGACATCCCTCTCGGTCGGGTCAAACGTCTCTCGCTCGCCGTCCGAGTTCAAGAACTCTGAAGAGTGGACCATGACCGAAACCTGGCCGTGTTTATTGAGGTCGATAAAGTTGTCTTCGTTTTCGGGCTGGACGTCGATATCCAGCTCGACCGGGAAATGCGCCGCTGCCACACCACTAAGCGCAGGGATAGCAGCCACACTAGCAGCAACACCGGCTGTTCCTTTGAGGAATCGACGGCGGTTGAGCACGTTAAGAACATTCTCTTCTGTATGAACAGGAGTATCTTCTGACATAGTACTAGCAGACACCTAGATGGAACGAGATTAATGATTCTGGTACGATTGACGAACCCACAACAGCATTCGTCCAGCTAGCGAAAAGCTTTGCTTTTCGCGTTGCCAAGGAGTGTCACTCATTGAGCACCTCATGGTCGTCCGAGGCGGTTCACCTGCGCGCGGCGTCCACTCGTCGTATGACCTACCGAACGACCGTCGGCTAGGCGCTCGTCAGTTCGGGAATCGTCACTCTCGCTCTCGCGTTCCTTCCGGGTGACTCCGTGTGGTGGGGAATCAGCCATCTCGTACTGGGGATGATTGGCCTGTTCGTGCGACGGTAGTCGACGCTTCGGTTGGCCGACGCGCCGCCTCAATTCAAGGAGTGACCGACCGCCGCAAGGCGGGAAGGAGCGAGTAGAACGGAGTAGTTTACTCGCGCAACGCTCTCTCGGAATCCCCACACGATTCACGACCAATCCGCTGTTCCACGGGAGCGACGGCCGCACGAGCGAGGGATCAAACTTGGACGGACCGAACGATGAGCCAACAGGAACGACCTGGGTGTATGTCTCAACCATCCGAGTTCGACGTAAGGTATCGGACCGTGGTCCCTAGCCGAGCAAATACCGCAACCAGGGATTGTTCCGCACCAGAGGCGTGTTCTCGAGGTACCGGTCAAGTCCGCCAATTCGGCCGGCGCCGAATGCGACGAGGCCCATAAGCACTGCAATGTAAACGATGTGTTCGTCGACGAAGATAGCGTGTTCGAGCGGTAGACTACTGGCCCAGAACATCACCATCATGAACGCCGCCCAGAACGCGTTCCATCGAACGAACGCGCCCAGGAGGAGGCCGAGGCCGGTAAGCGTAAGACCCCATTGGACCAGCACGTCGACGAGCGGAAGGGTGGCAAAGACAGGCCAGAGTCCGCCGAACGGGTTCGCCTCGGGCACGGCATGCTGAAGGTATCCAGATGCTGTCCAACTTGGATCGAAGAGTTTCGTAATGCCAGAGTAGAAAAACACCCAGCCGAGAACGACACGGAGGGTAAGAACGGCGAGTCGCATGAAGGACATCTTGGACACTCCGGGGAGACCGTATCCGATGTCGGTAGACGATATTTCGTCGGTCATAGCTCCCTACCCCTCAGTGAGACGATAAGTGAGCGTCGTGCCGTCAATGGTTGTGTTCGTCGCCAGTTCGTCGGATGCTGCGTCGGATAGATGGCTCTCATACGTACCTCTTGACTGCCGTAGCTGTGTGCCCCGATCGCCTGAACCGTTCAGTTTGGCGATCGTCAGGTCACAATTGAACTCTCGTTCGTAACTCTATTACTTTCACGGGAAAGACGATTAGACTGAGGTCGGACCCGTGTTGACATGGCGGACGAGTTTCGGTGGGCAAATCGTACTATATTATCGTTTCGCTGGTTGATATAGCGCATTCGAACCGTCTGAAAGAATCGGTCGACTCAAGCGTGACAACAGTTTCTTCTTCGTAAAAGTGTGGTTATGTTATGTAGTATTCGATATACCTTTAACAATTAGTCTTATTTCCTCCGAACGGCAGCCTACAGGCAGATGGACGGAATCGAAGATGACGTTGGATTCCAAAGTGATTCCGACGTTGCAGGACGGCGAGCGGTTCCGGCCCGGTGGGGCATCGGTTCAGGAGAAAACAGCCCGGACCCCTGGGAGGTGCTCGACGCCGTGTCGCGTCGGGCCGACTTTCTCGCTCAGCTAACGATAGAGCCGAAGCACAAACCAGCGCTTCAGTCTGATCTGGGTGTCTCCCGATCGACCGTGTACAAAGCGATCCGGGAGCTCGAGGAGCTTCACCTGGTAGAGCGGACGGACGAGGGGTATCGCCTCAGCCTGATTGGCCGGCTGCTCCTCGAACAGTATGATCAGTTCTGTACGGACGTTGAGAGCATCTGCCGGCCCGCAGGACTTCTCTCGGTGTTGTCATCGGACAGCCGCGTCTCCGTCGATTTGCTTCGGGACGCAAAAATCATCTACGCCGAACGACACGCACCACACCGACCAGTGCGCACGCTCGAACGGATCCTTGACCGGTCGACGATCGTCCATGGAATGTCGCCGGTGGTGTTGCCGAGCTATATCGAGTTATTCCGCGAACAACTCGTCTCTGGCTCTCTTAGCGCGGAGTTAGTACTCGGTCGCCCTGTGGTTCAGTGTTTGCTTTCCGACTATCGTGACGACTTTACAGAAGCGCTTGAAACCGGAAATCTAGTCGTGTGGGAGACGAACGAATGGCTTCCCTTCGGGCTCATCGTCTCTGAGAAGCCGACGAATCAGGTCGCAATGTTTGCCTACGACTACCGCGGTGATTTACGAGGACTCATCTCGAACGACTCGCAGCGCGCCGTCACCTGGGGTCGATCCACCTGGGAGCAGTTCCGGGCGAACTCGACAAGGGTATCCGTTGACCAGGGGGAACATAATGGGTGACGATCCGACGATCCTCATCGTCGAGGACGAGCCGCAACTTGCAGAGATGTATGCTGAGTGGCTGGCGGAGACGTACACAGTCGAGGTCGCGTATAATGGGAGGGAAGCTCTCGACCGACTCAGCGAGAGCGAGGGCACCGATGTCGTACTACTTGACCGGCTGCTGCCCGATGTGCCTGGCGAAAAGGTCCTCCGTCGGATCCGAACGCAGGGTCTCGACTGCCGAGTGGCGGTCGTCACCGCAGTCGAACCTGATATCGACATCATCGAAATGGGATTCGACGATTATCTCGTCAAGCCTGTCTTCGAGGCTGACCTGTATCACGTTGTAGAGACACTGCTTGTAAGGTCGACCGACAACGAGGAACTCCGGGAGTACCATGCACTGACAGGAAAGCGAACCGTTCTAGAGGCCGAACTGCCACGGACGGAGCTCGAATCTAACGAGCAGTATCGGAAACTGTCACAAGACGCCACGGAACTTGAACAGCGCCTCCGCGGAGCACGAGCGGAGCGAGCAATGCAGGAAAGCGCTGACGCGGTGTTTCGGCGACTAGCGCGTCGAATCCGTACTGGAGCCGAGGATGACTACATCGCCGAGTAACTCAATCGACGAGTCGCGCAGCCGTCTCGAACAGACCCTCGGGGCAGGAATGATAAGCGGACTCGGACTGCTTCTAGCCTTAGTCGAGATCTGGCATGCCTTTGAGATGGAGACGACACTTGGCGTCATGCTCGAAGCAGTGCTTCCGCTGCTGCTGGCGATTGCGCTGATCTACGCCGGGTACTGGCTCTCCTGCAGTGGACTCGACAGTACTGGCATCGGACGGATTCTTGGATGGTTCACAGCCGGAACGATAGGAATGCTGCTCGTGACGGCGTGGGTGATCAGTCACCAGTTGATTCGCGGGTTGCCGTTCCCTCATGCAATGTTTGTGGCGATGAACACAGTGACCGTGGGCGGAATCGGCGGTTTTCTCATCGGTGTGTACGATGTCCGGAGTAGACGCCGCGCGGAACGATTGGCACGAGAGCGGCGCAACGTCGCCAGGGAGCGCGAGCGGATAGCGTTCCTGAACCACTTACTCCGACACAACGTCTTGAACGAAATGAACGTCGCCCTAGGTCGAATCGACTCAGTAAGACCCCACGTCCAGCCGGATGGACAGAAACATCTTGAGACTATTAGGATCTGTGGAGAGGACATCGTTACGCTCGTTCAAAAGGTCAAGACATTCACGCGAATCGTCTCTGATGGTTGCGACACGGCATTACGAACCGTCGATCTCTCACGCACCCTCGAACGCGAACTTGAAAAGCTCCGATTGTCCTTCGGTGAGGTAACTGTAGTCGCGGATGTCCCACCAGACGTCCACGTTATCGCCGATGATCTCCTTTCGGAGGTCTTCGAGAATATCCTCTTGAACGCAGTACAGCACAACGACGCCGCCAAACCAGTCGTTCGCATATCCGTCGATGATGCCGCAGACAGAGTCAGGGTAACCATCGCTGACAACGGTCCAGGATTTCCTGAGCAATTAAAAGAACGAGTATTCGTCGTCGAAGGGGCGAACACCTACGCGGCGAGCCACGGTGTTGGGCTCAAAATTGCGAATGCACTTATCGAACGATACAGAGGGGTTATTCGCGTTGAAGATAACAAGCCGACGGGCACTCGAGTTCACATTGAATTCATCAAACCAACAAGTGTTGGTGAAATTGACTCAAGAGCGAAACCTCACTTAGCCTGGGCAGCCACTAGAAGATCGACGAAAGGCGATAGGGATGCGGTTTAAGCCCTATGAGCGGAGACGAAAGCCGATATTCGCGAATGACAAGATGCATCTCGTATGGACGGAGATTTCACCCGTCAGAGCTCCGAGATAGTGGCTATTGTAGCTGCCAGAAGCGCAATTGTAAGACGGGCGCAGATCTCTATGATCGAATTCCACCACTTATATTCCCGTTCTGATGTAAGGACCCTCATTGCGCTCTCATCAGCTTGATATTACAGCCATCAACCGTCTTGTGCGCTGTATTCGTCACAGAGTGGAGACCAGTTGTGATGAATTTACCCCGCGAAGTGAATTCGAAGCATCTATGTAATCGTATATCAAGCGCTATCTCAGCATGCGAGAGAGACACACGCGTAGGTTCGGAATGACTGTCAACCCCCTAACCCAGAGGTCTCACAAAGTGACAGAGGTAGTGCTCTGGGACTCTTCTAGAGTAGCCACACATACTCTAGGGTCTGGAACGTTAGCTGACGCCGGTACGCATGTTACTCTGTCTCTTCCTGGTGACTCTTCGCATCTCTCGACGGAGTCTCTTTTAGGTGCTGATCTCGTGGCCACGCTTCAAGACGGTCGACGATACGCCGGCGAAGTCATCGAGGCGGCATACTGTTCTTCCTCGGGCTCTCTCTGGCTTGACTGCCGTCCGGGAACCGATTTAGAGTAGTTACGAAATCAAGGAGAAAGCCCACGACTTCAGTCGTGGGAGTAGTCACGCCCGCCGTAAACGGCGGGATTCTCGCCTTGCGAAAAGACAGGTTACTAGAGGTCTTCTGAGTAACATTTAATATTTTAGATGACAATAATGATATGGTGATTCTGTAATGGAAACACAAACATCAGAGAGGATGTACACTCAGTGGAGCCCAGTATTCATGCGATTAGGGTTAGGTATCATTTTCATTGTTGCGGGAGCAGGCAAGGTTTTCGGTATTGGACCGAAATCGACCGGAGGTATTAGTGGATTCGCTGGCTTCCTCGCACAGCTTGGTGTACCTGCGCCAGAGCTCTTCGCTTGGATAGTTGCACTGGTTGAGCTAGTTGGAGGGTTATTCATTCTCGCGGGGCTCTTCACTCGGTACATGGCCGCTCTCGTTGCAACTGACATGGCAGTGGCAATCTGGCTTGTACACATCCCGAATGGGTTCGCTGTTGATAATGGCGGCTACGAATTTCCCCTCGCGCTTCTCCTGCTCGCGATCGCTTTAATTCTTAGTGGACCAGGAGCTCTCTCGCTCGAACGTGCCATCTTCGGCCACGAACTACTTCCCAAAACCCGCCGCCGGGCTCATGAGGAGTACACTAAAGCATAGACAAAGTACTTTTTAAATCGAACAATGATTTTAATTATTACTAGTGTGGTAAGATATAAATGATAAACAATCATGTTAAAATGGGAACAAGCTTATCCAAAGGACCTGGCTCATCACTGAATAGAGCACTATGCCGGAGGAGAACGATCAAGCTAGTCCGTCTGAGCTACTTACTGTTGTTATGCAGCGAGCAGAGTTCGTCGAATGCTTATTGGCGGGTCCAAAGTTCCAACCGGAACTTAAAGAGGAACTGCAAGTGTCTCGCTCAACAACTTATAAAGCAACTCGAGAACTACTTTCTCACCGTCTCATTATGCAGGCTGATAACGGATATAGGCCAACGATTCTTGGACGCCTGATTTTTGAAGAGTACCAGCGGTTGTTGGCAAATATTGAACGTATTAGTTCCCCAGCACGACTTCTCTGGCCAATTTCGGCAAATTTAGATATGACCATCGCTGCATTAACTGACAGTCAAGTCATTCTCCCTGAACATCATCATCCGAACCGACCGATACATGAAGTTGAGAAGTTAATCCGGGAAGCTTCACATTTAAAGGGAATTGCACCTGTTGTACGACCTCAATATGTTACGTTATTCAATAACCAATTCAAGATGGAAAAGTTAACAGCTGAACTCGTGACTGAGACACCTGTTCTGAATTATCTAACAGAGAATTATGCGACGCAATTTTGTGAACCACTTCACTCAGGGGCTCTAACAGTGTGGGAAATGGGTGAGCCGCTCCCATTTGGGCTGCTCTTAGTTGAGAGGCCGACTGAGCAAATGGGGCTTGTTGTGTATGAGCCTGATGGTGGAATTCGAGGACTAGTCGTCACAGGGTCCACAGATGCAGTCGAATGGGCACAGCACACTTGGCAGCAATATCAATCTCAAACAAGACGTGTCGAACCAACGTCTTTGTGTGGGGATAGCTAGTATTTCAGTTTAAGTGTTACGATCTGAACGACTCCCCAGTTCGTTAACCTGCCGAAACCAGGAGGAGGTAGCTTCTTTAAATATGCCATATTCTCTTCGCCAACCGTATACATAATGAATTAAATATGCTTAATAAATTAATAACAGAGACTATATATTTTCAATATCGATTAGTTACAGTTCTTTTCAGTTAGTGTCACTTCTAATAGTACTCTCAGCAGCGTTTCTCCAACCAAAAAAGATCACTGAAGCCGTGGCCGAAAACCAAAAGAGAACAGGCCAGGTCGGAGGACGGTTAGCGGACCTTGGTGGGACACCCCTTGACGGTAAGCCGGGTCCGCTCACCGAGCGTTACGGTCAGGTCTCCCGGTCCCTCGCCGGAGGCTCCGCTCATCGAGACATCGAACGCGACCATCCGTTCGTCACGCTTGCCACCGCCCGAGACGGCGACGCGCGCCTTCTCGGCCTTACGGAGTTTGTCCAAGTCGAGGTCGCAGAACACCTCGCGCGCGGCCTCGCAGTTTTCGAGTTCGAGCTCCCCGCCGGACAGTAGCGTGAGGAGCGAATCGACCGTGTCGACGCCGTGCTTCCCGTCGACGTGGACGTCGAGGTGGAGACAGTGACAGTCGACGTGGCCGACCATGCGGACATCGGCGTCCGAGAGGTCGCAGATCTCGTTTTTCTTCACCGGGCCGAGGAACACGTAAAGCGCGCTCGCCCCGCAGGGGCCGTGGACGCTGTCGGGCACGGCGATGACCACGTCCTCCTTTCCGTCGCCGGTGACGTCGCCGCACGCGGTGACCCAGCCGCGGCGATCCTTCGGGCGGATCTTGCGCTTGCGCGCCACCTCGGGGAGCGGCTGGACGGGTTCCTGGAAGTCGTCGGGACCGTCCCCGACGCGGAAGATGCCCCACATGCCGGATTCGAGCCGGCGGCGCTCTTTCAGCTCCTGGTAGATGTGGTCGCCGACGCTGTCGGCCCGTCCGCCCGCACCGCCGAGGAGGTTGAACCCGAGCCCCTGTCCGGGCGTCAGACGGTCGTCGACGCCGACGTCGTCGGACTCGGGGAGGCCGCGGAAGAAATTCCACTGGTGGGCCGCGACGTGGTAGCTGAGCCCCCGCGCCCTGTCGGCGGTCATGTGGACCCGCAGCTGAACCGGGTCGTCCAAGAACGCGTTCAAGACCGGCGTGTTCGGATCGCCGTGGACCTTTGAACTATAGACCAGGTGCTGCTCCGGGTTCTCGTCGAACCGGCGGATGAACGGTTCCGAGCGGTAGTTAATCGCCCCGTACCCCTGATCTTCGGCGCCGACGTTCTGGTTGCACGGCGCGTCGGGATCACCCTCTTCCTCGTCGAACCCGGCCGGGACGACGCACGTGTCCGTGTTCGGGTTGACGATGTACTGCCCGTCGGCGAACGCGAGCGCGAACTCGCGGAAGTCCGGGCCGTCCGGGTTCTTGATGATCGCCTGAGAGCTGGTAGTGGTCGGCTCTCCTGTCCGGGAGTCGAGCCAAACAGTTCCTGGGGGTTCAACGATAAGGCGACCATACGCACCATGGTGGCGATGGCTCCGGATATCGGCCATGTCGTACAGTACACTCGTCTGATCGTCCTCTTCGGCAAACCAGCGGTAGGTAATCGTCTCGCCAGGCTCGACTGTCTGGTCCCAATTGAAGCCGACGGTCGCCCCGTCGGAGGCATTCACGTCAAAGCGAATGTGCACAGGGTGCAGCGAGATCCGGTTGGACTCCTCCCAGGGCTTGTTCGTCCGCATTTGCGGGTGAGCGTGTTCGGGACGATCCTCCGGAAGTTCGTTCGTGAGGTTGATCTCGATGCAGTCACCACCGTGCGCGCGGATCAATAGCGGCTCCGGTTCGCAGCGGCCGGCTTTGATGTCCTCAACGTTTTCATCGAGTGCATAGACAACCCCGAGCGGGTCCTGATCGCCGTAGTCGTTGTACGGGATCGTCGTCTCGAAGGCCGTGATGTTGTACACCCGATCGGGTTCCTGGTCGCTGTCCGGACACGGATCGCCGGGCGACGGCGCCTTCGGCGGGGGACTTCCCGTAATCGAGGGATTCTTGCGGGCATCCTTGTCCGGTGGGAAGCGGCGGTCGTCGTCCTCGTCGTAGAGGAGGCGAGCTTTCTGGCCGATCTTCCCGCGGTCGTCGAACGCCGCCGGAATCCCCGCATCCTTCAGCTGCTTCCGGGTGATCTTCTCGTCCGGTGCCTGCTGGTCGGGGAGCGGTTGCAGGTGGTCGACCTGTTTGCCGTAGATGCGGATAAGCCCCCACATCCCGTCCCAGAGGTCATCCGTGATTCCAGAGCCGTAAAGGTAATCACGGATGGGAAGCCCATCGGGATTGTCGATGCGTTCGAAGTTCCCCTGTCCGGGGGTGCCGGTCGTGCGTTGATTCGGCGGAGCTCCGGTTGGGACCGTATTTTGGTTCTGTTCCCGAGCTCGGAACGTGAACGCCTCAGAGGTACCGAATTGTTGGGTGATAGCATCTTCCGAATCCAACTGAGTGGAATTGAAGTGCATCCCATGGATTTGGAAGTTGTGCTGCTCCTCGTAGGCGGTCTGGACGAGCCGGATGCGGATAGGATCCTCGGGATAGGCTTCGAACACCGGCGTCGACGGGTCGCCGTGGACGTGGGAACTGTGGACGTACGCCGGATCCGGGTCCTCGCGGATGTAGTAAGGCGTGTTGCGGTAGTTGATCGCCATCACGCCCTCGTTCACGTTGTGCTCGAAGTCCGGGTTCACGAACTCGCCGTCGCGGTCGACCAACGGGGCGAAGTCGTGGAACAGGAGCGCCTGCTCGCGGAAGTCCTCGCCGTTGGGATCCTTGATCATGGCCTGCGTCCCGCTGCGGATCGGATCGCCTGTGTACGGGTCGAGCCACTCGGAGTCCTCCGGTTCGACGATGAGCGAACAGAACGTCCCGTTCATCACGTCGTCGATGCCGGTGATGTGGTCGTGGAAGAAGATCGTCCCCTCCTCGTCGGCGTACCAGCGGAACTGGGCCTCGTCGTCGGGCTCGGCGTACTGGCTGTAGTTATACCCGGTTTGTAACGAGTCCGATCCGAGCACGTCGTAGGAGACGAAGTGGATGTGGTTCGACTTGCCGTCCCCGCCGGGGATCTCGTTTTTGAGCGTGATGTCGACGCAGTCGTTGACGTTGGCGCGGATCACCAGCGGTTCGGGGTTCATCTCGCCATTCCGCACGGCCTCGGCGTCCTCTTCGAGGACGTACACCTTGCCCTCGGGGTCGTGGTGGCCCGCGTCGTTGTACACGATGTCCGCCGGAAGCCCGACGATCGTGTACTCGCGGACCTCCCCGTCCTCGGGAGCCGGGCCGCCGAACTGCGTGTTGTCGACGTCCGGTTCGCACGGGTCGGTGTACGGCGCGCCGGGGACGATAGGCCCCTTCCGCGTCAGCGCCTGCTCCTCTTCGGGCGTCGGCTCGCGGACGCCCTCGTAAGGCGGGAACGGCGGGAGGACGCCGATTTCGCCCGGAATAAACTCGGGGAAGCCGGGCACGTCCGAGTCCTCGGAGATCGGCGGCTCGTTGCTCGGGAGCTCGACGAGATCGTCGCGCTCCTTGTCGTGGACGCGCATCATCCCCCACATCCCTTCGCCGTAGTGCGGGAAGAGGTGGCAGTGGAAGAGCATATCTCCGGCGCTGCCGTGCGCACCGCCGGCGCCGACTTCGAACGCCTCCTCGAACGTCATGTCCGGCCTGGCCGAACCCGATCCGTTCGCGGCGACGATGAACGCCTCGATGGTCGACCCCATGCCGATCGTCTGGGAGTCGATCGTGTCCGAATCTTCGACCCGCCGCTCTTCGAACCACCGGTGGTTGTGCAGGTGGTGGACGTGATTCTCCTCGGCGGAGGCGCCGACGACGGCGAACTTCACGGGGTCGCCGACGTAGGCCTCGTAGACGTTGTCGCCGCCGCCGGGATCGCCGTGAGCCCACGAGTTGTAGAAGCTCGCCTCCCGATCGCAGTCGGGGCAGTCCTCGCGGAGGCGCTGGCCCGTCGGGTCCGCGCGGTAGTTGATCGCGTGCGTCGTCTGCTCTTCGTCGCTGTTCGGGAACGTGACCTGTCCGCCGTCGGCCGTTTCGATCCCCTCCGGCGTGTGGTAGAAGACGACGACCTCGCGGTAGTCAGGGATATTCGGCGGGTGGATGTCCGCCTGGAGGCCGCTGCGGAGCGGTTCGCCCGTGTGCGGATCCGTGTAGGTGGTCCCCGGCGGATGCACCGTGATCGCGCCGAACAGCCCGCGGGTGAACAGATTCGCCTCTTCGGGCGGTTCGTCGGCGCTGTCGTACGCCTGGTTCGCGCCGTCGAAGAAGAAGTGCGTCCCCTGGCTGTCCGCCTGCCACGTGTAGTGGATGGTCTCGCCGGGGGCCGCCGTCGTGTCCGGGTTGAACCCGACGGCCATCCCGTCCGAGTCTTCGACCTGGTAGGGCAACGCCGTGTTGTGGATGGACGCGTGACGGTCGAGGTGGTTCTTGAAGCAGATCTTGACGGTGTCGCCCTCGTTGGCGCGGATGACCAGCGGCTCGATGATCCGCGTGTCGACGTCCTCGTCGGGGCAGTCGTCCTCGCCGCTCGATTTGTCGTCGTGCTTGACGTCGCACCCGCACGCGCCGTCATTCTTCTTCTGTTCGCCACCGTCAGCCGCGCCTTCGTCGCCGTCGTTCCCGTCTTCGACGAGCGCGTACGCGTCGTCCGGGACGACGCCGGAGGCGCGGCGCGCCTCTTCGAGGTTCTCCTCGAGGACGTACATCGCTCCCGGAGGCTGATGCAGCCCGTACTTGTTGTAGACGATGTCGACCGGGATGGCGTGGATCGTGAACTCCCGGACTTCGCCGGTCTGCTGGTCCTGTCGAGCGCGGTCCGTCACTCCGGTGGCATCCTCGGGAAGCGCACCGTGGCCGCCGTAAAGCATCGCGGACGATGCCAGTAGCCCGCTCCCTTTGAGGAAGTTCCGACGTGACGTGACCGGAGTCGGTTCGTTCGTGCGTTCGGTATCGGCTGTGTCGGTTTCAGTTGTCATTGTTTGATTGCGTTGTGATGAGCTGTCTCTCAGCTCCGAATTAGGAGATTCAGTTGCTGTCTATGGGATCACAATTAACGAACGAACCTTGTGTCACTTTGTAAATTCGTGGATACAGGTCGAAAGCCGATTCCTACTATTCACAGGCTCAGATGGGTGAATAACACGTAATAAAGAATGTAATTTGTATTGATAATATTCCGCCACGATACTATTGGAGATGATGTTGAATATTGATAAAATTGAGGAGAAAATATATCAGCTGGGCACGCCGCTGAGTGGCGTCAGGTTTGATCAATTGCTCAGACTCCGACGAATGCGCGTTTCAGAGGTTCCTGTCGATGCGTACTAACCGAGGTAATGGTCAGAGCGAATGGTTGTGATCATCAGCCCCAGAAGTCCCTCGAACAGGAAAAGCGGTGAATTCGTTGATCCATCGTATTTACGCTGCTCCATTTAGGCCGGAAAGATAGTAGTAAAACAGAGTGTGGGAGCGCGTTGTTACTCTATTTGTAACCGTATGCAGCCCGAACGTTCTCCAATCGGATTGAAATTCAAGTGGTCCGTAATAGCACGGTAGAGGACACATAATCAACGCAGATAGTCGTATACGCGCGTCTGTTCTCCGTGCCGCCGCTTGCTTTCTTCCTCTTGAAGACAGTATTTTTATGAGAAACATGCAGAAGTCGAGTACAGACATTTTTCGAAGTAATCAAAGAATAACAATAGCACATCAATACGTGATCAACAGGTGCGACAATGAGTCAAACAGAAGCGAAACTCGGGACGGTCGAACTCTCTTCGCGGATGATCGCGCGCATCGAAGCCCGGCTCCCACGGAGCGAATTCAGTTCGGTGGACGAGTACGTCACCTTCGTCTTGGAGGAGGTCCTCTCGCGCGTGGAGGACGCGACGGAAGAGGAGAATTTCGAGGCGGTCAGCCAAACTGACGTCGAAGAGAGGCTCAGATCGCTCGGCTACGTACCGGAGTGAGCTGCCCCCGCCGATCTACGGCAGTTGCTCATGGTTTGAAACCGGCTCTCTCTAGTTCTACTGCACCTTTCGAGACGCCTCAGCGTCCGCAGCGAGCACACGCTCCGCGGGCGGCAATTTCAGAGCGGAAACACCCCGACGTCACTGATAGTCGGGGTGCTACGTTCTCTTGCGCCAGTGAGTAAACAAAGCAGCGCGGAGAGGGGAACAGCGTTCACAAGAGCCTCGCGCTTCAGCTGTCGACCGGAAACGCGACGCGTTTTGAGGGAGTCCGAATTGGATCACTGCCTCTCGTCTCCCTGCCGCTCCACCGTATACGGCTGGAGAATGAAACGTATCGCTGGAGAAGGAAGCGTATCGTCGTCGAATTCAGTCACTGCCCGTTCGTCGTCCTCGCTTCACCAGCAATGGAACGATGGGTGTGTCCATTCCGACGTATTTACGACTCACACGACACTCAAGTTGGCTGGAGTAAAACTCGGCCAAATCCAGTTATGCAGCAAGTAACAACAATGAAGCGCACAGTCTTTCATCTCCTTCATTTCGTCCTGAATAGATCTCCGGTGAGAAGCCGAATCAACGAAATCGATTTTAATTCACTCCCGACGTGCCCGAGATCGCTAGACAACCGCCCGATTTGCCGACTTCCCGTGACCGCCTTCTTCAGAAGAGCCGCGGATATTGGCGTCGGTAGATGGGTTTAGAGGCTCGAGCGAAGAGATAGATGACGTTACTTTCAGAGCGGTCCGATTTTCGCACTTCCTTATATCATATTCATAGGTAGTTCGAGAAAGTCATCTAGTAGATTATTATCACGATCGTCGAAATTCTCCGTTCCGCGTTTTTCGTTCGTTTAAGACCGTAAGAAGTAGGAATAGATATTCAACACGTATCTGCGAATTTACAAAGTAACACAGGGTTCGTTTGTTAATTGTGCTATCAATGATAGCAACCAAAACCCGGATTCGGAGCAAAGACGCAGCGTCGCCGCAATCTCGAACGATGACGATCGAAACAGATACAGCCTCAGATCAGACACGCGAACCGCCGGCACGGACGACACGTCGAGACTTCCTTAGAGAAAGTGGGTTACTGACACCGCTTACGATGCTCGGTAGCGACCACGACGCGCTTTCTGGAACTAAAACCGCGGTAACGGACCGCGATCACGAGGAACAGTTCGGGTGATAAGTGATGAGTAACGTACTCGTCCTCGACGCACAGGGTCCCGCAGCGTTGTCCGTCATCCGCTCACTCGGTGAGAAGGAGATCTCGATCACTGCCGGGAGCAGCTCACGGTACAGTCTCGGCGCACTTTCACGCTTCGCTCCCGATCGATACGTCCATCCGGATCCACGCGACGGATGTGAGGCGTTCATCGAACACCTCCGGGAGTATTTAGCCGCGAACGATTTCGCTGCCGTCTTGCCGGTCTCCGATCAAACTACGCTGCTGTGCGCAAGACACAAGCACGAACTGGAGCAAACTGGAACTCGCGTTGCCGCCGAAGACTGGGGTCGGTTCCGGCGGATGTTCGATAAGGGCCGGTTTTTCGACCTCGTGGCCGACCTGGACGTTCCCGCGCCCGAAACCCACCAGCCGAGGTCCCTCGCGGACGTCGCGAACCTTGCGCCAGAGCTGTCGTACCCGGTCGTCGTAAAATACCGGAGCAAAACCGCACTGGACCGCGACACCTACTACATGGATAGTATGAGCGACGAGAATTACGTCCACTCGGAGCGTGAACTTCTCGAACGCTACGAGGAGTTGCTTGCCCAACGCGAGCATCTCGTGCGACATCCGCCGCTCATTCAGGAGTACGTGCCGGGAACGACGACATCGACGGTCGTTCTCGCAGACGACGGCGATATTTCCGCGCATTTTCAACAGAGACGAGTGCGGACCTACCCGACGTCCGGCGGGAACTCCGCGTTACTGGCAGCTGTTCGTGAGCCGAAAATGCTCGCGTATGCCGAGCGCGTCATCGACGCCCTCGAATGGACAGGCCCGGCGATGGTCGAGTTCATGCAGCACGGTGACGAGTTCTACGTGATAGAGATGAACGGGCGATACTGGGGGTCCGTTCCGTTCGCCGTCCAGTGCGGCGTCGATTTCCCTTGGCTTCACTATCAGCAGTTGAGGGGGAAGGAGCCGCAGCGGATATCAGAATACAGGACAGACATCAGGATGCAACGTCTGCTGTACGAGGAGCTGAAGTGGCTCAGAGAAAACGTTGCGAACGGAAACGTGACTGCGATCGGATCGTTCATCTCCGCTCTCTTCCGGGCCAAGCACAGTATTCTTTCCTGGGACGACCCGCTCCCCGCATTCAGCGCGGTAGGTTGGACAGGGGTCCTCGGCGCCCGCACGCTCGTCGATCAATTCATGGCCGAGGATAGGGCTCGGACTACCGACGTCCAGCCCGATCCGACGACCACGATGTCCGTCGGTTCGACGTCCGAATCGAAGATCGACGGGTGGCTCGAAGCCGAGCGAGAGTACGACCGGGTGACGGACGCAGCCGAGAAAGTGGCCGCCACGATGAGTGTGTGAACGTCCGTTATCGTCGGCTTTCTTCTCCGTCGCGCCTCCCCTCGCGGAGGCGCGGACTGCCGCGGAGCGGTCACGACGTGAACTCGACCGGGCAGCCGGCCGCGTCCCCGCCGCGCATCCCCTCCGCGAGCCAGAACGTCGAGAGCACGAGCGCGACGATGGCGAGGACGACGAATTCGAGGCCGTGGAGGGGGAACAGCGCCAGGAGCCCCGTCGCGCCGAACAGGCCGAGGATGCCGGCGACGAGCGCCGACCCGCAAGCGGCGCAGCCTGCGCCCATCGTGCTCAGGACGACGCCGCCGACGCTGCCGGAGCTTTCGAGCAGCGAGCCGCCGTTGTTCCGGAGGTGGTACGCCAGCATCGCCGTGTTGACGCCGATGAGGACGCTCGCGACGGCGAGCAACGCCCCGCCGCCGACGCCGAATCCACTGCCGACGACTGGAAAGAGGTTGACGAGGATGGCGAACCGGGCGGCGAGGGGGAGCGGGCCGAGGAGAACGAGGTCGCGGACGATCGAAAGGTTCTGCGAGACGACGAAGGTGGTCAGGCCGACGAGAGCGGCCACGACCGCGAGCAACGCGTACGCGGGCGTCGAGAGCACGAGGCGGGCGGCGCGAGCGATCGTTCGCCAGTCCGAGAGGGTGGTAGGGGCCGATTTCATGGGCGCGGGTTGTGGTCCGGAAAGCGCTGTGCGTACTGTTCGGGGAGTATCCGTCCGATACTAGTTACTCTCCCTGTATTAACGTTTGTGGCGAGGGTTCGTCTGAGCGGCTGATAGGACTGAAATCCAACCACCGAACGACGCCGGAGTAACGCGTTTTGGACGCCCGATTCGTCGGGGCAAGGGGCAAAATCGTGACTTTCGACCGACAGAGAAATCAACAACAATAATATAATTACGCGTGGCTCCAAGCCAAAAAATTAAACTGGTTATTAAGCCGAACAACGGGTGAGTAATGCGGGAGAAACCACGCAGGGCCGTAGTGAAAGCATCGGCGGGCGTACTCGTAGCCGGTCTCAGCGGGTGTGCCGGAATACTGGGCGACACGTCCGAAGAGGAGTCGACCCCGACGTCTTCTCGATCGACCGCCCACCCGACGACTACGCGCGAGCGAACGACGTCTCGCACGACGACGAAAGTGAACGCGACGACCTCCGAAGAGCCGACGGAGACAGCGGAACCGACGGAGACCGAAACTGCGACACGGACGGAAACGGAAACGCCGACGCAGACGCCCCCTCCGACAACCCGACCGGCCCCCGACATCGACCACCCGGCCGCCAACGGGATCGCGGACAATCCGCGGCTCGGACGGCCGCTCGAAGACGTCAGGGGGATCATCGTGGCCTTCGACGATCCGTCGTGCCCGTCGTGCGCGAAGTTCCACGAGGGGACGCTCCCGACGCTCAAATCCCGGCTTATCGATCCGGGGAAGGCGGCGTACGTCGCGAGGGCGTTCCCGATCGTGGAGCCGTGGGGGAACCAGGGGGTGCAGTTGCTCAAGGCGACGCACGCCCACGACGCGGAGGCGTACTGGGACCTGAAGTCCCACTACTACGCCAACAGGCAGTCGTTCGACACCGGGAACGTCTTCGAAAAGACGGAAGCGTACCTCCGCTCGGAGACGAGCGTGGACGCGCGCACCGTCGTTCGGGAGGCCCGGCGGAAGGCCTACGACGACGCGGTCAACGCCGACGTTCGCGCGGGGCGGAGCGCCGGCATCCGCGGGACGCCGTCGTTCTACCTGTTCCGCGACGGCGAGTACAGGACGAAGGTCCTGGGCAACCAGAACGCAGCGGTGTTCGAAAACGCGCTCGGGCTCTGAGCGTCAGGTTCGGGCGAACCGCGGCCGAATGGGCGTTCGGGTCGACCGCTATGGGGGGGGGGGAGCATCGGCGACGGGTCGGGTCCCCGTGCGTCGACGAACGCCTCGGTCGGCGAAAATCTGGTTCGCGCTGCCGGACGGGATCTGTCTCAGACGGAACGCGCCTCGACTTCCTGTCATATAGCCGATCAAAACGGAGCCTACGAACGATGCGCCGCCCGATTACCTCGTTCGTCCAGGTTGGCACGAATTTTTGAATTAGAGTGACCTGGGGTGAAATCGTTACAGATTAGCCAGGTGATAACTAGTTGAAAAATTCCGGAATAGAGCGTATAATTAAAATACATCGATTCTAAATAACGAAGCGTCCAATGCGACGCACACTCACTACACGCCGAAAATTCCTGACAGCGACCGGTGGACTGACGATCGCGGGACTCGCTTTGAGCGGAAACGCGACAGCCGAGGAGACGGACGTCTCTCGTTCTACCTTCAAATTGCGCGAGGGGACCGAAGAGGAGACGACCGTCTACGAGACGGTCGCGGACGAGGACGGTCCGACGGTCGTCGTGGTCGGCGGGATGCACGGCGACGAGGAGGCCGGCTACCGGGCCGCAAATTACGTCCGGGAGTGGGCGATCGGCGCCGGGACGCTCGTCACGATCCCGAGGGCGAACGCGCGAGCCGTCGAGCGGGGCACGCGCAACGGTCCGGACGGCGTCGACCTGAACCGCCAGTTCGAAGTGGGCGAGAGGCCGGGCACCGAACTCGCGCGGGAGATCTGGAATCTCGTCCGCAGGTACGACCCGGACATGCTGATCGACCTCCACGAGTCGAGGGGGATCTATCGCGACGACCAAGATCCGGGGCTGGGTCAGGCGGTCTTCCACTCCCAGCAGCAGAAGGCGTACGACGAAGCGGAGGAGGCCGTCAGGTACGTCAACCGCAACCACGTTTCCAACCCGCGGTACCTATTCAAAAAGAGCCTCGCGACCGGCCCGGACATGCCCCCGTACGGACTCCTGATTTACAAGGCGTCCTACGACCTCGGCGCGACCTCCCACCTCGTCGAGACGTACGAGGAGGCTGGAGGCGTCGACAAGCGCGTCGGGTGGCAGCTCCAGATCGTGAGACAGCTCATCAACGATCTGCTCTCGGGCGACAGCGACGAGGAAGTGGACGACGAGCCCGGCGGGGACGAACCGGAGGACGACACCGGCGGAGACGACTCCGACGGCGACGCCGGCGAGGGTGACGGCTCCGACGGAGACGGCGGGGACGACGGATCCGGCGGAGAACCGAACCAGGGGCCGACCGCGCGGATCGAGACGAACCCGGCGAACGCGGACGAACTCGATCTCAGTAGCGACGACGTCGTCACGCTCGACGGATCCGCGTCGTCGGACGCCGACGGCGAAATCGCCTCCTACGACTGGAACGTCGAGGGACTCGGGAAGATCGCGAACGGAGGCGGCTCCGGGGACACCGTCGACGTGACGTTCACGGGGTGCGGCGAGATGCTCGTCACCCTGACGGTGACGGACGCCGACGGAGCGACGGACACGGCGCAGGTCACCCTCTCGACGCTCCCGCCGATCCGGGAGTAGCGAGACCGGTTCGGGCCGCCCCCGCGACCGGTTCGGGACGCAGGGACGGCCGGTTGGGAACGCGCGTACGGACGGCTCCGGACGCGGGTGCTGTCGTCCCGGTTCCGAACCGTCGGTCAAGGACTCCGACCGGTCGGTCGAAGACCGGGAGTGACGCGGGGATTTTTCAGAGCGGGCCAAGGTGTCGATCGGTGAACTGTGCCGAGATTCATGGTGATGACGCCCGTAGGACGACTATGGGAGAACAGTGGCGATACGAGTTCGAAGGGACCGAACCGGACGTCCACGACGACGCGCACGTCAGCCGGCGCGCGACGCTCGTGGGGGATGTCGTCGTCGAAGCCGACGCGAGCGTCTGGCCCGGGGTCGTGCTCCGCGGCGACGTGGCGCCCGTCCGGATCGGCCGCGAATCGCACGTCGGCGACAACGCCGTCCTGCACGCGGTGCGCATCGGCGAGCGCGTGATGATCGGACACGGGGCGGTGCTCAACGAGTGTACGATCGACGACGGGGCGCTCGTCGGGTTCAACGCGACGGTGAACACGAACGTCACCGTCGGAAGCCGGAGCATCGTCGCCTCGGGAACCGTCGTGCCGGAGCACACGGAGATCCCGGAGGGATCGTTCGTCCGCGGGGTCCCGGCGAGAGTGACCCCGCTGGAGGAGACGTCGATCGACGCGGAGGCGATCTTCGAGCGGTACTCGACCGGCGAGTACACGGGCCTCGCCGACCGCCACGGCGACCTGTTCGTGTGAGGCTTCGATCCGTTCGCGTGAGGCCTCGGTCGGCGGGACAGCCGACGACCGCCGTCGCGGTCAATCCACGTGATTGACCGTTCGTAGATACTCCTGTAGCAGTCCGGGAAAGTCCCGGCCCTTCAGGTACCGGAGACCGAAGTCGTCGGCCCAGCTGATGATGCCGGTGTCCTCGGTGACGACGCCGGCGTCGAGTTCCCGCGCGAGGATGAGGAGGTCGAGGTCCTCCCGCGAGTCGAGTACGCCTTTCCGGAGCGTCCGCCGGTACTCGTCCCGGAGGTCGGCGATGACCTGGTCGACCCCGGTCATGTACTCGTGGTCGTCGAGCCGTTCGACGCGGGACTCCTCCGCCTTCCGGACCGCCTTCTCGGAGATGCGCAACCCGCGGTTCACCCGGTCGCTCATCTCGTCTATGAACCCGTACACTAGCTCCGCGGGAATCATGACTTCGAGGCGGGCGGGACTCTTTTTTATCACCCAGGTGTTGAGCTTCGAGAACGTTTCCTCCGACACCCCGCGATCTCCGAGCATCGCCGTCAGCTCGTCGTGGATCGACGGCGGCATGTAACAGGAGATGTTGAGGTCGAGCTTCGCGCGCGCGACGAGGTCGAGAAACCGGTCGATCGCCTCCTCGACGCTCTCGTCCTCGCGGCGGATCTCCTCGGTGATGAACACGGACGTGTCGAGGACGAATCGCTGCTTGAGAGGATACGAGGGCATGGGAACAATTGACACCGCGGGGAGAAATACCTGACCGCTCGCGACCCGTTTCCGCCGCCGAGCGGGACGCCTCCGAACGCGCACCCGCACCGCTCGGCGTTCGTCCCGGGCGGATTCGACGACTCGTCCGGAGTTTCGGTTGTCGTCGAACCGAAACTCCGGACGAGACGACAAAGAGTTCATCGTCCCGGTTACCGTACTAGATATTCTCATGCAAGCATCGAGATATCACGGACAGCGAGACGTCCGCGTGGACGACGTTGACGACCCGACGCTCGGGCCCGACGAGGTGCGGATCGAGGTCGACTCGTGCGGGATCTGCGGCTCCGATCTGCACGAGTACGTCGCCGGACCGATCTTCGTGCCGGATCGGGATCCGCACCCGCTCACCGGCGAGCGACTGCCGATCACCATGGGACACGAGTTCGGCGGCGTCATCACGGCGGTCGGAGACGGCGTCTCGACCCACGAGAAGGGGCAGGCCGTCGCGGTGAACCCGATCGTCTGGTGCGGGGAGTGTCGGTACTGCGTCGAGGGGAAGTACCACCTCTGCGAGTCCGTCGGGTTCGTCGGCCTTTCGGGGGGCGGCGGCGGATTCTCGGAGCGCGTCACCGTACCGGCGGTCCAGGCGGTTCCGCTTCCGGACGGCGTTCCCACCGAGCACGGCGCACTGGTCGAACCGTTCAGCGTCGGTCTCCACGCGGTCCGTCGATCCGGCCTCCAGGCGGGAGACTCGGTCGCCGTGTTCGGAAGCGGCCCAATCGGCCTCGCGGTCGTGCAGGCCGCGCGTGCGGCCGGCGCCGGTCGCATCTTCGTCTCCGAACCGCGCGAAGCCCGACGCAGCCTCGCGCGGGAGAGCGGCGCCGACGACCTCGTCGATCCGACGGAGACGGACCCAGTCGAGTACGTCCACGCCGAGACAGGAGGGGGAACGGACGTCACCTTCGAGGTCGCGGGAATAGAGACCACGTTCAAGCAGGCGCTGGAAACCGCGAAGGCCGACGGCCGAGTGACGATCGTGAGCATCTTCGAAGGGGAGATCTCCATGCATCCGAACACGATCGTTCTCGGCGAGCGAGCGGTCACCGGCACGCTCGCGTATCTCGGCGGCCCGCTGTCGGACCGCGAGTTCGGCGCCGTCCTCCGCCTGTTCGGCGACGGAGAGCTCGATCCGGAAGCGCTCGTCACCGCGCGCATCGATCTCCCCGACGTCGTCGACGAGGGGTTCGACGAGCTATTGGACGGCGAGAGCGAACACGTGAAGATCCTCGTCAGACCGTGAACGACGCGACGAGCGCCCGGGAGACGGCGGGCCGTCGGCCTCGCGCGATCGCCGCGAGCGCCAGGATACGGAGAGCGAACGGACGGCTCCGCGATCGCGGAGCCGTCCGAAGCGGGCCGCGGCGCACCGCCCCGCGATCGTACGCCGCCGAAGGGGGGCCGCCCCTCCAGCGTCCATGGGTCGGAAGTCACGACAGGCCGCGAGTCGGGGGTCGCGACAGACCGCGAGCCAGGAGCCGCGCAGGATGACGTACCACGAGCTGCTCGGCCTCTCGCGATCCGAGTTCGATGCGATCGAAGGACACTTCCGGCGGCGGGAGTTCCGCAGAACGGAGTACCGCCACCTCCCGGACCGGCGGAAACACCTGTCGCGGGGGACGGTGCTCGTCGGGGGGACGGTCGTCCGCGGGTTCCCGAAGATCCCGCGGGCGTTCGTCCTCGACGCGGGGATTTCGCGGTACTTCGACGGGGCGTTCGTGGTCGAGGAGAAGCTGAACGGCTACAACGTCCGCGTCGTCCGGGTCGGGGAGGTGCTCGCGTTCACGCGGAGCGGGCTCGTCTGCCCGTTCACGACGTGGAAGGTCCGCTCGACGCTCGACCTCGACGGCTTCTTCGAGGAGAACCCGTCGGCGATGCTCTGCGGCGAGATGATCGGCCCGGAGAGCCCCTACACGGCGCACGAGTACCCCGAAGTCGAGTCGCTCGCGTTCCGCGCGTTCGACGTGCGCGACCGAGCGACGGGCGAACCGCTCCCGGTGCGCGAGCGGCGGCGGCTCTGCGAGCGGCACGGGGTGCCCCAGGCCCCGCTGTTCGGCGTTCACCGAGCCGAATCGGGGGCGACGGGAGTGAGGGAAACCGTCCGGAAGCTCGACGAGGAGGGTCGCGAGGGGGTGGTGATGAAGTCCCTCGGCGGGGAGAGACAGCTGAAGTACACAACCTCGGCGTCGAGCCGCAGCGACCTGGCCTACGCGTTCTCGTACCCGTTCGACTACGGACGGGACTTCGTGTTCCGACGGCTGCTCCGCGAGGCGTTCCAGGCCGTCGAGTGGGAGGCCGACGACGCCGAGGTCGAGCGGCGGGCGCGCGAACTCGGGGAGGCGATACTCGTCCCGATGGTGCGCACGTTCCGGGGGGTACGCGACGGGGAGATCGTCGCCGAGCGGCACCGGATCAGAGGGGACCGCCGCCCGATCGAAGAGCTGCTCGACCACCTCCGGGACCAGGGGTTAGAGATCGCCGTCGAGGACGACCGCACCGAGGGCAGTGAACGCGTCGTCACGTTCGCGAAGCGACTGCGGTCTACGACCGACAAGACGAGAGCGTACCTCGACGGAACGGTCGTCAGCGAGTGAGCGGTGGAGATCCAATTACTTTCGTCACCAGTCCGTTTTAACTAGTTATTTTAACTAGTTGGTATGACTCTGTGAATATACCTGTCGGTTTAACCGCTGAGCTCGGGTCGCGTCGATCGCCACGGCGGCGGCGACGGTCACGATCCCGCCGACCGAGATCCCCTGCAGCAGGTCGCCGAGCACGACCGACCGGGATTCCGACGCTGCCGCGCCGTGGACGAACAGCGCGACGAGGAACAGGATCGCGTCGAGGGTCGAGGCGGCGCTGACGGCGAACAGCAGCGCGAAGATCCCCCGGACTCGGGCGGCCGTTCGCGTCGCTCGAGGTATCGACCGAAACCGGGGTGAGACGATCGACGAGCGCGGCGACAGTTCGATCTGCCGGCCGCTTCCGACGAGTCACGCCAGGATCGGGAGGAAGATCAGAAGCGTGACGTTGACCCGGATCGGGATCCCTCACGCGCGGGCGATCTCATAGCTTCTCGCTGGGGTTCCCACTCGGAGGTAGCTCTCGTTAAGGTGGAGTCGCTGTCACGACTTCGGAGACATTCGAACGAGAACGACGGGTAGCTGACGGTGTTCGGATCTTCTAGCGGAAATGGTTGGATCGGGCGCGCGAGCACCGCGTCCGGCGTGAAAACGGATGGCCGGGACGCATCGCCCGGAAGGATTGCTTCGGTTAGATCACCCGAACCACAGACCTCGTACTGAGCATTCGGATCGCTCGTGCTACGGGAGAGAATCGTGCTCCGGGATGGAATCCGCTCAGCCGGACGGCTCGAGGTTTCCAGTCGCGGTAGCTGGCTGGTGCAAATCGTTCGGAACCGGCGGGTTACAGAAAGTTGAGGAGAAAGCCCACGACTTTACTCGTGGGATGAATCTCGTGTACGACGAACTCGCAGACACGTTCAGGGCTTTCCAACCAGTCACTATCGACAATTCTCGACTGGATTCACCACTGGCTTCCGAAGAAGCCGCTCTGGACGTTGGCGCGACAACCTCGTCGCCTGCACGACAACGACCGGCCTACAACTCCTGTACGAGGGGCGCGACTTGTTCGATAAGTTCCGTGAAACCACGGAACGAATCGCGTACTACCAGTCGCTTCTCGAAAACCAGCGCAAGTCCAGCAAGCGCATCGACCACCTGTACCGGAAGCGCACGAATCGGCGGAATCACGCTCGAGACAACCTCGTCCGCGACCTCGTGGAACACATATACGAGGAGGGCGTTTCAACGCTGTACGTCGAGGACATCAAGGGCGTTCTCTCGACGCACTGGTCGCCGTGTGTGAACGAGAAAACACACAACTTTTGGGCGTACCGCCGATTCATCAACCGCCTCGAAGACGTGTGTGAGGAATACGGCATCACAGTCGAGGAAGAATCCGAGGCGTGGACGAGTCAGGAGTGCCCCGAGTGCGGCGAACGCGAAGCAACCGTTCGCTATGAGGACTCGTTGACGTGTCCGTGTGGTTTCGAGAGGCACGCTGACCTCGTGGCAAGTGAATCGTTCCTGAGACGGCAGAACAACGCGGTTGGGTCGATGGCACGGCCCGTGTACCTCAAGTGGAACAATCACAGTCGGCGGGAAGACCAGAGCCCGCCCTCCATCGTGGAGACAACGGCCAACGAGGAATACACAGACCAGAGTACCACGTCGAGCGGGAATGTCGCTCTCGGGGACTCTGACGACTGAGACACCCACGAGAGGAATCCCACGACTGAAGTCGTAGGTGGATGTCAAGCGTGTTCCGGACAGTTCGAAAACCGGGGAAAGTTCAACCGACGGTACCACCCTCGTCCACTCGGCACTGAGCCGACCGCGACGAACTACCTCGTGCTGTGAGCGTCGCGGACGGGTGCGGTCGACGTTCGGCGTTCGCGTCAACATTCATAGCGGATTACCCCGTAAAGGCGTCATGGCTCGAAGACGCGTACTCGTCGCCGTCGACGAACACGAGGACAGAGCGCGGGCGCAGGCGCGAACGGTCGCGACCCTGTTCGATCCGGACGCGGCCGAGGTCGTCGTGCACCACGACTTCACCGACAACCCGGAGGGAGCGTACATCGATCAGATCGGCTCGGTCCGCCGAGCGAGGGAGGCGTTCGAAGCCGACGGGTTCGACGTCACGCTCCATGAGACCAGCGGGGATCCGGCGACGGCCATCGTCGACGCCGCGGCGGAGGTCGACGCCGACACCATCTGCATCTACGGCCGCCGTCGAAGTCCCGCGGGGAAGGCGCTGTTCGGCAGCGTCGCACAGAGCGTGATCCTCACGGCTGACCGTCCCGTGATCGTCGCCCCCGAGCGAGCGGACGAGAAGGGAGACGCGGCCTGAGTCGAAGTCCCGGAGCCCGCGGGCTCTCCCGCGTCCGGGACGCCGGGTATCCCGGACCCCTCATGCCGAATGAAATGCGAGCGGTTCGGCGGGGAAGGCCCGCCGATCTCTTTCCGGGTCGGCGTTCGAGCGGTTGTCGGCGACGCTTCCCGAATCGGCGATCTGAGACGATCGATCGAAGCGGTGAGCCGAAGCGGCTAGAGCCGCCTGACGCTCGGGTGCCGGTCAAAAATCGGAGGAGGAACGGAAGGGAAACGGAACCGAAGGAGCGGCCGGCGTCAGATCTCGGTGACTCGCTCGTGCTCCTGGGAGATAGCGCTCGCGTCCTCCGGGAGGAGAGCGACCACGAGGTAGTCGGCGTAGTCGTCGATGTACTCGAGGAGCGCCGCGATGCGGTCGGAGTCGATCGCTTCGAGCGAGTCGAGCAGGATGAACGGCACCGTCTCGTACACGTCGTGCGCGAGGTACCCCGCGAGAGCGAACACGAGGCCGGTGACCTCGCGCTCCGACTCGCTCAGGTGGTCGACGGTGTCCTCGTAGACGGTGCCGGACGCCGTCTTGCGAACGACGTGCAGGTCGAAGAACGCCCGCGTGACCTTCCGGCGACCCTCCCGGACCTCCCGTTCGGTCCGCTCGATCCAGATGCGCTCCAGGTTCGCGTACCCAAGGATGTCGAGCACCGCCTCCATGTGGTCGTTGAACTCCGAGACGGCCTGGGTTTCGATCTGCTCGATCCGCGTCCGGAGGTCCTCGATCTCGGCTTTGACCTCCTCGCGGCGGTCGGCGAGCCGGTCGCGCTCGTCCAGCCGCGACTCAATCTCGTCGATCTCGTCGTCGACGCGTTCGAGTTCGCTCTCGAGTTTCCCCAGTTCGAATTCGAGCTGGTTCGCCTCCTTGTGGAGGTCGAGAAGCTCGCTGTACTCCTCGGCTTCGAGTTCGTCGACTGCCTCCTCGAGCTCTTCGATCTCCGTCGTCAGCGACTCGCGGCGGTCCTTCAGCCGGTCGAGCGACCGCTCGCGGTCCTCGATCTCGTCCTCGGTTCGGCGGAGTCGCTTTTGAATCTGCTCGCGACGGCGCTGGTCTTCCTGGAGGGAGGACCGCTCGCGCTTCAGTTCGTCGATCCGCTCGCGGAGGCCGTTCCGGTCCTCGACCTTCGAACGGCGGAGGTCGCGCAGTCGGTCGACCGTCCGCTCTATCTGCGCCGTCTCGACTTCGGAGCCGCAGGTCCAGCACACCACCGTCTTCGAGTCGTCGAGGAGCTGATCGGTGACGGAACCGGAACCGGAGCTTTCGGTTCCGCCGTCCTCGCGGAGCGCCTCGAGCACCTCCGTGCTCGTCCCGTCGAGCATGTCCTCGTTGAACTGGATGATGGTCTGCAGTTCGGTGATGCTCGAATCGAGGCGCTGGATCCGATCGCGGAGCCGGTCGAGCTTCGATTCGATCTCGTTGATCTCGCCGACCGGCGCGTCGGCCATCTCCTCGCGCTCCGCTTCGAGTTCGTCCCGCTCCTCTCTGAGCGTCGACAGGCTGTCCTGTTCGGACTCCATCCGGAACCGAACGTTGTCGAGGTCGGAGCGCTTCTCGCGGAGCTGTTCGAGCTTCTCGTCGAGTTCGGCCTTCTCCTCGCGGGAGTCTTCGAGGTCGGCGTCGGCGGACTCGATCTCCGCTTCCGTCTCGGAGAGCGCCTCGCGCTTCTCCTCGATGTCCGTCGAGAGCTCCGTCCGCCGCCGTTCGAGCTCCGGGAGCCGACCTTCGAGCGATTCGAGCTCCTCAAGTTCCGACGAGAGGCGGCGCTTTTCGGACTCCAGTTGCTCGATTTCGCTCTGGATCGCCTCGGTGTCGATCGGCTCCATGATGATCTCGCGGAGGTCGTCGCCCCGCGCGACGGCCCGACGGGCCTCGTTCGATTCGAGGAGGAACGCGAACAGGTCCGCGAGGGTCGAGTCCTCGAGGTACGGTTCGCCCTCGGTGAGGACCGCGTCGCCCTGCCGGGTCAGCGCTCGAGAGTAGGTCCGGTCGCCGATCGTCAGTTCTACCTCCCCTTCGTCGGCGTCGCCCTTGAGCGAGACGCGGTCGCTCCCGAGCGCGGCCATGAGCGCCTGGAGGAAGGACGTCCGGTTCGTGGCGTTTCGACCGGCGAGGACGGTGATACCCGGCTCGAAGCTCACGCTCGTCCGCTCGATTCCGCCGATGTTTCGAACGTTCACTTCGACCCGCTCAGTCGAAGATTGTGCTTGACTCATGAACTTAGCTCCGGGCTCCGGAGATATAATACTTGACGTATTGGATCGACGACCTGACACGGCTATAGCCGTCACATCGGAATCGAGGGTTGCGGGCGCTCATCGGTCGTCGGCTCGGCAGTCGCAGCCGCCGCTCTCCAGGAGTTCCGACACCGAGTACTGCGAGCCGCAGTCCTCACAGAGGACGCGGATGTCGACGAACACGCTGAACTCGCCGAGTACCAGGTCCTCCGCCTTTCTGAGCTGATTCAGCGTCGATTCGGTCACCGCGACGAGGCGGCTGCGGAGCCGTCGGATCGTCTCGCGCCCCTTCTCGACCCGAGCGTCGCTGTCCGGTTCGTCCGTCCGCTTGCTCGCGCCGCGGTACTTCGTGAGGTACGTGTACACCGCCTGGTGCGAGACGAAGTTTCGCCGCAATCGCTCGATATCGACCCCGTTTCGCTTCAGCGTGTTCTCGGCCTCCGTTCTGATCCCCCCGCTTATGTCGTCGTCGGTGAGAAGCCGATACATGTTTTCGACTTCCCCGTCGAGGGTTTCCATCCCGCGCTCGTCCATCTCTGCCTCCAGGATCTGCTGGTTGAAGTAGTCGGCGAGATCCCGGAGGCTCCGCTCCTCTCCGCCCTCGCCGGTCCAGAGCCGTTCGATCCTGGCGCCCATTCCGTCGAGATCGTACCGGTCGATCAGCCGTCCGACCTTGCTGTTCGTCGGGTCGGGAAGCGAATCGGAGGCGCTCTCCTCGCTGGACTCGTTCATCGCCCCCGAATTGAGCACGAACACTATTAAACCCCCCACGTTCGAGTCCGCCGTCTCCACCACCCCAAACGAACGATCTCGACCGCCGAATGGCCGAGCCTCCCGTTCCTAGGTGATTGACCGCTCCATCCTCCAGATGGCGGAACCCCTCGTTCTCCGAGCGAGCGGTCGTTCCGCTCGAATCGATCATCTCGGCGAAGGGTCGAGGGACCGCGATCGAACAATAAAACATAGACTTATTACGTCGTGTTGTAGTAATTCGTTCATGAGCAAACTGGCCGATGTCGACGACCACGACCTCCGCGACGCGTTGAGCGCCGTGTCCGAGGCGAAACCCGCGAAGCGGCTCATGATCGCTCTCGCGTACAAGGACGGCGTCCCCGTATCGACGCTGAGCGAGCGCTACGGGATCCCACGGTCGACGCTGTACTACTGGCTCGACCGGTTCGAGGCGGAGCCGATAGAGAAGGCGATCGAGGACGAGAAGCGACCGGGTCGACCGCGCAAGCTCTCGTCGGAGGAGCAGCGCGCGATACGGGCAGATCTCGAAGGAACGCCGGACGAAGTGGGATATGAGGCGGACGAGTGGACGCCGCTGCTGCTGCGGGACCACATCGAGCGGGAGACGGGCGTGTCGTACTCGGTCGGCCACACGCGCCGGTTGCTGCGAGAGCTGACCGAACGATCGTGAGCTGGCCGTGGCCTGCGCCTACGCTCGCGATCCGTATCTCGTGGTGGTCCCGGTGTGATCTATCCGTCGTGATCTGTGTCCATCGTAACCCGTCTCTGGCGTCGTTCAGCGCGCGGAAGGGTGGTTCCGGGGCGGGATCGGCGCCGAACGACGTCCGAATGCAATTTGAATTGTGAAACGCGTTCGGTCGATCGACTCGCAGATTTTGTCGGGACCGATTACGAATCGCAGTGACCGCGCGGCCGAGGCGCGAAAAAGCCCTAAATGAGGTGCGGACGAGGAGCGAATGAGGTGCGGACGAGGGGCAAACGAGGAGTAACGGAGAGCGAAAGAGCGTCGGATTCGGCCGAGCGGCACGCGTTCCGGTGGAGGTTCGGAGGGTGCAACGGACTGGCCACACCTCTCGAAATTCGGATCGGAATTAAGAATCGTGACAGTGCTAACCTCGTAACGAAAAAAGAAGTCAGACACCTGGTGGTTTCGGAAGAATGTTATTGGGAGATCGCCGTGAGGGACCGGATCGCGTCATCTGACGCTCTCATCGATTTCGGATGCTCCTGACGGTTTTCGGCGATTTCGAGGAATCTCGATGGAGTGGAATTACCCAGTCCCAACACTTTTTGCGGACATATATACAACAGCGACGCGACCCTCAGCGTATGCCGACCAGAGAGGCGGTCGTGATGGAGGCCGCGCGGGCGGGGGCCGACTACGCGATGCAACGGTTTCGGACGAATCTGACAGTCGAGCGCAAGACAGGCAAGACGGACCTCGTCACCGAGGCGGACCGAACGACCCAGCGGCGCGTCGTGTCGACGATCGAGGAACACTTCCCGGCCGACGCGATCGTCGGCGAGGAGGAAGACGAGCGGAAGACCGTCCCGGACGAGGGATACGCGTGGATCGTCGATCCCATAGACGGGACGCAGAACTTCGTTCGAGGTCTCCACGGATGGGTGACGAGCGTGGCGGTCGTTCGCGACGGAAAGCCGATCAGCGCGGTCAACGTCGCGCCGGCGCTCGGCGAGACGTACCGGGCGACGTCGACCGGCGTGACGCGCGAGGAACGGCCGATCTCGGTGAGCGGCCGAACCGATCCCGAAACGTTCCTCGTTGCGCCCACCCTCCGGTGGGCGAGGGACGACAGCGCCGCCGTCGGGTCGCTGACCCGGGCGATCGTCGATCGCTTCGGCGAGTTGCGGCGGCTCGGCTCCGCGCAGCTGACGCTCTCGCTGGTCGCGAGCGGAGCTCTCGACGCGGCCGTCGCGTTCGACCCGCGGCCGAATCCGTGGGATACGGTCGCCGGCGCGTATCTCGTGGCGCGAGCCGGCGGAACCGTGACCGACCTTCGCGGCGACGAGTGGAGGCCGGGCGGTCCGGGGATCGTCGCGTCGAACGGCGAGGCGCACGAAGCGGTGCTCTCGGCGGTGAAAGCAGCGACGGAGTGAGAGCGGTTCCGAAGCGAACGTGGCGATAGTTCGATACATTCGACGAACGAAGAGGGTTCTTCACATTTCTTTTCGTACAGCGCGCGATCCGGTATCGGCGACGCATCGAACGAAGGAGCAATCGAAGTGCGCCGAAGGAGAATTGACTTACGTCAATTACGCAAGTCAGATCGAATACGAATCAGAATGGAGTAGTACTACTCGTTCGTAAATGAATCTGCAGCGGCAACCGAGGTGAGCGGGGCCCCGAGGCATCCGTTCCCCTTAATCGGTACCGATCCGCATCTTGCCGACCACGGGAGCGCAATGCGCTGATCGGTGCCATTGGCATATCGTTCGCGTGTCGATAGCGACAACGCGTCAATCCTTCGTCGTTCGCCGCGGTCGTCCTCCCGCCGTCCGCCGCTCGTTGAGATCAGTACGGTCAAATCACTGACCGCAGAATAGGCCGCCGGGAACTCGATGAGAGCTACAGAGAGATATGCTAGTGGACCGCGTCGGAGCACCGTCGAAGAACGACAGAGAACGACGACTCTTGTCTTCGGAATCGGTTCCGGGTTCGTCAGTTCCGCGCGGCGAGGAGCAGGGTGACGAGGAACTCGCGTCCGACGCGGTCGACACTCCCACACCGGTTTTCGAACGTTCAATTCCGTTTCCGTGCGCCGATTTGTTGCCGATCTAGACTCTCAACCAGGTCCGCGAGGACATTTGAAAACCGATGTGTCCGATCGCCGTTTCAGTCGGTACGGGGGGTCCCGCGGAATCGAATGGGAGCGGGGGATCGAACGAAGCCGGACGCCCGACCACACCCCCCGAACCGACTGAATTGGGCGACTTCTCGCCTCGAATTCGCCGCGTCGAGGATCTTTCCCCGATGCGTCGCGTAGGGTGTAGCAGTGCACTCAGTATTTGACATCCACCCGCGCCTGAAGATGCGGGCATGCGCTCGATTCTCTGTCACCCCCACCCCTCGTACCGAGTGAAATCAAACGAGCCCCCGGGACGTTTTCAGTGGCGTTCGAGATAGTATATAAATGAACGTCATCAGCTTGGGGCGAATCAGTTATAAATTCGGAAAACCGGCCGACTGGTACCGAATATCGGATTCACAAGATCTGACAATAATAACCTTATCATAAAGATTTATATTATATGACGAGGATCCCGTGACTGCAGGAGAGGAAAAGCGGGAAGAAGAAGAAGAAGACGACAGTGTGAGTGAAGACGAGGGCGACGAGTTTCACTCGGTACGAGGGGTGTCTGACGTCCGTCCGACGGAGACGCGAGGGGAACGGTCGAACGTGATTCACTCGGTACGGGGGGTGGGGGTGAGGGTCCAACTACGGACGAGCACCCGCCTCAACGCTCGCTCGGCGCTGACCCAACGGGATCATTCGATAGTCCCCCGATGGCCTCTCGATGCCCCCTCGGTACGTCACTCGGGATCCTCACCGATTTCACTCGGTATGAGGGGTCGATACCTTTATGGCGGTACCGACAAGCCGTGTGAGTCAATGACGGATCCGGACCAGGGCGTCGATGATCCGACCGAGGAACCTGCCGATCCGTTCGCGATCGGCGACATTTTCGTCCGGGAGGAACTCCTGCGCGTCGGGTACGTTCCCGAACGGGATCGGATCATCGGCCGCGACGACGAAATTCGTGCGGTAGGAAAAGCGCTCGGTCCGGCGGTTCGGGGCGGGCCGCCGCGGAACCTTCTCATCTACGGGAAGACGGGGACGGGCAAGTCGCTCGTGTCGAAGCACATGGCCCGGGAGGCGCGTTCGCGCGCGCAGCAGAACGACGTCAACCTGATCTACCAGTACGTCGATTGCTCGAACGAGGACACCGAAACCCGCGCCGCCCGCGAACTCGCACTCGGCGTGCGCGACACGCTCGAACCCGACCTCGACATCCCCCGCAAGGGGATCGGGGCGTCGGAGTACTTCCGTCACCTGTGGGACTTACTCGACGCGCATGACGTCAGATCGCTGATCGTCATCCTCGACGAGGTCGACAAACTCGACGGCGACGACGACATCCTCATGACGCTCTCTCGCGCCGAGGAGACCGGCAAGACCGACACCTACGTCGGAATCATCGCGATCAGCAACAAAATCCAGTACCGCGAGACCATCGGCGAACGCGTCGATTCGAGCCTCCAGGACAGGGAGTTCGTCTTCCACCCCTACGACGCGAATCAGCTCCGGCAGATCCTCGAAAACCGGCGGGACGCGTTCCGAGACGGGGTTCTCTCCGACGAGGTGATCCCGCGGGTCGCCGCGCTCGCCGCGCGGGAGCACGGCGACGCCCGCAAGGCCATCGACATCCTGCGCTACGCGGGGGCGATAGCGGAAGAGACCGAGTCCTCGACGGTGACGGAGGACCACATCGATCAGGCGATGGAACGCGCCGAGGCTGACCGCTTCTCGGAGCTGGTGTCGGGATCCACCCCGCACGTGAAGTACATCCTGATCGCGTTGGCCTCGCTGACCCTGAGCCGATCGAAGGACGAGTTCGCCAAGAAGGACATCTACACCGCGTACAAGAAGGTCTGCCGGAACGAGGGATCCGATCCGATCTCCTGGGATCGGGTCTCCCGCCTGCTGAAAGAGCAATCGTTCCTCGGGATCACCGAGAGTCGGCACACGGGGGGCGGGTACGAGAAGGGAAGCTATCGGGTTCACTCGCTGAATCGAGATCCGGAGATTGTCCTGAAGGCGCTCAATTCCGGCAAGGATCCCATCTGACTTTCGAACGCGTTGACGCCTCGCCGAACGGTTCGATTCCCGCCGCGAGTCGGCTCGGTCGCGTGATCGCGTCGATCTGCTGACTTCATCTGTCGCGCGCTTACATCGTCGCGTTATCGCCTCACTCATGCGAACCAGTCCGGCCGCATGTGTCAACTGGCCGCGTGCGGGTAGTTCGACCGCCCAGCGGCGGTTCCGTTTGGGTTCCGTTTGATCCCAAGCTCCGTCAGTTCGATCCGCAAGCCCCGTCAATACGACGTACCTCTCGATTTGAAAGCGCCAACGCAATCCGAAAACAGCCGAATGAGCCGTGATCGATTTCGCCCGAAGCGAAACAATCGGTATAATATACTGTTATCACGATTCGAGTATCTAAGAATCGAGATTTGCCGATACGGAAACTCAGCCGCTGTCTTTATGCTGGATCGTGATCTAGGCCCTGCATGACGATCGAGCGGTCATCGATCGTGGAGTCCCTACCCATGTCCACCCTGATAATCGGAGGCGGACACGTCGGCTTCGCCCTCGCCGAACGGCTCGGTTCACGGCCCGGCTCCGTCCTGCTCATCGATACGGACGCCGGCGTCGTCGAACGGGCCCGAAAACGCGGTATCGAGGCCCGGAGAGTCGAGTTCACGGACGTCAACGCGCTTCGAAACGCCGGCGTCCGCCGGACGGACGTTGCGGTCGTCGCGACGGACCGCGACGCCGTCAACCTCCTCGTCGCGCAGCTACTCAGGACGCGGTTCGACGTCGACCGCGTACTCGTGTGCGTGAACGATCCGCGGAATCGAGAACCGTTCGAGGAACTCGGCATCGACACGGTGTGCCGGGCGGACACGCTTTCGCGCGCTCTTGCGCGAAGACTGAGCGGACCCTCCCTCGGAGCCCGACGAACCAGCCACGTCGAAGACGCTGATAACGCCGGAGGCACCGATCGGACTGAGGACCGACGAAACGGCGACGGACGATCGACGCGGGAGGCGTAACCGTGCAGGTCATCCAGCCGCTGGGCCACCACGAACTGCTCGTCCTGTTTCTTCAGCTGTTCCTGCTCCTCTTTGTCGCCCGTGGGCTCGGAGAGCTCGCCCGCCGCGCGAACCTCCCCTCGGTCGTCGGCGAGCTGCTCGCGGGGATCGTTCTCGGGCCGTCGATCCTCGCGGCGATCGCGCCCGGGCTGTTCACCGCCCTGTTTCCGCAGGAGGCCGCGCAGTATCACCTCCTGGAGGTCGTCTCCTGGTTCGGACTGATCATGCTCCTCATCCTCACCGGGCTGGAGACCGATCTCGATCTTATCCAGAGCCGGGCGAAGTCGGCGACCTACATCTCGATAGCGGGTATCGTCGTCCCCTTCGCGCTCGGATTCGGGCTCGCGTACAACCTCCCCGACGCGTTCCTCGCGGGAGCCGACCAGCGCCTCGTCTTCAGCCTCTTCGTCGCCACGGCGCTGTCCATCTCTGCGATCCCGGTCATCGCGAAGGTGTTGATGGAGATGGACGTGATCCGCCGCGACATCGGGCAGATCACGCTCGCGGCCGGGATGATAAACGACACCATCGGGTGGGTGTTGCTCGCCGTCGTCGCCGGACTCGCCCGAAGCGGGGCGATCGACCTCGGTTCCCTCGGGACGACGTTGGTCTCGATGGCCGCGTTCTTCGGCCTCGCGTTCACCCTCGGCGACCGCGCCGTCCGGCGCATCTTCCGCTGGGTGGACAACGCCATCGGCGGCGTGACGGCGAAGATCACCACGCTGATGATCCTCGCCCTCGGCGTCGGCTCGATAACCCACTACATGCACCTCGAAGCGGTGCTCGGCGCGTTCGTCGTCGGCATCCTCGTCGGTCAGACCAAGCGGTTCGGCCAAGAACCACAGCACGTCTTCGAGATCGTTACCATCGGGATCTTCGCGCCCATCTTCTTCGCGACGGCGGGCCTCCGCGTCGATCTCACCGCGATGGCCGACCCGACGGTGTTCCTCGTCGGGATGGCGGTGCTCGCCGTCGCCATCGTCGGAAAGTTCGTCGGGTCGTACGCGGGCGCGAAGGCTGCCGGTCTCGGCGACTGGGAAGGGATCGCGATGGGTGCCGGAATGAACGCCCGCGGCGCGATGGAGATCATCATCGCGACCATCGGACTGAGCCTCAACGTGCTCACCTCCGAGATGTACACGATCATCGTCATGGTCGCCATCGTGACCTCCCTGATGGCGCCGCCCCTGCTCAGGTGGACTCTCCCGAAGGTCGCGATGACCGACGAGGAACGGGACCGCCTCGAACGCGAGGAGCGCCAGCGGCAGAGCTTCCTCGGAAACGTCACCCGGGTCCTGCTGCCGACGCGGTGCAGCGCGGACTCGCAGTTCGCGGCTCAGCTGGTCGGTCACTTCGCCCGCAACCGCGAGATCGAGGTGACGAACATGTACGTCCCGCGCGCCACGGAGCCGTCGCCGGGCGGCCGATCGATCGTAGACCGGCTCCGCCGCGTGCTTCCGGGCCGAAACGGTTCCGACGCCGTCCCCGACGGCGGCTCGGCCGCGACGACCGCGGAAACGGCGGCCGCGGATCGCCGAGCGACGACGTGTCTCGGGCGGATGCGCGAGCAGCTCGCGCTGTCCAACGACAGCGTCAGGGGGATCGTCCGCCCGATCGAGGCGACTACCAGCCAGACGGTCCTCTCGGAGGCGCGGAACGGGTACGACATGCTCGTCCTCGGCGTGAGCGAACGCGCCGGTACGCCCGACGGACCGCTTTTCAACACCGAGGTGGACGACGTGATTCTGGAGTCGCCGTGTCCGCTCATGGTCGTCAACTCCGACGTGGTCGCGACCGGGGGCACCCTCGACAAGACCGACCTCGACCGGATCCTTCTGCCGACCGTCGGGACCGAGTACAACCGCCACGCCGCCGAGGTCGCGTTCGCCATCGCGCAGGAACGCGGCGCGCTGGTTGAGGTCGTCCACGTGGTCAACCGACCGCAGCTCGACGAGCTGTTCGTCGAGGAGCCGGACATGTCGTCGGCGCGGGCGCTCGGCGAGGAGATCGTCGACCGGGAGGCCGACCTCGGTCGACAGATGGGCGCGGAAGTCACGACGCGGGTGATCGTCGGCGACGACGAACCCGAGCGCGAGATCCTCCGCCTCGCCGAGAAGAACGACGACGACCTGCTCGTCCTCGGAAGCAACATCCGGACCGTCTCCCAGCGGGCGTTCTTCGGTCACCGCGTCGAGCACATCATCCGGAACTCGGATCGCCCCGTCGCGGTCATCAGCTCGCTCTGAGCGGCGGCCCCGCTCTCTTCCGTTTCATCGTCTCGCTCTCCTCGTCTCATCGTCCCGCTCTCTGCCGTCTCACCGTCGTTCGACGGTCGCACCCGAGCGATCGTCGGCCCTACCGACGATCATCGTTCGTCCCGTCGACGATCGTCCCCCTGTCGACGATCGCCGTCCGTCGCGCCGACATTCCCGCCCGGCGACGGATGTGAGCGTACATTTGAGCCGGCGTTGATCTCACACCCATGGACGAACTTGACCGGTTAAAACGTCGAACGCGCAGACTCGAAGCGCACGTGTTCGGTGCCGAGGCGGAGGACCACGTCGATCCGCTCACGCACCGCGTCACGCTGCTCGAACGGGACGTTTACGGGCGCGAAAATCTGTCCCGGTTGGCGGAGCGAATCGAATCGCTCGAAGTCCGCTGCGACGAACTCGAACGCCGTCTCGTGGACAAACCCTGAGGGTCCGAACCACTCGGCGATGCGCCGCTGTGCCCGAGACCGGAGCGAAGCGGACCTGCCGATTCCCGCCCTCCGACCGACCCCCGGGCGTGCACGCCGGCGGAGCCGCCGCGTCCTCCCTCACGGTGCGAACACCGCTCGAACGCGTCCGTCCTCTCTGTGCTTGAACATCTCGTAGCCGCGCGGCGCGTCCTCCAGAGAGAACCGGTGCGTCGCCAGGTACGACGGGTCCATCCCGATTTCGTCCGACGATCTCCGCCGCGACGACCGTCTCCGTCGTCTCGGATCCGACGAGAAAATGGTGTATTCCGTAGTTCGACCGCATAACGATGCCAGCCGCGTCAGAAAGGCCTACGCGCAGCCTTCCTGCGTCTGCTCGGCGGTGTTCGTCGCTTCGGCGGTGGCGTACTGCGTGTTGACGTTCTGCTGGTAGTTCACCTGGTGAGACTCGGCCTCGCCGTTGTCCTGGGCGTACGCGATCGCGGCGTACTGCTCGTTGTAGTTCAGCTGCTCGACGTACTGGACCTGCTCGACGGCGGCCCTGGCCTCCTGCTCGTTGACCTGCCGCTGGTTGCCGTTGTCGTAGTCGACGGACCACCTGTCGTCCTCACCGTCGCTGCTCAGGAGGATCTGGGTCTGCGACCCGTCGGCCTGCGACTGCTCGCTCTCGTTCGTCGCCTCGGCGACGGCGATCTGCGCGTTCACGTTGGACTGGTAGCTCTCCTGGAACGCGGTCGCCCGACTGCAGTTCCGGGCGATCGCGACGGCGGCGGTCTGCAGGTTGACGTTCTCCTGGTCGACTTCCTGCGACTGGACCACCGTGGCCTCGGCCTCCTGCGTGTTCTCCTGTTCGGCCGCCTCCTCCGCGGCGGCCGATCTGGCTTCCGCGGAGATGTCGTCCATCTTCGAGGCGAGCGCGTCGGCCTCGTCGGTCGAGTCGTCGGACCCCGTGGACGCGACGGACCCGGCGGAGGCGACGCACGTCAGCGGGGTCTGCGCCTGCTTTTCGAGCTCGTTCGCCTGTTCATCGAGCGTCTCGATCTGCTCGTCGAGCGACTGCGTCTGTTCGTTGAAGTTCGCCGCGGACGCGGACGCGAGCTGCCTGTTCACGTTGACCTGGTAGCTCTCCTGCACCGCGAGTGCGACGCTGCCCTCGCCGACGGCGATGGCGATCGCGTACCCCTGGTCGTTGACGTTCAGCTGATCGACGTCCTGATCCTGCTCCACGGAAGCGTTGGCCTCCTGGGAACTCGACTGCTCGCCGGCCCCGTCCTGCGCCTGCTCGCTGACGTTCGTCGCTTCGGCAACGCCGACCTGGAGGTTCTCGTTAGACTGGTAGCTCCGCTGGTACGCCGTCGCCTCGCTCTTCTCGGCCGAGAGCGCGACCGCGGCGCTCTGGTTGCTGTAGTTCAGCTGCTCGACGTCCTGCTCCTGATCGACGCTGGCGTCGGCCGCCTGCGCGCTCTCCTGGACGCCGCCGCTCGTGTCGACGACGTAGCCGGAGTACTCGCGGGAGCACTCGTCGGCGAAGACGATGTGCACGTTACCGACGTTCTTGATCGACACCTCCTGCGTCTGGTCGGCGGCGTTGATCGAGTTCGCCTCGCCCTCCTGCGTGTTCTCGTTCGCCTGGTAGGTGCGCTGGATCGCCTTGGCGTCGCCGCCGTCGATGGAGATGGCGACCGCGCCGCTCTGCTGGTTGATGTTCAGCTGATCGACGTCCTGGTACTGCTCGACGCGCGCGGACGCCTCCTGTGTGATTTCCTGTCTGTGCTCTTCGACCCATTCGGAGAGGTCCTCGGTGTCGGCGCCGAAGACGATGTACACGTCGTCGTCGCCGCTGAGCGTCAGTACTCCGTCTTCGCTCTCCTCCGCCGTGGCGACGGAGCCGACGGCGCCGGCGCCGGCGAGCGTCGAGACGAGGAGCGTTCCGAACGAGCGTCGCGATATCGGTAGCCGCTGATTCGATTTGTTGACCATGTTGGTATCCGTGTGCTCTCTTTCGTTTTCTTCTGACTGTGTTTCCGCCTGACCAGTGCGCTGTGCAAATTCCCATATCCGGAGTAGCACATTTGTTATTAACAGCCTGGATGAAATTACGCGGAAGTTACCTAGTTGCGGCGCGGAGGAGTCCGACCGGTACAGACAGTCTAGCCTGAAATTCAGGAAATCGTGACTGTAACGGGCGAATACGGCCCCTGCTCCCGGACAACGTAACGGATAAATCGGGGTCTACCTCCTCCGTCCTCCGGCGCTCTGGCGAGGACGAAGGATGGCCCGAAATCCCGCCTGGAGCGTTTCAAACCCGTAGTAGGGTGCACCTACGCGTCGATCAGCCCGCCGACTTTGCCGCAAAAGGGGATTTCCGGTACGCCCGCGACGCCCCCTCGACTCTTACGATCTCGACGGGGGCGCTTTCGCGCCGTCTCGCTCGGCTTTGAGTTCGGCGGCGAGGTCGCGGGCGGCGCGGCGGACCGCCTCGTCGCTCTCTGTCTCTGGTTCCCACCCGAGCGCCGCCAGTTTCTCGATCGACAGCCGCATTTTCGGCACGTCGC
>NZ_KZ537954.1:0-2545 GCF_002844195.1 Halegenticoccus soli
GCACCCCCAATAGATAGCAGCCGACCTGTCTCACGACGGTCTAAACCCAGCTCACGACCTCCTTTAATAGGCGAACAACCTCACCCTTGCCTGCTTCTGCACAGGCAGGATGGAGGGAACCGACATCGAGGTAGCAAGCCACCGGGTCGATATGTGCTCTTGCCGGTGACGACTCTGTTATCCCTAAGGTAGCTTTTCTGTCATCGACGGGCCCCATTAAGGAGCCTCGTCGGTTCGCTAGACCACGCTTTCGCGTCAGCGATCCTCGTTGGGGAGATCACTGTCAGGCTTCCGTGTGCTCTTGCGCTCTTCCTCGGGTTTCTGACCCGAGTGAGGAAACCTTGGGGCGCGCTCGATATCTTTTCGAGCGCGTACCGCCCCAGTCAAACTGCCCGGCTACCGGTGTCCTCCTCCCGGAGTGAGGGTCACAGTCACTGACGGGTAGTATTTCACGGGTGCCTCGGTGGCCCGCTGGCGCGGGTACCTGTGTAACGGCTCCTACCTATCCTGCACATCAGCGACCATGTCCCAGCGACAGCCTGCAGTAAAGCTCTATAGGGTCTTCGCTTCCCCTTGGGGGTCTCCAGACTCCGCACTGGAACGTACAGTTCACCGGGTCCAACGTTGGGACAGCGACGCTCTCGTTGATCCATTCATGCAAGCCGCTACTGAAGCGGCAAGGTACTACGCTACCTTAAGAGGGTCATAGTTACCCCCGCCGTTGACGGGTCCTTCGTCCTCTTGTACGAGGTGTTCAGATACCCGCACTGGGCAGGATTCAGTGACCGTACTCGTCCTTGCGGATTTGCGGTCACCTGTGTTGTTACTAGACAGTCGGAGCGTCCGAGTCACTGCGACCTGCTCCGTCGCGGAGCAGGCATCCCTTCTTGCGAACGTACGGGACTAAATTGCCGAATTCCCTAACGTCGGTTCTCCCGACAGGCCTTGGCTTTCTCCGCCTGAGCACCTGTGTCGGATCTCGGTACGGTCACCGTGCTTGCCTTTTCACGGGCCCCAGGTACCGTCGAGTTTCCCTATCCCGGATTTCGGCCGCTTCGTGCCGTGACGGCTTCCACGGCGTTCTCCGGTTCGACCGGGCGAAGGCCCGGCTCAGCTGACCCCGAGGCGTCGGCTTTGAGTGCACGATAGCACAGGAATATTAACCTGTTTCCCTTTTGACCCGCTCGAATTGCGGCGGGCCTTAGGACCGGCTAACCCTCGGCTGATTGGCAGTGCCGAGGAACCCTTGCTCGTAAGGCCGTCGGGGTTCTCACCCGACTCTCGCTGCTACTGTGACCAGGATTTTCGTTACCGCTCGGTCCACACGAACTCTCGCCCGTGCTTCCACCCGAACGGAATGCCGACCTACTGGATCACCCTGTGAGGGGCGCCGCCAGGTCTCGGAAGTGGATTTGAGCCCCGATCATTTTCGCCGCCTCGAACCTCGGCCGGTAAGCTGTTACGCTTTTCTTAGAGGGTAGCTGCTTCTAAGCTCACCTCCCGGCTGTCTAGGGCTCGAGACCAGCTTCAATCGCACTTAATCCACATTTTGGGTCCTTAACCCGGCTCTGGGTTGTCTCCCTTACGGTCCACAGGCTTACCCCGCAGACCGGACTCCCCGCGTCGACAGCGTTCGTAGGTTCGGAGTTTGACAGGGTGGCTGACTCCTCTCGGAGTCAGGTCACCCAATCGGTCGCTCTACCCCACGAACTACCTCGGCGGAGGTCATGCTTCGACATGTTTCGGTCGGAACCAGCTGTTGCCGAGTTCGATGGGCCTTTCACCCCTACACGAAGGTCACGAGAGGGTATTGTAGGACACCAACTCTAGCAGGCCTCCACGTGGCTTTCGCCACGCTTCACCTTGCCCTCGTGTAGATCACTCGGTTTCGGGTCGTGCCCGCTTGGCTCCCCGCGCTTGAACACGGCGACCCTCGCGGATGCTGCGGTCGTGTCGGTTTCCCTGCGCCTTCCCCGATGCTCGGGTTAGACTCGCCAAACAGGCACACTCCCTGGTTCGTTTTTCAAAACGCACGACGGAACGTCGGCTCCTCTCGGTTCCTACTGCGGACTCGCGTCCGGTTCGTTTTCCGAGAGGCCTTTTACGCCCCGTCGCTCTATCGCCACCTGATTTCAAGCCCTATTGCACCGCCCTTCTCGGGGTGCTTTTCAGCGTTCGCTCACGCTACTTGTTCGCTATCGGTCTCGAGGAGTGTTTAGTCTTCGCTGTGAATGCCAGCGAAATTCACGAGGGATATCCGACCCCCGCTACTCTGGAGCTGACGCACGCCGTACTGGCCTTCGTTACGGGGTTTTCACCCTGTCTCACGCTCCGTTCCAGGAGACTTCACGAAGACGGTCCGGCGATGAGAGCCAGTCCGTACACCACATTGCCTTGCGGCTTCGGTTTGGACTGCGTCGCGTTCACTCGCCGTTACTGACGACATCGCGGTTGCTTTCTTTTCCTGCCGGTACTGAGATGTTTCAATTCCCGGCGTTCCCCATTGCGCGAAGCAATTGCTGTGGGGATTCCCATTCGGAGATCC
>NZ_KZ537954.1:2969-4504 GCF_002844195.1 Halegenticoccus soli
GGTAGCCCTGATAGTTCATAGGTGCCCGGTCGAGCCGGCGGGCGGCACCGAACGCGGCATGCGGAAAGGTGGGCCACTCGGGTGAGTGGTCCCGGTCTGTAGGAGGTGATCCAGCCGCAGATTCCCCTACGGCTACCTTGTTACGACTTAAGCCCCCTTGCGGAGCCCAGATTCGACCAGGGAATCCTGGCCTCATCCGGACCCCACTCGGGTGCTTTGACGGGCGGTGTGTGCAAGGAGCAGGGACGTATTCGCCGCCCTCTGCTGAAAGGCGACTACTACCGAATCCAGCTTCATGAGGGCGAGTTTCAGCCCTCAATCCGAACTACGACCAGGTTTCTGAGATTACCTGCACCTTTCGGCGTTGGAACCCATTGTCCTGGCCATTGTAGCCCGCGTGTAGCCCAGCACATTCGGGGCATACTGACCTACCGTTGCCCGTTCCTTCCTCCGTGTTGGCCACGGCAGTCCTCCTAATGTACCCATCGACCCGGGGGTCATGCTGGCAATTAAGAGTGCGGGTCTCGCTCGTTGCCTGACTTAACAGGACGCCTCACGGTACGAGCTGACGGCGGCCATGCACCTCCTCTCAGTAGCTCAGCATGGAGGTCATCAACCTGATGATCATCGCTACTGTCGGTGCTGGTGAGATGTCCGGCGTTGAGTCCAATTAAACCGCAGGCTCCTCCGGTTGTAGTGCTCCCCCGCCAATTCCTTTAAGTTTCATCCTTGCGGACGTACTTCCCAGGCGGCCTGTTTAGCGGCTTCCCTACGGCACAGCACCCGCTCGTAGCGGGTGCCACACCTAACAGGCATCGTTTACGGCTAGGACTACCCGGGTATCTAATCCGGTTCGAGACCCTAGCTTTCGTCCCTCACTGTCGGAGCCGTCCTCCCAGAGTGCTTTCGCCATCGGCGGTCCGTCCGGGATTACGGGATTTCACTCCTACCCCGGACGTACCCTCTGGGTCTTCCGGTCCCAAGCCACGTGGTATTCGCCGGACGCCCATCCGTTGAGCGGATGGATTTCCCGACGAACCGACGTGGCCAGCTACGGACGCTTTAGGCCCAATAAGATCGGCCATCACTTGGGCTGCCGGTATTACCGCGGCGGCTGGCACCGGTCTTGCCCAGCCCTTATTCGAGAACCACCTTACGGTTCTCAAAAGCGAGGACTGTATGCCCTCGCACTCGGGGTCCCCTTATCGCGCGGTCGCGCAGTGTAAAGGTTTCGCGCCTGCTGCGCCCCGTAGGGCCCGGAATCTTGTCTCAGATTCCGTCTCCGGGCTCTTGCTCTCACAACCCGTACCGATTATCGGCACGGTGGGCCGTTACCCCACCGTCTACCTAATCGGCCGCAGCCACATCCTACGGCGCCGGAGCGTTTCCAGTTCCCGGCATTCCAGCGTGGGAACGTTATGAGGTATTAGCCTCAGTTTCCCGAGGTTATGCCTCTCCGTAGGGTAGTTTGGCCACGTGTTACGGAGCTATTCGCCACGAGTCTGAACTCGTGCAACTAGCATGGCTAAATCGGA